>NZ_FOYH01000018.1 GCF_900116015.1 Enterobacter sp. kpr-6
CGGATAACCCCATCAATTAACCTTCCGGCACCGGGCAGGCGTCACACCGTATACGTCCACTTTCGTGTTTGCACAGTGCTGTGTTTTTAATAAACAGTTGCAGCCAGCTGGTATCTTCGACTGGTTTCAGCTCCGCGAGCAAGTCGCTTCACCTACACACCAGCGTGCCTTCTCCCGAAGTTACGGCACCATTTTGCCTAGTTCCTTCACCCGAGTTCTCTCAAGCGCCTTGGTATTCTCTACCTGACCACCTGTGTCGGTTTGGGGTACGATTTGATGTTACCTGATGCTTAGAGGCTTTTCCTGGAAGCAGGGCATTTGTTACTTCAGCACCGTAGTGCCTCGTCATCACGCCTCAGCGTTAAAGTGAACCGGATTTACCTGGAACACACGCCTACACGCTTAAACCGGGACAACCGTCGCCCGGCCAACATAGCCTTCTCCGTCCCCCCTTCGCAGTAACACCGAGTACAGGAATATTAACCTGTTTCCCATCGACTACGCCTTTCGGCCTCGCCTTAGGGGTCGACTCACCCTGCCCCGATTAACGTTGGACAGGAACCCTTGGTCTTCCGGCGAGCGGGCTTTTCACCCGCTTTATCGTTACTTATGTCAGCATTCGCACTTCTGATACCTCCAGCAGCCCTCACAGGCCACCTTCGCAGGCTTACAGAACGCTCCCCTACCCAACAACACATAGTGTCGCTGCCGCAGCTTCGGTGCATGGTTTAGCCCCGTTACATCTTCCGCGCAGGCCGACTCGACCAGTGAGCTATTACGCTTTCTTTAAATGATGGCTGCTTCTAAGCCAACATCCTGGCTGTCTGTGCCTTCCCACATCGTTTCCCACTTAACCATGACTTTGGGACCTTAGCTGGCGGTCTGGGTTGTTTCCCTCTTCACGACGGACGTTAGCACCCGCCGTGTGTCTCCCGTGATAACATTCTCCGGTATTCGCAGTTTGCATCGGGTTGGTAAGCCGGGATGGCCCCCTAGCCGAAACAGTGCTCTACCCCCGGAGATGA
>NZ_FOYH01000017.1 GCF_900116015.1 Enterobacter sp. kpr-6
TTGATAGGCCGGGTGTGTAAGCGCAGCGATGCGTTGAGCTAACCGGTACTAATGAACCGTGAGGCTTAACCTTACAACGCCGAAGCTGTTTTGGCGTGATTTGAGAGTACGATTTTCAGCCTGATACAGATACCATCAACAGGTCACAGGACGTGTTGATAACAGAATTTGCCTGGCGGCACTAGCGCGGCGGTCCCACCTGACCCCATGCCGAACTCAGAAGTGAAACGCCGTAGCGCCGATGGTAGTGTGGGGTCTCCCCATGCGAGAGTAGGGAACTGCCAGGCATCAATCAAGTGAAGAGGCCATCCGGAAGGATGGCCTTTTTGCGTTTTAACTCCTCACCTGTAACGACTCTCCACAAGCGATCCCGCTATATATACTGTAAACTATCCAGGTTTTTGTCTCTGGATGGCCTCTATGAATCACTCCCTTAAACCCTGGAACACATTTGGCATTGAGCGTGATGCAGCACTGATCGTTCGCGCTGAAAATGAGCAACAATTATTCAATGCCTGGAAAGATGCGGTTAAAAACCAGCAACCTGTTTTGATATTAGGGGAAGGAAGTAACGTTCTTTTCCTGGAAGATTTTGCCGGCACCGTCATTGTGAACCGCATCATGGGTATTCATATAGAAGAGCAGGCTGATGCATGGCTACTGCACGTGGGGGCAGGGGAAAACTGGCATAAACTGGTGCAGTTTACGCTTGAGCAAGGAATGCCTGGTCTGGAAAATTTAGCGCTCATCCCAGGTTGTGTTGGCTCATCGCCTATTCAGAATATCGGTGCCTATGGCCTTGAGTTACAGCACGTTTGTGAATACGTTGATTGCATTGAGCTTGAAACAGGCAACCCTCTTCGTCTCAGTGCTGAAGAGTGTCGTTTTGGTTATCGTGACAGTATCTTCAAGCATGAATATCAGGATCGCTATGCCATTGTTGCAGTAGGCTTACGGTTGCCTAAAGTGTGGCAACCCATCCTGTCTTATGGTGACCTGACGCGTTTGGCTCCGGCAACCGTTACGCCTAAAGCAGTTTTTGATTCGGTCTGTCACATGCGTATGACTAAACTTCCCGATCCTAAAGTGAACGGTAATGCGGGCAGCTTCTTCAAAAACCCGGTAATAACAGCAGAAGATGCACAGACATTACTCATACAGTTTCCTGACATTCCACATTACCCTCAGGCAGATGGAAGCGTGAAGCTGGCGGCGGGATGGCTCATCGACAGGTGCGATTTAAAAGGCACCCGTATCGGCGGCGCAGCGGTACATCAACATCAGGCGCTTGTGCTGATTAATGCCAGTTGCGCCACCGGTCAGGATGTGGTCGAACTGGCTCATCTGGTGCGGCAACGCGTCGGCGAGAAATTTAACGTCTGGCTTGAGCCGGAAGTCCGGTTTATTGGCCAGACAGGTGAAGTCAATGCTGTGGAGATCATCGCGTGAAGGACAATACTATCCCGTTGACCCTGATTTCCATCCTGGCTGATGGTGAGTTTCATTCAGGAGAACAACTGGGTGAGCGGCTGGGCATGAGTCGGGCAGCCATTAATAAGCATGTGCAGACGTTACGCGACTGGGGAGTGGACGTCTTTACGGTGCCAGGTAAGGGCTATAGCCTGCCAGAACCCATCCAGTTACTGGATGAAGAAATCATCAATCAGCAGATCAGTCAGGGAACCGTAGCCGTTTTACCGGTCATTGACTCTACAAATCAGTATCTGATGGACCGGATTAGCCAGTTACAGTCGGGTGATGCCTGCGTTGCTGAGTACCAGCAGGCCGGGCGCGGCCGCCGTGGTCGCAAATGGTTTTCTCCTTTTGGCGCTAACTTGTATCTGTCTATGTTCTGGCGTCTGGAGCAGGGCCCTGCGGCGGCAATTGGTCTGAGCCTGGTGATTGGTATCGTTATGGCGGAAGTGCTGCGCGATTTAGGTGCCGAGCAGGTGCGGGTAAAATGGCCGAATGATTTATATCTTCAGGATCGTAAACTCGCGGGTATTCTTGTTGAGCTGACGGGCAAAACCGGGGATGCCGCACAAATCGTTATCGGTGCAGGTATTAACCTTGCCATGCGAAATGTCGAAACGGATGTGATCAATCAGGGCTGGATCAATCTTCAGGAAGCGGGTCTTACTGTTGATCGAAATACGCTTGCCGTTCGCCTTATCGCTGAATTGCGCGCAGCATTAGTCTTATTCGAACAAGAGGGGCTGAGTCCTTATCTTTCGCGTTGGGAAAAGCTGGATAACTTTATTAATCGGCCTGTTAAATTGATTATTGGTGATAAAGAAATTTTCGGCATTTCACGCGGAATAGATACGCAGGGAGCACTACTTCTTGAACAGGACGGTATTATCAAGCCCTGGGTTGGCGGTGAAATATCATTAAGAAGCGCAAGTTAGAAGGGAAAGGAGAGCGCAATGCTCTCCTTTTTTTGTTATTTCCGCAGACGGACTTGTTCAACAGCATGGTTAGCGCTTTTGGTCATGATAAGACTCGCCCGCTCACGCGTTGGAAGGATGTTTTCTTTAAGATTCAAATAATTAATCTCTTCCCATAATGAAGTGGCAATATTTACCGCTTCTTCTTCCGACAATTTTGCATAGCTGTGGAAGTAAGAGTCCGGATCGGTAAATGCGCCTTCACGGAATTTCAGGAAGCGATTAATGTACCAGGTCTGTAATAGCTCTTCAGGTGCATCCACATAGATAGAAAAATCAACAAAATCAGAAACAAATACATGGTGAGGATCATGAGGGTAATCCATACCACTTTGTAAGACGTTTAATCCTTCGAGAATTAAAATATCCGGCTGTGTGACTGTTTTGTCCCCCTCAGGGATCACATCGTAAATCAGATGAGAATAAACCGGCGCAGTAACATCTGGCGCACCCGATTTAAGATCGGAAACGAATTTCACCAGACGGTGCATATCATAAGATTGCGGGAAACCTTTCTTCTTCATCAACCCCCGATCTTTCAACACCTGGTTAGGATGCAAAAAGCCATCGGTAGTAATCAATTCAACGCGGCGATGTTCAGGCCAGCGGCTCAGCAGCGCCTGTAGGACACGTGCCGTCGTACTTTTCCCTACGGCCACGCTACCGGCAATACTAATGATATAAGGAATGCGTTCCCCATTAGTGCCAAGGAACTGCTCAAGAACGGCCTGACGGCGTAGATTGGAACTGATATAGAAGTTGAGTAAGCGTGATAACGGCAGATAAATCTCTGCGACCTCTTCCAGGGAGAGATCTTCATTGATGCCCTTTAACCGTGCAATTTCCCCTTCGGTCAGCGTCATTGGCACTGAATCACGAAGCGCTGCCCACTGGTGACGGTTAAACTCCAGATAAGGGGTCATTAACGATTGATCTTTTTTACTCATAAGCATAGTTCTGCCTGCGATGCACATTTACTCACTGCCCGAAGACGAAAGAGCCTGCGGGACACGGTCTATAAAGACGACATAAAGGCATGCTGCATTTAGTTAATTGAGACAATAGGCAGGAGGGTAACACCAGATGAAAAGGAATAATAAGAAAAAATCGCCTTAAGTGATGCTTTCGCCGGGGTGCATCACGGTATGCAGAACAGAGAGAGTTAAAACAAGGTTAACGGCGGAGATAAAGTCGGCATATACCGGAGAGGATAGGGTGCCAGGCCGACAGGCTTTCGGAACTTACGATCTATAAAACGCTGAATAATCGTCCTGCATTGATTGAAATAACAGCATTTTTGCAGGCGGAAGCACAAAATGTGAGCGATAGAACGGTTTATGCGATTTTTTTGTTGCATGAGAGCGTCGGTCTACCTAGAATGCGCGCTACTTGATGCCGACTTAGCTCAGTAGGTAGAGCAACTGACTTGTAATCAGTAGGTCACCAGTTCGATTCCGGTAGTCGGCACCATCAAGTCCGGTGGGGTTCCCGAGCGGCCAAAGGGAGCAGACTGTAAATCTGCCGTCACAGACTTCGAAGGTTCGAATCCTTCCCCCACCACCACTTTCTGGCAGCATTATTGCCGCCGGAGCTGGTTGAAAGAATAATCAGCTCGAACTTAAAAAGAGAGAAATCTCTTTTTTTGTTACAGAAAGAACTGGGTAGCCGAGTTTCAGGATGCGGGCATCGTATAATGGCTATTACCTCAGCCTTCCAAGCTGATGATGCGGGTTCGATTCCCGCTGCCCGCTCCAATACGTGCTGATATGGCTCAGTTGGTAGAGCGCACCCTTGGTAAGGGTGAGGTCCCCAGTTCGACTCTGGGTATCAGCACCACTTCACTTCTCCCTCCCGTTTCTCTCTGTTTCAATTTAAATGTATTCAACAGTTCAGGCATGTTGCCTGGTTGATGTGGTGATATCACCGATTTATCCGTGTCTTAGAGGGACAATCGATGTCTAAAGAAAAGTTTGAACGTACAAAACCGCACGTTAACGTCGGTACTATCGGCCACGTTGACCATGGTAAAACAACGCTGACCGCTGCCATCACTACCGTTCTGGCTAAAACCTACGGTGGTTCTGCTCGTGCATTCGACCAGATCGATAACGCGCCGGAAGAAAAAGCTCGTGGTATCACCATCAACACCTCTCACGTTGAATATGACACCCCGACCCGCCACTACGCACACGTAGACTGCCCGGGCCACGCCGACTATGTTAAAAACATGATCACCGGTGCTGCCCAGATGGATGGCGCGATCCTGGTTGTTGCTGCGACTGACGGCCCGATGCCGCAGACCCGTGAGCACATCCTGCTGGGTCGCCAGGTAGGCGTTCCGTTCATCATCGTG
>NZ_FOYH01000016.1 GCF_900116015.1 Enterobacter sp. kpr-6
ACCCCGACCCGCCACTACGCACACGTAGACTGCCCGGGCCACGCCGACTATGTTAAAAACATGATCACCGGTGCTGCCCAGATGGATGGCGCGATCCTGGTTGTTGCTGCGACTGACGGCCCGATGCCGCAGACCCGTGAGCACATCCTGCTGGGTCGCCAGGTAGGCGTTCCGTTCATCATCGTGTTCCTGAACAAATGCGACATGGTTGATGACGAAGAGCTGCTGGAACTGGTTGAGATGGAAGTTCGTGAACTCCTGTCCCAGTACGATTTCCCGGGCGACGACACCCCGATCGTACGTGGTTCTGCACTGAAAGCGCTGGAAGGCGAAGCACAGTGGGAAGAGAAAATCATCGAACTGGCTGGCTACCTGGATTCTTACATCCCGGAACCAGAGCGTGCGATTGACAAGCCGTTCCTGCTGCCTATCGAAGACGTATTCTCCATCTCCGGCCGTGGTACTGTTGTTACCGGTCGTGTAGAGCGCGGTATCGTTAAAGTGGGTGAAGAAGTTGAAATCGTTGGTATCAAAGATACGGCGAAATCCACCTGTACCGGCGTTGAAATGTTCCGCAAACTGCTGGACGAAGGCCGTGCGGGCGAGAACGTGGGTGTTCTGCTGCGTGGTATCAAACGTGAAGAAATCGAACGTGGTCAGGTACTGGCTAAGCCGGGTTCCATCAAGCCGCACACCAAATTCGAATCTGAAGTTTACATCCTGTCCAAAGATGAAGGCGGCCGTCATACTCCGTTCTTCAAAGGCTACCGTCCGCAGTTCTACTTCCGTACAACTGACGTGACTGGCACCATCGAACTGCCGGAAGGTGTTGAGATGGTAATGCCGGGCGACAACATCAAAATGGTTGTTACCCTGATCCACCCGATCGCGATGGATGACGGTCTGCGTTTCGCAATCCGTGAAGGCGGCCGTACCGTTGGCGCGGGCGTTGTTGCTAAAGTTCTGAGCTAATAGTTTATTATCTCTGAATTAAAAAGGACGCTTCGGCGTCCTTTTTGCTTTTTGTTATTTACACATCGTCATGATTGTTTGCATTTTTACTCTGGCCTGCATTATTCCCTTAAGTTTGTGCTATTGTAATCGTAACTATTCTCATTTACACTTTGCGCATAAATTGAACGGGAGTGATTATGTACGTTTGTTTGTGTAATGGTGTTAGTGATAAAAAAATCCGCCAGGCAGTGCGTCAGTTTCACCCGCAATCTTTTCAGCAGTTGCGTAAATTTGTTCCTGTAGGAAATCAATGTGGTAAGTGTGTTCGTGCCGCGCGTGAAATTATGCAGGATGAATTGATGCAGATCCCGGAATATAAAGAGATCGCTTAAGACCCTATCTTTTATTTTGACATCCCGGTAGCCCCATCTACGCTTCTATGAGTGGAAGCGGAGGGACTATATAATGAAAGGTGATGTTAAAATCATAAATTATCTCAATAAATTATTGGGAAATGAGCTGGTCGCAATCAATCAGTACTTTCTCCATGCGAGAATGTTCAAAAACTGGGGCCTGATGCGGCTTAACGATGTCGAGTACCATGAATCCATAGATGAAATGAAACACGCCGATAAATACATTGAGCGTATTTTATTTCTCGAAGGCATTCCTAACTTGCAGGATCTCGGTAAGTTGGGCATTGGTGAAGACGTAGAGGAAATGCTGCAATCAGATCTTCGCCTGGAACTGGAAGGCGCTAAAGATCTGCGTGAGGCAATTGCTTATGCCGATACTATCCATGACTACGTCAGTCGCGACATGATGATCGAAATCCTGAAGGATGAAGAAGGTCATATCGACTGGCTGGAAACAGAACTCGATCTCATCAACAAAATTGGTCTGCAGAACTATCTTCAGTCGCAGCTTAAAGAGCAAGCAAGCTAACGGTCGACTGTATATTCAGGCATCCTGTAATCAGTCCCGCTGTGGCCAGAAAAGGGCCGAATCGCAGCGGGTTTTTTAATGCCTGCGTTGAACGCTTCGCCACAAAAAGCGTAAGCACGAAGCAGGAGCCCAGAAGCGCAGCAATAAAGGCTAACTGAGGCAAAGCCTGCCATCCATGCCATGCACCTAATGCAGCCAGCAGTTTAATATCGCCATATCCCAATCCTTCACGTCGGCGTAGAAAAAAATATCCCCAGTAAATTGCCGCAAACGCAAGGTATCCTCCTACCGCCCCCCAAACCGCATCCGGCAATAACGAAGGCATGCAAACCAGATGGTATAGAAGACCAAGCCAGAGAAGAGGGCAGTTATAACAATCGGGCAAGAGGCCTGTTCGTATGTCCCTCCAGCTCAACAAAACAGATAGGCTCAGATAGCTCATCAAAAAAAGCAGGGCTAATAGCATATCAACGACCCCCAATAGAAAGTGGGATGGAGTGTGAGTGAAGGAGAAAAGCGGACCAACTGTAAAAACGTCAGAATGCGATCCCTTTTCAGACATGATTGACGCCTTACACTCTCAGGACGGCAAAATGCGTGCATTCTCGCAGCGCTTATTTTCTAAACGCCTCTTGCGCATACGTCAATATTGCGTATAATGCGCGGGCTTGTCGTAATTGACGGCTGGTTCGATATGAACCCTGGCAGCGCAGTTAGGTTGCCAAACAACGCTCCCAATCGGGGGGCAACGTAAGAACGATTACACTCTCCCATCAATCGTAATGGGTGTGAGTAGTAATTATTTTCGTCTATAAAATAATTGGAGCTCTGGTCTCATGCAGAACCAAAGAATCCGTATCCGTCTTAAAGCGTTTGATCATCGTCTGATCGATCAATCAACCGCGGAAATCGTCGAGACTGCCAAGCGCACTGGTGCGCAGGTCCGTGGTCCGATCCCGCTGCCGACCCGCAAAGAGCGCTTTACCGTTCTGATCTCCCCGCACGTCAACAAAGATGCGCGCGATCAGTACGAGATTCGCACTCACAAGCGTCTGGTTGACATCGTTGAGCCAACCGAGAAAACCGTTGATGCTCTGATGCGTCTGGACCTGGCTGCCGGTGTAGACGTGCAGATCAGCCTGGGTTAATCAGGTCATCGAGCGATTGAGAGGTTGATACAATGATTGGTTTAGTCGGTAAAAAAGTGGGTATGACCCGCGTCTTCACTGAAGACGGCGTCTCTATCCCAGTAACCGTAATCGAAGTTGAAGCAAACCGCGTGACTCAGGTTAAAGACCTGGCTAACGACGGTTACCGTGCTGTTCAGGTAACCACCGGTGCTAAAAAAGCTAACCGCGTCACCAAGCCTGAAGCGGGTCACTTCGCTAAAGCTGGCGTTGAAGCTGGCCGTGGTCTGTGGGAATTCCGTCTTGCTGACGGCGAAGAATTCACCGTAGGTCAGGACATTAGCGTTGAGCTGTTTGCTGAAGTTAAAAAAGTTGACGTAACCGGTACCTCTAAAGGTAAAGGTTTCGCTGGTACCGTTAAGCGCTGGAACTTCCGTACCCAGGACGCTACCCACGGTAACTCCTTGTCTCACCGCGTTCCGGGTTCCATCGGTCAGAACCAGACTCCGGGCAAAGTGTTCAAAGGCAAGAAGATGGCAGGTCAGCTGGGTAACGAACGTGTAACTGTTCAGAGCCTGGACGTAGTACGTGTTGACGCTGAGCGCAACCTGCTGCTGGTTAAGGGTGCAGTTCCGGGTGCTACCGGTTGCGACCTGATCGTTAAACCAGCTGTGAAGGCGTGAGGAGATAGCAATGGAATTAGTATTGAAAGACGCGCAAAGCGCGCTGACTGTTTCCGAAACTACCTTCGGTCGTGATTTCAACGAAGCGCTGGTACACCAGGTTGTAGTTGCTTATGCAGCTGGGGCTCGTCAGGGTACTCGTGCTCAGAAGACCCGTGCTGAAGTAACTGGTTCCGGTAAAAAACCGTGGCGTCAGAAAGGTACCGGCCGTGCGCGTTCAGGTTCTATCAAGAGCCCGATCTGGCGTTCCGGTGGCGTAACCTTCGCTGCGCGTCCGCAGGACCACAGTCAAAAAGTAAACAAAAAGATGTACCGCGGCGCGCTGAAAAGCATTCTGTCCGAACTGGTACGTCAGGATCGTCTGATCGTTGTCGAGCAGTTCTCTGTAGAAGCGCCTAAAACTAAGCTGCTGGCACAGAAACTGAAAGACATGGCTCTGGAAGATGTGTTGATCATCACCGGTGAGCTGGACGAGAACCTGTTCCTGGCCGCACGTAACCTGCACAAGGTTGACGTACGTGACGCAGCAGGTATCGACCCGGTTAGCCTGATCGCCTTCGACAAAGTCGTAATGACTGCTGATGCTGTTAAGCAAGTTGAGGAGATGCTGGCATGATTCGTGAAGAACGTCTGCTGAAGGTGCTTCGCGCACCGCACGTTTCTGAAAAAGCGTCTACTGCGATGGAAAAAACCAATACCATCGTTCTCAAAGTTGCTAAAGACGCGACCAAAGCAGAAATCAAAGCTGCTGTGCAGAAACTGTTTGAAGTCGAAGTCGAAGTCGTTAACACCCTGGTTGTTAAAGGGAAAGTTAAACGTCACGGACAGCGTATCGGTCGTCGTAGCGACTGGAAAAAAGCTTACGTCACCCTGAAGGAAGGCCAGAATCTGGACTTCGTTGGCGGCGCTGAGTAAGTCGGAGGAGTAATACAATGGCAGTTGTTAAGTGTAAACCGACATCTCCGGGTCGTCGCCACGTTGTTAAAGTGGTTAACCCTGAGCTGCACAAGGGCAAACCTTTTGCTCCATTGCTGGAAAAAAACAGCAAATCCGGTGGCCGTAACAACAATGGCCGTATCACCACTCGTCACATCGGTGGTGGCCATAAGCAGGCTTATCGTATTGTTGACTTCAAACGCAACAAAGACGGTATCCCGGCTGTTGTTGAACGTCTTGAGTACGATCCGAACCGTTCCGCGAACATCGCGCTGGTTCTGTACAAAGACGGCGAGCGCCGTTACATCCTGGCCCCTAAAGGCCTGAAAGCTGGCGACCAGATTCAATCTGGCGTTGATGCTGCTATCAAAGCGGGTAACACCCTGCCGATGCGCAATATCCCGGTTGGTTCTACTGTTCATAACGTAGAAATGAAACCAGGTAAAGGCGGTCAGCTGGCGCGTTCTGCTGGTACCTATGTTCAGATCGTTGCTCGTGATGGTGCTTATGTCACCCTGCGTCTGCGTTCTGGCGAAATGCGCAAAGTTGAAGCTGACTGCCGCGCAACTCTGGGCGAAGTTGGCAATGCTGAGCATATGCTGCGCGTTCTGGGTAAAGCAGGTGCTGCACGCTGGCGTGGTGTTCGTCCTACCGTTCGCGGTACTGCGATGAACCCGGTAGATCACCCACATGGTGGTGGTGAAGGTCGTAACTTTGGTAAGCACCCGGTAACCCCGTGGGGCGTTCAGACTAAAGGTAAGAAGACCCGCAGCAACAAGCGTACTGATAAATTTATCGTACGTCGCCGTAGCAAATAATATTAGAGGATAAGCCATGCCACGTTCTCTCAAGAAAGGTCCTTTTATTGACCTGCACTTGCTGAAGAAGGTAGAGAAAGCGGTGGAAAGCGGTGACAAGAAGCCCCTGCGCACTTGGTCCCGTCGTTCAACGATCTTTCCTAACATGATCGGTTTGACCATCGCTGTCCATAATGGTCGTCAGCACGTTCCGGTATTTGTTTCCGACGAAATGGTCGGTCACAAACTGGGTGAATTCGCACCGACTCGTACTTATCGCGGCCACGCTGCTGATAAAAAAGCGAAGAAGAAATAAGGTAGGAGGAAGAGATGGAAACTTTAGCTCAACATCGCCATGCTCGTTCTTCTGCTCAGAAGGTTCGCCTTGTTGCTGACCTGATTCGCGGTAAGAAAGTGTCGCAGGCCCTGGACATCCTGACCTATACCAACAAGAAAGCTGCGGTATTGGTTAAGAAAGTACTGGAATCTGCCATTGCTAACGCTGAACACAACGATGGCGCTGACATTGACGATCTGAAAGTTGCGAAAATTTTCGTAGACGAAGGCCCGAGCATGAAGCGCATTATGCCGCGTGCGAAAGGTCGTGCAGATCGCATCCTGAAGCGCACCAGCCACATTACTGTGGTTGTGTCCGATCGCTGAGACTCTGGAGACTAGCAATGGGTCAGAAAGTACATCCTAATGGTATTCGCCTGGGTATTGTAAAACCATGGAACTCAACCTGGTTTGCGAACACCAAAGAATTCGCTGACAACCTGGACAGCGATTTTAAAGTTCGTCAGTACCTGACTAAGGAACTGGCGAAGGCGTCCGTATCTCGTATCGTTATCGAGCGTCCGGCTAAGAGTATCCGTGTGACTATTCACACTGCTCGCCCGGGTATCGTTATCGGTAAGAAAGGCGAAGACGTCGAAAAACTGCGCAAGGTCGTAGCGGATATCGCTGGCGTTCCTGCACAGATCAATATCGCTGAAGTCCGTAAACCGGAACTGGACGCTAAATTGGTTGCTGACAGCATCACTTCACAGCTGGAACGTCGCGTTATGTTCCGTCGTGCTATGAAGCGTGCTGTACAGAACGCAATGCGTCTGGGCGCGAAAGGTATTAAAGTTGAAGTTAGCGGCCGTCTGGGCGGCGCGGAAATCGCACGTACCGAATGGTACCGCGAAGGTCGCGTACCGCTGCACACTCTGCGTGCTGACATCGACTACAACACCTCTGAAGCGCACACCACTTACGGTGTAATCGGCGTTAAAGTGTGGATCTTCAAAGGTGAGATCCTTGGTGGTATGGCTGCTGTTGAACAACCGGAAAAACCGGCTGCTCAACCTAAAAAGCAGCAGCGTAAAGGCCGGAAATAAGGAGCGTCGCTGATGTTACAACCAAAGCGTACAAAATTCCGTAAAGTGCACAAAGGCCGCAACCGTGGTCTGGCGCAGGGTACGGATGTTAGCTTCGGCACTTTCGGTCTGAAAGCTGTTGGCCGTGGTCGTCTGACTGCACGTCAGATCGAAGCAGCACGTCGTGCTATGACCCGTGCAGTTAAGCGTCAGGGTAAGATCTGGATCCGTGTATTCCCGGACAAACCGATCACCGAGAAGCCGCTCGAAGTGCGTATGGGTAAAGGTAAAGGTAACGTGGAGTATTGGGTTGCCTTGATTCAGCCGGGTAAAGTCCTGTATGAAATGGACGGTGTACCGGAAGAGCTGGCCCGTGAAGCATTCAAGCTGGCAGCAGCGAAACTGCCGATTAAAACCACCTTTGTAACTAAGACGGTGATGTAATGAAAGCAAAAGAGCTGCGTGAGAAAAGCGTTGAAGAGCTGAACACCGAGCTGCTGAACCTGTTGCGTGAGCAGTTTAACCTGCGTATGCAAGCAGCAAGTGGCCAGCTGCAACAGTCTCACCTGTTGAAGCAAGTGCGTCGTGATGTCGCACGCGTTAAGACTTTACTGACTGAGAAGGCGGGTGCGTAATGACCGATAAAATCCGTACTCTGCAAGGTCGCGTCGTTAGCGATAAAATGGAGAAATCCATTGTTGTTGCCATCGAACGTTTTGTGAAACACCCGATCTACGGTAAATTCATCAAGCGTACGACCAAACTGCACGTACATGACGAGAACAACGAATGCGGTACTGGTGACGTGGTTGAAATCCGCGAATGCCGTCCGCTGTCCAAGACTAAGTCCTGGACGCTGGTTCGCGTTGTAGAGAAAGCTGTTCTGTAATACAGTACGCGTTCTCAAACGATAAACGGTCCAGCAATGGGCCGTTTATTTTTTCTACCCATATCTAAGAAGCGGTGTTATAATGCCGCGCCCCCGATATGGGGCTTTTTAACGACCCGAGATTTTGGGTCCCAAAGTAGTAGTTGACATTAGCGGAGCACTAAAATGATCCAAGAACAGACTATGCTGAACGTCGCCGACAACTCCGGTGCACGTCGCGTAATGTGTATCAAGGTTCTGGGTGGCTCGCACCGTCGCTACGCAGGCGTAGGCGACATCATCAAGATCACCATCAAGGAAGCAATTCCGCGTGGTAAGGTCAAAAAAGGTGATGTGCTGAAGGCGGTAGTGGTGCGCACCAAGAAGGGTGTTCGTCGCCCGGACGGTTCTGTCATTCGCTTCGATGGTAATGCATGCGTTATTTTAAACAATAACAGCGAGCAACCTATCGGAACGCGTATTTTTGGGCCGGTAACTCGTGAACTTCGTACTGAAAAGTTCATGAAAATTATCTCTCTGGCACCAGAAGTACTCTAAGGAGCGAACCATGGCAGCTAAAATCCGTCGTGATGACGAAGTTATCGTGTTAACCGGTAAAGATAAAGGTAAACGCGGTAAAGTTAAGAATGTCCTGTCTTCTGGCAAGGTCATCGTTGAAGGTATCAACCTGGTTAAGAAACATCAGAAGCCGGTTCCGGCCCTGAACCAACCAGGCGGCATTGTAGAGAAAGAAGCAGCTATTCAGATCTCTAACATTGCACTGTTCAACGCGGCAACTGGCAAGGCAGACCGTGTAGGCTTTAGATTCGAAGACGGCAAAAAAGTCCGTTTTTTCAAGTCTAACAGCGAAACTATCAAGTAATTTGGAGTAGTACGATGGCGAAACTGCATGATTACTACAAAGACGAAGTAGTTAACAAACTCATGACTGAGTTTAGCTACAATTCTGTCATGCAAGTCCCTCGGGTCGAGAAGATCACCCTGAACATGGGTGTTGGTGAAGCGATCGCTGACAAGAAACTGCTGGATAACGCAGCAGCCGATTTGGCAGCAATCTCCGGTCAAAAGCCGTTTATCACCAAAGCACGCAAATCTGTTGCAGGCTTCAAAATCCGTCAGGGCTATCCGATCGGCTGTAAAGTAACTCTGCGTGGCGAACGCATGTGGGAGTTCTTTGAGCGCCTGATCACTATTGCTGTACCTCGTATCCGTGACTTCCGTGGCTTGTCCGCTAAGTCTTTCGACGGTCGTGGTAACTACAGCATGGGTGTCCGTGAGCAGATCATCTTCCCAGAAATCGACTACGACAAAGTCGATCGCGTGCGTGGTTTGGATATTACCATCACCACTACTGCGAAATCTGATGAAGAAGGCCGTGCTCTGCTGGCTGCCTTTGACTTCCCGTTCCGCAAGTAAGGTAGGGTTACTGAATGGCTAAGCAATCAATGAAAGCACGCGAAGTAAAGCGCGTAGCTTTAGCTGATAAATTCTTCGCTAAACGCGCTGAACTGAAAGCTATCATCTCTGATGTGAACGCAACCGACGAAGATCGTTGGAATGCAGTTCTTAAGCTGCAGACTCTGCCGCGTGATTCCAGCCCGTCTCGTCAGCGTAACCGCTGCCGTCAAACTGGTCGTCCGCACGCTTTCCTGCGGAAGTTCGGGTTGAGCCGTATTAAGGTCCGTGAAGCCGCTATGCGCGGTGAAATTCCGGGTCTTAAAAAGGCTAGCTGGTAATTGTCACCAATTGAATCACGGGAGTAAAGACAGATGAGCATGCAAGATCCGATCGCGGATATGCTGACCCGTATCCGTAACGGTCAGGCCGCGAACAAAGCTGCGGTCACCATGCCTTCCTCCAAGCTGAAAGTGGCAATTGCCAACGTGCTGAAGGAAGAAGGTTTTATTGAAGAATTTAAAGTTGAAGGCGACACCAAGCCGGAACTGGAACTGACTCTTAAGTATTTCCAGGGTAAAGCTGTTGTAGAAAGCATTCAGCGTGTCAGCCGCCCAGGTCTGCGCATCTATAAGAAAAAAGATGAGCTGCCGAAGGTTATGGCCGGCATGGGTATCGCAGTTGTTTCTACCTCTAAAGGTGTTATGACTGATCGTGCAGCGCGCCAGGCTGGTCTTGGTGGCGAAATTATCTGCTACGTAGCCTAATCGGAGGAAAAAATGTCTCGTGTTGCTAAAGCACCGGTCGTTGTTCCTGCCGGCGTTGATGTAAAAATCAACGGTCAGGTTATTACGATCAAAGGTAAAAACGGCGAGCTGACTCGTACTCTCAACGATGCTGTTGAAGTAAATCATGCAGATAATGCACTGACCTTCGGTCCGCGTGATGGTTTCGTGGATGGATGGGCTCAGGCTGGTACCGCGCGTGCCCTGCTGAACTCAATGGTTATCGGTGTTACCGAAGGCTTCACTAAGAAGCTGCAGCTGGTTGGTGTAGGTTATCGTGCGGCGATCAAAGGTAATGCAGTAAACCTGTCTCTGGGTTTCTCGCATCCTGTTGAACATGCGCTGCCGGCGGGGATCACAGCAGAATGTCCGACTCAGACTGAAATCGTGCTGAAAGGCGCTGATAAACAGCTGATCGGTCAGGTTGCAGCAGATCTGCGCGCCTACCGTCGTCCTGAGCCTTATAAAGGCAAGGGTGTTCGTTACGCCGACGAAGTCGTGCGTACCAAAGAGGCTAAGAAGAAGTAAGGTAACACTATGGATAAGAAATCTGCTCGTATCCGTCGTGCGACCCGCGCACGCCGCAAGCTCCAAGAGCTGGGCGCAACTCGCCTGGTGGTACATCGTACCCCGCGTCATATTTACGCACAGGTAATTGCACCGAACGGTTCTGAAGTTCTGGTAGCTGCTTCTACTGTAGAAAAAGCTATCGCTGAACAATTGAAGTACACCGGTAACAAAGACGCGGCAGCAGCTGTGGGTAAAGCTGTTGCTGAACGCGCTCTGGAAAAAGGCATCAAAGATGTTTCCTTTGACCGTTCCGGGTTCCAATATCATGGTCGTGTCCAGGCACTGGCAGATGCTGCCCGTGAAGCTGGCCTTCAGTTCTAAGGTAGAGGTGTAAGATGGCTCACATCGAAAAACAAGCTGGCGAACTGCAGGAAAAGCTGATCGCGGTTAACCGCGTATCTAAAACCGTAAAAGGTGGTCGTATTTTCTCCTTCACAGCTCTGACTGTAGTGGGTGATGGTAACGGTCGCGTTGGTTTTGGTTACGGTAAAGCGCGTGAAGTTCCAGCAGCGATCCAGAAAGCGATGGAAAAAGCCCGTCGCAATATGATTAACGTCGCGCTGAACCACGGCACCCTGCAACACCCTGTTAAAGGTGTTCACACGGGTTCTCGTGTATTCATGCAGCCAGCTTCCGAAGGTACCGGTATCATCGCCGGTGGTGCAATGCGCGCCGTTCTGGAAGTTGCTGGAGTTCATAACGTTCTGGCTAAAGCATATGGTTCCACCAACCCGATTAACGTGGTTCGTGCAACTATTGATGGCCTGGAAAATATGAATTCTCCAGAAATGGTCGCTGCCAAGCGTGGTAAATCCGTTGAAGAAATTCTGGGGAATTAAACCATGGCAAAGACTATTAAAATTACTCAAACCCGCAGTGCAATCGGTCGTCTGCCGAAACACAAGGCAACGCTGCTTGGCCTGGGTCTGCGTCGTATTGGTCACACCGTAGAGCGCGAGGATACTCCTGCTGTTCGTGGTATGGTCAACGCGGTTTCCTTCATGGTTAAAGTTGAGGAGTAAGAGATGCGTTTAAATACTCTGTCTCCGGCCGAAGGCTCCAAAAAGGCGGGCAAACGCCTGGGTCGTGGTATCGGTTCTGGCCTCGGTAAAACCGGTGGTCGTGGTCACAAAGGTCAGAACTCTCGTTCTGGCGGTGGCGTACGTCGCGGTTTCGAGGGTGGTCAGATGCCTCTGTACCGTCGTCTGCCGAAATTCGGCTTCACTTCTCGTAAAGCGATGATCACGGCAGAAGTTCGTCTGTCCGATCTGGCTAAAGTAGAAGGCGGCGTTGTAGACCTGAACACGCTGAAAGCGGCAAACATTATCGGTATTCAGATCGAATTCGCGAAAGTGATTCTGTCTGGTGAAGTTTCTACTCCGGTAACTATTCGTGGCCTGCGTGTTACTAAAGGCGCTCGTGCTGCTATCGAAGCTGCTGGCGGTAAAATCGAGGAATAAGTAGCAGATGGCTAAACAACCGGGATTAGATTTTCAAAGTGCCAAAGGTGGCTTAGGCGAGCTGAAACGCAGACTGCTGTTTGTTATCGGCGCGCTGATTGTGTTCCGTATTGGCTCTTTCATTCCGATCCCTGGTATTGATGCCGCTGTACTTGCCAAACTGCTTGAGCAACAGCGAGGCACCATCATTGAAATGTTTAACATGTTCTCTGGTGGTGCTCTCAGCCGTGCTTCTATCTTTGCATTGGGTATCATGCCGTATATTTCGGCATCGATTATTATCCAACTGTTGACGGTGGTTCATCCAACGCTGGCAGAAATTAAGAAAGAAGGGGAGTCTGGTCGTCGTAAGATCAGCCAGTACACCCGTTACGGCACTCTGGTGCTGGCGATATTCCAGTCGATCGGTATTGCTACCGGTCTGCCGAATATGCCTGGTATGCAGGGCCTGGTGATGAATCCAGGCTTTGCATTCTATTTCACCGCTGTTGTAAGTCTGGTCACAGGGACAATGTTCCTGATGTGGCTCGGCGAACAGATTACTGAGCGTGGTATCGGTAACGGTATCTCGATCATTATCTTCGCTGGTATTGTTGCGGGTCTCCCGCCAGCCATTGCCCACACGATCGAGCAAGCGCGTCAAGGCGACCTGCACTTCCTCCTGTTGCTGTTGGTTGCAGTATTAGTGTTTGCAGTGACGTTCTTTGTTGTATTCGTTGAACGTGGTCAACGCCGCATTGTGGTAAACTACGCCAAACGTCAGCAAGGTCGTCGTGTCTATGCTGCACAGAGCACACATTTACCGCTGAAAGTGAATATGGCAGGGGTCATCCCGGCAATCTTCGCTTCCAGTATTATTCTGTTCCCGGCGACCATCGCGTCATGGTTCGGGGGCGGAACCGGTTGGAACTGGCTGACAACAATTTCGCTGTATTTGCAGCCTGGGCAACCGCTTTATGTGTTACTCTATGCGTCTGCAATCATCTTCTTCTGTTTCTTCTACACGGCGTTGGTCTTCAACCCGCGTGAAACAGCAGATAACCTGAAGAAGTCCGGTGCATTTGTACCAGGAATTCGTCCGGGAGAGCAAACGGCGAAGTATATTGATAAAGTAATGACCCGCCTGACCCTGGTTGGTGCGCTTTACATTACCTTTATCTGCCTTATCCCGGAGTTCATGCGTGATGCAATGAAAGTGCCGTTCTACTTTGGTGGGACCTCACTGCTGATCGTTGTTGTCGTGATTATGGACTTTATGGCTCAAGTGCAAACTCTGATGATGTCGAGTCAGTATGAGTCTGCATTGAAGAAGGCGAACCTGAAAGGCTATGGCCGTTAATGGTCGCCCGAGAAGTTACGGAGAGTAAAAATGAAAGTTCGTGCTTCCGTCAAGAAATTATGCCGTAACTGCAAAATCGTTAAGCGTGATGGCGTCATCCGTGTGATTTGCAGTGCCGAGCCGAAGCATAAACAGCGCCAAGGCTGATTATTTCGCATATTTTTCTTGCAAAGTTGGGTTGAGCTGGCTAGATTAGCCAGCCAATCTTTTGTATGTCTGTTCGTATCCATTTGAGTATCCTGAAAACGGGCTTTTCAGCATGGTGCGTACATATTAAATAGTAGGAGTGCATAGTGGCCCGTATAGCAGGCATTAACATTCCTGATCAAAAACACGCTGTGATCGCGTTAACCTCGATCTACGGTGTCGGCAAGACCCGTTCCAAGGCTATTCTGGCCTCTGCGGGTATCGCTGAAGATGTTAAGATCAGTGAGCTGTCTGAAGAACAAATCGACACGCTGCGTGACGAAGTTGCCAAATTTGTCGTTGAAGGTGATCTGCGCCGTGAAGTTAGCATGAGCATCAAGCGTCTGATGGACCTTGGTTGCTATCGCGGTTTGCGTCATCGTCGTGGTCTGCCTGTGCGCGGTCAGCGTACTAAGACCAACGCACGTACCCGTAAGGGTCCGCGCAAACCGATCAAGAAATAATCGGGGTGATTGAATAATGGCAAAGGCACCAATTCGTGCACGTAAACGTGTAAGAAAACAAGTCTCTGACGGCGTGGCTCATGTCCATGCTTCTTTCAACAACACAATCGTTACTATTACTGATCGTCAGGGTAACGCTTTGGGTTGGGCAACAGCCGGTGGTTCCGGTTTCCGTGGTTCACGCAAATCCACTCCGTTTGCAGCTCAGGTTGCAGCAGAGCGTTGCGCTGACGCCGTGAAAGAATACGGTATCAAGAATCTGGAAGTTATGGTCAAGGGACCGGGTCCAGGTCGCGAATCTACCATTCGTGCTCTGAACGCCGCTGGTTTCCGCATCACTAATATTACTGATGTGACTCCGATCCCTCACAACGGTTGTCGTCCGCCGAAAAAACGCCGCGTATAACGCCCGTTTTTTTAGGAATGTTGGAGAAAGAAAATGGCAAGATATTTGGGTCCTAAGCTCAAGCTGAGCCGTCGCGAGGGCACAGACCTGTTCCTGAAGTCTGGCGTTCGCGCGATTGATACCAAGTGTAAAATTGAACAAGCTCCTGGCCAGCACGGTGCGCGTAAACCGCGTCTGTCTGACTATGGTGTGCAGTTGCGTGAAAAGCAAAAAGTTCGTCGTATCTACGGTGTGCTTGAGCGTCAGTTCCGTAACTACTATAAAGAAGCAGCACGTCTGAAAGGCAACACCGGTGAAAACCTGTTGGCTCTGCTGGAAGGTCGTCTGGACAACGTTGTATACCGTATGGGCTTCGGTGCCACTCGTGCAGAAGCACGCCAGCTGGTTAGCCACAAAGCTATTATGGTAAACGGTCGTGTTGTTAACATCGCTTCTTATCAGGTTAGCCCGAATGATGTGGTTAGCATTCGTGAGAAAGCGAAAAAGCAATCTCGCGTGAAAGCCGCTCTGGAGCTGGCTGAGCAGCGTGAAAAGCCAACCTGGCTGGAAGTTGATGGTGGCAAGATGGAAGGTACGTTTAAGCGTAAGCCTGAGCGTTCTGATCTGTCTGCGGACATTAACGAACACCTGATCGTCGAGCTTTACTCCAAGTAAAGCTTAGTACCAAAGAGAGGACACAATGCAGGGTTCTGTGACAGAGTTTCTAAAACCGCGCCTGGTAGATATCGAGCAAGTGAGTTCGACGCACGCCAAGGTGACCCTTGAGCCTTTAGAGCGTGGCTTTGGCCATACTCTGGGTAACGCACTGCGCCGTATTCTGCTCTCATCGATGCCGGGTTGCGCGGTGACCGAAGTTGAGATTGATGGTGTACTTCATGAGTACAGCACCAAAGAAGGTGTTCAGGAGGATATCCTGGAAATCCTGCTCAACCTGAAAGGGCTGGCGGTGAGAGTTCAGGGTAAAGATGAAGTTATTCTTACTCTGAATAAATCTGGCATTGGCCCTGTGACTGCAGCCGACATTACCCATGATGGTGATGTCGAAATCGTCAAGCCGCAGCACGTGATCTGCCACCTGACCGATGAGAACGCGTCTATTAGCATGCGTATCAAAGTTCAGCGCGGTCGTGGTTATGTGCCGGCTTCTGCCCGAATTCATTCGGAAGAAGATGAGCGCCCAATCGGCCGTCTGCTGGTCGACGCATGCTACAGCCCTGTAGAGCGTATTGCCTACAATGTTGAAGCAGCGCGTGTAGAACAGCGTACCGACCTGGACAAGCTGGTCATCGAAATGGAAACCAACGGCACAATCGATCCTGAAGAGGCGATCCGTCGTGCGGCAACCATTCTGGCAGAACAACTTGAAGCTTTCGTTGACTTACGTGATGTACGTCAGCCGGAAGTTAAAGAAGAGAAACCAGAGTTCGATCCGATCCTGCTGCGCCCTGTTGACGATCTGGAATTGACTGTCCGCTCTGCTAACTGCCTCAAAGCAGAAGCTATCCACTATATCGGTGATCTGGTACAGCGTACCGAGGTTGAGCTGCTTAAAACGCCTAACCTGGGTAAAAAATCTCTTACTGAGATTAAAGACGTGCTGGCTTCCCGTGGTTTGTCTCTGGGCATGCGCCTGGAAAACTGGCCACCGGCAAGCATCGCTGACGAGTAACCGGATCACAGGTTAAGGTTTTACTGAGAAGGATAAGGTCATGCGCCATCGTAAGAGTGGTCGTCAACTGAACCGCAACAGCAGCCATCGCCAGGCTATGTTCCGCAACATGGCAGGTTCACTGGTTCGTCATGAGATCATCAAGACGACCCTGCCTAAAGCGAAAGAGCTGCGTCGCGTAGTTGAGCCGCTGATTACTCTTGCCAAGACTGATAGCGTAGCTAATCGTCGTCTGGCATTCGCCCGTACTCGTGATAACGAGATCGTGGCAAAACTGTTTAACGAACTGGGCCCGCGTTTCGCGAGCCGTGCCGGTGGTTACACTCGTATTCTGAAGTGTGGCTTCCGTGCAGGCGACAACGCGCCGATGGCATACATCGAGCTGGTTGATCGTTCTGAATCGAAAGCAGAAGCTGCTGCAGAGTAATCTGCAGTAACATGAAAAAACCCGCTCCGGCGGGTTTTTTTATATCCATTTTTGCCTGCTAAACTTGCAGTGGTTTCAGGCTGGAGCACGCATCAACTTTTTGCATAGCAACTATGCACAGCTATTTCGCATAAAGATCGTGAGGGTTAGATATGTATCGTATTGGAGAGCTGGCAAAGTTAGCCGATGTGACACCCGACACCATCCGCTATTATGAAAAGCAGCAGATGATGGACCACGAAGTGCGCACGCAGGGTGGTTTTCGTTTGTATACCGATAATGATCTGCAACGGCTCAGATTTATTCGCCATGGCAGACAGCTCGGATTCACGCTGGAAGCTATTCGGGAACTGCTGTCCATTCGTGTCGATCCAGAACATCACACCTGTCAGGAATCTAAAAGCATAGTACAGGCACGTCTGAGTGAGGTGGAAGAGCGTATAGAAGAACTACAAAATATGCGCCGCTCGTTACAACGACTTAATGATGCCTGTTGCGGAACAGCCCATAGCAGTGTGTATTGTTCTATTTTGGAAGCTCTGGAGCAGGGTGCCAGCGACCATGAGTCATGTTGATTTTCTCAGAAACCAGATCTACACTTTCGCCGCTTTAAAACACAATCAGGAGATATGATGAGCCGTTACCAGCATCAGAAAGGGCAGATAAATGATAACGCCCTTGAAGCACTACTTCACGATCCGCTTTTTCGTCAGCGTGTGGAAAGAAACAAAAAAGGCAAAGGCAGTTATTTACGCAAAGACAAGCATGCAAAACGAGGTGGTCAGGAGGCCAGTGGCAAGAAAGAGAAAGACTCTTTTTTGCCACTGGCCTTCTTGTTTTAACCACTGTTATGGCCGACTGTTTTGTTCTTTGAGTAAGTCACGAATTTCAGTGAGCAGCACTTCTTCTTTAGAAGGTGCGGGCGGCGCTTTAGGTTCTTCCTCTTTTTTACGGTGCAGCTTGTTGATCAGCTTGATGGCAAGGAAGATTGCAAAGGCAACGATGACAAAATCGAAAATATTCTGAATAAATACGCCATAATGCATGACTACAGCGGGGATATCCCCTTGTGCTTCACGTAAGGTAATCGCAAATTGTTTGAAATCGATCCCACCAATCAGCAGTCCTAATGGTGGCATGATGATATCGGCAACCAGTGAAGAGACGATTTTACCGAACGCGGCACCAATGATTACACCCACTGCTAAATCGATTACATTCCCACGCATCGCGAAAGCGCGAAATTCTTTTAACATGCTCATTTTTTTCTCCCCGGTAAGTCAGTCAGCACTAAGTCTAACAAAGCTCGTCTCATTTTCCATTTAAGTGGAATAATTGGATAAAGTTTTTAACCTTTGAAATAAAGGATTAAATAAAAAGGCGCTTATTTGCGCCTTTTTTTACTTACAGGAAGAAAGGACTCGGCTGGAACAAGCGTTCAACGTCAGAGATAAATTTCTTATCCGTTAAAAACATAATCACATGGTCGCCCTGCTCAATACGCAGATTGTTATTGGCAATCATGACGTCGTTACCGCGGACAACGGCACCGATAATCGTTCCCGGAGGAAGTTTAATATCATCAATCACCCTGCCAACCACGCGCGAGGTACTTTCATCGCCGTGCGCAACCGCTTCGATCGCTTCTGCCACACCCCGGCGTAATGAAGAAACGCCCACGATATCCGCTTTTCGTACATGGCTGAGTAGCGCTGAAATGGTCGCTTCCTGCGGGGAAATGGCGATATCAATCACGCTGCCCTGGACCAAATCAACATAGGCACGGCGCTGGATCAACACCATCACCTTTTTGGCTCCCATGCGTTTGGCGAGCATGGCCGACATAATGTTGGCTTCATCGTCATTGGTCACGGCGATAAACAGATCCACTTGATCAATATGCTCTTCTGCCAGCAGTTCCTGATCCGATGCGTCTCCGTAAAAAACGATCGTATTTTGCAGTTTTTCCGCAAGCTCAGCGGCACGTTGCTGATCGCGCTCGATCAACTTCACGCTGTAGTCTTTTTCCAGCTGACGGGCGAGGCCCGCGCCCACGTTACCGCCCCCAACGAGCATAATCCGCTTGTAGGGTTTTTCCAGACGCTGCAGTTCACTCATGACCGCGCGTATATGTTGCGAAGCGGCAATAAAGAAGACTTCATCACCAGCTTCGACAATGGTTGAACCCTGTGGACGTATAGGGCGATCGTGGCGAAAGATCGCCGCAACGCGCGTATCGATATGCGGCATATGCTCACGCATCGTGGATAAAGCGTTACCTACCAGGGGGCCGCCGTAATAGGCTTTAACCACGGCAAGACTGACTTTACCTTCCGCAAAGTTCACCACCTGCAGCGCGCCCGGATATTCAATCAGACGGTGAATGCTGTCGATAACCAGCTGTTCCGGCGCGATAAGGTGATCAATCGGCACCGCTTCTGAGTGAAAGAGTTTTTCCGCGTCGCGAATGTAATCCGGCGCACGAATACGGGCGATACGGTTGGGCGTATTGAAAAGAGAATATGCAACCTGGCAGGCCACCATGTTCGTCTCGTCTGAACTGGTCACCGCAACCAGCATATCCGCATCATCGGCCCCCGCTTCGCGAAGGATCCGCGGATGCGAGCCATGCCCCTGAACCACCCGCAGGTCAAATTTGTCCTGCAGGCTATGAAGTTTGTCACCATTGATATCGACGACGGTAATGTCGTTATTCTCACCGACCAGGTTTTCAGCCAGCGTACCGCCAACCTGTCCTGCACCCAGAATAATAATCTTCATCAGTTGCGACCCGTCATCTCAATCACTGTTTGATTAGCTTAGCGTAATAGAAGCCGTCACCGTCTTCTGCACCGGGCAGGTTTTGCTGACCTGGCGCTTCCGGGGTACCTGTATCCACCAGTCTGGCGTCGGATGTTCGCGCCAGGAAAGCGGATATTTGCTGACTGTTTTCATCCGGCAATACGGAACAGGTCGCGTAAACCAGCGTGCCACCGGGTTTAAGATGCGGCCAGATTGCATCAAGGATTTCTGCCTGCAACTGAACAAGTTCGCTGATATCCCGATCACGGCGCAGCCACTTGATGTCAGGGTGGCGACGGATTACGCCTGTTGCCGAACAAGGGGCGTCCAGCAATATGCGATCGAAGCGTTGCTCATCGCACCACTGCGCAGGATAGCGTCCATCTCCCTGTTTAACCTGCGCTTTCAGGCCTAAACGTTTCAGATTGTCATAAACGCGCGAAAGCCGTTTTTCGTCAACGTCAACCGCCAGCACCTGAGCTTCGGGTGCCACTTCCAGAATATGGGTTGTTTTACCGCCCGGTGCCGCACAGAGATCCAGAATCTGCTCACCGTTTTGCGGTTGCAGGAAGGTCATACACCCTTGCGCTGAAGCATCCTGCACGGTCACCCAGCCTTCTTCAAAGCCCGGCAGGATATGAACCGGAACCGGAGACTCCAGGCGTACAGCGTCAGGATAATCCTCGTGCGTAAACCCCTGCTGGCCCGCGTCCGCGAGTAATTTCAGCCATGCATCGCGAGAATGGTGAAGGCGATTGACACGCAGCCACATAGGAGGACGCTGGTTATTGGCTTCCACAATGGCTTTCCACTGCTGTGGATACGCTTTTTGCAGACGCTTAAGCAGCCATTCCGGATGAAGATAACGGCTTTCAGCTGCGGCAAATTCGGCCATCAGAGGTTCCTGCTGACGCTGGAACTGACGCAGCACGCCATTGATAAGCCCTTTCAACTGTGGCTTTTTGATGGCTACTGCCCCTTCAACGGTTTCAGCAAGTGCCGCATGAGGCGGAATGCGGGTATGCAGCAACTGATAAAAGCCGATCATAATAAGGTAGTGGACGGTACGTTGCTTGCCGGTCATTGGACGCGACATCAGCTTGTTAATGAGCCAGTCCAGTTGCGGCAATGTGCGCAGGACGCCAAAGCACAGTTCCTGAAGCAGTGCTTTATCTTTATCAGACACTTTTTGCTGAAGAGGTGGCAGAACATTGCTCAGCGACTGCCCCTGCTCAACAACCTGTTCGACAGCCTGCGCCGCCATGCTTCGTAAATTCAGATTTTTTTTCATAACCGCAAAAATAAAAATGCCCGGAGGACACCGGGCTTTTGACGTTGTACCGTCAGGCGAGACGGTGACCAGGAATAAACCATTCCCGACGGGAGTTGAGCAGATCCTGCGCGCTCATCGCTTTCTTACCGGCGGGCTGCAAGACTTCCAGATTCAGTACACCTTCACCGGTCGCAACCTGTATGCCCTGCTTATTGGCATCAATAATGGTGCCGGGCGCAGCGCTGGCGGCGGTATTAATCACTGATGCTTTCCAGATTTTGACAGGCTGATCGTCAATCAGAAGCCAGCTCATCGGCCACGGGTTGAATGCACGGATACAGCGCTCCAGCTGAGCCGCAGGTAAAGACCAGTCAACGCGTGCCTCTTCTTTACTGAGCTTCTCAGCATAGGTGACAAGCGCTTCGTCCTGAACCTGAGGTTGTGCCGTTCCCTTCGCCAGTTGAGCCAGAGTCTCAATCAAACCCTGCGGACCCAGCCCGGCAAGTTTATCGTAAAGGGTTGCGCTGGTGTCTTCGGCGGTGATGGGGCAGGTGAGTTTGACCAGCATATCACCGGTATCCAGCCCGACATCCATTTGCATAATGGTGACACCTGTTTCGGCATCACCCGCCCAGAGCGAGCGCTGGATAGGGGCTGCACCGCGCCAGCGCGGAAGCAGGGAACCGTGAACGTTAATGCAGCCCAGTCGCGGCATATCGAGCACCGCTTTAGGCAGAATCAGGCCATACGCCACTACGACCATGACGTCCGCGTTCAGGTCAGCAACCAGTTGCTGATTTTCCTGAGGACGCAGAGATACGGGCTGGAAAACCGGTATGCCTTTTTCTTCGGCCAGGACTTTTACCGGGCTGGGCATCAACTTTTTGCCGCGTCCGGCCGGACGATCCGGTTGGGTAAATACGCCGACGATGTTATGTCCAGAAGACAACAGCGCGTCAAGATGACGCGCTGCAAAGTCAGGTGTACCCGCAAAAATAATTCGTAGTGAGTCTGACACGTGATTCTTGTCCTTAAGCGCGGGCGTTCATGCGGTCGAGCTTTTCAACTTTCTGACGAATACGCTGCTGCTTCAGTGGCGACAGATAATCGATGAACAGTTTGCCGACCAGATGATCCATTTCATGTTGGATGCAAATCGCTAACAGGCCATCAGCTTCCAGTTCGTAAGGTTGACCGTCTTTATCCAGTGCGCGGATTTTTACTTTTTCCGCACGCGGCACTAAGGCGCGCTGTTCTGGTATAGAGAGGCAGCCTTCTTCGATACCCGTTTCACCGCTTTTTTCCAGCAGTTCCGGGTTAATCAACACCAGGCGTTCGTCGCGATTTTCCGAGACGTCGATAACGATAATACGTTGATGAATATCCACCTGCGTTGCGGCAAGGCCAATACCTTCTTCGGCGTACATCGTCTCGAACATATCATCAACGATACGCTGAATTTCTGCATTCACTTCTTTTACCGGCTCAGCGACTTTGCGAAGACGCTCGTCCGGAATATGTAACACGCGCAAAACTGCCATAAAGATCCAGAGTTGTGTTCAGGAGTTGGAAAGATTCTTCCCTCTATTCTAGACAAATCCCTGGTTGATTGACAGCATCAGTGACCAATCGCAAGGATTGCTACAGCAGCTTATGGCAAGGGGTACGGATGACTCTTACAGAGATTGGGTTGCGCCTGAATTACATCAGTGAACTCTATGGCGACGCGATGCTTAAGGCCGCTCACCAACTGGCGCTTAACCCGAAAATAGATGCCGGCTTGTTGCGCTCAGCGGGTCTGACGCCGGCGCAAAGCGCAAAATTTTTGGCCGTGCCTGCGAAGGAAATAACCAGCGCGCTGGAATGGCTTCAGATGCCAGACCATCATCTGGTGTTAGCCAGCCACGAGGATTATCCGGTACAACTGAGAGCAATAGTTGATTACCCCGCTGTACTGTTTGTGCATGGCGATGTGACGTTATTGAAATCGCAGCAGCTTGGCGTGGTGGGGAGCCGTGCAAACTCCTGGTATGGCGAACGCTGGGGGCGGCTTTTTTGTGAAACCCTGGCAAGACATAACGTAACGATTACCAGTGGACTGGCGTTAGGCATAGACAGTGTTGCTCACCGGGCCGCGCTAAATGTGCAAGGTAAAACCATCGCTGTGCTGGGGAATGGCTTATTTACTGTGCATCCAAAGCGCCATCGCACCCTGGCAGCACAGATCGTGGCGGCGGGTGGCGCGCTGGTTTCAGAGTTTCCTCTGACGACAATCCCGTGGCCCGGCAATTTTCCCCGGCGTAATCGCATTATTAGCGGACTTAGCCGGGGTGTGCTGGTGGTTGAAGCCGCACTTAAAAGCGGATCGTTGGTGACGGCTCGCTGTGCGCTGGAACAGGGGAGAGATGTTTTTGCTCTTCCAGGCCCGCTTGGAAGCCCTGGCTGCGAGGGGCCACACGAGCTCATTCGGCAGGGCGCGACGCTTGTTACCTCAGCCGAAGAGATCCTGGAAAATTTGCAATATGGGCTTAACTGGCTCACGAATGAGCCTGAAAATGTAATTAATTCACCAGAACAAGAAGAGGCGGCATTGCCATTTCCTGAGCTCCTGGCTAACGTAGGAGATGAGGTAACACCTGTTGACGTCGTCGCTGAACGTGCCGGCCAACCTGTGCCAGTGACAGTGGCTCAGCTACTCGAACTGGAGTTAGCAGGATGGATCGCAGCTGTACCCGGCGGCTATGTCCGATTGAGGAGGGCAAGCCATGTTCGACGTACTAATGTATTTGTTTGAGACTTACATCCACAACGAAGCTGAACTGCGCGTGGATCAGGACAAACTGGAGTCAGATCTGACTGACGCGGGTTTTGACCGGGAAGATATTTATAACGCGCTATTGTGGCTTGAAAAGCTCGCTGATTATCAGGAAGGCCTCGCCGAACCGATGCAGCTTGCTTCTGACCCGCTCTCTGTCCGTATTTATACCGCAGAAGAGTGTGAACGGCTGGATGCCAGTTGCCGGGGATTCTTGTTATTCCTGGAGCAGATTCAGGTGCTAAACCTCGAAACGCGAGAAATGGTCATTGAGCGTGTGCTGGCGCTGGACACAGCGGAGTTCGATCTTGAAGATCTTAAATGGGTCATCCTGATGGTGCTGTTTAATATCCCAGGTTGTGAAAACGCCTATCAGCAGATGGAAGAATTACTCTTTGAAGTGAATGAAGGTATGCTGCATTAAATATCGCAGCATCAAGAGTTGTTATGGCCAAATCAGCACTGTTCTCGGTGCCTAATCAGGAGCCCTGCCCACAGTGTGGGGCTCAACTTACTATTCGTTCCGGGAAGCACGGACCGTTTCTCGGCTGCTCGAATTATCCGGAATGCGACTTTATACGTCCGCTGAAAAGCCAGGCTGACGGTCACATCGTTAAAGTTCTGGAAGGGCAATTTTGTCCGCTTTGTGAATCAGTCATGGTGCTGCGCCAGGGGCGATTCGGCATGTTTATTGGCTGTAGCCAGTATCCTGACTGCACCCATACAGAAATCATCGATAAACCGGATGATACCGCGATAACCTGTCCTCAGTGTCAGCAAGGACAACTGGTGCAGCGACGCTCCCGGTTTGGTAAAACCTTTCATTCCTGCGATCGCTATCCGGAATGCCAGTTTGTCATCAATTTCAAACCGGTAGCGGGCGAGTGCCCGGTATGCCAGTATCCCTTACTCATCGAAAAGAAAACCGCACAGGGTGTAAAACGCTTTTGTGCCAGTAAACAATGTGGAAAGCCGGTCACGGCGGAATCAACCAGTGAAGAATAACCTGCCAATGGACGACATCGCCGATGCGGTGGCCGTCCTGAATAATAAAGACGTCATCGCTTATCCGACGGAAGCTGTATTTGGCGTTGGGTGCGATCCCGATAGCGAAACAGCAGTACACCGTCTGCTTGAATTAAAACAACGCCCAATCGAAAAGGGCCTCATCCTGATTGCGGCAAATTTTGAGCAACTCAAACCTTATATAGATGATAGTGCTCTGAATGAAACGCAGCGGGAGACGGTATTTTCCCACTGGCCAGGGCCTGTAACTTTTGTCTTCCCCGCACGTGCATCGACACCTCGCTGGTTGACCGGGCGCTTTGAAACGCTGGCCGTCCGTGTAACAGATCACCCTTTAGTGATCGCTTTATGTGAGGCATACGGCAAGCCGTTAGTTTCAACCAGCGCCAATTTGACCGGATTGCCTCCGTGTCGTACCACCGCAGAAGTGCGCGCTCAGTTTGGTGATGATTTCCCGGTTGTTGATGGCATGACGGGCGGGCGTTTAAACCCTTCTGAAATTCGTGATGCACTGACCGGTGAGCGCTTTCGCCAGGGGTAATTTATGGAAACTTACGCCGTATTTGGTCATCCCGTTGCGCACAGTAAATCGCCATTTATCCATCAGCAATTTGCGCAGCAGCTTCATATCGATCATCCCTACGGGCGGGTCCTTGCACCAGTCGATGATTTTGTGAATACGCTTAATGCATTTTTTGATGCTGGCGGGAAAGGTGCAAACATCACCGTTCCTTTTAAAGAAGAGGCGTTTGCTCGTGCCGATGAGCTTACAGAGCGTGCGGCACTGGCAGGGGCAGTCAATACCCTCAAACGTCTGGAAGACGGGCGTTTGCTGGGGGATAACACGGACGGTATTGGGCTATTAAGTGATCTTGAACGGCTGGGCTTCATTAAGCCCGGTTTTCGGATCCTGTTAATTGGCGCAGGCGGTGCTTCGCGTGGTGTACTGCTTCCTCTTCTTTCATTGGATTGCGCAGTTACGATCAGCAACCGGACATTTGCGCGGGCAGAAGAACTGGCGACGCTGTTTACACATGCCGGAAGCGTCAGTTCTGTTGCAATGGATCAACTGGCGGGGCATGAATTCGATCTCATTATTAATGCCACCTCCAGCGGTATCAACGGAGAGATCCCGGCGATCCCGGAATCATTGATTCATCCGCATGTGCATTGCTACGACATGTTTTATCAAAAGGGAAATACACCTTTTTTAGCCTGGTGTGAAAAGCAGGGGGCAAAACATCTTGCCGATGGGCTTGGAATGCTGGTGGCACAGGCGGCACATGCTGTTCTGTTATGGCACGGCGTTTTACCGGAAACCGTGCCTGTGATTAACCAGCTCAAACAGGAGATCGCCTCGTGAATCAGGCGATCCAGTTTCCCGAACGTGAGGAGTGGCGCGCCGATCTCCAGGCCGTATGTTTTCCCGCCATGGTAAATGGCATAGTATTAACCTGCGCAATTAAAGGAGAGATCCTGGCATACCGCTTTGGGGGCGATACGCCAGAACAGTGGTTGGCGGCGTTTCAGGCTAACCGCTGGGATATAGAAGAAGAGGCCGGACTTCTCCTGCACGAACAGCAAGAAGACGATCAGGGCTGGCTTTGGCTGTCCTGATCTAAATAGTCATCTTTCCACTTCACATAGTTATTCGCTGAATATTTCAGGCCTGCTATTTCCGCTTCTTTTAAGGGGCGGATCTGTTTCACGGGGCTGCCCAGGTAAAGGTATCCGCTTTCCAGCCTCTTGTTTTGCGGAACCAGACTGCCTGCGCCAATCATGACATCATCTTCAACTACTACCCCGTCCAGCAAAATAGATCCCATACCGACCAGGACACGATTGCCGACGGTGCAGCCGTGTAGCATGACTTTGTGCCCAACCGTGACATCTTCGCCAATAATAAGTGGGTTGCCCTCAGGGTTGTACGATGATTTATGCGTTACATGTAGAACGCTGCCGTCCTGAATATTACTGCGTGCGCCGATCTCGACATAATTAACGTCCCCGCGAATAGCGACAAGCGGCCAGATACCGACATCGTCCGCTATTCTGACATCACCGATCACGACGCTGGTGGTATCGATCATGACGCGCTGCCCCACATTGGGGAACAGATCTTTATAAGGACGCAAGACTTTAGACATAGCTACCTCGACAAAATACAGACTGTAGCGATGACTTTGGTAGCTTTACGCGGCCTGCGCAAGCCTTTTACATGTCAAAATGTAGGCAGATCGAACAGGATCGCAGCGGAAAGAATGAAAAATCGGCAGTCGGAAAAAAAGATCCAAAAAAGGGTTGTGCAAAAAAATGGGATCCCTATAATGCGCCTCCATCGAAACGGCAAACGTGAATCACTTCACACTGAGTAGCCGGTCCGGTTGAAGAAAAAAAATCCTGAGATTCAGGGTTGACTCTGAAAGAGGAAAGCGTAATATACGCCACCTCGCAACGGTGAGCGAAAGCCGCGTTGCACTGCTCTTTAACAATTTATCAGACAATCTGTGTGGGCACTCAAGGACATGGATTCTTAACGTCGAAAGACGCTAAATGAATACCAAGTCTCTGGAGTGAACATACGTAATTCATTACGAAGTTTAATTCACGAGCATCAAACTTAAATTGAAGAGTTTGATCATG
>NZ_FOYH01000015.1 GCF_900116015.1 Enterobacter sp. kpr-6
ACCCCGACCCGCCACTACGCACACGTAGACTGCCCGGGCCACGCCGACTATGTTAAAAACATGATCACCGGTGCTGCCCAGATGGATGGCGCGATCCTGGTTGTTGCTGCGACTGACGGCCCGATGCCGCAGACCCGTGAGCACATCCTGCTGGGTCGCCAGGTAGGCGTTCCGTTCATCATCGTGTTCCTGAACAAATGCGACATGGTTGATGACGAAGAGCTGCTGGAACTGGTTGAGATGGAAGTTCGTGAACTCCTGTCCCAGTACGATTTCCCGGGCGACGACACCCCGATCGTACGTGGTTCTGCACTGAAAGCGCTGGAAGGCGAAGCACAGTGGGAAGAGAAAATCATCGAACTGGCTGGCTACCTGGATTCTTACATCCCGGAACCAGAGCGTGCGATTGACAAGCCGTTCCTGCTGCCTATCGAAGACGTATTCTCCATCTCCGGCCGTGGTACTGTTGTTACCGGTCGTGTAGAGCGCGGTATCGTTAAAGTGGGTGAAGAAGTTGAAATCGTTGGTATCAAAGATACGGCGAAATCCACCTGTACCGGCGTTGAAATGTTCCGCAAACTGCTGGACGAAGGCCGTGCGGGCGAGAACGTGGGTGTTCTGCTGCGTGGTATCAAACGTGAAGAAATCGAACGTGGTCAGGTACTGGCTAAGCCGGGTTCCATCAAGCCGCACACCAAATTCGAATCTGAAGTTTACATCCTGTCCAAAGATGAAGGCGGCCGTCATACTCCGTTCTTCAAAGGCTACCGTCCGCAGTTCTACTTCCGTACAACTGACGTGACTGGCACCATCGAACTGCCGGAAGGTGTTGAGATGGTAATGCCGGGCGACAACATCAAAATGGTTGTTACCCTGATCCACCCGATCGCGATGGATGACGGTCTGCGTTTCGCAATCCGTGAAGGCGGCCGTACCGTTGGCGCGGGCGTTGTTGCTAAAGTTCTCAGCTAATCGCTGATAATATTTGACGCAATGCGCAAGAAAAGGGCATCATTTGATGCCCTTTTTGTACGCTTTCGAACCAGAACCTGGCTCATCAGTGATTTTTTACATCATAATCATTGCTGAGACAGGCTCTGTAGAAGGCGTGGAGTCCGAAACATAATTTTCGGTTTGGATCGCCTCGCATACGCGGGGTGAAAATGTTTGTAGAATACTTCTGACAGGTTGGTTTATGAGTGCGAATACCGAAGCTCAAGGGAGCGGGCGCGGCCTGGAAGCGATGAAGTGGATTGCTGTTGCTGCGCTCCTGATCGTGGCTATCGTCGGCAACTATCTTTATCGTGACATGATGCTGCCGTTACGCGCGCTGGCAGTAGTGATTTTAATTGCTGCAGCGGGTGGTGTCGCGCTGTTGACGACGAAGGGTAAAGCGACTGTTGCTTTTGCCCGTGAAGCGAGAACCGAAGTCCGTAAAGTGATTTGGCCAACTCGCCAGGAAACATTGCACACCACGCTGATTGTGGCAGCAGTAACTGCTGTTATGTCACTGATCCTGTGGGGACTGGATGGTATTCTGGTTCGCCTGGTATCCTTTATCACTGGCCTGAGGTTCTGAGATGTCTGAAGCCCCTAAAAAGCGCTGGTACGTCGTTCAGGCGTTTTCCGGTTTTGAAGGCCGCGTAGCGACTTCGCTGCGTGAGCATATCAAATTACACAATATGGAAGAGTTGTTTGGTGAAGTCATGGTACCGACCGAAGAAGTGGTCGAAATCCGTGGCGGCCAGCGCCGCAAAAGCGAGCGTAAATTCTTCCCGGGTTACGTTCTGGTTCAAATGGTCATGAACGATGCGAGCTGGCACCTTGTGCGCAGCGTACCGCGCGTGATGGGCTTCATCGGTGGGACGTCCGATCGTCCTGCACCGATCAGCGACAAAGAAGTCGATGCCATCATGAATCGTCTGCAGCAGGTTGGCGATAAACCGCGTCCGAAAACCCTGTTTGAACCGGGTGAAATGGTCCGCGTTAACGACGGCCCGTTTGCTGACTTTAACGGTGTGGTTGAAGAGGTGGATTACGAGAAGTCTCGCCTGAAAGTGTCTGTTTCTATTTTCGGTCGTGCGACCCCGGTAGAGCTGGACTTTGCTCAGGTAGAGAAAGCGTAACAGCCGATCAAAAAAGCGACGATTTAATCGTTGCACAAGGCGCGAGATTGACATACAATTTCGCGCCTTTTGTTTTTATGGGTCATATGCCCGTAAAACACAGTATTAATCACGGGGAGCCTTTTCAAGGCGCTATACCCAAACGAGGAAATTGCAATGGCTAAGAAAGTCCAGGCCTACGTCAAGCTGCAGGTTGCAGCTGGCATGGCAAACCCGAGTCCGCCAGTTGGTCCGGCTCTGGGTCAGCAGGGTGTTAACATCATGGAATTCTGTAAAGCGTTCAACGCGAAAACTGATTCCATCGAAAAAGGTCTGCCGATTCCGGTTGTTATTACCGTTTACGCTGACCGTTCTTTCACTTTCGTTACCAAAACGCCTCCGGCAGCAGTTCTGCTGAAGAAAGCAGCTGGTATCAAGTCTGGTTCCGGCAAGCCGAACAAAGACAAAGTGGGTAAAATTTCTCGCGCTCAGCTGCAGGAAATTGCTCAAACTAAAGCTGCGGACATGACTGGTTCTGACGTTGAAGCGATGACTCGCTCCATCGAAGGTACTGCTCGTTCCATGGGCCTGGTAGTGGAGGATTAAGAAATGGCTAAACTGACCAAGCGCATGCGCGTGATCCGTGACAAAGTTGATTCTACCAAACAGTACGATATCAACGAAGCCATCGCTCTGCTGAAAGAGCTGGCCACCGCTAAATTCAACGAAAGCGTTGATGTTGCTGTTAACCTCGGCATCGATGCTCGTAAATCTGACCAGAACGTACGTGGTGCAACTGTACTGCCGCACGGTACTGGCCGTTCTGTTCGCGTTGCCGTATTTACCCAGGGCCCGAACGCTGAAGCAGCTAAAGCTGCTGGCGCTGAGCTGGTAGGTATGGAAGATCTGGCTGAACAGATCAAGAAAGGCGAAATGAACTTTGACGTTGTTATTGCTTCCCCGGATGCAATGCGCGTTGTTGGTCAGCTGGGCCAGGTTCTGGGTCCACGCGGCCTGATGCCTAACCCGAAAGTTGGTACTGTAACGCCTAACGTTGCTGAAGCGGTTAAGAACGCTAAAGCAGGTCAGGTTCGTTATCGTAACGACAAAAACGGCATCATCCACACCACCATCGGTAAAGTGGACTTTGACGCTGACAAACTGAAAGAAAACCTGGAATCTCTGCTGGTTGCGCTGAAAAAAGCTAAACCGACTCAGGCGAAAGGCGTGTACATCAAGAAAGTTAGCATCTCCACCACCATGGGTGCAGGTGTTGCAGTAGATCAGTCTGGTCTGACTGCGGTGGCGAACTAATATTCGCCTTTACGTGGGCGGTGGATTTGTCTACAATCTTCGCCCACGAAAAGATTTTCGGTTGGAGCCTGGCCTAATCCAGGCCTCCGTCCAAGACCGCAGGTGTTTCGCAAGAAACTTAATTGCCTGCGTAGACGGTGACAGAACCTGAAGACATTTTATAAGTATCTTTGGCTTGTTTCTGCTCACCGTATTAAGACGCTCTTTTCTTTGAGAAGAGTGAAGTGAGTTCCAGGGCATGAGCCCTGGCAAACATCCAGGAGCAAAGCTAATGGCTTTAAATCTTCAAGACAAACAAGCGATTGTTGCTGAAGTCAGCGAAGTAGCCAAAGGCGCGCTGTCTGCGGTTGTTGCGGATTCCCGTGGCGTTACCGTAGATAAAATGACCGAACTGCGTAAAGCAGGTCGCGAAGCCGGCGTTTACATGCGTGTTGTTCGTAACACCCTGCTGCGCCGTGTTGTTGAAGGTACTCAGTTTGAGTGCCTGAAAGACGCGTTCGTTGGTCCGACCTTAATTGCATATTCTATGGAACACCCGGGCGCTGCTGCTCGTCTGTTCAAAGATTTCGCGAAAGCGAATGCAAAATTTGAGGTTAAAGCCGCTGCCTTTGAAGGTGAGTTGATTCCGGCGTCCCAGATTGATCGCCTGGCAACTCTGCCGACTTACGAAGAAGCAATTGCACGCCTGATGGCAACCATGAAAGAAGCTTCGGCTGGCAAACTGGTTCGCACTCTGGCTGCTGTACGCGATGCCAAAGAAGCTGCTTAATCGCGCTTTTCTTTGTAAAGCATTTGCTTACGTATAAACTTATTCTGATATTCAGGAACAATTTAAATGTCTATCACTAAAGATCAAATCATTGAAGCAGTATCCGCTATGTCCGTAATGGACGTTGTAGAACTGATTTCTGCAATGGAAGAAAAATTCGGTGTTTCTGCTGCTGCTGCTGTAGCTGTTGCTGCGGGCCCGGCTGAAGTTGCTGAAGAAAAAACCGAGTTCGACGTTGTTCTTAAAGCCGTTGGCGCTAACAAAGTTGCTGTGATCAAAGCAGTACGTGGCGCAACTGGCCTGGGTCTGAAAGAAGCTAAAGACCTGGTAGAATCTGCTCCGGCCGCTCTGAAAGAAGGCGTGAGCAAAGATGACGCTGAAGCTCTGAAAAAATCTCTGGAAGAAGCTGGCGCTGAAGTTGAAGTTAAATAAGCCAACCCTTCCGGTTGCAGCCTGAGAAATTAGGCTGATGGCTGGTGACTTTTTAGTCACCAGCCTTTTTGCGCTGTAGGGTGTCAGTAGTGTTTCACACTGTTTGACTACTGGCTTCCCCTCACAATGCTTGTTTCTATCGACGACTTAATATACTGCGACAGAGCTTAAGTTCTGTGTAAATCGTAATGAAATGGTTTAAGCGTGATAGCAACAAGCATTGCGGAAAGTTCTTCTCTTTCCGGTCAACAAAATAGTGTTGCACAAACTGCTCCCTTCGTCGGGCAGATGGGTCGACTTGTCAGCGAGCTGAGGAACCCTATGGTTTACTCCTATACCGAGAAAAAACGTATTCGTAAGGATTTTGGAAAACGTCCGCAAGTACTGGACATTCCTTATCTCCTTTCTATCCAGCTTGACTCGTTCCAGAAGTTTATCGAGCAAGATCCTGAAGGACAGTACGGTCTGGAAGCAGCATTCCGTTCCGTGTTCCCGATCACGAGTTACAGCGGCAATTCGGAACTGCAATACGTCAGCTACCGTCTTGGCGAACCTGTTTTTGATGTTAAAGAATGTCAGATCCGTGGCGTGACCTATTCGGCACCGCTGCGCGTGAAACTGCGTCTGGTGATCTACGAGCGCGAAGCGCCGGAAGGCACCGTTAAAGACATCAAAGAGCAAGAAGTTTACATGGGCGAAATTCCGCTCATGACCGATAACGGTACCTTTGTTATTAACGGTACTGAGCGCGTTATCGTGTCTCAGCTTCACCGTAGCCCAGGCGTCTTCTTTGACTCCGACAAAGGCAAAACCCACTCATCGGGTAAAGTGCTTTATAACGCACGTATCATTCCTTACCGTGGTTCCTGGCTGGACTTCGAATTCGATCCGAAAGACAACCTGTTTGTGCGTATTGACCGTCGCCGTAAACTGCCTGCGACCATCATTCTGCGTGCACTGAACTACACCACTGAACAGATCCTTGACCTGTTCTTTGACAAAGTTATTTTCGAAATCCGCGACAACAAGCTGCAAATGGAGCTCGTACCTGAGCGCCTGCGTGGTGAAACCGCGTCTTTCGACATCGAATTTGACGGCAAAGTGTATGTGGAAAAAGGTCGCCGTATTACCGCGCGCCACATCCGCCAGCTGGAAAAAGACGAAGTTAAACAGATCGAAGTACCGGTTGAGTACATCGCAGGTAAAGTTGCCGCTAAAGACTATGTTGATACGTCTACTGGCGAGCTGATTTGCCCGGCGAACATGGAACTGAGCCTGGATCTGCTGGCTAAGCTGAGCCAGTCTGGTCACAAGCGTATCGAAACGCTGTTCACCAACGATCTGGATCACGGTGCTTATATCTCCGAGACCGTGCGTGTCGACCCAACCAACGATCGCCTGAGCGCGCTGGTTGAGATCTACCGCATGATGCGTCCTGGTGAACCACCGACGCGTGAAGCGGCTGAAAGCCTGTTCGAGAACCTGTTCTTCTCCGAAGACCGCTATGACCTGTCTGCGGTTGGTCGTATGAAGTTCAACCGTTCCCTGCTGCGTGATGAAATCGAAGGCTCCGGTATCCTGAGCAAAGACGACATCATCCAGGTAATGAAAAAGCTGATCGGCATCCGTAACGGCCAGGGCGAAGTGGATGATATCGACCACCTCGGCAACCGTCGTATCCGTTCCGTAGGCGAAATGGCGGAAAACCAATTCCGCGTTGGCCTGGTACGTGTAGAGCGTGCGGTGAAAGAGCGTCTGTCTCTGGGCGATCTGGATACCCTGATGCCTCAGGACATGATCAACGCCAAGCCGATTTCTGCGGCAGTGAAAGAGTTCTTCGGTTCCAGCCAGCTGTCTCAGTTTATGGACCAGAACAACCCGCTGTCTGAGATTACGCACAAACGTCGTATCTCTGCACTCGGCCCAGGCGGTCTGACCCGTGAACGCGCAGGCTTTGAAGTTCGAGACGTACACCCGACCCACTACGGTCGCGTATGTCCTATCGAAACGCCTGAAGGTCCGAACATCGGTCTGATCAACTCCCTGTCCGTTTACGCACAGACTAACGAATACGGCTTCCTTGAGACTCCGTACCGTAAAGTGTCCGACGGCGTGGTGACTGACGAGATCCATTACCTTTCTGCAATTGAAGAAGGTAACTACGTTATCGCTCAGGCGAACACCAACCTCAGCGAAGAAGGCCGTTTCGTTGACGATCTGGTGACTTGCCGTAGCAAAGGCGAATCCAGTCTGTTCAGCGCAGATCAGGTTGACTACATGGACGTATCCACCCAGCAGGTGGTTTCCGTCGGTGCGTCCCTGATCCCGTTCCTGGAACACGATGACGCCAACCGTGCATTGATGGGTGCGAACATGCAACGTCAGGCGGTTCCGACTCTGCGCGCTGATAAGCCGCTGGTGGGTACCGGTATGGAACGTGCTGTTGCCGTTGACTCCGGTGTAACTGCGGTTGCTAAACGTGGCGGTACTGTTCAGTACGTGGATGCTTCCCGTATCGTTATCAAAGTTAACGAAGACGAGATGTACCCGGGCGAAGCGGGTATCGACATCTACAACCTGACCAAATACACCCGTTCTAACCAGAACACCTGCATCAACCAGATGCCGTGTGTCTCTCTGGGTGAGCCGGTTGAGCGCGGCGACGTGCTGGCAGATGGCCCTTCTACCGACCTCGGTGAACTGGCGCTCGGTCAGAACATGCGCGTAGCGTTCATGCCGTGGAATGGTTACAACTTCGAAGACTCCATCCTCGTATCCGAGCGTGTTGTTCAGGAAGACCGTTTCACCACCATCCACATTCAGGAACTGGCCTGTGTGTCCCGCGACACCAAGCTGGGGCCGGAAGAGATCACCGCTGACATCCCGAACGTGGGTGAAGCTGCGCTCTCCAAACTGGATGAATCCGGTATCGTGTACATCGGTGCTGAAGTGACCGGTGGCGACATTCTGGTTGGTAAGGTAACGCCGAAAGGTGAAACCCAGCTGACGCCAGAAGAGAAACTGCTGCGTGCGATCTTCGGTGAGAAAGCGTCTGACGTTAAAGACTCTTCTCTGCGTGTACCAAACGGTGTTTCCGGTACGGTTATCGACGTTCAGGTCTTCACCCGCGATGGCGTGGAAAAAGACAAACGTGCGCTGGAAATCGAAGAGATGCAGCTGAAGCAGGCGAAGAAAGACCTGTCTGAAGAACTGCAGATCCTCGAAGCTGGCCTGTTCAGCCGTATCCATTCCGTGCTGGTGTCCGGTGGCGTTGAAGCTGAGAAGCTCGACAAACTGCCGCGCGACCGCTGGCTGGAACTCGGTCTGACCGACGAAGATAAGCAAAACCAGCTGGAACAGCTGGCTGAGCAGTACGACGAACTGAAACACGAATTCGAGAAAAAACTCGAAGCGAAACGTCGCAAAATCACTCAGGGCGATGACCTGGCACCGGGCGTGCTGAAAATCGTTAAAGTGTATCTGGCCGTTAAACGTCAGATTCAGCCGGGTGACAAAATGGCGGGTCGTCACGGTAACAAGGGTGTTATCTCTAAGATCAACCCGATCGAAGACATGCCTTACGATGAAAACGGCACGCCGGTAGACATCGTACTGAACCCGCTGGGCGTACCGTCTCGTATGAACATCGGTCAGATTCTGGAAACCCACCTGGGTATGGCTGCGAAAGGCATCGGCGAGAAAATCAACGCCATGCTGAAACAGCAGGAAGAAGTCGCGAAACTGCGCGAATTCATCCAGCGTGCTTACGATCTGGGCACCGACGTTCGTCAGAAAGTTGACCTGAATACCTTCAGCGATGAAGAAGTACTGCGTCTGGCTGAAAACCTGCGTAAAGGTATGCCGATCGCAACGCCGGTATTCGACGGTGCGAAAGAGTCTGAAATCAAGGAACTGTTACAGCTGGGTGGCCTGCCGACGTCTGGTCAGATTACCCTGTTCGACGGTCGTACCGGTGAGCAGTTCGAGCGCCAGGTTACCGTTGGCTACATGTACATGCTGAAACTGAACCACCTGGTCGATGACAAGATGCATGCGCGTTCTACCGGTTCTTACAGCCTGGTTACTCAGCAGCCGCTGGGTGGTAAGGCGCAGTTCGGTGGTCAGCGCTTCGGGGAGATGGAAGTGTGGGCGCTTGAAGCATACGGCGCGGCATACACCCTGCAGGAAATGCTCACTGTTAAGTCTGATGACGTTAACGGTCGTACCAAGATGTATAAAAACATCGTGGACGGCAACCATCAGATGGAACCAGGCATGCCAGAATCCTTCAACGTACTGTTGAAAGAGATTCGTTCGCTGGGTATCAACATCGAGCTGGAAGACGAGTAACTCTCGCTCAAACAGGTCACTGGTGTCGGGGTCACTCCCGGCACCAGATTGTGCTAACTCCGACGGGAGCAAATCCGTGAAAGATTTATTAAAGTTTCTGAAAGCGCAGACTAAAACCGAAGAGTTTGATGCGATCAAAATTGCTCTGGCTTCGCCAGACATGATCCGTTCATGGTCTTTCGGTGAAGTTAAAAAGCCGGAAACCATCAACTACCGTACGTTCAAACCTGAACGTGACGGCCTTTTCTGTGCGCGTATTTTCGGGCCAGTAAAAGATTACGAGTGCCTGTGCGGTAAGTACAAGCGCCTGAAACACCGTGGTGTGATTTGTGAGAAGTGCGGCGTTGAAGTGACCCAGACTAAAGTGCGTCGTGAGCGCATGGGCCACATCGAGCTGGCGTCTCCGACTGCCCACATTTGGTTCCTGAAATCTCTGCCGTCCCGTATCGGCCTGCTGCTGGATATGCCGCTGCGCGATATCGAACGTGTTCTGTACTTCGAATCCTATGTGGTTATCGAAGGCGGTATGACCAATCTGGAACGTAACCAGATCCTGACCGAAGAACAATATCTGGACGCGCTGGAAGAGTTCGGTGACGAATTCGACGCGAAGATGGGTGCGGAAGCTATTCAGGCCCTGCTGAAAAGCATGGATCTGGAGCAAGAGTGCGAGCAGCTGCGTGAAGAGCTGAACGAAACCAACTCCGAAACCAAGCGTAAAAAGCTGACCAAGCGTATCAAACTGCTGGAAGCGTTCGTACAGTCTGGCAACAAGCCGGAGTGGATGATCCTGACCGTTCTGCCGGTTCTGCCGCCAGATCTGCGTCCGCTGGTTCCGCTGGATGGTGGTCGTTTCGCAACGTCGGATCTGAACGATCTGTATCGTCGCGTTATCAACCGTAACAACCGTCTGAAACGTCTGCTGGATCTGGCTGCGCCGGACATCATCGTACGCAACGAAAAACGTATGCTGCAGGAAGCGGTTGACGCCCTGCTGGATAACGGTCGTCGCGGTCGTGCGATCACCGGTTCTAACAAACGTCCTCTGAAATCTTTGGCCGACATGATCAAAGGTAAACAGGGTCGTTTCCGTCAGAACCTGCTCGGTAAGCGTGTTGACTACTCCGGTCGTTCTGTAATCACCGTAGGTCCATACCTGCGTCTGCATCAGTGCGGTCTGCCGAAGAAAATGGCACTGGAGCTGTTCAAACCGTTTATCTACGGCAAGCTGGAACTGCGTGGCCTTGCGACCACCATTAAAGCTGCGAAGAAAATGGTTGAGCGCGAAGAAGCTGTCGTTTGGGATATCCTGGACGAAGTTATCCGCGAACACCCGGTACTGCTGAACCGTGCACCAACCCTGCACCGTTTGGGTATCCAGGCATTTGAACCGGTACTGATCGAAGGTAAAGCTATCCAGCTGCACCCGCTGGTTTGTGCGGCATACAACGCCGACTTCGATGGTGACCAGATGGCAGTACACGTTCCGCTGACGCTTGAAGCTCAGTTGGAAGCGCGTGCGCTGATGATGTCTACCAACAACATCCTGTCCCCGGCGAACGGCGAACCAATCATCGTTCCGTCTCAGGACGTTGTACTGGGTCTGTACTACATGACCCGTGACTGTGTTAACGCCAAAGGCGAAGGCATGGTGCTGACTGGCCCGAAAGAAGCTGAGCGTATTTACCGCGCTGGCCTGGCCTCTCTGCATGCGCGCGTTAAAGTGCGTATCACCGAATACGAAAAAGATGCACAGGGCGAATTCGTTGCGAAAACCAGCCTGATCGATACGACCGTTGGCCGTGCGATCCTGTGGATGATCGTACCGAAAGGCCTGCCTTTCTCCATCGTCAACCAGGCGCTGGGCAAGAAAGCAATCTCCAAAATGCTGAACACCTGTTACCGCATTCTGGGCCTGAAACCGACCGTTATTTTTGCGGACCAGACGATGTACACCGGCTTTGCTTATGCAGCGCGTTCAGGTGCATCCGTTGGTATTGATGACATGGTCATCCCGGAGAAAAAACACGAAATCATCTCTGAGGCAGAAGCCGAAGTTGCTGAGATTCAGGAACAGTTCCAGTCCGGTCTGGTAACAGCGGGCGAACGCTATAACAAAGTTATCGATATCTGGGCTGCGGCGAACGATCGTGTATCCAAAGCGATGATGGATAACCTGCAAACTGAAACCGTCATTAACCGTGAAGGTAAAGAAGAGCAGCAGGTTTCCTTCAACAGCATCTACATGATGGCCGACTCCGGTGCGCGTGGTTCTGCGGCACAGATTCGTCAGCTTGCTGGTATGCGTGGTCTGATGGCGAAGCCGGATGGCTCCATCATCGAAACGCCGATCACCGCGAACTTCCGTGAAGGTCTGAACGTACTCCAGTACTTCATCTCCACGCACGGTGCACGTAAAGGTCTGGCGGATACCGCACTGAAAACGGCGAACTCCGGTTATCTGACGCGTCGTCTGGTTGACGTTGCGCAGGATCTGGTTGTTACCGAAGACGACTGTGGCACGCTGGAAGGCATCACCATGACCCCGGTTATCGAGGGTGGTGACGTTAAAGAGCCGCTGCGCGATCGCGTTCTGGGTCGTGTGACCGCTGAAGACGTGCTGAAGCCGGGTACGGCAGATATCCTGGTGCCGCGTAATACGCTGCTCCATGAACACTGGTGTGACCTGCTGGAAGACAACTCTGTTGACTCCGTGAAAGTGCGTTCCGTTGTATCCTGTGACACCGACTTTGGTGTGTGTGCTCACTGCTATGGTCGTGACCTGGCGCGTGGCCACATCATCAACAAAGGTGAAGCAATCGGCGTTATCGCGGCACAGTCCATCGGTGAGCCGGGTACACAGCTGACGATGCGTACGTTCCACATCGGTGGTGCGGCATCTCGTGCGGCTGCTGAATCCAGCATCCAGGTGAAGAACAAAGGTAGCATTCGTCTCAGCAACGCGAAATCCGTTGTTAACTCCAGCGGTAAGCTGGTGGTGACCTCGCGTAACACTGAGCTGAAAATTATCGATGAATTCGGCCGTACTAAAGAAAGCTATAAAGTGCCTTACGGTGCTGCAATGGCGAAAGGCGATGGTGCACAGGTTGCTGGCGGCGAAACCGTTGCAAACTGGGATCCGCATACCATGCCGGTTATCACCGAAGTGGCAGGTTTCATCCGCTTCACCGATATGATCGATGGTCAGACGATTACCCGTCAGACTGACGAATTAACCGGTCTGTCATCGCTGGTGGTTCTGGATTCTGCAGAACGTACCGCGGGCGGTAAAGATCTGCGTCCGGCGCTGAAAATCGTTGATGCTAACGGTAACGACGTTCTGATCCCTGGTACCGATATGCCAGCTCAGTACTTCCTGCCAGGTAAAGCGATTGTGCAGCTGGAAGATGGTGTTCAAATCAGCGGTGGTGACACCCTGGCACGTATCCCGCAGGAATCCGGCGGTACCAAGGACATCACCGGTGGTCTGCCGCGCGTTGCGGATCTGTTCGAAGCACGTCGTCCGAAAGAGCCGGCAATCCTGGCTGAAATCAGCGGTATCATTTCCTTCGGTAAAGAAACCAAAGGGAAGCGTCGTCTGGTTATCACCCCGGTAGATGGCAGCGATCCGTACGAAGAGATGATCCCGAAATGGCGTCAGCTCAACGTGTTTGAAGGTGAACGTGTAGAACGTGGTGACGTAGTTTCCGACGGTCCGGAAGCACCGCACGACATTCTGCGTCTTCGTGGTGTTCACGCGGTTACGCGTTATATCACCAACGAAGTACAGGACGTTTACCGTCTGCAAGGCGTTAAGATCAACGATAAGCACATCGAAGTTATCGTGCGTCAGATGCTGCGTAAAGCGACCATCGAAAGTGCGGGAAGCTCCGACTTCCTCGAAGGTGAGCAGGCTGAATACTCTCGCGTCAAGATCGCTAACCGCGAACTGGAAGCGAACGGCAAAATCGCGGCAACATTCTCACGCGATCTGCTGGGTATCACCAAAGCGTCTCTGGCAACCGAGTCCTTCATCTCCGCGGCATCGTTCCAGGAGACCACTCGTGTGCTTACCGAAGCGGCCGTTGCGGGCAAACGCGACGAACTGCGCGGTCTGAAAGAGAACGTTATCGTGGGTCGTCTGATCCCGGCCGGTACCGGTTATGCGTACCACCAGGATCGTATGCGTCGTCGTGCAGCGGGCGAACTGCCTGCCGCACCGCAGGTTACTGCTGAAGATGCATCCGCGAGCCTGGCAGAACTGCTGAACGCAGGTCTGGGTGGTTCTGATAACGAGTAATCGTTAGCACCGCTAATAAAAAACCCGCTTCGGCGGGTTTTTTTTGGGTCTGTTTTGTTAACCCGGTAAACGTAACGTCACCGGGCATTCAGTTAGTTGAGCAGAGGCAGTCGACGATAGAGCTCGATCATATCGCCCGCCAGATCCTGAATCACCATCGCATTCATCAGGTGATCCTGAGAGTGGACGGTGATCAGATTTACCGGCAGCTTACCGGTGCCCTCATCAAAACCGATCAATTGAGTCTGAATGACATGCGCATGTTTCACATACTCACGCGACTCTTCCATCGCTTTCTCAGCCTCATCAAAATCGCCTTTTCGCGCCAGTTGCAGCGCCGTCAGGGCAGCACTTCGCGCCGCGCCTGCGTTAACCAGCAATTCCATAATGGTCGTTTCCAGATCTTCCATGACGTTACTCCAGCAGTTTCAGCGCTTTTTCGAGAACCACATCACCTTTCATCATGCCGTAATCCATCATATCGATGACGGCGACTTTCTTGCCCAGCGGATCGGCCTGTGCCTGCAATTTCGCCTGCTCATACTTCACCTGTGGGCCAAGCAAAACAATGTCGGCTGCATCGATATTGTCTTTAAACTCGGCAACCGGTACCGCTTTGATCGTCACCTCGACGCCTTTTTTCTGCGCCGCATCTTTCATACGTTGAACCAACATGCTGGTGGACATACCTGCCGCACAGCATAAAACGATGTTTTTCATAGTCAGCCTCGATGTTGATGGGATAATTGATAATTGTCCCCATCGCCGGGTTCAACAACCGCTTTACCGCGATTGTGTGTCAGGCATCACAAACAATCCCGCGTTGTTGAAACCGGTTACAATTTGTCACGTCCCAGGTAGGCGTCCCAGTCTTTCCACACGGGCTGCAAACCGCTTTTCTGTAATGCATGGGCGACCACTTCCGGGCGGCGGTCATCATGCGGGGCAAACTGCTCCAGTTCAGGGTGATTATCGGCATAGCCGCCGGGCTGCGTTTTGGAAAACGCGCTGACGTTGTTAATGGCCAGCGGAATAACGCGATCGCGAAACCACGGCGATTCCCGCGTCGACAGCGACAGCTCCACATCCGGCGCGAACAGGCGAAATGCGCAGATGGTTTGCACCAACTGGCGTTCATCCATAAGCGACGCAGGTTCAATCCCGCCCGCACAGGGGCGAAGGCGCGGAAACGAAATGGAATAGCGGCTCTGCCAGTAGCGCTGCTGTAGCCACAAAAGATGCTCCGCAACCATATAGCAATCCACCCGCCAGCTATCGGACAGCCCAATCAGCGCGCCAAGCCCAATCTTGTCGATCCCGGCGCGGCCCAGTCGGTCGGGCGTCTCCAGCCGCCAGAAAAAGTCCTGCTTTTGCCCTTTCAGATGATGCTTCGCGTAATGCCCTTCGTGATAGGTTTCCTGATACACCATCACCCCATCCAGGCCGAGCGCTTTCAGTTCCGCATACTCCTCCTGCGAAAGCGGCTGAACTTCCATCTGAAGTGAGGCGAACCGGCGGCGAATGGCGGGCAAATGCTGACGAAAATACGCCATACCCACTTTGGTCTGATGCTCACCGGTGACCAGAAGCAGGTGCTCAAAACCCAGTTCGCGGATGGCATCGCACTCGCGGGCGATTTCATCTGCATCCAGCGTTTTGCGCTTAATGCGGTTACTCATCGAAAAGCCGCAGTAAGTGCAGTCGTTGGCGCACAGGTTGGAGAGATAGAGCGGCACGTAAAAACTGATCGTATTACCAAAACGCTGGCGGGTGAGGCGTTGCGCGCGCTGCGCCAGCGGTTCCAGATACGCACCGGCAGCGGGGGAGAGCAGGGCCATCAGGTCATCGCGCGTCAACGACGAAGCGTTAAGCGCCCGTTCGACATCGGCGGGCGTTTTGCTGTTAATGCGCAGGCGAAGGTCATCCCAGTCCAGTTGCCGCCAGCGCTCGCTAAAGGTTTCCATCACAGCGCCTCCAGAAACGCGGTCAGCGGGCTGGTGGCTTCGGCAAACGCATGACGGGCACCGGGCACGGCCTGACGCGCCAGCACGCCCGCTTCCACCGCCAGCCGGAAGGCACGGGCCATCGTGACCGGATCGTCGGCCACCGCAATCGCCGTATTCACCAGCACGGCGTCTGCACCCATTTCCAGCGCGAGAGTCGCATGGCTCGGCGCACCAATTCCGGCATCCACCACCACCGGCACAGTAGCCTGAGCGATGATGATCTCCAGCATGGCGCGGGTTTCCAGACCACGGTTAGAACCGATAGGCGCGCCGAGGGGCATCACCGCGGCGCAGCCCGCGTCTTCAAGACGCTTGCACAGCACCGGGTCGGCCCCGCAGTAAGGCAGCACCACGAATCCCTCTTTCACCAGGATGTCAGCGGCCTTGAGTGTTTCGATCGGATCGGGCAGCAGCCAGCGGGCATCCGGGTGGATCTCCAGCTTCAGCCAGTTTGTGCCCAGCGCTTCTCTGGCGAGCCTGGCGGCAAACACCGCTTCGTCGGCAGTTTTCGCCCCGGAAGTGTTCGGCAGCAGCGTCACACCGGCTTCCTGTAACGGTGCGAGCAGGGCGTCGCTGCGCTGGTGAAGATCCACACGCTTCATGGCCAGCGTGACCAGCTGGCTGCCGGAAGCGCGGATCGCGTCGATCATGATCTGCGAGGAGGCAAATTTCCCCGTTCCGGTGAACAGATGGGAATCAAACGTTTTGTCTGCAATGCGTAACATATCAGCCTCCAGCGATAACCTGAAAAAGCAGGATCCGATCGCCGTCCTGCAACGTGTGTTGATCCCAGCGATCGCGCGGGACGATCTGCTCATTGAGCGCCAGCGCCGTGCCGGGTTGCCCCTGATTAAGCTGCGTCAGCAGGGCGCTTAAGGTCAGGTTGTCGGCGCACTGCATGGGTTCATCGTTAAACAGAATGCGCATGCAGCCCTCCGCAAACCGGGCAATCCGCTGCGCGTTGCAGGCCGATCCTGCGCCAGTGATGGCTGCGGGCGTCAAACAGTCGCAGTTCGTTGCCCGCCACCGTCATACCGCTGAGCAGTTTGATCGCCTCCAGCGCCTGCAGGGTGCCCATCACACCGACCACCGGGCCGAGAATGCCCGCCGTGCGGCAGTTACGCTCCGGTTCGGCGTCGTCCGGCCACAGGCAGCGGTAGCAGCCGTGCGTCCAGGGTGGCGTCAGCACCATCAGTTGCCCGCCGAATCCGACGGCGCTGGCGGTAATCAGCGGTTTATTTTGCGCGACGCAGGCGGCGTTAATCGCCTGGCGGGATATCAGGCTGTCGGTGCAGTCGAGCACCACGTCAACCGCCGCAATTTGCTGGTGGAGCGCGTCACCGCTTAGCCGCTGCGCCAGGGCCACCAGTTCGGTTTCCGGGTTAAGCTGTTGCAGACGCAGGCGGGCCGCCTGCGCTTTCGGCCGCGCGATGTCGTCGGTGGTAAACAGGATTTGCCGTTGCAGGTTGCTGAGATGCACCGCGTCATCGTCAGCCAGTATCAGATGCCCCACGCCTGCCGCCGCCAGATAGAGCGCCGCGGGCGAGCCGAGCCCGCCGAGCCCGATGATTAACACCCGGCTGGCGAGCAGCTTTTGCTGCCCGTCAACGGCGATATCATCCAGCAGGATTTGGCGGCTGTAGCGCATAAAATCGTGATCATTCATCGCCCGCCCCCGCCCCCGCCAGTGTCAGAAGCTCTTTGGTTGCCGCGCGCCAGTCGGCGGCCTGCGTGATGGCGCTGACCACCGCGATGCTGCCCACGCCGGTGTCCAGCACGGCGGGTGCCCGCTCAAGACTGATGCCGCCAATCGCCACCGTCGGGTAATCTTCCAGCCGCGTAATATGCCGGGCCAGCTGTTGCAGCCCCTGCGGTGCAGACGGCATCTGCTTGGTTTGTGTCGGGAAAACATGACCGAGCGCGATATAGGAGGGTTTAGCCGCCAGCGCGATGTCGATTTCCATATCGTCGTGGGTAGACACGCCGAGGCGCAGGCCCGCATCACGAATCGCCTGCAAATCGGTGTCCTGTAAATCCTCCTGGCCGAGATGCACACCATACGCGCCGTGTTTGATCGCCAGTCGCCAGTAGTCATTGATAAACAGCCGCGCGTTATAACGGCGGCCAAGCGCGATCGCGGCGATCACATCGGCTTCCACCTCCTCATCGCGCCGATCTTTAATGCGTAGCTGAAGGGTACGCACACCCGCCTCAAGCAAACGCGCGATCCAGGCCACGCTGTCCACAACCGGATACAGCCCGAGGCGAAAGGGTACCGGCGGAAAATCAGGCTGATACATCAGACTTCCTCCCGCTTCAGATAGATTTCGCTGCCTTTGGCGCGGAAATTCTCTGACATATCTGCCATGCCCACTTCGATTGTCTGCGCGGCGGCGAAGTCGCGCACTTCCTGGCTGATTTTCATCGAGCAGAATTTTGGTCCGCACATGGAGCAGAAGTGCGCCACTTTGCCGGACTCCTGCGGCAGCGTTTCGTCGTGATACGCGCGGGCAGTGAAGGGATCTAGCGCCAGGTTAAACTGGTCTTCCCAGCGGAATTCAAAGCGCGCTTTCGACATCGCGTTATCGCGGATTTGAGCGCCAGGATGTCCCTTCGCCAGATCTGCGGCATGGGCGGCGATTTTATAGGTGATCAGCCCCTGCTTAACGTCCTCTTTGTTCGGCAGGCCGAGGTGCTCTTTTGGCGTCACATAGCACAGCATCGCACAGCCAAACCAGCCGATCATCGCCGCGCCAATGCCGGAGGTGAAGTGGTCGTAACCTGGTGCAATATCGGTGGTCAGCGGCCCAAGGGTATAAAACGGCGCTTCGTGACAGTGCTCCAGCTCTTCGGTCATGTTGCGGCGGATCATCTGCATCGGCACGTGACCGGGGCCTTCAATCATCACCTGCACGTCATATTCCCAGGCGATTTTGGTCAGTTCGCCCAGCGTATGCAGTTCGGCAAATTGCGCTTCGTCGTTGGCGTCCTGAATGGAGCCGGGGCGCAGGCCGTCGCCGAGCGAGAGCGAAACGTCATACGCGGCGCAGATCTGGCAGATCTCGCGGAAGCGTTCGTACAGGAAGTTTTCTTTATGGTGCGACAGGCACCATTTCGCCATGATCGAGCCGCCGCGCGAGACGATCCCGGTCAGGCGTCTGGCGGTCATCGGCACGTAGCGCAGCAGTACGCCCGCGTGAATGGTGAAGTAATCGACGCCCTGTTCGGCCTGCTCCAGCAGCGTGTCGCGGAAGGCTTCCCATGTCAGATCTTCGGCGATCCCGTTGACCTTCTCCAGTGCCTGATAGATCGGCACGGTGCCAATCGGGACCGGGCTGTTGCGCAGGATCCACTCGCGGGTTTCGTGGATGTAGCGCCCGGTGGAGAGGTCCATCACCGTGTCCGCGCCCCAGCGGGTGGACCACACCAGCTTTTCCACTTCTTCTTCGATGGAAGAGGTCACCGCCGAGTTGCCGATATTGGCGTTCACTTTTACCAGGAAATTACGCCCGATAATCATCGGCTCCGATTCCGGGTGGTTGATGTTAGCCGGAATAATTGCCCGCCCGGCGGCGACTTCATCGCGCACAAATTCCGGCGTGATGTTTTCCGGCAACTGCGCGCCGAAGCTCATACCGGGATGCTGCTGACGCAGTACGTCGGCGCGGATACGTTCGCGGCCCATGTTTTCGCGGATGGCGATAAACTCCATCTCCTGTGTCACGATCCCCCGGCGGGCATAGTGCAACTGCGTAACGCACTTCCCGGCTTTTGCCCGCTGCGGCGCGAGCAGGCCAGTAAAGCGCAGGTTATCCAGCCCGTCGTCAGCCAGGCGTTCTTTGGTGTAATCCGAACTGCGGTCGGTGAGCGTTTCGCTGTCTTCGCGGGCGGCAATCCAGGGTGCCCGAAGCTTTGCTAAACCCTGTTGTACGTTGATGGCGATGGCGGGATCGCCATAGGGGCCGGAGGTGTCATACACCGGAATCGCTTCGTTTTCTTCAAACTGCGGCGCGTCTTTACTGCCGCCGATAAGCGTCGGGCTGAGGATGATTTCGCGCATCGGGACACGGATATCCGGCTGCGATCCCTGGATATAAATACGCTGTGAGTTGGGAAAGGCGGTGCCTTCGAGGGTATCGATAAAGCGTTGGGCGTGCTCGCGCTGTTCGCGACGTGTAGGTTTAGTTGCAGACATAGCTCATTCCATATAGTCAGGACGTGGCTTGTCAGAACGACGGATGAAGCAAGAGGAATGGATCGCCGCAAGGCGATGCAACAGCAGATTAACTCTTGTTCCCTTCGCAGGTTCTAACCTGATCAGGTTCCGCGGATCCCGAATTAACGGTCTCAGCCGGTGCTTGCGCACGCGGCACTCCGACAAGAAATAACCCCGCTAAACGGGGCTGTGAAAATAAACTACGCGTTAATGTTTAAGATCTCAAGCCTGACGTCTCACCCGGTTAGTGGTAGTGCACTTCAAAGTGAGCGGTGGCTTTAACTTTTCCACCAGTGACGGGGATGTGGTCATGCAGGCGTCTGTAGCGCGCTTTTAGCGGAATGGTCACATTCCTGAGTGCGTTTGGCCAATCTGGAACTGCGTACGCTGCTACGGTGTAGCCGGTAGCTCCGGCACCTTCCGGGTGATTTAGATGAAGAGGATAGAACATACCATCATTGTTATTATGGCTGATTTGAATACCCACGCCTTCTGCGCCACCAGGCTCGTCGTCCAGCATCAAGATGCTGCTATCCAAAGGAGCAACGTTATTATTGACAAATTTATAGTCCACGTTAACTTCTCGGGGGCAGTTTGCTAATTCAATATTAAAATTCGCCAGCTTAGGACTGACAGGCTTAATTTCAGCTGGAGAAATTTCACCAAGATCGACTTGAATACTCTGAGTAAGAAGATCACAAGACGAATTGACAAGTGTTATGGTGGCCGTGCCGGGGTTAAATAAGCTTGTTATTTTTGCATCATAATTATCATCGCCGCCGTCATCATCATTATTCCCCTGACTATCAGTTCCATCCCAATTTGCGCCATATACCATTTTTGCTTTAAATCGGCTGAGATTTATCGTATAGGAACCGGCGGCGGGCAGTGCGTTAGCGTCGTAAATCTTTACTGCCATTGCCATTTTTCCGTTGATTGTATATTGCGTTTTCTGTAAATCTTCAGGGGGGAACTTTGCGTATGTCATAAGTCTTGATCTTCGATCGGTCAGGTCAACATGTTCGGCATCATTTGTTAGTGCAGCAACGAATCCTATTCCGGGATACTCAGTCTGGTAAATCCTGTCAAGCTCATTAGTTCCAGGGGCTAAATCCAGGCCAGAGTTTGTATAGCCTTGTTTTTTATAGCGGGGATCATATCTCGGCAGATTTCCCTGATGACAATTAACTGTTACCATGCCGCGCATGGAATGCTCACCGAGTGAGTAAAGCGTGTCTGCTGTATTATCATCGAATGCATCAGCACCAATATATATATAAATATCTCGGTTATAAATTCCGGTAATCGTGGCGTCGTTTATATTGCCTTCTTTATATGCGCACCCATAGGCAAACACCTGCTGTGAACTTAATAATGTGCCGACTGCCAGCAACGTTCTGAATAATATCTGTCTGCTTTTTTTGTTTTCCATATCCATTATTTCCTGTTTGCTTACTGGCACGTAACGGGGAGGAGCACAACGCTGTCCTCGGATGTCGCCGGGAGAGTAAACGTGCCCTGGCATTGTTGTGTTGCGCTGTCGCCCCATTTCGCCAGCAATGTCGTCTGCTGCTGGATACCGCTGAGAAACACTTCGCCATCATCGCCAACAATGGCGCTGCGGTTGCTCTCTGTGGTGACGATGGTGCCGTACGGCACCGGTTTCCCCTTGTACGTCAGCGTTACCAGCACGCGAGCGCCAAGAAAGGATTCAAACTTCGCCAGCACCAGCGCGCCGTTTGTGGGGATCACTTCTTTGACCGACTCAGGAATATCCACATTCTGGGCCGTTTCCGTGTTAACCGTAATGCGGTTGCGTCGGTAATCCGACAGCCACGGCACGATGGCATTACCAAACATATCCGTCTGGATGCTGCTGCCGTTGGTGACCGAGACACCCTCAGCGCCTTCGGTATGCACCAGCGCCATCGTGCTGCCGATGGATTGCGCCAGCGTCACGCCATACGGGTGCGCGACCACGCCGCCACGCAGGGAGTAGTTAATCTGCTTGTTATTGGGCGAATAGTTGTAGCCGAGTCCCCATTGCCCCCAGGTGCTGCGGTACTGCCCGGACAGACTGCCGCCGTTGCCCTGACCGCCCGGGGTGTAGCTTTGCGTCAGGCTGTAACTGAGCTGGTTTTGCTCAAGCGCAGACCCCGACAGGCCCGCCGAATGGCTGGCATCACCATGCTGCGACTGGCTGACGCTGTAGTTCGCGCTGGCATTAGGCAGCCAGCGGTATAAGGGGAGGCTCAGGGAAAGGGAAATCTGCTTGTCGGTGTCTGAACTGGGCGTGCGCGTCTGGCTGTAGTTAAGCGACATCGACACCCAATCGAAAGACTGGCTGTAACCGACGCTGACGGAACGCTCTTTACCGTCCAGATCCCAGTAATCCTGCTGGCTGGCGTTCACATACAGAGAACCCCATGTGCCGAGGCTCTGACTGATGTTTATCTGCTGGCTGCTGCGACGGTTGTAGCGGTAGCGATAGCCAAAAATATTGTCATCGTCCTCTTCATCATTCCACGCATTGATCGCCTCCTGAAAGGTGTAGAAATCGGCGGTGGAATAGCGATAGCTGGCCAGCGTCAGCGAGGTATCTGTCGCACTGAGGTTTTTTGAATACTGCGCCCGCCAGGATAATCCTTTGGCCGTGCTGCCGTGGATACGGTCCGCGCGGGCTCCGGTGATGTCGGCAGACATCCCGCCGAAAGCGTGCAAATCCGCTCCCAGTCCCACGATTGCCGCCTGGTAATCGTCGCTGCCCTGGACGCCTCCATAGATCGTCATGCCGAGCGGCAGGCCATAGATCAGTGTGCCCTGCATAAAGTCGGGCTCTTCGCCCTGATTCCCGGTGTCACGGTAGCGTCCGGCGGCGAGACTGTATTTTAACGTGCCCTCGCGCAGCAGAATCGGCACCGCTGCGCTGTTCTGAATGTAGCTGTGCTCGCTACCGTCGGCCTCGGTAATGGTGACTTCAAACTCACTTCCGGCTGAGGTCTGGTTGAGGTCATTGATTTCAAACGGCCCCGGCGAGACATAGGTTTCATAGATGGTGTAGCCATTCTGTTTAATGGTGACTTTGGCGTCACTTTTGGCAATGCCGGTGATGGTGGGAGCGAAACCCTGTTCCCGGTTGGACAGCATGCTGGTGTAAGTGCCGAGCTTCACCCCGGTGAACTGAATGCTGTCGAATAACTCGCCATCGGACCAGGTTTCCCCGATCGCCAGTTGGCTTTTCAGCATCGCGATGTCGCGCTGAAGCCAGGTGTTGGCAGAATCCCAGCCGCCGGTGTTGGAATACATACTGTTGTTACGCAAGCGCCAGGGGCCGAGGTTGGCGGCGGCGTTAAGGTTGACGTAATGGCTGGTGCTGTCGTAACCGTCATCACTGTGGTTATTCGAACCGCTGTAATAGTATGACAGCCACGCGGCCGGGATACCGGCGTCCCAGCTACGCGGGTTGGCGATAGAACCCATCTGCGACTGGCGGTAAATTTGCGGTATCCGGATAGTCAGCGTTTGATCGTTCATTTCAAAACGATAGTTGGCCTCCGCCACGTAATTACGCAGATCGTTAACCTGCGCCTCCTCGTTCAGATCTTTAATGCCGGGCATCGTGTCGACTTTAATGCCCATTTCGCGCAGATCGGCTTTGGTCAGCAGGGGCAGAAGACGCTGTTTATCCTCTGACAGAACGTAGGTAATGTCCCTGTTATCCACGGTCACGCCGTCGATGATGATTTTCGTCAGATACGTTCCAGGCTGAAGGGCGTTGTTATTAATGAAATTCACTAACGTGTCGGTGTTTTCCAGCGGGGAATCGAACTCCAGCGCTTTCACGTTAAATTTTTCACCAGCGAAAGCCGGCTGTATGAGTGTGGCGATCAACACAGCTAACAATGATGGAGGAAATTCAGCTTTATAATGTTTTTTATTTTTCATGAATTCAGGCCTACAACTTTAGCCGGTTAATAAGGCTATCTGGGTTAAAACGTCCCTGTTTTTACCGACGTTGTGCCGCCATAATCATTAATCGCTGACCAGCTAACGTTATTTCCTGCTCCGGCAGGTAACGGATAGGAATTCGATGCAAAGGGCGCGATCATCATGGTAACGGCAGCAGGTTTGGAGTTGTCGTCGCTTGCCAGCGCTTTTCCATTTACCGTTAATGAAGAAAGTGAAACATGGTAAGGCGTTGGGTTAGTGACGTTTAGCCTGTTATTCGAACGCGTAAAAGTGAGGCTTTCCCACGCGCTGTGAGCGGCATTATTATTTAAATTGGTCGGCCGCCAGAAAAGTTTAATTCGCGTTTTTATCGCAAGCTGTAATATGTTTTTATTTTCTTGCTCTTCTGTCGTCGCGCCGACAGATTTCACATTCATCCAGAATAGTGTTTCCCGATCCTCAGGCAGCACACCTTTTTTTCCGGTATAGATGACATGCAGCAATGTGGCTTTTCCGGCTTCCAGTTTAAAAAGGGGAGGGGTAATAACAAAGGGCGCTTTTTTTTCATCTTTATCCACGATCCATGACTGGATCAGATGGCTGATGCCCTCATCTCTATTTTTAATTTGTAACTGCACTTCTTTTTTATCAGTCGGATAAACCAGCCGGGTGCCGCCCATAACAATTCCGGCAAAAGAGGGCGCGGAAAAGCAGAGCGTGGCGAGGGAAATTATTGCGAGTCGGGTATTCATCATTGGCCACCAACATCCTGTAAGGGCTAAGAGAGAAGTGTGCAGATAAATAGCAAACGCATTTATCTGCACAGAATGCCGCTAATTAGTTGTAAACCAGCTCATAAGTGGCGCTGGCGGTGTAATCACCCGCAGTTGGTTTGTTAGCACCGGTCTGAATGACTTTAGCGGTGTATTTCAGAGCAGCGTCTTTTTTACCTTTACCATCATTGGCAAAAGCTGCAAAGTCAGCATCGTCAGGTCTACTGCCGTCAAATTTTACGGCTTTTTCGCCACCATTATTATGAGCGCTGTAGAGTCTGATCCCCACGTTTCTGTCACCACTTTGCGTGCTAGTAACATTCAGAATTTCTTTTGCTGCGTCTAATGTCGTGCCCGTAAATGCGGCGTTCACGCCAGTGAGGGTCCCGGGTTCACAGCCCAATAACTGCATAGTAAATTCTTTTGTCGTACCCTCAGCACCATCTCCGTTATAGTCCTCTGGGTAGGTAGGGAGGAAAGCAACAGTATAATTATTACTACCACCTTCGATCTTAATATCACACGTATCGTTAATAATTAATCCAGTAAAAGTAATTGTACCTTTGCTTTCAGCCTGCGCAGTTGAAGCCGCGCTCATTATCAAAGCCGCTGCCAGTGTGATTTTAAAAACATTATTCATAGTAAATCCTTTTAAATAAAATTATTTATTACATAAGGGAGGGGAAACTGTCGGAAACGTATTGTTTTAAACGTTTCGATATAAACACTTCGGCAAAAATAACGCCCTTGCATTGCAATAATAATCTTTATTGAATATTATTTACAAAGAGCTTATTCTGTAACTCGTCCCTGTTATGCAATTTCAGTGCGCTCATAAATATTCCCGCAACATGAAAATTAACGCTCACTTTCAAAACACTACCCGTTGAACCAAAGGGTGTAAATAAAAACGTTTTTTTAGTGATTTTTAAAATATTGATGTCTTATATAAAAAAGCCTAATGAAAGTGAATGATTCTTGAGCAATCAGAGTGTATTGTGAGGGGCCTTACTGCAAGGGGTGGGTTGGGAGTAAGCGTCTATGTGCCGATTAAATATAGTCTTTACGCGTAACAACTCTTTTCAATAAAAACAAAATGTTTACCTATTTGCTTTGCGAATAGCCAGACATAATGAAAGATTATTACATAATTACTGTATATATATTTTCTCACGCTGATGAATAACGTGAGCGAAATGTATTGTTTTAATTGATGCATTATTTATGCATCTAAATAAACAATGGCCCCGCAGAGCGAGGCCATAGAAATCATTTACAGATTATTCATTAAGCACTCAAGCCGGACGCGCAATATTGCTTTCGTCGTTCGCGCTTTCATGCAGATTGAAATCAAATGCCAGTACGATCAATTGGTCTTCCAGAGTGAAACGCTGCGCCAGCGCTTCGCCAATACCGGACAGCGCCTGCTGGAACGCAATGCAATTTTCATCATCAATCGCGTTTTCCAGGCTGGAATCGTAATAGGCCATGATTTGTTGTGTGTTGGCTTCCAGCAGCGGATAAATTTGCGTCGCGGCTAAAAGTGGGCTGGTGCCTTCCATTTCACTGATAATGCGTTCATAAATACTGAAATGACCGGCGGAAAGGTAATCGACCAGGTTGTGGCAGAAATCGTCCAGCGCCTTTTCATCAAGTTCGGTGAAGGATTCTTTGCCTGGCTTTATACCAACCAAATGGTAATAAGAAACAAGAAGATGCTTACGGACGTGTAGCCAGTGATCGACAAGTTTATTACTGCCTCCAACGCGCTCTGTCAGGCTTTCTAGCTGGTTTAGCATGGTTAACTCCGTAACATTAAGATTGAAAAATAGTGCAGACCCAAAAATTTAAAATGATGTAACCAACATGCCAGTGTCGCTAAGGTAGTGCAACAGATATGGAACGTGTCATCGATTTAACCGATCACGGCTGGTGGATTGTCAGCCATGAACAAAAATTATGGTTGCCCGGTGGAGAATTACCACATGGCGACGCAGGAAATTTTAATCTTGCGGGTCAAAGCGCATTAGCCATAGGCGAGTGGGAAGGCGATCCCGTCTGGCTTGTGCAGCAACATCGCCGGCAGGATATGGCTTCCGTCAGGCAGCTTATCGATCAGGATGTTGGCCTGTTTCAGCTTGCGGGCCGTGGCGTTCAGTTAGCAGAATTTTATCGATCGCATAAATTTTGCGGCTACTGCGGGCATGCCATGCATCCGAGCAAAACGGAATGGGCGATGTTGTGCAGCCACTGTCGCGAGCGTTATTACCCGCAAATCGCGCCGTGCATTATTGTCGCCATTCGCCGTGAAGATAAAATCCTGCTGGCGCAGCATACCCGCCATCGTAATGGGATCTACACCGTGCTGGCAGGCTTTGTCGAAGTGGGCGAAACCCTGGAGCAGGCGGTGGCTCGCGAGGTGATGGAAGAGAGCGCCATCCGCGTCAAAAAATTACGCTATGTCACCTCTCAACCCTGGCCGTTCCCGCAATCGCTTATGACGGCGTTTATGGCGGAATATGACAGCGGTGAGATTAATATCGATCCCAATGAACTGCTGGATGCGGGCTGGTATCGCTACGACAACCTGCCGCTGCTTCCCCCGCCGGGTACGGTAGCGCGCCGCCTGATTGAAGACACGGTCGCGATGTGTCGGGCAGAGTACGAGTGACATGATACAATGACGGTCTGACGCATTGAGGAATTGCAAAATGACCGAATTGAAAAACGATCGTTACCTGCGCGCGCTGCTGCGCCAGCCTGTAGATATCACCCCGGTATGGATGATGAGACAGGCTGGCCGCTATTTGCCGGAGTACAAAGCTACGCGCGCTCAGGCGGGCGATTTCATGTCGCTATGTAAGAACGCGGAGCTGGCGTGTGAAGTCACGCTGCAACCGCTGCGCCGCTACCCGCTTGATGCGGCAATTCTCTTTTCGGACATTCTCACCATCCCCGACGCCATGGGCTTAGGGCTGTATTTCGAAACCGGTGAAGGCCCGCGCTTTACCTCTCCCATTACCTGCAAAGCAGACGTCGATAAACTGCCTGTTCCGGATCCTGAACAGGAACTGGGCTATGTGATGAATGCCGTGCGCACCATTCGCCGTGAACTGAAAGGTGAAGTGCCGCTGATTGGTTTCTCCGGCAGTCCGTGGACGCTGGCGACCTACATGGTTGAAGGCGGGAGCAGCAAAGCCTTTACCCTGATCAAAAAGATGATGTATGCCGAGCCGCAAACGCTGCATACGCTGCTCGATAAACTGGCGAAAAGCGTCACCCTGTACCTGAACGCGCAGATCCGCGCCGGTGCACAATCGGTGATGATTTTTGATACCTGGGGCGGCGTGCTGACCGGTCGTGATTATCAGCAATTCTCGCTCTACTACATGCACAAAATCGTTGATGGCCTGCTGCGTGAAAACGAAGGCCACCGCGTGCCGGTAACGCTGTTCACCAAAGGTGGCGGTCAGTGGCTGGAAGCGATGGCGGAAACCGGCTGTGATGCACTGGGTCTCGACTGGACGACCGATATCGCCGACGCGCGCCGCCGTGTAGGTAACAAAGTCGCCCTGCAAGGCAACATGGATCCTTCTATGCTTTATGCATCGCCTGCGCGAATCGAAGAAGAAGTGGCGAGCATCCTGGCCGGGTTCGGACAGGGCGAGGGTCATGTGTTTAACCTTGGCCACGGTATTCATCAGGACGTTCCGCCCGAACATGCAGGTGCTTTTGTGGAGGCGGTACACCGGCTTTCACAGCCTTATCATCAGTAAGGAGGTTTCATGGATCTCGCGTCATTACGCGCACAACAGCTTGAACTGGCTTCATCGGTGTGTCGGGAAGATCGCTTTATCAACGATACTCCCACCATTATCGGTGGCGCGGACGTCGGCTTTGAAGAGGGCGGCGAAGTGACAAGAGCGGCGATGGTGCTGCTGAAGTATCCATCGCTGGAGCTTATCGAACATCAGGTGGCGCGGATCGCCACCACCATGCCTTATATCCCCGGTTTTCTCTCCTTCCGTGAATATCCGGCGCTCATGGCGGCCTGGAATATGCTGTCGCAAAAGCCCGATCTGCTGTTTGTGGACGGGCACGGGATTTCGCACCCTCGCCGTCTGGGTGTCGCCAGCCATTTTGGTCTGCTGGTGGATGTCCCGACCATTGGCGTGGCAAAGAAACGCCTGTGCGGGCGCTTTGAACCGCTCTCAGATGAACCCGGTGCGCTGGCTCCGCTGATGGACAAAGGCGAGCAACTGGCGTGGGTGTGGCGCAGTAAGGCGCGCTGCAACCCGCTGTTTGTCGCAACGGGTCATCGGGTGAGCCTCGACAGCGCGCTGTCGTGGGTACAACGCTGCACCAAAGGTTACCGCTTGCCGGAGCCGACGCGCTGGGCCGATGCGGTAGCTTCACGGCGTCCGGCCTTTATGCGCTGGCAGGAAATTCAGCCCTGATTCAGGTACACTGCGGCTAATTTCCGATATTGAGAACTCATCATGTTACAAAACCCGATTCACCTGCGGCTGGAGAAGCTCGAAAGCTGGCAGCACCTTACGTTCATGGCCTGTTTGTGCGAGCGCATGTATCCAAACTACGCCATGTTTTGCCAGCAAACGGGCTTTGGTGAGGCACAGCTTTACCGCCGTATCGTCGATCTGATCTGGGAAACGCTGACGGTTAAAGACGCGAAAATCAATTTCGACAGCCAGCTCGAAAAACTGGAAGAAGCGATCCCGTCGGCTGACGACTACGATATGTATGGCGTCTATCCGGCGATTGATGCCTGCGTCGCGTTAAGCGAGCTGGTGCATTCGCTTCTGAGCGGTGAAACGCTGGAACACGCTATCGAAGTCAGTAAGACATCCATTACCACTGTGGCGATGCTGGAAATGACCCAGGCAGGCCGCGAAATGACCGATGAAGAGCTGAAAGAAAACCCCGCCGTTGAGCAAGAATGGGACATTCAGTGGGAGATTTTCCGCCTGCTGGCTGACTGCGAGGAGCGCGACATCGAGCTGATCAAAGGTCTGCGCGCGGACCTGCGCGAAGCGGGTGAGAGCAATATCGGTATAAATTTGCAGCAATGAGACAACAAAACGTGATTTAACGCCTGAATTGTCGCACTACAAGGCTTCCCATGGGCCCCCCGTCTGGTCTACATTTGGGGGGCGAAAAAAAGTGGCTATCGGTGCGTGTATGCAGGAGAGTGCTTTTCTGGCATTTTCGTCGCACTCGATGCTTAGCAAGCGATAAACACATTGTAAGGATAACTTATGAACAAGACTCAACTGATTGATGTAATTGCGGACAAGGCTGATCTGTCTAAAGTGCAGGCGAAAGCTGCTCTGGAATCCACCCTGGCTGCTATTACTGAGTCTCTGAAAGAAGGCGATGCTGTACAACTGGTTGGTTTCGGTACCTTCAAAGTGAACCACCGCGCTGAGCGCACTGGCCGCAACCCGCAGACCGGTAAAGAAATCAAAATCGCCGCAGCCAACGTGCCGGCATTTGTTTCTGGTAAAGCGCTGAAAGACGCAGTTAAATAAGACCGCGTGACAGCGAACAGTTTTAACAGAGGGGCATTCGTGCCCCTTTTGTCATTCTGGCGTCGGGCGCTGACGCTGGCAGGTGCGCTGTTGCTGGCAGCCTGTAGTCACGATGCGTCACCCCCGCCTTTTACCGCCAGCGGATACGCAGGCGATCAGGGTGCGGTACGACTCTGGCGCAAAGATTCAGAGGGTGAAGTTCACCTTCTTTCTGCATTCAGCCCGTGGCGCAGCGGGGAAACCTCAACCAGCGAATACCGCTGGCAGGGCGACGATCTCGTTCTGATCGAACTTAACATCTACGGCAAACCGCCGGAACACATTCGCGTGCGTTTTGATGACCACGGCGAACTCAGCTTTATGCAGCGGGAAGTGAATGGTCAGAAGCAGCAGCTTTCCAGTGACCAGATCGCGCTGTATCGCTATCGTGCCGACCAAATCCGCCAGACCAGCGATGCGCTGCGTCAGGGACAGGTGGTACTGCACCAGGGCCGCTGGCATGCCGATCGCTCGGTTACCACCTGTGAAGGCACAACGGTCAGCCCGGATTTTGATGCGCAGGCGTTAAACCATATTGAACGGCGACAGAGACATTCATCATTAGAGGTGAGTGTGGCATGGCTGGAAGCCAAAGACGGTGCGCAGCTACTGCTGGTGGCGAATGAGGATTACTGCACGTGGCAGCCGAAGGAAAAAACGTTCTGACGGTGTGTTGACGCCCTCACCCCGGCCCTCTCCCCCAGGAGAGGGAGAAAAGCAGCACCGCAGCCGGGAGAGGGAGGTTTTTGTCCCCTCGCCCTCAGGAAGAGGTGTGGCACGATTTGTCCCCTCTCCCAGGGGGAGAGGGTTAGGGTGAGGGGAAAATTACTCTCCCTGCTCCCGCGCAATCGCACGATACCCGATATCCCGGCGACTAAAACTGCCGTCCCAGTGAATATCCGCCATCAGTGCATAAGCATTTTTCTGCGCCTCGGCAACGGTATGACCTAACGCCGTTGCGCACAGCACGCGCCCGCCGCTGGTCAGCACACGTTCGTCATCTGACAGCTTTGTCCCGGCGTGGAATACCTTCCCGCCAATCTCTTCTAACGGCAGACCGTGGATCACATCCCCGGTACGGTAGTCGCCAGGATAACCGCCCGCGGCAATGACGACACCCAGTGAAGCCCGCTCGTCCCACTCGGAAGTCTGTTCATCCAGGGTGCCGTTACAGGCCGCCAGACACAGCGCCACCAGATCCGATTTCATACGCAGCATAATCGGCTGGGTTTCCGGATCGCCGAAACGACAGTTGAACTCAATGACTTTCGGGTTGCCCTGCTTGTCGATCATCAGGCCAGCGTACAGAAAACCGGTATAGGTATTGCCTTCCGCCGCCATCCCACGCACGGTTGGCCAGATGACCCGCTCCATGGTGCGCTGATGGACTTCATCGGTCACCACTGGCGCAGGGGAGTAAGCGCCCATGCCCCCGGTGTTCGGGCCGGTATCAGCATCACCGACGCGTTTATGATCCTGGCTGGTGGCCATCGGCAGCACATGTTCTCCGTCAACCATAACGATGAAGCTGGCTTCCTCGCCGTCCAGAAACTCTTCAATCACGATGCGGTGCCCCGCGTCGCCAAAAGCGTTGCCTGCCAGCATGTCGTTAACCGCGGCTTCGGCTTCTTCAAGGGTCATCGCGACGATCACGCCTTTACCTGCCGCCAGACCGTCAGCTTTGATCACGATTGGCGCGCCTTTCTCACGCAGATACGCCAGCGCAGGCTCGACTTCGGTAAAGTTCTGGTACTCGGCGGTCGGAATGTTGTGACGCGCGAGGAAATCTTTGGTGAAGGATTTGGAGCCTTCCAGTTGTGCAGCCCCCTGCGTCGGACCAAAAATGGTCAGCCCGGCTGCTCGAAACGCATCAACCACGCCAATCACCAATGGCGCTTCCGGGCCAACAATCGTCAGGTCGATTTTCTCGTTCTGCGCAAAGCTCAGCAGGGCCGGAATATCAGTCGCGCCGATCGCCACGTTTTGCAGGACAGGCTCAAGTGCCGTCCCGGCGTTACCCGGCGCGACAAAAACGGTTTCAACCAGCGGAGACTGCGCCGCTTTCCATGCCAGCGCATGCTCGCGCCCGCCGTTACCAATCACTAATACTTTCATTGTCTGCTCCGGGAATTAATGGCGGAAGTGGCGCATGTCGGTGAAGATCATCGCAATGCCGTGTTCGTCAGCGGCGGCAATCACTTCATCATCACGAATGGAACCGCCTGGCTGGATCACGCAGCTCACGCCAACTGCCGCCGCCGCGTCAATGCCATCGCGGAACGGGAAGAAGGCGTCAGACGCCATTGCGGAGCCTCTCACTTCCAGGCCCTCATCCGCGGCTTTGATCCCGGCGATTTTCGCTGAATAAACGCGGCTCATCTGGCCCGCGCCTATGCCGATGGTCATATTCTCTTTCGCATAAACAATGGCGTTGGATTTGACGAATTTGGCGACCTTCCAGCAGAACAGCGCATCACGCAGTTCCTGCTCAGTTGGCTGACGTTTGGTTACTACGCGCAGTTCGCCCTCGGTCACCATGCCCAGATCGCGATCCTGAACCAGCAGGCCGCCGTTCACACGTTTGAAATCCAGACCTGAAACACGCCCGGCCCACTCGCCACAAATCAGTACACGCACGTTTTGTTTTGCTGCGGTGATTTTCAGGGCTTCTTCTGATGCAGATGGTGCGATGATCACTTCGACAAACTGACGGGAGATAATTGCCTGCGCGGTATCGGCATCCAGCTCGCGGTTAAACGCAATGATGCCGCCGAATGCGGAGGTAGGGTCGGTTTTATAAGCGCGATCGTAAGCGTCCAGAATGGAACTGCTTACCGCCACGCCACACGGGTTAGCGTGTTTGACGATCACACAGGCCGGTTCGTTGAACTCTTTCACACATTCCAGAGCCGCATCGGTATCGGCAATGTTGTTATAAGAGAGCGCCTTGCCCTGAACCTGGGTCGCGGTGGCAACCGAGGCTTCTTTAATTTCTTCTTCTATATAGAAGGCGGCGTGCTGGTGGCTGTTCTCACCGTAGCGCATATCCTGCTTCTTAATGAAGTTCAGGTTAAGGGTGCGTGGGAAGCGGCCAGCCGGTTCTTTGCTCTCGCCGTGATAGGCGGGCACCAGGCTACCGAAGTAGTTGGCGATCATGCTGTCGTAAGCGGCTGTGTGTTCAAAGGCTTTAATCGCCAGGTCGAAACGGGTTGTCAGGGTCAGCGAGCCATCGTTGGCATCCATTTCATTAATAATGGCTTCGTAGTCGCTGCTCTTCACAACGATGGCGACGTCTTTATGGTTCTTCGCCGCCGAGCGCACCATGGTCGGGCCGCCGATATCAATGTTCTCAACCGCATCTTCCAGCGTGCAGCCGTCGCGTGCAACCGTGGCCGCGAACGGATAGAGGTTTACCACCACCATATCAATAGGAGAGATGTCGTGCTGCGTCATGATTTCATCATCCTGACCGCGACGGCCCAGAATGCCGCCGTGCACTTTCGGGTGCAGCGTCTTCACGCGTCCATCCATCATTTCCGGGAAACCGGTGTAGTCAGATACTTCGGTAACCGGCAGACCTTTATCAGCCAGCAGGCGGGCAGTACCGCCAGTAGAGAGCAGCTCTACGCCGCGCTGGGAGAGAGCCTGAGCGAATTCGATGATACCGGCCTTATCAGAAACACTGAGCAGGGCGCGGCGGACTGGACGAGGTTGTTGCATGGTATTAAATCCCCAGGATTTTGACATTACAGAGAGCGTTAGCTGAATTTTCGGGCGCATTCATCCCCAAAATTCAGCTAACGCCCCAGACGGGGCATCCTTGTTTTAGCGCGGGCATTGTAACGAAAACGTTTGCGCAACGCTCGCGAATTTTTAGATTTTCAGCGCTTTGTGGATAACTCTGTGCGTAAATGGGTATAAGGCGGGCTTTTGCTGTGGAATGCAGCAGTCAGTCATTTTTCTGTCATTTAGGTGTTGCGGTGCCTTCAGAACTCCCTATAATGCGCCTCCATCGAAACGGCAAACGTGAATCACTTCACACTGAGTAGCCAGTCCGGTTGAAGAAAAAAATCCTGAGATTCAGGGTTGACTCTGAAAGAGGAAAGCGTAATATACGCCACCTCGCAACGGTGAGCGAAAGCCGCGTTGCACTGCTCTTTAACAATTTATCAGACAATCTGTGTGGGCACTCAAGGACATGGATTCTTAACGTCGCAAGACGCTAAATGAATACCAAGTCTCTGGAGTGAACATACGTAATTCATTACGAAGTTTAATTCACGAGCATCAAACTTAAATTGAAGAGTTTGATCATGGCTCAGATTGAACGCTGGCGGCAGGCCTAACACATGCAAGTCGAACGGTAGCACAGAGAGCTTGCTCTCGGGTGACG
>NZ_FOYH01000014.1 GCF_900116015.1 Enterobacter sp. kpr-6
CGGCGGTCCCACCTGACCCCATGCCGAACTCAGAAGTGAAACGCCGTAGCGCCGATGGTAGTGTGGGGTCTCCCCATGCGAGAGTAGGGAACTGCCAGGCATCAAATTTAGTGTGCTGATATGGCTCAGTTGGTAGAGCGCACCCTTGGTAAGGGTGAGGTCCCCAGTTCGACTCTGGGTATCAGCACCAGTTTTAAGCGGTTAATGTTCGGCATTTAAAAGAATTTGCCTGGCGACACTAGCGCGGCGGTCCCACCTGACCCCATGCCGAACTCAGAAGTGAAACGCCGTAGCGCCGATGGTAGTGTGGGGTCTCCCCATGCGAGAGTAGGGAATTGCCAGGCATCAATTAAGTGAAAAGCCCAGTCGAAAGACTGGGCTTTTTGCTATATGCAGATAAGCAAATGACGTTGTTACCGCTCACGTACTGAAACGTACCTCTGTTAGAAGATCCTACAGGTATAAAAAAGCCCAGCCATATGGCTGAGCTTAATTGTATTATTTTTTAACTTAATGAATAACCTGAGACAGAAATGCTCTGGTTCGCTCCGATTTAGGATTTGCAAAGAACTCGTCCGGCGGTGCCTGCTCAACGATTTCTCCACGATCCATAAAGATCACTCTGTCAGCCACGGTGCGGGCAAATCCCATTTCATGAGTTACACACAGCATGGTCATGCCTGATTCGGCAAGGCCAATCATGGTATCCAGTACTTCTTTGACCATCTCCGGATCCAGCGCCGAGGTTGGCTCATCAAAGAGCATGATTTTAGGTTTCATGCATAATGAGCGGGCAATCGCCACGCGCTGCTGCTGCCCCCCGGAGATTTGGCCAGGGAATTTATGCGCATGCTCAGCAATGCGCACTCTTTCCAGGTAATGCATAGCCAGCGCTTCGGCTTCTTTTTTCGGCATCTTGCGCACCCAGATTGGTGCGAGGGTGCAGTTTTGCAAAACAGTCAGGTGAGGGAACAGATTGAAGTGCTGGAATACCATGCCCACTTCCTTGCGCACCTTTTCGATATTGCGAATATCTTCATTGAGCTCAATACCATCAACGATAATTCGTCCCTGCTGATGTTCTTCAAGATGGTTAATACAGCGAATGGTTGTTGATTTACCCGAACCCGATGGGCCACACAGAACAATACGTTCACCCTGTTTGACCTGCAGGTTGATATTTTTCAGCACGTGAAACTGCCCGTACCATTTGTTCACGTTGTCGAGCGTAATCATCGCGTCGTCTGGTTGCATAATCATATTACTCATGGTGGTCCTCAGTGCGGTGTACGCCCGGTATTGAAACGCTTCTCCAGATGCTGGCTATAGCGCGACATGCTGAAACAGAAAATCCAGTAAACCAGCGCGGCAAAGACATAGCCTTCTGTCGACATTCCCAGCCATGCGGGATCGACGGTGGCCTGCTGTACGCTGCTGAACAGATCAAATAAACCAATAATGATGACGAGGCTGGTATCTTTAAACAGCGCAATAATGGTGTTAACCAGGCCCGGTATCACCAGTTTTAAGGCCTGCGGTAGAATTACCAGCCCCTGTGTTTTCCAGTAGCCCAACGCCAGCGATTCAGCGGCTTCGTACTGACCTTTCGGCAGCGCCTGAAGCCCGCCGCGCACGACTTCTGCAACGTAGGCTGACTGGAATAGCACGACTCCGACCAGTGCCCGGATCAGTTTATCGATACTGGTTCCTTCCGCCATAAACAGTGGCAGCATGACCGACGACATGAACAGTACGGTAATGAGCGGCACGCCACGCCAGAATTCAATAAAGATCACTGAAAGCATCCGTACGACCGGCATGGTCGAACGGCGTCCTAGCGCCAAAAGAATCCCCAGCGGTAAAGCGCCCGCAATGCCCACTGACGCAATGATCAATGTCAGCGTTAACCCGCCCCACTGACGTGTTTCCACACGCTCCAGCCCCAGAAATCCACCATATAATAACCACCATACCACGATCGGATAAATGACCGCCCAGCAGGCAATATAGCGTCCTCTTTTCGGTAAGGATTTTAAGAACATAGGCGCAATGGAAAGCAGGCCCACAATTAGCGCAAGGTTGATGCGCCAGCGCTCATCATGGGGGTAAAGGCCATACATAAACTGGCCGAAGCGCTGATGGATAAAGACCCAGCATGCGCCTTCTTTCGTACAGTCGGCCCGTGTAGAGCCAATCCAGTTAGCCTGGAAGAACGCCCAGCTCAGTAAAGGGGGAATAAGCTCCCACATGAGCCACAGGCATACCAGCGTCAGTAAACTGTTCGACCAACTGGAAAAGAGGTTTTTGCGTACCCAACCCATATAACGTCCGGTGCCTGCACTGGCCGGACGCGAGGGTTGAGACAGTATCGCTTTTGTCATCATGATTCCTTAGCGTTCCACGAGTGCAATGCGGCGGTTATAGATATTCATCAGCAGAGAAATGCTCAAACTGATAATCAGGTAAACCGACATGGTAATGGCGATAGTTTCGATTGCCTGCCCGGTCTGGTTAAGTACCGTACCCGCAAACAGTGACACCATATCGGGATAACCAATCGCCGCTGCCAGCGAAGAATTTTTCACGATATTTAAATACTGGCTGGTCAATGGCGGGATAATCACTCGCAGCGCCTGCGGGATGATGACCTGACGCAGCGTAACCGGATTAGGTAGTCCCAGAGAACGCGCCGCTTCATGCTGGCCAAAGGGGACTGACTGAATACCGGAGCGGATGATTTCGGCAATAAAAGCAGAGGTATAAACCGAAAGTGCCAGGGTCAGCGCCGCCAGTTCAGGGATCAGCGCCATTCCACCACGGAAGTTAAAACCGCGCAGCTCCGGAACATCCCAGTGCAATGCCGCCCCGAACAGCCAGTGGGCCAGCAGCGGAAGTACAATTATCAGCCCCAGTCCGGTCGGCCAGGTCCGGCGCAGCTGCCCCGTTTTAATTTGATGCGTCTTATTAAAGCGAAACAGTCCGACGGAAATCCCCATCGCCAGGATGACAGCGACAAGAAATGCCAGTAATCCTTCCCCAAAAGCGGGAGCCGGAATATAGAGCCCGCGATTGCTCAGGAAAGCCAAATCAAACGCACTGACCGCCTGGCGAGGCCCCGGCAAATTGCGCAGCACCGCGAAGTACCAGAAAAAGATTTGGAGTAACGGCGGGATATTACGGAAGGTTTCGATATAAATTGTCGACAGCTTACGCAGTAGCCAGTTTTCTGACAGGCGCGCAAGACCGAGAAAGAACCCCAGGAAGGAAGCAAAAACGATACACAGCGCAGAGACGAGCAGCGTATTGAGTAAACCTACCAGGAATACCCGACCATAGGTATCGCCTTGTTCATAATCAATCAGGTGCTGGACGATCCCGAAGCCAGCGCCACGATCGAGAAAGGCGAAACCGGAAGTAATACCGCGGTTACTCAGATTAGTAACGGTATTATGTATCAAATAGATGGCTACGCTAACCACCGCCAGGATAGCAATGATTTGAAACAGCCAGGCGCGAACCGCAGGGTTGGAGAAGGAAAGCGATCCTTTAACGGCTGGGCGTCGATGGGACATAAGAAAACCTCGGTAACCATGACTCTGGGCTGGGCACCACAAATGCGGTGCCCGTTACTACACGATGTTTAAAACAATCGTCTTAGCGAACTGGCGGCGCGTACTGGATACCGCCGTTGTTCCAGAGGTTATTCTGGCCACGTTTGATTTTCAGCGGGCTTTCGGAACCCACGTTACGTTCAAACACTTCCGCATAGTTACCGACTTTCTTGATAATGTTATAAGCCCATTTGTTATCAAGTTTCAGGTCCTTGCCGTAATCGCCTTCTTTCCCGAGCAGGTGAGCCATATCTGGCGTCGCCGGATTTGCCACTTTCTCATCAACGTTTTTGGAGGTGATGCCCATTTCTTCGGCGTTCAGCATGGCGAACAGCGTCCAGCGAACAATTGAGAACCACTCATCATCGCCACGGCGTACCACCGGGCCCAGCGGCTCTTTAGAGATCACTTCCGGCAGAACGATCCATTCACCCGGCGTGCTCAGTTTGATACGCAGTGCGTAGAGTTGCGACTGATCGGACGCCAGCGTATCGCAGCGACCCGATTCCAGCGCTTTTGCTGATTCATCAGAGCGGTCGAAAGTGACCGGCGTGTATTTCATATTGTTGGATTTGAAATAGTCAGCCACGTTCAGCTCGGTATCAGTACCGGCCTGAATACAAACGGTTGCGCCATCCAGCTCTTTAGCACTTTTCAGACCGGCTTTGTTATGGGTCAAAAAGCCGATACCGTCGTAATAGGTTACGCCAGTAAATGACATGCCCATGCCTGAGTCGCGGGAAGAGGTCCAGGTGGTATTACGTGACAGCACATCAACTTCACCGGACTGTAATGCGGTGAAACGTTCTTTCGCCGTCAGCGGGGTATATTTTACTTTCGTGTCATCGCCGAATACGGCAGCGGCAACCCCACGACAAACATCCACATCAATACCGGTAAATTTACCGTCGGCGTCTGCGTAAGAGAAACCAGGCAGCCCGTCACTGATACCGCATTGTACGAAACCTTTTTTCTTCACGGCATCCAGAGTTGCGCCAGCGTGCGCTTGATTTACAACAGCAAACAGTGCACCGGCAGCGGCCAGGCTGGCGATCATCATCTTTTTCATAATGCATCCTGTGTGGCAAAAATTATCGTTATATAAAGGCGTCCGGGAAACGCCCTGAACCTGTCTGTGGCATTGGCCATCCTTTTTAAAGCAAAGGTAGTGCCAGGTTTACGGGGCAGAAGAACATTAAGAATTGCCCGTAATAGGGAGAGTGTAGACAGGGAAAAATAAAGTCAGCGCCCTGGTTTGGTGCGAAACTGAAACCTGTGCCACAAATTAGAGCAAAAAATTTTCATAGCAGGCGAAGCATTGAAAGAGAGAATGATTAACGCGGAAATTTAAAGAAGATGTGATGATCCATTATGAGAATCAATTTTAACAAATTAGAAGAGTTGCACCGGGGAGGAGCAAAAGCAGGCGTGACGGTCAGGCCACGCCCGGAGATTATTTGGTCAGGGCAACAATACCCAGGGTCAAACCTGCAATAGCAGCGGCACCGCCTGCAATAGCGCCTGCCGTTTCCCAGTTATCCTGAGTCGTCCCTTTCATACAGGTATTGGTATGAACCAGACGCCCCTGGTCATCATAAACCGGCACGCAGGGAGAGTCGTGAGCGCACCCGGCGAGAACAGAAGACAGTAGTGCAACAGCAATTAACTTTTTCATGATCACATTTACCTCTCTATGTGAATACGCTCATTCTACCATCAGTTTGTACGGCCCCAAGCGGTCGAGTTTTACAAAGCATGTCGAATGTAAAAACCATGGAGGAAAAAGCGCAAACCAGGGAGATTATGAAGAAATAATGGATTCAGAGGTGCTGTACTGAGGTTGAGTTATGTTACCTGTATTGTTACCGGGCGTCACGCGGAGCATCGTTAAAAGACTGTCAACCAGGCGCGGGGCAAAATTATAAAGATCAAAACTTTTATTAAGCATAAGCCAGTTTTTAATGATTCCACTCATATAGGCCTGAATAATAATAAGCGCCAGTTCTATATCGCCGCTCATAAATAATGGGTTCTCACTCATGCATCGTTTTAACAGCAGCGCCATGCTTTCACGATCGAAAAAAAGGCGTGCACGAATTTCTGCTTCAGGCGTCATGTCTGCGGTGAATTCGCATTTGTGATAAAGAATTTCTACCAGTGCCTGTTCAATAGTATCGCGAGCGATCAGTCGAAGCGCCTCTATTAACGAATGCCGTAAAAATACTTCGGCGGTGTCATTGTAATATATTGCCACTTTGCTGCTAATTTTATCTTTAAGCGTTAGCTGCTGTTGCCAGATAGCATTAAATAATTCGCCTTTGTTTTTAAAGTGCCAGTAAATAGCGCCGCGCGTCATATTTGCCGCTTGTGCGATATCATCCAGCGACGTGTTCGAATACCCACGCCGGGAAAACGTTAAAATTGCTGAATTAATTAAAAGCTCTCGCGTTCTGGACGCATCTTCTTTTGTTTTCCTGACCATGGGTAATGACTTCTGATAAACGTTATAGTGGCAGAGGGGGTGATTTTTAAAAGACGCAACTATCCTTGCATTTTTTGAGTGTTCATACAATATAGCGCTGATATTTTACTGTTGCCGTGCAATTAATTGGTTGGGTGAATTAATTACCGTATTTCATTGATGAAATGAATGTCATAACAAAAAATACACCGTTTTAATTAAATTAATTTACGTCTTTTTTAGTTCTGAGTGCCATTACTACGAGGGCTGGCTGAGGGCTGATTTACAGTACCAGCAAATTATTTGTAGGATACCCGACCCCCTGATGTTTATTTTTCTGTCTTTATTGGCGGTAAATGCCGCGCATTGTGTTTTAAGGAACTGCAATGAATAAGTTTGGTGAATATTTTTACCTGCCATCATTGATATTATTATCACTTGGTTTACTTGGCGGCTGTAATGATAACGAAAAGACGGCGGCTGTAATGTCAGCGCCTGAAGTGAGCGTCTGGCAGGTGAAGTCCGCTCCGCTTGTTATCACAACAGAACTTCCCGGGCGCACAGAGGCGTTTCGTATTGCAGAAGTTCGCCCCCAGGTCAGCGGTATTATTTTAAAGCGTAATTTTGTTGAAGGTAGCGATATCACTGCGGGTGAATCGCTATATCAGATTGATCCTGCAACCTATCAGGCGGCTTTTTCCAGCGCGGAAGGCGAATTAGCCAAAGCCCGGGCGGCGGCGAATATTGCGGCTCTGACGGTGAAGCGATATCAGCCTTTGCTGGGCACGCAATACATTAGTCGTCAGGATTATGATACCGCCGCAGCGAATGCCAGTGGTGCGAAGGCTGAAATTAAAGCCGCTGAAGCCGCGGTTGAAGCGGCAAGAATTAATCTGGCGTATACCCGCGTCAGCTCCCCAATCAGCGGGCGAATCGGTAAATCTTCCGTGACCGAAGGGGCGCTGGTGACGAGCGGTCAAAGCACGGCGCTGGCCACCGTACAACAACTCGATCCTATCTATGTAGACGTCACGCAATCCAGCAGCGATTTTATGCGGCTGCGTCAGGCCGTTGAGCAAGGAAACTTACTCAAACAAGACGGGAAAGCGGATGTTCAGTTACTCACTGAAAACGGTGAAGACTATCCGCTAACCGGGTCGCTTGCATTCTCCGACGTCACCGTCGACCAAAGTACCGGGTCAATTACTCTCCGCGCAGTGTTCCCTAATCCTGATCACCGGTTATTACCGGGAATGTTTGTCCGTGCCCGCATAAACGAGGGCACTCAGCCAAACGCCATTTTGGTTCCGCAGCAAGGTGTCACGCGTAACGCGCGCGGTGAAGCGACCGTCCTGCTGGTCAATGAGAAAAACCAGGTAGAGGCCCGCAATGTCGTTGCTACGCAGGCGATTGGCGATAAGTGGCTGATTGCCGAAGGGCTAAAAGAAGGCGAGAAGGTCATTGTCAGTGGCTTACAGCGCGCTCGTCCGGGGACGGTAGTGAACGTTGCACCTGAAACCGCGACTGAACAAAAAACGGCAGCGCAGTAATCGCACACACGTAATGAGAGCAAAAAATGGCTAAGTTTTTTATCGATCGTCCGATTTTTGCCTGGGTGCTGGCGATTATATTAATGATTGCTGGCGTACTGGCTATTATGCAACTGCCCGTCGCGCAATATCCCACGATTGCGCCGCCAGCAATTGCCGTGAGCGCGAACTATCCTGGCGCGGATGCCCAGACAGTTCAGGACACGGTGACGCAGGTTATCGAACAGAACATGAATGGCCTCGACAACCTGATGTATATGTCCTCCACCAGTGATTCGGCAGGTGGCGTGACGATCACCCTGACATTTAAGTCCGGCACTGAACCGGATATTGCTCAGGTGCAGGTGCAAAATAAGCTGCAACTGGCGATGCCACTGTTACCGCAGGAAGTGCAGCAACAAGGGATCAGCGTCGAGAAAGCGGGCAGTAACTTTCTGATGGTGGTAGGTTTCACCTCGGAAAATAAAGGGCTGACGCAGGAAGATATCGCGGACTATATTGCGTCAAACCTTAAAGATACGATCAGCCGCATTAATGGCGTGGGGGATGTTCAGCTTTTTGGTGCGCAATATGCCATGCGTATCTGGCTGAATACGGATTTCCTGAATAAATACAATCTGACAACGATTGACGTTATTAACCAAATCAAAGTGCAAAACGGGCAGATTGCTGCCGGACAGTTAGGTGCGACCCCCGCCGTAGGTAATCAGCAGCTTAACGCGTCAATCATTGCGCAAACCCGATTAAAAGATCCTGAAGAGTTTGGAAACATTACGCTGCGCGTTAATGCGGATGGTTCTATGGTGCGTCTGAAAGATGTCGCACGTATTGTGCTCGGTGGCGAAAACTACAATGTCGTCACCAAAATAAACGGTCAGGATACCGCAGCGATAGGTATCAAACTTGCGACCGGGGCGAATGCGCTCGATACAGCCAAAGCGATCAAAGCAAAACTAAACGATCTTTCTGCGTTCTTCCCGCAAGGGCTTAGCGTTGTTTATCCCTACGACACCACGCCGTTCGTGCAGATTTCTATTCATGAAGTGGTAAAAACGCTGTGTGAAGCCATCATTCTTGTTTTCCTGGTCATGTATCTGTTCCTGCAAAATATTCGCGCGACCCTGATACCAACCATTGCTGTTCCTGTCGTACTGCTCGGCACATTTGCTGTACTGGCCGCGTTTGGCTATTCCATCAATACACTGACCATGTTCGGTATGGTGTTAGCCATTGGTCTGTTGGTCGATGACGCCATTGTGGTGGTTGAAAACGTTGAACGTGTGATGGCAGAGGAGCATCTGCCGCCAAAGGCCGCTACACAAAAATCGATGAGTCAAATTCAGGGGGCACTGGTCGGGATTGCCATGGTGCTCTCGGCGGTATTTATTCCCATGGCTTTCTTTGGTGGTTCAACAGGGGAAATTTACCGGCAATTCTCGATTACCATCGTTTCAGCCATGGCGCTCTCCGTGCTGGTGGCCTTAATTCTGACGCCAGCACTCTGCGCGACATTACTAAAACCGGTAGATCCTGCAACGCATGGTCAGCAAAGCGGCTTTTTTGGCTGGTTTAATCAGGTCTTTGATCGCAGCACAAACCATTACACCGAAAGCGTCAGTGGCATTATCAGAAGTACCGGACGCTATCTGGTGGTGTATGTGCTGATTGTTGCCGGTATGGCCGTGCTGTTTATGCGTCTTCCCACTTCGTTTCTGCCCGAGGAAGATCAGGGTGTATTTATGACGATGGTTCAGCTTCCTCCCGGCGCGACGCAGGCCCGGACGCAAAAGGTGCTGGATACGGTGACAGATTATTACCTTACTCATGAGAAAGAGAACGTTCAGTCGGTACTGTCGATTAACGGCTTCAGCTTTAGTGGTCAGGGGCAAAACACAGGGATGGCGTTTATCAGCCTGAAACCATGGGAAGAACGTCCCGGTAAAGAAAACAGCGTATTTGGTGTTGTCCAGCGGGCAACCGCCGCGTTCAGCAAGATCAAAGATGGCATGGTATTCCCGTTTAACCTGCCTGCGATCCTTGAGCTGGGTACCGCAACAGGTTTTGACTTCCAGCTTATCGATCAGGCGAACCTCGGTCACGAGGCGCTGACGAAAGCGCGTAATGAACTGCTGGGCATGGTGCAGCAATATCCAGACAAACTGGTGCGTGTACGTGCCAACGGGCTGCAGGATACTTCCCAGTTTAAAATTGATGTGGATAGCGAAAAAGCGCAGGCGTTAGGCGTCAGTCTTTCCGATATCAACCAGACGATCTCGACCTCGCTGGGCGGTACTTACGTCAATGACTTCATCGATCATGGACGCGTTAAAAAAGTGTACGTGCAGGCAGATGCCAAATTCCGCATGTTGCCGTCCGATGTGAAGAACCTTTATGTGCGTAATAACAAAGGTGAAATGACGCCATTCTCAGCCTTTACCACGTTGCGCTGGGTGTACGGTTCACCGCGCCTTGAGCGTTTCAACGGTTTACCGTCGATGGAAATCCTCGGGGAAGCCGCACCAGGTAAGAGTACCGGTGATGCCATGCTCCTGATGGAACAACTGGCCTCTAAGCTGCCTGCCGGAATAGGCTATGACTGGACAGGTATGTCCTATCAGGAACGGTTGTCCGGCAATCAGGCACCTGCGTTATACGCCATTTCATTAATCGTGGTTTTCCTCTGTCTTGCAGCGCTGTATGAAAGCTGGTCCATTCCATTTTCCGTCATGCTGGTGGTCCCGCTGGGTGTTATTGGGGCACTGCTCGCTGCGGCAATAATGGGAATGAGCAATGACGTTTATTTCCAGGTGGGGCTGTTAACCACAATCGGTTTGTCTGCAAAGAACGCCATTTTGATTGTCGAATTTGCCAGGGATTTGATGGACAAAGAAGGCATGGGGCTGGCGGAGTCCACCCTTGCGGCCGTGCGTATGCGTCTTCGCCCGATCCTGATGACCTCACTGGCCTTTATTCTCGGTGTTATGCCGCTGGTGATAAGTTCCGGGGCAGGGAGTGGCGCACAGAATGCGGTGGGTATCGGGGTACTGGGGGGAATGCTGACGGCAACCTTGCTGGCGATATTCTTCGTGCCCGTATTCTTTATCGTGATTGGGCAGTACTTCTTCAAAAAAGCCTGATAGCAATGAACGCGCCCCATCCGCACCGTAGCGGGTGGGGCTTTTTATTATCCCGTGCAGCCCAGCCTTGTGGCCTCATCTGCAGAAATGGGTTTACCGAGCAGATACCCCTGCAAAGTGTTGCAGCCCAGTTCGGTCAGAAACGCCTGCTGTTCTTCGGTTTCCACACCTTCCGCCACAACTTTCAAATTTAACGTCTTCGCCAGGGCCACAATCGCCGACACAATAGTGGCGTCGCCACCCTCACGACTCAGATCTTTTACGAATGCCCGATCAATTTTAAGTTCGCAAGCGGGCAAACGTTTCAGATACAGCAGGCTGGAATAGCCAGTGCCGAAATCGTCGATCGACGCTTTAATCCCTGCGTTGGTCAACTCGGTCAGAACGCGCACGCTTTCTTCCGGGTTGCTCATCGCCGTGGTTTCAGTCACTTCCAGGATCAGTTTATCCGCAGGTAATTGATGCTTCTGCAAACTGCCGAGGACGTGATCAATCAGGCCGGGTTGCTCAAATTGCAGCGTGGATAAATTGACCGCGACAGACCATGTGGTATTGCCTTGTAGATGCCATTCCCGCAACTGTCGGCAGGCTTCATCAATCACCCAGTTTCCAATCGGCACGATCAAACCGGTTTTCTCTGCCAGCGGAAGAAATACATCAGGCGTTAATAATCCCCGCTTACCATGCTGCCAGCGTAACAGCGCCTCAAAGCCTACCGTCGGGCCTGCCGGAGCCTGGAATTTTGGCTGATAAAGCAAGTGCAGCTCATTACGATCCAGCGCCTGCCACAGGTCATTCATTAGCTGTAAATGTGTCTGGGCCAGCGTGTTCATCGATGGCTGGAAGAAGTGATAGCCGTTGCGCCCCATATGTTTGGTGTGATACATCGCGGCGTCAGCATTGAACATCAATTCGCGTTCATTTTTACCGTCATGGGGATACAGCGCGATCCCAACGCTCAGGGTGACGATCAGTTCATACGGCTCAAGGGTATAGGGATGGTCAATGGCGCGCACCAGCGCACTGGCAAGCGTAGCCGCTTCGTCAGGTGCGCTCACTTCCGCCAGCAAAACAAACTCATCACCCCCGATGCGAGCCAGGGTGTATTGCCCTTTTAACGGCTTTTGCAGCCGCTCGGTCACAGCCACTAACAGCCGGTCGCCGGTGTCATGACCGTACGCGTCGTTTACCGCCTTAAAGCCATCCAGATCCATAAACATCAGGGCAAAAAAACTGCCTTCGCGCCGGGCTTTATTTATCGCCTGATCGAGTCGATCTTCCAGCAGAACGCGATTGGGCAGCCGGGTTAGCGTGTCATGCAATGCCAGTTGTGCCAGCTCACGATTCGCTTCAGCAAGGGAACTGGCTAAAAGCGAAGTGCGAGCCTGTAGACGGGCATCGAGCATTGAAACCAGCAGCGTAATACCCAAAATAGAGAGCGCGACAACGCTCACCAGCAGTGCCAGCCAGCTTCCGTTGACCCCGTGATGCATTAAGTGATGCTGCTCGGGAAAAAGTGCGGCTTTCATTCCGGTGTAGTGCATACCCGCAATCGCCACGCCCATTAAAATGGCCGCACCGGCGCGCAGTAACGCCACCTGCGCCGCTTCCCGGCGTAAACGGAACGTCAGCCACAGCGCGGCCCAGGATGCGGCAAGAGCGATGACCAGCGACGCGGCAACCCAGCGCATGTCCCAGACAATAGCCGGTGAGACCTGCAGCGCTGCCATGCCGGTATAGTGCATTGCCGCGATCCCTGAGCCCATCACCAGTGAGCCTGGAATTAACCGGCGCAGATGCAACTGTGGCGCACTAACCAGCCATAGCGCGAACAGTGAGGCGCTAATGGCGATAACCATCGACAGGCCGGTGATGAGCGGGTCGTAGTTCATGCGCATGGTCAGTTCCATGGACAGCATGCCGATAAAATGCATCGCCCAGATACCAATACCCATGGACACACCGCCGCCTGCCAGCCAGTACCAGGCCGTTTTATCGGACAGGGTCGTGACCCGGCCCGCCATATTTAGCGCGGTATATGAAGCCAGGATGGCGACAATAAAAGAAATAACAACAAGGATTTGGTCGTATTGGTTAACCAGCATGATGTCATCAACTTATTCATTAAAAACGTTATGCATGAGTACAGTCGTGCAGGCCAGGAAAGCTGAGACAGTATCACTGTAAAAAGACGTGTGAAATATTTTTAAATCCCTTCTTTATTAAAGGGATAGCGGCAAGTTCATCTATTTATGCAAATAGCAGATTAATCAAGCTCAGCGCAATCAACCAGTTTTAACGGGTTAACTGAATTCATATTACGGCACTTATCGCTTTCCGTAGTTAAGAACTCGATCCATTGCATAATCAGGGCGTCAAAAATGAATACCGTCAGGGCAAAAACAATGAGCCAAAAATATTTACGAATCATATTGAGAGTTCTGTTTCCACGGTGTGAAGAGCAGGCAATATACCTGAAAAAAAGCCAATGAAAAGATGAAGGCGCAATGATTTTTGTCAGGATTTTTAGCAATAAAAAAGGCGCTTCCCCATGCCGGTGAGCGCCTTTATAAACAAACACTTAACTGATTAGTATCAGTTCATGCCGTATTTTTTCAATTTTTTACGCAGCGTACCACGGTTGATGCCCATCATCAGGGCAGCGCGCGTTTGGTTCCCGCGGGTGTATTGCATCACCATGTCCAACAATGGCTGTTCAACTTCAGCCAATACCAGCTCATACAGGTCACTCACATCCTGACCATTCAGTTGAGCAAAATAGTTCTTCAGTGCCTGTTTTACCGAGTCACGCAGAGGTTTTTGAGTTACCTGGTCCTGAGAGTTAACGGTAGAAACGGTCAGTACGTCAGAATTTACGCGTTGTTCGAACATAGTTCTGTCAGCTCTTTATTTCTGTTTACGCAAAATTTTCGAAGTATGCCTCCAACGCCTCCAGCTGATCGCTGGCATCCTCAATGGCGTTGAATGTGCGCCGAAACTGGTCATTTGGAGCGTGTTCCTGGAGATACCAGGATACGTGTTTCCGCGCAATTCGGTACCCCTTTGCCTGACCGTAAAAGTCATGCAGTTCCCGAACGTGCGCACAAAGCAAGCGCTTCACCTCTGCCAACGGCAAGGGGGGGAGCAGCTCTCCAGTGTCCAGATAGTGCTGGATTTCCCGAAAGATCCAGGGTCTTCCCTGAGCCGCGCGACCTATCATCAGAGCATCAGCCCCTGTATAGTCGAGCACAGCTCTGGCTTTAAGCGGGTCAGTAATGTCGCCATTCGCGATAATCGGAATGGAAACCTTCTGCTTAACTGCCCGAATACTGTTGTATTCCGCGTCTCCGTTGAACAAACAGGCGCGAGTGCGTCCATGTATGGTCAGAGCCTGGATACCACAATCTTCAGCCAGTTGGGCAATTTCTACGCAGTTACGGTGTTCTGGAGCCCAGCCCGTACGAATCTTAAGCGTGACAGGAACGTCCACTGCTGCCACCACCGCCGTCAGGATAGACTTCACCAGATCGGGGTGCTGCAAAAGGGCTGAACCTGCTAACTTGCGATTCACCTTCTTAGCCGGGCAGCCCATATTAATATCAATAATCTGGGCACCGCTTGCCACGTTAATACGTGCGGCTTCCGCCATTTCTTCCGGCACGCTACCGGCGATTTGCACGGTACGAATACCAGGCTCATCAACGTGCACCATCCGTAAGCGTGATTTATCACTTTCCCAAACCTGAGGGTTAGATGACATCATCTCGGATACGGTTAAACCCGCTCCCATCTCGTAGCACAGCGTCCTGAATGGTCTGTCAGTAATGCCAGCCATCGGGGCTGCGATCAGGCGATTTCTGAGCTGGTGGTGTCCGATTCGCATGAGTTAAGAAATGACCATACTGTGACTGCAAGGCGGCGTATATTACGCATTTTTTTCATGAGATGAAAGGCCAAACTTTGAACAATCCTCTGAGGTGGATCAAAGAATCGCGGTTAAAAGAGTTGGCCTTGTTTAATTCACCATACAAATCATTAAGTTATAATTTTATGTTGAATTTTTATACGCTTACAATTTTGCGTAACTTCTCAATTTTTCTTAAATTGCCGCCATCATCGCCAGATAATCTGCTGATTTAATCAGCAAATTATCCTCCTGTAATGTGATCACCGCCTCATTTCAGGACAGGATCGCGACGCGTATTGTTACTTTTTACGCCCGGTAATACGGCACCATTCTTCTTTCTCAACGACCGGATCCAGCGTAAAGCGTTCAGTGTAGGCTTCACATACGCTTTCTGCCTGGCTGGCAAGAATGCCAGAAAGACCCAGAAAACCACCTGTAGCAGGCAGCACGCTGATTAATGGGGCCAGTTCACGTAACGGGCCTGCCAGGATGTTGGCGACCACCACATCGGCTTTCATCTCCTCTGGCTGGTCCTGAGGAAGGTAAAGCGCCAGGCGATCTGAGACGCCGTTGCGCTCGGCGTTATCACGGCTGGCCTGAATCGCCTGCGGATCGATATCGATCCCAATCGCTTTAGCCGCGCCGAGCTTCAGCGCGGCGATCGCGAGGATGCCGGAGCCGCAGCCGAAATCGATCACGGTTTTACCTTCCAGATCGAGTCCATCCAGCCATTGCAGACATAACGACGTGGTAGGGTGCGTCCCGGTACCAAATGCGAGGCCGGGATCGAGCATCACGTTGACCGCGTTCGCATCCGGCACATCGCGCCAGCTTGGGCAGATCCACAGACGCTCACCGAAGCGCATCGGGTGGAAATTCTCCATCCACTCGCGCTCCCAGTCTTTGTCTTCCAGTTGCTCGATTTTGTGCGCGAAACCTGCGCCCAGCAGCGGATGCTGTTCCAGCATCGCCACCACCTCGTTCATCTCCGTTTCGGCATCAAACAGACCGATAACGTCGGTATCGCCCCACAGACGGGTTTCCCCCGGCAGCGGTTCAAATACAGGGGTGTCGTGCGTATCCTGGAAGGTGATCGACACTGCGCCCGTTTCAAGGAGCGCGTCACTTAACGCTTCGGCATTCGCCCCGGTTGTGTTCAGTTTTAATTGGATCCACGGCATGGCAAAACTCTTTATTTATCAGATGTAATAACGCTGGCATCGGGAACGGGGCGACCAAAGCGGTTCCCGATAATAAACGCCAGTAAACTTAATAAAAGCGACGGCACAATCGGGTGGAACCCGAGGTACTGGATCTTAAACGTCGCCAGCACCGCATACAGTACGCCGCCTGTGATCATAGCGCTCAATGCACCGGCTGCGTTGGCGCGCTCCCAGTAAAGACCGAGTACCAGCGGCCAGAGGAAAACCGCTTCCAGCCCGCCAAAAGCCAGCAGGTTCAGCCAGATGATCATCTCCGGTGGACGCCATGCCGCCAGCAGCAGCAGCGCACTGAGCACCAGAGTAATCACCGATGACATCCGCTTGAGCCGCTTTTCATTATGGATATGCTCAGGATGCAGGTTCAGGTACAGATCTTTAATGATCGTAGCGGAACTTTGCAGCAACTGGGCGTTAATCGTGGACATGATGGCGGCCATCGGCGCGGCAAGGAAAATCCCGGCAGCAAACGGCGGCAGGACTTTGACCATCAGGGTTGGGATGACCAGGTCCGGCACGGTCAGATCCGGGATCACCGCACGGCCTAGCGCGCCAGCCAGATGCATTCCCAGCATCAGAATCGCCACCACAATGGTGCCGATGATAATGCCGCGATGCACCGCTTTGCTGTCTTTATAAGAGATGCAGCGCACCGCCGTATGCGGCAGGCCAATCACGCCAAAACAGACCAGCACCCAGAAAGAGGTCATGAACATGGGCGACAGAATATCGTCGGCCCCTTGCGGCGTGACCAGCTTGGGATCGATATGACGCAGCGTCTCTACGGCATTGCTGACGCCACCAGCGGCGTGAACCACGCCCACCAGCAGCACAATCGTGCCGATCAGCATTACCAGGCCCTGCATCGTGTCGTTCAGCACGCTGGCACGGAAGCCGCCGTACGCGGTATAGAGCGCAATACTGATACCAAAAATCAGCAGGCCGGTTTCGTAAGGGATCCCCGCTGCTGTCTCCAGCAGGCGCGCACCGCCAATAAATTGCACCGCCATCGCGCCAATAAAGGCCACCAGCAGGCTGATGCTCGCCAGCCACACCAGCAGGCGGCTCTGATAGCGGCCAAACAGCATATCGTTGAGGGTCACCGCATTATAACGGCGCGCCAGAATAGCGAATTTTTTGCCCAGAATACCGAGCGACAGCCAGATGGCGGGCAACTGGATCATCGCCAGCAGCACCCAACCCAGCCCGTATTTATAGGCCGCGCCCGGTCCGCCAATAAATGAACTGGCGCTGATATAAGTCGCGGTCAGGGTCATCGCCAGCACCACGCCACCCATAGAGCGGCTGCCGAGGAAAAACTCGTTTAAGAATGTCCCTGCCGTGCGTTGCCTCATGGCATAAACGGAAAGGCCAAAGACCACCAGAAGATACGCAATCAGAGGCAGAATCACTTCAAGCTGCATCGTCATTCTCCAGGGAGATATCGCGGTAAATAAATTTCACCATGGCCCAGCACAGCAAAATAAAAAGGAGTGGGATCAGCAGGCAGGCCATCTCAAACCAGTGCGGCAAACCAGTAATGCCCGCCGTCGAATCAGGTAAGTAAGCAGCCACTAACCATGCAGCCAGATAGAAAAGGGTCAGCCCCAGCGCCCAGCGCGCTTCTTTATGGGCCTGAACAAAACGCATGTCCATTTTTATCCCCTACGGATGAAGAAAGCGGGGATTGTACCTGATGGGCCAGGCCTGTCCCCAGAAATAAAAAAGGCCGGGGATCCCGGCCTTAGGCGTGAACTGCGCGATTACTTCTCCTGAAGACCGAGTTTTTTCTCCAGGTAGTGGATATTGGTTCCACCGTGCTGGAAGTTCTCGTCATTCATGATGCGGGTCTGCAGATCAACGTTGGTTTTGATGCCGTCGATGATCAGCTCCTGCAACGCATTTTTCATGCGCGCAATGGCCACTTCACGCGTTTCGCCGAAGCAGATCAGCTTGCCGATCATGGAATCGTAATACGGCGGCACGGTATAGCCCGCGTAAATGTGCGATTCCCAGCGCACACCAAAGCCACCCGGCGCGTGGAAACGCGTAATTTTACCCGGGCTTGGCAGGAAGGTGTTCGGATCTTCGGCGTTGATACGGCACTCAACAGCGTGGCCGTTAACAATCACGTCTTCCTGTTTGATGGACAGCGGCTGACCGGCAGCAATGCGCAACTGCTCTTTGATCAGATCCACGCCGGTGATCATCTCGGTTACCGGATGTTCAACCTGAATACGGGTGTTCATTTCAATGAAATAGAACTCGCCGTTTTCGAACAGGAACTCAAAGGTACCCGCGCCACGATAGCCGATTTCCACGCAGGCTTTTGAGCAGCGCTCGCCGATGAAACGACGCAGTTCAGGCGTGATGCCCGGTGCCGGCGCTTCTTCAACCACTTTCTGGTGACGACGCTGCATGGAGCAGTCGCGCTCAGCCAGATAAATGGCGTTACCCTGACCGTCTGCCAGCACCTGAATTTCGATGTGGCGTGGGTTCTCAAGGTATTTTTCCATGTACACCATGTCATTGTTGAAAGCGGCTTTCGCTTCAGCTTTGGTCATGGAGATGGATTGCGCCAGTTCAGCGTCGCTGCGCACAACGCGCATACCGCGACCGCCGCCGCCGCCGGAGGCTTTGATAATGACCGGATAACCGATGCGTTTTGCATGCGCGCGGTTAGCATCCATATCGTCGCCCAGCGGGCCGTCGGAACCTGGTACGGTCGGAACGCCCGCTTTCTTCATCGCGGTGATCGCCGACACTTTGTCACCCATCAGGCGAATAGTGTCAGCTTTCGGGCCGATGAAGGTAAAGCCGGAGCGCTCAACCTGCTCAGCAAAGTTGGCGTTCTCAGACAGGAAGCCATAACCCGGGTGGATTGCCACCGCGCCGGTGATTTCAGCGGCGCTGATGATAGCCGGGATATTCAGATAGCTTTTTACGGAGGGTGCCGGCCCGATACAAACTGTTTCGTCTGCCAGCAACACATGTTTTAAATCGCGATCCGCAGTCGAGTGCACGGCGACAGTCTTGATGCCCAGTTCTTTACAGGCACGAAGAATACGCAGAGCAATCTCGCCACGGTTGGCGATAACAATTTTATCCAGCATTGTTCGCCTCGTTATTCGATGACGACCAGTGGCTCGTCAAATTCAACCGGTTGACCACTTTCGACCAGAATCGCTTTTACTACGCCAGACTTGTCTGCTTCGATCTGGTTCATCATTTTCATGGCTTCAACGATGCACAGGGTATCGCCCGCGTTCACTTTCTGGCCCACTTCGATGAATGCTTTCGCATCCGGGCTTGGGGTGCGGTAGAACGTCCCTACCATCGGGGAACGTACGATGTGACCACTGATTTCTGCGGCTGCTGGCGCTTCCATTGCCGGTGCAGCGGCAGGGGCAACAGCGTTAGACAGAGCGGGCTGCTGCATCTGAGGCAGAGCATAAGCCTGCTGCATCACTGGATAACCCGCGTTAGGTGCGGCACGACTGATACGAACAGACTCTTCGCCTTCAGAGATTTCCAGTTCCGAGATGCCTGATTCTTCAACCAGCTCGATCAGTTTTTTAATCTTACGAATATCCATGAGTGGGTTCCGTACTCTTGTTTAGTGTGATTGTGACAGGCGTTTTACCGCCGTCTGTAAAGCGTATGAATAACCGTCAGCGCCAAATCCACAGATGACGCCAGCAGCGATATCGGAGAGATAAGAGTGATGGCGGAACGGCTCGCGCGCATGCACATTGCTCAGATGGATCTCAATAAACGGGATGCTCACTGCAAGCAACGCATCACGAATCGCCACGCTGGTGTGCGTAAACGCGGCCGGATTGATCAGGATATAGTCAACAGAGTCTTTAGCCTGATGAATGCGGTCGATGAGTGCGTACTCCGCGTTTGACTGTAAATGCGAGAGAGTCACGTTCAGCGCCTCGGCTTCCTGCGTTAATTGCGTAACAATTTCGTTAAGCGTCAGGGTGCCGTACTTCTCCGGCTCGCGTGTACCCAGCATGTTCAGATTGGGGCCGTTTAAGAGCAAAATGTGCAACTTGTCCACCATCGTGCTGCTATCTCCTGCAATACTTCGGTAAAAAACAAAATATACCTTCATTGCCCGGTTGTCACCTTTTGCGGGTCTTAAAACCCCCATCGGCAAAACCAAAGTCGCACATTATAACTATTTCGTAGCATTTGGCAGCTAAATACTGGTCTTATCAGGGAAGATTATCCGTCAGACCTGGATAAATGGTAGCGGAGGTGTACGTTTCTGCGGCTAACTGCACAGAACAGAGCATTATCGCCACCATTGGCGGAACTTCTTGTAACGCCAGCCCAGAAGCACAATTGCCGCCGCTGCATAGAGTAGCGGCTGCGGCGAAAGCACTTTTACTGACCAGAGGTAATGAATGGGCGCGAGGATCGCGACCACATAGACGAAGTTATGCAGACGCTGCCAGTTACGGCCTAATTTTCGCTGCATCGCCTGCGTGGAGGTTGCCGCCAGCGCAAAGAGAATGAGCCAGCTAATGACGCCAAGGGTCAGGTAGGGGCGGGTCACCAGCTCCTGGCCGAGCAGCGCAAGATTATTGAGCCCCAGCTCCAGCAACGAGTAACTCACCAGATGCAGCGATGCCCAGGCGAAACACCAGAGTCCCAGCAGGCGGCGGGTACGAATCAACAGCGGTTGTTTAGCGACGCGCGCCAGCGGTGTGATCAGCAGCGATCCCAGCAGGAATTTCAACGCCATCCTGCCGGTAAAATGCTGAATATCTTTTGCCGGATCGGCGCTGAAGTACCCCTGGCTGGCGGCCCAAAAGAGCCAGATAAAAGGCAACAGCCCTGCCAGATGCAACACTACTTTTAACCCGGTTATCTGTTTTGCCGTTAAGCGCACTTAAAAATTCTCCCGCAAATCCATTCCTTTATACAGCGACGCCACCTGATCGGCGTAACCATTAAACAGCAGCGTCGGCTGGCGATTAACGTCCAGTACGCCACCTGAACCAATCACGCGTTCGGTCGCCTGCGACCAGCGCGGATGATCGACGTGCGGATTCACATTAGCAAAAAAGCCATATTCATTTGGGGCGGATAAATTCCATGTCGTTGGCGGCCGCTCGCGGGTGAGCTTAATGCTGACGATGGATTTAATCCCTTTAAAACCGTATTTCCATGGCACCGTTAAGCGCACCGGCGCGCCGTTTTGCGGCGGCATCGCTTTGCCATAGACGCCAACGGAAAGCAGGGTCAATGGATGCATGGCTTCATCGATACGCAATCCTTCAACGTAAGGGTATTGCAGGCCGCCGCCAATAAAGCGGTCTTTCTGGCCCGGCATCTCTTCCGGTGAATATAAGGTTTCGAATGCCACATATTTCGCATTGCTGGTGGGCTCCACCAGGGCGAGCAGTTTATGCAGTGGAAAGCCAATCCACGGAATGACCATAGACCAGGCTTCCACGCAGCGCATCCGGTAAATACGCTCTTCCAGCGGGAAGCGGGTGGTCAGCATATCGTGATCGAGGGTTAAGGGTTTGGCCACTTCACCACCAATTTTCAGCGTCCACGGATCCGTTTTCATCCCGCCTGCGTTAGCAGCAGGATCGGCTTTATCCAGGCCAAATTCGTAAAAGTTGTTATAGCCCGTCACCTTGTCTTCAGGCGTCAGGGCCAGCGAATTTTGCCACTCAGCAGGTTTAGTGAAGTCCAGAGGTTTGCCCGGCGGCGGTTTCGGACGATCGTTTCCCTTAAACCAGTCCAGCAGATCGGCCTGCGCCAGCGGCGAAAGAGAAAGTGCGGTCGCACCGATCCCCAGTGCTTTTAATACTTTACGTCGCTCCATCATGAACACTGATTCAGCGGTGACATCTGCTTCGGTTAATTTTCGTTGTTTCATTACGTCCTCCGTCTGCCTTTATATAAGCATGATGGATGAGAGACGTTAGTGCGAGTTTGTTACCAAAAATTGCCGGCCACTCGCCGGGCGAGGGAAGTTGGGTGATTGGCAAAAAATTTCTGCGGGCTATACTCCCGTGATAAACGGCGATGTCGTCTTCATGCAATTTATTGCCTGTTCCACGGTGTCTGATAGTATCCCGTTTCGTATTGAAAGTTGGCGCTCACTTACATTCATCGCGAAACGTTTCTCTCACCCAACGGAGTTAGCACAAGGATGCGATTAACGACGAAATTTTCAGCTTTTGTAACCCTCCTGACGGGGCTGGCAATTTTTGTCACGCTCATTGGCTGCTCGTTCAGTTTTTATTCCGCCATTCAGAAAAAAGTGACGTACCGGGTACAGTCTGTGGCGGCGGTTATTGATAACCGGCTGGTTTCCATGCCTTTCGCATCCCTTGTGCCGCAGCTTGATGAGATGATGGTGCCGCTGGATATCGTGCGCATCGACATCATGCAGGGCGAAAAAACGCTGCTCAGTCATTCGCTTGCGGGAGGATACCGCCCGGCGGGTAGCCAGATGCAGACGCGCGAAATGAGCGTTAAATCGATTAAAAATCCCGGCATGACCATTGGGCTGACCTGGCAGGACCCGATGGCGAACTATTTTCACTCCCTTCTGACCACCGCTCCGCTGACGTTCGCCATTGGTTTTATGGTCATCATTATCTTTGTGGCGGTTCGCTGGCTGCGTCGTCAGCTTGCCGGACAGGAGTTGCTGGAGATGCGGGCCATAAAGATTCTTAATGGCGAGCGGGGACCGAAGGTTCGCGGTTCCGTTTACGAATGGCCGTCGCGCACCAGTAGCGCGCTGGATACGCTGTTGTCCGAAATCCAGTTTGCCGGAGAGCAGCGCAGCCGCATGGATACCCTGATCCGCTCCTATGCGGCGCAGGACACTAAAACCGGGCTTAACAACCGGCTCTTTTTTGACAGCCAGCTGGCGACCCTGCTCGAAGATCAGGAAAAGGTCGGCGCGCATGGCGTGGTGATGATGATCCGCCTGCCGGATTTTGAGCTACTGCGCGACAACTGGGGGGCGGCGACCACTGAAGAGCACCTGCTTATCCTCATTAATCTGCTTTCTACTTTTATCCTGCGCTATCCCGGCGCGCTGCTGGCGCGATATCACCGCAATGATTTTGCCGTGCTGCTCTCGCATCGCACCCTTAAAGAATCTGAAAGTATTGCCGCGCAACTACTTAAATCAGTGGATGTTCTGCCGCCGTCAAAAATGCTCGACCGCGATGACATCATGCATATTGGTATCTGCGCCTGGCGTAGCGGGCAATCGGCGGAGCAGGTCATGGAACATGCGGAAGCCGCAACCCGCAACGCTGTTCTGCAGGGGGCCAATAGCTGGGCAGTGTATGACGATACCCTACCGGAGAAGGGGCGTGGCAATGTCCGCTGGCGCACCTTGATTGAACAAACACTCAGTCGCGGCGGGCCACGCGTCTATCAGAAACCGGCGGTCAATCTTGACGGCCAGGTGCATCACCGTGAATTGATGTGCCGTATTTTTGATGGCGATCAGGAGGTGATTGCTGCCGAGTATATGCCGATGGTGTTGCAGTTCGGCCTGGCTGAAGAGTATGACCGTCAGCAGATCACCCGTTTAATGCCTTTTCTGACCTTTTGGCCCGAAGAAAGTCTGGCGTTGCAGGTCACCGTCGAGTCACTTATCCGGCCCCGTTTTCAGCGCTGGCTGCGTGATACTTTAATGCAATGTGAAAAATCTCGACGAAAAAGGATTATTTTTGAACTTGCTGAGGCGGATGTTTGTCAACACATCAGTCGGTTACAACCGGTGGTGCGATTGATCAACGCGTTGGGTGCCCGGGTGGCGGTCACTCAGGCGGGTTTAACGCTGGTTAGCACCAGCTGGATTAAGGCGCTGGATGCGGAATTACTTAAGCTGCATCCGAGCCTGGTAAGAAATATTGAAAAGCGTCCCGAAAATCAGCTGCTGGTACAGAGTCTGGTGGAAGCCTGTAAGGGCACACGGACGCGCGTTTTTGCCACAGGTATCCTCGGACGAGGAGAATGGCAGACCTTAATCGAACGCGGGGTAACGGGTGGACAGGGCGATTTTTTTGCTGCGTCCCAACTACTCGACACCCATGTGAAAAAATATTCGCAAAGATATTCGGTTTGACCTGCCGTTTACTGTGATTTCACGTAGAATAACGCGCGCTGTCTATCATGGGGGTGTGCGTGTCTGCCCGCCAGTTTATTGCAGCGAGTAAGCCAGTGAATGGCCTTTATCAGGTTGCAAAGTGATTGCAGGGAATGCAGTAACACACTCAGTCCTGAAGGAGTCAGGTCGATTTGTAACAAAGGACACGATCTGCACTAATTTTCACCGTAGCAGATGATTTTTCCGCCTTGTCGCTGCTGCGTGTGGTTGGTAAAGTAAGCGGATTTTGTTTTCCGCCCCAGCTTTCAGGATTATCCCTTAGTATGTTGAAAAAATTTCGTGGCATGTTTTCCAATGACTTGTCCATTGACCTGGGTACCGCGAATACCCTTATTTATGTAAAAGGACAAGGCATCGTATTGAATGAGCCTTCTGTAGTGGCTATTCGTCAGGATCGTGCCGGTTCTCCGAAAAGCGTCGCTGCGGTAGGTCATGAAGCTAAACAGATGCTTGGCCGTACTCCGGGCAACATCGCGGCTATCCGCCCGATGAAAGACGGCGTTATCGCTGACTTCTTCGTCACGGAAAAAATGCTTCAGCACTTCATCAAGCAGGTGCACAGCAACAGCTTCATGCGTCCAAGCCCGCGCGTTCTGGTTTGCGTACCGGTTGGTGCAACGCAGGTTGAACGTCGTGCGATCCGTGAATCCGCGCAGGGTGCGGGTGCTCGTGAAGTCTTCCTGATCGAAGAACCCATGGCTGCGGCGATTGGCGCGGGCCTGCCGGTATCCGAAGCAACCGGTTCCATGGTTGTTGACATCGGTGGTGGTACCACGGAAGTGGCGGTGATCTCCCTGAACGGCGTGGTGTATTCCTCCTCCGTGCGTATCGGTGGTGACCGTTTTGATGAAGCCATCATTAATTATGTGCGCCGTAACTATGGCTCGCTGATCGGTGAAGCAACCGCTGAGCGCATCAAGCATGAAATTGGTTCCGCTTATCCGGGCGACGAAGTGCGCGAAATCGAAGTGCGTGGTCGTAACCTCGCTGAAGGTGTCCCGCGTGGCTTTACTCTGAATTCCAACGAAATCCTGGAAGCGTTGCAGGAACCTCTGACCGGGATCGTTAGCGCGGTCATGGTTGCCCTGGAACAGTGTCCGCCAGAACTGGCTTCCGATATCTCCGAGCGCGGTATGGTATTAACCGGTGGTGGCGCACTGCTGCGCAACCTTGACCGCCTGTTAATGGAAGAGACCGGTATTCCTGTCGTGGTTGCTGAAGATCCGCTGACCTGTGTGGCGCGCGGCGGCGGCAAGGCGCTGGAAATGATCGACATGCACGGCGGCGACTTGTTCAGCGAAGAATAGTCTGCGTCAGAGTGGGGCGACCGAAGGGCCGCCCCAGCTTTGTCCAGCCTGAGAATACGCAAAGCCTATGAAGCCAATTTTTAGCCGTGGCCCGTCGCTACAGATTCGCCTTATTCTGGCGGTGCTGGTTGCGCTTGGTGTCATTATCGCCGACAGCCGCCTCGGTGCGTTCAGTCAGATTCGAACGTACATGGATACTGCCGTCAGTCCTTTCTATTTTATCTCCAACGGGCCGCGCGCATTACTCGACAGCGTGTCACAAACGCTGGCCTCGCGTGACCAAATCGAACTTGAAAACCGGGCATTGCGCCAGGAACTGCTGCTGAAAAACAGCGAACTGCTGATGCTTGGGCAGTACAAACAGGAGAACGCGCGTCTGCGTGAGCTGCTGGGTTCCCCGCTGCGCCAGGACGAACAAAAAATGGTAACCCAGGTTATCTCTGCGGTTAACGATCCTTACAGCGATCAGGTCGTCATCGATAAAGGCAGCGTGAACGGCGTCTATGAAGGCCAGCCTGTGATCAGTGATAAAGGCGTGGTCGGTCAGGTTGTGGCCGTGGCTAAACTCACCAGCCGCGTACTGCTGATCTGTGACGCCACCCATGCGCTGCCCATCCAGGTGTTACGCAACGATATTCGCGTTATCGTCGCCGGTAATGGCTGTACGGACGACCTGCAACTGGAGCATCTGCCTGCGAACACGGATATCCGTGTTGGTGATGTGCTGGTGACATCCGGTCTTGGCGGGCGTTTCCCGGAAGGGTATCCGGTCGGCGTTGTCTCATCAGTGAAACTTGATACGCAGCGCGCGTACACGGTGATCCAGGCCCGCCCGACGGCAGGTTTACAGCGCCTGCGCTATTTGCTGCTGCTCTGGGGTGCCGATCGTAACGGCGCAAACCCGATGACGCCGGAAGATGTGCACCGGGTGGCGAATGAGCGTCTGATGCAAATGATGCCTCAGGTACTGCCAGCGCCAGATGCCATGGGGCCGCCAGCCCCTGTCCCTGCACCCGCCACCGGCTTGACCGATGCGGTCGAACCCGCACCGGGAGGGCAATAGTGGCGAGCTATCGTAGCCAGGGGCGCTGGGTGATCTGGCTCTCGTTTCTCATTGCGTTATTGCTGCAAATTATGCCCTGGCCGGATGACATTATTGCTTACCGGCCAAACTGGGTGCTGTTGATTCTGCTGTACTGGATCCTTGCGTTACCCCACCGCGTAAATGTCGGCACGGGTTTAACAATGGGTGCCATACTGGATCTCATTAGCGGCTCAACGCTGGGTGTTCGCGCCCTGTCACTGAGTATTATCGCTTACCTCGTGGCACTCAAATTCCAGCTTTTCCGCAATCTGGCGCTCTGGCAGCAGGCGCTGGTGGTGATGTTGTTATCGCTCGCCACGGAAGTCATTGTCTTCTGGGCGGAGTTTTTAGTTATCAACGTCTCTTTCCGACCGGAAGTGTTCTGGAGTAGCGTCGTCAACGGCGTACTGTGGCCATGGCTTTTCCTGCTGATGCGCAAAATCCGTCAGCAGTTTGCGGTGCAATAAAAGGGTGTTATGACAGATCTTTATCTCGCTTCCGGCTCTCCGCGTCGTCAGGAACTCCTCACTCAACTGGGCGTCTCGTTTGAGCGCATCGTGCCGGGTGTTGAAGAACAACGTCTTTCTTACGAAAGCGCACAACAGTACGTGGTGCGTCTGGCGCGGGAAAAGGCGCAGGCGGGCGTGGCACTGGCTGCGCAGGATTTACCGGTACTGGGCGCAGACACTATCGTCATTCTTAATGGCGAAGTGCTGGAAAAACCGCAGGATAGCTCCCATGCTGCTAAGATGCTTCATCAGTTGTCGGGGCAGACGCATCAGGTGATGACCGCCGTTGCGCTGGCAGATCGCCAGCAAACGCTGGATTGTCTGGTCGTTACAGAAGTGACATTCAGAGTGCTTTCGGATAACGAGATCACGGCATATATCGCCAGTGGCGAGCCGATGGACAAAGCGGGTGCTTACGGCATTCAGGGGCTGGGAGGCTGCTTTGTCCGCCGGATTGACGGCAGCTATCACGCCGTTGTCGGTTTACCGCTGGTAGAAACCTGGGAATTGCTGGGCAATTTTAACGCACTGCGTGAGGGAAGGGACAAAGATGACGGCTGAATTGCTGGTTAACGTAACGCCATCAGAAACACGTGTCGCTTACATTGATGGGGGTATCCTTCAGGAAATTCACATTGAACGTGAAGCGCGACGTGGGATCGTAGGCAATATCTACAAAGGGCGTGTGAGTCGAGTACTGCCCGGAATGCAGGCGGCTTTTGTAGATATTGGTCTGGATAAGGCCGCGTTTCTTCACGCCTCCGACATCATGCCGCATACCGAGTGTGTGGCGGGCGAAGAGCAAAAAAACTTCACCGTCCGCGATATCTCTGAGCTGGTGCGCCAGGGCCAGGATTTAATGGTGCAGGTGGTCAAAGATCCGCTCGGCACCAAAGGCGCGCGCCTGACCACTGACATCACGCTGCCGTCGCGTTACCTGGTCTTTATGCCGGGTGCCTCCCACGTTGGCGTTTCCCAGCGCATTGAAAGCGAAACGGAACGCGATCGCTTAAAGCGCGTTGTCGCGGAATACTGCGATGAGCAGGGCGGATTTATTATTCGCACCGCCGCCGAAGGCGTTTGCGAAGAAGATCTGGCGTCCGATGCCGCTTACCTGAAGCGCGTGTGGACAAAAGTGATGGAGCGCAAAAAACGCCCGCAAACGCGCTACCAGATGTACGGCGAACTGGCGCTGGCCCAGCGTGTGCTGCGTGATTTTGCCGACGCGCACCTGGATCGCATCCGTGTCGATTCCCGTCTGACCTACGAAGCCCTGCTGGAATTTACCGCGGAATACATCCCGGAAATGACCAGCAAACTTGAGCATTACAGCGGTCGCCAGCCGATTTTCGATCTCTTTGACGTCGAAAACGAGATTCAGCGAGCGCTGGAACGCAAGGTAGAGCTGAAATCGGGCGGCTATCTGATCATCGATCAGACCGAAGCCATGACCACCGTAGACATCAACACCGGGGCGTTCGTCGGCCACCGCAATCTTGATGACACCATCTTTAATACCAACATCGAAGCGACGCAGGCGATTGCCCGCCAGCTCAGGCTGCGCAATCTGGGCGGGATCATTATTATCGATTTCATCGACATGAGTAATGAAGACCACCGCCGCCGCGTGCTGCATTCACTGGAGCAGGCGCTCAGTAAAGATCGTGTGAAAACCAGCATCAACGGTTTCTCACAGCTGGGTCTTGTGGAGATGACCCGCAAACGCACGCGCGAAAGCGTTGAGCATGTGTTATGCAACGAATGCCCCACCTGCCATGGACGCGGCACGGTAAAAACGGTTGAAACCGTCTGCTACGAAATCATGCGTGAGATTGTGCGCGTACATCATGCCTACGACTCCGATCGCTTCCTGGTCTATGCTTCCCCGGCGGTGGCGGAAACACTGAAAAGCGACGAGTCACACGCCCTGGCAGAAGTCGAAATCTTTGTCGGCAAACAGGTTAAGGTGCAAATTGAACCGCTCTATAATCAGGAGCAGTTCGACGTGGTAATGATGTAATTCGACACGATCAAGGCCTGTTTTTGGGGCTGACAAGGAGAGATGCGTGAGGCGACTGCCGGGAATATTGTTGCTCACTGGCGCGACATTGATTGTCATTATTGCGCTGGCGGTAAGCGGGCTGCGTCTGATCCTGCCGCATCTCGACACCTGGCGTCCGGCATTGCTGGCGAAAATCGAATCGGCGACCGGTATGCCGGTTGCGGCCAGCCACATCAGCGCCCGCTGGGAAAACTTCGGCCCGACGCTTGATGTGCGTGATATTAAAGCCGGCCTTAGCGATGGCGGCGAACTCTCCGTTAAACGGCTGACGCTGGCGCTGGATGTCTGGCAAAGCCTGCTGCATCTGCGCTGGCAGTTCCGCGATCTCACCTTCTATCAGCTTCAGGCAAACACCAATACGCCCCTGCTTCAGGGCGGTGATAGCGAGGGCGTTGAAACTAACCGCCTGAGCGATCTCTTCCTTCGCCAGTTCGATCATTTCGATCTGCGTGACAGCCATATCAGTTTTCTGACGTTATCCGGGCAGCGCGCGGAGCTGGCGATCCCGCAACTCACCTGGCTTAACGGTAAAGATCGGCACCGCGCCGAGGGCGAACTTAACCTTTCCAGCCTTACCGGCCAGCATGGCGTGATGAAAGTGCGGATGGATCTGCGCGACGACAACGGCTTACTCAATAACGGACGGCTGTGGCTTCAGGCTGACGACATTGACGTGAAACCCTGGCTGGGTAAATGGATGCAGGATAACGTCGCGCTGGAAAGCGCCCGCTTCAGTCTTGAGGGCTGGGTGACGCTGAATAGAGGCGAAGTGTCGGGCGGCGATGTCTGGCTGAAAAAGGGCGGCGCAAGCTGGAAGGGCGATAACCAGACTCACCAGCTTTCGGTGGATAACCTGACGGCACACATTACGCGTCAGCAGCAGGGCTGGCAGTTTGATATCCCTGAAACACGCATCACCATGGATAAAAAACCCTGGCCGGATGGCGCGCTGTCGCTGGCATGGGTTCCGGCGCAGGAAGCGGGCGGAGCGAACGGCATTCGCAGCGACGAACTGCGCGTGCGTGCCAGCCATCTGGCGCTGGACGGCCTCGACGGATTACTGCCCATCGCAGAAAAGATCTCGCCGTCACTGGGTGAAGTCTGGCGCATCATGCAGCCTTCCGGTGAAGTGGATAAACTGGCGCTGGATATTCCGCTTCAGGCGACGGAAAAAACCCGCTTTCAGGCGAACTGGGACAACATCGCCTGGCAGCAATGGGAACTTCTGCCTGGCGTGCAAAACCTTTCCGGGACGCTCTCCGGGAGTATGGAAAACGGCAGGCTAACCACCCATATCGCGCAGGCGAAAATGGACTATAAAACCGTGTTTCGTGCGCCGCTGGAAATCGAAGACGGCGTCGCCACGCTGAACTGGCTGAAAAACGACAAAGGCTTCCAGCTTGATGGCCGCCAGATAGACGTTAAGGCCACGGGCGTGCGGGCGCGCGGCGATTTCCGTTACCTGCAACCGGTCGGCGACGAACCCTGGCTGGGCATTCTCGCCGGGATCAGCACCAGCGACGCCGGGCAGGCGTGGCGCTATTTCCCGGAAAATCTGATGGGTAAAGCGCTGGTCGATTATTTAAGCGGCGCGATTCAGGGCGGTCAGGTAGATAACGCCACACTGGTGTATGGCGGCAACCCGCATCTGTTCCCTTATAAGCACAACGAAGGCCAGTTTGAAGTGCTGGTGCCGCTGCGCAACGCCACCTTTGCTTTCCAGCCTGACTGGCCTGCGCTAAAAAATCTCGATATTGAACTCGACTTCATCAACGATGGCCTGTGGATGAAGACCGACGAGGTGAATCTTGGCGGCGTCAAAGGCCGCAACCTGTCGGCGGTCATCCCCGATTATCTGAAAGAAACACTGTTGATTGACGCCGACATTAACGGGCCGGGAAAAGCGGTGGGACCGTACTTCAACGACACGCCATTAAACGATTCTCTTGGCGCGGCGTTAGAGGAGCTCCAGCTTGATGGCGATGTGAATGCTCGCTTACATCTTAATATCCCGCTGGACGGGCAGATGACGACGGCGGAAGGCGACGTCCGGCTGCATAACAACAGCCTCTTTATTAAGCCGCTGAATACCACGGTGCGCAACCTGAGCGGCCAGTTCAGCTTTGTGAACGGTAATCTGTCGAGCGAGCCATTAACCGCAAGCTGGTTTAATCAGCCGCTTAATCTCGACTTCTCCACCACCGAGGGCGATAAAGCCTACGGCGTCGCGATCAATCTGAACGGTAACTGGCAGCCCGCACGCATTGATGTGCTGCCGGAAGCGTTAAGCCAGTCAATCAGCGGCAGCGTGGCGTGGAACGGTAAAGTGGGTATCGAACTGCCTTACAACGGCAGCGCGCGCTACAACGTCGATGTTAATGGCGATCTCAAAAACATCGCCAGCCGTCTGCCGTCGCCGCTGGATAAACCGGCGGGCAAGTCGCTACCCGTAAAAATCAACGTTGACGGGAACCTGCGTAATTTCACTCTGACCGGCAAGGCGGGGAGCGAAAACCACTTTAACAGCCGCTGGTTGCTGAATAATAAGCTCACGCTGGATCGGGCGATCTGGGCGTCAGAAAGCCGTACTCTCCCGCCATTGCCTGACACGGCTGGCGTGGAACTTAACCTGCCGCCGATGGACGGCGCGCAATGGCTGGCGCTGTTCCAGAAAGGCGTGGCGAATAACGTCAGCAACAGTACTGAATTCCCGAAAAACGTGACCCTGCGTACGCCAGCCCTGACGCTTGGCGGCCAGCAGTGGAACAATCTCAGCATCGTTTCGCAGTCGGTTGCGGGCGGTTCAAAAATTGAAGCCCAGGGACGCGAAGTAAACGGCACGCTGACGATGCGCGATAACGCCCCGTGGCAGGCGGCGATCCGCTATCTCTATTACAACCCGGCGGCGGCACAGGAAAGCGATCCGCTGTCACCCACGTCGCTGCTCACCGGCAAGCGGGCGATTGATTTCACCGGCTGGCCGGATCTGCAACTCCGCTGTGCAGAGTGCTGGTTCTGGGGGCAAAAATATGGGCGCATTGATGGCGATTTTGCCATTAACGGCGATACGCTGAGCCTGAGCAACGGCCTGCTGGATAGCGGATTTGCCCGCCTGACCGCCAGTGGGGAATGGGTCAACCGGACGGGGGCGGAACGCACCTCGCTGAAAGGTAAAATCAACGCCGAAAAAATTGATTCGGCGATGAATTTCTTTGGCGTCTCAACCCCGGTACGCGATGCTCCGCTGAATCTGGATTACGATCTGCACTGGCGCAACCCGCCGTGGGACCCGGATGAAGCCACGCTGAACGGCATTTTGCACACCCGGCTGGGTAAAGGCGAAATTATCGATGTCAGTACCGGTCGCGCCGGGCAACTGCTGCGCTTGTTGAGCGTGGATGCCCTGCTGCGCAAGCTGCGTTTTGACTTCAGCGATACCTTCAGCGAAGGGTTCTATTTCGACTCCATCAAAAGTACGGCGTGGATTAAAGATGGTGTGCTGCATACCGACGATACGCTGGTGGATGGCCTCGAAGCAGATATCGCCATGAAAGGATCGGTAAATCTGGTGCGCCGCGAACTCGATGTTGAAGCGGTCGTCGCCCCGGAAATTTCCGCCACGGTTGGGGTGGCCGCGGCGTTTGCTGTCAACCCGATTGTCGGTGCGGCGGTGTTTGCCGCCAGCAAAGTGTTGGGGCCGCTGTGGAATAAAGTCTCCATTCTGCGCTACCGCATTACCGGGCCGATGGATAAGCCGCAGGTCAACGAAGTGCTGCGTAAGCCGCGCACTGAAAACGCCAAATAAGCAGACGCGGAGCCGTAAGAGGCTCCGCAATGATTTGACGGGGGCGAACAATTGCCTCACTCTCAATAGATAAGATTTCTACCGCTAATCTGGCGGCAACCGAAGAGTAGCAAAATGACGAGTTTGAATCTGGTTAGTGAACAATTGCTAACAGCGAATGGCCTGAATCATCAGGATCTGTTTTCCATTCTTGGTCAACTGGCAGAGCGCCGGGTTGACTATGGCGATCTCTATTTTCAGTCGAGCTACCACGAATCCTGGATTTTAGAAGACAACATTATTAAAGACGGCTCCTGGCACATTGACCAGGGCGTTGGCGTGCGGGCAGTCAGCGGTGAGAAAACCGGATTTGCCTACGCGGATCAAATCAGCCTGCTGGCATTAGAACAGAGCGCGCAGGCCGCGCGTACCATCGTGCGTGATGCGGGAGATGGCAAGGTGAAAACCCTTGGCGCGGTGGAGTACAGCTCGCTGTATACCACGGTCGATCCGCTGCAAAGCATGAGCCGTGAAGAGAAGCTCGACATCCTGCGTCGCGTAAACAGCGCCGCACGTGCGGCCGACAAGCGCGTGCAGGAAGTGACTGCCAGCCTGAGTGGTGTGTACGAACTGATTCTGGTGGCAGCAACTGACGGAACGCTGGCCGCCGATGTGCGCCCGCTGGTGCGTTTGTCGGTGAGTGTGCAGGTGGAAGATGAAGGTAAGCGCGAGCGTGGCTCCAGCGGCGGCGGCGGTCGTTTCGGCTATGAGTGGTTCCTCGCCGATGTTGACGGCGACGTGCGCGCTGACGCCTGGGCGAAAGAAGCGGTGCGTATGGCGCTGGTCAATCTCCATGCGGTTGCGGCACCTGCCGGGACGCTTCCTGTCGTATTAGGTGCAGGCTGGCCGGGCGTACTGCTGCATGAAGCGGTGGGTCACGGCCTGGAAGGGGACTTTAACCGTCGCGGCACCTCGGTATTCAGCGGACAGATGGGCCAACTGGTCGCCTCTGAACTCTGCACCGTGGTGGATGACGGCACCATGAGCAACCGCCGTGGTTCCGTGGCGATTGACGATGAAGGCACGCCGGGTCAGTACAATACGCTTATCGAAAACGGCGTGCTGAAAGGCTATATGCAGGACAAGCTCAATGCGCGCCTGATGGGTGTTGCGCCGACCGGTAACGGCCGCCGAGAATCCTACGCGCATATGCCGATGCCGCGTATGACCAACACCTATATGCTCGCCGGGAAATCCACCCCGCAGGAGATCATTGAATCCGTTGAGTACGGCATTTTCGCGCCGAACTTTGGCGGCGGCCAGGTGGATATCACCTCCGGTAAATTTGTGTTCTCTACTTCAGAAGCTTACTTAATCGAGAACGGCAAAGTGACGACCCCGGTGAAAGGCGCGACGCTGATCGGTTCCGGGATTGAAGCGATGCAGCAGATTTCGATGGTGGGTAACGATCTCAAACTCGACAGCGGCGTGGGCGTGTGTGGCAAAGAAGGCCAGAGCCTGCCGGTTGGCGTCGGCCAGCCAACGCTGAAAGTGGATAATTTGACGGTGGGTGGTACGGCGTAGGTTTTTAGTGACCCTCACCCCGGCCCTCTCCCTGAGGGAGAGGGGGAAGGGCAAGTCCGTGCTCGATCTGTCCCCTCTCCCTCAGGGAGAGGGTTAGGGTGAGGGGGTAATCCTCAACCAGCCTCACTTCTCCTTCGCCCGACCGCGCATCTCCTGAAACAGACTCGCCACCTCAACAAAATAATCCGTCAGATAATTAATACACACCTGCACTTTCAGCGGCAGCTTGTCCTTTTCGGTATATAGCGCATACACCGGGCGCGGATCCGACTGGTAGCGCGGGAATAAGATCTCCAGCGTGCCGCGATTGATCTCCTCGATCACCCACATCAACGGCACGTAAGCCACACCTGCTCCGGCGCTCAGCCAGCGTGTTAACGTCATCGGATCGTTCGTGACAAAACGCCCCTGCGGGATCAGCCGGGTGGATAATCCCTCGGGCGCGATCAACTCGAATTCATTGTCCGGGCGCACGCTATACTCAAGCCATGAATGGTTTGCCAGATCGGTGGGTTTTTCCGGGATACCGTACTGCGCCAGATAGCTTTTTGCCGCGCACACCACCATTGGCATCGTGCCGAGTCGCCGGGAAAAGAGGCTCGAATCCTGCAATGCGCCGACGCGGATCACCACGTCCAGCCCGTCTGCAATCAGATCGGGCGCGGGGATGCCGGTGACCAGATTCACCGTCAGACCGGGGTAGTCTTTGAGCATCTGCGCGGTCATGTTGGCGAGGACATTTTGTGCCATGGTTGAAGAACAGCCGATGCGCAGCGTACCGATAGGCGTGTTGTTAAAGGCGTAAAGCTGCTCGTGCACATCCTGCACTTCATGCAGCATTCGCCGGCAGCCCTGATAGTAAATTTTACCGGCTTCGGTCAGCCCCAGACTGCGTGTGCTGCGGTTAAGCAGTTTCACCTGAAGCTCATCTTCCAGTTTTGATACGGTCTGGCTGATGGATGAAACGCTCATTTGTAACTGGCGGGCGGCAGCGGTAAAAGAGCCGAGTTCGACCACGCGGGCGAACACCGACATGCGTTTTAATCGTTCCATTGTTCACTCTGGCTTAAAAGTGATTTAGATCACATTATATAGATAACAGTATAACAGTTACGTTAATATACTGTTAGCTGAATAAGAGATACGTCACTCCTGCCTGGTCTTTCTGGCCCCTATTACTGCGGTGACGTGAATAAAGCATTACCACCTGTACCCGCTCTGACAAGGTCAACATGAGTCTGTTTCCTGTGATCGTGGTGTTCGGTTTATCGTTCCCACCGATATTCTTTGAATTACTTTTATCGCTGGCCGTTTTCTGGCTGGTGCGCCGCCTGCTGGTCCCCACCGGGATTTACGACTTCGTCTGGCATCCGGCATTGTTTAATACGGCGCTTTATTGCTGCTTATTTTATTTACTGTCGCGCCTGTTTGTTTGAGGTTGATGTGAAAACGCTAACAAGAAATATCTCCCGCACGGCCATCACCCTGGTGCTGGTGCTACTGGCCTTTATCGCCATTTTTCGCGCATGGGTCTATTACACCGAGTCGCCGTGGACGCGCGATGCGCGCTTTAGCGCCGATGTGGTCGCCATCGCGCCGGATGTCGCCGGGCTTATCACTGATGTAAATGTGCACGATAACCAGCTGGTGCAAAAAAACCAGGTGCTGTTCACCATCGACAGGCCGCGCTACCAGAAGGCCGTAGAAGAAGCCGAAGCTGACGTGGCCTATTATCAGGCGCTGGCCAACGAAAAGCGCCGTGAAGCCGGACGTCGTAACAAGTTAGGCATTCAGGCGATGTCCCGTGAAGAGATCGACCAGGCCAACAACGTGCTGCAAACCGTGTTACATCAACTGGCGAAAGCGCAGGCGACACTGGATCTGGCTAAGCTCGATCTGGAACGTACCATCATCCGCGCACCGGCAGCGGGATGGGTCACCAACCTTAACGTCTATACCGGCGAGTTTATTACCCGGGGATCGACGGCGGTTGCGCTGGTGAAAAAGGATTCCTTCTACGTGCTGGCCTATATGGAAGAAACCAAGCTCGAAGGCGTTCGCGCGGGCTTCCGGGCAGAAATCACCCCGCTTGGCAGTAACCGGGTCTTAAAGGGCACGGTGGACAGCGTGGCGGCGGGCGTCACCAATGCCAGCAGCAGCGTTGACGGCAAAGGCATGGCGACGATTGATTCCAATCTGGAGTGGGTGCGACTGGCGCAGCGCGTGCCGGTGCGTATTCATCTGGATAATCAGCAGGGCAATCTGTGGCCTGCGGGCACCACGGCCACGGTCGTGATCACCGGCGAGAAAGATCGCGACGAAAGCCAGGACTCCTTCTTCCGCAAGCTGGCCCACCGCCTGCGTGAGTTTGGTTAAGCGTAATGGGCATTTTTACTATCGCCACTCAGCATGTGCGTTTTGCCGTTAAACTGGCGTGCGCGATCGTTCTTGCGCTGTTTGTTGGCTTTCATTTCCAGCTTGAAACCCCGCGCTGGGCGGTGCTGACGGCGGCGCTGGTCGCCGCAGGTCCTGCGTTTGCCGCTGGCGGTGAGCCCTGGTCGGGGGCGATCCGCTATCGTGGGATGCTGCGTATCGTCGGCACCTTTATCGGCTGTATCGCCGCGCTCACCATCATCATTCTGATGATCCGCGCACCGCTGTTAATGCTGATCGTCTGTTGTATCTGGGCCGGGTTCTGCACCTGGGTTTCCTCGCTGGTACGCGTTGAAAACTCTTATGCGTGGGGACTGGCCGGGTATACGGCGCTGATCATCGTCATCACCATCCAGACCGAACCTTTGCTAACGCCGCAGTTTGCCGTGGAGCGCTGTAGCGAAATTGTCCTTGGGATTGTCTGTGCCATCGTCGCCGATCTGCTGTTTTCCCCGCGTTCCATCAAGCGCGAGATTGACCGCGAGCTGGACAGCCTGCTGGTGGCGCAATACCAGTTAATGCAGCTCTGCATTAAGCATGGCAGCAGTGAAGAAGTGGACAACGCCTGGGGCGCACTGGTGCGTCGTACTACGGCGCTGGAAGGGATGCGCAGTAACCTGAACATGGAGTCCTCGCGCTGGGCGCGGGCTAATCGCCGCCTGAAGGCGCTTAACACGCTGTCACTGACGCTGATCACCCAGGCCTGCGAGACGTATCTGATTCAAAACTCCCGCCCGGAATTGATCACCGACACCTTCCGTGAGCTGTTTGAACCGCCGGTCGAAACCGTGCAGGACGTGCATAAACAGCTTAAAAGAATGCGCCGGGTGATGGCCTGGACGGGCGAACGTGATACGCCCGTGACGCTCTCCAGTTGGGTGGGCGCGGCGACGCGTTACCTGCTGCTCAAGCGCGGCGTCATCAGCAATACCAAAATCAGCGCCACAGAAGAGGACGTGCTGCGCGGCGAGGCGGTGGTAAAAGTTGAATCGGCGGAGCGTCATCATGCGATGGTTAACTTCTGGCGCACCACGATCTCCTGTATTCTCGGCACGCTGTTCTGGCTGTGGACGGGCTGGACGTCGGGCAACGGGGCGATGGTGATGATCGCGGTGGTGACGGCACTGGCGATGCGCCTGCCCAATCCGAAAATGGTGGCGATTGATTTTGTCTACGGCACCCTGGCCGCGCTGCCGCTTGGCGCGTTCTATTTCCTGGTGGTGATCCCTGCCACCCAGCAAAGCATGTTATTGCTGTGCATCAGCCTTGCGGTGATGGCGTTCTTTATTGGCATTGAGGTGCAAAAACGGCGTCTCGGCTCGCTGGGGGCGCTGGCCAGTACCATCAACATTATTGTGCTGGATAACCCGATGACCTTTGAGTTCAGCCGCTTTCTCGACAGCGCGCTGGGGCAGATTGTCGGCTGTTTACTGGCCTTAACGGTGATTGTGGTGGTGCGCGATAACTCGCGGGCGCGAACCGGACGGACGCTGTTAAACCAGTTCGTTTCCGCTGCGGTTTCGGCGATGACTACCAACAGCGCCCGGCGTAAAGAGAATCACCTGCCTGCGCTCTACCAGCAGTTGTTTTTATTGCTGACCAAATTCCCGGGCGACGTGGCGAAGTTTCGCCTTGCGCTGACGCTTATCATCGCGCACCAGCGCCTGCGCGACGCGCCCGTGCCGGTGAATGACGATCTCTCCGCTTTCCATCGTCAGTTGCGGCGCACGGCCGATCATGTGATCTCCGCGTCCAGCGACGATAAACGGCGACGTTATTTCACGCAGTTGCTCGAAGAACTCGATGTCTATCAGGAGAAACTGCGCATCTGGGATGCCTCTGATCAGGTGACGCAGCCGGTGAAGCGGCTGGTGGGGATGCTGCATAAATACCAGCATGCGCTGACCGACAGTTGAGATAAAGCCGACGCCAAAAGCGTCGGTTTTTTTGTAGCTATACTTATCTCAGTCGATCTAACCCTAAGATCAGGAGGACATATGGCAACGCAGGCATTGCAGGATAACGCACTTTTTCAGACCGGTTACTTTGTTGATGGCGTATGGAAAACGCTGGAAACCACCTTTGATGTCACCAACCCGGCGACGGGCGAGGTTATCGCAAAAGTCGCGAAAGCCGGTACCAAAGAAACCGAAGACGCCATTGCTGCCGCCAGCCGTGCTTTCCCCGCCTGGCGTGCCAAAACCGCGAAAGAACGCTCCACGATCCTCTATCGCTGGTATGAACTGATTATTGAAAATAAAACCTGGCTTGGTCAGTTGATGACCGCCGAGCAGGGCAAGCCGCTGAAAGAAGCCGAAGGCGAAGTGGATTACGCCGCCAGCTTTATTCAATGGTTTGCGGAAGAAGCCAAACGCGCCAACGGCGAGATTATCGTGCCCGCCAAACCGGGATCGCGCATCCTCGCCACCCGTGAACCGGTGGGTGTGGTGGCCGCCATTACGCCGTGGAACTTCCCGATGGCGATGCTCACCCGCAAACTCGGCCCGGCGCTGGCCGCAGGCTGTACCGGCGTCATTAAACCGGCGAACAACACGCCGCTCAGTGCGTTTGCCTTAGTGCAGCTCGCCAAAAAAGCGGGTGTGCCGGACGGCGTACTGAACGCGGTGGCCGGGAATACCCACGAAATCAGCGACGCGATTATGGCCAGCCACGCGGTGCGTAAAATCTCCTTTACCGGCTCGACGGCGGTGGGCAAAACGCTGGTGCGTAACGCCGCAGAAACCATGAAAAAAGTTTCCATGGAACTGGGCGGCAACGCGCCTTATATCGTGTTTGATGATGCGGATATCGACGCGGCGGTGCAGGGTGCGGTCGCCAACAAATTCCGTAACGCCGGGCAGGTATGCGTCAGCGTTAACCGTTTTTATATTCATGAATCCATTTACGACACCTTCGTGAATAAGCTCGCCAGCGCAGTAAAAGCGCTCAAAGTGGGCAACGGCATGGACGAGGGCGTGATTGTCGGGCCATTAATCGAAAAGGCGGCCGTCGATAAAGTGCGGGAGCATGTGGAAGACGCCGTGGCGAAAGGCGCAACCGTGCTGGCAGGCGGTAAAGCGCATTCGCTGGGTGGAAACTTCTGGGAGCCCACGGTGCTTGGCGACTGTAGCGACGGCATGAAGCTGGCGCAGGAAGAGACGTTTGGCCCGGTTGCCGCCTGTTTCCGCTTTACCTCGGAAGATGAGGTGATCAAACGCGCCAACGATACGCCGTTCGGCCTCGCCGCCTATTTCTATACGCAGAATTTAGCGCGCGTGTTTCGTGTCTCGCAGGCCATCGAAAGCGGCATGATAGGCATTAACGAATGCGCCGTATCGACCGAACTGGGGCCGTTTGGCGGGGTGAAAGAGTCGGGACTGGGCCGCGAAGGATCTGTTCTGGGGCTGGAAGAGTATCTGGAAGTGAAAACCCTGCACCTTGGCGGGTTATAAACATAATGGGCGCTTCAGGCTGGGTGGCTGGCAATGAATATCTACACCTTTGATTTTGACGAAATAGAAGAACAGACTGATTTCTATCGGGAATTTGCCATCGCTTTTGGTATTGAGCGGGCTACGGTGAACGATCTGGATTCGCTCTGGGAGGTCGTTACGGGGGAGACGCTGCCGCTACCGCTGGAAATTGAGTTTGTTCACCTGACGGAGAAACAGCGACGGCGTTTTGGCGCGCTCATTCTGTTGTTTGATGAAGCAGAGGAAGAGCTGGAAGGGATGCTGCGCTTTAATGTCCGGCATTAAGATATAAAAAAGCCCCTGCATGGCAGGGGCAAGTCGTAGGACGACTACGACGAGGGATTATTTGTAGAGTTCTGCAGTCGCGTGCCAGTTGTCACCGGTACGGGCTTCGATAATGCGGTAAGACGATGCGCCTTCTTGTTGCGCTTTTTTATCCAGCGCGGAACGCATATCCATTGGAGAAGTGCTTACGCCACCAACAGAAACGGTACCGATAGCCTGACGGCCTTGCGCCTGATCGGCACCAATAGAGTCGGCTGCAAATGCACCAAAGGACAGAACGGAAAGGATGCTCAGAGTTGCTACAGTGGTTTTGATTTTCATGATATCTACCTCGTCGAATTCTTTTATTAGGGGTCCTGTTTCGTGACCGCCATCACAAAATCAAGTATACACTAATCACGCGATTAATTAATACCATGCTAATGATATCAATCGCCACTCTGTTACAAAAACTCCCCTCTCTTATTACATAAATGCATAAAAACGGTCATTCAAGCGTAACATTTTTAGTTTATAGGCAGATAAATCAAAGGATTAGGTGAATTTGATTTTTTGTGCGGTTTTGACTGGTGATATTCACTGGGTGAATGGTTAAACGCCGTAAATCGCACGGAGTGTTAAAGAATTACCGGTGGATAATCGGGGGAAAGAGGGTGAAAAGGAGAAGATTCCCCCTCATCGACTGAGGGGGAAGAGAACTTACAGCTCCTGCTCGAAGAGCACGAGGATAGCTTCATACAGTTCTTTAACGGTAAAGCCGTTAGCAGGCGTGGTGAAAATAGTATCGTCACCGGCGATGGTTCCCAGAATACCTTCTGATTTCCCCAGGGAATCCAGCAGACGTGCAATCAACTGCGCCGCACCAGGACTGGTGTGAATTACCACCACGGCATCGTTGAAATCGATATCCAGCACCAGATTTTTCAACGGGCTGGAGGTGGTCGGGACGCCAAGCTCTGCAGGCAGGCAGTAGACCATCTCCATTTTGGCATTGCGTGTGCGCACTGCGCCAAATTTTGTCAGCATGCGGGAGACTTTGGATTGATTAATGTTATCAAACCCTTGCTCCTGCAATGCCAGAACAATTTCGCCCTGAGAGCTAAATTTTTCTTCTTTGAGAAGGGCTTTAAACGCCTTCACTAATTCTTCTTGTTTTGCTGAACTTCGCATAAGTCACCCATGAAATGGCGAATTGAACGACATTATTATGCATATATATGAATTTTTATGCAAATGATCTGCCATGTTAAAGGCTGAAATAATGTGATGAAAGGGGGCAATTTTATCAAAATCCGTTATCGATAAACATGCCTGCGTCACGTGTCTATAATTAGGTTAAAAGTAAATTAAATGTTATCAAAATGATGTTGTTTTGATGGCTTTACAGGGTGTATTGTAAGCGCCAGTCCCTAAGTTGCTGTATATGATAAAAGATGACCATCGCGCCTCAAAGGGCAACAGGAAGTGAATTATGCTAAAAGTGTGCTAAGCCGCATTCTTTTGTCATGAGAATTGCTACGCTTCACTGATGTTTTAAGGTCGCCAGCAACGGAGTCTCAGTATCTTTACCTCACCATAATAAGGAGTTTAGGATGAAAGTTGCAGTCCTCGGCGCGGCAGGCGGTATTGGCCAGGCGCTAGCCCTTCTTCTCAAGACCCAATTGCCCTCAGGTTCAGAACTCTCGCTGTATGATATCGCCCCGGTAACGCCTGGCGTGGCCGTTGATCTGAGCCATATCCCTACTGCTGTGAACATCAAAGGTTTTTCCGGCGAAGATGCGACGCCTGCGCTTGAAGGCGCTGACGTGGTGCTGATTTCCGCGGGTGTGGCCCGTAAGCCCGGCATGGATCGTTCCGATCTGTTTAACGTCAACGCCGGGATCGTCAAAAATCTGGTCAGCCAGGTCGCGAAAACCTGCCCTAAAGCCTGTATTGGCATCATCACCAACCCGGTTAACACCACGGTAGCCATTGCGGCCGAAGTGCTGAAAAAAGCCGGTGTTTACGATAAGAACAAACTGTTTGGCGTGACCACGCTCGACATTATCCGCTCCAACACGTTTGTTGCTGAGCTGAAAGGCAAGCAGCCGACCGATATTGAAGTGCCGGTTATTGGCGGTCACTCTGGCGTGACCATTCTGCCGCTGCTGTCGCAGATTCAGGGCGTGAGCTTCTCCGAACAGGAAGTGGCTGACCTGACCAAACGTATTCAGAACGCCGGTACCGAAGTAGTAGAAGCGAAAGCCGGTGGCGGTTCCGCAACCCTGTCCATGGGGCAGGCGGCGGCGCGCTTCGGTTTGTCGCTGGTTCGTGCGCTGTCAGGCGAGAAAGGCATTGTGGAATGTGCCTATGTGGAAGGCGACGGCGAACATGCGCGCTTCTTCTCTCAGCCGCTGCTGCTGGGCAAAAACGGCGTGGAAGAGCGTCAGTCTATCGGCACGCTGAGTGCGTTTGAGCAACAGGCGATGGAAGGGATGCTGGATACGCTGCGTAAAGATATTCAGCTTGGCGAAGAGTTTGTGAACAAATAATCTGAGCGCCAGTTAATAAAGCCGGAACATGCGTTTCCGGCTTTTTTATGCCTGCTAGTTGGTGGCCGGGTATTCCTGAATGGTCACTTTCAGCGACAGCTTTTTATCTTCCCGCATCACTTCGACCGGAATTTCTGAGCCCGGACGGATCTCCGCCACCTGGTCCATGGTTTCCAGCGCAGATATAGCCGGTTTACCGTTCACCGAGACGATCACGTCATTGACCTGAATGCCCGCGCGGGCTGCCGGGCCATCCGGGGCGACTTCATTGACCACGATGCCCTGAATTTGATCGATGCCGCCACCCTGCGTGTGCAGAGGCGCGATTTCCCGACCACCGATCCCGATGTAGCCACGGATCACCCGACCATCACGGATCAGCTTATCCATGATTTTGGTTGCTAACTGGAATGGAATCGCGAAACCAATGCCTTCCGGCGTTTCCCCATCGTTACTCTTATCGAAGGAGAGGGTGTTGATCCCCATCAGCTCGCCAAGCGAGTTAACCAGCGCCCCGCCGGAGTTACCATGGTTGATAGAAGCATCGGTTTGCAGGAAGTTCTGCCGGCCTGAAGGGTTCAGGCCGATGCGACCAGTGGCGCTGATGATCCCCTGGGTAATGGTCTGCCCGAGGTTATACGGGTTACCGATCGCCATCACCACGTCGCCGATATGCGGCATCCGTTTGCGGTTAATGGGAATAACCGGCAAACCGCCGGTGGCGTTGACTTTCAGCACTGCCAGATCGGTTAAGGCATCCGACCCCACCAGCAGCGCTTCAAACACGCGACCATCCTGCAACGCCACGATAATCTGGTCGGCATCGTTGATCACATGTTTATTGGTAATGATGTAACCACGCTCGTCCATAATCACCCCGGAACCCAGCGTGCGGATCTCAAGCTGGTTATTCGATGAGGTGCTCATACTGCGGTTATAGACGTTGACCACCGCGGGCGCAGCGCGGCGCACGGCCTGGTTATAGCTAACCGGCGTTTCATCAGCGCTATCAAACTGGGGCGCTGACAGGGGGCTGAATTGACGTAAAGAAGGCATGGCAGCCAGAAGCAGGCCACCAACAATTAAACCGATTGCAACTGAGCGTAGAAGCTTCACAAGCATGATGCAGGCGTCATTAAAAAGAGAAGGGGCAGCATAGCATGAGTTATCCGGACATCACACGCGGTGATGATGTCCGGATGGTAACCGTTAACGCAATAACAGATACAGCGAGTCATTCCCGCGCATCACATGCAGTGCAATGATGCCCGGTTTCGCCTCCAGCACTTTGCGCATCTCCGCAATCGACTGCACGCGCTCGCGGTTGATGCCAATGATCACATCCTCTTTATGCAGACCGGCCTGGGCAGCGGCGCTGCCTTTTTCCACCTCATCCAGCACGATGCCTTTGGTTCCGTCTTTCAACTGCCCGTCGCTGAGCGATGCGCCCTGCAACGCAGGGGAGATGATTTCCGCGCTGGCGGACGACGAGGTGCTTTTATCCAGCGTGACTTCTACGTCCAGCGGTTTACCGTCGCGCAACAGGCCAAGTTTCACTTTTGTGCCCGGCTCGGTGGTGGCAATCCGCGAGCGCAACTCAGCAAAGCTGTTGAGCGGTTTACCGTTCAGGCTGACCACCACGTCGCCCGATTTAATCCCGGCTTTTGCTGAGCCAGAGTTCGGCAACACTTCGCTGACGAACGCCCCGCGCTGCACGTTCAGGTTAAAGGCTTTGGCGATATCTGCGCTCATCTCCATGCCTTTAATCCCAAGCAGACCGCGTTTAATTTCACCGAACTGAATTAACTGTTTTGCCAGTGTTTGCGCCATATTGCTGGGGATCGCAAACCCGATACCAACGCTGCCACCGCCGGGAGCGAGGATCGCGGTGTTAATACCGATCAACTCACCTTTCAGGTTAAGCAGCGCGCCACCGGAATTACCCCGGTTAATCGAGGCGTCAGTCTGGATAAAGTTTTCCAGTCCTTCCAGGTTCAGCCCGCTGCGTCCGAGGGCGGAAACAATCCCCGAGGTGGCGGTTTGCCCGAGGCCAAACGGGTTGCCCACGGCAATGGCGAAATCGCCAACGCGCAATGTATCGGAATCAGCCACGGCGATTTGTGTCAGGTTGGAGGGGTTCTGCAATTGCAGAAGGGCGATATCGCTCTGATCGTCGCCGCCAATCAGTTTGGCTTCAAACTCACGACCATCATTGAGCTGGACGTTGATTTTCTGCGCCTGGTTAATCACATGATTGTTGGTGAGGACGTAACCTTTGGCGGCGTCGATAATGACGCCTGAGCCGAGGCCTTCAAAGGGCTGCGCCTGCTGTTCAGGCAACTCCTCACCGAAATATTTTTTGAGCTCTTCAGGCACTTTCTGCCCCTGTACGGCGGTGCCTTCAACCTGCACGCTCACGACAGCAGGAAGAACTTTTTCCAGCACGGGTGCGAGACTGGGAATGGCCGCCTGGCCCGGAACCTGCGACGGCAGGGCCGCAGTTGCCTGAAAGGGTGCCGAGAGAGATAACCCGACACCTAACGCTAACGCACTCAACAACTGGGTTTGTTTCTTCATTGATGCTGGCTCTCGTAACCTGAAGTGTAGGAAAAATGGCCCAAAACAATTTGATGTTATTGAATTTTTAACCGGGTAACAATGAGGATATTGACTAAATAATAGCTGGGATAAATAAGAAGAGGCGGGCGTAACCGGTACGCCCGTAAAAATTATGACGAAGAGGCAATTATTTGCGTTTTGACGCGCCGCGAAGCAGGCCAGAAGCACCTTCAGAATAGTCACGCGGCATCTGCACCGGTGCCTGATCGTTGCCCGCTTCGGATTCAGCCAGGCGGTTGCGGAACGGATTCATCTCGGCTGACATCTCTGGCAGCAACTGTGTGGAGCTGGTCGCCATATGCTGATAAAGCTGACGATAATCATCTGCCATGTTATCGAGCAGTTCAGCGCTACGGGCAAAATGGCTGACTAACTCTTCACGATACTCTTCCAGTTCTGCTTTGTTTTTTTCCAGCTCGTACTGCAAAGCCTGTTGCTGGCGTAATTTGCGATTACCAAAACGCATGGCTACAGCACCAATAACGATGCCGACGACTAAACCAATTAGCGCATATTCCCAGGTCATGAACATCTCCCGTTGTCTTGTGGTTCCGTAGGGTGTTGGCGGTGAGGCTCCTTGCCTGTACCTGATTATGCCACTATAACCGCTAATTCCGTATAAGTGGAATCCTGGCGCGGCATCACGTAGTGTAGAACGGCCTTTTTTTCACCAATCGTGACCTGCGGCATACCGATTTTCAAGGAATAACAACGACATCATGCAAAGCTCTACCCCTCTGTCGCGCTATCAGCACGCCCTTGACGCGGGCAGCCACCAGCCGGATGACGTCCAGCGCGAAGCCGTTACCCGACTGGATGCGATTTATCAGGAATTGACGCAAACCCGGCCCGCTTCCGCATCACGCGGTGGTTTGATGGCGAAGCTGGGCCAGTTTCTGGGTAAAAAAGAAGAGTCTGCGGTGACGCCCGTGCGCGGCTTATATATGTGGGGCGGCGTGGGGCGCGGGAAAACCTGGCTGATGGATCTCTTCTATCAAAGCCTGCCGGGAACGCGGAAACAGCGTTTGCACTTCCATCGCTTTATGTTGCGCGTCCATGAAGAGCTGACCGCGCTGCAGGGGCAGAGCGATCCGCTGGAGATTATCGCCGACCGTTTTAAAGCGGAAACCGACGTGCTGTGCTTTGACGAATTTTTTGTTTCTGACATTACCGATGCGATGCTGCTCGGCGGCCTGATGAAAGCGCTGTTTTCGCGCGGCATTACGCTGGTGGCGACCTCCAACATTCCGCCTGACGAGCTGTATCGCAACGGGCTGCAACGCGCGCGCTTTCTTCCGGCTATCGATGCCATTAAGCACTATTGCGATGTGATGAACGTGGATGCGGGCGTGGATTACCGCCTGCGTACCCTGACGCAGGCGCATTTGTGGCTCTCACCGCTTAACGATGAAACCGCGCAGAAAATGGAAAAACTCTGGCAGGCGCTGGCGGGCACCACGCGGGAAAATCAGCCTGAGCTTGAGATTAATCACCGTCCGCTGCCGACACTGGGTGTCGAGAACCAGACGCTGGCCGTCTCCTTTACCACCCTGTGCGTCGATGCGCGCAGTCAGCATGACTATATTGCGCTGTCAAAACTGTTCCACACGGTGATGCTGTTCGACGTGCCAGTCATGACGCCGCTGATGGAGAGCGAGGCGCGGCGCTTTATCGCCCTGGTCGATGAGTTCTATGAGCGCCACGTGAAGCTGGTGATCAGCGCGCAGACCCCGCTGCATGAGATTTACAAAGGCGAGCGGCTGAAGTTTGAGTTCCAGCGCTGCCTGTCGCGTTTGCAGGAGATGCAAAGCGAGGAGTATTTGAAGCGCGAGCATCTGGCGTAACGCCCCCTCACCCTAACCCTCTCCCCAGGGAGAGGGAACCGCTCGTGCCTTTTCCCCCTCTCCCCACGGGAGAGGGTCGGGGTGAGGGGAAAACTATTATGCTAATCACATAAAGGGGTCGATCTTTAGCCCCGACTTCTCTATAATCTTGCGACCCCACGTTACGAGAAGGTTTTTTTCCCAAAACTTTCTATGTGCCGGCATAGGCTATTCGAAGGGGTAGGTTTGCTGGACAATGTCGTGTGAACCTCAACTGACAAACGTTTGGGTGTTCACCAACGTGTAACTTATTATTTGGGTAAGCTTTTAATGAAAACTTTTACAGCTAAACCAGAAACCGTAAAACGCGACTGGTATGTTGTTGACGCGACCGGTAAAACTCTGGGCCGTCTGGCTACCGAACTGGCTCGTCGCCTGCGCGGTAAGCACAAAGCGGAATACACTCCGCACGTAGATACTGGTGATTACATCATCGTTCTGAACGCTGACAAAGTTGCTGTAACCGGCAACAAGCGTACTGACAAAGTGTACTACCATCACACCGGTCACATCGGTGGTATCAAACAAGCGACCTTTGAAGAGATGATTGCCCGCCGTCCTGAGCGTGTGATTGAAATCGCGGTTAAAGGCATGCTGCCAAAAGGCCCGCTGGGTCGTGCTATGTACCGTAAACTGAAAGTTTACGCGGGTAACGAGCACAACCACGCGGCACAGCAACCGCAAGTTCTGGACATCTAATCGGGATTATGGCAATGGCTGAAAATCAATACTACGGCACTGGTCGCCGCAAAAGTTCCGCAGCTCGCGTTTTCATCAAACCGGGCAGTGGCAAAATCGTTATCAACCAACGTTCTCTGGAACAGTACTTCGGTCGTGAAACTGCCCGCATGGTAGTTCGTCAGCCGCTGGAACTGGTCGACATGGTTGAGAAACTGGATCTGTACATCACCGTTAAAGGTGGTGGTATCTCTGGTCAGGCTGGTGCGATCCGTCACGGTATCACCCGCGCTCTGATGGAGTATGATGAGTCCCTGCGTGGCGAACTGCGTAAAGCTGGCTTCGTTACTCGTGATGCTCGTCAGGTTGAACGTAAGAAAGTCGGTCTGCGTAAAGCACGTCGTCGTCCTCAGTTCTCCAAACGTTAATCTGTTTCTGCTTACGCAGAACGATTGGCGAAAAAACCCGCTCCGGCGGGTTTTTTTATGCACAAAAATCAAGATATCCACAGTAATAGATTGATTCCCACCTCTTTTTCAGCATTTCCGGAATACCCTCACCACAAAGGCCGCAAAATCTGGTAAACTATCATCCAATTTTCTGCCCAAATGCCGGGGATAGTTCATTTTTTGTTTAAATGTTGAACAATGAAATGTTCGCGGGTGGATGGGTTACTTACATCTGGCTCGTCACTGTGTGACTTGCAGTAGTAATATTCTGAATATACCTGGAGGTTTTCATGGCTGTCGCTGCCAACAAACGTTCGGTAATGACGCTGTTTTCTGGTCCTACTGACATCTATAGCCACCAAGTCCGCATCGTGCTGGCCGAAAAAGGTGTTAGTTTCGAAATTGAGCACGTGGAAAAGGATAATCCGCCTCAGGATCTGATTGACCTCAACCCGAATCAAAGCGTACCGACATTAGTAGATCGCGAGCTGACCCTCTGGGAATCTCGCATTATTATGGAATACCTGGATGAGCGTTTCCCGCATCCGCCGCTGATGCCGGTTTATCCGGTTGCGCGTGGTGAAAGCCGCCTGTACATGCTGCGTATCGAGAAAGACTGGTACACGCTGATGAATACCATCGTCAACAGCACGGGCGCTCAGGCCGATACCGCACGTAAGCAACTGCGTGAAGAACTGCTGGCTATCGCACCGGTATTCGGGCAAAAACCTTACTTCCTGAGTGATGAGTTCAGCCTGGTGGATTGCTATCTGGCACCGCTGTTATGGCGTCTGCCGCAACTGGGTATCGAACTCAGCGGCGCAGGGGCGAAAGAGCTGAAAGGCTACATGACACGTGTGTTTGAACGCGATTCCTTCCTGGCTTCACTGACAGAAGCCGAACGCGAAATGCGCCTTGGCCGGGGTTAATCTGTATGGATTTGTCACAACTGTCTCCACGACGTCCTTATCTGCTGCGCGCATTCTACGAATGGTTGCTGGATAACCAGCTCACGCCGCATCTGGTGGTAGATGTGACGTTACCCGGCGTGCGTGTGCCAATGGAATACGCGCGCGACGGGCAAATCGTACTGAATATCGCGCCGCGCGCCGTTGGCAATCTGGAACTGGCCAATGACGAAGTGCGTTTTAACGCGCGCTTTGGCGGCGTACCGCGCCAGGTCTATGTTCCGCTGGCAGCCGTACTGGCTATTTACGCGCGTGAAAATGGCGCTGGCACCATGTTTGAGCCGGAAGCGGCTTATGATGGTGACGCGGTCAGTCTTAACGATGATGAAGAGACTGTCACCGCAGAAAGCGAAACAGTGATGTCGGTGATCGACGGTGATAAACCGGATCATCAGGATGACAACGATCCTGACGACGAACCGCCACCGCGCGGGGGACGTCCCGCATTGCGCGTCGTAAAATAATCTGACAGGCCCTTTAGGGCCTGTTTTTTTATGGCCTCAGCCAGCTTTCAATCGTATCCCGCATCACCACCAGGCGCTTATCCAGCGCTTCCGGCAACTTCAAATCCTGCTGATAAAGAATCGACAACGTGGACTGGTTAATCAGATAGAAAAACCCCAGCGCGGAAATACTGATGTTCAGCTGCATCGCATCAATGTCTGGCCGGATAGAACCATCCTCCTTCCCGCGCTCCAGAATCCGCTGAGTGATGGTGACCCAGCTTCGGTTGATCGGCACAATGCTATCCAGCTCCTTCAGATGGCGCGCCTTAAGCTGGTTTTCGCTGTTGAGCAGGCGAATAAATTCCGGGTTCGCCAGATAGTAGTGCCAGGTAAAATCCACCAGCGCGAGGATCGCGTCTCTTGCAGGCAGATGATCCAGTTCCAGCGCCGCCTCTTTAGCGCGAATATCCTGATAAGCGGCCTGAAGCACATGGGTAAACAGCGTGTCTTTATTGTCAAAATAGTAGTAAATGAGCTGCTTATTAACCTGCGCGGTGGCAGCGATCTCATCAACGCGCGCACCGTCAAATCCCTTTTCCGCAAACTCTTTTTTTGCTGCTGCAAGGATCAGGCATTTCGTAAGCTCCGGGTCATGTCTGCGCTTCGCCTTGTTATCCTTCATAATTTCTCCATTTAAATCATTCGCTTATTCGGCAATAAATTAATTATTAACCAATTGGTTGATTTTGAGAAGTCGATCATTATTTTTTTATCGCGCACTTTCTATACTGCTTCGTAGTTATCAACTAGGTAGTTGAAACAGACTGTCCACAGTCAGGGAGCCGTATATGAGCAATTCACAACGCCCGGTCGCCGTCGTCACAGGATCGACCCGGGGAATTGGCAAAGCCTGCGCACAGGCACTGGCCCAGGCCGGATTTAATGTGGCGATTAATGGCCGCGACAGTGAAGAAGGCCGGGCGCGTCAGCAGGCCATGGTAGCCGAACTGCAACAGTTTGGCATTGAAGCAATGGCGATTCCGGGCGATGTCGCCGATCTTGACCGTCAGCCAGCGATGCTTGAGTCCGTCATCGCGCGCTGGGGGCGACTGGATTGTGTGGTGAACAATGCGGGGACGGCGGCAAAACAGCGCGGCGACCTGCTGGAAGTGACGCCGGAAAACTACAACTACTGCCAGGATGTGAACACCCGCGCCATGTTTTTCTTCAGCCAGCGGGCTGCGCAAATCATGCTGCAACAGGGGCAAATCGGCGAACAGCACCGCTCCATCATCAATATCACCTCCTGTAGCGCCTACAGCCTTTCCATCTCGCGCGGCGAATATTGCGTTTCCAAAGCGGCGGCCAGCATGGTCACGCAGTTGTTTGCCCTGCGTCTGGCGGAAGAGGGGATCGGCGTGTACGAAATCCGCCCCGGCATCATTGAAACGGATATGACCAGCGGCGTGAAGCCCAAATATGACCAGTTGATCAGCGGCGGGCTGGTGCCGATGAAACGCTGGGGACAGCCCGCAGATATCGCCACCGCCGTGGATGCGCTGGCGGGCGGCAAACTTCCTTTCACCGTCGGACAAATCATTGATATCGACGGCGGCCTGACGAAATCCCACTTTTAACGCAGAGGCAAGCACATGGCGACACATTCAGTTGGCATCATCATGCACGGTGTAACGGGGCGGATGGGTAAAAATCAGCATCTGATCCGATCGATTATTGCTATCCGCGATCAGGGCGGGGTGACACTGGCAAACGGCGATCGCCTGATCCCGGACCCAATCCTGATTGGCCGCAACGCTGACAAAATCGCTGCGCTGGCAAAAGAGTACGGCGTTGAACGCTTTGGTACCGATCTGGACGCGGCGCTCGCCAACCCCAGTGACACCATCTTTTTCGATGCGGCCACCACCCAGGCGCGCCCGGCGCTGCTGAAAAAAGCCATTGCCGCCGGTAAACACATCTACTGTGAAAAACCGGTCGCTGTCAGCTTAGACGAGGCGATGGAACTCTATTACTTCGCAGAGCAGCATGGCGTCTGCCACGGCGTGGTGCAGGACAAACTCTGGCTGCCAGGCCTGCGAAAACTGCAAATGCTTAACGACGCGGGCTTTTTTGGCAAGGTGCTGTCAGTACGCGGCGAATTTGGCTACTGGGTATTTGAAGGCGATTTACAGCCAACGCAGCGCCCCTCCTGGAACTACCGTCAGGAAGACGGCGGCGGCATCATTCTCGACATGATTTGCCACTGGCGCTATGTGATCGACAACCTGTTTGGCGAAATCAAAAGCCTCAGTTGCCTGGGCGCAACCCACATCCCGGAGCGCTTTGACGAGCAGGGCAACGCCTACACCGCCACCGCCGACGACGCCGCTTACGCGACGTTTGAACTGCACAACGGCACCATCGTGCAGATCAACAGTTCCTGGTGCGTGCGCGTGCGCCGCGACGATCTGGTCACCTTCCAGGTGGACGGCGTAAACGGCTCGGCGGTTGCCGGTCTCACCGACTGCCTGACGCAATCGCGCGTCAACACGCCAAAACCGATCTGGAACCCGGACGTGCGCCAGACGCATAACTTCTTTAACGACTGGGTGCCGGTGCCGGACACCACCTCCTATGACAACGCGTTCAAAGTGCAGTGGGAACTGTTTTTGCGCCACGTGCATGGCGAAATCGATTTCCGCTGGAACCTGCTGGAAGGCGCGAAAGGCGTGCAACTGGTGGAACTGGCGCTGCAAAGCTGGAAAGAGCGCCGCTGGCTCGATGTTCCCTCCCTGTTACGTTAAGGAAAAACTATGCAAGCGCCGGATAAAAACCGTTTATCAATCAATACCGCCACGGTTCGCCAGCAGTGGAACCTGGAACAAATTATTGATGGCTGCGCCCGCCACAACATTCGCGGCATTTCTCCCTGGCGCGATCAGGTGCAGGCGCTCGGCCTGCAACAGACCGCGCAGCGTATTCGCAGCAACGAGCTGTTTGTCAGCGGCTACTGCCGGGGCGGCATGTTCCCCGGTGTCGATGCGCAGGCGCGCCGCGCGGCGGATGAGGATAACCGCCGCGCGGTGGATGAAGCGCTGGCGCTCAACGCCGCCTGTCTGGTGCTGGTGGTCGGTGGCCTGCCCGGAGAATCGAAAGATTTAGCGGGTGCGCGCAGCCAGGTGCGGGACGGGCTGGGACGCCTGCTGGAGTACGCCAGAAACGTTGGCATGCCGCTGGCCATTGAACCGCTGCACCCGATGTATGCCGCGGATCGCGCCTGTGTGAACACGCTGGAGCAGGCCAACGATCTCTGCGACGAACTGGGTGATGACGGCCTGGGTATCGCCGTCGATCTCTACCACACCTGGTGGGACCCGAAGTTTTACGCCGAGCTCGAACGCGCCGGGCGCAAGCGCATTCTGGCTTTTCACCTCTGTGACTGGCTGGTGCCGACGCGCGATCTGCTAAACGATCGCGGCATGATGGGCGATGGCGTCATCGACATCCGCGCGGCACGGCTTGCTGTCGAAGCGCTCGGCTTTACGGGCGCACACGAGGTGGAGATCTTTTCTGCGCACAACTGGTGGCAGCGCGATCCCGACGAGGTGCTGGAAACCTGCAAAGCGCGTCACCAGAGTCACTGTTAGTCAGAATAAAGCGGTATCTGATTTCTCGTCAGTCTCATCAGGTTAGTCGAGGGCATTATGCATACAGATACGAAAAGGATGGTGCTGGTTTCCATACTCTGCGGATTAGGCTACATGATGTACTCCGTAGACCGTATGACCGTTTCATCCGCGATAGGTCTTATCGCCAGCGATTTCGGGCTGGAAAAAGGGCAGTCAGGCATTCTGCTCAGTTCTTTCTTTTATGGCTTTATCGGCTTTCTGTTTATCTCCGGCATTATCGCCGACAAGCTCAGCGGCAAACCGGTGCTGATTTTAGGGCTGGTGATGTTCTCGCTGGCCACCATGCTCACGGGCATCGCGGGGAGCATGACGTCGCTGATTTTCTACCGCGTCATGACCGGCATTGGCGAAGGGGTTTTCTGGCCTGCGGCCTCGCTGGAAGTGGCGAACGTCACCAGTGAGAAACAACGCACCACCGTGATGTCACTGTACTGGATGGGCTACCCGATAGGCGGCTTTTTCGGTACCTGGCTTGGGGCGATGCTCGGGCCGCTGTACGGCTGGCGCGTGGTGTTTTACGTGGCGGGTGGGCTCGGTCTGCTGGTGGCATTAGCCTATGCGCTGCTGGTCAAATCGGAACCGAAAAAAGTCGTCGCCGTGGCGCACAAAGAAAAAGTGCCGCTAAAACTGCTGTTCAAAAACCGCGCCGTCATGCTGATCGCCTTCTACTACTTCCTGCTGTTGAGCGGCTGGTGGATCGTGCTGCTGTGGGCCCCGACCTTCCTGATGAACATGAAGCAACTCTCCATCGGCGTGGCGGGAACCATCGCCAGCCTGCTGGGGCTGACCGGCGCACTGGGCGGATTCTTACTCGGGCGTTACTGCGATAAGGGCGACTTTGCCCGCAAGCGCCGGGTGCTGATTGGCGTCACCCTGCTCAGTAGCCTGCTGATGGCGGCGATGGTGATGCAACTGCCGGTCTTCGTGGTAATTGTGCTGGTGCTGTTCCTCGGCCTGCTTGGGTATCCGATCACGCCGCTGGTGCTGTCGTTCACTGCTGAACTGGTGCCGGAGCAACTGCGCGGCTCGGCGATTGGGCTGGTGATGAACATCGGCATGACCGCAGGCGGCATCTCGCCGGTGCTGGCGGGGTATTTTGCCGACAAATACTCCATGAGCACGGTCTGGTTCGTGGCCGCCTGCGTGATGCTGGTCAGCAGCGTGCTGTTGCTGGGCGTGCGTAAAAGCGTGCAGAGCACCGAAAAACGCACCCTTTCCGGGCTGGCATCCCCCATTTCCACCAGTAAACAGTAGAGGTAAGCGATGACAACGACGATCCCGCAGGCGATCCTCGACAATCTCACGAATGTCACCATGCCGCACCCGGTACGGGCGGCGCAGGCGCACAGCACGCTGACGCTGGGCGACTACCGTATTCCGGTGTACCACAGCGATGCGCTGGTGGTGGGCAGCGGAGCGGCGGGACTGCGGGCAGCGGTGGAATTGCGTCGCCGTCGTGTGGATGTGCTGGTCGCCACGCAAACGCTGTTCTGGGGAACGTCGGCCTGTTCCGGGTCCGATAAGCAAACGCTGCACACCGCCTCCACCAGCTTTCACGGTGATGATTTCACCCGGCTGGCGAGCGCCATCGGCGCAGGCGGCGCGATGGACGGTGATACCGCCTACGTGGAAGCGGTGGGATCGGTGGAAGCCTTTATCGGCCTGAAAAGTATCGGCCTGCCGCTGCCGGAGGATGAATACGGCGCGGTGCTGCGCTATCAGACCGATCATGATGAAGTAGGGCGCGCCACCAGTTGCGGGCCGCGCACCTCGCGCCTGATGGTCAAAGTGCTGGCAGAAGAGGCGGTGCTGCTGGACGTGCCTTTTGTCGATCACGCCACGGTGATCCGCCTGCTCACCGAAGGCGAGGGCGATGCCCGTCGCATCGTGGGTGCCATTGCCATCGTGAAAGGCGCGCGGGGTACAGACAACCCGTGGGGACTCTGCCTTTTGCGCAGCGCCAGCGTCGTGCTGGCCTCCGGCGGCCCGGGCGAACTGTTCCGCGACAGCGTCTACCCGAAACGCTGCTTCGGATCGCTGGGCCTGGCGCTGGAGGCGGGCATCGAAACCGTCAATTTAACCGAGCACCAGTTTGGCATCGGCACCCGCCGCGACGATTTCCCGTGGAATCTGTCCGGCACCTATGTGCAAAGCATGCCTTACATCTATTCAGTGGATGATCACGGCGACGAGCACAACTTTCTGGCGCGCTATTACCGCACCACCCGCGAGCTGGTATCGAACATTTTCCGCAAAGGTTACCAGTGGCCGATCCACGCCACGCGGATGCTGAACTTTGGTTCAAGCCTGGTGGATCTGGCGATTTATAACGAGTCGCAGGCCGGGCGCACGGTGTACATGGATTTCAACCGCAACCCGCTGCCCGTGCCGGGGGATGCGCCATTTTCGCTCGATAATCTCGACGACGATGTTTACCAGTACCTTTGCAACAACAACGCCTGTCTGGAACAGCCCATCGACCGGCTGCGGCACATGAATCCGCTGGCTATCGAGCTTTATAAACACCACGGCTACGATCTCACGCAGCATCCGCTGGCGTTTAACGTCAATCATCAGCACATGAACGGCGGCATTGCGGTGGACACCTGGGGGCACTCGTCGCTGAACGGCTGCTACGCGGTTGGCGAGGCGGCGGGGACCCACGGCGTGACGCGGCCAGGCGGCGCGGCGCTCAATGCCGGGCAGGTTTTTGGCTTACGCTGCGCCAAACACATTGCCGCCACGCCACGCGAGCCGGTGAACAGCCTGTTTGAGAACGAACTGACGGCGGTGCTGGCGCAAATCCAGCGCGACAGCCGCCACCCGGAGGCCCTGCGCATTGAGGATGTTCGCGCTCAGGTGCAGCAGCGGATGAGCGATCGGGCAGGATTTATCTGCAATACCAGCCGGGTAGGGGAAGCGCGTCAGGAGGCGTGCGCGCTGAATCAGCGGATCGCCCGCGACGGCGTGGCGATAACCCATCCGAATCAGGCGGCGTTCAGCTTTCAGTGGCGGCAAATGGCGCTGGCATCAGAAGCGATGCTGGCGGCGCTGGAGACTTACATCGGGCAGGGCGGCGGCAGTCGCGGCGCGCGCGTAATGTGTTCCGAACAGGGCGACGTTCAGCCGGAGAGCCGGGAAGAACCGCTCGGGCAATTTCGTTTTCTCTCCGAGAAAACCAGCCTGCGGCAAGAACAATTGTGCGTAACCTGGCGCAACAACGAATTTGCGATTTACAGCAAACCGCTGCGCAACTGCGGCGATCTGCAAAGCATCTTCTTTGAAAAGAACTGGCCTGATTTTCTCACCGGGCAAATTTACCGCCGCGACTGACCAGCACCCCTCCGGGCCCTTACGGGCCCGTTTTGCTTTTCGCGCCGCTTATTGTGTTATTATGCAATTCGTTCTGTTACTCCATTTAATACGGCGCTTATGAGTCATTCCGGCGAAGATCAGACTGAAAAAAACTCAGCAATCATTGGACGAACCCTGCGTCAGCGCCCGCTGGCACGTAAAAAGTTGTCCGATATGGTGGAAGAAGAGCTGGAGCAGATGATCCGCCGTGGCGAGTTTGCCGAAGGGGAACAGCTTCCGTCAGAGCGCGAACTGATGACCTTTTTTAACGTTGGTCGCCCCTCCGTGCGTGAAGCGCTCGCCGCGCTGAAGCGCAAAGGCCTGGTACAGATCAATAACGGTGAGCGCGCCCGCGTCTCCCGTCCCTCCGCCGATACCATCATTGGCGAGCTTTCCGGCATGGCGAAGGATTTCATGACCCACCCGGACGGCATTGCGCATTTCGAGCAGTTGCGCCTGTTCTTTGAATCCAGTCTGGTACGCCACGCCGCCGTTCACGCCACCGATGCGCAGATTGCGCGCCTGGGCAAAGCGCTCGAACTCAACAGCCAGTCGCTGGATGACAACGCGCTGTTTATCCGCTCGGATGTGGAATTTCACCGCGTGCTGGCGGAGATCCCCGGCAACCCGATTTTCATGGCGATCCACGTCGCCCTGTTAGACTGGCTGATCGCCGCGCGTCCAACGGTGCCGGAAAAAGAGTTACACGCCCACAATAATGAAAGCTATCAGCAGCATATTGCGATTGTGGACGCCATTCGCGCCCGCGATCCTGACGCCGCCGATTGCGCGCTACAAACCCACCTCAACAGCGTGTTTGCCGCCTGGCACGCCTGGCTGAAAAAGAAAAAATCCCGTAAGTAACGCCTGAGATCGTCACGATCATTTAGTGAGGCCGATCGCATTCTGAACGATCGGCGCTATCCTGCTTATCGATCTCACTGGTATAACAGGTATAAAGGTATGCCGTTATTCATCATTCATGAACTATGAGGTCTTTATGTCAGTCCGTCTCCAGGGTGTTATGCCCGCGTTACTTACCCCGTTCGATCAGCAACAACGCCTTGATACCGACAGTCTGCGCCGCCTGGTACGCTTTAATATCGCGCAGGGTATTGATGGCCTGTACGTGGGCGGCTCCACTGGCGAAGCCTTTGTGCAAAGCATCGCCGAGCGCCAGGAAGTGCTTGAGATCGTGGCCGAAGAAGCAAAAGGGAAGATCACGCTGATTGCCCATGTGGGTACCGTCAGCACCGGGGAAAGCCAGCAACTGGCCGCCGCCGCCAGCCGCTATGGTTATGACGCTGTCTCCGCCGTTACGCCGTTCTACTATCCGTTCAGCTTCGACGAACATTGCGAGCACTATCGCGCAATCATTGATTCATCTGATGGTTTACCGATGGTGGTGTATAACATTCCTGCCCTGAGCGGTGTGAAGCTCACCCTCGATCAAATCAACACGCTGGTGACGCTGCCAGGCGTCGGCGCACTGAAACAGACCTCCGGTGATCTCTACCAGATGGAGCAGATCCGCCGCGCGCATCCGGATCTGGTGCTCTACAACGGCTATGACGAGATCTTCGCGTCAGGCCTGCTGGCAGGGGCCGACGGTGGGATCGGCAGTACCTACAACATTATGGGCTGGCGTTACAAAGGCATTGAACAGGCGCTGAAAGCGGGCGACATCGCCACCGCGCAGGCACTGCAAAGCCAGTGCAACAGCGTCATCGATCAGCTCATTCAGGTGGGCGTGTTCCGTGGCCTGAAAACGGTACTGCATTACATGGATGTGCTGTCTGTACCACTGTGCCGTAAACCCTTTGCCCCGGTCGATGAAAAATATCTGCCGCAGTTGAAAGCACTGGCTCAGCAGTTGATGCAGGAGCGCGGCTAAGCCCTCACCCTCACCCTCTCCCTAAGGGAGAGGGGACAGCCCGAGTTCGGACTCGCTTTTTTCCCTCTCCCTCAGGGAGAGGGCCAGGGTGAGGGTAAAAAATTGTTAACACATTCATACCAAAGCGTATGGGGCACCCCCATCGCGGGAGACTCAACATGAGTACGACAACCCAAAATATCCCGTGGTATCGCCACCTTAACCGGTCGCAATGGCGGGCATTTTCCGCCGCATGGCTCGGCTATCTGCTTGATGGTTTTGATTTTGTTCTGATTGCCCTGGTGCTGACTGAAATTCAGGGCGAGTTTGGCCTGACAACGGTGCAGGCGGCCAGTTTGATCTCAGCGGCGTTTATCTCCCGCTGGTTTGGCGGGCTGATGCTTGGCGCAATGGGTGACCGCTATGGCCGCCGCCTCGCGATGGTATCGAGCATCGTTTTATTCTCTCTCGGCACGCTGGCCTGCGGCTTCGCGCCGGGCTACACCACCATGTTTATCGCCCGGCTGGTGATCGGCATGGGGATGGCGGGCGAGTACGGCTCCAGCGCCACCTACGTCATTGAAAGCTGGCCGAAACAGCTGCGCAATAAAGCCAGCGGATTTCTGATTTCGGGCTTCTCCGTAGGCGCGGTGATCGCCGCCCAGGTTTACAGCCTCGTGGTCCCGGTGTGGGGCTGGCGGGCGCTGTTCTTCATCGGCATCCTGCCGATTATCTTCGCGCTCTGGCTGCGTAAAAACATTCCTGAAGCAGAAGACTGGAAGCAGAAACATGCCGGTAAAGCGCCGGTACGCACGATGGTGGATATCCTCTACCGGGGCAAGCTGCGGGTGGTTAACGTCCTGATGACGATCGCGGCGGCGACCGCGCTGTGGTTCTGCTTTACCGGTCATGCGGGTAACGCCGGGCTGGTGGTGGTGCTGGGCCTGATGTGCGCGGCGATCTTTATCAGCTTTATGGTGCAAAGCAGCGGCAAACGCTGGCCGACCGGCGTGACGCTGATGGTGGTGGTGCTGTTCGCCTTTCTGTACTCGTGGCCGATTCAGGCGCTGTTACCGACCTATTTGAAAACCGAACTGGCTTACGATCCGGCGATGGTGGCGAAAGTGCTGTTCTTCAGCGGCTTTGGTGCGGCGGTGGGTTGCTGCGTGGGCGGTTTTCTCGGTGACTGGCTCGGAACGCGTAAAGCCTACGTGTACAGCCTGCTGGCGTCGCAACTGCTGATTGTCCCGGTGTTCGCCATCGGCGGGGCGAATATCTGGGTACTGGGAGCCCTGCTGTTCTTCCAGCAAATGCTGGGGCAGGGGATCTCCGGGATCTTACCGAAACTCATCGGCGGCTATTTTGATACCGACCAGCGTGCGGCAGGGCTTGGCTTTACCTACAACGTTGGCGCACTGGGCGGCGCACTGGCTCCGATTATCGGCGCGCTGTTTGCGCAGAAAATGGAACTGGGCACTGCGTTAGGTTCCCTCTCCTTTAGCCTGACCTTCGTGGTGATCCTGTTGATTGGCCTGGATATGCCGTCACGCGTCCAGCGCTGGCTGCGCCCGGAAGCGTTACGCACGCACGATGCCATCGACGGTAAACCCTTTAGCGGGGCTGTTGTGCGGGGGGCTGACAAAAGCGCCCTGATGAAAACCAAAAGTTAGTCTGATTGCCCGGCCTTTGCGCCGGGCATTATTCGTAGGGAATATGAAAAGGCGATGTAATGACCACGCTGGCGATTGATATTGGCGGCACCAAACTGGCCGCCGCTCTGGTAAGTACAGATTTACGCATCCACGAACGGCGCGAACTGCCTACGCCTGCCAGTAAAACCCCGGATGCATTGCGCGATGCGCTAAACGAATTAGTCAGCCCCCTGAAAGCGCAGGCACAGCGGGTGGCTATCGCCTCGACCGGGATTATCCATGAGGGAACGCTGCTGGCGATCAACCCGCAAAATCTCGGTGGACTGATGCACTTCCCGCTGGTGCAGACGCTGGAAGCGATCACCGGTCTGCCGACGCAGGCGGTGAATGACGCACAGGCGGCGGCATGGGCGGAATACCACGCCCTGGCCGATGGCATCAGCGATATGGTGTTTATAACCGTTTCCACCGGCGTCGGTGGTGGCGTGGTAAGCAGCGGCAAATTACAGACCGGCACGGGAGGACTCGCCGGGCATCTCGGGCATACGCTGGCAGACCCAAACGGCCCGGTGTGCGGCTGCGGTCGGAGAGGCTGTGTGGAAGCCATCGCCTCCGGGCGCGGAATCTCGGCGGCAGCCCAGGGCGATCTGGCCGGATGTGACGCAAAAACCATTTTCGCCCGCGCAGCAGACGGGCATGAACAGGCCCGGTTACTGGTGCAATCCTCGGCGCGAGTGCTGGCACGGTTAATTGCCGATGTGAAAGCGATAACCGACTGTCAGCGCGTAGTGATCGGCGGCAGCGTCGGGCTTGCTGAGGGCTATCTGGCGCAGGTACGTCACTGGCTGGCACAGGAGCCGGGGATTTATCACGTTGAATTGAGTGCGGCGCATTATCGCAATGACGCTGGCTTACTGGGTGCAGCATTGCTGGCGACAGGAGAAAAATCATGATGATGGGTGACAGCCAGACGCTGGCGTCTGCGGGGTTACACAGGGTGCTGAAAGAGGCGTTAACGCAGGCGCTGTCTGAAAGCCCCCACGAAAAAGCGCCGGGGCGCTATGCGCTACAAGGCGATGATATCTTTATGAATGTGATGCAGTTTGCCACGCAGCCGTCTGGGGATAAAAAAGCGGAACTGCATGAGCAATATATTGATATTCAACTGCTGCTGAGTGGGGAGGAGCGGATTTATTACGGCGTGGCGGACTCTGCGCTTGGGTGCGAAGAGAAGCATGTGGAAGAGGATTACCAGCTTTGTGCGCAGATTGCCGATGAGCAGGTAGTGACGTTACGGCCTGGGATGTTCGCGGTATTTTTTCCGGGAGAGCCGCATAAGCCGGGCTGCGTGGTGACGTCGCCGCAGGAGATTAAAAAAGCGGTAATTAAAGTCAATATAAACACCCTCACCCCGCCCTCTCCCTGAGGGAGAGGGAGTGTATGTTAGAAGGGTAGGGAGAGGGCGTCTGTGTCCCCTCTCCCTTTGGGAGAGGGTTAGGGTGAGGGGAAAGGTTTTACACTTCCAGCCAGTTCATGATCCCGTCAGCCGCTTTTCGCCCTTCGGCGATGGCGGTGACGACCAGATCTGATCCACGCACGATGTCACCACCGGCGAAGATTTTCGGGTTGCTGGTCTGGAACGCATTTTCGTTGCCTTCCGGCGCAATAATACGGCCCTGCGAATCCAGCTCAACGCTGTGCTCTGCCAGCCATTCCATGCTGTGCGGACGGAAACCAAACGCCATCACCACGGCATCGGCAGGCACCACGTGCTCGGAACCGGCAACGATTTCTGCGCGACGGCGACCGTATGCATCCGGTGCGCCCATTTCGGTACGCGCCATTCTCACACCGCTCACCTTGCCGTTGGCATTCACTTCAATGCCCAGCGGCTGCACGTTGAACTGGAACTCTACGCCTTCTTCACGCGCGTTTTTCACTTCGCGGCGTGAGCCCGGCATGTTCTCTTCGTCACGACGATACGCACAGGTCACATGCGTTGCGTTCTGGCGAATAGAGGTGCGCACGCAGTCCATCGCGGTATCACCACCGCCCAGCACGACCACGCGTTTGCCTTCCATGCTGACGAAAGGTTCGTCCGCTGTTTCGCCAAAGCCCATCAACTGCTTGGTGTTGGCGATGAGGAACGGCAGGGCGTCGAATACGCCGGATGCGTCTTCGTTTTCCAGTCCGCCGCGCATCGACTGATAGGTGCCGACGCCGAGGAACACGGCATCGTAATCTTTCAGCAGATCGCTAAGCTGTACGTCACGACCGACTTCCACGTTGAGTTTGAACTCAATGCCCATGTCGGTGAAAATTTCACGGCGACGGGTCATGACCTCTTTTTCCAGCTTGAACGCCGGGATACCGAAGGTCAGCAGACCGCCGATTTCCGGGTGACGGTCAAAGACCACGGCTTTAACGCCGTTGCGGGTCAGCACGTCGGCACACGCCAGACCTGCCGGACCTGCGCCGATGATCGCCACGCGTTTGTCGGTCTGACGCACGCCGGTCATGTCCGGACGCCAGCCCATTTCGAACGCTTTATCGTTGATATAGCGCTCGATGTTGCCGATCGTCACCGCACCAAACTCATCGTTCAGCGTACAGGACCCTTCACAAAGACGGTCCTGCGGACACACACGCCCGCACACTTCCGGCAGGGTGTTGGTCTGATGCGACAGTTCCGCCGCTTCGAAAATACGCCCTTCATTGGCCAGCTTCAGCCAGTTCGGGATGTAGTTATGGACCGGACATTTCCACTCGCAGTAGGGATTGCCGCAGGACAGGCAGCGATCTGCCTGTGCTTTGGCCTGGCCTTCTGAAAACGGCTCGTAAATTTCAACAAATTCAATTTTACGGATCTTCAGCGCTTTTTTAGGCGGATCAACGCGCTGTAAGTCGATAAATTGATAGACATTCTGGCTCATTGCTTCCCCTTACTGCGCCTGCACCCGCAGCTCTGCTGCGGAACGACTACGGTGACCCAACAGTGCTTTCACATCGCTGGACTTCGGCTTAACCAGCGCGAATTTCGTCGAGAACGCTGGCCAGTTCGCCAGGATCTCTTCGCCGCGCGAGGAACCGGTATGCTGCACGTGCTCGGTGATTAAACCGCGCAGGTGCTCTTCATGGATGGCGAGGTCATCGACGCTCAGCACTTCCACCAGTTCCGGGTTCACGCGTTTGCGGAACTCGCCATCTTCGTCCAGTACGTAGGCGAAACCGCCCGTCATACCGGCCCCGAAATTCACCCCGGTTTTACCGAGGATACAGACGATCCCACCGGTCATATATTCACAGCCGTTATCGCCGATACCTTCAACCACGGTGATAGCACCGGAGTTACGCACGCCAAAACGCTCACCCGCACGGCCTGCGGCATACAGACGACCGCCGGTCGCGCCGTACAGACAGGTGTTGCCGATAATGCTCGCTTCGTGGCTGCGGAAGGCAGAACCCACCGGAGGACGCACCGCCAGCAGACCGCCCGCCATGCCTTTACCGACATAGTCGTTGGCATCGCCAGTCAGATACAGTTCCACGCCGCCTGCGTTCCACACGCCAAAGCTCTGGCCTGCGGTACCGCTGAAGTGCGCTTTAATCGGATCGGACGCCAGACCCTGATCGCCGTGCGTCTGGGCGATATACCCGGACAGCGACGCGCCCACAGAACGGTCGGTGTTGCGGATATCAAACCAGAAGGTTTTGCTCTGGCGCTCATCGACAAACGGCTTCGCCTGTTGCAGCAACTGCGCGTTCAGTACGCCATTATCAAACGGCGGGTTGGTTTCCGTGCAGTGCAGCGCTTTGCCCGGATGCGGCTCGGCGGTTTCCAGCAGTTTGTGCAGATTCAGTTTCTGCTGTTTAGCGGTGAAGCCTTCCAGCTCTTTTAACAGATCGGTGCGACCAATCAGATCCACCAGGCGCGTCACGCCAAGCTGCGCCATCAACTCGCGGGTTTCGCGGGCGATAAATTCAAAGTAGTTAGTCACTTTGAACGGCAAACCGTGATAGTGGTTTTTACGCAGTTTTTCGTCCTGGGTTGCAACACCGGTTGCGCAGTTGTTCAGATGGCAAATACGCAGGTATTTACAGCCCAGCGCCACCATCGGGCCGGTACCGAAGCCGAAACTTTCCGCACCCAGAATGGCCGCTTTGATGATATCCACGCCGGTTTTCAGACCGCCATCGACCTGCAAACGGATCTTGTGACGCAGACCATTCGCCACCAGCGCCTGCTGGGTTTCCACAAGACCCAGTTCCCACGGACACCCGGCATATTTCACCGAGGAGAGCGGGCTTGCGCCGGTGCCGCCGTCGTAGCCAGCAATGGTGATCAGATCCGCGTAGGCTTTCGCCACACCGGTGGCGATGGTGCCGACGCCTGGTTCGGATACCAGCTTCACGGAAATCATCGCTTTCGGGTTGACCTGTTTCAGGTCGAAAATCAGCTGCGCCAGATCTTCGATAGAGTAAATATCGTGATGCGGCGGCGGCGAAATCAGCGTCACGCCAGGCACGGAGTAGCGCAGTTTGGCGATGTACGGGGTGACTTTATCGCCCGGTAACTGACCGCCTTCACCCGGCTTCGCGCCCTGAGCGACTTTAATCTGGATCACGTCGGCGTTGACCAGATACGCCGGCGTCACGCCAAAGCGACCGGAGGCCACCTGTTTGATGCGCGACACTTTATTGGTGCCGTAGCGCGCCGGATCTTCCCCGCCTTCGCCGGAGTTCGAGTTCCCGCCGATGCTGTTCATCGCTTCCGCCAGCGCTTCGTGTGCTTCCGGGCTTAACGCGCCGATAGACATTGCTGCGGTGTCAAAACGCTTAAACAATTCCTGCGCAGGCTCGACATCATCAATGCTGACGGCGTCGGCTGGCGGGTTAATCGCCAGCAAATCGCGCAGCGTGGCGGCCGGGCGTTCGTTCACCAGTTTTGCATACTGCTGGTAATCGCTGTAATCACCGGTCTGTACCGCCTGTTGCAGCGTTTTCACCACGTCCGGGTTGTAGGCGTGGTATTCGCCACCGTGCACGTATTTGAGCAGGCCGCCCGCATCCAGCGGTTTACGCGCCAGCCACGCACGCTTCGACAGGTTCATCAGATCCTGCTGGAAGTCAGCAAAGCCTGCGCCACCGATACGGCTGATCACGCCCTGGAAGCAGAGATCTGCGACATCGTCATGCAGACCGACCGCTTCGAACAGTTTCGAGCAGCGGTAAGAGGCGATGGTCGAAATGCCCATTTTGGACATGATTTTGTACAGACCTTTGTTGATGCCGTTACGGTAGTTCAGCATCACGGTGCGGTAGTTCTTATCAATGGCGTTCGTATCCACCAGTTTCGCCAGCGTTTCGTAGGCGAGATACGGGTAGATAGCCGTCGCACCAAAGCCGAGCAGCACGGCGAAGTGGTGCGGATCGCGGGCGCTTGCGGTTTCGACAATGATGTTGGCGTCGCAGCGCAGGCTCTTATCCACCAGGCGGGTCTGAATCGCGCCCACTGCCATCGGAGCCGGAACCGGCAGACGATCTTTGGCGATATTGCGGTCAGAGAGCACCAGCAGAACGGTGCCGTCGCGCACCATCTCTTCAGCTTTGTCACACAGCGCTTTCACTTTCTCTTCGAGGGAAATTTCATTCACGTCGAAAGTGATATCCAGCGTGTCGGCGCGATAGTGGTGCTCCGTCATGGTGGTGAGCTGTTTGAAATCGGAGTACAGCAAAATCGGCGACTTAAAGCTCAGGCGGTGCGCCTGGCCTTCGGCTTCGCAGAAGACGTTCATCTCGCGGCCAATGCTGGTCGCCAGCGACATCACGTGGGCTTCACGCAGCGGATCGATTGGCGGGTTGGTGACCTGCGCGAACTGCTGACGGAAGTAATCGTAAATAATGCGCGGCTGGCTGGAGAGCACGGCAAACGGGGTATCGTCACCCATTGAACCGACCGCTTCCTGGCCGTTCTCACCGAGCACGCGGATCACGGAATCCAGCTCTTCGGCGCTGTAGTTAAACTGCTTCTGGAAGCTGGCCAGCAGGTCGTCGCCCATCTCGCGACTGCCCACGGCGTCATCCGGCAGATCTTCAAACGGCACCAGACGACGGACGTTCTTCTCCATCCACTCTTTATACGGGTGGCGGCTTTTCAGATCGTCATCGGTTTCAGCGGAGTGCAGAATGCGGCCGCCGCGGGTGTCGATCACCATCAGCTCGCCAGGTCCGACGCGGCCTTTTTCGACCACTTCGTCCGGCTGGTAATCCCAGATCCCCACTTCGGAGGCACAGGTGATGAGCTTATCTTTGGTGATGACGTAGCGCGCCGGGCGGAGGCCGTTACGGTCGAGGTTACAGGCGGCGAAGCGACCATCGGACATCACGATGCCCGCCGGGCCGTCCCACGGCTCCATGTGCATGGAGTTAAAGTCGAAGAACGCGCGCAGTTCCGGGTCCATGTCCGGGTTGTTCTGCCAGGCCGGTGGTACCAGCAGGCGCATGGCGCGGACGATGTCCATCCCGCCGGCCAGCAGCAGTTCCAGCATGTTATCCATGGAACTGGAGTCCGAACCGGTTTCGTTTACGAACGGCGCAGCGCTGTGCAGATCCGGGATCAGCGGGGTCTGGAATTTATAGGTACGGGCGCGTGCCCACTGGCGGTTACCGGTAATGGTGTTGATTTCGCCGTTGTGCGCCAGATAGCGGAACGGCTGAGCCAGCGGCCAGCGCGGTACGGTGTTGGTGGAGAAGCGCTGGTGGAACAGGCAAATGGCCGATTCCAGGCGCAGGTCCGCCAGGTCCAGGTAAAAGCGCGGCAAATCTGCCGGCATACACAGACCTTTATAAATGTTAACCAGGTTCGAGAGGCTACAGACGTAGAACTCTTTATCTTCCTGGAGACGTTTTTCGATACGGCGACGCGCGATAAACAGACGGCGTTCCATATCGCGTGGACGCCAGCCTGCCGGGGCGTTAACAAAAATCTGTTCAATACGTGGCAGCGAGGAGAGGGCGATTTCACCGAGCACCCCTTCGTTAGTCGGCACATCGCGCCAGCCAACAATCGACAGGGTTTCTTGCTGAAGTTCTTCTTCTACGATGCGGCGTGACGCGGCGGCTTTTTCAGGATCCTGATTCAGGAACAGCATGCCCACGGCGTAGTTTTTGGCTAAGCGCCAGCCGCGCTCTTCGGCAACGATGCGGAAGAAACGGTCAGGTTTTTGTAGCAGCAGGCCGCAACCGTCGCCGGTTTTACCATCGGCAAGGATCGCACCACGGTGCTGCATTCGGGCCAGTGCGTGAATAGCGGTACGCACTACCTTGTGGCTAGGTTCGCCTTCTATGTGGGCGATCAGGCCGAAACCACAGTTATCCCTCTCAAGGGATTTATCGTACAACATATCAGTGAACCTCCCCAGGCTCTACGGGAGTCCCTCTTGAGCGTTACGCACAGGCACAGAAAGAGCGCGGCGACGGGGCTTACAGGCCTCGCATGTCGCCCTCTTTATTCCTTTTCGCGTATGTCAAACAAGTGTTGAGGACTTGCTTAAGAGGGAATCTCAATTACTGCATAAATATGATGAGCAGACCGCTCATCGAGAAAGCTTCCAGCGGATTTCCAAGTTATCGGGATTTACTACACAGGTCAAATGGCAATCTTATTTATGCAAAAATGTGCTAACAGTGGTTTAACTTAATGAAATTAAAAAGAATTGATGGGATTTGTTACCGCCGCAACGAGCAGGAAGGCCGATTCGTTCTGTGATCCCCCTCACTATAGGGAAGCGCTGTTATTGCGGGACTGTCCTGTTTTTAAAATTTAAGGCAGGATTTTCCACTGCCTTTTTTGTCTGGCCCGCATAAAGTCACTGTTTTACACAATGTGAACTATTTTTGAAAAATAGTCGTACAACATAAGGAAAAGTAATCATGTACGGCGTGAATGAAATTGCGGTAATTTTGCTTGATTATGCAATAGGTGAGCGTCTTCTCTGACGATTGATCCAGGTCATCGCCGAAAAAGAGTATCAGTGGCAGGCTTGGCCCTTTCATCAGGCCGGTCTATCAGATTATGCAGTTACATAAATTAGTCAATATGTTTGGTGGCGATCTTGCCCGCCGTTATGGGGAGAAAGTCCATAAACTGACGTTGCACGGCGGGTTTAGCTGTCCTAACCGGGATGGCACCATCGGGCGGGGTGGCTGCACTTTTTGTAATGTGGCCTCGTTTGCCGACGAAACCCAGCAAAATCACTCCATCGCAGAACAACTGACGTATCAATCGCAGCTGGTTAACCGCGCAAAACGCTACCTCGCTTATTTCCAGGCGTATACCAGCACCTGGGCGGAAGTGCAGGTGCTGCGTGCGATGTATCAGCAGGCGGTCAGCCAGGCCAGCATCGTTGGGCTGTGCGTCGGCACACGCCCGGACTGCGTGCCGGATGCGGTGCTGGATCTGCTGAGTGAATATCACCAGTCGGGCTACGAGGTGTGGCTCGAACTGGGGTTGCAGACCGCGCACGATAAAACGCTGCACCGGATTAATCGCGGCCATGATTTTGCCTGTTATCAGCAAACCGCCCGCCGGGCGCGTGAACGCGGGCTGAAGGTGTGCAGTCATTTAATTGTCGGTTTACCCGGGGAAGGGCAGGCGGAGTGCCTCGACACGCTCAACCGCGTGGTGGAGATGGGTGTGGACGGGATTAAGCTGCACCCGCTGCATATCGTGAAAGGCAGTACGATGGCAAAAGCGTGGGAAGCCGGGCGGCTTGAGGGGATTGAACTGGATGCGTACACGGTGACGGCAGGCGAGATGATCCGCCATACGCCGGCGGAGGTGATTTACCACCGGATCTCAGCCAGCGCCCGCCGCCCGACGCTGCTCGCACCGCTGTGGTGTGAGAACCGCTGGACGGGAATGGTGGAGCTGGATCGCTATCTTAATCAGTATGGGGTGCAGGGATCGGCGCTGGGCCGCGGCTGGGTTTCCCCCTCACCCTAACCCTCTCCCGCCGGGAGAGGGGACGGCTCGAGTGCGGACCCGCTTTTCACCCTCTCCCTGAGGGAGAGGGCCGGGGTGAGGGTTTACAGGCTCCCCGCCGGGCGGCCACGCCCTGTTGAATTGAGCGTTCTGGCTTTACCGCCCAACGTTTCCAGGCGCATCTGGAACGGCGGGAACGGCATGTCGATACCGTGCTCGCGGAAGCCCGCCAGAATCAGCTGGTGGATCTCGTGGCGTAGCGGCATCCGGTGGCCCATCTCTGCGGCATAAATACGCAGTTCAAAAAGCTGAATACCCTGCTGCAAATCGACCAGAAACACTTCCGGGGGCGGGTTATCAATCACCAGCGAACAGCGCTCGGCGGCGGTATAGAGCAGTTGCGTCACCTCTTCGCTGTTGGCGTCCGCCGGCGCAGGCACCGTCAGCACCACACGCGTCACCGAGTCCGACAGCGACCAGTTGATAAACTGCTCGGTGATAAACGCTTTGTTCGGCACGATGATCTCTTTGCGATCCCAGTCGCTGATGGTCGTGGCGCGCGTGTTGATCTTCGTGATGCTGCCGGTCAAATCACGGATCGTCACCGTGTCGCCGATCCTGATCGGTTTTTCAAACAGAATGATCAGGCCGGAAATAAAGTTGGCGAAGATCTCCTGTAAGCCGAAGCCCAGCCCCACACCTAACGCCGCTACCAGCCATTGCAGTTTTGACCACTCGATACCAATCATCGAGAAGCCCACCAGTCCGCCAAACAGCATCAGCAGGTATTTGGTGATGGTGGTAATGGCGTAACCGGTACCCGGCGTCAAATCGAGATGCTGCAACAGCGCCAGCTCCAGCAGCGCGGGCAGATTGCGCACCAGTTGCGTGGTGATGATGAACACCAGAATGGCGATCAGCACCGCGCCAAGGGTAATCGGCTCCAGGCTTTCCACGCCCTGCACGGTGGACGTCACGTCCCACAGGGAGATGTTTTCCAGAAAACCGAAGGCAGAATGGATTTCCGACCACAGCACAATCACCGACAGCAACGCGACCAGCATCAGGATCGAGCGCACCAGCCGCAGCGACTGGGTACTGATGGTGTCGAGATCCACCTCGCTGATGTCCACATCGATCGTGCCTTCGGTACTGGTCATGGCGTGCGGATCTTCTTCACCCCGCGCGCGCTGAGCGAGGATCTCCGCCCGGCGATGCTTGGCGCGATCAAAGGCCAGACGGCGACGCTGGATCAGCATCCAGCGACGGATGATGTGATACACCACCAGCAGCAGGAACCAGATAGCGACCGAGGTTTCCAGACGCGCCAGCAGCGCCTGCGCCGTGGCCAGATAGCCGACAGCGGCGGCGAGCATCGCCAGCAAAGGCGCACTGAGCAACAGGTTCCACAGCAAATGGTTACCCATGTTATCGCTGCTGCCGGTTTTATCGAGATACAGCGGAATGCCCGCCCGCTTTAGGCTTAGCGTAACCATCGCCAGCGCGCCGCAGATCAGCAGGAAACAGAGCCTGCCAAGGGATCCGGAAAACTCACGATCGTTCAGATTATCAAACATGATCAGCGCCATAATCAGCGGGATGATCATGCCAATACTCATCAGATAGTTGCGCATCCCCCGTGCCACGCGCGCGCGCGGCCAGCCAAAGTGGGTGACAAACAGGCCATTAGGACGGGCAAAGGTGGCGCAAATCATGACTGCCCACAGCAGCGGCACGGTGGCGGTCACGCCGTCGCCAATCGCTACCGCCAGCGGATACGGCCAGGCTTCGCGCAGACCGTAACCGAGCGTGGCCCACAGCACCGGCAGCGGGGAGGCGACCAGAATTGACCAGAACACCGTGCGCAGCGTCAGCCAGAAGTGATCCTGGGTGACCTTACCCACGCGGGCGGCAGACCGTTCCAGAAAACGGGTGAAGTGTTTGCGCGAATAGAGGCTGAAGCCCACCAGTCCGAGCGCGGCAAACAGTGGCAGTAGCGTCTCTTTGCTGGTCAACATCATCAGCGTCGCTTTACCCAACTGGCTGACGGTGTCGAGTGAGATCAGGCGGCGCAAATCCTGCACGATGTCGATGGGCCAGGAGAGCGTCATCGGGCTGACGTCTGAGGTCCAGAACAGGTAGCGGTGGGTGGCCTCGTTCACCTCTTTCAGCGCATCTTCAAGCTGGGTGTGCGACACCTTAAGTTTGGTCAGTTCAAGGATCAGCGTGTCGCCGCCCTGCAACAGCGAGGTGAGCAGTTCACGCTGCGTGCGCAACTGCGCTTCCAGAATGCGGTTTTGTTCGCTGGTGAGCGCCTGTCCGTTGGTCTGGCGAAGCTGTCGCAGTTGCGGCTGCTTGTTGAGCAGATCCTCATAACGCATCCGGTGCACACGCAGCTGCGCCATTTCGGTATCAAGCTGTTGCGGTTTCGGCATCTCCGGCAGTCTGGCGACCTGCGCACGCAGCGCTTCGCCGAGCATATTGGATGCGCCAAGCCACTGAGACTGTTCGCGCAGGGTGTTGAGCGCCTGACGTACCTGCAAGGTCTGGCTGGTCGCCTGCCGTTGCTGAGAGGCGACCAGATCCATGCGCTGCGCCTGTTGATTCAGTGCCTGCGACAGTTCGCGGTTAATTTTGAACTGCGCGACGATCCCGGCGGGTAAATTGGCGCTGTTTTCCGCCAGCAGTTCGGTGCTTTCCAGCGCCTGTTCGGCTTCGCGCTGGCGCTGGCTGTTGAGTTGATTACGCAGTGCCTGCAAATACGCGTCGAGCTGCTCGCTCTGTTTTTGCGCCAGTTCTGAGCGCATCCGGGCCAGCTCCTGGCGATTATTGGCTGAGAGCTGTGCCAGCTCCAGTTCATCCACCAGAGCTTTGAGGCGCGCGGATTCCGCCTGTGCCGCGAACGCCTGCGCCTGGGCGAGGGCGGTCGTGCCGCTTTGCGTGCCGGCGCGACGTTCCACCTCGTTAAGCTGGCGACGGGCATCGGTTTGCTGTTGCGGGAGCTGGCTCAGCGAGTCGCTGATTTCGCGGGCGCGTTCTTGTTCCTGCTGCGCCAGCCGGGTTTTATCCAGCAACTGGCTGCTGACTTGCAGGATCTCCTGATTCAGCGCGTCAGAGCTCATTCCGGCGGGGACGGATTTAGGTTCGTCGCGCAGGTTATTGAACTGCGAACGCAGGGTCTGGGAGGTTTTGGCGAAGTTGTCGATAACCAGCTGGTATTGCTTAGCGCGCTCGAGCGAGGCGTTTCGCTCGTCGAGCGCATTGAGCGCGGCCTGGAGCACCTCAACGGTTTCGGCCTGATCGGGCGACGCTTTCGCCGCCTTAGCCTGCTCCAGTTCCTGGGTTATCTGTTTTGTGTCGGGGACGGTCGCTGCGAACGCCCCCATACTGAGGCACCAGGCCATCAGAAAAGTGATAATCAGGCGCACGTCAGTTTACCTTTGTAAAAATCAAACAGGGTCTTTGTGGTCGTCCACAAGCGGGCTGGCGTCGTGCTCGGCTTCAATCTCTTCCGGCGAAAGCGGCGTCGGCTCCGGCATCACAATGGCTTCGGTGGAGACGGCCAGCGGTTCGCCGATTTTGGTCACGGAGAGGCTTTGTAGCTGCTCCATGAGATCCACTTTACCTGGTGCGAAGAGGTTGATGACCGTAGAGCCCAGCTTAAAGCGACCCATCTCCTGGCCTTTCAGCAGTGCGACGGAACCTTCGCTTTCACCTGCAGGCCACGTCCAGCGCTTGATGATACCTTCGCGCGGCGGGGTGATAGTGCCTGCCCACACGGTTTCAATGCTGCCAACGATGGTCGCACCCACGAGAACTTGCGCCATCGGACCGAATTCGGTATCGAACAGGCAGATAACGCGCTCGTTACGGGCAAACAGGTTAGGCACGTTACGCGCGGTCAGATGGTTAACGGAAAAGAGATCGCCCGGCACGTAGATCATCTCGCGCAGGATACCGTTACACGGCATATGTACGCGATGGTAGTCGCGCGGTGACAGATAGGTCGTGACAAACGACCCTTCGCGGAACAGATCCGCCATCAGGTAGTTACCTGCCAGCAGCGCTTCGAGGCTGTAGTTGTGGCCTTTCGCCTGCAACAGCTTGTCGTTTTCGATGCGACCTAACTGGCTGATCACGCCATCCGCAGGCATCACCAGCACGTTCGGATCGGTATTGAGCGGACGCACTTCATCGCGCAGCGGGCGGACAAAGAAATCGTTAAAGGTGCGATAGCTGGCGGTATCCGGCTTTTGCGCCTCTTTCATATCGACCTTGTAGTATTTGACGAACAGATCGATAACCAGTTTGGTCAACCAACCTGCGCGTTTGCTTGCGCCCCAGCCCGCGAGGCGGGTAAGCCACAGTTTAGGCAGGATGTATTGAAGCGAAAGTTTGAATGAATCTAACAAGGTAGCCTCCAGGCTATTGTTTATGTCGTTCTTGATCCGCACTCAAATAGCGGATCATCTAAAAATGAGCGATGGCAAGCTTACTGGTCAATCATCGGTATCAGAAAAGTGTTTACGCGTTTTTACTTGCGCCATGCTTTCCAGAATGCGGTGATAATTTTCGAAACGGGTTTCTGCGATCTTGCCATTATCGACTGCTTCACGAATGGCACACCCTGGATCGGTATCGTGCTTACAGTCGCGGTATTTGCAGTGGCCTAAATAGTCGTGAAATTCCACAAAGCCGTGGGTGATCTGATCCGGTTCAAGGTGCCACAGACCAAATTCACGCACGCCGGGGGAGTCGATCACATCGCCGCCGTGCGGGAAGTGGTACAGGCGCGCGGCGGTGGTGGTGTGCTGACCCAGCCCCGAGTTATCGGAAACGTCGTTGACTAAAATTTCTTGTTTCAGGCCCAGCAGCGCGTTCAGCAGGCTGGATTTCCCCACCCCGGACTGCCCGGCAAAGATACTGATGCGGTCGGTGAGAGCTTCTTCCAGCGGTTTTAAACCATCCTGCGTGTGGCTGGACACCATTAACACGCGGTAACCAATGCCGCGGTAGATATCCATCTGCTCATTCACAAAAGCCATGCCTTCTGCATCCAGCAGGTCGATTTTGTTCAGCACGATGATCGGCTCAACGTCCAGCGTTTCGCAGGCAACCAGGTAGCGGTCGATGATGTTAAGTGACAGCTCCGGCAGAATGGCGGAAACAATCACGATCTGATTGATATTGGCCGCGATAGGCTTCACGCCGTCGTAAAAGTCCGGGCGCGTCAGGACGGAAGTGCGCTCGTGCACCGCTTCGACGATCCCTTTAACGTTCACCCCTTCGGCTGCGGCTTTACCCGGACGCCAGACGACGCGATCGCCGGTGACCAGCGAACGGATTGTGCGGCGGATGTTGCAGCGGTGCGTTTCACCGTTGGCAGCTTCGACGTCGGCATGCATACCAAAACGGCTGATAACGATACCTTCAGCGGGCTCGCCAAACAGGGTGTCATCAGGCTCCGGCTTCTCCACAGAGGTTTTGAGCCGCCGCTGATGATTCGCTTTGACACGGCGTTGTTGGCCCTTGGAGAGTTTATTTTTACTCAATCGTGCTGACTCCTGGTCGCCCCTTATGGGCAAAACCTCTATGATACACGCTATTTTATAGTAGTTAACCAGATGTGGCTGGTTATGCGAGAAGGGTGGAAAATAGCATGAGTGCAAATGAAAACAACCTCATTTGGATCGATCTGGAAATGACCGGCCTCGATCCTAAGCAGGATCGGATTATCGAAATTGCAACGCTGGTCACCGATGCGAACCTGAACATTCTGGCAGAAGGCCCGGTGATTGCCGTGCATCAGTCGGATGAACAACTGGCGCTGATGGACGACTGGAACGTGCGAACCCATACCGGCAGCGGTCTGGTGGATCGCGTGAAAGCCAGTACCCAGGACGACCGTGCGGCCGAGCTTGCGACGATTGAGTTTTTGAAAGAGTGGGTACCGGCAGGGAAATCGCCGATTTGCGGCAACAGCATCGGCCAGGATCGCCGCTTCCTGTTTAAGTACATGCCGGAACTGGAAGCCTATTTCCATTACCGCTATCTCGACGTCAGCACGCTGAAAGAGCTGGCTAAACGCTGGAAGCCGGAAGTGCTGGATGGTCTGAAGAAGCAGAATACGCACCAGGCAATGGATGATATCCGCGAGTCGGTGGCGGAGCTGGCGTATTACCGGGAGCATTTTATTAAGCTTTAAGGTGGGTTGCCCCCTCACCCCGGCCCTCTCCCCTGGGGAGAGGGGGAAGGCCAGCCCGCGCTCGTCTTTTCGGGGAGAGGGGGAAAGATTAGTCCGCACTCGATCTGTTCCCTCTCCCCAGGGGAGAGGGTTAGGGTGAGGGGTTTTTAACCATTCAGAATACAAAATCACCATCTTGCCGATTAATTCAGCACTTGAACAAAAAAATCAAAATTTTGCGCTGCAGGGCTTGCAGCTAAAATGAATTCTCGTATAATGCGCCTCCCGTACCGATGCAGAAATTGCAGCGTTACACAGAGCGGGAATAGCTCAGTTGGTAGAGCACGACCTTGCCAAGGTCGGGGTCGCGAGTTCGAGTCTCGTTTCCCGCTCCAAAATTTGATT
>NZ_FOYH01000013.1 GCF_900116015.1 Enterobacter sp. kpr-6
ACACTGATGAAGATGGTGCATCCGGGAGGATTCGAACCTCCGACCGCTCGGTTCGTAGCCGAGTACTCTATCCAGCTGAGCTACGGATGCAAAATGGCGGTGAGGCGGGGATTCGAACCCCGGATGCAGCTTTTGACCGCATACTCCCTTAGCAGGGGAGCGCCTTCAGCCTCTCGGCCACCTCACCACACGCCTCTTGCGAGTGCTTCGAAGAACTTGTTTCTGCTCATCGTCGCTGCGTGGCGCACATATTACTTTCTGGGACTTATAAGTCAAACAATTTTTCCCACCCCTGAATCGATTGCACACTTCGCAGGCAATTCGGGCGTAAAAAGGTCAAAAAGGATGTTTTATCAGCAGAATATCTGCATCGTGAATACAAAAGACGACAGGCGCTGTGGCTTGTGGAAGGCAAGAAAAGCGATCGGGAGAAGAAGAAATTAAAGGTGAAATGCAGAAGCAATGAAAGTGTAACGGGAGAGGAGGACAATCTGAAAAGAGCCGCGTCTCGCGGTTAAGCGAGACGCGATAATATCAATAACTGGACTGCTGCGATTTTTCAGCCTGGATACGCTGGTAGATCTCTTCACGGTGAACAGATACTTCTTTAGGGGCGTTAACACCAATACGTACCTGGTTACCCTTCACGCCTAAAACAGTCACAGTGACCTCATCCCCAATCATGAGGGTCTCACCAACTCGACGAGTCAGAATCAGCATTCTTTGCTCCTTGAAAGATTAAAAGAGTCGGGTCTCTCTGTATCCCGGCATTATCCATCATATAACGCCAAAAAGTAAGCGATGACAAACACGCTACGTGTAAGCAGTCACGGCATTACATTCTGTTAAACGTAAGTTTAGCCGATATACACAACTTCAACCTGACTTTATCGTTATCAATAGCGTAGTGGCAATCACGCCACAACCCGAAGGTTATGGCGTTTGCATACGCTTTGTAATTATTACAACTTCGCGCTTACCCAGCCTTTTACAGTAGCAAGTGCTGCCGGAAGGGCTGACGCATCAGTGCCGCCAGCCTGGGCCATGTCTGGTCGACCGCCCCCTTTGCCACCCACTTGCTGAGCAACCATTCCTACCAGTTCCCCTGCTTTGACGCGATCTGTCACGTCCTTAGACACACCCGCAATCAGAGAAACCTTACCTTCTGCGACCGTAGCCAGCACGATAACTGTTGAACCAAGCTGATTCTTCAGATCGTCAACCATAGTACGCAGCATCTTAGGCTCAACGCCCGCCAGTTCACTGACCAGCAGCTTCACGCCATTGATATCTTCCGCCTTACCGGACAAGCTGGCGCTCTCCAGTGCGGCCTGTTGTTCTTTAAGCTGTTGCAGCTCTCTTTCTAACTGACGGGTTTTATCCAGAACGCTACGCACTTTTTCGCCCAGGTTCTGGCTGTCGCCTTTCAGCAGTTGCGCGATGTCGTGCAATTGATCGCTTTGCGCATGCAGACTTTCAATTGCCCCCTGCCCTGTGACGGCTTCAATACGACGTACGCCCGCTGCGGTGCCAGACTCAGACACAATGCGGAACAGGCCGATGTCACCGGTACGGGAGGCGTGGATACCGCCGCACAGTTCAGTTGAGAAATCACCCATGCTGAGTACGCGTACGCGCTCGTCATATTTCTCGCCAAACAGCGCCATTGCGCCCTTCGCCTTCGCGGCATCGAGATCCATGATGTTGGTTTCGATTGGCAGGTTACGGCGAATTTGCGCGTTAACCAGATCTTCTACCGCACGGATTTCCGCAGGCTTCATCGCTTCGAAATGCGAGAAGTCAAAGCGCAGTGCTTTATCGTTGACCAGAGAACCTTTCTGGGCAACATGCGTACCCAGCACTTCGCGCAGGGCGGCGTGCATCAGGTGGGTGGCGGAGTGGTTAAGACGAATGCGATCGCGGCGCGCGTTATCCACTTCCGCTTTCACACCATCGCCCACTTTCAGAGAGCCGTTCGCGAGCTTGCCCTGATGACCAATCGCCTGGCCGTATTTCTGTGTATCGTTAACGGTAAAGCTAAAGCCGTTACCGTTCAGTTCGCCTTTATCACCTACCTGGCCGCCGGATTCTGCATAGAATGGCGTTTCGTCCAGCACGACAACGGCGTCCTGGCCTGCGCTGATGGCATCAACCGCTTTGCCATCCACAAACAGCGCGGTCACTTTACCGGTCAGTTCAGTGTGATCGTAACCTTTAAATTCTGAGCTGCCGTCTACGCGGATCATCGCATTGTAGTCAGCGCCAAAACCGCTGGATTCACGCGCCCGACGGCGCTGCTCTTCCATTGCGGCTTCAAAACCGGCTTCGTCTACTTTCAGATTACGCTCACGGCACACATCGGCGGTGAGATCCACCGGGAAGCCGTAGGTGTCATACAAGCGGAAGGCGGTTTCACCGTCCAGCGTATCGCCGGTCAGTTTTGCCAGCTCTTCGTCCAGCAGCGCCAGACCACGCTCCAGCGTGCGGGCAAACTGTTCTTCTTCCGTTTTCAGGATCTGCTCGACCTGCATCTGCTGGCGTTTCAGATCCTCACCCGCGGCACCCATCACGCTAACCAGCGGACCAACGAGTTTATAGAAGAATGTGTCTTTTGCGCCCAGCATGTTGCCGTGACGAATCGCGCGACGAATGATGCGACGCAGCACGTAGCCACGGCCTTCATTGGACGGGGTTACCCCATCAGCGATCAGGAATGCACAGGAACGAATGTGATCGGCGATAACGCGCAGGGATTTATTACCCAAATCCGTTGCGCCCGTGACTTGTGCCACAGCTTTAATCAGCGTGCTGAACAGATCGATTTCGTAGTTGGAGTTAACGTGCTGCAGCACAGCCGCGATGCGCTCCAGACCCATGCCGGTGTCCACAGACGGCTTCGGCAGCGGTTCCATGGTGCCATCAGCCTGGCGGTTAAACTGCATGAAGACGATGTTCCAGATCTCAATGTAGCGGTCGCCATCTTCTTCCGGGCTACCCGGCGGGCCACCCCAGATGTGATCGCCATGATCGAAGAAAATCTCGGTGCACGGACCGCACGGTCCGGTGTCGCCCATCTGCCAGAAGTTATCTGAGGCATACGGCGCGCCTTTGTTATCACCGATGCGGATAATGCGCTCACGCGGAATACCGACTTCTTTTTCCCAGATTTCGTAAGCTTCGTCATCCGTTTCATACACGGTCACCCACAGGCGCTCTTTCGGCAGGGCAAACCAGTTTTCACCCGTCAGCAGTTCCCATGCGAACTGAATGGCCTCGTGCTTAAAGTAATCACCGAAGCTGAAGTTACCCAGCATTTCGAAGAAGGTGTGGTGACGCGCGGTGTAACCGACGTTTTCCAGATCGTTGTGTTTACCGCCCGCACGCACGCAGCGCTGCGAGGTGGTTGCGCGGGAATAATTACGTTTGTCGAGGCCAAGGAACACGTCCTTGAACTGGTTCATCCCGGCGTTGGTAAACAGCAGAGTTGGATCGTTGTTAGGGACCAGGGAGCTGCTGGCAACTACCTGATGTCCTTTACTATGGAAAAAGTCGAGAAACGCCTGACGGATCTCAGCGGTGCTCTTGCTCATAATTATCCTGAAATCAAGCTAACGAAATGTCGCAGCCAGCGTCTACCTCTTTACAGGGCAGCTGCCAACTACTGGAAAAAGTGGGAATAAGATAAGTTTTCTTTGATACGAAGTAAAATCCCGTATGCAGTCAATCGTCAAAATTTAGCCACACGGCCTGAATATCTTCCATCATAAAGCCGCGATACATCAAAAAACGCTGAACTTTCACTTTTTCCGCGAAGGTGGTCGGCAAGGGTTCACCAAATTTGCGGTACGCCTGTTCACGGGCAATAGCGACCCAGTCGATCTCGCATTCGCGCATCGCGGTTTCTCCCGCTTCGCGCCCGATACCTTTCTGATTTAACTCCTGGCGAATGCGCGATGGGCCATAGCCTTTGCGGCCACGGCTGGCGATAAACTGCCGGGCAAAGCGGGCATCATCGAGGTAGTTATTTTCATAGCACCAGTCGACAACTTTATTGATGTCGTCCTCGGTGGCGTCTACAGGTTCAGGGCCGGTTTTGGTGATGATGGGGGCGGTGAGTTTACGGCGAAACTCCTGCTCGCTGTGGTCGCGCATCGCCAGAATACGCATTGCCCTGTCCAGCAGACGGGCGTAGGCAGAACGGCGGGGTGAGGTCTCAGACATGGTAAACCTACCTGGAATTCAATAGCAAAAGGGCTGCAGAAGCAGCCCTTGTTTTAACAGAGTGTCAGAGTGTTAAAACTCTTCGTCGCCATCTTTAGCGTGTTCGTCTTTATCATCAACGGTGAAATCTGGCTTGGTGTCAGGATTAGTAAGCAGCATTTCGCGCACTTTTTTCTCGATTTCCTTCGCCGTCGCCGGGTTCTCTTTCAGCCAGGTGGTAGCGTTCGCTTTACCCTGACCGATTTTTTCGCCGTTGTAGCTGTACCAGGCACCCGCTTTTTCGATCAGCTTCTCTTTCACGCCCAGGTCAACCAGTTCGCCATAGAAGTTGATACCTTCGCCGTACAGGATCTGGAATTCAGCCTGTTTAAACGGTGCCGCGATTTTGTTCTTCACGACTTTAACGCGGGTTTCACTACCCACCACGTTATCGCCCTCTTTCACCGCACCGATACGGCGGATGTCGAGACGCACAGAAGCGTAGAATTTCAGCGCGTTACCGCCAGTGGTGGTTTCCGGGTTACCGAACATCACACCAATTTTCATACGGATCTGGTTGATGAAGATCAGCAGGGTGTTGGACTGCTTCAGGTTACCGGCCAGCTTACGCATCGCCTGGCTCATCATACGTGCTGCGAGGCCCATGTGAGAGTCACCGATTTCGCCTTCGATTTCCGCTTTCGGCGTCAGCGCCGCAACGGAGTCGACCACCAGCACGTCAACCGCACCAGAGCGCGCCAGCGCGTCACAGATTTCGAGCGCCTGCTCACCGGTATCCGGCTGCGAACACAGCAGGTTGTCGATGTCGACACCCAGTTTGCGGGCATACACCGGGTCCAGTGCGTGCTCGGCGTCAATGAACGCACAGGTTTTACCTTCGCGCTGTGCTGCGGCAATAACCTGCAGCGTCAGGGTGGTTTTACCTGAGGATTCCGGCCCGTAGATCTCTACGATACGGCCCATTGGCAGGCCGCCTGCGCCCAGTGCGATATCCAGTGAAAGCGAACCGGTAGAGATGGTTTCCACATCCATAGTGCGGTCTTCACCCAGTCGCATGATGGAGCCTTTACCAAATTGCTTTTCAATCTGGCCCAGTGCTGCCGCCAACGCTTTCTGTTTGTTTTCGTCGATAGCCATTATTACTCCTGTCATGCCGGGTAAAGCCGAAATGCTCACCGGGGATTACTGTTTTGTTGCCGCAATTATACTGTATGAGCATACAGTATCAAGTGTTTTGTAGAAATTGTTGCCACAAGGTTTTCAGGGCATAAGCTGTGGCCTGACGACGCACGCTTTCGCGGTCACCGGCGAAGCATTCGCAGCGCGTAATGCCCTCGCCTGCGGCGCTGGCAAAGCCAAACCACACGGTGCCGACAGGTTTTTCCGCGCTGCCACCGTCGGGTCCGGCGATGCCGCTAATCGAAATCGCATAGGCTGCGCGCGCGGCTTTAATGGCACCAATGGCCATCTCAACCACAACCGGTTCGCTCACTGCGCCATGCGCCTCAAGCGTCGTAGGTTTTACGCCAATCATTTGCGCTTTTGCTTCATTACTGTAGGTGACAAAGCCGCGCTCAAACCAGGCGGAACTGCCCGCCACATCGGTGATCACTTTCGCCACCCAGCCGCCGGTGCAGGATTCAGCGGTAGTAAGCGTAGCGCCGCGTGCCTTAAGCGCAAGCCCGATGCGCTCGCTCAGTTGCATTAACTCGCTGTCCGTCATCATGACTCCGTAAGTGAATAAAAACATGGCGCACAAGATAGCACCTTCTCAGTGTAGATGGGGACGGGATGCCGATTTTACGAGGAGGCTTCAGAAAAAAGGCCAGCAAGCGCTGGCCTTCGTCATTTTGTGCTGCGGGCGGGCAACGTTTACTTCACGCGCGACAACGCCACTGTTTGCCCCAGTTGCCAGACCGCCATCGCATAGTGCGTACTGTGGTTATAGCGGGTGATGGCGTAGAAGTTTGGCAGGCCGTACCAGTATTCGTAGCCTGTTCCCACGTCGAGACGTAACAGGCTGGCTTCCTGGTGATTGCCCAGCGACTGCTGCGGGGTTAACCCGGCAGCGGCCAGTTGCGACACGCTGTATTTGGTTTTGAAGCCGTTCTCCAGTCCCGGAGCCTGACCGAAAGCCGGTACCGCCACCACATCACCTTTCACCCAGCCGTGGGCTTTAAAGTAATTCGCTACGCTGCCAATCGCATCCACCGGGTCCCACAGGTTGATGTGGCCGTCGCCATTAAAATCAACCGCATACTCTTTATAGGAGGAGGGCATAAACTGCCCGTAGCCCATCGCCCCCGCAAAAGAGCCTTTCAAATCGAGCGGATCGTCACGCTCATCGCGCGCCATTAACAGGAAGGTTTCCAGTTCACTGGAGAAATATTCCGCACGACGTGGATAGGCAAAGGAGAGTGTTGCCAGCGCATCAAGAATGCGGGTTTTCCCCATCACGCGGCCCCAGCGGGTTTCCACGCCGATAATGCCGACGATAATTTCCGGCGGCACGCCATACACCTGCCAGGCGCGGGTCAGCGCATCTTCATATTGATTCCAGAAAGCGACACCGTTTTGCACGTTGTCCGGGGTAATAAACTGTTTGCGGTAGCGCAGCCAGGCCCCGTTCGGCCCTGACGGCGGCAGTCCGGTTGTCGGAGCCTGCCTGTCCATCAGACGCAGCACGGAATCGAGGCGCTTCGCCTGCGAGAGGATCTCCTGCAACTGCTGGCGATCGAAGCCGTGCTTGCTCACCATTTTATCGATGAACTGTTCTGCCGCCGGGTTATTGGCAAAATCACCGCCCAGCAGCATCACATTATGCTGCGGCTCCAGCAGGAATCCGCCAGAAGGTGCGGGACTGGTGGTGGTTTCTGCCTGAGTCAATTTGGGTTTGCTGCTACATGCGCTGAGCAACACGACGAGAGGTAAAAGAGCTGCGTAACGACGCTTAAACATGAGACATCCATATAACGAATTCGGCCAGAGAGAATTATGGTAAAGCATCTGACTATCCACAAGGAAGCGGCATCACAACGCAAATTTCTTTCATTCTGTAAGGCGAAGTCCGGGGATTACCCGATGATTTGATCTTTCCCTCTGATAAGCGCAGGCAAATCCACTATCATCGACAGCTTCAAAAATAAGGGACTTTTTTGCCGGAGAGAGCCATGAGTGAGTTTCTGTTAAATACCGCCCGTCAGACACTGCTGCTGGAGTTGCAGGAAGCCAGCCGCCTGCCTGAGCGCCTTGGCGAGGATTTTATCCGCGCCGCCAACGCCATCATCCACTCCGAGGGCAAAGTGATTGTCGCCGGGATCGGCAAGTCCGGGCACATCGGTAAAAAAATCGCCGCCACGCTCGCCAGCACCGGCACGCCGTCGTTTTTCGTCCATGCGGCTGAAGCCCTGCACGGCGATTTAGGCATGATTGAACCGCGCGACGTGATGCTGTTTATCTCTTACTCCGGCACCGCTAAAGAGCTGGATTTGATCATCCCGAACCTGAAAGACAAAGGCGCAAAACTGCTGGCGATGACCGGGAAATTACGCTCCCCGCTGGCGCTGGCCGCCGATGCGGTGCTGGACATTTCCGTTGAACGCGAAGCCTGCCCGATGCGTCTTGCGCCGACCTCCAGCACGGTTAACACCCTGATGATGGGCGACGCGCTGGCGATGGCGGTCATGCAGGCGCGCGGCTTTAACGAAGAAGATTTTGCCCGCTCCCACCCGGCAGGCGCGCTGGGTGCCCGGCTGTTGAATAAAGTGCATCACCTGATGCGCACCGGCGACGCACTCCCACAGGTGCAGGACAACACCAGCGTAATGGACGCCATGCTGGAACTCAGCCGTACCGGGTTAGGCCTGGTGGCGATATGCAATGCCGCGCGTAACGTCGAAGGGGTGTTTACCGACGGCGATTTACGTCGCTGGCTGGTCGGCGGCGGGAATTTAAACGCGCCGGTGGTGGAAGCCATGACCAAAGGCGGCGTGACGCTCCAGGCGCAAAGCCGCGCCATCGATGCCAAAGAGATCATGATGAAACGTAAGATCGCCGCCGCCCCGGTCGTGGACGAAAACGGCGTTCTCACGGGCGCAATTAACCTCCAGGACTTCTATCAGGCGGGCATTCTCTAGCCCTTCAGCCCCAGACGCTTCGCCAGCCGGTGCAGGTTGGCGACGTCTGTTTCCAGCGCGCGGGCGCAGGCCGCCCAGTTACCGCCGTGCTCACGCAGCGCCGTACTTATCATCTCCCGCTGAAAGGCTTCGGTGGCGTCACGTAAATTTTGTGCCGTCACCAGCGGCGCTTTCGGCGGCGTGACGGTAACCGGCGCATCACGCAGCGCAAAATGATTCACATCCAGCACCACGTCGTCATCGCGTGCGGTAGCACGGGCCAGCACCACCGCGCGATGTACCGCATGTTCCAGTTCGCGCACGTTGCCAGGCCAGCCATACTCCAGCAGTTGCGCCCGTGCGCCAGCACTCAGCACCACCCGTGCCAGCCCCAGCCGCAGACGGCACTGCTCGCAGAAATAGCCCGCCAGCAACACCACATCTTCCCCACGCTCGCGCAGCGGCGGCACCGACAGCGGGAACACGCTCAGGCGATGGAACAGATCGGCGCGAAAACGCCCGGCCAACACTTCGTCACGCAGATCGCGGTTAGTCGCCGCCAGCACCCGCACGTCCACGCGCAGGCTGCGATCGTCCCCGACGCGCTGAATATCGCCATACTGCAACACCCGCAACAGCTTGGCCTGCAACGCCAGCGACAGCTCGCCGATCTCATCGAGAAACAGCGTGCCGTTGTCGGCCATCTCAAATTTACCGCTGCGGTTGCTGATAGCCCCGGTAAACGCGCCCTTCACATGGCCGAACAGTTCACTTTCAGCAACGCTCTCCGGCAATGCGGCGCAGTTTAAATACACCAGCGGATTGACCGCGCGCGGCGATCCCTCGTGGATGGCCTTCGCCACCAGCTCTTTACCGGTACCAGTTTCGCCGCTGATCAGCACGTTGAGATCCGACGCCGCGACGATTTCAATCGCCTTTTTCAGCTCGCTCATGCCGGGCGACAGGCCGATCATCTCGCCGTGCGGCACAGGTTCAAACGCCGCTGGCGTGCCGGGCAGCATGTTCTGGCTCTCCAGTTGCTCGATGAGCAGCGCGTTATTCAGCGCCCCCGCCGCCAGCGCAGCAATCAGGCGCAGTTCTTCATTACTGAAGGTATCAAACTGGTCGGGGTCCATGCCGTCGAGCGTCAGCGCGCCAATCAGATGCTGTCCGGCAAACAGCGGCAGGCCGATACAGGCGTGCACCTTCAGACTTTCGTTACCGGGGATCAGGCCGTCATAAGGATCGGGCAGATCGCTGTCCGCCGGGAAGCGCACCACGTCCCCGGCGCGGGCGATAGCCTCAAGTCTGGGATGGCCCTCCAGAGTAAAACGGCGGCCTAAAACGTCGCGCGCCAGTCCGTCGATAGCGAGCGGAATAAACTGCCGCGCCTCATAGCGCAGCAGCGCCGAGGCATCACAGCCCAGCACCTGACGCAGTGTGGTGATCAGCCGCTGAAAGCGATCCTGATGCCCCACCCCGCTTTGCAGTTCAATGGCGATAGCCGCCAGCACCTCAACAGAAAAACTCATTATCGCCTCGCAGTCATTTTGACAATGCATAATGTCATATTGACTGTACTTATGATAGTCATTTTGACGTCACCCGTTTTGTCATAAATATATAAACCATTATAAATCAAATACTTAAAAAACTGGCACGCATCTTGATATAAGCAAGTTATCTGAAAAAATAACTGCACGGGAATTAAGACGATTATGACTATTCATGTAAAAAATAATATTCACTGGGTTGGCCAACGTGACTGGGAAGTGCGTGATTTTCACGGCACCGAATACAAAACCCTGAAAGGCAGCAGCTATAACAGCTACCTGATCCGCGAAGGGAAAAATGTGCTGATTGATACCGTCGATCATAAATTCAGCCGCGAATTCGTGCAGAACCTGCGCAATGAAATCGACCTCGACGCCATCGACTACATCATTATTAACCACGCCGAAGAAGATCATGCGGGCGCGCTGACCGAGCTGATGTCATACATCCCGAACACGCCGATTTACTGCACCAACAACGCCATTGATTCTATTAACGGCCACCATCATCACCCGGAATGGAATTTCCACGTGGTCAAAACCGGGGATTCGCTGGATATCGGCAACGGCAAGCAGTTGATCTTCGTTGAAACACCGATGCTGCACTGGCCGGACAGCATGATGACCTACATGACCGGCGACGCGGTGCTGTTCAGCAACGACGCGTTCGGTCAGCACTACTGCGACGAGCGCCTGTTTAACGACGAAGTGGATCAGGCCGAACTATTCGAGCAGTGCCAGCGCTACTACGCCAACATCCTGACGCCGTTCAGCCGCCTGGTGACGCCAAAAATCATGGAAATTCTCGGCTTCAACCTGCCGGTCGACATGATTGCCACCTCGCACGGCGTGGTCTGGCGCGATAACCCGACGCAAATCGTCGAGCTGTACCTGAAATGGGCGGCGGATTATCAGGAAGATCGCATTACGATTTTCTACGACACCATGTCGAATAACACCCGCATGATGGCTGACGCTATCGCCCAGGGCATCAACGAAGTCGATCCGCGCGTGGCGGTGAAAATCTTCAACGTCGCCCGCAGCGATAAAAACGACGTCCTGACCAATGTGTTCCGCTCCAAAGGCGTACTGGTGGGCACCTCCACCATGAACAACGTGATGATGCCGAAAATCGCCGGGCTGGTGGAAGAGATCACCGGGCTGCGCTTCCGTAACAAACGCGCCAGCGCTTTTGGCTCGCACGGCTGGAGCGGCGGCGCGGTAGACCGTCTTTCCACCCGTTTGCAGGATGCCGGGTTTGAAATGTCATTAAGCCTGAAAGCGAAATGGCGACCGGATATGGACGCGCTGGAAATCTGCCGCCAGCACGGGCGTGATATTGCACGTCAGTGGGCGCTTACCCCGCTGCCGGAAGCCGCTCCGCAACAGGAAGCCTGTGCCTGTGCTGCCGCCGCTGCCGCCGAACTGGGGCCGCAAATGCAGTGCAGCGTCTGCCAGTGGATTTACGATCCGGCAAAAGGCGAACCGATGCAGGATGTCGCCCCCGGCACGCCGTGGTCAGAGGTCCCGGATTACTTCCTCTGCCCGGAATGCTCGCTGGGTAAAGACGTGTTTGACGAACTGGCGATGGAGGCAAAATGAACGCAGGCATCGTGATTATCGGCTCGGGCTTCGCCGCCCGCCAGCTGGTGAAAAACATCCGTAAACAGGATGCGAACGTGCCGGTGACGCTGATCGCCGCCGACAGCATGGACGAGTACAACAAGCCTGATTTAAGCCATGTGATTAGCCTTAACCAGCGGGCGGGCGATCTCACCCGCCAGTCAGCGGGAGAATTTGCCGAGCAGTTTAACCTCAGCCTGCACCCGCACACCCGCGTCACCGATATCGATGCGGGCGCACAGGTGGTGAAAAACGCTGATAAAACCTGGCACTACGACAAGCTGGTGCTGGCCACAGGCGCGGCGGCGTTTGTGCCGCCGGTGCCGGGCCATGAGCTGATGCTGACGCTAAATAGCCAGCAGGCGTACCAGGCCTGTGAAGGGGAATTACGCGATGCGCAGCGGGTACTGATTGTGGGGGCGGGACTGATTGGCACCGAACTGGCGATGGATTTTTGTCGCGCGGGCAAAGCGGTAACGCTCATCGACACTGCCGCCAGCCTGCTCCCCTCGCTGATGCCACCGGAAGTGAGCAGTCGCTTACAACATCGCATCACTGAGATGGGCGTGCATCTGCTGTTGAACTCGCAGTTGCTGTCGCTTGAGAAAACCAGCACAGGCATCCGGGCGACGGTTAACGGCAATCGCCATGTGGAGGTAGATGTGGTGATTGCCGCCACCGGCCTGCGCCCGGAAACCGCGCTGGCACGGCAGGCGGGCGTGACAATCCATCGCGGCGTGGCGGTAAATCGCTATCTGCAAACCAGTGACGCGAATATTTACGCGCTGGGCGATTGTGCGGAGATCGACGGCCAGCTACTGCCGTTTTTGCAGCCGATTCAGTTAAGCGCGATGACCCTGGCGAAGAACCTGACCGGCAGCAACGCCCCCCTGACCCTGCCGCCGATGCTGGTGAAAGTCAAAACGCCCGCCCTGCCGCTGCATCTGGCCGGTGAAACAGCGCGGGGCGATTTGCACTGGCAGATTGAAACCCGCCCGGACGGGATGCTGGCGAAGGGGTTTGACGGTGAGCAGTTGCGCGCGTTTGTGGTGAGTGAGGATCGGATGAAAGAGGCGTTTGGGTTGTTGAAGCAGTTGTCAGTGTAGTTTCACCCTCACCCCGGCCCTCTCCCTGAGGGAGAGGGGGAAAGGCGGGATTGTGCTCGATCTGTCCCCTCTCCCTAAGGGAGAGGGTTAGGGTGAGGGGTCATCGACTCCCGCTGCATTAACTCCCCTGCGAAAATCTGCTGATATTTAAACTCCCCACCATCCAGCATAAAGATTAATCGGTTGATGGTTTCTTTAATCATCTCCGTGACCGGAATACGCACGCTGGACAGCGCCGGGACAATATAGGGCGCGAGCGCGATATCATCAAAACCAATTACCGAAACATCCTCCGGCACCTTTATTTCGCAGGCATGCAACTGTTTTATCGCGCCTATCGCCATATCGTCATTGCTGGCGACCAGCGCAGTGAAATCCACACCGCGGGATAATAACGTCGACACCCCGGCGGCACCGCTGGCGGGGGTCCATTTCCCTTCGGCAATCAATTCATTACGCACGTTCACGCCGTGCTGCGACAGCGCATCTTTATAGCCTGATAAACGCTCGATGCCGGTCGGGGAATCCAGTGAACCGGTAATAAACGCAATATCCCGATGCCCCTGCGCTAATAACGTCGACACAGCCATAAAACTTGAGGCTTTCTGATCGGAATAAATACAGTGGCTGCTATTTTTACGCAGGCGGCGATTGAGCACCATAATAGGCTGAGAATGGCTGTCGATAATCTCATCCATTTCATCGACGCTGAGAAAACGCGGATAAATAATAATCGCGTCGCAGCGTAAATCGAGTAAATACTGAATCGCCTGGCGCTCTTCCTCCGCGCTGTGTTTCCCGTCGGCAAGAATAAGCTGCCGCCCGCTGTCTTCAGTCATTCTGGCGGCGTGAAATAACAGCTCGCTGAAATAAACTCCGTGATAGAGGGTGTTGGTCACCACGAGACCGAGCGTCTGCGTTTTTTTGGTCGCCAGATTACGCGCCAGCAAATTGGGCCGATAGCCGCTCTCTTCGATGGCCTGAAACACCCGGTCTTTGGTTTCCTGGCTGACGTAGCCGTTGCCCGTCAGCACCCGGGAAACCGTCGCCTTAGACACTCCCGCCCGCTTTGCGACCTCAAGCATCGTGGTCATTATGATCGTCCCTTTAATTTCGATAAGCCGAAGTGTACGCAGATTGCCGATTGCCCTGCAACATTTTGCCTGGACAACAAATCTTCAAGTTTTTGGTGATGAACCTCACGAAACCAAATCACGTTTATTGAATCATTTTTTAGATCTCATCATGCTTTTGTGGAACCGGTTTCCTATGTAATGTTTCATCGCTTGCGCGGTGCAACGGTATCTTCTTGATAAAACAGGATAACAATCCGATGGCAAAGAATTACGCAGCGCTGGCCCACTCTGTGGTTGACGCTCTGGGCGGGGTGGACAATATCGCCGCCGTCACGCACTGCATGACACGTTTGCGCTTTGTAGTGAAGGATGAAACCCGTATCGACGCGTCAGCGCTGAAAAGCATCAGCGGCGTAATGGGCGTGGTGCGCAACGATAACCAGTGCCAGGTGATCATCGGCAACACCGTATCGCAGGCGTTCAGGGAAGTGGTGAGTCTGCTGCCGGAAGGTATGCAGCCGGTTGAGGTGCAGAGCACGCAAAAACTGACGCTGAAACGCATTGGCGCAGGCATTCTGGATGCGCTGATCGGCACCATGTCGCCGCTGATCCCGGCGATCATCGGCGGCTCCATGGTCAAGCTGCTGGCGATGATCCTCGAGATGACCGGTGTGCTGGAGAAAGGCGCGCCCACGCTGACCATCCTGACCGTGATCGGTGACGGCGCATTCTTCTTCCTGCCACTGATGGTGGCGGCCTCGGCAGCGGTGAAATTCAAAACCAATATGTCGCTGGCGATTGCCATTGCGGGCGTGCTGGTGCACCCAAGTTTTATCGAGCTGATGGCGAAAGCTGCCCAGGGTGAGCACGTGGAATTTGCCTTTATCCCGGTGACGGCGGTGAAATACACCTACACGGTGATCCCGGCGCTGGTGATGACCTGGTGCCTGTCCTACATCGAGCGCTGGGTCGATAAAATCACCCCGGCGGTAACGAAAAACTTCCTCAAACCGATGCTGATCGTGCTGATTGCCGCCCCGATCGCCATTGTGCTGATAGGCCCTGTCGGGATCTGGATCGGCAGCGCGATCTCAGCGCTGGTGTACACCATTCACGATTATCTCGGCTGGCTGTCGGTCGCCATTATGGGTGCGCTGTGGCCGCTGCTGGTGATGACCGGGATGCACCGCGTATTTACCCCGACTATCATTCAGACTATCGCCGAAACCGGCAAAGAAGGCATGGTAATGCCGTCGGAAATCGGCGCAAACCTGTCCCTCGGCGGCTCGTCGCTGGCGGTGGCGTGGAAAACCAAAAACCCGGAACTGCGCCAGACGGCGCTGGCGGCGGCGGCCTCTGCCATTCTCGCCGGGATCTCTGAACCAGCGCTGTACGGCGTGGCGGTGCGGCTTAAACGCCCGCTGATCGCAAGCCTTATCAGCGGCTTTATCTGCGGCGCGGTGGCGGGGATTGCGGGGCTGGCCAGTCATTCCATGGCGGCACCAGGGCTGTTTACCAGCGTCCAGTTCTTCGATCCGGCGAACCCGATGACCATTGTTTGGGTGTTCGGCGTGATGGCGCTGGCGGTGGTACTGTCGTTCGTACTCACCCTGCTGCTGGGCTTTGAAGATATTCCGGTTGAAGAAGACGCGGCGAAGGCGCGCGCGTTGCAGGCGGCACAGCCGACCCCGGCAACAGAAGCCCGGGCCTGATAAAAAAGAGGTAGTGAATGTCTGTATTTCCCGAAGGATTTTTATGGGGCGGCGCACTGGCCGCCAACCAGTCGGAAGGCGCGTATCGTGAAGGCGGAAAGGGCTTAACCACCGTTGATATGATCCCGCACGGCGCAAACCGTTTGCCGGTGAAGCTCGGTCAGGAAAAACGCTTTGCCCTGCGCGACGATGAGTTTTACCCAAGCCACGAGGCGATCGATTTTTATCATCGCTACAAAGAAGACATCGCCCTGATGGCGGAGATGGGCTTCACGGTGTTTCGCACCTCGATTGCCTGGGCGCGTCTGTACCCGAACGGCGATGAGCTGACGCCAAACGCCGAGGGCATCGCCTTCTATAAAGCGGTGTTTGCGGAGTGCAAAAAGTACAATATCGAACCGCTGGTAACGCTGTGCCACTTCGATGTGCCGATGCATCTGGTGGTGGAATATGGCTCCTGGCGCAACCGCAAAATGGTGGAGTTTTTCACCCGCTATGCACGCACCTGTTTTGAGGAATTCGACGGGCTGGTGAAATACTGGCTGACGTTCAATGAAATCAACATCATGCTGCACAGCCCGTTCTCCGGCGCAGGTCTGGTGTTTGAAGAGGGCGAAAATCAGGACCAGGTAAAATATCAGGCTGCGCATCACGAACTGATTGCCAGCGCGCTGGCGACCCAAATCGCCCATGAGGTGAACCCGCAAAACCAGGTCGGCTGTATGCTGGCGGGCGGCAATTTCTACCCGTACTCCTGCAAGCCGGAAGACGTGTGGATGGCGCTGGAGAAAGATCGCGAGAACCTGTTCTTTATCGATGTGCAGGCGCGTGGGGCGTACCCGTCTTACTCCGCCCGCGTGTTCCGCGAAAAAGGTGTCAGCATTGAGAAAGCGCCGGGCGATGATGAGATCCTGAAAAACACCGTCGATTTTGTGTCGTTCAGTTATTACGCCTCCCGCTGCGCTTCGGCGGAGATGAATGCGGGCAACACCAGCGCGGCGAACATCGTTAAATCGCTGAAAAACCCGCACATTCAGGCCAGCGAATGGGGCTGGGGCATCGACCCGCTTGGGCTGCGTATCACCATGAATATGATGTACGACCGCTACCAGAAACCGCTGTTCCTGGTGGAAAACGGGCTTGGCGCACGCGATGAAATGATTGATGGCGAGATCAACGACGACTACCGCATCAGCTACCTGCGCGAGCACATCCGCGCGATGGGCGACGCCATTGAAGACGGCATCCCGGTGATGGGTTACACCTCCTGGGGCTGCATCGATCTGGTCGCCGCCTCCACCGGGGAGATGAGCAAGCGCTACGGCTTCGTGTACGTGGACCGCGACGACGCGGGTAACGGCACGCTGGCGCGCACGCGTAAGAAATCGTTCTGGTGGTATAAGAAGGTGATTGCGAGTAACGGGGCGGATTTGGAGTGATGGTGGCGTAATACCCCTCACCCCGGCCCTCTCCCCAAAGGAGAGGGAGAAAATCAAGTCCGTGCTCGGTCTGTCCCCTCCCCTGCGGGAGAGGGTTAGGGTGAGGGGAAACCCGCCCTACTTCTTCGCCCGGTACTTCTCCGGTAACGCCGGCACCGGGCGCTTATCATCAATTAAATGCCGCACCGTCAAAATCGGGTGACGCCACAGCATTCGCGGCCCCGCCCAGCGCATAATCGTTTTCATCTCTTCGCGTTTTGCCGGTTGATAACAGTGCACCGGGCACTGCTTGCAGGCGGGCTTTTCCTCACCAAACACGCACTTCTCCAGCCGCTTTTCCGCATACGCGTACAGCGCATCGTAGTGCCCTGCCTGCGTTGAAGCTGCCGGGGATTTTGCCTGATACAGCGCAATCATTTTCCGAATGGTGAGTTTTTCACGCGCGATGCGTTTGCCGCTCATGACGAAATCACTCCTTAAAGAAAGATGCATTCATTCTACGCCTTTATATATTCCGGCAAAAGACGCCCTTTTTAGCGTGCAGATAGAATATTTTTCGCTCAGTGCCATAGCGTGTGCTATATAACTTAGCAAAGGCTATATCTGATGATTAATTAACCATAATGTAAAGAGGGACACTATGCCGCATTTGCCACGCCTGACCGTCGCGCTTTTTGCCGTTGCGTCTTCATTCATATTTATGCATTCCGCACAGGCGAAAGAGAAATTCAACGTCATCACCACCTTTACCGTGATCGCGGATATGGCGCAGAACGTGGCGGGCGATGCGGCGGAAGTGCACTCCATCACCAAACCGGGGGCGGAGATCCATGAATATCAGCCGACGCCGGGGGATATCAAACGCGCGCAGGGTGCACAGCTTATCCTCACTAACGGGCTCAACCTGGAGCTGTGGTTCGCTCGCTTTTATCAGAATCTGAAAGGCGTGCCGGAAGTGGTGGTCTCCAGCGGCGTAAAACCGATGGGGATCAGTGAAGGCCCCTATAACGGCAAACCGAATCCCCACGCGTGGATGTCGGCGGAAAACGCGCAGATCTACGTCGATAACATTCGCGATGCGCTGGTGAAATACGATCCCGACAACGCGGCGATCTATCGCCAGAACGCGCAGGCCTATAAAGAGAAGATCCAGCAGACGCTTGCGCCGGTGCGCACAAAACTCGACGCGCTGCCGGAAGACAAGCGCTGGCTGGTGACCAGCGAAGGCGCATTCTCCTATCTGGCGCGGGATTACGGACTGAAAGAACTCTATCTGTGGCCGATCAACGCCGATCAGCAGGGCACGCCGCAGCAGGTAAGAAAAGTGATCGACGCGATCAAGAAAAATCACATCCCAACGATCTTCAGCGAAAGCACCGTGGCCGATAAACCGACGAAGCAGGTGGCGCGCGAAACGGGAGCGCACTACGGCGGCGTGCTGTATGTCGATTCACTGAGCGCCGCGAACGGCCCGGTGCCGACCTTTATCGATTTACTGCGCGTGACCAGTGAAACCATCGTCACCGGCATTCAGGCCGGTGTGGAGGCGCAAAAATGACGGCCATTAACGCAGAGAACCTGCCGGGGCTGATGATCCAGGACGTCACGGTCACCTACCGCAACGGCCACACGGCATTGCGCGATACCACCTTTTCCGTGCCGCGCGGTTCCATTGCCGCACTGGTGGGCATCAACGGGTCGGGTAAATCCACCCTGTTTAAAGCGCTGATGGGCTTTGTCCGCCTGGCGCACGGCGAAATCACCATTCTCCAGCAACCGGTCAAACAGGCGCTGCGTCAGAATCTGGTCTCTTACGTGCCGCAGTCCGAAGAGGTGGACTGGTCGTTTCCGGTGCTGGTGGAAGACGTGGTAATGATGGGCCGTTACGGTCATATGGGCATGTTACGCCGCCCGAAGGAGGCGGATCATAACGCGGTAAATGCGGCGCTGGCGCGGGTCGGCATGACGGAGTTCCGCCACCGGCAGATTGGCGAGCTTTCCGGCGGGCAAAAAAAGCGGGTCTTTCTCGCCCGCGCCATCGCCCAGAACGGGCAGGTTATTCTGCTGGATGAGCCCTTCACCGGCGTTGATGTGCAGACCGAAGCCAGAATCATCGAACTGCTGCGCGAGCTGCGTGACGAGGGGCGCACCATGCTGGTATCGACGCACAATTTAGGCTCAGTCACTGAGTTTTGTGATTACACGGTGATGGTCAAAGGCACGGTGCTCGCCAGCGGACCAACGGAAACCACCTTTACCGCCGCCAATCTGGAACAGGCTTTCAGCGGCGTGCTGCGCCACGTGGTGTTAAGCGGCGGTGAAGAGCAGATCATCACCGACGATGAGCGCCCGTTTGTGGCCCGCAGGCTGCCGACGCAAGGAGAGCAACCGTGAACTGGCTGCTGGAACCCTTTAGCTATGAGTACATGCGCAACGCCATGTGGGTGTCGGCGCTGGTGGGCGGCGTCTGCGCGTTCCTGTCGTGCTACCTGATGCTGAAAGGCTGGTCGCTGATTGGCGATGCGCTGTCGCACTCCATCGTGCCAGGCGTGGCGGGCGCGTATATGCTCGGCCTCCCCTTCTCCCTCGGCGCGTTTTTATCCGGTGGGCTGGCGGCGGGGGCCATGCTGTTTCTTAATCAGCGCTCGCGCCTGAAAGAAGATGCGATTATCGGCCTCATCTTCTCCTCCTTTTTTGGCATCGGGCTGTTTATGGTGTCGCTCAATCCGATGTCGGTAAATATTCAGACCATTATCCTCGGCAATATTCTGGCGATTGCGCCGGAAGACATTCTGCAACTGGCGATTATCGGCGTGGTGTCGCTGGTGATTTTGTTCATCAAATGGAAAGACCTGATGGTGACCTTTTTTGATGAAAACCATGCGCGATCCATTGGGCTTAATCCGGCGCGGCTGAAAGTGCTGTTTTTCACCCTGCTCTCGGTTTGCACCGTTGCGGCTCTGCAAACTGTCGGCGCATTTCTGGTGATTTGCCTGGTGGTCACGCCGGGCGCAACCGCGTGGCTTCTGACCGACCGTTTTCCGCGCCTGTTAATGATTGCCGTGGCGATTGGCAGTCTCACCAGCTTTGCCGGAGCGTGGGTCAGTTATTACCTCGACGGAGCAACCGGCGGGATTATCGTGGTGGCGCAAACGCTGTTGTTTTTACTGGCCTTTGTGTTTGCCCCGAAGCACGGTTTGCTGGCCAACCGCCGCCGCGCGAAACAGTCCAGCCAGGAGGTCGCATCATGATGGAACCCTTCCAGTTTGATTTTATGGTCAACGCGCTGATGATTTCGGTGATTGTCGCCGTGCCCTGCGCGTTGCTCTCCGTATTTCTGGTGCTGAAAGGCTGGGCGCTGATGGGCGATGCAATGAGTCACGCGGTCTTTCCCGGCGTGGTCATCGCCTGGATCATCGGTATTCCTGTTGCCATCGGCGCGTTTATCGCCGGGCTTTTTTGCGCCATCGTCACCGGTTATCTCGACGATAACAGCCGGATCAAACGCGACACGCTGATGGGGATTGTCTTTTCCGGCATGTTTGGCGCGGGGCTGATTCTTTATATTTCCATTCAGTCGGAGGTGCATCTCGACCATATTCTGTTTGGCGACATGCTCGGCGTGGCGGTAGCCGACATCGTACAAACCAGTCTGATTGCCGCCGGAGTCACGCTGGTGATGTTACTGAAGTGGAAAGATTTTTTGCTGCACGCCTTCGATCCGCTGCAGGCGAAAGCGAGCGGCCTCAACACCACGCTTTTGCACTACGGCCTGCTGTGCATGATCGCGCTGACGATTGTTGCCACGCTTAAATCGGTGGGCATTATTTTGTCGATTTCCCTGCTTATCGCGCCGGGCGCTATCGCCGTTCTGCTGACGCGCCGCTTTGCGCAGGCGATGTGGCTGGCGGTCGGGCTGGCGGTGAGTGTTTCATTCGCGGGCGTTTATCTCTCTTTCTGGCTCGACAGCGCCCCCGCGCCCACGATTGTGGTGCTCTTTACCGCTGTCTTTGTGGTGGCGTTCATTGTGGCCAGTGTGAAAGACAGGCAGGCCCTGAACCGGCCTTCTGCATCATGACGATTTAGATAACAGCACAATAGTTTCATAATGCAATTTATTGTTTTGCAACGATAAAAAAATAGCTGCCTGATGGTGACGTAACTTTACAAAACAGGGCCTAAGGCAGCAAAATGCTCCCTGACTTAAACTTAAATTTGTCGCCGCTTTTTTCAGCGGGCAAGTGATGGATATCGTGTTAACGAACTTAATCACTGGGCGGCTTTTGCTGTTCATGAGATGCTTGTCGTTACAGTAGTTTTACATCATGATTTAAGAAAAGATGATGTAACCAGGGTTTTGCGTGAGGGTGGTGAATGTTTTCTTTTGTCGCAAGGCAGGCAATTTTTGATGAAAAACTCAATATCTTCGGGTATGAGCTTCTCTTCAGGGATAGCATGACAAATCGCTTTCCCGATGTCTCGCCTGAACACGCGACCGCGCAGCTTATCGAAGAGCAATTCCTCGGTGCGCCGACCGGCAGACAAAATGAAGGCAGCGTTGTTTTTGTTAACTTTCCTTATGAACTGCTGATTAAAGGTCTGGCGGAAACGCTGCCCAAAGACCGGGTAATTGTAGAAATCCTCGAAACCGCAGAACCTACGCCCCGCCTGCTGGAATCCATTAAACAGCTTCACAAAAAAGGGTTTCGCATTGCGCTGGATGACTTTTCCCTGAGCAATAACTGGAATGCGTTTATTCCTTATATCGACATCATCAAGTTTGACGTGCATGAAAGCACCCTGCAGGAAATCCAGTCCTATATTTTCCACAATAAGGATTTGCTGAAGGACACGGTATTTCTGGCAGAGAAAGTCGAAACCATTGAAGAGTTTGAAACCTATAAAAATATGGGATTCACGCTGTTTCAGGGGCATTTTTTTAGCAAGCCCATTATTTTTAAAACCAAAAAAATCATTCAGAATCAGATTATTGCGCTGCGGCTTATTCAGGAAGTAAACGCCGAAACGCCCGATTTGATTCAGATTGAAGAGCTGTTAAAACGGGATATCGCGCTGTCGTTTAAAATTCTGCGCTATGCGCAAAATATTCTCTACAACGCGCGCGGGATTCGCGGCAGCCGCAGCCAGTCGATCAAAGATATTGTGGTGTATCTGGGCGTGACCGAACTGCGTCGCTTTGTGCTGGTGGCCTGCCTCACCTCGTTTAATAACGCCAAAACTAACGAAATCTACTATTCGAGTCTTATCCGCGCACGATTTTGCGAGCTGGCGGCCAACCGCCTGCTGGGTATTCACTCGTCAAACGATGCCTTTATGGTGGGCCTGTTTTCATTGCTGGATGTCATTCTTGAGATCCCACAGGAAGAGCTGATCGATCAGGTAGTCATTTCCGCCGATGTCAGAATTGCGCTGCATGAGCGTAAAGGGATGCTCTACCAGTTGGTGAATCTGGTGCAGCTCTATGAAAACCGGGAGTGGGAAGAAGCCAGTCTTGAGGCGAAAAAAGTCGGGCTGACCCGCGGGATTGTGGCTGAAATGATGAATGAAGCCACCAAATGGGCCGACGAAATGCCGTTAAGCAAACCGGCAAGAAATACGTTTGACCGCTCACAGCGCTATCGCTAAGACAGACCAGACGTTGCCGGGCGACGACCGACCCGGCCTCGTATTATCTGCGCTTCATTCGCTTTCTTTCTGAATACATAACCGAATCGCTGTCTTTAAGCATGGCGAGAATATCGGGATATTTATCCGCATCACTTTCCAGCACGCTGTAAGCGTAATTAATGGGATATTTGTTTCCCGGCATACTATTCAGGTCATCAAGGGTGCTCTGTAAATTAAACAGGAATGCGTCGGCATCAAATCCCTTGTCATGAGGCAGCAGCACAGCAAACGCACTGCTATCAATACGCCCGCAGACATCCTCATTACGCAGACAGCTTTTCAGGCTTTTCGCAAAGGTGCGTAAAGTATTATCCCCTTCTTCATGGCCCAGAATATCATTCAGCGACTGTAAGTTACCGACCACAAAATAGAGCAGACTAAAAGGAGCATCAGTCTTTGTCAGTTCAGTAAAACGCTTATCGCCCACACGAAGGAAACCGCGCTTATTCGGCAAATCAGTTAATTTATCGGTCATCGCCTGACTGATAATTAAAAACTCATCCTCGACAATCGATCCCACATCGAGCAGCAGATTGATCTCCTCAGATGAAAATTCGCGTGGCTGATCGTCAATAATGCACACCGTTCCGGCAATAGAGCCATCCGGTAAATGCACCGGGCAACCAGCATAGAAACGCACATAGGGCTCGCCGGTCACAAAAGGATTATGTTCAAAACGCTCATCTTTACGCGCATCTTTCACGATCAACGCGCCTTCCTGCAAAATAGCGTGGGCGCAAAACGAGACATTGCGGGCCGTTTCTTTTATATCAACGCCCGACCGTGAAACCAGCCACTGACGATCGCGATCGAGTAATGAAATAAGGGCAATCGGGACATCAAACGTCGCTTTTGCCAGACGCGTCAGGCGGGACAAGCGCTCGTCATCGTTTTTATCCAACAAATCCATCATATAGAGCGATTTGAGACGTTGGGCTTCATTCTCAGGAAAGGCGGGTAATTTCATAAGCGTCCCTCATCTATAGTCTTACTAATATACGCGAGAATGATGGGTTTAATAGTACCGACGGGTGATTGCGAAATAATATATTCTCAGTTTGAGAACCCCGACAAAATGCGTTTCCGCTGTAGCCTTCTGATATTGACGCCGCCAATGTCTGCGCCCTGTCTGTTGTGCTACCATGCTTCATTGTGAGAGTTAGCGCGATATTATGAGTGATTAAGGGTGATTACGTGACCGACTATGATGCATTTCCTGAGCAGCGCCAGGCCCTGATTGAGCAGATGTTGCTGGATACCGGCAGGGTTGTCGGTGCCGACGCCGCCCGGAAACTGGGCGTCTCTGAACATACGATTCGCCGCGATCTGCAGGAACTGGCGCGTAAAGGATTGTGTAAAAAGGTCTACGGCGGCGCGGTCAGCCAGTTTAAACAGGCCGATAACTTCGAAATCCGCGTCTCACAAAACGTGCAGGAGAAGACCGACGTTGCCCGGCGCTGCGCGCAATTGATCCGCCCGGATAGCTGTATTTTCATTGATTCCGGCTCGACCTATCTGGCGATGGTGGAGTTTATCCCGGCCGATCTGGAACTAACGATTGTCACCAATTGCCCGCAGATCGCCGCCGCGCTGTGCCGACGCACCAATGGCGAGCTGATTTTACTCGGCGGCAAAATGAACGTGCATACCGGCAGCGTGCTGGGTTCTGAGCCGCTCAATCAGATCCGCGATATGCTGTTTGATCAAACTTTTATTGGCGTGTGCGGGCTGGATCCCCAGGCCGGACTCAGCGCGGTTTATTACGAAGATGCCTGCTTTAAAAAAGAAGTGCTTAAGCAGAGTAACGAAGTGATCGCAGCGGTGATTGCCGACAAAATGCCGCAGGTGGCGCGCTATAAAGTGGCGTCCTGTGAGGAAATCGACATCGTGGTGGTGAGCCGCGATACCCACACCGACGCCTTCGCCCACACCAGTTTGCAGATTGAAGTTGCGGAATAAGCCTCGCAACTCGCCCCGCCCGTTGTTTTCCTGCCACAGAGAGTCCGTTATGATACAGCGCACTCATTCATGAACGGGCTTACCGGCGCATGAAATCTAGTGAGACAAGGTGATAACCATTCAAAACAATAAAATCACCGCTCATGACATTAAAGAAAATGGACATCATAAGCTGATGAGTACACAAGAGAATTTCGACGCCCATACCCCCATGATGCAGCAGTACCTGAAGCTGAAAGCACAGCATCCGGACATTTTGCTGTTCTACCGTATGGGCGATTTTTACGAGCTGTTTTATGACGACGCCAAACGAGCGTCGCAGTTGATGGACATTTCGCTGACCAAACGCGGTGCCTCGGCGGGCGAGCCGATCCCGATGGCGGGCGTGCCGCATCACGCGGTAGAAAACTATTTAGCGAAGCTGGTCAGTCTTGGCGAATCGGTGGCGATCTGCGAGCAGATTGGCGATCCGGCCACCAGCAAAGGGCCGGTAGAGCGTAAAGTAGTGCGCATTGTCACGCCTGGCACCATCAGCGACGAAGCGTTGTTACAGGAGCGTCAGGACAATCTGCTCGCCGCAATCTGGCAGGACAGTAAAGGCTACGGTTTTGCCACGCTGGATATCAGTTCCGGGCGTTTTCGCGTCAGCGAACCGGCGGATCGCGAGACGATGGCCGCAGAGTTGCAGCGCACCAATCCGGCTGAACTGTTGTACGCAGAAGATTTTGCCGAGACATCGCTGATTGAAGGCCGCCGTGGACTGCGCCGCCGCCCGCTGTGGGAGTTTGAAATTGACACCGCGCGCCAGCAACTGAATCTGCAATTCGGCACCCGCGATTTAACGGGCTTCGGCGTGGAGAACGCCCCGCGTGGCCTGTGCGCCGCTGGTTGCCTGCTGCAATATGTCAAAGATACGCAGCGCACCTCTCTGCCGCACATTCGCTCCATTACCATGGAACGTCAGCAGGACAGCATCATTATGGATGCTGCCACGCGCAGAAATCTGGAAATCACCCAGAACCTGGCCGGTGGATTTGAAAACACGCTGGCGTCGGTGCTCGACTGCACCGTCACGCCGATGGGCAGCCGTATGCTCAAGCGCTGGCTGCACATGCCGGTGCGTAATACCGATGTGCTGATTGATCGTCAGCAGTCGATCGGTGCCCTGCAGGAAATGACCGCTGAACTGCAACCGGTGCTGCGTCAGGTCGGCGATCTGGAGCGTATTCTGGCGCGTCTGGCGCTGCGTACCGCCCGCCCGCGCGATCTGGCGCGTATGCGTCATACTTTCCAGCAATTACCAGAACTGCGGGCGCTGCTTGCCGACGTTAACAGCAAGCCGGTGCAAAAATTGCGCGAGCAGATGGGCGAGTTTACCGGGCTGCGCGAACTGCTGGAGCGGGCAATTATCGATGCCCCGCCCGTGCTGGTGCGCGACGGCGGCGTCATTGCGCCAGGGTACAACGAGGAACTCGACGAGTGGCGCGCGCTCTCTGCGGGTGCGACGGATTATCTGGATAAACTGGAAATCCGCGAGCGTGAAAAGCTCGGTCTGGACACCCTCAAAGTCGGCTATAACGCGGTGCACGGCTACTTCATCCAGATCAGCCGCGGGCAGAGCCACCATGCGCCGATCCACTATGTCCGCCGTCAGACGCTGAAAAACGCCGAGCGCTACATTATTCCTGAACTGAAGGAATATGAAGACAAGGTGCTGACCTCCAAAGGAAAAGCGCTGGCGCTGGAAAAACAGCTTTATGACGAACTGTTTGATACCCTGCTGCCGCACCTGGCCGATTTACAGCAAAGCGCCGCTGCGCTGGCCGAGCTGGATGTGCTGGTGAATCTGGCTGAACGCGCCGATACGCTCAATTACACCTGCCCGACCTTTATGGATAAACCGGGCATTCGCATCACCGAAGGTCGCCATCCGGTGGTGGAGCAGGTGCTGAACGAACCGTTTATCGCCAACCCGCTGTCGCTCTCCCCGCAGCGTCGGATGCTGATCATCACCGGCCCGAACATGGGCGGTAAAAGTACCTATATGCGTCAGACTGCACTGATTGCGCTGCTGGCGTGGATTGGCAGCTACGTGCCGGCGCAAAAAGTCGAGATCGGCCCGATTGACCGCATCTTTACCCGCGTGGGTGCGGCAGACGACCTGGCGTCGGGCCGCTCGACCTTTATGGTGGAGATGACCGAAACCGCCAACATTCTGCACAACGCTACCGAGCACAGCCTGGTGCTGATGGATGAAATCGGGCGCGGCACTTCCACTTATGACGGTCTCTCCCTCGCCTGGGCCTGTGCCGAAAACCTCGCGAATCGTATTAAGGCACTGACCCTGTTTGCGACTCACTATTTTGAACTGACTCAGTTGCCGGAAAAAATGGAAGGCGTGGCGAATGTGCATCTCGATGCGCTGGAGCACGGCGATACCATTGCCTTCATGCACAGCGTGCAGGACGGTGCGGCGAGCAAGAGCTACGGTCTGGCAGTAGCCGCCCTCGCAGGCGTGCCGAAAGAGGTTATCAAACGTGCGCGCCAGAAGCTGCGCGAGCTGGAAAGCATCACGCCAAATGCGGCAGCCACCCAGATCGACGGCACGCAAATGTCGCTGCTCACCCCGCCAGAAGAGACCAGTCCGGCGCTGGAAGCGCTGGAAAATCTCGATCCCGACACCCTTACTCCCCGCCAGGCGCTGGAGTGGATTTATCGCCTGAAAAATCTGGTCTGATCCTCATGCCGGGAACTGGGAGTGTTCTCAGTTCCCGGGCAAGCCTGGTCTCAGCTTCTATACTTAGGACTTCATTGACGAAAAAAGGAGCGAAGACATGACGATTCATAAAAAAGGTCAGGCACACTGGGAAGGCGATATTAAGCGCGGTAAAGGGACTATCTCTACTGAAAGCGGCGCGCTGAAAGAGCAACCGTATGGCTTTAACACCCGCTTTGAGGGTGCCGCCGGGACCAACCCGGAAGAACTCATTGGTGCAGCACACGCGGGCTGCTTCTCTATGGCGCTGTCGCTGATGCTGGGTGAAGCGGGCTACACCGCCGAAAGCATTGATACCACGGCGGATGTGTCGCTGGATAAATCCGGTGAAGGCTTTGCGATTACGAAAATCGCGCTGACCAGTAAGGTCAAAGTGCCGGGCATCGATCAGGCGGCGTTTGATCCGATTATTAATAAAGCGAAAGCGGGCTGCCCGGTTTCACAGCTGATCAAAGCGGAAATTACGCTGGATTATACGCTGAACTAAGACTGGCAAGACCCTCACCCCGGCCCTCTCCCTCAGGGAGAGGGTGAAAAGCAGCCCGCGCTCGATCTGTTCCCTCTCCCCAGGGGAGAGGGTTAGGGTGAGGGGCCACAACTCAACAAAAAGCACAAAAGAAAAAGGCCAGTCATATGACTGGCCTTTCTGAAATGGTTTTGCTTACTCGCGGAACAGCGCTTCGATATTAAGCCCCTGTGCCTGCAAGATTTCGCGCAGACGACGCAGACCTTCAACCTGAATCTGGCGTACACGTTCACGCGTCAGACCGATTTCACGACCTACATCTTCAAGCGTAGCCGCTTCATAACCCAGCAGACCGAAACGACGTGCCAGCACTTCACGCTGTTTGGCGTTCAGTTCGAACAGCCATTTGACGATACTCTGTTTCATGTCATCGTCTTGCGTGGTGTCTTCCGGACCGTTTTCTTTTTCGTCGGCCAGGATATCCAGCAGCGCTTTTTCAGAATCACCACCCAGCGGGGTGTCTACTGAGGTAATGCGCTCGTTGAGACGCAGCATACGGCTTACATCATCAACCGGTTTATCAAGCTGTTCAGCAATCTCTTCAGCGCTCGGTTCGTGGTCCAGTTTATGGGACAACTCACGCGCGGTACGCAGATAGACGTTCAGCTCTTTAACAATGTGAATCGGCAGACGAATAGTACGGGTTTGATTCATGATCGCCCGTTCGATGGTCTGACGAATCCACCAGGTTGCATACGTTGAGAAACGGAACCCACGCTCCGGGTCAAACTTCTCAACGGCGCGGATAAGCCCCAGATTGCCCTCTTCAATCAGATCCAGCAGTGCAAGACCACGATTGCTATAACGACGGGCAATTTTTACCACCAGACGCAGGTTACTTTCAATCATGCGGCGGCGGGAGGCAACATCTCCACGCAGTGCGCGACGTGCAAAATAAACTTCTTCTTCAGCTGTTAACAGCGGAGAGTAACCGATCTCTCCAAGGTAGAGCTGAGTCGCGTCCAACACACGTTGTGTTGCACCCTGCGATAACAGTTCTTCTTCAGCTAAATCGTTATCACTGGGTTCCTCTTCATTCAAGGCTTTCTCGTCGAAAACCTCAACTCCGTTCTCATCAAATTCCGCGTCTTCATTTAAATCATGAACTTTCAGCGTATTCTGACTCATAAAGGTGGCTCCTACCCGTGATCCCTTGACAAAGCGACTGCACACTCTTCATTTCGCGTTAGCAGCAATCTTTAAGACGCCGCAACGACACCATGGGAGTGTCTCAACAACTTTGCCGAATTATCGCTGCGGCAAATAACGCAGCGGGTTTACGGATTTCCCCTTGTAACGAATTTCAAAATGCAAACGTGTAGAACTGGTTCCGGTGCTACCCATGGTAGCTATCTTCTGCCCCGCCCTGATTTCTTGTTGTTCCCGGACCAGCATTGTATCGTTATGGGCGTAGGCACTCAGGTAATCATCGTTGTGTTTGATGATGATTAGATTACCGTAACCGCGCAGGGCGTTACCGGCATATACAACGCGTCCGTCTGCGGTCGCAGTGATAGCCTGTCCCTTACTTCCCGCGATATCGACCCCTTTGTTACCGCCTTCGGTAGCAGAGAAGTTGTCGATAACTTTGCCTTCAGTCGGCCAGCGCCATGCTGATATCGGCGCACTGGTAGACGAGCTGCTGGCTGTCGGTTCGGTGGTGCTAACAGGTGGTGCCGTTACTGGCGCAACAACCGTAGTCGAAGGCTTATTGTTCGGCAACATTTTGTTAGCACTTTGTTCACCTGAATCCTCAGAATACGTAATTGTCGGAGTGGACGCAACCACTACGGTGGAATTTTGTGCAGGTTTGGTCACGATTCCTTGCGCTGAAGCATCAGCCTGAGTGATAGCATTTCCGCCAGTTATCGGTGTACCGGATGCGCTACCCACCTGAAGAACCTGGCCGACATTCAGGCCATACGGGGCGGCAACGCTGTTTCGCTGCGCCAGGTCACGGAAATCGTTCCCGGTGATCCAGGCAATGTAAAAGAGTGTGTCGCCTTTTTTCACAGTGTAAGTACTGCCGCCGGTATAGCTACCTTTCGGAATGTTCCCATACTTGCGGTTGTACACAATACGCCCATTTTCCGTTTGTACGGGTGTTTCAACGACCGGCTGCATTTGTGTCGGTTGTGTTTGCACAGGGGTCATTGCTGGCGGAGTCTGCACAGGCTGAACAGGTTGAATCGGCTGTGACTGCGAGCCCATTTTAGGCGGTGGCGTGATTAACATCCCGGAACTGGAGCTGGAGCTGCTTTCGCCACCAACGGAGCTGACCGGCGCAGGTGCATTATCGGAATTCGTACAGCCCGCCAGCCAAAGCGAAACCAGTGATACTGCCGCAATGCGGCTTACGGTGAATTTAGGGCTTCCCGCGCTCATTTATCCCCCAGGAATGTGTTAACTGCCAGTGACGTAATAATGACCGTGAGGGCCAATTTAAAAATTTTCCCCACCCTACGCTGTTATACGCTGAAATCCCTAAGAAAATTCCAGGAATCAGGCCAGTTCCCCTTTCACAAGCGGAACGAAGCGCACGGCTTCCACGGTATCGATGATAAATTCGCTTCCCCGACGACGTACACGTTTAAGGTGCTGGTGTTCGTCCCCCACAGGTAAAACGAGAATGCCGCCTTCATCCAGTTGCGACATAAGAGCCGCAGGAATTTCCGGCGGTGCTGCTGTCACAATGATGGCATCAAACGGGGCGCGGGCCTGCCACCCCTGCCAGCCATCACCATGACGGGTAGAAACATTATGCAAATCAAGCTGCTTGAGACGACGACGCGCCTGCCACTGCAACCCTTTGATGCGCTCAACGGAACAGACGTGATGCACCAGATGCGCCAGAATTGCCGTCTGATAGCCGGAACCGGTACCGATTTCCAGCACCCGTGACTCCGGCGTTAACTCCAGCAACTCGGTCATTCGCGCCACCATATAGGGCTGCGAAATGGTTTGTCCTTGTCCGATAGGTAGAGCGACGTTTTCCCACGCTTTGTGTTCAAACGCTTCATCAATGAATTTCTCACGGGGCACCTGAGCCAGTGCCTCAAGCACTTTTTCATCTTTGATGCCCTGATGACGTAATTGATCGAGAAGCGCTTGTACGCGTTTACTTACCATTGCGTGTTCATCCCGGCGCGCGTCAGCCAGTCCGATACAACATCTTGAGCACTGTACGCGGTGAGATCGACATGCAGCGGCGTGACAGACACGTAGCCTTCATCCACCGCCGCAAAATCGGTATCCGGCCCGGCGTCATACTTTTCACCCGGCGGACCAATCCAGTAGAGCGTATTCCCGCGCGGATCTTCCTGCGGGATCACCTGATCGGCGGGATGGCGACTGCCGCAGCGGGTGACGCGAATGCCTTTAATTTCACTTAACGGCAGATCCGGCACATTGATATTCAGAATGCGTCCGGTGCGCAGCGGCTCGCGGCTTAACGCGCGTAATATAGAACAGGTGACGGCGGCGGCTGTCTCATAATGCTGATAGCCGTTAAGCGACACGGCCAGCGCCGGAAAGCCGAGGTGACGGCCCTCCATGGCGGCGGCGACCGTACCAGAATAGATGACATCGTCGCCCAGATTGGCCCCGGCGTTAATGCCGGAAACCACCACGTCCGGGCGCGGGCGCATCAGCGCATTCACGCCCAGATAAACGCAATCGGTCGGCGTGCCCATCTGTACGGCGATATCGCCGTTTTCATGGGTGAAAGTACGCAATGAAGATTCGAGCGTCAGTGAATTAGAGGCACCGCTGCGGTTACGATCGGGCGCGACAACCTGCACGTCGGCAAATTCCCGTAAAGCCTTCGCCAGCGCCTGAATACCAGGCGCGTGGACTCCGTCATCGTTACTCAGCAATATGCGCATATTCACCCGAAGTATTGATTAGTTCCCTTACGACGCTGGTGGCAAAACTTCCCGCTGGCAGCCAGAAGCGTAACTCAACGGTGACGTCATCCCACCAGTTCCAGCTTAACTGTTGCACATTGAGCAGCATCGCCCGGCGCGCGGCCTCGACCTTTTCGCGCAGCAATAAAGACTGAAGCTCAGGCATATCGGCCACGGCGGTCTGCTCAAAGGCCAGTGCGTCGCGCTGCGTTCCCCAGTCACCGGTCCCCGGCAGCGCGGCGGTAATCATCACATCGCGCTCGTTGACGCGCGTTTGCAGCGCAGGCAGCTCGTCAGCGGTCGCCACGAACCAGCTCCCGCGCCCCGCTAATTGTAGCGCATCGCCGTCAACAACTTGATTAAAGTCTGTTTTTTTCAGCCGCTCGCTGACGATCTGATTAAACAACGCGCTGCGGGCTGCCGACAACATAAAACTGCGTTTATTGCGATCCCGCACCGGCGCATTGCTTTGCGCCCAGCGCAGTGCGCCTGACAGGTTGCTGCCGCCCAGACCAAAGCGCTGTGCGCCGAAATAGTTGGGTACACCCGCGTTAACGATGGCCTGCAAACGCCCTTCAACATCTGCGCGATCGCTGACTTCACGCAGCACCAGCGTAAACTGGTTGCCTCTGAGCGCGCCCAAACGCAGCTTGCGCTTGTGCCGGGCATACTCCAGTACCTGACAACCCTCAAGCTGAAAGGCGCTGAGATCCGGCATCCCGTTACCCGGCACTCTTGCGCAGAGCCACTGCTCGGTGACTGCATGTTTATCTTTTTGCCCGGCGAAGCTGACTTCACGGGCGGGTATTTTAAGGAATTTTGCCAGCGCATCAGCCACAAAACGGGTATTGCAGCCGTTTTTCAGAATACGCACCAGAATATGCTCGCCTTCGCCGTCGGGCTCAAAACCCAGGTCTTCCACTACGACGAAATCTTCCGGGCTGGCTTTGAGTAAACCTGAACCCTGCGGCTTGCCGTGCAAATACGTCAGGTCGTCAAAATCGGTCATTGCGCCGCCTTCACGATCAGCGCGACCGCTTCACAGGCGATGCCCTCCCCGCGCCCGGTAAAGCCGAGCTTTTCGGTGGTCGTGGCTTTCACATTCACATCATCCATATGACAACCCAGATCTTCAGCGATAAACACGCGCATCTGCGGAATGTGCGGCAGCATTTTCGGGGCCTGGGCGATGATAGTGATATCGACGTTACCCAGCGTATAGCCTTTGGCTTTAATGCGCTGCCAGGCTTCACGCAGCAGCACGCGGCTGTCAGCGCCTTTAAACGCCGGATCGGTGTCCGGGAACAGCTTGCCGATGTCGCCTAATGCCGCCGCGCCCAACAGCGCATCGGTCAGTGCGTGCAGCGCCACATCGCCATCAGAGTGCGCCAGCAGTCCTTTTTCATAAGGAATTCGCACGCCGCCAATAATAATCGGGCCTTCTCCGCCAAACGCGTGTACGTCAAAACCGTGTCCTATGCGCATTACGCCTTCTCCTGGAGGGTGGTACGGGTAAGATAAAATTCAGCCAGTGCCAGATCTTCAGGCTGCGTGACTTTAATATTGTCCGCGCGCCCCGGTACAAGGCTGGGGTGATAGCCGCAATGCTCCAGCGCCGACGCTTCATCGGTGATAGTCGCGCCATCGTTCAGGGCGCGGATCAGACAGTCGTGGAGCAGTTCGCGGGGGAAGAATTGAGGGGTGAGCGCATGCCACAAATCGTTACGATCGACGGTGTGGGCAATGGCGTTTTTACCAGGTTCCGCGCGCTTCATGGTGTCGCGCACCGGGGCGGCAAGAATGCCCCCTACCCGGCTGGTGTCACTCAGCGCCAGTAAGCGGCTGAGATCGTCCTGATGCAGGCACGGGCGGGCGGCGTCGTGCACTAGCACCCAGGCGGCGTCGCCTGCGGCTTTCAGGCCCGCCAGTACGGAGTCGGCGCGTTCTGCGCCGCCGTCGACCACCACAATCTGCGGATGACCCGCCAGCGGTAACGCGGCAAAACGCGCGTCACCGGGGCTGATCGCAATGACGACTTTCGCCACGCGGGGATGCGCCAGAAGCGCCGCCACCGCGTGTTCGAGGATCGTCTTGTGACCAATAGAGAGATATTGCTTAGGACATTCCGTTTGCATGCGGCGGCCAAATCCTGCGGCCGGCACAACGGCACATACGTCCGGAATTATTGCTGCCATGTCGTAAACCTGGGTTGCGTTTATCGATTATTTTGTAGTGTCCCTGGGCTGCGTTTAGACGCATCCGGTACCAGCCGGTAAAAGGTTTCACCCGGTTTGGTCATACTGAGTTCGTTACGCGCACGCTCTTCAATCGCTTCCTGCCCGCCATTGAGGTCATCAATTTCGGCAAAAAGCTGATCGTTACGCGCTTTTAATTTAGCGTTTGTCGCCTGCTGCGCGATCACATCGTCGTTGACACGGCTGAAGTCGTGCAGGCCATTCTTGCCGAACCACAGCGAATACTGTAGCCAGACCAGCAATGCCAGCAACAGCAGCGTTAATTTACCCATCGTGCCCCCTGAAAATCGGCTTCATCATCCCATAACTTCTGCGAAGACTCCACTCTAAGCCGACACCGCGTCATTGCGGCCAAATGTACCATATTTGCATTCAGGCGCACACGCCTGGTCCCTGACAACGTAGTGTAAAAGAAGTCGCGGCCCCGGGCTAACCCATCAGCCACAAAAATAAGACGCCGAAGATGGCGACGACGATAAGCACGGTGGCGACGCTGGTGTAGATCAGCCTGCCGCCGGTCAGCGAGTGCAGCGCGATCCCCACAACCACCGCAACGGGCATCAGCGCGAGGAAAAAGGGCCAGGTGTATAAGAAGAAAAAGAGGGTATTCGGACCATAAAGCAGAAAGGGAATGCCCAGCGCCAGCAACCACGCAATAAAGCCAACGAGCGCCCCTGGAAATGACCAGGTGGTTTCCTCGTTGGCAGTAACGGGGTCAGACCCTGACATAATGATGTTCTGGCTATTACGCATATCGAATCCTGTAACCTGACTGTCCGCGATGGCGAAATCGGACGGCGTCTCAGGATCTGATAATATCGTTATGTCTTAACAGATCTAATAATTGGCCCACTAAATTTGTTACCAATTGTTCACCATCCAGGTGAACTTCTGGCGATTCCGGCGCTTCGTAAACCGAATCGATCCCGGTGAAATTGCGTAATTCCCCCGCCCGCGCTTTCTTATACAGGCCCTTGGGATCGCGCGCTTCACAGGTCGCCAGCGTGGTATCCACAAAGACTTCGAAGAAGCGGTCATCACCCACGCGCTCGCGTACCATCTGGCGTTCAGCCCGGTGCGGAGAGATAAACGCGGTCAATACCACCAGCCCGGCATCGACCATCAGACGCGCGACTTCCCCGACGCGGCGGATGTTCTCTTTGCGATCGGAGTCGCTAAAGCCCAGATCGCTGCACAATCCGTGACGCACATTGTCACCATCCAGCAGATAAGTGCTGACGTTCAAACGATGCAACGCCTCTTCCAGCGCCCCGGCCACGGTGGATTTCCCTGAGCCGGAGAGCCCGGTAAACCACAGCACAACCCCACGGTGACCGTGGAGTTGCTCGCGCTGTTCCGCCGTCACGGGATGAGGATGCCAGACGACGTTTTCATCATGCGCCGCCATTATTTGCCTCCCAGCAAATCGCGCGCGCCCCAGTGCGGGAAGTGCTTACGCACCAGTGCATTCAGTTCCAGCTCAAAGGCGCTGAACTCAGACGGCACGTGGTCAGCCTGGGTTTTCGGTTCATTGACCATGCCCGCGCCGACGGTCACGTTGGTCAGACGGTCGATAAAGATCATCCCGCCGGTCACCGGGTTTTCCTGATATTTGTCGAGCACCAGCGGCTCGTCAAAGGTCAGATCCACCAGCCCAATGCCGTTAAGCGGCAGATTTTCCACCACATTCTGCGTCAGGTTATTGATGTTAACCTGATACTGGACGGCATCCACGCGCGCACGGGTTTTCTTCCCGGCGATTTTAATGTCGTAGCTCTGGCCTGCGGTCAGCGGCTGTTCCGCCATCCACACCACATCAACCGACGCGCTCTGTACGGCGGGCAGCGCGTCCTGCGCATCCAGCAGCAAATCGCCACGGCTGATGTCGATTTCATCTTTTAATACCAGCGTCACCGCTTCGCCAGCGCCCGCTTCCTGCAAATCGCCATCAAAGGTCACAATGCGCGCGACGGCAGATTCCACGCCGGACGGCAGCACTTTGATGCGCTGGCCGACTTTTACCACGCCTGAGGCGATAGTGCCGGAGAACCCGCGGAAATCGAGATTCGGACGGTTAACGTACTGCACCGGGAAGCGCATCGGCTGCGTTTCGACAACGCGCTGGATCTCAACCGTTTCCAGCACTTCGAGCAGCGTCGGGCCGCTGTACCACGGCATGTTGCTGCTACCGAGAGCGACGTTATCCCCTTCCAGCGCCGACAGCGGCACAAAACGGATATCCAGATTGCCCGGCAGTTGTTCTGCGAAGGTCAGGTAGTCCTGGCGAATTTGCTCAAACGTCGCTTCGCTAAACTCCACCAGATCCATTTTGTTGACCGCCACCACCAGGTGCTTAATGCCCAGCAGCGTGGAGATAAAGCTGTGACGACGGGTCTGATCGAGCACGCCTTTGCGCGCGTCCATCAGCAGGATCGCCAGATCGCAGGTCGATGCGCCGGTCGCCATGTTGCGGGTGTACTGCTCATGTCCCGGCGTGTCAGCGATAATAAATTTACGCTTTTCGGTGGAGAAATAGCGGTATGCCACATCGATGGTGATGCCCTGCTCGCGCTCGGCCTGTAAACCATCCACCAGCAGCGCCAGGTCGAGTTTCTCGCCCTGAGTACCGTGGCGCTTGCTGTCGTTATGCAGCGAAGAGAGCTGATCTTCATAAATCTGGCGGGTATCGTGCAGCAGTCGCCCGATTAGCGTACTTTTGCCATCATCCACGCTGCCGCAGGTTAAGAAGCGCAGCAGGCTTTTATGCTGTTGCGCGTGCAGATAGGCTTCCACGCCGCCTTCGTTGGCAATTTGTTGTGCAATAGTCGTATTCATGGCGGCTCCTTAGAAATAACCCTGGCGTTTCTTCAGCTCCATGGAGCCTGCCTGGTCGCGGTCAATCACGCGTCCCTGACGTTCACTGGTGGTGGAAACCAGCATCTCTTCGATGATTTCCGGCAGCGTCTGCGCGTGAGATTCCACCGCGCCGGTCAGCGGCCAGCAGCCGAGGGTACGGAAACGCACCATCTGTTTTTTGATCATCTCGCCTGGCTGCAAATCGATGCGATCGTCGTCGATCATCATCAACATGCCGTCGCGCTCCAGCACCGGGCGTTCAGCCGCCAGATACAGAGGAACGATTTCGATGTTTTCCAGGTAGATGTACTGCCAGATATCCAGCTCAGTCCAGTTGGAGAGCGGGAACACGCGAATGCTTTCGCCTTTGTTAATCTGGCCGTTGTAGTTGTGCCACAGCTCCGGACGCTGGTTTTTCGGGTCCCAGCGGTGGAAGCGGTCGCGGAAGGAGTAAATACGCTCTTTCGCGCGGGACTTTTCTTCATCGCGGCGCGCGCCGCCGAATGCGGCATCAAAACCGTATTTATTCAGCGCCTGCTTCAGCCCTTCGGTTTTCATGATATCGGTATGCTTGGCGCTGCCGTGCACGAACGGGTTAATCCCCATCGCCACCCCTTCCGGGTTCTTATGCACCAGCAGCTCACAGCCGTAGGCTTTGGCGGTACGATCGCGGAACTCATACATCTCACGGAATTTCCAGCCGGTATCCACGTGCAGCAGCGGGAAAGGCAGCGTGCCCGGATAGAACGCCTTGCGTGCCAGATGCAGCATCACGCTGGAATCTTTCCCGATGGAGTACATCATCACCGGATTGGCGAATTCGGCGGCCACCTCGCGAATAATATGGATGCTTTCCGCCTCCAGTTGTCGCAGGTGAGTGAGTCGTTTTTGATCCATAACCGTTCCTTAAGCCAGATTGACCACAGCGCCATCAAACGCGTCTGTGCCTGAAGAATGTTGGAACCAGGCGAGTGCGTCATGCAGTTGCACTACTTCGCCCACCACCAGCAGCGCTGGCATCGGGGCGTTTTTCGCCAGGTTTTCGAGTTGTTCTAATGTGCCGGTATTGACCTGCTGATCGCGTCGCGTACCACGCGAGATCACCGCCACCGGTGTCGCTTTGTCGCGACCGTGTTGAATAAGCTGCTCGCTGATTTCCGCCGCTTTCATGGTGCCCATGTAAATCGCCAGCGTCTGTCGACTCTGCGCCAGGTGCGACCAGTCAAAAGGCACGCTGTCCGCTTTGTAATGTCCGGTAACAAAGGTCACACTCTGGGCGAACTCGCGGTGCGTAAGCGGAATGCCCGCGTAAGCCGTCGCGCCGGATGCCGCCGTGACGCCAGGCACCACCTGAAACGGCACGCCCGCCGCGGCAGCAGCCTGTAACTCTTCACCGCCGCGCCCAAAAATAAACGGGTCACCGCCTTTCAGCCGCACCACGGTTTTGCCCGCGCGCGCTTCGGCGATCAGCATCTGGTTGGTGTCGTGCTGGGCAACGGCATGCCTGCCCGCGCGTTTACCGACGCAGATTTTGTCGGCGTCGCGACGCACCAGTTCCAGCACCTCGTCACTGACCAGATGATCGTAAAACACCACGTCAGCCTGCTGGATCACCTGCAACCCGCGTAGCGTCAGCAAACCGGCATCACCAGGGCCTGCCCCTACCAGAATAATTTCACCCTGCGTGCTACCCGGTTCGGCCATTTCCTGCGCCAGGACTTCCTGCGCCGCCTGCTCGTTTCCGGCCGCCATCAGGCTTGCAAAGCGCCCGCGAAACGCGGCTTCCCAGAAACGACGACGCGCATCGGTAGTGGTACGAAACGCTTTAATCCGCTCGCGCCACTCGCCCGCGACCTGCGCCATGCGGCCTAAATTACCCGGCAGCAGCGCTTCAATTTTTTCGCGCAGCAGACGGGCCAGCACCGGCGCATTACCGCCGGAGGAGATGGCCACCAGAATCGGGCTCCGGTCGACAATCGACGGGAAGATGAACGAGCACAGCGGCTGGTCATCCACCACATTGACCAGCCGGTGACGGGCGTTCGCCGCTTCAAACACCTGGCGGTTTAACGCCCGGTCATTGGTCGCGGCAATCACCAGAAAAACGCTGTCCAGTTGTGATTCGTCAAAGGCGGTGGCAAACCAGGTCAGCTTCTGCTCATCGGCAAGCTGCTGTACCTCTGCATTAAGCGCTTTCGCAACGACCTGCACCTTCGCGCCTGCCCGCAGCAAAAAGGCAATCTTGCGCGCGGCGATTTCACCGCCGCCAATTACCAGAACAGGTCGGCCTTTTACGGCAGCAAATACAGGAAGGTGATCCACAACGTAATAACTCACTCACAACCAGGAATAGTGGGACTATAGGGGGGGCTGATGAGTGAATGAAATTACGAATTGGAATGAGTAGTTCCTCAAAGGAATAACGCTATGAAAAAGCAAATTACAAAAAGTGCTTAACGCCAGAAATATCGGGCATTTAAGCGTAAATGAAATTGTGTAACCCCGGTCACAGTTTCATACTAGGCGGGTCAAAAATTTGCTGCATGTTTAAGGACTCACTATGTTTTCCGCATTGCGCCGCCGTACTGCTCTTCTGGCGCTCAGCGTATGCCTTTCCCTCTCCGCTCAGGCGCAGTCCTCAAAGCCTGGCGAGATGGCGAATCTTCAGGCACGTTACATTGCCACCTATTTTCCAGGACGAATGACCGGCTCCCCGGCAGAAATGCTTTCAGCAGATTATGTGCGCGAACAGTTCGCGCTGATGGGCTATGAAAGTAATATTCGCAAATTCACCAGCCGTTATGCTTACACCACCAAAAATAACCAGCGTAACTGGCTTAATATCGCGGGAAATACCGTGATTGCGGCGCATGAAGGTAAACAGCCGGAGCAAATTATTGTGATGGCGCATCTGGATACCTACGCCCCGCGCAGTGATAGCGATACCGACCATAATCTTGGCGGTCTGACGCTTCAGGGCATTGACGATAATGCGGCGGGCGTCGGCGTGATGCTCGAACTGGCCGATGCGCTGAAAAATATTCCCACCGAGTACAGCATTCGTTTTATCGCCACCAGCGGTGAAGAAGAGGGATTGCTGGGCGCTGAGAATCTCCTTAACCGGATGAGCGCGGCAGAAAAGAAAAACACCTTACTGGTGATTAATCTCGATAACCTGATTGTCGGCGATAAGCTCTATTTTAATAGCGGTAAAAGCACACCGGCATCGGTGCGCAAGTTAACCCGCGATCGGGCGCTGACCATTGCGCACAGCCGGGGCATTACCGCGACCCTCAATCCGGGGCTGAATCCGGCGTACCCAAAAGGCACGGATTGTTGTCATGACGTGGATGTGTTTGATAAGGCGGGCATTCCGGTGCTGTCTGTCGAAGCGACAAACTGGTCACTCGGTAACAAAGATGGTCAGCAGCAGCGCGCAAAATCCCGCGCATTCCCGCAGGGCACAAGCTGGCACGACGTTCGGCTGGATAATCAGCAACACATCGACAGCGCGCTGCCGGGACGCATAGAGCGCCGCACGCGCGACGTGGTGCGCGTTATGCTGCCGCTGATGAAGGAACTGGCGAAGGCGGGGAAAGCGTCTTAATGGTGGTAATGCGACGGGAATGTATCTGGAAACATGGTTTCATTCCCTGATTCAATAACACAGGCAGATGGGGGCATTAGAACCTACGATGGAACATTACATCGGGTGTAACTAATGCCTCACTTTCGGGAATTCATTGGATTATTAACACTGTAGCGGCAGTTACAACAACTGCCGCTACAATTACGCTATGACAGGAGAGGGCTTCTTAAGCATGTGCTTTGAGAGGCTTCCTATTGGTCGCTCTATAAATTTGTAGCTTAAAAAAGAAACGGCCAAAGTTAATGGTACGCAAAGAACCGAGACGATATATTCCTGGTTATGTACGCCCTTAAAAGCATAAAGAAGGCTGCAAATTACAATTACATGGCATAAATAAGTCGAGTACGAGTAATCCCCAAGTTTAATAAGTGCTTTTGTAATTTTATTATCTTTAAGTGAGGACTCAAGACCTACGAAACATGCCACCACTACCGCGCAGGGCACTCCAATATATAAAATATCATGGTCCTCTGGTCTGTTGTAAATGAAGACCATTGCCGCTACAGACAGGCTGATTAAAATTACTGGATTTATTTTTTCCAGCATCCCGTTTTTGTGGAAGTCAGCGATAAAGATGCCAAGAAGGAACTCAAGCATTATACCATTGCTATAAAACGGCATGGCTGACAATGATGGCTTAAGGTACTCGTAGCTGAAAATTATTACTAAGGATATCAATACTATAAATCGTTCCCTGGAAATCAAAATTACCAGGCACGCCAGAAGGTAGAAGAACATCTCATAGTTAAGTGTCCATCCTACAGTAAGGAATGGAATATAACCCATTATGTCTGAACGTTCAGTCGGTAAGAAAAGAAGGCTTCTTATTAGAAGCTCCGGGTTAGTCGTGGTAGCAAACATTAACCCGTTGAAATAAATAGCAAGAAAGGCAACGATACCCGTAAATAACCAGTATGCCGGCACAATGCGCATCACTCTATTTAACGCAAACTGGGCAGCACTAATGCGCTTTGTGTAGATGGATTGATAAATGATAAACCCGCTAATTATAAAAAACAGATCAACGCCTGCCGCGCCTTTGTGGGCAAGCTTATCCATAAAGGAATTAGAGAAGTGATCTGAGAATACAATCTGCTTCACGTGGTGCAGGACTACAAGCCAGACAGCAAGAGCCCTAAGCATCTGAATTGATCGAAACATGAGCTTACCGAAAGAAAATTTTTCATTAAGGATAATCTCATAGACAGACTTTGTCTATGTTCCTGAATAGAGTTTAATATCATGAAATTCTCTGCGCCTATTGGTTAAAAAAAATACTAATAAATACATGGCACTGAATCATCAAACGTCATTTAATGAGGCAAACCGACTGGTCGATATGTATTCGCACACGTTCCGCGATGCATCCACCACTAAAGGTGAGGATTAGCAATGTTTTCCGTTCATTCCTTATGGGGGCGCTGGCGTGGGCTCTACTTCACCAGTTGCTAAAGTAACAATAATGGCGGATAGCATCTGCGGTATGGCGATGCAATAGAAGGGGATGTCCTGAATGAACGTCAGGCGATCGGCGTCATCACGCACTTCATTACCGACACATGCGGTGGGATGAATGAGACTGCCCGATGATGTGATGGGGCATATAAGAGGCAAAAAATTAGCGCAATACGACTCAACACTTCTTAAGGTGTCGATTCGCCTTACGCTAATATATTGTTTTACTTCTATTTATTCCGACTGAATCGTTGGAGTGAAAGCTTTTTTACCTTACAGCGAAGATACCGGGGGCATCGACTTTAAAATTAGCGCTTACAATGCTCATCTGATCGCCGTTGTTACCGCTATCCATTTTCCGTAAACGTTGTAAACCACTTGAATTAATGTGTGACCCATCTGTGCGGCGATAAAATTGTGGTTAGATCCTACACTTAGCACCCAGCATGCAAATGAGTGTCGTAACTTATAAGCTTTGCAGTGTCGGATACCTGCGCGTTGCAGCATCAAATTCCAGGTAGCTCTAAATGAGCCAGGCGCGGTTTATCCCCGCTCTCGCGGGGAACACGGCTCTTATTAATGGAACAATTAACCTTCGTGCAATCCGCACTCGCGTTTAAGCCCGAAGAAGCGGGTTTCTTCTTCTGCCATGCCGGGCTCCCATTTGCGGGTGGTGTGCGTGTCGCCCACCGACAGATAGCCCTGATCCCACAGCGGGTGATATTTCAGTCCGTGCTTTTGCAGGTACTGATAAACGGTGCGGTTGTCCCAGTCGATAATCGGCAGCACTTTGAATACACCGCGCTGAATACCCAGCACCGGCAGTGCGGCACGACTGCCGGACTGCTCTCGGCGCAGGCCCGCAAACCAGGTTTGCGCGTTTAGCGTTTCCAGCGCGCGATTCATCGGTTCGACTTTGTTGATGTCATTGTATTTCTCAATGCCCTCAACGCCCTGCTCCCATAGTTTGCCATAGCGCGCTTCCTGCCACGCCGGACTTTCTTTGGCGCGGAAAACGTGCAGGTTCAGGTTGAGTTTGTCCGTTAGCTCATCAATGAACTGATAGGTTTCCGGGAACAGGTAGCCGGTATCGGTGAGGATCACCGGAATATCCGGACGGATTTGGTTTACCAGATGCAGACTGACCGCCGCCTGGATGCCAAAGCTCGACGAGAGAACATATTCACCCGGCAGGTTTTCCAGCGCCCATGCCACGCGATCTTCGGCGCTGAGCTTTTCCAGGCGATCGTTGGTTTCCGCAAGCGCGTTGACGCGTTCTTCTTTTGGGAGAGCGTTAAGCGCAGTGAGATCGAGTATGGACATAGTTACCTCTTATTGGTTTTTCCCCTCACCCTAACCCTCTCCCAAAGGGAGAGGGGACAGATCGAGTGCGGGCTGCCCTTCCCCCTCTCCCTGGGGAGAGGGCCGGGGTGAGGGGGAAAAATTACTCCCAGAAATCCCGTGCCGGATCCAGTACCGGGCGGATAATGCCCGCGCGCACGGTGAAATCACCAAAGCCTTCGCCCGCGTCACGCTCTCTTGCCCAGCGCCCCACCAGTTCATCGATCGAATCTAAAATCTCGGACGCGTTGATGTTCTCGCGGTACATGCGCGGGATGCGGGTGCCCATGCGGTTGCCGCCGAGGTGCAGGTTGTAGCGGCCCGGCGCTTTACCGACAAGCCCCATTTCAGCCAGCAGCGCACGACCACAGCCGTTCGGACAGCCGGTGACGCGCAGAACAATGTGCTCGTCGCCCACGCCGTGCTTTTCCATCACCGCTTCGACTTTATCAACGAAAGACGGCAGGAAACGCTCGGCTTCGGCCATCGCCAGTGGACAGGTCGGGAAGGCAACGCAGGCCATGGAGTTTTCACGCTGTGGTTTGACCGCATCCATCAGGCCATGATCGCGCGCCAGTTTCTCGATCTTCGCCTTCTCGCTTTCCGGTACACCGGCGACGATCAGGTTCTGGTTAGCGGTCAGACGGAAATCGCCTTTGTGGATCTTCGCGATCTCCACCAATCCGGTTTTCAGCGGACGATCCGGGAAATCAAGAATACGACCGTTTTCAATAAACAGCGTCAGGTGCCATTTATCATCGATGCCTTTCACCCAGCCGATGCGATCGCCGCGTCCGGTGAATTCATACGGGCGTACCGGCGCAAACTTGATGCCCGCGCGACGCTCCACTTCTGCCTTGAACGTCTCAACGCCAACGCGCTCAAGGGTGTATTTGGTTTTGGCATTTTTACGATCGGTACGGTTACCCCAGTCGCGCTGGGTAGTTACTACCGCTTCGGCCACCGCCAGGGTATGTTCCAGCGGCAGGAAACCAAATTCGCTCGCGGTGCGGGCGTAGGTTTTTTTGTTGCCGTGCTCAATCGACAAACCGCCGCCCACCAGCAGGTTAAAGCCCACCAGCCTGCCGTTCTCGGCGATGGCGATAAAGTTCATGTCGTTGGCGTGCAGATCCACATCGTTCTGCGGCGGGATCACCACGGTGGTTTTGAATTTACGCGGCAGATAGGTCGCGCCGAGGATCGGTTCTTCATCGGTGGTGGCGACTTTTTCCGCGTCGTGCCAGATCTCCGCATAAGCGCGAGTACGCGGCAGCAGGTGCTCTGAGAGTTTTTTCGCCCACTCGTACGCGTCAGCGTGCAGTTGCGACTCCACCGGGTTCGAGGTGCAGAGCACGTTACGGTTCATGTCGTTCGCCGTGGCGAGCGCGTCCAGCCCCACTTCATGCAGCATCTGATGCGCCGGTTTCACGTTCTTTTTCAGAATGCCGTGATACTGAAAAGTCTGGCGGTTAGTCAGACGGATGCTGCCGTAAATGGTTTTTTCGCTGGCGAACTTATCTACCGACAGCCACTGTTTCGGGGTGATGATCCCCCCCGGCAGGCGGCAGCGCAGCATCATCGCATGACGCGGCTCCAGTTTTTGCTCGGCGCGTTCGGCACGAATATCGCGGTCATCCTGCTGATACATGCCGTGAAAGCGGATCAGCAGGAAGTTGTCTCCCTGAAAACCGCCGGTGAGACCATGGTTTAAATCTTCGGCAATCGTACCGCGCAGGTAGTTGCTCTCGCGTTTCATGCGCTCGGCGTCGGTCAGTTTACCTTCGACCACCAGCGGGCCTGGATGTTTTTCGTTCATTAGTAGACATCTCGCTGATAACGGCGCTCAACGCGCAGCTCACTTAAAAATTCATCCGCTGTTTCAGCGTCCATCGCGCCGAATTCAGCAATCACGTCCAGCAATGCCTGCTCAACGTCTTTCGCCATGCGATTGGCGTCGCCGCAGACATAAATGTGGGCACCGTCATTAATCCAGCGCCACAGCTCTGCGCCCTGTTCGCGCAGTTTGTCTTGTACGTATATTTTTTCTTTCTGGTCGCGGGACCAGGCAAGATCGATGCGCGACAGCACGCCCTCTTTGACGTAACGCTGCCACTCAACCTGGTATAAAAAGTCTTCGGTAAAGGTCGGGTTACCAAAGAACAGCCAGTTTTTACCCGGCGCTTCATCGGCGGCACGCTGCTGCATAAAGGCGCGGAACGGCGCGATACCGGTGCCTGGCCCAATCATAATCACCGGCGTTTCCGGGTTGGCGGGCAGGCGGAAATTGTCGTTGTGCTCGATAAATACCCGCACTTCGCCCTCTTCTTCTACACGGTCGGCGAGGAAGCTGGATGCGCCACCGGCGCGGGCACGGCCTTCTACGTCAAAACGCACGGCACCGACGGTGATGTGCACTTCGCTTTCAACTTCAGCCTGTGAGGAGGCGATAGAGTAAAGGCGCGGCGTCAGCGGGCGCAGCAGGCCAATCAGCGCGTCGGCGCTAAGCTGGGCCGGTGAGAAGCGCACCATATCCACAATAGGAGTGGTGGTGGCGTAATGCTGCAATTTGGCTTTATCGCCCACCAGCGGCAGCAGAGTTTCACTGCGGGAAAGCGTGGCGTAATTCTCAACGATGTTGGCGGTATTGACCGTCAGCTCGAAGTGCCATTGCAAAGCCTCAGCCAGCGGCAGGGTTTTGCCCTCAACCGTGACGCTTTCGTCGCCTTTCAGCCACAGCAGTTCTGTTAACTCTTTGACTAATGCCGGATCGTTCTGGTACCAGACGCCGAGCGCGTCACCCGGCTGATAGCGCAGACCGGAATCACCGAGATCGATTTCGATATGTCGCACATCTTTAACAGAGTCACGCCCGGTAATTTTCTGGTTTACCGACAGACTCGCCACCAGCGGCGCTTCTTTGGTGTAAGGGCTGGAATGAACTTCATTGACCGCACCGGTTGCCGTGATTGCCGCCTGTGCCGGGGTTTCTTTCGGTACGCGGGCTTTTAACACCTCAACAATGCGGGCGCGCCATTCGCTGGCGGCGGGCTGGAATTCAACATCGGCATCGACGCGATCGAGCAGGCGTTCCGCGCCCAGTTCCGCCAGTTTGCTGTCAAAATCTTTCCCGCTCTGGCAGAAGAATTCGTAGGAGGTATCGCCGAGACCAAACACGGCAAAGGCCGCGCCGTCGAGTTTGGGCGCTTTTTTCGAGAACAGGAACTTATGCAGCGCCACCGCTTCTTCCGGCGGCTCCCCTTCACCCTGAGTGGACGCCACGACAACCAGCAGTTTTTCCTGACCGATTTGTTTGAATTTATAGTCGCCCGCGTTCACCAGATTGACGTTAAGTTTTGCGGCCAGCAGATCGTCGCGCAACGCTTCAGCCACGCGGCGGGCGTTGCCGGTTTGCGAGGCGGAAATCAGGGCGATGGTCGGGACGTCAACGGCAGGTGCGGGCGTGCTCACCGCAGCAGCAGGCTGCTGGTTCAGTACACCCCAGAAATAGCCTGAAACCCAGGCAAGCTGGTTGGGCGTTAAATCAGTGGTCGCAGCCTGAAGGCGCGCCAGTTGCTCCGGGTTCAGCGGAAGCAAAGCGGTAGGTGGGGCCTGTGTCGTCATGCGTCGTCAAGTTCCAGTAAGCAAAGCTATTTTTATAAGGTGAAAAACAGAACAGAGTGTAAGGTTAACGGCGGGGATAATAACAATTAAAGAAGGGATGGAAATAATAAATAACCAAAAGCACTAACCTGTTTTAGTTATAGTTGTTAACACTAAAACTGGTTGGTTAACTCTATGATTTTTAATGCTAAATATGACGATAATTTACCTTTATGGCGGCCTTACCGGATTTACCGGTTTTAGTTAATGCCAAAAAAGGTCAATTCCGGTAGTATTCGCCGGTTTTTTAAGCCAGAGAGCCTGTCATGCCTACCACGTTATTTAAAGATTTTACCTTCGAAGCCGCTCACCGCCTGCCGCACGTACCAGAAGGGCATAAATGCGGTCGTCTGCACGGCCACTCTTTTATGGTTCGTCTGGAAATTACCGGTGAAGTCGATCCTTATACAGGCTGGATCATGGACTTTTCCGAGCTGAAAGCGGCGTTTAAGCCGACTTATGATCGACTGGATCACTATTATCTGAATGATATTCCGGGCCTGGAAAATCCCACCAGCGAAGTGCTGGCCGCATGGATCTGGAATGAAATGAAACCGCTTGTGCCGCTGTTGAGTGCAGTGATGGTGAAAGAGACCTGTACGGCGGGTTGTGTGTATCGCGGGGAGTAATGCCCCCTCACCCCGACCCTCTCCCTAAGGGAGAGGGAGAAAGGCGGGACCGTGCCCAACTCAGGGAGAGTGATAAAGGCGGGTACGCACTCGGGCGGTTCCCTCTCCCTCAGGGAGAGGGTTAGGGTGAGGGTGATTCCCGTCAGGCAATATTCAAATACTTATGCGTCTGCATCGACAGCCGCCAGTTGCGGGCAATACACGTCTCAATACACAAACGCGTCGCGTCCTCTTTCTGACTGATCGGTTGCAGCGCAATCACCCGTGCTTTGTCGTCGTGCAGACGAGCCAGCAGTTCATCCAGCGCTTCGATATCACGTACGCGGCCCACCGGGTGTTTGATCTCATCAGCACGCTCCAGCGCCTGCGTCAGCACATCATAGCCACCGCGCATGTTCACTTTCGGCGATACCGTCACCCAGGTGCTGTGAGAACAGCGCACTTCATGCGTGCCGCTGGTTTCGATCTGGCAGCTAAAACCGTTTTTTTCCAGCAGTGAGGTCAGCGGGATCAGGTCGTGAATGCAGGGTTCGCCGCCGGTGATCACCACGTGACGCGCGGTATATCCCTGACGGCCAATCACTGCCAGCAGATCTTCGCTGCTTGCTGCGCCCCATTTGTCGCTCTCTTTGGTCTTGGCGACAACGGTATAGAGCGACACTTCCCGATCGGCGAGTTTGTCCCACGTGTGTTTGGTGTCGCACCAGGCACAGCCAACCGGGCATCCCTGCAAACGAATAAAAATGGCAGGAACGCCGGTAAAGTAACCCTCACCTTGCAGGGTCTGGAACATTTCATTAATCGGGTACTGCATACTCATCTCTGTTTTAGCGGGTAAAGACTAAGTATCGCAGATCCCCGGCATCCGATCATGTGCCATTCGCGCCCTGCGCATTTACCGCGCTGGCAAATCGCTGGGTGATTTGCAGGGGACGGGTAATCGCCCCGCCCACGACCACCGCGTGTGCGCCCAGTGCCAGACAGCGTGCGGCAAGCTCCGGCGTCTCGACGTTGCCTTCAGCAATGACCGGGATCGTGGAGAGTGCCACTGCATCTTTCAGAAATTGCAGATCGTTTTCCGGAAGTTTATGCCCCGTCGATGCCGCCGTGTAGCCATAAAGCGTGGTACCGACACAGTCAAAACCGAGCTCGCAGGCGACGCGCACATCTTCAAGGCTGGCAATATCCGCCATCAGCAACACCTGCGGATAGCGGCGGCGGACCTCTGCGACCAGCGCGGGAAGCGTGTCGCCGCCCGGTCGTTGACGCTGCGTGGCGTCCAGGGCAATCATCTCCGGCGCGACCGTCATCAGTTCGTCGATTTCACGCAGCGTGGCGGTGATGAACACTTCGCTGTCCGGGTAGTCGCGCTTAATGATGCCGATAACCGGCAGCGATACCGTCGCTTTGATAGCTTCGATATCCGCCACGCTGTTCGCGCGGATCCCTGCCGCGCCGCCCTGGGCTGCGGCAAGCGCCATCCGCGACATAATAAACGGGCTGTGCAGGGGTTCATTTTCCAGCGCCTGACAGGAGACCACCAGCTTGTGTTTAATTTGCTCTAACATCACATTCATAACGCTAACATCTCTTCCATTTCATTTTTAATGATGGTGACATGCGGGCCGTAAATCACCTGCACCCCATTGCCACGCACGATCACGCCGCGCGCGCCGGTCGCTTTCAGGGCGGCTTCGTCCACTTTACTGCCCTCTTTCACCGTCACGCGTAACCGTGTGGCGCAGCAGTCAACTTCATCCAGATTCTCTCGTCCGCCAAGCCCGCGCACGATGGCCTGCGCGCGTTCACTGCCGTTGACGGCGACCATCTCAACCTGCTCTTTTTCACGCCCTGGCGTGAGGAAATTAAAGCGGTTAATCAGATAACGGAACGTAAAGTAGTAGAGGAAGAACCACGGAATGCCGACCATCGGCACGTACAGCCAGTGGGTTTTTGCTTCGCCCTGCAACACGCCAAACAGGATGAAATCGATAAAGCCGCCGGAGAAGGTCTGCCCGATGGTGATGTGCAGCATATGCGCCAGCATAAAGGCCAGCCCGTCGAAGAAGGCGTGCAGGACGTACAGCACAGGGGCGACAAACAGGAACGAGAACTCAATCGGCTCGGTAATACCAGTGAGGAATGAAGTCAGGGCGGCGGAGAGCAGCAGCCCGGCAACGCGTTTTTTATTCTCCGGTTTAGCGGTGTGGTACATCGCCAGACACGCGCCAATCAGCCCGAACATCATGGTAATGAAGCGACCCGACATAAAGCGTGAGGTGCCTTCGTAAAATTGCTGAGTATTCGGATCGGCAAGCTGGGCGAAGAAAATGCGCTGCGTCCCTTCCACCAGTTGCCCGTTAACGATTTCGCTGCCGCCGAGCGCCGTGGTCCAGAACGGCAGATAGAAAATATGGTGCAGGCCGAACGGGCCAAGCATACGCAAAATAAAACCGTACAGCAGCGTACCGAGATAACCCGTCGCGTCTACGAGGCCACCAAGACCAAAAATCAGCTTCTGGAAATGCGGCCACACCACCGTCATGATGGCTCCGACCAGGATCGCCACCAGCGAGGCAATAATGGGCACAAAGCGCGATCCGCCGAAAAAGCCTAAAAACTGCGGCAGCGCGATTTTATTGAAGCGATGGTGTAACGCACAGGTCACAAGACCAATCACTACGCCACCGAAGACGCCCGTTTCCAGCGTCTGAATGCCCAGCGTCATCCCCTGCCCTACTGCACCCGGATTGGTGGTGGCAAGCGTACCGGTGAGCGTCAGCAAGGCGTTGATGGTGGCGTTCATGACCAGGAACGCTAACAGTGCCGCCAGTCCTACGGTGCCTTTATCGGTTTTCGCCAGTCCTACCGCTACGCCCACGGCAAACAGCACGGACAAGTTGGCAAACACAATCGCCCCGGCGCTGCTCATAATCGTGAAAATCGCCTGAAGCCAGCCCACATCCAGGAAAGGATAGGCCGTTAAGGTATTCGGGTTCGACAGTGCCCCGCCGATCCCCAGCAGCAGGCCCGCCGCTGGCAGTACCGCAATCGGCAACATGAAAGATTTACCAAACCGCTGTGCTTTTTCAAACCAGCCCCCGGAGGAGGCCCCACTAAAAATTGACATTGTTTTTCTCCGCTCACCGTCGTGTTGATGAAAATTATTACCACATTAAATATTAATAGTGAAAATTATCATCATAAAAGCGGAAGTGGATCATACTATTTTAAAATGACTGGCAACCTGTCCCCTCTTTCCGCCACACTAGCGGGCATCAACGGCGTTAAGGATTATGCGATGTCTGACAATGAAAACGTGTTGCTCCGCCTGCGGCAGGGCACCTCGGGCTACAGCCCCACTCAGCAAAAGCTGGCGGAATATGTGCTGGCTGAGCCGTCGCGGGTGCTCTACCAGACCATTACCGAACTGGCCCGCGAGAGTGAAACCAGCGAAGCCAGCGTGACGCGCCTGTGCCGGGTGCTGGGCTGCAAGGGCTATACCGAATTCAAAATGGCGCTGGCGCTGGACGTGCAGCGTTCAGACGTGCCGCGTGAGCACGGCGATGAGATTGATACGCTGGTGGAAGAATCGGTGCTGGCCTTGCGCGACACAGCTAAACTGCTCGACCGCGAGGTGCTCGCTCAGGCGGCAACGGCGCTGCATCAGGCCCGTTCGGTGCAGATTTATGGCGTGGCGGCCAGCGCGATCGTCGGCGATTATCTGCACTACAAGTTGTTACGCCTCGGTAAAACGGCGCAGGTTTTCAGCGACATGCATCGCGCGGCGATGAACGCCACTACGCTTGGCACGGATGAACTGGTGATCGCCATTTCCAGCTCCGGCTCCACGCGCGATTTGCTGCATGTGGTGAAACTCGCGCGAAAACGCGGTGCAAAGGTGCTGGCGTTAAGCAATACGCCCCGTAGCCCGCTGGCGTCGATCAGCGATATGCTGCTGGTCGCTGCCAAACCCGAAGGCCCGCTGAGTGCCGGGGCGCTGAATGCCAAAGTGGGGGCGATGCTGCTGGTGGAGCTGCTGATGACTTCGCTGATGTCACACGATACGGGTTACAGCGAAACCAGCCAGCAAACCGCCAGCGCGACGCTGCCGCTGCTGCTGTAGAAACAAAAAAACCCGCCGAAGCGGGTTTTTTTATAAGAGCGAAGAGACAGTAATATTACTGACCTTTGATCTCTTTACGACCGTTGTACGGTGCTTTTTCGCCCAGCGCTTCTTCGATACGAATCAGCTGGTTGTATTTAGCAACGCGGTCAGAACGGCTCATGGAACCGGTTTTGATCTGGCCTGCAGCGGTACCTACTGCCAGGTCGGCAATGGTCGCATCTTCAGTTTCGCCAGAACGGTGAGAGATCACCGCGGTGTAGCCAGCGTCTTTCGCCATTTTGATCGCAGCCAGAGTTTCGGTCAGAGAACCGATCTGGTTGAATTTGATCAGGATGGAGTTAACGATGCCTTTCTCGATGCCTTCTTTCAGGATCTTGGTGTTGGTTACGAACAGATCGTCACCAACCAGCTGGATTTTGTCGCCCAGCACTTTGGTCTGGTAAGCAAAACCAGTCCAGTCAGATTCGTCCAGACCATCTTCGATGGAAACGATCGGATACTGTTTGGTCAGATCTTCCAGGAAGTGGGTGAATTCTTCGGAGGTGAAGGCTTTGTTGCCTTCGCCAGCCAGAACGTATTTGCCGTCTTTGTAGAACTCAGAAGCTGCACAGTCCATCGCCAGGGTGATGTCGGTGCCCAGCTCGTAGCCTGCTGCTTTAACCGCTTCAGCGATAACAGCCAGTGCTTCGGCGTTGGAACCCAGGTTCGGCGCGTAGCCACCTTCGTCGCCAACAGCAGTGTTCATGCCTTTCGCTTTCAGAACTTTTGCCAGGTTGTGGAACACTTCAGAACCCATACGCACGGCTTCTTTCAGTGATTTCGCGCCAACAGGCTGAATCATGAATTCCTGGATATCAACGTTGTTATCAGCGTGCTCACCGCCGTTGATGATGTTCATCATCGGAACCGGCATGGAGTATTTGCCTGGGGTGCCGTTCAGTTCAGCGATGTGTTCGTACAGCGGCTGACCTTTAGAAGCAGCAGCGGCTTTGGCGTTTGCCAGAGACACAGCCAGGATGGCGTTAGCACCAAAGTTGGATTTGTTTTCAGTACCGTCCAGGTCGATCATGATCTTATCGATGCCAGCCTGATCTTTGGCGTCTTTGCCAAGGATTGCCTGAGCGATCGGGCCGTTAACCGCGCCAACAGCTTTGGTTACGCCTTTACCCAGGAAACGGGATTTGTCGCCATCGCGCAGTTCCAGCGCTTCACGGGAACCAGTAGAAGCACCTGACGGAGCAGCAGCCATACCAACGAAACCACCTTCCAGGTGTACTTCGGCTTCAACAGTCGGGTTACCACGGGAGTCGATAATTTCACGACCGATGACTTTAACGATTTTGGACATTAGGATTTCCTCAGTACAAGTTAAACTAAAACTCCAGACAAACAATGCACCCATCTGGGTGCATTGTCGTTCTAACGCTTACTTCGCCTGACGCTTCTGGTAATCGCTGGCGGCTTTCACGAAGCCTGCAAACAGCGGATGCCCATCACGCGGCGTTGACGTAAATTCCGGGTGGAACTGACAGGCAACAAACCACGGATGGTTCGGCACCTCGATGATCTCGACTAACTGATCATCGCCGGAACGGCCCGCAATACGCAGACCCGCAGCTTCAATTTGTTTCAACAGCATATTGTTGACTTCATAGCGGTGACGATGGCGTTCAACAATCGTTGGCGCACCGTACAACTGACGAACGAGGCTGTCTTCACCCAGTTGGCATTGCTGCGCACCCAGACGCATCGTACCACCCAGATCGCTCTTTTCAGTGCGGACTTCGACGTTGCCATCTTCATCACGCCACTCGGTAATGAGCGCCACGACAGGGTACTTACAGTCTGGCACAAATTCCGTTGAGTTGGCGTTGTCCATCCCCGCCACGTTGCGCGCAAACTCAATCAGCGCAACCTGCATACCCAGGCAAATACCCAGATAAGGAATATTATTTTCACGTGCAAAGCGTGCGGTGGCGATTTTGCCTTCCACACCGCGGTAGCCGAAGCCACCCGGGATCAGAATCGCATCGAGACCTTTTAAGATTTCAACGCCGCGCGTTTCGACATCCTGCGAATCAATCAGCTTGATGTTGACGGTCACGCGATTTTTCAGACCACCGTGTTTCAGCGCTTCGATCACTGATTTATAGGCATCCGGCAGTTCAATGTACTTGCCGACCATACCGATAGTGACTTCCCCTGCCGGGTTCGCTTCTTCATAAATAACCTGTTCCCATTCAGACAGGTTAGCTTCCGGACAGTTCAAGCTGAATCGTTTACAAATATAATCGTCCAGTCCCTGAGATTTCAACAGGCCCGGGATTTTATAAATTGAATCGACGTCTTTCAGAGAAATAACGGCTTTTTCTGGAACGTTACAGAACAAAGCAATTTTCGCACGTTCATTGGCAGGAACCGCGCGATCGGAGCGGCAAATCAGCACATCCGGCTGGATACCGATGGAAAGCAGCTCTTTTACAGAGTGCTGTGTCGGTTTGGTTTTCACTTCACCGGCGGCCGCCATGTACGGAACAAGGGTCAGGTGCATATACATGGTGTGTTCGCGGCCCACTTCAACGGCCATCTGGCGAATCGCTTCGAGGAACGGCAGGGATTCGATATCACCTACGGTACCGCCGATTTCAACCAGCACCACGTCGTGGCCTTCGCCACCCTGAATGATGCGCTCTTTAATAGCGTTGGTGATGTGCGGAATAACCTGAACGGTCGCGCCCAGATAGTCGCCACGGCGCTCTTTACGCAGAACGTCGGAGTAGATACGACCGGTAGTGAAGTTGTTGCGGCGGCTCATTTTGGTGCGAATGAAACGCTCGTAGTGGCCGAGGTCCAGATCGGTTTCAGCGCCGTCTTCGGTAACGAACACTTCCCCGTGCTGGATCGGACTCATGGTACCTGGATCGACGTTAATATACGGATCCAGTTTCATCATGCTTACGTTGAGGCCACGGGCTTCAAGGATGGCTGCGAGGGAGGCGGCTGCAATGCCTTTACCCAGAGAGGATACAACCCCGCCGGTCACAAAAATATAGTTCGTTGTCATGCTGAACCTGAGAAGTTAGGTTTAAAAGACGATGGAATAACCAGGACGGGAAAGTAGTATACCGGAACTGTGCAGTTGCGACAAACTTTCATTCTCCCTCCTCTTCACCAGGTTCTGACATTCATAAGGAGTGAGAAAATAGCCGCTTTTGGCTAAATGTTTTTGACGCAAATCAAGCGCTTGTTATTTAAAAAATCACACAAAAAGCGCTTGATCGGTAAAAGTCGTTAGAGATCATATTCCTGGCGTTTTACCTGCTGCCAGACTTCTTCCATTGTTTCCAGGTCAACGCCCGTCATTGTTAGTCCGCGCTCGGCAACGATGCGTTCAACTTCCCGGAAACGACGCTCGAATTTCTGATTGGCTTTTTGCAGCGCAACTTCGGCTTTTACACCTAAATGACGGGATAAATTGACGGTAGCGAAGAGTAAATCGCCCATCTCTTCTTCCACCCGCGCCTGATCGACCACCGCCTGTTTAGCCTCATCCATGACCTCGTCGATTTCTTCGTAAACTTTTTCGACCACCGGGCCGAGCGAGGTCCAGTCAAACCCCACGGTTGAGCAGCGTTTCTGGATTTTTTGCGCGCGCATCAGCGCCGGGAAGCTCAGAGGAATATCATCCAGAGCGGAGTGCTGTTCTTTTTGCGCCCGCTCTTCGGTTTTAATCTTTTCCCAGCGAGCCAGCACTTCGGTGCTGTCGCCCGCTGTAGCATCGCCGAAAATATGCGGGTGGCGGCGTTCGAGTTTGTCGCTGATGGCCGCGCAAATATCGTTGAAGTCAAAGCGCCCTTCTTCCTGCGCCATCTGGGCAAAAAACACCACCTGGAACAGCAGATCGCCCAGTTCACCGCGCAGATCGTCAAAATCTTCGCGCGCAATGGCGTCCAGCACTTCGTAGGTTTCTTCCAGCGTATAGGGGGCGATGGTACTGAAGGTTTGCTCTTTATCCCACGGGCATCCGTTTTCCGGGTCGCGCAGGCGTTGCATGATGCCCAGCAGGCGATCGATTTGAGTCATGTCTGTTCCTTGAAAATTAAAAGCGGGTGGCGGGATTTCCCCTCACCCTAACCCTCTCCCGCCGGGAGAGGGGACAGATTGTGCATCCACTCTTTTGGGGAGAGGGGACAGATTGTGCGCCGGCCAGGCTTTTCCCCCTCTCCCGTGGGGAGAGGGTCGGGGTGAGGGGTAAACTTAACTCCCGTGCAGACGGCGGGCGTCAATCACATCCGGTACCTGGTTGAGTTTACCCAGCACGCGGCCAAGCACCTGCAGGTTATAGATTTCAATATTCATATCAATAGTGGCCAGTTGCTGTCTGGTATCACTGCGACTCGCCACGCCCAGCACGTTGACTTTTTCGTTCGCCAGAATAGTGGTGATATCGCGCAGCAATCCGCTGCGATCGTTGGCGGTGACGCGCACCACCAGCGAGTAGCCCGCCGAGTAACTTTCGCCCCACACCGCGTCGACGATGCGTTCCGGCGCGTGAGACTGCAGTTCGGTGAGCTGATCGCAATCCGCGCGGTGAATGGAAATCCCCCGCCCCTGGGTAATAAAACCGACAATTTCATCGCCGGGGATCGGCTGGCAGCAACGTGCAATGTGGTGCATCAGATTGCCCACGCCTTCCACCACCACGCGCCCGTTATCTTTGCGGCCGCTGCGGTTTTGCGGCGTGTAGGTTTTCTGCTGGAGCTGTTTCAGCGCGGCGGCATCCTGCTCGGCGGCGCTCGGTTTGTTGAACTGCGCCTGCAGGAAATTCACCATCTGATTGAGACGGATATCCCCGCCGCCAATCGCGGCCAGCAACTCGTCCAGCTCGTTAAAGTTGTAGCGCGGCAGAAGTTGTTTTTCCGCCTCTTTCAGGCTGATGCCCAGATGCTCCAGCTCGTCATCGAGGATCTGCCGTCCTGCCAGGATGTTCTTGTCGCGATCCTGCTTGCGGAACCAGGCGTGAATTTTTGAGCGCCCGCGGCTGGTGGTGACGTAGCCGAGGTTCGGGTTCAGCCAGTCGCGGCTCGGGTTGGGCTGCTTCTGGGTGATGATTTCAATCTGATCGCCCATCTGTAGCTGATAGGTAAAGGGCACGATGCGCCCGCTGATTTTCGCCCCGATGCAGCGGTGCCCGACGTCGCTGTGGATGTGATAAGCAAAGTCGAGCGGCGTGGAGCCTGCCGGCAAGTCCACCACGTCGCCCTTCGGCGTAAACACATACACGCGGTCGTCGAAGACCTGACTGCGCACTTCGTCTAGCATCTCGCCGGAATCGGCCATCTCTTCCTGCCAGGCGATCAGCTTACGCAGCCATGCGATGCGATCTTCATGGCCTGTGGCGCGTGGGCCCGCAGCGGCAGCACCCTCTTTGTACTTCCAGTGTGCGGCGACGCCCAGTTCGGCATCTTCGTGCATCTGTTTCGTGCGGATCTGGATTTCGACGGTTTTCCCGCCAGGCCCCAGCACCACGGTATGAATCGACTGGTAGCCGTTAGGCTTCGGGTTCGCCACGTAGTCGTCGAACTCATCCGGCAGGTGGCGATAGTGAGTGTGCACTATCCCCAGCGCGGCATAGCAGTCCTGCAAGCGTTCCGCGACGATGCGCACCGCGCGCACGTCAAACAGCTCGTCAAACGCGAGGTGTTTTTTCTGCATTTTGCGCCAGATGCTGTAGATGTGTTTTGGCCGTCCGTAGACTTCTGCCTTCACGCCTTCGGTTTTCATCTCCGCGCGCAAATGGCCGACAAACTCATCAATATAATGCTCGCGGTCGATGCGGCGTTCGTGGAGCAGCTTGGCGATACGTTTGTATTCATCCGGGTGCAGGTAGCGGAAGCAGTAATCTTCCAGCTCCCATTTCAACTGCCCGATGCCTAAGCGGTTCGCCAGCGGCGCATAAATGTTGGTGCACTCTTTTGCCGCCAGCACCCGTTCATCTTCCGGCGCGTCTTTTACTTCACGCAGGTGCGCCACGCGCTCGGCAAGTTTAATGACCACGCAGCGGAAATCATCCACCATCGCCAGCAGCATCCGGCGGACGTTATCGACCTGTTCTGAGGAGACGGAATCGGTGTGCGTGGCTTTTAGCTGGCGGATCGCCGCCATATCGCGTACGCCGTGGATCAAATCAACGATGGCCTTGCCGACGCTCTCCTGCATCACGTCTTCACTGACGACGTTCGCATCCGCCAGCGGGAAGAGCAGCGCCGCACGCAGCGTGTCGATATCCATGCTTAACATGGAGAGGATTTCGACCATTTCCACGCCGCGCCACAGCAGCAGCTCGGCGTCAGGATGGCCCTGGGTTTGTTGCAGGCAGTACGCCCAGGTTTCGGCTAAGCGTTCACATGAGGGCTGGCTTGAGATGCCAAGACTGGCGATCCATTTTTCTGAGTCGAATTCACCCGCCCGATTAAGATGTGCACTTCTTACCGCAACCATTGTCCTCTCCTTTAAGGGACTGGGCCTGCCGAATTCGACAAGCCGAATTAATTAGCTGTGTTCACTTCGCGTTCAAATAACACCATTGATTCCAGGTGCCCAGTGTGCGGGAACATGTCCAGCATCGCCAGCCGCTGAATTTGGTACCCCGCATTTAATAACGCTTCACTGTCGCGGGCAAGCGTGGCCGGGTTACAGGAAACATACACCACTTTTATAGGTGCAAGTTTAATTATGTGCTGCATTACGCCTGGTGCACCCGCCCGTGCCGGGTCGAGCAGCACCTTGTCAAAACCGTGACGCGCCCAGGGCTGTTGGGTGACATCCTCTTCCAGATTTTCATGAAAGAACGTCACATTCTGTAACCCATTTTGTTCAGCATTCTCGCGGCCTTTGACCACCAGCGCCTCTACCCCTTCGACACCCACCACGCTGTGCGCGAGTTTCGCCAACGGCAGGGTAAAATTACCCATTCCGCAGAACAAATCCAGTACCCGATCGGTGGATTTTACCGCCAGCCACTCCAGCGCACGTGCCACCATCTGTTGATTGACACCATCATTCACCTGAATGAAATCGCGCGGGCTGAAGGTTAAGCGTAGTCCGTCTGACGTATACCAGGGAGCATCGCCGGTTACCGGTTCCAGTATCCCGCTTTCCGGCGCGAGGAATAGCGCAACACCCTGAGAATGCGAAAAGCGTTCCAGTTTTTCTTTATCTTTGGCATTAAGCGGGGCGGTATGGCGCAGCACCATCAGCGGGCCGTTGTCGGCGGCAACCAGTTCGACATGCCCCAGATGGCGCGGAGCGGATAACGTCAGCAGGCACTCACGCAATGGCTTAAGCAATGCCTCAAGAGTGGGCACCAGTACCGGGCATTGCATTACGTTTATGATTTCATTTGAGCTGGCTTTGCGAAAACCCATTTCGAGCTTTTGCGTTTTAGCCTGAACATTCAGGCTCAGGCGCGCGCGACGGCGGTAACCCCACGGGCGGTCAGCGATAATCTCGTCAACGTCATGCTTAATTAATCGGGCCAGCGCGCCGCTTTTACTCTGTTGTTGCAGAGGTACACTGGCATGCTGCTGCTGACAGCCGCCGCACACGCCAAAGTGCGGGCACGGAGGCGTTTCCCGTTCCGGGCTGTCGTTAAGGCGTCGGGTAACGCGACCGCGAGCGTAGTGCCGCTTGTCTTCCGTCAGGGTGATTTCCGCACGCTCTTGCGGCAAAAGACCGGGTATAAAGAGCGTTTTACCGTTATGGTGAGCGACGCCCTGGCCAAACGGATCCAGTTCGCTCGCGTCAACTGTTATGATCTGACGCGTCGCCACGCGTCGTTTTGCAGAGTAGAATTGCGCCATCGCCGGGAATTTTCTCAATCAAACATAATGGCCCTAATTGTCCCATAACGGAACTCCATGACCAACTACAGCCTGCGTGCCCGCATGATGATTTTGATTCTGGCACCCACCGTTCTGATCGGTTTATTACTCAGCATCTTCTTCGTGGTACACCGTTACAACGATTTACAGCAACAGCTTGAAGACGCCGGGGCCAGCATTATTGAGCCGCTTGCCGTGTCCACGGAATATGGCATGAATCTCCAGGATCGCGAGTCCATCCGGCAGTTGATCAGCGTGTTACATCGCCGCCACTCCGATATTGTGCGGGTGATTTCGATCTACGATCGGCGCAATAACCTGTTCGTGACCTCCAATTTCAATCTCGATCCCGCCGGGCTGCAACTGCCTGCGGGCGCGCCCATGCCGCCGCGTTTAAGCGTGATGCGCAAAGGCGAGTCTATGATTTTGCGCACGCCCATCGTGTCGGAAGGTTATTCACCCGATGAATCCTCCAGCACCGACGCAAAAGCAGATCAAAATATGTTGGGGTATGTGGCGCTGGAACTGGATCTGCGCTCCGTGCGCCTGCAACAGTACAAAGAGATTTTCATCTCAAGCGTGATGATGCTGTTTTGCATCGGTATTGCGCTGATTTTTGGCTGGCGGCTGATGCGCGATGTCACCGGCCCTATCCGCAACATGGTAAACACCGTTGACCGTATCCGCCGTGGTCAACTGGACAGCCGGGTCGAAGGCTTTATGCTCGGCGAACTGGATATGCTGAAAAACGGCATCAACTCGATGGCGATGTCGCTGGCGGCCTATCACGAGGAGATGCAGCACAATATTGACCAGGCCACCTCCGATCTGCGGGAAACCCTTGAGCAGATGGAGATCCAGAACGTCGAACTGGATCTGGCGAAAAAACGCGCTCAGGAAGCCGCGCGTATCAAATCCGAGTTTCTGGCGAATATGTCGCACGAACTCCGCACGCCGCTCAATGGCGTTATTGGCTTTACCCGGCTGACGCTGAAATCACAACTCAACAGCACCCAGCGCGATCATCTGCACACCATTGAACGCTCGGCCAATAACCTGCTGGCTATCATCAATGACGTGCTCGATTTCTCGAAACTGGAAGCCGGAAAACTGATCCTCGAAAGCATTCCCTTCCCGCTGCGTAATTCGCTGGATGAAATCGTCACGCTGCTGGCCCATGCCGCTCACGACAAGGGCCTGGAGCTGACGCTGAACATTAAAAATGACGTGCCGGATAACGTCATTGGCGATCCGCTGCGTCTGCAACAGGTGATCACCAACCTGGTCGGCAATGCGATTAAATTTACCGAACACGGCAATATCGACGTGCTGGTCGAGAAGCGCTCCCTCAGCAATAACAAAGTGCAGATTGAGGTGCAGATCCGCGACACCGGCATCGGCATCCCTGAGCGCGACCAGTCGCGGCTGTTCCAGGCGTTCCGCCAGGCGGATGCGAGCATTTCGCGGCGGCACGGCGGCACCGGGCTGGGACTGGTGATCACACAGAAGCTGGTCAATGAAATGGGCGGCGATATCTCCTTCCACAGCCAGCCGAATCGCGGTTCAACCTTCTGGTTCCACATTAATCTGGATCTGAACCCGAATGTGATCAACGAAGGTCCGGCCATGGACTGCCTCAATGGAAAACGGCTTGCTTACATTGAACCGAACGCCACCGCCGCCCAGTGTACGCTGGATGTGCTGAGCACCACGCCGCTGGAGGTGATCTACAGCCCGACGTTTTCTGCCCTGCCGGATGAGCACTACGACATTCTGCTCTTCGCCATGCCGGTCACGCTTCAGGAGCCGCTCTCCATGCAGCATGGCCGACTGGCAAAAGCGGCCACAATGACCGATTTCCTGCTGCTGGCGCTGCCCTGCCACGCGCAGATTAGCGCCGAAGAACTTAAACAGGATGGGGCGGCGGCCTGCCTGCTGAAGCCACTGACCGCCACCCGTCTGCTGCCCGCCGTTACCGCCTATTGCCAGATCAGTCGTGACGAAGGGCTCCTGCCCGTTAACGACAATAAGCTGGCGATGAGCGTCATGGCGGTGGATGACAATCCGGCCAACCTGAAGCTGATTGGCGCGCTGCTTGAGGATCAGGTGCAGCAGGTTCAGCTCTGTGATAACGGCCAGCAGGCTATCGATCGGGCGCGTCAGATGCAGTTTGATTTGATTCTGATGGATATTCAGATGCCGGATATGGACGGCATCCGGGCCTGCGAACTCATTCGCCAGTTGCCGCACCAGCAGCAGACGCCGGTGATTGCCGTCACCGCGCATGCGATGGCGGGGCAAAAAGAGAAGCTGTTAAGCGCCGGGATGAACGACTATCTGGCGAAACCTATCGAAGAGGATAAACTTCGCAGCCTGTTGCTGCGTTATATGCCGGGCTCGGGCATGACCGCCCGGCTGCCGCCTGCGGAGCCGGTGGAAGTACCGGTGAATCCGAATGCAACGCTCGACTGGCAACTGGCCCTGCGGCAGGCAGCGGGCAAGAGCGATCTGGCGCGGGAAATGCTCCAGATGCTTATCGCCTTCCTGCCGGAAATTCGCAATAAAGTGGAAGAACAACTGGTCAATGAAGCGCCGGAAGGTCTGGTCGAGGCGATCCACAAACTGCACGGAAGCTGCGGCTACAGCGGCGTCCCACGCCTGAAAAATCTTTGCTATCTGATTGAACACCAGTTGCGCAGCGGCACTCCCGCTGAGGAGCTTGAACCGGAGCTTCTGGAATTGCTGGATGAGATGGATAACGTGGCGCGCGAGGCGGGGAAGGTATTGGGTTAATTTACCCTCACCCCGGCCCTCTCCCTAAGGGAGAGGGGGAAGTCAGTCCGCACTCGATCTGTCGCTCAGGGAGAGGGGGAAAGTCAGTCCGTGCTCGATCTGTCGCTCAGGGAGAGGGGGAAAGGTAATTTACCCTCACCCCGGCCCTCTCCCTGAGGGAGAGGGGGAAAGTCAGTCTGTGCTCGATCTGTCCCCTCTCCCCTGGGGAGAGGGTTAGGGTGAGGGGTTACTTAATCCCCTGCCCCGCTTTCAACACCGCGGCCACATTACGCGCCGTCAGGCGGACGTTTTCACCGGCATTTTCCAGCGCGTCTTCCAGCGAACATATCGTAAAAATCACGCTGAAAACCGCATCTAAACCGTGCTCATGCACCACGCCGACATCGGCCGTCAGGCTACCGGCAATGCCGATCACCGGTTTGTTATAGCGTTTCGCCACTTTCGCCACGCCCACCGGCACTTTGCCGTTGATGGTCTGGCTGTCGATGCGTCCTTCCCCGGTAATCACCAGATCGGCATCTTTAACGTGCTCATCAAGGTGCAGCGCGTCGGTCACAATCTCAATGCCCCGGCGCAGTTCCGCGCCGCAAAAGGCGTACAGCGCCGCACCCATGCCCCCGGCAGCTCCGCCGCCAGCCAGCTTTAACACGTCGACATCCAGGTCATGCTGAATAATGCGCGCGTAGTGATGCAGCCCATTGTCGAGCCGGACAATCATCTCCGGCGTCGCCCCTTTTTGCGGGCCAAACACCGCCGATGCGCCATCGTCGCCGGTTAACGGGTTAGTCACGTCACAGGCCACTTCGATGCGACAGGTTTTAAGGCGTTTATCCAGTTCGCTGATGTCGATTTTTGCCAGCCGATCCAGTTCGCCGCCGCCCTGTCCAAGTGATTCACCGTCGGCATTGAGCAGTTTCGCGCCCAGCGCCTGCACCATACCGGCACCACCGTCATTGGTCGCACTGCCGCCAATGCCAATGATGATATGTTTAACCCCTGCATCCAGCGCATGACGAATCAGCTCGCCCGTGCCTCTGGAGGTGGTAATTAACGGATTGCGTTTTGCTGGCGGAACTAACTCCAGCCCGCTGGCCGCCGCCATTTCAATGAAAGCCGAGCGCTCATCCCCGGAAAGGCCATAAAATCCTTTTACGCTCTCCCCAAGCGGCCCGGTGACGTCAACATGAATAATGCGACCGGCAGTCGCTTCAACCATAGCCTGGACCGTTCCTTCACCCCCATCGGCCACCGGAAGCTTTATGTAATCGGCATCTGGCCAGATTTCACGAAAACCCTGCTCAATGGCTGTCGCTACTTCAAGCGCACTCAAACTTTCTTTATATGAGTCCGGTGCGATCACTATTTTCATAAAGCATCCTTACGCATGTTGACTGTGATAAGCATAAAACAGGAAATTGACCGGCCCACTGGGACCGGTCCCACAGCACTTAGCGTACCATGCAAGGACGTTTATTATCAAACGTCCAGTTCGGGATCAGGTACTGCATCCCCATCGCATCGTCACGTGCGCCCAGACCATGTTTCTGATACAGCTCGTGCGCGATCATCACCTGGTCCATATCCAGTTCTACGCCAAGGCCCGGCTTGTTCGGGACCTGCACCATGCCGCCTTTGATTTCAAACGGCTCTTTGGTCAGACGCTGGTTCCCTTCCTGCCAGATCCAGTGAGTATCGATAGCGGTGATTTTGCCCGGTGCGGCAGCGGCCACGTGGGTAAACATCGCCAGCGAAATATCAAAGTGGTTGTTAGAGTGTGAACCCCAGGTGAGGCCGAATTCGTGGCACATTTGCGCCACGCGCACGGAGCCCTGCATGGTCCAGAAGTGCGGGTCAGCCAGCGGGATATCCACTGATTGCAGAGAGAGCGTATGGCCCATCTGCCGCCAGTCGGTAGCGATCATGTTGGTCGCGGTCGGCAGGCCGGTTGCGCGACGGAATTCCGCCATCACTTCACGGCCGGAGAAGCCCTGCTCTGCACCGCACGGATCTTCCGCGTAGGCCAGCGATCCTTTCAGGTATTTACCGATCCTGATCGCTTCATCTAATGACCAGGCCCCGTTTGGATCGAGGGTCACGCGCGCCTCCGGGAAGCGTTTTGCCAGCGCGACAATGGATTCCGCTTCTTCTTCGCCCGCCAGCACGCCGCCTTTGAGTTTGAAGTCGTTGAAGCCATATTTTTCGTAAGCGGCTTCCGCCAGACGCACGACCGCGTCCGGGGTCATGGCTTCGTCATGACGCAGGCGGTACCAGTCGCATTTCTCATCCGGCTGGCTCTGGTACGGCAGCGGAGTACGTTTGCGATCGCCGACGAAGAACAGGTAGCCCAGCATTTCCACTTCGCTGCGCTGCTGGCCATCGCCCAGCAAGGTCGCGACGTTTACGCCGAGGTGCTGACCCAGCAGGTCAAGCATGGCGGCTTCAATACCGGTGACCACGTGAATGGTGGTGCGCAGATCGAACGTTTGCAGGCCACGGCCACTGGCATCGCGGTCGGCGAAGGCGTTGCGTACTGCCGTCAGGATATTTTTGTATTCACCGACGGTTTTGCCCACGACCAGCGCCGCAGCGTCTTCCAGAGTCTGACGGATTTTCTCGCCGCCCGGAATTTCACCTACCCCTGTATGACCTGAGTTGTCTTTGATAATCACGATATTACGTGTAAAGAATGGCGCGTGCGCCCCGCTCAGGTTCATCAACATGCTGTCATGTCCGGCAACCGGGATGACCTGCATGGAAGTGACAACAGGAGTAAAAGTATTCGTGCTCATTAGCTTATCCTTTTCGTGTATCAGTGACGTCCGAAGACGGGGCGTTTGCGGTCAAACGTCCAGCCAGGGATGAGATATTGCATCGGGCCTGCATCGTTACGCGCGCCACCCGGCAGGCGTTTATAGGCCTCGTGCGCTTTTTCGATCTGCGCCCAGTCGATCTCAACGCCCAGTCCCGGTGCATCGGGTACGGCAATTTTGCCCTGCTTAATTTCCAGCGGTTCTTTGGTCAGGCGTGCCTCGCCTTCCTGCCAGATCCAGTGCGTATCAATTGCGGTCGGTGTCCCCGGTGCCGCAGCCGCCACGTGGGTGAACATCGCCAGCGAGATATCAAAGTGGTTATTTGAGTGACAGCCCCAGGTTAATCCCCAGTCGTCACACAGTTGCGCCACGCGTACCGCACCCGAGAGCGTCCAGAAGTGCGGGTCTGCCAGCGGGATATCCACCGCGTTTAGCATCACCGCATGGCCCATTTCACGCCAGTTGGTGGCGATCATGTTGGTGGCGACCGGCAGCCCCGTTGCCCGGCGGAATTCCGCCATCACTTCACGTCCTGAGAAGCCCTGCTCTGCGCCGCACGGATCTTCGGCGTAGGTCAGGACATCGTTCAGTCCTTTGCACAGCGCAATGGCTTCGTCGAGCAGCCATGCGCCATTTGGGTCAACGGTAATACGCGCATCCGGGAAACGTTTTTTGAGTGCGCGTGCGGTTTCGATCTCCTGCTCGCCGGGCAGTACGCCGCCTTTGAGTTTGAAATCTTTAAAGCCGTAGCGATCCTGCGAGGCTTCCGCCAGCCGCACCACCGCATCGCTGTTGAGCGCTTCCTGATGACGCAGGTGATACCACTCGTGGTTACCCGCCGTTTTGTCGAGATACGGCAGGTCGGTTTTGTTGCGATCGCCCACGTAGAAGAGATAACCGAGCACGGTCACCGCGTCGCGCTGTTTGCCCGGCCCTAGCAGCTCACAGACCGGGACGTTGAGCGCTTTGCCCAGCAGGTCGAGCAGCGCCGCTTCCAGCGCGGCAACGGCGTTGACGCGCAGTTCAAACGTCCAGGCCCCTTTGCCAAAGGTATCGAAATCCGCAGACTGATTGCCTTTGTGCACCTGCGAAACCACTTTATTTAAGCGGGCCACTTCCTGGCCCATTACCATCGGGATTGCGTCCACCAGCGTCTGGTAAATCACTTCCCCGCCCGGCGCTTCACCCACGCCGGTGTTACCGGCGTTGTCGGTGAGTACCACGATATTGCGGGTGAAATACGCGTTGTGCGCACCGCCGATGTTTAACAACATGCTGTCATGCCCGGCGACAGGGATCACCTTCATGTCGGTAATAACGGGGCTGGATTGTGTCGTCATCATCATTGTCCTTTAACAGGTTTCAGTTCGATACGCTTGATATCACCCACCAGCACCAGGTAGCTCAGTACGGCGACCAGGGCATGAACCCCAACATAAATCAGCGCACCGTTAAACGAACCTGTGGTGCCGACGATGTAACCAATCGCAATCGGCGTCACGATACCGGACACGTTACCGAACATGTTGAACAGACCACCGGACAGACCGCTGATTTCTTTTGGTGCGGTATCTGCCATCACCGCCCAACCGAGCGCGCCGATGCCTTTACCGAAGAAGGCCATCGCCATAAAGCCGATGATCATCCATTCCGCACTCACGTAGTTACACAGCACCATTACCATCGACAGCAGCATACCCAGAACGATTGGCGTTTTACGCGCAATGTTGAGCGAGCCGGTACGACGCATCAGCCAGTCGGAAATAATCCCGCCTAACACCCCGCCGACAAATCCGCAGACCGCCGGAATGGACGCCACAAACCCGGCTTTCAGAATCGACATACCGCGTTCCTGCACCAGATAAACCGGGAACCAGGTAATGAAGAAGTATGTCAGGGCGTTGATGCAGTACTGGCCGATGTAAACGCCAATCATCATGCGGGAACCGAGCAGTTGCTTGATTTGACCCCATTTGACGCTAAACGGCACTTTGGCTTTATCGCTTTTGACGTCCATGTTAATCAACGCGCCACCTTCGGCGATGTAATCCAGTTCTTTCTGGTTCACGCCAGGGTGCTGATTCGGCTCATGGATCACTTTTAACCAGATAAAGCTGATGATGATCCCAAGGCCGCCCATGAAGAAGAAGACGTGTGACCAGCCCACTTCATGCGTCAGCCAGCCCATGATCGGGGCGAAAATAACGGTGGCGAAGTATTGTGCGGAGTTAAAAATCGCTACCGCCGTGCCCCTCTCCTGCGCCGGGAACCAGGCCGCGACAATGCGACTGTTACCAGGGAAGGAAGGTGCTTCTGCAAGCCCGACCAGGAAGCGCAGCGTAAACAGCGCAATGATGATGCCGAAACCACTGAAGATATCGACGAAGCCCTGGAGCAGGGTAAACATCGACCAGATAAAAATGGACCAGAAATAAACACGTTTTGAACCAAAGCGGTCAAGCAACCAGCCGCCCGGGATCTGGCCGATAACATAGGCCCAGGAAAACGCGGAGAAAACGTAACCCATACCAACCGCATCAAGGCCGATATCTTTTGCCATTTCCGAACCAGCAATGGATAACGTGGCGCGGTCGCCGTAGTTGAAAGAGGTGACGATAAACAGCATCACCACGATCCAGTAGCGAGCGTTAGTGCGTTTTTCCGCACTGCTCGCCGCGTGACTTAATGAACTCATTGTTGCACTCCTGAAATTTCGCGTTTAGCTACGCTCACTCTGAACAGCACAACCTGTAGGGGACTCAGAGATGACGTTTCGTGTCTTTATGCAGCTTTTATTTAGGTCGCTTGCCTGCGTACTGCGTCTTTCGTTAACTGGCAGAAGAAGTATAAAAAGGGCTGTCAGGACTCTCACTATGCAAAAACACAATCTTTGCGCGGTAGTTTTCGCCTTTTTGTGGCATAAGCCCTGGCTGCTGGGGGCAACCTCACGGAAATGAAAAGCAGATGCACAAACGGACCGTGCAGGAGAAGGAAAAAGGAAAGAGTGTGAATCAGGTCGCTTGACCTTAGGAAAACGCCCGTTAAAACCACGTCAACGCAAGGGTTTTAATGGCATATGCCCGAAGTCGGGGCACAATCGAAGAAGTAAAATAGTGGCGGGTCGTAAATCGGCTGACTGGCGATAAGAGGGATGCCCTCCAGGTAAGGGGGAGGGCAAAACCTCAGGATATGAGTGTGCTCCAGTGCTCCACCCATGGATTCGATAACGCTTCGGGTTCCGGGTATTCACTGGCATCAATGAGCAGCGTCTCCCCCACTCGCTGCGCCTGCTGTTCACTCAGCAGTGCGTCAAACTTTTTACCGCCTCCGCAAAAATGGGTGTAGGTACTGTCACCCAGCGCAATCACACCGTAATGCAGGCTGTTTTGTAATCCGAGCTTGTCCTGGATGGCGTGAAATAATGGCGCAATGCTGTCCGGCAGATCGCCCTGCCCGGTTGTCGAGGTGATGACCAGCACATAGCTGTTCTGATAACGCTGCCAGTCGTCGAGATCGGCATCTTCATAAACCGTGGCTTTATGCCCGTGACCATTGAGGATGGCTTCAGCCTCTTCTGCCACCAGCAGCGAGTTGCCATACATTGTGCCGACAAATATTCCCACTTCTGCCATGTTATCCACTCCTTGCGTTAGACTTCATTCTCTTCATCCTGGTCGCTACCGCACGCAAACTCAACCCTTTCATTAAGAGGGAGAAGTCCGCGCCAGCCAAACTGTGACAGCGCCTGCATCCAGATATCATCCAGCCCGGCGCGCAAAGTTAACGGCTCGTGGGTAAAGGGATGGGTCAGGACCAGTTCACTGGCGTGCAGCATCAGGCGGTTACAGCCAAAATGTTCGGCGGCGCTGCGGTTTTGCCGCAAATCGCCATGCTTGCTGTCGCCAATAATCGGGTGGCGTAAATGGGAGAGATGGCGGCGTAACTGGTGCTTGCGCCCGGTCTGCGGTAACAGTTCGACCAGCCCGTAACGGGTGGTTGGAAACTTGCCCGTCGCCACCGGCTGCTCGGTGGTCGCCAGGCCGCGATAGTGCGTGACGGCAGGCTGCGGGCCTTTATCGACGCGGGCAAATTTGTCGGCGATTTTATCCAGTTCTTCCACCAGCGGATAATCCAGCATCGCTTCGTCCATCAGCCAGCCGCGCACCACCGCGTGATAGCGTTTCTGGATCTGGTGCGATTCAAACTGTTGTGAAAGGCGGCGGCCAGCTTCGCTGGAAAGCCCCATCAGCAGTACGCCAGAGGTGGGCCTGTCGAGGCGATGGGCGGTGAAAACATGCTGACCGATCTGGTCACGCACAGTTTGCATCACCACCACTTTTTCATCACGGTCAAGCCAGCTACGATGCACCAGCCAGCCGGACGGCTTGTTGACGGCTACCAGCCATTCATCCTGATAGATAATTTCCAGCATCAGGCGTCGTCACCGGAAAACAGCGCGTCCAGATGTTGCAGTTGCACAAGAATAACGTCACGCGCCGGGTGGCTGGCCTCAAGGGCAATTTCATAATAAGGCGCGACGGCAAACGCCTGCGGCAGGGGCTGGCCGCTGTCTAACAGGGCATGCATACGGGGAATGAGCACCCATTGCAGCCATTCAAACGGCGCGAGGGTATCCATACAGAAGGGTTGGTCGCTGTCGAACGCGCTGATGTCTGGTGCAACGGATTGCCAGAGATCGCGATCGCGCATTAGCGCTTCAAGGGTGAGCAACTGCTGGCGCACGGGATGATGAAGGGTCATGAGCATCTCAACTGATAATCAAACTGACGCGCAGAATAGCATTAGTCGGGCCCGAACAAAAAAAGGGAGCACTGTAAAAAACAGTGCTCCCGGTTCGTTTCGCAGCAGTCCAGCTACTTTTGGTGCTCCCTGCTCATCCTTGAAAACTTTTCCTGAGGTCTCCTGACCGTTCATCCCTAAACTATTGCGTCCTGCACACACCACCCCGATGCGTTGTAACTTCATCCGTAAAGCGCATCCCTTAACATCCTTATTCACCGGTCATCCTGTCCGGCTCACGTTCTCCTTCCTGGAGGTGTCCTTTAACGCGTCCTGCGTCGTCCTCTTTGCTTCAGTCCTGAAGCCTTTCCCTGAAACACCATCCTGGTTTGTCCTGTACGATGAGAAACCATCCTGTCTCAACATCGTGTGCGACGTCCTGTCTGCATGAACAGAATCGGCTTTTCTGCGTTGTCTTACAAGGGACTCACAGGAAATGCAGGGGGGTAAACTTCGAATGAAAGATGAGAATAATCCGCTTAATTTGTTGATATAGTTCAAAAAAAGCGTCTTATATCATTAAGGATTTTCTTTTAAGACCTGGTGATCTCCTACAGAGCTTGTAAGAGATCTCTCACAAAAGTGATAGCAAAGTGGATTACAGAAGAGGCTTAAGCTGGTTGAGGAATTCCCCAACGGATGAGGCAAGTACGGTGCGATTGCGGGTGCCCAGCGTCTCTTTAACCACGTCGCCCGTCAGGTTGCAGACGGAGATCACGTCCAGTTCGCTGTCCAGCGTCGCGATAAACAGTGTGGGCGAAAGCTTAAGCCGTTTCTGGGTGACCAGGTGGCCAATCAGATTTTCCTGCACACGCTGAAAATCATCTGCGCTCCAGGTTTGCAGCAGCGTCAGGGAGAGGTCACCAAAACGCGCGGGCATATCACCGGCAAACTGTGTGGAATAGAACGCATGAACTGCTGGTTGTATCACAATATCAAGGGCACGTTCAACCGCGTTTACACCGGGCGCGGCATCGAACGGCTGCGGTTGCCACAGCACACTATTCTGTGTAGAAGAGATCACGCAGGGCGACGGCACGCCATACAGCTCTTCGCTCTGCGGCCAGCTCTGGTGTTGCTCATGCCAGGCATCGCAAAAGCGCGTCGTAAACGCGTTCAGGGCAAGGGCTGTTTCTTTGTCCACCGATTTCTCTCTTAACCAAAGTCAGGATAAACTTGGCGCATAGTTTACCTGCAAAATGGCGATGAAACATGTCTTCTTACGATAACCACCAGGCCCTGGCAGGCCTGACGCTTGGTAAAGCGACCGATTACCGCGACACCTATGACGTCACGCTGCTTCAGGGCGTACCGCGTAGCCTCAACCGCGATCCGCTCGGCCTGCACGCTGATGACCTGCCCTTCCACGGCGGCGATATCTGGACGCTGTACGAACTCTCCTGGCTTAATGCCAACGGATTGCCGCAGGTGGCGGTAGGTCAGGTCGAACTGGCTTATGACAGCCTCAATCTGGTGGAGTCAAAAAGTTTTAAGCTCTACCTCAACAGCTTTAACCAGACGCGTTTTAAAGACTGGGAAGCGGTACTGGAGACCTTAACCCGCGATCTCAGTGACTGCGCGCAGGGTCAGGTGAGCGTGGCGCTTTACCGCCTTGACGAACTGGAAGGGCAGCCGATTGCGCACTTTAATGGCACCTGCATCGATCACCAGGATATCACTATCGATAACTACGAATTCAGCGCCGATTACCTGCAAAACGCGACCGGTGAAAACGTGGTGGAAGAGACGCTGGTGAGCCATCTGCTCAAATCTAACTGTCTCATCACTCACCAGCCGGACTGGGGTTCAGTGCAAATCAAGTACCGTGGCCCGAAAATCGACCGCGAGAAATTGCTGCGCTATCTGGTGTCGTTCCGCCACCACAATGAGTTTCATGAGCAGTGCGTGGAGCGCATTTTTAACGATATTCAGCGCTTCTGCCAGCCGCAGACCCTCAGCGTCTATGCGCGCTACACCCGTCGCGGCGGCCTGGACATCAACCCGTGGCGCACCAATACCGATTATCAACCGGCAACCGGACGGCTGGTTCGCCAGTAATTTACCTGATTTTTAGAATGCGCGCCGCACATTGCGCGCAGAAAGTTGTTAAACGTCATAAGCCAGGGCTATTGTAATCACAGGGAGCGGCGATTTTCGCCCCGTAAGGAGCTCACTTGATTACACATATTAGCCCGCTAGGCTCAATGGATCTGTTGTCGCAGCTGGAAGTCGATATGCTGAAAAGCACGGCCAGCAGCGACCTTTACCAACTGTTTCGTAACTGTTCACTTGCGGTTCTTAACTCAGGGAGTCTGACCGATAACAGCAAAGAGCTGTTATCACGTTTTGAAAGTTTTGATATCAATGTCCTGCGCCGCGAGCGTGGGGTCAAACTGGAACTGATCAATCCCCCGGAAGATGCCTTTGTTGACGGGCGCATTATTCGCTCGCTTCAGGCCAACCTGTTTGCCGTCCTGCGCGACATCCTGTTCGTGAACGGCCAAATCAGCAATGCCGGTCGTTTCCAGCATTTAAATCTGGAAAGCTCTATCCACATTACCAACCTGGTGTTTTCAATTCTGCGTAACGCCCGTGCGCTGCACGTGGGTGAAGCGCCGAATATGGTGGTGTGCTGGGGTGGTCACTCGATTAACGAAACCGAATACCTCTACGCCCGGCGTGTCGGTACGCAACTGGGTCTGCGCGAGCTGAACATTTGTACCGGCTGCGGGCCAGGCGCGATGGAAGCGCCGATGAAAGGCGCGGCGGTGGGTCATGCGCAGCAGCGCTACCGGGATGGACGTTTTATTGGCATGACGGAACCGTCGATTATCGCCGCCGAACCGCCGAATCCACTGGTCAATGAACTGGTGATTATGCCGGACATCGAAAAACGTCTGGAAGCGTTCGTGCGTATCGCGCACGGGATCATCATCTTCCCGGGCGGCGTCGGTACCGCAGAAGAACTGCTCTATCTGCTGGGCATTCTGATGAATCCTGCCAACGAAGATCAGGTGCTGCCACTGATTCTGACGGGGCCGAAGCAGAGCGCCGATTACTTCCGCGTGCTGGATGAATTTATCGTGAACACGCTGGGCGAAGGCGCGCGCCGCCACTATCGCATCATTATCGACGATGCGCCGGAAGTGGCGCGCCAGATGAAAAAAGCGATGCCGCTGGTCAAAGAAAGCCGCCGTAATACCGGGGATGCCTACAGCTTTAACTGGTCGATCCGCATTGCGCCAGACCTGCAAATTCCGTTCGAACCGTCGCACGAAAACATGGCGAATCTGAAACTTTACCCGGATCAGCCCGTGGAAGTGCTGGCCGCCGATCTGCGCCGCGCCTTCTCCGGGATTGTGGCGGGTAATGTGAAAGAAGCCGGCATTCGCGCCATTGAAGCCTGGGGACCTTATAAAATCCACGGTGACAGCGAGATGATGCACCGGATGGACGACCTGCTACAGGGATTCGTCGCTCAGCATCGTATGAAGCTGCCGGGTTCAGCCTATATTCCCTGCTACGAAATCTGCGCTTAACGCCGCAGGGCAGCCATAAGCTGCCCTTATTTCTCGCCGTGTAGCCAATCGTTTGCGTATACATGGCGACCGCCATATATAGATAAAAATTTCACTTAATCACCAGAAAATGCTGTTTAGATCACTTTTTATAGCGATTTTATCGTGTTTTCCAACCTTTGCTTTGATCGCATATGTCGTCAGTGATAGCCTTCGCGACCAGAAATTTTGGAGCGGGATCGTTTATCAGTGCGATGACCTAAAGATAACCCCATTAAAAGTGGATTATTGCATTTGCGATCCCGATCACTGATGCATTCATAACATAAATGTATCTTTCCGCCCGCCAAATGTAGCGGTAAAAAATTATAAAAAAACCGCCACTGAACGAATTTCATATTACCGTCAGGCGTTTTTTCATTGGAAAAAACCAAAAACCTGATATTTAGCTTCCTCCAGGAGATACAGATGGAAACCACTCAAACCGGCACCGTTGCTTCGATTGAATCACGCAGCGCCTGGCGTAAAACAGACACCATGTGGATGCTGGGCCTGTACGGCACAGCGATTGGCGCAGGTGTACTTTTCCTGCCCATTAACGCCGGTGTCGGCGGCATGATCCCGCTGATCATCATGGCCATCATTGCTTTCCCGATGACCTTCTTTGCTCACCGTGGTCTGACCCGTTTTGTACTGTCCGGTAAAAATCCGGGCGAAGACATTACTGAAGTGGTTGAAGAACATTTCGGTATTGGCGCAGGTAAACTCATCACCCTGCTCTACTTCTTTGCGATTTACCCCATCCTGCTGGTTTACAGCGTGGCGATCACCAACACCGTCGATACCTTTATGACGCACCAGTTGGGCATGACCCCGCCGCCGCGCTTTATTCTGTCGCTGATCCTGATCGTTGGCATGATGACCATCGTGCGATTTGGCGAGCAGATGATCGTAAAAGCGATGAGTATTCTGGTGTTCCCGTTTGTTATCGCCCTGATGGTGCTGGCAGCCTATCTGATCCCGCAGTGGAACGGTGCCGCGCTGGAAACCCTGTCATTTGACAGCGCCGCAAGCACCGGCAATGGTCTGTGGATGACCCTGTGGCTGGCAATCCCGGTGATGGTGTTCTCCTTCAACCATTCGCCGATCATCTCTTCCTTTGCCGTGGCAAAACGCGAAGAGTACGGCAATGACGCAGAGAAAAAATGCTCTAAAATCCTGGCCTTCGCTCACATCATGATGGTGTTGACCGTGATGTTCTTCGTGTTCAGCTGCGTGCTGAGCCTGACGCCAGCCGATTTGCAGGCGGCGAAAAGCCAGAACATTTCGATTCTGTCTTACCTGGCGAACCACTTTAACGCGCCGATTATTGCCTGGATGGCACCGATCATCGCCATTATCGCCATCACCAAATCCTTCCTCGGTCACTACCTGGGCGCGCGTGAAGGCTTTAACGGTATGGTGATCAAATCCCTGCGCAGCAAAGGCAAAACCATTGAAATCAGCCGCCTGAATAAAATCACCGCGCTGTTTATGCTGGTAACCACCTGGATTGTCGCCACCCTGAACCCAAGCATCCTTGGCATGATCGAAACCCTGGGTGGTCCGATTATCGCGATGATCCTGTTCCTGATGCCGATGTACGCGATTCAGAAAGTCCCGGCGATGCGTAAATACAGCGGCCAGATCAGCAACGTATTCGTTGTGATTATGGGTCTGATTGCCATCTCTGCGATTTTCTTCTCTCTGTTCAGCTAATCCTTTCGCGCCGCCTGCCCGGGCGGCGCACCCTGGATAACATGGATAACGCATCATGATCAGCGTATTCGATATTTTCAAAATCGGCATTGGCCCTTCCAGCTCGCACACCGTCGGGCCGATGAAAGCAGGTAAACAGTTTACGGACGACCTGATTGCCAGGGGGATCCTGAACGACGTCACCCGAGTGGTGGTGGACGTTTACGGTTCACTCTCTCTGACGGGCAAAGGCCACCATACGGATATCGCCATTATTATGGGCCTGGCAGGTAACCTGCCTGACACCGTCGATATCGATGCCATTGCGGGTTTCATTCAGGACGTCAATACCCATAGCCGACTGCTGCTGGCAAACGGTCAGCATGAAGTCGAGTTCCCGGTAGACCAGTGCATGAACTTCCATGCGGATAATCTCTCGCTGCATGAAAACGGTATGCGCATCAGCGCACTGGCGGGCGATAAACTGATTTACAGCCAGACCTATTACTCCATCGGCGGCGGTTTTATCGTCGATGAAGCGCACTTTGGTCAGAGCAGCGAATCTGCGGTGGCCGTGCCTTATCCCTACAAAAATGCCGCTGATTTACAGCGTCATTGCGAAGAAACCGGGCTCTCGCTCTCCGGCCTGATGATGAAAAATGAGCTGGCGCTGCACACCAAAGCCGAGCTGGAACAGCACTTCCAGAACGTCTGGGACGTGATGCGCGGCGGCATTGAACGCGGCATTACCACCGAAGGCGTTCTGCCTGGCAAACTGCGCGTTCCACGCCGTGCGGCCGCGCTGCGCCGGATGCTGGTCAGCGGCGACAAAAACTCCACCGATCCGATGGCAGTTGTGGACTGGATCAATATGTTCGCGCTGGCGGTTAACGAAGAAAACGCCGCCGGTGGCCGCGTGGTGACTGCGCCGACCAACGGTGCCTGCGGGATCGTCCCGGCAGTGCTGGCCTATTACGACAAATTCATTCGCGAAGTGAACGCAAACTCGCTGGCCCGCTATCTGCTGGTGACCAGTGCGATTGGCTCGCTGTACAAAATGAATGCGTCCATTTCCGGTGCGGAAGTGGGCTGTCAGGGTGAAGTGGGCGTCGCCTGCTCAATGGCGGCGGCGGGTCTTGCCGAACTGCTGGGCGGCAGCCCGATGCAGGTGTGTATTGCGGCGGAAATCGGCATGGAACACAACCTCGGTCTGACCTGCGATCCGGTCGCCGGACAGGTGCAGGTCCCCTGTATCGAGCGCAATGCTATCGCCTCGGTCAAAGCGGTCAACGCCGCGCGTATGGCGCTGCGCCGTACCAGCGAACCGCGTGTGTGCCTCGATAAAGTAATTGAAACCATGTATGAAACAGGCAAAGACATGAACGCCAAATACCGCGAAACTTCACGCGGTGGTCTGGCGATGAAAATTGTCACCTGCGATTAAAATCAGAGCCGGGCAAGCGTCGTCTCGCCCGGCTTTTTGCGAGCCTTCTTCCCGTTTTCCCGCCTGATTCTGGCATCCCTTTCCCGCCCGGTGTTACCCTTAGCACAATGATTTTATTGGGGGTATGCCGTGGCCGTTCATCTGCTCATCGTTGATGCGCTTAATCTTATTCGCCGAATTCATGCCGTGCAGGGCTCTCCCTGCGCGAATACCTGTCTGCATGCGCTCGACCAGTTGATCGTTCACAGTCAACCGACTCACGTTGTGGCGGTCTTTGACGACGAGGCGCGCAACAGCGGCTGGCGACACCAGATATTGCCCGATTACAAAGCCGGTCGCCCGCCCATGCCGGAGAATCTGCACGCGGAGATGCCCGCCCTGCGCGCTGCATTTTCCACACGCGGGGTGGAAAGCTGGGTTTCTGAAGGTAATGAAGCGGACGATCTGGCAGCCACGCTGGCGGTAAAAGTCGCGAATGCCGGGCATCAGGCGACCATCGTTTCTACCGACAAAGGCTACTGTCAGCTTCTGTCACCCACCATTCGTATTCGCGATTATTTCCAGAAACGCTGGCTGGACGCACCGTTTATTGCCCAGGAGTTTGGCGTACAACCGCAGCAACTGGCAGATTACTGGGGACTGGCGGGCATCAGCAGCTCAAAAATCCCCGGCATTGCCGGTATCGGGCCAAAAAGCGCAACGCAGCTGATTGCAGAATTTTCAACGCTTGAGGAGTTGTATTCCCGGCTCGAGGACGTGCCGGAGAAATGGCGTAAGAAGCTGGTGGAACATAAAGAGATGGCGTTTATTTGTCGCGACGTGGCAAGGCTTAAGACGGATTTGCAGATAGACGGGAATTTGCAGCAGTTGCGGCTGGCGCGGTAGTTTTCCTCTCACCCTCACCCCGGCCCTCTCCCTGAGGGAGAGGGGGGAAAGGCGAGTCCGTGCTCGATCTGTTCCCTCTCCCCTGGGGAGAGGGAGAAAGGCGAGCCCGCGCACGATCTGTCCCCTCCCCCTCGCGGAGAGGGTGAAAACCCAGCCCGCGCACGATCTGTCCCCTCACCCTCGCGGAGAGGGGGAAAACCCAGCCCTGTACTCGATCTGTTCCCTCTCCCCTGGGGAGAGGGTTAGGGTGAGGGGTCATTAAAGTACTATCGCTCGTCGCGGCGGCCACCCACTGCGGCCCACCAGCGGCGGACATGCACCGTCACTTCTTCGCGGTCGTGATAAAGCTGGCGTGCCTGAATCGTCACATTAATATCGTGCTGCGCCAGTTGCTCCTGAATGTACGCAAGGTTGTTGGACACTTCCTCATAGCGTTTTTTCATCGGCAGTTTCAGGTTGAATATGGTTTCCCGGCACCAGCCGTTGACCAGCCACTGCACCATCAGCGCGGTGACTTTCGCTGGTTTTTCCACCATATCGCAGACCATCCACGTAATATTGCTGCGCGTCGGGCGATACTTAAAACCATCTTCCCGCAGCCAGGTTACCTGACCGGTATCCATCAGGCTTTGCGCCATTGGGCCGTTATCCACCGAGGCAACCCACATATTGCGTTTCACCAGTTGATAGGTCCAGCCGCCCGGACAGGCACCCAGATCAACGGCGTGCATGCCGTTTGCCAGACGCTCATCCCACTCGTCTGCCGGAATAAAGACGTGGAAAGCCTCCTCCAGTTTCAGCGTCGAGCGGCTTGGCGCATCGGACGGGAACTTGAGACGCGGAATGCCCATATAGAACGGCGAGTTGTTGGTCGGTAACGAATAACCGGTGTAACAGCAGCCCGGCGCAATAAAGAACACATGCACGACCGGGCGTTTTGGCGTTTCATAGTTGGTGAGGATTTTCGCTTCGCGCAGCGCCGCGCGCAGCGGTACGGTGAATTTGCGGCAGAACTTCATCAGCTCTTTGCTTTCATTGGTATCTGCTACTTCAACCCGCAGATCGCCGCCCTTCTCCACCACGCCCTGCAACATGCCGACAATCGGTGTAATACGATCTTCAGGCGGCAGATCCTTCAACAGTTCACCGGCAACAAACATCTGACGGGCAAAAATCATTGAGCTGAACGGCAAATCGCGGATCAGCTTCTCGGCCTCTTCAGGCTGATAACATTCGAAAATCACATAGCCCGTGTTTTCTTTTACGCGGGCAAAACCGAACACGTTAAGCCGCCCGGCTTTATCCGTAATCTCTGCGGCGCACTCTTTCTCAAAACCCGGGCGACACAACAACACAACCTTATTCATGAACTACGCCCTTACGTTTCAGACGAAAAGCACCAATTAACATCAATACCCAACCGGCGAGAAAACAAACACCACCGACTGGCGTAACAAACGCCCACAGGCGCAAATGAGACAGCGCGAGGCAATATAAGCTCCCGCTGAATAACACTGTACCGAGCGCCAGAAACACGCTGCTCCAGTAAAACCAGATACTGATCCGGCGCTGCATCGCCACGGCCAGGCAGAAGATGGCCAGGGTATGAAACGCCTGATATTCAAGGCCGGTATGGATCCAGTCCATTTCTACCGCACCCAAAGACTTACTCAAAACATGCGCGCCAAAGGCTCCCAGCGCGACATAAACAAAGCCACTAATGGCCGCAAAAATCAGCATGAAACGGCTGGTCATGTGGTTACCCTAAAGTCATGCGCAAAACGCGCGATGTGAATTATTGCTCATAACGGAAGCGGAATTTTTCTTGCTCTGTGGCCGCTTTTGCCAGTATCCACTGCCGAAAGGCGGCTATTTTACCCAGTTCTGCCTGACTGTCATGACAAACCAGATAAAAAGCATTTTTGCTCACCAGTACATCATTAAACGGGCAGACCAGACGGCCTGCCTCAATTTCGGACTGCGCCATTACGTTATTGGCGAGTGCGATGCCCTGTCCATGGATAGCCGCCTGAAGCACCATCGCGCTGTGGCTAAATATCGGTCCCTGCTGCACATTTAAATTAAGACCTAACTGGCGCGTATAAGTTTGCCAGTCGCGGCGCGAAGCATCGTGCAATAACGTATGCTTTGCCAGATCTTCAGGGGTTTTCAGGGGCTTATCGCCGGTCAGCAATAATGGAGAACAGACCGGCAACAGGTATTCTGCGTATAATTTTTCAACACGCAAGCCTGGCCAGTTGCCCCGGCCATAAAAAATCGCCACGTCCACATCGTCGGCCAGTTTATCAACTTCACGGTCGACGGCCTGAATTCTGACGTCAATTCCCGGATAAGCTGAGTTAAAGCTGGTGAGTCGCGGCACCAGCCATTGAATGGCGAAACTGGGCAACAAACTGACGGTGAGTGCGCCTTTAGCGCTGCGCGATTGTAATTTACGCGTGGCTTCCGTCAGGTGAGAAAAGATTTCTTTGATGTCCTGAAAATAGCTCTGTCCTTCCTCGGTCAATAATAGCGATCGATTGCGTCGACGGAAGAGCTTGAGGCCCAGGAAATCCTCAAGAGACTTGATTTGGTGGCTTACTGCGGCCTGCGTCACAAACAGCTCATCGGCGGCGCGGGTGAAGCTCAAATGGCGAGCGGCAGCATCAAAAACTCGTAATGCGTTAAGAGGAGGTAATCGCTTTGACATGGTTATCAGGCTTAGATGTTAAGTCAATTTAACAAACAGGAAACACGAGTTAACCTATTAGTTTTTTTTATCTGAGCCATTATAATTTGTCCGTTGAGGAACTACCAGCAAATACCTATAGTGGCGGCACTTCCTGAGCCGGAACGAAAAGCTTTTTTTGGAATGCGTGTTCTGATGGGCTTTTGGCTTACGGTTGTGATGTTGTGTTGTTGTGTTTGCAATTGGGTCTGCTATTTCAGGCCACGGTAGCGAAGCTACCCTTTGTCACTTCCTGTACATTTACCCTGTCTGTCCATAGTGATTAATGTAGCACCGCAAATGCGGTGCTTTTTTTTAATCAAACTTTCTGATTATTTTTCCAGTGCTACCATTTCTTTCACATCAGTACGATTGATCTGCTGTTTATTGCCATTTGCGTCCTTGTACGAAATCATCCCGGTTTCATCATCGGTTTTTGGCTTACCGTCAGAAACAATTGTCCGACCATCATTGGTATGCATGACGTAATTCGGACCAGAACAGGCGCTCAGGGCAAAGGTCATCATACAGGCAGTGATAATTGCAGCAGTCTTTTTCATGATTCTTCTCCTTTTAGCAATTAATGCTATCTGAACCTTCTTAAATAACAGGGTTAAACGTTCACCCAACACTATTCAGCATAACCTGCTTACTTATTTCCGCCAGGATAAACAGATAATTCCGATGGTTAGCAGATCGCTTGTACAAGCGAGCAAATTGAGCGACGATCTTCTTATTGTTATGGGGAATATCATGAACGCTTTTAATCCTGCTCATTTCCGGGCCCAGTTCCCGGCGCTTGCCGATGCGGGCGTCTATCTGGACAGCGCCGCCACCGCGTTAAAACCGCAGGCGGTGATTGAGGCCACGCATCAGTTTTACAGTCTGAGCGCGGGTAATGTGCACCGCAGCCAGTTTGCCGAAGCGCAAAAACTGACGGCACGCTACGAAGCGGCGCGCGATCAGGTCGCCGCCCTGCTCAATGCGCCCGCCGGAAAAAACATCGTCTGGACGCGCGGAACCACCGAAGCCATCAACATGGTGGCGCAAAGTTATATGCGCCCGCGTTTGCAGCCCGGTGATGAAATCATCGTCAGCGAAGCGGAGCATCATGCCAATCTGGTGCCGTGGCTGATGGTGGCGCAGCAGACTGGCGCACAGGTCATCAAACTACCGCTCACCGCTGAAGGCCTGCCGGATGTCGGCCAACTGGATGCACTTATCACGCCGCGCAGTCGCCTGCTGGCGATTGGGCAGATGTCGAACGTAACCGGCGGCTGTCCGGATCTGGCGCGCGCCATTACGCGTGCTCATGCGGCGGGCATGGTGGTGATGGTTGATGGCGCGCAGGGGGCTGTGCACTTTCCGGCTGATGTACAAAAGCTGGATATCGATTTCTACGCTTTTTCCGGTCACAAAATGTATGGCCCGACCGGGATTGGCGCACTGTACGGCAAAAGTGAATTACTCGACGCCATGTCGCCCTGGCTTGGCGGCGGCAAGATGATCACCGAAGTCACGTTTGACGGTTTCAAAACACAGCCGGTACCGTATCGTCTGGAGGCGGGCACGCCAAACGTCGCGGGCGTCATCGGGCTGAGCGCGGCGCTGGAATGGCTGGAAGAGATCGATATGCCCCAGGCCGAAAGTTACAGCCGGGGACTGGCAACGCTGGCCGAAGATGCGCTGGCAAAACGCCCCGGTTTTCGCTCATTCCGCTGCCAGGATTCCAGCCTGCTGGCGTTCGATTTTGCCGGGGTGCATCACAGCGACATGGTGACACTGCTGGCGGAATCTGGCATCGCGCTCCGGGCGGGCCAGCACTGCGCCCAGCCGCTGCTCGCTGCGCTCGGCGTGAGCGGCACGTTGCGGGCGTCGTTTGCACCCTATAATACGCGCAGCGACGTAGATGCGCTGGTCAGCGCCGTCGACCGCGCCCTTGAAATACTGGTGGATGAATGATTAACCCTGCTTTTGCCGGACACCCGTTTGGCAGCGCCGTCACGCCTGAGACGTTGAAAACGATTTTTACCCCGCACATGGCGTGGGAAGACAAATACCGCCAACTCATTTTGCTGGGTAAACAACTGCCGTCACTTTCCGATGAACTGAAAGAACAGGCGCGGGAAATTGCGGGCTGCGAGAATCGCGTCTGGCTCGGATTTACGCTATCTGCGGAAGGTAAATTGCACTTTTTCGGCGACAGTGAAGGGAGAATCGTGCAGGGACTGCTGGCGGTATTATTGACGGCGGTTGAAGGAAAAAGCGCCAGTGAATTACTGGATGCCGATCCGCTGGCGCTGTTTGATGAACTGGGATTGCGCGCCCAGCTCAGCGCCTCACGTAATCAGGGACTGACGGCGCTGGCAGCCGCCGTCCAGGATGCCGCGCGTCAGGCCTGACGTGCGGCTTTCGCCATCATTTTCTTGAGGGCGTGCGACACCGCCACAAAACCAAAGGTGGCGGTGACCATGGTGGCGGCACCAAAACCGGAGGCGCAGTCCATACGTTTCGGGCCTTCGGCGGTGCTTTTCATCGCGCACACCGAACCATCCGCCTGCGGGTAAACCAGCGCTTCGGTCGAGAACACGCAGTCCACTCCCAGCTTGCCTTTACTGTTTTTCACCACGCCAAAGTCGCTTTTCAGTCTTTCACGCAGTTTTGCCGCCAGCGGATCCTGAATGGTTTTCGCCAGATCGCTGACCTGGATCTGCGTCGGATCGATCTGCCCGCCCGCGCCGCCGGTGGTAACTAAAGGAATTTTGTTACGACGGCAGTAAGCAATCAGCGCCGCTTTCGGGCGCACGCTGTCGATCGCATCAATCACATAGCTGAAACCAGCGCTCATATACTGAGCGACATTCTCTGCGGTGACGAAATCATCCACTACCGTAACCCGGCATTCGGGATTGATCTGGCGTATACGCTCAGCCATGACCTCGGCTTTCGCCAGCCCGACATTATCGCGTAGCGCATGGATTTGCCGGTTGGTATTGGTGACGCAGACGTCATCCATATCAATTAATGTGATCGCACCGATACCGGTACGCGCCAGCGCTTCCGCCGCCCAGGAGCCTACGCCGCCAATACCCACGACGCAAATATGCGCATCGGCAAAGAGTTGCAGGGCAGACTGACCATATAAACGCGCCGTGCCGCCAAAACGTTGACGCCAGGTATCACTGATTACCGCAGACATAAAACCTCAGAAATGGAGTTGATGATTTGTCCCCCCTCACCCTAACCCTCTCCCTCAGGGAGAGGGAACAGATCGAGCACGACCTGCCTTTCTCCCTCGCCTTTGGGGAGAGGGTACAGATCGAGCACGGCCTGCTTTTCTCCCTCTCCTTTGGGGAGAGGGCCGGGGTGAGGGGAAACAAAGCCTACCACACTTACCCGCTAAACACGTTACCGGAACCCGCCCCCGGCGCGGTCTTCAGCACCCAGACGCGGCCATAGTGGTTATACCATCCGGCGCGATGCCCGGCATCTGCACCAATCCCCTGATAAATATCAAAATGCTGGCCTTTGATTGCGCCGCCCACATCCAGCGCCACCATCAGACGCAGTTCATACTGACCGGAAAATTTACCGGCATTATCCAGCACCGGCACTTCCGCCAGGAGCGTTGTGCCCGCGGGAACAATGCTGCGATCGGAAGCCACTGACGCGCGACCAATCAGCGGCACGGCGCTGGCACCTTTCACCGGTGCGTAGGATTGCGGTTTGAAGAACACAAAGGACGGATTTTGCTCCAGCAGCTCACGCACCTGCGCCTCGCTGTGGGTTTCCCCCCAGTGGCGGATCGCCTGCATCGACATATCTTCGCGCTTCACTTCCCCGCGATCGATCAGCACCTTGCCGATGCTGTAATAGCCGTGACCATTTTTCCCGCCGTAGCTGAAGAAGTTAAGCGGGGTGCCGTCGCCAAAATCGATATAGCCGCTGCCCTGCACATCCATAATAAAGTTGTCCATCAGCGAGTTGCTGTAGGCGAGGATGTAATTGTCGCTCAGCGCCCCGGCGTAAATTTCCGCGCGCGACGGCAGACGCCCGCGCTTAGGCGGCATACGGTAGATGGGGTACTGGAACTCGCCCTGACGGGTATGGCGCGCCTGCACGACCGGCGTGTAATAGCCGGTAAACTGCACATTGCCGTAGTTATCCGCGCCTTCCATCTGCCAGGCATCAAGCCCGAACTGGCGCATGTTGCGCGTGTCGCCGCCTGCACGCAGCCAGTCCTGCACGGCGTTATAAATAGCGCTTTGATTCCCGTACAGGCGCGGTGATGCGGTGCGGATCTGACTCACCTGCTCGGCAAAATCGCCGCCGTTAATCGGCGCGCCCACGGCGTCAGGCTGGTTAACTAAAGAGAAAGGCTGGGTAAATTTCCCGTCTTTATATTGTTGACCGCGATCGGTCGGTTTTGAAGAACAGGCGGCAAGGAGTGCAACCATCGCGCCTGTTACAAGGTATTTAGCCCAACGTCCTTTCATCGTGTCTCATCTTTTACTTAAGTCGAATGCGTGCGTTGAAGATAACAAACCGCTAACGCTAAAGGAACGCGCGAACACGCTTTCCCTCCCGGACTGTATATTAAATAATCTATCTGCCCTATTTTTGCGCAGGCATTAGGGCAAATTCACTATTTCGTTGAAAAAAGGTTGCGTCAAAGAGTCAGCGGAGTATAGTGCGCTTCCACGGACGCGGGGTGGAGCAGCCTGGTAGCTCGTCGGGCTCATAACCCGAAGGTCGTCGGTTCAAATCCGGCCCCCGCAACCAATTA
>NZ_FOYH01000011.1 GCF_900116015.1 Enterobacter sp. kpr-6
CTGATACAGATACCATCAACAGGTCACAGGACGTGTTGATAACAGAATTTGCCTGGCGGCACTAGCGCGGCGGTCCCACCTGACCCCATGCCGAACTCAGAAGTGAAACGCCGTAGCGCCGATGGTAGTGTGGGGTCTCCCCATGCGAGAGTAGGGAACTGCCAGGCATCAATCAAGTGAAGAGGCCATCCGGAAGGATGGCCTTTTTGCGTTTCTGCGCGTCAGACGGCGGGCAGCGCACACCCCCGATCCCGCCTACAATCCACCTCTTCAGCGCCCCAGCCAGTGCAGAATAAATGCCGTGATCTGCGGTATATCATTAATATCTAATTGCGGAACGTCCACTACCAGCGGAACGTCGCTGGCAACAGCAATGACATGCTTATCAAGCGTAAGCGCGTCCACGCTATGCCCACAATCCTGACGAAAAAGCACAATCTTTGGCACCGCTTCGTGTTTAAAACCCTCAACCAGCACCATATCCAAAGCAGAAGCATCCATCCGGCTTACCAGATAAGCTAAATCCAGCTCAGGCTCTTCCGGTGTTTCCGTCATCAATGCCCAGCGTTGCTGACTGGCGACCAGCGTTTGCGCCGCACCCGCTTTGCGTAACTCATAACTGTCCTTCCCCGGCGTATCCACATCCATATTGTGATGAGTATGCTTAATCAGACCGGGGCGGATCCCGCTGGCACATAATTGCGGAATTAATCTTTTGAGCAGGGTAGTTTTCCCCGTCCCGCTCCACGCTGCAATAGCGAGCAGGGGGATCACGCTTTTTCCTGCCATCGCGCAAGCTCCTCGGGTGTATTCACGTTCACAAATGCCCCCTTACAATCACTGAAATCAACGGCATGCCCTCCGGCCAACTGCATGAAAACCATCACCCGCCTCTCTCCTGACTTCAGGTAATCCTGCAATAGAGGCTGTACAGATCGATGAATCAGGGCGATGGTCGGATGATCCCGTTCGCCATCGTGCACCCATACCACGGGAGCACCCTCACGCAGAGTCTGTAAACGTGCGACCAGATCGTCAGGAATATAAGGGGTATCGCAGGGGCAGAACAAAAACCAGTCGCCATCCTGCTGCAAAAAGACAGACAGCATTCCCGCCAACGGGCCGGGAAAATCAGCGAGAGAATCCTGGATCACTTTCAACCCGCTTGCCTGGTAAATCTCCTGATGACGATTAGCATTCACCACAACCGTTTCAAGCTGTGAGGCAAGGGCATCGGCAACATGTTTCCACAAAGGCTTCCCATTCAGCTCAAGCAAGCCTTTATCAGCCCCACCCATTCGCCGGCCTTTACCGCCTGCCAGTACCACTCCCGTAATCGCACTCTCCAGATTCACCTTTATCGCCTCTTTTATTGTGGGTATGACCCTGCTAACGTGTCTTTCTCAAGAGTAAGGAGCACGGATTATGAAATGTAAACGCCTGAACGAAGTCATTGAACTCCTCCAGCCTGCCTGGCAGAAAGAACCTGAGCTTAACCTGATCCAATTTTTGCAGAAACTTGCTCAGGAGTCAGGCTTTGAAGGTGAGCTGGCTGACCTTTCTGACGATATCCTGATCTATCAGTTGAAAATGCGCGACTCGGCGAAAGACGCCGTCATTCCCGGGATCCAAAAAGATTATGAAGAAGATTTTAAAACGGCTCTGCTTCGCGCCCGCGGAGTAATTAAAGAGTAAAAGCTTGTAAGCGGAACAACCGAAATCGCCACGAAATGATATCCTGAATCATTCGTAGTAATTTCCGGAAGATGGGATGATCGACAACGCTTTTACTTTCCAGACGCTACACCCGGATACCATCATGGATGCGCTCTTTGAGCAGGGAATTCGGGTGGATTCCGGTCTTACCCCGCTTAACAGTTATGAAAACCGCGTCTACCAGTTTCAGGACGAAGATCGCCGACGTTTTGTCGTCAAATTCTATCGTCCCCAACGCTGGTCAGCCGATCAAATCCGCGAAGAGCACCAGTTTGCAGAAGAATTGCGTAGCGATGAGGTACCCGTAGCCGCGCCCATAGCATTTAACGGCCAGACGCTGCTCACTCATCAGGGATTCTATTACGCCGTTTTTCCCAGTCTCGGTGGTCGTCAGTTTGAATCTGACAATCTCGATCAAATGGAATGGGTGGGCCGCTATTTAGGCCGCCTGCATCAAACCGGGCGTAAGGCGTGTTTTACCCACCGTCCAGATATCGGCGTGCAGGAATATTTACTCGAACCGCGCACGGTTTTCGAGCATGCCGCCCTCATTCCGGCAGGCCTGAAAGAGGCGTTTCTTGGCGCGACCGATGCGCTTATTGACGCTGTTATGGCTCAATGGCATAACCGCTTTACCCGGCTTCGGCTGCATGGTGACTGCCATGCGGGTAACATCTTATGGCGCGACGGGCCGCTTTTTGTCGATCTTGATGATGCGCGTAACGGCCCGGCTATCCAGGATTTGTGGATGCTGTTAAACGGCGATAAAGCTGAACAGCGTATGCAACTGGAAATGATCATTGAAGCGTACGAAGAATTTAGTGAGTTCAATACCGATGAGATCGCGCTTATTGAGCCTCTGCGCGCCATGCGTCAGGTGTACTACCTTGCCTGGCTAATCAGGCGATGGGAAGATCCGGCTTTTCCGCGGAATTTCCCCTGGCTGACCAGTGAAGATTACTGGCGGCAACAAATTTCGACCTTCAACGAGCAGGTAAAGGTTCTGCGGGAACCGCCTCTACAATTAACGCCAATGTATTAATTTTATTTATTCAGGAGAGAGTTAACCATGAAAAAAATTTGGCTGGCGCTGGCTGGGCTTATTCTGGCATTTAGCGCTTCGGCAGCGCAGTTTACCGAAGGCAAACAGTACACCACGCTGGAGACTCCCGTAGCGGGCGCGCCACAGGTGCTGGAGTTTTTCTCATTTTATTGCCCGCATTGCTATGACTTTGAACGCGTCTGGCATGTCTCTGATACGGTAAAAGAAAAGCTGCCGGAAGGCACTAAAATGACCAAATATCACGTTGAGTTCCTTGGCCCGTTGGGTAAAGAATTAACGCAGGCATGGGCCGTGGCCATTGCGCTGGGCGTAGAAGATAAAATTACCGCTCCTATGTTTGAAGCCGTACAAAAAACGCAAACCGTCCAGAGCGTTGCTGATATCCGTCAGGTATTTGTTGATGCAGGCGTAAAGGGTGAAGAATATGACGCGGCCTGGAACAGCTTCGTCGTGAAATCTCTGGTAGCTCAACAAGAAAAAGCTGCCGCAGATGTTCAGCTTCGTGGTGTTCCGGCCATGTTTGTTAACGGTAAATACCAGCTTAACCCGCAAGGAATGGATGCCAGCAGCATGGATATTTTTGTCCAGCAATATGCTGATGCCGTCAAATTCCTGATTGCGCAGAAATAAATAAAAACGCCGGTCAATGACCGGCGTTTTTGTATTCCGCTTTTATAGCGTCAATAAGTTGGTCTTTCTCTGTCCACCGATCGCTCAGCCATTGCTGAAAGCTGCGCTTAAAAACGCGATCGTTAATGTAATCCCCATGCAACGCCTGCGTGACAGGTAAAAGATCCACGCGCACCACAATACGTGTGAGCTTGCCGGTCAGCATATCGTGAAAAGGCTGGCGATCGTTTTCCGGGTAGCACAGCGTTACATTGAGCAATTTATCAAACTGCCCACCCAGGACATTCAGCGCCATGGCGATCCCCGCCGCTTTTGGCGGAAGTAAATTTCTGAATGGCGAATGCGTCTGCAGGCGCTTTTCTTCCGTAAAGCGCGAGCCTTCCACGAAATTCACTATCGTCGTGGGCTGTCTGCTAAATTTTTCACAGGAGCGTCGGGTGGTTTCAACATCCTTACCCCGTCGCTCCGGGTGGCGTAATAAATAACTCCGGGAATAACGCCGCATAAACGGCATATCCAGTGCCCAACACGCGAACCCAATAAAGGGTATCCAGGCCAGTTGTTGTTTAAGAAAGTATTTATTCATGGGGATGCATTTACGCAGAATCACACATAACACCACGATGTCAGCCCAGCTATGGTGATTACAAATCAGTAAATACCAGTTTCTTTTATTCAACCCCTCAAGCCCCTGAACATCCCATTTCAGGTGCGGGTTCAGATGCAGTAAAGCAGCCAACCCGGCGCACCAGCCGTACATCATGAAATGACAAAAGGTTGATACGGCGCGCCATACGCCAGGTATCGGCAGCAGGATTTTAATCAGACCGGCAAGAATAATCGGCACGGAGCACAGGACAGTAACCAAAATAGTTAGAGCAACACTCAACAGTAAAGTGAACGCCGCACGTAATCTCGACATAATAAAATATTCAGGCAGTTAGCAATTAAAGTCGCTGAGAATAAGCGGAGGGCGCTGATTTTATCAGAAAATACCCTTCAGGATGGACGAAACGTGACAGAGGGCGCTGAAGGCAAATAAAAAACAATTGCCGTTGCTTATATCCACATGGAGTAAATTGTCATCGATCCGCAATAAGTACCAAAGTGTTATTGTTATCACCTTGAAATAAAAGGTTAATTTAAAAGATATGATGACGAAAAGTGTGCAACTTTACAGGCAATAAGAAATAACCCACAAACTTATCCACAGGTTAAGAGTGCGGGCGATCCCGAGGATCCAGAAATCTTTTCCGGCAATTACCGTGAAAAACTCAAGTTTTTGGTCGGTCTGTGGCATCCTTTACCCATAAACAGACAAACAGGCCCGGACATTATGGTTCAGATCCCAGAAAACCCACTTATCCTCGTTGACGGCTCTTCTTACCTTTATCGTGCCTACCACGCGTTTCCACCGCTGACAAATAGCATGGGTGAGCCAACCGGCGCGATGTACGGTGTTCTGAATATGCTCAGAAGCCTGCTCCTGCAGTATCAGCCTACGCACGCTGTGGTGGTCTTTGATGCAAAAGGGAAAACGTTCCGTGACGAACTGTTTGAGCATTATAAATCTCATCGCCCACCGATGCCTGACGACCTGCGCGCGCAAATCGAACCGCTGCATGCGATGGTGAAGGCTATGGGTCTGCCGCTGATGGCTGTGTCCGGCGTTGAAGCCGATGACGTCATTGGCACGCTGGCGCGAGAAGCCGAAAAGATGGGCCGACCTGTGCTGATCAGTACCGGCGATAAAGACATGGCGCAACTGGTGACGCCGGGCATCACACTGATCAACACCATGACCAATACCATCCTTGGCCCGGAAGAGGTGGTGAATAAATACGGCGTACCGCCTGAACTGATTATCGACTTCCTGGCGTTGATGGGTGACTCCTCCGATAACATTCCCGGCGTTCCGGGCGTGGGTGAGAAAACCGCGCAGGCACTGTTGCAAGGGCTTGGCGGGCTGGACACGCTCTATGCCGAAGCCGATAAAATTGCCGGTCTGACATTCCGTGGCGCGAAAACCATGGCGGCAAAACTTGAGCAAAATAAAGAGGTGGCTTATCTCTCTTACCAGCTCGCCACCATTAAAACGGACGTTGAACTGGAACTGACCTGCGATCAACTTGAAGTTCAGCAGCCTGCCGCTGAAGCGTTGCTCGACCTGTTTAAACGCTATGAATTTAAGCGCTGGACGGCAGATGTTGAAGCGGGGAAATGGCTGCAAGGTAGAGGGGCAAAAGCGGCCGCTAAACCCCTGGAAGCGCCTGTTGTTGTTGAGGAAGATGAGGAGCCGGCTACTGCGCTCTCGTCTGAACACTACGTCACGATCCTTGATGAAAAGACGCTCACCGAGTGGATTGCACGCCTGAAAAAAGCGCCGGTGATTGCTTTCGATACCGAAACGGACAGCCTGGATAATGTCAGCGCCAACCTGGTCGGTCTCTCCTTTGCCGTCGAACCTGGCCAGGCCGCCTATATTCCGGTCGCCCATGATTATCTGGATGCGCCGGAACAAATCTCCCGCGAGCGCGCACTGGCGTTGCTCACACCGCTTCTCGAAGATAAGTCTGTGCTCAAGGTCGGTCAGAACCTGAAGTTCGATCGCGGTATTCTGCAAAATTACGGCATCGAACTGCGCGGGATTGCGTTTGATACCATGCTCGAATCCTACATTCTCGACAGCGTCGCCGGGCGTCATGATATGGACAGCCTGTCCGAACGCTGGCTGAAGCATCAAACCGTCACGTTTGAACAGATCGCCGGGAAGGGCAAAAATCAGCTGACATTTAACCAGATCGCGCTGGAAGAAGCCGGGCATTATGCCGCCGAGGATGCGGACGTCACGCTGCAACTGCATCTGAAAATGTGGCCGAAGCTGCAACAGCACAAAGGCCCGCTGAATATCTTCGAGAATATCGAGATGCCGCTGGTGCCCGTGCTGTCGCGTGTGGAACGCAACGGGGTGAAAATCGATCCCGCCGTGCTGCATAAGCATTCTGGTGAAATCACCCTGCGTCTGGCGGAGCTTGAGAAGAAGGCCCACGAGATAGCGGGCGAGCCGTTTAACCTTGCTTCAACCAAACAGCTGCAAACTATTCTGTTTGAGAAACAAGGGATTAAACCGCTGAAGAAAACCCCTGGCGGTGCGCCGTCCACTTCAGAAGAAGTGCTTGAGGAACTGGCGCTGGATTACCCGTTGCCAAAAGTTATCCTGGAGCATCGCGGTCTGTCGAAGCTGAAATCGACCTATACCGACAAACTGCCGCTGATGATCAATCCGAAAACCGGACGCGTGCATACCTCTTATCATCAGGCGGTAACCGCTACCGGGCGTTTGTCATCCACCGATCCCAACCTGCAAAACATTCCGGTGCGTAATGAAGAAGGTCGTCGTATTCGTCAGGCGTTTATCGCTCCGGAAGATTACGTCATCGTCTCGGCGGACTATTCGCAAATCGAACTGCGCATCATGGCGCATTTGTCACGCGATAAAGGCCTGCTCTCCGCCTTTGCTGAAGGCCAGGATATTCACCGCGCTACGGCAGCGGAAGTTTTTGGCATGCCGGTAGACAGCGTGTCGAATGAACAGCGCCGCAGTGCTAAAGCGATTAACTTTGGCCTGATCTACGGTATGAGCGCTTTTGGTCTGTCGCGCCAGCTCAATATCCCGCGTAAAGAGTCGCAAAAGTACATGGATCTCTATTTTGAACGCTACCCTGGCGTGCGGGATTATATGGAACGTACGCGGACTCAGGCGAAAGAGCAGGGTTACGTTGAAACGCTGGAAGGGCGTCGTCTTTATTTACCGGACATCAAATCCAGTAATGCCGCGCGCCGCGCGGGTGCCGAACGTGCTGCGATAAATGCGCCGATGCAGGGTACTGCCGCAGACATCATTAAACGCGCCATGATTGCGGTAGATAGCTGGCTGGAAAGCGAAAAACCCCGCGTGCGGATGATCATGCAGGTTCACGATGAACTGGTGTTTGAAGTTCATCGCGATGATGTTGACGCGGTTTCTAAGAAGATCCATGAACTGATGGAGAACAGCACAAAGCTGGATGTGCCGTTGCTGGTGGAAGTCGGTGTCGGTGAAAACTGGGATCAGGCGCACTAAGCGTTCAATGATTAACAGGCTATTTATGTAAGTAAACAACATAACTCAGCGATTTTTGTGACAACCATTAGAATTCGCTATGTAAAGAATGAAAAAAAACTACAAAAAGCACTTTGTGTCTTTCTGAAAAAAGAGTAGAGTTAAAGACGTAGGGTACAGAGGTAAGATGTTCTATCTTTCAGACCTTTTACTTCACGTAATCGGATTTGGCTGAATATTTTAGCCGCCCCAGTCAGTTATGACTGGGGCGTTTTTTATTGCGTAAAAGAAAGCGCGGCAAGCGCCGCGATTCATATTACTCTTCGGTTTCTTCGACCGGTGGCAGATCGTTAAACCAGGTGTCCAGCTTCTGACGAAGTTTATCGACGCCCAGTTTTTTCAGCGATGAAAACGCTTCTACCTGCACATCACCATTGAACGCCAGCACCGCTTCACGCACCATATTGACCTGCGCTTTGCGCGCCCCGCTCGCGAGCTTATCGGCTTTGGTCAGTAATACCAGCACCTGAATTTCACTCTCAACTGCCCAGCGGATCATCTGCTGATCGAGATCTTTAAGCGGGTGGCGAATATCCATCAGGATCACCACACCCTGCAGGCACTGTCGTTTTTCCAGGTACTCGCCTAGTGCTTTCTGCCATTTAATTTTCATCTCTTCCGGGACTTCGGCATAACCATAGCCGGGAAGGTCAACAAGTCGTTTGCCCTCAGCAACCTGGAACAGGTTGATAAGCTGCGTACGTCCTGGCGTTTTTGAGGTGCGGGCGAGGCTTTTCTGATTCGTCAGCGTATTAAGCGCACTCGATTTTCCCGCATTGGAACGGCCAGCAAATGCCACTTCTATTCCAGTGTCGGAAGGTAAGTGGCGAATATCAGGCGCACTGGTGACAAAATGCGTCTGGTGGTAATTCAGGTTAGTCAAAGCGGTCGTCTCCATAAATAAAGCTTTGGGGGATTATACCTGAACGCCGGGAAAAGGCTGGTTTTCTCACCATCAATGCATTCCCGCCTAAAATAGCCATGGTTATTGTGAGACTTTTGCCATTGCGGGTTAGGGACATTTCAGAATAGTTGCAGAGTCCGTTTTTATTAACCCATTGTAATTATGGGTTTTTGCTTTATAGAATTTTCTTAATTCTCGCTTTTTCGCCTGATTATGGGTTGTGAGATTACGCTAAAAAGGTAAAGTAGTTGTCAAAGGCGAGGACGCCAAAGGACATGAACTTACGGATAAGGGTCAGGAGCGCCAGGAGGCGAAGACGCGGATCTGTCAGGATGACAAACGTCAGGAGACGTTTTAACAGGGAAAAGGATTGTAACAAGGAACGTTCCACGCCAAAGGACAGACAGGGCGAGTTGCAGGCAAACACGGACAGTTGAACCCGTTTCGGGTGGAGAGTTAAGAAAAAAGGCGACAGATTACTCTGTCGCCTTTTTTCTTTGCTTGCTTTCTGCTAGATTCCGCCGCAATTCTATACTGAATAAAACGGCTTAAGACCCCCATATTATGAATAAACCGACAACTGCTCCACGCGCTAAAAGCCCTGGTAAATCGCGCCGTAAAACACGCGAAGAAATAAATCAGGAAGCCCGCGACCGCAAGCGCCAGAAAAAACACCGTGGCAATGCTGCTGGCAGTCGTGCGACCGGCAGTGAAAATGCGGCAGGCTCTCGCGGTAAAGGCGTGCAAAAAGATCCCCGTATTGGCAGTAAAACCCCGGTGCCGTTAGGCGTGAGTAATAGCGCCCCGGTCACCCGTCAGCACAAACCTAAGAGCGAGAAACCTATGCTTTCACCGCAGGCTGAGTTGGATATGCTGGAATCGGATGAGCGCCTGGACGGGCTTCTGGAGCGTCTGGAAGAGGGCGCAACCCTGAGTGCCGAAGATCAGGCGTGGGTAGATGCAAAACTCGACCGCATTGATGAACTGATGCAGCAGCTCGGCCTCTCCTGGGATGATGAGGAAGAAGAGGAAGAGGAAGAGAAAAAAGAAGACCTGATGCGCCTGCTTAAGGGCAACGACTAACGGTCAGAGCATGGGTTTACCCATCCTGCTTATAACCCTTCCGGTTATATGTTATCTGGCGTGGTTATTCGTTAAACTACGGCGGTTGTCGCAGCAGCAAAAACGGCTGCGCAACCGGCTATTGACCCGTAATGCGGTCAGGCCGGGCCGCCGGACACGCCTGCGGCATCATCGTAAGGAGTGAGCATGTCTTCGCAGTTAATCGACTGGGATCTGGCCCTGATCCAGAAATATAACTATTCCGGGCCGCGTTATACCTCATACCCGACCGCGCTGGAGTTTGCTGAATCCTTTGGCGAGTCCGAATTTTTGCAGGCCGTCGCGCGCTATCCTGAGCGCCCGCTGTCGCTCTACGTGCATATCCCGTTCTGCCACAAACTTTGCTACTTCTGTGGCTGCAATAAAATCGTTACCCGCCAGCAGCATAAAGCCGATCAGTATCTGGATGCGCTGGAGCAGGAGATTGTCCACCGTGCGCCGCTGTTTGCCGGGCGTCACGTCAGCCAGTTGCACTGGGGTGGCGGTACGCCGACCTATCTCAACAAAGCGCAAATCAGCCGTCTGATGAGTCTGCTGCGCAGCCATTTTGCTTTCAACGCTGATGCGGAAATCTCTATTGAAGTCGATCCGCGTGAAATCGAACTGGATGTGCTCGACCACCTACGGGCGGAAGGATTTAACCGCCTGAGCATGGGCGTGCAGGACTTCAATAAAGAAGTGCAGCGTCTGGTAAATCGCGAGCAGGATGAAGATTTTATCTTTGCTCTGATTAACCATGCGCGCGAGATCGGTTTCACCTCGACTAATATCGATCTGATCTATGGCCTGCCGAAGCAAACGCCGGAAAGTTTTGCGTTTACCCTGAAACGGGTGGCGGAGTTAAACCCGGACAGGCTCAGCGTCTTTAACTATGCGCATTTGCCGACGCTGTTTGCCGCTCAGCGTAAAATCAAAGACGCCGACCTGCCTTCCGCCCAGCAGAAACTGGATATTCTCCAGGAAACCATCACTTCGTTAATCGCCACGGGCTATCAGTTTATCGGCATGGATCACTTTGCCCGCCCGGACGATGAACTGGCGGTGGCGCAACGTGAAGGCGTGCTGCACCGTAATTTCCAGGGCTACACTACCCAGGGCGATACCGATCTACTCGGGATGGGCGTTTCCGCCATCAGCATGATTGGCGACTGCTACGCGCAAAACCAGAAAGAGCTGAAGTACTATTATCAGCAGGTAGATGAAACGGGCAACGCGCTGTGGCGCGGGATTGCTTTAACCCGGGACGACCAGATCCGCCGCGACGTCATTAAGGCGCTGATCTGCAACTTCCGCCTGGATTTTGCCGCCGTTGAAAATGCGTGGGATCTCGATTTCCTGGATTATTTTGCAGAGGATTTGAAACTGCTCGCACCGCTGGCCAAAGACGGGCTGGTGGACGTGGATGAGAAGGGTATTCAGGTTACGGCAAAAGGCCGCCTGTTGATTCGTAACATCTGCATGTGCTTTGACGCGTACTTGCGCCAGAAAGCGCGGATGCAGCAGTTTTCGCGGGTGATTTGAGGAAGGGCCCCCTCACCCTGGCCCTCTCCCCTGGGGAGAGGGGACGGATCGAGCACTGACTAACCCTTACTCCTCTCCCTGGGGAGAGGGGATGAATCGGGCACCGGCTTGCCTTTCTCCCTCTCCCTGGGGGAGAGGGCCGGGGTGAGGGGACCGCCCCCGCAACTAACTAAACAGCCCAACCAGCGCTGCGCACAACACCGCAGCCAGTGCCGTATGCGGTGTCTGGCTGGCAGCCGCGCCGACTTCTGCACCGTTTGAAACAAAGTGAATAATAGATTCCAGCATGATCTCTCTCCCGCGTGAACGCGCACGATCATACTGAACTCATCGGAACAGTAAAGCGCAAAATAGCAGCAATTTGCGCTCACAATTCAATCTTTACATTCACCTCAGTCATCACTCCATACCCAGCTCTTTTAGCTTGCGCGTCAGAGTATTACGTCCCCATCCGAGCAGGCGAGCCGCTTCCTGTTTGTGTCCCTGCGTGTGGCGCAGCGCGGTGGTCAGCAATGTACGCTCCATCTCCGGTTGCGCCTCTGAAAGCAGGTTTTGATGACCGGAACGCAGCGCCCTGTCTGCCCACTGTGCCAGCAGCGTCGCCCAGCTGTCGGGCAGCGTCTGTGACGGGCTATCGGGAAGTGTGGTTTCAAACAGTTCCCCCGGCAGATCCTGAATCAGCACTTCCTGACCGGCCGCCATTACCGTCAACCAGCGACAGGTGTTCTCAAGCTGACGAACGTTACCCGGCCAGGCCAGGCGCGTCAGTGCCGCTTCGGTTTCCGGGTGCAGGAGTTTGGCTTCTACTCCCAGCTCACGCGCTGCCACCTGCAAAAAATGCCGCGCCAGCCGGGGGATATCTTCCCGACGCTCGCGTAGCGGTGGCAGGTGGACGCGGATCACGTTCAGGCGGTGGAATAAATCCTCGCGGAATTTTCCTTCCTGTACGCGCAGCTCCAGATTCTGGTGCGTGGCGGCAATAATGCGCACATCCACTTTGACCGGCGCATAGCCGCCGACGCGGTAAAACTGCCCGTCCGCCAGCACGCGGAGTAAACGCGTCTGCACATCCAGCGGCATATCACCGATTTCATCAAGAAACAGCGTGCCGCCATCGGCCTGCTCAAAGCGCCCCTGGCGAATGGTGTTCGCCCCGGTAAATGCGCCTTTTTCATGGCCGAACAGTTCGGATTCAATCAAATCTTTCGGGATCGCCGCCATGTTCAGCGCGATAAATGGCGCTTTCACACGCGGGCTGTGGCGATGCAACGCATGGGCGACCAGCTCTTTACCGGTACCGGATTCGCCATTGATCAACACGCTAATCGACGAGCGGGATAAACGCCCGATGATGCGAAACACATCCTGCATGGCAGGCGCTTCGCCAATGATGTCGGCGGTCGGGCCGAAAACCTGCACGTTGCGCGGCTGCTGTTGCTCCTGATAGTGACTGATTGCCCGCTCGACCAGCGCAACCGCTTCATCAATATCAAAAGGTTTCGGCAGATAATCAAACGCCCCTTGCTGATAGGCGCTTACGGCGGCATCCAGATCGGAATGCGCGGTCATAATGATGACCGGGAGCATCGGATGACGCTGTTTAATTTGTTTAAGCAGCGCCAGCCCGTCCATTCCCGGCATCCGAATATCCGACAGCAGTACATCCGGGGTTTTGGTGGTCAGCGCATCAAGCACTTCATTGCCATTTTCAAACGTTGTACAACTCAAGCCAGCCCCGGTGAGCGCGCGTTCAAGCACCCAACGGATGGAGCTATCGTCATCAACGATCCAGACTATCCCTCGTTGCATAAACACCTCTACTTCCGAATCGGCAGGAATACCGAGAATTCGGTATGCCCCGGCCAACTGGTGAATTCAATTTTGCCGGAATGTTGATCAATCAAATTACGGGCGATAGATAATCCCAACCCGGTGCCACCTTCGCGGCCACTGACCATCGGGTAAAACAGCGTGTCCTGCAAATACGACGGTATGCCCGGCCCGTTATCTTCGATATCAATACGTGCCGCCAGGCGATAGCGCACGCCGTGCAGCGTTAACTGGAAGGCGGTGCGGGTGCGCAGAATAATTTCGCCACCTTCCGGCCCCAGCGCCTGCAACGCATTGCGCACGATATTCAGTAAAACTTGTTCAATCTGGTCGGGATCGTGCGGCAGTTCTGGCAGACTCGGATCGTAGTCGCGGATTAGCGTGACATTCTCCGGCAACTCCATCGACACCAGTTTCACCACCCGTTCGGCCACTTTATGAATGCTTTCTGTGACGTGCATTCCCGGCTGTTGCGGCCCCAGTAACCTGTCCACCAGATTACGCAGCCGGTCGGCCTGCTCGATAATCACTTTGGTGTATTCCAGCAGCGAGGGATCGGGCAGGGCTTTACTCAACAGTTGCGCCGCACCGCGCAATCCGCCGAGCGGGTTTTTAATTTCATGTGCCAGCCCACGCACCAAATCGCGCGCGGCGACCTGCTGGGCGTGCTGCAACTGCTCCTGACTCAAACGCCGCTGGTTGTCCATCGGTGCCATCTCCAGCAGGATCAGGCCCTCAGGCAGCCGTTGTGCGGTCAGGGAAAGAATGTGCGATCGGCCATCAATCACCAGGGTCACTTCGTTATCCGTAAACCCTTGCCCGGCTTGCAGACTTTCCTGCATCAGGCCAATGTTCAGTGAAAAATAGCTCAGGAGTTCTGGCAACGGTGTGCCAAACAGTTTGCGCGAACTTTGGGCCAGCAACTGTTGTGCGGCGGGGTTCGCATAATGGACTGCCAGTTCATCGTCGACCAGCAAGATGCTGTTGATCAAAGAATTGAGGATCTGCCCAGCATCGGGCAGGGTGCCAGTTGCCATTCAGCAGTCTCCTTAGTTTGCACCAATACAGTGCATTATAAGCGTAAGTAGATGAAATGTGCGGAAACACGCGATGTTCGCGGAGAAAAAAGCCCATCCTGGGATGGGCTAAAGTTCCACGGCAACAAAAATCCTCTGGCGTCTTTCTCGCCGCTGCTGCGTTGGCTGCCTTCGTTCACTCCGGTCACATAGTTGCCTATGCTCCCGAAGATTCACTCAGTTGCCGCCTTGCTGCGACAAGAAATTCACCGAGTCTTAATTTACTTAAACGCTGTAGTACAGCTCGAACTCTACCGGGTGCGGCGTCATGCGCACGCGATCGTTTTCTTCGATACGCAGGGCGATGTAAGCATCGATTGCGTCGTCGGTGAACACGCCACCGGCAGTCAGGAACTCACGGTCTGCGTCCAGCGCATTCAGTGCTTCTTCCAGAGAGCCTGCAACCTGTGGGATCTCTGCGGCTTCTTCCGGCGGCAGATCGTACAGGTTTTTGTCCATTGCTTCGCCCGGGTGGATTTTGTTCTTGATACCATCCAGACCAGCCATCAGCAGCGCTGCGAAGCACAGGTACGGGTTAGCAGCCGGGTCCGGGAAGCGCACTTCGATACGACGTGCTTTCGGAGACGCCACCACCGGAATACGGATAGAGGCAGAACGGTTACGGGCAGAGTAAGCCAGCATAACCGGTGCTTCGTAGCCCGGGACCAGACGCTTGTAGGAGTTGGTGGTTGGGTTAGACAGGGCGTTAATGGCTTTAGCGTGTTTGATTACGCCGCCAATGTAAAACAGCGCCTGCTCAGACAGACCTGCATATTTGTCGCCAGAGAACAGGTTGGTACCGTTCTTGGACAGAGACATGTGGCAGTGCATACCGGAACCGTTATCACCGAACATCGGTTTCGGCATAAAGGTCGCGGTTTTACCGAAGCGGTGAGCAACGTTGTGTACCACATATTTGTAAATCTGAATTTCGTCAGCTTTTTTGGTCATGGTGTTGAAGCGGGTAGCCACTTCGTTCTGACCAGCGGTTGCCACTTCGTGGTGGTGAGCTTCAACCACCAGGCCCATCTCTTCCATCACCAGACACATGGTGGAACGCAGGTCCTGCGCGGAGTCAACCGGTGGCACCGGGAAGTAACCGCCTTTCACAGCCGGACGGTGGCCTTTGTTGCCGCCTTCGTATTTGGTGCCGGTGTTCCATGCGCCTTCGATATCATCGATAGCAACGTGGGAACCAGAGATGGAGCTGCCGAAACGGATGTCGTCAAACAGGAAGAATTCTGGTTCTGGCCCGAACAGAACGGTGTCTGCGATGCCGGTTGAACGCAGGTATTCTTCAGCGCGTTTCGCGATGGAGCGCGGGTCACGGTCATAGCCCTGGAAAGTACCTGGTTCCAGGATATCGCAACGGATGATCAGCGTAGATTCTTCGTAGAACGGGTCAATGACAGCGGTGGTCGCATCCGGCATCAGAACCATGTCGGATTCGTTGATACCTTTCCAGCCACCAATCGAGGAGCCGTCAAACATTTTGCCTTCTTCAAAGAATTCGGCATTTACCTGGTGAGCAGGAATAGTGACGTGCTGTTCTTTACCTTTGGTGTCAGTGAAGCGCAGATCAACAAACTTCACTTCATGTTCATTCAGCATCGTCAAAACGTGTTCAGCGGACATACTTAACTCTCCCGGATTTGGTCATTGTCGTCGTGGTAACGAGGTCTACAAATAGTGCTTATAATTGGCAGTGACGCCCTGTAAAAGATAAAGCGAAATCTGTGCCAACTTTAAAATCACCCCCAAAAGGCGTTATGATGCACATCATAGTGCAAAAGGGCTGCACCAGGATGGATAGATTGCACCAATACAGTGCTCGTCAGTGAACGATGCGCACCGTATTGGTGCAATTTTCGTTAAGGTGCCCTTTTACCGCTCCGTGAAAGCGATCACAAAGCCTTACTTTCCGTATTGTTTGTAAGAGATCTTTGTGATCCTGTTCTGTACTGCGATTAATACGTGTACAATAACGCGCTATTTCTAATGCCTGAGGCAAAGTTGTGATCGAAAATTTGCGTAACATCGCCATCATCGCGCACGTCGACCATGGTAAAACGACCCTGGTTGACAAGCTGCTACAGCAATCCGGTACTTTCAGCGAGCGCGCTGAAACCCAGGAACGTGTGATGGACTCCAACGATTTGGAGAAAGAGCGTGGGATTACCATCCTCGCTAAAAACACCGCTATTAAATGGAATGACTACCGTATCAATATCGTTGATACCCCGGGTCACGCCGACTTTGGTGGTGAAGTTGAACGTGTAATGTCCATGGTAGACTCCGTGCTGCTGGTGGTTGACGCAATGGATGGCCCAATGCCGCAGACGCGCTTTGTAACCAAAAAAGCGTTTGCTCATGGCCTGAAGCCGATTGTTGTTATCAACAAAGTTGACCGTCCTGGCGCGCGTCCGGACTGGGTTGTTGATCAGGTATTCGACCTGTTCGTTAACCTCGACGCGACCGACGAGCAGCTCGATTTCCCAATCATCTACGCTTCTGCGCTGATGGGTATCGCCGGTAACGATCACACTGACATGGCGGAAGACATGACCCCGCTGTACCAGGCGATTGTTGACCACGTTAAAGCACCGAGCGTTGACCTTGATGGTCCGTTCCAGATGCAGATTTCCCAGCTCGATTACAACAACTACGTTGGTGTTATCGGCATCGGTCGCATCAAACGCGGTAAAGTGAAGCCAAACCAGCAAGTTACTGTTATCGACAGCGAAGGCAAAACTCGCAACGGTAAAGTGGGCAAAGTGCTGGGCCACCTCGGTCTGGAGCGTATTGAATCCACCGAAGCGGAAGCAGGCGACATCATCGCGATCACCGGTCTTGGCGAGCTGAACATCTCCGACACCATTTGCGATCCGCAAAACGTCGAAGCGCTGCCAGCGCTGTCTGTTGATGAACCGACCGTGACCATGTTCTTCAACGTCAACACCTCTCCGTTCTGTGGTAAAGAAGGTAAATTCGTTACCTCCCGTCAGATCCTTGACCGCCTGAACAAAGAGCTGGTGCACAACGTGGCACTGCGTGTTGAAGAAACCGAAGATGCGGACGCGTTCCGTGTATCCGGCCGTGGCGAACTGCACCTGTCTGTACTGATCGAAAACATGCGTCGTGAAGGCTTCGAACTGGCTGTGTCCCGTCCGAAAGTTATCAACCGTATGATCGACGGCCGCATGCAAGAGCCGTTCGAAAACGTAACCCTGGATATCGAAGAACAGCATCAGGGTTCTGTGATGCAGGCGATGGGTGAGCGTAAGGGTGACGTTAAAGACATGATCCCTGACGGCAAAGGCCGTATTCGTCTGGATTACCTGATCCCGGCACGTGGCCTGATCGGTTTCCGTACCGAGTTCATGACCATGACCTCCGGTACCGGTCTGCTGTACTCCACTTTCAGCCACTACGACGATGTACGTCCGGGCGAAATCGGCCAGCGTAACAACGGCGTGCTGATCTCCAACGGGCAGGGTAAAGCAGTCGCGTTTGCGCTGTTCAGCCTGCAGGATCGCGGTAAGCTGTTCCTGGGTCACGGTGCAGAAGTCTATGAAGGCCAGATCATCGGTATTCACAGCCGTTCTAACGACCTGACCGTTAACTGCCTGACCGGTAAGAAACTGACCAACATGCGTGCGTCTGGTACAGACGAAGCGACGGTTCTGGTTCCGCCGATCAAAATGTCCCTTGAGCAGGCACTTGAGTTTATCGATGACGACGAACTGGTAGAAGTTACTCCTACCTCCGTGCGTATCCGTAAACGTCACCTGACCGAGAACGACCGTAAACGCGCAATGCGCGGCCCGAAAGACGCGTAAGCCTCTCCGGCACTAAAAACGAAGCCCTGTCTGCAAAGACGGGGCTTTTTTTATTGCGCTCTATACATTCACCGCGGTTGTTTCTCTTTTCGCCGCCACGGTCGCGGGCGCGTCTTGTTTTTTCCGCTGCCCGATCTCCTCAATAATCATCGCAAACCGCTGCTCGTTGAGTTTGTAGAAGAACCCCATTGTGAGCGCTGCTACGATGGCCAGTCCGCACGGCCAGAGGAAGATTAACTGCCGCAAGCCCAGCAGCGTGCCTTCGCTTTGGATCGTATTGGGAATATAGCCAATCTGCGTCAGCATAATGCCCGGCAGGAATCCGGCGAGCGCGGCGGAGATCTTGCGTGAAAAGGTATACCCGGTGTACACCGATCCTTCGGCGCGAATGCCCGTTTTCCACTCTCCATAATCAACCGTATCCGGCACCAGAGCCCAGTTGAGGCTGTTCACAAAAGCGGTACCAAAAAACGCCATGCAGGAAAAGAGCACAAACGTCAGCGAGTTGCTGCCGTAGAAGAAGTTCAGCACGTCACCCACCGCCCACAGCGTAAGACCGCCGAGGTAAACCTGTTTTTTCCCAAAACGCTTCACTGCGCCGGGTACCAGGAACACCCCTACCAGAATGCAGCCCATGCTGAAAAAGCCCATCCACGACAGCAAATGAATGTCGTTGAGCACGTACTGGGTGTAATAGACCTGAATGGCGAGCTTGATATTGAACGCCGCCAGCGTACAGAGATTCGCCAGGCACAGCACCAGCAACGGCGGGTTGTGGAAGATGGCGCAGAACGATTTTACAATCCCCGGCTTATGGTGATCGGGCGTCAACTCGACATAACGCTCCCTGACCCCGCTGTAACACCACCACATGCAGAACAGGCCGCCGGTGGTAAAAATCAGCGCCGCCACCAGATAGCCGAGGGAGGGCTTTTCGGTAAACAGCGACTGGATCGGCATAAAGCCCACGGTACACAGCAGCAGCCCGACGGTGGCACCGCCCTGACGCCACGCCGCCAGGTGCGCGCGCTCCTGCGGATTTTTGGTGATGGCCGGCACCATCGCGCCATAGGAGCAGTTCATCAGGCTATAGAACAGCCCGAACAGCATAAACAGTACCGTAGCCAGCGCGGTTTTCACCGTCAGGCTAAAGTCATTCGCCATAAACTGCGCGCTGGCGACCAGCGCCACCGGGATCGCGGCGTACAGGATAAAGGGCCGGAACTTGCCTTTTGCGCCGATAGCGCGCCGGGAATCCAGCAGCACACCGGTAAGCATATCGGTGAAGGCGGTGAAAAACTTCGCCACCAGAAAAATGATCCCGCCGTAAAATGCGGGCATCCCTAACTCATCGGTGTAAAACTTGAGCAAATAGAGTGTGCCGATGCACAGCATCAAATTAGAGCCAAAATCTCCCATTCCGTAGGAGAATTTTTCACGCAGGCTCAACTTCAGGGTTAACGGATCGTGAGTCATCATCGTTCCTCATGACGCCCGCCGGGGGCGTCATCCTCTGTTGCGTTACGCCATCCGCTTGCGGGTTTCTATCTCGGCAACGATACGCACATACATCTTCTCGTTGAGGTTATAGAACACGCCCATCGCGATAATCGTGACCACCGCCAGCACGCACGGCCAGATAAAGATCAACTGGCGCAAGCCTTCCTGCGTAGCCTCGGATTGCACAACGTTGGGGACATAACCGATTTGCGTCAGCATCAGGCCCGGAAAGAAGCCCGCCAGCGCCTGCGATACCTTGCGGAAGAAGGTGAACCCGGTGTAGACCGTCCCTTCCGAACGCACCCCGGTACGCCATTCGCCATATTCCACGGTGTCCGACACCAGCGCCCAGTTCAGGCTGTTCACAAACGCCGAACCGAAAAACGCCAGGCAGGAGAACGCCACAAAACTGACCGAACCGCTGCCCAGGAAGTAATTCAGCACATCGCCTGCGACCCAGATCAGCAGCCCGCCGAGATAGACCTTTTTCTTACCAAAACGGCGTACCGCGCCGGGCATCAAAAAGACGCCGATAAAAATACAGCCCATGCTGAAAAAGCCCATATACGACAGCAAAATCGGATCGTTGAGCACGTACTGGGTGTAATAGACCTGAATGGCGAGTTTGACGTTAAACGCGCCGAGCGTGCACAGGTTAGCGATGCAGAGCACAAACAGCGGGCGGTTACCGGCAATCGCGCGGAACGACGCGAGTAACCCCGGTTTTTGCGCCGCCTGAGCGGGCTGCGCCTCCACGTACCGCTCGGTCACGCCGCGATAGCACAGCCACATGAACAGCAGCCCGAACAGCGAAAACAGCGTGGCGGCCAGGATATAACCGGCCTGCTGATTACTCTCCACCAGGTTCATCACCGGCACAAACCCGACCGTACACAGCAGCAGGCCGAGCGTGGCACCGCCCTGACGCCACGCCGCCAGCGACGCACGCTCATCCGGGTTTTTGGTGATCGCCGGTACCATCGCGCCGTAAGAGCAGTTCATCATGCTGAAGAACAGCCCGTAGAGCATGAACAGCACCGTCGCCATCACCGTTTTCCCGGTGATCTCAAACGGCGTGCCGATAAAATTGGCGATCGCCAGCAGCGTCACCGGGAAGGCGGCGTAAAGCACAAACGGACGGAATTTCCCCTTCGGACCGATGTTCCGCCGGGAATCCAGCATGATGCCGGTGCCCATATCGGTAAACGCGGTAAAGAATTTGGCGATCAAAAAGATAATGCCGCCGTAGGTTCCCGGCAGGCCGAGCACGTCGGTGTAGAACTTTAGTAAATAGAGCGTGCCAATATCCAGCAGGATATTGGAGCCGAGATCGCCCATGCCATAGGCGAGCTTTTCCTTAAACGGCAGCCGCAGGGTTGCCGGATCGGTTGCGGTAGACTGACTCATGATTCGTCCTCACAGGCCCGCCGGTTTCGCGGCGGGCAAGCCTTATCAACATGCGCGCAATGTGCTGAACAGTGACGCCCACTCGCTGTCGGCGCGGTAAAACACCGGCGGCTGACCGAGCGGGGCGGCGACGGTGACATCGCCTCCGTCACAGCGTTCGCCCGTCCAGAGGTTGATCCAGGCATCCTGCGGCAAATAGAGCGTCCAGTCGTCCCGGCCTTCTTCATACACCGGTGCGACCAGCAGATCGCGGCCAAACAGATACTGGTATTTCAGTGAATAGGCGCGCGCGTCGTCTTCGTAATGCAAAAACAGCGGGCGCATCACCGGCAGACCGGTTTTGGCGTTCTGCGCCACGGCGTTTTTGATGTACGGCTTCAGGGTGGTGAAAACGGTGGTCATGCGGGCGAAGTGGGCAATAGTTTCCGCATCGCTGTCAAACTGCCAGTTGTCGCCAGGGCGATTGCCTTCGTGGGTGCGCATCATCGGCGTGAACGCGTTGAAATCGCACCAGCGCAACAGCAGTTCTTTGCTGCGTTTCATGTCAAACAGGGTGGTGTAACCGCCGATATCGCTGTGGTGCAGGCCGTGCCCGCTCATCGCCAGCGACAGGGCCGCAGGCACCACGGAGGCCAGCCCGTCGTCCAGGCTCCAGTCGACGTTCTGATCGCCCGCCCACATCATCGTCGAATATTTCTGGCTGCCGGTAGAGCCTGCGCGCATAAAGAACAGGATTTCGCCGAGCTTGCCGGTCTCTTCCAGCGCCTCATAGTTGCACTTCGCCCACAGCGCGGGCCAGGCGTTGTGCATGATTTCCGCGCTGACGCCGTTATGCAGGTAAGTGTCGGTAGGCAGATATTCGCCGAAGTCCGCCATCCAGCCGCCGCAGCCCAGTTCAATCATGTTTTTCTTGATGACATTTTTGAACCAGTCAAACGCCTGCGGATTGGTCAGATCCACCACGCCGCCGTAAAACTCGCCGAATTCCACGAGGTAATCATCGCCGTTCGCCTGTTTCGCCAGATAGCCCAGACGCCCGGCTTCCGCGCATAAATCCCGATCGCTGGCGACATACGGGTTGATATAGGAGAGGAACTGCACGCCTTCTTGTTTCCACTGCGCAATGCGGTCATCAAGCTGCGGGTAGTTATTGCTGTCCCACCGCCAGTTCCACATCACGCGCTTGCCGAAAGAGGTCATGCGCACGCCGGACCAGTCCTGCGCCCAGATACCGTTAACCTTCACGCCGGCATTGCGCATGGTATCCAGTTTTTTCTGGCACACGTCGGTGCCGCCCTGAATGCCGAGCGTGACGCCGTCGTACACCCAGTCCGGCAGTTCCGGCTGGCGGCCGAGCAGGGCGGTGAGTTTTTCCAGCAGCGTAATATACGTGGGTGCGCACTCAACCCGCAGGGTGGTGTGATTCTCCCAGATCGCCAGCTCGTGATAGTCGGGCGCGCTGAAATCGAAGTTCATGTAGCAACTGTTGTCGAGATGGCAGTAATACTTCTGCGTACTGACAAACGTGGGTTGCGGGAAGAAGGTCCAGTAATAATCACCGCCCGCGTTCTCTTTGCAGTCCGCCTGCCAGGTCACCAGCGTTTGCTTATTGCGGCCCACGCCCTGTTCACTGGTCCACAGCGGGAAAGGTTTACCGCGCAGATCGAAATAAGAGAACTGCTCGCCGCAGCCGTAGATATGATCCTCCGGGTTAGCCGCCAGCCGCAGCCAGATACGGTTATGGCTGGCGTCGTCGTTTTGCAGGGTCAACAGCAGACGGCCCGCCTCATCGAGGCCAATTTTGAGCGTGGCGCTGACCGCGTCGCCCCGGCCAAAGCGGATTGTCCAGCCCGCCGCATGGGCGTTAACCGTGGCGTCAGGCAGGGCGATTTTTTCATTTAAGCGGTCTTTGATGCTGAAGTTACCGCGGAACATCTCAATGTCAGCCACGCCCGCGCCGACCCACAGGCAGGCCGCCTCTGGGGTATGACGCAGGATCAGGCGTTGCTGGTACGTTAAGGTAAAACCGCCTGGCAGTGTGTTCAGTTCCAGGCCAGATAAATCAGGGTGTAGGGTACGCATGATAGTTCGATCTCTTATTTGATTATTTGGCGTTGCAATCCAGCAGCCCGGCGGCCACGGCAGGGGCTAAACCCGGAGCCAGCGGCAGGCGGGGGATCACCAGGCAATGCAGGAGGTGATAAATATCCTGCTTACCGTCCCAGACTTTGGTGGTGACTTTATTGTCGGTATCCAGTTCCTGCCACCAGGAGCCGTTTTCATAGTCGATCAGGTATTTGATGCAGTAGTCCCACCATTGCTGATACCAGGCTTCGTACTGCGCCTCGCCGGTCACGCTCCACAGGGCGTAAGCCGTTCCCATCGCTTCGACAATCGGCCAGCGCACCCGCTCGCGCACAATCGGCTTGCCGTCCCAGCCCACGGAGTAAACAAAACCGTCTGCACCGTCCGGTGCCCACGCATCACGGATCGTGGCGTGGAATAGCCCTTTCGCATCGTCGAGCAGCCAGGCTGGTGGCGTTTCACCACGGGCCTCAAGCGCCGCGCGGAGATGCAGCATCAGGCGGCCCCACTCAATCCAGTGGCCGGGCGTACCGCCGTAAGCACGGAAGCGGTGGGCCGGGTTATCCTGGTTGTAATCGCGGATCGGGTTCCAGTTCGTGTCAAAATGCTCATTAACGCGGTAATCCCCTTTCCGGGCGACGTCATGAATAATCACCGAGGCGATGCGCAGCGCGCGATCCAGCCATTTGCGGTCATGGGTCACGTCATAGACGATCAAAAAGGCTTCAACGGCGTGCATATTGGCGTTGCCGCCCCGGTAATCTTCCGTTTTGCTGAACGCTTCGTCCCAGGACTCCAGGCACATTTGTTCCTGTTCGCTCCAGAAATAGTTCTCGATCACCTCAATGGCATCATCGAGCAGTTTCTGTGCGTCAGGATGCCCGGTGGTGACCGCGCTGGCCGCGCCGAGTAACACGAAGAAGTGCTGATAGCCCTGCTTTGATGCGTCGATAACGCCTTCGTCATTCACGCAGGCGTACCAGCCGCCGTATTGTTTGTCGCGCAGTGCGCCGTTCAGCGCCCTGATACCGTGATCCACCAGCGCATACGCGCCGGGGCGTCCCATGCCAGCGGCAACGGCGTAAACATGCAGCATCCGGGCGGTGATCCACAGATGCGTTCCCATATCGGTTTTGACCTGGCCGTTATTTCCCAGCCAGCCAAAGCCGGTAGGCACCTCGGCATTGCGCCCAAAATCAAAAATGCGGTCGGTTTCCTTCTCCAGCCAGCGGTTATGGCTTAGCGTGTTAAACCATCTCATCGTTTTTCTCCCTTCAGCGCTTCGCCATCATTTCGTCAACAATTTCCCCTAAGCGTTGCAGCTTAGGTGCGGAAACGTCCCGCAGCATCAGATCGGTATCCGGCAAACCCACCACCGATGACCACACCGCGCGCCCGGCGAGGAAGCCTGATGCGCCCGCGGCCATCGCCACGCGCACCGCGCGGGGGAACAGCTTTTCGTCAATGCCGGATGAGAGGATTACCCACGGCATCGCAATGTTGTCATTGAGTTTTTGTGCGGCACTCAGCAGCGCAGACTGCGTGCCTTTGCCATACAGCGGCATTTCTACTTTGTAGAGATCGGCTCCGCTGTCGCCCAGCTCGCGCGCGGCGTCGATAATCGCCTGCTCGCGGTCAAACGTGTCGCCCTGGCGCGGCGGGCGGACAACGGGTTCGATAATGCTCACCAGTCCGTTGGTGTGGCAAAGCTGGTTAAACTCGCGCACCATCTCCAGCCGCGCATCGGCATCTTCATCGCTGCGCCACAGCACCAGCAATTTCAGCGCCTTCGCGCCATCGCGTTTCACCGCCTGCGGATCGACCCTTTTGTCGATGGCAACGCTGTCCACCGGAATGCCGTTGCCGGGAATAAACGCATCGGCCGCAACGATCAGGCCGCACGAGGGCGCGATGGCCTGCTGTTCAACCACCTGGCGGTAGCAGAATTGCTGATCGACCAGAATGGCCGACGCGTAAGGGGAAAGGGTTTTCGCCGCGTTGACTTTAAAATCCGTCAGCACCTGGTCGGTGACCGGCTGTGGCGCACCGGCGGCGGCGAACATCAGGCGCATCGCTTCGCGCTGATCCACGGCCAGCATCGCAAATCCGCCGGAAGGCCGGGTTATGTCTTTCAGGGAGTAACTGTTCATACATCTGTCCTTTTGCAAACATCACAGGGATACGTGTGGGGTCAGGCCTGCGCTGACGCGCGCCTGCTCTAAAATGGCGGTCCAGTCCTGGCGGCCCCGTCCGGCGGCGCGCGCCTGGTTGTACACTTCGCGCGAGGCTGCGCCCAGCGGCATCGGGACATGCAGCTGATTCGCCACGTCCAGCGCGATGCCTAAATCTTTGTGGGCCAGATCGATCATAAAAGCGGGGGAGAGATCGCCTTTCAGCACTTTGTTTGGCCAGGAGGTGGTGAAATGTCCCTTGCCCGCTGGCGTGCCGCTCATGACTTTCAGCGCCACGTCGAACGACAGCCCCAGCGCCTCGCACAGCACGGCGGCTTCGGCTGACAGGGCGTTGAGCGCAATGCTCATGTAGTTGTTGATGAGCTTCACCCGGATGCCCATGCCGGGGCCGCCCGCGTTAATCAGTTCGTTACCCATCGCCATCAGCACCGGCGTGGCACGCTCCACCTGGTCAGACGTGCCCCCCGCCAGCAGCAGCAGGGTGCCCGCGATGGCGTGATCGGAGGTGCGCCCGACCGGGGCATCCATCAACTGAAAGCCTTTTGCCTGCATATCGCGGATCAGCGCGTCGGTTTGCAGCGGGTGAATGGTGGACATATCAATAGCCAGCGCCTGAGGGGAGAGGGTTTCGCACACGCCGCCCTCGCCGAACAGCACCTGGCGCACCAGATCGCCGTTCGGCAGCATGGTGATAACAAACTCTGCGTCCTGCGCCGCCTGTGCGGGCGAGTCGCAGCCCACCGCGCCTTCACGCACTACGTTTTCCACCGCTGCAGCGCTCACATCAAATGCGCGAACCTCGTGTCCTTTTCGCGCCAGGTTGGTTGCCATCGGTGCGCCCATTTGCCCAAGCCCGATAAAAGCTATGCGTGCCATTTCACCCTCCGGTTGATTCTGTTTGTAAGATCATGTCGTAACGCCTGCTCTTTTTTGTCTGTTTTTGATCGTATTTGTAATTTATAGGCGAAAAATTGACAGCCATCACTTTTTTAACAATTCAGTAAATTAAAATGTGTCCATCATTAATCGTTTAAGGAATGACCATGATTCGTATCGCCTGCGTTGGCATCACCGTGATGGACAGGATCTATTCGGTCGCGGCGCTCCCCACAGAAGGAGGAAAATATGTGGCGAGTCACTATCAGGAAGTGGGTGGCGGCCCGGCGGCAACGGCTGCGGTGGCGGCGGCGAAGCTCGGCGCAACGGTGGACTTTATCGGACGTGTCGGTGATGACGATACTGGCGACCGGCTCCTTGCGGAGCTGGAGTCCCTGGGGGTAAAGACCCGTTATTGCCGCCGCCTGCCGGATGCCCGTTCGTCGCAGTCCGCCGTGCTGGTGGACGCAGAGGGCGAGCGGATCATCATTAACTATCCCAGCCCGGACCTGACGCCGGACGCCGACTGGCTGGACGCGCTCGATTTTTCACAGTGGGACGTGGTGCTGGCGGATGTGCGCTGGCATGAGGGGGCAAAACGCGCCTTTACGCTGGCGAAAAAAGCGGGCGTGATGACGGTGCTGGACGCAGACGTCACGCCGCAGGATATCAGCGAGCTGGTGGCGTTAAGCGATCACGCGGCGTTTTCAGCGCCCGGTCTGCGCCGCTTTTCCGCTCAGAATGAGGCGCTGGAGGGACTGGCTTACGCCAAAACGCGCACAAATGGACAGGTCTATGTCACCTGCGGGGCGCAGGGGTGCTACTGGATTGAGGGCGCAGATACACATCATCAGCCGGGCTTTGCGGTAGACGTCGTTGATACCACAGGGGCGGGGGACGTTTTTCACGGCGCGCTGGCGCTGGGTCTGGCTGAAAAGCAGGGCATTGCACAAGCCGTGCGCTTTGCCAGCGGCGTGGCGGCGCTCAAATGCACCCGCCCCGGCGGACGGCAGGGTATCCCCGATTGTGATCAAGTCCGGTCTTTTTTGTCACTTTATGTATAAAATGCGCATAAGAAATGAGGTTAAGAGGGTTTCCCATGAGCGTGACTGAACTGACCGGCAATCCGCGCCACGATCAACTGCTGGCGTTGATCGCGGAACGTGGCTACATGAACATTGATGAACTGGCCCAGTTGCTGGATGTCTCCACGCAGACGGTGCGCCGCGACATTCGTAAGCTCAGCGATCAGGGGCTGATCACACGTCACCACGGCGGTGCGGGCAGGGCGTCGAGCGTGGTGAATACCGCGTTTGAAGAGCGTGAAGTCTCGCAAACCGCCGAGAAAGACGCCATTGCCGGGGCGATTGCGGACTACATCCCTGACGGTTCGACCATCTTTATTACCATCGGTACCACCGTGGAACACGTCGCCCGGGCGCTGCTTAACCATAATCATTTGCGCATTATTACCAACAGCCTGCGGGTGGCGCACATTCTTTATAAGAACACGCGATTTGAAGTGATGGTGCCTGGCGGCACGCTTCGACCGCACAACAGCGGCATTATCGGCCCCCACGCGGTGTCGTTTGTTGAAGGGTTTCGCGCGGATTACCTGATCACCAGTCTCGGTGCGATTGAGAGCGACGGCACGCTGCTGGAGTTTGATGTCAACGAAGCCAGCGTCGCGCGGGCGATGATGGCGCACTCCCGACAGATTCTGGTTGCAGCGGATCACACCAAGTTCACCGCCTCCGCCGCCGTGGAGATTGGTAATGTGACCCAGGCCGCAGCGCTGTTTACCGATGAAACACCGCCGCAAGCGCTGCAAACCTTAATGAAAAATAAGCAAATTGAACTGATTGTGGCATCGGGTGATGAGGTTTAAGCCAGTTCTTTACGATGCAACTCAAGCGTAAAATCGTAATAGTCGTTCAGGCACCAGGTGTGGGTGTATTCCACCGGTTGATCGCGGCGAGTAAACCCCGTGCGGACGACGAGTAGCAGGGGGGTCTGTTCTCTGATATTCAGATAGTGAGCCAGCTTGCTGTCCGTTGCTACGGCGCTGAAACGCTGGCTGGCGCGCAGTACCGGCGAACCTTTTTTCTCCAGATGCAGGTACAGCGATTCATTCAGCTCAGCAATATTACTGAGCAAATGGGCCGGGAGTATCGCGGTCTGGAGCGAAACCGCGATGCCGTTGATTTTCCGCAGGCGGGTCAGTTCCACCACGTCACTTTTGTCATCATCCAGTTGCAGTACAAGTCGCTCCCCGGACGTCGACGCCCGACGCAGATACCCCACCAGCTCGCTTTGCGCTTCACCACCACTGGCATTCGCCATCTCGCTAAAACTTTCCAGCAGCGGCAATGACTGGCGCACCTGGGGCGCCACAAACGTACCCGATCCCTGGTTTCGAATCAGCACGCCTTCTTCCAGCAGTTGTTGTAGGGCTTTACGCGCCGTTCCCCGCGCGATTGCCAGCATCTCAACCAGCGCACGCTCGGAGGGCAGAACGTCGCCTGGACGTAATCGCCCCTCAGTAATGGCGGCTTTAATCGCGTGCATCAGCTGCATATACAGCGGCAGTGCGCTGTATCCCTCAAGATGTAACTGGAGTGGTGACGTCGTGCTCATTATTTTACCAATATGGTTTTTATGGTCCATTAATGGTACACATTAAAAGGCACTAATGGTACATATTCACTGACAATAAACTTGAGAGAGGTAATGCCATGATACATCGTCGTTTGCTCGACTGTGCCGCTTCCGAGCTGGCATCAATGGATAAAGCCGCGCTGTTGTATGCCATTCGCGCCAGTGAAGGACGGGTAATGGTGAGTGAAACTATCGCCATCACGCAGCCTTTATTGAATACCGTTACAAATGCTGAGCTTGCCGCCTCGCAGGGCGCCGATATTTTGCTGATTAACATGTTCGACAGCGAAACCCCGGTCATTCAGGGGATGCCCGCAGGGATTGCCGCAGAACACACATTGCATGAGCTACAGCGCCTGACGGGGCGCATTATTGGCGTCAATCTGGAGGCCGTCGATCCGGAATTTGCCGCCAGTCATGACGACATCTGGAGCATGAAACCGGGCCGTGCTGCTACTGCCGATAACGCACGTAAGCTGGTCGCTATGGGTGCCAAAATTCTGGTGCTGACCGGCAATCCTAACAACGGCATCAGTAACCGTGCGCTGGGGCTGGCGACCCGAGAAATCCGCGACGCGGTGGGGGATAGCGCCCTGGTAATCACCGGAAAGATGCACGGCGCGGGCATCGTTCGCGAAAGCGGAAGCGCGATTATTAGTGAAGAAGACGTCGCATGGTTTGCTGAACAGGGCGCTGATATTGTTCTGATCCCGGCACCGGGCACCGTGCCTGGTATGAGCCAGCAAAAAGTCGCCTCGCTCATCGCCAGTGCTCATGCGCAGGGCGTGCTGGCGATGACCGCCATTGGAACGTCGCAGGAAGGTGCGGATGTGAATACCATCAGGCAAATTGCCCTGATGAGTAAAATGGCCGGGGCCGATCTGCATCACATCGGCGACACGGGTTATATGGGCATGGCGCTGCCCGAGAATATCTTTGCTTATAGTGTTGCCATTCGCGGCGTCAGACACACCTACACGCGAATTGCGCGCTCTGTGCATCGCTAGCGGTTGCTGCATCATCAGGAGCGGCAGCGGCTGCGCTGCCATGTTGTGGATTAGGTTTGCCGTGTTGAAGCCCTGAATAGTCAAACCAGATCTTTCCCGCTACAGTTAACCTTCCACGGCTAACAAGGAGAGGGAAATGCTCTATATCTTTGATTTGGGTAACGTGATTGTCGATATCGACTTCAACCGGGTGCTGGGCGCATGGAGCGATTTTAGCCGTGTGCCGCTGGCGACGCTCAAACAAAACTTCACCATGGGCGAGGCGTTTCACCAGCATGAACGGGGAGAAATCACCGATCAGGCATTTGCCGAAGCGCTCTGCCTGGAAATGGATTTGCCGCTCAGTTACGAACAGTTTTCTGCGGGCTGGCAGACGGTGTTTGTCGCGCTGCGCCCGGACGTTATTGCCATCATGCACAAACTGCGCGAGCAGGGGCACCGCGTAGTGGTGCTCTCTAACACCAATCGCCTGCACACCACGTTCTGGCCGGAGGAATACCCGGAAATCCGCGCCGCCGCCGATCATATTTATCTGTCGCAGGATATGGGGATGCGTAAACCCGAAGCGCAGATCTACCAGGCGGTATTGCAGGCCGAAGGTTTCTCCGCCGCCGATGCGGTCTTTTTTGACGACAACGCCGATAATATAGAAGGCGCTAACCAACTGGGGATTGTCTCCATTCTGGTCACCGGCAAAGAGACCATCCCGAATTATTTTGCGAAGCAGTTATGCTAAAAACCGTTCAGGATAAAGCCAACTATCACGCCAGGGCGAGCTGGGCGTGGCTCAAATTGCTCTGGCAGCGAATAGACGAAGACCACCTGACGACGCTGGCGGGAAATCTCGCCTACGTGTCGTTACTCTCTTTAGTGCCGCTGGTGGCGGTCATTTTTGCGCTGTTCGCCGCCTTTCCGATGTTTTCAGACGTCAGTATCCAGTTACGGCATTTTGTTTTTGCTAATTTCATGCCCGCAACGGGCGATGTGATCCAGAGCTACATCGAACAGTTTGTCGCTAACTCCAGCAAAATGACGGCGGTGGGGGCGTGCGGGCTGATTGTGACCTCGCTCTTATTGATGTACGCCATTGATAGCGCGCTCAATACCATCTGGCGCAGCAAGCGCGTGCGCCCCAGAGTGTATTCGTTTGCCGTTTACTGGATGATCCTGACGCTTGGCCCGCTGCTGGCAGGGGCGAGCCTGGCCATCAGTTCTTATCTGCTGTCGTTGCGCTGGGTCAGCGATCTCGATAGCGTCATCGATAATGTGCTGCGCATTTTTCCGCTGATTCTTTCCTGGCTCTCTTTCTGGCTGCTTTACAGCATCGTGCCGACGACGCGGGTACCCAACCGCGATGCAATCATCGGCGCATGGGTCGCGGCGGTATTGTTTGAACTGGGGAAAAAAGGTTTTGCCCTGTATATCACTATGTTTCCGTCATACCAGCTGATTTATGGCGTGCTGGCGGTGGTGCCGATCCTGTTTGTCTGGGTCTACTGGACGTGGTGTATCGTCTTGCTTGGTGCTGAAATAACTGTCACTCTCGGGGAATACCGCAAACTCAAAGAAGCCTCAGAAAAAGAAAAAGCAGAAGAACCATGATTGCATTGATCCAGCGCGTAAGCCGCGCAAGCGTCACCGTAGACGGCGACGTGACGGGGGAAATTGGCCCAGGACTTTTGGTGCTGTTGGGTGTCGAAAAGGATGACGATGAGCAAAAAGCTAATCGCCTGTGCGAACGGGTGCTGGGCTACCGCATTTTTAGCGATGCTGACGGGAAAATGAATCTGAACGTGCAGCAGGCGGGTGGCAGTGTGCTGGTCGTCTCGCAGTTTACGCTTGCCGCCGATACCAGTCGTGGTATGCGTCCGGGGTTCTCGAAAGGTGCAGAGCCTGAGCGGGCGCAGGCGTTATACGACTATTTTGTTGAGCGTTGCCGCACGCAGAATGTGGAAACGCAAACCGGACGATTCGCTGCCGATATGCAGGTTTCGCTGGTCAATGATGGCCCCGTCACGTTCTGGTTGCAGATATGAGTCAACTGGCGGCGTGGCCTCGGGTAACAAGAGAGAATACCGCTATGTATCATCTTCGCGTACCGCAGACAGCGGAAGAGTTAGAGCGCTATTACGATTTCCGCTGGCAGATGCTGCGCCAGCCGCTTCATCAGCCACGGGGTTCGGAACGCGACGCCTGGGATGCGATGGCGCATCATCAGATGGTTGTCGATGAAGAGGGCAATCTGGTCGCCGTCGGGCGTCTTTATATTAATGCTGACAATGAAGCCTCAATCCGGTTTATGGCCGTGCATCCCTCGGTGCAGGATAAAGGTCTTGGCACGCTGATGGCGATGACGCTGGAATCCGTGGCCCGTCAGGAGGGCGTTAAGCGTGTGACCTGTAGCGCGCGTGAAGATGCCGTCGAGTTTTTCGCCAAGCTGGGGTTTATCAACGAAGGTGAAATCACCGCGCCGCAAACCACCCCGCTGCGTCACTTTTTAATGATCAAACCGGTCGCAACACTGGATGACATTTTGCACCGTGGCGACTGGTGCGGGCAGTTACAGCAGGCCTGGTACGAGCACATCCCGCTCAGCGAGAAAATGGGCGTGCGCATTCAGCAGTACACCGGGCAAAAGTTCATTACTACCATGCCGGAAACCGGCAATCAGAATCCGCACCACACCCTGTTTGCCGGTAGCCTGTTCTCGCTGGCCACGCTGACTGGCTGGGGGCTTATCTGGCTGATGCTGCGCGAGCGCCATCTCGGTGGCACCATCATTCTCGCTGACGCGCACATCCGCTACAGTCAGCCGATTACTGGCAGGCCCGGAGCGGTTGCCGATTTAGGTTCGCTGAGTGGCGATCTCGACCGCCTGGCTCGCGGGCGTAAAGCACGTGTGCAGTTGCAGGTTGAGCTGTTCGGCAACGACACGCCGGGCGCAATTTTTGAAGGCATTTATATTGTCCTCCCCGCAAAACCCTTCGGCTCTTATGAAGAGGGTGGGAACGAGGAAGAGTAAGCATCACCGGCAGGCTCAGGCGATAAACGCCTGAGCAGGCAAGTTGAAGCGTTCAGAAAGCGCCTTAATATGCTGAACCGTGAGCGCCCGCCGCCCATTCAATATGTTGCTCACATTCGATCTGGAACCCAGCTCATCTGCTAAATCAGCCGCTTTCAAACCCTGCTGATCCATGAGAGTTTGCGCCTGCAAAGAAGGCCTCCCCTGCGCAATAAACGCCTCAACTAACTCTGCGATACCCTTTTCCAGTGCCATGATTTTCCCTTTAAACTGTATGCATATACAGTTTTTATATCCTGGTTTCACACCGTTGGAAACGACAAAAATGAGAGAAATATGATTCTGGAAAGCGCCTCGCAAAAGTGAACAAAGTCAGGGAAATGGCTTTGCTTACTACAGTTTGCAAGGGTATTTTGGCGATGAATTGAGCCGAAATGATATACTGGAGGTATATATGAGCATGATGGCTGGCAGGGATATGGGCAGAATATTACTCGATTTATCGGACGAAGTTATCAAACGGCTTGATGACCTCAAGCAGCAGCGCAATCTTCCACGAGCAGAACTGTTACGGGAGGCGATTGAGCAGTATCTGGAAAAGCAGGCTAAAACAACGATTTCTGATGCTTTGGGGCTTTGGCAAGGCTGTGAAGAAGACGGCGTTGAATTTGAAAGGAAGCTGCGCGAGGAATGGTAATGCTAAAGGGACCCGTACTTTTTGATACCAATATATTGATTGATCTATTTAGCGGGCGCGTTGAAGCCAGGAATGCGCTTGAGGCGTATCCGCCGCAGAATGCCATTAGCCTCATTACCTGGATGGAAGTAATGGTGGGGGCAAAAAAATATCATCAGGAACATCGCACACGCCTCGCATTAAGCGCATTTAACGTCATTGGCATTTCGCAAGATATTGCTGAACAAAGCGTCAATCTCAGACAGGAATATGGAATGAAACTCCCGGATGCCATCATTCTGGCAACGGCACATATTCATCGTCTGGAACTGGTAACAAGAAACACGAAGGATTTTGCAGGCATACCTGGTGTGACGACGCCCTACCAGTTATAAGCCGGACAGCTCGCACTGTCCGGCATTGGTGAGACTACTCCCCTTCACCCGGGAACAAGAACGGGTTAATGGAGCTTCTGGCAAAGCCTTCTTGCTCCATGCGGGCATCGAGTACCAGCGAGGCCAGATCGTCTGCCACGGGTTCGACTCCCGGATCTTTTTCCTGATAAAGGATTTTCAGGTAAGTCCCGCAGTCGCCGCAGCTTTCCGCTTTGATTGACGCCTGCTCGCTCTCAAGCGACCAGTAATGTAAATCGCGGCTTTGCTCGCAGTTGCTGCATTTGACGCGTACTACATGCCATTCGGTTTCGCACAGATTGCAGTGCAGGTAACGCAGGCCCTGACTGGTACCAATCTGTACGACACTTGAGACGGGCATCGACCCGCAAACCGGGCAGAACTGGCGCTGTTCGCCATATTCCGCACGCGCTTTCCCTGGGATTAACGCGGCCATTTGCGCCCAGTACAGCGATAGCGCGGCCCAGATGAAAGGCGCTTTGTCGCTACTGACCGAGGCAAAATCGGCGGCAAACAGCGCGCTTGCCATTGCTTCCAGCTCTTGCGAAGAGGCCTTCTCCAGATTCTCAATCACCGCCAGTGCCGGGCCGCTCATCTCCGGCTTCAGCTCGGCGATCAGCGAATGCAGCAGTTTTTGCCAGTGCGCATCGCGCGGCAGAACGTGAATGTCCAGCGGCGGTTTACCCTGAGCAGCAGCCTCTTTAATGCGGGTGGTGAGATCCATCTGCAAAGGGTGGTCATACAGCACCACTTCCTGCGCATGGGCGATAAGCGCGGCAAAGCGCAGATAATCGCCCAGCGGATTTTTCTCGGCCAACTCGCGCAGGCGCTCTGCACGGCGGTTATAGAGGTTCTTGAGTCTGGGGAATAACAACGGCGGAATGGCTCCCGCCGCGCGTTTTTCGCTCTGTTCCAGCTCATCTTGCGGGATTATGCGAATACTCATTCAGATGACTTTTCCTCTTTCTGGCGGACTTCCCGGTACCAGCGCGGGTGATGTTTCTTCGCCCACGCCTTCGGTACCCAGCCTTCCACCATCGCGGTAATGGTGCCTTTCACCCAGAGGGCGGCGTAAATATGCACCATGATAACCACAATTAACCCCACGGCTGCAAATGAATGCAGCATTAAGCCAAATCGGATCACCGGAATGGAGAACGCTGGCGCAAAGTAAGGCCGCCAGATAATCACCCCGCTGACCAGCAGCATCACCAGCAAAATAATCGCCGCCCAGAACACGCATTTCTGGCCGAAGTTATAGCGTCCGGTGTCACCCACTTCCTCGTTAACGATGATCTTACGAATGTTCTTCGCCCAGAAAATGTCGTCACGATTGATGAGGTTATGATGCCAGTAGCGGAAAAACATAATGATGAATGAGGCAAACATCACCACGCCGACAAACGGATGCAGAATGCGTGCGAGCTGCGGCGTGCCGAGGATCTGCATCAGCCAGTTGAAGGACGGGAAGAAAAAGCCCAGTCCGCTCACCGACGCCAGCACGAAGCAGAAGGCGGTGACCCAGTGGTTGATGCGTTCCGGCGCGGTGTAGCGCACGATGGTGTCACGTCTTTTCATTTGCGCACCTCGTCTTTCTCTTCATGCAGATTGTCTTCTTCTTCATCCGCGCGGTTTGGACCCACGCCGACATAGTGGAAGACGCTGGCTGCGAACGTCGCCGCAAAGCCGACAGCGGCGAGCGGTTTCCAGATGCCTTTCCAGAACTTCACAGTGGCGCTGATTTCCGGGTTCTCCGGCAGGCCGTGATACAGATTCGGCTTGTCGGCATGGTGCAGCACATACATTACGTGCGTGCCGCCAACACCCTCCGGATCGTACAGACCGGCATTATCGTAACCACGGGTTTTCAGCTCGGACACGCGCTCGCCCGCCAGCGTTTTCATATCCTCTTTAGAACCAAAGTGGATAGCCCCGGTCGGGCAGGTTTTCACGCAGGCAGGTTCCTGGCCGACGGCCACGCGATCCACGCACAGGGTGCATTTATACACGCGGTTGTCTTCCGGGTTCATACGCGGAACGTCAAACGGACAACCTGCGATGCAGTAGCCGCAGCCGATACACTGTTCTGACTGGAAATCGACGATACCATTGGCGTACTGAATGATTGCCCCTTCAGACGGACAGGCTTTCAGGCAGCCGGGATCGGCGCAGTGCATACAGCCGTCCTTACGGATCAGCCACTCCAGTTTGTCGTTTTGCTCCACTTCCGAGAAGCGCATCACCGTCCAGGATTTGGCGGTCAGATCCGCCGGGTTGTCATACACCCCGACGTTATGCCCGACCTCATCACGGATGTCGTTCCACTCCGAACAGGCCACCTGACAGGCTTTACAGCCGATGCAGGTGGTCACGTCGATAAGTTTCGCCACTTCTTGCTGGTGATCCCGCGCCTGAGGCGCGGGGGTGAAACCGTTGGTCGCGGAACGGCGGATAATATCTTGAGATTGGTAAGCCATAAGCCGTTACACCTTTTCCACGTTAACCAGGAACGCCTTAAACTCCGGCGTCTGCGTGTTCGCGTCACCCACAAACGGCGTCAGCGTGTTGGCGATAAAGCCTTTCTTCGCCACGCCCTGATAGCCCCAGTGGATCGGGATGCCGATGGTGTCGACCTGCTGACCGTTCACATTCAGCGTGCGAATACGTTTCGTCACCACCGCTTTGGCTTTGATATAGCCGCGGTTCGAGGAGACTTTCACCGTATCGCCCTGAGTAATACCCAGTTTCCCCGCCAGCTTCTCACCGATCTCCACAAACTGCTCCGGCTGCGCAATCGCGTTCAGCAAGGCGTGCTTGGTCCAGTAGTGGAAATGCTCGGTCAGACGGTACGTGGTGCCGACATACGGGAACTTATCCGCTTTTCCTAACGCGTCCGCATCGCCTTTAAAGATACGGGCGGCCGGGTTAGAAATGACGTTCGGGTGCAGCGGGTTGGTGCCCAGCGGCGTTTCAAACGGCTCGTAGTGTTCCGGGAACGGACCTTCCGCCATTTTATCCATTGCGAACAGACGGCCGACGCCTTCCTGCAACATGATAAACGGCCCGACATCGCTGCCCGGCGGTGCGGTGTTGTAGTCCGGGATATCAGCCCCGACCCACTTGCCGTTAGCGTAAGAGAGCAACTGGCGTTTCGGATCCCACGGTTTACCCTGCGGGTCTGCGGAGGCGCGGTTATACAGGATACGGCGGTTCAGCGGCCACGCCCATGCCCAGCCCAGCGTATTGCCAAGGCCTGACGGATCGGCGTTATCGCGGCGCGCCATCTGGTTGCCATCCGGCGTCCAGCTTCCGGCGAAGATCCAGCAGCCACTGGAGGTGGTGCCATCGTCACGCAGGTGCGCGAAGGAACTCAACTGATTCCCTTTTTTCGCCAGCACGTTGCCTGTTACCGGATCGATAATATCGACCAGCGCTTTGCCGTTGCTTTCCATGGCCACTTCTTCTGCCGACGGGTTTTCCGGCGTCAGGTAGTTCCAGGACATGTTCAGCACCTGCTCTGGATTCGCCCCGCCTTCTGCGGCATACATCTTACGCATGCGCATGAAAATACCCGCCAGGATCTCGCCATCGTTCAGCGCTTCGCCGGGGGCGTCCGCACCTTTCCAGTGCCATTGCAGCCAGCGACCGGAGTTAACGATAGAGCCGTTTTCTTCCGCGAAACAGGTGGACGGCAGACGGAACACTTCGGTCTGAATGGTCGACGGGTCCACATCGTTCTGCTCACCGTGGTTCTGCCAGAAGGTAGAAGTTTCGGTATTGAGCGGATCGATGGTCACGAGGAATTTCAGTTTCGACAGCGACGCAACGACCTTGTTTTTATTCGGGAAAGAGGCAACCGGGTTAAAGCCCTGGCAAATATAACCATTGACCTTGCCCTCGTTCATCATCTCGAAATACTGTAAAACGTCGTAGCCTTTATCCCACTTCGGTAACCAGTCAAAGCCCCAGTTATTCTCTGCCGTCGCTTTATCGCCGTAGAAGGCTTTCATCAGCGAGACGAAGAATTTCGGGTAGTTGCTCCAGTAGTTGACCTGATTTTCCAGCAGCGGTTTGGTGGTGTTACCCGCCAGATAGGTTTGCAGATCGGCCTGTTTTTCACTCGGCAGCGTCATGTAACCCGGCAGGCTTTGCGTCAGCAGGCCGAGGTCGGTCAGACCCTGAATGTTGGAGTGACCGCGCAGGGCGTTAACGCCGCCGCCTGCCATCCCCATGTTACCGAGCAGCAACTGGATCATCGCCATGGTACGGATGTTCTGCGCGCCGACTGAGTGCTGCGTCCAGCCGAGGGCATACAGGAACGAGGCGGTCTTATCGTGAGCGCTGGTTTCTGCAATGTATTCGCAGACTTTCAGGAAGTCAGCTTTTGGCGTTCCGCAGATGTTTTCAACCACGTCCGGCGTGTAGCGGGAAACGTGTTTTTTCATCATGTTCCACACGCAGCGCGGATGCGTCAGCGTGGTGTCGCGTTTCGCAAAGCCGCGTTCGTCCAGCTCGTAGTTCCAGCTCGCGCGGTCGTACTGGCGCTTATCCGGGTTATAGCCGGTAAACAGACCATCATCGAAGCCGAAATCTTCACGCACGATCAGGCTGGCGTTGGTATAGGCTTCGGTATATTCGCGGTTATATTTTTCGTTATTAAGCAGGTACAGGATCACGCCTGACAGGAAAGCAATGTCAGTACCGGAACGAATAGGAGCATAGAAATCGGCCACCGACGCCGTACGCGTAAAGCGCGGATCGATCACAATCAGCTTCGCGCCGTTATGAATTTTGGCTTCCATCGCCCAGCGGAATCCCACCGGATGTGCTTCAGCCGCATTCCCCCCCATCACGACGATAAGGTTGGCGTTCTTCATGTCGACCCAGTGGTTGGTCATCGCACCGCGACCAAATGTTGGAGCAAGACTTGCTACCGTTGGTCCGTGTCAGACACGCGCCTGGTTATCGACGGCTAACATGCCGAGTGCGCGGGTAAATTTCTGGGATAAATAGCCTGTTTCGTTGCTGGCTGCGGACGCACAAAGCATCCCGGTGGAGAGCCAGCGGTTGACGGTGGTGCCTTCGGCATTTTGCGCGATATAGTTGGCATCACGATCTTCTTTCATCAGTTTGGCGATACGGTCAAACGCGGTTTCCCAACTGATGCGTTCCCATTTATCGGAGCCTGGGGCGCGATATTCCGGGTATTTCAAACGGCTTTCGGAGTGAATAAAGTCTACGAGGCCCGCCCCTTTTGGACAGAGTGCGCCACGGTTGACCGGGTGATCCGGATCCCCTTCGATATGGAAAATAGATGCTTTGGCGTTTTTCGCGCCGTCGCCGAGACTGTACATTAACAGCCCACAGCCGACGGAACAGTATGTGCAGGTGTTGCGAGTTTCGCGGGTGCGCAGCAATTTATACTGCCGCGTTTCCGCCAGCGCGACGGATGGGGCAAAGCCCAGCGCCGCTGCTGTTGTACCTGCCATACCGCCAGCGCAGATCTTAAAGAACTGCCTTCTGCTGACCTGCATGGTCACTCCTTGTTTCGACATTGTCTCACGTTGTTATACTTTGCGACGGGCGTCGCAAAGGTTCAGAATTGTGTAATCCCCTCTTTGCGGGGGGATTTGGCAAGAGAATACCATATTGTTACCAGGCCTTACCCGGTGCGGTTAACAAAAAACGAACAATTAGTGCGCTGCACAAGAGGAAAGTGTGACCTATATCACAGGCTGTCAGCCCTTTACGCTCTGGAAACGTGATGATTTGCAACATTCTCAACAGGATATTCTTGCAGAAGAAGTGCCTGTAGCGCTGGTCTATAACGGCATCTCCCATGTGGTGATGATGGCCTCGCCCAAAGATCTTGAGCTGTTTGCCATCGGCTTCTCTCTCTCCGAAGGCATTATCGATTCAATCCATGACATTTATGGAATCGACGTGGTGCCCGCCTGCAATGGTCTGGAAGTACAAATAGAACTCTCCAGCCGCCGGTTTATGGGACTTAAAGAGCGCCGTCGCGCGCTGGCCGGGCGCACCGGCTGCGGCGTATGCGGGGTGGAACAGCTTAACGATATCGGCAAACCCGTTGCACCGTTGCCCTTTACCCAAACATTTAACCTCGCCGTGCTTGATAACGCGCTGCGTCATCTGACCGATTTTCAGCCCGTCGGGCAACTCACCGGCTGCACGCACGCGGCGGCTTGGGTGCAGCCGTCAGGGGAGCTGGCGGGTGGCCATGAAGATGTGGGCCGTCATGTGGCGCTGGATAAACTCCTGGGCCGCCGGGCGCGGGAAGGGGATGCCTGGCAGCCTGGCGCGGTGCTGGTATCAAGCCGTGCAAGCTATGAGATGGTGCAAAAGTCGGCGATGTGCGGGGTGGAAATCCTCTTTGCCGTCTCTGCCGCCACCACGCTGGCGGTGGAAGTGGCTGAACGTTGCAACCTGACGCTGGTGGGTTTTTGCAAGCCGGGCAGGGCGACGATTTATACCCATCCGCAGCGTTTGATAAGCGCAAAATGAATGTTCAATAATTTTGACTATTCAAAGCAAATCCTTCCGCTATTCGTTGGTGATAAACAGGATTACTATTTATCACATCAAGGCGACACGCCTTATTCAAACAAATAACGTAAGGGTAAACATCATGAAATCTATCAAAACTTTTGTTGCAGTTATCGCTCTCGCTACTTCTTTCGGTTCTTTCGCTGCGCAGTCTGTGACCGCAACTGACACCACGCTGTCCGGTGCTGAAGCAAAAATCGCTGCTCAGGCTCAGCAGGCAGGTGCTTCATCTTACAAAATCATTGAAGCGTACACCGGCGGCCAGGTGCACATGACGGCTGAACTGAACAAATAAGGTTTTGCCTCACGCTACTGTCCCTGGCCTTTTCAGGCAGGGACAGGCTTCCCGCCTCACTCCCGCAGTAACGCCATAAAATCATCATAGCCACGCAGCGCCGCGATCTTCTCCGCAGGATAGCGATGCAGCACGCTGGCGAGATAACTGAATATTTTCAATTCCTGCCGTGATGCTGAACTGGCGCAGGCAATCAGCATGTGTGAAACCGGCTCGTCATTGACCGTCATGGGATGGGCCAGCGTCACGAAAAATCCCCGAAAAGCCGAAGGACGCTCACTCCAGCAGTGAGGGATCGCCACACGGTTGACGATTAAATTCTCTCCTTCGCGCTCACGCTGACAAAGATTCACCGCTTCTTCCGCGCTCAGATGCTGCATTGCTTTTAACTGTTCACACACCGCCAGCATCACCGTATCCCAGCACTGCGATGGCTGATTGGCGTAGTGAAAACTGCCGGTCGCCGGGAACAGCTTGCCAGGGTTTTGCCGGATAAAGACCGATTCCACAACATCTTTAATCTGCCCGATCCCGGCGGGCGTAATAATGTTTTTAATCGTCAGCGTATTTTTGAGCGCCTCATCCAGGCGGAAATGGCTGTTATTAATGATGCACGCCGGAGAAAAGGCCTCCATCATCGCCGTCAGTTCACTCAGGTTATGCGCCACCATCACCCGGCAGTTCAGTACGTCGCGCTCAATCGCCATTTTATTGATGGTGGCAATCGCATTCTGGTCGGACAGCAAAATAACCGGCTGGCGCTCGGTCTGGTTGCGTTCCAGGCTACAGGCGAAATACAAGCCGATTAAATCACTGTCGAACACCGGGACGTTCAGTTGCTCACGCAGCAGGGCAATAAAACGAATGCTCATATCAAACGCGGCGGGCCAGGCGGCCTTCAGATTATTCAGGCTGCTCTGGCGGCTTTCGGCCAGCCATACCGGGGTGGCGGCGCAGCGGATCAGATGCCCGGTCAGATCGTTAATCAACGGCGGGTCGATAATGGCCGGCGGATGTTTATCGCGTACCTGCTCCAGCAGGGCCACGATCCGCGCGGGCGTCAGTAAATTTGCCCGCTGTTGCAGGGCATCAAGAAGCGTTGTCAGGGTTTGCAGCGCCTGCGGGCTAAGGTAGATATCCATTTCCTCGACGCAAATTTTCAGCGCTTCATCCACCGCCACGGGTACGGAGGGTTCCAGACGATTACGCAGGACATACACCGCCCGGATCAGGCTTGCCAGATAGTCACCGGGGATCGCGGGGTAGGCGGCCAGCGGCGTGGCGACAGATTTGCCGCAGGATGGCAGCAGATCGGGGTCTTTTTTCAGTAAATTGGCGAGAATGACGATCCGTTTCATCTCCGGTTCGTCAATAAAATAGCCCGCACCGGGGCGACCGGCGAGAGTAAATCCCTTCCCGTAGCGCTGTTTCAGGCGCGCCAGCTTATCCGCGACCCAGGTTTCTGGCATGTTTAGCGCATCGGCCAGTTGAATGCGGGTGGTAAAGGCGTTTTGCAGCAATAACACCAGCAGGCGGTCGTCGTTGTCATGGCGCTGCAAAAGCCGGAAATAGCTTTTACGATCGAGAATATCCAGTTGCCAGGTGGCATTAACGGTGGTGAACAGCCGCGCCCTGCCACTGAGGGTAAAGTTCAGATAGTCGAGATCGCGCAGGATTGTGCGCGGTGAAACGTCTGCCAGCCGTGCCAGTTCCGCCAGCGTCTGCGGCTGGTTTTCCAGAGTTTCCAGCAGGGCCAGCTGGCGTTCGTTAAGCATAAGATTCCTTAGTGAAAATCCGCCAGCGCGCGCACGCTGTCGGCATCCAGAGACAGAAGCAGATCGCGCACCAGGGCAAGCGCGGCGTCATAGTCCTTTGTTGAGATCATGCCGCTGTTGGCGTGCAGATACCGCGTCGGCAAACAAAGCGCCACCACCGGACGCCCGCCGCCCATCACGTTATAGCGCCCGCCATCGGTGGCCCCGGTTTTCATGGTGCAGCACTGCAACGGCGCTTCGCTGCGCGCGGCGCTCTCTTTCACCGCCTTCACCAGTTTCTGATTGGGAAAATAGCGCTTGTCGAAAAGCATCATTGCCGGGCCGTTACCCAGTTTGAGCGGGTATTTGACGCTATCAATGCCCGGCACGTCGCCTGCTACAGCGGTGTCGAGCACGATCACCACGTCCGGTTTGATTTTTTCCGCCGAGGTTTGCGCCCCGCGCAGCCCCACTTCTTCTTCCACGCTGCCGACGCCGTAGAGCGTAATGGCCGGGTTATCGACAGTGGCGAAAAGTTCGGCCATTAATGCGCAGCCGACGCGATTATCCAGCGCTTTACCGACCACTTTGTCTTCGCCCCACAGGGCAAAATTCGCCTCCGGGCTGACAAAATCGCCAATATCAATGCCACGCTGGAGTACCTCATCGCGGCTGTTTGCGCCGATATCAATAAACATCTCGTCAAACGCCAGCGGCTGCTGCTTTTGCTTTTCACTGAGTGCGTGGGGGGCGATAGAGCCGATCACACCGGGGATTTTCTCGCCGCCACGGGTACGTACGTTGACACGATGGTTGAGCATCGACTGGCTCCACCAGCCGCCGATGGTGTCGAAGCGGATAAAACCCTGCTCACTGATGTGCGTGACCATAAAGCCCACTTCATCCATGTGCCCGACCACGGCGATTTTTGGCCCCTGGCTGCCCTTGCGGGCGATAAAACTGCCCAGTCCGTCAAAATCGATTTCATCCGCATGGCTTTTTAACTGCTGCGTCAGCATCTGGCGCACTTCGTGTTCGTCGCCGCTGACGGCGCTGGCATCGCACAGTGTTTTCAGTAACTCAGTGTTCATGGGCTAACTCCGTTTTCGCGGCTTTATGCTTAAGCCACCATCCTTTCAGTAAGATAATCAACGCGATATTCAATGTCAGGCCGATACCCAGCACCAGATAGAACGCGCCGACGGGTGACATCAGGCCGATCAGCGGGTCGAAGATACCCAATCCCGGGGCAAGACGTTTGATGCCAAAAGCGATGACCAGCATTCCGGTAATGCCGCCGGAGAGGATGTTGGCGGTAATCATCGGCAGCGGGGCGGCCAGCGCATAGGGGATAGCCGGTTCGGTGGCGACGGTCGCACCGACCACAATCGCGCTACTGGCGGCGGCTTTTTCCTGGGCGGTGAACAGCTTCGGTGCAAGATAGGTCGCAATCCCCGCCGCGACGGGCGGCATCAGCGCGACCACACCCACAATCGCGTACCAGTCATAGATGTGTTTTTCGAGAAGTGAAAAGCAGAAGAACCATGCGGTTTTGTTGATTGGCCCGCCCATATCGAAAGCCAGCATTGCGCCGACGAGGAACGCCGCGCCGAGCTTCATGGAGGGCGGAATGGTGTTCAGAAAATGCAGCAGGCCGCCCATGAGGTCCGACATCACCGGACCGACCACGTAGTACGTCAGCACCCCGAAAACCAGCAGCGTGACAAAGGGGATCAGCATAGAGCCGAGCAGCGGCTGGAGCGCTTTGCCGAGTTTGAGTTTGCGAAACCAGAGCACGAAATAGCCGATTGCCAGCCCCAGCACTACCGCGCCGAGGAAGCCCGCGCCGGATTGCGTGCCGAGCAGCCCTTTATCGTTGGCGAGATAACAGACCAGAAACGCCGGGGCAAAAGCGGGTTTATCGGCAATCGACCAGGCGATATACGCGCCCATCACCGGGATCATGAAAGTGAAGCCGAGATAGCCGATGGACTCCACCACCCAGGTAAATGACGGCGCGCCTTTCGACATGTCGGTATAGGGCAGGCCGAGCTGCACCAGCATATTGGCAATGGCGACCAGAATACCGCCGCCGATCACAAACGGCAGCGCGGCAGAGACGCCCGCCATCAGGTGACTCATCACGCTGCCTGATTGCACTTCCTGGTTGCCGAGCTTCACCGCGCTGTCGGCAGCAAAAAGCTGAGAGTGCGTCGGCAGGTCGGTGAAAATCTGATCGATATTTTTCAGCGCCTGGGAAATGGCAATTTGATACACCTTCTTGCCCGCAAACCGCGCTTTGTCTTCCGCACTCAGGCCGCGCCCGGTGGCGAGAACAACGTAATCCGCAGCGGCAATGGCCTCATCGCTGAGACGATTTTCCACGCCGCTCGATCCCTGTGTTTCCACCTGAATAGTGTGGCCGAGGGCGCGGGCTTTCTGCTCCAGCGCTTCCGCCACCATATAGGTGTGGGCGATCCCCGCCGGGCAGTTGGTGATGGCGACCAGACGTAATGCATCCTTCATGGCGCGCTCCTTATTGAGTCAGTGTGTGGTTAAGCAACGTGAGGATCTGGCTCATGTCGCCCTGTTTAAGCTGGCTGACAAAATCAGCGTGGATAAGCCTGCGGCATAACGTGCCGATCATTTTGACCTGCTCATCCTCACCCGCCTGCGGCACGCCGATGCAAATCCAGCAGTTAACCGCTTCGTCGTCGCTGGCTTTCCAGTCCACGCCATCGGCTTTGCGGGCAAAGAGGATAAACGGCTGTTTCACGCAGGCACTTTTGCCGTGCGGAACGGCGATACCCGCGCCAAAGCCGGTGGAGTGGAGTTTTTCGCGCAGCAGCAGGGTGTGTAAAAACGCGCCGCGATCGCTGACGAAGCCGCGCTTTTCGGCCATATCCGCCAGATTTTTCAGCACCGAATAGGCGCTGTTGCCGCTGATGTTGAGATTGATGCAGTCCGGTGTCAGTTCTGCCATGAGTTCACTCCTTGATGATTTTCCCTGAGTGTACGCGGGCGCGGGAGGCGATTTGAGCGCGGATATGTCCAGAATCGGTGACAGATTCCTGCCAGCGATAGCGCGATTTTGCGGGCTCGCCCACATTTCGGCGACGACGCATGAGAAAACTATTTCTATTAATAAAAGAAAAATGCGTGGGGTTAATTATTTCAATAATTGCCAGTGATGTGTTTTATATTCACCGTGATTTTAAATAACGCTATTTTATTCATGTGATTTATACGAATAAATAAATTCAAAAATATAATGAACTTTAATTTAATGCTTATGTTATCTCGCTCACGAACCTGCTTTTGTAAGCGTTTACATCACAGGAAAGGGCAGATAATATTTTTTTGCACCTGTATTGATGGGTTTGAACTGGGTAATTGAAAAATTTCAAGGGTATCAGGGACTCAGTTAATCAATAAATAAAATATATAAAATACATCGTGAATATGAATTGAGATGACGGAATTGCTTCGGCAATGCCAGCCCCTACTTTATTTCAAGGAATGTAATAATGAAGAAAACAATCCTGGCAGTGGCAATAGGATTATCGGTAACGGCGACCTCTGGGTGGGCGAAAACCAGTAATGCCTCAATTGAACAGCGTCTGCAACAGCTTGAATCACGCCTTATTGCTGCGGAAAATCGCGCGGCGGTAGCGGAAAGTCAGGTTCAACAGTTGAAGACTCAACAGGCGGCTGAAATTCAGGAAATTAAAGCGGCACAGGGTAATATTCGTGTAGAGGCGGTGGAAGCCTCGAAAGAAGAAATTCGTAAAAACGCCACGTCACCCGCATTATCTCTGGCCGGGTATGGCGATCTGAAAATCTATGGTGATGTTGAATTCAACATGGATGCCGAAAGTAAACATGGCTTACTGGCGATGACCAATGCCAGTCTGGATAACGACCCGACTAATGAACAATGGGATTTGAATGGTCGCATCAAGCTGGGCTTTGAAGGCAATCGTACATTAGAAAATGGTTATTTCGCGGGCTTCCGCGCCGAGCCGCTGGCTGATATGTCAGGTTCTATGGACCTTGATGACGCCATGTTCTTCTTTGGTCAGAAAGATGACTGGGCGGTGAAAGTGGGTCGTTTCGAAGCCTACGACATGTTCCCGCTGAATCAGGATACCTTTGTTGAGCACTCCGGTAACACCGCGAACGATCTGTATGACGACGGTAGCGGCTACATCTATATGATGAAAGAAGGCCGTGGCCGTTCCGATGCGGGCGGTAACTTCCTCGTCAGCAAACAGATCGATAACTGGTATTTCGAGTTGAACTCCCTGCTGGAAGACGGCACATCGCTGTTTAACGAAGGCGGCTATCATGGCCGTGATATGGAACAGCAAAAGAACGTCGCCTATCTGCGTCCGGTTATCGCCTGGTCGCAGGATGAGTTCTCCGTCGCGGCGGCAATGGAAACCAACGTCGTTAATAACGCCTATGGTTACACCGATGCCAACGGTAATTTTGTCGATCAGTCGAACCGTACCGGTTACGGTCTGACCATGACCTGGGACGGCCTGAAAACCGATCCGGATAATGGCGTGGTGGTTAACGTGAACACCGCCTACATGGATGCCGATAACGAGCAGGACTTTACGGCTGCGGCGAACATTTTGTGGAAACGCTTTGAAGTGGGCTATATCTACGCACATAACAAAGTGGACGATTTTGCAGGCGTCGTGTGCGACAACGGCTGCTTTATTCGTGATGAAGGCACCTACGATATTCATACCATTCACGCGTCTTATCAGATCCCGAACGTCATGGATATGAAGAACTTCGATATCTTCCTGGGTGCGTACTATTCAATGCTGGATAGCGATCAAGCGGCCCGTAACCAGGATGGCGATGACGACGATCGCTACGGTGCCCGTCTGCGCTTCAAATATTACTTCTAATTCGTAACGCTAATTTCAAACGCCTGCTCGCCAGGCGTTTTTTATTTCCCTACAACGTTAAGGAGCTAAAAATGAAAGAAGCGGAGGACCGGGTAGCTGGACGCGGTGGGTAGATAAACGCAAAGTAAATAATATTTATCAGGCTTTACCCCCCGCGAGCCTTGGGTGACACTAAGGCCACCTTTTGTTTCTGACACGGAAAATTATGTCGTTAAAAGCCATCGCCAAAGAACTGGGACTTTCCGTTACCACGGTGAGCCGTGCCTTAAACGGGTATGACGACGTGTCGCAGGAAACGCGCGCGCGGGTGGAAGCGGAGGCGCAGCGTCGGGGATACCGCCCTAACACCTTCGCCCGTCGCCTGAAGATGGGCAAAATCGACGCGGTAGGGCTGGTGTTCCCGGTGCATCCGGTGCCGCTCAATAACAGCGTGTTTATGGATATGGTCGGTGAAATCAGCCATCAACTTGCAACGCATGAAATCGACCTGCTGCTAATTGCTGATGACGATTTAGCCGACAAACACAGCTACATGCGCATGGTGCAAAGCCGCCGGGTGGATGCGCTGATTGTCGCGCACACCCTGGATAACGATCCGCGCCTGGAGCAGCTTCAGGCCGCGCGTTTTCCCTTTCTGGCACTGGGCCGCAGCCAGTTAAGCGAGCCTTACGCCTGGTTTGATTTTGATAATCACGCAGGCACCTACCGCGCCACGCGCCATCTCATCGCCCAGGGCCATTGGCGCATTGCGATGCTGGCGGAAAACAACACCCAGGCGTTTATCACCCAGCGGCGCAACGGCTACCTCAACGCCCTGAATGAGAGCGGATTATCCCACGAATGGCTGCGCGCCATGCCGCCGTCACGCCGGGCGGGCTACAACGCCACTCTGGAATTACTTTCCCTGCCCGAACCGCCGACGGCGATTATCACTGACTGCAATACCCACGGCGACGGCGCGGCGATGGCGCTGGCGCACGCGGGCAAACTCACCGGCGATAACCGCGTGGCGCTGATCGTGTATGACGGATTGCCCGCCGACAGCATTGTTGATGTTGACGTTGCGGCGGTGATCCAGTCCACCCGTCAGGGCGTGGGCCGGCAAATTGCCGACATGGTGCGACGGCTGATTGCGGGCGACGATCTCGCCACCTTGCAGGTGCTGTGGCAGCCTGAATTTACGCCAGGCGCGACCGCCTGAGTTCATCTCTTAAACTTAAATTCCTCGCACGATCACATTTCCGAAACGTTTTGGTTGGCATCCGAAACGTTTCGGATCAACCATTGAAGCATCACTTATGAGGAGATGCTCAATGGAAACGACCTGCGTGCGCCTGCAAAGCGCCACTGTGGATGTGATAATCAAAACCCACCCGTTCGCCGAAATTCTCTACTGGGGCGCGCATCTTAGTGATTTTTCGCCGCAGGATGTCGCCACTCTCGAACGCCCGGTTGCCAACGGCAAACTGGATGTCGATGCGCCCGTGACGCTGATGGCTGAACCGGGTCACGGTCTGTTTGGTTCGCCGGGCATTGAAGGGCACCGCAGCGGCCTCGATGGTTCTCCGGTCTTCACCACCGTTCACTGTGAGCAGCACGATGGCTCGCTGACCCTCCTCAGCGAAGACACCCGCGCCGGACTGCGTTTGCAGAGTGAAATCAGCCTCGACGCGTCCGGCGTGCTGAAAATTCGTCACGGTCTGACCAATGTGCGGGCAGGGGCCTGGCAGGTGGATCGGCTGGCGGTCACGCTGCCGGTGGCGGAACGGGCGCAGGAGGTGATGGCCTTTCACGGGCGCTGGACCCGTGAATTTCAGCCGCACCGCGTGGCGCTGACCCACGACAGTTTCGTGCTGGAAAGCCGCCGGGGGCGCAGCTCGCACGAGCATTTTCCGGCGCTGATCGCAGGCAGTACCGGCTTTAGCGAAATGCAGGGCGACGTGTGGGGGGCGCACCTGGGCTGGAGCGGCAACCACCGGATGCGTTGCGAAGTGAAGACCGACGGACGCCGCTACATGCAGGCGGAGGCGCTCTATCTGCCGGGCGAAATGGCGCTGGGCGAGGGCGAAACGCTGTGGACGCCGTGGCTCTACGCCAGCCACTCCGCAAACGGGCTTAACGGCATGAGCCAGCAGTACCACCGTTTCCTGCGCGAGCTGGTGATCCGCTTCCCGGAAAATAAGCCGCGCCCGGTGCACCTCAACACCTGGGAGGGCATCTATTTCAACCACTCCCCGGCTTATATTATGCAGATGGCTGAGGACGCGGCGGCGCTCGGCGTCGAGCGTTTTATCATTGATGATGGCTGGTTTAAGGGGCGCAATGACGATCGCGCGGCGCTCGGCGACTGGTATCTCGACACGCAAAAATACCCGGACGGCCTGAAGCCGGTTATCGATCACGTTAAAAACCAGGGTATGGAGTTTGGCATCTGGGTGGAGCCGGAAATGATCAACCCAAATTCCGACCTCTACCGCGCGCACCCGGAGTGGGTGCTGGCGCTGCCGGACTATCCGCAGGCCACCGGACGGCACCAGCTGGTGCTCAACCTGAACATTCCGGCGGCATTTGATTATCTGCTGGAGCGCATGAGCTGGCTGCTCGGCGAGCACGATATTGATTATGTGAAATGGGATATGAACCGCGAACTGGTGCAGCCGGGGCATAACGGCAAAGCCGCCGCCGATGCGCAAACCCGCCAGTACTATCGCCTGCTCGATACGCTGCGCACCCGTTTCCCCGATGTGGAATTTGAGTCCTGCGCCTCCGGCGGCGGGCGTATAGATTACGGCGTGCTGACGCGCTGCCACCGTTTCTGGCCGTCGGATAATAACGACGCGCTGGAGCGCAACGCTATCCAGCGCGGGATGAGCTATTTCTTCCCGCCGGAAGTAATGGGCGCGCACATCGGCAATCGCCACTGCCACGCCACGTTCCGCCAGCACAGCATTGCGTTTCGCGGACTGACGGCGCTGTTCGGGCACATGGGGCTGGAACTGGACCCCACCAATGCCGACGCGGGCGAGCGGGAAGGCTACCGGCATTACGCCGCGCTCTACAAACAGTGGCGTGAGGTGATCCATTCCGGCACCCAGTGGCGGGTCGATATGCCCGATGCCACCACCCAGGTTCAGGGCGTGGTGAGCCAGGATAAGCGGCAGGCGCTGTTTAGCGTCAGCCAGCTTGCGATGCCGGATTACAGCCTGATGCCGCCGTTGCGCGTGCCGGGACTGGAGGCCAGCGCCCGCTACCGCACCACCCTTCTGGATCACCCCAACATTCAGCTTACGGGCGAGGGCGGGCACACCATGCGCAAGTTACCCGCGTGGATGACCGGGACGCAAACGGTCAGCGGTGCCTGGTTAATGCAGGCGGGGATGAGCCTGCCGGTGCTCGACCCGGAAAGCGCCATTCTGATTGGCTTTGAACGCGTGTAGTGGCGACGGGCCGCGCAGACGGCCCTTACTGAGGAAAACACAATGAACACAACTGCCTGTACCCATAAAAATAACCCTAACTTCTGGATTTTCGGCTCGTTCTTTTTTCTCTACTTTTTCATTATGGCGACCTGCTATCCGTTTCTGCCGATATGGCTGTCGGATATCATCGGCCTGAGCAAGACCGATACCGGGATCGTCTTCTCCTGCATTTCGCTGTCGGCTATCGCCTTCCAGCCGGTGCTGGGGGTGATCTCCGATAAACTCGGGTTGAAGAAACATCTGCTGTGGATCATCGCTATCATGCTGTTTCTGTTTGCGCCCTTCTTCCTGTACGTGTTCGCGCCGCTGCTGAAAGTAAGCATCTGGCTTGGCGCGCTCAGCGGCGGGTTATATATCGGCTTTGTTTTCTCGGCGGGTTCCGGGGCGATTGAGGCGTATATCGAGCGCGTCAGCCGTAACAACTTTTTCGAATACGGCAAAGCGCGCATGTTTGGCTGCCTTGGCTGGGGACTGTGCGCCTCGACCGCCGGGATGCTGTTCAGCATCAACCCGGCATGGGTGTTCTGGATGGGGTCAGGCGCGGCGCTGATTTTAATGGTGCTGCTGCTCGTTTCCCGCCCGCAGGCGAACCAGACCGCGCAGGTGATGAACGCGCTGGGCGCAAACTCGCCGCAAATCACCAGCAAAATGGTGTTCAACCTGTTCCGCCAGCGCAGAATGTGGATGTTCGTGCTCTACGTTATCGGCGTGGCGTGCGTTTACGACGTGTTCGACCAACAGTTTGCGACCTTCTTTAAATCCTTCTTCGCCACCCCGCAGGCGGGCACGCAGGCCTTTGGGTTTGCCACTACCGCCGGAGAGTTATGCAACGCGGTGATCATGTTCTGCTCGCCATGGATCATCAACCGCATCGGTGCGAAAAACACCCTGCTGATTGCCGGGACGATCATGGCGACGCGCATCATCGGCTCTGCTTTCGCCACCACGGTGGTGGAAGTGGTGGCGCTGAAAATGCTGCACGCGCTGGAAGTGCCGTTCCTGCTGGTGGGCGCGTTCAAATACATCACCGGCGTCTTCGACACCCGGCTGTCTGCCACCATTTATCTGATTGGTTTTAACTTTGCCAAACAACTGGCGGCGATTTTCCTCTCCGCCTTCGCCGGAAATATGTATGACCGCATCGGCTTCCAGGACACCTATCTCATTCTGGGCTGTTTAGTGCTGTCGGTAACGGTTATTTCGGCCTTCACCCTGACCAATAATCGCGTAACTGCGCCGATTGAAAAACCGCAGGCAATATAAAAAGAGTCACCGCTCCCCACACAATTTGTGGGGAGTTTTGTTCTCGTGTCTTTAATTACGTGTTGTCTGAAAAGAATAAAGAAATTCCTGCGGCTAATAGTCAACGCCATAAGTGCGTGTACCATCACATTCGATATTTTTTCGCTGGCCTATACTCCGCCTGTCATATTCAGGAGCAGCTATGGCCTATATCGCCCGATATTATTTCATCAGCACCGCATTCTTACTGTCGATTGACGGTAGGATCAGGACGCTGCTGAATAATATTTGCTGGTTCACCTCCATAAATGCCCTCGAAGACGATGCCTCGTTTGAATCTGATGAAGATGCGTTCCTGAACTGGGCGCAGGTCTGGTGCAGCGCCAGAAAACTTTGTGTCTCCGTTTATCGCCCGACAAAGCCTGTAAAAGCCCGCCGCCGCGCCGCCCATTCCACCCGGCTGCACAGCCGTAAGCGTTACGAACTGGCGTTCTTATGCCGCATCTCCAGCCTGCATCAGCTCAGAGCGTGCCACCACGCCAGTGGTGAGCTGGATGACGCCGCATCTTCAATCTCTGTTTTCTCTGAAAGCACAATGCGCTCACGCCATTGTGCTTTTTTTATTGCTAAAAAATGCCCTTCTAAGGAGTTGATATGTTTATTGTTTGCGTAGCGGCCTGTCCGACAGGCGTGGCTCATACCTATATGGCAGCGGAAGCCCTCGAAATGACCGGCAAACAGCGCGGTCATGAAATCAAAGTGGAAACCCAGGGCAGCATGGGCGTGGAAAACGAAATCACCGCTGAGGATCTGGCGCGTGCCGATGCGGTGATTCTGGCCACCGATGTGGCGGTGACCAACCGGGAGCGCTTCGACGGCATGGTGAAACTGGAGTGCAGCGTCGCCGATCCCATTAAATTTGGCGACGCGGTGTTTGAAGCCATCGAACAGGAGATAGCAAATGGCTAAGTTCAAAGGCGGGAGCGGCCCTTCTGCGGGCACGGAAATCAAAAATGCGATCATGACCGGCGTGTCATGGATGCTGCCCTTTGTCATCGCCGGGGCGGTGCTGATGGGCATCGCGCGTATCGGCGCATCGATGTATGGCATTGATAACATCTGGGACGGCAGCCACGCGCAGGCCGCAAGCGTCGTGGTGCAACTGCTGCACAAATTTGATGGCTTTGGCGGTATGGCGCTGTCGCTGATGCTGCCGGTTGTTGCCGGGTACATCAGCTTTGCGATTGCCAACAAACCCGGCCTGGCACCGGGCATGGTCGGCGGATTACTCGCCAGCAACCTCGGCACCGGCTTTCTGGGCGCGCTGGCGGCGGGATTTGTCGCCGGTTACATCGTGCGTGCCCTCGCTACCCACATCAAACTGCCGAAAGCGCTGGCTTCTGCCGGGCCGATTTTCATCCTGCCCGTCGGCGGCACGCTGCTGACCTGTCTGGTGATGGCGTTTATCATCGGCACGCCGCTGGCGGCGCTCAATCACGGCATGGAAAGCTGGCTGATGTCGATGTCCGGCGCGAACAAAGTCATCCTCGCAGCGGTGGTTGGCGGCATGGTGGGCTTTGACCTTGGCGGCCCGGTCAACAAGGCGGCGGTCACCACTGCGATGGCGCTGCTGGCCTCCGGGATTTACGACCCCAACACCGCCGCGCAGGTGGCGATCATCGTTCCGCCGATTGGCCTTGGCGTGGCGACGCTGCTGTGGGCAAAACGCTTCCCGGAATCCCTGCGCGAAGCGGGTAAAGCCTCCACCCTGATGGGGCTGATTGGCGTCTCCGAAGGGGCGATCCCCTTTGCGCTGTCGAATCCAAAAATCATCGTCATTAACGTACTCGGTTCCGCAGTCGGTGCAGCGATGGCGGTAGGCCTGGGCGCAGTCAACCACGCGCCGATCTCAGGCTTTTACGGCTGGCTTGCAGTGGATAACTGGCTTATTTACGTGCTTTCCATTGCCACCGGTTCGGCCATTATTGCCTTTGGATCGTTACTGGTCTTTCGTGGCGATGTGCCGAATGAAAATAAACCCGCTGCGGTAGCGCCGAAATTTAAAGTCGGGCGCTAAGCGCGTTATTCATCATCGACGGAGAAATCACAGGCTTATTTAAGCCTGGGGATTTACGCATCCTGAATTTAAGCAAAGAGGCAGGAATGAAAACCGTACATTTGATTCAGCACACCCACTGGGATCGGGAATGGTATTTCACCGAGAACGATTCGCGGGTCGTACTTTATTATTTCATGCAGGATTTGCTCACGCGTCTGGAGCAGGACACCACACTCGGCCCCTTTATCCTCGACGGGCAAACGGTGGTGCTGGAGGATTTTATGCGCGTGGCACCCGACGAGCGCGAACGCGTGCAGCGACTTATCCACGAAGGCCGCATTCTTATCGGCCCCTGGTATACGCAGACCGATTTTTTAGTGGTCGGTGCGGAGTCCATCGCCCGCAATTTGCTGCTCGGTAAAGCCGACTGCGACACGTGGGGCGGCACGATGCCGGTCGGCTATGTACCGGATTCCTTCGGGCAAAGCGCGCAGCTGCCGCTCTTTTTGCGTGAATTTGGCATAGATTGCGCGGTGATCTGGCGCGGCTGGTGTGAGTACGATGTCGCCAGCAGCGAGTTCGACTGGGTGGCGCAGGGCGGTCGCGCGGTCACCACGGCGGTGCTGCCGTGGGGTTACGGCTGCGCGAAATGGCTGCCCACGGACGCTGACAAGGCCATGGACGTCCTGCCCGCCATTCTGCAAAAGCAGGCGCGTTTTTCACTCACTGATGAACTGCTCTTGCCGAACGGCAACGATCAGTCGCCGTTTGAGTACGGCGTCCCGGCGATGCTCGATGCGTTAAACGAACGCCAGCAGGATTACCGTTTTCAGCGCAGCGACTTTAGCGCCTTTTTCGCCGCGCTGCGGGCCACGAAAACGCCGTTGCCGACGTTTAGCGGCGAGTTACTCAGCCCGAAATATATGCGCATCCATCGCGGGATTTTCTCCACGCGCATCGACATAAAACTCCTGAACGCGCGCCTTGAGCAGTTCGTCAGCCAGACGCTGGAACCGCTGCTGGCAGTGAACATGCGCCTTGGCCTGCCGTATCCGCAGCAGGCGGTGGAAAACATCTGGCGCGAGGCGATGAAATCCCACGCCCACGACAGCATCGGCGGCTGCAATGCCGATCGCGTCAACAGCATGGTCAAAGCGCGGCTCACCGACGGGCTGGAGAGCGCCCGGCAGCTGTTCGATCTGAACATGAAAATGCTGGCGGAGGGCATCAGCGCCCGCCAGGACGGTAAAAAAATCATTCTGTTCAACCCGTTGCCGCACGTGCGTGACGCGCAGGTAACGCTGACGCTCTACACGCCGCACGCCGATTTCCGCATTGTCGACGACGCCGGAAACCCGTGCCGCTGGCAGTTGCTGCGTGAGACGCCGCAGGATATGTCGACCATCGTGCAGGAGCTGTCCAACAGCACCACCACCACCTGGTATCGCAAGTGCGAGATTTTGCTGGAGGCGGCGGCGCTCCCCGCCTGCGGCTATCGCACTTTCTCTCTCCAGGAAGGGCAGCCCGCCGGATTTGCCCATCAGACCCAGGATACCGACGCGCTGGAAAACGCCTGGCTGCGGCTGGAACTGGAGGACGGGCAGCTTACCCTCACCGATAAACGCAGCCAGCAGCGCTACCCGCATATTTTACGGCTGGTGGACGGCGGCGACGCCGGGGACAACTACAACTACTCCCCGCCCGCACAGGACTGGCAGATCACCAGCGACGGCTGCCTGACGAAATCGCACTGCGTGCGGGCGACGCTCAACGACACGCTCACCCTGCACTGGCGCATCCCGGCACCCGTTGATGCCGCGGCGCGTCAGGCGCATGAGTGCAACGGGCTGCTTGAGGTCGCGATGACCATCCGGTTACCGCACGACCGCCCGTGGCTGGACGTTGAAATCGACGTCAATAACACCCTGCGCGATCACCGTTTGCAGGTGGAAATCCCGGTCGGCATTGAGCAGGCGTTCCATTTTGCCGATCAGCCGTTTGGCCTGATCCAGCGGGAAAATCGCCCGGCTGCCCTGCAACACTGGCAGGCGGAGAACTGGACGGAAGCGCCCGCGTCGCTGTGGCCGATGCAAAGCCTCGTGATGCTGCATAACGCCACGCGTGGGCTGTGCGCGGTCACGGAAGGGCTGCGGGAATATGAGATCCCGGCGGCGCAAACCGGGGTGATTGCGGTCACGCTGTTGCGCAGCGTCGGCTGGCTTGGGCTGCCGGATCTGCCGTGGCGACCGGGACGCGCCTCCGGGATGGTTCTGCCTTCGCCGGAGTCGCAAATTCCGGGTCAGCACCATTTCCATCTGGCTGTGTTGCCGATGGCGGAAGGGCAAAGCGCCGGTTTCTGGCGCGCGGTGGAACACTGGCGCACGCCCGCCAGCGGTTATCTGGACTCTGGCTGGTCGCGCTTTCGCACCAACCCGCACGGCCTGCGCTTTGCCGATCATTACAGCGTGCTGGCATGGGACTGTGCGCTGCACTTCAGCACCCTCAAAAAGGCGCAGAACGGCAACGCGCTGATACTGCGCGGCTGGAATCCGGGCCTGACGCCGCTGCCCTGCGTGACGCCAGACGTGAACACCGCCGCACAGCCCGTGACGCTGGCGGAAACGCCCGTCGATGCGCTCAGTGACACCGTTGCGCCCGGTACGCCGCTTTCCTGGCGGATGGATTATTAAAAGGACGAACACCTTATGCTTACGATTTCATTTCGCTGTCAGTTGCCGAACGGCATTCACGCCCGGCCCGCCAGCGCGCTGGAGACGCGCGCGGCGGCGTTTCATTCCGCTATCACGTTGATCAACGTCACTAAATCCCGCGAGGCCAGCGCCAAAAGCGTGCTGGCGCTGGTAAGCGCCGACGTGACCCTGGGGGATGAGTGTCTGCTCCAGATTGAAGGACCGGATGAGGCGCAGGCGCACGCGGCGCTTGCGCCGTTTATTACCGACGAATTCAACGAGAGCGACGCGCCGCTCGCGCAGCAGGAGACGACGAACCACGCGCTGCCGGTGTTTCTAGCCCGCACCACCTCGCAGTACGTGCGCGGTAACGGCGTCAGTCCGGGCCTGGCGCAGGGGATCGCCGTGCAACTGACACCATTTGATCTGCACGCGCTGGCCCAGGCAGAACCCGCAGGTGACGTGGAGATCCCGCTTTTACAGGCGGCGCTGCAACGCGTTCGCCAGCAGTTAGACGACGAAGCCGGGCGCGCCACGGGCGAGGCAGCGAGCATTCTGGATGCGCAAAGCCAGCTTTTAGGGGATGAAGCGGTGGAGGAAATTCTCTGCGCCCCGCGCGAGGCCCGCAACACGCTGGCGGCGCTGGCCTGTGCCGTTGATGAGTTGCGCCTGCCGTTTCGTGACAGCGGCAGCGACTATCTGCGCCAGCGCGAACTGGATATTGAAGATCTCGGTCTGCGGCTGGCGGCGTGTCTGACGTCGCGCATCACGCTGCCGGTGCTGACGCAGGATCCCATCATCGTCTGCCACGGGCGCGTCACGCCGGGACAGCTTCTCGCCCTACGCAGCGCCGGGTTGCAGGGCATCGTGATGGGCGAGGGGGCGGAAACCTCCCACACGGTGATCCTGGCGCGGGCGCTGGGCATTCCTTTACTCTGCTTGGTGCAAGGGTTTGAGCAGATAAACGAGGGCGACGCCCTGATGCTGGACGCGCGCTGCGGCGTGCTGGTTATCACCCCGGACAGCCAGGCTAACCGCTGGTTTACCCTTGAGCAGCAAAAACAGCAGCGCATGACCACCGCGGTAATGGCTGACGATAAGCCCGCCATTGCCCCCGCGCTGGTGCTGCTCGACGCCTCCCCCGTCGATAAAAGCGAGGCCATCAAACGGCTGACCGACAACCTCCACATTCAGCAGCGCGTGTTAAACGGTGATGATGCCGAGCGGGCCATCTGGCAGCGCGAAGAGGTGTTTACCACCGCGCTTGGGTTTTCGGTGGCGATCCCGCACTGCAAATCCCCGGCGATTACGCACAGTAGTATTTCCGTGATGCGCCTGACGGAGCCGGTCGCCTGGGGCGGCGATGTGGATGTGCAGTTGATCATTATGCTGACCATCAGCGAGCACGAAGCGGACAGGCACATGCGCATCTTTTCGGCGCTGGCGCGAAAGTTGATGCACGAATCCTTCCGCCAGCAACTGATGACCGTCGCCACGCCGGAGGCGATGGTGGCCATGCTGAGTGCGGAACTCGGACTCTGAAACGGTTTACACGGAGAGAAACATGAATCACCCATTACGGTTTTGTTGGCCCCTGCTTTTGCTGGCAGGCGGCGCGGCGCAGGCAGAGTATCGCGTCGCATTTATGCCCGATATTCACTTTCACGATGTCTACGGGCAGTTTGCTGATGGAGCATTTCCCGGTCTGAAAAACACCAAAACAGGAGAGCAGGCCATCATCCGCACGATGTATGCGCAACTGACCTCCACCCGGCTGTTCAATGAAAACTATTTTGCCCTACGCGCCGCGCTGGATGACGCCGGGCAGAAGGGGATCAAATGGGTGGCGCTGCCGGGAGATTTCAGCGATGACGGTCAGCCCTATCACGTTCGCGGGCTGGTCACGCTGCTTCACGAGTACCAGCAAAAATATGGGATGCGCTTTTTCGCCACCCCCGGCAATCACGATCCCAACCGCCCGTTCACCGTGCCCGGCGGCGAGGAGGATTTTCTTGGCGAAGGGGGCAAAACGCAGCGCATTTTCAGCCGGGGCGCTAAAGAGTGTAAAGGCTATCAGGGTGCAACGGTGGTGATAAAAACCGATGCCGAATTGCCGACGATTTGCAGCGAAGAGATGGCCAGCAGCGGCTATCAGGCGATCATGGCGGCGATGGGCAGCTTTGGCATCAATCCTTCGCCTGAAGATCGGTACTGGGAAACGCCCTATTCCCGCTATGGCACAGAGAATTACACATATCAGGCGGCGCTGAAGGCCAGCGATTTCAGCCAGCGGCAGTATGAAATTTGCGCCCAGGGAACGGGCGGCAAATATAAAAAGCCCGGTTACGGCCCCTGTTTTCAGGTGGCTGACAGCAGCTATCTGGTGGAGCCGATTCCTGGTTTATGGCTGCTCGCCGTGGACGCCAATGTCTATTTGCCGACCGCCACCGCCGATGCTGCGTCTCCCGCGTCAGGCGCGAATTTTGCCGGTTCCGGCGATGCGGGCTACAACAAAATGCTGACCCACAAACAGCAAACCGTCGCCTGGATGACGGACGTGGCGCAGCGGGCGAAGCGGCTCAATAAAACGCTGATCACCTTCAGCCACTTCCCGATGGTGGAATTTGATAACGGCGCGGCAGCGGATCTGGAGGCGATTTTTGGCAAAGGTAAATTCCAGTTAGCCCGCGCGCCGCAGGAAGATACCAGTCACGCGCTGGCAAAAACGGGGATTGGCGTACACGTCGGCGGGCATATGCATTTTAATGACACGGGCGTGCGCCGTTACCCGGATGGCAGCCAGTTGTTTAACATCCAGGCCCCGTCGATGGCGGCCTACGTTCCGGCGTATAAAATCCTCAGTTTTAAAAACCGCGATGAAATCGATGTGCAAACGGTGACGCTGAAAAACGTGCCGCGCTTCGACGAGTTGTTTGAACACTATCAGCAGGAGTGGGATCACCTGAACGCCACTCACTCACCCCATCTCTGGAACAAAGCCATTCTGAAAGCGGAAAACTACTACGCGTTTACCAACTGGCATATTACCGAGCTAACGCGCCTGCGTTTTCTGCCCGAAGAGTGGCCGGAAAATATCCGCCAGATGCTGTTTACGCTTAACGGCGAGGAGATGCTGATCTTAAGCCAGCTGGCAGACGGGCAGGGCGTTGATAAACACAGCGCCGCGTGGAAAGCCGCGCAGCAAAAAGCCGATGCGCTGGCCAAAAACGCGGGGATGACGCCGAGTGATTTCGCCCGCTGGAACGGCTTCGACCTGGCGGTGGATTTTTATCGTCTGCGTAACGCTGACGCACTGGCATTAAAGGACATCGACGCTGCCCGCTTAAAACAGTATCAGCTTCTCACCCGCGCACTCGCCGCCCGCCTGTCGCCCGTGGAAGCACAGATCAACCCGCAGAGCCCGTTCGAAGAGATCTTCCGCGTACGCTTTGGCAGCATTTTTAAGGTGATCGATAAGTACCTGCACGGCAACCCGTCGGGGGATTTTCACATCAACCTGAAAACCGGGGAAATTACGCCGATGGAATAACAGGCAATGCCTACTGATGTTGTGAGTGATTTCGTGTCTGATTCGACGTATAAAATGGCGCATCACACGATAACTCAAGGATGGCAAAAATGTCTGATAACGATCTGATCCTCTATACCAGTGAAGATGGCGAAGCCCGGTTTGTTTTGCGTGAACTGGGTGGGCAGGTGTGGTTGACGCAGCTGGAAATTGCTGCGCTTTATCAAACCACTAAACAAAATATTAGCCTGCACGTGAAAAACATTTTTGCTGAAGGAGAGTTGAGCAGTGAGGCAACCGTCAAGGATTACTTGACAGTTCAAAGTGAGGGCGAGCGCGATATTAAACGTCAGCTTGCCCATTACTCTTTGCCCATGATTATTGCTATCGGCTACCGCGTACGTTCTACCCGGGCTACCCAATTTCGTCAGTGGGCAACACGCTCATTAAGTGAATTTATGCACAAAGGCTTCGTTATGGATGATGAACGCCTTAAAGATCCGAAATGGGATTACTTTGACGAACTGCTGGCGCGTATCCGGGATATCCGCTCATCAGAACTTCGCTTTTATCAAAAAATCCGCGATCTGTTCACGCTTTCAGAAGACTACCGCGCCAGTGAAAAAGATACCGGACTGCTTTTTGCCGAAGTGCAGAACAAACTCTTTTTCGCCGTTACTGGATTTACTGCGGCCGAACTGATTGTACAGCGCGCCGATGCCACAAAAGCCAATATGAATCTGACCAGTTTTAAAGGTTCGCGGGTGCGTAAGGTGGATGTCGTTATTGCCAAAAACTATCTCAATGAAGATGAACTCGACAGCCTGAACCGGCTGGCTTCAATGTTTTTCGAATTTGCAGAATTCAGGGCAAAGAACAAACAGCACCTGAAGCTGGCGGACTGGCGGCAGTATATCGATAACTTTATTGCGTTTAATGAACAGCCTCTGTTGAACCATTGCGGCACCGTAAGCCGGGAGCAGATGATATCCCTGGCGCATGAACGTTACGCATCGTTTGATAAAAACCGAAAAGTGGCGGATGCCCGCGAAGCCGACCGTATCGAACTGGAACAGCTGGAGCAGCTCGAAAAGCGACTGGCTAAGAAAAAATAACCTAATCAGCGTCCTCCCCCGATTCGGGGGAGGCGTCACTGCGTTTACTCTAAATAAAAGACTTCTTTAAGCTCGGCGCTGACCGGGCTGTTGTCGGGGTTTGACGGCATCACGCTGGACATGTGCTTCCACCAGCGCTGGCAGACTTCGGTTTGCGCCACGGCGTTCCAGCGCTCCTCGGACTCAATCTCAACGGTGGCGAACAGCAGGTCGCGCGCTTTATCGAGATAAATAGCGTAATGGTGCGCGCCATGATCTTTGAGTACCGACTCCAGTTCCGGCCAGATGGGATTGTGGCGGCGCTCGTACTCGTCATGCGCATTTGCGTTCACCTGCATCACAAACGCCTTGCGGATCATAATGCCTCCAGGTACAGATCGCGCACTTCATCGCGGCTGGCGGTGCGGGGGTTGCACGGGGCGCACGGGTCGGCCAGCGCTTTGTCGAGCCAGCCTTCGATATCTTCTTTGGTGACGCCCAACTGACTGAAGCCGGACGGGATGCCGACGCGGGCGCTCAGCGCACGGATGGCGATAATCGCTTCTTCGCTGGCGGCTTCATCGCTCATGCCACGGGTATCGACGCCCATCGCCTGCGCGACGCGGGCAAACCGCGCGACGGCGTTCGGGCGGTTAAAGTTTTCGATGATCGGCAGCAGGATGGCGTTGCAGACGCCGTGCGGCAGGTTGTGCGTCGCGCCCGGCTGATGTGCCAGCGCGTGCACCAGGCCCAGCCCGGCGCTGTTAAATGCCATGCCCGCCAGGTACTGACCAAAGGCCATCTGCTCACGCGCTTCGAGGTTATGACCGTCATCGACCGCTTTCGGTAGCCACAGGTTAATCAGGCGAATGGCTTCGAGAGCGTTGGCATCGGTCAGCGGGTGCGCGCCGATAGAAACATAGGCTTCGACCGCGTGGGTCAGCGCGTCCATACCGGTCGCGGCGGTGACGGAGGCGGGGATCTCCAGCATCACGCTGGCGTCGTCCACTGCGATATCCGGGATGATGTTGGAATCGATAATGACTTCTTTTACCTGGCGCGCGGTGTCGATGATGACCGCGTTGCTGGTCATCTCAGCGGCAGTCCCGGCGGTAGTGTTAATCGCCACCAGCGGCACGCCTGCGTTAACCACTTTGCCGACGCCGGAATAGGCGGTGGACGGGCCAGGGTTAGCGGTCAGGATTTTGATGGCTTTGGCGGTATCAATCGGGCTGCCGCCGCCGAAGGCGATAATGAAGTCACACTGCGCGTCGTTGTAGGCGGCGAACCCTTTTTGCACCAGTTCTTCGGTTGGGTTCGGGAACACCTCGTCGAACAGGTGATACGAGAGTTGATGCGCATCCAGCGCGGTAAACAGGCTGTCCAGCAGGCCCAGCTTCACTAACTGACCGTCAGTGACGATCAGCGCTTTGCCCCACTGTTTGCCCGCTACCAGATTAACCATGTCGCCAATTGCGCCTGCGCCATGAAGGCTGATTTTGGGAAGTGCCAACATAAAACTCATGATAAATCTCCTTTAAGTGAAAAATTTTTCCCCTCACCCTAACCCTCTCCCCTGGGGAGAGGGGACAGATCGAGCGCGGACCCGCCTCTCTCTCCCGCTGTGGCAGAGGGGACAGATCGAGCGCGGACTCGCCTTTCCCCCTCTCCCTTTGGGAGAGGGCCGGGGTGAGGGGCGTTTACATTCGTCTTCGCTGCATAATCCGTCGCGTAATAATCGGCAGCGAAATAACCACAATCAGCATCGCGCCGATAATGATCGACATCACGATGCCCGGCACGTTGAGCAGGCTCAGGCCGAAGGTCACCAGCCCCATCAGGAAGGCGGCGATGATCACGCCCACCATGCTGCCGGACCCGCCCAGAATATTGACGCCGCCCAGTACCGCCATTGTCACCACCGCCAGTTCCCAGCCGGTGGCAATCGTCGGGCGCGTGCTGCCGAGGCGCGAGGTCAGCAGCACCGAGGCGAGCCCCGCCATCAGGCCGACCAGCGCGAATAAAATCAGGTTGTGGCGCTTCACGTTGATGCCGGAATACCACGCGCCGGTCGGGTTGTTGCCGATGGCGTAGGTGCGGCGGCCAAAGTTGGTGCGGTGCAGCACAAAAGCAAAGACCCCGGCGAGCACCATAAACAGCGTGAACTCAAACGACAGCGCGCCCCACACGTAACCCTGACCGAACCAGGCAAAACTCTCCGGGTAGGCATTCAGCGCCTGATCGCCGAGCAAAATATAGGTAATGCCGCGATACAAACTCATGGTGCCGATGGTGATCACAATCGACGACAGGTTAAAGCGCGTCACCAGAATGCCGTTGAACAGCCCGCACAGCAGGCCCACGCCTAATCCCACGCAGACCAGCAGCGGTGTATCGACGCCCGCCTGAGCGCAAAAGCCCATCACCGTGGAACTCAGCGCGATGGTGGAGGCGACGGACAAATCAATCTCGCGGGCGATAATCAGCATCGCCATCGGCAGCACGATGATCGCTTTTTCCGTGAAGTTGAACGTCGCATCGGACAGATTCCAGATGTCGAGGAAGTAGGGCGAGGCGAGGGCGTTGGCAATAAAGACCGCCGCCGTCACCGCCAGTAAAAATCCTTCCCAGCACATCAGGCGTTGCAGAAATGGCGTGGCTGAAGGCCGGGTTTTCATCTCTTCAGTGGTCATAATTTTGCTCATGATTTCACCGCCTGTTTCTGACGTGCAAGGGCGGCGTCACGCAGGATCAATCGCCCTTTACGCTTGTTGCTCCGCTCGTTGAGCAGAACCGCAATGACGATCACCGTGCCGGAAATAGCCATCTGCCAGAAAGGAGAAATATTGATGACCGGCAGGGCGTTGTTGATGACGCCGAGGAACAGCGCGCCGAACAGGCAGCCGAGCACGCGGCCCGTGCCGCCCATGGTGCTGATGCCGCCGATCACGCACGCCGCCACGACCTGTAATTCAAAACCGTTCGCCACATCCACATAGGCCACGGCGAAGCGGGAGATCCACAGATAGCCACAGAACCCGGCCAGCGCGCCGGACAAGCAGAAGCTGACGAACTGCATTTTCCCGGCGTTGATGCCGGTGTAGTACGCGGCGGTGGCGTTACCGCCTGCGGTATACAGGGCGCGTCCGGTGCGGCTGTAGCGCAGGAAGTAGCCGACCACCAGCAGCGCGGCGACGGCGCACCAGCTCAGCAGCGGCAAGCCCAGCACGGCGGTACGCGGCAGACCGAGGAAGTCAGGGCTCATCTGGTGCGAGTTGATCCAGCCGCCGTCTGAGAGCAGGAAAATAATGCCGCGATAGATGCTCATGGTGCCGAGCGTGACCACAATCGCCGGAATGCCCATTTTCCACACCAGCAAGCCGTTGATGATGCCCATCACCAGCCCCAGCCCGGTCGCCAGCACCAGCAGTGCAAAGACCGGAATGTTCGGGTAATGGAAGTTGAGCAGGGCGACGATCATCCCGGTCAGCGCCAGGTTTGCCGCCATCGACAGATCGATGCCTTTGGTCAGCAGCACCATCATCTGCCCGAGCGCGAGGATGATTAAAATGGAGGTGTCATTGAAGATTTCCACCAGGTTTCCCGGCGAGACAAACGACGGCGCGCGGCTGCCGATGGCGATCACCATCAGCACGATCACCGCTGCCAGCAGCGCTTCACGATTTTTAAGCAGTTGTTGCCACATTATGCAGCCTCCTGACCGGCACCGCTGGCGGCGCTGACGATGGTTTCCGCCGTCGCCTCGCCCGCGCGGTACTGCGCGACCATTAACCCTTCATGCATGACGATGATCCTGTCGGCCATGCCCATTACTTCCGGCAGTTCCGAGGAGACCATGATCACCGCCAGCCCCTGCGCCACCAGCTCAGACATAAACTGATGCACGGCGGCTTTCGAGCCGATGTCGATGCCTTTGGTTGGTTCATCAAGAATGATGACGTCCGGGTGGGTGGCGAGCCATTTGCCGATCACCACTTTTTGCTGGTTGCCGCCGGAGAGGGTTTCCACCGCCTGTTTCCAGCTAAAGGCTTTGACCTGCAAGCGGCGGGCGTACTCTTCCGCCAGCGCCCACTCTTTGGCGTCGTTCAGGACCCCGTTCGGGTTGAGCTTGCTTAACTGCGGCAGGGAGATGTTTTGCGCGATGGGCATTTCGATAATCGCCCCCTGCTTTTGCCGCTCCTCCGGCACGCAGACAATGCCCGCGTTGATTGCATCCGCAGGCTGGCGGAAATGCATCGTTTTGCCGTTGAGAAGAATGTCGCCAGACGAAGGATGCGTCACGCCGCACAGTGCGTGCATCAGCTCCGTGCGCCCGGCACCGACCAGACCATAAAAGCCGAGGATCTCACCTTTGCGCAGGGAAAAGTTAATGTGGGCGAACTCGGTCGGGTGGCACAGGTCTTTGACTTCCAGCACCGTTTCGCCCAACTCGCAGGCGACTTTCGGGTAGGTTTGCGTAATGGCGCGTCCGACCATCATCGCCACCATCCGCTCTTCGGTGATGTCGCTCATCGCGCCGGAACCGATGTACACGCCGTCGCGCAAAATGGTGTAGTGATCGGCCAGCTCGAAAATTTCATCAAACTTGTGCGAGATAAACAGGATCGCTTTGCCGTCCTGCTTTAAGCGCTCGACGATCTGATAAAACTCCAGGATTTCATGCTGCGACAGGGCAGCGGTCGGTTCGTCGAGGATCACCACCTGCGCCTCAAACGAGAGCGCGCGGGCAATCGCCACCATATGACGCTGGGCGATGCTGAGGGTTTTTAACGTCGCGCGCGGGTCGATCTGCACTTCCAGGCGGGTGAGAATATCCCGCGCTTTCTGGTGCATGGCGGGCCAGTCGAGCTTTTTGAACATGCCTGTGTAGAGGTACTGACCGACAAAAATGTTTTCCGTGACCGACAGTTCATCAAAGAGCACAGTTTCCTGATGAATGGCGGTAATGCCGACTTTGTGGGCTGACTCCGGGGTCGGCAGTTCAATGGGAATGGCTTTGTAGAGAATTTCGCCTTCTTCAGGCTGGTAGATACCGGTCATCACTTTGACCAGCGTGGATTTGCCCGCGCCGTTTTCACCGATGAGTGCGGTGACTTTGCCAGGCCAGAGATCGAGCTGCACGTTCTCAAGGGCACGCACACCAGGGAAAACCTTGGTAATGCCTTTGAGCGACAGCAGGGGTACAGATGCCGTCATGATGGTTCTCCAGTTGCGTTGTGTTGTATCGCCTTCACCCTCACCCCGGCCCTCTCCCTGAAGGAGAGGGGGAAGGGCGGAGCGTCACCCTCACCCCGGCCCTCTCCCTAAGGGAGAGGGAGAAGGGCGGAGCGTCACCGGGCTGTTCCCTCTCCCATGGGGAGAGGGTTAGGGTGAGGGGAATAAAACGACACCCTTACCCCGACCCTCTCCCTGAGGGAGAGGGGGAACATCAGCGGAAAACCATCAAAAGATTTTGGAGAACTTATCAATATTGCTGGCATCGTAAACAAACGGTTCGGCCATTGCGCCGCTGCCGTCGGCGTCCAGTTTCACTTTGCCGAGTTTGCCCATATTGGCTTCGGTTTTTGTCGCCGTGCCTTTGACTAAATCATCTGCCAGATAGGTCGCGGCGTAGCCCAGGTCGATCGGGTTCCAGATAGCAAAACTTTTGCTCGCGCCGGATTTCACCGCGCCCGCCATCTCAGACGGCAGGCCCAGACCGGTCACGTAGACTTTGCCGATTTTGCCCTGATCTTTGACCGCCTGCGCTGCCGCCACGATCCCCACCGATGACGGGGAGACGATCACTTTCAGATCCGGGTAGGTTTTCAGCAGGCCGACCGCTTCGCGGTAGCTCTTATCTGACAGATCGTCGCCATAGGCGGTGGTCACCAGATTGATCGACGGGTAGTTCGGCAGCACTTTCTTCATCTCGGCAATCCAGGTGTTCTGGTTTGCGGAGGTTGGCGTGGCGCTTAAAATCGCCACGTCTCCTTTCTCTACGTTCAGCGCTTTCAGGGCGTCAGCGGCAAGTTTGACGTTGGTTTCGCCAATCAGCGCGTTATTGGATGGATTGAGGTGAATCTGACGCCCGGCTTTCGCCACCCCGGAATCCCAGGAGACGACTTTAATCCCGCGCTGCATCGCTTTTTTCAGCACCGGCACCACGGCGTCAGGATCGTTGGCGGAGATGGCGATCGCGTCCACGCCCTGGGCGATCAACCCATTCAGCACTTCGATCTGCGCTTCGGCAGTGGTGGTGGTCGGCCCGGTATAAATAACTTTTACGTCCCCTAACTCTTTGGCCGCTTCCTGCGCGCCCACGTTTGCGGCTTCAAAGAAACCATTTCCTAATGATTTCGCCACCAGGGCGATTTTCACTTCTGCTAATGCGGAACCGGACAACGCCATGGCGGCAACGGTGAGGATTAAGCTTGTCTTTATTTTCATTGCTTGTACTCCACTGATTTGAGTTAGTTTGTAGGGCTTGCAGGTGTTTTTTGCCCCGTCTCTGTGAGCGGGGCACGATGTTCTATTTATAAAGTTCTAATGCACTGGCCAGCGGGGTGACGCCAAAGCGTTTACCTAACGCAATCAATTCTTCCTGAGTGATGGTCTGCTTCATGCCGCCCATCGAGTACACCTTTACCAGCACTTCAGCGGATTTTTCCGCCGTGTCAATCAGGCCAAAGGCTTCATCAAGCGTTGGGCCGCTGCCGAAGACGCCGTGGAACGGCCACAGCACCAGCGAATGACGGGACATTTCGGCGGCGGTCGCCTGACCGATTTCGTCGGTGCCCGGTACCATCCACGGCAGAATGCCCACGCCGTCCGGGAACACCACCAGACATTCGGTGCTGCCTTCCCACAGTTTGCGGGTGATGACGTCGGTGTCGTTTTCCAGCACGTAGGTCAGGGCGATCAGGTTGGTGGCGTGGCAGTGCATGATCACGCGGTCGCGGCCGTTGGTGGCTTTGATGCGCTCGCAGTGCGACAGGAAATGCGCCGGCAGTTCGGAGGTCGGTACCGCTTCGTTGGTCAGCCCCCAAAGAATGTGGTAGCCCGCACCGTCGCTGTCCACTTTAACGATGCCTAAATTGGCACTCGGATCGAGCTGAACGTTGCGGAAGAATTTGCCGGAGCCGGTGACGATAAACGGCGTGTTGGCAAGTAAAGGCATCGGCTGGCTGAGCGCGATGTAACGCGGTTCTTTGTGGAAATCGGCGGTGAACGAGGCGATGTCCGCTTCATCGAGGCGCAGCGTCAGGTTGCCGCCGTTGCGCTCGTCCCAGCCTTTTAACCAGGCGTCGGTGGTGGCTTTGATCATGCCCTGGACAAACCAGGCGTTGGTGATGTTCTGCATAGTCTTGATGTTCCTGTAATGGTAGCGAGGGTCGTTTTCCCCTCACCCTAACCCTCTCCCGTGGGGAGAGGGGACTGATCGAGTTCGGATTTGCCTTCCTCTCTCTCCTGTGAGGAGGGGGGACATAAAACTCCCTCTCCTTCAGGGAGAGGGCCGGGGTGAGGGTGTGCTCAACTCCGCTTCGCTAAAATCTCTTTCTCATACGCCCGCACGCTGTCCAGCCACTGGCTGCCGACCGGGGTGTCATTGCGCTGGCAGTACATTTCCCATACCGCCTGCCATGGCAGCGATTTTTGCTCTTCCAGCAGCGCCAGACGGGCGGTGTAATCCCCTTCCGCTTCCAGCTTGCGCAGTTCTTCCGTTGGTTCCAGCAGGGCGCGCAGCAGGGCTTTTTTCATGTTGCGGGTGCCGATCACCCAGGCGGCGATGCGGTTGATGGAGGCGTCGAAGAAATCGAGGCCAATGTGTACGCGGTCGAACAGGTCATGACGCACGATCTCGCTGGCAATCGCCTGGGTTTCGTCGTCCAGCAGCACCACGTGATCGCTGTCCCAGCGCACCGGGCGGCTGACGTGCAGCAGCAGGCGCGGCACATAGAGCATGGCGGCGGAGATCTTATCGGAAATCACTTCGGTCGGATGGAAATGCCCGGCGTCCAGGCACAGCGCGGTCTGGCGGCTGGTGGCGTAACCCATGTAAAACTCGTTGGAACCCACGGTGTAGCTCTCCGCACCGATGCCGAACAGCTTGCTTTCCACGGCGTCGATATGGTGCGACAGGCTCAGTTTCTCGCTCATCGCTTCATCCAGCGCGGCGACCAGGCGCTGGCGCGGGGCGAGACGGTCAACGGTGACATCTTTCATGCCGTCCGGGATCCAGATGTTCATCACCGACGGCGTGCCGAGCTGCTCGCCGAAGTACGCAGACACGCGGCGGCTGGCTTTCACATGGTCGATCCAGAACTGGCGGATCTCGTCGTTAGCGTGGGAGAGGGTAAAACCGTCGGCGGAGAGCGGGTGCGAGAAGCATGACGGGTTAAAATCGAGACCCAGTTTGTTGGCTTTCGCCCACTCCACCCAGTTTTTGAAATGCTCAGGTTTGATCTCGTTGCGCGCGACCGGCTCGTCAGATTCGAGGTAAATCGCGTGCAGATTCAGACGTTTTGGCCCTGGGATCAGGCTCAGCGCCTGCTCGAGATCGGCACGCAGTTCCGCCGCATTACGCGCTTTGCCCGGATAATTCCCGGTTGCCTGAATGCCGCCCGTCAGTCCACCCTGGGGGTTTTCAAAGCCAGCGACGTCATCGCCCTGCCAGCAGTGCATGGACACCGGCAGGCGGTCGAGCTGGCGCAATGCCGCCTCGACGTCGATGCCCACAGCGGCGAAGCGCTGTTTTGCCAGTTCCCAGGCTTGTTCAAGTTGAGTGGTCATGCGCAAAGCTCCTTTGTTGGTCGTTTTTGCTGAAACTGCGCAACATAGCGAACAATTTCATTATCAGGATGAGGGGTGAAGGTGGTGAGGGCGTAGCTGGAGGTCACCACCTCACGGAAAGCGTCGATGTCGGGCAGCTCGCCCAGAGTGATGAGCTGAACGCCGATATTGCCGAGCGTGGACGCTTCTACCGGTCCGGCCACCACGGTGATGCCGCAGGCGTCGGCGCAAAGCTGGTTGAGCAACTGGTTCTGGCAGCCGCCGCCAACGATATGCAGCCGGGTAAACGGCTTGCCGCGAAGGTGGGCCAGTTCGCCCAGCACGTCGGCGTAGAGCAGTGCCAGGCTGTCAAAAATGCAGCGCGCCAGTTCAGCATCACTTTCAGGCACGGGCTGGGCGCTTTCCCGGCAGGCGGCCTGAATTTCGCGGCTCATGTTTTCCGGGTTGATAAAGCGAGCATCGTTTGGGTTAATCACGAAGCGGCAGGCGGGCAGGGCGGTGGTGCGGGCAATGAGCGACGGCAGATCGCTGACGTTTTGCTCTTTCAGCACCCGTTGCAGCAGCCACAGGCCCATGATGTTTTTCAGCACCCGGTAGCGGCCTTCCGCGCCGCCTTCGTTGGTGATATTGGCGGCCAGCGCCGCATCGCTGGTATAAGGCGTCGGGCTTTCAAAGCCCATCAGCGACCAGGTGCCGGAGGATAAATAAGCGGCATCGTTATCGATAAGCGGTGAGGCGATCACTGCGCTGGCGGTGTCGTGGCTGGCGACGGCCACCACCGGCACCTCCTGCCAGTGACCGATCACATTGCCCGGCTGCGTCGGCGTGCCGAACCACGAGGCGGGGACGCCCGCCCAGTCAAGCAGGGTTTCATCCCAGTTATGCGTCTGGATATTTACCAGTTGGGTGGTGGTGGCGTTGGTGTATTCCCAGTTCAGATTGCCGGTCAGACGGTAGCTGAAATAGTCCGGGATCAGCAGCGCATGTGCGACGCGGGCGGTGAGGTCGGGCTGCTGTTCCGTCTGCGCGCGGAACTGATAGAGCGTGTTAAAGGGTAAGAACTGGATCCCGCTGCGGCGGTAAATTTCCGCTTTGCCCGGCTGCTGTTGTGCCTGCGCCATCACGCCATCGGTGCGGCTGTCGCGGTAGGAGACCGGCAGCCCGACGCGTGCGCCCGCGTTATCAATCAGCACGTAATCCACGCCCCAGGTGTCGATGCCGATGCTGTCAATGGCGATGCCTTCGCCGCCGACTTTTGCCAGCCCCGCGCGGATTTCCGCTTCCAGCGTGTCGATATCCCAGCAGTCGGTGCCGCCCACTTTTTGTAAGCAGTTAGCAAACCGGTGGATTTCGCGAAGGGTCAGGGTGCCCGTCCCGGCATCAAAGCGCGCCAGCATGACGCGCCCGCTTGATGCGCCTAAATCGACAGCCACACAATGGCGAACAGTCATGATTGGATCCTTCTCAGAGTCATTGCCCCTACTCTAAAAAAGATCCCTCCTGCCAACCTTCTCGTTAATGACAACCGCTAATGGCGGCTGGCAAGAAAGCAAAGATGAACGTGAGGGAGTTCACAGTTTCCAGTAATCGTCCGTTTTTAAAGGGATGTGACGGCAACCGCATTTCCCGATCTTTCCGACTGTTTCTTGAAAAAACGACAGCCTTTGCGCGCATTGCTGTCAAAAATTCAAGGTGAGAACCGGGGGGCTTAATTACTATTCTGAGAATGTTTCTCATCGGTGGGGATGATCATGACCGTATTACACAGCGTGGATTTTTTTCCGACAGGTTCAACGCCCGTCGCCATTGAGCCGCGTCTTCCCCAGTCGGCTTTCCCGGAACATCATCATGATTTTCATGAGATTGTGATTGTCGAACACGGCACGGGTATTCATGTCTTTAACGGCCAGCCCTATACCATCAGCGGCGGCACCGTGTGCTTTGTTCGCGATCACGACAGGCATCTGTATGAGCACACCGACAACCTGTGTCTGACCAATGTGCTGTACCGCTCCCCGGACGCGTTCCAGTTTTTATCCGGGCTCAACCAACTGCTGCCGCAGGAGCAGGACGGATACTACCCTTCGCACTGGCGGGTGAATCAGGGCGTGCTGCAACAGGTGCGGCAGATTGTCGGCCAGATGGAAAACGCAGGCGAGGAAACGGATACGGCGGCGCGCGCCAATCGTGAAATCCTGTTTATGCAACTGCTGGTGCTGCTGCGTAAAGGCAGTCAGGAAGCCATTGCGGTGAATAACGATGCTCGCCTGAACCAGTTGATCTCGTGGCTGGAAGAACACTATGCCGAAGATGTCTGCTGGGAAGCGCTCGCCGATCGCTTTTCGCTCTCTTTGCGCACCCTGCACCGCCAGCTTAAGCAGTACACCAGCATGACGCCGCAGCGTTATCTGAATCGCTTACGGTTGATTAAAGCGCGCCACCTTCTGCGCCACAGCGATGAGAGTGTCACCGATATCGCTTATCGCTGCGGTTTTGGCGACAGTAACCACTTTTCGACGCTTTTTCGCCGGGAGTTTAACTGGTCGCCGCGCGATATCCGTCAGGGGCGCGATACCCCGCTGCAATAGCTGTGGTGGTAACGAGAGGGTAATCACCGTTTTTTTACGCCAAAACAGCTAATAATTAACGATTATTCGCAGTTGAGGTGCGTCGTGACGGGCCAGTTAATTCTTCGAAAAGCAGACTTTTTCCCGCGTAGTGGCCAGGCGGTCGCTGTTGCCGATCGCTATCCGCAAAATGTGTTTGCTGAACACAGCCACGAATTCTGCGAACTGGTGCTGGTGTGGCGCGGGAACGGTCTGCATATTTTAAACGACCGCCCGTACCGCATTACGCGCGGCGATCTGTTTTATATTCGCGCGCAAGACCGCCATTCTTATGCCTCGGTTAACGATCTGGTTCTGCAAAACATCATCTACTGCCCTGAGCGGCTGACGCTGAATCTCGACTGGGATGCGCACATTCCGGGCCTTAACGGATCGGTCTGGACACCGCACTGGCGGCTTGGCAGCACCGGCATGACCCAGGCGCGGCAGGTGATCACGCAACTGGAACATGAAAGCGCCAAAACCGATGCGATGGCGAATCCGATGGCCGAATTGCTTTTTGCGCAGCTTCTCATGACGCTGACGCGGCATCGTTATGCGACCGATAACCTGTCTGCCACTGACCGTGAAGCGCTGCTGGATAAACTCATCACGGCGCTGGCGGGAAGCCTCAACCGCACTTTTCTGCTGGAAGCCTTTTGCGAGAAAAATCAGTGCAGTGAGCGTACCCTGCGCCAGCAGTTCCGGTCGCAAACCGGGATGACGATCAATCACTATTTACGCCAGTTGCGCATCTGTCACGCCCAGTACCTGCTGCAACACACGGAGCTGATGATCGGTGAAATCGCCATGCGCTGCGGTTTTGAGGACAGTAACTATTTTTCAGTGGTGTTTACGCGTGAGATTGGTGCCACGCCGAGCCACTGGCGGCAGCGCAGTCGGGCAGTGAAGAACGTGATAAACAGTGATGTCACTTTTGACTAATCAGTGCATGGCAGGTAGCGTAGAATCAATTACATAACAAAAAGTTATAACCATATAAAAACTACGGCATTGATAAACATTTTCAATATCACTTATTTAACTATAATGAACCAACTGCTTACGCGGCGTTAACACTTCTGCCGCCCGACAATAAATGGAGATGAATATGAGTTACACACTGCCATCCCTGCCTTACGCGTATGACGCATTAGAACCGCATTTCGACAAGCAGACGATGGAAATCCATCACACCAAACATCACCAGACTTACGTGAACAACGCTAACGCAGCGCTGGAAAGCCTGCCAGAGCTGGCAAATCTGCCGGTTGAAGAGCTGATCGCGAAACTGGATCAGGTTCCGGCTGATAAGAAAACCGTTCTGCGTAACAACGCGGGCGGCCACGCTAACCACAGCCTGTTCTGGAAAGGCCTGAAAACCGGCACCACGCTGCAGGGCGATCTGAAAGCCGCTATCGAGCGCGATTTCGGCTCCGTTGAGAAATTCAAAGAAGAGTTCGAGAAAGCTGCTGCTACCCGTTTCGGCTCCGGCTGGGCGTGGCTGGTACTGAAAGATGACAAACTGGCCGTGGTTTCTACCGCGAACCAGGACAGCCCGCTGATGGGCGAAGCGGTTTCTGGCGCATCCGGCTTCCCGATTGTGGGTCTGGACGTGTGGGAACACGCTTACTACCTGAAATACCAGAACAAACGCCCGGATTACATTAAGGCGTTCTGGGAAGTGGTGAACTGGGACGAAGCTGCTGCACGTTTTGCTGCGAAAAAATAAGTCCGTTTTTTACGGTTTCTGATATTAAAGCCCCTTTTCGCGCTGCGGAAAGGGGCTTTTTCTATGCCACCTTAAGCGCACTGACAGCAACATCGCTTTTATGGCAATAATACAAAGAATGTGTGGGGTAATATCACGCTTTCTATTTATTTCGCCTGGGAAAGGCTAATTATTTATGCCTGCTGGTAGTTTGCTTACGCACTCTTTTTTATCTCGGGAAGGGGTGTTTTTATTTTTTATTTAATATTATCAAAGGCTTATTTAATTTTATTTATAGTTCACATGAATGTATTCGACAGGATAAATCAAAATGCACAATATAATAAAATTCTGTATTTGCCATCTTTATGATACTTCCCGCAATTGCTGAATTAAAATAATAAAATTATTGAAACAATATTTCATGGCAATTAGATTGCATGAAGAGCTGAAAATAACAGCCTGTTCATTTGCTTTCTTTTATAAGGATGTAGCCGTGAAAAAATTATTATTACTTTTACTGCCTCTGGCCGTGTCAAACGCACACGCCGTATATGTTGACGTTCGCCATGAATATCTGGATGACAGTCAGGCTAATTACGATCGTGCGTATATTTCTCATCGTTTTGGTAATGGATTTGGCTTTGCAATAGAAGCCATTTCAAAATCGGGCGGCGATGATACCAATAAAGCGTTTAACGATATGGAAGTGCAGGGGAACGAATATACGGTTAGCTATCAATATAAAACCGGTTCGGTCGCCTGGCAGCCAGGATTTGTACTGGAAACCGGCGATGGTTATTCAAACTATAAACCCTATCTGCGCGCCACCTGGACGCTCAATGACGACTGGTGGCTGGGTGCGCGCTATCGTTTTGAATACGTTCGCCGTTCCTCTGATGCGCGTGATGACGACAAAATTAACCGCATGGACGTCTGGGCGGGATATAAATGGAATAACTTCGACTGGACGCTGGAAGGCATTTATAAAAAAGCGGAAAAATATAATCTCTTCGATAACGGAAAAGATAATTACGAATTTAACTTCCGCACCGCCTATTTGATTGATGGCTGGTCACCTTTCGTTGAAGTCGGCAATGTCTCCGTCAGAAATACCACGGATGAACGTCAGACCCGATTCCGTGTTGGCATCGGCTACACCTTCTGATCTCTCCCGCGCGTCTGTTAAAAATCCGGCAGTTAACGTTGTCTGACGGATTTTTCTGCTTACTGCCTGCACAAAAATTATTGTATTTGGCTGCTTTTCCGGCGAGCCTGTGGGCTCTGTGCCGCGAAAGGGAAGAGTGATGCAACATCCGGTTGAAGTGTTTACAGGCAAGGTGCGCGAGTATGCAGGCAGCAGGGCGAGCGCGATTGCCAAATTACAGGTTGATGGCGAACTGACGCTGACGGAGCGCGGGCTGTCAGGGGATGAGCAGGCGGAAAAAGTGATCCACGGTGGGCCGGATCGCGCCTTGTGTCATTATCCCCGCGAGCATTATTCGCAGTGGGCGCGTGAGTTCCCGGAGCAGGCTGCGCTCTTTGTTGCGCCTGCGTTTGGGGAGAATCTGTCAACCGAAGGGCTGACGGAAAAAAACGTTTATATCGGAGATATTTTCCGTTGGGGCGAGGCGCTGATACAGGTGACACAGCCGCGCTCGCCGTGCTTTAAGGTCAACTTTCATTTTGGTATTAGTGACTTGTCGTTGCTGATGCAAAACAGCGGGCGGACAGGCTGGCTGTATCGCGTGATTGCGGCGGGGAAAGTCGCAAGTGACGCACCGCTTGAACTGGTATCGCGCGTCAGTGATGTCAGCGTTTATAACGCCGCCGCGATCGCGTGGCATACGCCGTTTGATGACGAGCAGTATCACCGCCTGCTGTCGGCCGCGGGGCTGTCGGTAAGCTGGACGAGAACGATGCAGAAGCGGCGTTTGAGCGGGAAGATTGAGGATAATTCACGAAGGTTGTGGGGGAAGTAGGGGGCGTTTTGACCCTCACCCCGGCCCTCTCCCTCAGGGAGAGGGGGAAGGGCAAGTCCGTGCTCGATCTGTTCCCTCTCCCTGAGGGAGAGGGTTAGGGTGAGGGTATAAGGAAATCACACCCGCTTACTGTACAGCGGCAGCCAGATCGTCAAACGCAATCCCCCCAGCGGGCTGTCGTCGGCTTTTACCCAGCCGCGATGCTGCTGAATGGCGGTTTCGACAATCGCCAGCCCAAGGCCGGTGCCGCCGGACTCGCGGTCGCGGGCTTCGTCGGTGCGATAGAAGGGACGGAAAATCTGCTCGCGATCTTCCTGACTGACGCCTGGGCCATCGTCGTCAACGTTAATAGTCACGCCCTCTTTATCCACGGCAAAACTTACTTCAATCGTGGTGTGGGAGTAGCGCAGCGCGTTACGCACGATGTTTTCCAGCGCGCTTTCCAGCGCATTGGGGTTGCCATACAGCGGCCATGGGCCCGGCGGGAATTTCACCGTTAACGATTTGCCCATCTGCTCGGCTTCAAATGCCGCGTTATCCAGCACGTCGTCCCACAGATGATTGGCTTTGATCGTCTCGCTCACCAGCGCGTTTTTCTGCTGATTGCGCGACATCACCAGCAGATCGTTGATCATGCTGTCCAGACGCTGCGCTTCCATTTCAATGCGCTCAAGCTCTTTGCTCTCACCGCTGCGACGGCGCAGTAACGCCGTGCCCAGTTGCAGGCGGGTCAGCGGGGTGCGCAGTTCGTGCGAGATATCCGACAGCAGGCGCTGCTGGGAGGTCATCATGCGTTCCAGCGCCGTCACCATCTGGTTAAAACTGGCTCCGGCGGCGAGGAACTCCTGCGGCCCGGCCTCCAGTTCCGGATGCTGACGCAGGTTGCCCTGAGCCACTTCATCCGCTGCGTTTTTCAGCTTACGCGCGGGCTTGGCGAGACTCCACGCCAGCCAGAGCAGCAGCGGCGAGCTGACCAGCATCGTGACAATCAACAACAAAAGCGGGCGGTCAAAAAGCAGGTTAATAAAGTCTGACTGCGAATTGCTGGCCGGACGAATGAGATAGAGTTGATAATTATCTTCGCCATCCCTGATGGTAAAGGGTCCCACCAGTTCTACCCGTCCGTACTTTTTCTTCTGCGGGTGATCGGAGTTATCCGCCTGCCCGATGAAGTTACGGATGATCTGCATCTCGCTGCGTTCTGCGCCAATTACGCGGCCTTCACTGGTCACCAGTAACAGGCGTTGCCCCGGCGGAGCCCATTTGTCGATAGCGCGGAAAAGCCTGCGCCACCACATCAGGTCATTCGGCGGGTCATTGGCGAGTTCCGCTTCGACATGCTGTTCAATCATCACGCCCTGGCGCTGTTCACTGTCGAGTAACTCCGTCATCTGACGGGAATCGAGTTTCGGCACCATCAATACCAGCATCAGCACCAGTGCCAGCGTTAACCAGAAAATAGCAAAGATGCGTGCAGTCAAACTTCCTATCATGAAGCAGAAACCATCAGATAGCCGCGGCCGCGCAAGGTTTTGAACCACGGATGCCCGTCTTTACGCTCCGGCAATTTGCGGCGCAGGTTAGAGATGTGCATATCGATGGCGCGATCGAACGGCGTTAAGCGTTTGCCTAAAACTTCCTGGCTGAGATGCTCACGGGAAACCACCTGGCCAAGATGCTGTGCCAGAAGATAAAGCAGGGTGAATTCCGTGCCGGTCAATTCCAGCGATTGCCCTTCGAAGCTCGCTTCCTGACGGCCCGGGTTCAGGCTTAAGGCGTCCACTTCTAACGTTGGGGAACCGTTGTCGCTGTTCTGTTGCTGCTCACTCCAGTGTGAACGGCGCAGAATCGCGCGGATGCGCGCAACCAGCTCGCGATCATTGAAAGGTTTAGGTAAATAATCGTCTGCACCCAGCTCAAGGCCGAGAACGCGATCGAGTTCGCTGCCGCGTGCGGTCAGCATAATAACGGGTGTCTGGTGTGTCTGGCGCAGCTCTTTAAGGGTGTCGATACCGTTTTTCTTCGGCATCATAACGTCGAGCAAAAGCAGGTCGATGCTATCGTCCAGGAGGTCGAGTGCCTGCTCCCCGTCATGGGCAACGAGCACATTGAAGCCTTCCATGTCGAGCAGCTCCTTTAGAAGGGATGTAAGCTCTCGGTCATCATCAACTAACAGAATTTTATTCATTTTTAATACCTCCGAGGCAGAAATTACGTCATCGAGGCTTGCTAATCCATGACTTTACGTTGTTTTACACCCCCTGACGCTAGTTTGCAGCCTGAATCGTAGACTGACTCTCGTTGAATCGCGACAGAAAAGATTTTGGGAGCAAGTGATGCGCAATGTTACCGCTGCCGTCATGGCCTCAACGCTGGCATTAAGTGTATCAAGCCAGGCGGCTGGAGTCGTAACAGGCGATAACTGGCACCCGACGGAAGGACTTAATCAGCGTAGCAGTCAGAGCCACATGTTTGACGGAATAAGTTTGAATGAACACCAACGTCAGCAGTTGCGCGATCTGATGCAGCAGGCCCGGCATAACCAGCCCCCTGTGAATGTTACCGAAATGGAGACAATGCACCGCCTTGTCACCGCCGAAAATTTTGATGAACGCGCTGTGCGCGCTCAGGCAGAAAAGATGGCACAGGAGCAGGTTATGCGCCAGGTCGAAATGGCCCGGGTGCGTAACCAGATGTACCACCTGTTAACGCCCGAGCAGCAAGCGGTTTTGCACAAGAAACACGATCAGCGAATGGAAGAGTTACGCGATATCGCGCGAACGCAGCAAAGTTCTTCGTTGATGTTATCGAGTAGTAGCAGTACCGGTAGTAACCAGTAATAACCCTGTTTTCCTTGCCATAGACACCATCCCTGTCTTCCCCCACATGATGTGGGGGTTTTTTTTGCCTGTTAATCGCTGATTTCACGCCGTCTGATGCGTCTTTTTCCCACAATAGCTATTTTCTCATCCGTTATACTTGCCCCTGTGTCCAGACAGGAGTGCTCATGAATCAATCTTATGGACGGCTGGTCAGTCGTGCCGCTATCGCTGCCACCGTCATGGCGTCGTCATTACTGGTGATTAAAATCATCGCCTGGTGGTATACCGGCTCGGTCAGTATTCTGGCGGCGCTGGTTGATTCGCTGGTGGACATTGCCGCATCGCTCACTAATCTGCTGGTCGTACGTTATTCACTGCAACCCGCGGACGATGAGCACACGTTCGGGCATGGTAAAGCGGAGTCGCTGGCGGCGCTGGCGCAAAGCATGTTTATCTCCGGTTCGGCGCTGTTTCTGTTTTTGACCGGCTTTCAGCATCTTGCCCGCCCGGAACCGATGACCGCGCCGGGCATTGGCGTGGTGGTGACAGTGATCGCGCTGCTGTGTACTGTGATGCTGGTCACCTTTCAGCGCTGGGTGGTAAGAAAAACGCATAGCCAGGCCGTGCGGGCAGATATGCTTCATTATCAGTCTGATGTTATGATGAACGGCGCTATTCTCATCGCGCTGGGGCTGTCATGGTATGGCTGGCACCGGGCGGATGCGCTCTTTGCGTTAGGGATCGGCGTTTATATTTTGTACAGCGCATTGCGTATGGGCTATGAAGCCGTTCAGTCGTTACTGGACCGCGCCTTACCCGATGCCGAACGTCTGGAAATTTTCGAAATCGTCACTCGCTGGCCTGGCGTCAGCGGCGCGCACGACCTTCGCACGCGGCAGTCAGGGCCGACCCGCTTTATTCAGATTCATTTGGAAATGGATGACAATCTCCCGCTTGTTCAGGCGCATCTGGTGGCTGAGCAGGTTGAGCAGGCGATTTTGCAGCGCTTTCCGGGGTCAGATGTCATCATCCATCAGGATCCCTGTTCGGTAGTACCCCAGGAAAAGGGTACGTCAATCAATGCATTGTGAGCGGTTGTAAAAGGGTGAGTCAGGCCACTTTTTTGTGCATAAATTACCGCCATTTCGCCTGACCTGAATCAATTCAGCAAAGACTTATTGATATACTATTCGCAGCATAGTTGTTCACTCCTCAGGGGAGTCGCTTCGGGCAACAGAATTCATTTTGCATTCCAAAGTTCAGAGGTAGTCATGATTAAGAAAATCGGTGTGTTGACAAGTGGCGGTGATGCGCCGGGCATGAACGCGGCAATCCGTGGCGTGGTCCGTGCGGCATTAACTGAAGGCCTGGAAGTTTGTGGTATTTATGACGGTTATTTAGGTTTGTATGAAGACCGTATGGTGCAGCTCGACCGCTATAGCGTGTCCGATATGATCAACCGTGGCGGCACCTTTTTAGGCTCCGCGCGCTTCCCGGAATTCCGCGAAGAACATATCCGCTCTGTTGCCATTGAGAATATGAAAAAACGCGGTATCGACGCGCTGGTCGTTATCGGCGGCGACGGTTCCTACATGGGTGCCAAGCGCCTGACAGAAATGGGCTTCCCGTGCATCGGCCTGCCAGGCACTATCGATAACGACGTAGCCGGCACCGATTACACCATCGGCTACTTCACCGCACTGCACACCGTTGTTGAAGCGATTGACCGCCTGCGCGACACCTCCTCTTCTCACCAGCGTATCTCCATCGTTGAAGTGATGGGCCGTTACTGCGGCGATCTGACCCTGGCGGCAGCCATTGCGGGCGGCTGTGAGTTTATCGTTCTGCCGGAAGTGGAATTCAGCCGTGAAGACCTGGTGAATGAAATCAAAGCCGGTATCGCGAAAGGTAAAAAACACGCCATTGTGGCGATTACCGAACACATCTGCGATATCGACGAACTGGCGAAATACATCGAAGAAGAAACCGAGCGTGAAACCCGCGCTACCGTCCTCGGCCACATTCAGCGTGGTGGTTCGCCGGTGCCTTACGACCGTATCCTCGCTTCCCGCATGGGTGCCTACGCTATTGAGCTGCTGTTGCAGGGCCACGGCGGTCGTTGCGTCGGTATTCAGAACGAAAAAATGGTGCACCACGACATCATTGACGCTATCGAGAACATGAAGCGTCCGTTCAAAGGCGACTGGCTGGATTGCGCTAAGAAACTGTATTAATTCTTTTACATCCCTCTCCGCGCAGAGAGGGATGCTTTCCTCTTATTCTCCGCTGTTATAGCCAATCTTTTTTTATTCTTTAATCATTGGTTCTCTTTCTGGCAGGCTGACTCCATCACAACACATCAGCCAAAGAGAGTGAGCAATGAACAAATGGGGCGTGGGATTAACTTTACTGCTGGCATCCGGCAGTGTTCTGGCGAAGGATATTCAGTTATTAAACGTGTCTTACGATCCAACGCGTGAGTTGTACGAACAGTACAACAAAGCGTTCAGCGCACACTGGAAGCAGGAAACCGGCGACAACGTAGTGATCCGCCAGTCGCACGGCGGCTCGGGCAAACAGGCCACGTCCGTTATTAACGGTATTGAAGCCGACGTGGTCACTCTCGCGCTGGCTTATGATGTGGATGCGATCGCCCAGCGTGGACGCATCGATAAAAACTGGATCAAACGCCTGCCGGACAACTCCGCGCCGTACACCTCGACCATCGTGTTCCTGGTGCGCAAAGGCAATCCGAAACAAATTCATGACTGGAACGATCTGGTGAAACCGGGCGTTTCGGTGATCACGCCAAACCCGAAAAGCTCCGGCGGTGCGCGCTGGAACTATCTGGCAGCGTGGGGCTACGCCCTGCATCACAACAACGGCGACCAGGCTAAAGCGCAGGACTTCGTGAAGTCGCTGTTCAAAAACGTCGAAGTGCTGGACTCCGGCGCGCGCGGTGCAACCAACACCTTCGTTGAACGGGGTATCGGTGACGTGCTGATCGCGTGGGAAAACGAAGCGCTGCTGGCAACGAACGAACTGGGCAAAGACAAGTTCGAAATCGTGACGCCGAGCGAGTCGATTCTGGCGGAGCCGACCGTTTCTGTGGTCGACAAAGTGGTTGAGAAGAAAGAGACCAAAGCCGTGGCGGAAGCCTATCTGAAGTATCTCTACTCGCCGGAAGGCCAGGAAATCGCGGCGAAAAACTTCTACCGCCCGCGTAACCCGGACGTAGCGAAGAAATACGAAGGCGAGTTCCCGAAACTGAAACTGTTCACCATTGATGAAGAGTTCGGCGGCTGGACCAAAGCGCAGAAAGAGCACTTCTCTAACGGCGGCACCTTCGACCAGATCAGCAAGCGTTAATCCTCTCATTCTGATGCCCGGTACGCCGGGCATTTCCATTTCGTCATCATTATGCGTTAACCTGCCGGTCAGACCGCTGTAAGGGAACGCGCGATGAAAACGCTCAAACGCTTAATTCTTCTGCTGATTATTCTTGTGATTGCTGCCGTTGCAGGCGTCTGGCTGTGGTTGAAATCGGGTAGTCCCGATGCCCTGCGGCAGATTGTCATCGAACAGTGCGTTCCGCGCGCGCAGCAAAACCAGACGCCTGCGCCCTGTGCCGCCGTCGATCTGAAAGGTCGCTACGTGGTGCTTAAAGACCGCAACGGACCGCTGCAATATCTGCTGATGCCGTCGTACAAAATCAACGGCACGGAAAGCCCGCTGCTGCTCGATCCACACACGCCGAATTTCTTCTGGCAGGCGTGGCACGCCCGCCGGTTTATGAGCGAGCGCCGGGGAGCGCCGGTGCCGGACGACGCCGTTGCGCTGACCATCAATTCCCGCACCGGGCGCACACAACATCATTTTCACATCCATATTTCCTGCCTGCGACCAGATGTTCGCGCTACGCTTAATAACAATATCGCTACCATCGGTACGCGCTGGCAGCCTTTACCGGACGGCCTGCGCGGGCATGAATACCTGGCGCGCCGTGTCACGGAAGTGGAACTGGTCAAAAGCAGTCCGTTTTTGATGCTGGCGGAGGAGTTGCCGGATGCGCGTGAGCATATGGGGCGTTATGCGATGGCATTAGTCAAACAGTCAGATGGGAGCTTTGTGCTGCTGGCAACCGCGCGGAATTTACTGGCGTTTAACCGTGCGCACGCTGAGGACATTCAGGATCATCAGTGTGATATCTTAAAATAGCCCCACCAGATTTGGCGTTTACGATCGGTGTCCGTCGCCGTAGACTTGCTGAAAATTTCTACAGGAGACAGGTATGTCGATCTGGTTTACGCACCCGCTGTTCCTTCCTTCGCTGATCGTCGGCGTCACCATCGTGCTGTGGGCGACGTCGCTGTTGCCTGAATTTATTACCGCGCTGCTCTTTTTTACCGCCGCGATGGTGGCAAAAATCGCGCCACCGGATGTGATTTTTGGCGGTTTTGCCTCCTCCGCTTTCTGGCTGGTGTTCAGTGGATTTGTGCTGGGCGTGGCGATCCGCAAAACCGGGCTGGCGGATCGGGCGGCAAGGGCGCTGTCGGCGAGACTCACCGACTCCTGGCTGTTAATGGTGGGCAGCGTGGTGCTGCTCAGTTACGCGCTGGCATTTGTGATGCCGTCGAATATGGGACGCATCGCGCTGTTGATGCCGATAGTGGCGGCGATGGCGGGGCGGGCAGGCATTAACGAAGGCACGCGGGCCTGGTATGGGCTGGCACTGGCGGTGGGTTTCGGCACCTTCCAGTTGTCCGCCACCATTCTGCCTGCCAACGTGCCAAACCTGGTCATGAGCGGGGCAGCGGAAGGCTCGTTTGGTATCCATCTCAATTATCTTCCCTATCTGCTGCTGCACACGCCGGTGCTCGGTATTCTGAAAGGGCTGGTTCTGATTGCGCTGATCTGCTGGCTTTTCCCCGGCAAGCCCCATGCGCCGCGCGAGTTAACGCCCGCAGCACCGATGAGTCGTCAGGAGAAGCGTCTCGCCTGGCTGCTGTCGGTGGTGCTGGTGATGTGGGTGACGGAGAGCTGGCACGGGATTGGCCCGGCGTGGACGGGCCTGGCAGCGGCGTGTGTCACCCTGTTGCCGCGCGTGGGCTTTATTACCGGCGAGGAGTTCTCGACCGGGGTGAACATGCGCACCTGTATTTATGTGGCGGGGATTTTAGGGCTGGCGATCACGGTGACACAAACCGGGATTGGCAGCGCTGTTGGCGACGCGCTGCTGCACATCATGCCGCTGGATCCGGCGAAACCCTTCACCAGTTTCCTCGCCCTGACCGGCATTACAACCGCGCTTAATTTCATCATGACAGCGAACGGCGTTCCGGCGCTGTACACCACACTCGCACAGAGTTTTGCCGATGCCACCGGTTTCCCGCTGCTGTCGGTGATTATGATTCAGGTGCTGGGGTATTCCACGCCGCTGCTGCCGTATCAGGCGTCGCCGATTGTGGTGGCGATGGCGTTAGGGAAGGTGCCTGCGCGTGCGGGAATGCTGCTGTGTATCGCGCTGGCGATTGCGACCTATCTGGTGCTGTTGCCGCTGGATTATGCGTGGTTCAGGGTGCTGGGGGAGTTGTAAGGGAGGTTTCCCCTCACCCTAACCCTCTCCCCGTGGGAGAGGGAATGGTTTCCCCCTCTCCCTTGAGGGAGAGGGACGGGGTGAGGGGATAAAAACTTACGCCTGCTTCGCTGCTTCAGCCGCTTTCACAATCACTGCAAACGCGTCAGCTTTCAGAGATGCACCGCCAACCAGCGCGCCGTCGATGTCCGGCTGAGCGAACAGCTCGGCTGCGTTTTTATCATTCACGGAACCGCCGTACTGGATGATCACTTGCTCAGCCACGTTCGCGTCAGCTTTTGCGATGTGATCGCGAATGAATTTGTGCACCGCCTGAGCCTGAGCCGGGGTCGCTGATTTGCCGGTACCGATAGCCCAGACCGGTTCGTAGGCAATCACTGCGCCTTCAAAAGCGGCTGCGCCCTGAGTTTTCAGGACTGCGTCGATCTGACGTGCGCATACTTCTTCGGTTTTACCCGCTTCGTTTTCTGCTTCGGTTTCACCGATGCACAGAACCGGGATCAGACCCTGCTCTTTCAGCACGGCGAATTTTTTAGCGATCAGCTCATCAGACTCAGCGTGGTAAGTGCGACGCTCAGAGTGACCGATAATGATGTATTTTGCGCCGATGTCTTTCAGCATTTCTGCGGAGGTTTCACCGGTGAATGCGCCAGACAAGTTAACGTCAACGTTCTGCGCGCCGAGGATGATGTGGCTGCCGTCAGCGGCATGTTTAGCCAGATCCAGGTACATTGCCGGAGGCGCGATGGCGACGCCGCAACCGGTCACGCCAGCCAGCTCTTTACGCAGGTTAGCAATCAGCTCATTTACCATGAGACGGTTGCCGTTCAGTTTCCAGTTACCCATCACTAAAGGATGTCGCATTTTCATTCTCCACGCGTTAAGCGAATCAAGGAATATGGCTGCCGGTTACGGCAGCATGGTCTGTGAATCAGTATAGAGATTCGCACTGGTAAAGGCTTTGCTTTTTGTCATTTATTGTTGCCCTCAGACGATTCAGATAGCGTCAGCTTAATCGGTTCAATTGCGAAGGTCAGCCCTTTTTCGCCGTTATCTGCGACAACATAGCGTAACGCACCTTCGCTCTCTGCATACCAGGGTTTACCTTTGCCACGGGCCAGCAGCTTCTGTAATTTCTGCAGGCTTTGCACTTTCGTCAGGGCAGGTGTGAAAGCGCGTAATACCGCCGCCATGTACTCCTGCGCTTTCGCTTTTGCCGCCTTCAGTTCTGGCCCCTGAACGGGCAGCCAGGTGATTTGCATCGATTTTATCTTCAGCGTGCCGCGCTCCAGCGCCGTTGAAGCGTAGAGATTGTCATTAATTTTGCTCGCCGCCCGCGTCAGGTTATTGCGCTCGTTACGTGAATCGATCGCGCGAAACTCATTGAGCGCAAGCCCGGGATTGTCAGCGTTGAACTTCTCCCGGAACTGACTGATAGATTGCTCAAACGTGGGCGCACCTGCCAGCAAATAGGGCGCGGTTGCCGCCAGCGGCACCTCGACGGCCAGTCCCCGCACGCTGATCATCAGCATGGACAGCAACAGCCAGATTCGATAACTCCGTGTCTTCATTGACCTCGTCCTCCGAACAGTTTGTTCACGATTAAAACGATAACTGCCCCCCTTGTCAAAAACCGACATCTCCAGGTTACACTACGCAGCACTACGATTATAAGGAACCTTACATGACCATACAGCAGTGGTTATTTTCATTTAAAGGGCGTATAGGACGCCGTGACTTCTGGATCTGGATTATTTTGTGGGCACTGGCCATGGTGGTGCTTTTTTCCCTGGCGGGCAATGCGCTGGTGGATCTGCAACTGGCGGCCTTCGCTCTGGTTTGCCTGCTCTGGCCGACGGCCTGCGTGGTAGTAAAACGCCTGCACGATCGCGGTCGGTCGGGATTGTGGGCGTTACTGATGATTATGGCGTGGATACTGCTGGCGGGTAACTGGGCGGCGGTGATGGGCGGGGTCTGGGCGTGGGCCCTTGGGCGATTTGTCCCTACAGTAATAATCGTGATGCTCCTGCTCGATCTGGGCGCGTTTATCGGCACCCAGGGCGAGAATAAATTCGGCAAAGACACGCTGGACGTCAAGTTCCGCTAATTACCAGTAATGTTCAGCGGTCATATGGCCCGGTCGGCGACGCAAATGTTTGGTCATCTGCCGGGTATCTTTCAGGAGTTGCTGAGTATCACGCACCATCTGCGGGTTCCCGCACAGCATAACGTGGCTGGTTTCGGGGTTCATCGGCAGGCCAACAGCCTTTTCCAGCTCGCCACTTTCAATGAGCGCCGGGACGCGCCCATGCAGCGATCCGGCCACCGTTTCACGGCTTACCACGGTCTGAATATGCAGTTTGCCTTCGTAGCGCTTTTGCAGCTCCAGCATCAGCGGCAGATAGCTTAAATCTTCGGCATAGCGCGCCGCATGCACCAGCACCAGGTTTTTGAAGCGATCGAGATCGCGCCCTTCCTGCAAAATCGACAGATACGGACCAATAGCGGTACCGGTCGCCAGCATCCACAGCGTCTCACAGTCAGGGATTTCTTCCAGCACGAAAAAGCCCGCCGCTTCGGCCACGATGAGCACCTCGTCACCAGGTTTGAGCGCCGCCAGACGCGGACTGAGTTTTCCTTCCGGTACCGTCACCAGATAAAATTCAAGATTGGGATCGGATGGGGCATTCACATAAGAGTAAGCGCGCTGCACGCGCTCACCGTCAATTTCCAGCCCGAGCTTGGCAAACTGACCAGCAGTGAAGGGGTGAATGGGAGCATGAACGGTGAGACTAAACAACGCATCAGTCCAGAATTCCACCTTTGCGACTTTTCCTGAAACCCACTCCGCCATGATTTACTCCTGTTCTGATTCATTGCCTTATCCTGGTTCGTCGGGCAGAACATTTCCAGCCCAGGCGGGCCGGAAAGCTCAATTGAACAAATGTTTTCAGAGAATGTGACGCTGGACGTCAACGTCTTTGCGATCCAGATAATGGATCGATTTGATGCGACGAATGGTGCGTGATTTACCGCGGATCAGCAGCGTTTCGGTGGTCGCCATGTTGCCCTTGCGGGTGATGCCATCCAGCAGATCGCCTTTGGTGATACCGGTGGCGGAGAAAATCACATTATCGTTGTGCGCCATGTCATCCAGACGCAGCACTTTACCCGCTTCGATGCCCATGGCGGAGCAACGGGCCAGTTCCTGTTCACCAATCCGGCGATTTTCTTCGCTGTCGCCTTTAACATCGTGACGTGCCAGCAGGCGACCCTGCATGTCGCCGTCCAGCGCACGGATCACCGCCGCCGATACCACGCCTTCTGGTGCGCCGCCAATGCCGTATAACACGTCCACTTCGCTGTCCGGCATGCAGGTCAGAATGGACGCGGCTACGTCGCCGTCAGGAATGGCGAAGACGCGCACGCCGAGTTTTTGCATGTCAGCGATGACCGCATCGTGGCGCGGTTTCGCCAGAATGGTCACGGTCAGCTCGCTCAGCGGCTTTTCAAGCGCGGCGGCAACGTTCGTGAGATTTTGTTCAAGCGTGAGGTTAAGATCGATTGCGCCTTTCGCGCCGGGGCCGACGATCAGCTTTTCCATATACATATCGGGCGCGTTGAGGAAGGTGCCTTTGTCGCCGACCGCTAACACCGCCAGCGCGTTGGCCTGGCCCATTGCCGTCATGCGCGTGCCTTCGATGGGATCAACGGCGATGTCCACCGCATCCCCTTTGCCCGTACCGACTTTTTCACCGATGTAGAGCATCGGCGCTTCGTCGATTTCCCCTTCGCCAATGACGATGGTGCCGTCAATGTTGACCTGATTGAGCATGATGCGCATGGCGTGAACCGCCGCACCGTCAGCTGTGTTTTTGTCGCCCCGTCCCAGCCACTTGTAGCCAGCCAGGGCAGCCGCTTCGGTGACGCGTGAAAATTCGATGGCAAGTTCTCGTTTCATTACAAACTCATTAGTCAAAGAAATTGCACAAAGTTTAACACAGAGGGGCGGGAACACCCTCACCCCGGCCCTCTCCCTGAGGGATAGGGAGAAGGGCAGAGCGTCACCCTCACCCCGACCCTCTCCCTGAGGGAGAGGGGGAAGGTCAAGGGCAGAGGAGAGTTCCCTCTCCCGAGGGGAGAGGGTTAGGGTGAGGGGAAAAGCGCTTACTCCTCGTGATCTTCCCACGCCAGCGCGCGTTTCACCGCTTTTTTCCAGCCGCTGTAGCGGTAGTTACGCTCGGTCGTTTCAATCCCCGGACGGAATTCACGCTCAATCACCGCTTTTTCCTGTAGCTCATCCAGATTCTGCCAGAAGCCTACCGCCAGCCCGGCCAGATACGCCGCGCCCAGCGCCGTGACTTCGCGCACTTCCGGGCGCTCAACGCGGGTGCCAAGAATGTCGGACTGGAACTGCATCAGGAAGTTGTTGGCGACCGCGCCGCCGTCCACGCGCAGGGCGTGCAGACGAATGCCGGAGTCTGCCTGCATCGCTTCCAGCACGTCGCGGGTCTGGTAGGCGATCGATTCCAGCGTCGCGCGGATGATGTGGTTAGAGTTCACGCCACGGGTCAGGCCGAAAATTGCGCCGCGTGCATACGGGTCCCAGTAAGGTGCACCGAGGCCGGTAAACGCCGGTACCACGTACACGCCGTTGGTGTCTTTCACTTTGGTCGCGAAATATTCGGAATCGAACGAGTCGCTGATCAGCTTCATCTCATCGCGCAGCCACTGGATTGACGCGCCCGCCATAAATACTGCGCCTTCCAGCGCGTAGTTCACTTCGCCGCGCGGGCCGCAGGCGATGGTGGTCAGCAGGCCGTGCTCAGATTTCACCGCTTTTTCGCCGGTGTTCATCAGCATAAAGCAGCCGGTGCCGTAGGTGTTTTTCGCCATCCCTTCCTTCACGCATAGCTGGCCGAACAGCGCCGCCTGCTGATCCCCGGCAATCCCGGCGATAGGAATACGTGTGCCGCCTTTACCGCCAATGTTGGTCTGACCGTAAACTTCAGAGGATTTACGCACTTCCGGCAGCATGGCGCGCGGGATATCCAGCACTTCCAGCATTTTCTCGTCCCATTGCAGCTCATGGATGTTAAACAGCATGGTACGGGAGGCGTTGGTGTAGTCGGTGACGTGCACGCGGCCCTGGGTCATTTTCCAGATAAGCCAGGTATCGACGGTGCCGAACAGCAGCTCGCCGCGCTTCGCACGTTCACGCGAGCCTTCAACATGGTCGAGGATCCACTTCACTTTGGTGCCGGAAAAGTACGGGTCAACCACAAGACCGGTGGTCTGACGAACATAATCTTCCAGGCCGTCGCGCTTTAACTGCTCACAGATTTCTGCGGTGCGGCGGCACTGCCAGACAATGGCGTTATAAATCGGCTTACCGGTTTCTTTATCCCAGACGATGGCGGTTTCACGCTGGTTGGTGATGCCGATGGCTGCAATCTGATCGGCATTGATGTCCGCTTTCGCCAGCACTTCGACCAGCGTGGAGCTTTGGGTGGCCCAGATTTCCATCGGGTCATGCTCAACCCAGCCTGGCTTCGGATAAATTTGTTCGAATTCGCGTTGCGACACACTGATAATGTTGGCGTCATGGTCCATTACAACGGCGCGAGAGCTGGTGGTACCCTGGTCAATCGCAACGATATATTTTTTTTCAGTCATGATTTTTTTCCTGTAGTCGCATTACAGCGAAGCTTTTTGTTGTGCAGGGGTGGCGGTCGTGTCCTTCTCTTCCACCTCACAGGTATCGCAAGGCAGATGGCGGCCAATCAATTTACGGTAGCCAAACGCACCCAGCGAAGCGCCTACAACCGGGCCCAGCAACGGCACGAGGAAGTAGGGAATGTCCTTGCCGCCGGTAAAGGCGACGTTGCCCCAGCCTGCAAGCCAGGCGAAGGCTTTTGGCCCGATATCACGAGCCGGATTCATGGCGAAGCCCGTCAGCGGTCCCATGGACGCACCAATGACGGCGATCAGCAGACCAATGAGCAGCGGTGCCAGCGGACCACGCGGAATACCGTTGCCGTCATCGCCCAGCGCCATAATGACGCCCATCAGAATAGCGGTAATCACCATTTCAACCGCGAAGGCCTGCACAAAATTGATATGCGGATTCGGATAAGTGGAGAAGATGCCAGCCAGATCCAGGCTTTCAACACTACCACGCACCATATGATGGGTTTGTTCGAAGTCGATGAAAAGATTGTAATAAAGCCCGTAAACAATCGCTGCCGCGCAAAATGCACCGGCAAACTGAGAAGCAATAAACGGAACAACTTTACGCCTGTCGAAGCAGGCAAACAGCCATAACGCAATGGTCACCGCCGGGTTGAGATGCGCACCGGAAACCCCCGCAGTCAGGTAAATGGCCATCGCCACGCCCAGACCCCAGATAATGCTGATTTCCCACTGCCCGAAACTGGCTCCTGCCACTTTCAGCGCTGCGACACATCCTACACCGAAGAAAATCAACAACCCGGTGCCGAGAAATTCGGCGATGCACTGGCCTTTTAAGGTTGATGTTTGACTCATAATCGGATCCTAAAGTTTTTAGTGATTATTGTTAGCGCGGCGGTCGAAGACAACCACGATGTCCTGTAGACATAGTGTTAATTTATCGTTAACGAGCAAAAACGAGAAATATCGAAATCAAATTGTGTGTGCTGTGTCAATAAAATGAGCGTTTTCGCGCTATCGAGCGTGCCATGAACAATGGGGAAGATGAGAGCTGAATCAATTCATTAACGTTTCGATTAACAATTTAGGGGTAGTTTCATCTGATGCACCAGGTATAGACTGAAAAGTGTTGCAAACCGCGATCTGTAAGGGTTGTCGCTGGACAGGCGCGAAGCCGCTCCATACAATCGGGGGATACAGTGCGCGTTGATTTCGGCGTCGCCTTGCAAATCGGAATTCAGGAGAGGTATGACAATGTCATTAGAAGTGTTTGAGAAGCTGGAAGCGAAAGTACAGCAGGCGATTGATACCATCACCCTGTTGCAGATGGAAATCGAAGAGCTGAAAGAAAAGAACAACTCGCTGTCGCAGGAAATTCAGTCTGCACAGCATTCCCGCGAAGATCTGGAGCGTGAAAACCACCAGCTGCGCGAACAGCAGAGCGGCTGGCAGGATCGTCTTCAGGCACTGCTGGGACGTATGGAAGAAGTGTAACTACTTCCCCCTCACCCCGGCCCTCTCCCTCAGGGAGAGGGTGAAAGGCGGGTTCGCGCTCGGTTTGCCCTCTCCCTGGGGAGAGGATGAAAGGTGAGTTTGCGCTTGATCTGTCCCCTCTCCCTGGGGAGAGGGTTAGGGTGAGGGGAAAATGACTACTCGATATCCAGGGCGTCTTCAGAAAGGATAATGCCGGTATTGTCGGCATAAAGATGGTCGCCGGAAAAGAACGTTACCCCACCAAAATTAACGCGGATATCGCTTTCGCCAATGCCTTCACCTGCAGCACCGACCGGAATGGCAGCCAGCGCCTGAATGCCGAGGTCCAGCTCTTCAAGATCGTCCACCTGACGCACCGCGCCATAAACCACAATGCCTTCCCATTCGTTTTGAACGGCAAGACGGCCCAGTTCGGCATCAATTAACGCGCGACGTACAGAACCGCCGCCGTCGATCAGTAACACGCGACCACGGCCATTCTGTTCGAGCAGATCATAGAGCAACCCGTTGTCCTCGAAACATTTCACCGTGATGATTTGTCCGCCAAAAGACGACCGCCCACCAAAGTTGGAAAACAGCGGTTCCACGACGTTGACATCTTCCTGGTAGATGTCACAAAGCTCGGAAGTATCGTATTTCATAGGATTTACGTTCAGTTGCTGCGAGAGTTGTCAGTATATCGCGCATCATGCGTTGTTGGCAAAATCATCAATTGTTAATTGATATTTGTCAGTTAAAACGCCAGCGTGCTTAAGATAATTCCAATGACAAACAACAGGTTAGTTAGCAGCGCACCTTTTACCGTGCGTTCAAGCATCGGTGGCATCGCGGCGGCATCGCTTTCTCGCAGCACATAGCGCGCCTGTTTCGCCAGCAACGGTGCGGCAAGAATGAACAGCCAACCCCATGGGCTATGCAGCGAAATGAGGTTAAATAATGCCAGGCACAGCAGCGCGCCCGCCAGCAGACAGGCATGATAAATACGGGCGTTGCGTGGCCCCAGGCGTACCACCAGCGTGATTTTTCCATTCTCGCGATCGGAATTAATATCGCGCAGGTTATTAATATTAAGCACCGCTGTCGCCAGCAAACCGCAGGCGGTGGCAGGCAGAATAATGGCCGGAACCAGGGTATGCGCCTGCAAGTACCAGCTTCCCATCACGCTCAGCCAGCCGAAAAAGATCAGGACGGAAACATCACCCAGTCCCAGGTAGCCATACGGACGGCGGCCCACGGTGTAGGTGATCGCGGCGAGAATCGACAGCCCGCCCAGCGCAAGGAAGCCAATAAAATCCGCCATCGTCTGATACGCCGCCGTCACCAGCGCCAGACCAGAAATGCAACTGAGGATCACCGTCACCAGCAGCGCCTGCTTCATCTGCGGCTGGGTAATCGCCCCTTTTTGCATCCCGCGAAGCGGCCCGATGCGATCGGGTTTATCGCTGCCTTTCACCGCATCGCCGTAATCATTAGCCAGATTGGAGAGAATTTGCAGCAGCCCGGCGGTGATCAGCGCAAGGATAGCGACCAGCGGATCGAAATGCCCCTGCCACCAGGCAAGCGTTGTGCCGACCACAATGGCGGCAAAGGCGAGAGGAAGCGTCTTCGGGCGCAGGCTTTCCAGCCAGGCCTGCGAGCGGCTCAAAGAGTGCGAGTCAGTCATAATATTTAGCCAATAAAAATGGGGCTATTCAGCCCCATCAACAGTGATGAAAATGCATTAAGCGCGATTATAAGATAAAACGGCTCAAATCTTCATCTGCAACCAACGCATCCAGATGCTTGCTCACATAATCGGCGTCAATAGTAATCGACTGACCGTTCAGATCGCTGGCGTCATAGGAGATATCTTCCATCAGGCGCTCAAGCACGGTGTGCAGGCGGCGCGCACCGATGTTCTCGGTCGATTCATTCACCTGCCATGCGGCTTCGGCGATACGTTTGATGCCGTCATCGGTAAACTCAATATTGACGCCTTCGGTGCCCATCAGCGCTTTGTACTGCACGGTGACTGACGCGTTCGGCTCGGTGAGAATACGCTCGAAGTCTTGTGCGGTCAGCGCCTGCAATTCAACGCGGATCGGCAGACGACCCTGCAATTCCGGGATCAGATCGGACGGGCTGGCCGTCTGGAACGCCCCGGACGCGATAAACAGAATGTGGTCAGTTTTGACCATGCCGTGTTTGGTGGAGACGGTGCAGCCTTCCACCAGTGGCAGCAGGTCACGCTGCACGCCTTCACGCGATACGTCCGGGCCGGAGCTATTGCCGCCGCGCTTACAGATTTTGTCAATCTCATCAATAAACACGATGCCGTGCTGTTCAACGGCATCGATCGCGTCCTGTTTCAGCTCTTCCGGATTGACCAGTTTTGCTGCTTCTTCTTCAATCAGGAGCTTCATTGCATCTTTGATTTTCAGCTTGCGCGGCTTCTGCTTCTGCCCGCCCAGATTCTGGAACATGGACTGCAACTGGCTGGTCATCTCTTCCATGCCCGGAGGAGCCATGATTTCAACGCCCATCGGCGCGGCAGCCAGATCGATTTCGATTTCTTTGTCGTCCAGCTGGCCTTCACGCAGTTTTTTACGGAATGCCTGACGCGCCGCAGAAGGTTCCTGGGTGGTTTCAGCCTGGCCCCAGTTGTTTTTCGCCGGCGGGATCAGCACGTCGAGAATGCGCTCTTCCGCCATCTCTTCGGCGCGGTAGCGGTTTTTGTCGATCGACTGGCTGCGCACCATTTTCACTGCCGCATCGGTCAGATCGCGGATAATAGAATCAACTTCTTTACCTACATAGCCGACTTCGGTGAATTTAGTGGCTTCGACTTTGATGAACGGCGCGTTGGCAAGTTTCGCCAGACGACGGGCGATTTCGGTTTTACCGACACCGGTTGGGCCAATCATCAGAATATTTTTCGGGGTGACTTCATGGCGCAGCTCTTCGTTAAGCTGCATACGACGCCAGCGGTTACGCAAGGCAATCGCCACGGAGCGCTTGGCATTGTCCTGGCCAATGATGTGTTTGTTCAGTTCGCTGACAATTTCGCGTGGGGTCATTTCAGACATGGGAGATCCTTACGCCTTAGAGTTCAATTCTTCGATAGTATGGAAGTGGTTGGTATAAATGCAGATATCGCCTGCAATCCCCAACGCCTTCTCTGCAATTTCGCGCGCGCTAAGCTCAGTATTTTCCAGCAGAGCACGGGCAGCGGCCTGGGCATAAGGGCCGCCGGAACCGATGGCAATCAGGTCGTTTTCCGGCTGTACCACGTCACCATTACCGGTGATGATAAGCGAGGCATTTTCATCGGCGACCGCCAGCAGAGCTTCGAGCTTGCGCAGCATCCGGTCAGTACGCCAGTCTTTTGCCAGCTCAACCGCGGCTTTTACCAGATGACCCTGGTGCATTTCCAGCTTACGTTCAAACAGTTCAAACAGCGTGAACGCATCGGCTGTACCGCCCGCAAAGCCTGCAATGACTTTATCGTTATACAGACGGCGCACTTTTTTCACGTTGCCTTTCATTACGGTATTGCCCAGCGTGGCCTGGCCGTCACCGGCAATCACCACCTGGCCGTTACGGCGTACACTTACGATTGTTGTCACGAGCAGACCCCTTGTTGCATAAACGGATTAGAAGCCCCGCACAGTGTACGGGGCTGAATGCAATTATAGATGGGGGAGAATTTGGGGGTTTCAACCCCCGGAGGCGAGACGAATACAGTTTGAGTGACCCGCCATCTTCAGGCGGTTAAGGGTGCCATCGGCATTGTCTTTGCCTTTGACCGGGCCAATCACCACGCGATTCCAGCCATTATTGGTGGTAATGCGCGAGTCAAATCCTTCGAACGCCAGTTGTGCGCGCACGGTTTCTGCCTGGTCGGTGCCTTTAAACGAACCGCACTGGACCAGCCAGCGACGTTCATCCTTTTTCTCTGCCGTTTGCTTCGGTGCTTCAGGCTCGCGCGTCACCGGTGCGGCCTGTTGCGATTTAGGCGCAGTGGCTGTCGTGTGCGCAGGCGTTTGCAGCAAATCCTGATAAGGCTGCGTCGTTTGCTTCGGCTGCGTCTGACGTGGCGGCGGCGTGGTTTGCACCGTGCGCGGCTGCTCCGTTACACGTGGCTGCGCTTTTGGCTGCTCAACATACGTCTGCTGCTGTTGTTGCTGCTGCAACTGCTGAACCTGCCGCTGGCGTTGCAGAGTCTGCTGACGCTGCTGCGGAGTTTGTTCATTCCACGGCACTTCGCTGAGCTGGGTCGGCTGCTGGCGCATATCCGCCTGCATTTGCTCCAGCAACTGGCGCTGTTCGTTGGTCAGTTGATCCGGGTTCTGCACCTCGCCACCGGCAGACGGTTCAGTCGGCGCACGCACTCCAGGCTGGCGGCTTTCCAGCTCTTTAATATAGCGCCAGCGCTCTTCCGGCTTCGGCGGCAGGCCATTGCCTGCGACTTTTTGACTCTGGAGGGTCGCAGATTCTTCTTTCTTGTGATGCGTAATAAAGTACAGGCCACCAATGAACGCGACCAGTACCGCGGCCGCAATAGCGACCATCGCTGGCGAGACAACAGACGGGCTACGTTGCTTTTTTCGTGATGTGCTCTTTTTTCGCCGCGAAGGAGCCGACTGGCTGCGGCGTACATAATCTCGTTGTGCCACTATCGTTTCGCTGTATTCATTCGTTTGTTAATCCGCCATGTTACTTAAGCGACGGGGCTTTGACCAGAAGCGGCTGTCCGAAAGCCGTTTACTTTAAGTAATGGCCTGTGTCGAGCCGCGGATGATTAACTCGCAGTCCAGCAACCGTGAGCCGCTGCTGACGTTTTGCCCGTGAAGTTGATCGAGCAACAGAAGCATGGCCTCACGACCAATCTCATAGCGAGGTTGCGCCACAGTGGTCAGCGGCGGATCGCAAAACTGGGCGAGCGAAATGTTATCGAAACCAATAATAGAGAGATCGTCCGGGACTTTCAGGCCGCGCCGTTTAGCGCAGGATAATGCGCCGAGCGCCATCACGTCGCTGTGACAGAAGACGGCGGTAGGGGGTTTTGGCAGATCCAGTAACTGCTCCAGCGCCACGCTGCCCGCTTCATAGGTAAAGTTGCCGCGCGCAATATAGTGCGGATCAACGGTAATACCCGAACGGCGCAATGCCTGCACGTAGCCCTGCAAGCGATAGTGGCATAGCGGCATCTCTTCCGGCCCGGCGATGCAGCCGATAAGCTGATGACCCTGCTCCTGCAGATAGTTAACCGCATTAAAGGCCGCGGTCAGGTTATCAATGTGGACGGTGGGCAGTTCCAGCTCCGGCGCAAATTCGTTGGCCATCACCATCGGCGGGAGATTGCGTTGCTCTTCAATGCTGGCGTCAAACGGCAGGCGTGAGCCAAGCAGCAACATGCCGTCAATCTGCTTGGTGATGATCAAATCAATGAAGGTTTTTTCCTGCTGATTCTGATGCGCGCAATCGCCGATCAGCACCAGATAACCCTGCGCGGCGGCGGTTACTTCAATCCCGCGAATAATTTCGCTGAAAAACGGATCGCAAATATCCGGCACAATCACCAGGATGGTTCGCGATTCGTTGCGCTTGACGTTACGCCCCATGGCCTGCGGGTAATAACCCACGTCGATAGCCGCCTGTTCCACCCGATTGCGGGTCGCCTGGGAGACTTTATCCGGGTTCATCAATGCGCGGGACACCGTCGCCGTGGACACATTCGCTCTCTCGGCAACGTCTTTCATGGTCGCGGCAGCAACCTCTTTCTTAACCTTCACCTCTTTCTCCTCGCATACCCGATGCAGGCGCAGCCACATCCTCTGTGTCTGGCATCAGACACATTTTTATCAGATAGTTACCTGGGCGGTTACAGTATTTTCATAAAAAGTGTGACGGATATTAAATTTTACGATCCGCCTCGCAACTCAGCCTTCAATGGGATCGACATCCAGCACCCACTTTACCTTGCGCGCTTCCGGCAGGGTGTTGATCAGCACCAGCGCGCTGCTGATGAGATGTTGCAGGCGCACGCGGGAAGGGTGCTGGAGTAAAAGCTGCCAGCGATAGCGCCCGCCGCGTTTCGGTGCCAGCGCAGGTACAGGTCCCAACAGCCAGGTGTTGTTATCTATCAGCGGGCTGGCCTGGAGCAGATTGCGTAGCTGTTGCAAAAACAGCGGAGCCTGCTGGTTGTTGTGATCTTCAGCGCGAATGATCACATGGCTGGTCCAGGGCGGCAGTTGCAGCGTCTGCCGCTCCGCCAGCGCCTGTTCCGCAAAGGCGTCATAGCCCTTGTGCAGCAGTGTCTGTAATAAAGGATGCTCAGGATGGTGGGTTTGCAGCACCACTTCACCCTGTTTACCCGCGCGCCCGGCACGCCCGGACACCTGGGTATAAAGCTGAGCGAAACGCTCTGCGGCACGAAAATCGGCGGAGAACAGCGCGCCGTCCACGTCCAGCAGCGCCACCAGCGTCACGTCGGGGAAATGGTGGCCTTTCGCCAGCATCTGCGTGCCGATCAGGATCCGCGCACCGCCGCGATGCACTTCCGCAAGATGCTGTTCCAGCGCGCCTTTGCGACTGGTGGTATCGCGATCGATGCGCGAAATGGGCACGTCCGGGAAGAAAGGCGCAAGCGCCTGTTCGAGCTGCTCGGTGCCGAGTCCCACCGGCACCATGTGGGTGGAGCCGCAGGACGGGCACTGGCGCGGCACCGGACGCTGGCTGTCGCAGTGATGACAGCGCAACTGATGCTGGGCCTGATGCAGCGTGTAGTAATGATCGCAGCGCGGGCACTCGGCAATCCAGCCGCAGTCGTGGCACAACAGCGCAGGCGCAAAACCCCGGCGGTTAAGAAACAAAATTACCTGATTATCGGCCTGCAGATGCTGGCGCATCCGGCCAATCAGCGCAGGCGCAAGCCCCGCCTGGATCGGCTGGCCTTTTAAATCGAGCACATGCTGCGTGGCCGGGCGCGCATTACCCGCACGGCGCGTCAGGCGCAGCATACGGTACTTACGCTGGCGCACGTTGTGCAGGGTTTCCAGCGCAGGCGTTGCCGAGCCGAGAATAATCGGGATTTGCTCGCTGTGCGCCCGGTACACCGCTAAATCGCGGGCGTGATAGCGCCAGCCTTCCTGCTGTTTATAAGAGCTGTCGTGCTCCTCGTCGATCACAATCACGCCGAGGTTTTTAAACGGGGTAAATAAGGAAGAACGCGTGCCGATCACGATGGCCGCTTCGCCATTTTTGGCTTTCAGCCAGGCGCTTAACCGCTCGCTGTCGTTCAGGCCGGAATGAAGCACTTCAACCGGCGCATTAAAACGCGCCCGGAAGCGGGAGATGGTCTGCGGCGTCAGGCCAATTTCCGGCACCATCACCAGCGCCTGTTTGCCCTGGGCGAGAATGTTTTCCAGCACGCTTAAATAGACTTCGGTTTTACCGGAGCCGGTAACGCCCGCCAGCAGCCACGCCGAAAAAGAATCCGACTCACTGTGGATCGCACCGACCGCCGTGGCCTGTTCGGTATTAAGGCGCAGACGCTCACCGGGCACGGCATAGTTTTCACGCCAGTCGGTCAGCGCGGGCGCTTCGCTGTTGAGATCGCACAGGCCTTTCGTGCGCAGCGCCTGGAGTGCCGCATCGTTAAAATCGAGTTCGGCGACCTGATGCCGCCAGATTTTCCCGCCACGCAGGGCGGCGAGCGCCTGCTGCTGCTTTGGCGAGCGCTTCAGACTGTTGATGTCCACCGCCAGACCCTGCTCGGTGGCAAACCAGAACCACAGCGGAGCGGTCGTAGCGGGTTTACCCTGGCGCAGCAATACGGGCAGCGCGTGAAACAGTACATCGCCAATAGGGTGGTGATAATACTCCGCTGCCCACAGCAGCAAGCGCCAGACGGAAGGGGAATACACAGATTCGCTGTCCAGCGCCTCTATCACATCTTTCAGTTCTTCCAGCGGCAGTTCGCTTTTATCGCTGACGGAGACCACGATGCCGACCCGCTCCTGTTTACCAAACGGCACGCGCACGCGACAGCCCGCCTGCACCGCGATGCCTTCAGGCAACCGGTAGTCAAACGTGCGGGGAAGCGGAACGGGCAGGGCTACGTGAGCGACGGGCATCGAATCATCCTGACTTGAAAACTGGCGGGTTAGTATACACATTGTTAGAGAAGGCGAGCGGATCAGTTTGCATGTGCTGGTTAATTTCTGTATGATTCGCCGCCTTTGATGTGTTTTGTCGCGTCAAAGAGCACACAATATACTTTAAACATCGCGTGGTGTCTGGCGTTAGGGCTGGAAGAGCGACGCGGCCTTAAACTGAGGTTTCTCCCATGAAAAAAGGTATTCACCCGAATTACGTAGAAATTACTGCAAACTGCTCTTGCGGTAATGTGATCAAAACCCGTTCTACCGTGGGTCACGATCTGAACCTGGACGTGTGCGGCAAATGCCACCCGTTCTACACTGGCAAGCAGCGTGACGTTGCGACCGGTGGCCGTGTTGACCGCTTCAACAAGCGCTTCAGCATCCCGGGCAGCAAATAAGTATCCGCTGTCAGAAAAAACCCGCTACGGCGGGTTTTTTTGTGCCTGTTGCAGGCATAAACCGACTGGCAGAAAAAAGGGCAGAAGATCGCTTCTGCCCTTTTTTATTTGTTTAGTATTCCCACGTATCCGGGTCGATGCCCAGTTCACGCATGATAATTTTGGCCTCTTCCGGGATTTCATCGCTGCGCTCTTTGCGCAGGTCTTCATCGTTCGGCAAAGGTTGACCGGTAAACGCATGCAGGAACGCTTCGCACAGCAGTTCACTGTTGGTGGCGTGACGCAGGTTGTTCACCTGACGACGGGTACGTTCATCGGTGAGGATTTTTAACACCTTCAGAGGAATGGAAACCGTAATTTTTTTTACTTGTTCACTCTTCTTACCGTGCTCAGCGTATGGGCTGATATATTCGCCGCTCCATTCAGCCATGAGATACCTTTAATCCTCTTCGTCATTAATAAAAGGCCGGGGCCTGATCGAATGCAGGGGCCGGGCCATAATCGCGCGTAGTTTACCGTAGAGACGACACTGTGACACGGAGTATCGACTCGGCGAGCGTGCGCTAAAGCATATAATTTTAACGGCTATTCTGCATTTGCTCAATCTATACGCAAAGAAGTTTAGATGTCCAGATGTATTGACGTCTATTATCACAGTGCTATTCTGTTGCCTGACTTTTCATCCATTAAGCCAGGAAGCCTTCACATGACGCGTAAACAGGCCACCATCGCAGTGCGTAGCGGATTGAATGATGACGAGCAGTACGGTTGCGTTGTCCCGCCGATTCACCTTTCCAGCACCTATAACTTCACCGGATTTAACGAGCCACGCGCCCACGACTATTCCCGTCGCGGTAACCCGACGCGTGACGTCACCCAGCGCGCGCTGGCCGAACTGGAAGGCGGAGCCGGTGCGGTACTGACCAACACCGGCATGTCGGCGATTCACCTGGTGACCACGGTATTCCTGAAGCCTGGCGATCTGCTGGTCGCGCCGCACGACTGCTACGGCGGCAGTTACCGTCTGTTTGATAGCCTGGCAAAACGCGGCTGTTATCGCGTTTTATTTGTCGATCAGAATGATGAGCAGGCACTAAAATCGGCGCTGGCCGAAAAACCAAAACTGGTCTTAATCGAAAGTCCAAGTAATCCATTGTTGCGCGTCGTCGATATTGCGAAAATTTGTCAGCTCACCAGGGATGCGGGAGCGATAAGCGTAGTGGATAATACGTTCCTCAGTCCGGCGTTGCAGAACCCGCTGGCACTGGGTGCGGACCTGGTGTTGCATTCATGCACTAAATATTTAAACGGTCATTCCGACGTTGTGGCGGGCGTGGTCATTGCAAAAGATCCTGAGCTTGTCACCGAACTGGCATGGTGGGCGAATAATATCGGCGTCACCGGCAGCGCCTTTGACAGCTACCTGCTGCTGCGCGGTCTGCGTACGCTGTCGCCGCGCATGGAAGTGGCGCAGCGTAACGCGCAGGCGATTGTCGATTTCCTGAAAACCCAGCCGCTGGTGAAAAAACTGTATCACCCGTCGCTGCCGGAAAATCAGGGGCATGAAATTGCGGCGCGCCAGCAAAAAGGCTTTGGCGCAATGCTCAGTTTTGAACTGGATGGCGATGAGCAAACATTACGTCGCTTCTTAAGCGGGCTGTCATTATTCACGCTGGCGGAATCTTTAGGTGGGGTTGAAAGTTTAATCTCCCACGCCGCCACCATGACGCACGCAGGCATGGCACCGGAAGCGCGTGCTGCCGCTGGTATTTCCGAGACGCTGCTACGCATCTCTACCGGCATCGAAGATGGTGAAGATTTAATTGCCGACCTGGAAAATGGCTTCCGGGCTGCAAACAAGGGGTAAACATGAGTGTGATTGCGCAGGCAGGGGCGAAGGGTCGTCAACTGCACAAGTTTGGTGGAAGTAGTCTGGCTGATGCGAAGTGTTACCTGCGTGTCGCGGGGATCATGGCGGAATATTCGCAGCCCGGCGACATGATGGTCGTTTCGGCAGCAGGCAGCACCACTAACCAGTTGATTAGCTGGCTGAAGTTAAGCCAGACCGACAGACTCTCTGCGCATCAGGTTCAACAGGCGCTGCGACGCTATCAGAGTGAGCTTATCAGCGGTCTGCTGCCTGCTGAGCTTGCGGATACTCTGACCCGCGCGTTTATCCACGATCTCGAACGCCTTGCCGCGCTGCTCGACAGCGGGATCACCGACGCGGTTTACGCGGAAGTGGTGGGCCACGGTGAAATCTGGTCGGCGCGCCTGATGTCAGCGGTGCTCAATTTGCAGGGCATGGAGTCTGCGTGGCTTGATGCGCGTGAGTTTTTACGCGCCGAGCGCGCCGCGCAGCCGCAGGTCAACGAAGGCTTATCCTATCCGCTGTTGCAGCAACTGCTGGTGCAGCATCCGAACAAACGCATCGTGGTCACCGGCTTTATCAGCCGCAACGATGCGGGTGAAACCGTCCTGCTGGGCCGTAACGGTTCCGACTACTCCGCCACGCAAATTGGTGCGCTGGGCGGCGTGTCGCGCGTCACCATCTGGAGCGACGTGGCCGGGGTATACAGCGCCGATCCGCGCAAAGTCAAAGACGCCTGCCTGCTGCCATTGCTGCGCCTGGATGAAGCCAGCGAACTGGCACGTCTGGCGGCTCCGGTCCTTCACGCCCGTACCTTGCAGCCGGTTTCCGGCAGCGACATCGATCTGCAACTGCGTTGTAGCTACAACCCGGAGCAGGGTTCCACGCGCATTGAGCGGGTGCTGGCCTCCGGCACGGGCGCGCGTATCGTCACCAGCCATGATGACGTCTGCCTGATCGAGTTCCAGGTACCGGCAAGCCAGGACTTTAAGCTGGCACAAAAAGATATCGACCTGATCTTAAAGCGCGCGCAACTACGTCCGCTGGCGATTGGCGTTCACAACGATCGTAACCTGCTGCAACTTTGCTACACCTCCGAAGTGGTCGACAGCGCATTAAAACTGCTCGACGAAGCCGGGCTGCCGGGCGAGCTGCGTTTACGTCAGGGCCTGGCGCTGGTGGCGCTGGTGGGCGCGGGCGTCTGCCGCAACCCGCTGCACAGCCACCGCTTCTGGCAGCAGCTTAAAGGTCAGCCGGTGGAGTTCATCTGGCAATCCGACGACAGCATCAGCCTGGTGGCCGTGCTGCGCGTTGGCCCGACGGAAAGCCTGATCCAGGGCCTGCACCAGTCGCTGTTCCGCGCTGAAAAACGCATCGGCCTGGTACTGTTCGGCAAAGGTAATATCGGTTCGCGCTGGCTGGAACTGTTCGCCCGGGAGCAGGCGGCGCTCTCGGCGCGTACCGGATTTGAATTTGTGCTGGCAGGCGTGGTGGACAGCCGCCGCAGCCTGCTGAGTTACGATGGCCTCGACGCCAGCCGGGCGCTGGCATTCTTCAATGATGAAGCGGTTGAACAGGACGAAGAGTCGCTGTTCCTGTGGATGCGTGCTCATCCATATGACGATCTGGTGGTGCTGGACGTGACCGCCAGCGCGCAGCTTGCCGACCAGTATCTCGATTTCGCCAGCCACGGTTTTCACGTCATCAGCGCCAATAAACTGGCCGGGGCGAGCAACAGCCACAAGTACCGTCAGATCCACGACGCCTTCGAAAAAACGGGCCGTCACTGGCTGTACAACGCCACGGTAGGCGCGGGCTTGCCGGTCAACCACACCGTGCGCGACCTGATCGACAGCGGCGACTCCATTCTGGCGATCAGCGGGATTTTCTCCGGCACGCTCTCCTGGCTGTTCCTGCAATTCGACGGCACCGTGCCGTTCACTGACCTGGTGGACCAGGCGTGGCAGCAGGGGCTGACCGAACCCGATCCACGCGTGGATTTATCGGGCAAAGACGTGATGCGCAAGCTGGTGATCCTCGCGCGTGAAGCGGGCTATGACATCGAACCGGATCAGGTACGCGTGGAATCGCTGGTGCCAAACGGCTGTGAAGAAGGGTCGGTGGATCACTTCTTTGAAAACGGCGACGAGCTTAACGAGCAGATGGTTCAGCGCCTCGAAGCGGCGCGGGAAATGGGTCTGGTGCTGCGCTATGTGGCGCGCTTCGATGCCAACGGCAAGGCCCGCGTCGGTGTGGAAGCGGTACGCCCGGAGCACCCGCTGGCGGCCTTGCTGCCATGCGATAACGTGTTCGCCATTGAAAGCCGCTGGTACCGCGATAACCCACTGGTGATCCGCGGGCCAGGAGCCGGCCGCGACGTGACGGCAGGGGCGATCCAGTCGGATATTAACCGTCTGGCGCAGTTGCTGTAGTCGGCATTTTTACCCCTCACCCCGGCCCTCTCCCCAAAGGAGAGGGAGCAAACCCAGTACGTGCTCGATCCATCCCCTCTCCCTCAGGGAGAGGATTAGGGTGAGGGTGATCCCATCTCCCATCCTGAATATTTTTCATCTTCCCTGAACATTCCTCACACACATTAGTGATAATTCAGTTGACGCCCTGCGGCTTTTCCGTCATTTTTACATCTGGACGTCTAAACGTATAGAAGTTCGCACACAACAGACAACGACATGCGATTGATGAGGTAAGGTATGAGCTTTTTTCACGCCAACCAGCGGGAAGCCCTGAATCAGAGCCTGGCAGAAGTGCAGGGGCAGATTAATGTATCTTTTGAGTTTTTCCCGCCGCGTACCAGTGAAATGGAACAGACTTTATGGCATTCCATCGATCGCCTAAGCAGCCTGAAGCCTAAATTTGTGTCTGTGACCTATGGCGCAAACTCCGGTGAGCGCGACCGCACGCACAGCATTATCAAAGGCATTAAAGATAAAACGGGTCTTGAAGCAGTGCCGCACCTGACCTGCATCGACGCCACCCGCGATGAACTGCGCACCATTGCGCAGGATTACTGGAACAACGGCATTCGTCATATCGTGGCGCTGCGTGGCGATCTGCCGCCGGGCAGCGGTAAGCCGGATATGTACGCTGCCGATCTCGTTGCGCTGCTCAAAGACGTTGCTGATTTTGATATCTCCGTTGCGGCCTACCCGGAAGTGCACCCGGAAGCGAAAAGCGCGCAGGCGGATCTGCTCAATCTGAAACGCAAAATCGACGCGGGCGCGAACCGTGCCATCACCCAGTTCTTCTTTGACGTTGAAAGCTACCTGCGTTTTCGCGATCGCTGTGCGGCGACCGGTATCGACGTGGAAATCATCCCTGGCATTCTGCCGGTGTCCAATTTCAAACAGGCGAAAAAATTTGCCGACATGACCAATGTGCGCATTCCGGCCTGGATGTCGCAGATGTTTAACGGTCTGGACGACGACGCCGAAACCCGCAAGCTGGTGGGCGCGAGTATCGCCATGGATATGGTGAAGATTTTAAGCCGCGAAGGGGTGAAAGACTTCCACTTCTACACGCTGAACCGCGCCGAAATGAGCTACGCCATTTGCCACACGCTGGGCGTGCGCCCGGCGCTGTAATTAAAAAGCCGGGCATTGCTGCCCGGCAACCGCTTATTCCCACTCTTGCAGGAAACGCTGGCCGTACTGGTCCGCGACCATCAGCGCAGCGTACACCTGATCGACCGTCGCCCCGCCCGGCATATTGTGAATGGTTTCCCCTTCCGCACAGGCGGCCTGCGCCACGAGACGCATTTTGGCCGGGATATCGGTTTTAATATCCAGTTGCGCGAGCGTTAACGGCAGTCCGACGCTGTGACAGAGTGCGGCGACCGTTTCAACTTCGTCCAGCGACGCGTTTTCCAGCACCAGTTGCGTCAGCGTACCAAACGCCACTTTCTCGCCGTGATAGAAGTGGTGCGCATCCGGGATCGCGGTCAGGCCATTGTGAATGGCATGCGCCGCCGCCAGGCCGCCGCTTTCAAAGCCGACGCCACTCAGATAGGTATTCGCTTCCACCACGCGCTCAAGCGCCGCCGTGACCACGTGCTGTTCTGCGGCCAGCATCGCTTTTTCGCCCTGATCTAAAAGGGTGTTGTAGCAGAGTTCCGCCAGTGCCAGCGCAGCCTGAGTACACTGGCCGCCGGCCATCGTCGTCGCCCCGCTGCGTGCGCAGGCGCGGGCTTCAAACCAGGTCGCCAGCGCATCGCCAATCCCGGCAGCCAGCAGACGTGCTGGTGCGCGCGCCACCACGCTGGTATCCACAATCACCATGTCCGGGTTTTTCGGCAGCATCAGGTAACGGTCGAATTCGCCCGCGTCGGTATAGATCACCGACAGCGCGCTGCACGGCGCATCCGTGGACGCGATAGTCGGCGCGATCGCCACCGGCAGGTGCATAAAATGCGCCAGCGCTTTAGCGGTATCGAGCGTTTTACCGCCGCCGATGCCCAGCACGGCACCGCAATCTGCTTTTTCGGCCAGTGCACGCAGGCGGTCGATCTCATTTTGTGAACATTCGCCGCCAAAAGGCTCGATTTGAGCGGTCAGCCCGGCGTCACGCAGGCTGTTTTGTAACGTTTCCTGCGCAAAACCGAGGACAAATTTATCGCCCACCACCAGCCAGTTTTCAGCAAGAGGTTTGAGATAGTCCCCAAGGCGGCTCAGAACATCGGCACCCTGAATGTACTTACCCGGCGATTGAATAATGTGATCCATATACGTCTCCTTCAAAGGGTTAAGTGACCAAACGCGGTTTTCCAGTCTTGTTCAAACTTCTCTATTGCCGACTCTACTGCGGGCGTACCGAGCATTTGTTGCGCTACATCTAAAGGCAGCGTGATCGCTTCACAGCCTGCCAGCAGGCAATCCAGCGCCTGGCGCGGAGTTTTGAAACTGGCTGCCAGCACCATACTCTCGGGCGCGTGAAGCTCCAGTAAGGACTGTAGTTCCTGCACCATACGAATGCCATCGCCGCCCTGGACATCCACTCGATTCACATACGGCGCGACATATTTCGCCCCGGCGAGCGCGGCGAGCAGGCCCTGCGCGGCGCTGTAAACAGCGGTGCCCAGCGTCACGATACCTTCTGTTTTTAACCGTTTGATGGCAGCCAGACCTTCCGCCGTCACCGGGACTTTCACCACGATCCCCGGCACCGCCTGATTCAGGCGCTTCGCTTCTTCCACCATGCCGTCCGCGCTGCGGCTCATTACCTGTGCAAACAGCGTCCCGTCAGGGCCGATAGCTTTTTGCAGACGCGGCAGAACCTCCCAGATGGAGACGTTACCCGCCGCCACGATGCTCGGGTTTGTGGTCACACCAGCGAGCGGAAAAATCCGCGCCAGGCGTTCAACTTCTGCCACATTGGCAGTATCCAGATAGAGTTCCATGCGTTACCCCGGTTGATTAAGTTCAAGTTCGTGCCGCAACAGTTCAGCCACGGCTTCCGTGGAAGCCGCGTTAACCAGTGCGCTACGGAATTCGTCGTGCATGATGCGCCGCGCCAGCCGCGAAAAAATCCGCATATGCTGATCGCCTGCGGCGTGTTTATTGAGCGTCAGCATGATGATGAACTGCGCCTCGTCGTCACCCCAGCGTACCGGCGCAGGCAGTCGCGCCACGCTGATGGTGGATTGCTCAATATGCTCAGATTTGCTGTGCGGAATGGCGAAGCTAAAGCCCAGCCCGGTGGAGAACACCTCTTCGCGCGCCCAGAGATCGGCCTCCAGCTTGCGCGGATAACGGCAGCGCCCGGCCAGCAGCAGATTATCGGTCATGCCTTTCATGACCTCTTCTTTACTGCGCCAGTCGTTATCAAGGGAAATGCAGTCGCCGGTGATAAGCGGCGCGTCCTGCTGCGCCATACGGAATTGCGCCAGCAGGTGTTCGACTTCAAGAGACGTGCGGCAACGCATCGCCTCGTTGAGCAAACGACGGCAATCGCGGCTGTCCAGTTGCGCCAGCCGTGCTTTGGTCGCCGGAATGGACGGCGCGCTCATGCTAATTTCGTCCAGCCCCAGCCCGACCAGCAGCGGCAGCACCGAGCCTTTTGCCCCCAGTTCACCGCACAGGCCGATCCATTTGCCCTGTCGGTGCACCGCCTGCACAGCGAAATCGAGCGCGCGTAAAAACGCCGGATTCAGGCTGTTGTAATGGCGGGTGACTTTGGCGTTATCGCGATCGACCGCCAGCAGGTATTGCGTCAGGTCATTACTGCCGATGCTAAAGAAATCAATCTCTTCGCAGCACTGGTCGATGATAAACATCACCGACGGCACCTCCAGCATGATGCCCAGCGGGATTTTTTCATCAAAGGCGATCTGCTCTTCGCGCAGCGCCTGTTTTGCGGCGGCGAGTTTTTCTTTCACCCACAGGATCTCTTCCAGCGAGGAGATCATCGGGATCATGATTTTCAGTTTGCCATGGGCGGAAGCGCGCAGGATCGCCCGTAACTGGGTAGTAAACAGCGCCGCGTACTCGGCGTAAATGCGCACCGCGCGATAGCCGAGAAACGGATTGTTTTCTGCCGGAATAGCGAGATAATCCACGGGCTTATCGCCGCCGATGTCCATGGTGCGCACAATAATGCTGCGCCCGCTGGCCGCCTGTAGCGCGTCACAAAAAATGTTATACAGCTCGTCTTCAGCGGGCGCGCTGGCGCGATCCATATAGAGCATTTCAGTGCGAAACAGCCCGATACCTTCTGCACCATTGCCGAATGCGGCGTCGGCTTCCACGGCGTGTGCAATGTTGGCGGCAACTTCCATGCGTACATCGTCGGCGGTGCGCGCTTCCTGCGTGAACCACTGGCGCTGTTGCTGGTGTAACTGCTCTGCAACCCAGGCTTCCTGCTGGTAATAACGCCGCACGGCGTCATCCGGGGTGACGACCAGCACGCCCGTATTGCCATCAATGCAGGCGGGCTGATTGAGCCAGGCGTCAAGCGCCTGAATATCCACGCCCACCAGCGTCGGAATGCCAAACGAGCGGGCCAGGATCACCGTGTGCGAGGTCGTTCCACCGCTTGCCAGCAGCAGGCCTTTTAACTGCGTTTTGTCCAGTTCCAGAAACTGGCTGGGCGTGAGTTCTTCACTGAGGCAAATGGTTGGCTGAGTCAGTTCGCCGGGCGTGGGGAAACGTTGCTCGCCATAAATGTGCTGTAAAAGCTGGAAGCAGACATCCCGCACGTCCAGCGCGCGTTCCTGTAAATAGTCGCTCGCCGAGCGGGAGAACTGTTCGCAAAAGTGGGCGGCGCTTTGCACGATGGCCTGGGCGCAACTCAGGCCTTCGCTGACGCCATGCAGTAAATGCTGGCGCAGCGTGGTATCGCTGGCGAGCGAGCGATGGGCTTCCAGAATGGCGCGCATCGTGCTGTCGCTTTCCAGTAAACGCAGCGCAATACTTTTGCCAAGCCGCGCCAGGCCTGCATCAAGCGTGGCCTGCTCCTCTTCCACACTGCGCGCGGCGGGCAGGTCATCAAGCTGTTGTAAATCCAGCCCGCGCAGGCGCAGCAGTATCCCGCAAGCACTGCCGCCGCAAACAGGCTGCGCGCGGAAAAAGGTGGGGTTGAGATGGGCCAGCGAAAGGGGAAGGGGATCGCACTCTGCGGTTACGGCGGCGGGCAACGGCGCGTCGCAATGAGGAAACTCGTTCTGTAGCCACTGGCTTAATCGCTGGTGGGCTATGTGCTCATCGTGCCCGCTGATCAGTAACTGGCAGGCGTCACCCATCAGGGTGTCCGTGCCGATTAATGCCAGGGCGCTTTTGGCGTTCCCCTTGCTGCCCGTGCGCAAATTAAGCCACTCAATGTCTGACGTGAACGTATTGCACAGCGTTTCGACATGACTCGCCGGGCGCGCATGGACACCGTTTGGCAGTTCGCAGACAAATTCCACAACCAAAGACATCGCTCTTCTCCTGAATCCGCGTTGAGGACTCAGCATAAAAGCCCCGGCCGTAAAACCGCTATCTGACAAATCTGCCAAAAACTGGATAAATGTAATGTAAGTCCAGAAGTGGGATATTACTCACAGGTTACATTTCTTTGCGAGAAAGCTCGCAAAATGAAGTTATGAGGCGGATCGCATTTTCTGACTGATATTACAAAAATCCAGTAAATGGACTTTTTGTCCACTGTCTGCGCCTCCTGCGATTGCCTATTGTTGCCACACCAATCTTGTGGAAAAGGGCAAATGCCTTTGGAGCGCTTATGAAAGAGTTGATGCATATCCTGAAGAACGCGCGTCAGCATTTGATGACTGGCGTATCGCACATGATCCCGTTTGTGGTGGCGGGCGGCATTCTGCTGGCGGTTTCCGTCATGCTCTACGGCAAGGGTGCGGTGCCGGATACCGCGCACGATCCCAACCTGAAAAAGCTGTTTGATATCGGCGTCGCCGGGCTGACGTTGATGGTGCCCTTTCTCGCCGCCTACATTGGCTACTCCATCGCTGAACGGGCAGCGCTGGCACCCTGTGCGATCGGTGCCTGGGTGGGCAACAGCTTTGGCGCGGGGTTCTTCGGGGCGATCATCGCCGGGCTGATTGGCGGCATCGTGGTGCACTACCTCAAAAAGCTGCCGGTGCCGAAAGTCCTGCGCTCGGTCATGCCGATCTTCATCATTCCCATTATTGGCACCTTTATTACCGCGGGCATCATGATGTGGGGCCTGGGCGAACCGGTCGGGGCGCTGACGGCGAGCCTGACCGGATGGCTACAGGGAATGCAGCAGGGCAGCATTATCGTTCTGGCGATCATCATGGGGCTGATGCTGGCCTTCGATATGGGCGGCCCGGTCAACAAAGTGGCTTACGCCTTCATGCTGATTTGCGTGGCGCAGGGCGTCTACAGCGTGGTGGCGATTGCCGCCGTCGGCATCTGCGTCCCGCCGCTGGGATTAGGCCTGGCAACGCTTCTGAATCGTAAAAATTTCTCCGCGGAAGAACGCGAAGCCGGGAAAGCGGCGATGGTGATGGGCTGCGTGGGCGTCACCGAAGGGGCGATTCCGTTTGCCGCCGCCGACCCGCTGCGCGTTATTCCCTCCATCATGCTGGGTTCAGCCTGCGGCGCAGTCACCGCGGCGGTCCTGGGCGCACAGTGTTACGCCGGTTGGGGCGGTTTGATTGTGCTGCCGGTAGTTGAAGGCAAAGGCGGTTATCTGGCGGCGGTGGCGGTCGGGGCGGTGGTGACGGCGCTGTGCGTCAACCTGCTTAAAAGCCTGGCGCGAAAGAAACCGCAGGCGAGCGAAAAAGAAGACGATCTGGATTTGGATTTCGAAATTAACTAAGCGAGGGATTTTCCATGGCAAATATCGTAGCGGTAACGGCCTGTCCGTCTGGCGTGGCGCATACCTACATGGCAGCAGAAGCGCTGGAAAGCGCCGCAAAAGCAAAAGGCTGGCAGGTGAAAGTCGAGACGCAAGGCTCTATTGGCCTTGAGAACGAACTGACGGCAGAAGAGATCGCCCGCGCCGATATCGTGGTGCTGACCAAAGATATCGGCATTAAGTTCGAAGAGCGCTTTGCCGGGAAAACCATCGTGCGCGTCAACATCAGCGATGCGGTAAAACGCGCCGAAGCCATTATGAACAAGATTGATACCCATCTGAATGCGCATGCTTAACCGCACTCCCCGCCAGAGGGCGGGGAAATCACTGACAGGAGATCCCTGATGACAAATCGTATCCAGCGCCTGAAAGCGGCACTCTTTTGCCAGCCACGCGAAATTTCTCTGGAAAGAGCGCTGCTCTACACCGGGAGCTACCGCCAGACTGAAGGCGAACCGGTTTGTCTTCGCCGTGCTAAAGCGACAGCCTGGGTACTGGATAACGTGGCGATTGCCATCCGTGACGATGAACTGATTGCCGGTAACCGCACGGTTAAACCGCGCGCGGGTATCGTCTCGCCAGAAATGGATCCGTACTGGCTGTTAAACGAACTGGATCAGTTCCCGACCCGCCCGCAGGATCGCTTTGCCATCAGTGACGATGACAAACGCATTTACCGCGAACAGCTTTATCCGTACTGGGCGAATCGCTCGATGAAAGATTTCATCAACGGTCAGATGACCGATGCGGTGAAAGAAGCCGTCGGGACGCAAATCTTTAGCATCAACCAGACGGATAAAGGGCAGGGGCATATCATTATTGATTATCCGCATCTGCTGGAGAATGGCCTGGGTGAACTGATAACGCAGATGCAGGTGCACTGCCAGCGCGAGCCGGAGAATGCTTTTTACGAGGCCGCGCTTTTACTGCTGCTGGCCTCGCAGCGCCATATTTTGCGCTATGCCGTACTCGCCGATGAAATGGCCGCGTGCTGCGATGATGTTGTGCGGCGTGAAGAGTTACAGCGCATGGCCGACATTGCGCGGCACAATGCGACCCATCGCCCGCAGACGTTCTGGCAGGCCTGTCAGCTTTTCTGGTACATGAACATCATTCTGCAATACGAATCCAACGCCAGTTCGCTGTCGCTGGGACGTTTTGATCAGTACATGCTGCCGTTTTATCAGGCTTCACTTTCGCAGGGGGAAGAGCCGGGCTTTTTGCGCGAGCTTCTGGCATCGCTGTGGATCAAATGCAATGACGTGGTGCTGCTGCGTTCAACCAGCAGCGCGCGCTATTTCGCGGGTTTCCCGACCGGGTACACCGCCCTGCTCGGTGGCCTGACGCCGACCGGACGCAGCGCGGTCAACACTCTGTCATTCCTGTGCCTTGATGCCTATCAGGATGTGCAACTGCCGCAGCCCAACCTGGGCGTACGCGTCAACGCGCTTATCGACCGCCCGTTTTTATTAAAGACCGCTGAAACCATCCGCCTTGGCACCGGCATTCCGCAAATTTTCAATGATGAAGTGGTGGTGCCTGCCTTTCTCAACCGGGGCGTGTCGCTGGAAGATGCGCGCGATTACGCGGTGGTCGGCTGCGTGGAGCTGTCGATCCCTGGCAGAACCTACGGGCTGCATGACATCGCCATGTTTAACCTGCTGAAAGTCATGGAGATCACGCTCTATGAAAACGAACATCAACCTGACCTGAACTGGGACGGATTGCTGAATAAAATCCGCGAAAAAATCAGCCATTACATTCGTCTGATGGTCGAGGGCAGCAACATCTGCGATATCGGCCACCGCGACTGGGCTCCGGTGCCGCTGCTGTCATCGTTTATCCGTGATTGCCTGCAAAACGGTAAAGATATTACCGACGGCGGCGCGCGCTATAACTTCTCCGGCGTGCAGGGGATCGGTATCGCCAACCTGAGCGACTCCCTGCATGCGTTAAAAGGCATGGTCTTTGACCAGCAACGACTCAGTTTCCCTGACCTGCTGGCACAACTGCGGGCTAACTTCGCCACGCCTGCGGGCGCGAAAATTCGCGCACGTCTGATCCACCGCTTCGAAAAGTACGGTAACGATATCGATGAGGTGGATGACATCAGCGCGGATCTGCTGCGTTATTACTGCAAAGAGGTGGAGAAGTATGCCAATCCGCGCGGCGGTGTTTTTACCCCCGGTTCGTACACCGTCTCTGCCCATGTGCCGTTGGGCGCGGTGGTTGGCGCAACGCCGGATGGCAGGCTGGCGGGCGAACAACTGGCAGATGGCGGCCTGTCGCCGATGCTCGGCCAGGACGTTAACGGCCCGACGGCGGTACTTAAATCGGTCAGCAAACTGGATAACACCCTGCTGTCGAACGGCACGCTGCTGAACGTGAAGTTTACCCCCACAACGCTTGAAGGCGACGGCGGCCTGCATAAACTCGCGGATTTCCTGCGCGCCTTTACGCAGCTTAAATTGCAGCATATTCAGTTCAACGTGGTGAACGGTGACACCCTGCGTGAAGCCCAGGCCCGACCGCAGGACTTTGCCGGGCTGGTGGTTCGCGTCGCCGGTTACAGCGCGTTCTTCGTGGAGCTGTCGAAGGAGATCCAGGATGACATCATTCGCCGGACCGCGCACCAGCTCTGATGTCGCGCGGATCTTCAATATCCAGCGCTATTCGCTAAACGACGGGCAGGGCATCCGCACGGTGGTGTTTTTTAAAGGCTGCCCGCATACCTGCCCGTGGTGCGCGAACCCGGAATCGATATCAGTAAAAATTGAAACCATGCGACGCGAAAGTAAGTGCCTGCACTGCCAGCCGTGCCTGCGGGACGTGCAAGAGTGTCCGTCCGGGGCGTTTGAGCAGATTGGGCGCGACATCACACTGGATGAACTGATGTGCGAGGTCATGAAAGATGATGTGTTCTTCCGCGCCTCAGGCGGTGGCGTGACGCTCTCCGGTGGCGAAGTGCTGATGCAGGCTGAGTTCGCCACGCGTTTTCTCGCCAGGCTGCGACAGCTTGGCGTGCATACGGCCATCGAAACCGCAGGCGACGCGCCCGCGCAGCGCTTACTGCGGCTGGCGCAGCAGTGCGATGAAGTCCTGTTCGATTTGAAAATCATGGATGCTGAACGGGCGCGGCAGGTGCTGAACATCAACCTGCCGCGCGTGCTGGCTAACCTCAACATGCTGGTGGCGGAAGGCATCACCGTGGTGCCACGCCTGCCGCTGATCCCCGGCTTTACGCTAAACGAGGACAACATTCAGCGGATACTGGCGCTGCTGCATAGCCTGGGTCTCAGGGTGCTCCATCTGCTGCCGTTTCATCAGTATGGCGAGCCTAAATATCGCCTGCTCGAACGCGAGTGGACCATGGCGGGCGTTGCGCCTCCGGCAATGGCAGAAGTGGCGGATGTTCAGCGCGTTGCAGAGCAGGCGGGCTTTCAGGTGACAGTGGGAGGATAAAATGTCGGCGACAAAAGGGCGTTATCTGGTGGCGGTCACCGCCTGTGTCAGTGGCGTGGCGCATACCTATATGGCGGCTGAGCGGCTGGAGAAGCTCTGCTTACAGGAAAAGTGGCACATCAAAATCGAAACCCAGGGCGCACTGGGCACAGAAAATCTGTTGAGCGACGATGACATCCGGCGGGCGGATATGGTGCTGTTGATTACGGATATCGAACTGGCAGGTGCGGAACGTTTTGCGCAGACCCGCATTGTGCAGTCCGGCATTCATGGTTTTTTGCGCGATCCGGAAAAGGTCATGTGTGCAGTGCGTAAGCTGCTGTGTGCGCCGCAGCAGACGCATCTTATTCTTCAGTAGCGGTTTTTTCCGTCAACTGGCTGTGATACTGACGGCGATACTCCGACGGGGTGCGCTCGGTATTTTTGCGGAACAGGCGGCAAAAATAGTTACTGTCCACGAACCCACAGGCGTGGGCCACTTCTTTGACTTTCAGATCGTACCCTTTTAGCAGCGTCCGGGCGTGTTCAAGCCGGATGTGATTCAGGTATTCGTTAAAGCCCGTCGCCCCGGTTTTCGCAAACAGGTGCGAAAGATAATTAGGCGAAATATAAAACGCCTGGGCGACCGATTCGCGGGTAAGCGGCGAGGCGTAGTGTTCATCGATATAACGACGAACGGCTTCGAACAGCGCCTGGCTCCGGGATGCGGTCTGGATCTGGCTGCCTAATAAATCGCTGCAATGGCTGAGCAGGCTCATCACGATCAGGCGGGCGGTGAGTTGCTCCTGCGGCTGCATCTGCATTTCACCGAGCGTTTGCAGTAAAAACGACCCAATGCGCGGCCCGCGCCGGGCGACGTGCTCTTTCGCCAGATTATGCAGGCTGTTTCCGTCCCAGCGCTGCACGCTGAATCCCAGTTGCTGCTTGCCGAAAAGAATGCTTAACGTGGTGGCGGGCTGTTGCCATTGCGGGGCGTTCCAGCCGCCAGCGGGAACAAACAGGGCGTCGCGCTCATTAAGAACGCCGTCGATTGCGGCGTCAGTCACCTGGCCTTCAAGCACGATTTCGAGGCGCGGAAAATCGACCTGAAACGCCAGATCGGGCACCGGTCCCGTCATGCTGGCAAACCAGACGCGCTGAAGTGGTGAAGGGCCAGTGAGTAATCTGGCAAGAAGATGGCTGACGTCGTGATGCATGGTTTTTGCCCTGGGTCGTTCAGGGTTGGAATTATAGTCAGCCCGGTGAGCGTTGCGCTACCGGGCTTTCACTATTGCGCGTTAGCCAGTGTTACGCATACCGGCGGCAACGCCTGCGATCGTGACCATCAGCGCCTGTTCCACACGCGGATCCGGTTCCTGACCTTCTTCTTCGGCTTTGCGTGAACGGTAGAGCAGCTCAGCCTGCAGGACGTTCAGCGGATCGGTATAGATGTTACGCAACTGAATAGACTCGGCAATCCACGGCAGATCGGCCATCAGATGCGAATCGTTGGCGATATCCAGCACCACTTTGATATCCGCTTCCAGCAGACCGCGTAGCTCGCTACCGAGCGTCCACAGGTCAGATTTCACCAGACGCTGATCGTAGTATTCCGCCAGCCACAGGTCGGCTTTGGCGAAGACCATTTCCAGCATTCCGAGGCGAGTGGAGAAGAACGGCCAGTCGCTGCACATCGCTTCCAGCTCGCTCTGCTTGCCATCTTCGACCACTTTTTGCAGCGCCGCACCAGCACCCAGCCAGGCGGGCAGCATCAGGCGGTTCTGCGTCCAGGCGAAGATCCACGGGATCGCGCGCAGTGACTCGACGCCACCGGTCGGACGACGTTTGGCCGGACGCGAGCCGAGCGGCAGTTTGCCCAGTTCCTGCTCCGGCGTGGCCTGGCGGAAATAGGGCACGAAACTTTCGTTTTCACGCACGTAGCCACGGTACATGTCGCAGGAGATGTCTGACAGCTCATCCATGATGTGACGCCAGGAATCTTTCGGTTCCGGCGGCGGCAGCAAGTTGGCTTCCAGAATCGCGCTGGTGTAGAGCGACAGGCTGCTGATAGTGATTTCCGGCAGACCGTATTTAAAGCGGATCATTTCGCCCTGTTCGGTGACGCGCAGGCCACCCTTCAGGCTGCCCGGCGGTTGCGAGAGCAGGGCTGCGTGGGCCGGTGCGCCCCCGCGACCGATAGAGCCGCCGCGTCCGTGGAACAGCGTCAGTTCGATGCCCGCTTTTTCGCAGGTTTTGATCAGTGCGTCCTGTGCCTGATACTGCGCCCAGGATGCCGCCATCACGCCCGCGTCTTTCGCGGAGTCAGAATAGCCAATCATCACCATCTGTTTGCCCTGAATAAAGCCGCGATACCAGTCGATATTCAGCAACTGGGTCATCACATCATCGGCGTTGTTCAGATCGTCCAGGGTTTCAAACAGCGGGGCGACCGGCAGCGCGAAAGTAATGCCCGCTTCTTTCAGCAGCAGGTGCACTGCCAGCACGTCGGACGGCGTTTTCGCCATGGAGATCACATAGGCGGCAACGGATCCTTTCGGCGCATCAACGATCGCTTTGCAGGTATTGAAGACTTCGCGGGTTTCGTCGCTGGGCTCCCAGTTGCGCGGCAGCAGCGGACGTTTGGAATTCAGTTCGCGGATCAGGAACGCCTGTTTGTCGGCTTCTGACCAGCTTTCGTAGTCGCCGATGCCGAGGTAGCGGGTCAGCTCGCCCAGCGCTTCGGTGTGGCGGGTGCTTTCCTGGCGCACATCGATACGCACCAGCGGCACGCCGAAACACTTCACGCGGCGCAGGGTGTCGAGCAACTCACCATTGGCGATGATGCTCATGCCGCAGGCCTGCAGGGATTTATAGCAGGCGTACAGCGGTTCCCATAGCTGTTCGTTTTGCGTCAGCAGGCCCGCCGGTTTCGGCAGGCGCTCGCCTTTCAGACGCGCTTCCAGCCAGGCCTGCGTTGCCATCAACTGGCTCCGCAGCCCTTTCATCAGGTAGCGGTATGGCTCTTGTGCGCCGTCGCTGCCGACCATTTCGCGCAGTTCGTCGGTGCATTCGACCATGGAGAGTTCAGAGATCAGCACCTGAATATCTTTCAGGAACAGGTCGGTGGCTTTCCAGCGGCTCAGCAGCAGGACGTGGCGAGTGATGTCGGCGGTCACGTTCGGGTTGCCGTCGCGGTCGCCGCCCATCCAGGAGGTGAAGCGCACGGGCACAAAATCTACCGGCAGTTTGTAGCCGAGGTTCTCTTCCAGTTGTTCGTTCAGTTCGCGCAGGTAGTTCGGCACGCCTTCCCAGAGGCTGTTTTCAACCACCGCAAAGCCCCATTTGGCTTCATCGACCGGGCTTGGGCGATGTTTGCGGATTTCGTCCGTGTGCCAGGACTGCGCAATTAGCTGGCGCAGACGACGCATCAGCTGGTTGCGTTCATAATCGACGATATCTTTGTTATCGAGCTGCTTTAAGCAGGCGTTCACTTCCACCATTTTGTGGATCAGTGTGCGACGGGTGATTTCCGTCGGGTGTGCGGTCAGTACCAGTTCCAGCGACAGGGATTCCACCGCTTTTTTGATAATGGCTTCGTTGAGATCGGGTTGGTCTTTGAGTTTTCTGAGCGTGCGCGCAATGATTTCCGGGTTGCTGGCACCTTCACCGTTCGGCGAAATGCTGTGGTATTGCTCAGCGGTGTTGGCAAGGTTCAAAAACTGGCTAAATGCCCGTGCAACCGGCAACAGTTCATCGTTGGACAGGTTCTGCAAGGTGGTGAGCAGTTCCTGACGGTTGGCTTCATTACCTGCACGTGAAGATTTAGAGAGCTTTCGAATTGTTTCTACACGGTCGAGAATGTTCTCTCCCAGAGCATCCTTGATGGTATCTCCCAGCAGCTTGCCGAGCATACTGACATTACTACGCAAAGCGGAATATTGTTCGTTCATGTTAACCCAGACACCCCATCTCATTTTATTTTGTTATACCCGCCGCTTCGCAATGTAAGCGTATGGATACAAGACACCGCCTTTTATAAAGCCACGTAAAACCCCTTGCGTCAATTGCTGCGAAAACGGTTCAGCAAACGAATAAATCGCGGCAATTTACGAAATTTAATTCGCTTTAAGGCAGATAAGTATTGCTTATGAAAATGTTAAAAATTCCCTTCACGCCGGCAGAAGACCACACCCTCACCCCGGCCCTCTCCCTGAGGGAGAGGGGGAACACCGGACCCTCACCCCGGCCCTCTCCCTGAGGGAGAGGGGGAACACCGGACCCTCACCCCGACCCTCTCCCTGAGGGAGAGGGGGAAGGGCGGGACTGTGCGCGGACGGTTCCCTCTCCCCTGGGGAGAGGGTTAGGGTGAGGGGAAAAGCATTAGTGCCAGCAGAAGTGATGCACCACCTGGGTGATCAACTCCCGCGTCGGCTTAATAAAGCGGGTTTCCAGATATTCATCCGGCTGGTGCGCCTGGTTAATCGACCCGGGGCCTAACACCAGTGTCGGACACAGCGTCTGAATAAACGGCGCTTCGGTGCAGTAGTTCACCACTTCCGTCTGCGTGCCGAGCAGCTTCTCCACCACCTGCACCAGTTGGTGATCCGGCGGGCATTCGTAGCCAGGGATCGGCGGGTGTAATTCAGCGATATTTAAGCGCCCCGGCCAGCGCGCGCTGACCGGCTCCAGCGCTTCGTTGAGCAGGCCGTCTAAGTCGTTGAGCGTTATGCCCGGCAGCGGGCGGATATCCATGTGCAGTTCGCAACAGGCACAGATCCGGTTTGCTGCATCACCACCGTGAATATGACCGAGGTTCAGTGTCGGGTACGGCACGGTGAAGGCGTCGAAGTGATAGCGCTCTTTTAAGGTGTCGCGCAGAGTCAGGATGTGGCCGATGGCATCGTGCATCAGTTCAATGGCGTTTACCCCACGCGCGGGATCGCTGGAGTGACCGGACTGTCCGAGCACGCGGATGGCGTGGGAAATATGACCTTTGTGCGCACGTACCGGCTGTAAGGAGGTCGGCTCGCCAATGATGGCGCAGTCCGGGCGAATTTCGGCGTGTTCGGCGAAGTAGCGCGCGCCCGCCATGCTGGTCTCTTCATCGGCGGTCGCCAGCACGTACAGCGGCTTTTTCAGCTTCGTCACATCCACGTCACGCAGCGCATCAAGAATAAAGGCAAAAAAGCCTTTCATGTCGGCGGTGCCGAGGCCGTAGAGTTTGTTGTCGTGTTCGGTCAGGGTGAAAGGATCGCGCGTCCAGCGACCATCATCATAAGGTACGGTGTCGGTGTGGCCGGTCAGCAGTAAACCGCCTGCGCCCTGGCCTGCGGTGGCCAGCATGTTGAATTTATTTCGCGTTCCGGGTACCGGCTGGATTTCAACCTTAAACCCAAGATCGCCAAACCAGCCGCCCAGCAGATTGATTAAAGTCGCATTACTCTGATCCAGCGCTTCTTCCGTTGCGCTGATAGACGGCGTGGCAATCAGGGCGCGGTAAATCTCGATAAATGGCGGTAAATTCATTTTCATTGTTGACACACCTTAGGTCGTGATAGTATCAATATTCATGCAGTAAATGTGAATAAAAATACACTAACGTTGATCGTAAAGGAACCCGATGTTGAATACGCTGATTGTGGGCGCTAGCGGTTATGCGGGCGCAGAGCTTGTAAGCTACGTGAATCGCCATCCTCATATGACCATAACCGCTTTGACCGTGTCAGCGCAAAGCAATGATGCCGGAAAGTTAATTTCCGATTTGCATCCGCAACTTAAGGGCATTGTCGATCTGCCATTGCAGCCGATGTCGGATATCAGCGAGTTCACCGACGGTGTGGATGTGGTGTTTCTGGCCACGGCGCATGAGGTTAGCCATGACCTCGCTCCGCAGTTTTTGGCGGCGGGTTGCGTGGTATTCGATCTCTCCGGCGCGTTCCGCGTTAACGATGCCGCCTTCTACGACACCTTCTATGGCTTTACCCATCAACACCCGCACCTGCTTGAGCAGGCGGTCTACGGGCTGGCGGAGTGGAATGGCGACAAAATAAAAGAAGCGAATCTGATTGCGGTGCCGGGTTGCTACCCGACGGCGGCGCAGTTATCGCTGAAACCGCTGATCGACGCGGGCCTGCTGGATCTCAATCAGTGGCCGGTGATCAACGCTACCAGCGGCGTAAGCGGCGCGGGACGTAAGGCAGCGATTTCCAACAGTTTCTGTGAAGTGAGCCTGCAACCTTATGGCGTGTTTAATCACCGCCACCACCCGGAAATTACCACTCACCTGGGTGCTGAGGTCATTTTTACCCCGCATCTGGGGAATTTCCCGCGCGGTATTCTGGAAACCATCACCTGCCGCCTGCAACCGGGCGTGACCAAAGAGCAGGTGACCGACGCGTTCACGCAGGCTTACGCCGGTAAACCGCTGGTGCGCCTGTATGACAAAGGGGTTCCGGCGCTGAAAAATGTGGTGGGCATGCCGTTCTGCGATATCGGTTTTGTCGTGAAAGATCAGCACGTGATTATTGTCGCGGCGGAAGACAACCTGCTTAAAGGTGCAGCCGCGCAGGCCGTGCAGTGTGCAAATATTCGTTTCGGCTATGCTGAAACCCTGTCTCTTATTTAAAGATTAGGCGTGATGATGAATCCATTAATTATCAAACTGGGTGGTGTCCTGCTGGATAGTGAAGAAGCGCTGGCGCGTTTGTTTACGGCACTGGTGAATTATCGCGAATCGCATCAGCGCCCGCTGGTCATCGTCCATGGCGGTGGCTGCGTGGTGGATGAGTTAATGAAGCAACTCAATCTGCCGGTCAGCAAGAAAAATGGCCTGCGCGTGACGCCTGCCGATCAGATTGACATCATCACCGGCGCGCTGGCTGGGACGGCGAATAAGACCCTGCTGGCGTGGGCGAAAAAACATCATATCGCGTCAGTCGGCCTGTTTTTAGGTGATGGCGACAGCGCGAAAGTGACACAGCTTGATGAAGAGTTAGGTCACGTGGGACTGGCGCAGCCGGGCTCCCCGAAACTGATTAACACCCTGCTGGAAGGCGGTTTCCTGCCGGTTATCAGCTCTATCGGCGTAACGGATGACGGTCAGTTAATGAACGTGAACGCGGATCAGGCGGCTACCGCGCTGGCGGCGACTCTGGGTGCAGATTTGATCCTGCTGTCTGACGTGAGCGGTATTCTGGACGGAAAAGGCCAGCGGATCGCTGAGATGACGGCGGCGAAAGCTGAGCAGCTTATCGCGCAGGGCATTATCACCGATGGCATGATCGTGAAGGTGAATGCCGCGCTGGATGCGGCCCGCACCCTGGGTCGCCCGGTGGATATCGCCTCCTGGCGTCATGCGGAGCAACTGCCGGCGCTGTTTAACGGCACGCCGATTGGCACGCGGATTCTGGCTTAAGGATTTTCCCTGACCCTCTCCCGGAGGGAGAGGGAACAAATACAATTAAACAAATTTAAAGGAAAAAGGTTATGGCACTTTGGGGCGGGCGTTTTACTCAGGCAGCGGATCAACGGTTCAAACAGTTCAACGACTCTTTGCGCTTTGACTATCGCCTGGCGGAGCAGGATATCGTTGGCTCTGTGGCCTGGTCTAAAGCGCTGGTGACGGTTGGCGTACTGACCGCAGATGAGCAGGCGCAGCTTGAAGAAGCGCTGAATAATCTGCTGGAAGAAGTGCGTCTGGATCCGCAGCAAATTCTGGCGAGCGACGCCGAAGATATTCATAGCTGGGTGGAAGGTAAGCTCATCGATAAAGTCGGTGCGCTGGGCAAAAAACTGCACACCGGGCGTAGCCGTAACGATCAGGTCGCCACCGATCTGAAACTGTGGTGTAAAGAGCAGGTGGGCGAGTTGCTGGCGGCAAATCGTCAGTTGCAGGGCGCGCTGGTTGAGACTGCGCAGAATAATCAGGATGCGGTAATGCCGGGCTATACGCACCTGCAACGCGCACAGCCAGTGACCTTTGCACATTGGTGTCTGGCCTATGTTGAGATGCTGGCCCGTGACGAAAGCCGTTTGCAGGATGCGCTTAAGCGTGTCGATATCAGCCCGCTGGGCTGTGGCGCGCTGGCGGGCACGGCATATGAAATCGACCGTGAGCAGTTAGCGGGCTGGCTGGGCTTTGCCAGCGCAACCCGTAACAGCCTGGACAGCGTTTCTGACCGCGATCATGTGCTGGAACTGCTGTCGGCGGCGTCGATTGGCATGGTGCATCTGTCGCGCTTTGCTGAAGATTTGATTTTCTTTAATACCGGCGAAGCGGGCTTTGTGGAGCTGTCTGACCGCGTGACCTCCGGCTCTTCTTTAATGCCGCAGAAGAAAAACCCGGATGCGCTGGAGCTGATCCGTGGCAAATGTGGCCGTGTGCAGGGCGCGCTGACCGGCATGATGATGACCCTGAAAGGTCTGCCGCTGGCGTACAACAAAGATATGCAGGAAGACAAAGAAGGGCTGTTCGACGCACTCGACACCTGGCTGGATTGCCTGCATATGGCGGCGCTGGTGCTGGATGGCATTCAGGTGAAACGCCCGCGTTGCCAGGAAGCGGCGCAGCAGGGTTATGCCAATGCAACTGAGCTTGCGGATTATCTGGTCGCGAAAGGCGTGCCGTTCCGTGAAGCGCACCATATTGTCGGTGAAGCGGTGGTGGAAGCCATTGCCCAGGGCAAGCCGTTAGAAGATCTGGCGCTGGCTGATCTGCAAAAATTCAGCGATGTGATTGGGGAGGATGTTTATCCGATCCTGTCGCTGCAATCGTGCCTGGACAAGCGCGCGGCGAAAGGCGGGGTGTCACCGACGCAGGTGGCGCAGGCGATTGCCGATGCGAAGGCGCGGTTGGTGTAGGGCTGGGAGTACCCCTCACCCTGGCCCTCTCCCACAGGGAGAGGGAAAAAGGCGAGTCGGTGCTCGATCTGCCCCTCACCCCGGCCCTCTCCCCGAAGGAGAGGGAGAAAGGCGAGTCGGTGCTCGATCTGTTCCCTCTCCCTGTGGGAGAGGGTTAGGGTGAGGGGACAGCAAATCAAATTAAGAGCCTGGCATCTTCGCCGGGCTTTTTTACGCAAAAAAAATGCGGACACTCAGGTCCGCAAAAGTTCACGTTGGCTTTAGTTGTCTATAAACGAAGGGCCTGGCTTCAAGGGGGTTTATGAACTGCCGCTTCGTTTATGGAGCTAATTATTGTACAGAACCCTTGATAGGGATAATCGTTCGTTGCTATGCTATCTATCGCCATGAACTATCGTGGCGTTGGAGGATGAATAATGAATATTCGTGATCTGGAATACCTGGTTGCGTTAGCTGAACACCGTCACTTCCGCCGTGCGGCAGACTCCTGCCACGTCAGCCAGCCCACGCTGAGCGGCCAAATCCGTAAACTTGAAGATGAACTTGGCGTTATGCTGCTGGAGCGTACCAGCCGCAAGGTGCTGTTCACTCAGGCTGGTTTGCTGCTGGTGGATCAGGCGCGCACCGTATTGCGCGAGGTCAAAGTGCTCAAGGAAATGGCAAGCCAGCAGGGGGATACCATGTCCGGCCCGCTGCATATTGGCCTTATCCCCACCGTTGGCCCGTATCTGCTCCCGCAAATTATCCCGCTGCTGCATCAGACATTCCCAAAACTGGAAATGTATCTGCATGAAGCGCAGACGCATCAACTGCTGGCACAACTCGACAGCGGCAAGCTGGATTGTGTGATCCTGGCGCTGGTGAAAGAGAGTGAAGCCTTTATTGAAGTGCCCCTGTTTGACGAGCCTATGTTGCTGGCGGTCTATGAAGATCACCCGTGGGCTAATCGTGACCGCGTGCCGATGGGCGAACTGGCTGGTGAAAAGCTGCTGATGCTGGAAGATGGTCACTGCCTGCGCGATCAGGCGATGGGCTTCTGTTTTGAAGCCGGTGCGGAAGAAGATACGCATTTCCGTGCAACCAGCCTTGAAACGCTGCGTAACATGGTAGCGGCAGGAAGCGGCATTACTTTACTGCCTGCGCTGTCCGTTCCACGTGAGCGCAAACGTGATGGTGTGGTTTATCTGCCGTGCATTAAGCCGGAGCCGCGTCGTACCGTGGGTCTGGTTTATCGTCCGGGATCGCCGTTGCGTAGCCGTTATGAGCAACTGGCAGAGGCCATCCGTACAACCATGGATGGCCATTTCGACAGCGTGTTAAAACAGGCGGTTTAAGCCGTTTAACGCGGCAACCCGATAGGCTTCCGCCATGGTCGGGTAATTGAAGGTGGTGTTAACAAAGTACTCAATGGTGTTACCGCCACCTTTCTGCTCCATAATCGCCTGGCCGATGTGAATAATCTCAGCCGCGCGCTCACCAAAGCAGTGGATCCCCAAAATCTCTTTTGTGTCACGATGGAATAAGATTTTCAGCGTGCCGACGCTCATGCCGACGATTTGCGCCCGCGCGAGGTGTTTAAACTGCGCGCGCCCCACTTCATAAGGCACTTTCATCGCCGTGAGCTGCTGTTCGGTTTTGCCGACAGAGCTGATTTCCGGGATGGTATAAATCCCGGTCGGGATATCTTCGACCAGATGCGCGGTGGCTTCGCCTTTCACCATCGCCTGAGCAGCGATACGGCCCTGATCGTAAGCGGCAGATGCCAGGCTTGGGTAGCCAATCACATCCCCTACGGCATACACATGCGGCAGTGCCGTCTGGTACATGCTGTTCACTTTCAGCAGGCCACGCCCGTCGGCTTTCAGACCGATGTTTTCCAGGCTCAGCGAATCCACGTTACCGGTACGTCCGTTGGCATACAGCAGGCAATCGGCTTTAAGTTTCTTGCCGGATTTCAGGTGCATGATCACCCCGTCATCGGTGCCTTCAATCCGCTCGTACTCTTCGTTATGGCGGATAACCACGCCATTGTTCCAGAAGTGATAAGAGAGCGAATCTGACATCTCCTGATCGAGGAAGGCCAGAAGGCGATCGCGGGTGTTAATCAGATCCACTTTCACGTCCATTCCCCGGAAGATCGACGCGTATTCGCAGCCGATCACCCCGGCACCATAGATGATCACATGGCGTGGTTCATGGTGCAGACTGAGGATGGAATCACTGTCATACACGCGCGGATGGGCAAAATCGACATCCGCCGGGTGATAGGGGCGCGAGCCGCAGGCAATCACAAATTTCTCGGCGGTGAGAGTTTCGACAGTGCCGTCATGGCACTCCAGCGCCAGGGTGTGCTCGTCAACAAAATGAGCGTTGCCCTGCAGGATTTCACAGTGGTTGCGCTCATAAAAACCTTGCCGCATGCGAGTTTGCTGGTTAATCACATTGTCGGCGTGGTTGAGGATATCGGCAAAAGAGGAACGAAGAAGGCGGGAATGGTCGCTGTACAGAGGGTTTTGGTTAAATTCGATAATGCGACTGACAGCATGGCGAAGCGCTTTGGAGGGGATGGTGCCCCAGTGCGTACAGCCGCCGCCCACGTTGTGGTAGCGTTCGACAACGGCAACGCGTGCTCCCTGTTTAACCAGTCCCATTGCTGCGCCTTCGCCGCCGGGGCCGGAACCTATAACTATTGCATCGTAATCGTAGGAATGTGGCATGATGAGGCTTACCTGTTCTTATACATAATAGCAACAGAATACTAACATCTTTGCCGGGATAACCCAATTTTCGTTGTGCTTTTTGCCGGTTCAAAGATGAAATGCCTTGTAAACAATCATTCACAAAGCAATGCAAACCCATTAGTTTTATTGTCTGGTATAGTGCCAGCAGGCCTTTGGAAGGATTCAAACATCGTGATGGGCGTTAGAGCGCAACAAAAAGAACGCACCCGGCGTTCGCTGGTAGAAGCGGCATTTAGTCAATTAAGCGCTGAGCGGAGTTTTGCCAGCCTGAGCCTGCGCGAAGTGGCGCGCGAGGCGGGTATTGCGCCCACGTCATTTTATCGCCATTTTCGCGATGTGGATGAGCTTGGTCTGACGATGGTTGATGAAAGCGGATTAATGCTACGCCAGTTGATGCGTCAGGCGCGTCAGCGTATCGCCAAGGGCGGCAGCGTGATCCGCACGTCAGTTTCCACGTTTATGGAATTTATCGGCAATAACCCTAATGCTTTTCGTCTGTTACTGCGGGAACGTTCTGGCACCTCTGCCGCTTTCCGTGCCGCTGTGGCGCGCGAAATACAGCACTTTATTGCGGAACTTGCCGACTATCTTGAACTCGAAAGCCATATGCCACGGGCCTTCACCGAAGCACAGGCGGAAGCGATGGTGACCATCGTGTTCAGCGCGGGTGCCGAAGCCCTGGATGTTGGCGTTGAACAGCGTCGGCAATTAGAAGAGCGACTGGTATTGCAACTGCGGATGATTTCCAAAGGCGCGTATTACTGGTATCGCCGTGAACAAGAGAAAGTTTCACATCAACCCGATGAGTGAAGGATGAGTAATGAGACAATCAGGTCAAGATAAAGGTACGTTGCTGCTGGCGTTGATCGCTGGCTTATCCATCAACGGCACGTTTACTGCGATTTTCAGTTCCGTGGTGCCGTTTTCGCTTTTCCCGCTGATCGCCCTGGTACTGACTATTTACTGTTTGCATCAGCGTTATCAGAACCGCAGCATGCCGCTCGGGCTGCCAGGACTGGCCGCCGCCTGCTTTATTTTAGGTGTGTTGCTGTATAGCGCGGTGGTGCGTGCCGAATATCCGGCCATCGGCTCGAATTTCGTGCCTGCGGTATTGTCGGTGGTGCTGGTGTTCTGGATTGGGTACCGGATGCGCAACCGCAAAGAGCAGTTGCCGGAGTAAACGGCTTTTTACCCCTCACCCTAACCCTCTCCCGTGGGGAGAGGGGACAGATCGAGTGCGGACTCGCTTTTCTCCCTCTCCCTGAGGGAGAGGGCCGGGGTGAGGGGGGAAATCACCCCTTACGCACTAACAGCACCCCACACTCCATATGATGCGTATACGGGAACTGGTCGAACAGCGCCAGGCGCTCAATATCATGCGTCTGACTTAAGTTTTCCAGGTTCTTGCACAGTGTTTCCGGGTTACAGGAGATGTACAGAATGCGTGGATACGCCTGCACCATCTTCTCGGTGTCGCTGTCCAGACCGCTGCGTGGCGGATCGACAAATATCGTTTCGCACTGATAGCTCTTCAGATCGATACCCTGCAAGCGATTGAACTCGCGTACGCCGTTCATCGCCTGGGTAAATTCTTCCGCCGCCATACGAATAATCTGCACATTATCAATGTGGTTCGCCGCAATGTTGTATTGCGCCGCCGCAACGGACGGTTTGGCGATTTCGGTGGCCAGCACCCGCTCAAAATTACGCGCCAGTGCCAGTGAGAAGTTACCGTTGCCGCAGTACAGTTCCAGTAAATCCCCGGTCGAGTTCTTCGTGGCGTTAAGCGCCCATTCCAGCATCTGAATATTCATCGCCGCGTTCGGCTGCGTGAAGCTGTTTTCGACCTGACGGTAAATCATCTCTCTGCCCGCTACCGGCAGACGCTCATCAATAAAATCCTGATCCAGCGCGATTTTGGTTTTAGTCGCCCGCCCGATGATATGCACATTGATGTTCCGCGCCCGCAGCGCATCGCGCAGGGCTTCTGCCTCAGTGCGCCATTCGTCATCCAGCTTTTTATGGTACAGCAGCGAGACGACAGCCTGATTGCTCAGGGTGGTGAGATAGTCAATCTGGAACAGCTTGTGGCGCAGCACGCGGGAATCGCGCACGGCGGACATCATCTCGCGCATCAGCTGGTTAATCAGTTCACTTGCCGCCGGGAAACTGTCTACACGAATGCGGCTTTTGGTCTGCTGATCGAAAATGATGTGGTACAGGTCGTCGCCATCGTGCCAGATGCGGAATTCGGCACGCATCCGGTAGTGGCTGACCGGCGAACGAAACACCTCCGGCACCGGCGCGGAAAAGGGCGTCATCATACTTTGCAGACGCACGACTTTTTCGGCCAGTTGAGCTTCGTACTGTTCTGTCGGGAGGTGTTCGGGGGTCATGGCGCTTCCTGAGTGAAAGTGAATTACGCGGGGATTGTAGGGATTGTGCGCGTATTGTCCAGCCCCGGCGTTTTTCGATTTATTAATTAGCAGTCTGGACATCTATACGTAACTAAATGTAGCATCCGACTTCCGGTCCTGTGAGTTAAAAGGGAACCCAGTGCGAATCTGGGGCTGACGCGCAGCGGTAAGGAGTTCTAAGGTGAGTGCGAAAGCAGACACTGCCGTAAGGTGGGAAGTCATCACCCCGTTATACCTCCAAGCCCGAAGACCTGCCGGTTTACGTCGCATTTGGTTCACATCATCGCGTGCTATCGATGGAGCCTGCGGCATCCTTCTTATATTGTGGATGCTTTAACAATGATTAAAAAAACTTCGCTGCTGACGGCGCTTTCCGTCACGGCTTTTTCCGGCTGGGCGCAGGACAGCAATCCCGAAACCGTCGTCATTACCGCAAATCGTTTTCAACAGCCGGTGAATACCGTGCTGGCACCAACCGATATCGTTACCCGTGAGGATATCGACCGCTGGCAGGCGAAAACCCTTAATGATGTGCTTCGTCGTTTACCGGGTGTCGATGTCGCCCAGAACGGCGGTATGAAGCAGACCTCTTCTTTATTTATTCGCGGCACGGAAACCAAACAGGTTTTAATCCTGGTGGATGGCGTTCCGATGGCGCGTCCCGGCATTACCAATAATGCCGATCTGAATCAGATCCCGGTTTCGCTGGTGCAGCGCATCGAGTACATCCGTGGCCCGCGTTCGGCGATTTATGGCTCCGGGGCGATGGGTGGCGTGATTAACGTCATTACTCACAGCGATCAGGACGAATCAAAAATTACCGCGGGCGTCGGCTCGAAAGGGTATCAGCAATATGATGGCACGCTGCGCCAGCGCTTTGGTGATACCGTGGCGACGGTGGCCGGATCGTATGAAAGTACCAGAGGCTTCGACGTACAGCCCGGTTCCAGTTGGGATCACGATGGCGACCGTGACGGCTACCGGAACAAAACATTTTGGGGAAGCCTTGAGCATACCTTTAATGAGAGCTTCTCCGGCTTCTTCCGTGGTCACAGCTACAGCAACAATGTCGATTATGATTTAGGCAGCGCGCCTTACCTCCCTGCCTATAGCGCGGATGAAAACCAGCTTTATAACCAGACATGGGATGCGGGCCTGGCTTTTCATTCCGACATTTACTCTTCGCAGCTCATTGCGAGCTACCAGAAGATCAAGGATTACAACTACAGCAGCATCTATGGCCGTTACGGTGATGCCACCACCCTGGATCGGATGGAGCAGCGTAACCTGCAATGGGGCAACAACGTTGTCATTGGTCAGGGTTCTGTGAGCGCGGGCGTTGACTGGCAGCAGCAACGCCTGACCTCGTCCGATGCCACGCTGTCCGACAGCTATAAGCGCGATAACACCGGTTTGTATCTGACGGGGCAACAGCAATTTGGCAGCGTCACGCTTGAAGCGTCAGGTCGTGAGGAGCATGACGAGCAGTTCGGCTGGCATGGCACCTGGCAGACGGCGGCGGGCTGGGAGTTTGTTGAGAACTACCGCGCAACCCTCGCTTACGGCACGGGCTTCCTCGCGCCATCGCTGGGCCAGCAATACGGCTCAACCCGCTTTGGGATTGATGCGAACCCGAATCTGAAACCGGAAGAGTCAAAACAGTGGGAAGCGGGACTGGAAGGCTTGACCGGCCCGCTGGACTGGCGGCTGTCGGCGTACCATTACAAAATCACCAACCTGATCACCTATTATTCCGATCCGGTCACGTTTGACGGGTCTTACGATAATATCAACTCGGCGACCATTAAAGGCGTGGAGTGGACCGGGAGTGTGGATACCGGTATGTTCAGCCATCGTGTGACGTTGCAATATGTTGACCCGCGCAACGATGAAAACGATGAAGTGCTGGCGCGCCGTTCTAAACGTCAGGCGAAATACCAGCTCGACTGGACCATGTACGACGTGGATATGGACATTTCCTGGCAGTATTTTGGCAAGCGTTACGACAACAATACGTCCCAGTACAATAATAAACAGCAAGTTCTGCCGAGTTACAGCACGGTGGACGTTGCTGCGTCATATCCGGTCACCTCTCACCTTACAGTTCGTGGTAAAATAGCTAACCTGTTCGATAAAGATTACGAGACAGCTTATGGCTACCAAACTGCAGGGCGAGAATACAACTTGTCGGGCAGCTACACCTTCTGACCCCAGACCTACCGTGCTGGTGTTTGACTCCGGCGTCGGTGGGTTATCGGTTTATGATGAGATTCGGCAGCTTCTGCCGGATCTTCATTACATTTACGCCTTCGATAATGTGGCTTTCCCGTATGGTGAAAAAAGCGAGGCCTTTATCGTTGAGCGTGTGCTTGAGATCGTCACCGCCGTTCAGGCGCGTTATCCGCTGGCATTAGCCGTTATTGCCTGTAATACGGCAAGCACCGTTTCCCTTCCTGCTCTGCGTGAAAAATTCCCGTTCCCGGTTGTGGGTGTCGTTCCGGCGATCAAACCTGCTGCACGCTTAACGGCAAATGGCGTGGTCGGACTGCTGGCGACGCGCGGTACGGTTAAGCGTCCTTATACGCACGAGCTCATCCAGCGCTTTGCCAATGAATGTCACATCGAAATGTTGGGTTCAGCCGAGCTGGTTGAACTGGCAGAGGCTAAACTTCATGGTAAGCCTGTTTCACTCGATGAACTGAAGCGTATTCTGCGCCCGTGGTTACGGATGCCTGAGCCGCCGGATACGGTGGTGCTGGGATGTACGCATTTTCCGCTTCTGCAGGATGAACTGCTGCAAGTGTTGCCAGAAGGTACCCGGCTGGTGGATTCCGGTGCTGCGATTGCCCGTCGAACGGCCTGGTTATTACAACATGAAGCGCCGGACGCAAAATCTGCGGATGCAAACATTGCCTTTTGTATGGCGGTTACCCCGGAAACGGTACAATTATTGCCCGTTCTGCATCGCTACGGCTTTGAAATGCTCGAAAAACTGGCACTTTAGTGGCGTTTTGAACAAAAAAGAGACGGTCAGCAAATTTTTTAAAATTAGGGGTTGTCAGCCCGGAGAAACTCCCTATAATGCGCCTCCACTGACACGGAACAACGGCTTACAGGCCGCCGGGTTGGCAGGGTTCCTCCGGGAATTCCGACAGAGAAAAGCGAAAATAATTGCTTGACTCTGAATGAGGAAAACGTATTATACGGGACCTCGCGACAGAGCGCCAAAGCGCGTCGCAACTGCTCTTTAACAATTTATCAGACAATCTGTGTGGGCACTCAAGGACATGGATTCTTAAACGTCTTCGGACGCTAAATGAATACCAAGTCTCTGGAGTGAACATACGTAATTCATTACGAAGTTTAATTCACGAGCATCAAACTTAAATTGAAGAGT
>NZ_FOYH01000008.1 GCF_900116015.1 Enterobacter sp. kpr-6
ATGTCGCATTTGTTCAGGAACACGATGATGAACGGAACGCCTACCTGGCGACCCAGCAGGATGTGCTCACGGGTCTGCGGCATCGGGCCGTCAGTCGCAGCAACAACCAGGATCGCGCCATCCATCTGGGCAGCACCGGTGATCATGTTTTTAACATAGTCGGCGTGGCCCGGGCAGTCTACGTGTGCGTAGTGGCGGGTCGGGGTGTCATATTCAACGTGAGAGGTGTTGATGGTGATACCACGAGCTTTTTCTTCCGGCGCGTTATCGATCTGGTCGAATGCACGAGCAGAACCACCGTAGGTTTTAGCCAGAACGGTAGTGATGGCAGCGGTCAGAGTAGTTTTACCGTGGTCAACGTGGCCGATGGTGCCCACGTTAACGTGCGGTTTTGTACGTTCAAATTTTTCTTTAGACACGGCTATATTCCTTACTATAGTACCCCCTCACCGAGGGGGTACGGGACTTTGTTTTAACCCTGCGGCTTATTTACCACGGGCTTCAATTACGGCCTGAGCAACGTTGTTCGGCGCATCATCATACTTCAGGAATTCCATCGTGTATGATGCACGACCTTTGGTCAGAGAACGCAGTTGAGTTGCGTATCCGAACATTTCAGACAGCGGAACTTCAGCATGGATCTTAACGCCAGTTACTTCAGATTCCTGACCGCGCAGCATACCACGACGACGGCTCAAGTCACCGATGACGTCACCCGTGTTCTCTTCCGGAGTTTCAACTTCAACCTTCATGATAGGCTCAAGCAGCACTGGTTTTGCTTTCTTAAAGCCATCTTTAAAGGCGATAGAAGCAGCCAGTTTAAACGCCAGCTCAGAGGAGTCAACGTCATGGTAAGAACCGAAGTGCAGACGCACGCCCATGTCAACTACCGGGTAACCCGCCAGCGGACCAGACTTCAGCTGTTCCTGAATACCTTTATCAACGGCAGGGATGTATTCGCCAGGAATTACACCACCTTTAATGTCGTTGACGAACTCGTAACCTTTCGGATTTGAGCCCGGCTCCAGTGGGTACATGTCGATAACAACATGACCATACTGACCACGACCACCAGATTGCTTGGCGTGTTTACCTTCGATATCGGTAACTTTCGTACGAATCGCTTCACGATAAGCAACCTGAGGTTTACCCACGTTCGCTTCAACGTTGAATTCACGCTTCATACGGTCAACGATGATGTCGAGGTGCAGCTCACCCATACCAGCGATGATGGTCTGGTTAGACTCTTCATCAGTCCATACGCGGAATGACGGGTCTTCTTTAGCCAGACGGCCCAGAGCCAGACCCATTTTTTCCTGGTCAGCTTTGGTTTTCGGTTCTACAGCGATGGAGATTACCGGTTCCGGGAATTCCATACGTTCCAGAATGATCGGGTGATCCGGGTTACACAGGGTGTCACCAGTAGTCACGTCTTTCAGACCGATCGCCGCAGCGATGTCGCCCGCACGAACTTCTTTGATCTCTTCACGTTTGTTAGCGTGCATCTGAACGATACGGCCAAAACGCTCACGTGCAGATTTCACGGAGTTCAGCACGGTATCACCAGAGTTAACCACACCGGAGTACACACGGAAGAACGTCAGGTTACCAACGAACGGGTCGGTAGCGATTTTGAACGCCAGTGCAGAGAACGGCTCTTCATCACTTGCGTGACGCTCAGCCGGAGTATCTTTACCGTCATCCAGCATACCGTTGATTGCCGGTACGTCTGTCGGTGCCGGCAGGTAATCAATTACCGCATCCAGCATCGCCTGTACGCCTTTGTTCTTAAATGCAGAACCACAGGTTACCAGGATAATTTCGTTGTTCAGAACGCGCTGACGCAGAGCCGTCTTGATTTCTTCCTCAGTCAGCTCTTCGCCGCCCAGGTATTTTTCCATCAGCTCTTCTGATGCTTCAGCTGCGGATTCAATCAGGTTCTGGTGCCATTCTTCAGCCAGATCGACCATCTCAGCAGGAATGTCTTCGTATTCGAAGGTCACGCCCTGATCGGCATCGTTCCAGTTGATGGCTTTCATTTTCACCAGGTCGATAACGCCGGTGAAGCCTTCTTCGGCACCAATCGCCAACTGCAGCGGAACCGGGTTCGCGCCCAGACGGGATTTGATCTGACCAACAACTTTCAGGAAGTTCGCGCCCATGCGGTCCATTTTGTTAACGAACGCAATACGCGGAACTTTGTATTTGTTAGCCTGACGCCATACAGTTTCAGACTGTGGCTGAACACCACCAACTGCGCAGTAAACCATTACCGCACCGTCAAGAACACGCATGGAACGTTCTACTTCGATAGTGAAGTCAACGTGCCCCGGGGTGTCGATGATGTTTACGCGATGCGGTTCATACTGCTTCGCCATACCAGACCAGAATGCAGTAGTTGCTGCGGAGGTAATGGTAATACCACGCTCCTGCTCCTGCTCCATCCAGTCCATGGTTGCGGCGCCGTCATGAACTTCACCGATTTTATGGTTTACACCGGTGTAGAACAGAATACGTTCGGTAGTAGTGGTTTTACCGGCGTCGATGTGCGCACTGATACCAATGTTACGGTAGCGTGCGATGGGTGTTGTACGAGCCATTTGATTCCTCGTTTATCTTTTAGGCGTTCAATTTAAGTAGCCCAAAGCGGGCTGCTTACCAGAAGCGCCCGCCAGGTGACTAAAACTCCGAAGGGATTACCAACGGTAGTGAGCGAACGCCTTGTTGGCTTCTGCCATACGGTGAACGTCTTCACGTTTCTTAACTGCAGTACCTTTGTTGTCTGCAGCATCAGAAAGTTCGTTCGCCAGGCGCAGAGCCATGGATTTATCACCGCGTTTACGAGCAGCTTCAACGATCCAACGCATTGCCAGGGCATTACGACGAACCGGACGTACTTCAACTGGAACCTGATAAGTTGAACCACCAACGCGGCGGGACTTAACTTCGACAGTCGGACGAACGTTGTCCAGAGCGACTTCGAATGCTTCCAGGTGGCCTTTACCGCTACGTTGAGCCAGGGTCTCAAGAGCGGTATAGACGATTGCTTCTGCAGTAGATTTTTTACCATCTACCATCAGGATATTTACAAATTTAGCCAGCAGCTCTGATCCGAACTTAGGATCCGGCAGAATTTTACGCTGACCAATGACGCGACGACGTGGCATGGAAATACTCCGTTGTTAATTCAGGATTGTCCAAAACTCAAAGAGTTTAGTTTGACATTAATATAAAACGTTTGGCCTTACTTAACGGAGAACCATTAAGCCTTAGGACGCTTCACGCCATACTTGGAGCGAGCTTGCTTACGGTCTTTAACGCCGGAGCAGTCAAGCGCACCACGAACGGTGTGGTAACGAACACCCGGAAGGTCTTTAACACGACCGCCACGGATCAGGATCACGGAGTGCTCCTGCAGGTTGTGACCTTCACCACCGATGTAGGAAGTCACTTCAAAACCGTTAGTCAGACGAACACGGCAAACTTTACGCAGTGCGGAGTTCGGTTTTTTCGGGGTGGTGGTATATACACGAGTACATACACCACGTTTTTGCGGGCATGCTTCCAGCGCAGGCACGTTGCTCTTTGCAACTTTGCGTGCGCGTGGTTTGCGTACCAGCTGGTTAACTGTTGCCATTAAATAGCTCCTGGTTTTAGCTTTTGCTTCGTAAACACGTAATAAAACGCCCTCATACAATATGAGGACGCAGAATTTTAGGGCTGTGCTGAAAAGGTGTCAAGAAATATACAGCGATCCCATACTACCAGGTCATCTGCGAGGCGTGCTTAACCGCCAGGCTGACGAAGTCATTATAGCTAACCCTGATAATATCGTTCGAAATTTGACCACTCAGGCCACGCGCTGCAATGTCTTCTTCGAGTGCATGGAGTGATATGGGGACCGCCCGTAATAAATCAAGATAACGCCCGCCTTCCGTCCCGGCGATCACCCCATCTGAAAGCAGTAACAGATCGTCCCCCGCTTGCAGCGTACGCAGCATCGTATCCATATCGCAGTGCCAGGGTGAATGACGCAGAATGTGCAACATAGAAGCCTCAGAAAGTCATTACAACGTCGTAATCGTTGAGCCGCTCACGCAGTACATCAGGCTCAAGCGCATCGGCTGAAAGGACAAATGATGTCGATTCGATTAATCCCCTCTCGCGTAACGATGCCGCACAGAGCCAGCAGTTTTCGATATCGTACAGCGGCAAGAGTTTGAACGTTGAAATGTAGTCTCGCGCCAGAATGCCGGCAGGCTGCTGTGATGCAAGAAGCTGAAACACGCCATCACCGATAAAAAAGACGCCGATGTCGTCCGTCAGCGCCGACGTCGCCAGTAGCGCATCAAGACCTTCGCGCCCGGCGGAGGAGCCATGCGGTGCGCTGTTAAAGACAAAAGCCACACGTTTCATCAGAATTGCACCATCCGGTCACAGGTCAGCGCGGCTTGCGCCAGCGCTCCCAGACCGCTCAGGGTAAAGCCAGGCTGTAAATTTGCACCAGCCAGACCTAACTGTTGCGCTTCGGTTTCGTCAGTCACCCCGCGTCGTAACGCCGCCGCGACGCAAATTTCCAGCGCCACGCCGTGATCGGTATGTAACTGTTGCCAGGCGCGTACCAGATCGAATTCATCGCTGGCCGGTGCGGTAAGCTGATTAGCGTTATACACCCCTTCGCGGTAGAAAAAGACGCTGATCAGTTCATGCCCTGCATTGAGCAGAGCACGAGCAAACTGCAAAGCGCTGCTGGCCTGCTGTGTACCATAAGCAGGCCCCGTCACCAGAATGGTGAAACGCATTACTTTTCCTGCCCCAGGAAGTCGCCGCTTTTGAACTGGCGAATATAGAGATACACGGTGTGCTTGGAGATATTTAAGCGGTCGGCCACCTGATTGATGGCATCCTTGATATCGAAAATTCCTTTTTCGTAAAGATTCAGAACGATCTGGCGATTTTTTGCATTGTTAGAAACGTTGCGATCGGCGTTAACTTCTTCGATGGTGAACTCCAGCGTTTGTGTCACCAGATCCTCAACCGACGAGGCAAAGTTAACCGAGGAACCCACATCCGGAGTTTCCGGCGGGATAAAAGTGCTCATAATTTGCGAGAACGGCACATCAAGATTCATGTTGATGCACAGCAAGCCAATCACGCGATGTTCGCGGTTACGAATAGCGATAGTCACCGACTTCATTAATACGCCGCTTTTAGCACGCGTAAAATAGCATTTGGAGACGCTGCTATCCGCGCCGGTCATGTCGTGCAGCATACGCAGGGCAAGGTCGGTGATCGGCGAACCGATTTTACGTCCGGTGTGTTCACCGTTAGCAATACGGATGGCCGAGCATTTTAGATCCTGCAAAGAGTGCAATACGATTTCGCAGTGGGAGCCAATGAGCATCGCTAACCCGTCCACTACCGCTTCGTAGGATTTGAGGATATCGAAGTCGGTCTGATCGAAAGGACGTTGATCCAGCAAATCGAGTTCACTGGTTTCGTTGGTTAATAGCGACCTGGACATGAAAAAAAACACTCCTTTTCAGGAGCCTGTCGTTAACTTTTCAGGGCAGGCTCATCATTTACACGGACGACTAAATTAATACAGCGTAGGTGATGCTTTCCAGCGATAAGTTAATTATATCGGCCCTGCAATAAAAAACCGCCGCCCATTCAGGCGGCGGCTCGCAGATTTTTACTTCTTGTCCGCGTCAGCTGCTTTATCAGCCGGAGCGGCTTCTGGCTGCGCATCGGCTTTCGGTGCTGGTTTAATGTCCAGCAGTTCGACATCAAATACCAGCGTGGAGTTAGCCGGAATACCCGGAACGCCATTCTTGCCATACGCCAGTGCCGGTGGGATTACCAGCTTGATTTTGCCGCCTTTCTTGATGTTTTTCAGGCCTTCGGTCCAGCCTGGGATCACGCCATCAAGACGGAAGGAGAGCGGTTCGCCACGGGTGTAAGAGTTATCGAACTCTTTACCGTCAGTCAGCGTACCTTTGTAGTTCACTACCACGGTATCGCTGTCTTTCGGTGCATCGCCAGTACCGGCTTTCTCAACTTTATAAAGCAGGCCGGTAGAGGAGGTTTTCACGTCTTTTTCTTTGGCGAAGTTATCGCGGAAGGCTTTACCTTTCGCTTCGTTATCAGCGGCGTCTTTTTCCATCTTCGCCTGAGCGGAAGTCTTCACGCGCGCTTCAAATGCCTGCAGAGTCTGTTCGATTTCCTGATCGGAGAGCTTGCTCTTATCAGCGAATGCATCCTGAACACCGGCGATCAGCTGATCTTTATCCAGTTTGATGCCCAGTTTTTCTTGTTCTTTCAGGGAGTTTTCCATGTAACGACCCAGTGAAGCGCCCAACGCATAGGCAGATTTCTGGTCGTCATTTTTGAATGCGGATTTGCTGTCGGCGGTGGCAGCAGGTTTTGCCGCGGTATCAGCAGCAAACGTGAGTGGTGCATTCAGAGCAACGGCCATTGTGGTCGCCAGCAGCGTGACTTTAAACAGTGATTTCATCCATATCTCCAGGGCCGGGGACGCTTATCCCTCGTTAACGTAATTGAGAAGCGTACTATAAATCGTTGCGGGAGAAATCAACATAAGGACTTCCCCGATAATCGCCACATTTGAGACTATTTTTGTTTAAATTAGTTTCTTCCCAATGGGATGAATACTGCACACAGGGGTAAACTCGGGTAAAATTCGCCGCCGCCCACTCTGGCAAAAGATGTTTCATGAGGTGAATCATGCAGGACACACAATTCGAAAACCGACTCGCTGAACTGGAAAGCCGTCTGGCCTTTCAGGAAATCACCATCGAAGAACTGAACCAGACCGTCACCGCGCACGAACTGGAAATGGCCAGGCTCCGGGATGTCATGCGTCTGCTCACCGACAAGCTCAAGGCCAGCCAGCCGTCGCACATTGCGTCGCAGTCTGAAGAGACGCCGCCGCCCCACTATTGAGACGTAAAAAAAGCGGGCATGCCCGCTTTTTTATTTACCGCGTCAGGACGGGTATTAATGGCAACCGCAGCCGCCGTGACCGCCGCAACCACCTTTACCGTGGTCATGACCATGATCGTGATCGTGGCCGTGACCGCCGCAGCAGCCGTCACCGTGTTCGTGGTCATGATCGTGGCCGTGTGCACCGTGAACGTGGCCATGAGCCAGTTCTTCTTCGGTCGCTTCACGGATCGCCACAACTTCAACGTTGAACTTCAGGTTCTGACCAGCCAGCATGTGGTTACCGTCAACCACAACGTGATCGTCTTCCACTTCGGTAATTTCAACCGGCACCGGACCCTGATCGGTTTCAGCAAGGAAACGCATCCCAACCTGTAACTCGTCAACGCCCATGAACACGTCTTTAGGAACGCGCTGCACCAGGTTCTCGTCGTACTGACCGTACGCATCGCCCGCAGCCACTGCCACGTCAAATTTGTCGCCTGGTTCGTGACCTTCCAGCGCGTTTTCCAGGCCGGAGATCAGGGAACCGTGACCGTGCAGGTAGTCCAGCGGCGCACTCACCGGAGACTCATCAACCAATACACCGTCTTCTGTACGTACCTGATAGGCCAGGCTGACCACCAGGTCTTTTGCTACTTTCATGATATCTCCTGAGCGTGGGAAAAATACTGGCGCAGATTGTAACGGAATTCTGCCCCTGTGTACCCTTAAGCATAAAAAAAGCTGGGGTATATCGCTAGTCCGGGTGAAAAATCCCGATCACTTGCTCTTCTTTGCGAACATGCTCGCGAACCTCTTTATCGGCCTCGCGCATCTGATGACCGCACTTAACACACTCAACAATATCGACATTATTTTCGCGCCACATTGCCAGCGTATCCTGCGCCTGGCAGGCCGGGCATTTCGCTCCGGCAATAAAACGTTTACGTGTTGTCATACATTTTCCTTACTCGAATTCATCCCAGCCGTCTAACTGACGCCGCTCCTGCTGCATCTCGCGCTGGAAAATTTCCTCCAGTTCACGTCGCGCTTCCCGCACGCGGGAGATCTGCGCCGTATCGCTGTGCACTGGCATCAGTTCCCTGAGCATCCGCATATCAAGGCGGCGGAAATGCAGCTGCGCGCGCTGCGCCTGGTGAGGATGCACGCCTAAAGAAATCAGCGCCTTACGCCCCAGTTCCAGTGCGCTGGAGAACGTCTCACGCGAGAACTGCGTTACGCCCGCCTGTAAAAGCTCATGCGCTTCCACGCGGCCCCGTGCGCGGGCCATAATTGCCAGATGCGGGAAATGCTGCTGGCAAATATGCACCAGCTTCATGGTGTCTTCCGGCTCGTTGCAGGTGATAACAATAGACTGCGCTTCCGCTGCCCCCGCCGAGCGCAGCAACTCCACCTGAGTGGCATCGCCGTAATAAACTTTGTAGCCATATTTGCGCATCAGGTTTACCGCACTGATATCGCGCTCAAGCACGGTGATGCGCATTTTATTGGCCATCAGCAAACGTCCGATGACCTGCCCAAAGCGACCAAAGCCGACGATAATCACCTGGGGCTTATCGTCCTCCACCCACGGCGCTTCATCTTCATCGTCCGGGCTGTTCAACCGGCGCGAGATCAGCTTGTCCGTCGCTTTCATTAACAGCGGCGTGGTCATCATCGACAGCGTGACCGTCACCAGCAACAGGGCCATCTGATCATTGTGGAACAACTTCTGCGATGACGCCGCTGAAAAGAGCACAAAGGCGAACTCCCCGCCCTGACTCAGCACGCCGGCAAACTGCATCCGTTCAGAGCTTCGCAGGCCATATATTCGCGCCAGCCCGTACAGCACCAGTGACTTCACCGCCACCAGCACCACCACGCTCATGATCACCCAGAGGATATGCGTATACAGGATCCCGATATTGAGCGACATGCCGACCGAAATGAAAAACAGCCCCAGCAGCAGGCCCTTAAAGGGATCGATGGACATCTCAAGCTCATGCCGGTACTCGCTTTCTGCCAGCAGCACCCCGGCAATAAAAGTGCCGAGCGCCATCGACAGCCCCAGCGCGTCCATAAACAGCGCCGCCCCCAGCACCAGCAGCAGTGTGGCGGCGGTAAACACCTCGCGCACGCCCGAGGTTGCGATGTAACGAAACACCGGACGCAGCAAATAGCGCCCACCCACCAGCATCCCCGCGAACGCCAGCACCTTCATGCCGACCTTCATCCAGTCAAGGTGATCGTCGCCATTGCCCGCCAGCAGCGGCACCAGCGCCAGCGCCGGGATCACCGCCAGATCCTGAAACAGCAGCACCGAGAAACCAAGCTGTCCGGACTCGTTGCGATTCATGCCTTTATCGCGCATCAACTGCAGCGCCATTGCGGTGGAGGACATCGCCAGCCCAATACCGCCAATCACCGCCGCCTGCCACGAAAACTCCGTCAGCATCAGCAGGCCGGCGAGGATCGCCGCGCTTAATAATACCTGCGCGGCCCCCACGCCGAAGATTGACTGCCGCAGGTGCCAGAGCTTCGAGGGATTCAGCTCCAGCCCGATGATAAACATCAGAAACACCACGCCCAGCTCGGAGAAATGCAGGATTTCATCCACATCGCTGATAAAACCCAGTCCCCACGGGCCGATGGCAATGCCCGCCAGCAGGTAGCCCAGCACCGCACCGATGCCAAGCCGCGCTGCCAGCGGCACCGCCACCACGGCGGCAAACAGGAATAACACCCCTGCCAGTAACAGATCGGAACCTTCCATCACTGGCCTCCCGCCATCACCGGCGACGCCAGCCAGTCACCGTACGCTTTCGCGTGGCTCTCAAGCTCCAGCTTCGGTTGGCGTCGTGCCCAGTAGACCAGGATCGGGCTCATCCAGTGCATTTTGCACATGGCCGCCGTCAGTTCGAACGGGCGTAAAATATCGCTCATCGGATAGCGGTTCAGTCCGTCATGGCGGTAGGCACTCTCCGGTTCGCCAGTGGTGATCACGCTCCGCCAGTATTTTCCTGCCAGTTGATTTCCGCCAGGGCCGCTGGCAAAGCCGCGGCTCAGCACCCGATCCAGCCACTCTTTGAGTAATGCGGGGCAGCTATAGGTGTAAAGCGGATGCTGGAACACGATGACATCATGCTCGCGCAGCAGCGCCTGTTCGCGCGGAATGTCGATAAAAAAATCGGGATAGTGTGCATAGAGATCGTGCACGGTCACGTTGTGCAGTTGCATTGCCGGTTTCAGCAAAACCCGGTTGGCTACCGAGTCCTGGGCTTCCGGATGGGCATACAGCAGCAATACTTTCGCTGGCTGGGACATCATTCCCCTCCCGGGTGTCATGCTCATCATTCTTAATGATTTTGTCTATCGTCTTCGTTTTGGGCTACCATTGCGCCCCGGTGCGGCGTCTCTGCTCGCCACCGCACAATACCATAATGACAAATTAACATAGTCCAAACATACGGCGCTTTATGATTGTTTTCTCCTCGTTACAAATTCGTCGTGGCGTGCGTGTCCTGCTGGATAACGCGACCGCCACCATTAACCCTGGTCAGAAAGTGGGCCTGGTGGGTAAAAACGGCTGCGGGAAATCGACGCTTCTGGCGCTGCTGAAAAATGAACTCAGCGCCGACGGCGGCAGTTTCACCTATCCAGGAAACTGGCAACTGGCGTGGGTGAATCAGGAAACCCCGGCCCTCAGCACGCCTGCGCTGGACTATGTTATCGACGGCGATCGTCAGTATCGCCAGTTTGAAGCAGAGCTGAATGACGCCAACGCGCGCAACGACGGTCACGCGATTGCCACCGTTCACGGCAAGCTCGACGCTATCGACGCCTGGACCATTCGCTCCCGCGCCTCCAGCCTGCTCCACGGTCTCGGCTTCTCTAACGAGCAGCTTACGCGTCCGGTCAGCGACTTCTCCGGTGGCTGGCGCATGCGTCTTAACCTTGCCCAGGCGCTGATCTGCCGCTCCGATCTGCTGCTGCTCGACGAACCGACCAACCACCTCGATCTCGACGCAGTGATCTGGCTGGAAAAATGGCTGAAAAGTTATTCGGGCACCCTGATCCTGATCTCTCACGACCGTGACTTCCTCGATCCGGTGGTGGATAAAATTATTCATATCGAGCAGGAAAGCCTGTTCGAATATACCGGCAACTACAGCGCCTTCGAGCGCCAGCGCGCAACCCGTCTTTCCCAGCAGCAGGCGACTTACGAAAGCCAGCAGGCGCGCGTGGCGCATCTGCAAAGTTTTATCGATCGCTTCAAAGCCAAGGCCAGTAAAGCTAAACAGGCGCAAAGCCGCGTGAAGATGCTTGAGCGCATGGAGCTTATCGCCCCGGCGCACGTCGATAACCCGTTCCACTTCAGCTTCCGCGCGCCGGAAAGTCTGCCGAACCCGTTGCTAAAAATGGAAAAGGTTAGCGCGGGTTATGGCGATCGCACGATCCTCGATTCCATCAAACTAAACCTGGTTCCCGGCTCACGCATTGGTCTTCTGGGCCGCAACGGTGCGGGGAAATCTACGCTTATCAAACTGCTGGCGGGTGAACTGGCGGCGCAAAAAGGCGATATCGGTTTAGCGAAGGGCATCAAACTTGGCTACTTCGCACAGCATCAACTGGAATTTTTACGCGCTGATGAATCGCCGCTCCAGCATCTGGCGCGCCTTGCGCCGCAGGAACTGGAGCAGAAGCTGCGCGATTATCTCGGCGGTTTTGGTTTCCAGGGCGATAAAGTGACCGAAAGAACCGAACGCTTTTCCGGGGGTGAAAAAGCCCGCCTGGTGCTGGCGCTCATCGTCTGGCAGCGCCCTAACCTGCTGCTGCTTGATGAACCGACCAACCACCTTGATCTCGATATGCGTCAGGCCCTGACCGAAGCGCTGATCGAGTTCGAAGGCGCGCTGGTCGTGGTTTCGCACGACCGTCACCTTCTGCGCTCCACCACCGACGATCTCTACCTGGTTCACGACGGCAAAGTCGAGCCCTTTGACGGCGATCTGGAGGATTACCAGAAGTGGCTGAGCGAAGTGCAAAAGCAGGAAAACCAGCCGGACGACTCAGCGAAAGACAACGCCAACAGCGCTCAGTCGCGTAAAGATCAGAAGCGCCGCGAAGCAGAGTTGCGCACGCAGACTCAGCCGCTGCGTAAAGAGATCGCCCGTCTGGAAAAAGAGATGGAAAAACTGCACGCCCAGCAGGCCAGCGCGGAAGAAAAACTGGGCGACAGCGGCCTGTACGATCAAAGCCGCAAGGCCGAACTCACCGCCTGTTTACAGGCACAGGCCAGCGCCAAAGCCGGGCTTGAAGAGTGTGAAATGGCGTGGCTTGAAGCACAGGAAAAACTGGAGCAGATGCTGGCGGAGTAAACAGATTGCCGGATGCGGTGCTAAAGCACTGTATCCGGCGTTTTTGAATCAGCGCTGTGCTGCCAGACGCTGGCGGATTTGCTCAAAATGCTCGCGGTTAAACAGTTTGCCATCCAGAAAGCGGGTTTTCAGTTCACCTTCCTGCTCCTGCGCCCAACTCTGCTCATCATGAAGGCGTAATTCTCCCTCGTCATCACGGGTCACCCGCAGCAGTCCACGGGCTGACCGTTTCAGGCCATTATCAGTTTTCGGTTCTTTAAAGATGGTGCGCCCTTTGCCGTCAACTTCGCCCCAGGTGGCTTTCATCGCAAAGCCAAAGGTGTCGCGCGTATTGTACTGATAGGTGAACGAGCCCACGCCAAACACTACACTTGAACTGGCGAAACCTTTTGCCGCCAGGCGACGCAGGATCTCATTGGCCCGTTCAAGCGTAATGGAATCGCCATAAATCAGCCCTACGTGCGGATCGAGCACTTTATAGCCCTTTTCATTCACCGTGCCGCCGAAAATCTCCCACAGCACTTCAACCGACCCTTTCTCCTGTGGCGTGCGATCCGTGCGGGTGTCGTCGTCAGCCCCTGTTCCGCAGAGGATTTCCACCGGATCCCCACTGTCCGGGCGAAAGACCACCCGCCCTTCCCGCGCGAGAATGCTGCTTTTCAGCTCACGGGTGAACCCGGTCAGCACCTGCCAGTAATCCCAGGTATCAGAAACGATGGAGACGAAACCTTGCGGATAGAGATCGACAATCAGGCGACGGAAGGTATCGATTTCATGTTCGCGCTCCCCCATGCACATAACGCTGTGCTCGGTCGCCGGAATGCTGGCCCCAATAAAATAGGCCTCACCCTCAGTGTAATAATCGCGGGCATAGAGCAGCGCCGGAATACTGTCAGTGCCTTTGAAACTCAGCAGATGCCCGCTGCCCGCCTGCATCGTGTCCTGCAACCCGGCCATGCCGCGAAACGAAAAATCATGGCACTGGAAATCGAGGTGCGTCAGATCGCTACAGGTTTTTTCCGCCCAGCGCGCACAGATTTTACGGTAGTGGTGCGCGATGGTGGCATTGGTTGAGGCTTTCCACAGTTCCGCTGACAGCACGGTTTCCAGGTAATTGACCAGCCAGAAAAATTCCGGCCGGGTATTGGTGATGGTTAACACCGGTACCGCCATTGGCACCGTACTGCCTTCGTCCAGCGATTTAATGTGCAGCGGCAGGTAGCCCAGCTGGTGTAGCGCACGGATGTGATCGACCGCCACCGTATCCTGTCCGAGATAGCTGTCCATCACCTGTTTGTATTCGTTAACGACCTCGTTTTCCGGACGGGCAAAAAAAGCGTCGTTAAACAGATCGACCATGAACCATTGCAGAAAACCCTGTAAGCCAAAAAACACCAGTTTGCCGTCTGCGACGGGTGACTGGAAAAAACGGTCGCTGCGCGGGGTAAAATTGGAATACACCTGCGTGGTGCCCTGCGGGTACTGGGCGCGGTGTGACACTTTGTAGCCATCAATAGCCAGAATCGGATTCATTTTCATAATGTTAGCCCCGTTAAGTGCGATAAATGGTGTCAATATCAATGAGTTCGACCTGCGGATGCGCAAGGGTCGGTGAAGTCAGTGAGGTGGTGGTATAGAGGGCGTCAATGCCGTTATTCAGCAGATTCTCAACGCCTTTAGAAAACACGCCGTGGGTGACATACAGGCTGACGCGACGTGCGCCTGCTTCGCGCAGCACCTGCGCCGAACCGATAAAAGTACCGCCGGCATCGCACAGGTCATCCACAATCAGCACATCCTTACCCGCGACCTCCCCGGCGACCAGCGCAAAGCCCGTCAGTTGACCGGTCGCCACATCGCGCTGTTTTGTCAGAATGGCGTAGTCATGCGCACCGCTGGCACTCGCCACGTTATGAATTTTTTTCAGCGCACCGGCATCCGGCGCAACCAGCATCAGTTCGCCCTGCGCAATAGCGCGACGCAAAGTCGTGCTTTGCAGCAAACAGGTTTCCTGCGGGATCACGATAACGTTATTGATCGCTGCCGCTGCAGCGTCGCTGTGCGGATCGAGGATAAAAACTTTGCTGAAATTGAGGGTGTTGAGCAGCGAGGCAAAGACTTTCAGCGCGAAGCTGTCGCCTGCCACCATGTGGCGATCCTGGCGGGCATAAGGCAGCCAGGGTAATTCGAGATGGCTAATCGTCACGTCGGTCACCTGTCGAACGGCATCGACTAATTGCGCGAGGCGCATGAAATCATTCATATCGCGCATGGCGGCGGCGCGAATACGCATCTGCTGTGCAGTACGAGGAAGCGCATCCATCACTTTTACCCATACTGCGCCGTCCGGGAACGTCCCGCTTGCGAGAGTAACCGGCTGATTATCCAGAAAGAGTTCAAGTCCGTTTTCCATTTTTCACCTCGTGCAAACCAATTAATGTCCCTTCGACACTTTTATTATTGTCCCAAAGACACTTATCATGCAAGCCGTTTAGCCAAAATCATGGTGAAAAATAAATAAGCCACTGATGAGTAACATAAAAAAAGTAAACTTTACGTCCGAAAGAGGACTGATAAACTGGGCGCACAGAAAATAAGAGCGAGCAGCAGATGATCACCGAAGCCGAGTATCTGAAAAATTATGATGCCAGCCGTTACCCCTCTCCGCTGGTGACGGTAGACAGCGTGCTGTTTACGTTGCATCAGCAGGTGCTTTGCGTGCTGTTAGTTGAACGCGCCAGCCAGCCGCAGCAAGGCCGCTGGGGGTTGCCCGGGGGGTTTATCGATATCGAAGGCGATCGCTCGACCCGCGACACCGCGCTGCGTAAGCTCACGGAAAAAACGGGCGTGTCACCCTCCTGGCTTGAACAGCTCGATACTTTCTCCGGGCCGGATCGCGATCCGCGCGGCTGGAGCCTGACGATCGGCTGGTTTGCACTGATCGCCTGGAGCGCCTGTGAATCTCATATCGACAGCGTTAACGATGTGAAATGGGTGCCGGTCAGCCAGTTGCAGGACGTTGATTTAGCGTTCGATCACGCGCAGATCATCGAGGCCGGTCTGCACCGCCTGCGGCAAAAAACCATGTATTCGTTACTCCCGGTTTACTGTTTGCCTGATACCTTTACCCATGCGCAGCTACAGGAAGCGACCGAAATCATCCTCGGACAGCCTATCCAGCGTAAGAGCCTGATCCGCCGCTTCGATGCCTCCGGCATGTTTGAAGAAACGGGTGAAAGTGTGGCGACGGGTGCCCGGAAAGCGCGGCTGTGGCGGCGTAAGCCCGGCGTTGATATCCACCTTTTCTCGCGTAATTTACTCGCTGAGTAAGGGTTAATGCCGGAAAGTGATCAACCTCGTGGATAACACGAGGTATAGTGCAACGTCCGTCCAACCGATAATCCCGCTCAATGGCTGAAATTACACCTACCGAAATCAACATCGATCCCGTTCACGGGCAGCACTTTGTCCCGATGCCGGGCGCGCGTAATCCTCACCTGCAAACCATGCTGCCGCGCCTGATTCGCCGCCGCCTGCAATTTACCCCGCAATGGCAGCGCCTTGAGTTGCCGGACGGCGATTTTGTCGATCTGGCCTGGAGCGAAGATCCGCATGGCGCAAAGCATAAGCCCCGCCTGGTGGTGTTTCACGGTCTGGAAGGGAGTCTGCACAGCCCCTATGCGCATGGCCTGGTCCATGCCGCCAAACAGCGCGGCTGGCTGGCAGTGGTGATGCATTTTCGCGGCTGTAGCGGCGAACCGAACCGGCTGAAACGTATTTATCATTCCGGCGAAACCGAGGACGGTACCTGGTTTTTACACTGGCTGCATCGCGAGTTCGGCCCGGCACCGACCGCCGCCGTAGGTTATTCGCTCGGCGGGAATATGCTCGGCTGTCTGCTCGGCAAAGCGGACGACACCCTGCCGCTCAATGCGGCGGTGATTGTTTCCGCTCCGCTGGTGCTGGAGGCGTGCAGCTATCATATGGATAAAGGCTTTTCGCGCTTCTATCAGCACTATTTGCTGAACCTGCTGAAAGGCAACGCGATGCGCAAGCTAAAGGCCTATCCGGATTCGCTGCCGGTGGATATCGCCAGGCTGCGCCGGATGCGCCGCATTCGCGACTTTGACGATCTGATCACCGCCAAAATCCACGGTTTTACCGATGCCATTGACTATTACCGCCGGTGCAGCGCAATGCCGTTGCTGCCGCAGATCCGTAAACCCGTGCTTATCATTCACGCCAAAGACGATCCGTTTATGGATCATAATGTCATACCGGCGGCTGACTATTTGCCACCGAACGTGGAGTATCAACTGACCGAGCACGGCGGCCACGTAGGGTTTATTGGCGGCACGCTACGCCACCCTGAAATGTGGCTGGAAAAACGGATCCCCGACTGGCTGACAACGTATCTGGAGGCGTAAATGATTATCCCCTGGCAGGACATCTCACCCGAAACACTCGACAGCCTGATCGAGAGCTTTGTCTTGCGCGAAGGCACCGATTATGGTGAACATGAGCGTTCGCTTGAACAGAAGGTCGCCGACGTAAAGCGCCAGTTGCAGACCGGTGAAGCCGTGCTGGTGTGGTCTGAACTGCATGAAACGGTGAATATTATGCCGCGCAAGCAGTTCCGCGAATAAGCGCCGCGCGACCCGTTATCTCGTCCTGAAGGGAGTTGTAAGCTATGTCAGCCAAACATCCGGTGATTGCAGTAACGGGTTCCAGCGGTGCGGGAACCACCACCACCAGCCTCGCGTTTCGCAAGATCTTTGCCCAGTTGAATCTGCACGCAGCCGAAGTGGAAGGCGACAGCTTTCACCGCTACACGCGCCCGGAAATGGACATGGCAATCCGCAAAGCGCGCGATTCAGGGCGACACATCAGCTACTTCGGCCCGGATGCCAACGACTTCGGGCTGCTGGAACAAACCTTTATTGAATATGGCCGCTCGGGCACCGGGCAGGCGCGTAAATATCTGCATACCTACGATGAAGCCGTGCCGTGGAATCAGGTGCCGGGTACGTTCACCCCGTGGCAACCGCTGCCGGAACCGACCGACGTGCTGTTTTACGAGGGCCTGCACGGCGGCGTGGTGACGCCGCAGCATGATGTCTCGCGGCATGTGGATTTGTTGGTTGGCGTGGTGCCGATCACCAATCTGGAGTGGATCCAGAAGCTGGTACGCGACACCAGCGAGCGCGGTCATTCCCGTGAAACGGTGATGGATTCGGTGGTGCGCTCAATGGAAGATTACATCAACTACATCACCCCGCAGTTTTCCCGCACCCATATTAACTTCCAGCGCGTGCCGACGGTGGATACCTCTAATCCCTTTGCCGCGAAAATCATTCCGTCGCTGGATGAAAGTTTCGTGGTGATCCATTTCCGCAATCTGGAGGGGATTGATTTCCCCTGGCTGCTGGCGATGTTGCAGGGCTCGTTTATTTCCCATATCAATACGTTAGTGGTGCCCGGCGGGAAAATGGGTCTGGCGATGGAGCTGATTATGCTGCCGCTGGTGCAACGGCTGATGGAAGGGAAGAAGATTGAGTGAGGATTTTTCACCCTCACCCTAACCCTCTCCCTCAGGGAGAGGGAACCAAACCACCCTCTCCCATGGGGAGAGGGCCGGGGTGAGGGGGAGTATGTTTACCCCTCAATCACCTCATACGAATGCGTAATATTCACTGCTTTTTCCAGCATCAGCGCCACCGAGCAGTATTTCTCCGCCGACAGGTCCACTGCTCGCGATACCGCAGCATCCTTCAGCTCTTTCCCGGTAACGATAAAGTGCAGATTGATGTGGGTGAACAGGCGCGGCGCTTCATCGCGGCGCTCAGACGTCAGTTTCACTTCGCAGTCAGTCACGTTGTGACGCCCTTTTTGCAGAATCGATACCACGTCAATGGCGCTGCACCCGCCTGCGGCCATCAGCACCATTTCCATCGGGCTTGGCGCTTTATCGCCTGAGTTGCCATCCATCAGGATCTGGTGGCCTGATGCGGACTCCCCCAGGAACGTTAAACCTTCAACCCATTTCACTCTTGCTTGCATTTTATTCACTCCGGCGTGGCACATTTCCCGTCAGATTACGCGTACATAACAATTCTCGCAACGGAAGGCGACCTGCATCATGCTGAAGCGAGACACCAGGAGACACACGGCTCAAGCTATGCTAAAACAGTCTGACTGCAACAGTAATACATTGACGTTACGCATGTTGTAGACGAGATCAAACATTAAAGGCTGCAGGCATATTCTGACGGCCCACTTCCCCATAAGTGGGAAGCATACGATTGCAACCCCAGAAGCCTTTATTCTGGAGCCAGCTTATAACAGAGGATAACCGCGCATGGTGCTTGGCAAACCGCAAACAGACCCGACTCTCGAATGGTTCTTGTCTCATTGCCATATTCATAAGTACCCGTCGAAGAGCACGCTGATTCACCAGGGTGAAAAAGCGGAAACGTTGTATTACATCGTCAAAGGCTCAGTGGCAGTGCTCATCAAGGACGAAGAAGGGAAAGAGATGATCCTCTCTTACCTGAACCAGGGAGATTTCATCGGTGAATTGGGCTTGTTTGAAGAAGGCCAGGAGCGTAGCGCCTGGGTTCGTGCAAAAACCGCCTGTGAAGTGGCAGAAATTTCCTACAAAAAATTCCGTCAGCTTATTCAGGTAAACCCGGATATTCTGATGCGCCTCTCCTCGCAGATGGCGCGCCGCCTGCAAGTGACGTCTGAGAAAGTGGGCAACCTCGCGTTCCTGGACGTGACGGGCCGCATTGCACAGACGCTGCTGAATCTGGCGAAACAACCTGACGCCATGACCCACCCGGACGGTATGCAAATTAAAATTACTCGCCAGGAAATTGGTCAGATCGTTGGCTGCTCCCGTGAAACGGTAGGTCGTATCCTGAAGATGCTGGAAGATCAAAACCTGATCTCCGCACACGGTAAAACCATCGTCGTATACGGAACGCGTTAAGTCCTGAAACGGCGTGTCGCGCAGGCGAGACGCCGTTTTTATTTGCATCCTCATGTGGCGCAGGCTGATTTATCACCCCGAAATCAACTACGCACTGCGACAAACGCTGGTGTTATGTCTCCCTGTGGCTATCGGTCTTGCTGTCGGTCACCTTCAACAGGGGCTTCTGTTCTCCCTCGTTCCCGCCTGCTGCAATATCGCCGGGCTTGATACGCCGCATAAACGCTTTTTCAAACGCCTGATCGTCGGCGGCTCGTTGTTTGCGGGCTGTAGCCTTGCGGTGCAACTCCTGCTTGCTGAAAGCATTCCCCTGCCGCTGATTCTGGGCGGGCTGGCGCTGCTGCTTGGCGTCACGGCAGAACTGAGCACCTTACACGCGCGTCTGCTTCCCGCGTCGCTGATTGCGGCAATTTTCACCTTAAGCCTCGCCGGAAATATGCCGGTGTGGGAACCGCTGCTGATCTACGTTCTCGGCACGCTCTGGTATGGGCTGTTCAACTGGCTATGGTTCTGGATGTGGCGGGAGCAGCCGCTGCGCGAGTCGTTGAGCCTGCTTTATCGCCAGCTCGCCGATTATTGCGAAGCCAAATACAGCCTGCTGACCCAGCATGCCGATCCGGAAAAAGCCCTGCCGCCGCTGCTCGCCCGTCAGCAAAAAGCGGTCGATCTCATCAGCCAGTGCTATCAGCAAATGCATATGCTGGCGGCCAATCAGCACAACGATTACAAGCGGCTGCTGCGCGCGTTTCAGGTGGCGCTGGACTTACAGGAGCATATCTCCGTCAGCCTGCATCAGCCCGAAGAAGTGCAAAAGCTGGTGGAGCAAAGCCACGCCGAAGCGGTGATCCGCTGGAATGCCCAGGTAGTGGCAACCCGACTGCGCGAACTGGCCGACGATATCCTTTACCACCGTTACCCGCAGCGCTTTAACATGGACGCGCAAATCGGTGCGCTGGAGAAAATCGCCCGCCAGCACCCTGACAATCCGGTCGGACAGTTCTGCGCCTGGCACTTCAGCCGCATCGCCCGCGTACTGCGCACCCAGCGCCCGCTGTATGTGCGCGATCTGATGGCCGATAAACAGCGCCGCCAGCCGTTGCTCTCCGCGCTGAAAAGCTACCTGTCGTTAAAATCTCCGGCGCTGCGCAATGCGGCGCGGATTGCGGTGATGCTCGGCATCGCCAGTCTGATGAGCACCGCCCTGCATTTGCCGAAGCCCTGGTGGATCCTCATGACCGTCCTGCTGGTCACGCAAAATGGTTATGGCGCGACGCGGGTGCGCATTCTGCATCGTACAGGCGGCACGCTGGCGGGCCTGACCATTGCCGGATTCGCCCTGCACTTCCACGTCCCGGAAGGCTTTACGCTGCTCGGCATGCTGTTCATCACGCTTATCAGCTATCTGATTATTCGCAAGAGCTATGGCTGGGCCACGGTCGGTTTTACCATCACGGCGGTGTATTCATTACAGTTGCTGACGCTGACCGGCGAGCAATTTATCGTCACAAGGTTTATTGATACGCTGATTGGCTGCCTGATTGCCTTTGGCGGCATGGTCTGGCTGTGGCCGCAGTGGCAAAGCGGTCTGTTACGACAGAATGCCCACGACGCGCTGGAAGCGGATCAGGAGGCAATTCGCCTGATCCTCAGTTCAGATCCGCAGTCGGCACCGCTGGCCTATCAGCGGATGCGCGTCAATCAGGCGCACAACGCCCTGTTCAACTCGCTCAACCAGGCGATGCAGGAGCCGGGATTTAACTCGCGCTATCTGGACGATATGAAACTGTGGGTCACGCACAGCCAGTTTATTGTCGAGCATATTAACGCCATGACCACGCTGGCGCGCGAGCACACCATGCTGACGCCGGATCTGGCGCAACGCTATCTGGAATCGTGTGAAATTGCCCTGCAACGCTGTCAGCAGCGCCTGAAATATGACGACGCCGGAAGTTCGGGGGATGTGAATATTCTGGAAGCGCCGCAGACGCTGACCCAGGGGCCGATGAGCACGCTGGAACAGCACCTGCAACGCGTTCTCGGGCATCTGAGCACCATGCATACCATCTCATCGGTAGCATGGCGTCAGCGCCCGCATCACGGCATCTGGCTTAAGCGCGGCGAAAAGGGTTAACCCTTAACGACTTTCGCGACAGACTGGGCGAAGCGGCTCATTCCTTCATCAATATCCTGGCTTTCCACCACCAGCGACGGCGCAAAGCGCATCACGTCCGGCCCGGCATTCAGTACCATCACGCCCGCATCAGCAGCGGCATACAGGAAATCACGCGCCCGACCTTTATATTGCGGCTTCAGTTCCGCGCCAATGAGCAGGCCCATGCCGCGAATATCGCTGAACACGTCACACTGTTCGTCGATCTTTTGAAGATGCGCGACAAACTGCTGGCGCTTTTCTGCCACGCCGTTCAGCACTTCTGGCGTGTTAATAATATCAAACGCCGCACCCGCAACCGCGCAGGCCAGCGGATTGCCGCCATAGGTAGAACCGTGTGACCCGACGTGGAACGCGGAGGCGATCTCCTGCGTGGTCAGCATCGCGCTCACCGGGAAACCGCCGCCCAGCGCTTTGGCGCTGGTCAGGATGTCCGGCGTCACGCCGTAATGCATGTAGGCAAACAGATCGCCGCTGCGCCCCATGCCGCACTGCACTTCATCAAATACCAGCAGCGCGTTGTGCTCATCGCACAGGTCACGCAGTCCCTGCAAAAATTCCGGGGTCGCCGCTGTCACGCCGCCCTCGCCCTGGATCGGCTCAACCACCACCGCACAGGTGTGATCGTCCATCACCGCTTTCACCGCATGCAGATCGTTGAACGGCACGTGAATGATATCTGCGGGTTTCGGGCCAAAACCGTCGGAATATTTCGGCTGCCCGCCGACCGAAACGGTAAACAGCGAGCGGCCATGGAAGGCGTTATGGAAAGCGATAATTTTGGTTTTATACGGGCTGTGGCGCGTCGAGGCGTAGTACCGGGCCAGCTTGAATGCGGTTTCGTTGGCTTCAGTGCCGGAGTTCATAAACAGCACACGCTCGGCGAAAGTGGCGTCGATAATCTTGCGCCCCAGACGCAACGCAGGCTCGTTGGTGAACACATTACTGGTGTGCCACAGCGTCTCGCCCTGGGTTTTCAGCGCGTCCACCAGCGCCGGATGGCAGTGTCCCAGTGCTGTCACGGCAATCCCGCCCGCAAAATCGACGTACTCTTTTCCTGCCTGATCCCACACCCGGCTGCCTTTGCCTTTGACCGGGATAAATTCAGCCGGTGCATAAATCGGCAGGATTACTTCGTCAAATGTTGCGCGCGTAATTGCGTTTTGTTCAGTTGCCATGTCACGCCCATCCGTTTAATGGTGTATTGATTATGAAAATATAATCACAAAATATGCATAAAAAATCAGTGCGTGGCAACTAAAAATCACCGTAGCAGGAAGTTTGCCAGCAGCTGATGCCCCTGTTCGCTGAGAATACTTTCCGGGTGAAACTGCACGCCTTCCAGATCCCACTCGCGGTGACGGATACCCATGATCTCCTGCGTTTCGCTCAGGGCGGTGACCTCAAAACAGGCAGGCAGTGAAACGGGGTCGATCACCAGGGAATGATAGCGCGTCACGGTGAGCGGATTATTAAGCCCCTGAAACACGCCGCTGCCGTGATGGGTGATCAGGGAGGTTTTGCCGTGCATCACCTTTTGTGCCCGCACAATCCGCGCGCCCAGTACCTGCGCAATCGCCTGATGGCCGAGGCAAACACCGAGAATGGACAGTTTACCGGCGTAATGCTTAATGACCTCAAGCGATACCCCGGACTCATCCGGCGTGCAGGGGCCGGGAGAGATCACGATTTTCTCCGGAGCGAGCACGGCAATATCAGCCAGCGTCATCTCGTCATTGCGTTTCACCACAACCTCCGCCCCCAGCTCGCAGAAATACTGGTACAGATTCCAGGTGAAAGAGTCGTAGTTATCGATAAGCAGGAGCATGGTGCGGGATCTTTAAAATGAATAAGCGCGATGAGGCATTGTACCTGTATCGGACAAGAAAGAGCGATTTTCAGTGGCCACAAAAAGATATAATCTATCACCAGGTGCTACATTATCAGGTGACAGGATGTTTGCCAGTGCGCGTATTCAAAACAAAGTGGTTCAATAAAGCGGCCCGTACTCATGCCATTAGCGATCGCGAGTTATGTGACGCTATTGATGCAGCGCTTAGCGGGAAAACCGTCGATTTAGGCGGCGGGATTTACAAAAAAAGACTCAACCATAATCGTGACCGCGCCATCATTCTGGCCAGAGGCGGCGCTCATTGGTTTTATGCCTATTTGTATGCAAAACAAGATATGGCGAATATTAGTGAAAGCGAATTGGCTGCATTCAGAGAACTGGCCAGGCACTACGCTGCACTGACTACAGAAAAGATTACCGCGTTGCTTGCCCATAAAGAACTGGTGGAGATTTGCCATGACTGCAAAAAATAAGTTTAAAAGTCCTGCCTTTGAAGCTATTCATAGCGCCGCAGCAGGGTTACGCCATGTTGATGCCATTTCTCAGGAAACGATGCGCAGTTTTGATAAAACCTGCCTTACGCCCGTTCATGAGATTTCCCCCGGAGAAATCAAAAAACTGCGTGAAACGTTTAATATTAGCCAGCCCGTTTTCGCCCATTATCTGAACACCAGCGTTTCCACGGTGCAAAAATGGGAGAGCGGGGTTAAACGTCCGGGCGGTCTGGCGCTTAAATTGCTGGCCGTAGTGCAAAAATATGGGTTGAAAGTCCTGCTATAAAACACCGTCTACAGTGCATTCAACCCCGGAAAATCAAAATTATTCTGTATCGCCCGCTTCACTCACTACCTGGCTAAAGATAGCGGTCAGCGCGGTTAAGTCGCCCATTGCGCCGCTCTGACTGGCCTGGCTCCAGGCGTCGGGGTCGATGCCGCGCCAGTCGAGGACATAACCTGCGTGGATCGCCAGTTGTTCGAAGAAGATGCGCTGGGCGATGCCATTGCCGATACGAAACGGGTGCAGGACGTTGATTTCGCAGTAGTAGTGCGCCAGACGTTCAGTGAAAGCCTGCTTATCCAGCCCCTGTAACCAGTCCTCATCTTCCAGCGCCTGCATCAGGGCGTTGCCCTCTTTTTCGATATAGTCGAAATGGCAAAAACGCGTGTCGCCCTGGTAGATATCCACTTCCCGGATTTGTCCGGCCCAGTCAAAAATGTCCTGGTAGAGATGGCGATGGATAGCACACAAATGCGGTAGCCCGCGGACTACAGGGCCCAGATCCAGCGTGGCGGCGCGCAGGGAAGTCAGTTCGTACGCTGCCTGCTCCAGCCGCTGCACCTGGCGGATACCCAGCCGGTTGCGCATGACGTTCAGGCCTGGATAGAGATAAGGATCGCGCCCGTCGCCGAATTTATCGCTCATAGTGCCTCCTCAGTTCTTTCAGACGCACTGTCGCTTCCTCAGCGCTCAGCGTGATCAACTCACACTCGACGCCCTCAAGCCGTCGGCTGGCCTGAAAATTAACGTTACGCTGTTGTTCCCAGAGTCGGGACTTTTGCCGATCGGTGAGTTTTTTCACCATTACGCCTCCCTGAAGGTATTGCCCATTTGCCACAAGTATAAGCGGCAATTTGCGGTTACGCAGGGAAGCGGAAATGCGCGCGGGCGGAAAAGGCCCGCGCAAGGAGCGTTAAGGCAGGACTTTTGCAGAAAGGATAACTACCGGTTTTGACGGGACATTCTGGTACGGTCCTACGTCATGGGTCGGAACCTGAGAGATTTTATCGGCCACGTCCATGCCTTTCACAACTTTACCAAAGACCGCATAGCCAAAATCACGCTGACCGTGATCGAGGAAGGCGTTATCGGCCACGTTTAAGAAGAACTGGCTGGTGGCGCTGTCTTTATCCGCAGTACGGGCCATGGAGATGGTACCGCGCGTGTTACGCAGGCCGTTGTCCGCTTCGTTCTTGATCGGCGGGTTCGGCTGCTTCTGCTGCATCTGTTCGTTAAAACCGCCGCCCTGCACCATAAAGCCTGGGATCACGCGGTGAAAGGTGGTGTTGTTATAGAAACCGCTGTTCACGTAATCGAGAAAGTTTTTCACCGATACCGGCGCTTTCTGACTGTTCAGCTCCAGTTCGATATTCCCGGCAGAGGTGGTCAACAGAACGTGGGGGTCTCCTTTTGCTGCCAGCGCAGCGGGAGAAATTGCAGAGAGAGCAAACACAGCTGCTACAGCCGCCAAAGTCTTTTTAACCATGAGAATTCCTAAACATAGAACCGTGAGTAAGCGAATGGATTGATTCTAAAGAGCACTACGCCCCCAGGCCAGCCCTTTACCAAATTTTACGAATTTGAAACAGATGTAACCTGGCCCATTCTGGCGCTTTGCGGAATTAAAATGTGACACTAATCACTCTTAATCATGCAACGTATGAATAATTACGCGGAAAAGATTTAAATACATCACGCAAACGAATAAGATTTGGCCGTTCGCAGCGCTGTCAACGCGCTTTACATTTATCGACACAGGCCAGACATGACTAACAGCAATCGCATCAAGCTCACATGGATCAGCTTCTTCTCCTATGCCCTCACTGGCGCACTGGTAATTGTCACCGGGATGGTGATGGGGAATATCGCAGAGTATTTCAATCTGCCGGTTTCCAGCATGAGTAACACCTTCACCTTCCTGAACGCCGGGATTTTAATCTCCATTTTCCTTAACGCCTGGTTAATGGAAATCGTCCCCCTGAAAACGCAGTTGCGCTTCGGCTTCGTGCTGATGGTTCTGGCCGTGGCCGGGCTGATGCTCACCCACAGCCTGGCACTGTTCTCCGCCGCCATGTTCGTGCTGGGCCTGGTCAGTGGGATCACCATGTCCATCGGGACGTTCCTCGTGACCCAGATGTATGAAGGCCGCCAGCGCGGTTCTCGTCTGCTGTTCACCGACTCCTTCTTCAGCATGGCCGGGATGATCTTCCCGATGGTCGCCGCGTACCTGCTGGCACGCAGCATTGAATGGTACTGGGTATATGCCTGCATTGGCCTGGTTTACGTGGCGATTTTCATTCTGACTATTGGCTGCGAATTCCCGGCGCTGGGTAAACATGCCGCCGCGAGCGACAAGCCGGTTGAGAAAGAAAAATGGGGCGTGGGCGTGCTGTTCCTGTCCATCGCAGCGCTGTGCTACATCCTTGGTCAACTGGGCTTCATCTCCTGGGTGCCGGAATATGCCAAAGGTCTGGGCATGGATGTTGAGTCGCAGGGCAAGCTGGTGAGCAACTTCTGGATGTCATACATGATCGGCATGTGGGCGTTCAGCGTTATCCTGCGCTTCTTCGACCTGCAACGCATTCTGATGGTGCTGGCGGGTATGGCAACGGTGCTGATGTATCTGTTCATCACCAGCGGCCCGGAATATCTGTCATGGTGCATTCTGGCGCTGGGCTTTTTCTCCAGTGCTATCTACACCACCATCATTACCCTGGGCTCCCAGCAAACCAAAGTGGCCTCGCCGAAGCTGGTTAACTTTATCCTGACCTGCGGCACCGTGGGCACCATGCTGACCTTCGTGGTCACCGGTCCCATCGTTGCAAGCAGCGGCCCGCGGGCCGCGCTGATGACCTCCAACGGTCTTTACGCCGTGGTGTTCGTGATGTGCGTCGCGCTCGGCTTTGTGACCCGCCACCGTCAGCACGGTGCAGCGGCGTCCGCACACTGATTGTCCTGCCCCTTTCCGTCAGGAAAGGGGCGCTTTGCCAAAGCTAATCTCTTCCCCGCCGTTATCCATTTGCACCCAGGTCTGCGCCAGCTGTGTGGTGGCGATGATCCTCCCCTGACGAATTGACCAGCGCACCGGCACCTGTCGGCGCAGCGCATCAAAACCACTCTCCGCAGGCAGAATAATCATGTTCGCCGGATTGCCCGTTTTAATGCCGTAATCCGTCAGGCCAAATGTGCGGGCGCTGTTATGGGTGATCAGATTTAAACCTTCGTCAATTTGCTGATAGCCCATCATCTGGCAGACGTGCAGCCCCATATGCAGCACCTGCAACATATTCCCCGTTCCGAGCGGATACCACGGATCGAACACATCGTCATGCCCAAAGCAGACGTTAATGCCCGCTTCCAGTAACTCTTTCACCCGCGTAATGCCGCGCCGCTTCGGGTAATCATCAAAGCGCCCCTGCAAATGAATATTGACCAGCGGGTTAGCGACAAAGTTGATGCCAGACAGCTTCAGCAGGCGAAAGAGACGCGAGGTGTATGCGCCATTGTAAGAATGCATCGCCGTAGTGTGACTGGCGGTGACGCGCGCGCCCATGTTGTACTGGTGCGCCAGCGCAGCGACGGTTTCGACAAAGCGCGACTGCTCGTCATCGATTTCATCGCAGTGAATATCCAGCGGGCGATCGTATTTTTGCGCCAGCCGGAAAGCGATGTGCAGCGACTCGACGCCATACTCGCGGGTAAATTCGAAATGCGGAATCGCCCCGACCACATCCGCGCCCAGCCGCAGCGCCTCGTCCAGCAGGGCCTCGCCATCGGGATAAGAGAGAATGCCCTCCTGAGGAAAGGCCACAATTTGCAGATCGATCCATGGCGCAACCTCGGCTTTTACCTCCAGCATCGCTTTTAGCGCGGTCAGCCCAGGATCGGAGACATCCACATGAGTGCGCACAAACTGGATGCCGTTCGCCATCTGCCACTTCAGGGTTTGCCACGCGCGGGCTTTTACGTCCTCATGACTGAGCAGGGCTTTGCGCTCGGCCCAGCGCTCAATGCCTTCAAACAGCGTGCCCGACTGATTCCAGTTCGGTTCGCCCGCCGTTTGGGTGGTATCCAGATGGATATGCGGTTCAATAAACGGCGGGATCGCCAGCCCGCCGTGAGCGTTCAGCACTTCATAGCTTTCACTTTGCGCCTCACCCATCGGCGTGATGGCCCCAAAACGCCCCTTCTCAATCGCAATTTGCCAGCGTCCTTCCAGGCCTGCTAACCGAACGTTTTGCACTACCCACAGCGGTGTCGATGTCATGCCTTTTTCCTCAAAAGTGACCCTGAACTTTAGGAGTAGGTGATTCTCACAAAAACCCCCTCTTTTTGTACAGAAATTCCGCAACCATGAAAAGTGAGACATTTCCAAGACTTATAAAAACTTCGTGAAATCAATCATCTACTCATTAAGGAGTATGCAGAGGCTAAATTGATTTGCATCAATAAGTGCGGGTGCTGAATCGTTAAGGTAGGCAGTAATAGAAAAGAAATCGAGGCAAAAATGAGCAAAGTCAAACTCGCTATTATCGGTAACGGCATGGTCGGTCACCGTTTTATTGAGGATCTCCTCGATAAAGCCGATGCCGCACAGTTCGACATTACCGTGTTTTGCGAAGAACCCCGCAAAGCATACGATCGCGTCCACCTCTCCTCATACTTCTCTCACCACACCGCTGAAGAGCTGTCGCTGGTGCGCGAAGGCTTTTACGAGAAGCACGGCGTTAAGGTGCTGGTCGGCGAACGCGCCATCACCATTAACCGTCAGGAAAAGGTGATCCACTCAAGCGCTGGCCGTACCGTGTTTTACGACAAACTGATCATGGCGACCGGCTCTTATCCGTGGATCCCGCCGATCAAAGGCTCTGAAACTCAGGATTGCTTCGTTTACCGTACCATTGAAGATTTGAACGCCATTGAAGCCTGTGCCCGCCGTAGCAAACGCGGCGCGGTTGTCGGTGGTGGTCTGCTCGGCCTCGAAGCCGCAGGCGCGCTGAAAAACTTAGGCGTTGAAACCCACGTTATCGAATTCGCGCCAATGCTGATGGCTGAACAACTCGATCAGATGGGTGGCGAGCAACTGCGCCGCAAGATCGAAAGCATGGGCGTGCGCGTCCACACCAGCAAAAACACCAAAGAGATCGTGCAGGAAGGCGTTGAAGGCCGCAAAACCATGCGCTTTGCCGATGGCACCGATCTTGAAATCGACTTTATCGTCTTCTCTACCGGTATCCGCCCGCGCGACAAACTGGCGACCCAGTGCGGTCTGGCAGTGGCACAGCGCGGCGGGATCGTGATTAACGATTCCTGCCAGACGTCCGACCCGGATATCTATGCGATTGGCGAATGCGCCAGCTGGGACAACCGCGTGTATGGCCTGGTCGCACCGGGTTATAAAATGGCGCAGGTGACCGTTGACCACATCCTCGGCAAAGAAAACGCCTTCACCGGTGCGGATCTCAGCGCCAAGCTGAAACTGCTCGGCGTGGACGTGGGCGGGATTGGCGATGCGCATGGTCGCACGCCGGGCGCACGCAGCTACGTCTACCTCGATGAAAGCAAAGAAGTTTACAAACGTCTTATCGTCAGCCCGGATAACAAACTCCTGCTCGGCGCGGTCCTGGTGGGCGACACCAGCGATTTCGGCAACCTGCAACAGCTCGTGCTGAACGCCATTGAACTGCCGGAAAACCCGGACGCGCTGATCCTGCCCGCCCACGCAGGCAGCGGCAAACCGTCGATCGGCGTGGATAAACTGCCGGACAGCGCGCAAATCTGCTCCTGCTTCGACGTAACCAAAGGCATGTTGATCTCTGCCATCAACAAGGGCTGCCACACCGTTGCAGCGCTGAAAGCGGAAACCAAAGCCGGTACTGGCTGCGGCGGCTGTATTCCACTGGTGACTCAGGTGCTGAACGCTGAACTGGCGAAACAGGGCATCGAAGTTAACAACAACCTGTGCGAACACTTCGCGTTTTCTCGCCAGGAGCTTTACCACCTGATCCGCGTGGAAGGCATTAAATCCTTCGACGAACTGCTGAACAAATACGGTAAAGGCTACGGCTGCGAAGTGTGTAAACCGACCGTCGGTTCACTGCTGGCCTCCTGCTGGAACGAATATGTGCTGAAACCGCAGCACACGCCCCTGCAGGATACCAACGACAACTTCCTGGCAAACATTCAGAAAGATGGCACCTACTCGGTGATCCCACGCTCTGCGGGCGGTGAAATTACCCCGGAAGGGCTGATGGAAGTGGGCCGTATCGCCCGTGAATTTAACCTCTACACCAAAATCACCGGTTCTCAGCGTATCGGCCTGTTCGGTGCGCAGAAAGACGACCTGCCGGAAATCTGGCGTCAGTTGATTAACGCAGGCTTTGAAACCGGTCACGCGTATGCCAAAGCGCTGCGTATGGCGAAAACCTGTGTCGGTTCCACCTGGTGCCGTTACGGTGTGGGCGACAGCGTTGGTTTCGGCGTTGAGCTGGAAAACCGCTACAAAGGCATCCGTACGCCGCACAAAATGAAGTTTGGCGTCTCTGGCTGTACCCGTGAATGTGCCGAAGCGCAGGGTAAAGACGTGGGCATCATCGCCACCGAAAAAGGCTGGAACCTGTATGTGTGCGGTAACGGCGGGATGAAACCACGCCACGCCGACCTGCTGGCTGCCGATCTCGACCGCGAAACCCTGTTGCAGTACCTCGATCGCTTTATGATGTTCTACATCCGCACTGCCGACAAACTGACCCGTACCGCCTCCTGGCTCGATAACCTGGAAGGTGGGATTGATTACCTGAAGAGCGTCATCATCGACGACAAACTGGGTCTGAACAGCCAGCTTGAAGCAGAAATGAAACGTCTGCGCGATGCGGTGATTTGCGAGTGGACCGAGACCGTCAACGATCCGCAGGCGCAGGTGCGCTTCAAACACTTTATCAACAGCCCGCAGCGCGATCCGAACGTGCAAACCGTCCCGGAACGCCAGCAACACCGCCCGGCAACGCCGTATGAACGCATTCCGGTCACCTTAGTGGAGGAAACCGTATGAGCCAGTGGAACACGATTTGCGACCTCGCTGACATCATCCCGCAGACCGGCGTGTGTGCGCTGGTCAACGACCAGCAGGTCGCGATTTTCCGCCCGCGCCAGGACGAGCAGGTTTTTGCCATCAGCAATATCGACCCGTTTTTCCAGGCCAGCGTGCTGTCCCGTGGGTTGATTGCGGAACACAACGGCGAGCTGTGGGTTGCCAGCCCGCTGAAAAAACAGCGCTTCCGCCTGAGTGATGGCCTGTGCATGGAAGATGCCAGCCACTCAGTCGCGCATTTTGACGCGCGGGTGAAAGACGGCCTGGTACAGATTAAAGCGTAATTTTTTACCCCTCACCCCGGCCCTCTCCCACAGGGAGAGGGGGAAAACCGGATAACACCGGCATCGGACTGTCCCCTCTCCTGGACGAGAAAACGGGCACCGGACGGTTCCCTCTCCCTCAGGGAGAGGGTTAGGGTGAGGGTGTTTTCTTAACCTTATTTCTTATTTTTAAACTTCATTGGGATAATCAACATGTACACAGACACTATTAACAAGTGTGCGGCTAACGCTGCGCGCATTGCACGGCTCTCGTCGCAAAATCCACTGGGCTTCTGGGTCAGTTCCGCCATGGCGGGCGCATACGTTGGCCTCGGCATCATTCTGATCTTCACCCTCGGCAACCTGCTTGAACCCGCCGTGCGTCCGCTGGTGATGGGTGCCACCTTTGGTATCGCGTTAACGCTGGTCATCATCGCCGGGTCTGAACTCTTCACCGGACACACCATGTTTCTGACCTTCGGTGTGAAAGCCGGCACCATCAGCCAGGGCCAGATGTGGGCGATTCTCCCGCAAACCTGGATGGGTAACCTGCTGGGTTCCGTGTTTGTCGCCCTGCTGTATAACTGGGGTGGTGGTAGCCTGCTGCCGCTCGATACCAGCCTTGTGCACACGGCAGCGCTGGCCAAAACCACCGCACCCGCGATGGTCCTGTTCTTCAAAGGCGCGCTCTGTAACTGGCTGGTTTGTCTGGCGATCTGGATGGCAGTGCGTACCGAAGGCGCAGCAAAATTCCTCGCAATCTGGTGGTGCCTGCTGGCGTTTATCGCTTCCGGCTACGAGCACTCCGTCGCCAATATGACCCTGTTTGCCCTCTCCTGGTTTGGTCATCACAGCGACGCGTACACCCTCTCCGGTATTGGCCACAACCTGCTGTGGGTCACGCTCGGGAATACTTTATCTGGCGTCGTATTTATGGGGCTGGGTTATTGGTATGCTACTCCTCGTGCTGAGCGTCCGGCTCCCGCAAAAGCGGCGTTGGGCGAAACTGTAAGCCAATAAAAATAATGAGGTAATGTCGTGCACCATCTTCCCATCTTTTGTCAATTACGCGGTCGTGACTGCCTGCTGGTCGGTGGTGGCGATGTCGCAGAACGTAAAGCCCGATTACTGATGGAAGCCGGTGCGCGGCTCACCGTCAACGCCCTCGCCTTTGACCCACAATTTACCGTCTGGGCAAACGAAGGGATGCTGACGCTGGTGGAGGGGGCGTTTGATGAAACGCTGCTCGACACCACCTGGCTGGTGATTGCCGCCACGGATAATGAAACGGTCAACCAGCAGGTGAGCGACGCGGCGGAAGCCCGCCGTATCTTCTGTAATGTGGTGGATGCCCCGCAGGAAGCCAGCTTTATTATGCCGTCGATTATCGACCGCTCACCGCTGATGGTCGCCGTGTCATCAGGCGGCACGTCCCCGGTTCTCGCGCGCCTGCTGCGTGAAAAACTCGAAGCGGTTCTGCCTCAACATCTGGGTCAGCTCGCGGCGTTCGCCGGTAAATTGCGTAGCCGTGTGAAAACCCATTTTGCCAGCGTCGGCGAGCGTCGCCGTTTCTGGGAAAAACTCTTCGTCAACGATCGTCTGGCACAATCCCTGGCCAATAATGATGACAAAGCCGTTAACGCCATCACCGAACAACTGCTCAACGAGCCGCTGGATAAGCGCGGTGAAGTGGTGCTGGTTGGCGCGGGGCCAGGCGATGCCGGACTGTTAACGTTAAAGGGTCTGCAACAAATTCAGCAGGCGGATGTGGTGGTGTATGACCGCCTGGTCTCCGATGACATTATGAATCTGGTGCGACGCGACGCCGATCGTGTATTTGTCGGCAAACGTGCGGGCTACCACTGTGTGCCGCAGGAAGAAATCAACCAGATATTGCTGCGCGCGGCGCAATCCGGTAAACGCGTGGTACGTCTGAAAGGCGGCGACCCGTTTATCTTCGGGCGCGGTGGCGAAGAGCTGGAAACGCTGTGTCACGCGGGCATTCCGTTCTCCGTGGTGCCGGGCATTACTGCGGCGTCAGGCTGTTCCGCCTATTCCGGCATTCCGCTGACCCATCGCGATTACGCCCAGAGCGTGCGACTGATCACCGGGCATCTCAAAACCGGTGGTGAACTGGACTGGGAAAATCTGGCGGCAGAAAAGCAAACGCTGGTGTTCTATATGGGGCTAAATCAGGCTGCCACCATTCAGGCACAGTTAATCGCGCATGGGATGCCGACTGATATGCCGGTCGCGCTGGTAGAAAACGGCACTTCGATTAAGCAACGCGTGGTGAATGGCGCGCTCAGTGAACTAGGTGAACTGGCCACACAGGTCGAAAGCCCGGCGCTGATTATCGTGGGTCGCGTGGTCAGTCTGCGTGACAAACTGAACTGGTTCTCGAATTACTAAATAAAAAAGCCAGATGCTAAGCATCTGGCTTTTTTTACGCGTAACTTTTACGGTCTGCCGACAAAACCAATGGCTTTGTAGACCGCTTTCAGCGTTTCGGACGCCTGCGCGCTGGCTTTTTCTGCGCCTTCTTTCATGATTTTTTGCAGGAATGCTTCGTCATTACGATAGCGGTGATAACGCTCCTGCAGCTCAGTCAGCATGCCGGAAACGGCGTCTGCAACTTCACCTTTCAGATGGCCGTACATTTTGCCTTCAAAGTGCGCTTCCAGCTCAGGAATGCTCTGACCGGTGACACCAGAAAGAATATCCAGCAGGTTAGACACGCCCGCCTTCTCTTTCACATCGTAACGCACGACCGCAGGCTCGTCGGAGTCGGTCACGGCGCGCTTGATCTTCTTAACCACCGATTTCGGATCTTCCAGCAGGCCGATCACGTTGTTGCGGTTATCGTCAGACTTGGACATTTTCTTGGTCGGTTCGAGCAGAGACATCACGCGCGCACCGGATTTCGGAATAAACGGCTCAGGCACTTTAAACACATCGCCGTAAATGGCGTTAAAGCGCTGAGCGATATCACGGCTTAGTTCAAGGTGCTGTTTCTGATCTTCGCCTACCGGAACCTGATTGGTCTGATACAGCAGGATGTCGGCAGCCATCAGCACCGGGTAGTCGAACAGACCCGCGTTGATGTTCTCTGCGTAACGCGCTGATTTGTCTTTGAACTGCGTCATGCGGCTCAGTTCACCAAAGTAGGTGTAGCAGTTCAGCGCCCAGCCAAGCTGTGCGTGCTCCGGCACGTGAGACTGGACAAAGATCGTGCTCTTTTCAGGATCGATGCCGCACGCCAGATACAGCGCCAAAGTGTCGAGCGTCGCGTTATAGAGCTTTTCCGGGTCCTGACGCGCGGTGATGGCATGCAGGTCAACGATGCAATAGATGCAATGGTAGTCATCCTGCATGTTTACCCACTGACGCAGCGCACCCATATAGTTGCCAATGGTCAGTTCACCTGAGGGCTGTGCGCCGCTAAAGACGATGGGCTTAGTCATTTTTTTGTTCCTGATTTTCACTATGCGAAAGCCCGAAAATGGGCAATAAGTCTTTGAAATTATCGAACACATGGTCCGGCTCGCTTAACGCAATGGCTTCACCATAGTTATAGCCATAGGTCAGACCGACAGAGCAGCAGCCTGCGGCGCGAGCAGCCAGAATATCATTGCGGGAATCCCCCACAAAGAGCAGTGCCTGGGGTTCGATGCCTAATCTTTCAGCCACCAGCAGCAGCGGTTCCGGATGCGGTTTTTTGTTCTCAACGTCATCGCCGCCGATCACCACGCTAAAGTAGTGAGCGATATTCAGCGATTCCAGAATGGGAGCCACAAACGGCGTGGGCTTATTCGTCACCAGCGCCAGCGGCAACCCCTGTGAATGCAGAGCGGCCAGCGTCTGCTCAACGTCAGGAAACAGGAAACTGCCCTCTGTCACCACATCGGCATAATAGCGATCGAAGAGTTTACGCAGCATGCGCTGCTGTTCGTCTTCCGGGATATCCGCATGATCGACCGCAGGTTTACCCACGCTTGCACGCTGGGATGCCCGCTCCTGGCGCGACCAGCTCAGCGCACGCTGCATCATGACGTCGGCACCGTTGCCGATCCACGTCACTACACGCTCTTCGCCTGCCTGGGGTAACTCCAGCGCATAGAGCGCCATATCAACCGCGTGGGTTAAACCGGGTGCGCTGTCGACCAGCGTGCCATCAAGATCAAACGCCACGCCACGGATTGTCTGCATTTTATTCATGACTTACCTTTGCCAGTTCAGCGCGCATATCATCAATGACTTTTTTATAGTCTGGCTGATCGAAAATCGCGGAGCCCGCCACAAACATATCGGCACCGGCAGCAGCGATTTCACCAATGTTGCTCGCCTTCACGCCGCCGTCCACTTCGAGGCGAATGTCATAGCCGGACTCATCAATACGGCGGCGCACTTCACGCAGTTTATCCAGCGTGTGCGGAAGGAAAGACTGGCCGCCAAAACCTGGGTTAACGGACATCAGCAAGATCACATCCAGCTTGTCCATCACATAGTCCAGATAGCTCAGCGATGTGGCCGGATTAAACACCAGGCCCGCTTTACAGCCGTTCTCTTTGATCAGTTGCAGCGTGCGATCGACATGCTCAGAGGCTTCAGGATGAAACGTAATAATGCTGGCACCGGCGGCCGCAAAATCCGGCACCAGGCGGTCTACCGGTTTCACCATCAAATGCACATCGATGGGGGCAGTAATGCCGTAATTGCGCAGCGCTTTTAGCACCATCGGCCCGATAGTCAGGTTCGGCACATAGTGGTTATCCATCACGTCAAAGTGCACGACATCGCCACCGGCAGCCAGCGCTTTCTCGGTGTCTTCACCCAGGCGGGCAAAATCAGCCGACAGAATGGAAGGGGCAATTAAATACTGTTTCATCCGCATCTCCTTGAGAAGTTTAGCGGCGGGCGAAACGGCTCATGGGCGATACAGAGCCAGCAGTTCGTCCACCTTTTTACGTGTGCCGCCGTTGCTGCTAATGCTGCGTCGTACTTTTACCAAATGCCACTCAGCCTGGCGGTACCATTCACGGGTTAATGAGGTGTCGTGATTAGAAATGAGCACCGGGATCCGATCATTCTTCAGGCTTTCAGCAAGCGCGGCAAGATGCGCCTGCTGTTCAAGGCTAAAGCTGTTGGTGTGGTAGGCAGTGAAATTGGCGGTCGCAGACAGCGGCGCATAGGGCGGATCGCAATAGACCACCGTGTCTTTGTCTGCGCGCGCCATGCTGTCGGCATAAGATTCACAGAAGAAGAAAGCGTTTTGCGCTTTTTCAGCAAAGTGGTACAGCTCATCTTCCGGGAAATAAGGCTTCTTATAACGACCAAAAGGAACATTGAATTCACCACGTAAATTGTAGCGACACAGGCCGTTATAGCCGTGGCGGTTGAGGTATAAAAACAGCACGGCGCGACGCAATGGCTCGCGGCACTGATTAAACTCTTCCCGCAGTTGGTAATAGACTTCCGCCTGATTCGTTTCCGGGACGAACAGCGCGCGCGCGCACTGCACATACTCATCGGTACGTGTTTTTACGATGTCGTAAAGACTGATCAGGTCGCTGTTGATATCGGCGAGGATATAACGAGAAAAGTCGGTATTGAGAAATACCGACCCGGCTCCCACAAAGGGTTCAATAAGACACTCGCCCTCAGGCAAGTGCTTCTTGATATCATCAAGCAGGGGGTACTTGCCCCCTGCCCATTTTAGAAAAGCGCGATTCTTTTTCATGCTGACTGACTAATTACACCTTCTCCGGCTGTGGAAAAAGCTCCGACAGCATACTGCGCTTTTATCATTATTTAAGATCGGCCTGCACCTGGTGCAACGGCTTCGCCCATGGGTTTTTCGCCTGAACATCAGCGGGCAGCGTGGACACAGCGCGTTTAGCTTCATCTTTCGACGCGTAAACACCGGTGACCAGGACATACCAGGGCTGACCGTTACGGGAGGTCTGATAAACCACAAAGTTTTTCAGATTCTCTTTTTTAGCCCATGCATTCAGGTTGTTATAGTTGGATGAACTGCTCAACTGCAACGTGTAGTGGCTTGCTGGTGCTGATTTTAACGAACCCACGTTACCTGTCGAGCTGCCGCCAGACGCTGCGGGAGCGGTAGCCGCAGGCGCGCTCGCTGCCGGTTTAGCCGGTGCGCTGGTCGTGGCTTTTGGTTGCGTGACGGTCGGCGCAGGCGTTTGCGTTTTCACCGGGGCGCTTGCTACCGTTTCGCTACGCTTCGGTTGCGTCGGTACTGCTTTCGGTTCAGCACGCGGCGTTTGCGGTTTCGGCTCAATCACAGCCTGTTTGCGTTCGGTCGTGGTGCGCGGCGCGGTATGACGCGTGGTTTCTGCCGGTTCTGCAGGCTTCGCACTGCCGTTACGCAGCGGCGCGACGGTTGCCGGTTCAGTCGGTAATGTGGAGTTCACCGCCACATTATTAAGCTGATTCTGGCTTTCCGGCTGTGTCAGCGCGTTATTGAGATCGCCCTGCACTTCTACGCGCTGTTGACCTTCTGGCGTAGCAGGTGCCTGAGCTTCGGTTGGGGTCGATGAAATCGGCGGCAGCGTCACATCACGGGAAGCACCCGCCGTCTGTTCAGCAGAGGTGGTGCCCGGCGCAGGCTGAGTCGCGTTAGCCTGATCGGCAGCACTGCCAGCATTACCGGTATTACCGGTATTACCAGCATTACCCGACAGGTCGATGTTCTTTTCTGTAGAAGCCGTTTGCTCATCGGTGTTTTTGCTCACGGGCGCTTTCAGCGCAGAGCCAATACCAATAATGAGCACGATCAGCACCAGGATCCCGAGGCCAATCATCATGTACTGACGGGAGGCGGGTTTAGCGGCTGCGGCTTTTTTACGTTTGCGGGGACGGCGCTCTTCGCGCTCCTCATCCATTGAGTCAACGTCGTCATCTTCATAATCTTCGTCTTCACGCGGCTTGCGGGCACGCGCCGGACGACGATCGTCAGCATCCAGATCGACATCATCAAAATTGATCTGCGGCTCGCTATCGCGGTCAGAAGATTGACGAGAACGACCAGTACGACGATCGCTGGGATCGGGTTTCAGCTCGTCTTCTGGTTTGAATTCATCCATTTAACACCCCACTCATAGGCTAGTGCGACCACTTATGCTATGCACATCGCCCGAAGTTAAAACGCCACGGCAGGCCGTGGCCAGACCTTTCTAATTGAACGCTTACTGGCAATCAGCAATGGCGCTAAGAACCACGTCATGCGGAACGCCGCCGCGAACTTCGCTCTTGCCAATGGCAAGCGGGAGCACTAAGCGCATCTCGCCCGCCAGGACTTTTTTGTCTCGCATCATGTGAGGCAGGAACGCCTCACAGGACATCTCTTGCGGGCCACTGACCGGCAGACCTGCACGCTTGAGTAAAGTGATAATACGTTGTGTATCGGCTTTATCGAACTGACCAAGACGCTCTGAAACGTGCGCGGCCATGACCATACCTGCCGCTACCGCTTCGCCATGAAGCCAGTTGCCGTAGCCCATTTCCGCTTCGATAGCATGGCCAAAAGTATGTCCAAGGTTCAGTAAAGCACGTAAGCCCGTTTCGCGCTCGTCAGCCGCCACAACTTCGGCTTTTAGCTCACAGCAGCGGCGAATACAGTACGCCATCGCCGGGCCGTCGAGTCGCAGCAGGGCATCAAGATTTTCCTCAAGCCAGCAAAAGAACTCGCCGTCCAGAATGATGCCATATTTAATGACCTCAGCCAGACCTGAAGAGAGTTCACGTGCCGGAAGCGTAGACAGACAGTCGAGATCCACCACCACCGAAGCGGGCTGGTAGAACGCACCAATCATATTTTTGCCAAGAGGATGGTTGACGGCAGTTTTGCCCCCAACAGAGGAATCTACCTGCGAAAGAAGCGTGGTAGGCACCTGAATAAAGCGTACCCCGCGCTGATAGCTGGCGGCGGCGAATCCCGTAAGATCGCCAACCACACCGCCACCTAACGCGACGAGCGTTGTGTCACGCCCGTGAGGTTTTTGCAGTAAGGCTGTGAAGACTGTATCCAGTACCGTCAGGCTTTTATATTGTTCGCCGTCAGGCAGAACAACGCTATCTACGTTAATTCCCGCCTTTTCAAGAACCTGGCGGACTTTATCGAGATACAGCGGAGCCAGTGTCTCGTTAGTGACCAGCATGACCTGGTCGCCGGACTTCAACGGCAAGAAGGAAGCTGGATCGTTAAACAAGCCAGCCGCGATGGTGATAGGGTAACTACGTTCCCCAAGAGTGACGGTGATCCTCTCCATGACGCGACATCCACCTTAGTTGCTTAAACCCGCAGGCTTTGTAAGTAAGTCAGAATCAGTTGCTTTCCAGCATATTAATAATCTGGTTTGCGACCACTTTTGCGCTCTGGTCGTCAGTGCGAATGGTCACGTCAGCAATCTCTTCGTACAGCGGATTACGTTCGTTAGCCAGCGCTTCCAGTACTTCACGCGGAGGTGTATCCACTTGTAACAGCGGACGTTTTTTATCACGTTGAGTACGAGCCAGTTGCTTTTCGATAGTGGTTTCCAGATACACCACTACACCACGAGCGGAGAGACGATTACGGGTTTCGCGTGATTTCACAGAGCCGCCGCCAGTTGCCAGCACAATGCCCTGTTTTTCAGTCAGTTCATTAATGACTTTTTCTTCGCGATCGCGGAAACCTTCTTCACCTTCTACATCGAAGACCCAGCCCACATCAGCTCCGGTTCGTTTCTCAATCTCTTGATCAGAATCGTAAAATTCCATATTGAGTTGTTGAGCTAACTGACGCCCAATAGTGCTTTTGCCGGCACCCATAGGCCCAACCAGAAAGATATTGCGTTTCTCTGCCATTTTTTCGGTATTACTAAGACTATTCGTTAATGGTAAACCCGCTTCGCAGACACCCAGCGCAGCAGGACATGAACTGAAACCTCATATGGTGAGTTCGAGAATCAGACTGAAAATTATCTCAATACTCCGGCTTGTTTGGCAACTGAATAAATCACCAATCCTTCACAGAGGTCAATTGAGGTGTGACGGGACTACCTGACGCTCAAATCGGTACTCCTTGTAAGCTAATTCATCTCTCACGTCAAACACCTGAGTTCAGTTCAGCGCAAAAACCATCAAGTTTAGACCTTAAACGCCATTACTCATCCTGAATTGTCATAATATTTATAAAATCATTAATGCAGCGGCACGAGACGCGGCGTGATAAACACCACCAGTTCGCGCTTTTCGTTATCTTTACCGTCGTGGCGAAAGAGTTGCCCTACCCATGGAATGCTGCCCAACACCGGAATTTTATCGCTGGAGTTTTTCTTCTTTTGTTGGAAGATCCCACCCAATGCCAGCGTTTCGCCGCTTTTCACTTCCACCTGCGTTTCGATTTCCTGCTTATCAATAGCCAGTGTTTCTCCTTCGGCCTGCTGTAAAACCTGGCCGGGCATATTCTGGCTGATATGCAATTTCAGGCGCACGCGGCCCTCGCCGAGTACCGTTGGCGTCACTTCCATACCCAGTACCGCTTCTTTAAATTCCACGGACGTCGCGCCGCTTTCACCGCTGGACACCTGATAGGGAATTTCACTGCCCTGCTTAATGCTGGCCGGTTGCAGATGCGAGGCGAGCAGGCGCGGGCTGGCGATGATATCCAGCTTTTGCTCCTGTTCCAGCGCCGATAGCTCAAAATCCAGCATGCGTCCGTCAATGCGCCCGATGTTAAAGCCCACACGCGTTGTGGCGCTGGCGACAGACAAATCCGCGCTCATGGCCGCAACCTGCCCCACTTTACCGGGCGCGTCTGCCACCCCGTCGGCCAGATTCCACTTCACACCCAGTTCGCGCAGGCTCTTTTCATTAATAGTGACGATATGCGCCGCCAGTTCGACCTGCTCGACAGGCAGATCCATTTGCTCCGCCCAGAGCGTTAATGCTTTAAGCGCAGTTTGAGTGTCACGAAGCAACAGGCGATTGGTGCGTTTATCCACCGTCATGGTGCCTTTTGGGCTCAATAACTTTTCGCCTGCTTTGGCCAGTTCGCTGGCGTCAGCATAACGAAGCAGCAGGCTTTTACTGTGCAGCGGCAGATTGAGTTGCTGCTTTTCCCGCTCAGCCTGCAGGCTCGCCTGCTTTTGCTGCTGCCAGGCTTGTGAGTGGACATGCAAAACATTTCCCTGCTTATCCAGCGTCAGACCGGCACTGGCAATCACCGTTTCCAGCGCCTGCTTCCATGGCACGTTAACCAGATGGAGCGACAGCACACCGCTGACATCCGGCGAGACGACAAGGTTGTGTTTCTCCTGCTCAGCCAGCGTTTGCAGCACCTGCACCACGGGGACATCATCCACCACCAGCGTCACGGGCTTCGGTTTTTCCGCCTGCGCGTTGAGTGTGCTGCACACTATGACTCCCGCCACTATCCATCGCTTCATGTTGTTTTCCCTCTCGCTTCCATTGCCACTGTTGCGGTTCACAGCCCGCGCCAGTCATAAGATGAATCTCTTCTTCGGTGATCCGCTCAATCCGCCATCCTGCTGGCAAGACTTCACCCACGCCTACCCGCCGCCACGTTCCCGCCGCGTCCTTCACAATTCCTTTTGCCTGGTGTTGGGTGATGACCACGCCCTGATAGTGCCATTGTGTGAGTTGCGCCGACTGGCAGAGATCGGGCTGGGGTTTGAAGGGATCACGCATCCCGGTAAGTAGCCACAGCGCAACGGTGATCAGTAGCAGACGCTCAGGATTCATCGCCATTCTCCAGTTGCAGCGTCAAACTCAGCGCCTCGCCTTTGGGCTCCAGAGAAAACGCACTCACGTACATATTGCGCTGTGCAAGTTGTTCAAAAATGTCACCCACCCGTTCCCACTGCACCTCAAGCGCCATTTCGCCGCCGTTATTGCCGGGCTGCCAGCGTGTGAGTTGTGCCTGTGGATGCTGGAAATCGAGCGGGGTAAAGGCTTTTGTGACCTCCGCCGCGGCCTGTGTGTGAAGGGCCTGCCGCTGTTGTACGGCTTTCGGCCATTGCTCACGCACGGCGTGGCGCTGCGCAATAAGATGCTCACGCTGCTGGCCGAGCGCGCTCCAGGCCGGATACACGACGCTCCACCCGCTTAATAAAAGGAGGCTCAGAGTGAGCAGCAACCAGACGCCCACCCGACCACGGGCGGATAAGGCATACCAGTGTTCAAGGCTGCGGTTCATTGGCATCGCCCTTGATCAACTGATGGCTAAACTGCCAGCGACCTTCGGCATCACGCGCCGCGCTGCCTGCTTTACCGGCATGAAATCCAGGTAGCGCTTTAAGCCCCGACTCAAACTTTGCAAGCGCGTCAAAGGAGGTGGCGTAGCCTGCCAGCTCAAGTTTGCCCTGCTGGTAACGCAGCCCGGTCAGCCAGGCACGATCGGGCATTTGTCCGGCCAGATGCATCAGTGCGTGCTGCCAGTGACGCGTCGCCTGACGCTGTTTTTCATGGCGCTCATTAGTCTGCCTCTGTTTTTCCAGCGCCTGCCATTGCTGTTTTTGTGTCGCAAAAGCGTTCAGCAATGCGGCATCGGCCTGCGCAATGAGGGCGAGCATTTGCCGCTCAGCCTGGAGAACCTGACGGCAGGCGAACGCCGTCAGCAGGATAACGATCAGCGTCCCGACGAAGATCGCCGACCAGATATTCCGGCAACGCGTTTGCCGCTGGATGCGCCAGGGGAGAAGATTGACCGTATATGTCATCAGTACTGCGCCCCCAGCGCCAGGCCGATCGCCACGGCATACGCGTCACCGTTCGACGGTAACGGCGGCTGCCGATGGGGAATGGCGCACCAGGGATCAAACCCCGCCAGCGCATCCGGCACATTACAGACCTGCCCTTCAGACGCCTGCAACCCAAGCTGCCGGGCCAGTTCATCCAGCGATGGCGTGGTATCGCGGGCCTGCCTTCCCCAACTGTATCGCGTGGCCCACAGCCATTGCGTGCTGTCACGCCACGCCAGCCAGTTCGCAGGCGGAGAAAGGCCGGGAAGCAGCCGCTGTAGCGCGCAGGCATCCGGCGTGATGGCTGAGATATGAAGATGAAGGGATTCTGCCAGTTCAAGCAGAACCGCCACCTCTTTGCGTTGAGCCGCCGTGACGCTCCAGGCGTTTTTCAGCGTATCTTCCGCGTAATCGAAGCGCAGATCGGCGTGGGCCATTTCCAGCTCGCGGGCCAGCGTATTCGCCACCCACGATACCTGTTCCCGCTCGCGCAAACGCATGGCGGGCTGGGGGATTTTTCGTTGCAGCGTTCGTTCGGCAGGAAAAGCCAGCCGGATATGATGACGGCGCGGGAGCGTTTTGCTCCACGGCAGCAGGGTCATTGTCAGCTTTTCAGGCTGATTAATTTTCCCGTCGGCAATCACGCCCGGCTCCAGCGGGAGATGCCACCAGCGGCGCAACGCCCACTGCCCTTTTTCGCAGACCAGCGCGACGCCAAATACGCCATCCTGCTGAATATGAATACCTATTTGCCAGTGTCCAAATACCATAAATCGCGATCTCCCTATCGTTCGTCCAAATGACTGCTCTATCAATGCATCTGGCTTGCCTTTATACTACCGCGCGGTTGTTTATAAACTGCCCAAATGAAACTAAATGGGAAATCTCCGGTGAAGTTCGTAAAGTATTTATTGATCCTTGCAGTCTGTTGCATTCTGCTGGGAGCAGGCTCGATCTATGGCTTATATAAGTATATTGAGCCGCAACTACCTGATGTCACGACGCTCCGCGATGTGCGACTCCAGATCCCAATGCAGGTCTATAGCGCCGATGGCGAATTGATCGCGCAATTTGGCGAGAAGCGTCGCATTCCGCTGACTTTAGATGAAGTCCCGCCTGAAATGGTGAAAGCGTTTATTGCCACCGAAGACAGCCGCTTCTACGAGCATCATGGCGTCGATCCCGTGGGGATTTTCCGCGCGGCAAGCGTGGCGCTGATTAACGGCCACGCGTCCCAGGGGGCGAGTACCATTACGCAGCAACTGGCGCGTAACTTCTTCTTAAGCCCGGAACGCACCCTGATGCGTAAAATCAAAGAAGTGTTCCTTGCGATCCGCATTGAACAATTGATGAATAAAGACGAGATCCTCGAGCTTTATCTCAACAAAATTTATCTTGGCTATCGCGCTTACGGTGTGGGTTCAGCGGCGCAGGTTTATTTCGGCAAGTCCGTTGATCAACTGACGCTCAGTGAGATCGCCGTGATTGCCGGACTGCCAAAAGCACCGTCGACTTTTAACCCGCTCTATTCCTTAGATCGCGCGACCTCCCGCCGCAACGTGGTGCTGTCGCGTATGCTGAGCGAAGGCTACATCAGCCAGACGCAGTACGATCAGGCGCGCAGTGAAGCCATTGACGCCAACTATCATGCGCCGGAAATCGCCTTCTCCTCTCCGTATCTTTCTGAGATGGTGCGCCAGGAAATGCTCTCCCGCTACGGCGAAAAAGCCTATGAAGATGGCTACCGCGTTTACACCACCGTCACGCGCAAAGCCCAGCAGGCCGCGCAGCAGGCGGTGCGTAACAACGTGCTGGACTACGACATGCGCCATGGCTATCGCGGCCCGGCTAACGTGCTGTGGAAAGTGGGTGAAAGCGCGTGGGACAGTAAAAAAATCACCGATTCGTTAAAAGCGCTCCCCACTTACGGGCCGCTGTTGCCCGCCGTGGTCACCGACGCGAATCCGCAGGAAGCCACCGCGATGATGGCAGATGGCACGGCGGTTTCGCTGCGCATGGAAGGCATACGCTGGGCGCGCCCGTACCGCTCCGATACCGCTCAGGGCGCAACGCCGCGTAAAGTCACGGACGCGGTGCAGACCGGACAGCAAATCTGGGTTCGTCAGGTAGGCGACGCCTGGTGGCTGGCGCAGGTGCCGGATGTTAACTCAGCGCTGGTTTCCATTAATCCGCAAAATGGCGCGCTGATCGCGCTGGTGGGCGGCTTTGACTTCAACCAGAGCAAGTTTAACCGTGCCACCCAGGCGCTGCGTCAGGTCGGCTCGAATATCAAACCGTTCCTTTACACCGCTGCGATGGATAAAGGGCTGACGCTGGCCAGCATCCTCAATGATGTGCCAATTTCCCGCTGGGATGCTGGTGCCGGATCGGACTGGCAGCCGAAAAACTCCCCGGCGGAGTATGCCGGGCCAATCCGTTTACGTCAGGGCTTAGGCCAGTCGAAAAACGTGGTGATGGTGCGCGCCATGCGGGCCATGGGCGTGGATTATGCGGCGGAATATTTGCAGCGCTTCGGCTTCCCGGCACGCAATATCGTGCATACCGAATCCCTCGCGCTCGGTTCTGCCTCGTTTACCCCGCTACAGGTCGCGCGCGGCTACGCGGTAATGGCAAACGGCGGCTTCCTGGTCGATCCTTATTTCATCAATAAAATCGAAGACGGTCAGGGCAACGTCGTGTTTGAGGCGCGGCCTAAAGTCGCCTGCGCCGAGTGCGATATTCCGGTGATTTACGGCGAAACGCAGAAGTCCAACGTTCTGGAAAACCGGGATGTGGAAGATGTGGCTGTTTCGCAGGAGCAGCAGAACGCTGTTGTGCCGATGCCGCGACTGGAGCAGGCAAACCAGGCGCTGGTTGCGCAGACGGGCGTGACGGAATACGCGCCGCATGTGATCAACACGCCGCTGTCGTTTTTAATTAAGAGCGCGCTTAACAGTAATATCTTCGGCGAACCGGGCTGGCAAGGCACCGGCTGGCGCGCGGGGCGCGATCTGAAGCGTAACGATATCGGCGGCAAAACCGGCACCACCAACAGCTCGAAAGATGCGTGGTTCTCCGGCTACGGGCCGGGCGTTGTAACCTCTGTCTGGATTGGCTTTGACGATCACCGTCGCGATCTGGGCCGCACCACGGCGTCGGGAGCAATTAAAGATCAGATTTCAGGCTATGAAGGCGGGGCTAAAAGTGCCCAGCCTGCCTGGGATGACTTTATGAAACATGCCCTCGACGGGGTGCCGGAAGAGCCGTTAACGCCACCACCTGGCATCGTGAGCGTGAATATCGACCGCAGCAGCGGGCAGCTCGCCAATGGCGGAAATAGTCGTCAGGAGTATTTCATTGAAGGCACGCAGCCAACGCAGCAGGCGGTGCATGAAGTGGGTACGGTGATTATTGATGGTGGCGAGACGCACGAGTTGTTCTGATCGTAAACACCCCTCACCCCGGCCCTCTCCCCAGGGAGAGGGGGAAAGGCGGGATTGCCTCTCCCTCAGAGAGAGGCGGAAAGGCAAGTACGCACTCGATCGGTTCCCTCTCCCTCAGGGAGAGGGTTAGGGTGAGGGTGAATTAAAGCCGCCCCTGCCCTTTCAGCCATTCGCGCACCAGAAACAGCGCGCTGACATTACGGGCTTCATTGAAATCCGGATCTTCAAGTAAATCCATCAGATGAGCGATCGGCCAGCGCACCTGCGGCAGCGGTTCAGGCTCATCCCCTTCCAGCGATTCCGGGTACAAATCTTCCGCCACCACAATGTTCATTTTGCTTGAGAAGTAGGACGGTGCCATGCTGAGTTTTTTCAGGAAGGTGAGTTCCTTCGCGCCAAAACCCACTTCTTCTTTTAGCTCACGGTTCGCCGCGTCGTAGACGCTTTCACCCGGATCGATAAGCCCTTTCGAAAAGCCCAGTTCGTAGGCTTCAATCCCCACGGCATATTCGCGAATTAAAATCAGATGGTCATCAACGATGGGCACAATCATTACGGCTTCACGCGTAGAGGGACGCATACGCTCGTACACGCGGCGGACGCCGTTGCTAAATTCCAGGTCCACGCTTTCGACGTTAAACAATCGTGACTTCGCGACCGTTTCAACGTTAAGAATGGTGGGTTTTTGCAATGATTTGCTCATGATGGTCAGTCTTTACAGTGAAAACTGCGGTTATTGTGCGGTATACCGCACGGTTTCGGCAATGTGATTTGCTTCTGATTTACATTTTTGTAACCTATCTTAACTCATTCCCCATTTCACTAAAAAAGTCAAGGGGTTGAATTAAAACTAGGAATTTGCTGATTTTTTGCGGTAACCGGCTTTGCTACTATCGCGTGCGCTGTGAGCAGGGGCTTAAAAACGTACAATTACCTCGCTCGTCGGTTGCCATTGACGTGATGTCGTATCTTTATAAAGGTGCTACGAAATACACCTCTGTAAGAAAAAGTAAGATGGGGAAAGCATGAGCACCATTTTGATTTTTTTCGCTGCTTGGCTTGCCTGCGCCCTTCTTGCGGGGTGGTTCTTCCGGCGGCGGAAAAAGCGCCTTTACCGGCTGCCAAACCTGCAGGCTTTTGCTGAAGCCGCAACGCGCAAGTTGACCAGTGATGAGCGCAGCGCAATTGAAAGCTATCTCGATACTCTTTCCCGTACGCTTGAAGTGCCGGGGCCGACCGGGGCGACGACGCCACCGGTGGCGATGGCGTTAAACGCGCAAAGCGACACGGTTCTTGCCGTGACGCACTCCATTACCCGTTACGGTATCAACACCGACGATCTCAATAAGTGGCGCTACTATCTGGATGCGGTCGAAGTGCATCTGCCGCCGTTTTGGGAGCAGTACATCACCGATGAAAATACCGTCGAGCTGATCCGCACCGACACGCTGCCGCTGGTGATTTCCCTTAATGGTCATACGTTAAGTGAATACATGCAGGAGATGCGCGGCTACTCGCTCGAGCTGCAATCCGTCACTCAGGCGTCCATTCGCGGTGAAGAAAGCGAGCAGATTGAGCTGTTAAATATCCGTCAGGAAACCCGTGAAGAATATGCGCTAAGCCGCCCGGACGGTCTGCGCGAAGCGCTGCTCATCAGCCTCTCTTTCCTGCTGTTTTTCTTCTGTCTCGTCACGCCAAATGTCTTCGTCCCCTGGATGGCGGGCGGCGCGATCCTGCTGCTGGCCGCCGGTCTTTGGGGACTCTTTGCGCCCCCGGCCAAAAATACCCTGCGTGAAATCCACTGCCTGCGTGGCACACCCAAGCGCTGGGGGCTGTTTGGCGAAAACGATCAGGAGCAGATCAATAATATTTCACTGGGCATTATCGACCTGATTTATCCGCGCCACTGGCAGCCTTACCTCGCTCAGGATTTGGGCCAGCAGACGGATATCGATATTTATCTCGACCGCCACGTTGTCCGTCAGGGGCGCTTTTTGTCTCTGCATGACGAGGCCACTCATTTCCCGCTGCAACACTGGCTGCGCAGTGCGGTGATTGCCGTCGGCGCGCTTATGGTACTGGCGATGCTGATTATCTGGGTGCCGCTGGACATGCCGATTAAATTCACCGTTTCCTGGATGAAAGGCGCGCAAACCATTGAAGCCACCAGCGTCGGTGAGCTTGAGTCTGTCTCGCTGCGCGTCGGTGATACCTTACGCATCCGTGGAACCGGGATGTGTAACATTCACGCCCAAAATAACTGGACCCGGCAGCAGGAATCGCCGTTTGCCCCCTTCGACTGCTCGCAGATTATCTGGAATAACGCGCCAGTCCTGCCGTTACCGGAATCAGAAACGGTCAACAAAGCCAACGCGCTTATTCAGGCGGTGAATCGCCAGCTCCATCCACAAACGGAAGACGATTCACGCGTCAGCGCCGCCCTGCGTTCCGCGATCCAAAAATCGGGAATGGTATTGCTGGATGATTTTGCCGACATCGTATTGAGAACGGAGGATCTTTGCTCCGTCGAAGATGAATGCCTGCGACTGAAAAATGCGCTGGTGAACCTCGGTAATACCAAAGACTGGGAAGCGCTGACGCGCCGCGCCAGCACCGGAAAACTTAGCGGCGTCAATGTGTTGCTGCGCCCGGTGAGCGCGGAGTCGCTGGATAATCTGGTGACCACCTCCACCGCGCCATTCATTACCCGCGAAACCACCCGCGCCGCGCAGTCTCTCAATAGCCCGGCACCTGGCGGATTTTTGATTACCAGCGAGGAAGGCAGCGAGTTAGTGGATCAGCCCTGGCCGCCTGTCGCCCTGTATGACTATCCGGCTAAAGATCAGTGGAATGAGTTCCAGCGGCTGGCGCAAATGCTGATGCAGACGCCGTTCAGCGCCGAGGGGATCATCACTAATCTTTATACTGACGCCAACGGCACCCGCCATATCAGTCTGCACCGGATGCCGGACAGCGCGGGCCTGTGGCGTTATACCGGCACCGCCCTGCTGCTGCTGGCGATGATCGTGTGCAGCCTCTACAACGGTATTCAGGCGATTCGCCGCTTCCACCGCCATCGCTCGCGCCTGGCGGACATTCAGAACTATTACGATAGCTGCCTGAATCCCACGCTTATCGCCGCTCCGGATAACATTCTCTGATAAAATCCGCGCGCGACGCCCATGCGCTCGCGCTCGTTTTTCTGGCTGGAGTTTTCTATGCATATTGATATCGACTGGCAAAACGTAGATACCGTTTTGCTGGACATGGACGGCACGCTTCTCGATCTCGCGTTTGATAACGACTTCTGGCAAAGGCTGGTGCCGGAAACCTACGGCGCTAAACTTGGGATTACGGCGCAGGAAGCGCAGGCGCTTATCAGCCAGGAGTATCACGCCGTCCAGCATACGCTAAACTGGTACTGTCTGGATTACTGGAGCGAACGGCTCGGGCTGGATATCTGCGCGATGACCACCGCCGAAGGCCCGCGCGCCGTCCTGCGCGAAGATACCGTGCCGTTCCTGGATGCGCTTAAAGCCTGTGGAAAACGCCGCATATTGCTCACCAACGCGCATCCGCACAATCTGGCCGTGAAGCTGACGCATACGGGTCTCGCCTCACACCTTGATTTATTACTTTCCACCCACACATTTAGCTTTCCAAAAGAGGATCAGCGATTGTGGCACGCCGTGCAGCAGGAAACCGGGTTCAATCCTGAACGGACGCTGTTTATTGACGACAGCGAACCGATCCTGGATGCGGCTGCTAAATTTGGTATTCGTTACTGTCTGGGCATTACCAACCCGGACTCCGGCATGGCTGAAAAAAGTTATCAGCGCCATCCGGGGCTGAACGACTACCGCCACCTGCTCCCATGGCTCGGTGTAAAGGAGACGCGATGAAAGAAAAACCGGCACAAGAGGTTCGTCTGGATAAATGGCTCTGGGCCGCGCGCTTTTACAAAACCCGGGCGCTGTCACGCGAGATGATCGAAGGCGGTAAAGTGCATTACAACGGACAGCGCACCAAACCGAGCAAAATCGTTGAGCTGAATGCCCGGCTGACGCTACGCCAGGGAAACGACGAGCGCACGGTGATCGTGAAAGCGATTACCGAGCAGCGGCGTCCGGCGAGCGAGGCGGTGGAACTGTACGAAGAAACGGCAGAAAGCGTTGAAAAACGTGAAAAAATTGCGTTAGCGCGCAAGATGAACGCGTTAACCATGCCGCACCCTGATCGGCGTCCGGATAAGAAAGAACGCCGCGATTTGATGAAATTTAAATATGGTGAAGACGAATAACGTTCACCCTAAGACGAGATGACTATGGCCCAACACGACCAATTACACCGCTACCTGTTTGAAAACTACGCCGTTCGCGGCGAACTGGTCACGGTATCCGAGAGCCTGCAACAGATCCTCGAAAATCACAGCTACCCGCAACCGGTGAAAACCATTCTTGCTGAGCTGCTGGTTGCCACCAGCTTACTGACCGCCACGCTGAAATTTGCCGGGGATATTACCGTGCAGTTGCAGGGCGACGGGCCGATGAGCCTGGCGGTGATTAACGGCAATAACCGCCAGCAGATGCGCGGCGTGGCGCGCGTGCAGGGTGAGATTGCCGATGATGCCGATCTGAAAACGCTGGTAGGTAACGGCTTTTTAGTCATCACCATCACCCCGGAAGAAGGCGAGCGCTATCAGGGCGTGGTCGGTCTGGAAGGTGATACGCTGGCCGCCTGCCTGGAAGATTACTTCATGCGTTCCGAGCAGTTGCCGACGCGTCTGTTTATCCGCACCGGCGAGGTGGAAGGAAAACTGGCGGCAGGCGGAATGCTGTTGCAGGTGTTGCCCGCGCAGGATACTCAGGTGAACGACTTTGAGCATCTGGCGACGCTGACCGACACCATTAAAACGGAAGAGTTGTTAACCCTCCCGGCTAACGATGTGCTGTGGCGTCTGTATCACGAAGAAGAAGTGACGCTCTACGATCCGCAGGATGTGGAATTCAAATGCACCTGCTCACGCGAGCGTTGTGCCGGGGCGCTGAAAACGCTGCCTGATGAAGAAATCGACAGCATTGTCGCTGAAGAAGGCGAAATCGACATGCATTGCGATTACTGCGGCAATCACTATCTGTTCAACGCGATGGATATTGCCGAGATCCGCAATAACGCCTCCCCTGCCGATCCGCAACTGCATTAATCCCTGACGCCCGGCAGACTACTGCCGGGCTGTCATTTGCGCTAATTGCTGTAATGAATATCGAGTTGTTCATCACCCACGCGCAGATCCTGCCAGACTTTAGGTTGCACGGTTAACCTGCCGCTGGCCGCGGCGCTAAGCACCTCTTCTTTGGTCAAATTATTCGGCAGCGACGACCAGCCGTTGTTGACCCATTTCGCCTCATGGAAGCGATAAACCTGCATCTCCCCGGCACCAAAGGCGAAAAGCACCCACTCGGGCTGACCATCGCCGTTCAGATCCTGATTGATCAGCAGGCATGAAGCCGGTTCTGAACATGAACGGAAGCTGTACCTGCCGCTCTCTGCGGCATCTTTCCAGAAAGCAGCCTCAGGTGGCTTTGAGCCCGGTGCTATCTCAATATTTTTTATCAGCGTCTCCACCATCGTACCGTTATCAACACTGGAGAAGCCGGTCAAAAGCGAATTCAACTCCTTTTTACGCTTTGCGGATTTGATAAATTCCTTATCTTTATGTAGCGCGACCAGCGCATCCCGTCCCGGCTTACGGCTGTGATCGAGCATATACAGACTGACCTCATCCGCCGTGATTTTACCGCTGTGATAGCGCGCCATATGGCTGTTAACGCCGATGCGCCAGGGATCGAGCACAGGCGTGTGCAGCAAAAACAGTATTGCGCAGGCGAGCAGCGAAACCCCCTGGTTTACCTTCCCCTGGAAGTGAATCGGATTGGCCCGGCGCTTGATAATGCTCACCAGATATCCCAGCGACCAGACCAGAAGCACCAGCACCACCAGCACGCCGTAGATACGTGACGCCGACCAGCCGTGCTGATGAACCCGCAACGCCAGCGCCCAGCCCGCGATCAGCACATACACCGGCGCGATAAGCAGCGACACTTTCACCACGCAGCGCAGCACGGGCGGATAAGGCAGCCATTCCCGCTGCGGATCTCTGACAATCGCCATCAGCAATAGCAGCAGCATCGCCAGCGTGGATAACAAACCCGCCGCCGAAACGTGACCGGAAATAGCCTGTAAGCCGGTAAAAGGTAGCGTGACGATAAACATCAGCGCCAGCAGCGACACCATCGGCAGCAGGCCAATGCCAATAAAGGTCAGCAGTTTTTGTACTGCGGCAACCAGCCGGAACTGCGTGCGGGCCAGAATCACCGCAAGGGCACCGATCGTCCCAATGGCTATGCAGGCAAACCAGTCGGTATCGAAGAACAGCCGGTCAAAGAAGGTGATCCCCACCAGCTCAAAGAGCCTGCTCCACAACAACAGCACCAGCCAGACCAGGCCGTTAATGAATAAACAGACCAGCAGCGTGAGCGCGTTCAGCCACATCCGGGCGTAAAACTGGGAATAACGCGCCACACCTTGCTGCGCATTAAGCCGATGCTGTAGCCAGGGCAGCCCAAGAAGTGCCATACAAAGCAGTTGCCAGCCGAAGATCCAGAGTGCCTCTTCAACGCGCCATTGACTCAGACCGGTAAGATCCTGTTTCAGCCAATAGCTCATCGCCAGCACGAGCGCGGCAATTGCCGCCAGCCAGCCCCAGAGTGCGCGTTGTTTAAAGGACACCACCGTCAGCAACAGGATGGATGAAATCGCCAGCGACGCGGGCAATCCATAAAACAACCAGTCGTGATTAACGGGGGCCAGCCAGTTAAACAAGACATAGCACACCAGTCCTTGCAGCAAACCCGTGACCATCATGCCCCAGCGCGTCGCACGTGAAAGCGCCGTACTCTGCATTCCACTATCCATGTCATATTCCTGAAAACGAGTCGAAAGGCGATTATCGCACTGGATCGGGGTTCCTGTGAGGCGTGGGTGGGTTTTCAGACATTAAGCCGGTGAAGTGGATCGATTTAACGTGTAGGACTTACGAAATTTACTTTCATGAATGCGATTACACTCACAAAGTAACCGACAAATCTGCTGCCTCCCGCCATTTTAGGAACGTTTGCGTCATACCCACGCGCAAAACATCCATAATTTGTTTCGCCAGAAGGCGGGTGTAACAGTATTTTCGGCATAACAAGGATTTCCTGATGCTTAAATCTATGAGCCCTGTCGCGGTCAGTGACCTATAACAACCCTACAATCTCAGGCAGTACATATTGGCTAAGGAGTAGTGACATGCGCGTTAACGATTTAACCCCGCAAGATCTCATGGCTTATGGTATCAACGACGTTCAGGATATCGTCTATAACCCCGACTACGATACGCTGTATCAGGAGGAGCTCAATCCAGACCTGGAAGGATTTGAGCGGGGCATATTGACGAATTCTGGTGCTATCGCCGTCGACACCGGTATTTTCACCGGCCGTTCGCCGAAAGATAAATATATTGTCCGCGACGACACCACCCGTGACACCGTCTGGTGGTCAGATAAAGGCAAAGGTAAGAACGACAACAAACCGCTCTCACCGGAAACCTGGCAGCATCTCAAAGGGCTGGTCACACAACAGCTGTCTGGCAAACGCTTATTCATTATTGATGCGTTTTGCGGGGCAAATGCCGACACCCGTTTATCCGTTCGCTTTATCACCGAGGTGGCCTGGCAAGCGCACTTCGTGAAGAACATGTTTATCCGCCCGACAGACGATGAACTGGCAAACTTTAAGCCGGACTTTATCGTAATGAACGGCGCGAAATGCACCAACCCGCAGTGGAAAGAGCAGGGCCTGAACTCCGAGAATTTCGTGGCGTTCAACCTGACCGAGCGTATTCAGCTTATCGGCGGGACCTGGTACGGCGGCGAGATGAAAAAAGGCATGTTCTCCATCATGAACTACCTACTGCCGCTGAAGGGCATCGCCTCCATGCACTGTTCAGCAAACGTCGGCGAAAACGGCGATGTGGCGGTGTTCTTCGGTCTTTCCGGCACCGGCAAAACCACGCTTTCCACCGATCCGAAGCGCCGTTTGATTGGCGATGACGAGCACGGCTGGGACGACGACGGCGTGTTTAACTTCGAAGGCGGCTGTTACGCCAAGACCATCAAGCTCTCCGAAGAGGCGGAACCGGACATTTTCCACGCTATCCGCCGCGATGCGCTGCTGGAAAACGTCACCGTGCGCGATGACGGCTCCATTGATTTTGACGATGGTTCAAAAACCGAGAACACCCGCGTTTCCTACCCGATTTACCATATCGATAACATCGTAAAACCGGTCTCGAAAGCAGGCCACGCCACCAAAGTCATTTTCCTGACAGCAGATGCGTTCGGCGTATTGCCGCCGGTTTCGCGCCTGACAGCAAACCAGACGCAGTATCACTTCCTGTCTGGCTTCACCGCTAAACTGGCGGGCACCGAGCGCGGCGTCACCGAGCCAACCCCGACCTTCTCCGCCTGTTTCGGCGCGGCATTCCTGTCACTGCACCCGACGCAGTATGCGGAAGTGCTGGTGAAACGGATGCAGGCGTCCGGTGCGCAGGCGTACCTGGTGAACACCGGCTGGAACGGCACCGGCAAACGTATTTCGATCAAAGATACGCGCGCGATCATTGATGCCATCCTGAACGGTTCGCTGGACGAAGCAGAAACCTTCACTCTGCCGATGTTGGATCTGGCGATTCCGACGACGCTGCCGGGCGTGGACACGAAAATTCTCGATCCGCGCAATACTTATGCGTCACCGGAGCAGTGGCAGGAAAAAGCAGAAGCGCTGGCGAAGTTGTTTATCACCAACTTTGAGAAGTACACCGATACCCCGGCAGGGGCGGCGCTGGTGAGTGCGGGACCGAAGCTGTAAGTGATTTTCCCCTCACCCTAACCCTCTCCCAATGGGAGAGGGGACAGATCGAGCACGGACTGGCCCTTCCCCCTCTCCCTCAGGTACAGATCGAGCACGGAGCCACTTCTCCCTCTCCCTCAGGGAGAGGGTCGGGGTGAGGGTCCGGGTTTCCTCCTCTCCCTCAGGGAGAGGGTCGGGGTGAGGGTCGGTTTTCCCCCTCTCCCTCAGGGAGAGGGCCGGGGTGAGGGTCCAGGTTTCTCCCTCTCCCTCAGGGAGAGGGCCGGGGTGAGGGTGTCCCTGTCCCGAACGTCAGCTCTCTCTCACCTGCCCTGACGTGCGCGTCAGCGGAACCGGCAGCCAGGCGCGAATGCACAACCCGCCGCGTTCGCTCGTCCCCAGCTCCAGCAACCCGTTATGGTTATCAACAATACGCTGCACAATCGCCAGCCCTAAGCCCGTGCCGCTGGTGCTGCGTGCGCTGTCGCCGCGCACAAAAGGCTGGAACAGATGTTTGCGCTGCTCAGGCTTGATCCCTGGCCCGTCATCTTCCACCTGGAACCAGGCACGATGCGGTTCCGCGCCGCTGCTGACTTTAATCCAGCCATTACCGTAGCGCGCGGCATTCACCACCATATTGGCGACGGCGCGTTTGATGGACAGCGGATGCATCCGCAGCATTATTTCATCCGGGTTAAGCGCGGTTTCAATCTCACGCTCATAGCCGCTCTCCGCCGCCACCACTTCGCCCAGCACGGCGTTCAGTTCGGCGATCTCCATCGGCATTTCCTGCCCGGTGCGCAGGTAATCAATAAACTGCTCGATAATGGCGTTGCACTCTTCGATGTCTTTATTGATCGACTCAGCCAGATAACCGTCTTCTTCTGCCATCATCTCTGTCGCCAGACGGATGCGCGTCAGCGGCGTGCGCAGATCGTGACTGACCCCCGCCATCAGCAGCGTCCGGTCATCGGCAAGCTGCTTCACCCCTGCCGCCATCTGATTAAACGCCCGCGTCACGGAACGCACTTCCGATGCGCCATATTCGCGCAATGGCTGCGGGATCTGCCCTTTCCCCACTTTCAGCGCGGCATGTTCCAGATCGACCAGCGGCCGGTTCTGGATACGGATAAACAGCCACGCGCCGCCTATCGCCATCAGCATGATCGCCAGCGTATAGCGGAACAGCGGCGAAAAATCGCCCTGATGGATTTCGGTAAGAGGGACGCGCACCCAGATGTTGGGTGACAACCAGGTTTTCAGCCAGACGACGGGCGAACTTTTGTTGACCTCGACGCGCACTTCCGTCGGGCCGCCCAGTTGCTGCGCCATCTGATGACTTAAGAATTCGTAATGCTGCGCCCAACGCAGACCCGCATCTTCAGCGGCCTCGTTGGAATAGAGTGAAATGCCGAGCTCGCGATAAATCTCCCGGCGAAATGCAGGCGGCACCACCAGTTGCGTACCGTCCTCCAGTTGCAGTTTATCGGTCATCAGCATACGGACTTCGTAGGCCAGGACCTTATTAAACTGCTGGAGGCTCGGCAGAATGGCGAAGTTCAGCACCACCAGATAAGTCGTCACCAGGCTGGCGAACAGCAAGGTGACGATGAGTAACAGCGTGCGGGCAAATGAACTTCGGGGCGAGAAGCGCATTCGCCTCATGCTTTAGAGCCGTCCGGCACAAACACGTAGCCCAGACCCCAGACGGTCTGAATATAGCGCGGATGCGCCGGGTCCTCTTCCACCATGCGGCGCAGGCGGGAGATTTGCACATCGATGGAACGCTCCATCGCGGAGTATTCACGACCGCGCGCGAGGTTCATTAATTTATCGCGGGAGAGCGGTTCCCGCGGGTGGCTGACCAGCGCTTTCAGTACCGCAAATTCCCCGCTGGTGAGCGGCATCGGCTCATCTTCACGGAACATTTCGCGGGTGCCGAGGTTCAGCTTAAACTTGCCGAACGCAATGACGGCTTCTTCCTGCGACGGAGCACCCGGCAGTTCGTTCGCCTGACGGCGCAGTACCGCGCGGATACGCGCCAGCAGCTCACGTGGGTTAAACGGCTTTGGAATGTAGTCGTCGGCACCGATTTCGAGGCCCACGATACGGTCAACTTCTTCACCTTTCGCCGTGACCATAATGATCGGCATCGGGTTGCTCTGGCTGCGCAAACGGCGGCAGATAGACAGCCCGTCTTCACCGGGTAACATTAAGTCGAGCACCATCAGATGAAAGGATTCGCGGGTTAACAGACGATCCATCTGTTCTGCGTTGGCCACGCTGCGAACCTGGAAGCCTTGCTCGGTGAGATAACGTTCGAGCAGCGCACGCAGGCGCATGTCGTCATCTACGACCAGAATCTTATAATTCTCTTGCATTGTTTTACTCCCAAAGGTTCGGACAAACTTGAGTGCGTATTCTTAAAAAAGTGTGCGCTAACGACCAGTTAATTCTGGTATAAATTCTAGTCGAAATTGTTACAAAGCATATTTAACAGCAAGTTATCTGTACATTTCATCACAGAAAAGGCAAGAAAATGAAAACGCCCCTGATCACCCGAGAGGGTTACGACAAACTCAAACAGGAACTCGATTTTCTCTGGCGTCAGGAGCGCCCCGAAGTCACGAAGAAGGTGACATGGGCGGCAAGCCTTGGCGATCGCAGTGAAAATGCCGACTATCAGTATAATAAAAAACGGTTGCGTGAGATTGACCGCCGGGTGCGTTACATCACGAAAAGCCTCGAGAGGCTGAAGATTGTCGATTATTCCCCTCAGCAGGAAGGAAAAGTGTTTTTCGGCGCGTGGGTCGAAATTGAAAATGATGACGGCGAGACGCGGCGTTTCCGTATCGTCGGCTACGATGAAATTTTTGGTCGTAAGGATTACATCTCTATTGACTCGCCAATGGCGCGGGCGCTGCTCAAAAAAGAGGTCGGCGATCTGGCCGTCGTGCAGACGCCCGGCGGTGAAGCCTCGTGGTACGTCAACGAAATCAACTACCTAAAATAGCCCACTTTCGCCCGCCGTTTAGGTTAAGGCCGCGGGCTGGCATTTTGCCCTCTCAATCCGTATAACTATCCGCTGATTTTGTTCACAAGATGATATTGAAATGATGAATAATTCGCTCTGCCGCATTATTGCGGGTGAACTTCAGGCCAGAGCTGAACAGGTAGAATCTGCCGTTCGCCTGCTTGATGAAGGGAACACCGTGCCGTTTATCGCACGCTATCGTAAAGAAGTCACCGGCGGTCTGGACGACACGCAACTGCGTCAGCTCGAAACGCGCTTAGGCTACCTGCGTGAACTGGAAGACCGCCGCCAGGCCATTCTGAAATCTATCGGCGAGCAGGGCAAACTGACCGACGAACTGGCCGGTGCTATCAATGCCACGCTGAGCAAAACTGAACTCGAAGATCTTTACCTGCCGTATAAACCCAAACGCCGCACGCGCGGCCAGATCGCCATCGAAGCGGGCCTTGAACCGCTGGCCGATCTGCTGTGGAACGAGCCTTCCCACACCCCGGAAACCGAAGCTGCCCGATTTGTGGATGCGGAAAAAGGCGTGGCGGACACCAAAGCCGCACTCGACGGCGCGCGTTACATCCTGATGGAGCGTTTCGCTGAAGACGCCGCGCTGCTGGCAAAAGTGCGTGATTACCTGTGGAAGAACGCCCATCTGGTCGCCACCGTGGTGCCGGGTAAAGAGGAAGAAGGCGCGAAATTCCGCGACTATTTCGATCATCACGAACCTATTTCTACCGCGCCGTCGCACCGTGCGCTGGCGATGTTCCGTGGTCGCAACGAAGGCATTTTGCAGCTTGCGCTGAATGCCGATCCGCAATTTGATGAGCCGCCGAAAGAGAGTCACTGCGAGCAGATCATCATCGCTCACCTCGGCCTGCGTCTGAACAACGCGCCCGCCGATAGCTGGCGTCGTGGCGTGGTGAGCTGGACCTGGCGCATCAAAGTGCTGATGCATCTGGAAACCGAGTTAATGGGCACCGTGCGCGAACGTGCTGAAGACGAAGCGATTAACGTCTTTGCCCGTAACCTGCATGACCTGCTGATGGCTGCACCTGCGGGCCTGCGCGCGACCATGGGCCTCGACCCAGGCCTGCGTACCGGTGTGAAAGTCGCGGTTGTCGACGGCACCGGCAAACTGGTCGCCACCGACACCATTTATCCGCATACCGGCCAGGCGGCGAAAGCCGCCGCTGCCGTTGCTGCGCTGTGCCAGAAGCACAATGTGGAACTGGTGGCGATTGGTAACGGTACGGCCTCGCGCGAAACCGAGCGCTTCTACCTCGACGTGCAAAAGCAGTTCCCGAAAGTGACGGCGCAAAAAGTGATCGTCAGCGAGGCGGGCGCGTCGGTCTATTCCGCGTCCGAACTGGCGGCGCTGGAGTTCCCGGATCTCGACGTGTCTATTCGCGGCGCGGTTTCCATTGCCCGCCGTTTGCAGGACCCGCTGGCGGAGCTGGTGAAAATCGATCCGAAATCTATCGGCGTGGGCCAGTATCAGCACGACGTCAGCCAGACGCAGCTTGCCCGCAAGCTGGACGCGGTGGTGGAAGACTGCGTGAACGCCGTTGGCGTGGATCTGAATACCGCTTCTGTACCGCTGTTAACCCGCGTCGCCGGGCTAACCCGCATGATGGCGCAGAATATTGTCTCCTGGCGCGATGAAAACGGTCAGTTCCAGAATCGCCAGCAGTTGCTGAAGGTGAGCCGTCTGGGGCCGAAAGCCTTTGAGCAGTGCGCGGGCTTTTTGCGCATCAACCACGGTGATAACCCGCTGGATGCCTCCACCGTGCACCCGGAAGCCTACCCGATTGTGGAGCGCATTCTGGCGGCGACCGAGCAATCACTGCGTGATTTAATGGGCAACGGCAACGAACTACGCCAGTTGAAAGCGTCGGATTTTACCGACGAGCGATTCGGCGTGCCGACGGTGACCGACATTATTAAAGAGCTGGAGAAGCCAGGCCGCGATCCGCGCCCGGAATTCAAAACGGCGACCTTTGCCGACGGCGTGGAAACAATGAATGACCTGCTGCCGGGGATGATCCTCGAAGGCGCGGTGACCAACGTGACCAACTTTGGCGCGTTTGTGGATATCGGCGTGCATCAGGACGGACTGGTACACATTTCATCGCTGTCGAATAAATTTGTCGACGATCCGCACAGCGTGGTGAAAGCGGGCGACATCGTGAAAGTGAAGGTGATGGAAGTTGACCTGCCGCGTAAGCGCATCGCGCTGACGATGCGTCTGGATGAACAGCCAGGCGAAACCAACGCCCGTCGCGGTGGCGCACCCCGTGAGCAGGCAAACCGCCCGGCCCCGCGCGGCGCGGCTAAACCACGCGGTCGTGAAACGCAGTCGGCAGGGAACAGCGCGATGATGGATGCGCTGGCAGCAGCGATGGGGAAAAAGCGCTAGTTCTTTAGCGTTAATACACCCTCACCCTAACCCTCTCCCTGAGGGAGAGGGGATAGATCGAGGACAACCTCACCCCAGGGAGAGGGAACAGACCGATTGCAGGTCCGCCCTTCTCCCTCTCCCCTGGGGTGAGGGCCGGGGTGAGGGGTTTTCCCCACTTATCTAAAACAATTAAATTTATTAAACCCTTCAACCAAACAATTATTTTTCACTGCATTAACAACCCGGCAAATTAATATTCATTCTTCCGATGAATACCACATCGCTTATTTTTGAGCTGAATCAAACTTACCGCCAAATAATACATTCGCACACATTTTAATCGTTGAAGATAAAAACCATTCTCATTACCATCTTCTCATTCATTATTTCTGTCTCCCGCGTTAATAGCCCTGCTCTTGTGGCTATTGCAACGCCCGATAACACTTTCTGTTGGTCATAAAAAGTAGGCGCTATGTCATTCACTTCAGATACTGCGTGGAAAATTACCGGCTTCGCGGCTGAAATCAGTCCGGCTTATCGGCAAAAACTGCTCTCGCTGGGCATGTTACCCGGCTCCTCGTTCAGTGTGGTGCGCGTCGCGCCACTCGGCGATCCCATTCATATCGAAACCCGGCGCGTCAGCCTCGTCCTGCGCAAAAAAGATTTGGCGTTATTAGAAGTGGAAGCGGTTTCCCGTTAATCGCAACAGCGTGAATAAGAGCGCAAGAAAATGAAAAAACTCACCATCGGTTTAATTGGCAATCCTAATTCCGGTAAAACAACTTTATTCAACCAGTTAACCGGTGCCCGTCAGCGCGTGGGAAACTGGGCGGGCGTCACGGTGGAACGTAAAGAAGGGCTTTTTTCCACTACCGACCATCAGGTCACGCTGGTGGATTTACCCGGCACCTACTCCCTCACCACCATTTCCTCGCAAACTTCGCTCGATGAGCAGATCGCCTGCCACTATATTTTGAGCGGCGACGCGGACATGCTGATTAACGTGGTGGATGGTTCCAACCTTGAGCGCAACCTCTACCTCACGCTGCAACTGCTGGAACTGGGCATTCCCTGCGTGGTGGCGCTCAACATGCTGGATATCGCCGAGAAACAAAAAATCCGTATCGACATCGATGCCCTTTCCGCCCGCTTAGGCTGCCCGGTGGTTCCGCTGGTGTCGACGCGCGGACGCGGTATCGAAGCCCTGAAACTGGCGATCGATCGCCATCAGGCCAACGCCGATATTCCGCTGGTGCATTACGCCCAGCCTCTGCTGCGTGAGGCTGACGCGCTGGCCGCTGCCATGGCAGCTGATATGCCCGCCAGACAGCGCCGCTGGCTGGGTCTGCAAATGCTCGAAGGCGATATCTACAGCCGCAGCTATGCGGGAAGCGCGGCACAAAATCTGCCGGACGCCCTGGCGCGTCTGCAACAGGAGATGGACGATCCGGGTCTGCACATCGCCGATGCCCGCTATCAGACCATCGCCGCCGTCTGCGACGCGGTGAGCAACACCTTAACCGCCGAGCCAAGCCGCTTTACCGCCGCGATGGATAACATCATCCTCAACCGCTTCCTTGGCCTGCCGATCTTTTTGCTGGTGATGTACGTGATGTTCGTGCTCGCTATCAACATCGGTGGCGCGTTGTCGCCGATTTTCGACGCCGGGTCGGTCGCTATTTTCATTCACGGCATTCAGTGGGTCGGCTACACGCTGCACTTCCCGGAATGGCTGACCATTTTCCTCGCCCAGGGGCTGGGTGGCGGCATCAATACCGTGCTGCCGCTGGTGCCGCAAATCGGCATGATGTATCTGTTCCTCTCCTTCCTGGAAGACTCCGGCTATATGGCGCGCGCGGCGTTTGTGATGGATCGCCTGATGCAGTCGCTGGGCCTGCCGGGTAAATCCTTTGTGCCGCTGATTGTCGGCTTCGGCTGCAACGTGCCGGCGGTGATGGGCGCACGCACGCTGGATGCACCGCGTGAACGCCTGATGACCATCATGATGGCCCCCTTCATGTCCTGCGGCGCACGGCTGGCGATTTTCGCCGTCTTCGCCGCCGCCTTCTTCGGGCAGCAGGGCGCGCTGGCGGTGTTTTCGCTGTATGTGCTCGGCATCGTGATGGCCATCCTCACCGGGCTGATGCTCAAACACACCATCATGCGCGGCGAAGCGTCGCCGTTTGTGATGGAACTGCCGGTCTACCATGTTCCGCACCTGAAAAGCCTGTTCATCCAGACCTGGCAGCGCCTGAAAGGGTTTGTGCTGCGGGCGGGGAAAGTGATTGTAGTGGTGAGTATTTTCTTAAGTGCGCTGAACAGTTTCACGATCCATGGCGAGGCGGCGAAAAGCATTGATGATTCCGCGCTGGCTTCGGTCAGCCGCGTCTTTACGCCGCTGTTAAAACCGATCGGCATTCATGAAGATCACTGGCAGGCAACCGTCGGACTGTTCACCGGCGCGATGGCAAAAGAAGTGGTGGTCGGGACGTTAAACACCCTCTACACCGCGGAAACCATCGAAGACGCGCCCTTCGATCCGGCGCAGTTCAGCCTGACCGACGAACTGGCGGGCGCAGCGGCTGAAACCTGGCAGAGCCTGGTGGACACCTTAAGCCTGAGCGTACTGGCGAACCCGATTGAAGCCAGCAAAGGCGATGGCGAAATGGCGACCGGCAGCATGGGCGTAATGAGCGAGAAGTTTGGCAGCCCCGCCGCCGCCTACAGCTACCTGATTTTTGTCCTGCTTTACGTGCCGTGCATTTCGGTGATGGGGGCGATTGCCCGCGAATCGAGCCGTGGCTGGATGGGCTTCTCCATTCTCTGGGGGCTGAACATCGCGTATTCCCTCTCCACGCTGTTCTACCAGATGGCGAGCTTCAGCGCCCACCCACGTTACAGCCTGGTGTGCATTCTGGCGGTGATTCTGTTTAACGTCATCGTGATTGGCGCGCTGCGCCGTGCCAGAAGTCGGGTGGACGTCAACCTGCTGGCGACGCGCAAAACGGCGGCAAGCTGCGACGATTGCCGCCCAGCCAGCGATTGTCATTAAGGAGAAGAACATGGCGTCGTTAATTGCGCTTCGGGACATGCTCGCCCTGCAGGGCAGAATGGAGGCCAGCGCGCTCAGCATGGCGCTGCATACGCCGCGCCCGATGATCGACGCCATGTTAAGCCGCATGGAGGCGCTGGGCAAAGTCCGGCGCATTCAGGAGGAACCGTCGGGCTGCCTGACCGGGCAGTGCCGGAGCTGCCCGGACGGTAAAGCCTGCCTGCGGGAGTGGTGGGCGTTGCGCTAAAGCATGCGCGCTTTCAGATCCACAAGCGCCTGGCAGAATTCCTCAGGGTGCGAGATAAACGGCGCGTGTGCCGCTTTCAGGAACATCACCGACTCGCTGGCAGGCCACATTTCATCAAGTAACGGCACGATTTTGCGCGGTACCAGTCCATCAAGTCGGCCATAAATCCGCAAAAACGGCAGCGTCAGCCCGGCAAGCGGTTCGCACAGATCGACAGTTTTCAGGATCTCCAGCCCGCCATTCAGCACAGCTTCACCCGGTATCGGCAGCGCGAGCACCGCGCTTTTGAGCTTGCGCGCGTCGGCCCTGGCCGTTTCCGTCCCCATGGTTTGCAGCGCCAGAAAACGCTCCACGGTACGCTGGAAATCCTCGCGCAACTGCTGCTGAAAGCCCGACAGTACTTCTGGCTTGATGCCAGGCCAGTCACCTTCCGCGCTAAAACAGGGAGAAGACGCCACCGTGACCAGCGCGCTGACCCGATCGGCTGCCGTTAACGCCACCTGACTTGCCACCAGCCCGCCGAGACTCCAGCCGAGCCAGATCGCCTTTTGCGGCGCGCGCGCCAGCACAATCTCCGCCATCTCATCGAGCGTCAGTGCGCCAAACCCCTGGCTGCGACCATAGCCCGGCAGATCAACCAGATGCAGGGTAAAATGCGAGGCCAGTTCCGCCGTAATGCAGTCCCACACCTGGGCGTTCAGCCCCCATCCGTGCAGCAGCACAAGATGACAATTTCCTTCGCCAGTGGTGTGCCACCAGATGTCATTCATCAGTTAAGGTTCTCTTTCACAAACAAGGAGGTTGCCCATGCTAACAGCGCCCGGCTTATGCTGGCTATGCCGAATGCCACTCGCCCTTGCCCGCTGGGGGATCTGTTCCGTCTGTACGCAGGCGTTGAAAATGCAAATAAATGTCTGCCCGCAGTGCGGCTTACCGGCAACCTGTGGGGTATTCCCCTGTGGACGCTGCCTGCAAAAACCACCGCCGTGGCAGGCGCTGGTGGCGGTGAATGATTATCTTCCGCCCCTCAGCACGCTGATCCACCGGCTGAAGTTTTTACACCAGCCTGACATCGCCGGGGCGCTGGCCCGCCTGTTGCTCATTGCCGCGCAAAATGCCCGACGGCAGCAGGGGCACCCGTGGCCAGACAGACTCATCGCCGTGCCGCTCGCCACGCGCCGCCAGTGGCAGCGGGGATTTAATCAAAGTGATTTACTGTGCCGCCCGCTCGCCCGCTGGCTGGGCTGTGAATATGACCCCTGCGCGATAAAACGTATTCGCGCCACGCCCGTCCAGCATCATCTGCGCGCCCGGTTACGTCGGCAAAATGTGAAAAATGCCTTCCGCCTTGAATTGCCAGTGCGCGGTCTCCATATCGCTATAGTGGATGATGTCGTCACTACCGGCAGCACCGCCGCTGAAATTGCTCACCTGCTGTTACGAAGCGGCGCGGCAACTGTTCAGGTATGGTGCCTGTGTCGAACCTTGTAGAGCCTCGATGATGGGCGTATTATAACCAGGTAAAATAGTCAACTATTAGGCCATTGCTATGATCCATATTTCCGACGCTGCACAAGCGCACTTTGCCAAACTGCTGGCAAATCAGGAAGAAGGAACACAAATCCGCGTATTTGTGATTAATCCGGGCACCCCAAACGCCGAATGTGGCGTCTCTTACTGTCCGCCGGACGCAGTGGAAGCATCTGACACCGCCCTTAAATTTGATCTGCTGACGGCTTACGTTGATGAACTGAGCGCGCCTTATCTGGACGATGCAGAAATCGACTTCGTTACCGATCAGCTCGGCTCGCAGCTCACGCTGAAAGCGCCGAACGCCAAAATGCGTAAAGTTTCCGGCGATGCGCCGCTGATGGAACGCGTGGATTACATGATCCAGTCGCAGGTTAACCCGCAACTGGCAGGCCACGGCGGTCGTGTAACGCTGATGGAAATCACCGAAGAAGGCTACGCCATTCTGCAATTTGGCGGCGGCTGTAACGGTTGTTCCATGGTCGACGTTACGCTGAAAGAAGGGATCGAGAAGCAGTTGCTGAACGAGTTCCCGGAACTGAAAGGCGTGCGCGATCTGACCGAGCACCAGCGCGGCGAGCACTCCTACTACTGATTTGCCTTCCCCATGCCCGGTGGCGCAAGCGTACCGGGCAATACCTCAAAGATTAACATCCCCGTCACATTGCTGTGTCAGAGTATGACGCACATCTCACTTCTCACATTTTACCTGCCAGGGTCATTCTCAACCCTCACATGTTACCCGTATCATCCTCGCGAGTACTGCCCCAGGTTTCCAGAGCAGCTAAACTTTTGTTTAAACCTATATCTAAGCTGTCGCAGTGCCGTAAGTTCTCTGTTCCCGTGCGGGATAATTGGTAGCGTTAGTTAAGCCGTTTACGTTACCCATAACAAATCAAAGGCCAGGTAAATCATGCCATTAGTCATTGTTGCTATCGGTGTCATCCTCTTATTACTGTTAATGATCCGTTTCAAACTGAACGGATTTATTGCCCTGATTCTGGTGGCGCTTGCCGTTGGGTTGATGCAGGGTATGCCCGTCGACAAAGTGATCGCCTCCATTAAAGCGGGCGTTGGCGGCACGCTGGGCAGTCTTGCGTTAATCATGGGCTTTGGCGCGATGCTCGGCAAAATGCTGGCCGACTGCGGCGGCGCACAGCGCATTGCCACTACGCTTATCGATAAATTCGGGCAAAAGTACATTCAGTGGGCGGTGGTGCTGACCGGGTTTACCGTTGGTTTCGCCCTGTTCTATGAAGTGGGATTTGTGCTGTTACTGCCGCTGGTGTTCACCATCGCGGCGAAAGCACGTGTACCGCTGCTGTACGTGGGTGTGCCGATGGCTGCCGCTCTGTCCGTGACGCACGGCTTCCTGCCGCCGCACCCAGGCCCGACCGCTATCGCCACCATTTTCCATGCCGATATGGGTAAAACCCTGCTGTACGGTACGCTGCTGGCGATCCCGACTGTCATCCTGGCCGGCCCGGTTTATGCGCGCTTTTTGAAAAATATCGACAAGCCGATCCCGGAAGGTCTGTATAACGCGAAAACCTTCACCGAAGCGGAAATGCCGAGCTTTGGCGTCAGCGTCTGGACATCGCTGGTGCCGGTGATCCTGATGGCGGGCCGCGCGATTGCAGAGATGGTGTTGCCGAAAGGTCATGCGATCCTGCCTTACGCTGAATTCCTCGGCGACCCGGTCATGGCAACGCTGATTGCGGTACTGATTGCGATCTTTACCTTTGGTCTGAACCGTGGCCGTTCCATGGACGAGATCACCGAGACGATTACTTCCTCGATTAAAATCATCGCCATGATGCTGCTGATTATCGGCGGTGGCGGTGCGTTCAAGCAGGTGCTGGTCGACAGCGGCGTGGATAAATACATTGCAGCGATGATGCACTCCACCAGCCTGTCACCGCTGTTTATGGCGTGGTCTATCGCAGCCGTACTGCGTATCGCGCTGGGTTCTGCGACCGTTGCGGCGATCACCGCTGGCGGTATTGCGGCTCCGCTGATTGCCACGACAGGCGTAAGCCCTGAGTTGATGGTGATTGCGGTAGGTTCTGGTAGCGTGATTTTCTCTCACGTGAACGATCCGGGATTCTGGCTGTTCAAGGAGTATTTCAACCTGACGATCGGTGAAACCATCAAGTCCTGGTCTGCACTGGAAACCATTATTTCGCTGTGTGGTCTGGTTGGGTGTTTGCTGCTGGGGATGGTGATTTAATTTCGTTACCCCCTCACCCCGGCCCTCTCCCTAAGGGAGAGGGAGAAGTCCAGCCAGTGCACAATTCGTCCCCTCTCCCTGAGGGAGAGGGAAGTCCAGCCGGTGCACAATCTGTCCCCTCTCCCTGTGGGAGAGGGTTAGGGTGAGGGGAAAACCACTCTACTTCTTCTTACCCGCCGCTTTCCGCCGTTTATCCAGATCCTTAATCAGCCTGTTCACCCCATCATCGGCAAACATCTGCTTCACCGTCGTGGACAACTTACGCCGCCAGTTTTTGTACTCGTAGCTGGTACCCGGAATGTTCACCGGGCCGGGCATATCCAGCCAGTCCTCCGGTTGCAGCCCAAGCAGCGCGCTATTACTGTCAGCGATATAGCGTTGCATTGCGCGGTTAAGCGTGGCGCTCATCGGCATTTTTGCCGCATTGCGCCCGGCGCGTTTTGGCAGACAGCCGTGCTGATGCAGAGCTTCCAGCAGCCCCTGCTTCGCCCTGTCGCGGTCCTGATACAACCCTTGCAGCACCTCTTCATCCGGGTACAGCCCCAGCGTCTTACCGAGCGTCAAATCTCCGGCTTCCCAGTACCCTCTGAGCGTCGGCAGATCGTGCGTGGTCGCCACCGCCATTGACTGAGCGGGCCAGGCTTCCGGCGCGCGGAAACCTTTGGCGGTATTTTCAAAATAGAGCACTTTGTAGGAATAAACGCCGCTGTCGCGCAGTTTGCTGACGATCTCGACCGGCACCGTCCCCAGATCTTCGCCGATGACCATGCACTGATGGCGCTGACTTTCCAGCGCGAGGATCGCCAGCAAATCGTCCACCGGATACTGCACGTAAGCGCCCTGGTCCGCGGTCTCGCCATAGGGGATCCACCACAGCCGCAGCATCGACATCACATGATCGATACGCAGCGCGCCGCAGCTTCGCATATTGGCGCGCAGCAGTTCGATAAACGGCGCATAGGCGCGGGCGGTCATCACATGCGGGTCCATCGGTGGCAGACCCCAGTTTTGTCCGAGCGGGCCGAGGATATCCGGCGGTGCGCCGACGGACGCTTTCAGGCAGTAGAGATCGCGGTCGCACCAGGTTTCCGCCCCGCCTTCTGCCACGCCGACCGCCAGATCGCGGTACAGCCCAATCGGCATTTCAAATTGCTGGCTGGTTTCCCAGCACCGGGCAAATTGCGTCGCCGCCAGCCATTGCAGCCACAGGTAAAAATTCACCTCGTCGGCAGACTCTTTACAGAAGCGTTTGACCTCCGGGCTGTCGGTACGCTGCAGCCCTTTCGGCCAGACCGGCCAGCCCCAGCGCAACTCATCTTCTTTCACCTGCTGAGCGTGCAGCGCATCAAAAGCGGCCTGCCAGTAGAGGCTTTCCCCGCCCTGCTGCACAAATTCCGCAAACGCCGCTTTTTGCGCGTCGTCGTCAGCACGGGTGACAAACACTTTCCACGCCATTTTCAGCGCCGCCATTTTCAGCGCGGCAACCGTGGCGTACTCCACCCACTCGCTGTCGCGCGCGGATTTCAGCGTTTGCTGCGTGGAAGGCATCTGCCACCACGCCTGCGCCTCTTCACTTTGCCGGAAATCTTCAACCGCATTCACGTCGATATAAATGACGTTCAGCCAGCGGCGTGACGACGGGCTGTACGGGCTGGCGCTTTCCGGGTTCGCCGGATAGAGCGCATGGATCGGGTTCAGGCCGATAAACGACCCGCCCCGCTTCGCCACATCGGTGAGCATGGCATTAAGATCGCCGAAGTCGCCAATGCCCCAGTTTTGTTCAGAACGCAGGGTGTAAAGCTGCACACACGCGCCCCAGATTTTTTTGCCTTCCAGCAGCGCTGCCGGTTCATAGCAGCGTTTCGGCGCGACGATCACCTGGCACTGCCAGCGATGCGCGTCCTGACTCAGCGTCAGCGAGTGGTAACCCGCAGGCAGTTTGGTCGGCAGGTTAAACGCCTTGCCGCCACTGGCTTTGCCTTTATGTTGCTGCCCTTCTTCGGTCGTCAGCGTCCAGGTAAATTCGCCGCTGCCGTCGAGGGGAAGCGGCATCTTTTTACCCTGGATAAACACCTTTACCGCAGGGATCGGTGCCGCTGCACCGCGCTTTTCGCTGCGGTGCATGGCGTCCAGCAAACGCTGCTTCGTGTCGGCTGCAATCGACTGCGGTTTGCCGTGAGCATTGATGTACTGAGGACTGATCCCCGCCGCCAGCGCGGCACTATCAAGACGTTTGCTTTCCATGGTTTTCCTTAACGTTTGGCCTGCCAGATACGCGACTGATAATCGCGAATAGAACGATCGGAGCTGAACATGCCGCAGCGCGCGGTATTCAGGATCGCCGCACGGGTCCAGGCGTCCTGATCGCGGTAGAGCACATCAACCTGCTTTTGCGCGTCCACATAGGAGGCAAAATCCGCCATCACCAGATAGGGATCGCCGCCCTGTTTGCCCATGCTGTGCAGCATCTGGTCAAACGCATGTTTATCGCCGTCGCTGTATTTGCCGCTCTCCAGTTCTTTGAGCACCGCATCCAGCACTTTATCTTTTTTGCGCCATTTCAGCGGATCGTAGCCCTTCGCTTTCAGCGCTTTCACCTCTTCAACGGTATGACCGAAGATGAAGATGTTTTCCTCACCGACTTTTTCCGCAATCTCCACGTTGGCACCGTCAAGCGTACCCACGGTGAGCGCGCCGTTGAGCGCCAGCTTCATGTTGCCGGTGCCGGACGCCTCTTTGCCCGCCGTCGAAATCTGCTCAGACACATCCGCCGCCGGGATCAGCATTTCAGCCGCCGAGACGCAGTAATCCGGCAGGAACACCACTTTCAGCTTGTCGCCAACCGCCGGATCGTTGTTGATCGCCTGCGCTACCTTATTAATGGCGAAAATAATGTTTTTTGCCAGGTAGTAGCCAGGGGCGGCCTTTGCGCCAAACAGGAATACGCGCGGCACGCGGTCGGCGGCCGGGTTTTCACGGATCTCTTTGTAGAGCGCCAGAATGTGCAGCAGGTTGAGGTGCTGACGTTTGTACTCGTGCAGGCGTTTGATCTGAATATCAAAAATCGCCTCCGGGTTAATCTCAATGCCGGTACGCATCTTCACAAACTCCGCCAGCCGCAGTTTGTTGTCCCGCTTGATGGCGCGGTACTGCTCGCGGAATTTTTTGTCGTCAGCGTACTTTTCCAGATTTTCGAGCTGGTCGAGATCGTTGGCCCACTCTTTTTTCAGCGTCTTATCCAGCAGCGCGGTCAGCAGAGGGTTGCAGTGCTTGATCCAGCGACGCGGCGTAATGCCGTTGGTGACGTTATGGAATTTGGTCGGCCAAAGCTGGTGATATTCCGGGAACAGATCTTTCACCACCAGATCCGAGTGCAGCGCGGCAACGCCGTTGACCGCAAAACCGCTGACCACGCAGAGATTCGCCATCCGCACCTGTTTGTTGTACACCACCGCCAGCTTCGCCCACACGGCGTTATCGCCCGGCCAGGTGTTATCGACCAGCGTTTTAAAGCGATTATTGATGGTGTGGATGATCTGCATGTGGCGCGGCAACAGCGCTTTGACCAGCTTCTCGTCCCAGCACTCCAGCGCTTCCGGCATCAGCGTGTGGTTGGTGTAGGCGAAGGTTTTGCTGGTGATGGCCCAGGCGTCGTCCCAGCTCATCTGGTGCTCATCGAGCAGCACGCGGAGCAGTTCAGGAATGGCGATGGTCGGGTGCGTGTCGTTAAGCTGAATGACTTCGAAGTCAGGCAGTTGCGCGAGTTTACGTCCGGCCTTGTGATGGCGGCGCAAAATATCGGCAATGGAGCAGGCGCACTGGAAATATTGCTGCATCAGGCGCAGGCGCTTGCCCGCCAGATGGTTGTCGTTCGGGTACAGCACTTTGGTCAGTTTTTCAGCGTCGATACCCTGCTGCTCAGCACGCAGGAAATCGCCGTCGTTGAATTTGGTCAGGTCGAACGGGTGCGCGTGCTTCGCCTGCCACAGACGCAGCGGCTGAGCGATGCTGTTCTTATAGCCGAGCACCGGCAGATCCCACGCCTCACCGGTCAGCATAAAGCCCGGTGTCCACTGCCCTTCTTTGCTGACTTTACCGCCGATGCCGACCTGCACATCCAGCGAGGCGTTATGACGGAACCACGGGTAGCTGCTGCGCTGCCAGTCATCCGGCGCTTCCTGCTGCTGCCCGTCGGCAAAAGACTGACGGAACAGACCGTACTGATAATTTAAGCCGTAGCCCGTCGCCGGTTGCCCGACGGTGGCCATCGAATCCAGGAAACAGGCTGCCAGTCGGCCAAGCCCGCCGTTGCCGAGCGCCGGGTCGATCTCTTCTTCCAGCAAATCGGTCAGGTTGACGTTGTGCGCCTTCAGCGCGTCGTTCACGTCCTGATACCAGCCCAGATTGAGCAGGTTGTTGCCCGTCAGACGACCAATCAAAAACTCCATAGAAATGTAGTTTACGTGGCGTTGCTGCTTCGCCTCTGATGCGGGGAATTGCACCGGCAGTAATTCAGCCAGCGCGCCGCTCACCGCCTGCCACCACTGATGGGAGGTCATTTCGTCGGCGGATTGCAGGCCAAAACGCTGCCATTGACGGGTCAGAGCAGCGGAAAAGTGTTCGGGATTAAAGGTAGGCTGAGCCATATGAAATTCTGATCCTGTAGGTAAAAACAACGTTAGCGCTAGTGTGCCTGGCCCGCCTCTGGACGTCCTCATCCCGGCAGGGATAAGGAAGGGAGGAGCAGCAGGGATGAGCCAAAAGTGTGATCACCGCCACTTAAAGTTAGCCGCTAAATTGCCAGTTACTCAAAAAAACATCGCGTCCTGCGCCTTTCTGGCAGCGTGCAATTGTGCAGTCACCGGATCACGATAACCACGAACGGTGTCAAATAAATGAAATGTGGTTTCATGAAAATCTCAAACTTTTTCATTAGAAGATACCGCTTGATATTATCTAAACAATTCCCAATGTTTCTGCGGGGATATTTCCCCTTGCTTTGAGAAACTATTTTTAAATAACCTTTACGTGCTCTGCGAGAGCGGAAAATAGCGTTTGACTTTTTGTTCAATTTCTCGGCAAGCCAGTCGTCACGCGGCCCGGCGCGCATTCCGGTAACCATTCATGAAAGTTATGAAAATGTGACATAGTGCAAAATGATCGTCGTAAAATTCGGACATAACTTGCAATAAAGTTCAATCTGACCGACCTTATTATTTATTAATTACGAAGCGCAAAAAAAATCGCCATTCCTCCGTTACCTCACAGTGAAGTGATTAACTATGTTGATTCCGTCTAAATTAAGTCGCCCGGTTCGTCTTGACCACACGGTGGTTCGCGACCGATTACTGGGTAAACTTGCCGGCGCGAACAATTTCCGGTTAGCGCTGGTCACAAGTCCCGCAGGTTATGGGAAAACTACGCTCGTTTCACAGTGGGCGGCAGGAAAAACCGATCTGGGCTGGTACTCCCTCGACGAAGGGGACAACCAGCAAGAGAGATTTGCCAGCTACCTGATTGCAGCCGTGCAGCAGGCGACCGGCGGTCATTGCGTCACCAGCGAGGCGATGGTGCAAAAGCGCCAGTACGCCAGCCTCTCTTCGCTTTTCGCGCAGCTTTTTATCGAACTGGCGCAGTGGCATCGTCCGCTGTATCTGGTCATTGATGATTACCATCTGATCACCAATCCGGTGATCCACGAAGCCATGCGCTTCTTTTTACGCCATCAACCGGAAAACCTCACCCTGGTGGTGCTGTCGCGTAATTTGCCGCAGTTAGGCATCGCCAATTTGCGCGTGCGCGATCAGTTACTGGAAGTTGGCAGCCAGCAACTCGCCTTTAACCATCAGGAAGCGAAACTCTTTTTCGATTGCCGTCTGGATTCGCCCATTGAGGCCGCCGAAAGCAGCCGCATGTGCGACGACGTCGCAGGCTGGGCGACCGCGCTTCAGCTTATCGCCCTCTCCGCCCGGCAAAATAACAGCGCCGCTCACCAGTCGGCCCGCCGTCTGGCCGGGATTAACGCCAGCCATTTATCGGATTATCTGGTGGATGAAGTGCTGGATAATATCGATCTCAGTACCCGCCATTTCCTGCTCAAAAGCTCGCTGCTGCGCTCGATGAACGACGCGCTGATCGTCCGGGTCACGGGCGAAGAAAACGGCCAGATGCGGCTTGAAGAGATCGAACGCCAGGGGCTGTTCCTGCAACGGATGGATGATTCCGGCGAGTGGTTCAGCTACCACCCGCTGTTCGGCAATTTCCTGCGCCAGCGCTGCCAGTGGGAACTGGCGACCGAACTGCCTGATATTCATCGCGCTGCGGCAGAAAGCTGGATGGCGCAGGGCTTCCCGAGCGAGGCCATCCATCACGCGCTGGCCGCAGGCGACGGCAATATGCTGCGCGATATTCTGCTGCATCACGCGTGGGGACTGTTTAATCACAGCGAACTGGCGCTGCTGGAAGAATCGTTAAAAGCGCTGCCGTGGGAAAGCCTGCTGGAAAACCCGCGTCTGGTGCTGTTACAGGCCTGGCTGATGCAAAGCCAGTACCGCTACAGCGAAGTGAACACGCTGCTGGCGCGCGCCGAGCAAGAGATGGACATAGAAATGGACCCGTCTCTGCACGGGGATTTCAACGCCCTGCGCGCCCAGGTCGCCATTAACTCCGGCGATCAGGCCGAAGCGGAGCGCCTGTCGATGGTTGCCCTCGCTGAACTGCCGCTCGCCAGCTACTACAGCCGCATTGTCGCCACCTCGGTACAGGGCGAAGTGCTGCACTGCAAAGGCCAGTTGACGGCCTCACTGACCATGATGCAGCAAACCGAGCAGATGGCGCGCCGCCACGATGTCTGGCACTACGCGCTGTGGAGCCTCATCCAGCAAAGCGAAATTCTTTTTGCCCAGGGCTTTTTGCAGGCCGCGTGGGAAACCCAGGAGAAAGCGTTTCAGTTGATCCACGAACAGCATCTGGAACAACTGCCGCTGCATGAATTTTTACTGCGCATCCGCGCGCAACTGTTGTGGGCGTGGGCGCGTCTCGACGAATCGGAAGCCTCCGCACGCGCCGGTCTGAACGTGCTTGCCGCCTACCAGCCGCAGCAACAGCTTCAGTGCCTGGCGCTGCTGGTGCAAAACTCGCTGGCGCGGGGCGATCTGGATAACGCCCGTAATCATCTTAACCGCCTGGAAAACCTGCTCAGCAACGGGCAGTACCACAGCGACTGGGTATCGAATGCCGATAAAGTGCGGGTGATTTACTGGCAAATGACCGGCGATAAAAAAGCCGCGACCCAGTGGCTGCGCCAGACGCCGAAACCAGAATTTGCCGACAACCATTTCCTGCAAAGCCAGTGGCGCAACATCGCCCGCGCGCAGATCCTGCTGGGTGAATTTAGCCCGGCGGAAATCGTCCTTGAAGAACTGAACGAGAACGCCCGCAGCCTGCGGCTGATGAGCGATCTGAACCGCAACCTGCTGCTGCTTAACCAGCTTTACTGGCAGGCGGGACGTAAAAACGACGCCCAGCGGGTGCTGCTCGAAGCGCTGTCGCTCGCCAACCGGACCGGGTTTATCAGCCATTTCGTGATTGAAGGTGAAGCGATGGCGCAGCAACTGCGTCAGTTAATTCAGCTTAACACGCTGCCGGAACTGGAAGGTCACCGCGCCCAGCGCATACTTCGCGACATTAACCAGCATCATCGCCACAAGTTCGCGCATTTTGACGAAACCTTTGTGGAACGGCTGCTGACCCACCCGGAAGTGCCGGAGTTGATCCGCACCAGCCCGCTGACGCAGCGCGAGTGGCAGGTACTGGGACTGATTTATTCAGGCTACAGCAATGAACAGATCGCCGGAGAGCTGGCCGTGGCTGCCACGACCATCAAAACGCATATCCGCAATTTGTATCAGAAACTTGGCGTGGCACACCGCCAGGACGCGGTTCAACACGCCCAGCAGTTGCTCAAAATGATGGGGTACGGGGTTTAACACAGCTCCAGTTGAATATTGTGCTGGCGGATGACGTCCAGCACGCCCGCAGGCGGCATCACGTCGGTGTAGACCGCGTTCACCATGTTGATGCTGCCCATGTTCACCATCGCGTTACGACCAAACTTCGAGTGGTCAACGACCAGCATCACGTGGCGAGAGTTTTCAATGATCGCCCGTTTGGTGCGCACTTCGTGATAATCAAACTCCAGCAGGGAACCATCGCTGTCGATGCCGCTGATGCCGAGGATGCCGAAATCCAGGCGGAACTGGGAGATAAAATCGAGCGTCGCTTCGCCAATAATGCCGCCGTCACGACTGCGTAGCTCGCCGCCCGCGAGGATGATGCGAAAATCCTCTTTCACCATCAGCGTGTTTGCCACGTTCAGGTTGTTGGTAACGATGCGCAGATTGCTGTGATCGAGCAGGGCATGCGCCACCGCTTCCGGCGTGGTGCCGATATCAATAAACAGCGTGGAACCATTCGGGATCTGGCTTGCCACTTTACGCGCAATACGCTCTTTTTCAGCGGTTTGCGTGGCCTTGCGGTCATGCCACGGCGTGTTCACGGAACTGGAAGGCAGGGCCGCGCCACCGTGATGGCGCAGGATCATATTCTGGTCGGCGAGATCGTTCAGATCGCGGCGAATCGTCTGCGGGCTGACGGCAAACTGCTCGACCAGCTCTTCGGTACTGACGTATCCCTGTTTCTTCACCAGCTCAATAATGGCGTCGTGGCGCTGTGTCTGTTTCATGTATTGTCTCTAAAATTTATGTTCGTTTTCGCACATTCTGCGTATCTGCGAACGCCATGGCGAGACCGACAATCAGACCGGTGACATGCGCGCCGTTGGCGATCGACATGCCAAACAGATCAAACCAACCGGCAATTAACCACACTAATGCGAAGCCTATCAAGCCACGGCGCATAAAAATGCCGCTTTGCGGGTCGCGCTCGCCCCGAAGCCAGACGTAGCCCATCAGCGCGTAGACCACGCCCGATAATCCCCCGAACCAGGGGCCGCTAAATTTGTGCTGAATAAATCCACTGAGCAAGGCGCTGATCACGGTGATAACAATCAGCTTGCCGCTGCCGAGGCGTTTTTCGACCGCTCCGCCGAGATACCACCACCACAGCAGGTTAAACAGGATATGCATAAAGGAGAAATGCATAAAAGCGTGGGTGAAATAGCGCCAGACATCGAAGCGCAGCGACGGATCGAAAGGCCACGCCAGCCAGACCATGACTGTCTGATCGCCCATCACATTCATGGCGATAAACACCAGCACGCACAGCGCGGCGACAACCCAGGTAAAGGGCCCGGCGCGCTCGCGCAAGGTGGTGATAAAAGGAAACTGGCGATAGCGCAACCCACTGTGGGTGCTTCCCGACTGCCAGCTTGCCGCGTGATAGCGCGGATGGCCGGGATCGTTCATGAAGGCTTGCAGTTCCGCCCGAACGCGGTCGGCCTGGCGTTCGTCAGCAAGCCAGACATCGGCTGTTTCATGATGCTGGATGGTCAGGATCACACCCTGAGTTTGCATATAATCCACAAACGCCTGAGCGACGCGCGGGTTTGTAAAAGAGGTGATCATTAGCATCGCAGGCGGTCACTTATTCCACATAAAAGAGGTCAGTATAGCCGTTTGTCGTTCTAAAGCGCACCGCGCGCGACTTCCGCCGGGAAATGGCGATGCCAGGCGTCAAAGCCGCCGTCTACGCTGTAGACCTCGTCGAAACCCTGCTGTAACAGGTACTGCGCCGCGCCTTTGCTGCTGTTGCCGTGGTAGCACATCACCATGACCGGCACGTCAAATTCGTTCTGCTGCATGAAGGTGCCGAGGGTATCGTTCGTCAGATGAAACGATCCCGGTGTGTGGCCCATCGCGTAGCTCTGCGGATCGCGAATATCCACCAGTACCGCCTGCTTCTGGTGCAGCTTCTGATGGGCTTCTTCTACGTTAATGCATTCAAACTGATCCATGGGGTTCTCTTTGGTTAATTGGCATGGGTACGCGTTTTTTTCCCCTCACCCTAACCCTCTCCCCATGGGAGAGGGCACGGATCGAGCGAGGACTCGCCTTCTCCCTCTCCCTATGTGAGAGGGGACAGATCGAGCGCGGACTCGCCTTTCTCCCTCTCCCTGTGGGAGAGGGCCGGGGTGAGGGGGAAAACCTGCAACCCGCGCACATTCTAACGATAAGTTTACGTCCTCACGGCAGGTAAACGCCATTATGTTATGCATATCACTCTAAATTGTTTTTTTGATGTTACCAAAAGCGCGTTCCTTTGCTATTATGAGCGATATCGAACATTTTTGAGCTTTTCCGAAAGTGCATGAGGTAAACATGGAAACCAAAGATCTGATTGTGATAGGTGGGGGCATCAACGGTGCCGGTATCGCGGCAGACGCCGCAGGGCGTGGTTTATCCGTGCTTATGCTGGAGGCTCAGGATCTGGCGTGCGCCACTTCGTCTGCCAGTTCAAAATTAATTCACGGTGGCCTGCGCTACCTTGAGCACTATGAATTCCGCCTGGTCAGTGAAGCGCTGGCCGAACGTGAAGTGCTGTTAAAAATGGCTCCGCACATCGCCTTCCCGATGCGCTTCCGTCTGCCTCACCGCCCGCATCTGCGTCCGGCGTGGATGATCCGCACCGGTCTGTTTATGTACGATCACCTCGGCAAGCGCACCAGCCTGCCCGGTTCAACCAGTTTGCGTTTTGGTTCAGAATCGGTGTTAAAACCGGAAATCATGCGCGGTTTCGAATATTCCGACTGCTGGGTAGACGATGCGCGCCTGGTACTGGCGAATGCGCAAATGGTGGTACGTAAAGGGGGCGAAGTCTTAACCCGCACCCGTGCAACCGCTGCGCGTCGTGAAAACGGCCTGTGGATTGTGGAAGCGGAAGACATCGATACCGGCGAGAAATATAGCTGGCAGGCGCGCGGTCTGGTGAACGCGACCGGCCCGTGGGTAAAACAGTTCTTCGACGACGGCATGAATTTGCCATCGCCTTACGGCATTCGCCTGATCAAAGGCAGTCACATCGTGGTGCCGCGCGTGCATACGCAAAAACAGGCCTACATCCTGCAAAACGAAGACAAGCGCATTGTGTTTGTGATCCCGTGGATGGACGAGTTTTCGATTATCGGCACCACCGACGTGGAATATAAAGGCGATCCGAAAAACGTGGGTATTGATGAAAGCGAGATCAATTACCTGCTGAATGTGTATAACGCGCACTTTAAAAAGCAACTGGGCCGCGATGACATCGTCTGGACTTACTCCGGTGTGCGTCCGCTGTGTGATGACGAGTCGGATTCCCCGCAGGCGATCACCCGTGATTACACGCTGGATATCCACGATCAGGACGGTAAAGCGCCGCTGCTGTCGGTATTTGGCGGCAAGCTGACCACCTATCGCAAGCTGGCTGAACATGCGATGGAGAAACTGGCGACCTATTACAACAATATCGGCCCGGCCTGGACCAAAGAGTGCGTGCTGCCCGGCGGAGACATCGGCGGCGCTCGGGAAGATTACGCAGCCAAACTGCGTCGTCGTTACCCGTTCCTGACCGAATCCCTGGCCCGCCATTACTCGCGCACGTACGGCAGTAATACCGAGTGGATCCTGGGTGAAGCCACCGCGATCGCTGATTTAGGCGAGGACTTTGGCCATGAATTTTACGAGGCGGAACTGAAGTATCTGGTCGAGCACGAATGGGTGCGCCGCGTTGATGATGCGCTGTGGCGTCGTACAAAACAGGGCATGTGGCTGGATGCCGCGCAGCAAAACCGCGTGGCGCAATGGCTGACGAATCATGCCAAGCGTGAGCTGTCGCTGGCGTCGTAATTGACACCCTCACCCCGGCCCTCTCCCTGAGGGAGAGGGAGGTTTGGTCCCCTCTCCCTCAGGGAGAGGGTTAGGGTGAGGGTGATTTTGCCCCCTCTCCCTGAGGTGAGGGGGATCAACGCATTACAACCTGACTGGCGTGATATTCCAGATGGTCTCCGCGTAGTCCTTGATCGTCCTGTCGGAGGAGAAATACCCCATATTGGCGATATTGTGCATCGCTTTTATCGTCCACTCTTCCGGGTGGCGGTAAAGCTCGTCCACTTTCTCCTGGCAGTCCACATAGCTGCGGAAATCCGCCAGTACCTGATAGTGATCGCCGAAGTTAAGCAGAGAATCCACCAGATCGCGGTAGCGGCTCGGGTCCTCGCGATTAAATACGCCGGTGGCGATTTGCGTCAGCACTTCACGCAGTTCGTCATCCTGATCGTAGTAATCACGCGGTTTGTAGCCCTGGCGACGCAGTTCTTCCACCTCTTCTGCGGTGTTACCGAAGATAAAGATGTTCTCCTCGCCGACGTGCTCCAGCATCTCCACATTCGCGCCATCCAGCGTACCGATGGTCAGCGCGCCATTTAAGGCAAACTTCATGTTACTGGTGCCGGAGGCTTCGGTGCCCGCCAGAGAAATCTGCTCGGAGAGATCCGCGGCCGGAATAATCATCTGCGCCAGGCTCACGCTGTAGTTCGGGATGAACACCACTTTGAGCTTATCGCCAATGTCCGGGTCGTTGTTTACCACGGCCGCCACGTCATTGATCAAATGAATAATGTGCTTCGCCATGTAATACGCCGACGCCGCTTTACCGGCGAAGACGTTCACGCGCGGTACCCAGTCAGCGGTCGGATCGGCCTTGATGCGGTTATAGCGCGCGATAACATGCAGCACATTCATCAACTGACGTTTGTACTCATGGATACGCTTGATCTGCACATCAAACAGCGCCTTCGGATTGACCACCACGTTAAGCTGCTGGGCAATCAACGTCGCCAGACGTTTTTTGTTTACCAGCTTCGCTTTGCGCACCGCCTGATTTACCAGCGGATAATCGCAGTGCTGTTCAAGCTCGCTGAGCTGGCTTAAATCGGTACGCCATGTGCGGCCAATGTTTTCATCCAGCACCTCAGAGAGCGCCGGGTTCGCCAGCGCCAGCCAGCGGCGCGGTGTGACGCCGTTGGTGACATTGGTAAAGCGCGTCGGGAAGATTTTGGCGAAATCCGCAAACAGCGACTGCACCATCAGGTTGGAGTGCAACTCAGACACGCCGTTAACCTTATGGCTTGCCACCACCGCCAGCCAGGCCATGCGCACACGGCGACCGTTAGACTCGTCGATAATCGATACGCGGCTTAACAGCCCGGTATCGTTCGGATACTGTTCCTGAAGCGTTTTCAGGAAGTAGTCGTTAATTTCGAAGATGATCTGCAAATGGCGCGGCAGGATTTTGCCGAGCATATCCACCGGCCAGGTTTCCAGCGCTTCGCTCATCAGCGTGTGGTTGGTGTAAGAGAACACCTGACAGGTGACTTCGAAGGCGTCGTCCCACGAGAACTTGTGCTCATCCATCAACAGCCGCATCAGTTCCGGGATGCCCAGCACCGGGTGCGTATCGTTGAGGTGAATGGCGATTTTATCCGCCAGGTTATCGTAGGTTTTATGCAACAGGTAGTGGCGGCTCAGGATGTCCTGAATGGTCGCCGATACCAGGAAATACTCCTGACGCAAACGCAGTTCGCGCCCGGAATAGGTGGAGTCGTCCGGGTAAAGTACGCGGGAGACGTTCTCAGAGTGGTTCTTATCTTCAACCGCCGCAAAGTAGTCGCCCTGGTTGAATTTCCCCAGATTGATGGCGCTACTGGCCTGCGCATTCCACAGTCGCAACGTGTTGGTGGCGTCGGTGTCGTAACCGGGAATGATTTGATCGTAGGCGACCGCGAGGATCTCCTCGGTTTCCAGCCAGCGGGCTTTTTTGCCTTCAAGCTGTACGCGCCCGCCAAAACGCACTTTGTAGCGCGTGTTGTGGCGTTTGAATTCCCACGGGTTGCCGTATTCCAGCCAGTAGTCCGGGGACTCTTTCTGGCGTCCGTCGACAATGTTCTGTTTGAACATGCCGTAATCGTAGCGAATGCCGTAGCCGCGCCCCGGCAGGCCCAGCGTCGCCAGTGAATCAAGGAAGCACGCCGCCAGACGGCCCAGACCGCCGTTGCCTAAACCGGGGTCGTTTTCTTCATCGATCAGCTCTTCTAAATCCAGCCCCATCTCTTCCAGCGCGTTTTTTACATCTTCGTAAATGCCCAGTGACAGCAGCGCGTTGGAAAGGGTGCGGCCGATAAGAAACTCCATCGACAGGTAGTAAACCTGCCGGGTTTCCTGAGAAAGCTGCGCGCGGTTTGAGCGCAGCCAGCGTTCGACCATGCGGTCACGTACGGCAAACAGCGTGGCGTTCAGCCATTCATGCTTATTGGCGATGACCGGATCTTTACCGATGGTAAACATCAGTTTATACGCAATTGAATGCTTTAAAGCCTCAACGCTAAGCGTGGGTGACGCATAAGTAAAAGGTGCATTCATCTAAGTGATTCCTGGTAAATTACTTCAACCGATAGTAAAGATCGCGGTAAGACTGGGCGGCAACCTGCCAGCTAAAATCCATACCCATCGCCTGACGCTGGACAAAACGCCACAGGGACGGACGCGACCACAGCACAAATGCGCGCCTTATCGCCCGTAAAAGCGACCAGGCATTACTGTCCTCAAACGTAAATCCGCTGGCAACGCCGTCTGCCAGGTTTTCCAGTGAACTGTCTGACACAGTATCCGCAAGTCCCCCCGTCCGGCGGACCAGCGGCAGGGTGCCGTACTTCAGTCCATACAGCTGTGTCAGCCCGCAGGGTTCAAAGCGGCTCGGTACCAGAATGACGTCGGCCCCGCCCATAATGCGGTGGGAGAAGGCTTCGTGATAGCCAATCTGCACCCCAACCTGCCCCGGATGTTCCGCCGCCGCCGCAAGGAATCCTTCCTGCAATACCGGATCGCCTGCGCCCAGCAGCGCCAGTTGTCCGCCCTGCTCCAGCAGGCCCGGCAGCGCTTCAAGCACCAGATCCAGCCCTTTTTGCTGAGTCAGACGGCTCACCACGGCAAACAGCGGCACTTTATCGTCGACCTTCAACCCCATCGCCACCTGAAGCTGGCGTTTGTTTTCCGCCTTCTCTTCCAGCGAATCCCGGGTATAGCGGGAGGTCAGCAGCAGATCGTTTTCCGGGCTCCAGATCGCTTCGTCAACGCCGTTTAAAATCCCGGAAAGTCGTCCTTCCAGGTGGCGCTGGCGCAGCAGCCCTTCCATGCCGCAGCCAAACTGTGGCTCGGTAATTTCACGGGCGTACGTCGGGCTGACCGCCGTAATATGGTCGGCGTAGTACAGACCGGCTTTCAAAAACGAAATCTGCCCGTTAAATTCCACCCCGTTAACGCTATAGAAAGAGGATGGCAATTCGATGTCATTCATATGCTGTGCATAAAACATGCCTTGATAGGCCAGATTGTGCACGGTGAAGACAGATTTTGCCGGATGGCCTCGTGCGGCGAGATACGCCGGTGCCAGCCCCGCATGCCAGTCATGCGCATGGACAATGTCGGGACGCCAGAACGGATCGAGGCCGCAGGCCATTTCAGAACCTACCCAACCCAGGAGCGCAAAGCGCAACACGTTGTCGGTATAAGCATAAAGATTGGTATCGTGATACGGGCTCCCTGGGCGGTCATAAAGGTGCGGCGCATCAATGAGATAGATCCCCACGCCGTTATAGTGACCAAAAAGTAATGTGATGCTGCCTGCGAACGTGTCGCGACGACTCACCACCTGCGCATCGGTAATGCCCCGGCGAATATCGGGAAACGCGGGCAGCAGCACGCGCGTATCCACACCACCAGCAATTTGCGCTGCCGGTAACGCACCAAGGACATCAGCCAGACCACCCGTTTTCAGCAACGGGAACATCTCAGAACATACATGTAAAACCTGCATTATCGCTCCTGTTCAAAACCGCTACCGAATGCACACGGTAGCGGTAAAACAGCGCACGGACCCCTTCCGCGCAAGGTTATTGTTGATGCGTTTAGTCTTTTAATTTCCGCAGCATGTCGCGCGTGACTAACACAATGCCTTCTTCTGATCGGTAGAACCTGCGTGCGTCTTCTTCCGCGTTTTCGCCGATGACCATGCCTTCCGGTATTTTGCAGGCGCGGTCAATGACGCAACGGCGCAGGCGACAGGAACGGCCAACCCAGACATCGGGTAACAGCACGGAGGAATCAATGTTACAAAACGAGTTCACGCGCACGCGCGGGAACAGTACTGACTGCACCACCACAGAGCCTGAGATGATGCAACCGCCCGATACCAGGGAGTTCAGCGTCATGCCATGACTGCCGGAACGATCCTGAACAAATTTAGCAGGCGGCAGCGACTCCATGTGGGTGCGAATCGGCCATTTTTGATCGTACATATCCAGCTCCGGCGTGACTGACGCCAGATCGAGGTTTGCTTTCCAGTAGGCTTCTAATGTTCCGACATCACGCCAGTAAGGTTCGGCATCGGGATCGGACTGGACGCTGGAGAGAGGGAACGGATGCGCATACGCCATGCCCGCTTTGGTCAGTTTTGGAATAATGTCTTTCCCAAAGTCATGGCTGGAGTTCTCGTCTGCATCATCCTCTTCAAGCAGCTCGTACAGGTAATCGGCATCGAAAACATAAATGCCCATACTGGCCAGCGCGCGGGTCGAATCGTTTGGCATTGACGGTGGATTGGCCGGTTTCTCAACGAAATCCACGATCTTCTCGTTTTCGTCCACCGCCATTACGCCGAATGCCGTGGCTTCGGCCACCGGAACCGGCAAACAGGCCACCGTACAGCGTGCGCCTTTTTCCACGTGGTCGATCAGCATCCGCGAATAGTCCTGCTTGTAGATGTGATCGCCCGCGAGAATGACGACGTATTCGGCGTTATAGCGACGAATAATGTCGAGGTTCTGCGTTACCGCATCCGCCGTACCGCGATACCAGTTTTCCCCGTGCACGCGCTGCTGCGCGGGCAGGAGATCAACAAACTCATTCATCTCTTCGCTGAAGAATGACCAGCCGCGCTGGATGTGCTGCACCAGGGTGTGGGACTGGTACTGCGTGATCACCCCGATACGACGAATACCGGAGTTCAGACAGTTTGAGAGCGCAAAATCAATAATGCGGAATTTGCCACCAAAGTGCACCGCCGGTTTGGCACGTGTGGTGGTCAAATCTTTCAGACGGGTACCACGCCCACCCGCCAAAATCAGGGCAACAGATTTTAATGGGAGCTGGCGCGCTAACATTAGCGGATCGTTTTTATCTAATTTAACCATAACGAACTCCTTTTTTATGACCTTTTGAAAACGCAAACTCCGTGCGCGGGCCCATGCCAGACAGCCACTACCACCGGATTATCCTCACCGGCGAATGGGGGAACAGCGCGCCATTCCCCGTCGGGTAAAACAATATCTGTTACCTCATCCGTATTATTGAGCGTGATGAGAAAACGCTCAGACAGGAGGATCTGCATGCGGCCTGCGCCATGCGTCCACTCCAGCGTGCTTAACGGATGCGCGTCCTTGTTCAGCCAGCGAACGTTGCCATCACCCTCTTCCCACCAGGCGTTTTGCATTAACGCCGGTATCTGCGAACGCAACTGGATCAGCGCCGCCGTGAAGTTAATCAGCCCGTCATTTGCCTGTTCCCAGTCCAGCCACGTCAGCGCGTTGTCCTGGCAATAGGCGTTGTTGTTACCATGCTGGCTGTGTCCGTGTTCATCTCCGGCCAACAGCATCGGCGTCCCCTGTGAAAGCAACAGCGTGGTCAGTAGGGCATGGACACTATCCCGACGCCGTTCCGTCACATCTAACGAGCCGCCTGGCCCTTCTACACCGTGGTTAAAACTATGATTATTGCTGGTCCCGTCGCGGTTTTCCTCGCCGTTGGCCTCGTTGTGCTTCTGGTTGTAGCTGACGCAATCACGCAAGGTGAATCCGTCATGCGCCGTCACCAGATTAATCGAGGCGGCAGGCAGACGACCATGGCGTTTAAAAACGTCACTGGATGCCGCGAAACGTCGGGCAAAATCACCCGGCTTCAGATCCCTTGCCAGCCAGAAGCGGCGAACTGCATCACGGAAATGATCGTTCCATTCCGCAAACAGCGGTGGGAAATTTCCCACCTGGTAACCACCATGGCCCACGTCCCAGGGTTCAGCAATCAGCTTAACGGATGAGAGCAACGGATCGTTTTTAATGGCTTCAAACAGCGGCGCATGCGGGTTGTAATCCGGTGTGCGCCCCATCACTGAGGCCAAATCAAAACGAAAACCGTCAACGTGGAACGTCTCAACCCAGTAGCGCAGGCACTGAATGGCATACTCCACCGTGCCCGGCAAACTCAGATTCAGGGTGTTGCCACATCCCGTCCAGTTCTCATAATCACCATCCCCCCTTATCCAATAATAGCTACGGTTGTCGATTCCGCGCAGGGAGAAGGTGGGACCATCGAGATCGATTTCCGCGCTGTGGTTAAGCACGATGTCGAGCAGCACTTCAATACCCGCTTCATGCAACGCTTTTACCGTCTCACAAAACTCCTGCAACGCGCGGGCTGGTTCATGGGCGTAGCGCGGATCGAGGGCAAACATCGCCAGCGGGTTATAGCCCCAGAAGTTGGTCAGTCCGAGGCGTTGCAGGCGCGGCTCGCTGGCAAAGTGCGCCACGGGCAACAGCTCCAGCGCAGTAATGCCAAGACGTTTGAAGTAGGCGATCATCACCGGGTGAGCGAGCGCTTTATAGGTGCCACGGATCGCGTCCGGAATATCCGGGTGCAGGTAGGTCAGCCCTTTGACATGAGCTTCATAAATAACGGTCTTGCTCCAGTCGGTGCGCGGCCAGCTATCGTTTCCCCAGTCAAACGCCTCGTTGACCACCACGCTTTTTAACGCAATGGCCACGTTGTCGTGCGGATCCGGCGAGTCATAACCGCTGTGAAACAGCGGGTCATCCACCGCCTCGCCTTCCACGCGGCGCGCGCAAGGGTCGATTAGCAGCTTCGCCGGGTTAAAGCGATGGCCGTTTTCCGGCTCCCACGGTCCATGCACGCGGTAGCCGTAACGCAAACCGGGTTGCGCGTTGGCGAGAAAACCATGCCAGACATCTCCGGTACGTGCGGGCAGGTCAACGCGCTGCTCGTTGCCTTCCTGATCAAAAAGGCAGAGTTCAACCCGTTCCGCATGCGCCGAAAACAGAGTGAAATTCACGCCATTGCCTTCGAAATGCGCCCCCAGAGGGGCAGGAAGGCCCGCGGTAAGCGTTGTCATTCTCCCTCCCGCACCAGCCAGATCGTGGAGAGCGGCGGCAGGGTAATGCTAAGTGAATGCGCGCGTCCGTGGCTTTCGATTTCATCAGTGTGGAGCGTACCGCCGTTACCAGCGTTGCTGCCGTGGTAGTACATGGAGTCGGTGTTTAAGGCTTCAGACCATTTGCCCGGCTGATTCACGCCGAAGCGGTAATCGTGGCGCGGGACCGGCGTGAAGTTGCTGGCGACGATGATTTCGTTGCCCGCTTTATCACGGCGCACAAAGATAAACACTGAGCGCTCGTGGTCGTCCACCACCAGCCACTCAAAGCCATACGGGTCAAAATCCAGTTCGTGCAGCGCTTTGTGATGACGGTAAGTGGCGTTGAGATCGCGCACCAGACGTTGCACACCGTGGTGCCAGTTGTCGCCGCCTTCCAGCAGATGCCAGTCGAGGCTGGCGTCGTGGTTCCATTCACGGCCCTGGGCAAATTCGTTGCCCATAAACAGCAGTTTTTTGCCGGGGAAGGCCCACATCCAGCCGTAGTAGGCGCGCAGGTTGGCAAACTTCTGCCATGCGTCACCCGGCATCCGGTCGAGAATCGATTTTTTGCCGTGCACCACTTCATCGTGCGACAGCGGCAGAACGAAGTTTTCGGTGTAGTTGTACAGCAACCCGAAGGTGAGCTTATCGTGATGGTGTTTGCGGTACACCGGATCGAGCTTGAAGTAATCGAGCGTGTCGTGCATCCAGCCGAGGTTCCATTTGTACCAGAAGCCCAGCCCGCCTGAACTTGACGGTCTTGAAACGCCAGGGAAATCGGTGGACTCCTCCGCCATGCTCACCGCGCCGGAAACCTGCTCGCCCAGAATGCGGTTGGTGTTGCGCAGGAACTCAATCGCTTCGAGGTTTTCGCGCCCGCCGAATTCGTTCGGGATCCACTCGCCCTCTTTGCGGCTGTAGTCGCGGTAAATCATCGACGCCACCGCATCCACGCGCAGGGCATCAATGCCAAAGCGCTCAATCCAGTACAGCGCGTTGCCCACCAGATAGTTACTGACTTCACGGCGACCGTAGTTGTAGATCAGCGTGTTCCAGTCCTGGTGATAGCCTTCACGCGGATCGCTGTGTTCGTAGAGATCGGTGCCGTCAAATTCGGCGAGACCAAAATCATCTTCAGGGAAGTGGCCCGGCACCCAGTCCAGAATCACACTCAGGCCCGCAGCGTGGGCGGCTTTAATGAAGTAACGGAAATCTTCGCGCGTCCCAAAACGACGCGTTGGCGCGTATAAGCCGGTGGGCTGGTAGCCCCAACTGCCGTCGAACGGGTGTTCGTTTATCGGCAGCAATTCCAGATGGGTGAAGCCCATCCATTTGGCGTAAGGCACCAGCTGGTCAGCCAGTTCGCGATAGCTCAGCCAGAAGTTATTATCGGTATGGCGACGCCAGGAGCCGAGATGCACTTCATAAATCGAAATCGGCGCGTCAAAATTGTTGGCCTGTTTGCGTTCTTCGCTCTGCTCAACCTTTTCCGGCAGACCGCAAATCAGCGAGGCCGTTTCCGGACGCATTTGCGCTTCGAAAGCATAAGGGTCAGCTTTGATCCGCAGTTTGCCGTGGGCGTCGATCATCTCGAACTTATAAAGCTGGCCATTATGGGCTCCGGGGACAAACAGCTCCCAGATGCCAGACTCTTTGCGCAGACGCATCGGGTGGCGGCGGCCATCCCAGTAGTTGAACTGCCCTACGACGGACACCCGGCGGGCATTCGGTGCCCAGACGGAGAATTTTGTTCCGGTAACGCCATCCATTGTATCGGCATGCGCACCCAGCGTTTCATAGGGACGCAAATGGGTGCCTTCTGACAACAGCCAGACGTCTAAATCCTGAATCAGGGGACCAAAACGGTAGGGATCGTCAATCAGGTTTTCCTGGCCGTGCCAGAGGACAGCCAGCTGATAACGAAAGTGATTTTTACGGCGTTGAATCACGCCTGCGAAGAAACCGCGCGAATCAAGGCATTCAAGTTTAGCCAGTTTACGCCCGGTTTTAGTTTCAATAACCCATACCTCTGTGGCATCGGGTAATAAGGCGCGGACTTCCAGTCCGGCATCGGTGCGATGCATGCCGAGTACGGAAAAAGGATCCGCAAAGTGGCCTGCGATTAGCGCATTAATCACGTCTCTATCTACAAGACTGGACATGGTTTATTCATCCTGTTTTATATGTGCCATTAAATACCGACCCTCAGCGTACGCCGGATTGCAGCACTTTTTTTGACCTGAACGGCGCAGCACATTGTGCATCCTCTCTGCTCCGTCCTACCTTCAGGCGAGGTCGTTGTCTCCGAAACCGAAAACACGCCCAACTTAAAGCATAGCCAACGCTTTGTTTGTCTCCTGGAAAAATTGATCCAATTGCGTTTACTCCGTGTTTTACGCAAAAAAAAGGAGGTGACAGTGCACCTCCGCTCTTTAAATCATTACGCCAGTTGGCGCAGCATACGTCGGAGAGGTTCTGCCGCTCCCCATAGCAGTTGATCGCCTACCGTAAACGCGGAAAGGAATTCCGGGCCCATATTGAGCTTACGCAGGCGTCCCACCGGCGTACTCAGCGTGCCGGTCACTGCCGCAGGGGTCAGTTCACGCATGGTGATGTCACGGTCGTTCGGCACCACTTTCGCCCATTGATTATGCCCTGCCAGCAGTTCTTCAACTGTGGGAATGGACACATCTTTCTTCAATTTGATGGTGAACGCCTGGCTGTGGCAGCGTAACGCGCCGACGCGAACGCACAGGCCATCCACCGGGATCACCGACGAGGTGCTGAGAATTTTGTTGGTTTCGGCCTGGCCTTTCCACTCTTCACGGCTCTGGCCGTTATCAAGCTGTTTGTCGATCCACGGGATCAGGCTGCCCGCCAGCGGCACACCGAAGTTATCCACCGCCAGCTCACCGCTGCGGGAGAGCGCCGTCACTTTGCGTTCAATATCCAGAATGGCAGAGGCCGGGTTCGCCAGCTCGTCAGAAACGTGATGATGCAGTTGACCCATTTGCGTCAGCAGTTCGCGCATATGGCGCGCGCCGCCGCCAGAAGCGGCCTGATAGGTCGCCACGGACACCCACTCCACCAGATCCTGCGCAAACAGGCCGCCGAGCGACATCAGCATCAGGCTGACCGTGCAGTTACCGCCGACGAAGGTTTTCACGCCGTTATTCAGGCCCTGGGTGATCACATCCTGGTTCACCGGATCGAGAATAATGATGGCGTCATCTTTCATGCGCAGCGAAGAAGCCGCGTCGATCCAGTAACCCTGCCAGCCGCTTTCACGAAGCTTTGGATAGATTTCGTTGGTATAATCGCCGCCCTGGCAGGTGACAATGATGTCGAGTGCCTTCAGCGCCTCCAGATCAAACGCATTCTGAAGCGCGCCACCTTTGGTGGTGCCGAAATCAGGTGCAGCCTGACCCGTCTGAGACGTTGAAAAGAAAACAGGGCGAATGGCGTCGAAGTCGCGCTCTTCTACCATGCGTTGCATGAGTACGGAGCCGACCATTCCGCGCCAGCCGATAAAACCAACATTTTTCATAGCGAATTTCCTGCGAAGGTGTGTGCTGTGTGTGCGAGCCAGTTTCCCACTGGTATCTCCCCACATTACAAAATGCAGCTAAAGTCGCAAGTGAAATTAATCAATGATAGTGAAGTCATCAGAAATAGAGCTTATAAGCAAAACCTCTGGGACGAGAATTAGGGAAAGAACTCAATGAATGAAATCATATCCGCTACGGTGCTGCTGATCCTGATTATGGATCCACTCGGCAATCTGCCTATTTTTATGTCGGTGTTAAAACACACCGAGCCGAAGCGCCGTCGGGCAATTATGATCCGCGAATTGCTGATCGCTCTGCTGCTGATGCTGGTGTTCCTGTTCGCGGGCGAGAAAATCCTGTCGTTCCTGAATTTACGCGCCGAGACCGTGTCTATTTCCGGCGGCATCATTCTGTTTTTAATCGCCATTAAAATGATTTTCCCCAGCGCGTCCGGCGGTAGCCACGGCCTGCCCGCCGGGGAAGAGCCGTTTATTGTTCCGCTGGCAATCCCGCTGGTGGCAGGCCCGACGCTGCTCGCCACGCTGATGCTGCTCTCGCACCAGTATCCGAATCAGATGGGCCATCTGGTGATTGCTCTGCTGCTCGCCTGGGGCGGCACCTTCGTGATCCTGTTGCAGTCGTCGCTGTTCCTGCGCCTGCTCGGTGATAAAGGGGTGAACGCACTGGAGCGCCTGATGGGGTTAATTCTGGTGATGCTGGCAACGCAGATGTTCCTGGACGGGATCCGGGCGTGGATGAAGGGATAGGTTTCTCTTTTTACTTCAATGTTAAATAAGGACGTTTACAGATGCAGTATGAATATTCAGATGAAAGCTCCAGCCCGCTGGTGATGATCTCCCTCGCGGCCGGGGAAGAAGTGCGTATAGAAAGCGGCTCGATGGTGTTCCATAACGGCAAAGTGGTGCTTGAAGGTCGGATGAACAGTAACGGCTCCGGGGGGATTGGTGGCATTTTCCGCGCCGCCGCCCGCTCGCTGGTCAGTGGGGAAGGGTTTTTCATCACCACGGCACGCGGTACCGCCCAGGATGCGCTGCTGGGGATTTCACCCGGCGCAGTGGGGCAAATCCGGGCGCTGGATACCGGGAAGATGACCTGGTGTATAAATGACGGGGCGTTCCTGGCCTGCGACAGCACGGTGAACTACAACATGAAACGCCAGTCGATTGGCAGCGTCCTGTTTGGCGGCACCGGCGGGCTTTTTATTATGGAGACGTCAGGTAGCGGCACCGTGCTGGTTAACGGTTTTGGCAGTATTGTCGAACTGGAACTGGACGGGAGCGACTCGCTGGTGGTCGATAACCATCATGTCGTCGCGTGGCAGAGCACGCTTAACTATTCGATTAAGGCCGCCTCAGGGCTGTTTGGTTTTACGACCGGCGAGGGGCTGGTGAATGAATTTTCCGGCTGCGGTCGGTTGTTGATCCAGACGAAGAATCCTTCGGAGTTTGTGGGCGGGTTGATGCCGCACATTATTCCGCTGCTGCCGAAAAGGTAATGCGAAGGACCCCTCACCCTAACCCTCTCCCCTGGGGAGAGGGGACAGATCGAGCGCGGACTCGCCCTTCCCCCTCTCCCTGAGGGAGAGGGCCGGGGTGAGGGTCCGGTGTTCCCCCTCTCCTTCAGGGAGAGGGTCGGGGTGAGGGTAAAATTAGCTCAACAACGTAAACGCAATCATCCCCACCATCGCACCTACCGTGCCGAGGATCGTTTCCATCATCGTCCAGGTTTTCAGCGTTTGCGCTTCGGTCGCGCCCGTGAATTTACCGAACAGCCAGAAACCAGCGTCGTTCACATGACTGACCACAATCGAACCGCCTGCGATACAAATCGACAACGCGGCCATTTGCGCACCGGAGAAATGCAGTTGTTCAATCACTGGCATCACCAGGCCGACCGCGGTTAAGCAGGCCACCGTCGCCGAACCCTGAATAATGCGCACCGCCGCCGCCAGCACAAAACAGGTGATGGCAATCGGTAAACCCATGCCGGTCAGCGCTTCGCCCAGTGCCGGGCCAACGCCGGAATCAACCAGCACCTGTTTGAACACCCCGCCCGCGCCGATCACCAGCAGGATAATGCCCGCCGGTTGCAGCGCCGCGCCGCACACTTCCATCACGCGATCTTTCGGCATTCCCTGACGACGCGCCAGGCCGTAAATCGCCACCAGCAGCGCCACCAGAATCGCCGTGAACGGGTGCCCGATAAATTCCAGCCAGTCATACACCGCAGAACCCTGTTCAACAAAGCGCGCGGCGATGGTTTTCAGCCCTACCAGCACCAGCGGCAGCAGGATCAGTGCGAGGCTAAAGCCAAACGACGGCATTTTGCCTTCACCAAGGTGCGGTTCGCTGATGTCGTCGGGAATGTGCAGTTCCACATAGCGCCCGATGAAATTGCCGAACAGCGGCCCGGCAATCAGCATCCCCGGAATGGCAGCACACAGGCCGATTAAAATCATCCAGCCAAAATCAGCGTGCATCTGCGAGGCCAGCAGCATCGGCGCAGGCCCTGGCAGCAGAAACGCCGCCGCCGCGGCAACCCCGGCAAACAGCGGGATCACCAGCTTCACCAGGTTCGTCCCGGTGTGACGCGCCATCGAGAAAGCCACGCTAATCAGCAGCACAATCGCCACTTCGAAAAACAGCGGCAGCGCGCAAATCAGTCCGGCGAGACCAATCGCGTAATGCGCGCGACTGTGGCCAAAGGATTTAAGCATTTTGACCGCAATCTGATCGACCGCGCCCGTTTCATGCAAAATCTTGCCAAACATTGCGCCCAGCGCCACAACAATCGCCAGAAAACCGAGCGTTCCGCCCATCCCTTTTTCCATTGTCGCTGCGATTTTTGTCAGCGGCATGCCGGAAAAAAGCCCTGCACCAATAGACACCACCATCAAAGCCACAAAAGCGTGTAAACGCGCCTTCATGACTAAAAACAACAGCAGCAAAACCGAGCCAACTGCCGTCAAAACAAGCGTTAACGTACTCACACTACAGCCTTAATTTATTTATTGATCACTTCAATTGTGCTGGCGACAACGCCTTCCAGCGTCTGGTCGATATCAACAACCAGTACATCCTGCTCGTCGGTACCTGGCTCTTCCAGGGCTTCGAACTGGGTGACCAGCATTTGGGTTTTGAAGAAGTGACCTTTACGCGCTTTCAGACGCGTTTCGATGACGTCAAAATCGCCTTTCAGATAGATGAAAGAGAGGTTCGGATTGCCGTCACGCAGCAGATCGCGGTAGCGTTTTTTCAGCGCAGAACAGACGATCAAAGAGACTTTATTGGTGCGCTGCATGGCGAAGGCAGCGTCGTTGAGCGCCTGCAGCCAGGGTTTGCGGTCGTCGTCATTCAGCGGCTCGCCCGCGGCCATTTTGGTGATATTGCTGCGCGGATGGAGGAAATCGCCATCAAGAAAAGCGGCATGAATTTGATGCGCCACTTCACTGGCGACAGCGGATTTGCCGCTGCCCGACACGCCCATCAGGACATAGACGTGGTGATCATGGTTAGTCGTGCTCAAAGGGTGTCCCTCAGTCTGTTGTTACGGGTAACAGTTATCGGTAACATTTTCCTGCCGGGGATGATGAGAAGCAATAACCATTCATGCCAGAAGTGAATAAGTGTGAGCTATGTCAAATTTGTCAGACTAAATAGATCCGCCCGGTGACAAGGTGAAACCTAAATCTAACATTTTCGGCGTCACGGTTTCACCGCGGATCCGCGCCAGCAGGCGCTCTGCACCAATCCGCCCCATGCGCTCACGCGGCGTTAAGACGCTGGCGAGACGCGGTTCCATCACCTGGCCGATATCGTGGCCGTGGAAACCGGCAATCGCAATGTCATCCGGGATTTTCAGCCCCAGACGCTGGCATTCAAAGGCCGCGCCGACCGCCAGGTCATCGTTGGTACAAAAAATGCCGTCGAGCTGCGGATATTCACGCCTGGCCTGGCGCATCAGTTCAATTCCGGACGAGTAAGATGACGACTGCTCCACCATCACACTGTACGGCGTCAGGCCCGCATCACGCATCGCCTGCTCATATCCCCGCTGTTTGATGATAGTACGTTCATCCAGACGTGCACCCAGATAGGCCACATGGCGATGCCCGCGCGCAATGATCGCAGCGGTCATTTGGCGGGCGGCTTCGTGGTTATCAAAACCCACGGCGATATCGAGGCACGGCGAGGTGCTGTCCATCAGTTCAACGACCGGAATGCCCGCCACTTCAATCATTTTGAGCGTGCGTGGGGTGTGGCTGCGCTCGGTGAGGATCAGGCCGTCAATGTTCCATGAGAGCATGGATTCGAGGCGTTCCTCTTCCATTTCCGGCTTGTAGCCGTAGTGGGCGAGCATGGTTTGATAGCCGTATGCGTCGGTCACGCTTTCGATACCGCGCAGCACTTCGGCGAAGACCTGGTTGGTTAACGACGGCAGCAGCACGCCGATGGCGCGACTGGTGGCATTGGAGAGAATGTCGGGAGCACGATTGGGGATATAGCCCAGTTCATCAAGCGCCGCAGCGATTTTGCCGCGTAATGCCTGCGAGACTTGCTCCGGATTACGCAAGAACCGGCTGACCGTCATTTTGGTCACGCCCACGCGATCGGCAACGTCCTGAAGTACGGGTCTTTTCTTTTTCATCGTGCCTTAAAGTGATAACGGGGAAACAGGGTTCCAGTTTATCACGGACGACAGACAACCTCCCCGCAGATAAAGGGAGGTTGTTTTATTTATTTAAGCGGGATCAAACTGGCGGCAGGTCAAACAGCAGAATTTCACTGTTGCTGTCAGCATGAATCGACAGTGCCTGCTCGTCCCAAATCGCCAGACCGTCCGCCGTGGTCGCTTTGGTTCCATTGATGGACACGCTGCCTTTCACTACCTGGATCCAGACGCGGCGCTCAGCGGCAACCTGATAGACAGACTGTTCATCTTTCAACAGCGCCCAGCGGGAAAGCTCCATGTCCTGGTTCACTTTCAGCGAGCCATCGCGTGCATCCGGCGACAGCACCAACTGGCAGCCCTGGGCGGCGTCGAAGCGGCGCTGCTCGTAACGCGGCGTGATGCCGGTTTTTTCTGGAATGATCCAGATTTGATATAGATGCAGTTTGTCGGTGGCGCTTGGGTTGTACTCAGAGTGACGCACCCCGGTCCCGGCGCTCATGATCTGGAATTCACCGGCAGGCACCTGCTCTTTATTGCCCATGCTGTCCTGGTGTTCTACCGCGCCTTCCAGCACATAAGTCAGGATTTCCATGTCTTTGTGCGGGTGGGTACCAAAGCCCTGGCCTGCGTCGATCACGTCGTCGTTAATCACTCGCAGTGCCGAGAAACCCATGAAATTCGGGTCGTAATAATCGGCAAATGAGAAGGTATGCCAGGAATCCAGCCAGCCATGATTTGCATGACCACGATCGTTTGCTTTGCGTAAAATAATCATTTTGTTCACCCCGTCTGTTTTCGATGGAGTAAGTGTGTACCCGATCGATTCAGGATGATAGTGGGTGAAAATTGACTCCTCTGTTCAAAAATTATGAACAAGTCCAGAGGAGCCAAAACCCCTTATTTAGCGAGGGTTACCGTGGAGGGAGAAGCCTGTTCAAAGCCACGTTCAAGAATTTCCAGATTGGTTAATACTTCAGATTCCTTGACGTAATTTGCGCGCCCTTCAGTCAGGGTGGCGTACAGTGCATCGTAGACGCGGCCATAGTCGCCCGTTTCTGCCGCCCACTCCTCACGCACGGTTTCGCCCGCCGGGTTGACATATTCAAGCAGGCCGATGCTGTCATCAGCAGCGAACCCTTCATCACCCGGCATCACGTTGGCTTTCAGGCTGGTTTCCTGCTGGTCGATACCGTATTTGATAAACGAGCCTTTGGTGCCATGCACAATAAATTTCGGGTAATCGATTTTGACGTAGTGGCTGGTTTTAACGATGGCCTTCAGATCGCCGTAGAACAGCTGTGCTTCGTAGGTGTCGTCCGGGTTGGCTTTGTTGCGCAGGCTGCGGATGTCATAGGAGACATGATCCGGGCGGCCGAACAGTGAAATAATCTGATCGAGCGTATGCACGCCGAGGCCATAAAACATGCCGTCCTGCGGCAGTCCCGGTTTGGTTTCTGCGACCGGGCGGAAATAGTCAAAATGGCTTTCAACTTCGACGATATCGCCCAGTTTTCCGCTCTCAATGGCTTTTTTAGCAGTCAAAAAACAGGAATCAAAGCGACGGTTTTGATACGGCGTGACGGTCAGTCCTTTGCTTTTCGCCAGCTCAAACAGCGTTTTTGCTTCGGCGAGCGTCGGCGTGAACGGTTTTTCCACCAGCACATTTTTGCCCGCTTCCAGCGCGCGTTTTGCGTAATCAAAATGGCTGTCGGCGTGGGTGCAGACCACCACCAGTTTGACCTGCGGATCGTTTAATACTTCGTCCAGATCGCTTGTGAAATGAATGTGCTGATACTGCGGATGCTGCTCTTCCGGCTTCGCATGGCGGCGGAAGATGTGCGCCACATGCCAGGTATCTTTGCGGTTGAGAACATAGGGAAGGTGGTAACGCGTGGTGCTTTTGCCAAATCCAATAAATGCGCAGTGCAGAGTCATAATGCAGTCCTTTTTTAAGTCACTGCGTTTAACCATAGCGCATCCGAAAAGGATTTTAATCAGGTAATGCTCACATCTCAGCCGTCGGCGGCGCAGGCAGTTTGCTCACGGCAAGCGCGCAGCAACCGGAGCGTACAAATTGTACGTGAGGATGGCGAGCACTTCCCGTGGGCAAAATGGCAAGTAAGCCAGGCTGAAAAAAACTTAAAAAAAAGCCAGCACGCGGCTGGCTAAGATAATACTGGAAGCAATGTGAGCAATGTCGTGCTTTCAGGTTCACCGTAGCGGTCCCCCTGAACGCATGGCAATAATAATCATTATCATTCGCACTTGTCTACCTCTTTTTCGCAAAAAATGGCAGTTGACGGATTTTTCAAACCCGGTGAAGGTGAAAGGGACAATTAACCATAAAGGAGAAAGGGAATGAGCGAGATTGTGATCCGTCACGCACAACCAAACGACGCAGAAGCATTACGCCAGATAAACGCGCGGCCGGAAGTGATTCACAACACGCTACAACTCCCTCATCCCTCAATGGAAATGTGGCTGGAACGAATGAAACCGCAGCCGGGTCGCCGCCATCTGGTCGCCTGTATCGACGAGATCGTGGTCGGCCATCTGACGCTCGCCATCGAGCAAAACCCGCGCCGCAGCCATGTGGCAACGTTTGGCATCAGCGTCTGTGCAGATTCCCAGGGCCGCGGTGTTGGCAGCGCGTTAATGCGTGAGATGGTGAACCTGTGCGACAACTGGCTGCGTATAGAGCGCATTGAATTGACGGTGTTTGTCGATAATCCTTCGGCGATAGCGCTGTACCGCAAGTATGGTTTTGAAGTGGAAGGAACAGGGCGGAAATATGCGCTTCGCAACGGCGAGTATATTGATGCGTTGTTGATGGCGCGGATGAAGTAATTTCCCCTCACCCCGGCCCTCTCCCACGGGGAGAGGGAGGAAAGCAAGCCCGCGCTCGATCTGTTCCCTCTCCCGGCGGGAGAGGGTTAGGGTGAGGGGGAATCTCAGTACCCCGCCGTTAAATCATCCACCGATCGCGGGTCCGACGCACCATACAGCGCACCGTCCGGTCCTACCATAATGCTCTGTGTACTGCCCATGGCTTCTTTCACCGCGACTTTCTGCCCTTTTTCTTCCAGCAGTTTAATCGTGTCCGGGCTGAAGCCCTTCTCCACCCGCAGTTCATCCGGCAGCCACTGGTGATGGAAGCGAGGCGCGTTGGTAGCTTCGGCGACGTTCATCCCGAAATCGATGCTGTTAACCACCATTTGCAGCACGGTCGTGATGATGCGGCTCCCGCCAGGACTGCCGGTCACCAGCCAGGTTTTGCCATCTTTCACCACAATAGTTGGCGACATGGATGACAGCGGGCGCTTGCCAGGTCCGACCGCATTGGCATCGCCGCCAACCAGACCGTAGACATTCGGCACGCCCGGTTTCGCCGAGAAATCATCCATCTCGTTGTTCAGTAAAATCCCGGTATTCCCCGCCACAATCCCCGTACCGAACGTGGTATTGAGCGTATAGGTCACCGCCACTGCGTTACCGTCTTTGTCCACCACCGAGAAATGCGTGGTCTGATTACTTTCATACGGCTCCAGCTTGCCGGGACGGATCTGGCTCGACGGCTTCGCTTTTGCCACATCGATCTGGGCCGCAATGGATTTGGCATACTCTTTATTGGTCAGCGCCTGCCACGGCACCTTCACAAAATCCGGGTCGCCGAGGTATTCCGAGCGGTCGGCATAGGCATATTTTTCCGCCTCCGCCATCACCTGCATCGCATCGGCGCTGCCAAAGCCATATTTCGCCAGGTCGAAGTTTTCGAGGATATTCAGGATCTGCACGATATGGATGCCCCCGGAGGACGGTGGCGGCATGGAGAAGACCTGATAGCCGCGATAATCACCGCTGATCGGCGTGCGCTCGACGGCTCTGTACGCGGCCAGATCCTCTTTGGTGATCAGCCCGCCGTTCTTACTCATCTCCTGCGCGATCTGATCGGCAATCGCCCCTTTATAAAAGGCGTCCGGCCCCTGCTCTGCAATCATCTCCAGGCTTTTCGCCAGATTCGCCTGCACCAGCTTGTCGCCTTTTTTCAGCGGCTCGCCGTTTTTCCAGAAGATCGCTTTACTGTTTTCATAGTTTGGCAGCACTTCGCTGCCGTAGGTTTTCAGATCGTCCGCCAGCGCGTCGTTAACGGTAAAGCCCTGGCGCGCCAGTTTAATGGCGGGCTGAATGACTTTATTCAGCGGCAGGGTGCCGTATTTTTCCAGCGCCAGCGAAAAGCCCGCCACGGTGCCCGGCGTGCCGGTGGCTAAATGAGAGGTGAGCGATTTTTTGCTGTCAGGATTGCCCTGATCGTCTAAAAACATATCCCGCGACGCCTGCGCCGGGGCCATTTCACGGAAATCGATCGCGGTGGTATTACCGTCTTTGGTACGCAGCATCATAAACCCGCCGCCGCCAAGGTTCCCCGCCTGCGGGTGCGTCACTGCCAGTGCATACCCCACGGCGACCGCAGCATCCACGGCGTTACCGCCCTGCTTCAAAATATCCACCCCAACCCGGGTGGCGGCTGCATCGACCGAAGCCACCATCCCCTGCGTTGCCCGCTCAGGGTGGAACACATCGGCTTCCACACCGTATGAGACAGGAGGTGCGGGCGCAGGCGTTGGAGCCGCCGCGACGCTAAAACACCCGCCCGCCATCAGGGCGGCGACAGCCAGCCCGCGTAAAAACTTCAGCTTCATCATCACGCTTCTCCAGAGCCTGGGGCACACTCCCCGCTTAATTCTGGTTCACGACTCTGAAAAGATCATCGTTATGACAGATAACGAGTAAACTTTAAGCATCCCCCACGAGGAGGAAATGACGATGAAAAAGACCTTACTTCTGGCGGCACTGTTGCCGCTTAGCGTGTTTGCACAGCCGTTTAATGCCACCAACAACCCCAATCAGCCGGGTTATCAGATCCCGGCGCAGCAGCGAATGCAGACGCAGATGCTCAATCAGCAGTCGCAAAATAAGGGGATGTTGAATCAGCAGTTGCAGACGCAAACGCGGGTGCAGCAGCAGCATCTGGAATCGCAGATTAACAACAACTCGCAGCGGGTTCTGCAAAACCAGCCGGGTGAGTTAAACCCGAGTCGACAGCAGGTACTGCCCAATTCGGGCGGCGGGATGTTGAATAAGCCGCTCAATTCAGATGCGACGCTGGGGACGCAGCAGCACATGCTGCCGCCGAAAACCAACGGCAGTATGCTGAATCAGGGCGCGGTCAGCACGCCGCAGCCCAATCTGCCGTTAAAAACCATCACCCCTTAAGGCTGAAAATCCGGGCCGATCTCATCGATCCGATCGGTACAGATGCAGTCCACGCCCCAGCGTAACAGTTCGGCTGCACGCTGGGGTTTATTCACCGTATACACCAGAATGCGCAGTCCGGCTTCTTTCAGCGCGTCCACGCGCGCGGCGTCGAGCAGGCGGTGGTTAAGGTGAAGGGAAACGCAGTCGAGATGTTCGGTAATCGACTGCCAGTCGTCGCGCCAGTCATCCAGCAACAACCCGCGCGGTAACTCAGGTGCGGCCTGTTTTGCGGCTTCCAGCGCGTCGATATCAAACGAGGAGAGCAGCGGCGGCGTCATGTCTGCCCACAGCTCGCGCGCCGCCAGCGCCACCACTTTGCCCGTCAGCGGCCCGGTGCCAGTCGTCGGTTTGATTTCAATATTGGCCATCATGCCGTGCTCGCGGCAGCGCTCTGCCACCTGTGAGAGCAGCGGCAGCGGTTCGCCTTTAAACTCGCCGCCAAACCAGCCGCCCGCATCCACTTTCAGCAGATCGCTCCACGGCAGTTTTCCCGCCACGCCCCAGCCGTTGCTGGTGCGCTCCAGGTTATCGTCATGCAGCAGGAAGATTTGCCCGTCCTGCGACAGTTTGACGTCAAATTCGATCATGGTGTGGCCGAAGCGCGCGCCAACATCAATCGCTGCCAGCGTGTTCTCCGGTGCCAGCTTGCCGCCGCCGCGATGCGCGACGATGTGAGGGTATGGCCAGTTACTCATACGCGTTGTCCTGTTTCACCATCAAAAAGATGCAGGTGGTTTTCGGCAAAATTGAGCCACAGCGTGCTGCCAGGTAGCGGGCGTTCATGATGTGCCAGCCGCACCACCATTTTTTGATCGCCCCAGCGTCCGTGCGCCAGATTGTCAGCGCCGAGCATCTCCAGAGTGTCCATCACCAGCGGAATACCGCCTGCGGCCTGTGAGCTTAGCGTAATATGTTCCGGGCGGATACCCAGGGTCATTTTGCGTCCGGCATAGCCGCGATAAAACCAGTTGATCGGCAGCGCCATGCCGCTACTGAGTTCAAAATGAGTACCGTTGGTGCTGATTTGCCCTTCCAGCAGGTTCATCGCCGGGCTGCCGATAAAGCTCGCCACAAAGCGGCTGGCGGGCTTTTCATAAACTTCTACCGGCGTGCCGATTTGCTCTGCCACGCCTTTGTTCATCACCATCACCCGCTGCGCCAGGGTCATGGCTTCAACCTGATCGTGCGTCACGTAAAGCGACGTGGTTTTCAGACGGCGATGAAGCTGTTGCAGCTCAAGGCGCATCTGCACGCGCAGTTTGGCGTCGAGGTTTGAGAGCGGTTCATCAAAGAGAAATACCGCCGGATCGCGCACAATCGCGCGGCCCATCGCCACACGCTGACGCTGCCCGCCGGAAAGCTCGCGTGGACGGCGCTTGAGCAGGGCGTCCAGTTCCAGAATGCGCGCCGCTTCTTTCACCCGTTCAGCGATGTGCGCCTTGCCCATGCCGCGAATTTTCAGCCCCCACGCCATGTTCTCTTCCACACTCATGTGCGGATACAGCGCATAGTTCTGGAACACCATCGCAATACCACGATCGGCAGGCTCCAGTTCGGTCACGCGCTTGCGGTCGATCCACACGTCGCCGCTGGAAACACGCTCAAGCCCGGCCACCATGCGCAGCAGCGTCGATTTGCCGCAGCCCGACGGCCCTACCATGACGATAAACTCCCCGTCCGCCACGTCCAGCGTCAGCGGTTGGATCACCTGGGTTTTATTGTTGTCCCAGCTCTTGGTTACAGCCTGTAATTTTAAACCTGCCATCTTATTTCTCACTGTCCACTAAGCCACGCACAAACGCACGCTGCATGGCTAAAACAATAACGACCGGGGGGATGAGGGTCAGCAGCATGGCTGCCATCACGTGATTCCACTGGGTAGTGCCTTCGCCGGTGGCGATCATGCCCTTAATGCCCGCCACGGCGGTGCCCAGGTTAACGTCACTGACAATCAGCAGCGGCCACAGATACTGGTTCCAGCCGTAGATAAAGGTGATCACAAACAGCGCCGCCAGATTGGTTTTTGACAGCGGCAGCACGATGTCGCGGAAAAAGCGCATCGGTGACGCGCCGTCAATGCGCGCGGCTTCTACCAGCTCGTCCGGCAGCGTCATAAAGAACTGGCGGAACAAAAAGGTGGCGGTGGCCGATGCCATCAGCGGCAGCGTCAGACCGGTGTAGCTGTCGAGCATCTTCAGGTTGGCGATCACCTCAACGGTCGGGAAAATACGCACTTCCACCGGCAGCATCAGGGTGATGAAAATCATCCAGAAGAACAGGTTACGCAGCGGGAAGCGAAACCAGACGATGGCAAACGCCGACAGCATCGACACCACGATTTTGCCGACCGTAATGCTGAACGCCATGATGAAGCTGTTCAGCAGCATCAGGCCGAACGGCGCGCTGTTCACGCCAACGCCTTCGCGCCAGATGGTGCGCATGTTTTCAATCAGGTGGCTGCCGGGGATCAGCGTCATCGGCGTTTCAAACACCTGGCGGTTATCCAGCGTCGCCGCCACAAACGCCACGTACAGCGGGAAGAGGATCGCGGCGATCCCCAGAATCAACATCACGTGGCTGAAGAGGGTCAGCCCAGGGCGGTTCTCAATCATTGGTAGCGCACCTTACTTTCCACGTAGCGGAACTGCACGACGGTGAGCCCAATGACCAGCAGCATCAGCACCACCGACTGCGCGGCGGAGGCGGAAAGATCCAGCCCGGCAAACCCTTCGCGGTAAATTTTATAGATAAGCGTGGTGGTGGCCTGCACCGGGCCGCCTGCGGTGGCGGCGTCGATCACCGGGAAGGTGTCGAAGAAGGCGTACACCAGATTGACCACCAGCAGGAAGAAACTCACCGGGGCGATCAGCGGCAGCGACAGCTTAAAGAAGCGGCGTACCGGTCCGGCTCCGTCAATGGCGGCGGCTTCAGCCAGCGAGCGCGGGATCGATTGCAGCGCGGCAAAGAAGAACAGGAAGTTGTAGCTGATCTGCTTCCAGACCGAGGCGAAGACCACAAGGAACATCGCCTGGCCGCTGTTCTGTGCGTGGTTCCAGTTGTAGCCAAACGACTCCAGTACGTGCGTCAACAGACCGCGACCGGGGTTGAATAAGAAGATCCACAGCACGGCGGCGATGGCCGGTGCCACGGCATACGGCAGCAGCATCAGGGTCTGGTAGAGACGGCTGGCACGGATCACGTAATCCACCAGCGCGGCAAAAAAGAGCGAGCTTAACAGGCCCCAGAATGTGACCAGCGCGCTGAATTTTATCGTCGTCCAGAAGGAGTCGAGGTAATAGCTGTCGTGAAACAGGGCGATAAAATTGTCCATGCCGACAAACTGGCTGGAGAGCCCAAAGGGATCGACGCTTTGCACGGAGTACCACAGCGCTTCGCCCGCAGGCCAGATAAAGAAAATGACAGTGATAACCAGTTGCGGCGCGACCAAAAGATAGGGCAGCCAGCGCGAGTGGAACACCGGACGGGATGAGGACATAGCGTTACTCAAGGTTGTGCCCACTCACCCCGGCCCTCTCCCTCAGGGAGAGGGGCGAATCCGCGCTCGATCTGTCCCCTCTCCCGTGGGGAGAGGGTTAGGGTGAGGGGGAGGATAAAAGATTAAGACTTCGTGGACTGCTCAAAACGGCGCAGCAGTTGATTACCACGCTCAACCGCTGAATCCAGCGCCTGCTGCGGGGTTTTCTTGCCGGTCCACACGCTCTCCAGCTCCTCATCCACAATGGTACGGATCTGCGGCATGTTGCCCAGACGCAGCCCTTTGGTGAACGGCAACGGCGGCTTGTTCAGCATCTGGCGCGTCGCAATATCCGCACCCGGGTTTTTGTCGTAGAAGCCCTGCTCGCGCGTCAGGTCATACGCGGCTTTGGTGATCGGCAGGTAGCCCGTTTTCTGATGCCATTCGGCGGCGTTCTCCGGCTTCGCGAGGAATTCGAGGAACTGCGCCACGCCGGTGTAAGTCGGCTTGTCTTTACCCTGCATCACCCACAGGCTCGCCCCGCCGATAATGGCGTTCTGCGGCGCGCCTTTCACATCGGCGTCGTACGGCATCATGCCCACGCCGTAGTTGAATTTGGCGTAATGGCGGATATCAGCCAGCGAACCGGAAGAGGCGGTGGTGATCGCGCAATCACCGTTGTAGAACTTCTCGGTGGACTCATCTTTACGCCCGAAGTAGCTGAAATCGCCCTTCTTGTTCAGATCCTGCAACAGCGCGATGTGCTTCACCTGCTCCGGCTTGTTGAACTCCAGAACCGCGTCGGTACCGTCAAAGCCGTTGTTTTTAGTGGCGACCGGCAGACCGTGCCAGGCGCTGAAGTTTTCAATCTGGATCCAGCCCTGCCAGCCGCTGGCGTAGCCGCACTTCATGCCCGCTGCTTTCAGTTTGGCGGTGTAGGCAGCCAGATCCTGCCAGGTTTTCGGCGGCTGCTCCGGGTCTAAACCGGCTTTTTTGAAGGCGTCTTTGTTGTAATAGAGCACCGGTGTGGAGCTGTTAAACGGCTGTGACAGCAGGTGACCGGTTTTGGAGTCAGTGTAATAACCGGAAACGGTCGGCACGAACTGGCTCTCATCAAACTTGATGCCCGCATCGCTGAACACTTCATAGACCGGTTTGATCGCTTTGGAAGCCATCATGGTCGCGGTGCCGACTTCATAAACCTGTAACAGAGCAGGCGCGTTGCCGGTACGGAAGGCCGCGATGCCCGCGCTCAGGCTCTGCTCGTAGTTGCCTTTGTACACCGGCACAATTTTGTAATCAGGATGAGTGTCATTAAAACGTTGCGCCAGGGATTCAACTTCTTTGCCTAACTCCCCTTCCATAGAGTGCCAGAACGGGATGGTCGTCGCTGCCATCGCCTGACCTGCAAATGCCAGGCTTACCGCCAGTCCTAAAGCTGTATGTCGTAACGAAGTCATTCGGTTATCTCTCTTGTTGTGCCGGATGCGCGATATCACGCGTTTTGTGCTCGCGAGGTAACATGACATGCGCGAATGACAGAAAAATAACCGTTGTGTTACACAACTGTGACGCGAACGTGATGGCGTGATGTACAGGTGATGACAGTCAGCGCCCCCACCAGGGCAAAGTGAGGGCGACTGAGAAGTCGTGATGGCGTCGGTGCTGGCAGGGCGTGTTAAAAATCGCGCCTTACTCACAGGAGGAGCCATGAATACACGACGCACACTTTTCGCCGCCATCCTGCTGGTCGCAGGCACGGCTGGCGCGCAGGCCGCCGAAGGTCAGGTCAACGTGGTGTGTAGCTATCACCATACCGCAGGCGATGACGCCATCATGATGCCAGGGATGCCCGGCATGGCGATGCTGCATGATTTTTTCGGCAACACCCACACCGACGCGGTATCCCGTTACGCCACGTTGCAGGAGAAACCGCACACCACCTGCGACAATAAAGCAGACGCGTCGGCGTACTGGGCCCCGACAATGAAACTGCCCGATGGCCGGATCGTCTCTCCGGCGTACCAGAAGACCTATTACCAGGCCGATGATGTGGCGTACAACCCCGTGCAGCCGTTCCCGGCGGGGCTGGAGCTACTGGCGGGCGATCACCACGGCAGCACGCCCCCGAAACAGATCAACTTTTTCTGCGCGGGCGGCAACGGCTATTTCAATAAAATGGGCCGCATTTGCGGGCCGCGCTCGCCCGGCGGTCCGGTGCAGTTCAATATCGGCCTGCGCTTTCCCAACTGCTGGGATGGCAAAAATCTGAAGCCGTCGCGCGGCCATCCGAACGGCACCTACGCAGTGAATAATCATTGCCCGGCGGATTTCCCGGTGAAGATCCCGACGGTGAATATGAATATCGCCTGGGTTTTCCCGGACCTGAAAAGCCTCGACACCCGCAAAATCCAGCTGTCGATGGACCCCGATATTGTTAATGGTAAGCGGATCGAAAAATGGGGCAGCCTGTATACCGCCCACGCCGATTTTATGAACGGCTGGACGGTGGACGGCGCGCGGTTTATGACTGACCACTGCCTGAATCTCGCCATGCAGTGCGGGCTGAACGTGCCGTACAGCATGAGCGTGGCGCAGGAGAGCAGCTACGTTGACAGCGACAATCCGCAGGCGACGCACGGTGGCGAATCGCAGGTTTACATTGAGGATAACTGGACTCCGCCCGGACGCGATGCGCATCCACAGAAGCTGGCGTTGCTGAAATTCACCATCCCGCCGCTGCCGGATAAACAGCCGCCGGAAGATGCAGCGCTGTTTAAATACAGCGTGCGGCTGTACGGTAGCAACGTCACCGACACGGCGACGCGCATCCTGCACGTCTATGCCGTCAGCGACGACTGGCAGGCGGACCGGGTGAACTGGAAAAATCGCCCGCAGGTGGTGTACACCGACGTCGGTACGCTACGCCACGGCAGCACGCCGGGAACGATCTATTTTGATGTGGATAGATATGTGCGCCAGCAGGCGGCGCTGGGCAAAAAAACGGTGTCGTTTTATATCGGCGGCGAGCGCCAGGGACGCGAGTTTGCGTTTGCCGGGACGAAAAGTACGACCCCGCCCCTGCTGCTGGTGAAAGGGATGCGGCACACGCCAGTGCCGTGATCCCCCTTACCCTAACCCTCTCCCGCCGGGAGAGGGAATGTTTTCCCCTTCTCCCTCAGGGAGAAGGCCGGGATGAGGGTAAAACGTTACCCGCCCAGATACGCGCTTCTTACCGCTTCATTCGCCAGCAATGCATCACCGGTGTCTTCCAGCACCACATGGCCGTTTTCCAGCACGTAGCCGCGATCCGCGAGTTTCAGCGCCTGGTTCGCGTTCTGCTCAACGAGGAAAATGGTCATGCCTTCTTTACGCAGTTGTTCGATGGTGTCGAAAATCTGCTGGATAATGATTGGCGCAAGGCCCAGCGACGGTTCGTCGAGCAGCAGCAGGCGCGGCTGGCTCATTAACGCGCGGCCAATCGCCAGCATCTGCTGTTCACCGCCGGACATGGTGCCCGCGCGCTGAATGCGGCGCTCGTGCAGACGCGGGAACAGTTCGTAAACCCATTTGATGCGGGTCTGGAACTGATCGCGGTCGGCAAAGAAACCGCCCATCGCCAGGTTCTCTTCCACCGTCATGCGCGAGAAAACGCGACGGCCTTCCGGCACGATGGCGACCGCTTCACGCATGATTTTCGCCGTCTGCCAGTCGGTAATGTCTTTACCGTCGAACACAATCCGCCCGCTGGTGGCACGGGGATCGCCGCACAGCGTACCGAGCAGCGTGGTTTTGCCTGCGCCGTTCGCGCCAATCAGGGTGACGATTTCACCCTGGTTGATGGTCAGGCTCACGTCGTGCAGCGCCTGGATTTTGCCGTAGTGGGCGCTAACTTTGTCAAAGGACAACATGACTTTTTCCATCTTATGCCTCACCCAGATACGCGCGGATCACATCCGGGTTATTACGAATTTGCTCCGGCGTGCCGTTTGCCAGCGGCGTGCCCTGGTTCACCACGTAGATCCGGTCAGAAATGCCCATCACCAGCTTCATATCGTGCTCAATCAGCAAAATCGTGGTGTTGTGATGGCTGCGCAGCTCGACGATCAGCTCGTCCAGCTCTTTGGTTTCTTTCGGGTTCAGGCCCGCAGCGGGCTCGTCGAGCATTAAGATTTCCGGCTGCGTCACCATGCAGCGGGCAATCTCCAGACGACGCTGATCGCCATACGCGAGGTTGCTCGCCTGACGGTTGGCGTGTGGCAGCAGGCCAATGCGGTCAAGCCAGGTGGCGGCTCTGTCCAGCGCTTCACTTTGCGCGCGACGGAAACCCGGCGTTTTCAGAAGACCTGAGAACACCCCGGTTTTCAGTTGCTGATGTTGCGCCACCAGCAGGTTTTCAATCACCGTCATTTCACGGAACAGGCGCACGTGCTGGAAAGTACGCACCACGCCCATGCGGGCGATTTGCTGGCCCGGCAGCCCTTCGAGATGCTGATCGCGCAGCATGATAGTGCCGCCCGTCGGCTTGTAAAAACCGGTCAGGCAGTTGAACACCGTGGTCTTGCCCGCGCCGTTCGGCCCGATCAGCGAGACGATCTCCTGCGGATGTAAATCCAGCGACACGTTGTTAACCGCCAGCAGACCGCCAAAGCGCATCATCAGGCCGTTAACAGACAATAATGGCTGACTCATGCTTGCTCTCCTTTCGCTTGCCCGTTTTTCAGTTTCAACTGCGGACGGGTCATCGGCAGCAAGCCCTGCGGACGCCAGATCATCATCAGTACCATCAAACCACCCAGCATCAACATGCTGTATTCGTTGAAATCACGCATCAGTTCGCGTGACACCACCAGCAGAATAGCGGCGAGGATCACGGCAAACTGCGAGCCCATGCCGCCTAACACCACAATGGCCAGTACAAACGCAGACTCGGCAAAGGTGAAGGATTCCGGGCTGACAAAGCCCTGGCGCGCGGCAAACAGCGTGCCGGCGAAACCAGCAAACGCGGCGCTGATGGTAAACGCGGTCAGTTTGATGCGCGTCGGGTTCAGGCCCAGCGAACGGCAGGCGATCTCATCTTCACGCAGGGCTTCCCACGCGCGGCCCAGCGGCATACGCAGCAGACGGTTAATGACAAACAGGCTGAAGACCACCAGTAACAGCGCCACCAGGTAGAGGAATACCACGCGGTCGCTGGGATCGTATTTCACATTAAAGAAGTTGCTGAAGGTATCCCAGCCGCCTTCGCGTGCGGTACGGCTGAATTCCAGGCCAAACAGCGTCGGTTTGGGGATCTGGCTGATGCCGTTCGGCCCGCCGGTCACTTCGGTGTTGTTGAGCAGCAGAATACGCACAATTTCACCGAAACCTAAGGTCACAATCGCCAGATAGTCACCGCGCAGGCGCAGCACCGGGAAGCCCAGCAGGAAACCGGCAGCGGCAGACACCAGGCCTGCCAGCGGCAGACAGGTCCAGAAACCGAGGCCGTAATAGTGGTTCAGCAGCGCAAAGGTGTACGCGCCGATGGCATAGAAGCCGCCGTAGCCGAGCACCAGCAGGCCGGACAGCCCGACCACCACGTTAAGACCCAGACCGAGAATGATGTAAATCATGGTCAGGGTGGCGATATCCACCGTGCCGCGCGACACCATAAACGGCCAGGCCACCGCCAGCACCAGCAACGCCAGCAGGAACAGCTTCTGTTTTACCGTTGAGCCGTCAATCGCGGGCAGGACAAACTTCGGCCCGGAAACGCTCTTCAGGCTTTTCTGGAACACCGGACGCAGCAACTGGAAGAAAAACACTACGGCGGTGCCGACAAAGACCCACTGCCAGCGGATATCCGCCGCATGACCCACCACCAGTTTGGTGCCGCTCAACTGAAGCTGAACGCCCATAAACACGCCCGCGAGCACGAAGAACATGGCGGCTGAAAGCAGCGCCATCGCAAAATGCATCGGTTTCATACTTTTTCTACCTCCGGGCGGCCCAGAATACCGGTAGGCATTACCAGCAGTACCCCAATCAGTAACGCAAACGACACCACATCTTTATATTCGGTACTCAGATACGCGGAGGAGAGCGCTTCTGCAACGCCCAGAATCAGCCCGCCGATCATCGCCCCCGGAATACTGCCGATGCCGCCCAGTACCGCTGCGGTAAAGGCTTTCATCCCGGCCATAAAGCCGATGTACGGGTTGATGACGCCGTAGAACTGGCCGAGCAGCACGCCCGCTACCGCCGCCATCGCCGCACCGATCACAAAGGTCAGGGCGATCACGCGGTCGGTGTTAATGCCGAGCAGACTGGCCATTTTCAGATCTTCTGCACAGGCGCGACAGGCGCGGCCCATGCGGGAGTAACGGATGAACAGGGTCAGCGCCAGCATCGCCACGAAGGTCACAATCCAGATCACAAGCTGCATGGTGGTAATCGAGGCAGAGAAGTTTTCGCTGCTGCCGACGACCCACTGGCCGTTAAACAGGCTTGGCAGCGCCACGTCGCGCGAACCTTCGGTCAGGCTGACGTAGTTTTGCAGGAAGATGGACATCCCGATGGCGGAGATCAGCGCGATCAGGCGCTTGGAGCTGCGCACCGGGCGGTAAGCGACCCGTTCGATGCTCCAGCCGTAGGCGCTGGCGATCACAATGGCTCCGACGAATCCGGCACCCACCAGCAGCCAGCTACTGTCGATGCCCATCATCATCAGCGCGGCGATGATCATAAAGGAGACATAACTGCCGATCATATACACCTCGCCGTGGGCGAAGTTGATCATGCCGATAATGCCGTACACCATGGTGTAACCGATGGCGATAAGCGCGTAGGTGCTTCCCAGCGTCACGCCGTTAAACATCTGCTGCACGAAATAGAGAAACTGCTCAGACATAACTTAACCTTCTTATAACCCTCCGGACGTTGCGCCCGGAGAGCGGGATGACAGTTATTTCGCCACGGAGGACGAACCATCGGCGTGCCATTGGAAGACGCCAAATTCAAATCCCTTCAGATCGCCTTTATCATCCCAGTTCAGCGGCCCAATCACGGTTTTAGCTCCGTTAGCTTTTAAATCTTTGACCAGCGCAAGCGGTTCGTCGCTGCCGGTACGTTCCAGCGCTGTCGCCAGCGACTGCACGGCGGCATAGGTGATCCACACGTAAGGTCCGGTCGGATCTTTTTTATCAGCTTTGAGCGCGTTCACGATAGCGCTGTTGCCCGGCTCCTGGTCATAGCGTTTTGGCATCGTCACCAGCATACCTTCGCCCGCATCACCTGCGATGTTGGACAGCGACGCGTTACCCACGCCTTCCGGTCCCATAAACTGGATCTTCAGACCGTTGGCGCGCGCCTGGCGCAGCATCTGCCCCATTTCCGGGTAATAACCACCGTAGTACACGAAGTCGATATTTTCTTTTTGCAGACGGGCCAGCAGCGCGGAGAAATCTTTTTCTCCGGCGGTGATGCCGTCAAAGAAAACCACATTCGCGCCACCGGCTTTCAGGCCGTCCTGCACGGAACGCGCGAGGCCTTCACCGTATTGCTGTTTGTCGTGGACGATAGCGATACGCTGCGGTTTAACTGTTTGCAGAATGTATTTCGCGGCGGTCGGGCCCTGTGAAGAGTCCAGCCCGGCGGTGCGCATGATGTACTGATAGCCGCGCTGCGTCAGTTCAGGATTGGTGGCACCCGGCGAAATCATCAGAATGCCTTCGTCTTCGTAAATGTCGGACGCGGGCTGGGTCGATGATGAGCAAAGATGACCAATAACATACTGAATGCCGTCATTAACGATTTTGTTGGCAACCGCCACGGCCTGTTTCGGGTCGCAGGCGTCGTCATATTCCACGGCGACCAGTTTGTCGCCTTTGATACCGCCTTTGGCATTGATATCTTTAATGGCCTGACGCGCACCGTTGAATTCCATATCCCCCCACTGGGCGACCGGGCCGGACATTGCGCCCACAACCGCGACTTTAATGTCTGCCGCCGTTGCTGTGTGCGAAATAGCCAGTGCGATCATCCCCGCGATCAACGTCTTCGCGTTCCTTTTCATAACTGGAAATCCCCATTCGTGATGTCGTATCTACACTTCAGGTTGCCTGCGATGAATAACATCGGGGCAACTTATAATTGTTGTGTATATTTTGTTTTATTACGGTTAAAAAGCACGCTGTACTTTTAATGTACAATGCTATTTTTACCTGTGCCTTTAATGGTTTAGCGCAGCTTTTTACCAAAAACCTCGCTAAAATCCCTATTTTTCAGGCTATTAAGCACAGATAATATTCTGTATTTATCCAGAGATAAACAAAAAAAGTCCCGATATCAGCATAAAATAATGGTACAAAGAGCGGAATAAATCACTACCTTTCAGGTTAAAATACTGCTTATTTTTCGATCCCCGATGGATAAAACTGCTTCTGCGCCCGCAGCAAAAGTAATCACCTGATGAATTGATTCAAAAAGTGAAAGCCCCTGCCTGAAAAAATTGGTTACACTGGCCCCTCTCTTTAAAGACACGGACAAGCAGTGAATGAAACTGACCATCATCCGTCTGACCACTTTTAGCGACCAGGATCACATCGATTTCAGTAAGATCTGGCCGGAGTATTCCCCTTCCTCGTTGAACGTCGACGATACCCACCGTATTTATGCCGCCCGTTTTAATGAACGTTTGCTGGGCGCGGTACGCGTGACCATCAGCGGTCACGACGGCGCACTGGATTCCCTGCGCGTGCGTGACGTTACCCGCCGCCGGGGTGTGGGACGTTATCTGCTCGAAGAGGTGTTACGCGCACATCCGGAAATCACCAACTGGTGGATGTCGGATATTGGCGTGGAGGATCGCGCGGCGATGGATGCGTTTATGCAGGAAGTGGGATTTACGGCAGAAATAACTGGCTGGCAGAAGCGCTAACCCCTCACCCCGGCCCTCTCCCCAGGGGAGAGGGTGAAAGGCGAGATTGTGCAGGCTCTGTCCCCTCTCCCGGCGGGAGAGGGTTAGGGTGAGGGGGAAAACGAATTACTTCGCGTCTGTCGCTGTGCCGTCTGCATGCCAGGTGAACACGCCGAACTCAAAGCCTTTCAGATCGCCCTTCTCGTCCCAGCTCAGCGGGCCCATCACGGTATCCACAGAGTTAGCTTTCAGGTATTTGGCAATTTCAGCCGGATCGTCAGACTGCTCCAGACCCGCTTTCAGAGATTGCAGTGCGGCGTAGGTGGTCCAGACGAATGCGCCACTTGGATCCTGTTTCTTGCCTTTGATCGCGTCCACAATCGGTTTGTTCGCCGGAACCTGATCGTAGTTCTTCGGCTTGGTCACCAGCATACCTTCCGCTGATTCACCCGCAATGTTAGACAGGGAAACGTTCGCCACGCCTTCCGGGCCCATAAACTGGGTTTTCAGACCGGCTGCACGCGCCTGACGCAGGATCTGGCCCATTTCCGGGTGGTAGCCACCGTAGTAAACGAAATCGATATTTTCTTTCTTCAGACGCGCCACCAGGGTGGAGAAATCTTTTTCGCCCGCGGTGATACCGTCAAAGAACACCACGTTGGCATTGCCTTTTTTCAGGCTGTCCTGCACGGCGCGCGCCAGGCCTTCACCATACTGCTGTTTGTCGTGAATAACAGCGATGCGCTGCGGCTTCACGGTGTTCAGAATGTATTTGGCTGCGGTCGGGCCCTGGTCAGAGTCAAGACCGGTGGTACGCAGGATCAGGTTGTAGCCACGTGCGGTCAGTTCCGGGGCGGTTGCCGCAGGGGTGATCATCAGAATGCCTTCGTCTTCGTAGATGTCAGACGCAGGCTGCGTGGAGGAGGAGCACAGGTGGCCGATAACATATTTGATGCCATCGTTAACCACTTTGTTGGCTACCGCTACCGCTTGTTTCGGGTCACAGGCATCGTCGTACTGAACCGCAACCAGTTTGTCGCCCTTGATACCGCCTTTGGCGTTGATGTCGTCAATCGCCTGCTTAGCACCGGTAAATTCCTGGTCACCATACTGCGCAACCGGACCGGACATCGCACCGACGACCGCAACTTTAATATCCTTAGCGAAAGCCATGTTGCTCATTGCCAGCGCAATACATCCTGCCAGTAACGCTTTACCCTTCATTTTCATCCTGAGATTCCCCATTGTTATGGTGATTGCATTTGTTGTGATGTTTTTGTGTGACACATTATTTTGCTTACAGCCATAAGCGAAGCATATGATCGTTGTTTGATGGCAGACTGCTCGTGTCTTAACAGCATACTCTGCTAAAACATACCCCATTTTTCAGAATTTGGAACAACATTTTTGCTGAGCAGATAACAGACAGATAGTGAAAATGTGATGCTGAGAGGGAAATAAAAAGGCCCGGCAAGCGTCAGCCGCCGGGCGGGTATTATTGGGTCAGGGACGAGGAAATAATGTCCAGCGCACGACGGAACTGCGCTTCCGGGATGGTGAGCGGGTAGAGGAAGCGGATCACGTTGCCATACACGCCGCAGCTTAACAGCAGCAAACCGGCTTCCAGCGCCCGCGCCTGCACCTGGCGGGTGAATTCCGGCGACGGTTCACCCGTCTGCGGATCGGCAAATTCCACGGCCACCATCGAACCGAGCGCGCGGATATCGGCAATCTGCGGGCAGTCAGCTTTGGCTTTGTTCAGCACGTCGACCAGATGCTTGCCCAGATGCGCGGCGCGCTCGCAGAGATTTTCTTCTTCAATGACCTCAAGCACCGCCAGCGCCGAGGCGATCGCCAGCGGGTTACCGGCATAGGTACCGCCCAGACCGCCCGGTGCGGGGGCATCCATCACTTCGGCACGCCCGGACACCGCCGAAAGCGGCAGACCGCCCGCCAGACTTTTCGCCATGGTGATCAAATCGGGCTTCACGCTGTGATGCTCCATGGCAAACAGTTTGCCGGTGCGGGCAAAACCGGTCTGCACTTCATCGGCGATCAGCAGGATGCCATGGGTGTCGCAAAGTTTGCGCAGCGCCTGCATGAAATCATCCGGTGCGACGACAAAACCGCCCTCGCCCTGCACCGGCTCCAGCACAATCGCCGCCACCTGATCCGGGGCGATATCAGCTTTAAAAATGCGCTCCAGACTTTTTAAGGCGTCCGCCGTCGATACGTCGTGCAGCGCATTCGGGTACTGGGCGTGGAAAATGGAGCCAGGGAAGGGGCCGAAACCGATTTTGTACGGTGCAACTTTGCCGGTCAGCGCCATGGTCATGTAGGTGCGGCCATGAAAACCGCCGCCGAAGGTGATGAGTCCCGGACGTTTAGTGTAAGCACGGGCAATTTTGACGGCGTTTTCCACCGCTTCCGCCCCGGTGGAGAAAAAGGCGGTTTTAGCGGGGCCTTCGATGGGCACGCGGGCGTTAATTTTTTCAGCCAGTTCAACGTAACCCGCGTAGGGCACAATCTGGTAGGCGGTGTGAGTGAAGGCGTGCAGTTGCTTTTCCACCGCCGCCATCACTTTCGGGTGACGATGGCCGGTGTTGAGTACCGCGATCCCGGCGGCAAAGTCGATCACCTCGTTGCCTTCCACGTCCCACAGCGTGGCGTTTTCGGCTTTGTCGGCATAAAAATCACACATCACGCCGATGCCACGCGGCGTCGCCTGCAAACGGCGTTCGTTTAATTCTTTATTATTCATTATCGTCTCCCCGTCATTGATTCATATTCACCCGCTGTATAACCAATATGGCATAAGGCGATTTTTATTCGAGTGACAGATGGGAATAATTGAGGAGGCAGTTTTGAGAGTGTGATGGAGGTATATCAGGGAAGGTATAGCAGGGAGGATCTCCCCTCACTCCGGTCCTCTCTTGCAGAAAGAGGGAAAAACCGAACAGTGAGGGGGATGTCAGGACAACTTACGCTTCGATAGCCGCGCGCAGTTTCTTCATGGCGTTCTTTTCAAGCTGACGTACACGCTCGGCGGAGACGCCATAACGGTCGGCCAGTTCCTGCAAAGTGGACTTGTTGTCTTCGTCCAGCCAGCGGGCGCGAATGATCGCCTGGCTACGTTCGTCCAGACCCTGCATCGCATCGGTCAGACGGTTTGCCGCCTGCTCTTCCCAGTTATCATCTTCAATGCCGTCGGCAAAGTTAGATGTTTTATCCTGAAGATAAAGAACAGGTGCCATCGGCTGGCTGTCGGACTCATCGTCCGGGGACAGATCAAACGTCATGTCCTGCGCAGCCATGCGCGATTCCATTTCACGGACATCTTTGCTGGAAACGCCCAGCTCGCGAGCAACCATTTCCACTTCGTCCTGGTTGAACCAACCCAGACGCTGCTTCGCTTTACGCAGGTTAAAGAACAACTTACGTTGCGCTTTCGTGGTCGCGACTTTCACAATACGCCAGTTACGCAGAACGTATTCGTGAATTTCAGCTTTGATCCAGTGTACGGCGAACGACACCAGACGCACACCCACTTCCGGATTGAAGCGGCGCACGGCTTTCATCAGGCCGATATTACCTTCCTGAATCAGGTCAGCCTGCGGCAGGCCATAGCCCGAATAGTTACGAGCAATATGAACAACAAAGCGCAGGTGAGACAGGATCAGCGTTTTAGCTGCTTCCAGTGAGCCCTGGTAATGCAGCTTTTCAGCCAGCTCCTTTTCTTCATCAGCCGTTAACATCGGCCATGCGTTAGCGGCCCGGATATAGGATTCCAGGTTACCAACAGGGGCTAAAGCTAAATTTTGCATTTCTTTGGTCATTCAAATCCTCTCAATCGACTTCGTGCTGGCGGCGGTTTGTCCCCATCAGGCAACAAACATGCCAGTGCATATGAGCAACGAGAATATCATTCACACTTTTATCAGACAGTGATTTTATCCACAAGTTCCATGCAACGTTGTGAATAAATTACGCACAAATTGTGACATAACCATGAAAAAAAGCATGAGCAGGAAAAAGAGATAACAGGGACTCTTTCCCTGCAAGGACATCCAGTGCAGCAGGGAAAGAGTATATCAGAGAATTTTTAGTCGGGGGTAAAGTGACGTAAATGTTGCACAGTAGCGAGCCACGCCGCCAGCCAGCCGATCATTGAGCACACCAGCAGCAGCAGTAAACACTCGTCAAACGACAGGCCACTTAGCTCAAACTGGGTGCCGAAGATCTTCGCCACTTCCGTCACAGCCGATGACAAACGCATCACCAGAATTTCAGACAGGATCAGCGATAAAAACGCCCCGGTGAAGCCGAGAAGTGCGCCGCCGTAAAGAAACGGTCGCAGGATAAAACCATCCGTTGCGCCAATGAGTTTCTGCACATTGATGGTGTCGCGGCGGGCAAAAATGCTCAGCCGCACGCTGTTACCGATGACGAGGAAAACGGCGGCAACCATCAGCACGCCAATCATTGCCGAGACGCGTCCCACCAGCCCGGTAAGCGCCGCCAGGCGAGCAAACCAGCTATCGTCCATACGCACTTCATCAATGCCGTTCACCCGCGAAATTCTGTCGCGAAGCGTGTTCAGCGAGTCGGTATTCTGGAAATCCAGCTTCGGCACCACGACCGCCACCGCAGGCAGCGGGTTTTCTTCGAGCATATCCAGCGCACCGCCAAAGCCAGACCAGTTGCGGAACTCGCCCAGCGCCTCGTCGCGCGAGAGGTAATTCACTTTCTCGACGCCCTGCTCGGCCTGCAACTGCCCGACCACCTGCTGTGCCGCGTTATCATCCAGCGCTTTATCGAAATAAACGGTGATCTGCGGCGACGGATAATACTGCGTCGAAGCTTCGTGAACGTTTTTGTAAACCATATAGCAGACGCTGGGCAGCGTCAGGGAGATGGCAATAACCATCACCGTCAGGAAGGTCGCCAGCGGTTTGCTTTTCAGATCCTGCAACGCGCCCTGCCAGGCGTAGCGCATCTGCTCATTAAAAACGTTGGATTTACGCGAACCGGGTTTCGGCGGCGTTTTGCTGCGACCGGATGAGCCGCGATTGCCGCCGCCCGATGCGCCCGGTTTACGGAAGCGGTCGAACTTGCTGCCGAACTGGCGGATTTGGTTTACTGCATCGCGTTTATTCACCCGTCTGGCCTCCATGCAAATGGCCGTCGCTCAGACTCAGCATGCGGTATGAGCGACGCGAAATCAGTCCAATGTCGTGCGTCGCCATCAGCACGGTGACGCCCACGCGGTTAAACTCTTCGAACAGGCGCAAAATCCCTTCGGAGAGCGCATCATCCAGGTTACCGGTTGGCTCATCCGCCAGCAGTACCGCAGGCTTGTTGACCACCGCGCGGGCGATCCCCACCCGCTGTTGCTCCCCGCCGGAGAGCTGGATCGGAAAGTTTTTCGCTTTGTCGAGCAGCCCGACTTTATCCAGTGCCGCCGACACGCGGCGACGAATATCTTCACTGCTGGCACCCGCAATAATCAGCGGGATCGCCACGTTGTCGAACACCGTTCTGTCCATTAACAGATGGTGATCCTGGAAAATCATGCCGATCTGCCGACGCAAAAACGGCACTTCGCGGTTTTTAAGACGGCTAATATCGTGGCCGCCAAACCAAATTTTCCCGGCGCTGGGCCGTTCAATCCCACAGATAAGCTTTAACAGCGTACTTTTCCCGGCACCAGAGTGGCCGGTCAGAAACGCCATCTCGCCCGGTTGCAGGTGAAAAGTCACTCCCTGCAACGCTTGTCTCCCACCGAGATAGGCCTTGCTGACATGTTCAAAGCGAATCATTGTTAATCCTCTCGGGCAAAAAGTGCCTCTATAAAATCGCCCGCATTAAACGGACGTAAGTCCTCTATACGCTCGCCTGTCCCAATGTAGCGGATAGGAATACCAAACTGGTCAGCCACCGAGAAAATCACCCCGCCTTTAGCCGTACCGTCGAGTTTGGTCAGGGTAATCCCCGTCAAACCCACGGCTTCATGGAACAGTTTGGCCTGGCTAATCGCATTCTGCCCGGTGCTGGCGTCGATGGTCAGCATCACTTCGTGAGGCGCATCCACATCCAGCTTTTTCATCACGCGAACAATTTTCTTAAGCTCTTCCATCAGGTGCGCTTTATTCTGCAAACGCCCGGCGGTATCAGCGATTAAGACATCCGCTTTGCGTGATTTTGCAGCCTGAATCGCATCGAAAATCACCGAGGCGGAATCCGCACCCGTATGCTGCGCGATGACCGGAATATTATTGCGCTGGCCCCAGACCTGAAGCTGCTCAACCGCCGCCGCACGGAAGGTATCACCTGCCGCCAGCATTACCGATTTACCCTGCTGTTCAAACTGACGCGCCAGCTTACCAATCGTCGTGGTCTTACCCACGCCGTTAACGCCGACCATCAGAATAACAAAAGGTATTTTGCCTTCAACATTCAGCGGCTCTTCAACTTTCGCCAGAATGCCGCCCATCTCGTCTTTTAACAGACCGTACAGGGCTTCGGCATCACGAAGCTGTTTGCGGCTTGCACTTTCCGTCAGGTTAGCGATGATTTTGCGCGTGGTTTCCACGCCCACATCGGCAATCAGAAGCTGCTCTTCCAGCTCTTCAAACAGATCATCATCAATTTTCTTGCCACGGAAAAGACTGATAAATCCGGAACCGAGATTTTCTTTCGTTTTCAGCAGGCTGCGTTTTAAGCGCGCGAAAAAGCCCTCTTTGGTGGGTTTTTCCTGCTCAGGCTGCGCGGCGGCGATAACGTCTTCTTCAACGATCGTCTCAACCGGTTCTTCTGTTTCTACGGGTTCTGCGGCCAGGGCTGCGGCTTCTAACTCTTCATCCGTTAACGCGGCGTCTTCCTGCTCCTGAAGCCACTCTTCAGGCTCGGCTTCAGAAGGTTGTACTTCTTCGGCCTGCGGCAGTTCTTCATGCAGAACAACAGCTTCCGGTTCAGGTTCTGGTTCTGGTTCTGGTTCAGCAACGATCTCCGGTGCTTCGCGGGCGGCAACCTGCTCCGTGACCTCGACCACCTGCTCTGCAAAAGCCTCGGACTCTGTTTCCGTGTGCGGCTGCGCAGGCGTTTCTGCAACCTGTTCTTCAACTAACGGTTCTTCAGCTCGCTGTTCTTCGACCTGTTCGTCAACAACAGGCTGCGCTTCAATTTTCTGTTCTGGTACTGCTTCCTGCGGCTCGTCCTTCTGACCAAAGCCTAACCAGGAGAACAAGCCACGTTTTTTCTCTTTTGCCATTTGCGACTACACTCCTCGCGGTTAATTCATGGCGCAGCCCGCATTGTCGCAAACAGGGGGCTGAAAAATGAGTAAGATGTAATGATAAGTCGTTCGTTAGTCTAACACTTTCCTTACAGCACAGCACCGCCTGAGGATTAAGGTTTCAGAGCGCGCCTCACATCGCTAAAATAGCGGCCTAAATTTGTGACCAGAGCTTTCACTATGAAAAAACCCACCCGTGCCGCCAGCGGCCAGATTCGAATTATTGGCGGACAATGGCGCGGCCGTAAATTACCGGTTCCTGATAGCCCTGGCCTGCGCCCGACCACGGATCGCGTGCGTGAAACGTTGTTCAACTGGCTGGCCCCGTCGATGGTCAGCGCCCGTTGTCTCGACTGCTTTGCAGGCAGCGGCGCGCTGGGGCTGGAAGCGCTCTCCCGCTACGCCAGTGCAGCGACGCTTATCGAGATGGAACGCGGCGTGGCGCAGCAGTTGCAGCAAAATCTGGCGACGCTGAAGGCCGCGAACGCCAAAGTCGTCAATACCAATACCCTGACGTTCCTTAACCAGCCCGGAACGCCGCATGATATCGTTTTTGTCGATCCGCCGTTTCGCAAAGGCCTTCTCGATGACACCCTGCGTCTGCTTGAAGATAACGGCTGGCTGGCGGATGACGCGCTAATCTATGTAGAAAGTGAAGTCGAAAATGGTCTGCCACCGGTGCCGCTGCACTGGGATTTGCACCGGGAAAAGGTCGCCGGCCAGGTCGCCTACCGCTTGTATCACCGAACCGCTCAAGGAGAGCACAATGCTGATTAATCTGGGGCGCTTACTCATGCTGTGCGTGTGGGCGTTTCTTATCCTGAATCTGATCCACCCCTTCCCGCGCCCGATGAACATTTTTGTTAACGTCGCGCTGGTGTTCACCGCCTTCATGCATGCGCTGCAAATGGTGATGATGAAAACCGCCCTGCCCAAAGACGGCCCGCAGATGACCGCTGCCGAGCAGTGGCGCATTTTCCTGTTTGGCGTTTTCGAACTGCTGGTGTGGTTAAAGCGGCTGAAAAAAACCAGTCAACGTTAAGAAAATGCGGAAACCCGCGCAGACAGACCGAACATGCGTTGTCATAAGGCCGCCGCGACCACTACACTTGTTAGCAGGGCTGTGGGCGTAATGCCCGCGCAACAATAACGAATTCAAGGAATTAAGATGCTTTGGTCGTTTATCGCTGTTTGTTTTTCTGCGTGGCTGTATGTGGACGCGTCTTACCGGGGACCGGCCTGGCAACGCTGGGTATTTAAACCCGTCACCTTACTGCTTCTTCTTCTGCTGGCCTGGCAAGCGCCGATGTTTAACGCCGTCAGCTACTTAGTGCTGGCCGGGCTGTGCGCTTCTCTGGTGGGCGATGCGCTCACCCTGCTGCCGCGTCAGCGCCTGCTGTATGCCATCGGCGCGTTTTTCCTCGCGCACCTGCTGTATACCATTTATTTTGCCAGCCAGATGACGCTGTCGTTTTTCTGGCCGCTGCCGCTGGCGCTGCTGGTCATTGGCGCGCTCTTGCTGGCAGTGATCTGGACGCGGCTCGACGAGTTGCGCTGGCCGATTTGCACCTTTATTGCCATGACGCTGGTAATAGTCTGGCTGGCGGGCGAACTGTGGTTCTTCCGTCCAACCGCGCCTGCGCTGTCGGCCTTTGTCGGCGCGCTCCTGCTGCTGATCGGCAATATCGTCTGGCTGGGTAGCCATTACCGCCGCCGCTTCCGCGCCGATAACGCCATTTCTGCCGCCTGCTACTTCGCCGGACACTTCCTGATCGTGCGATCGCTGTACATATAACCCTTGACTCTGGAGTGGACTCCAGAGTGTATCCTCCGGGTAATGAGAAAATTATCATTCCCGGAGGATGTCATGACGCCCCGCCCATCGGATAAAAAAGCCCCGCAATTTGCCGCCATGAAGCTGCGCCCGCTCACGCCGGAAACCGGGAGCTGCGGCTGCGATAATGCCTGCGAGCCAGCCCCGGAACTCAATGAACAACCGCAGGGCCTCCGCTATTCGTGGCAGGTATCCGGGATGGACTGCGCTGCCTGCGCACGCAAAGTGGAAACCGCCGTGCGCCAGGTGGCGGGCGTCAGTCAGGTGCAGGTGACGTTTGCCACCGAGAGGCTGATTGTCGACGCCGGACAGGACGTGCGCGCGCAAATAGAAAAAGCCGTACAGAATGCGGGTTACCAGCTTCGCGATGAACATGCGGATGCACCAGCCCCCTCACGCCTGCGGGAAAATCTGCCGCTGCTGACATTAATTCTGATGATGGCCCTGAGCTGGACGCTTGAGCAGTTCAATCACCCCTTTGGACAACTGGCGTTTATCGCCACCACGCTGGTGGGCCTGTTCCCCATCGCCCGCCAGGCGCTGCGCCTGATCAAAAGCGGCAGTTGGTTCGCCATTGAAACCCTGATGAGCGTGGCCGCTATCGGCGCGCTGTTTATTGGCGCGACCGCCGAGGCAGCGATGGTGCTGCTGCTGTTTTTAATTGGCGAACGTCTTGAGGGCTGGGCCGCCAGCCGGGCACGTCAGGGGGTGAGTGCGCTGATCGCGCTTAAACCAGAAACCGCCACCCGGCTGCGCGAGGGCGCGCGCGAAACGGTGGCGATCCGCGACCTGCAACCTGGCGACACCATCGAAGTGGCGGCGGGCGGGCGTTTACCGGCGGATGGCAGGCTGATATCAGAATTTGCCAGCTTCGATGAGAGCGCCCTGACCGGCGAATCGGTGCCGGTGGAACGTCATGCGGGTGAAAATGTTCCGGCGGGTGCCACCAGCGTAGACCGGCTGGTGACGCTGGAAGTGGTTTCCCGTCCCGGCGACAGCGCCATCGACCGCATCCTGAAACTAATTGAAGAAGCCGAGGAGCGCCGCGCGCCGATTGAGCGTTTTATCGATCGCTTCAGCCGCATTTATACCCCCGTCATCATGGCCGTCGCGCTGCTGGTCGCGGTGCTACCGCCGCTGCTGCTGAACGCGGCGTGGGCGGAGTGGATCTACAAGGGGCTGACGCTGCTACTGATTGGTTGCCCTTGTGCGCTGGTGATCTCCACGCCTGCGGCCATTACCTCCGGCCTTGCGGCGGCGGCGCGCCGCGGGGCGCTGATCAAAGGCGGCGCGGCGCTGGAGCAGCTTGGGCGTGTCACGCAAATCGCTTTTGATAAAACCGGCACCCTGACGGTGGGGAAACCGCAGGTGACGGCAATCAATCCTTTTAGCGGCAGCGAAGAGACGTTGCTGGCGCTGGCAGCGGCGGTTGAGCAGGGTTCCACGCATCCGCTGGCCCAGGCCGTGGTTGAGGCAGCGGCACAGCGTGGGCTGACGCTTCCCGTCGCGCAAACGCAGCGCACGCTGTCGGGCCGCGGGATTGAGGCGCATATTGACGGCCAGTCGGTGCTTATCAGCGCCCCGGAAAAACTTCCGCCGGGCCTGCTTCATAACGCTGTACGTTTACAGATTCAGGAGCAGGAATCTCAGGGCCAGACGGTGATTGCAGTGGTGCGTGCGGGTGAACTTATCGGCACACTGGCGCTGCGCGATACCCTGCGCAACGACGCCCGCGACGCAGTGGACGCACTCAAAAACCTGGGAATAGAGGGCGTGATCCTCACCGGTGACAACCCACGCGCGGCAGCGGCGATTGCCAGCCGCCTGGGACTGGCATTTCAGGCCGAATTACTGCCCGCTGATAAAGTGCAGGCGGTGACGGCGCGCAATGCCCGCGCTCCGCTGGCGATGGTGGGTGACGGCATTAATGATGCACCGGCGATGAAAGCGGCCACTATCGGCATCGCGATGGGCGGCGGCACCGATGTGGCCCTGGAAACCGCCGACGCAGCGCTGACGCATAACCGTCTGAGCGGGCTGGTACAGATGATCGTTATTGCCCGCGCCACCCACGCCAATATCCGCCAGAACATCGCGATGGCACTGGGGCTAAAGGCGATTTTCCTGGTGACGACGCTACTGGGGATGACCGGGCTGTGGCTGGCAGTGCTGGCGGATACGGGTGCGACGGTGCTGGTGACGGCGAATGCGCTGCGGTTGTTGCGGAAGGGACGGGGTTAGTGTCCCCTCACCCCGGCCCTCTCCCCAAAGGAGAGGGGGAAAAGCCAGTCCGCGCTCGATCTGTCCCCTCTCCCACCGGGAGAGGGTTAGGGTGAGGGGCTCTCAATCTTAGGGTGAGGGTGAAAAACTACCCCTTCCTCAGCAAATACCGGTACGGCAGCGCCGCCGTATCCTGCGCCAGCAACTCATGTTCCATAAAAGTACAAAAGCCAGGGATATCGCGGGTTGTGGCCGGATCGTCCGCCACAATCAGTAGCGTCTCGCCACTTTGCATCGTGCGCACGGTTTTACGCACCATCATCACAGGTTCCGGGCAGCGCAGCCCCTGAGCATCAAGCGTGTGGTCAGGGCTGGAAAAGAGATCGGTCATGGGTATCTCACAGAGTCAAAAACCGGCTTAGTTTACCCCGCCTTTTTTGTGACGCAAGACAGGTTAACGATTGCGTTAAAATTAACCATTGCAATGGCTCCTTAACGCAGTATCATGCTGCGGTTTTCATTGGGTTCCCTCACCCCAACCACTAAAAAGGTCACAATATGACGTCGTTCTCTCAATCACAGCGCGTAAAAGCGTTGTTCTGGCTATCGCTATTCCATTTGCTGGTGATCACCTCCAGTAACTACCTGGTGCAGTTGCCGATCTCTGTTTTCGGTTTCCACACCACCTGGGGCGCATTCAGCTTCCCGTTTATCTTCCTGGCTACCGATTTGACCGTGCGTATTTTTGGCGCACCGCTGGCGCGACGCATTATTTTTGCGGTAATGATCCCGGCGCTGGTCGTTTCGTACATCATTTCGTCGCTGTTCTATATGGGAAGCTGGCAGGGTTTTGGAGCGCTCGCGCATTTCAACCTGTTCGTCGCCCGTATCGCCGTTGCCAGTTTTATGGCCTACACGCTCGGGCAGATTCTTGACGTGCGCGTCTTTAACCGTCTGCGCCAGAACCGCCGCTGGTGGCTGGCTCCGACGGTTTCCACCATCTTTGGTAACGCCTCCGACACCATCGCCTTCTTCTTTATCGCTTTCTGGCGCAGCCCGGATGCATTTATGGCACAACACTGGATGGAAATTGCGCTGGTTGACTACACCTTTAAGGTGCTCATCAGCCTTATCTTTTTCCTGCCGATGTATGGTGTATTGCTCAATATGTGTCTGAAAAGACTGGCAGACAAATCTGAAATTTCCATGTTGCAGACCAGTTAAAGGTACGCCTCTTAACTTGTGATAAGATGGACGAATGAGCCGTTTTGGCCGTTTATCGAAAGGAAGAAGTCAATGCGCAATCTGGTTAAATATGTCGGTATTGGCCTGCTGGTGATGGGGCTGGCGGCCTGTGATAACAACGACACGAAAACGCCTGTCCAGGGTGCTTCAGCTGAAAGCAACGCTACCGGCCAGCCGGTTTCGCTGCTGGACGGCAAACTGACGTTTTCCCTCCCTGCAGACATGACCGATCAGAGCGGCAAACTGGGAACGCAGTCCAACAACATGCACGTTTACTCTGATGCCACCGGCCAGAAAGCAGTGATTGTGATTGTGGGCGATGCCACTAACGAAGATCTCTCCGTGCTGACTAAGCGTCTGGAAGATCAACAGCGTAGCCGCGATCCGCAGCTTCAGGTGGTGACTAATAAATCCATCGAAGTGAAAGGTCACACGCTGCAGCAGTTAGACAGCATTATCTCTGCCAAAGGCCAGACCGCGTGGTCTTCTGTGGTGCTGGGTAAAGTGGATAATAAATTGCTGACGTTCCAGGTGACGCTGCCTGCCGAGAATCAGCAGCAGGCGCAAACTGCCGCTGAGAACATCATCAATACTATCGTTGTGAATTAATTTTACTGCGATTAAACGGCCTCCATCGGAGGCCGTTTTTTTAGCCGCCACGCCAGCAATAGCGCCACCGCCACCAGTCCCGCCGCCGCCAGATAAATCACCGGTACGCCCGCCCAGGCCATGAGCAGCCCGGCAGCCGGTCCCGTCACGCCGAGCGACAGATCCATAAACACGGTATAGGTAGCCAGCGCCGCGCCCTGGTTTTGCTGCGGTACCGCTTTAACCGCCACCACGCCGAGCGCCGGGAAGACCAGCGAGAAGCCAGCACCCGCCAGCAGTACGCCCAGTTTTGCCATCCAGGGTTCTCCTGCCAGCCCCACCAGAATCAGCCCGACGGTTTCCACCACGAAGCACACCATCGCCACGTTCAGACCGCCGACGCGGTTCACGGTATTCGGGAAAAACAGCCGGGTACCGACGAAGGCGCAGCTAAATAATGTCAGCGCAAACGCCGCGCCGTCCCACCCTTTGGCATCGTAAAACAGGGTGATAAAGGTGGCGATAACGCCAAACCCGGCCGATCCCAGTGCCAGCGCCATGCCGTACAGCCAGACGCGTCCGAGCACCGCGCGAAATGGCAGCGGCTTGCCTTTGCTGACGCTGACCGTCGGGCGCGTGAACGCAAACAGCAGCGCGATAATCGCAACCGCCATAATCAATGTGGCAAGACCGGTCAGGCCCGCATAGTGGTAGCACATCACGCCGAGCGGCGCTCCGAGCGCCATCGCGCCGTAAGACGCAATCCCGTTCCATGAAATCACCTTGCCGATGTGCAATGAGCCGACAACGCCCACGCCCCAGAGCGTCGAGCCGGTACCGGCAAAACTCTGCCCGACGCCAAGGATCACGCGCCCCAGACAGAGCAACAGCAGACTGATAACCGGCAAACCGCTGGTCATACCCGCGAGGAAATAGCCCGCGCCGCTCAGCACGCAGCCGCATAAACCAAAGATCACGATTTTTTTGGGGCCAAGCAGATCGGCAAAACGTCCGGCGTGCGGACGGCTTAACAGCGTGGCGAAATATTGCAGACTAATCACAAGTCCGGCCCAGAAGGCGCTAAATCCCATCACATCATGGACATAGCCCGGCAGCACCGCCAGCGGTAAACCAATGGTCAGGTAGCTGGCAAAATTAAAGATCACGACAGAAATAATGCGCAGATTGAGGCGCAATCCGCTTAGCGCCGGTTCGGCAGCAGGTTGGGGCATGGAGATCACCGGATTTTTTACAACAGTGTTTCACTATTACCACGATGGCGGAGGAAAATCAGTAACGCGTTGACGATCCGCATTCTCCAGCGAAGCGTGAGGCAGGCACTACACTTAACGGGCACAGCGAAAAAAGGAATTCAACATGGTTACGCCTAACCCCGATAAAGCGGGTTTACACATTCTGCTCAAACTGGCCTCACTGGTCATTATTCTGGCAGGCATTCATGCTGCCGCCGACATTATTGTTCAGCTCTTGCTTGCCGCATTTTTTGCTATCGTTCTCAACCCGCTGGTGACCTGGTTTTTACGCCGGGGGGTCAAGCGCCCGGTCGCGATCACCATCGTCGTGGTAGTCATGATGATTGTGCTGACGGCACTGTTTGGCGTACTGGCGGCTTCAACCAATGAATTCATTACGATGCTGCCGAAATACAATAAGGAACTGACGCGTAAGATTTTCTATCTGCAGGACTCACTGCCGTTTTTGCACTTACATATGTCGCCAGAACGAATGTTGCAGCGTATGGATTCAGACAAAATGATGACATTCGCCACCGCGCTGATGACGCAGCTTTCGAACGCGATGGCGAGTATCGTCCTGCTGGTCATGACCGTGGTGTTTATGCTGTTTGAAGTGCGCCACCTGCCGTACAAACTGCGTTTTGCGCTCAGCAATCCGCAGATCCACATTGCCGGGCTGCACCGCGCGCTCAAAGGCGTCTCGCACTATCTGGCGCTTAAAACGCTCATTAGCCTGTGGACCGGCGTAATTATCTGGCTGGGACTGATGCTGATGGACATCCAGTTCGCGCTGATGTGGGGCGTTCTCGCGTTTTTACTCAATTATGTTCCCAACATTGGCTCGGTGATTTCCGCAATCCCGCCGATGATCCAGGCGCTGCTGTTCAACGGCGTCTATGAATTTGTTCTGGTAGGTATACTTTTCCTCGTGGTGCACATGGTGCTGGGAAACATGGTGGAGCCGCGCATGATGGGGCACCGGCTGGGCATGTCGACGATGGTGGTCTTTTTATCCTTACTGGTGTGGGGCTGGCTGCTTGGCCCGGTAGGGATGCTGCTGTCCGTTCCGCTCACCAGCGTGTGCAAAATCTGGATGGAAACCACCAAAGGCGGCAGCAAACTGGCCATTCTGCTGGGCCCAGGCCGACCCAAAAGTCGGTTACCCGGATAATTCAACGCCGGGTTTATTCCCTTTAAAAAATAAAAATTTAGCCTGGTAATATACCAGGCTATTTTTTGCGAGAATCATCACTCTTTCAGCCACGATTATTATTCTGCAATAATGCCGCCTTATTATTCCTGACGATGTATAAACATTAATATTTGCTCGTAGACTTTCTGTTCCTTATTTCTGGCTCCGTGAACGGACTTTAATCTTCATTTAGCAGAAGGTAATTTACGTCATCCAGGATTTCCATCGTTATCAGACAAGGAGTCGTTATGAAAAAATATGTGGAATGGGCTGCGGCCATTGCTGTTGTGGGGGCACTGGCAGGCTGCTCCAGTACCGTACCCATCGCGATTATTCACAGCACAATTACCACCAGCCCTACCGAAGCCCAGGTCAGAAGCGCAATCATGAACGCTGGCGTAGAACGCAGGTGGATGATGAAAGAGGAAGGCAAAGGCGTCATCGTGGCCCGCCAGCAGGTTCGTAATCATAATGCGGAAGTGCGCATAAACTACAACGAAAGCACTTACTCTATTACCTATTCCAATAGCACCAATCTGGAAGCGGCCAACGGTCAAATCCATAAGAACTATAACCGCTGGGTGCGCAATCTCGATAAAAGTATCAAGGCTCACTTATACGCAACCGCCGGACGTTAATCGAACCATTTAAAAATCGGGCTAATAAAGGTCCGATAATTGCGTTAAAGCGTAAAAGGATTTACCCACGATGTATGAACAAGATTCATTAAGTGCGCTGGAAGCGATCACCGAAGCACAGCGTATCGCCTTCGCTCCTATGCTCTTTCAGACCGCGCTTTGCCTGAGAAATTTTGGCATCCTGGCTTACCTTGACGCACAGAAAAAAAGTGGCGCGACGCTGGACGAGATTGTGAGCCACAGCACCGCCTGCGAATATGCAGCGAGCGTTCTGCTAGATATGGGCTTAAGCGGCCGTATTGTGACGCAAAAAGAAGGTCGCTATTTTCTGGCCAAAGTCGGACATTATCTGCTGCATGACACCATGACGCGCGTGAATATAGATTTCACTCATGATGTTTGCTATCAGGGGCTTTTTGACCTGCAAACGGCGCTAGAAACGGGGCAGCCGAGCGGATTAAAACACTTTGGTGACTGGCCGACGATCTACCCTGCCCTCTCCCAGTTGCCCGCTGCCGCGCGCAAAAGCTGGTTTGCGTTCGATCATTTCTATTCAGATTCCGCCTTTGATGCCGCTCTGCCACATATATTCGCCAGTAAACCAGCAACATTGTACGATGTAGGCGGAAATACCGGAAAATGGGCATTGCGTTGCTGCCATTTCGATGAGAATGTGCGGGTCACTATATTGGATTTACCGCAGCAAATTGCGCTGTCGCAGGAAAACGTTGCCGCCGCAGGGTTATCTGAACGTATCGACTTTCATGCCGTCGATATGCTGGGCGATGCACCGCTGCCTGCCGGTGCGGATATCTGGTGGATGAGTCAGTTTTTAGACTGCTTTTCCCCGGATCAAATTATCACCATGTTAAGTAAAATCTCAAAAGTGATGAAACCCGACGCACGGCTGTGCATTCTGGAACTGTTCTGGGATGCTCAACGTTTTGAAGCCGCGTCGTTCAGCTTAAATGCGTCATCGCTCTATTTTACCTGCATGGCAAATGGCAACAGCCGCTTTTACAGTGCCGATAAGTTTTATCATTACCTTGAAATGGCGGGATTTCGGGTAGAAAAACGCGTTGATAATCTCGGCATGGGCCATAGCCTGCTGATATGTCATAAGCAGTAAGGATGGGGCGGTCTATGCCGCCTTGAGTCACGATTTTCGCGGATCCGCGTGGATGAAATTTGCATTAAACATTATCGACTGGCAGGCCAGAGCGCCGGGACTAAGTGAAGCATCGCAGTGGCTGGCCTGGTCACAGCATCGCCACGCAATCGATCCTCATGCCCCGCAGGCAAAGCTGACCGAGCTGCCGATGATGACGGCACGTCGTTTGAGTTCCGGGAGTCGTCTCGCGGTCGAATGCGGGCTGTCGATGCTGCACCGTCATCAGATTGACGCGGTGCTCTACACCAGTCGTCACGGCGAACTGGAGCGCAACTACCGCATCCTGCAAGCGCTGGCGACCGGGCAGGATGTCTCCCCGACCGATTTTGCCCTCTCCGTGCACAACTCTGCGGCGGGCAACCTTACCATCGTCGCGCAACAGCCGATCGTCTCTTCTGCGCTCTCCGCTGGCGTCGATACCTTCCAGCAAGGTTTATGCGAGGTCATCTGCTTACTTCAGGCGGGGCACAAGCGCGTGCTGATGGTTGATTTCGATGGAGCGCTGCCCGCGTTTTATCATCCCCACCTGCCCGAAAACATGCCAACCTGGGCCTATGCCGTGGCGCTGGTTTTTGAAGCCGGGAACGACTGGCACTGCGAAAGCAAAACTCAACCGGGCACCAGCGAGCCTGAGCTTGTGCAGAGCCTGCAATTTTTACAGCACTACTTAAACAACGAGTCTGCGTTTACCCTGGCAGGCGAGCGTTTGCAGTGGCACTGGAGCCGCGGGTGAGTCGCCTGTTCGCCATGATGAACAGGTTATGGCGTCTGGTCATGACCGGCCTGTGTTTTGTGCTGTTCGGCATCGGGGGCCTGCTGCTGTCGCTGGTGTGGTTCAATTTATTGCTGCTGGTGCAGCGTGACAAAAATCGCCGTCGCCGTCTGGCACGACGCAGTATCGCCGCAAGTTTCCGCTTCTTTTTGAACATCGCCCGAACGCTGGGCGTGCTCGATTACCGCATCGACGGCGCAGAAACGTTACGCCGTGAACGCGGCTGTCTGGTGGTGGCGAACCACCCGACGCTCATTGATTATGTGCTGCTGGCCTCGGTAATGCCCGAAACCGACTGTATTGTAAAAGGGGCGCTGCTGAAAAACCCCTTTCTGTCAGGCGTCGTGCGCGCCGCAGACTATCTGATCAACAGCCAGGCAGAAGCCTTGTTACCCGCCTGCCAGCAACGGCTTGCGCAGGGTGACACGCTGTTAATCTTCCCCGAAGGCACCCGGACGCGCCCAGGGGAAGCGATGACGCTGCAACGCGGCGCGGCCAATATCGCCGTGCGCTGTAGCAGCGATTTACGCATTGTAGTGATCCACTGCAGTGAACATTTGCTGGATAAAAACAGCCGATGGTATGACGTTCCACCCCGCAAACCGATGTTCACCGTACAGGTACGTGAGCGGGTAAATATAAAGCAATTTTACGATGCAAAATCGCAAGAACCGGCGCTGGCGGCAAGGCAGCTTAACCGGCATCTTTTGCAACAATTAGCACCCGATTTTGCCCCTTTGATCAGGAATGAATGATGCAAGCACTCTCCCTTGAAATTAAAAATCTCATTATAACGACACTCAATCTGGACGAATTAACCGCCGACGATATCGACACCGATGCGGCGCTTTTTGGGGATGGGTTAGGACTGGATTCTATTGATGCTCTCGAACTGGGACTGGCGGTTAAAAACCAGTATGGCGTCGTGCTCTCTGCGGAAAGTGAAGAAATGCGTCAGCATTTTTACTCTGTGGCGAGCCTGGCCTCTTTTATCCAGGCACAACGCGCCTGAAGGAGACTGCTGCCATGACTGAACAACACGCTATTTATGAAGAAGTCTCCACACTTCTCGTCAAACTGTTCGAAATCGAACCCGATGCCATCACGCCACAGGCCCGCCTGTATGAGGATCTGGAGCTGGACAGCATCGACGCGGTGGACATGATCGTGCACCTGCAAAAAAAGACCGGTAAGAAAATCAAACCGGACGAGTTTAAATCCGTGCGCACCGTTCAGGATGTGGTTGACGCCGTAGAACGTCTGCTGCGCGAAGAATAACTCGCCATGCGTCGCTCCCGCCTGCGACCGGGCGTGCAGAAACTTTCAGCGCTGCTGATGCTGGGCTGGCCATTTTTTATCTGGTTTGGCCTGACGCATAACAGCCTGCACTGGCTGCTGCCGCTGATGGCGCTGCTGTTGATTGTTCGCCTGCGCCAGATCCGCCAGATGACCGGCCCGATGCGCGCCGTATTGCAGTCCGTCGCGCTGGCCGGTATCGCGCTCTGTATCGCCAGCTCGCTACTGAAAAGCCATCAGTTGCTGCTGTTTTATCCGCTGGCGGTCAACCTGGTGATGCTCTGCGTATTCGCCGGGTCGCTGTGGACAACTCAACCGCTGGTCGAACGCCTGGCGCGCCTGCGAGACCCCGATCTTTCTGCCGCAGCGGTGCGCTACACGCGTCGCGTCACGCAGGTCTGGTGCGTCTTTTTTATCATCAATGGCACGCTGGCCCTTCTCACGGCAGTGCATGGCGATATGCAGCTCTGGACCGCCTGGAACGGCTTGATCGCTTACCTGCTGATGGGAACCCTCATGGCGGGTGAATGGCTGGTGCGCTGCCGGGTGATTAAGCGAGAAACACGATGATGCTAACGCTTCCGCTGGCGCACTGGCTTACCAGCCCGCGCCCGAACGAGACGCCCATCGCCTGGCTGGGCGACCACATCTGGACGCTGGGCCAGTTGCGGTATGACGTCGCGCACCTGGCCGCCGCCCTGCAACAGCAGGACGGCGCACGCTGGGCGCTGTGCGCTGAAAACAGCTATCTGTTTCTCGTGGCGCTGCTCGCCGCGCTGCATGCGGGCAAAACGCCGGTGATCCCCGGTCACAGCCGCGAATCTTTGCTCAATGAACAACGCACGCTGTTTGACGGCGTGTTGAGCGATCGTCCTCTGGACGGGTGCGGACCGGTACAGGTGGTGACCTCCTCAGGGGAAAGCGGGGCCGGTGTTCAGCCCCTGCCTGCCATCGATCCACACAGTCACGTTGAACTCTTTACCTCCGGCTCGACCGGGCACCCGCAGCGGATCGTTAAACCCATTGCCAGCCTTGATTGTGAAGCCAGCCTGCTGGCGGCCCGTTTTGCCGATCGGCTGGCTGGCTGCCGGGTGATTGGGTCCGTCGCGCCGCTGCATCTGTATGGCCTGACCTTTCGCATTTTCCTGCCGATGTCGCTTGGCCTGCCGCTGCACGCCGCGATGATCCAGTACGCTGAACAGCTTGCCGCACTCGATAGCCAGCAACGTTATGCGTTCATCAGTAGCCCGGCGTTTCTGAAGCGACTCGACGATAAACTGACGCCGCCGCCGGTAGAAATGCTCCTGTCAGCGGGCGGAATGCTGCCCTGTCAGGACGCCGTGCACACCGCCGCCTGGCTTCACGTCTGGCCGGATGAAATCTACGGCAGCACCGAAACCGGTGTTCTCGCCTGGCGTCATCGCCAGCACGATGACGCAGCCTGGCTGCCCTTTCCTGGCGTGCAGATCACCGCTGAGGGGGAGCATTTTCGCGCCATTTCCCCGCTGATCCTCGCAGAAAGCGGCCTGTTGCTCGACGATATTTTGCATTTTAATCAGGACGGGACCTTTCAGCTTGTCGGCCGTCGTGGTCGGGTCGTGAAAATTGAAGAAAAACGCATTTCTCTGAACGAAATTGAACAGCGACTGCGGGATCTCGATGGTGTGTGCGACGCCGCAGCGCTGGCCATTACGCGCCATGGACGCCAGAGCGTTGGCGCGTTGCTGGTGCTCGATGCGGTCACGCGTGAAAAGTGGCAGCACAGCGCCGGGGCACTGGAATTATCCTGGCGAGCCGCGCTGCGCCCCTGGCTTGAACCGGTCGCCGTGCCGCGCTACTGGCGCATTATTGAAGAAATTCCCGTCAACAGTATGAACAAGCGTGTCTATGCGCATTTACAGGAGTTATTTCATGAAACCGCATGAAATCGAGCGCCACCAGCCCACGCCTGCGCAAGCCCACATTGTTTTGCATCTCGATCCCGACCTGTTCTGGTTTCGCGGACATTTTGCTGTGCAACCGCTGCTGCCCGGCGTCGCGCAACTGGACTGGGCGATGTATTACGCCACCATGCTACTGGCCCCGGATTTTCGTTTCCACAGCCTGCAGAACGTTAAATTCCAGGCTCCCCTGCTCCCCGGCTATCTCGTCACGCTGACGCTGGCGTGGCAGGCGGAGCGCCAGATGCTGAGCTTTAGTTATCAGTACCATGCCGGTGAGGCCCGCCACACCGCCAGCAGCGGGAAAATCCGGCTATGTCGTTAACTTTTCGCCCCTGCGTGGTGATCCCCTGCTATAACCACGGCGCGATGATGGCGAGCGTCATCGCCCGCCTGAAACCGTCGGGCCTGCCCTGCTATATCGTGGACGACGGCAGCGACTTCGCCACCCGCCAGGTGCTGACAGCCCTTGCCGCCGCACATGAAAACGTCACCCTGCTGCGGCTGGCGAAAAACGCCGGAAAAGGCGAAGCGGTGATCCAGGGCCTGCGGGCCGCCGCTGCTGGGGGCTTTACCCACGCCGTGCAGGTGGACGCCGACGGGCAGCACGCCATCGAAGACATTGCCGGTTTGCTGGCTCTCGCGAAGCAGCATCCGCAGGCGCTGATCTCAGGTCAGCCCATTTATGACGACTCGATCCCCCGCTCGCGCCTGTACGGGCGCTGGATCACCCACGTCTGGGTCTGGATCGAAACCCTGTCGCTCACCCTCAAAGACAGCATGTGCGGCTTTCGCGTTTATCCGGTTGCGCCCACGCTGCGGCTGGCGTCGCGGGTCACGCTCGGCAAGCGCATGGATTTCGATACCGAAGTGATGGTGCGCCTTTACTGGCAGGGAAATACCAGCTATTTCCTGCCCACTCACGTTACCTATCCGGCGGACGGGCTGTCGCATTTCGACGCGCTGAAAGACAACCTGCGTATTTCGCTCATGCACACCCGGCTGTTTTTCGGCATGTTGCCGCGATTGCCGTCGCTGCTCATGCGCCACCGCCGTAAACACTGGGCGCAGCAGGACGAAGTGAGCGGTCTGCTCGGTATGCGGATCATGCTCGCCGTCTGGCGGTTGTGCGGGCGGCGGGCTTTCTCCGCCCTGCTTTATCCGGTGGTGGCGGGATACTGGCTGACGGCACACACCGCCCGCCGGGCTTCAAACCTGTGGCTGGAACGCGTACGCACTACGCTCGTCGAACGCGGTCAGCCTGTGCCCGGCAAACTCACCAGCTATCGCCACTTTTTACGTTTTGCTGATGCGATGTCCGACAAAATCGCCAGCTGGCGTGGCGAGCTACACATGGGCCGCGACGTGCATTTTGCGCCGGGGGCCGAAGCCGCGCTGGGGCGCGACGAACCGGAAGGCAAACTGCTGCTGGCCTCGCATCTGGGAGATGTTGAAGCCTGCCGCGCGCTAGCCCAGCTTGAAGGCGGTAAAGTCATTAACGCGCTGGTATTTAACGAAAACGCCCGGCGCTTTAAGCAGATCATGCAGGAAGTGGCTCCGCAGGCCGGGCTGAACCTGATCCCGGTCACCCACATCGGCCCGGATACCGCCATGCTGCTGAAAGAGAAGCTGGATCGTGGCGAATGGGTGGCGATCGTCGGCGATCGCATCGCGGTTAATCCGCAGCGCGGCGGCGAGTGGCGCGTTAACTGGAGTTCCTTTATGGGCCACCCCGCGCCTTTTCCGCAGGGGCCGTTTATTCTCGCGGCGGCGCTGCGTTGCCCGGTGCTACTGATTTTCGCGCTACGCGAGGCCGATAAAACGCTGCGCATCCACTGCGAGCCGTTCGCTAACCCGCTGCCGATGCCGCGCACAGCGCGGGAAGCGGCGCTGCAACAGGCGATCGATCGCTACGCCGCGCGCCTTGAACACTACGCGCTGTTATCGCCGCTCGACTGGTTTAATTTTTTCGATTTCTGGCAACTGCCTGACGCCCAGGACAAGGAGTAAGTGTGCTGAACGATCCCCGTTTTACTGCCGAAGTGGCGCTCACCGTGCCCTTTCACGACGTCGATATGATGGGCGTGGTCTGGCATGGTAATTACTTTCGCTATTTTGAGATCGCCCGCGAAGCCCTGCTGAACCAGTTCAATTACGGCTACCGCCAGATGAAAGCATCCGGCTACGTCTGGCCGGTGGTGGACACCCGCGTGAAGTACCGCGATGTGCTGACGTTTGAGCAGGCGTTCCGCGTACAGGCGACGCTGGTGGAGTATGAAAACCGACTGAAAATTAACTACGCGATTTTCGATGCTGAAAGCGGCAAGCGCACCACCACCGGTTACACCATTCAGGTGGCCGTTGAGGAAGAGAGCAAAGCGCTGTGCTTCGTCAGCCCGGACATTTTGTTTGAACGTATGGGAGTCACGCCATGAAATGCTGGCCTTTACTTGCTCTGCTGGTAAGCCCGTTTGTCAGCGCGGTAACGCTCGATGAACTGCAACAGCGCTTTACCGACCAGCCGATTGTGCGCGCCCATTTTGAGCAAACGCGGGCGATTAAAGATCTGCCCCAGCCGCTGCGTTCGCAGGGTGAGATGCTCATCGCCCGCGACCAGGGACTGCTGTGGGATCAAAAATCCCCTTTCCCGATGCAGTTGTTGCTTGATGACACCCGCATGGTGCAGATCGTCAACGGCCAGTCGCCGCAGGTGATCACCGCGCAAAATAATCCGCAGATGTTCCAGTTTAATCACCTGCTGCGCGCCCTGTTCCAGGCCGACCGCAAGGTGCTGGAGCAAAACTTCCGCATTGATTTTCAGGACAAAGGAGACGGGCGCTGGTCGCTGTCGCTGACGCCCGTTACCACGCCGCTGGACAAAATTTTTGCCACCATCGATCTGGCCGGGCAGACCTATCTGGACAGCATCCGGCTCAATGACAAACAGGGCGACCGCACCGATATCGCTTTTTCCCAACACCGCTTAACGCCCGCCACGCTGACCGATGACGAACGCCAACGCTTTGCCGCGCACTAACCCCCGCGCCGCCATCGGCTGGGGCGTCGTCTGCCTGCTGCTACTGGTCGCGCTGATGCTGCTCTTACCGCAGGCGCGGCTCAACAGCAGCGTGCTGGCGATGCTGCCCAAACAGACGCTGGGGGCAATCCCGCCGGCGCTTAACGACGGCTTTATGCAGCGCCTCGATAAACAGGTGGTCTGGCTGGTCAGCCCTGGCAAGCAGGCCAATCCGACGGTGGCAAAACGCTGGCTGACGCTGCTTGCGCAATCCAGAGAACTGCGTGAAATCAAAGGCCCGATGGATGCACAAAGCCAGCAGCAATGGGGAGCGTTTTTCTTTACCCATCGTAACGGCCTGATTGACGCCGCAACCCGCGCGCGTCTGCAAAATGGCGGCGAGGCGCAGGCGCAGTGGGTGCTTTCTCAGCTTTACTCTGCGTTCTCAGGCGTCAGTGGCAAAGAGTTACAAAACGATCCTTTCATGCTGATGCGCGGCTCGCAGCTTGCGCTCTCCGCGAACGCCCAGCGTTTGCGGCTGGTCGACGGCTGGCTGGTGACGCAGGACGAGGCAGGCAATTTCTGGTATTTGCTGCACGGCGAGCTGGCGGGTGAGTCGTTTGATATGCAGCAGACGCATCAGTTTGTCAGCCGCCTCACTGAACTCGAAGCACAACTGAAAGCCGATTTCCCGCAGGCGCACATTCTGTCGCGCGGGACGGTGTTTTACAGCGATTACGCCAGCCAGCAGGCGAAGCAGGATGTTTCCACGCTCGGTGTGGCGACGATCTGCGGGCTTATCCTGCTGATTGTGGCGGTGTTTCGCTCAATCCGCCCGCTGCTGCTGTGCGTGATCTCCATCGCCACCGGCGCGCTGGCGGGCACCGTCGTCACGCTGCTGCTGTTCGGCGAACTGCACCTGATGACGCTGGTGATGAGCATGAGCGTCATCGGCATTTCCGCTGATTACACGCTCTACTACCTGACTGAACGCATGGTGCACGGCGCGGAAGCTTCCCCCTGGCAAAGCCTTGCGAAAGTGCGCAATGCGCTGTTGCTGGCGCTGCTGACCACGGTGGCCGCGTATCTGATCATGATGCTGGCTCCCTTCCCCGGCATCCGGCAAATGGCGGTGTTTGCGGCGGTCGGCTTAAGCGCCTCCTGCCTGACGGTGATCTTCTGGCATCCGTGGCTGGTGCGCGGTTTACCGGTGCGCCCGGTTCCGGCAATGGTCTTAATGCTGCGCTGGCTGGCGGCCTGGCGACGCAATAAAAAACTCATCCTGGGCCTGCCGATCGCGCTGGCGTTGCTGTCGCTGGCGGGCCTCACCCGGCTGCATGTGGACGATGACATTGCGCAGCTTCAGGCGCTGCCGCAGCACATTCTGGCTCAGGAAAAAGCGATCACCCGGCTGACCGGACAGAGTGTCGATCAGAAATGGTTTGTGGTGTATGGCGCGACAGCGCAGCAAACGCTGGAACGACTCGACGCGTTAATACCCGCGCTGCATCAGGCGCAGGCCGCAGGCGCGCTCAGCGGTTTCCGCACTATCCCGCTGAACTCGCTGGCGCGACAAAAACAGGATTTAACCCTGCTGCAAAACGCCGCGCCCGCCCTGTCCCGCGCGCTGCAAAGTACGGGCATGACGACGGTATCCCCTGACGTTCGCCCGATGGACGTCAGCGTGGAGTCCTGGCTTGAAAGTCCAGCCAGCGAGGGCTGGCGGCTGATGTGGCTGACGCTGCCCGGCGGTGAAAGCGGCGTGCTGGTGCCGGTGGAAGGCGTGAAACAGAGCGCTGAACTTCAGCGACTGGCGCAGGCGCACGACGGCGTGGCGTGGGTGGATCGAAAAAGTCATTTCGACGAACTCTTCGCACTGTACCGCACCATTCTCAGCGGGCTGCTGCTGGTGGCGCTGGCGGTGATCGCCTGCGGTGCAATAGTGCGCCTCGGCTGGCGGAAGGGGCTGATAAGCCTCGTGCCGTCGGTGCTGTCGCTCGGTTGCGGGTTGGCAGCGCTCACCCTCACAGGCCACGCGGTAAATCTGTTCTCCCTGCTGGCACTGGTGCTGGTGCTGGGGATCGGCATTAACTACACGCTGTTTTTTGGTAATCCGCGCGGCACACCGCTCACCTCATTGCTGGCGGTGACGCTGGCGATGCTGACCACGTTATTAACGCTGGGCATACTGGTGTTCAGCGCTACCCAGGCGATCAGCAGCTTTGGCATCGTGCTGGTCAGCGGGATTTTCACCGCCTTTTTGCTTTCCCCGCTGGCGATGCCCGGTAAACGAGAGAGAAAAAAATGAGACTACGCGACATTTTTCGCGCCAGCGCCCTGCTTGTGACGCTGATCCTGACGGGCTGTAGCCATTCCAGCAGCAACACGGACAACACCCGCCCCGAGGCCTGGCTGCAACCGGGCACCCGCGTGACGCTGCCCGCGCCGGGCATTACGCCTGCGGTCAATTCTCAGCAACTGCTGAGCGGGCGTTTCAACGGGCAAACCCAGTCGTTGCTGGTGATGCTCAGCGCCGATGAGAAAAAAATTACGCTTGCCGGGCTGTCGTCGGTGGGGATCCGGCTGTTTCTCGTCACCTACGACGAGCGCGGCATTCACACCGAACAGTCGATTGTGGTGCCGCAACTGCCGCCCGCAAGCCAGGTGCTGGCCGATGTGATGCTCAGCCACTGGCCAGTTGCCGCCTGGCAAAAACAGCTTCCGGCGGGCTGGACGCTTACCGATCGCGGCGACAAGCGCGAACTGCGTAACGCCGACGACGAGCTGGTGACAGAAATCACCTATCTGCAACGACACGGCAAGCGCGAGCCGATCAGCATTGAACAGCACGTGTATAAGTACCACATCACCATTCAATATCTGGGTGACTGAGATGATCTACTTTTCTGCCTTCGGCATGATTAACGCGCTGGGCCGCTCAAATGCGGAGATTGCCGCGAATCTGACGCGTGGTGTTGCGCCCGGTATGCAGCGGCGCGAAGGCTGGCTGCAACAGATCCCGGACGCCATGCTCGGCGGCGTGGACGGCGAACTGCCCGCCATTCCCGACGATTTTTCCGCCCACCGTTCGCGCAATAATCAATTACTGCTGGCGGCGCTGGCGCAGATCCAGCCTGCGGTCGATGACGCCATTGCCCGCTTTGGTCGCGACCGCGTGGCGGTGGTGCTCGGCACCAGCACCTCCGGGCTTGATGAAGGCGATAAGCACGTTGACCTGACGCTGAACGGTCACGCCAGTCCCCACTGGCAGTATGCACAGCAGGAACTGGGCGACCCGTCGCGCTTTTTAAGTCGCTGGCTGCAACTGGAAGGCCCGGCGTTTACCCTCTCCACCGCCTGTTCGTCGAGTGCGCGCGCCATTATCAGCGGGCGTCGTCTGATTGATGCCGGGCTTGCTGATGTGGCGATTGTCGGCGGCGCGGATACGCTCAGCCGGATGCCGGTTAACGGCTTTCACAGCCTGGAGTCGCTCTCCGCCTCGCTGTGCCAGCCTTTTGCGCGCGACCGCTGCGGGATCACCATTGGCGAAGGCGCAGCGCTGATGCTGCTGACCCGCGAGCCGCAGCCGCTGGCGGTGCTTGGCATTGGTGAATCCAGCGATGCGTATCATATTTCCGCCCCGCACCCGCAGGGCGTGGGCGCTACCCGGGCCATTGAGCAGGCACTGGCAGAGGCGGGCATGACGCCTGCCGACGTGGGTTACATCAACCTGCACGGCACCGCCACACCGCTTAACGATCAGATTGAATCCAGAGTGGTCAATGCGCTTTTTGGCGAGCAGACCCCATGCAGTTCCACCAAACATTTAACCGGGCACACGCTGGGGGCGGCAGGCATTACTGAGGCGGCGCTTAGCGCGCTGATCCTGCAAGAAAATTTACCGCTGCCGCCGCAGGATTTCAGCCGCTCGCCCTGGGACCCTGCGCTTCCGCCGTGCGGCATTCTCACGACCGCACAACCGCTGACGCGTCCGGTGATTTTATCCAACTCCTTCGCCTTTGGCGGGAACAACGCCAGCATACTGCTGGGGAGGACGGCATGACGCATTTACTCACGCCAGGGGAGTGTTTACCGCACGATGCCCCGATGCTGCTGCTTGAAGAGGTGGTGGACGTTACCGACGAGAGCGCTCATTGCCGCGTGTCGGTGAATCATCAGAGCGTACTCGCGCCCTTTCTCGACGCGCAGGGCGCGCTGCCAGGCTGGTACGCCCTGGAGCTGATGGCCCAGACCGTTGGCGTCTGGTCTGGCTGGCACCGGCACCATCGCGGCCAGGGAAGCATCACCCTCGGCATGGTGCTTGGCGCGCGCGAACTGGTTTGCGCGGCGGGTGCTTTTCCCGCGAACGCCACGCTGGATATCCAAGTTAACCTGCTGATGCAGGACGACCGTTTCGGCAGCTTTGACTGCACTATCAGCGCGGGCGGCGAGCCGCTGGCGACCGGGCGGGTGAATACCTTCCAGCCCACCGAAGACGAATTAGCCACACTTTTTAATCCGGGAGTCACCCCATGAGCCGTTCCGTTCTGATCACCGGTGCCAGCAAAGGCATTGGTCGCGCCATCGCCCTTCAGCTTGCCGCAGACGGCTTTACCATCGGCGTGCATTATCACCGCGACGAGGCGGGCGCGCAGGAGACACTGAGCCGTATTATCGCGGCGGGTGGACAGGGGCGGCTGCTCGGCTTTGACGTCGGCAACCGCGAGCAGTGCCGTGACATTTTAGAGCAGGATATGGCGGAGCACGGCGCGTGGTACGGCGTGGTCAGCAATGCGGGCATTACCCGCGACGCCGCTTTCCCGGCCCTCACCGACGACGACTGGGACGCGGTGATCCATACCAATCTCGACAGCTTTTATAACGTGATTAAGCCCTGCATTATGCCGATGATCGGCGCACGCCAGGGCGGTCGCATTATTACGCTCTCCTCCGTTTCCGGGATAATGGGCAACCGTGGACAGGTGAATTACAGCGCGGCCAAAGCCGGGATCATCGGCGCGACCAAAGCGCTGGCGATTGAACTGGCGAAGCGCAAAATCACCGTTAACTGCATTGCGCCGGGGCTTATTGATACCGGCATGATCGACATGGAAGAGACGGCACTCAAAGAGGCGATGTCGATGATCCCGATGAAACGCATGGGCCAGGCACAGGAAGTCGCCGGGCTCGCCAGCTATTTAATGTCGGACATTGCGGGGTATGTGACCCGCCAGGTTATTTCCATCAATGGAGGGATGCTATGACACGTCGTGTCGTCATTACAGGGATGGGCGGTGTCACCGCCTTCGGTCAGAGCTGGGAGGACGTTTCCCGTCGTCTGCTGACTTACGAAAACGCCGTGCGCAAAATGCCCGAATGGCAGATTTATGCCGGACTGCATACGCTACTGGGCGCGCCGATCGACGACTTTACGCTGCCGGAGCACTATACGCGTAAGCGCATCCGCGCCATGGGCCGCGTGTCTCTGATGTCCACCCGCGCCTCTGAACTGGCGCTGGAGCAGGCCGGGCTGATCGGCGATCCGGTGCTGACCAACGGGGAAACCGGCATTGCCTATGGTTCTTCCACTGGCAGCACCGGCCCGGTGAGCGAGTTCGCCACCATGCTCACTGAAAAACACACCAATAACATCACCGGGACCACCTACGTGCAGATGATGCCGCACACCACGGCGGTGAATACTGGCCTGTTCTTCGGCCTGCGCGGGCGCGTGATCCCGACTTCCAGCGCCTGCACTTCCGGTAGCCAGGCGATTGGCTATGCCTGGGAAGCGATTCGCCACGGTTATCAGACGGTGATGGTGGCGGGCGGTGCGGAAGAGTTATGCCCGTCGGAAGCGGCCGTCTTTGATACCCTGTTCGCTACCAGCCAGCGCAATGATTCCCCCTCCACCACGCCCGCGCCGTTTGATGCGCAGCGCGACGGACTGGTGATCGGCGAAGGGGCTGGTACGCTGGTGCTTGAAGAACTGGAGCACGCTCGCGCTCGCGGGGCGACCATTTACGGTGAAATCGTCGGCTTTGCCACCAACTGCGATGCGGCGCACATCACCCAGCCACAGCGCGAAACCATGCAGATTTGCATGGAAAAATCCCTGCACAGTGCGGGACTTAGCGCGCGGGATATCGGCTATATTTCCGCGCACGGTACGGCCACCGAACGGGGAGACATTGCAGAAAGTCAGGCCACCGCCGCCATTTTCGGTGATAATGTCCCGGTCTCTTCGCTAAAAAGTTATTTCGGTCATACCCTGGGTGCCTGCGGTGCGCTGGAAGCCTGGATGAGCCTGCAAATGATGCGCGAAGGCTGGTTTGCGCCTACGCTAAACCTGAAGACGCCGGACGATGCGTGCGGCGCGCTGGACTACATCATGGGTGAAGCACGTCGCATCGATTGCGAATACTTGCAAAGCAACAACTTTGCTTTCGGCGGCATTAACACCTCGATCATTATCAAACGCTGGGTTTAAGCATGTACCGAGTAGTTCGCGGTAAAATTTCGACATTAAGCGCGGGTGAGTTTTCTCCTGCGCTCATTTCACAGGCCCCACAGGGCGCACGACGGGCAAGCTGGCTTGCCGGGCGCGCGCTGCTGTCCCGACTCTTTTCGCCGCTGCCGGACCTGGTTTATAGCGAGCAGGGAAAGCCGCGTTTTGCCGACCGTAACGAGTGGTCATTCAGCCTCAGTCACAGCGGGGATGACATCGCCATACTGTTAAGCGATGAAGGTGAAGTCGGTTGCGATCTGGAAGTGATCCGCCCGCGTGCCAACTGGCAGGCGCTGGCAAATGCAGTATTCAGCAATGCTGAACATGCTGAACTGGAACGCACGCCAGCCGAGCAACAACTCACCGTTTTCTGGCACATCTGGACGCGCAAAGAAGCCATTGTGAAACAGCGCGGCGGTAGCGCCTGGCAAATCGTCAGTGTCGACAGCTATAAGCTCATCGACGTTTCCCTCAGCCACTGCCAGCTCGACACACTCAGCCTGGCCGTCTGCACCCCTACCCCTTTCTCCCTGACGGCTGCGGATGTGCAGGTGCTGGGGTAAACCCTTGCTCGCCCCACCCACCTGCTACGCTTAACGATCTAACGAATAATTCATTACGATCGGGAGCGGAAAATGAAAATCGATTTAACGGGAAAAGTGGCGCTGGTGACGGCGTCAACAGGCGGGATTGGTTTTGCTATTGCCCGTGGTCTGGCGGAAAGCGGCGCGGAAGTGATCGTCAACGGACGCAGCGAAAGCTCGGTGAATAAGGGAATTCAGAACTTACAGCAGGTGGTTCCGGGCGTGGCGGTGCGTGCAGCCATTGCCGATTTGAGCACCCCGGAAGGGGTGGCGTCGCTACTACAGGTGGCAGCGAACGTCGATATTCTGGTGAATAACGCCGGGATTTACGGGCCGCAGGATTTCTACTCTACCGATGATGAGACCTGGGATAATTACTGGCATACCAACGTGATGTCCGGCGTGCGGCTTTCCCGCGCGTTGCTGCCCGGGATGGTGCAAAAAGGCTGGGGACGCGTGGTGTTTATCTCCTCGGAATCCGCGCTCAATATCCCGTCGGATATGATCCACTACGGTGTGACCAAAACCGCGCAGCTCTCGCTCGCTCGCGGGCTGGCGAAATTCGTGGCGGGCAGCGGTGTCACGGTCAACAGCGTGTTGCCGGGCCCAACGCTGTCCGATGGCTTTGCTGAGATGATGAAAGATGAGATGGAGCGCACCGGCAAGTCGCTGGAAACTCTGGCGAAAGAGTTTGTGATGACGAACCGCCCAGGGTCGGTGATCCAGCGTGCCGCCACGGTGGACGAAGTCGCGAACATGGTGGTGTACGTCTGCTCGCAACAGGCCTCAGCCACATCCGGCGCGGCACTGCGCGTTGATGGCGGCGTGGTGGACGATATCGTTTAACGTACCGCCCGTTTTATTGCGGATGACGGTTTTCACTCAGCGCCTGCGCGCACGCCCAGGCGCTGGCCCATGCCCACTGGAAGTTATAGCCGCCTAACCAGCCGGTCACATCCATCACTTCGCCGATGAAATAAAGCCCCGGTACGTTGCGGGCTTCCATGGTGCGTGACGACAGCTCATGAGTATCCACGCCGCCGAGAGTGACTTCCGCCGTGCGGTAGCCTTCGGTGCCGTTGGGCTGCACGCGCCACTGCGTCAGGGTGTCGATCAACGTCTGCTGATCGCGGGCATTAAGCTGTTTGAGCGTGACGTCCGGGATTTGCCCGAGCAGTTGTAAGCACTCGATCAACCGCTTCGGCAACTGCATCGCCAGCGTATTTTTCAGGCTCTGGTTTGGATGCGCGGTGCGTTGCTCGTTCAGGAAAGCGTCAGGATCGCATTCCGGCAGCAAATTAATGGTGACGAACTCACCCGGCAACCAGTAGCTGGAAATCTGTAAAATCGCCGGGCCGGAGAGACCGCGGTGAGTAAAGAGCAGGTTTTCGCGGAAAACGGTGCCGTCTTCGGCGGTGATAACCGATGGAACCGACACCCCGGAAAGCACCTGGAGCTGCTCGAGCAGGGGTTTATGCAGCGTAAACGGCACCAGCCCGGCCCGGGTCGGCAGTACTTTCAGACCAAACTGTTCGGCAATCTTATAGCCAAACGGCGTCGCGCCCAGCCCGGGCATCGACAGCCCGCCGCTGGCAATCACCAGCGCTTTGCCGCTGACCGTTTCACCGTTCAGTTGTAACGTATAACCGTCGTCATCGCGGGTGACGTCCAGCACTTCGCTGCGCAGCCGGGTGGTGACATTGCCCTTTGTACATTCTGCCACCAGCAGATCCACAATCTGTTGCGCCGAGTCATCACAGAAAAGCTGGCCGAGTGTCTTCTCATGCCACGCAATACCGTGCTTGCCGACCAGATCGATGAAATCCCACTGGGTATAACGCGCCAGTGCAGATTTGCAAAAATGCGGGTTCTGGCTCAAATAGGCCGCGGGTTCGACATAAAGGTTAGTAAAGTTGCAGCGACCGCCGCCAGACATCAGGATCTTGCGTCCCGGTTTTTTGCCATTATCCAGCAACAGCACACGGCAACCTGCCTGTCCGGCCTGCGCGGCACAGAACATACCAGCCGCACCGGCACCAATAATGATGGCATCAAACCTTTCCACACGACGATCCTCTTAAATAATGAGCGGCGGATTGTAAATATTCAGCGCTGGTCGCACCAGCACAAATATGACAAATCGATGATATTTAATTGAAATTTATAAGATAATTGTTTTTCTTCACGTGTAAGTGCAGGAGAAACGGCAAAAAAAGTCTATATTTCACTTTGCCCACGCTGCCTTTGTCCACGATAATGCGCCGCGTTCATGACCTCAAAAACGGCGTCACGTCTATGCTACATTTATTTGCAGGCCTGGATTTACATACCGGGTTGTTACTTTTACTTGCTCTGGCATTTGTTCTGTTTTACGAAGCTATCAACGGCTTCCACGATACCGCGAACGCGGTTGCAACGGTGATCTACACTCGCGCCATGCGCTCACAGCTCGCTGTTGTTATGGCGGCGGTATTTAACTTCTTCGGCGTATTGCTTGGCGGGCTGAGTGTAGCCTATGCCATTGTGCATATGCTGCCAACCGATCTCCTGCTCAACGTCAGTTCCGCTCATGGCCTCGCCATGGTGTTCTCGATGCTGCTGGCGGCGATTATCTGGAACCTGGGCACCTGGTATTTCGGTCTGCCTGCGTCCAGCTCACACACGCTGATTGGCGCGATTATCGGGATTGGTTTAACCAATGCGCTGATGACCGGCTCCTCCGTTGTGGATGCGCTGAACATTCCAAAAGTGATCAATATCTTCGCTTCGCTTATCCTCTCCCCCATCGTCGGGCTGGTGTTTGCGGGCGGTCTGATCTTTTTGCTGCGCCGCTTCTGGAACGGCAGCAAGAAGCGTGACCGTATCCATATGACCCCTGCTGAACGTGAAAAGAAAGACGGTAAGAAAAAGCCGCCGTTCTGGACGCGTATCGCACTGATTTTGTCCGCCATCGGCGTGAGCTTCTCACACGGTGCGAATGACGGTCAGAAAGGCATTGGCCTGATCATGCTGGTGCTGATTGGCGTGGCACCGGCGGGCTTCGTGGTGAACATGAATGCCTCCGGCTACGACATCACCCGTACCCGTGACGCGGTGAACAACGTTGAAACTTACTTCCAGCAGCATCCTGCGCTGCTGCAAAAAGTGACGGGTGCCACCCCTGCCATTCCGACACCGGAAGATATCGCGACGAAACCTAACGAGTTCCATTGCCATCCGGGACGCGCTGTTACCGCGCTGGATACGGCAAAAGCGATGCTGACGAACATCGAAAGCTACGACAAACTGCCGGTTGAGCAGCGTGGCCAGTTGCGTCGCATCCTGCTGTGCATCTCGGATATCACTGACAAAGTCGCTAAACAGCCGGATGTCAGCCTTGACGATCAGCGTCTGCTGAAGAAGCTGAAAGGCGATATGCTGAGCACCATCGAATACGCACCGGTCTGGATCATTATGGCTGTCGCACTGGCGCTGGGCCTGGGTACGATGATCGGCTGGCGTCGCGTGGCGACCACTATCGGTGAAAAAATCGGTAAGAAAGGTATGACCTACGCGCAGGGCATGTCTGCCCAGATGACGGCGGCGGTCTCTATCGGTCTGGCGAGTTATACCGGGATGCCGGTTTCCACCACTCACGTGCTCTCCTCGTCAGTGGCGGGTACGATGATCGTGGACGGCGGTGGTCTGCAAAGAAAAACCGTCACCAACATTTTAATGGCCTGGGTGTTTACGCTGCCCGCGTCCATTCTGATGTCAGGTGGGCTGTACTGGATTGCGCTGAAGCTGATTTAAGCGCGGTTGCAGAGACAAAAAAAGCGGGTCAGGAAACTGGCCCGCTTTTTTTATGGTGGGTAATCAGTGCCAGATCATCAGGGCAATCATACTCACGACAACCAGGCCACACAGGGCGCTGGTTAACAGGAACTGACGACGCAGGCGTTCGCAGCGACGAATAAATTCATCGTCGTGGTGATCCAGATAACGCTGGTAGTAGATATAGCCAACCAGCCGCATCTGTTTGCTGGGCTGTCCATGCGAGGTGAAAAAGCCTCCCCCATCCACATACTGATAGAGCAAAGGATCGCAACCACGAAGTACCACTAACAATGCGCGTAATGATGAGAAGTAACGCGCCATGTTGACCACACAAACGACACATAAAGCCCAGAACAGCGCGACGGTGCTGACCATACCCCCTCCCCGGCGGCTGCCACGGGAAAGGCCCCGGACTACCGCTCCGCGATACTCAGCTAAACAGTTCAGTGAAGCGTGTTACGATTAACCGACAGGGATCACATTTATTTATCCGAGCGGCTCCTCTAATAGTGTAGGAGATCAGTTAATTTTTTTACCACAACGTTAACGCTTATCGCTGCTTTCTAATGCATTTTTTGTTGTATTAAACCGTGACCTCTGCGGATTGACGTCAGGATTTGAGCGTTATAAGGTAGAAATATCTTCTACAATTAAACCCTTAGAACGGGCATTACCCGCGCAAGTGGTACGCAGGACGCGGGGACACAAAGCGGCGCTTAACGGCTGCTATCCCGATGGTAATCGACAACTTATGGAAGGAGTAACACTATGGCTTACACACATATCCTCATCGCGGTCGATCTTTCCCCTGAGAGCAAAGTGCTGGTTGAAAAAGCGGTTTCAATGGCACGCCCTTACAACGCAAAGGTTTCGCTGATTCATGTCGATGTGAATTACTCCGATCTTTATACCGGTCTTATCGACGTTAACCTTGGCGACATGCAAAAACGCATTTCTGAAGAGACCCACAACGCACTGACTGAGCTTTCGACTAATGCGGGTTACCCGATCACGGAAACCCTGAGCGGTAGCGGCGATCTGGGTCAGGTACTGGTTGATGCCATTAAGAAATATGATATGGATTTGGTGGTCTGCGGCCACCATCAGGATTTCTGGAGCAAGCTGATGTCGTCTGCGCGCCAGCTTATCAACACGGTTCATGTTGATATGCTGATTGTTCCGCTGCGTGACGAAGAAGACGAGTAAGGATTACCCCTCGCCCTAACCCTCTCCCACGGGGAGAGGGGACAGATCGAGCTTGCGTTGAGGCCGCTGTTCCCCCCTCTCCCTCAGGGAGAGGGCGGGGGTGAGGGTGGTTTACTCCGCCGTCCCCGGATAAATATCAAACCGGTGTCCCTTCGTCACCACGGCGTTCGGCGTTGCAACGCCTGCGAGCGGGGGTGCATAGTCCGGGCGCTTCACCACCACGCGTTTCGTGGCAAGTTTACAGGCAGGCTCTAACAGACCATCAGCGTCCAGATCCGGCCCCACCAGCGACTGAAATACCCGCATCTCTTTTTTCACCAGCGCGCTTTTCTGCTTATGCGGAAACATCGGATCGAGATAGACCACCTGCGGGCGCGGGGTAATCTCACCCAGCGATGTCAGGCTCGACGCATGAATAAGCTGTAGCCGCTCCTGCAGCCAGCCGCCGATCTCCGCATCGGCATAACCGCGAGTAAGACCGTCATCCAGCAGGGCCGCCACAACCGGATTGCGCTCCAGCATCCGCACCCGGCAGCCAATCGACGCCAGCACGAATGCATCGCGCCCCAGGCCCGCGGTCGCATCCACCACATCCGGCAGATAACTGCCCTTCACGCCCACCGCTTTTGCCACCGCTTCGCCGCGTCCACCGCCGAATTTGCGCCGGTGCGCCATTGCACCCTCAACAAAATCCACGAAGATGCCGCCAAGTTTTGGCTCATCGCGCTTACGCAATTCCAGATGTTCCGGCGTCATAACCAGCGCCATCAGGTTTTCGGGATCGTGCGCCAGCCCCCAGCGGATAGCCAGAACAGATAAGGCACCGTCTCCGGTGCCTGTTTCATCAATCAGACAGATTTTCACCAGGCGATCAGCCTTCGATGCCGTAATGCGCCAGCATCGCGTCCAGTTGCGGTTCGCGGCCACGGAAGCGTTTGAACAGCTCCATCGGCTCTTCCGACCCGCCGCGCGTCAGAATGTTATCGAGGAACGACTGCCCGGTTTCGCGGTTGAAAATCCCCTCTTCTTCAAAGCGGGAGTAAGCATCTGCCGCCAGCACGTCGGCCCACAGATAGCTGTAGTAACCCGCCGCATAGCCACCGGCAAAAATGTGGCTGAACGCGTGCGGGAAGCGGCCCCAGGTTGGGCCCGGAATAACGGCCACCTGCTTTTTGATTTCTGCCAGGGTTTCGAGGATTTTCGCCCCCTGCTCCGGGCTGAATTCCGCGTGCAGGCGGAAGTCGAACAGGCCGAACTCAAGCTGACGCAGAATAAACAGCGCTGCCTGGTAGTTCTTCGCCGCCAGCATTTTATCCAGCAACTCCTGCGGCAGCGGCTCGCCGGTTTCGTAATGACCGGAGATAAACGCCAGCGCGTCCGGCTCCCAGCACCAGTTTTCCATGAACTGGCTCGGCAGTTCGACCGCATCCCACGGTACCCCGCTGATGCCCGCCACGCCTGCGGCTTCGATGCGCGTCAGCATGTGGTGCAGCCCGTGACCGAACTCATGGAACAGGGTGATCACTTCGTCGTGGGTGAACAGCGCCGGTTTGCCTGCCACCGGGCGGTTAAAGTTACAGGTCAGATAGGCGACCGGTTTTTGCAGCGAGCCGTCAGCTTTACGCATTTGACCGACGCAATCATCCATCCACGCCCCGCCGCGCTTGTTCTCGCGGGCGTACAGATCGAGATAGAAACTGCCGCGCAGTTCGTTGTTCTCGTCGAACAGATCGAAGAAACGCACATCCGGGTGGTAGACATCCACATCAGTACGCTCTTTCGCGGTGATGCCATAAATGCGCTTAACCACTTCGAACAGGCCATTAACCGCTTTGTTCTCCGGGAAATAAGGGCGAAGCTGCTCATCGCTGATGCTGTACAGGTGCTGTTTCTGTTTTTCGCTGTAGTAAGCGATATCCCACGGCTGAAGTTCATCCACGCCAAATTCAGCTTTGGCAAAGGCGCGCAGTTGCGCCAGCTCTTTTTCACCCTGCGGGCGGGCACGTTTTGCCAGATCGGTTAAAAATTCCAGCACCTGATCCGGGCTTTCGGCCATTTTGGTGGCCAGCGATTTGTGCGCGTAGTTATTAAAGCCCAGCAGTTGCGCCAGTTCGTGACGCAGCGCGAGGATCTCCGCCATCACCGGGCTGTTGTCCCATTTACCGGCATTCGGCCCCTGATCGGACGCGCGGGTGCTGTAGGCGCGGTACATCTCTTCACGCAGCGCCTGGTTATCGCAGTAAGTCATCACCGGCAGATAGCTTGGGATATCCAGCGTTAACAGCCAGCCTTCCTGCTCTTTGGCCTGTGCCTGAGCCTGGGCCTGCGCCAGTGCGCTTTCCGGCATGCCGGACAGTTCAGATTCGTCAGTGATGAGCTTGCTCCAGCCCATCGTGGCATCGAGCACGTTGTTGCTGTAGGTCGATCCCAGTTCAGACAGGCGAGCGGCAATTTCACCGTAGCGCTTTTGTTTCTCTTTCGGCAGACCAATGCCGGAGAGTTCAAAATCACGCAGCGCGTTATCCACGGCTTTTTTCTTCGCGATATCCAGCGCGGCATACGCCTCGCCATCGCGCAGATTGCGGTAAGCCTGATACAGCCCTTCGTGCTGCCCAACCCAGGTGCTGTATTCGGACAGCAGCGGCAGCGTCTGCTCGTAGGCTTCGCGCAATTCCGGGCTGTTCTGCACCGAGTTCAGGTGGCTGACCGGGGAGAACAGGCGGCCTAAACGGTCGTCCACTTCCGCCAGCGGCTGGCAAAGATTATCCCAGGAATAAGGCGCGCCCTGCGCCACTACCTGCTCGACCGCTTCACGACAATCGGCCAGCGCTTTCGTCACCGCCGGTACGACATGTTCAGGTTTGATATGGGAAAACGGCGGTAATTCGAAAGGCGTCAGTAATGGATTGGTCATAAGCGCTGTCCTGTTCAATAAAATTATTAAGCGCGTTGAGCGCTTTTTCCGATAAGGTCTGGTATGGGGTTGAGTGTAGTTAATTTCAATGCCGGGCGTTGCGCTTTCGCGGTGGCGGGCACTTTTCGGTATACTGTCGTACATACCCTCTTCAGGCCATTGGAACGCGCTACATGCTCAGTTATCGTCACAGTTTTCACGCCGGCAACCATGCCGACGTCCTCAAACACACCGTTCAAAGCCTGATCATTGAATCATTAAAAGAGAAAGAAAAACCGTTTCTTTATCTTGATACCCACGCGGGTGCGGGCCGTTACCAGCTTGCCAGCGAACACGCCGAGCGCACCGGAGAATATCTGGAAGGAATCGCCCGCATCTGGCAGCAGGACGATCTCCCGGCGGAGCTGGAATCTTATATCACGGTGCTCAAGCACTTTAACCGCAGCGGCACGTTGCGCTACTACCCTGGCTCGCCGCTCATCGCCCGCCAGTTGCTGCGCGAGCAGGATAGTCTGCAACTCACCGAGCTGCACCCGAGCGATTTCCCGCTGCTGCGCTCTGAGTTCCAGAAAGACGACCGTGCCACAGTCGCGCGCGCTGACGGCTACCAGCAGCTTAAGTCCAAACTGCCGCCGGTATCACGCCGTGGCCTGATCCTCATCGACCCGCCGTACGAAATCAAAAGTGACTATCAGGCGGTGGTGCAGGGGATCGCTGAAGGCTACAAACGCTTTGCCACCGGCACCTATGCGCTGTGGTATCCGGTCGTGCTGCGTACGCAAATCAAACGTATGTTGAAGGAACTTGAAGCCACCGGCATCCGCCGCATTCTGCAAATTGAGCTGGCGGTACGCCCGGACAGCGATCAGCGCGGCATGACCGCGTCCGGCATGATTGTGATTAATCCGCCGTGGAAGCTGGAGCAACAGATGCAAAACGTGCTGCCATGGCTGCACAAAAAACTGGTGCCAGCCGGCACGGGCCATGCGCTGGTGAACTGGGTAGTGCCAGAGTAATCACACCCATTGGTGGAACCTTTTAAATCGCGGGCTACAATGCCCAAAAATGCGATTCACTTAAGGAACGGTCATGACAAAGCATTATGATTATCTCGCCATCGGCGGCGGCAGCGGCGGTATCGCCTCTATTAATCGCGCGGCGATGTACGGCCAGAAGTGCGCCCTGATTGAAGCCAAAGAACTGGGCGGTACCTGCGTTAACGTCGGCTGCGTCCCGAAAAAGGTGATGTGGCATGCGGCGCAAATCGCCGAAGCGATTCATCTTTACGGCCCGGACTACGGTTTTGACACCACCGTTAACAAATTCGACTGGAGCAAGCTGGTCGCCAGCCGCACCGCCTACATCGACCGCATTCACACCTCGTACGAGAACGTGTTCAACAAGAATAACGTTGATGTGATCCGTGGCTTCGCCCGCTTTGTGGACGCAAAAACCGTGGAAGTGAACGGTGAGACGATCACCGCCGATCACATTCTGATCGCCACCGGCGGTCGTCCGAGCCGCCCGAGTATTCCTGGCGCGGAATATGGCATCAACTCCGACGGTTTCTTTGAGCTTTCAGCGCTGCCGAAGCGTGTAGCAGTGGTGGGCGCAGGCTACATCGCCGTGGAACTGGCAGGCGTGGTCAACGGCCTGGGAGCCGAAACGCATCTGCTGGTGCGTCAACACGCGCCGCTGCGCACCTTTGACCCGATGCTCACCGAAACGCTGGTGGAAGCGATGGCAGCCGATGGCCCGACGCTTCACACCCATGCGATACCGAAAAGCGTGGAAAAAAATGCTGACGGTAGCCTGTTGCTGACCCTGGAAGATGGTCGCAGCCTGACCGTGGATTGCCTGATCTGGGCGATTGGCCGCGAGCCATCGAACGACAATTTCAACCTGGCAGTCACAGGAGTGAAAACCAATGAAAAAGGCTACATCGTCGTCGATAAATTCCAGAACACCAGCGTGGAAGGCATTTACGCGGTGGGTGATAACACCGGCGCGGTAGAACTCACCCCTGTCGCGGTCGCCGCAGGCCGTCGCCTCTCCGAGCGTCTGTTTAACAACAAGCCGGATGAGCATCTGGATTACAGCAACATCCCTACCGTGGTCTTCAGCCATCCGCCAATCGGCACCGTGGGCCTGACCGAACCGCAGGCGCGCGAGCAGTATGGCGACGACGCAGTGAAAGTGTATAAATCGTCCTTCACCGCGATGTACACCGCCGTCACCTCCCATCGCCAGCCCTGCCGCATGAAGCTGGTCTGCATGGGTGAAGACGAAAAAATCGTCGGCATTCACGGCATCGGTTTTGGTATGGATGAGATCCTGCAAGGCTTCGCCGTGGCGCTGAAAATGGGCGCAACGAAAAAGGACTTTGATAACACCGTGGCGATCCACCCCACCGGCGCGGAAGAATTTGTCACCATGCGCTAACGCTGAAAAACTGGCCGTAACAGGCCAGTTTTTTCTCCCCTGCACCGCTTAACGTCGAATAACGTGTTTCACGATGTATTTATTGGTGTTCTGATAAATATCTGACAAATCGACAATCTTGTTATCCTGCGAATAACTCACCGACTGCACGCGCAGTAATAAAGATCCCGCAGGCACCTGCAACAATTCCGCCTGTTCTTTCGTCGCCTGCACCGGGGTATAACTGCGGTGGCTTTCAAGAATGGTGATATTGCACTCCTTGCGAAAGTAATTGAATTTCGATTGCTCCATATTGCCGATGCTAAGCCAGGGGAAAGGCGCGACAGGGATATAACTGTTTTCAATCAGGATAGGAATGTCATCAATAATGCGAATGCGCCGGATGTAATAGACCTTCTCGCCAGGTTCTATTTTGAGCTGCTGCGCAATGGCCAGCGGCGCATCAAGCATAGAGAATTCAATCACTTTGTTAACATAATTGGTGACGCCCACCACGTTCATCTGGTAGTTAAAACCGTCCAGTTCCCCGCCGTGATAGTTTATTTTACGCGCCACAAACGAACCGCTGCCGTGACGCTTAATGATGAGTTTTTCGCTCTCAAGCAGCGCCAGCGCTTTTCTCACCGTCATCACTGAAACCTGCAACTCCTGCGCCAGCGCCTTCTCGCTCGGGAGAATATCGCCGATCTCATACTCCTCACTGTTGATACGCACTTTTATCTGATCGGCAATGGTTTTATATATCACTTCTAGATCTCTCGCTGTCTGATTTGACGGTGAAGAATTATCTCAACTCGATGTAATTGCTATATTTTTTATCAACACCCCACGCATAATAGATAACTCATACATGAAGTTACGCAAATTTATATATTTCTTTGCACCGTGATTATATGACTTATATCACAAATGCTCTCTTTTCGGGTCTGTATGAAAATCCCCGCCACGTAAGATGATTCTAATGTTCAGGTTTTTCTGCAAGCAATCTGCAAGAAACGAGGGTGTGTCAGATGGCCGTATTAAAAAAATTACAGGACTTCTCGAAAGCAATGATCGGTCCGGTGCTTTATCTGCCGGTAGTGGGTCTTTTAATTGCCTTATTTAGCATGGCAACCAATAAATTGTGGGTAGCAGAAAGCAGTACGCTCTATCTCATCGGCAAATATGCCTCCAGCATGCTGTGGGCAATAATGAATAACCTGGGCTTTTTCTTTTGCCTGGGACTCGCCAGTGGGCTTGCCAGAACCCGAAAAGCAGAAGCCTCTTTTGTCGCCGCGATGTCTTATTTCATGTATCTGGCAGGAAATAATAGCTGGTTAACCCTGACCCAGCGCCTGGCGGAAGGGGCCACTAACGCGGAACTTTACGGCAGCGGGCAGATCTTTATTTTTGGCTTTAAAGTCGTTGATATCGGCGTCTTTTTAGGGATTATTTTAGGTGCGCTGGTCGCCTTTATTCATAACCGGTTCGTTAATACCGAATTTCGCGGGGCCTTCTCGATTTACGGCAACAGCAAGCTGGTGCTGATTATTATGATCCCCGTGGTGGCTGTGCTGGCCGTGGCGACCGTCTATATCTGGCCGGTGGTGGCGCACGGAATTTCGGCGCTGACGACGTTTATGAAAACGTTCGGCTCCCTCGGCGTATTTCTGTACGGCTTTCTTAATCGCTTTTTAATTCCGACGGGGTTACATCATCTGATCTGGTCGCCGTTTGTCTTTACCTCCATCGGCGGGCAACTGCTGGTTGACGGGCAGACGGTGATCGGCGCGAAGCCCATTTTTCTGGCAGAAATCGCCAACAATGCCGGCGGTGCGTTAAGCGATTCGGCGCGATTCCTGACCTATGGCATGGTGAAGATTTTCGGTACTGCCGGGATGGCGCTGGCGTTTTATAAAACCGCACGTCCTGAACTGAAGCCCCGGTTAAAAGCGGCGTTAATTCCGCTGATTGTGACCTCGTTTTTGGTCGGCATTACCGAACCCTTCGAGTTCTTATTTATTTTCACCGCACCGCTGCTGTGGCTGATTTATTCCTTACTCGATGGTTTCTTTCAAATGCTGGCGTGGATGCTCAATGTCCGGGTCTGCGCAACAAACGGCATCATCGATTTTATTGTCTACAACATTCCGGCAGGTGCCGGGCGAACTCAGTGGCCGCTGTTCGTGCTGCTGGGGCTTATTGAAACCCTGACGATGTACGTTGTCGGTAAATTTGTTATCACCCGATTTAATATGGCGACGCCAGGACGCAACGCAGACGACACGCCTGACGAAGAAAAAGCCCATCCACAGCCTCTCGCAAATAATCAATTAGGTGAGAACGTCATCAAAGGGCTGGGTGGCCGGGACAATATTATCTCCGTCGATAATTGTTTTACCCGATTGCGTGTTGATGTGCATAGCCCGGAATTAGTGCAGGAAGCATTACTGAAACAAACCGGCGGCACCGGCGTATTAATCAAAGGAAATCACATTCAGGTTATTTACGGCTTAAGCGTGAACAAAGTCAGAAATAACGTCAATACGGCTTTAGGTATCAATGAATAAAGAGGTGGCAAGTGAAAGATAAATTTATCGTGACCATTGCAGGCGGTGGTAGCACCTATACGCCGGGTATCGTGCTGATGCTGCTGGAAAATATGAACCGCTTTCCTATCAGTGAAATTCGGCTGTATGACAATAACGCCGAACGGCAGAGCGTGCTGGGCGAAGCCTGTCAGATCATGGTCAACGAGCGTCATCCTGAAGTGGCGTTCAGCTACACCACCGACCCGCAGGCGGCATTTACCGATGTCGATTTCGTCATGGCGCACATTCGCGTTGGCCTTTACGAGATGCGTGAAAAGGATGAAAAAATCCCGCTGAAATATGGCGTCGTGGGCCAGGAAACCTGCGGGCCTGGCGGCATCGCCTACGGTATGCGATCCATTGCGGGCGTGCTGGAACTGGTCGATTACATGGAGCAATACTCGCCGAACGCCTGGATGCTCAACTATTCCAACCCGGCGGCCATTGTCGCTGAAGCGACCCGACGCTTACGCCCGACCTCGAAAATCATCAATATCTGCGATATGCCGGTGGCTATTGAAGGGATCTTCGCCGATATCCTCGGCCTGGCATCACGTAAAGAGATGAACGTCCGCTATTACGGTCTGAATCATTTTGGCTGGTGGACGAGCATCACCGACAAGGCCGGAAACGATCTTATGCCCGCGCTGAAACAGCATGTCGCTGAACAGGGTTACTGTAGCCCGGCGGAAGACTTTCAGCACAAAGCGCCGAGCTGGATTGAGACCTTCAGAAAAGCGAAAGATCTCTTTGCCCTTGATCCACAGACGCTGCCCAATACCTATCTGAAATACTATTTTTACCCGGATTATGTGGTCGAACACTCCAATCCGAACCATACCCGCGCCAATGAGATCGTCATCGGCCGGGAAAAAGAGGTGTTCGACATGGCCCGGCACATTGTGGAACGTGAAAGCGCCCGCGAAGCCCATTTCCATGCGGGTGCCCATGCAACCTTTATCGTGGATCTGGCCTGTGCGATTGCTTTTAACACGCAGGAAAGAATGCTGCTGATTGTGGAAAACAACGGGGCGATTGCGAATTTTGACGAAACCGCGATGGTGGAAGTCCCCTGCCTGGTCGGGGCTAACGGGCCGGAACCGCTGGCAATGGGCCGAATCCCGACGTTCCAGAAAGGGTTGATGGAACAGCAGGTGGCGGTCGAAAAACTGGTTGTGGAAGCCTGGATTGAAGGCAGTTATCAGAAGCTCTGGCAGGCGCTCACGCTGTCAAAAACCGTGCCCAGCGCCTCGGTTGCAAAAGCGATTCTCGACGATTTAATTGCGGCAAATAAAGACTACTGGCCTGAACTCCATTAATTCCCCCGCCATAATGACCCGGCAGCGTTGCGCCGCCGGGTATTTTCATAAGAACTTACTCAACTTTAATCCCTGAAAAGAGTACGCTTGCTTAATTAGCGTAATTAATAAGGGAAAAAAATGACTCACCAATGGTTAAACGTTATCCATCTGATTGCAGGAATGGTCTGGCTGGGCGGTTTGTTACTGATGGCTGTCGTGGTGGTCGCCTGTTCATTGGGCAAAAATTCGGGCGATAACGCCCTTATCGGCTACGTGCGCCGCTGGAGTCGCAGCGTCACCTCCCCGGCCATGCTGATCCTGTGGGCCTGCGGCATCGCCATGATCGTCAGCCACGGCGGAGGCATTCCCCTGTGGCTTATCATCAAAATTCTTGTGCTGATTTTCCTCTCCGGCCTGCACGGTATGCTCTCAGCCAGCTTGCGCAGACTGGCGGGTGGCGAGACTGCCAGAAGCAATCCGATGGTGCGTCACGCTCCCTATATCATTCTCGTGGCGGCCGCCCTTGTGGTTATTCTGGCGAAAATGGGTCATTTCTTAGGGTAATTTGACTTAAAGAGCCGAAGTCTGCTTCGGCTCTTATTGCAGGCGGGTGAGCAGCGTATGCCCAATATAGTTGCTCCAGTTAAAACTGTTCTGTAGCACGACAACCGCATTCTTATTTTTCTTATCAAAGCCAATGTAACTGGAATAACCGCCGATATAGCCAACCTGATAGGTGATTTTGCTGTCATTAATGCGATCGGTGACCCAGCCAAGGTTTGCCGCTTCCTGCGGGCGCTCAAAATAACTGACGGTGGCGTCCTGGAAGGTTTTATTCAGCCGGGAATTTGCCGTCGGGGTAAAGTGGGCGCGGGCATATTCAATCAAATCGCCTGCGCTGCTGTATAAGCTGGCAGCGGCCATCATATTGTTATTAAAAATCCAGTCCGGCGTTAATTGCCCACGCGGAATGAGTTTCGGCTGATCGCCAGCATGTCCGAGCGCCCGCACGGGATAAGCGCGCAGCGTTGGCGCAATAAAACTGGTGTTTTGTAAATGCAGCGGCTGAAAGAGATATCGCGTCGCCAGCGTTTCGACAGATTCGCCCGTTTTATATTTCAGAATATAGCCAATGAGGGCATAGCCGATATTGGAATAGCGCGGCAGGCGTTCATCGGGTGCCGTAAAATCAGCCATCCAGTCCACGACACGATCGTTATCCAGCCCCTGATAAAAGTTTTCGCCGCTGGAAAAATAGCGCACCACGTTTTCCATGGTGAGTAAATCCATCGGCTGCCGGGGCAGACCGGACGTATGTGTAACCAGATGAAGAAGCGTTATTTTTTGTGCGTCGGCGCTTAAGCGGGTGCCCGGAGGCAGCAACGTCACCAGCGTATCGTTCCAGTGCAGGCGACCTTCGTTAACCAGCGAGGCGACCACTTCAGCGGTAAACCCTTTACTCACCGACCCAAGAGCAAACAGCGTCTGCGGGGTAATCGGATAACGGTGGCGCTCATCCGTCACACCATACTGATAAAATTCTGCCGGGCCACCGTGACGGATCACCGCCACCACCATGCCGGTCACCGCTTTTTTTTGCTGGTAATTCTTAACGATAAGATCAATCGCAGGCTCGCGTCCGCTCTGGCTAAACTGGCTAATCTCTGCGGCAGGCATTGTCATTTGGGAGAGCGTACTATTACCGCAGCCGACTCCTGATGATGATATAATCAAGACGCAAAGTGCGCGCCTAATGGTATCAATGTCCACGTTATTTTCTTATATGAGATGATTCGCAAGGCGTATAATTTGACAGGAATTGAGCTATTAATAAATCGTTGCAAAGTGAATGCTCTGAATTTCGTCATCGGGCCTTTTGCGGCTGTTTCCCACTTCCTGAAAAAATACAAAAAGTTATCTCAACGTCGCCTAAAACCAGACGCTGATAAGTGTGATCCGCCGCACACTTTGCCCTTCAAACGGCGGTATGAATGACTAAGCTTAGTGAATTACCGGGCAATACCCGTCTCTTTTTATGACGCCATCCGGAGGCTGCATCACAATGTTCAACCAGAAACTAAAATTAGATGAATCAGTTGACTTCGTGATCGAAGAAGAAATCCGTTTTGAAAATGATCCTTATGAGCTAAAGCTCAAAGAGATGCTCGAAGCGGAACCAGAGCCGGAGATGATCGAGGGGCTTCCCGCCTCTGATGCACTCACGCCTGCCGATCGTTATCTGGAACTGTTTGAGCACGTCCAGTCCACGCGCCTGTTTGTCGACAGTAAAACCTTTCCCGACTGTGCGCCCAAAATGGACCCGCTCGATATCCTGATTCGCTATCGCCGCATTAAGCGCCGCCAGGATTTTGATTTAGAAAAATTCGTGAAGGCGCATTTCTGGCTGCCTGAGCAGTACGGCAGCGAGTACGTTTCCGATCCTAAAAACTCGCTCAAAGATCACATTGACCAGCTCTGGCCGGTGCTGACACGCGAGCCGCAGGATCACATCCCCTGGTCTTCGCTGCTGGCCCTGCCGCAGGCGTACATCGTGCCGGGCGGACGCTTCAGCGAAACCTACTACTGGGACTCCTACTTCACCATGCTCGGCCTTGCCGAAAGTGGCCGTAACGACCTGCTGAAATGTATGGCCGATAACTTCGCGTGGATGATCGAAAGGTACGGCCACATTCCTAACGGCAACCGTACCTATTACCTGAGCCGCTCGCAGCCGCCGGTGTTTGCGCTGATGGTCGAGCTGTTTGAGGAAGATGGCGTGCGCGGCGCGCGCCGCTATCACGAGCACCTGCTGATGGAGTACGCCTTCTGGATGGACGGCGCGGAATCGCTGGCGCTGAATCAGGCCTACCGCCATGCCGTGCGTATGCCGGACGGTTCTCTGCTCAACCGCTACTGGGATGACCGCGACACACCGCGCGATGAATCCTGGCTGGAAGACGTGGAAACCGCCCGTCACTCCTCGCGCCCTGCGGCGGAGGTTTATCGCGACCTGCGTGCGGGTGCGGCGTCGGGCTGGGACTATTCTTCCCGCTGGCTGCGCGATCCGCATCGCCTCGCCAGCATTCGCACCACCCAGTTTATCCCCATCGATTTGAACGCGTTTCTGTTCAAATTGGAAAGCACCATCGCCAATATTTCCGGCCTGAAGGGTGACCGTGAAGGTGAAGCACTGTTCCGCCAGCGGGCGAGCGATCGCCGGGCGGCGGTCAACCGTTATCTGTGGGATGACGAGAAAGGCTGCTACCGTGACTACGACTGGCGGCGCGGCGAAATGGCGCTGTTTTCGGCGGCCAGTATTGTCCCGCTGTACGTGGGCATGGCGACGCATGAACAGGCCGATCGGCTGGCGCTGGCGGTGCAGGAGCGTCTGCTCACGCCCGGCGGCATCATGGCGACCGAGTATGAAACCGGCGAACAGTGGGACAAGCCGAACGGCTGGTCACCGATTCAGTGGATGGCGATTCAGGGCTTCAAACTCTATGGCAACGATACGCTTGGGGATGAAATCGCCCGAAGCTGGCTGCACACGGTGAACCATTTTTATCAGCAGCACCACAAGCTGATTGAGAAGTACCACATTGCAGGCGGCACACCGCGTGAAGGGGGCGGGGGTGAATACCCGCTCCAGGACGGCTTCGGCTGGACAAACGGCGTGATACGGCGATTAATCGGGCTGTACGGCGAGCCGTAACGAGCGCTGACTGGCCGGGTAGCGCCCCGGCCTGCCTAATCAATCACCTCATAAATGGACGACTGAATAGTCGCCCATTTTTTATTAAACGCAGAGGGCGCGGCGGCGTTACGCTTTTGCGCTTGTTCGGCTTCGTATTGCTGGCGTTTTACCACCGCAGGCGTGGTACAAAACGCGCGCAGATAAGCCTTACGCTGCCCGGTGAGCGGCGCACCGTCCGCCATCGCATGCGTTAAGGTGTTGATAAAACGGCGGCACGGTTTCAGTTCGCTCATTTGCAGCCGATAGCGCAGGAGCAGATCCAGCACGTCCTCATGGTTGGCCGCCATCGCCTCTTCGGTCCAGGAAAGTTTCCAGTCCATCCCGCCCTGCAAAAACCACGTCGCCACGCGGATGTCGTTGCGCCCGATAGCCGAGCGGAAATTACTTTCATCCCAGGTAATCCCCATCCGGGTCAGATTTTCGCGCGCCGAGGGTTTTTCGCGTACCGGGCCTTCCATTTCCACCTGCGGGGGCTGCACCTGCGCCACGGCCGGCGCGGAACTGCCGCTGGTAAAAAGCCACAGACCGCCGCCGAACATCATCAGCACCATTACGCCCACCGCGCCCCAGAGCAGGCCTGACACCAGTTGTTCCTGCTCCTCGCGGCTACGCGGTGCGCGCAGCCCCTGACGCTCAATGTTATCGCGCACTTCAAAAATATCGCCCCCGGTCGCCTTCGCCTTCTTCTGCGCCCATTCCCAGAATCCGTGGAGCTCATCGACCCCTGCCGCCTGTAACGCCGCCGGGCTGGTCTTCGTGCGCCCCTCGTTAAAGGCGCGCTGCACCGCGTCGGTGATCTGCGGGAAATAGTTATCCAGCAGGCTGAGCTGAACAGGCGTCAGCGGGTGCTGAGAAGTCACGGTGTTACGGATCTGGCGAATATCATCGAGGAAAATTTGCAGGGTTTTGCGCGGCTCAACGAACAGCGTCAGCGCCGCCGGATCGTCAAACAGCCCGGCATAATGCTGAGAAAACTCTTTTTTATCGACCAGCAGCAGCGCCAGTTCGCTAAATAGCATGCCGCTTAACACGTCGTTGCGCTCGCCGAGTTTCAGCCAGCGACGTACGCGATCCACGCCAAACTGCGTTTTGAGATGGTTACTCAGGCGCACGCTGTCCGGCCAGGCTTCGTAGACCAGTGAAGCGATCATCAGCTCAATCGCGCGAAGCTGCGCAAGCGCCCGCTGCTGCTGTGTGCCGCCGGGAAGCGCCAGTTCCGTGCTGTAGGTCAGTAGCGGCTGCTTTTGCCGGAGATGTTCCAGCGCGGTCATAAAACGCAGCGCGGTAATCAACTGATCTTCACTCACATCCTGCCCGCTCTCATATTGCGGCACGCGCTGTTGCAGGTGGCGTAATTGCAGGGTGAACTGGGTTAACTCCGCGTCGTTGAGCTTAAGTCGGTGCGCAACCGCGCCCCAACCGCCGAGGCTCAGCCGGGCGTTATCAAGCTGTTCCAGAAACCAGCGCGGATCTTTGCCTTCGCTGACCCGCACCTCCAGAAGCGATAAGATTTCGACAGACGCCTGGCGAATAATGCCAATACACTGCTCGAACTGTTCACGTAATCTTTGCGCTGAATTGTGCATCATAATGTTCCTTTAAGTACAACCAGAAGACGAATATCACGACAACAAAATTTTATTTTTTCTTTTTATTCCGGGCACTTAAAGGATAGTCTGCTTTATGATGAAGTTCAGTGACCGTCGCAATAATACTGGAAGTGATTATGATTGAACTGACCACCGACCGTCTTTACTGCCGCCAGATCCAGTCCACCGACTGGCCGTTTTTCCTGTCGCTTTATGAACATACTGACATCATGCGCTACGTCTCCGACACGCGCTCCCACGCCGACATTCACGACGCGTTTGATAGCCGCTTACCTCTCTGGTCACCGGGAAGCCCGCACTGGCTCTGCCTGATGGTGTTCGATCGCGCAACTCAGCAACCGCTTGGCGTGACGGGCTATATCCACCGCGAAGACGATTGTGCAGAAGTGGGCTTTTTATTTATCCCCCAGGCTCATGGAAAAGGCATTGGCTACGAGTCGCTGCGTGCGGTCTGTGATTACGCCTTTCACGACGGCGGTATCCGGCGAATGATTGCCACGGTCACAGCGGGGAACCACGCCTCAAAGCGGCTGCTGGAGAAAACGGGCTTTGTTCAGGAAGGGGAATTGCGCGAAGCGTTCTGGCTTAACGGGCAGTGGCAAAACGACTGGTTATTTGGCCTGTTGCGCCACGAATATCGCTGATCCAGACGATTCACCCTGTGCAATGGCACACCTTATGCCAGGCTTACGTTATCTCACCGAGCGTAAGGAGTTAGTATGCGGAAAATGATCCTCGCCGCCAGCCTGGCGGCATTATTTACTCTCCCGGCACTTGCCGATGAAAAACCCGGCCTGAACACTGAGGAGAAAGCGCCAACGCCTGCTCACAAACTTGATGACGGTTATCGCGGTATCGAAGATGCGCGCACCATGAACGTTAAGCAGGCAAAAGAGATGCATGACGGTGCCTCTATTTCGCTGCGCGGTAATTTGATTGAGAAGAAAGGCGAAGATATTTATACCTTCCGCGATAAATCAGGCCAGATGGACGCTTATATCCCGATGGCGATATTTGACGGTAAAAATGTCACCCCGGATGAACTGGTCGGTATCAGCGGCTCGCTGGACGCGAAACAAAAACCGATGCGGATAAAAGTCACGCATTTTCAGAAGCAGTAAATAAATGTGGCCTAGCCCTAATGCCAGTCAGTTAAGCAACTGACTGGCTTTTTTATTCACACTGTATCAATTGCGGTATTCGACCTGATGCTGCTCTCTGAAATGTCATTAGAGCAGACGCATCATTAGACCACAGGATACTGAGAAGCGCAGCTGATTCGGCCAGTAGACGTTTCAGCGCACCTGCCATCTTTATCATCTGATACCGCACCAGATTGTAACGTCTGCGTACGTTCAGGATGACCATCGCCCGGACAAAAGGGAAACTGTGGGGAAATAACCAGAATAGTCTAATAAACAGCCAAAAGAGCTTTGTAGAATGTACAGAAGCGGTGGGTATACCATAAGAGATCTGGCCGAACTATTTTCAGTTTCGCGCCTCACTGTCTACCAATGCTATCTTGTGGGGAAAAATGAAAAATTGGATCTAATGAAAATAAACAAGGAGCGGTTATGTATAACAATGAAGTCATCAATTACCTACAGGCCAACAGGATTCTCGCATTAAAGCTCGACCATGCAGTTTCTGCCGTCGGTCACCAGGTCACAAATCAAGTTGAAATTTTAGGAGAGGGTACTACCCGCCTGCTGTATTATACGTCCTGTTTTACTGATGAATATAACGATGTTTGCCAGCAGCAAAAGGCGGAAGATCTGCGCTTCAGGAATGCTGTTATTCGCATTATCCAGCATGGTGACGTTGTCTACGAAATGCTTCGGATCTACTTTGAGGAAATATTAAAATACAAAACTAATGCTCAATTAGAGCATATTAAAAAAGCGCTTATGGGCGTGAATATCCATATTGCTGCCAGCACGCTTACAAGTGCGGGGTACGCTTTAGCGGTCGCTACCAGCGTCCGTATTGGATTGAATCTAAGTGTGCAACTTAGTGCCCTTACGGGACGAGTATCGGGTACGGTTGCAGGGGTTGTGGCTACATATGGTCTGGTTCAAAAAGCGGCGAATAGCGCTCATCGTTTATACGTCCAATACCCGGCCTATTACTCAGCACTTTACATGCAACAACTGGAAATGATGTATTTCTTGATTGAACCGGTATTCGAGCGTGCGGGCGCAATGGAAGCGCAATGGTCGTCTGATTCCGATATAGCAAACATCATCAACCGGATGATCCGATAATCATGATTCAATCACTAAAGAAATTTCTATTATGGCAACTCAGGTTTTTATCATCGCTTTACGGGCCTGTCATTCTCACGGTTATTTTCGCACTGCTTCAGGGGTATTTTTTTCCGGACAGCCCTGTCTGGCCTATAGGCGTATTCGCCATATTTATGATTGTTATTTTTACGCGTTACTGTAAATGGTGAAACGCCCGATTTCATCAAAGGCAAAACCTACCCTTACGGCGAATGGTAAAACGTTCAGGTATCCTTTAACGGCTCTGCTCTTTGACAGAGCCGTCATGCTTTACCTGTTACAAAAACATCCCGCCCGAGACTTCCACGCGCTGCGCGTTCATCCAGCCGAGTTCGTCGCTTAACAGCGCGGCGATGGCGTCACCAATATCATCCGGCAGACCGACGCGGCCCAGTGCGGTTTGCGAGGCGATAAACTGATTCATTTCGGCATTATCGCGCACGCGACCGCCGCCAAAATCGGTTTCGATCGCGCCGGGGGCGATGATGTTGGCGGAAATCCCACGCGCGCCCAACTCTTTTGCCTGATAGCGGGTTAACACTTCCATCGCTCCTTTCATCGCCGCATAGGTACCGGAGCCTGGGATAGCAAAGCGGGCAAGGCCCGAGGAGACGTTCAGAATGCGCCCGCCGTCGTTCATCAGCGGCAGCAGGCGCTGCGTGAGAAAGAACGGACCTTTGAGATGGATGTTCAGCATCTGGTCAAACTGCGCTTCGGTGGTGTCCGTAAACGCGGCGTGTAAACCCACACCCGCATTGTTTAATAAATAATCAAACTTATCCCGACCCCAGACGCTATTAAGCTGGTTTTGCACTTCCTGAGCGAAAGATTCAAAGCCGCGGGTGTCGCTGACATCCAGCTGCAACGCCACGGCTTTCGCGCCTTTGCGCTCAATTTCTGCCACCACGTCGGCGGCATCCTGGGCGTTGCTGTTCCAGGTCAGAATAATATCCGTTCCCTTCGCCGCCAGCTTCAGCGCCGCGTTTTTTCCCAGTCCACGGCTGCCGCCGGTCACTAATGCGATACGTTGTGTCATAAGAAACCTCATTTCTGTCGGTGTGGAGATTGAGAAGCAGCTTATTAGGTGATAGAAAATCAATAAAGACCGCCCGGTGCGCTTCACTGTTTCATCTTTGACAACAATAGGGGTTAAGGTTGGATAAAGTTTATGCAATGCAACTGTTTGTTCGCGTGGCAGAATTAGAAAGTTTTACCCGCGCGGCAGACTCACTTGGCCTGCCAAAAGGCAGCGTGTCGCGCCAGATCCAGGCGCTGGAAAACCATCTTGGCACGCAATTACTCCACCGCACTACCCGCCGCGTTCAGCTCACTCAGGACGGCATGGTCTATTACGAGCGGGCAAAAGATCTGCTGATTAACCTTGATGAACTCGATGGTTTATTTTTGCACGATCCTTCGACGCTCAGCGGGCGACTGCGCGTCGATATGCCCGTCGGCGTGGCGAAGAATCTGGTGATCCCCCGCCTGCCCGCCTTTGTGCAGCAGTACCCCGGCATTGAGCTGGAACTGAGCAGCAGCGACCGGCTGGTGGATGTGATCCGCGAAGGGTTCGACTGTGTGGTGCGCGTCGGCACGCTAAAAGACTCAGGGCTGATCGCCCGCCCGCTGGGGCAACTGTCGGTGATTAACTGCGCCAGCCCCGATTATCTGGCGCGTTTTGGTTATCCGGAAACCCTGGACGATCTCTCCTCACATGCCGTGGTGCACTATGCGGTAAATCTCGGCGTGCGCCCGCAGGGGTTTGAGTTGTACCGAGATAACGCCACCCAGTGGGTGAAAACCGGCGGAATTTTAACGGTCAACAGTACCGAAACCTACCACGCCGCCTGCCTTGCCGGACTGGGGATTATCCAGGTGCCGCGCATCGGCGTGCGTGACGCGCTGCGCGCCGGCAAGCTGATTGAAATCCTGCCGCAATACCGCGCCCGGCCAATGCCCGTCTCGCTGATTTACCCGCACCGCCGTAACCTCTCACGCCGGGTGCATCTGTTCATGGAGTGGTTGTCGGGGGTGATGAAGGCCTACGTTGATGCATGACCGTCTATAATTGGCTGTACATCACGCCAAAAGAAAAGGAACACGGCCCCCGATGACAGCGGAAAATAACGAGAAGCGACCGACCCAGGATCTGGATTATGAACCGGTCAAAAAAGTAGAAACGGCGACACCGCCTGAGCCAAAACCTGAAGAAAACCACGAGTCGGGCGGAGCCATCGAAACGGTGAAAGAGACGGCGGAGAAGATCCAGCGCCGCCCGATGGTTGCCCACATTATCCGCGCCGCAGAGCGCTTTAATGACCGCATGGGAAATCAGTTTGGCGCAGCCATTACCTATTTCTCGTTCCTGTCGATGATCCCCATTCTGATGGTCTCCTTCGCCGCCGCGGGGTTTATCCTGGTGTCGCACCCCACGCTTTTGCAGGACATCTTCAATAACATTCTGAACAGCGTCAGCGATCCGACGCTGGCCCGCACCCTGAACAGCACCGTGAACATTGCCGTACAGCAGCGTACCACGGTGGGACTGGTTGGGCTGGTGGTGGCGCTCTATTCCGGGATTAACTGGATGGGCAACTTACGTGAGGCGATCCGTGCCCAGTCGCGTGACGTCTGGGAGCGTACCGCCCAGGACGAAGAAAAGTTCTGGGTAAAATACCTCCGTGATTTTGTCTCGCTGATTGGCCTGCTGGTGGCGCTGATCATTACGCTGTCGATCACCTCGATTGCCGGTTCCGCGCAGGAGATGATTATTTCAGCGCTGTATCTGGATTACATCGGCTGGCTGAAACCGGTCTGGCATTTGATTGGCCTCGCCATTTCAATCGCCGCCAACTTCCTGCTGTTCTTCTGGATTTTCTGGCGCTTGCCGCGCCATCGCCCGCGCAAAAAAGCGCTGATCCGCGGCACGCTGATCGCCGCCATCGGCTTCGAGGTGATCAAGATCATCATGACCTACACCCTGCCGTCGCTGGTCACTTCGCCTTCCGGTGCAGCCTTTGGTTCGGTGCTCGGCATCATGGCGTTCTTCTATTTCTTTGCACGCTTAACCCTGTTTTGCGCCGCGTGGATCGCCACCGCCGAGTATAAAGATGACCCGAAAATGCCGGGCAAATCACACCGTTAATCATCTGTCGGGCTGATAATTTCAGCCCAATTCATCATTTCAGCATGAAAAACCAGCCCGTAACTTTTATTTAACCGAAAACCAGTTTTATATGCTGATTATAAAATTCTGTGAAGCATTTCATGGAAGATAATTAGCAGGCATGAAAATTATCCGCTTTTTGCGCAATTCGTCACCAGCCCGGCGATTTGTTACAGATTGAAATGTCGCTTTTGCTGTGCGTAATATGGTCGTTCGTTCGCCATAAAATAAGAATTTTCTATGCAAGCTACAGCCACAACCCTCGACAATGAGCAGGAAAGCCCACCGGTAAACTCGCGTAATAAAGTCGTCGTCGCCTCCCTGATTGGCACCGCCATCGAGTTCTTCGACTTTTATATTTATGCCACTGCCGCGGTCATCGTCTTTCCGCATATCTTCTTCCCGCAGGGCGATCCGACAGCGGCTACGCTTCAGTCTCTCGCCACCTTCGCGATTGCCTTTATTGCACGTCCGATTGGTTCGGCGGTGTTTGGACACTTCGGCGATCGCGTCGGACGTAAAGCAACGCTGGTCGCATCGCTGCTCACCATGGGGATTTCCACGGTGCTGATCGGCCTGCTGCCAGGGTATGAAACGATTGGTATTTTCGCCCCGCTGCTGCTGGCGCTGGCGCGTTTTGGTCAGGGCCTGGGCCTTGGCGGTGAATGGGGCGGTGCGGCGCTGCTGGCGACGGAAAACGCCCCGGCACGTAAACGCGCGCTGTACGGCTCGTTCCCGCAGCTTGGCGCGCCGATTGGCTTCTTCTTCGCGAATGGTACTTTCCTGCTGCTGTCGTGGCTGCTGACCGACGAGCAGTTCATGAGCTGGGGCTGGCGCGTGCCGTTTATTTTCTCCGCCGTGCTGGTGATTATCGGCCTGTACGTGCGCGTGTCGCTGCATGAATCGCCGGTGTTCGCTAAGGTCGCTGCCGCGAAGAAACAGGTTAAAGTGCCGCTGGGTACACTGTTGACTAAACATCTGCGCGTAACTGTGCTCGGCACCTTTATTATGCTGGCGACTTATACGCTGTTTTACATCATGACCGTTTATTCCATGACCTACAGCACCACGCCGGCTCCGGTGGGCCTCGGCTTGCCGCGTAACGAAGTGCTGTGGATGCTGATGCTGGCGGTGATTGGCTTTGGCATTATGGTGCCGATTGCCGGGCTGCTGGCGGACGCTTACGGTCGTCGTAAGTCGATGATTGTGATCACTTCACTCATTATTATCTTCGCGCTGTTTGTGTTCCAGCCGCTGCTGGGTTCCGGTAATCAGTTGCTGGTGATGGCGTATCTGCTGATTGGCCTGAGCCTGATGGGTCTGACGTTCGGTCCGATGGGCGCGCTGCTGCCCGAACTCTTCCCGACCGAAGTGCGTTACACCGGGGCGTCGTTCTCGTATAACGTGTCGTCGATTCTGGGCGCGTCAGTTGCACCGTATATTGCGGCCTGGCTGACGGCGAATTATGGGCTGTTCTATGTTGGGGTTTACCTGGCGGCGATGGCCGGTCTGACGCTGATTGCGCTGGTGCTGACGCACGAGACGAAGGATCAGTCGCTGTAGTTTCCTTGTCACCCTCACCCTCTCCCTGAGGGAGAGGGGACAGTCCGTGCACAATCCCGCCCCCTCTCCTTTGGGGAAAGGGTCGGGGTGAGGGGATGGTTTGCTCCCTCTCCCCTGGGGAGAGGGCCGGGGTGAGGGGATGGTTTGCTCCCTCTCCCCTGGGGAGAGGGCCGGGGTG
>NZ_FOYH01000012.1 GCF_900116015.1 Enterobacter sp. kpr-6
GAATTCCCGGAGGAACCCTGCCAACCCGGCGGCCTGTAAGCCGTTGTTCCGTGTCAGTGGAGGCGCATTATAGGGAGTTTCTCCGGGCTGACAAGTATAAAATTCAAAAAACTTATTGTTCGCTCAATTTCCAGCCATTACGCCTGATTTAACGCCGAATCGCGGGTTAAGTGAGCAATATCACGGGCAAAACTGGAGACTTGTGCCCAGTCTGTATAAACCACTTCTTTACTTGTATCCGTTTCACCGTTCGTCATTTTCATAATCAGGCGGATCATAATGCGATCCAACCAGCGGTAGCGCGGATAACGCAGCGCCCCGGCAAACACCGCGCACAGGTCGGGCTGCCAGGGAGAGTTCAGCAGAAACTTACGGGTATAGCTGTTCGTTTGAGGCGAACGCTTCTCCGGTTTACGCGCCACCAGGTTTACCGAGAAGAATGCACCCGGTCGCGCCGCCAGTTCCTGCAAATGCTTTTTCACAAAACGATCGAGTGCCGGATGGAAGTGCCCATAGCGAATCGATGCGCCAATCACCACGCGGTCATAGCTCGCCCAGTTAATCTCTTCCGCGCGATTCAGGTTCACCACATCGGTACCCACAGCCAGCTCGCTGAGTTCGGATGCTATATAAGAGGCGATTTCGCGCGTTTGCCCATCCCGGGTAGAAAATAGAATCAACGTTTTCACAATTTGCTTCCTTAATCACGCCAGAACGTTGGTGTAAACAGCACCAGCAGCGTGAAGACTTCAAGACGACCAAACAACATATTGGCGATGAGGATCCATTTTGCCACCGGATTCATGCTGGCGAAGTTATCGGCCACCACGCCCAGGCCCGGCCCGAGGTTATTCAGCGTAGCGACAACAGACGCGAATGCCGAGAAGTCATCGACCCCGGTGGCGATAATCGCCAGCATACTGACGATGAACACCAGCGCGTAGGCCGAGAAGAATCCCCACACCGCTTCAAGAATACGTTCCGGCAGCGCGCGGTTGCCGAGCTTAATGCTATAAACCGCGTTCGGGTGCACCAGTCGTTTCAGCTCGCGGTTCCCCTGCTTAAACAGCAGCAGGATACGGATCACCTTCAGCCCACCGCCCGTCGACCCCGCACAGCCGCCAATAAAAGCAGAGCACAACAGGAGCACCGGTAAGAACAGCGGCCAGCGCGCAATACTGTCGGTAGTGAATCCGGCCGTGGTTGCCATCGACACCACCTGGAAGAAAGCCTGATTAAGTGTCGTCACTGCTGAGGCGTAAACATTGTGGAACCACAGCACCAGCGTACAAATAACCACCAGCGTTAACTGCACGCCGATAAACATTCTGAATTCCGGATCGCGCCAGTACACCTTCAGATTACGCCCACTCAATAAAGAGAAGTGCAGACCGTAGTTACACCCCGAGATCAGCAGGAAGATAGCGATGATGGTATTAATGGTCGGGCTGTCAAAATACCCGACGCTGGCATCATGGGTAGAAAAGCCCCCGATAGCGATAGTCGAAAAGCTGTGCCCGATGGCATCAAACGCAGGCATACCGGCAAACCACAGCGCCAGCGCGCAGGCCACCGTCAACAGGACATAAATGAGCCACAGGGTTTTTGCGGTTTCGGCGATGCGCGGACGCATCTTATTGTCTTTCAGCGGCCCCGGCATTTCCGCGCGGTACAACTGCATCCCCCCGACGCCCAGAATAGGCAGAATCGCCACCGCTAACACGATGATCCCCATCCCGCCGAACCATTGCAGCATCTGACGATAAAAGAGGATGGCGTGAGGCAGTGAATCCAGCCCCACCAGCGTCGTTGCCCCGGTGGTCGTTAAGCCAGAAAAGGATTCAAAAAAAGCATCCGTCACCGTCAGATTGGGCCGTTCCGAGAAGATAAACGGCAGCGCACCGACGCTGCCCAGCACCGTCCAGAATAAGACGACGATCAGAAAGCCTTCCCGCGATTTCAGCTCGCCCTTCTCGCGGCGGTTGGGCCACCACAGGATTGAGCCAATGGCGAGAGCGACAAAGAAAGTCTGCGTAAATGCACGGCCCGCCCCGTCACGGTAAAGGAGAGCGACCAGTCCTGGGAGGATCATCGTCCCGGAGAAAAGAATGACCAGCAGTCCAACGATTCGGGTAATGGCACGAAAATGCATCTCTGCCGCTTCCTTTGGTATAGATAAATGAGGTGGGGATTATTCTTCAATCGCCAGCAATTGCAATGAACCACGACTAAAATCCGCCAGCTTTGCTGAAAATTCGGCCAGTCTGCTGTGGGGAAGCGCCACGCGCAGTTGCACGGAAGCCTGAAAGTCGCTGGTAATAATTTTGCCTTCGAATTGCGTCAGCAGTGCTTCAATGCCCGCAAGCTGCCCGTAGTCACAACACAAAGTATATTCGGTTAATGGCATTTTGCGGATTGTGGTGAGCTGATTCAGCGCGCGCTGTACGCCGCCGCCGTAGGCTTTCACCAGCCCACCCGTGCCTAATAAAATTCCGCCGTAGTAGCGCACCACCACGGCCGTAATTTCGCCGACGCCGCAGCCCATCAGTTGCGCCAGCATTGGCTTGCCAGCCGTGCCCGCCGGTTCACCGTCGTCTGAGAAACCGAGCTGTTGTGAATCATCCGGCGCGCCCGCTACCCAGGCGACACAATGGTGCCGCGCATCCGGGTGCTCCGCTCTGACCGATTCAACAAAAGCTTTGGCCGCTTCCACGCCGTCGGTATGTGCCAGCAGCGTAATGAAACGGCTCTTTTTGATCTCTTCCACAACGGTGACCGGCGCTGCCGGTATCGGCCAGCTTTCCATTACGCCAGCTTCAGATCCCGCGTCATGTTTTCAACGCCGTTTTCATGGATCACCACATTGTCCTCAATGCGGATGCCGCCAAACGGCTTAAGCGCGTCGATCTTCTGCCAGTTGAAGTGCTTGCTGAATTCGCCGTCACGCCACGGAGCCAGCAGTGACTCAATAAAATAGAGGCCCGGCTCAATCGTCAGCACCATGCGCGGTTGCAGCACGCGGGTACAGCGCAGATACGGGTATTTCGACGGCGCAGCCAGATGTGTCCCGGAATCATCCTGCATAAATCCGGCGACGTCATGCACCTGAAGTCCCAGCGGGTGCCCGATACCGTGCGGCATAAATGGCCCGGTCAGGTCATTTTCCACCATCGCCTCTTCGCTCATATCGGTAACGATCTGATGGCGACGCAGCAGTTTCGCGATGCGTTGATGGAACTGAACGTGATACTCCAGGTAGTTCACGCCCGCTTTCATGGTGCCGATCAGCGCCAGTTGCTCGTCATTCACATCTTTGATCAACTGAGCAAAATCATTGTCGCCGTTGGCAGACCAGGTACGGGTCAGGTCGGCGGCATAACCGTTGTACTCTGCCCCTGCGTCCAGCAGGAAGCTGCGCATTTCAGACGGCGGACGGTGATCGAGTTTGGTGTAATGGAGCACCGAAGCGTGTTCGTTGAGTGCCACAATATTGCTGTACGGCACATCCACATCGCGATGTCCGGTAGCGGTCAGGTAAGCAAGATTAATATCGAACTCGCTCATCCCGGACTGAAACGCCTCATGCGCCGCACGATGACCTATCACCGCCGTTTTCTGCGCTTCACGCATACACGCCAGTTCATAATCGGTCTTATACGCGCGGTAATAGTGCAGATAATCAATCACCCCTTTCGGGTTGATATTGTCCGAGGTGATATCCAGCGCACGGGCACGCTCGGCAACCGGCCCGATGTAGGCCACATTGCCGCGGGCCGCAGGCAGTTCGCTGCCAATGCCGTCCGCTTTCGGCAGCGCGATAATCTCAATTTCATCGGTCCAGAAGGAAGTCGGCAGCGGTTCCACGTTGTGCCAGTAATCCACCGGCAGGTAGAACCACAGTTTCGGCTTGTTCACGCCATCCACCAGCAACCAGCAGTTGGGAACCTGTGTAACGGGCACCCAGGCTTTAAACTGCGGATTAACTTTAAACGGGTACGCATGGTCGTCGAGAAAGACGTTCATCAGCTCACCGGAGTGGATGAGCAGCGCATCCAGCTTAAAGCGAGCCAGTACATCGCGGGTACGTTCCTGTAGCGTAACAATATGATTTTTATAAAGCGCGGCCAGTGATTCCATGTTGATCCCTTCTGTTTTTTGACCTCAATGTTTCGCATCTTAGCACAGGTCTGAAAGGCTGCGTGATTTCCGCTAAGCGTGATCGCCACTGCAACTTTTTAAAGACTTATTTGCATTTTTTTAACATAAAAACCACACTCCGTTTCATCTGGTAAGACCAGTAACTTTGCTGGATTCAGGAGACTGACATGCTTTACAAAGGCGATACCCTGTACCTCGACTGGCTGGAAGATGGCATAGCCGAACTGGTGTTCAGTGCCCCAGGCTCGGTCAACAAGCTCGATACCGCGACGGTCGCAAGCCTCGGCCAGGCGCTGGAAATCATAGAAAAACAAGCAGATTTAAAAGGGCTGCTGCTGCGTTCAGACAAAGCGGCCTTTATTGTCGGTGCCGACATCACCGAATTCCTCTCTCTTTTCGAAGTGCCGCAGGAGCAACTCAGCCAGTGGCTGCACTTCGCGAACAGCGTATTCAATCGCCTGGAAGATTTGCCGGTGCCGACGATTTCAGCGGTGAACGGCTATGCGCTTGGCGGTGGCTGCGAATGCGTGCTGGCAACAGATTATCGCCTCGCCACGCCGGATCTGCGCATTGGCCTGCCGGAAACCAAGCTCGGCATCATGCCGGGCTTTGGCGGCTCTGTGCGTCTGCCGCGCCTGCTGGGTGCCGACAGCGCGCTTGAGATCATCGCCGCCGGGAAAGACGTGAGTGCAGATCAGGCGCTGAAAATCGGCCTGGTTGACGGCATCGTGAGTGCAGAAAAACTCCGCGACGGGGCCATTGCCGTACTGCGTCAGGCCATTGCTGGTGATCTGGACTGGAAAGCCAAACGCCAGCCGAAGCTCGATCCGCTGAAGTTAAGCAAAATCGAAGCTGCCATGAGCTTTACCATCGCCAAAGGCATGGTGATGCAGACGGCAGGCAAGCATTATCCCGCGCCAATCACTGCCGTGAAAACCATTGAAGCCGCCGCCAGACTGGGCCGCGATGAAGCGTTGAAATTAGAAAACCAGAGTTTCGTCCCGCTGGCACACAGCAATGAAGCGCGTGCGCTGGTCGGCATCTTCCTTAACGATCAGTTCGTCAAAGGCAAAGCCAAAAAGCTGACCAAAGACACTGAAACGCCGAAACATGCCGCCGTGCTGGGCGCAGGCATCATGGGTGGCGGTATCGCTTACCAGTCGGCCTGGAAAGGCGTGCCGGTGATCATGAAGGATATCAACGACAAATCCCTGACGCTGGGCATGAACGAAGCCGCCAAACTGCTCAACAAACAGCTTGAGCGCGGCAAAATCGACGGCCTGAAACTGGCAGGCGTGATCGCCACTATCCAGCCGACGCTGGAGTATGCCGGTTTTGATCGCGTTGATGTGGTGGTCGAAGCCGTTGTTGAAAACCCGAAAGTGAAAAAAGCGGTACTGGCGGAAACGGAAGAGAAAGTGCGCCCGGACACCGTGCTGGCGTCCAATACGTCGACCATTCCGATCAGCGAGCTGGCAAGCGTACTCAAACGCCCGGAAAATTTCTGCGGGATGCACTTCTTTAATCCGGTACACCGGATGCCGCTGGTTGAAATCATTCGCGGTGAAAAAACCACAGACGACACCATCGCAAAAGTGGTCGCGTGGGCCAGCAAGATGGGCAAAACCCCGATTGTGGTCAACGACTGCCCTGGTTTCTTCGTCAACCGCGTACTGTTCCCCTACTTCGCCGGATTTAGCCAGTTGCTGCGCGACGGCGCGGACTTCCGCAAAATCGACAAAGTGATGGAAAAACAGTTCGGCTGGCCGATGGGCCCGGCATACCTGCTGGACGTGGTCGGCATCGACACGGCGCACCATGCGCAGGCGGTCATGGCGGCGGGCTTCCCGCAGCGGATGCAAAAAGATTACCGCGACGCCATCGACGCGCTGTTTGACGCCAGCCGCTTCGGACAGAAAAACGGCCTCGGCTTCTGGCGTTATAAAGAAGACAGCAAGGGCAAGCCGAAGAAAGAGGAAGATCCGGCGGTTGATAGCCTGCTGGCAGAGGTTAGCGCGCAAAAACGCGAGTTCAGCGACGACGAGATTATCGCCCGTATGATGATCCCGATGGTCAACGAAGTGGTGCGCTGTCTGGAAGAAGGCATCATCGCCAGCCCGGCAGAAGCGGATATGGCGCTGGTCTACGGCCTCGGCTTCCCGCCGTTCCATGGCGGCGCGTTCCGCTGGCTCGATACGCTGGGCAGCGCCAAATATCTCGACATGGCGCAGCAATTCGCTGCCCTCGGCCCGCTGTATGAGGTGCCGGACGGCCTGCGTGAGAAAGCCCGTCATAACGAAACTTACTATCCGCCGGTTGAGCCTGCTCGTCCGGTCAGCGATCTCAAGACGGCTTAAGGAGTGACGATGGAACAGGTAGTCATTGTTGATGCAATTCGTACCCCGATGGGCCGTTCGAAAGGCGGCGCGTTTCGCCATGTTCGCGCGGAAGATCTCTCCGCCCATTTAATGCGCAGCCTGCTGATGCGCAACCCGGCGCTGGAAGCGACCGCGATTGACGATATTTACTGGGGTTGCGTGCAGCAAACGCTGGAGCAGGGTTTTAACATTGCCCGCAACGCAGCGCTACTGGCGGAAATCCCGCATTCAGTACCGGCCAGTACCGTTAACCGTCTGTGTGGTTCGTCGATGCAGGCGCTGCACGATGCGGCGCGCATGATCATGACCGGCGATGCGCAGGCGTGTCTGATTGGCGGCGTCGAGCACATGGGCCACGTGCCTATGAGTCACGGCGTTGATTTCCACCCCGGTCTTAGCCGCAACGTCGCTAAAGCGGCGGGCATGATGGGGCTGACGGCGGAAATGCTCGCCCGACTGCACGGTATCAGCCGCGAGATGCAGGATCAGTTTGCCGCCCGCTCTCACGCCCGTGCCTGGGCTGCCACGCAATCCGGCGCGTTTAAAAACGAAATTATCCCGACCGGCGGGCACGACGCCAACGGCGTTCTCAAACAGTTTAATTATGATGAAGTGATCCGCCCGGAAACCACGGTTGAGGCGCTGGCAGCGCTGCGCCCGGCTTTCGATCCGGTGAATGGCACGGTGACAGCAGGCACCTCCTCGGCGCTGTCCGATGGTGCGGCGGCGATGCTGGTGATGAGTGAATCCCGCGCCCGCGAATTAGGCTTAACACCTCGCGCGCGTATCCGCTCAATGGCGGTGGTCGGCTGCGATCCGTCGATTATGGGTTACGGCCCGGTGCCCGCCTCACAACTGGCGCTGAAAAAAGCCGGCCTGTCGGCAAGCGACATCGACCTGTTTGAAATGAACGAAGCCTTCGCTGCGCAGATCCTGCCGTGCATTAAAGATCTGGGACTGATGGAGCAGATCGACGAGAAGATTAACCTCAACGGCGGCGCGATCGCCCTGGGACACCCGCTCGGCTGTTCCGGTGCACGTATCAGCACCACGCTGTTAAATCTGATGGAGCGCAAAGATGCCCAGTTTGGTCTGGCAACGATGTGCATTGGATTGGGTCAGGGGATCGCCACGGTGTTTGAGCGTGTCTGACTGAGTAAAAGAGTTTAGTTGCCGTTCTTCCCGCCTGTCAGGGGCGGGTTTTTTTTATGTTTTACCCCTCACCCCGGCCCTCTCCCCTGGGGAGAGGGGGAAGGTCAGTCCGTGCTCGATCTGTCCCCCTGTCCCCAGGGAGAGGGAGAGGGGCAAATCCGTGCTCGATCTGTCCCCTCTCCCTTAGGGAGAGGGTTAGGGTGAGGGGTAAAAAAATCAAATAAACGCGAACGCATCCCCAAACAAACGATCTTCCCGCGCGCCGCGCTCGTTACAGAACAGGTCGCGGGCGATTTTCGCCATCTCAAAACGTCCGGCGATATAAATATCGTGCCCGGCCAGCGTACCGTGATCCTGCAGCACCGCTGTCAGCACTGTGCCGCTGCGACCGCGCCAGTTCTCTTCCGGCTGCTCCACCACCGCTTCAATACGCAGATTAGGATGGTTCACCGACAACGCTTCCAGCTCAGCCAGATCGTAAAGATGCTTCTCTTCGCGACCGCCCCAGTACAGCGTAATGTCGCGGTTCGGGTTACGCGCAAGCGAGGTCAACAGAATGGAACGCACATAAGAGAATCCGGTGCCACCCGCAATCAGGATCATCGGACGCTCTTCATCGTCGCGCAGCCAGGCGTCGCCGTGAGGGATATCGACGAGAATTTCACGCTCTTTAAGGATGCGATCCATCACCGCCATGGCGTACAGATTCAGCTCTGACGCCCCGATATGCAGCTCAATAAAATCCCGATCGTTCGGTGTGGACGCCATCGAAAACGGACGCTTATCGCGCTCGTCCATCACTACCATCAAATATTGACCAGCCCGGAAAGAAAACGCCGCTTCCGGGACTAAACGGACGCGATATACAGTATCGGTGATGGCATCTACCGAGGTCACTTTACAGCTTAAGGTTGTCATGCGCTCTCTCTGTCGGGTCGTTGTCTTACATCAAGTTTTTAAGGCAAACGGCGGTGCGTCAGGCACCTTTACCGTCTTTCATAATGGCCAGTTCATCCCAGATGGCGTCGATACGCGCCGTTACCTCAGGATCTTTCTTGATCGGTCGGCCCCATTCACGTTGGGTCTCGCCGGGCCATTTATTGGTGGCATCCAGTCCCATTTTTGACCCCAGCCCGGAAACAGGCGAGGCAAAATCCAGATAATCAATCGGCGTGTTTTCTACCAGCACCGTATCACGCGCCGGATCCATACGGGTAGTAATCGCCCAGATGACATCATTCCAGTCGCGCGCGTTGACGTCGTCGTCACAGACGATCACAAATTTAGTGTACATAAACTGCCGCAAAAACGACCACACGCCCATCATCACGCGTTTGGCGTGTCCGGCGTACTGCTTCTTCATGGTCACGACGGCCAGGCGATATGAACACCCTTCCGGCGGCAGATAGAAATCCACAATTTCCGGGAACTGCTTTTGCAAAATCGGCACGAAGACTTCATTTAACGCCACGCCAAGTACTGCCGGTTCATCGGGTGGACGACCGGTATAGGTGGAATGGTAAATCGCGTCTTTGCGCTGGGTGATGTGCGTCACCGTGAACACCGGGAAATTATCTATCTCGTTATAGTAACCAGTATGGTCGCCATACGGCCCTTCCGGTGCCATTTCGCCCGGTTCGATATACCCTTCCAGCACAATTTCAGCGCTGGCCGGGACCTCGAGATCGTTTGAAATGCATTTGACCACTTCCGTTTTCGTCCCGCGCAAAAGCCCGGCAAACGCATATTCGGAGAGGGTATCCGGCACGGGCGTGACCGCCCCAAGAATGGTCGCCGGATCGGCACCTAACGCGACGGCCACCGGGAAACGCTCACCGGGATGCGCCGCGCACCATTCCTGAAAATCAAGCGCGCCGCCGCGATGCGACAGCCAGCGCATGATCAATTTGTTCTTTGCAATTAACTGCTGGCGATAAATGCCGAGATTCTGCCGCTCTTTGTGCGGTCCGCGCGTCACCGTCAGGCCCCAGGTGATCAGCGGGGCGGCGTCTTCCGGCCAGCATTGCATGATCGGGATTTGCGTCAGATCGACGGCCTCCCCTTCCACGATCTGCTGCTGACAAGGTGCGCCGCGCAGACGTTTGGTCGGCATGTTGAGCACCTGCTTAAACTGCGGCAGCTTATCGAACAGATCGCGAAAGCCTTTCGGCGGCTCCGGCTCTTTTAAAAAGGCGAGCAATTTACCGACTTCGCGCAGCGCAGCCACATCCTCCTGCCCCATCCCCAACGCCACGCGTTTAGGTGTGCCAAAAAGGTTGCACAGCACGGGCATGGAATAACCTTTAGGATTTTCGAACAGCAACGCAGGCCCGCCCGCGCGCAGCGTGCGGTCGGCAATTTCTGTTATTTCCAGATGGGGGTCTACAGGCAGAGTGATGCGCTTGAGTTCGCCCCGCTGTTCAAGCAGCGTCAGAAAATCGCGTAGGTCGTGGTATTTCATGCTGTTAATCATGGCCTCTTTGTAAGCCCTTCATTATACGGCGATCGCCTGCCTGATGCTGTAATTTTGTTAAATAAGCGTGAAACTCGCCGCCATTGTGCGTTCAGGTTGCGCATAATCACCTTAGCGATCGTAAGACGATTTTGGTATGCTTTCGCCCGAACCTAAGGGATGAGTGATTATGCAAGCCTGGTATTTATTGTATTGCAAACGTGGACAACTTCAGCGCGCGCAGGAGCATCTGCAACGTCAGTCGGTTAACTGCCTGACACCTATGATCACGCTGGAAAAAATAGTGCGCGGTAAGCGCACGACAGTAGAGGAACCTCTTTTTCCTAACTACTTATTTGTTGAGTTTGACCCGGAAGTCATTCATACAACAACCATCAATGCCACACGCGGCGTCAGCCATTTTGTTCGCTTCGGTACCAGCCCGGCCACGGTGCCTGCTACCGTTATTGAACAACTGGCGACCTGGCAGCCGGAAGACATTACCGATCCCGATACGCCTTACGCAGGTGATAACGTGGTGATCACCGAAGGCGCATTCGAAGGAATCCAGGCGATTTTTACCGAGCCAGACGGCGAAGCGCGTTCAATGCTGCTGCTGAATTTCCTTAATAAGCAGGTACTGCAAAGCGTCAAGAACACCGATTTTCGCAAAGTCTGACGCAATCAGAACGTCACGCCAAACAGCCGCTTAACGTTGTTATCTGTCGTTTCGCTTATTTCGTTCGCATCCACATGGCGAAGTTGTGCGATGCGTTCGACGATATGCCCCAGATAAGCCGGTTCGTTGCGGCGTGACGCAGGCTTTGGCGAGAGATCGCGCGGCAGCAGATACGGCGCATCGGTTTCTACCAACAGGCGATCCGCCGGAATACGCGGCACCACTTCGCACAGTTCCTGGCCGCGGCGTTCATCGCATACCCAGCCGGTAATCCCTAAATAAAGCCCGTGCGCAAGGCAGTCGTCGGCTTCAGCCTGCGATCCCGTAAAGCAGTGCAGCACCGCGCCGGGAAGCTTATCAAGCCACGGCGTAAGCAGCGCCAGAAAACGCGAGTGAGCATCACGACAGTGTAAAAACACCGGCATTGATAGCTCTGCGGCAATCGCCAGTTGCGCACTGAATGCCGCTTCCTGCTCCGCAGGCGTCGAAAAATTACGATTGAAATCCAGTCCGCATTCGCCAATCGCTACAACCTCAGGCTGCGCAGCCAGCGTATAAATCGCTTCGGCAGTATCCGCGTGCCAGTGGCTGCTGTCATGGGGATGCACGCCCGCTGTCGCCCAACAGCGATCAAGCCGCTGCGCCAGACGCTGCACCTGCTCGCTTTCATGCAGATTAGTGCCGGTCAACAACATGCCGTTGACGCCAGCGGCCAGCGCTCGCGTTACCACCTCATCCGTGTCTTTCGCAAACTGCGAGCTGGTCAGATTGACCCCGATATCAAACATACGATCTCCCATATGATAACCGCCCTTTCGGGCGGTTATCGTTTACTCTTCGGTGTTCTCTGTCTCGTCTTCGTCACTGCGAAAACGTCGCTTGCCGACGTAGAACCGCGAGAAGAAGACGCCGATTTCAAACAGGCAGTACATCGGAATTGCCAGCAACGTCTGCGAGAAGACATCCGGCGGCGTCAGCAACATGCCTACGACAAACGCGCCGACCAGCACATACGGGCGTTTCTTACGCAGATCGTCCGGTGTTGTCACGCCCATCCAGCAGAGCAGTACAATCGCCACGGGCACTTCAAACGACACGCCGAAGGCCATAAACAGCGCCATCACGAAATCCAGATAGCTGGCGATATCGGTCGAAACCTGCACCCCCACCGGGGCCGTATGCGTCAGGAAGCCAAACGCCAGCGGGAAGACCACGAAATACGCAAACGCCATGCCGATATAAAACAGCAGTGAACTGGATACCAGCAGCGGGATCACCAGCCGACGCTCGTGTTTATACAGTGCTGGTGCGACAAACGCCCAGACCTGATACAGGATGACGGGTGCGGAGAGGATCAGCGACACCATAAAGGTCAGCTTGATCGGCGTGAAGAACGGCGATGCCACATCGGTGGCGATCATCGTCGCGCCTTCCGGCATCTGTTTAATCAGCGGGGCGGACACCAGCTGATAAATATCATTGGCGAAATACACCAGTGCCAGAAAGATAATCAAAACGGCAACAATGCTGTTTAACAGACGCTTGCGCAGCTCAATCAGGTGCGTGATCAGCGGTTGGGTATCTTCTACAGCCATGTTTAAGATTTACCCTGTGTTGAAGGTGAGGAGTCAGAAGCCGGAGAGGCGCTTTCTGCTTTTGATGCACCCGCTGGTGATACAGGTTTCGGCTCAGCAGGGGTTTGCTCCGGTGCGCTGGCCTGATGTTCTGCCGTCGCAGGCGTCACGCCCTGATGCTGCTCTTCGTTACCCTTCACTAACGGGTTATGGATGGTGTGCGCAACGTCGCTCTCTTTTTCAGGATCGTTGGCACTGTAAGTGCGCTTCATCGATTCTGCCGCTTCGCGCAGCTCATCCATCGACGCTTTTAGTTCAGGCGTCAGGCTGTCGAGGCTCGCTTTTTCAACCTTTTTCAGGCTGTCCTGAAACTCCTGAAGTTTGAGTTCCTGCGTCAGTTCATTTTGTACCGTAGTGGCAAGCGATCGCAGCGCCCGAACCCAGCCTGCAATCGTTCTTACCGCCACAGGTAAACGTTGCGGCCCCAAAACAATGAGGCCGACGACGAAAACCACCAGTAACTCGCCAAAACCAATATCGAACACGAATTACACCTGCTCTTTATCGTGACGCTTTGCGTCTTCTTTCTTCACATCGTCCTGCTTGTCAGCAATGGATTTCGCCGTAAAATCCGCGTCTTCCGGGGATTTGTCGTGCTTATCGTCATCGCCCATCGCTTTTTTAAAACCTTTGATCGATGCACCTAAATCAGAACCGATTGAACCGAGTTTTTTGGTGCCAAACAACAGCACCACGATGACTGCAATAATGAGCAACTGCCAGATACTGATACCACCCATACAAAAAACCTCATGACAGATGATGAATAAAATGGGCCACAGTATACGTTACGCAGCCCCTCGGGAGCGACGCTAAATTGCGCGCGTTTTACGCCAGCCGATCAACCAGATCACCAGCCCGCCTGCCATCAGCCATGCCGGAGCCGTTTCCCACTCCGGTCGATTAATCAGGATGAGGGTGCCACTGAGTATCAGCGTAGCCCCAATGCCAAACAGATAACGGGACTGCCCCTGACGGGTATGATTGATATGCAGGTCGCGGGAAATTTGCTCAACGCTGTGCTGTAACTGCTTGTGCTGGCGCAAATTGTTGTACACCAGCTCCGGCAGTTCCGGCATTTTCTCGACCCAGAAAGGCGCTTTCTCTTTCAGTGAGCGGATCAGCGCTGGCAGACCGACCTGATCTTTGATCCAGGATTCAAGGAACGGTTTGGCGGTTTTCCACAAATCGAGCTGCGGATAGAGCTGACGGCCTACGCCTTCGATATAAAGCAGCGTTTTTTGCAGTAAAACGAGCTGCGGCTGCACTTCCATATTGAAACGGCGCGCGGTGTTAAACAGGTTGAGCAGTACATGGCCAAACGAAATTTCCGCCAGCGGCTTTTCAAAGATCGGCTCGCAGACGGTACGAATGGCAAACTCAAACTCTTCAACGTTGGTGTCCGGCGGTACCCAGCCTGAATCCACATGCAGTTCAGCAACTTTGCGGTAATCGCGATTAAAGAAGGCGATAAAGTTCTCCGCCAGATAGCGCTTATCTTCTTTATTCAGCGAACCGACAATGCCGCAGTCGATACCGATGTATTGCGGATCTTCCGGATGCTCATAGCTGACAAAAATGTTGCCGGGATGCATATCGGCATGGAAGAAGCTGTCACGGAAGACCTGGGTGAAAAAGACCTGTACACCGCGCTCAGCCAGCAGTTTCATGTTGGTGCCGTTTTTCTCCAGCGCCACCACGTCATTCACCGGAATACCGTAAATGCGCTCCATGACCAGCATATTCTGGCTACAGTAGTCGGAGTAAATCTCCGGCACGTAGAGCATCGGGCTGTTTTCGAAATTCCGCCGTAACTGGATGGCATTCGCCGCTTCGCGCAGCAAATTCAACTCGTCGATCAGCGTTTTTTCGTACTCGTGAACCACTTCCAGCGGGCGCAGGCGGCGTCCGTCCGGCAGCAGGCGAGGCACCCAGCGAGCCAGGCGATAGATCAGACGCATATCGGCTCTGATGACCGGCAGAATATCAGGGCGGATCACTTTAATGACCACATCTTTGCCGTTCTCTTTCAGCTTCGCCGTGTGCACCTGAGCGATGGACGCCGACGCCAGCGGCTGAATATCGAAGTCGTCAAACCAGGTTTCAACAGGAATATTTCCCATCGCCTTTTCGATCTGTTGTTTAGCCAGCGCACCTTCAAAGGGAGCAACCCGATCCTGAAGCATGGCGAGCTGATCGGCGATCTGTGGCGGGAAGAGATCGCGACGGGTAGAGAGCATCTGCCCGAACTTGATCCACACCGGCCCCAGTTCCTGTAAGGCCAGCCGCAGCCGGTGCCCCAATTCTTTGTCTTTATGGCGATTTGGCATCCAGAAAAGCGTACTGCGCCAGAGCCTGAGCGGCAGGGTAATACGCATTCTGGGGATGAGCTCATCAAGCCCGTAACTCAAAAAAGTCTGGATGATGAAATAAAGGCGTCGAATTTCACCTGGCGTCATTTGCCCTCCAGTTTTTCCAACCTTTTGGTTAACGCATCAACCGACCGCTCAACGGCGGCGGTCTCTTCCGCAAACCACGCAACTTCCAATGCTCCGGGGGCCATACGCCACTCCTCGGTCAGCGCTTGCGCTGCATACTGCTGCTGACGCTGAAAGCCCTGACGCAAAAACGTGGTGCCACCGCGTAAAATCCGGCTTACGCCTTCTGCTGCGATATCGCCGGTATAGGGTGCCAGCAATTCAGCGGCGTCAAACTCGGCAAGATCCATGAGCGCAACAAAGTTCTGCACAACCTGAAGATCGCCCTGCACTTCCAGTTCGCCACTACGGATAAGGGTAGTCAGTTGATTACGATCCCGCAGTTTTGGCAGTACGCGCATTCCGGTGATCACCGAGCAGTCCGCTTCGCCTTCCCAGGCACCGAGCACATCAATCTGTCGCTCGCTGAATGCCAGGATTAACGGGGTTGAAAGCTCTTTTAAGACAACGCGTAAAACTTTGCCCTGTAAGCGCTGGCGTGCAGGTTTGAGGGCCTGAGCGCGATATAAAAACGTGTTCAGCACCCGCTCTATGCTCGCATTCATTAAGGGCTTAAAAGGCATCAGCACACTCCCGTCAGAACTTGTAACCCCGATGCAGCGCAACGATGCCCGCCGTCAGGTTGTAGTAATCCACGTTTTCAAATCCAGCGTCCTGCATCATCGCCTTCAGGGTGTCCTGATCGGGATGCATACGGATGGATTCTGCCAGGTAGCGATAGCTTTCAGCGTCGTTCGCGACCAGCTCGCCAATGCGCGGCAGCACGTGGAAGGAGTAAGCGTCGTAGGCTTTGCTCAGCGGCTCAATAATCGGTTTGGAGAATTCCAGCACCAGCAGGCGACCACCCGGCTTTAACACGCGGTACATGGAGCGCAGCGCTTTTTCTTTATCGGTGACGTTACGCAGGCCAAACGAGATGGTGATGCAGTCAAAGGTGTTGTCCGGGAACGGTAGCGCCTCGGCATTCGCCTGCACATATTCAACGTTGCCAATCACACCAATGTTGCGCAGTTTTTCGCGGCCCATTTTGAGCATTGATTCATTGATATCTGCCAGCACGACTTTGCCGGTTTCGCCGACCAGACGCGAGAATTTCGCCGTCAGATCGCCCGTACCGCCTGCCAGATCCAGTACCGTCTGGCCGCGACGCACGCCGCTGCAATCAATGGTAAAACGCTTCCATAAACGGTGGATGCCCATCGACATCAGATCGTTCATCACATCGTATTTCGCTGCCACAGAATGAAAAACGTGGGCGACCATGTCAGCCTTCTGCGTTTTGGCGACGGTCTGAAAACCAAAGTGCGTCGTGTCCTGTGAAGTTTCTTGTGGATCTTCCGCCATCTCAGTGCCTGCTTATCAAGAAATTGTTCGTGAAGTGTAACAGATTGGGCGCAATTGCCCTATGTTTCAACCACCTTGTGAATAGCGCGACGCGCCTTCATTTGCCGCCGTTTGCGGGCTTAATGCATTGTCTTCACTGGATTCTTCCCTCTCCCTTTCCCCGGCGCGCAAACGAAACTCTTCATCCTGGGCTTTGGCCTGTTCCGCCAAATCCGGATTAATCTCGCGCTTTACTTCGACACCCAGGCCGCGAAACGCCTCAGCCTGAGCGAGCAGGTTCCCGCGTCCCGACGTGAGCTTTTTCATCGCCTGGCGGTAGTTATCCTGGGCTTTATCGAGGCCCTGCCCGACCGACGACATATCATCAACAAACAGGCGCATTTTATCGTACAGGCGACTGGCGCGATCGGCGATGTGCTGGGCGTTGCGGCTCTGGTGCTCATATCGCCAGAGGTTAGCGATCGTACGCAGCGCCACCAGAAGCGTGGTCGGACTTACCAGCATAATGTTATTTTTTAGCGCTTCGGTTATCAGTTCCGGCTGTCGGTCCAGCGCCAGTAAAAAGGCGGGTTCGACCGGGATAAACATCAGCACATAGTCCAGCGATCGCAGGCCTGGTAACTGCTGGTAGTCTTTGCGCCCAAGCAGGCGGATGTGGTTGCGTACCGAAGCGATGTGCTCCTGCAACGCGCTCTCGCGGGTGTATTCGTCTTCCGCATTGAAATAGCGCTCATAGGCAACCAGAGTCATTTTGGCGTCGATGACCACATCTTTACCCTGCGGCAGACGGACGATGACATCAGGCTGCATTCGCGCACGTGTTTCCGTTTCGATGCTCACCTGAGTTTCGTATTCATAACCCTGACGCAACCCGGACGCCTCCAGCACGCGGGTCAGCACCACTTCCCCCCAGTTACCCTGAGCTTTATTGTCGCCTTTCAGCGCGCGGGTCAGGTTAATCGCTTCCTGCGCCATTTGCGCATTCAGTTGCTGAAGATTGCGGATCTCGTGCGCCAGCGTGTGACGTTCACGCGCTTCCTGACCGAAGCTCTCCTGCACCTGGCGGCGAAACCCATCCAGTTGTTCACGCAGCGGCGTAAGCAACCCGCCAAGGCTCTGGCGGTTTTGTTCATCGACCCGGCGATTGCTGTGCTCAAAAATACGGTTGGCGAGGTTTTCAAACTGTTCGCTCAGGCGCTGTTCGCTGTTGAGCATCTGGCGAATTTTGTCTTCAGCATGGTGCTGGCTGGATTCGAGGCGCGTGGTGACTTCGCGCAGATCGGCTTCCAGCGAGCTGTTAATTTCCCGCAGGTTACGCAGTTCGTTATTAAGCTGTTCGCATTCATCCCGCCAGTGCTGATGCTGCACAAGCTGCTGTCTGGCGGCGCTTAATGCGATATCCAGTTCACGGCGATCTTCCAGCAGATCGGCCCGTATCTGGTCCGCCCGTGATTTCATCGCCAACCACCCGATCAGCACCCCAAGCAGCGCTGCCGCCACGCTTATCATCACTGAAATATCCACCACGCCCCCTGCATGAACTTCTGACTCGTGCAAAGTAAGATTGTGCTGTACAGATGTCCAGTTGGAAAGGATTTTCCTGCGAGGCGCTACGCAAATATGAACGTAAAACGCCAGACGGCAGCGCCTGTTGCTGGATATCAGAAAGGGATATGTGCCGCTAATTTAATAATTCTGAAATATACAAACTGAATTTATTATTTATAAAATAAATACAATCATCCTGCTAAATATAAAAAACTTCACACCCTGAGCAGAAATCAATAATTATTTTAATAAAAGGTTGAGATCGCCAATATAGATCGGCACTGTATAACACCGGGTGCTTTTTCTATTTTTATATTTAGAAAAACTCATCAATAAAAAAGAATAGCTTATTTACAGGTGTCGATATCTCTGGCTGAAATGCCAGAGAACCGGTTATCTATCAACGCTATTAGCAGGTATTGCATTCATAAACGACATCATCCAATAAACGGAGAATATTATGGAAATCAGATCCTGGATAAAAAGAAGAATTGAAGGCGAAAACGTTGCGTTAGGTGTCCCCGCAGAACGCCAGAACCTGAACGGGCTTATTTTTGAAGAAGCCATTGCGTTCCATATCGCGTGGCGCGAACGGTGGCTCACCGCTTTACGTGAGCATCGGGGTAATGAATTTGACGTCGCGCAAGTCTCAAGCGATGCCGTTTGTAAGGTCGGCAACTGGATTTATAACGAAGGGGCTGCTCTGTCCCGCCATCCTGAATATGAACATTTTCGTCTCCTTCATGCCAAATTCCATACGTGCGCGGGAAAGATTGTGGATCTGCATCAAAAGGGACGTTTTCTTGATGCCTTTGCGGCAGTTAGTGACGAGCTGATGCCGTTATCCGAAGAGGTCGGGCTGTCACTTGGCGCGTTACTGGAAGCCACTCAACGTTAATTTGAGCGCAAAAAAACGGGGCCTGAATAATAAAGGCCCCGTTTCAGAACGCCCGGTAGCGCGATGCTTGTCCGGGCTTACGCAAATTTGATTACAGCAGGCGGCGCGCCGCTTCAACGACGATTTTCACCGCGTGACTTTCGGTCTGCTTCATGGTTTCCGCGTTAGGAATTTCCTGCTGGGTGCGGTTAACGATGACGCCCGCTACCATCCCGGCGCGCAGGCCCTGGCTTGAACACATGGTCAGCAGCGTGGCGGATTCCATCTCGTAGTTCATCACGCCCATTGACTGCCACTCTTCCATTGAACCTTTATAACGGCTCACCACGCGGCCAGAGAAGGTGTCATAACGCTCCTGGCCTGGGTAGAAGGTGTCGGACGAGGCGGTGACGCCAATGTGGGTGGTCGCGCCAACGGCTTTTGCCGCTTCCACCAGCGCAGTGGTACAGGTGAAATCAGCGACCGCCGGGTATTCCATCGGGGCAAAGTGCAGGCTCGCGCCATCAAGACGCACGGAGGCGGTGGTCACCAGCACGTCACCGACATTGATGTGCGGCTGAATAGCACCGGTGGTGCCAACGCGTAAAAAGGTGCGGATACCCAACTGGGCCAGTTCTTCTACGGCAATAGAGGTAGACGGGCCGCCGATGCCGGTGGAGCACACGATAACCGGTTTACCATCCAGTTCAGCACGCCATGAGGTGAATTCGCGGTGCGATGCCAGCTTAACCGGCTTATCCATCAGCGCGGCGATTTTCTCAACTCGCTCCGGATCGCCCGGGACGATGGCAATCGTAGCCCCTTGTAAATCGTTTTGGGTGAGGCCGAGGTGAAAAACATCAGACTTGGACATAAGTGACTCCTCTGTGGGTCGGTTTGTCGAGAGCAGCAAAACGGTACTTTACAGAAGCCGCACGCTCTGTTTCGTGACAGCCATCACCACACATAAAAATCATTGCAGTGATTTTCCATAAAATAGTGATACACATCACATTAACATATTCACTATCGCGAGCTTTCTCAAAAGATAGCCCTTTTCTCTGACGCTGGAATTTTCACGTCTGACTATAGTTATTTATTGCGCTAATTCTAAAAGGGTACGGAGATTGCCATGACCACTGACAAACAGCCCGGCTTTGCCCCCGCTGCTTCACCTCACGCTTCCACTGCCATCACGACGCCTGAAGACGCCATTATCGCCAGCATTACCTCGATCCCGTCGCAGGGCGAGAATATGCCCGCTTATTTCGCCCGTCCTGAAGGGGTGAGCGACGCGCTGCCTGTGGTGATTGTGATCCAGGAGATTTTTGGGGTGCATGAGCATATTCGCGATCTCTGCCGCCGGCTGGCGCGGGAGGGGTATCTTGCCGTCGCGCCTGAGCTTTATTTCCGTCAGGGCGATCCGAATGAATTTACTGACATTTCCACGCTGTTTAGCGAACTGGTGTCGAAAGTGCCGGACGCGCAGGTGCTCGCCGATCTCGATCATGTCGCAAACTGGGCGGCCCGCAACGGCGGAGACCCGCACCGGCTTCTGGCAACAGGATTCTGCTGGGGCGGGCGCATCGCCTGGCTGTACGCCGCGCATAACCCGCAGCTCAAGGCCGCCGTGGCCTGGTACGGTAAGCTGGTGGGTGATAAGACGCTGAATTCGCCAAAGCACCCGGTGGATATCGCCTCCGAGCTGAACGCCCCGGTTCTGGGACTCTATGGCGCGCAGGATGGCAGCATTCCGCAGGATACCGTCGAAACCATGCGCCAGGCGCTACGGGCGGGTAATGCTCACGCTGAAATCGTGGTTTACCCGGATGCCGGTCATGCATTTAATGCCGATTACCGTCCGAGCTACCATGAGGAATCCGCCAAAGATGGCTGGCAGCGGATGCTGAAGTGGTTTGCGGACAATAGTTCGAAAAAGAGTTAACACCAACGCCCACGCTGCCGTGGGCGAAGGATTAATGGCTTCCGCAACATTTCTTATATTTTTTGCCGCTGCCGCACGGGCAGGGATCGTTGCGTCCCACGGTTTCAACCGCAGCCGGGCGAGGCTGCGGCTGGGCCAGCGCCTGCATGATGCTTCCCGCCGGGTAACCGCGTTCCAGTATGTTCTGCCACAGATTCATCGTCGGCGTAATATGGCGGAAAAAGTGCTTATAGCCTGCGCATAAATAGTTATGCCCCGGATGACCGGTAGGCGAAACGGCAAAGCGGTGTTTCGGGCAGCCGCCGTGGCATACCGGGCGGAATTCACAGCGTCGGCAGTCGGGCGTCAGGGTATCGTTCTTGGCCTGACCGAAAGCAATCGCCTGCTCGCTATTATTTAACTCGCTGATGCTGTGCTGATGAATATTGCCCAGTAAATGCTCCGGGTAGACATAGTGATCGCAGTTATAGAGATCGCCGTTGGCTTCCAGCGCAAAAGCGTGGCCGCAGGTCTGGGAATGGACGCACAGCACCGGCGGTTGGCCCGTCCAGGCAGCCAGCGCCACATCAAACATCTGCACGCTGACAAGTTCGACATCCCGACGCACCCAGATATCAAAAATCTGGTTGAGGAATTCGCCGTACTGCCAGGCCGGCACCGTCCACGGGGCCAGCGTTGCCGCGCTTTCACCGGGCATCACCAGGTTCAGCACCGTGGAGTCTTCCGTACTCATCCGCTCCACCAGCGGGATAAACTGGATATGGCGGGAGCCTGCCGCCAGCAGAAACTCATACACCTCACGCGCGTGCCCGACATTGTGTTTGCCGACCACGGTGAGGGTATTAAAGGCCACGTTATGCGCTTTCAGCAGCGCCATCGCCGCCACGACCTTTTCGTGCGTCCCTTTCCCGGCGCGGTTCACGCGGTACTGATTATGCAACTCAGCCGGGCCATCAATCGACAGCCCGATCAGAAAATGGTTTTCAGCGAAAAAGCGCGCCCACTCATCGTTTAACAGGATGCCGTTGGTTTGCAGGGCATGATCGATCTGCTTGCCGCCCGCGTGTTTTTCACACAGCTCCACCACCCGGCGGAAAAAGGACAGCCCCATCATGGTGGGTTCGCCGCCCTGCCAGGCGAAAGTCACCTGTGAACCCTGTTGCGCCGCGATATGCTGTTTGACGAAGGCTTCAAGCGTTTCATCCGTCATGCGCCAGTTGGTATTACGCTCGGGGTACAGCGCCTCTTTTTCGAGGTAAAAACAGTAGGTGCAATCGATATTGCACACCGACCCGGTCGGTTTAGCCATCACATGGCAGCCCATTACGGCCATATTTATAATTCCTGTGTCATCGGCTGTTCTCAACGATGTACTGGTAACAACTGGCCAGATGTTTGGCCACGCCGAACTCCGTCAGTTCGCCGCGATCGTTATAGCCTTTGCGGGTTTTTACCAGCAGCGGTTCAGCGGGTGAGATATTCAGAATGTCGCAATCATCCGGGCCAGGCAGCTCTGAGGTGATCACATCCTGATAGCGTTCGATATTTTCATTACGCTGCTCAAGCATGGCGTACAGCCCGTTCTCCAGCGCGTCCAGGGTGAGATCGCCCAGCCGGGCCGTAAGCCAGATGTAGTTGACCTGCGCCGGGGATTCGTTCTGACGGAAAATCGTGCGGGTGAGCAGGAAAAGCGGCGTCGCATCATCCACGCCAAAGGCCGTGGCAATCGCCGCCGGAGGAAGAAGGCACTCCAGCTTAAGGTTATTACGCCGGATAGGTTGCTGCTGTTGACCATCGATCAGACAGACTTTGGTTTTCACGCCCTGTTTTTCAGAGGTGCTGATAACCATCGTGCCGATGCCCGCCTGACGCTTCACCAGTCCTTTCGCCGCCAGTTCTGCCAGCGCACGCCGCGCGGTGATCCGGCTTACGCCAAACAGCTCTTCAAATTCCGCTTCGGTCGGCAGGACATCATTTTTCTTCCACGCGCCGTTTTTCAGCCGGGTGAGCAGGATGTCGTAAAGCTGGGCATAGAGGGGCTTTGCGCCGCGAGAAAAATCCAGTTCTTCTTTCATTAACGTTAACTTCACACTCCTTTACCCCCGGCAGGCGGTTTGCCGTGCCGGGGATACCATACAACCTAATCAAGCCGCATTTCTAATGCCATCTTATAATACACGCTCTGCTGTTGCTCCTCTGGTAAAGCGTTCTGGACGAAAGCCCACAAATTTTCTTCATTCCAGCCCGGATGGCAGGCACTGGTGAGGTGTTCTGCTAACGCCGCTTGTTCGGTGGTTTCCAGGTGCTGAAGTAAAGCCGCCAGCCCATAACGGACGCGCGGCGCGTAATCTGCCAGTTCCGGTAACAGATGCGGATCGTGTCCGAGCAGCGGCGATTGCGCCTCATCCAGCCCGTAACGGGGATAAAGTTCCTCCGGGGCGTCGGAATCCAGCATTAAGCCGACTATCCCCTGACACAAGCGCCGTGCGGCCTGCTCGTCACGACTCTGGGTACGCTGCCGGGGATCGCACTCCAGGTCATACAGCCGATGCCCAAACCGATCCGCATGGCGCGTCATCACCGATTCCGCCGGCACTTTCAGCACCGGGCACCCTTTGGTGAAGGTAAATGCCGGACGAAGCGTCGCGTTCTGCAACTCCGCAGGGGTAAAGCGCCGGTTGATGCGGGTGGGCATCAGGGTGTATTCGTACAGGCCCTCGATCTCCTGCACGATGGGCGAGCGCATATACACGTAGCGGCCATCGGTAATATTGATGTGGCAACCGTGGTAGCCAAACAGCGCGTACTCGCGCACCGGGGTGTCATCGCGCAGCGCCGGAAGGAGCGAAACGCCCTGCATATCCGCCGGTTTTTGCAGGCCGAAACTGTCAAGCAGGGTCGCCGGGATGTCGATCGTCTGCGCCAGCGCCTGCCGTGATTCCCCTGCGCCACCGTACGCCGGGTGCCACATAAAGAAGGGAATATTGGCCACTTCGTTATACAGCGGCATGATGTTTTTCCCCCACCACTCATGCTCGCCGAGTAAAAAACCGTGGTCGGTATTCACAATCAGCATCGTGTCTTTCCACAGATCGTAACGATCCATATGATCGAGCACGCGCCCGACTGCCGCGTCCACCATCGTCAGCAGCGCCATGTAGTATTTCTGGATAAGACTTTTACGCTCATCGCTTTCGGTGACGAAGTAGTACGGTGGCCAGCCGTCGAACTGCGACGGATCTTCAATGCCGTACATTTTCAGGTACTTCTCCGGCACGAAGAACGGCTCATGCGGATCAAAACATTCCAGTTGCAGGAACCAGTTATCGCTGGCGTGGTTGGTATCAATAAAATCCAGGCCATGATTGATGGTGCGAACAAGATGGTGGTCTTCTTCATCCTGCATAAACTGCACGTTGATCTGGTGCTGCACGCGGCTGGTGATGCGGCGCTGTTTGATCTCCTCCGGCTCGCCGGATTCATAATCATAATGCGGCTTCTCCACCACCCCTTTCCACGCGTCCCCTTCCTGCCCGCGCACAAATTCATGCGTGCTATAGCGTGAGTGGTAGGTTGCCCCGCCGTCGCGCCAGTAATGCTTATGGTCGGTGACCAGATGCGTGTGCACACCGTGCTTTTTTAAGATTTCCGGCATCGAGTCATCAAACGGCTCCAGCGGCGACCAGCCCCGATGGAGAAAATTGTACCGGCCGGTATGCAGTTCACGGCGGGCGGGCATGCACGGCATACTGCCGACGTAGAAATTATCAAAGCGTACCGTGCGTTCTTTCAGGCGTTGAAAATTCGGCGTAATCGCCCGGTCGCTGCCATAGGCAGACAACAGGTGTTTATTCAGCGAATCAAACATCAACATAATGGCTTTCATTTTTAACTCCTTGTTTTCTTTCCGTCACGCCGTCTCTTTGTCGTAACCGCGTAACTTGCCGACCACCCAGGTCAGCGTAAACGCAGCGGCGCATCCCACCAGCCACGAAATGATGTATTGCAGATATTTGCCGTCGGCAATCAACGGCAGCGCCGATAACCCCGCCGCGCCCACGCCATTGGTGGAAACGCCGAGCAAGACCACCATCACGCCACCAAATCCGGCCCCAATCGACCCGGTGATAAAGGCAAAACCAGCGGGAATGTTGACGCCAAAAATCGTCGGTTCGCCAACGGCGAGAATGGAAGTCGGGATCGCGCCACGAGCGATTTTTTTCATCACCGGGTCGCGGGTGAGCAGCAGAACGGCGGTTGCCGCCCCGACCATCCCGGCGTTCGACATGATTTGAATAGCAAATAGCGGCGCATGGCCGGTGGCGTTAATCATCTCAAGGTGAATGGGGAACAGGCCGTGGTGCAAACCTAATGAAATCAAAAACGGGAACAGCGCGGATAACACAAAGCCTGCCGCAATCCCGCCGTTGGAGAGCAGTCCGTTCAGCCCGTGCAGAATGCCGTTCGACACGACCCCGGCGGCAGGCATAATCACCAGCAGCAAGGCGCAGGCCATTACCAGCAGCACGATGGTCGGCGTCAGTACAACGTCCAGCACATCGGGGATAATTCTGCGCACCTGTTTTTCCAGCAGGCACATCAGCCAGACGCACAGGATCACGCCAATCAACCCGCCCTGACCGGGCGTCAGGCCCAGCAGAGGTAGCTGCGGAGCGATGGTTACCGCGCCCAGCAAACCGCCGAGGATCATATTGCCTTCAAACTCTTTCGCGGCCGTAACGCCGGTGTAGATCGCCAGGAAGCTAAACAGCGCTTTCGAAATAATATCCAGGAACTGACTGACGCCGAGCAGGTGCCGCTGATCGAGCACGACCTGGGTGGGCGATAAATCTCCGGCGGCGGCAATCTGGTGCGTCAGCGCCCAGGACGCCGCCGAATTGACCAGCACATTGTTCAGCCCCATCAGGATGCCCGCGGCGATCAGCGCAGGCAGGATCGGCACAAAAATATTGGCGATATGTTTGAGGACAATTTTGGTGCGGGTCTGCTTTTTGGCTTTTTCCCGTGCGAGCCGCGCCTTCTCTTCAACGTTACTCGTTGCACCCTGGCCTTTGAGCATCGCGTTAATGACATCCGCGACTTTTGAGGATTTCCCCGGCCCGACGATCACCTGAAGGGTGTCATCTTCCACTACGCCAAGCACCCCGTCGATGGCTTTCAGCGCCGGGATATCGACCTGCGAACCGTCAGCAATCGTCGCCCGTACCCGGGTCATGCAGTTGGTGACATGAATAAAATTGTCCAGGCCGCCGCAGTGTTCAACAATGGCACGTCCCACGTTTTCGTAGTTCATACAGAGATCCTTTATTATGATGTGCAATTGTTATAACAATATAATGATAATACTTTTGCGGTGAGAGTCACAGAAGTGGTGAAAGGTGGGTAATTTTAAGGTGGACAGGAAATAGACCCTCACCCCGGCCCTCCCCCTAAGGGAGAGGGGGAAAGGCAAGTCCGCGCTCGGGCGATCCCCTCTCCCTGAGGGAGAGGGGGAAAGGCAAGTCCGCGCTCGGGCGATCCCCTCTCCCTGAGGGAGAGGGAGGTTTTAGTCCCCTCTCCCTCAGGGAGAGGGTTAGGGTGAGGGTGAACAATCAGGAAGGGCAGACAATCGCACAGCCTAATTCCTGCTGCCAGCGGGCCACGTCGTCTATCGGCGTAAACAGCGGAGTCAGCGCCTTACATCCCAGCATCAATACCAGGCGTTGCAGGCACTGGCGCGTCGGGTGCACATTCCAGCGGCAAAAATCGACTTCTCCGGCCTGCCACTGCTGGCGTGCGAGCTGGTTCATATGGCCGGTAAACAGCGTGCGATGGTGAAAATCAGACCGTGCCCGCAACGCACCCGCCACCCCACTTTGCCCGTCTGGATCGGCGGCCAGTACCAGTAAGGCATCCGGCGTAAACGGCGGCAATTGCTGGCACAGACTGCGTAATGCGGGTTGAATAGCGGCATGCAGGCTGCCGTCATTTGCTTCCGCCATCGCCTCCAGCACCACCCGACAGTCATCGTCCATTGCCATCCGCACATTGCCCGCCAGCATCTGACATAAAGCGATCTCTACCGCACGACCCGACGGTGGCACCGGACAGAGCGTCGGCTGGCGCAGGTGTGCGGAGAAAGCAGCCCACTGCTGGCGCTGTGACACCTCATATAATCCATAGGAAGCATCGATCAGCGCAATGTCCGCGCGCGGCGGTGGATCGAAGCGAAACAGTGCCGACTCAAGACTAATATCCCCGCTATAAAACAGGCCGCCGGGCACATCAAGATGGAACCAGACGCCGCCCCAGGCGTGACCGCAACTGCCGGTGGTGACGGTGATATCACCAAGGCGGAACTGGTCGCGCACGGCGATAATCTGCACATTGCGCCCGGCGGGTAAGGCGCGGGCGGTAACGGCGCTACAGTAAACCGGGATGTGCCGCGGCAAACGGGAAAGCCCGGCGATGTGATCGACATGATCGTGACTGAGCAGCACCGCATCAATATTGTCCGGCACGGGCCACTCTTCGCTTTCCGGTTCGAGCGCGCCTCCGGCGTCGAGCAAAATACGCTGCGTCGGCGTGGTCAATAAAATGGCGGCAGGCGCTTTATGATGCAGGCCGCTTAAAATCTCAATGCGAAAGCTCACGCGGCCTCCAGACGCCAGCCCTGATGCAGGCGTACCGCCACCGATGCCTGCTCATGAAAAGGCGCATGATGAAATGCAGTCAGTTGCTGCCCGTCGGCCAGCCGCAGCGCCAGAAGATAGCGTTCGCCCTGATAAATACAGCTCTCCACCTGCGCACGCAGGCCATCATTGCCCACTTCCACATGTTCCGGGCGCACCAGAACCTGCTGACGTGGCCCCCCGGTCGCCACACCTAATCCCCGGTGCAGTTCGCCGCCGTTCAGGTGCCGCTCCCCGGCGTGGCCCGCCAGTTCCAGCACGCTACCTTTGCCGATAAATCTCGCCACCCACGCGCTTTGCGGATGCTGATACAGCGCCTGCGGTGAACCCCATTGCATCAGTTCACCCTTGTGCATTACCGCGATGTGGCTTGCCAGTGCCATCGCTTCGGCCTGATCGTGAGTGACGTAAACAAAGGTCGCTCCGGTGCGGCGGTGAAACTCACGGAAGGTCTGCTCCATGGTGGCGCGCAGATGTCGGTCGAGGTTTGCCAGCGGCTCATCAAGCAACACCACCTGCGGCTCCGACACCAGACAGCGCGCCAGCGCCACCCGCTGACGCTGCCCGCCGCTGAGTTCCTGCGGCGATCGATCGGCATACGCGCCCAGCTCGACGACCTCCAGCGCATCCATCACCTGCTTCTGCCGCGCCGCGCCGTTGACCTTTTTCAGCTTCAGCGGATAGCCCACGTTTTCAGCGACCGTCATGTGCGGCCAGAGGGCGTAGGACTGAAAAACCATCCCCATATTGCGCACTTCCGGCGGCAGATGGGTTTTCTCATCCGCCAGCAGACGGTCGCCCAGCCAAAGCTTGCCGTGGCTTAAATGCTCCAGTCCGGCCAGAATGCGCAGCGTAGTGGTCTTGCCGCAGCCGCTCGGCCCAAGCAACGCGGTGAACGCGCCTTGCGGAATGGTCAGCGTTAAATCGCGTACGACGGCGTGATCGCCAAAGGCTTTATTCAGCCGCTCCAGTTTCAGTTCTGCCACGGAATCACTCCCTTCGGAAGAAAACGGCCCAGGCCGCTTAACAGCAGCATTACCACCGCCACCAGTGCCACCACCAGTACGGATACCGCCGAGGCCAGCACTTTGTTACCGCTTTCGTCGAGATTGAAAATCACCACGCCAATGGTTTCTTTACCCGCGCTCCATAACAGCGCCGAGACGGTCAGTTCGTTCACCGCCGTCAGAAATACCAGCAGCGCACCGGCAAAGGCGGCAGGTGCAAGCAGGGGCAGCACGATGTGACGCAAGCGCTGGGAAAAGTTCGCCCCCGCCAGGCTCGCGGCCTCCTCCATCGCCGGGTCAAGCTGCAACATGCTGTTATGCACTGGCTTTAAACACACGGTCAAAAACCGCGCCAGATAGGCGATAAAAATGATGGTCAGCGTCCCGCTGAGGCTGACTTCAAGCAGCGGCAGCGGACGCGAGAACAGCAAAATAATAGCAATCGCCAGCACCACGCCCGGCAGGGTGTAGGGAATATCAATGGCGTTTTGCAGCCAGCGCAGCGGACGGCTGGCATAGCGCACCAGCAACCATGCCAGCGGCAGAGAAAGCAGCATCAGCACCAGCGCGGCAGAGACCGACAGCACCATGCTATTGGTGAGCGCCCGCCAGGTGGCGCTTTCGCTGTCGAACATCGACTGCCAGGCGGCGAAAGTCAGCGTTTTTGCATTCAGCGGCACGCCCAGCGTGGGGACTAATGAAGTGGCGATCAGCGCCAGCAACGGCAGCACGAGGATGGCGAACAGCACCCCGCCGAGCAGCACTTCTGTCGCCAGTCGCCATTTGCCGAGCTGAAAATCAAGCGCCCGTCCCGCCATGCCGATCAGCGGCAGGGCATGACGCCGCTGCATCACGCCCTGCAATGAGACGATGCCAATCGCCAGCACACCCATCAGCACCGAGAGGGCTGCGACATCACTGAGCATCGACGGACCGAAGCTGGAGAGCGTCTGGTAAATCTGAATGGGCAAGACGAAGTAAGAGACGGGAATGCCGAGCATCGCCGGGATGCCAAAGTTCCCCAGCGCCGAGACAAATGCGATGGCGGCCCCTGCCCACAATGCAGTGCGGCACAGCGGCAGCACGATGTCGAAAAACACCCGCCACAGTGAGGCCCCGTTCAGGCGCGCCGCTTCAATTTGCTCTTTCGGTAAACAGTGCAACTGCGTGCGCAGCGCCAGGAACACCAGCGGCGCGTGTTGAACGCCGAGCAATAGCGCGATGCCCTCGGCGGAATAGAGCGGATTAGGGCTACCGAACGACGGGGCCAGCCCGATACTGTTAAGCAGAATGCTGCCCGGCCCGAAAAGCTGAAGCCAGCTCAGCGCCGTTACCTGCGGCGGGATCATCATCGGCAGCATAAACAGAAATACCCACATCTGTTTCATGCGGATGTTGGTCAAACCCAGGCAAAAGGCGAACACGCTGCCCAGGATCAGGGAGAGGAGGGTCCCAAGTCCGCTGGTATAGAAGCTATGGTACAGCGCGGTCCAGGTGGAGGAACTGCTGAGCACTCGCCATAAACTGCTACTCCCGCCCTCTCGCCAGTCCAGCAATGCGGTGACCAGCAGGCGCAGGCTGGGGAGCAGGGAAAGGAGCGCCACAATACACAACAACACCCACAGCAACCCTTTCGGCGGGCCGCTGCTGGTGGCGTGACGAAGCGTCATGATGCTCATCGGTTATTTGTTTCCGAACAGATCGCTAAAGCGCTTTTTATTCGGTTCGGCGTCGGTCAGGGCTTTCGCGGCATCAAACGGCATCAGTTTGATACTGTCGCGCGGCGGGAAGCCTTCCGGTACCGGCAGGCTGGCGTCAGCGGGCAGATAACCCTGCTTCAGCACCAGTCGCTGCCCGGCATCGGAGAGCACATAATCAATAAAGGCTTTGGCCCCGTCCGGGTTTTTGGCGTTTTTCATCATCGCTACCGGCTCAGTGACGATGCTCACACCCTCTTTCGGGAACACGAAATCAATCGGTGCGCCTTTGGCTTTTTCACGGATCGCCATGTAATCCACCAGCACGCCATAGGCTTTATTGCCGGAAGTGATGGCACTCATTACCGCACCATTCCCGCTCTGCGGCATCGCGCCGTTGGCTTTCAATTTCTCGTAATAGCCCCAGCCAAGCTGCGGATTGTTCATCAGCGTCGCCATGTGAATTTGCGCCGCGCCGGAGTAAAGCGGGCTGGGCAGCGTGGTCATGTTTTTAAGCTCTGGCTTGAGCAGATCCTGCCAGGACGCGGGCTTCACCGGCGCTTTGGTGTGATAAGCAATACCGGTGGTGATGAGCTTGGTACCGTAGTAATAGCCCGCCGCGTCGTACAGCTGCGCGTCATAGCGTTTGGCTTCCGGGGAAACATAGGCTGCCAGCAGATCCTGTTTTTTGAGGGATTCCATGGTGACGCTGTCAGCGATCAGCAGCACGTCCGGCGCGGCCCCGCCAGCCGCCAGTTCGGCCTGCAAGCGCGCGGTCAGTTTGGTGGTTCCGTCGCGGATCCATTTCACTTCAATGTCCGGGTGCGCTTGTTCAAATGCGCTCACCGTCATCTGGGCATCTTCGCCCGGCTGGCTGGTGTAAAGCGTGAGTGTCGTTTTGGCGAAAGCCGGAACGCTCAGGGTAGCCAGTAACACGGCAGTCAACGTGACTTTCTTGCTCATTTCAGTTTTCCCTCTGTTTTCAATGTGATGATTAAAACAGGGGAATCTGACAAAAATATGACCAGTTTTCCGTTGTGAAGATTGATTCACCCTCACCCCGGCCCTCTCCCTCAGGGAGAGGGGGAAAAGCAAGTCCGCGCCCGGGCGGTTCGCACTCCCTCAGGGAGAGGGGGAAAGGCAAGTCCGCACTCGGGCGGTTCGCACTCCCTCAGGGAGAGGGGGAAAGGCAAGTCCGCACTCGGGCGGTCCCCTCTCACTCAGGGAGAGGGGGAAAGGCAAGTCCGCGCTCGGGCGGTTCCCTCTCCCTCAGGGAGAGGGTTAGGGTGAGGGTGGTTTGAGTCCCCTCTCCCCTTGGGAGAGGGCCAGGGTGAGGGGAAAAACTACGCCGTCCGCAAATTCTGCGCCGCCTGCACCATGTTCGCCAGGGCGCTGCGGGTTTCCGGCCAGCCGCGGGTTTTCAGGCCGCAGTCCGGGTTCACCCACAGGCGTTCAGCCGGAACGCGCTGCGCAGCTTTTTTCAGCAGCGCCTCAATCCATTCCACGCTCGGTACGTTCGGGGAGTGAATGTCATACACACCCGGCCCGATTTCGTTCGGGTAGTCGAACTCCTCGAACGACTCCAGCAATTCCATATCTGAACGCGAGGTTTCAATGGTGATCACATCCGCATCCAGCGCGGCGATGGAATCCATGATGTCGTTGAACTCGCAGTAACACATGTGGGTGTGGATCTGCGTGTCGTCGCGCACCACGGCGGCGTTAATGCGGAAAGCCTCCACGCCCCATTGCAGGTAGGCGTCCCAGTCGCTGCGACGCAGCGGCAGACCTTCGCGCAACGCGGGTTCATCAATCTGAATAATGCCAATCCCGGCGGCTTCCAGATCGGCGACTTCGTCGCGCAGTGCCAGGGCGATCTGTTTGGCGATGGTTTCGCGTGAGACGTCCTCGCGCGGGAATGACCAGCAGAGGATCGTCACCGGCCCGGTCAACATACCTTTTACCGGTTTTTCGGTCAGAGACTGAGCGTATTTCGCCCACTCCACGGTGATCGGCTCCGGGCGGCTGACATCGCCAATCACCACCGGCGGCTTCACGCAGCGGGAGCCGTAGCTCTGCACCCAGCCGTTCTGGGTGAACACAAAGCCGTCGAGGTGCTCGCCGAAGTATTCCACCATGTCATTACGCTCGGCTTCGCCGTGCACCAGCACGTCCAGCCCTAAGCGCTCCTGCTCGGCAATCGCCTGTTTGATGTGTCCGGCAATGCCGGTGCGGTAGTTGCCCGCGTCCAGACGTCCCTGTCTGAAATCCAGACGCAGGCCGCGGATCTCGGTGGTCTGCGGGAAAGAGCCAATCGTGGTGGTCGGCCATGCCGGAAGGTTAAAGCGTGCGCGCTGCGCCACGGCGCGGTCAGCGTAGGCGCTCTGGCGCTCGCTGTCCCGCGCGGTGATGGCGGCAAGACGCAGTTCAACCGCCGCGTTATGCACCCGCGTTGAGCTGCGACGCGCCTGGATCGGGGCGCTCCATTCATTCAGTTTTGCCGTGTCGCCGCTGTTGAGCGCATCGCGCAGCAACGCCAGTTCTTCGCATTTTTGCAGAGCGAAGGCGAACCAGCTTTTGACTTCGGCGTCGAGGCGGGTTTCAACGCTCAGATCGATTGGGCTGTGCAGCAGCGAGCAGGATGACGCCACCCACAGCGCACGAAGGCCTGCGATCGCGCTAATCTGCGCATATTTTTCGGTCAGATCGGCGCGCCAGACGTTACGACCGTTAATCAGCCCCGCCGAGAGCAGCCAGTCGGACGGCAGGCGACGATGCAGTTCATTGACGTCATCACGACCGTGCACCAGATCGACGTGCAGCCCCTGCACCGGCAGCGCGGTGATGGTGTCGAGGTTTGGCGTAACGCCTTCAAAATAGGTGGTCAGCAGCAGCCTGACCTGGCCTGCGAGCGCGTCATAAGCGGGTTTGAAGGCGGCGAGCCATTCCTGCGGTAACTCCAGTACCAGCGCCGGTTCGTCGATTTGCACCCACTCAACGCCGCGTTTCGCCAGCTCCGCCAGCACCTGCTGGTAGACCGGCAGGATGTCGTTGAGTAAGGAGAGGCGGTCAAACTGCTCGCCCTTCACTTTGCCAAGCCACAGGTAAGTCACCGGGCCGAGCAGCACAGGTTTCACGGTGTGGCCCAGCGCCTGCGCCTCGTCCACTTCATCCAACAGTTGCGTCCAGGTCAGTTTGAACGACTGACCCTGAGTGAATTCCGGCACCATGTAGTGATAATTGGTGTTAAACCATTTGGTCATTTCGGCGGCGGCAGCCGGTTCACCGGTCGGTGCACGCCCGCGCCCCATACGGAACAGGGTGTCGATGTCGACCGATCCATCGCTGTTCTGATGACGAGCCGGGACGTTGCCGAGCAGCAGGCTGGTGGTCAGAACATGGTCGTACCAGGCGAAATCACCCACCGGCAGCAGGTCTATGCCGGCCTGTTTTTGCTGATCCCAGTGGCGGGCGCGCAGTTCACGCCCCACCGCCAGTAATTCTTCACGGGAGGTGTTGCCCGCCCAGTAGCTTTCTTGCGCTTTTTTCAGCTCACGGCGCAGGCCGACACGAGGGAAACCAAGAGTGTGATTTTTAATCGTCATTTTTCTTCCTCTAATTAGTTGTAAATCCAAAGGATTTTGAATTTAGGGAAGGCGGCAAGTTTGCTCATCCCCGGGAGCTTACATAAGTAAGTGACCGGGGTGAGTAAACGCAGCCAACGCGCCATAAATTTAAAAGACGAAGGATTTTAGCCATCCAGATGTTTACACTTCTATATTCGACAGGTACTGTATATTCCTCAAGCGCAAATTGTTCATGCCGGAGTGAAGGACTTTCATGATCGAGATTAAACACCTGAAAACGCTACAGGCGTTGCGGAACAGCGGTTCGCTGGCAGCGGCGGCGGCCACGCTGCACCAGACGCAATCCGCCCTTTCCCACCAGTTCAGCGATCTGGAACAGCGCCTCGGCTTTCGTCTGTTTGTGCGTAAGAGCCAGCCGCTGCGGTTCACGCCGCAGGGGGAAATTTTGCTGCAACTGGCCAATCAGGTGCTGCCGCAGATGGCGCGTGCACTTGCGGCCTGTAATGAACCGCAGCAAACCACGCTTCGCATCGCGATTGAGTGCCACAGTTGCATTCAGTGGCTGACGCCCGCGCTTGAGATTTTCCGGGCGAAGTGGCCGCAGGTGGAGATGGATTTCAAATCCGGCGTGACGTTTGATCCACAGCCCGCGCTGCAACAGGGCGAGCTGGACGTGGTGCTGACCTCCGACATCCTGCCGCGCAGCGGTCTGCACTATTCCCCGATGTTTGATTTTGAAGTGCGGCTGGTGCTGGCCCCGGATCATCCGCTGGCAACGAAAGCGCGTATTACGCCGGAAGATATCGCCAGCGAAACGCTGCTGATTTACCCGGTGCAGCGCAGCCGCCTCGATATCTGGCGACATTTTCTGCAACCGGCTGGCGTCAGCCCGTCGCTAAAAAGCGTGGATAACACGCTGCTGTTGATTCAGATGGTGGCAGCGAACATGGGCATTGCCGCACTGCCGCACTGGGTAGTGGAGAGTTTTGAGCGCCAGGGTCTGGTGATCACTAAAACCCTGGGCGAGGGATTATGGAGCCGGCTGTACGCTGCCGTGCGCGATGGCGAGCAGCGCCAGCCGGTGACGGAGGCGTTTATTCGTGGAGCGCGGAATCATGCCTGCGATCATCTGCCTTTTGTGCGGAGCGCGGAGCGACCCAGCGGCGATGCACCCACAGTGACGCCACTATCACCGCACCACCAATGATAAAACTCGGCCAGTGCGGTTGCTGGTGCCAGATCGCCAGATTGACCAGCAACCCGGCGGGCACATGCATATTGTTCATGATGCCGAGCGTGCCCGCGTCCACCTGCGTCGCGCCGTAGTTCCACATAAAGTAACCAATCCCGGATGCCGCCACGCCCAGGAACACCAGAATGCCCCATTGCAGCGATGTCTCCGGCATTTTTTGCGCGTTCCCCATCATAAACCACGCGATGACCGCCACCAGAAATGCGCCCATATAGAACCAGGCGAAGGCGTTATGCTGCGGCATCGGGCGGGTTTCCATCAGGCGTTTGTAACCGACCATGCCAATGGCGAAGCTGATGTTGGAAAGCTGCACCAGCAGCAGGCCCGTCCAGAAATGGTTGGTGACCTGATCGTAACGGATTATCCCCGCGCCAATCACCGCCAGCAACGCGCTGAAGGCATAGCCCCAGCGCAGGCGGCGCTTGCTCATCAGGTCGTAAATCAGGGTGATATACAGCGGCGTGAGCACGGTGAACAGCAGCAGTTCGGACACCGTAAGATAAAGATAAGCGTGGAAACTCAGCATATACATGATGCCAAGCTGCATCGCGCCCACCAGCATATACAGACCGATGGTTTTTGCGCTGTTGCCCCGCGTGCGCAGGAAAGGTAAGAACACCAGCGCTGCCAGGCCTACGCGCACCAGCACCGCAAAGTAGCTGTCGACATGCCCGGCGAGGTATTCGCCAAACAGACTAAAGGAAAAGGCCCACAGGATAGTGGTAATGATCAGTAACGCCACAATGGATGTCTCTCTGGTTAATGAGCATCCATTGTAGCGGAGTTCACAGTTGACAACTGATTAAATATTGCTCAATCAAGAAACAACTGGCGCAGGTAGTTTGGCACGGCGTTTTCTGCGTTGGTGCCGATCACTTCCAGATCCGGGTGCAGATCTTTCAGGCGCTGATGCGCATTGGCCATGATGCAGCCTTTACCGGCCATGGAGAGCATTTCGGCGTCGTTCATGCCATCGCCAAAGGCGATGCAATCCTTCAGGCTGTAGCCCATGGCTTTGGATACCGCTTCCAGCGCGTGACCTTTCGATACGCCGCCCGCCATCACTTCCAGACAGGTGAGCGTGGAGAAGCTGACGTTGACGCGATCGCCCCAGCGGGCATTGATCGCCTGCTCCAGCGGCAGCAGCTTTTCGTGGTTCTCGCAGCTAAAGAAGATTTTGCTAACCCCTTCGGCATCCAGCAGGCCCGGCTCAAACAGGGAGTAGTTGAAGACCGCTTCTTTGAAAAAGCGCATCTCATCCGGGCGATGACGGTTGATAAACCATTCGTCGTCACGGTACACGTTGGTGAGGATATCCGGGTTCGCATGCACCACGCCAAACAGGTCGGTGGCGATGTCGTGATCCAGATTATGGGTAAAGACCAGATTGCCGTCGGTATCGTGCACACGCGCACCGTTTGAGGTGATCATGTAGGCTTTGATGCCCAGGTTATCGCGGATTTGTCCCACGTCAACATGGTGGCGGCCAGTGGCGAAAACGAAGTTCACGCCGCGCGCGGTCAGAAGTTTTAAGGTCTCTTTCGCGTAGGGTGAAAGGGTATGGTCGGGGGAAAGCAGCGTGCCATCTAAATCAGACGCAACAACCTGGTACATAAGAAAATAAACCTCTGGGCAAAGCGGAAATCCGCCGGATTAGTTATGCCTGTCGAAAAACCCGACAATGGCGTTAAGCGCGACTGAGCGCATGGCGTCCTTTTCGAAAAGGATCTCATGGTACGCGCCGCTGATGACAAGCGGTTTGCCTCCCTCGCAAGGGTGGCCCGCTGCGGCGCGGATTTCACAAAAACGATCGTGCATGCGGTTATCAACCACACGTTCTTCTTCCGCCTGGATGAGCAGCATAGGCGTGGCGTCATGACTGGCACCGTCAAGAACCTGCTCACCTGCGCGGATACCTTCGCGCACCCAGTGATTCGTCGGCCCGCCCACGCGCAACTGTGGATCGTCGGCGTAAAAGCGCAGGTTGCGGCGATACCGTTCGCGGCTGTGCGTCAGCACGTTGAGACTAAACGGCAGCGGCTGCCAGCGCCCGGTGCCGATGGCGTACCCTTCCCGCATCCGCTGATGGCCCTCAGCCCAGTCGAGAATGTGGCGTACCATCCAGTCCGGCAGGCGAATAACGATGCCGAACATGGGTGCCGTGAGCGCTATGGCGTCGCATACCTGCGGGTTTCGCTGGAGGAAAAGCGTCGAAATCGCCCCGCCCATGGAGTGCGCCAGAATGTAGCGCTTGCGCCATGGCCCCGGTGCCACTTCCTGCTGCCAGAAGGCGGCGAGATCCTCGACATAATCATCGAAATTATCCACATGACCGCGGTGGGGATCGGAAAGCATTCGCCCGGAACGCCCCTGCCCGCGATGGTCGATAATCAACACGTCAAACCCAAGGTGGAAGAGATCGTAAGCCAGCTCGGCGTATTTCACATAGCTTTCGATGCGCCCAGGGCAGACGACGATCACCCGGTCGTTGCTGGCGGCGCGGAAGCGCACAAAGCGCACCGGAATATCACCCACACCGAGTATTTCGGCTTCTTCACGTTGCCGCCAGAATTCAGTCAGTGGCCCGTGAGCAAAAGCCGCAAACGCATTCTCTCTTGTTTCCCAGTCCATTTTCTGCCGAAACATTGAGTTTAAGCCCCCGACTGCCATGTAATATCGTTTTTTCAGGACTCGTCACACACGACTCAAACAATAGGGTATTGTGGCATAAAAAAAGACATCACGGGAGTTTCCATGACCTTCGAATGGTGGTTCGCCTACCTGCTGACATCCATTATCCTGAGCCTGTCACCCGGTTCCGGCGCGATTAATACTATGTCCACCGCCATGAGCCACGGCTATCGTGGCGCGGCCGCATCCATCGCCGGACTGCAAACCGGACTGGGCATTCATATTGTGCTGGTGGGTGTCGGCCTCGGCACGCTGTTTTCCCGCTCGGTGATGGCCTTTGAAGTGCTGAAATGGGCAGGCGCGGCATATCTGGTGTGGCTCGGGATTCAGCAGTGGCGTGCAGCCGGTGCGCTGGATCTCAATGCGCTGGCAAAATCTCAGTCGCGCGGGCATCTGTTCAAGCGGGCGGTGTTTGTGAATCTTACGAACCCGAAAAGTATCGTGTTTCTGGCGGCCCTGTTCCCGCAGTTTATCGTGCCTCATCAGCCGCAAATCATGCAGTACGTGGTGCTGGGAACGACCACCATTGTGGTCGATATCATCGTCATGATTGGCTACGCCACGCTGGCCACGCGCATTGCTTTATGGATCAAAGGACCGCGCCAGATGAAGACGCTAAACCGGATATTCGGTTCGCTGTTTATGCTGGTGGGCGCGCTGCTCGCCTCAACGCGTCATGCCTGACGGGAATGGCGCTCGCATATTTTCGTCAATGCTCCCGTACGCATACATTCCCCTGCGGGACGGGACGCAATCCGGAAAGATAAATATTCTACGCGCTGTTGACCCGGCGCTGATGCTGCCAGAATGCCGCCAGACCTTCTCACTCATGGATGATGAACGATGGCGGACGCAGCAACTCCTCATGATGCCGTATTTAAAACCTTTCTCTCGCGCACCGAAACCGCGCGGGATTTTTTAGAAATCCATCTCCCGCCTTCGCTTATGCGCCTGTGTAACCTGGAGACGTTGCATCTGGAATCGGGCAATTTCATCGAAGACGATCTGCGCCCCTATTACAGCGATATTCTCTATTCGCTGGAGACCACGGGCGGACGTGGCTATGTCTATGTGCTTATTGAGCATCAAAGCTCGCCCGACAAGCATATGGCATTCCGGCTGATGCGCTATGCGGTGGCGGCCATGCAGCAGCACCTGGACGCCGGGCATAAAAAACTGCCTCTGGTGATCCCGATGCTTTTTTATCAGGGCCGACGCAGCCCCTATCCATGGTCTTTGAACTGGCTGGAGGGCTTTAGCGATCCCGACATCGCCCGTGAGCTGTACGGTAATGCCTTCCCGCTGGTGGACATCACCGTCATTCCTGACGACGACATTATGCAGCATCGCAGTATGGCGGCGCTGACGCTGATCCAGAAACATATTCGCCAGCGCGATATGGCGCAACTGCTGGATAAACTCGCCCATTTGCTGTTGCGGGATCACCTGAGCAGACAACAAATTACTGTGCTGGTAAAGTACATGGTGCAGGCGGGGGAAACACAGGATGTTCAGACGTTGTTATCTACGCTGGCACAGCGGGTGCCGAAACATGGAGAGAAAATGATGACGATGGCAGAAGCGTTAAAGCTAATAGGCCGCAATGAAGGCTTACAACAGGGAATTCAGCAGGGGATTCAGGAAGGCCAGCGTGCCGCCCGACTGGAGATCGCCCGCCAGATGGTGCTCAGAGGCCTCGACACGCATGCCATCCTGGAGATGACCGGCCTGTCAAAAGACGAGTTGCAACAACTCCAGCACTGAAAGCGACCCACCCGGCGAAGCCGGATGGGTAAAACTTAGCGTGAAATAATCAGGTGGATGCCGAAGCCTGCAAACAGCGCGCCCGCAACCCCGTCAATCCACTTCGCCATCCGCTGGTAGCCACGGCGCATGGACGGGAGCGCAAACAGGCTCGCCACCACCGTAAACCACGCGAAGGTTTCCAGCGCGATGAGCACGAAAATGCCCCAGCGTTCAGCCGATCCGACGTTATCACCAACGAACAGTGAGAACACGGAACCAAAATAGATAATCGCTTTTGGATTGGCCAGGTTGGTCAGCAGCCCTTTCAGGAAACTGCGCCCGCTGGTCGCCAGTTCAATCTGCGGCTCTGATGCGCTGGGTTCGTCTTTTTTCAGCGCCCCGCGCAGCATCTGGTAGCCCATCCAGCAGAGATATAACCCGCCGCCGACCATAATGATATTGTGCAGCCAGGCCATTTTTTCGAGGATCAGATGCAGGCCGAGCAGCGCCACGCCCGCCCAGACCATCACGCCTGCGGTAATACCCAGCACACCCATCATCGCTTCTTTACGGGAACGGCTCACGGCCGTCTGGGAAACAAAGAAAAAGTCCGGGCCAGGGCTCATCAGCGCCACGATATGCACCAGCGCCACGGTCAAAAATAACATCAGCATAAATAACTCGCGGGGGAATAATTCACAGGGTCACTATACTGGCACTTTTTTAGCGGCCTGACTACTCGTCATCACCATCGACATGCGAGCGGATGAGCGACATAAACTCTTTGCCGAAGCGCTCCAGTTTGCGCATCCCCACGCCGTTGACGCTGAGCATTTCACTGGCCGTAATCGGCATCTGCTCGGCCATTTCGATAAGCGTCGCATCGTTAAATACCACGTACGGCGGGATGTTTTCTTCATCGGCAATCGCTTTACGCAGCTTGCGCAGTTTGGCGAACAGCTTGCGGTCGTAATTGCCGCCAAACACCTTCGGATTGGCGCGCGCTTTGATTGCCACCACGCGCGGTACCGCCAGTTGCAGCGGCACTTCAGCGCGCAAAAACGGACGCGCCGCTTCGGTGAGCTGTAAGGCAGAGTGCTGGGCGATATTTTGCGTCACCACACCCAGATGGATGAGCTGACGGATCACGCTGACCCAGTGCTCGGTGGTGTGATCGCGCCCTTCGCCGTAGACTTTCAGTTTGTCATGACCGAAATCGCGGATGCGCTGATTGTTCGATCCGCGCAGAACTTCCACCACATAGCCCATCCCGAAGCGCTGGCCGACGCGATAGATTGCCGAGAGCGCTTTTTGCGCGTCCATCAGCCCGTCATACTGACGTGGCGGATCGAGGCAAATATCGCAGTTGCCGCACGGCTCCTGTCGCCCCTCGCCGAAATAGTTCAGCAGCACCAGACGACGGCAGGTTTGCGCTTCGGCAAATGCGCCCATCGCATTGAGCTTATGACGCTCAATGTCCTGGAGCTGTCCGGGCGGTTTTTCTTCCAGGCATTTACGCAGCCATCCCATGTCTGCCGGATCGTAAAACAGCATCGCTTCCGCAGGCAGACCGTCACGCCCGGCGCGGCCCGTCTCCTGGTAGTAAGATTCGATGTTACGCGGGATATCAAAGTGCACCACAAAGCGTACGTTTGGCTTGTTGATGCCCATGCCGAACGCCACCGTCGCCACCACAATTTGCAGGTCGTCGCGCTGGAATTTTTCCTGCACGTCGGCACGCACGGCATGTTCCAGCCCGGCATGGTAAGCACCCGCGCTGAAGCCCCGGCTTTGCAGACGCGCGGCGGTGTCTTCCACTTTCGAGCGGCTATTGCAGTAAATGATGCCGGATTTGCCTTTCTGATCGTGCACGTAGCGCAGAAGCTGATCGAGCGGCTTGAACTTCTCCATCAGCATGTAGCGGATGTTCGGGCGGTCGAAGCTGCTGATTTGAATCAGCGGATCGTTAAGGCCGAGCAGATGAACGATGTCATTACGGGTGGTGTCGTCTGCCGTGGCGGTCAGCGCCACGAACGGCACCGTCGGGAAGCGCGCGCGCAACTGGCCGAGCGCGGCATATTCCGGGCGGAAATCATGCCCCCACTGGGAAATACAGTGCGCTTCGTCAACAGCCACCAGGCGTGGGTTCCAGTGCGCGAGATGCTCAAGGAAATTGTCCAGCATCAGGCGCTCAGGGGCGATGTACAGCAGGCGGATCTGCCCGTTGCGACAGCCCGCCATGACCTCCTGCTGCTGCTCACGGCTCTGCGTGGAGTTAAGACAGGCGGCGGCCACACCGTTCGCCATCAGCTGATCCACCTGGTCTTTCATCAGTGAGATCAATGGCGAAACAACGATGGTCAGTCCATCAAGCATCAGCGCCGGAATTTGATAGCACAGGGATTTACCGCCGCCGGTTGGCATGACCACCAGGCAGTCGCGGCCTTCCAGCACAGTATTGATAATTTCCTGCTGGCCAGGGCGGAACTGGTGATAGCCAAAGGTTTCCTGCAAAACCTGTTTAGCCAGCAATTCCTGATTCATCACTTCCGCCTGCGCCACATTAACCCCATCCGCCTGAAATAAAACAGGCGCTATTTTCAGCGCCTGCGAGTAAAACTGCAATGCTTTAGAAGAGATCGTTGAGCATCACGCCGACACCAACACGCGTCTGGTTGTAGTTGTAATCGATCAGCGATTCACCGTAGCCGCTATAAACCTGAGTATAAAGACGGACATGGCGGGTAATCGGGTAGCTCAGGCCCACTTCAGCGCCGCCGTAACCGGTGTTCCAGTTGTACTGGCCTTTAGCACTGAGGATCGCCTCGCCAAGCTGATAACCCACTTTCAACTGGTAGTAACCCATATATTTGGTGATATCCGGGTTGTCATCGGTATCACCCACCACATACCAGGGTTTTACTTCCACCAGCCAGTCGCCGCTTTGCGCCATCAGACGGGTGTAAACACGGTTCCAGCTACGGGAGGTGGGATCGGAGCGGCCATTGGAGTCATGATTGAAGCCAAACTCCACATCGCGCAGCGTCCAGCCTGCCAGTTCATAATCCGTGGCAAAGCCCAGGAACAACTGAGGCTCGTAGTTCGTTTCACGGAACGGCGATGACTCGCCGCTGTTAGAGAGCTGCCACCAGGATTTCTGCGTGTAAGACGCGCCCAGCACTGAATTCGGGCCAATAATGCCGCGCCAGAACGGGAAAGCCAGACTGAGCTGGAATTTCACTTCGTCTTTACGGGAATTTTTCGCCCAGTTGTAAGTTTCAATAGCTTCTTTATTGAGGTCGCTGGTCGCCGTGTAAATGGCGTAATTTGACTCATACGGATAGAGCGTGAACGGGTTGTCATGCTCCTGTAAGAGATTCGCAATGATACTGCCCCGTACCGCTGGCGCATCGTGCACTTTTTTAACTGTCGCTTCCTGCGCGAATGCTGTGAAAGGCAGTGCTATGGCTGCCAGAAACCAACCCAGAAACGTCCGCATCGGTCTTGTTCTCCTGAACAAATAATAGAGGTGAATAAATTCCAGGCGTCCATTCTACATATTTATTAATTAACTGCGCAGTTATCGTTTCTTAAAGTGGAAATGAACAAAAGCGAAGCATAAAATCAACATCTCATTAACTAATGAACAAGGTCATTATGTCATCCGTTCTTACAGCCGATGCCGCATTGCAGCTGGTCGGTGAGATTTTTGTTTATCACATGCCGTTTAACCGCGCGCTGGGGCTGGAGCTTGAGCGCTACGAAAAAGAGTATGCCCAGCTTAGCTTTAACAACCAGCCGATGATGGTCGGCAACTGGGCACAAAGTATTTTGCACGGCGGCGTGATCGCCTCATCGCTGGACGTCGCCGCAGGACTGGTGTGCGTCGGCAGCACCCTGACCCGCCATGACACCATCACTGAAGAAGAGCTTCGCCAGCGCCTGTCGCGCATGGGCACCATCGATTTACGCGTTGATTATCTGCGTCCCGGTCGGGGAAACCGCTTCACCGCCAGCAGCACTTTACTGCGCGCCGGGAATAAAGTGGCCGTTGCCCGCGTCGAGTTACACAACGAGGACCAACTGCATATCGCCACTGCCACCGCGACGTATATGGTAGGTTGAGCGCGCAATATCGGGTAAAGTACATTTACTTTTTAGTAACAGGTTCTGGATGTACCAATGGATGCAAAGCAAACGCGGCATGGAGTATTGCTCGCCCTCGCCGCTTATTTTATCTGGGGGATCGCGCCCGCCTATTTCAAACTGATCGACTATGTTCCCGCCAATGAAATTCTGACTCACCGTATAATCTGGTCGTTCTTTTTCATGGTGGCACTGATTAGCGTCAGCCGTCAGTGGTCACAATTAAAAAAGCTGCTCAGTACACCAAAGAAGATTTTCCTGCTCGCCCTGTCGGCGGTGTTAATCGGCGGGAACTGGATGCTGTTTATCTGGGCGGTGAATAATCACCACATGCTCGAAGCGAGCCTCGGCTACTTTATCAACCCGCTGGTCAATATTCTGTTGGGGATGATTTTCCTCGGCGAGCGCTTCCGCCGGATGCAATGGCTGGCGGTGATCCTCGCGGGCTGCGGCGTGCTGGTCCAGCTATGGACGTTTGGTTCGCTGCCGGTTATCGCCCTGGCGCTGGCCTTTAGCTTCGCCTTCTACGGGTTGATTCGTAAGAAAATCGCCGTTGATGCACAAACCGGCATGCTGATTGAAACGCTGTGGCTGCTCCCGGTCGCCGCCATCTGGCTGTTTGGCCTTGCCGATACCGCCACCAGTCACCTGGGGCAAAATCCATGGTCGCTTAATCTGTTGCTGATGGCGGCAGGCGTGGTAACCACAATCCCATTGCTGTGCTTTACCGGTGCGGCAACGCGTTTACGCCTCTCCACGCTGGGCTTTTTCCAGTACATCGGACCGACGTTGATGTTCCTGCTGGCAGTGGTCTTTTATGGCGAAGTGCCGGGCGCGGACAAAATGGTAACCTTTGCGTTTATCTGGGTGGCGCTGGCGGTTTTTGTGATGGATGCGATTTATACGCAGCGCAGGACGCTCAGGGGGTTGTGAGTTTCCCCCTCACCCCGGCCCTCTCCCCATGGGAGAGGGAGAAAAGCGGGTCCGTGCTCGGGCTGTTCCCTCCTCCTCAGGGAGAGGGAGAAAGGCGAGTCCGTGCTCGGGCTGTTCCCTCTCCCTCAGGGAGAGGGTTAGGGTGAGGGTGGTTTTACATCAAAGCCAGTTACGACGCTTAAAGTACAAATACGGTGCCAGACCGGCGAGCATCATCAGGATAATCGCGCCAGGATACCCAAAGCTCCATTTCAACTCCGGCATAAACTCAAAGTTCATCCCGTAGCTTGAGGCTACCAGCGTCGGCGGCAGGAACACGACGGATACCACCGAGAAGATTTTGATAATCCGGTTCTGTTCGATATTGATAAAGCCCATCGCCGCCTGCATCAGGAAGTTCACCTTCTGAAACAGCGATTCGTTGTGCGGCAGCAGGGATTCGATATCGCGCAGGATCTCACGCGCCTGTTCAAGCTGACCGCCCGGTAAACGCGCTTTGCGTACCAGAAAGTTCAGCGCGCGCTGGGTATCCATCAGACACAAACGCACTTTCCAGCCCACGTCTTCCAGCTCCGCCAGCGTTGAGAGCGCTTCGTCGTATTCGTCGCCCTGATGCCCTTCCATGATCACGCGGCTCAGCTTTTCCAGATCGCTGTAAATGTTTTCGATTTCGTCCGCAAGCTGTTCGATTTTGGTTTCGAACAGATCCAGCAGCAGTTCATAGGCGTTGCCGTCAATCATCGCCTGGCTGCGGGCGCGCATACGGTAAAGACGGAAAGCGGGTAATTCGCGCTCGCGCAGGGTGAACAGGCGGCCATCACGGATGGTAAACGCCACGGTGGAGTTACCGGCGTGATCTTCCGCATCCTCGAAAAAGAAGAAGGAGTGGATATGCAGGCCGTCTTCATCTTCAAAGAAACGCGCGGAGGCTTCGATATCTTCCAGTTCCGGGCGCGTGGCCAGGCTTTGACCCAGTTCTGACTGTACGCGGTGTCGCTCATCGTCATCCGGCTCGACCAGATCCACCCATACGGCGTCAATAAGGGGTTGTGACTCTTCTGCTTCCAGACGAGACAGGCGATTATTTTCCAGTTGAAATGCGCTCAGCATGACCGGGACTCCCAATGCAAAAATTATCGGACAGTTCGGTGGGCACACAGAAACAAATTGGGTTTCAGACCATTAAACAGCCTGACTCAGAGCGACGGGAAAAAGAGGTCGCTGACAACCACTAAGGCCATCAGCACAAGAGGATAGCCTTAGGAGTTGTTCCTGGATGACAGGGAATTGAGCCAGTATCTACTGGGTGTGTCCAAGGCGAATGTCCTCTTAGCGTAATCGTGCGCGCATGTTACGCCAGCAAAAAAATGGCGTCAACACGCAACGGAACGCTGAAGAACATTAATTAACCTTACCGGTATAAGGCTAGCAGAGTATTACAAAATAATGATATTTTTCTGAAAGTTACACAGTTTCCAGCTTCGCATAGGCGGCCACCAGCCATTTGATCCCCTGCCCCGCAAAGGCAACCTGTAAGCGACTGTGCTCGCCGCTGCCTTCCAGATTGACGATAGTACCCTCGCCAAATTTGGCATGGCGCACCCGCTGGCCGAGCTTATAACCGGAGTCATTCTGCGTAATTGGCGTACCCAGTTGCTTGTGGCTGACCGGGCGACTGATGCTGGCGCGCAGACGCACTTCTTCCACGCAGTTTTCTGGCAGTTCGCCAATGAAGCGGGACGGACGGTGATACACCTCTTTACCGTACAGGCGGCGGGTTTCGGCATAGGTCAGCGTCAGTTTCTGCATCGCGCGCGTAACGCCCACGTAGGCCAGGCGGCGCTCTTCTTCCAGACGCCCGCCCTCATCCAGCGACATCTGACTTGGGAACATGCCTTCTTCCATGCCCACAATAAACACCTGCGGGAACTCCAGACCCTTCGCGGAGTGCAGCGTCATCAGTTGCACCGCATCCTGCCAGGTGTCGGCCTGCCCTTCGCCCGCTTCCAGCGCCGCGTGGGACAAAAACGCCTGCAACGGCATCAGATCTTCTTCTTCGTCGTTGTAACTGAACTGGCGCGTTGCGGTGACCAGTTCCTCTAAGTTCTCAATACGCGCCTGGCCCTTCTCGCCTTTTTCCTGCTCGTACATGATGAACAGGCCGGAATCTTTGATCACCCGGTCAGCCTGCACGTGCAGCGGCATGTCGGAGGTTTCCTGCGCCAGAGCGTCAATAAGCTCCATAAAACGTTGCAGCGCGCTGGCGGCACGTCCGGCGAGCGCTTTTTCCTGCAAGAGTTCACGGCACGCCTGCCATAGCGTGAGCTGGCGATCGCGTGACGCCTGACGCACCACGTCGAGGGTACGGTCGCCAATGCCGCGCGTCGGCGTGTTCACCACGCGCTCAAAAGCGGCATCATCGTTGCGGTTGGCAATCAGGCGCAAATAGGAGAGTGCGTCTTTGATTTCCTGACGTTCGAAGAAGCGCATCCCGCCATAAATGCGGTACGGCATGCTGACCTGCAACAGCGCTTCTTCCAGCACGCGCGACTGGGCGTTGCTGCGGTACAAAATGGCGCACTGCTCAAGCGCACCGCCATTGTCCTGCCAGGTTTTGATGCGGTTCACCACGAAGCGGGCTTCGTCGAGTTCGTTGAACGCGCAATAGAGTGAAATGGGTTCGCCGTCGGTACCGTCGGTCCACAGTTTTTTACCCAGGCGGCCATTGTTGTTTTCAATCAGGGCGTTGGCCGCGCTCAGGATATTGCTGGTCGAGCGGTAGTTCTGCTCAAGGCGAATGGTGTCGGCACCAGGGAAATCGTTCAGGAAGCGTTGAATGTTTTCCACCTGCGCGCCGCGCCAGCCGTAGATCGACTGGTCATCGTCACCGACGATCATCACTTTGCCGCTGTCACCCGCCAGCAGGCGGATCCACGCGTACTGAATGTTGTTGGTATCCTGGAATTCGTCCACCAGGATATTGGTAAAGCGTTCACGGTAGTGGTTAAGAATGTGCGGCTTGTTGAGCCACAGCTCGTGCGCGCGCAGCAGCAGTTCGGCGAAATCCACCAGTCCGGCGCGATCGCAGGCTTCCTGATAGGCCTGATAGACCTTCTGCCAGGTCTGTTCCACCGGGTTGCCAAAACTTTGAATGTGATGCGGTCGAATGCCTTCGTCTTTCTGACCGTTGATGTACCACATCGCCTGACGCGGCGGCCACTGCTTCTCATCGAGATTCATGGCTTTAATCAGGCGGCGTAACAGACGGAGCTGATCTTCGCTATCGAGGATCTGGAAATCCTGCGGCAGATTAGCGTCCATGTGGTGCGCACGCAGCAGGCGGTGCGCCAGTCCGTGAAACGTGCCCACCCACATCCCGCCCTGACTGGTGCCCATCAACTGGCCGATACGGTGACGCATCTCCGCCGCCGCTTTGTTGGTAAAGGTCACCGCCATGATGGAGTACGGCGAGCAATTCTCTACCGTCAGTAGCCAGGCGATGCGATGCACCAGCACGCGTGTCTTACCACTGCCCGCTCCGGCCAGCACCAGCATATTGCTGCGCGTGGCGGCGACGGCGTCACGCTGTTTGTCATTAAGGCTGTCGAGCAGGTAAGAAACGTCCATTGGCACCGCCGGATAAAGATCGAAGAGTGTAACGCCCGGCAAGCGGGCTTACAGGAACACTGTTAATTTATACAGATTAGCTGGTGATTATATCAGCGAGGTCAGAGATGCCAACTGCGAAATTTCAATGTGCGGTAATAAACGGCTGTCGCGCGTGGTCATCAGATCCGCCCCGTCCGGTTTGATCCAGCAGGCCTGCATACCGCTGCGGATTGCGCCCGCGACATCGGTGGTGAGGTCATCGCCCACGTGGAGGATCTCGCCTAACGGCAGATTGAGTTTTTCCGCCGCCAGATGATACATGTCGCTGAACGGCTTTGAGCGTCCGTCCGGGCCTGCACGCAGCACGAATTTAAAATAATCGCCGAGGCCAAACAACTCCGGCTGGGCATTGCCATTGGTGATCGCCACCAGCGGCCATTTTTCGGCCAGTTTGACCAGCGCGTCGTGCGTGGTCTGCGGCACGTCGATACGACTACGCCACTCGGCAAAATGCGCCATCGCCGCATTCGCGCCCGATGCCGCCTCTTCCGCGCTTAACCCCGCGTTGAGCATCGCCTGCTCGACGGCGCGATGCCGCCAGACCGTCACATCGTGGTAGATGTCCGGCTCCGTTTCACGCAGAGCCTGGCGCAATTGCTGAAGGTCGCTGTTTTGCAGCGCGTTCAGCGCCGGATGGTAATTTTGCACGAAGGTCAGTGATTCCTGCTCGGTGCGCAGAATCACCTGACGGTTATCATACAGCGTGTCGTCGAGATCGAACGTCAGGGCTGAGATGTGGCCCAATGGGCGGTAAAAACGCATTATTTCCCCCGTTTGGCGCGTGGGTGCGCCGCATCGTACACTGAGGCAAGATGTTGAAAATCAAGATGAGTATAGATCTGGGTTGTCGACAGATTGGCGTGGCCGAGCAGTTCCTGAACGCCGCGCAAATCCCCGCTGGATTCCAGCATATGGGTGGCGAATGAATGGCGCAGTTTATGCGGGTGAACGTGGCTGTTGAGCCCCTGCTTAATGCCCCATTCAGCAAAGCGTTTCTGCACGTTGCGCGCGGAGATACGCTTGCCGAGTTTGGATAGAAACAGGGCGTCGTCGTCCGTGCCAAATAAACCGCGTAAATCCAGCCAGTGCTCAATCCACACCACTGCGTTACGGCCAACTGGCAAACGGCGCTCTTTGCTGCCTTTGCCCATCACCCACACTTCGCCGGATTCTAAATCCAGATGTTTGATATCCAGATTCACCAGCTCCGATAAACGCAGGCCCGCGCCGTACATCACTTCCAGCATCGCGCGATCGCGCACCGCCAGCGGATCGTTAAGATCGATATCCAGCAGGCGGTTGACGTCATCAACTTCGATGTTTTTTGGCAGATGGCGCGGCGCTTTCGGCGCGGAGATGCCTTTTGCCGGATTCGCCGCAAGCTCGCCCTGCGAAACCAGCCAGTCGAAAAAGCTGCGCAACGCGGAGAGACGCAGGGCCAGGCTTGCCGCACCGAGACCCTGGCGACGGCTGCGCACGGCGAACGTGCGCACCATTGCCGCATCGCACTGCGACCAGTTCTTGAGACCTGATTCACCGGCAATCACCATAATGGCGTCGAGCTGGCGCTGATAATTAAGCAGGGTTATCGGGCTGAGCTGGCGCTCAACGCCGAGGTAGCGCAGGAAACGGTCGGCGGACTCACGCAGTGCGGCGTCGCTCATACGCGCTCAATCCAGCGCTCCAGCAACTCCGGCATCATCAGCGCGATCTCCTGGAGCAGATGGGTGCCCTGATCCTGCTGATAGTGATGCACGTCGCGGCTGCTAAACAGGATCACACCCAGGTCACCGTCGCGGCCCATCATTGACATCGCCACGGACCCCACCGCCTTCGCCTCTGGCAGGACAACCAGCAGTTCCGGACCGTTGAGCGGGCCAAGATAGTGGTTTTCCTGGCCGAGGCGCTGGATGCGCAACGGTTCGAACGCCTGGCGACTCAGCGCCAGATGGGTGAAGCCAGAAGGTGCGCCAATGCGCCAGCGATCGGGGAATAAACGGATGCTCGCGCCCGCCAGCCCCATCTCCCGCGCCCAGCGGTTAAAGCGCGTGAGCAGATCGTCAAGACTGGTTGCCAGCGCCAGGCGGCTCTGCAAGCGCAGCAAACGATAGAACAACGCTTCGTTACTGCTGGCCTGTTCCATCAACAGCGTCATGTTCTCTTCGAGCACATTGATGTGATGGCGCGCGCGTACCATGTGCCACTCGACCAGCGACACGGCACCCTGCACCGGATGGGGCACCTGCATCTGTTCGACTGAACGGGCATTACGGATAAAAAACCCAGGATTACGCAGCAGATACTCCACCACTTCACGATCGGTGAGCGTGGCAGGAGCCTCCTGCTGTTCTTCCTCAATTTGCTTCATAGATGAATAAATCCGTCATAGACGTGTGTTGCCGGGCCAGTCATATATAACGGAGAACCCGGTCCCTTCCAGGCGATATCAAGGCGACCGCCAGGTAAATCCACGCGAACCTCTTCCGCCAGCAATCCCTGTTGGATACCGACTGCGACCGCTGCACAAGCGCCGCTGCCGCAGGCCTGCGTTTCACCCGCGCCGCGTTCAAAGACGCGCAGGCGGATCTGTTCACGTTTGAGTACTTGCATAAAACCGATGTTGGCCCGCTCCGGGAAGCGCTCATGGCTTTCCATCACCGGACCCAGCGTTTCTACGGGCGCGGTATCCACATCATCAACCTGAATGACGCAGTGTGGATTGCCCATGGAAACGACGCCGCAGAGAATAGTTTGTTCAGCGGCGCGCATAATATAAGTCTTTTCTGCTTTGTTGGCGCGGAACGGCACGGCACCGGGTTCAAAGTTTGGCTCGCCCATATTGACCCGCACCAGCTCGTCTTCCGTTACGCTTAATACCATACGTCCGTTGGCCGTACTGACGCGAATGTCGCGTTTATTGGTCAAACCTTTCAGACGCACAAAACGGGCAAAACAGCGCGCACCGTTGCCACACTGCGACACTTCGCTGCCGTCAGCGTTGAAAATGCGGTAATGAAAGTCGAGATCGGGATCGTAAGGCGGTTCGACGATCAACAGTTGATCGAATCCCACGCCCAGATGCCGGTCTGCCAGGCGGCGGATCAGCTCTGGCGAGAAAAAGACGTTCTGCGTTACCGCGTCGACGACCATAAAATCGTTGCCAAGGCCATGCATTTTAGAGAACTGCATCATCTACTCCATTTACGCGGATACAGAACGTGAGTCTTAATAATTCACTTGCGTCGGGCCATTGTCGATGCCGCGATCGTTACGTTCAGGCGACAGGTCCTGCTCGAGACTTTCAACTTTTTTCGTCGGCGGCGGTGCAGATTTGTCGGCTGGCGGGAAGTAGAGAGGTCCTTTCAGACCGCAGCCCGCAAGGCTGAATAATGCCGTTAAAACACAAAGCGCGCGGAACACATTCTTCATTATGGTTTGCCTGTAAGTTCATGCTTTCTGTTTTCTATCATCGCAGGAGAAGGCACAAAAGCAAGAGTTAGCGCACTTCCTGCATTGGGATTTGTTTCGCGTTATACTCGCGGCATCACGAAAAAAAGGAAAAAAAATGAACGACTCAGAATTTCATCGCCTTGCCGATAACCTGTGGCAAACCATTGAAGAGCGCCTGGATGACCATGACGGCGACAGCGATATCGACTGCGAAATCAACGGCGGCGTACTGACGCTCACCTTTGAAAACGGCAGCAAAATCATCGTCAATCGCCAGGAGCCGCTGCATCAGGTCTGGCTGGCGACCAAACAGGGCGGCTACCATTTCGATCTGAAAGATGAGGAATGGATTTGCGATCGCAGCGGTGAAAACTTCTGGGATGTGCTGGAAAACGCGGCCACGCAGCAAGCGGGCGAAAACGTCAGTTTTCGTTGATCATAAGCCCGGCGATGTGCGAACCGGGCCTATGAAAAATATTGCTGCAACAGCGGCGTGTCGTCGTCCTGATTCGCCGGGACGATAGGGCTGATGGTCTGATTACGGAACGGGATCACCTGGGCACGCCCGTCCGTTTTCACAATCTGGTAGAACTGCGGCAGGTTGAAGTTGATAAAACTTGAGCCGTAGGTAAAGCGGTCATGCGAAGAGGAGTAGAAGCGGCTGACGTCGCGCACCAGTTCCTCGGTGCTGCCTTCGCAATGGTGGTAAACCTCTGCGCGGTTGCTCTCATCCAGGATGTAAATATTAAAGCCCTGATCTTCGCCCGACTCTTCAAAGAAGAACTGAATAATCCCTTCGCTGGCAAAACCGTCGACGACCGGCGGCAGTTTGACGTGATTGGTTTCAACCTGCACCGACAGGCCATGCAGCTTGTTATGGGAAATCGCGCCATAAAACTCAATGGCATTTTCCAGTTTCTGTACCGAGACGTTAAGACGCTCGAAGAACAGCCCCCAGGTTTGCCCGGCCACGCGTAGCGCTTTGAAACGCCCGGTTTCCTGACGGGTACTGGAAAGGCGTAACTCAATACATTCAGAAACAAGCTGCTGCACGCGCGTGCGGATAAGACCACGTAAGTGCTGGCTGTAGCAGAAGACTTCTACGCTGTCCGGCGGCGCGGCATCCTGATGCATTTTTCCAAGGATGGTTTTCAGCGCTTCGATCATCGCCTGCTCGCCGTTGAAATGCAGGGTACGCACTTCATTCCACGAGTTGCGGTAAAGCAGATCGACGCTGCCAATCAGGCAATTTTGCTGCTCGCCAAAGCTAAAGACGTCCAGCTTGCGGAAATCAAAATGTACTACCTGATTGCGAAATGCCGCCGTCGGGTCGTATTCAAGGTTGACGATAATCGCCAGATGGCGAATTTCACACGGGCTGTAGAGCGCTTTTGGCGACGGTGCTGGCAGGCGCAGCGGGAAGTGGTGCGAAACGTCCGCGACCATCTCCTGAAGTTTAGCCAGATCGACAATGCCGTTGCCCTTAATAAACAGGCGAGTGCGGGAGGTCAGCAGGCCATTAAACCAGGCCCATGCCACCAGCTTATTAAGGTAACGGTTATATTCCAGCGGTTGATGGCTGATGATCGCGTCCATGTTTGGCGCGCGGTTGTAAAGATACCAGCCCGCACGATTTGCCCGGCCCGGCGGCACATGGATAAACGTCAGATTCGGCTCTGAAAGATCGGGCGAAATCTGCGGGTTCACCAGCGTCACTTTACCCGGCAGCGCTTCAAACGCGGCGTACAGTTTACGCGTCAGCACGCCAATATCCTGCGGGCTGGCGGAAACGCTAAGATTATTGCGGCGGGCAAAGCGGATCAGGTTGCGATAGCTTTGCATCATCGCATCCAGCAGTTCGTTATGCGCCTCGCGCACCTGGCCAATCTTCCAGTTAGCGCGGTTATCGAGCATGGCAAGACGTTCATCGTCCCAGCCCCACTCTTTTACCAGGGAACTCACCACTTCACGACGCCAGCCCACGCAGGCGCGCTCGCGGCTCAGCTTTTCGCAGACTTTTAAATAGAAGCAGCGGCGCACAAGATCGAGGCGGGTAAAATCTTCGATGGCGGTCAGGTATGCGGTGACGCGCTCAAGCATCATGCAGTAGTGATCGAGGCCAAACGAGACGATTTCGCCATCATGCAGGCGCTGTTTGATGTCTTTTGCCAGCAGGCGGGTGTTTGGATATTCCCAGGAATAGGCTTCCAGCAGCAGCGTTTTCAGCACTGCTTTATAAGGGGAATCAATGCTTTTATAGAGCTGCCACAGGCTCGCGCCGAAGTACTCTTCCGCAGAGAGGGAGCTTAAGCCGCCCAAATCCAGCCACTCGTTAGGGGTCAGCACACCCTGCGCGTAGAGCGACATCACGTAATCGTCGTAATGGGCTTCTTCGTCGCCCGGCACCATATTCCACAGAATACGCTTCCCGGCGAGACGCACTGCCGTGCGATAGAATTCGTCGAGTAATAAAATGTGCTGGGTGGAACCGCAGTCTTCACCGCCCAGGCTGCCGCTTTCATTATGGCGGAAACGGTTTTCGTCGATCAGGAAGAAGCTGACTTCAACGCCAAGGGAGGCGGCCCAGCTTTCAAGCAGGCTACATTTGCGCTGCAAAAGCTGGCGCTCTTCATTATCAAGCCAGGACTGGTGGCAGACCCAGATGTCCAGATCGGAAGAACAGCTTTGCCCGACCGATGAGGTACTACCCATGGAGTAAACGCCGGTAATCGGCAGTTCACCCTGCGGTGAGTCCTGCGGCGGCAAACCGCGGTTCATTTCCAGTTCGTTGAGGTAATGGCGTTGTGTTTCATCAGGCGTGTAGAGGCAGATGCCTCGTGGAACGTTACCATCAAGGTAACCCGGCATCAGCGGATGGTGATAATGCAACAATGTCGGCAGCAGACTGTAAACCTGCTGGAAAGCAGGGCCCATAGCAGCCAGTGCGCGATCGACACGCAGTTGGTTTATGGCATCCAGTCTCTGTTTCAGAGTCTCAATATAGAGGTACAAGACGTATCGCCTGAGTTTAAACCTTCCCGGTTGGATAGCAGGTGCGCTGGCCTTCCTGTCACCGAACTGTTCAGATTTCAGTATTTCAAAAAAACCCGTCGCCTTTTTTTCGCCCTTGTATTTTTGGTAGTACAGCCGAAAAAATGGTCTAAAACGTGATCAATTTAACACCTTGCCGATTGACCGTAAAGAAAGATGCACTACTTACAAGTGTAGCATCGTTCGTAACGTGTAAATTCCCGAATACGGTCTTGTCCCTCTTTTCCGCAACCGTCCTTGAAACCTGACACTCTATGACAACAATGTTAGGATGGTCAACGGACGATAACGACGGTAACAAGCATGTTAGACAATGTTTTAAGAATTGCCACACGCCAAAGCCCCCTCGCGCTCTGGCAGGCACATTATGTGAAGCAGCGCCTGCTGGCGTGCCATCCCGGTCTGACCGTGGAACTGGTACCCATGGTGACGCGCGGCGATGTGATCCTCGATACGCCGCTGGCAAAAGTGGGCGGGAAAGGGTTATTCGTCAAAGAGCTTGAGCTGGCACTGATCGAAAACCGTGCTGACCTGGCCGTCCATTCAATGAAAGATGTCCCGGTCGACTTTCCGAAAGGTTTAGGCCTGGTCACCATCTGTGAGCGCGAAGATCCGCGCGACGCATTCGTCTCCAATCACTATGACAGCCTTGACGCGCTACCGGCAGGCAGCGTGGTCGGCACATCAAGTTTACGCCGCCAGTGTCAGCTTGCGGCACGCCGCCCGGATCTGGTGATCCGCTCCTTGCGCGGCAACGTCGGCACACGCCTGGGCAAACTTGATAACGGTGATTATGACGCCATTATTCTGGCCGTTGCAGGCCTGAAACGCCTCGATCTTGAAGCGCGTATTCGCATGGCGCTGCCGCCCGAACTGTCGCTGCCTGCCGTTGGCCAGGGCGCGGTGGGGATTGAATGCCGCCTTGATGACGAACGCACCCTGGCACTGTTAGCACCGCTAAATCACGCTGACACCGCACTGCGGGTGAAAGCCGAGCGTGCGATGAATACCCGTCTGGAAGGTGGCTGCCAGGTGCCGATTGGCAGTTATGCTGAACTGATCGACGGTGAAATCTGGCTACGGGCGCTGGTTGGCGCACCGGATGGCTCGGTGATGGTGCGTGGCGAGCGTCGCGGCCCACCGGCTCAAGCGGAACAACTGGGGATTTCGCTGGCGGAAGAACTTCTGGCGAACGGCGCGCGTGAGATCCTCACCGAGGTTTATAACGGAGAAGCGCCCGCATGAGTATCCTGGTCACCCGCCCGTCGCCCTCCGGGGAAGAGTTAGTGAGCCGTTTGCGCGCACAGGGTCTGGTGGCCTGGAGCTTTCCGCTCATCGAATTTACTCCAGGCCTTGAGCTGGCAACGCTGCCTGCGCAGCTTTCCGCTCTGACAGAAAACGATCTGGTTTTTGTTCTTTCACAACACGCGGTCACCTTTGCCAACGCACATTTACAGCAGCAGGGTTATCGCTGGCCCACTATTCCGCACTATTTTGCTATTGGAAGAACCACCGCGCTGGCGTTACATACCGTCAGTGGTCTTCACGTGCGCTATCCTCTGGATCGGGAAATTAGCGAAGTGTTGCTACAATTACCTGAATTACAAAATATTGCGGGAAAACGCGCGCTCATTTTGCGCGGCAACGGCGGGCGTGAGCTATTAGGTGAAACGCTCGCAGCACGCGGTGCCGACGTGACTTTTGTAGAATGTTATCAACGTAGTGAAAAATTTTACGACGGGGCGGAAGAAGCGATGCGCTGGCACACTCGCGGCGTGACAACGATTGTTGCCACCAGCGGCGAGATGATCCAGCAGCTTTTCTCGCTGATCCCCGCCTGGTATCGTGAAAACTGGTTACTTCGCTGCCGCCTGGTCGTGGTCAGCGAACGTCTGGCGCACCTCGCCCGGGATCTGGGCTGGCAAGACATTTTGGTCGCAGACAACGCGGACAACGATGCGCTTCTGCGCGCATTACAATAACTCTCATAATGGGAAGCCATAATGACGGAACAAGAAAACAACCCTGCCGTGGTTGAAGAAACCAGGGAGGCCGTGGACACCCGGCCACAGCCAGAGAAAACTGAGAAAAACAGTCGCGCCGTAAAAGCCAGCCTTGCGCTCAGCGCTATTGCCATCGCCATTGCGCTCGCCGCGGGCGTCGGGCTTTACGGTTGGGTAAAACAACAGACTTCCACGCAATCGGCTACCAGCGACGCGCTGGTAAATCAGGTTACCGCCCTGCAAAAAGCGCAGGAAACGCAAAAATCCCAGTACGACGAGCAAATTAAACAGCAGGCAGCACTGCTTGATGAGTCGCAGCGCCAGCAGGCCGCACTGACTAAACAGCTCGACGAAATGCAGCAAAAAGTGGCGATGATCTCCGGTACCGACGCTAAAACCTGGCTGCTGGCGCAGGCAGATTTCCTGGTCAAACTGGCCGGGCGCAAGCTGTGGAGCGATCAGGATGTCACCACCGCTGCAGCGCTGCTGAAAAGCGCCGATGCCAGCCTCGCCGACATGAACGATCCAAGTCTGATTAACGCTCGCCAGGCGATTACCACTGATATTGCCGCGCTGTCCGGCGTGGCGCAGGTCGATTACGACGGCATTATTCTCAAGGTGAATCAGCTCTCGAACCAGATCGATAACCTGCGCCTTGATGACAATAACGACGATGATTCCCCGATGGACTCTGACAGCAGCGAGCTCTCCAGTTCCATCAGCGAGTGGCGCGTTAACCTGCAAAAAAGCTGGCAGAACTTTATGGACAGCTTTATTACCGTTCGCCGTCGTGATGAAACTGCCGTTCCGCTGCTTGCGCCGAATCAGGACATCTATCTGCGTGAGAATATCCGCTCGCGTCTGCTGGTCGCCGCGCAGGCAGTGCCGCGCCATCAGGAAGAGACCTACAAACAGGCGCTGGATAACGTTTCCAGTTGGGTGCGCGCGTACTATGACACTGACGATGCCAATACCAAAGCCTTCCTCGAGGATTTGGATAAGCTCAGCCAGCAAAGCATCATCATGAACGTGCCCGAAACCCTGCAAAGCCAGCCGCTGCTGGAAAAACTGATGCAGACCCGCGTGCGCAATCTGCTGGCACAGCCTGCCGCCACACCTGAGCAGGCCGCGCAAAATGACGCGCCAGCCGCTGCGCCGCAGGGAGAATAATCATGTTGAAAGTCTTACTACTCTTTGCATTGCTGTTAGCCGGGATCGTTCTGGGACCGATGGTTGCCGGGCATCAGGGCTATGTGCTGATTCAGACCGACAACTATAACGTCGAAACCAGCGTCACCGGGCTGGTCATCATCCTGATTCTGGCGATGGTCGTGCTGTTCGTACTCGAATGGATTTTGCGCCGTATTATGCGTACCGGCGCACATACCCGTGGCTGGTTCGCCGGACGCAAGCGCCGTCGTGCACGTAAGCAAACTGAGCAGGCGCTGCTCAAACTTGCTGAAGGCGATTATCAGCAGGTTGAAAAGCTGATGTCGAAAAACGCCGATCACGCTGAACAGCCGGTCGTGAACTATTTACTGGCCGCCGAAGCCGCGCAGCAGCGTGGCGATGAAGCGCGGGCCAATCAGCATCTGGAACGCGCATCGGATCTGGCAGATAACGATCAGATCCCGGTCGAGATCACCCGCGTACGTTTACAACTGGCGCGTAATGAAAATCATGCGGCGCGTCACGGCGTGGATAAACTGCTTGAAATCACACCGCGTCACCCGGAAGTGCTGCGTCTGGCTGAACAGGCCTATATCCGCACCGGCGCATGGAGTTCGCTGCTGGACGCTATTCCGTCAATGGCCAAAGCGGGCGTGGGTGATGAAGAACACCGCGATGCACTTGCACAACTGGCATGGATTGGGTTGATGGATCAGGCGCGGGCAGATCAGGGCAGCGATGGCCTGAAAGCCTGGTGGAAAAACCAGAGCCGTAAAACACGTCATCACGTGGCATTGCAGGTGGCGATGGCAGAGCATCTTATTGAGTGCGACGATCACGATACCGCTCAGCAAATTCTGCTCGAGGGCCTGAAGCGCCAGTATGATGACCGGCTGGTCATGGTTATTCCTCGTCTGAAGACCAATAACCCGGAACAAGTTGAGAAAGCGCTGCGTCAGCATATTAAAACGCAGGGCGACCGCCCGATTCTGTGGAGCACGCTCGGTCAGTCGCTGGTTAAGCACGGCGAGTGGAAAGAGGCCAGCCTGGCCTTCCGCGCGGCGTTAAAACAGCGCCCGGATGCGTTTGATTACGCCTGGCTTGCCGATACGCTGGATCGTTTGCATCAGCCAGAAGAAGCGGCAGCGATGCGCCGTGACGGGCTGTTGCTGACTCTGCAAAATAACCCTTCGCAGTAAATTCCCCTCACCCTAACCCTCTCCCATTGGGAGAGGGGACAAATGATACGCAGACTCTCGCTCTTCCCCCTCTCCCTCAGGGAGAGGGCCGGGGTGAGGGTATAAAAAAATGCCCGTTCTGAAACCAGAACGGGCATTAACAGGTCTGTTTGACAACAAATTGGTGCTTCACTCAACGTTGTGTCCATGGTGTTTGATGAGGCGTAAGCGACATCTCTCTGTGGACGATAAGCACCATTAAACGGCTCTGCGTCATTCCTGAGTTTATGAAGCCCTGAGGCGAGCATAAGAGATGGAATGAGCATCTACACGTATAGTATTGCACATGTCGTGCCAAAATTTCATCCCCATATCTAATAGTCCGGATTCATTTAGGATTTGTCGCGATCCGTCACAGTGGCGCGCTAAAAAGTCGCAGAAATGTGATTTCAAACGTGAATATTGTCGCTAATGAGAGACAGAATTCACCCTTCTTAAAAAAAGATAATGAAAACAGGTAATTATATGTCTCTTATTTACGACAGCAGAATTAGGGGTTGTCCTGAAAAGGCTACAGGACGGGAAACTGAATCGCAGAAAACAAAAAACCCCGCCGAAGCGGGGTTCAAAATTGGTCGGCGAGAGAGGATTCGAACCTCCGACCCACTGGTCCCAAACCAGTTGCGCTACCAAGCTGCGCTACTCGCCGAAATACTGCTTTTTGACTTTTAGTTCAATCTACGTTGTGGTGCGAGGGGGGGGACTCGAACCCCCACATCCTAAGGACACTAACACCTGAAGCTAGCGCGTCTACCAATTCCGCCACCTTCGCATTCCACGATACTCTTTGTAACTAATGGGGTGGCTAATGGGACTCGAACCCACGACAACTGGAATCACAATCCAGGGCTCTACCAACTGAGCTATAGCCACCACTGATATTCTTTCACGCGGCCCTGCGAAACTTCACAGACCACCGCAGCTCCAGCACCGGGTTAATGGTGCGCCCGACAGGATTCGAACCTGAGACCTCTGCCTCCGGAGGGCAGCGCTCTATCCAGCTGAGCTACGGGCGCTTAGCGCCGTTGCGGGGGTGGATAGTACGGACTTCGGGCGCACCTGTCTAGTGCTTTTTCAAAAGAAAATGAATAAAATGCGCGTTTGGTTATGCTTTGCGCATTTTGATGTTTATTCACCCACCTTGTGCGTCGCTACGTGGCGATTCAGGCGTAAAACTTTATAAGCCAGCGTAACAAGGGCAAGGAACAGAATGCCTACAAACAGCGACATACGCGTATCCTCGTTAAAGCCCATCCCAATCAGCACACAAATCAGGAACCCCATCGTAGCGTAGTTTGCCCACGGGAAAAGCACCGAGCGGAACGGATGGCTGGCAATAGCGGCTTTATGCGCCTGACGGAAGCGCAACTGGCTAATCAGGATCACAAACCACGGCACCATGCCCGGCAATACGCTGGCACTATAGACGTAAACAAATACGCGCTGCGGATTAGGGATGATGTAGTTCAGGCACGAACCTATCAGCAGAATCACAATTGAAAGCGCCACGCCCGCCACCGGTACACCGTGACGGGAGACTTTCGCCATCACCGCCGGTAGCTGGCGGTTTTTCGCCAGCGCGTAAAGCATACGTCCGCAGCTATACATGCCGCTGTTACAGCCGGAGAGCGCCGCCGTCAGCACCACAAAGTTAATAATCCCCGCCGCAGCAGTAATGCCGATTTTGGCGAAGGTCAGGACAAACGGGCTGCCGTTGGTACCAATCTCATTCCACGGGAAGATGGTGACGATAACGAAAATCGCGCCCACGTAGAAAATCAGGATACGCCACAGCACTTTACCCACCGCGCTACGCAGCGTGACCTGCGGGTTTTTCGCTTCACCGGCGGTGATGCCGATCAGCTCCACGCCCTGATAGGATGCCACCACGATACACAGCGCGGTCAAAAAGCCTTTCCAGCCGCCCGCAAAGAAGCCGCCATGCTCAGTGAGGTTGCCAAAGCCGATCGACTGCCCATCGTTGCCAAAGCCAAAGAAAATCACCCCGAGGCCCACCACGATCATCACAATGATGGTGGTGACTTTGATCATCGCAAACCAGAACTCAATCTCACCGTACAAACGCACGGCGGCGAGGTTTGCCAGCGCCACCAGCCCGACGGCAATCAGCGCGGGTATCCACTGCGCCATTTCCGGGAACCAGAACTGAACGTAGACGCCGATGGCGGTGATCTCCGAGATGCCCACCGCCATCCACATAAACCAGTATGACCAGGCGGTGAGATAGCCGAAGAACGGACTCATGTAGCGGTGCGCATAGACTGCGAACGAACCGGCTACTGGCTCCAGAAAGAGCATTTCGCCCATTGAGCGCATGATGAAGAAAACAAAAATCCCGGCAATGATGTAGGCCAATAAGACCGACGGGCCGGCCCATTTCAGGGTGCTTGCCGCGCCCATAAACAGGCCCACGCCAATCGTGCCGCCCAGGGCGATCAGTTCAATGTGACGAGCTTCCAGCCCACGCTGTAGCTCAGGTTTGTTGTCTGCCATAAATCCTCTGTTGTGTCTGCTACTGTTCCCGCCTTGCGGGTTATCGTTATCGGTTTCAAAACATGCTACGCAGCACCAGCCATTAAAATGGCTGGCGTAAAAAACACCACGGCACTGCGTTGAGTGAGCGAATGGTTTCTTAATTTCGCTGAAATGGCAAACGATGGTTAATAAAAAGGGAGATGTTGCGCAATAAAACAGCAAAGTGGAGGGAGAAGATAGCGCAATATCGCGATTGCGCTATCTGAGGATCAGAGCTGACCGCGATGATGCCAGGCGAGGTAACGCAACAGGCGGAGCTGACGGGTCAGGCGGCTCGGCTGCGACAGCAAGCGATACAGCCACTCCAGCCCCAGACGCTGCCACACTTTCGGCGCGCGCTTCACATGACCGGTAAAGACATCATAGGTGCCGCCGACACCCATATATAACGCATCCGGATGGACCACGCGGCAGTCGCGCATCAGCAGTTCCTGGCGCGGCGATCCCATGGCGACTGTGACAATCTTCGCCCCGCTGTCGCGGATCCGCTCAAACAGCGCCTGACGCTGTTCCGGCTTAAAATACCCGTCCTGGCTGCCAACGATATTCACCTGCCAGCGATCACGCAGTTTTTGTTGCGTCTGCGCCAGCACCTCCGGTTTACCGCCCACCAGAAAAACAGGCGTCCCCTCTTTTCCGGCGCGCGCCATCAGTTCTTCCCACAGGTCGGCCCCGGCGACGCGCTCGACAACTGCCTGTGGATACTTTTTGCGAATCGAGCGCACCACGCTGATGCCATCCGCATATTTGAACTCTGCCGCTTCGATTAGCGCCCGAACCTGCGCATCGTCTTCAACCGTCAGCATTTTCTCGGCGTTAATCGCCACCAGCGTACCCTGCTTCATCACCCCGCCAGCGTAGAGGTAATCCAGCGCGTGTTGCATATCGCGCCAGCCGATGAGATTCAGGCCGCGCAGCGTGTAAACGGGCGCTTCGGTGTTATCCGTCATTGTGATTATCCTTATCAGGCCTGAGATAGCGGGCGTTGCGCGCTTATCACGCGTTTATGAATCAGCCCGGCGCTATCAAATAACCAGTACAGTAATTTTGCCATCATCAGGCAGGCCCCGAAGATGATGAGGAAAAAGACCACCCGCGAGACAAACGAATCCAGCCCTTCCCTCGCCAGCACGATCATATTAAAGATGGCTCCGAAGCAAAAACTATGCAAAACAGCGGCCTTGTAGCGATTGGTTTCCCGATTGCCCAGCAGATACAGCCAGTCAAACCACTTGATGATAAGCCCGACCACCACCGCGCCAAGCGGGATAAACCACACGCCGCCCATCACCACCAGCGAGCCGATCAGCGTCGGGGAAATTGCCAGCCCGGAGTGGTTATTCAGCACTTCCCAGGTAAAGTAGTTGGCGGTGTTCAGCACAATGCCGGGGCGCGAAGGCCACAGCCAGGTCGGGATGAATACATAGAAATCGCGCACGATCGGCGCAAGGCCCTGGAACTCGATTTTGTCGTAGTTTTGCAGCAGCAGGGAGAGGTTTTCCCACGGCGAGAAGGTATCCCGGGTGAGATACAGAAACGTGTAAAACGCCTCGTCGCCGCTGACGTTAAGCCCGTAGCGCTTAAGTGCCAGCCAGAACATCCCCACAATGCCGAACGCCCCTGCCGCCGCCAGCATCCACAGGGAAATCCAGCCGCGAATAATGCCGATAAACAGGAAAATGGCGAAAGCGATAATGATGTTCGCGCGCGTTCCGCCAACGATCATGTAAGTCAGCAGGCCGAACGCCACCGTGCTAACCAGAAAGAACAGCCATGCCCGTCCGTCCTGACGCAGGAAATAGACCACCAGCATCGCCGGAATAAAGAAGTAAAAGAAGCGCTTAAGCGCCACGCCGGAAACTTCGCTGCCAAAAATCTGGCTGTAAGATTGCAGCCGGAACAGCAGAAAACCGTTATGCATAAAGAAGATGCCGACGCTTACCAGCGCAATCAGCATCAGCATTACCCAAGTCAGATGCGTTTCCACCCGGTTCATGGTGAACAGCGGGCGACGCGGCTGCACCTCAGATGGCTTGCGCAGTCGGGTTTTATACGTGACGTAGTAAATTGCATAAAAGCAGGCCGCCGCCAGCAGGGTTTGCATCATGATCCCCGGCGGCGCGACGCCGACGTCAAAGCGGAACACCAGCACGCTGGTGAGCGGGAAGCCGAAGAAGAAGGTCAGCAAAAACAGCAGCGAGAAAAAGACGTTGAAGTTAAAGCGCACGCGGCGAAATTCAAACCAGGTCAGGGTGGCGATAAACATCGTCGCCAGCAGCCAGATGACCAGTAATCCGCAAAATTCAAGCTGGCTCATTGGGCTTCTCCCGCCGCAAGTCGCAACGCCTGATGCCAGGGTTCAAGATAGTTTGGACTAAAGAAAGCGATCGTGCTTTTGTCGAGCGTCGCCAGTTGTCGCTGTGCTTCGCGGACCACGGCCTCATTGAGCGTGTCACCGGTAAAGAGCACCGGAATGTGCTGCTCCGCCATGTCCTGCCAGAACGGATTTTTACGGTTTAATACGCACGGAATACCCGCCTGGATCAGCAGGCAAAGCGTGCCGATACCCTGCTGGCGGGCAAAAATGAAGTAGCCCAAATCACACTGGCGCAGGAGGTCGAGATAGTCGGCAAATTCCAGCTTTTCGCTCAGAATACGCAGGTTTTCCGGGCTGAACAGCGCCGCGCCCACCTGCCGCACCTGGGCGATATAGGTCTCGTTATTCGCCGGGTAGCCCATCGGGACAATCACATTGACGGTATCGCCAAACTGACGGTGGATCGCCTCCAGCGCCGCGATGTGTTCATTGCTGCGGTCGCCGGAGTTACCCACCAGCAGCGTCAGCTTACCGTCGCGTGAGGTGTTGGCGGCCAGACTATTGAGCGACGGGTCCATACGCGTTGGGAAATAAAGCAGCTCACCGCGCACGCGAGGATGCCGGTTGGCAAAAAACTGCAAATCGCCGCGCGTGGCAAAGATACAGCCGACGCGCGCCTGCGCCATACGACGCAGCGGGTAAAACAGACGGAATTTCAGGCTTTGCGAGACTTCATACAAGTCCGCGCCCCACGCATGCCAGTTGAACTGCGCAGGCTTAATCGCCCCGCGCAGCAGCGCCAGCCACAGGTCGGTGTTGAACTGGCCGTGAAAAAAGAAACGCTGCCCGCGATCCGCTTTGGCCAGCGCCACTACCGCCTTCGCCAGCGCGGATTTTGAGGCAAAGAAATGCAGTCTGAGCGCCGGAAAAGTGGTGCTCAGGCCATCGTCGCGCCCGACGATCATAAATTCGCGGCCATGCTCAGAACCGGCAAGGCTCTCGTTAAAAAACCGCAGCACGGTCTGATTATGGTGGGGAATATCCGATCCCAGTACGTGGATTAGTGCTGTCATGCTCGTCTACGCCAGAGTAAAAACACGCCACAACAAAGGGCGAAATAAACAATATAGGTCGCCATGTAAGCCTGCGCCGCGCCTGCGGCACCGTGCGCCGGTATCAGGGCGTGGGAGAATCCGGTCAGCAGGGCAAACTGGCTGATTTCCGCGAGGATATAAAATCGCAGTGAAGCGCGGGCAATCACCAGATAACCGAAGACGTAAGCACCCACTTTCAGTACATCCCCGACCAGTTGCCAGGCAAAGAGATCGCGCATGGCGATAAATTTGTCGGAGAACAGCAGCCAGATGGCAAAATCACGCAGCAGCCAGACGGTGAAACTCGCCGCCGCAACCGCCGGCAAAACAAACTTCAGCGATTTCACAATCTCGCGGGTGACATCCTCTTTGGTGATGAGCCGCGAGAGGGTCGGCAGCAGATATACGCTAAATGACGCGGTGATAAATTGCAGGTACGCGTCAGAAATACTGCTCACCCCCTGCCAGAGGCCGACTTCATCCCAGCTGTAGTGCGCGGCAAGCTGATTTCGCATCATCACGTACGCCACAGGCAGCGTGACGGACGTAATCAGCGCCATCAGGGTGAATTTACCCAGTTGCCCGGCAAAGGGTTTATCCCAGCGCGGTTTGAGAAAGCCTGCCGGGATCGTCTTGCGACGCCAGAGCATAATGCCCGCCGGGATCACCACCAGCGCAGGTACCAGCGCCAGGCCCAGCAGTGCGCCCTGATACCCGCCGAGGCGAAAGCAGGCGTAATACGCGATCACCCCCACAATGCTGCCGCAAATCAGCGACAGCGCGTTTCCCGCCGCATCACGGAAGCCTTTCATCACCGCCAGCAGGAAGTTCGCCCAGGCGATGCCCATCTGCACCAGCGCCACCAGTCGCACCAGTCCCTGAAAATGGGTGTGTCCGAACAGTCCCTGACTGATGGGGGCTGCCGCCAGCAGAAAGACCAGCGCCAGCAGCGTGGAGAAACCGAGCACCATCGCCGACGAGGTGCCGACAACGTTGCGCAGTTGCGCCGGGTCATCATGATATTGCGCCACCAGTTTGGTAACGCCGTTGAAGATACCCGCCCCGGCCAGCACGCCGAGTACGGTCACTAATTGACGGAAGTTCCCGGCCTGCCCGACCCCCGCCGGGCCAAAAGCCACGGCGAGCAGCTTAACCACCAGCAGCCCCGCGCCGATCTTGACCAGCGTGGAGGCCGCCGTCCATACAGAAGCTTTAGCCAGCGACATCTCAGTTGAAATAGCTCAGAAGGGTATTAATCACCGTGCGCTGATTAACAGGCGCGAGGTTGTAGAACAGCGGCAGGCGAAGCAAACGCTCACTTTCCTGCGTGGTGTAGCGGTCTTCACCATGGAAGTCGCCAAACTGTTCCCCTGCCGGACTACTGTGCAGCGGGATGTAGTGGAACACCGCCATAATTTCCGCTTCTTTCAAAAAGGCGATCAGCTTGCCGCGATCCGCTTCGTCGCGCAGCTTGATGTAAAACATGTGCGCGTTATGGCTGCATTCTGCCGGGATGGTCGGCAGCTCAATACGCCCGGCGCGGGCCAGCGGCGTAAGCGCGTCAAAGTAGGTCTGCCACAGCGATAAACGCTGCTGGTTGATGCGATCGGCGGCTTCCAGTTGTGCCCAGAGATACGCGGCCTGCAAATCGGCCATCAGGTAGCTGGAGCCGATATCGCGCCAGGTATATTTGTCCACCTGACCACGGAAGAACTGGCTGCGGTTAGTGCCTTTTTCGCGGATCACTTCCGCACGCTCAATCAGGGCACGATCGTTAATCAGCGTCGCACCGCCTTCGCCGCCCGCGGTGTAGTTTTTGGTTTCGTGGAAGCTAAAGCAGCCGATATGGCCGATCGTCCCCAGCGCCCGTCCTTTGTAGGTGGACATCACGCCCTGAGCGGCGTCTTCCACCACGAACAGGTCATATTTTTTCGCCAGCGCCATAATGGTATCCATTTCACAGGCGACGCCCGCGTAATGGACTGGGACGATGGCGCGGGTTTTCCCGGTGATCGCCGCTTCAATGCGCGTTTCATCGATGTTCATGGTGTCCGCGCGCACATCGACAAAAATGATTTTTGCACCGCGCAGCACAAAGGCGTTAGCGGTGGACACAAAGGTGTAGCTCGGCATGATGACTTCATCGCCGGGCTGGATATCCAGCAGCAGCGCGGCCATTTCCAGCGAAGCGGTACACGACGGCGTGAGCAGCACTTTGGCGCTGCCGAAGCGTTGTTCCATCCATTGCTGACAGCGGCGGGTAAAGCCACCGTCCCCACACAGCTTGCCGCTGCTCATGGCAGACTGCATGTAATCCAGTTCGGTTCCCACAACGGGAGGCGCATTAAAAGGGATCATCGTGTCACCTGTATAGCCAGTAAGCGGTGCTTTCAACGTTGCCACCGCTTTGAATGTAACGTTTAAGCGCGGCGGTGTTCCCGGACTGGGTCGCCACGCGTAAGGTGCTGAGGCTGCGTGCTTTTGCCCAGCCCATCGCCGCCTGCATCAGCGCTTTGCCCGCGCCGCGCCCGGCCAGCAGACCGATACGTGCTTCGTGTGCGTTAAGCTGGCGGAGCGAGACAAACGCCCGGATGTGGCCGTCGGCGCGAAACACCAGGCATTCGTGGTCGTATTCACCTTTAACAGCGTTTTCAATCCACTGCGCGTAGAAACGACCGCTGGCTTCCGGCGGATACCAGGGCGCACGAAAACGGCTTTGGGTAAATATCTGCGAGGCCAGCGTCCGCAGCACGGGAATATCATCAAGCGTCGCGATTTCTGCCTGCGGATCGTCAACGGCAGGCGGCAGGGCCAGCGCGAAATCCACTTCCCCTTCCACCAGCTTAAAACCCAGCTGTTGCAGGGCATCAAGCCGGGCCGTATCAGCGGCGGGCACTTTGACCTGCACCCGCGCCCACGGCGCGAGGTCTGAGGCGGTGATCAGCGGGCCGGATTCATTCAGCCGGATAATCGCGCTGTTGAGGCCAAAAAACTGGCTCTCCCAGGCGAGCGGTTCCACCGTGCCGTTTACCATCAGCGCCATACGCCTTTGGTATCGACGATGTACGGCTGCGCGATAGTCTCGCTATCAATGGCTTTAAATTCGTTGTGATCGACCAGCATCACCAGCACATCGGCATTCGCCAGCGCCTGCTCAAGACTTGCCAGTTGGCTGATACCTTCAAGACTTTTGGGAAGCTGATGAATGTTAGGCTCGACCACCAGCGTCGTGCCGCTGTGCCAGTCGGCAACCTGATGGGCGATTTCCATCGCCGGGCTTTCGCGCAGGTCGTCAATATTGGGCTTAAACGCGAGGCCAAAGCAGGCGATGGTCAGCTCGCTGGCGCGTTTACCGCTCGCCGTCAGGCAATCCGCCACGGTCGCTTTCACCTGGCTTAACACCCAGTGCGGCTTGCTGTCGTTGACTTCGCGCGCGGTGCGGATAAGACGCGCCTGCTGCGGGTTCTGCGCGACGATAAACCAGGGGTCGACGGCGATACAGTGCCCGCCCACGCCCGGTCCCGGCTGCAAAATGTTGACGCGCGGATGGCGATTGGCGAGGCGAATAAGTTCCCAGACGTTAATCCCCTGGTCGGCGCAAATCAGCGATAACTCATTGGCGAAAGCGATGTTCACGTCACGGAAGCTGTTTTCGGTCAGCTTGCACATTTCGGCGGTACGGGCGTTAGTGACCACACACTCGCCTTCAAGGAAGATGTTGTAGAGTTCGCTGGCGCGTGCGGAACACACCGGGGTCATGCCGCCGATCACGCGGTCGTTTTTAATCAGTTCGACCATGACCTGGCCAGGCAGCACGCGCTCCGGGCAGTAGGCAATATTGATATCAGCCTGCTCGCCCGCCTGCTGAGGAAAACTCAGATCCGGGCGCATCTCTGCCAGCCACTGCGCCATTTGCTCGGTTGCACCGACCGGCGAGGTGGACTCCAGAATAACCAGCGCGCCTTTCTGCAACACCGGCGCAATGGATTTTGCCGCCGCTTCCACGTAAACCATGTCCGGCTCGTGATCCCCTTTAAACGGCGTCGGTACGGCAATCAGGTAGGCGTCTGCGGCAACCGGTGTGGTGCTTGCTTTGAGATAGCCCCCGTCCACCGCCGCTTTAACGACCTTATCCAGTTCCGGCTCAACGATATGAATTTGCCCGCGATTGATGGTCTCCACCGCGTGCTGGTTAATGTCGATCCCCACAACCTGCTTTTGACGAGACGCGAAAGCCGCTGCGGTTGGCAGTCCGATGTAGCCAAGGCCAATGACAGAAATGGTTGAAAAACTCATAGCGTTACCCGATTGTGTTTAAGTGCGTGCAAAATGCGACCGCAGGCTTGTCCATCACCGTAAGGATTGTGCGCATGGCTCATGGCTTGCCAGGCGGCGTTGCTCGACAGCAGGCGGGTGACTTCTTCAACAATACGCTGCTTGTCGGTGCCGACCAGTCTGACCGTGCCCGCTTCTACTGCTTCCGGGCGCTCTGTGGTGTCACGCATGACCAGCACAGGTTTACCGAAAGAAGGCGCTTCTTCCTGGATGCCGCCGGAGTCCGTGAGGATCAACCAGGCGCGATTCATCAGCCACAGGAATGGTAAATAGTCCTGCGGCTCAATCAGGATCACATTGTCGACATGGCCCAGGATGCGATTGACCGGCTCGCTGACGTTGGGATTCAGGTGCACCGGGTAGACAATCTGCACGTCGTCATGCTCTGCGGCAATCTCCGCCAGCGCATGACAGATCTCTTCAAAGCCGCGACCAAAGCTCTCGCGACGGTGGCCCGTCACCAGAATCAGCTTTTTGCTGTTATCAAGGAAAGGGTATCGGCCTGCCAGTTCACACTGTAACGCTTCGTTGTTCAGCACGCTGTCGCGCACCCAGAACAGCGCATCAATGACCGTATTGCCGGTGACGAAAATCTTTTTATCGCCCACGTTTTCACGCAGCAGGTTATGCCGGGAATTTTCGGTGGGGGCGAAGTGGTACATCGCCAGATGACCGGTCAGTGTGCGGTTAGCTTCTTCAGGCCACGGCGAGGAGAGATCGCCCGTGCGCAGGCCTGCTTCCACATGCCCGACCGGAATACGCTGGTAAAACGCCGCAAGGCTGGCGGCAATGGTGGTCGTGGTGTCGCCATGGACGAGCACCACATCAGGCTTGAAGGCTTCAAGAATAGGCTTCAGCCCTTCCAGAATACGGCAGGTGATTTCCGTCAGCCCCTGGCCTGGCTGCATAATATTCAGGTCGTAATCCGGGACAATCGAAAAGAGATGTAACACCTGATCGAGCATCTCACGATGCTGCGCGGTGACGCACACTTTCGCCTCAAAATAAGGATCCCTTGCCAGTGCATGAACCAGAGGAGCCATTTTGATGGCTTCTGGTCGTGTGCCAAATACGGTAAGTACTTTCACAACGATTCTCTTCGATTAGATGATGAAGGCCCGCAGGCCTTCATATCAGACGGCGTATCAGAACGAGCGGCGGCGTGTTAACGCGATGCCTGCTCCCACTAACGCCCCCACAATACCCCACATGATCATCAGGAAAGCACGACGCGGGCTATCGCGTTTTACCGGTTCTTCCGGTGTACGCAAATAACGATACGTCTGAAAACGGGGATCGAGTGTGGGGCCAACGTTGAGCGTATTGAGCATGGCCCGGTTTTGATCATAGTCCAGATCAAATTCCGGCCCCACCGCCTGAAGATTTTCGAGACGGGCCTGTAACATCGGGCGGCCCAGGAGGAACAATTCAGAGTCTGGTAATTCGTCTGCCGGGACTTCCGTTTCGCTGCGTGAAATGTTGTGCTGCTCGGCGACTTTCAGCGCCTGCTCAACGTTATGCACACGGCGGGAGAAGATCGCTTTCGCCACCTCTTCCTGACGTTTGACCTGCGCTTTCATTTGAATGGTGCGCGCAGCCCATGCGCCTTTCAGCTCATCGTTTAAATGGCTGGCGGCACGCTGGCTGGCAAACGCCACGTACTGACGCAGCAGATTATTGGCGTCGGGCGCAGTTTCTGCCGTCAGCTTTACGCTGTCGTTCAGGTTGCGCACTACGTCGCCCGGCATGTACTGAATATAATTAATTAAATCATCCAGCATCGCGGCGTCGGCTTTGCTGTTGCCGACCATACGCTGCTTGTAATAATCCGTTTGTAACCAGAAATCGCGGCGGGTATCCCAGGATGCCAGCTGCATGACGAACTCTTTGTAGGCCTCATCCATTACCGAAGGCTGATCCGCCGGGGCCAGACTGGCTTTCACATCCAGATTACGCAGGAACTGCTGTTGCGAATAAAAACCACCCAGCATGTTGACGGTGGGCCGGTCGGTCATTGCCGTCGCGCCCCACTCCTGTCTGGCGAAAAAGGTATAGGGTAATACGATCAAGGCAAAAACCAGCGCTACACCTACAATCCATAATTTCCCTGCCCATAAAGTACGAAATAAACCACGAATATCGAGTTCGTTCTCCGTACCCACTGACTGTGCTCCCGGTAATGGTTGAGTCATCGCTATCCCAGAGTTACTTGGTTAATGTTTGATTATGTTTACTGTTTCTACGGATCCTGCGTTTAACACGTTTAATAAAGCGCGCCACTTTCCACGCACGCTTAATACAATAGCCGTACATGAAAAATGCAAGCAAGAACAATGCCAGCATTACCCATTCCGGGACAATTCTTACATATTCCATCGTCACGCCGATGGCCGCCAGCAGCGCAGCGGCAAGCGTGATCAGCACAAAGGCCTGACGGGAAGTAAACCCGGCGCGCATGATCAAATGATGAATATGCTGACGGTCCGGGGAGAACGGACTCATGCCTTTACGCAGGCGGCGATACATAATGGCGACCATATCCATCAGCGGAATGGCAATAATCCACAGTGCCGTGACCGGGCTAATCGGATGGGTTTGCCCCTGGGTGGTTTCAAGCAGGATCCAGATGACGGTAAAGCCAATCAGCGTACTGCCCGCATCGCCCATAAAGACCTTATAGCGACGCCCAAGCACACCTAAATTCAGCAGGATATAAGGAAGGATTGCGGCGATCATGGCGAAGCACCACATCGCGAGGCTTGTTTGACCATCGAACCACAGGATGATGCCGATCGCGCCAAAAGAGACGCAGGACAACCCGCCCAGCAGCCCGTCGATGCCATCCACCATGTTAAAGGCGTTGATGGCAGCCCAGACCGCAAACAGCGTCAGGAAGAAGCCGAACGGCCCGAGAACCAGCTCCCACGAACCAAAAATATGGCCGAGGCTTAGCAGGTAGAGCTTACCCACCGCCATCATCACCACGGCGATGAGCGCCTGAATGGTCGCGCGGATTTTTACGCTGATGTCAAAACGGTCATCCAGTGCGCCAACAAATACCAGCACGCCCGCACAGGCCAGGTAGAGAGCAGCATGAGGAATATAGTAATCCGCAATGTAGAAGGTGAAACAAATCCCGGCGTAAACGGAAATGCCGCCAACTAAAGGGATCAGCCCCTGATGGCGTTTACGGAAATTAGGTTTGTCCACAAGACCAATTTTTTTCGCCACTTTGCGCGCGAAAAAAAGAAAGATAAATGTGAGTAAAAAAATACTGAATAACTCAGTAACCGCAGTGAGTAAATTCACAATGCATGCTCTCAGCGAATGTTGATCCTGGAAGTATAACGACGAAGGCCCTGCTCAAGAAGCGATAAAGCAGGACAATCACAGGCTCAGCTGTATGTTTTTCAATCGATTAAGACATTCTTATAATGAATGTTGCGTAATAGCGCTTTCTGAACGCAGCAGTCCGAAGCCCCATGGGTATAGCGTATATTCCATGAATGAAAAACGCCACGTAAAAACGTGGCGTTTCGGGGCTTTATTTGGATTACGAGCGTTTCATCATATCGAAGAACTCGTCATTGGTTTTCGTCATCGCCAGCTTATTGATGAGGAATTCCATTGCGTCGATCTCACCCATCGGGTGGATAATTTTGCGCAATATCCACATTTTTTGCAGTTCTTCCTGCGTGGTGAGCAGCTCTTCTTTACGCGTACCAGAACGGTTGTAATCGATCGCCGGGAACACACGTTTTTCAGCGATTTTACGCGCCAGGTGCAGTTCCATGTTGCCGGTACCTTTAAATTCTTCGTAGATAACTTCATCCATTTTAGAACCGGTATCAACCAGCGCGGTCGCGATGATGGTCAGGCTGCCGCCCTCTTCCACGTTACGTGCAGCGCCGAAGAAACGCTTCGGACGATGCAGGGCGTTCGCATCCACACCACCGGTCAACACTTTACCGGAAGCCGGTACTACGGTGTTGTAGGCGCGCGCCAGACGGGTGATGGAGTCGAGCAGAATGATAACGTCTTTTTTGTGCTCAACCAGACGCTTCGCCTTCTCGATGACCATTTCAGCAACCTGAACGTGGCGGGAAGCCGGTTCGTCAAACGTTGACGCAACCACTTCACCTTTAACCAGACGCTGCATCTCGGTCACTTCTTCCGGACGTTCATCGATGAGCAGTACCATCAGGACGCAGTCCGGGTGGTTGTAAGCGATGCTCTGCGCAATGTTTTGCAGCAGCATGGTTTTACCGGCTTTCGGCGGTGCAACAATCAGACCACGCTGACCGCGACCAATCGGCGAAGCCAGATCGAGAACGCGAGCGGTTAAATCTTCGGTCGAACCATTACCACGTTCCATGCGCAGACGTGAGTTTGCGTGCAGCGGCGTCAGGTTTTCGAACAGGATTTTATTGCGCGAGTTTTCAGGTTTGTCGTAGTTAACTTCATTAACTTTCAACAGCGCAAAGTAACGTTCACCCTCTTTGGGCGGGCGAATCTTACCTGAAATGGTGTCACCAGTTCGGAGGTTGAAGCGTCGGATTTGGCTGGGGGAAACGTAGATGTCATCAGGACCGGCGAGGTAGGAGCTGTCTGCAGAGCGGAGGAAACCAAATCCATCCTGCAAAATCTCCAACACACCGTCGCCAAAGATATCTTCGCCACTCTTAGCATGCTGCTTCAGGATGGCAAAAATAATGTCCTGCTTGCGCATACGAGCCTGGTTTTCCAGACCCATGTTTTCGCCGAGAGTGATCAGCTCAGAAACCGGCGTATTCTTTAATTCGGTAAGATTCATAATGGTGTGGGTTCTTAAACTCGGGGTAATACTCGAACTTAATTTGTGAATGGTATGGCAGGGTCATCCATGCCTGTTTTAGCGGCTTTCAACTCATGTCTGTTCGCTGCCTGCTTACAGGAAGAACACAGAACTGAAACGACAAGACGGATTGAGTGACAAGCCCGGAATCTATCCACTTCTCTCGCGGCGGTAGTGCTCAGCGGGAAGTATCGGGTAACACAAGATTCAACTGCAAAGATATGTTTAAAACGAAGTCAAAACTAACTTAGCACGACTAAAGCCGGGCGTCCAGCAATCCCAGGAAATTAGGAATGCCAGACGCCAGACGGAGAGACACATGGATTATGCGAGGTTCGCGTCCAGGAACTCTTTCAGTTGACCTTTGGACAGTGCGCCCACTTTGGTCGCCGCCACTTCGCCGTTTTTAAACAGCAGCAGGGTCGGAATACCACGGATACCGTACTTCGGTGCAGTACCCGGGTTCTGGTCGATATTCAGCTTGGCAATGGTCAGTTTGCCCTGATATTCGTCAGCGATTTCATCCAGAATCGGAGCGATCATTTTGCACGGCCCGCACCATTCTGCCCAGAAATCTACAAGGGTCAGCCCTTCCGCTTTAAGTACATCCGTGTCAAAACTGTCGTCAGTCAGGTGAATAATTTTATCGCTCATATTTAACTCCACAGGAATAAGCCTGGCGTGTTGGTGTAGCATGAAACTACAACGCATTGATGCCACATTAACCAACTAAAGGTTGACTTTATTTCACCGGATACGCTTTCGTAAAGCAATAGTAAGCTGATATTCTACCACACTATGAGCAAAACACATTTAACAGAACAGAAGTTTACCGACTTCGCCCTGCACCCTAAGGTGATTGAAGCCCTTGAAAATAAAGGCTTTCATAATTGCACGCCCATACAGGCACTGGCTCTTCCGCTGACGCTGGCGGGCCGTGACGTTGCAGGGCAGGCGCAAACCGGTACCGGCAAAACGATGGCGTTCCTGACGTCAACGTTTCATTATCTCCTTTCTCACCCGGCGGCTGAAGACCGTAAAGTGAACCAACCGCGCGCGCTGATCATGGCTCCAACCCGTGAACTGGCGGTGCAAATTCATGCTGATGCTGAGCCCCTGGCGCAGACAACCGGCCTGAAACTGGGACTCGCTTACGGCGGCGACGGTTACGACAAACAGCTTAAAGTGCTGGAAAGCGGCGTCGATATCCTGATCGGCACCACGGGTCGTCTGATCGATTACGCCAAACAGAACCACATCAACCTCGCTGCAATCCAGGTTGTCGTGCTGGATGAAGCGGATCGCATGTACGATCTGGGCTTTATCAAAGATATTCGCTGGCTGTTCCGCCGTATGCCAGCGGCGAATGAACGCCTGAACATGCTGTTCTCCGCTACGCTCTCTTACCGCGTGCGTGAACTGGCCTTCGAGCAGATGAACAACGCAGAATATGTGGAAGTCGAACCGGAACAGAAAACCGGCCACCGCATAAAAGAAGAACTTTTCTACCCGTCTAACGAAGAAAAAATGCGCCTGCTGCAAACGTTGATCGAGGAAGAGTGGCCGGATCGCGCCATCATTTTCGCCAACACCAAGCACCGCTGTGAAGATATCTGGGGCAGCCTTGCCGCCGATGGTCATCGCGTAGGTCTGTTGACCGGCGATGTGGCGCAGAAAAAACGTCTGCGTATCCTCGACGAGTTTACCCGTGGCGATCTGGATATTCTGGTCGCGACGGACGTTGCGGCTCGCGGCCTGCACATTCCGGCAGTAACGCATGTCTTTAACTACGATCTCCCGGACGATTGCGAAGATTACGTTCACCGCATTGGTCGTACCGGTCGTGCTGGTGCCAGCGGTCATTCCATCAGCCTCGCCTGTGAAGAATACGCGCTGAATCTGCCTGCTATCGAAACGTACATCAGCCACTCGATTCCGGTGAGCAAATATAATCCGGATGCGCTGATGACCGATTTGCCGAAACCGTTGCGCCTGACCCGCGCCCGCCCAGGCAATGGACCGCGCCGCTCCGGTGGTGCCCCACGTAACCGTCGCCGCTCAGGTTAAAAAAGAAAGCTATGCTCAACGCCACTTCGCTTTATGCAGCAATCGATCTCGGTTCCAATAGTTTTCATATGCTGGTAGTTCGCGAGGTGGCAGGCAGTATACAAACGCTGACCCGTATCAAACGTAAAGTGCGTCTGGCTGCGGGTCTGAGCAATGATTTTGTGCTCTCCCCTGAAGCGATGGATCGCGGCTGGCAATGCCTGCGTTTATTTGCCGAACGTTTGCAGGACATCCCACAGGTGCAGATCCAGGTGGTGGCCACCGCGACACTGCGCCTCGCCGTTAACGCCCACGTCTTCATCACTAAAGCGCAGGAAATCCTTGGCTGCCCGGTGCAGGTCATCAGCGGTCAGGAAGAAGCACGTCTGATTTATCAGGGCGTGGCGCACACGACCGGCGGTGACGATCGGCGTCTGGTGGTGGATATCGGTGGTGCCAGTACCGAACTGGTCACCGGCATCGGTGCGCAAACCACATCGCTGTTTAGCCTGTCGATGGGCTGTGTCACCTGGCTTGAGCGTTTTTTTACCGATCGTAATCTGGCGAAAGAGAATTTCGACGCAGCGGAAAAAGCGGCGCGCGATGTGCTCTCTCCCGTTGCCGATGAACTGCGCTTAAACGGCTGGAAAGTCTGCGTAGGCGCGTCCGGTACAGTCCAGGCGCTGCAAGAAATCATGATGGCGCAGGGGATGGACGAGCACATTACGCTCGCCAAACTTCAGCAACTTAAGCAGCGCGCGATTCAGTGCGGTCGTCTGGAAGAGCTGGAAATCGAAGGGCTGACGCTTGAACGCGCGCTGGTTTTCCCGAGCGGGCTGGCGATCCTGATCGCGATTTTCAGTGAACTAAATATTGAATATATGACCCTGGCGGGCGGTGCTCTGCGTGAGGGACTGGTCTACGGCATGCTGCATCTGTCGGTGGATCAGGATATCCGCAGCCGCACGCTGCGCAATATTCAGCGTCGTTTTATGGTGGATACCGAGCAGTCGCAGCGTGTCGCGCAACTGGCGTCACGCTTCGCCGAACAGGCAGGATCAGAGTGGGATTTGTCGCCATTGAGCCGCGAACTGCTGGTAAGTGCCTGTCAGTTGCATGAAATCGGCCTGAGCGTAGATTTCAAATATGCGCCGCAACATGCCGCCTATCTGGTGCGCAATCTCGACCTGCCTGGCTTTACCCCCGCGCAGAAAAAACTGCTCGCCACGCTGCTGTTAAACCAGACTAACCCGGTGGATTTGTCGTCGTTGCATCAGCAAAACGCCGTACCGCCGCGCGTGGCAGAGCATCTTTGCCGTTTACTTCGTCTGGCGATTATTTTCGCCAGCCGTCGCCGCGACGATCGGTTACCGCCGATTAGCCTGACGGTAAAGGATGAACAACTGACGTTAGCTTTGCCGCAGAACTGGCTTGCGCATCACCCGCTGGGAGCAGAGCTGATTGAACAGGAATGCCAGTGGCAGAGCTATGTTCACTGGCCGTTGACGATTCAGTAGGCCCCTCACCCTAACCCTCTCCCGCAGGGAGAGGGAACAGATTGTGCACAGACGGGTTTTCCCCCTCTCTCTGTGGGAGAGGGCCGGGGTGAGGGGAAAAATTATTTCGCCTTCGCTTTCGCCAGCATCGCCCTGATATTCGCCACGTTCGCCTGGCCTTTATGCATCCGTTCTTCCGCGCTCACCACTTTGCGCTCCTGCTCCCAGATCACATCATCCTGCGGCAGTTCCAGCAGAAAACGGCTCGGTTCCGGGCGCACCAGTTCACCGTACTGCCGGCGCTCTTTGCACAGGGTAAAAATCAGCTCTTTTTGCGCACGGGTGATCCCCACGTACGCCAGGCGGCGCTCTTCATCAATATTGTCTTCATCAATACTACTCTGGTGAGGAAGAAATCCCTCTTCCATGCCCACCATAAAGACATACGGGAACTCCAGCCCTTTTGAGGCGTGCAGCGTCATCAGCTGAACCTGATCGGTTTCCTCATCACTCTCGCCGCGCTCCATCATGTCGCGCAGGGTAAAGCGCGTCACCACCTGGGTCAGCGTCATCGGCTCATCAATATCGCTGCCTTCCAGCATCTCGGTCATCCAGCTAAACAGCGTGTTGACGTTTTTCATGCGCATTTCTGCCGCTTTCTGGCTGGGAGACGTTTCATACAGCCAGGATTCGTAATCAATGCCGTGGATCAAATCACGCACCGCCGCAATCGGCTCACGCTCGGACAGCCGCTGTACTTCGCCGAGCCAGTGGGTAAAGCGGGTAAGAGATTCATAGCCACGCCCGCTGAGCGTCTGGGTCAGCCCCATATCAAAGCTGGCGGCAAACAGGCTTTTGTTACGCGTGGTCGCCCATTCGCCCAGCTTTTGCAGCGTCGCCGGGCCAATCTCGCGCTTGGGTGTGTTGACGATACGCAGAAACGCGCTGTCGTCTTCGGTATTGGTCAGCACGCGCAGATAGGCCAGCAGGTCTTTAATTTCTGGCCGTGAGAAAAATGACGTGCCGCCCGAAATCCGGTAAGGAATGCGGTTCTGCATCAGAAACTTTTCAAACACCCGCGACTGATGGTTCCCGCGATAGAGGATCGCATAATCCTTGTACTGCGTTTTCTGGATAAAGTGATGAGCGATAAGCTCCCCGGTCACCCGCTCGGCTTCGTGCTCTTCATGATTTGCGCTCAGCACTTTCAGTTCCGGCCCATAGCCGAGTTCAGAAAAGAGGCGCTTTTCAAACACGTGCGGGTTATTGGCGATAAGAATGTTCGCCGCCTTCAGAATGCGCCCGGACGAGCGGTAGTTTTGCTCAAGTTTAATCACCTGCAGGGCCGGGAAATCCTGGCTTAACAGCACCAGGTTTTGCGGACGTGCACCACGCCAGGAGTAAATCGACTGATCGTCGTCGCCCACCACCGTAAAGCGCGCCCGCGCGCCCACCAGCAGCTTCACCAGTTCATACTGGCTGGTGTTGGTGTCCTGATATTCATCCACCAGCAGATAGCGGATCTTATTCTGCCAGCGCTCGCGAACCTCTTCATTACGCTGCAACAGCAGCGTCGGAAGCAGGATCAGATCGTCAAAATCGAGCACGTTGCAGGACTTCATGTGCGCGTCATACAGCCCATAGCAGTGAGCGAAAATGCGATCGCGCTCTCCCTTTGCCTGCGCTGCCGCCTGAGAAGGCGTCATCAGATCGTTTTTCCAGTTAGAGATCGTCGAGATCAACTGCTGGAGCACCACTTTATCGTCGTCGATCAGCCCTTCCGCCAGCTCTTTAAGCAGCGCCACCTGGTCGGTATCGTCAAACAGGGAGAAGTTCGATTTCATGCCCAGCGCGGCATATTCCCGTTTGATGATATCCAGCCCCAGGGTGTGGAAGGTGGAGATCATCAGGCCACGCGCTTCTTTACGCCCCAGGGTTTGCCCGACGCGCTCTTTCATCTCGCGCGCCGCCTTGTTGGTAAAGGTCACTGCCGCGATATGTCGCGCCTGATAGCCGCATTCACGGATCAGATGGGCGATTTTGTTGGTGATCACGCGGGTTTTGCCGGAACCGGCACCGGCCAGAACCAGACACGGCCCGGTAACAAATTCGACGGCCTGCTGTTGGCCTGGGTTTAGACGCATAAGAAGATCACCACTGAAAGTCGGGAGGGGATAAAAAACGCATGGTAGTATAGCCAGCGTCATCCATAGCACTCAAGGCACGATCATGGCAAAAACAGCGGCAGCAATGCACATCCTTGTAAAAGAAGAGAAACTGGCACTGGATCTTCTGGAGCAGATTAAAAACGGCGGCGATTTCGAGAAGCTGGCGAAGAAGCACTCTACCTGTCCGTCAGGTAAGAAAGGCGGGCATTTAGGTGAATTCCGTCAGGGCCAGATGGTTCCGGCGTTCGACAAAGTGGTGTTCTCCTGCCCGGTGCTGGAACCCACTGGCCCACTGCATACCCAGTTCGGTTACCACATCATTAAAGTGCTGTACCGGAACTAATAAAAAGGCCTTCTCTGAGAGAAGGCCTTTTGTTTGCCCCCTCTCCCCGTGGGAGAGGGCCGGGGTGAGGGGCTTTGTACGCATATCCCCCTCACCCTAACCCTCTCCCTCAAGGGAGAGGGAACGAATCGGTGTCGTAATTAACCCGCTACCGCAATACGTTTCATATCGGTCATATAACCGCGCAGTTTCTTACCAACAGCTTCGATCGCGTGGCTGCGGATCGCTTCGTTCACGTCACGCAACTGGGCGTTATCCACCGCAGTGCCTTCAACCGCTTTACCCAGATCGCCCGCCTGCAGCGTGGTCATAAACTCTTTCAGCAGCGGTACACACGCATAGGAGAACAGGTAGTTGCCGTACTCGGCGGTGTCAGAAATAACCACGTTCATTTCATACAGACGCTTACGCGCGATGGTGTTCGCGATCAGCGGCAGTTCATGCAGGGATTCGTAGTAAGCGGATTCTTCGATGATGCCAGAATCCACCATGGTTTCGAACGCCAGCTCAACGCCTGCTTTCACCATCGCAATCATCAGCACGCCTTTATCGAAGTACTCCTGCTCGCTGATTTTGCCTTCGAACTGCGGCGCGGTTTCGAACGCGGTTTTGCCGGTCTCTTCACGCCAGGTCAGCAGGTTTTTATCGTCGTTAGCCCAGTCTGCCATCATGCCGGAGGAGAATTCGCCGGAGATGATGTCGTCCATATGTTTCTGGAACAGCGGTGCCATGATCTCTTTCAGTTGCTCAGAGAGCGCATAAGCGCGGACTTTTGCCGGGTTGGACAGGCGATCCATCATCAGGGTGATACCGCCCTGCTTCAGCGCTTCGGTGATGGTTTCCCAGCCGAACTGGATCAGTTTTTCTGCGTAAGCCGGGTCGGTGCCTTCTTCCACCAGCTTGTCGAAGCAGAGCAGAGAACCCGCCTGCAACATACCGCACAGAATGGTCTGCTCGCCCATCAGGTCAGATTTCACTTCTGCAACGAAGGAAGATTCCAGCACGCCCGCACGGTGACCGCCGGTGGCCGCAGCCCAGGCTTTAGCAATCGCCATGCCTTCGCCTTTCGGATCGTTTTCCGGGTGCACAGCAATCAGCGTCGGTACGCCGAAACCACGTTTGTACTCTTCGCGCACTTCGGTACCCGGACATTTCGGCGCAACCATCACGACGGTGATGTCTTTACGGATCTGCTCGCCCACTTCCACGATGTTAAAGCCGTGGGAGTAACCCAGCGCCGCGCCATCTTTCATCAGCGGCTGTACGGAACGCACAACGTCAGAGTGCTGTTTGTCCGGCGTCAGGTTAACCACCAGGTCCGCCTGCGGGATCAGCTCTTCGTAAGTGCCTACTTTAAAACCGTTTTCGGTCGCTTTACGCCAGGAAGCGCGTTTTTCTGCAATCGCTTCTTTACGCAGGGCGTAGGAGATATCCAGACCGGAATCACGCATGTTCAGGCCCTGGTTCAGACCCTGAGCGCCACAGCCGACGATGACCACTTTTTTACCCTGAAGGTAGCTCGCGCCATCGGCGAATTCGTCGCGGCCCATAAAGCGACATTTACCCAGCTGTGCCAGCTGCTGGCGCAGGTTCAGTGTATTAAAGTAGTTAGCCATGATGGTGTACTCCGTGATGTTGTGTTGTCGTGCTTATTATTCGGTTCGCATATGCGAGATTGAACTTACTATATGACAGGAAAATTATTGCGGAAATTGATATATTCACAACGTCACGTTGCAATTTCTGCAATGTAAATCGTGGAGCGTTGCCCGTGGATTTACGCGATCTCAAAATCTTCCTGCATCTGGCGGAAAGCCGTCACTTTGGCCGCAGCGCGCGCGCCATGCATGTCAGTCCTTCCACGCTCTCCCGGCAGATTCAGCGCCTGGAAGAAGATCTGGGTCAGCCGCTGTTTGTGCGCGATAACCGCACCGTCACGCTAACCGAAGCCGGGGAAGAACTGCGTACCTTTGCCCAGCAAACCCTGTTGCAGTACCAGCAACTGCGTCACACCATTGATCAGAAAGGCCCGTCGCTCTCCGGCGAACTGCGCCTGTTTTGCTCGGTTACCGCCGCGTACAGCCATTTGCCACCGATTCTCGATCGCTTTCGGGCGGAGCATCCTTCGGTAGAGATTAAGCTCACTACCGGCGATGCCGCCGACGCGATGGATAAAGTGGTGACGGGCGAAGCGGATCTGGCGATTGCCGGTAAGCCCGAAACCCTGCCGGGTGCGGTGGCCTTCTCCATGCTGGAAAATCTGGCGGTCGTGCTGATCGCCCCGGCGCTGCCCTGCCCGGTGCGTAATCAGGTATCGGTGGAAAAGCCCGACTGGTCAACGGTGCCGTTTATCATGGCGGATCAAGGGCCGGTGCGAAAACGCATTGAGCTGTGGTTTCGCCGTCAGAAAATCAGTAATCCGTCGATTTATGCCACCGTCGGTGGGCACGAGGCGATGGTGTCGATGGTCGCGCTGGGCTGCGGCGTGGCGCTGTTGCCGGAAGTGGTGCTGGAAAACAGCCCCGAACCGGTGCGTAATCGCGTGATGATTTTAGAACGCAGCAGTGAGGAAACGCCGTTTGAACTGGGCGTATGCGCGCAAAAAAAACGGCTCAATGAGCCGCTGATTGACGCCTTCTGGCAGATTGTGCTGATGCGGAATATGGCCTGAATTATGCGCCGTGCGGCGGGAAGCCAGGCGCTTCCCGGTTATCACCGGTTTCATGCCAGCGGGTGTTATTTTCCCAGCCTAAAACAAGTAGACGCAATAATCCCCAATCCTGTACGATGCCATCCGGTTTTATATATTTAGCCTTAATTAAATATTGAATAAAACCCACAAATATCATTCACGCAAAATATATTAATTCTTCACTTAAATGACTTACAGCGTTAATTAAAAGACGTTTATTAAATAGTTAAAGCCTGATGGAAAAGGCTTTTAATTCTGCTCATGGACTGGAGTTGACTATTATGCACTCTATGGACTTACGCCGACTCGATCATTCAGAGAATGTATCGAATCCGGCCCATTATATTACCCGTAAGACTGAATACGCCCCCCTTGTTTCGGCAATCATTCCATGCCTGAACGAAGAACTGACGCTTTTTATCTGTATTAATAAAATAATGAAAGCCTTTACCCGTATGGGTATTCAGGGTGAAGTGATCGTGGGTGATAATGGTTCAACGGATAAATCCGTTGAAATTGCAACATCGCTGGGCGCGCGGGTTATTCACCAGCCCGTCAGAGGGTATGGCGCAGCAATAAGCGCGGCGGCCGGAGCCGCAAAAGGCAAATATCTCATCATGGCCGATGCCGATGACTCCTATGACTGGAGCCAGATTGATATTTTTGTTAATGCTCTGGAAAGCGGCGCAGACTTTGTCATGGGCAATCGATTTGCCGGGGGAATAGAACCGGGGGCGATGCCGCCTCTGCATCGCTATCTGGGTAATCCGCTGCTTTCCGGTATTGCCCGTGTGCTTTACCATTCGCCCATTCATGATTTTCACTGTGGGATGCGGGCCTTTACCCGCGAAGCATTCCAGAAAATGTCCACCCGCTCGACAGGGATGGAATTTGCCTCCGAAATGATTATTAACGCCCATCGCGCGGGGTTAATCATTCAGGAAGTGCCGATCAAGCTCTATCCGGACAAACGCAATCGCCCTCCTCATTTACGTTCATTTCGTGATGGCTGGCGGCATCTGCGTCTTCTCATCGCCCACGCCCCGGATCGCATGTATTTGATCCCCGGCATTACGCTCCTACTTCCCGGCGTTATCGGCCTTGCGCTACTTGCCGCAGGCCCTATAGAAATCAACGGGTACTACTTTGGCATCCATTTCGTTGCCCTGGCCACAATGTCGACGCTCATTGGCCTTATCGCTCTCCTGTTAGGCGTGTTAGCTAAGGTCGCCATTGCCATTTACCACCCGGTGGCGCAAAGCCGGGTTATCCCCTGGCTGACGCGCTCGCACCCGCTGGAGTGGCTGGTATTCTGCGGCTCTTTTCTTGCCATATCAGGTTTTTGCGCCGACCTCCTCCTTGCCTTTCAATGGATATCGACCAGCGGCTCAATGGAACACTCGGTACACGCTGTTTTTGTCATCAGCACGGCCTGCATCGCAGGCGTCCTGATGGTATTGACCGGATTCGTACTACAGCTCCTGCTGGACAGCCTGCACCGGAATGCGCAGCGATGAAAATCCGTACCTCCTGTGCTTATCTCTGCATTTCTGGCAGTTGTTTCCTCGGACATAATGCCATCATGATTGTGGCGGAAAGTGCAGGCGCAGCGCTCTGGTTAGCGATCCTGTTATCTTTCGTTACCACCGTTACCGCTGGCTATCTATCGCACAGCGTATTCACGTTTAAACAGCCGCTATCACTTCGTGCCTTTGGGCGTTATACCGCCAGCATGTCGCTGAATATCCCGCTGGTATTTGCCTGCACCGGGTTCTGGTATCACTGGCTGGAATTTCCGATGCTTGTTGCCGCGCCGCTTGCGTCGCTGTGCATGCTGGTGCTGAATTTTTTCCTGAGCCGCTGGGCTATTAGCGCCTCAGGCCGCAATAAGGCTGTACCGATATGATTAAGCCCCGGAAACGCTTACCAGGAGAATGTCGCCGTTGAATATCCTGACGATAAGCCATTTTTACGAGGCGCACGGCGGCGGTATTGAACGCGTTGCCGGGCATTTGTGCCGCCAGTTCGCCCGCCTGGGGGCGACTCCGCAATGGGCAGCCAGCGCCAGCGATGCGTTACCGGACGATGATCTCAACCCAATCGCGCTACGTTGCGCCGACCCGCTGGAAAAACTCACCGGTCTGCCTATGCCGTTGCCGGGCCCGCGAGCTATTTGCGCGCTTAAAAACGCAGTCCGAAATAGCGACGCGGTGGTGATCCACGATGCGCTCTATGTCACCTCGATCCTGGGCGTGATAATGGCAAAACGATACGGGAAGCCCGCCATTCTGATTCAACACATTGCCGCGATTCCTTTCAGGAATCCTGTACTGCGTCTGCTTATGCAACTGGCTAATCGGGTCGTTACGCGTCCCATGCTAAGGGCCGCCGATGTTCGGGTATTTATCAGCGATACTGTCCGTCATGACCTGCTTGGGACCCCTGCGCGCTATCCGTATAAATTGCTGTTTAACGGCGTTGATAGCGCCATTTTTTATCCACCAGCCCCCTCTGAGACCAGACAAAACCCGCAGGCAAAATATGACCTTCCTCCCTGTGCCCGGCGCATACTTTTCGTGGGTCGTTACGTTGAAAAGAAAGGATTATCGATACTACGCACTCTCGCGGCGGCAAGGCCGGAATACCAGTTTTTACTGGCCGGAAACGGCCCGCTTCGTCCCGCAGAATGGGGATTGAGCAACGTTTACGATCTGGGCGTGCTGGCCCCCGAAGCACTGGCAGAACTCTATCGCTGTGCGGATCTACTGCTGTTGCCTGCCGTCGGCGAAGGCTATCCCCTTGTTATCCAGGAAGCCATGGCCTGCGGATTACCGGTCATTTGCGGTGCTCCGGCTCACAGAGCCGATCCCGATGCGGCAAGCTGGCTACGTGGCGTGGACATTGACCTCAACGATCCCCAACGTTCAGCGCAGCTCTGCTCTGACGCAATAGACAATTACGTGCTGACCCCCTGCGAACGTGAAGCGATGATGCGTTACGCCAGAGAGCGCTATAGCTGGCAAACCATGGCGCAGGAAATAGTGATGCTGGCGAGAAATGCAGGGAAGAGACAGGGTGAAGCGGGAAGACAATAAAATGGATACTTTCAATAAGCCTTTTTTACGCGTCGGTTCGGGCAAATTAACGCTTCTCTTCAGCGTGAGTATTGCCATTAAAGTGGCGCTTATTTTCGTTTTTGCCTGGCATATCCTGCTGGTCATGGATGAATTTGCCCAGCTTGGCTACGCCAAGTATTTTGCTAACGGCCTGTTCGACACTATTCAACCGCCAAAGGCCGTGGGCTTTGCGTTGTTTTATAAACTGGCGCATTTGACTGGCTGGGATGCGACGTCGATTATTCTTGCCGGGCGAATGCAGACGGCGCTGCTCGCCTGCGGAACGTTGCTGCTGGTCTACGCCTGTGCGCGTGCGCTGGGCGAGCAGCGTTTACGCGCACTTTTTATTGTTCTGGTTTTACTCTGTTTTACGAATTTTATGGAGCGCATTTTCCGCACCCGCTCAGAGCCCCTGGCGCTGTTTTTCGCCCTCGCCGCCGTTCTGGTGATACTGCGCGGCCATACCCTCATCGCCAGACGTATTTTCATCGCCGGGATCCTGAGCGGACTGGCGTTTCTGGTCACCCAAAAATCAGCATTCTTCAATCTGGCCCTTGGGCTTGGATTAGTGATTGATGCGACGCTGCGCAGAGATTTCCGCGCGGCTATCCTTCGCGGCGTTTACTTAACCGCCGGATGGTTACTTCCCGCGATGGCCTATTGCGTTATATTCGGCGGCAGCGACCCGCTGCGTATCGCCGAAGGTTTGATCCTGGGTCCGGTAGAAGTGGCAGTAAACGGCAGCGAAGCCTATAGCGGGCTTCGTGTGTATGTCTTACTCACCCTGATAGACAATCCGTTACTCTACCTGCTCTGTTTTAGCGGCATGGTCATCACGTTAAAAAACGTGAGAACCCTGAATGAAAAAACGCGTATTGCCCTGATCTTTTCACTCGTCATTACCACGCTGGTTTTCACACATGACCAGCCGTGGCCTTATGTATTCATTATGGCGCTGCCGTTTATCTCGCTCTGGTCTCTCGTCCCGCTGGATGGTCTCTTCGCTCAAAACCGCAAGCCGGGACTGCGATTATTTTTCCTGACGGTGGCGATATTAGTCCTGCTTTCAAGCTACGTTAACAATCTCAGCTACCTGAAAATTAGCAATGTGCGACAGCTTGAACTGGTTACCAGAGCAGAAGCGCTGCTCGGGCCTGATGAAAAGTACTTTGATGGTATCGGGATGTTGCCTAACAGACTGGAGCCGACCACCCTCTGGCTTGATGCCTGGTATGTGTTAAAAACGCAGCGGGAAGGTAAAGCCTCCGAAGCCTGGCGCGTGCTGACCCGGTCCCCGCCGAAAATCATTTTATGGTCCTACCGGTTGAGCAATATTTATCCGGTGATCGCAGAAGCCATTGATAACAGCTATGTCCGGGTGGCACCGAATATCAGGATGGCGGGGCGACGGCTGCACATTGGCCGTCAGAAAGAGTTCAGAGTACCGCTGGCCGGAAGATATCAGCTGTACAGCGAAACCGGCGCACCCGTATCAGCACAACTGAAAGTGGACGGGATCACGCTCGTTCCGCCTATCACCCTGGCGGCTGGCCGCAAAACCATCACCTTACTTAATGGCCCGGAGAAAGCGCTGTTGTTGCCAGAAGGGAATTATGACGGTCTTTTCAAAGACGGGGATGATAACAACTACCTGTTTGCCAACACCTATTACCACTGAGATGACGGAAAACAGGAGATAACCGGGCCAGGTTATCTCCTGCTAAGCGGCAGTTAGCCCGCGAGGAAAAAGCGGAACGCCGGATTGTGGGTTTCGTCGTGACAGTCGTAGCCCAGTTCGTTTAAGCGCGTTTCGAAATCCGGTTCGTGCTCGCCCAGTTCAAACGCTGCCAGCACGCGACCATAATCGGTGCCGTGGCTGCGGTAGTGGAACAACGAAATATTCCAGTGGGTGCCGAGCGTGTGCAGGAATTTGAGCAGCGCGCCGGGGGATTCCGGGAATTCGAAGCTGTAGAGACGCTCCTGTAGCGGCTTCGACGGACGCCCGCCAACCATGTAGCGCACGTGCAGCTTCGCCATCTCATCGTCGGAGAGATCCACCACGCTGTAACCGCCCTCGTTAAGCAGCGCCAGAATCTCTTTACGCTCTTCCAGACCGCGGCTTAAACGCACGCCGACAAAAATGCAGGCATCTTTGGCATCGGCAAAGCGGTAGTTAAATTCCGTTACCGAGCGCCCGCCCAGTAGCTGGCAGAACTTCAGGAAGCTGCCTTTCTCCTCCGGGATGGTGACCGCCAGCAGCGCTTCGCGCTGTTCGCCCAGCTCGCAGCGTTCAGAGACGTAGCGCAGGCCGTGGAAATTAACGTTCGCACCGGAAAGCACATGCGCCAGACGTTCGCCGCGAATGTTGTGCTGAGCGATGTATTTTTTCATCCCCGCCAGCGCCAGCGCACCGGACGGCTCCGCCACCGCGCGTACATCTTCGAACAGATCTTTCATGGCCGCGCAAATCGCATCGCTGTCTACCGTCACGATATCGTCAAGGTATTCCCGACAGACGCGGAAAGTTTCATCGCCAATGCGCTTGACCGCCACGCCTTCGGCAAACAGCCCCACGCGCGGCAGATCTACCGGGTGCCCGGCATCCAGCGCGGCCTTCAGGCAGGCAGAATCTACAGCTTCTACCGCAATCACTTTGATTTGCGGCATCAGTTGTTTAATCAGTACTGCCACCCCCGCCGCCAGTCCGCCGCCGCCGACCGGCACAAAAATGCGGTCGATGTGCGCGTCCTGTTGCAGTAGCTCCAGCGCCAGCGTGCCCTGCCCGGCGATAACCATCGGGTGATCGAACGGCGGCACCCAGGTAAAACCCTGCTGTTGCGCCAGTTCAATCGCTTTGGCTTTTGCTTCGTCGAAATTCGCGCCATGCAGCAGCACTTCACCGCCGAAGCCGCGCACCGCGTCAACTTTGATATCTGCGGTGGCTTTCGGCATCACGATCAGGGCTTTTACGCCCAGCCGTGCGGCGGAAAACGCCACGCCCTGCGCGTGGTTACCCGCTGAAGCGGTGATCACGCCCTGCGCTTTCTGCGCTTCCGTCAGGCCCGCCATCATCGCGTAGGCACCGCGCAGCTTGAAGCTGTGTACCGGCTGGCGATCTTCGCGCTTCACCAGGATCACGTTATCGAGCCGCGAAGAGAGCTTGTCCATCTCTTGCAGCGGCGTTACCTGCACCGCCTCGTAGACCGGCGCGCGCAGCACCGCCCGGAGATATTCCGCCCCGTCGGGGGCGGCGGACAGCGGTTGGGATTCGGCCATCATTAGCCTCCCAGTTTGGATTTATCGCGTACTGCGCCCTTGTCTGCGCTGGTCGCGAGGCTGGCGTAGGCACGCAGCGCGAAGGAAACCTGGCGCTCACGCGCTTTCGGCGTCCACGCCTGTGCACCGCGTGCGTCCTGCGCTTCACGACGGGCGGCCAGTTCCTGATCGCTCACTTGCAACTGAATACCACGTTCAGGAATGTCGATGGCGATCATGTCACCGTCTTCAATCAGGGCGATGTTGCCGCCGCTGGCCGCTTCCGGGGAAACGTGTCCGATGGAAAGACCAGAAGTACCGCCGGAGAAACGTCCGTCAGTGACCAGTGCGCAGGCTTTGCCGAGGCCCATTGATTTCAGGAAGGTGGTCGGATAGAGCATTTCCTGCATACCCGGTCCGCCTTTCGGCCCTTCGTAGCGGATCACGACCACGTCGCCCGCCACAACTTTACCGCCGAGGATCGCTTCAACCGCGTCGTCCTGGCTTTCGTAGACTTTCGCCGGGCCAGTGAATTTCAGGATGCTGTCGTCTACGCCTGCGGTTTTTACGATACAGCCGTTTTCCGCAAAGTTACCGTACAGTACCGCCAGACCGCCATCCTGACTGTAGGCGTGTTCCAGCGAGCGGATACAGCCTTCGGCGCGGTCGGTGTCCAGCGAATCCCAGCGGCAATCCTGCGAGAAGGCTTTGGTGGTACGAATACCCGCCGGGCCTGCGGAGAACATCGATTTCACCGACTCGTCCTGGGTAACCATCACGTCATACTGGTCGATAGTTTGCGGCAGCGTCAGACCGAGCACGTTTTTCACGTCGCGGTTGAGCAGCCCGGCGCGATCCAGCTCGCCGAGAATACCGATTACGCCACCCGCACGGTGCACGTCTTCCATATGATATTTCTGGGTGCTGGGCGCAACCTTGCACAACTGCGGCACTTTGCGCGACAGCTGGTCGATATCGGTCATGGTGAAGTCGATTTCCGCTTCCTGCGCGGCAGCCAGCAGGTGCAGTACAGTGTTAGTGGAACCGCCCATGGCGATATCCAGCGTCATGGCGTTTTCGAATGCAGCTTTGCTGGCGATATTGCGCGGCAGCGCGCTCTCATCATCCTGCTCGTAGTAGCGTTTGGTCAGCTCAACAATGCGCGTACCAGCGTTGAGGAACAGCTGTTTGCGGTCGGCGTGGGTCGCCAGCAGCGAACCGTTGCCCGGCTGCGACAGCCCAAGCGCTTCGGTCAGACAGTTCATCGAGTTGGCGGTGAACATGCCGGAACAGGAGCCACAGGTCGGACACGCGGAGCGTTCAACCTGATCGCTTTGATCGTCGGAGACTTTCGGGTCTGCACCCTGGATCATCGCATCCACCAGATCCAGTTTGATGATCTGATTGGAGAGTTTGGTTTTCCCGGCTTCCATCGGGCCGCCAGAAACAAAAATGACCGGGATGTTCAGGCGCAGTGAGGCCATCAGCATGCCGGGGGTAATTTTGTCGCAGTTAGAGATGCAGACCATGGCGTCGGCGCAGTGGGCGTTGACCATGTATTCCACCGAGTCGGCGATCAGCTCACGCGACGGCAGTGAATAAAGCATACCGCCGTGACCCATGGCGATACCGTCATCCACCGCGATGGTGTTGAACTCTTTCGCCACGCCGCCTGCGGCTTCAATCTGCTCAGCGACCAGCTTCCCGAGATCGCGCAGGTGAACGTGGCCCGGCACGAACTGAGTGAAGGAGTTAACGACTGCGATAATTGGTTTACCGAAATCGTCATCGGTCATCCCGGTTGCGCGCCACAGCGCGCGGGCACCAGCCATATTACGGCCATGGGTCGTGGTAGCGGAACGGTACTTAGGCATGCTTTATTTACTCCCGTCTTTTCCCTCATACTTCGCGCCACAGGTGCGTTAGCTGCCTCGCTCACCCCAGTCACTTACTACAGTAAGCTCCTGGAGGATTCGCTGCGTTGCCGCCTTCCTGTGACGCGAATTATTTTGGGAAATTAATATTTGTTATGAATTAACTTGATCCAACCAGCCCCATTTATCTTCCGTTTCACCGGTGAAGAGGCCAAAGAATGCTTGCTGAATACGTTTGGTCACCGGACCACAGCGGCCTTCGCCAACCTGGATGCGGTCAACGCTGCGTACCGGGGTGATTTCTGCGGCGGTGCCGGACATGAACACTTCGTCGGCCAGGTACAGAGATTCGCGGGACAGCACCTGCTCGCGCACTTCGATACCCAGATCTTTTGCCAGCGTGATGATCGCATCGCGGGTAATGCCTGGCAGCGCGGAAGAGGTGAACGGCGGGGTGAACAGGATGCCGTCTTTCACTTCAAACAGGTTTTCGCCCGCACCTTCAGAGAGGTAACCGTTAACATCCAGCGCGATCCCTTCCTGATAACCGTGGCGGCGCGCTTCGCTGCCCACCAGCAGGGAGGAGAGATAGTTACCACCAGCTTTTGCAGCCGTCGGGATAGTGTTCGGCGCAACGCGGTTCCAGGAGGACACCATCGCATCAATGCCCTGATCCAGCGCTTCTGCGCCCAGGTACGCGCCCCACGGGAACGCGGCGATGATCACGTCAGTGCCGTAACCTTCCGGCGGGTTAACGCCCATGCCCACATCGCCAACAAACACCAGCGGACGGATATACGCGCTGGTCAGGTTGTTTTTGCGGATCACTGCGCGGCAGGCTTCCATCAGGTCATCAACGCTCTGAGAAACCGGGAAACGATAAATTTTGGCTGAGTCACGCAGACGTTGCATGTGTTCGCGATGGCGGAACACCACTGGCCCTTTGTGAGAATCGTAGCAACGGATGCCTTCAAACACAGACGTACCGTAGTGCAGCGCGTGGGACATCACGTGAACTTTCGCGTCCTCCCAACGAACCATCTCACCATTGAACCAAATGTAATCAGCTTTTTTCGTCGTCATTTTTCTTCCTATTGCGCTCAGGCGCGTATTTGTTGTGATGTGGTTGTACGTTGCTGGATCTCGACACGAGCCACGTCGACCAGTTTGCTTAACTGGCTAAACAGTAATTCGACGGGCCTCGGGCTGGCAACGGTCAATTCAATATTTATATTTTGTGCATCGGTAGCGGTTTCCATATTCATGGCGCAAATCTGAAAGCCACGGTGGCGCACTACGCGCAAAACGCGCTCTAATGTTTCCGGGTTGAAGCGGGCTTCTACAGCGACCTGATGGTGCATCATGATAATTTCTCCAGCATTTGTGAGTTACTGGCACCGGGCGGTACCAGCGGCCAGACGTTCTCAAGTTCGTCGATTGAGACATGAAGCAGGTAAGGCCCCTCGCTTGAGAGCATGGCGTCGAGTGCCGCTTCAACCTGGTCTTTACGGGTGATGTGCTGGCCGGGAATACCAAACGCCTGGGCCAGCATGAGGAAATCAGGGTTATCAGTGAGGGTGGTTTCGCTATAACGTTCCTGGAAAAACAACTGCTGCCACTGGCGAACCATCCCTAAGCGCTGGTTATCCAGTAAAACGATTTTTACCGGCAGCTGTTTTCGCTTCACGGTGCCCAGCTCCTGCACATTCATCATGAAAGAGCCGTCACCGGAGATACAGATTACCGTGTCGTCCGGTCGCGCCACCTGCGCGCCCACGGCGGCTGGCAGGCCAAAGCCCATGGTGCCTAACCCGCTGGAGGTGATGAAATTTTCCGGGCGGCTGTAGGTCATGTGCTGCGCCGACCACATCTGATGCTGGCCTACGTCTGTCGTGACCACGCACTCTTTCGGTTTACGATCGGAAAGTTGTTTTAACAACAGCGGGGCGTAGATCGCCTCGCCGGGATGGTCGTAGCGCCAGGCGTGTTCCTGACGCATAGCTGCGGTGTACTGGCACCACTCTTCAATCGCCAGCGGTTGCTGTAAGGCGGGTAACAGGGCGTTTAAATCACCCTGTAACGCGACGTGCGCCTGACGCAGCTTGTTCATTTCCGCCGGGTCGATATCCATGTGGATCACGCTCGCATGCGGTGCGAAGGTGTTCAGTTTGCCGGTAACACGGTCGTCAAAGCGCGCACCGACAGCAATCAGCAGATCGCATTCCTGCACGGCGAGGTTCGCCGCTTTGGTGCCGTGCATCCCCAACATGCCGAGATAATACGGGTAGTCTGCCTCCACCGCGCCCAGGCCTTTCAGGGTGCAGGCAACCGGTACCTGCGTCACTTCGGCAAAGGCACGCAGCGCGGGAACGGCCTGTGCCAGGCCTACGCCGCCGCCCACGTAAAGCATCGGCTTTTTCGCCTGCGCCAGCATCTGCCGGGCCTGCTCCATTTCCGCATGGGGGAAGGTTTCGCTGACGTCTACGGTGGAAAAATGCGGCTCCAGATCGCCACAAGCTAACTGGATGTCTTTTGGGATATCAACCAGCACCGGCCCCGGACGGCCTGAACTTGCGACCTCGAAGGCTTCAGCCATCACGCGCGGCAACTCTTCCAGCGACTGCACCAGGAAACTGTGCTTCGTACAGGCCAGCGATAAACCCAGCACATCCACTTCCTGAAACGCGTCGGTGCCGATAAACGGGGCTGCCACCTGACCGGTGATGGCGACAACGGGTACAGAATCTAACAGGGCATCAGCAAGACCGGTGATGAGGTTAGTGGCACCCGGCCCGGAGGTAGCGATGCAAACGCCTGTTTTACCAGTAGAACGGGCATAGCCGATGGCGGCCATTGCAGCCCCCTGCTCGTGCCGGCACAGAAGATGTTCCACGCCGCCGTCATACAACGCATCGTAAACCGGCATAATTGCGCCACCCGGATAACCGAAAACTGTTTCGACACCCTGTGCCCGCAAAGCATGTACCACCCACTGCGCCCCATTCATAGTCAGTTCCCCGCCGTAAATCTTGAGAAACAGAATTTTATGCTACTACTCATTCTTTGCTCCTCGCTGATATTTTAAAGTCATAAAAAAACCCCCGGACCTTTCGGTGCGGGGGTCTTAGTTCGTTAAGGATTGATTTTTAAGCCTTTCCTCGTCCAAGTGCAGCCCCGCACGGTGGGATAATAATCACCACCACGCTAATCACGACCAGGCTAATCACTCGTAGAAGGGCTGTCATTTTCTGTACTTTCTGGCTTCTTGTTCGAAGGAATACCTAAAGAGTTACCACAGACATGCGGCGTAACACAAGATTTTTTTATGGCTACGATTTTGAGCAGGCTAATAATTTCGCCAAAAATCGTTGTTTTTTATAAGAAAAACCTTAAGTGAAAATAATTCAATAAATGACCTCCTTATTTCTACATTTACCTCCCACCGGAAAATGCGAGCCCGGCAGTGAGACACAATGGTAACGGCTGCAACAGGATAATTTTCTCTGAAAGCATTACGCAGACTTCGCATCTGACACATCGAGCCAGCCGGTCACCAGGGCATAATTCCGGCGTAAGGAGGAGTTATGTCGCTTTCGGTTATCTATACGCGCGCCGCCCTGGGGGTCGCAGCACCTTTGATTACGGTCGAGGTACATATCAGTAATGGCCTTCCCGGTCTGACAATGGTTGGACTGCCGGAAACGACCGTTAAGGAGGCCCGGGATCGGGTACGCAGCGCAATCATTAACAGCGGTTATCAATTTCCGGCGAAGAAAATCACCATTAACCTCGCGCCTGCTGACTTACCCAAAGAAGGGGGGCGCTATGATTTACCTATCGCTATTGCGCTCCTGGCAGCCTCAGAGCAGCTTACGACGACAAGACTCAGTCAGTATGAGTTTGTGGGTGAACTGGCGCTTACAGGCGCTCTGCGTGGCGTTCCCGGTGCAATTTCTGCCGCGATGGAGGCGATCAATGCCGGAAGGAAGGTGATTGTGTCGCAGGATAACGAAGCCGAAGTGAGCTTGCTGGATTCATCAGATTGCCTGGTCGCCGGACATTTGCTGGAGGTTTGCGCCTTTCTCGAAGGAAAAAATACGCTTCACGAGCCTGCACAGGTGTGGCAGGAAGAGATCCAGACAGAAAATGATCTGAGCGATGTCATCGGTCAGGAGCAGGGTAAACGGGCGCTGGAGGTGACGGCGGCAGGCGGACATAACCTGTTATTGATTGGTCCGCCCGGCACGGGTAAGACCATGCTGGCAAGCCGTCTGAATGGACTGCTGCCTGCGCTGAGCAATCAGGAGGCGCTGGAAAGTGCGGCAATCATTAGCCTTGTGAATTCATCAATGCTGAAAAAGCACTGGCGACGCAGGCCGTTTCGCTCTCCGCATCATAGTGCGTCACTCACTGCGATGGTCGGCGGCGGAAGTATTCCTGCGCCAGGTGAAATTTCTCTCGCTCATAACGGCATACTTTTTCTTGATGAGTTACCGGAATTTGAACGACGCGTACTTGATGCGCTGCGTGAGCCGATTGAATCCGGGCAAATACATATTTCCCGTACCCGAGCGAAAGTGACCTATCCCGCCAGCTTCCAGCTTATCGCAGCGATGAACCCCAGCCCGACCGGGCATTACCAGGGGAACCATAATCGCTCGACGCCGGAGCAAACGTTGCGCTACCTCGGCAAGCTTTCCGGCCCCTTTCTGGACCGCTTTGATCTCTCGCTGGAGATCCCGCTTCCACCGCCTGGGCTATTAAGCCAGGACAGTACTCAGGGGGACAGGAGCGAGACGGTGCGTGCAAGGGTTGTGGCAGCGCATCAAAGGCAATATGCACGGCAACAGAAGCTTAACAGCCGCCTGACGAGCAGTGAGATGAGAGAGGTTTGTGAACTCAGCGCGGAAGATGCGCGCTGGCTTGAAGAAACGCTGACGCGACTGGGACTATCTATTCGCGCCTGGCAACGACTGCTTAAGGTAGCACGTACTATTGCTGATTTGGCTCAACAGGAGACGATCTGCCGCGCGCATTTACAGGAAGCACTCAGCTATCGGGCTATTGATCGGTTGCTCATCCACCTGCAAAAAATGATGGCATAAAAAAAGGGGCCGAAGCCCCTGTTTTTTAATCGTCGGAATCCGTGTAGTCTTCCGTGCCTTCCATCTGCGGTTTACCGCCGGACAGCGTATGGAAACGCTTCGGACGTTTAACACGCCCCATGTATTTGATCCAGACACGTTCCGCCTCGGTTACCGGCTCACGTTCACCACGACAGACGGCAACAAACAGCGTTTCTTCTTCCGTTACTGGCTCACGTTTACCGAGATCAAGTTCATTGAAGGCGTAACCGTGACGCTCCAGCAATTGCGCCTCTTTAATGGTGAAATCACCATGACGAGAGAACCCACGTGGATAGTATTTATTGTCGAAAAAACGATTCGTCGTCGTAAAGCTTTCCGCCATCCTGCACGCTCCTAATTCTTTGGCCGAGCTATTTATGGCGCGGAGTATTAGTTACGCTTGACAGAGTGTAAAACAAAACATTTAAATCATAACGACAAATAATTTTGTGGAGAAAGCTGTGGATACGGAATTGTTAAAAACTTTCCTGGAAGTCAGCAGGACTCGCCACTTTGGTCGCGCTGCAGAAGCGCTCTACCTGACGCAATCAGCGGTCAGTTTTCGTATTCGCCAGCTTGAAAATCAACTTGGCGTAAACCTTTTTACCCGTCATCGCAATAACATCCGTCTTACGGCGGCAGGCGAAAAACTGTTGCCTTATGCAGAAACGCTAATGAATACCTGGCAGGCTGCGCGAAAAGATGTGGCGCATACGACGCGTCACAATGAGTTTTCGATTGGGGCAAGCGCATCATTATGGGAGTGCATGCTCAACAAGTGGTTAGGCCGCTTGTATCAGGCCCAAAAAAGTCTGCAATTTGAAGCGCGGATCGCTCAGCGTCAATCACTGGTAAAACAATTACATGAAAGACAGCTGGATCTTCTGATCACGACAGAAGCCCCCAAGATGGATGAATTTAGCAGCCAGTTATTGGGTCAATTCACGCTCGCGCTGTATTGCGCCGAGACAGGCAGGACGAAATCCAGTCTCAACTACTTACGCCTGGAGTGGGGCCCGGATTTTCAACAGCATGAGAATGGATTGATTTCCAGCGATGATGTTCCACCGTTAACCACCAGTTCAGCGGAAATTGCTCGTCAACAGTTGGCTCCACTTGAAGGATGTACCTGGTTACCCGTGTCCTGGGCCAAAAATAAAGCGGATTTGCATACGGTGACCGACAGCATAACGCTGTCCCGACCGTTATACGCGATCTGGCTGCAAAACAGCGATAAACAAACCCAGATTAAAGATCTATTAAAGATCAACGTGATGGATTAAGAAAACAGTGCAGGGACGCAGTGTTTTATCAGACGGGAATGAGTGGAAATGCTAAAGGCAGGTAAATAACAGGCAAAAAAAATCCTTTGCCGAAGCAAAGGATAATTTTCTGGCAGGGGCGGAGAGACTCGAACTCCCAACACCCGGTTTTGGAGACCGGTGCTCTACCAATTGAACTACGCCCCTAATTAGGGTGGCGGAACGGACGGGACTCGAACCCGCGACCCCCTGCGTGACAGGCAGGTATTCTAACCGACTGAACTACCGCTCCACCGAATTTCTTTGTCACGACCGGATTAGTGCCTCCGGTTTACTGCAATTTGATGCCTGGCAGTTCCCTACTCTCGCATGGGGAGACCCCACACTACCATCGGCGCTACGGCGTTTCACTTCTGAGTTCGGCATGGGGTCAGGTGGGACCGCCGCGCTAGTGCCGCCAGGCAAATTCTGTTATCAACACGTCCTGTGACCTGTTGATGGTATCTGTATCAGAGCTGAAAATTGTCTCAAATCACGCCAAAACAGCTTCGGCGTTGTAAGGTTAAGCCTCACGGTTCATTAGTACCGGTTAGCTCAACGCATCGCTGCGCTTACACACCCGGCCTATCAACGTCGTCGTCTTCAACGTTCCTTCAGGACCCTTAAAGGGTCA
>NZ_FOYH01000002.1:0-351561 GCF_900116015.1 Enterobacter sp. kpr-6
GATTCTTCGAGAATGCCGCGGGCGCGATATTTAAATGAGGCCGCCCGGTACTGCATGACTTCTTCCAGCGCCGCAGCATTATCATCCTGATACTCAATGTCTTTTTTCAGATATTTATCTGATGAGGTGGTGAACGCCACCTGACCAATCCGCGACCCGTCCACCCACAGTTCGAAGGGGTTTGCGCCAACTGCCGTCGGCCCCCCCCAGTCGAAGTTGAAGGAGCTCCCGCCAAACACTCCGTTTATGCCACGGCGGGTGTTGTAGCCGCCGATTATGCGCAGCTTTACCCAGTTTGAGTTTCGGGGCTGTAAATCAAGGTATGCCGATCCACCGACCTCGACCAAATCTGAAGTAAACAGAATATTAGAGGCCAGCCGAAAACTGGTGAGCGAGAGAGAAGTGATGTCGGTATTGTCTCCGGATGCCGCTGCACCAATTCCTGCCCGCGCATTCACAGCATTATTACCGCCGGTGCCACCCTGAATCACGGGAACAACGCCATTAATCAAATCGGCTTTGTTGCCCATATCCGTGGTGAGCTTTTTAAAACTGCTCAGCGTGACCAGGGTACCATCCGGAGCCTCAATGGTAATGTTGCCCGTGCCGGTCATGATTTGCTGCCAGCCGTCCATCTGGGACTGATAATACGTGAGCTGGGCACTGAGACGCCGGGCAAAGTCCGGCACGCTGTCAGTGTAAAAAGACAGGATTGCGTAAGCGCTACCCGCTGCAACGGCACCTGCGCTGCTGGTAAGCGTAAGCTTTGTCGCGCTGTCCACACTCAGGATTTCATACATTTTTACGGTACCGGCGGCAGGCACAAGCAGGGCCTGGCCGGGACCAATGCCGGATTTATTATCCGTCCAGTTTGTTCCTGTGCCGGTCACCGTCACCCCGGAAATGGCGACTGTGCCGTTTTTATACCATGCCATATTGACTCCAGAATTAAGAAGAGATCAGAAATAATCGCTGCCCCAGATAACGGGCACCGTCTTGCCTTTGTAAGAGATCTGCTCCTGCTCAGTAAGGATGTTATCCCCCACCTGAAGCAGCAGTGCCCCGGGGCCATACCCGACATGCTGGTTGTTCATCGCCAGGTTAACCTTCCAGATAAAGCTACGGTCGATGGTTTTTGCGCCCATGCTGGCGAGCGGGATCATCGGGGTGTTTGCCGGAGAGGTGAAGTTTGTCCAGTTACCGACGGCGCTGGGGAGTGCCGCCCACTGGCGTATGATCATCGGCACTTCCTGCGAGGTAAAACTTACCCCGCCGTCCGCGCCATAAATCATCAGCCCCCAGTCAGGGATCGTGGGCGTTTTCACATCAAACACGCAGACTTGCAGCGGAACGCTGAAACCTCCGACCGTTCCCCACTGTTTTCCGGCGGGTTTGTAGCCGATGATTTGCCGGGTCGTGCGATCAAAATACAATCCGATCCCGTCATCAGCACAGTTGCAGAACACCATGGCATTTTCCGAGCAGTTCAGCGTCAGCGTGCCGGTGAACGTGACGCTGTACTGCGCCGTCATAAAAAGCCCGGCGGCAGAGTTCACCACGGCAGGGAATGCACCGCCGGAATCAATAAAAAGTCCAAATCCGTCGCTGGTCACTGGCTGCGGATAGATCGCAAACACCCAGAAACCGGTGGGTGTCTCACGGGGCCCCCAGTTCCCGGTACCGAAATCGGGCACTGAGATTGTCACTCTGCGATCGGCCACGGCAATACTGAGGGGCATCACGCTATAACCCAGGTAAATCGGTGACTGAATGATCACAGCGGCAAAGTCTGTCCACACCACGATTTGAACACCTGCCGGAACCTGAGCCGAAAAGTCAAAGGTCGTTGAAGCGCCCGTGGTAAAACTGACCTCACTGCGGGAGATCCTGCGGATAAACTGCAACGGTGACGCATCCGACACATTCAGGGCCTTGCCGGACGGGGTGAAAACCTGAAGACCAAAATCACTCATTTCAGATACCCCAGCTTAATTTTGATGTTTCCGGCACCGTCGTATACCGCGATCAGGTTATTGGTAATCATCAGTCGGCCACTGCCTGCAATCGAGCCGTTAACCTCAAATGAGCCGTCGGCTCCCATCATCGTCCCTGTCTGTCTGGGGACATAATTGGCCGAGTACCAGCTGCCAATTTTCGCCAGCGTAATCGAGGCGTAATCGATCAGGGCCTCGTTCAGGAACACCTGCCCGTTCTTGATCGCCATCGCCAGCTTCATCGTGCCGTTGCCGGGGTTATAGAAGCCCATGGTGTTGGCGCTGACAAGAAAATAGCTCTGTACCGTCCCGCCCTGCCCTTCAACACCCAGTTGCATGCCCGCCACGTAAGCCTGGCCGTCGCTGCTTATTTGCACCTTTGCGCCCCACTGGGCAGAGAGTTTACCGTTAAGGTCAGCATAAGCGCTGGACACCTGCTGCACCGCCGCGAATGCATCCGCGACACCATCGGCATTTTCATCCACCGTGGCCTGAAGCTGCTCAAACTTCTGGGCGTAGGCAGAGTCATTTTTGACGATGAGCGTGTCGATACGCAGTATCTCAGCTGAGACTTTGCCGTCCTGCTTACGCCTGCGCTGAATATCGGCATCATTTGCCAGCGCAGTTTCGATAAGCGCATCGGTACTGACATCAATCTCACGCGCCAGGTTGTCGAACGCCTCCGAACCCCGGATGCGCTCATCAATCTGATCGAGCAGATCGCCGGTATCAGTTGTGCATGTGGCCGCCACTTCAACGAACGCCGACGCGCCGAAAGCGTTAATGGTGCGCACATACCAGTAGTAGGTGTGATCGATTTGCAGTTCGTTGCTTGTCCAGACCGTTCCCATGCCCGCGCGGGTGGCTCCGGCCTCCACAGTGGCGGTACCGGCATTCGCCAGCCGGGTTTCGCCGGACGTCCAGAAATCAAACTGTGTTGAAACGTTTGTGACGACGTCAAGCCTGGGTTTGAGCGTGACGGCAAAGTAACCCTGCTCCACATCCACCGCCGACGGCGGCGGCGGCGCTTCGATGCTGAACTCAAGATAGGCCTCAGGCGACTCCGCGCCCATCCGGTTAACGGCGATAACATGCGCGGTATAGGTGTCTTTCAGAAGCCCCGTCAGACGGGTAAAAGAGCCCGGCACCTGGATCGCCAGCACAGCCTCGCCGTTCCTGCGGATGATCACCTTGTTGTAAACGTACTGTCCCACGTTCTGCCAGGACAGCACGCCCTGCACAACCTGCCCGATTTCTTCCACCGTGTATTTCAGGTTCTGCGGCTGTGCCACGCCGCCCGGTGAAAGCTGGGTAAAAGGCGGTCGCGTGATGGGTTTGCCAATCGCGCCGCCCCACACACCCGCCGTTTCCTGCTTCAGCGTGATCTGCACGCCGTTCTGAATGCCGAACTTCCAGTCCGTGACGCGCATTTCAACATTGACGATACCCAGCGTCGGAAAATTCACCTTCACGTACATGCCGGGCCGGTAACGGTAGCCGCTGAGATTAAGTGTTACGTTCAGCGTGCGGGAAATGCGGGTGCGCTTGAGTTTAATGTCGGCCAGGCGCTGGCCCTGGTATTCACTGGTCACAAAACGCAGCTTCAGGTCCTGGGTGATTTCAACGCCGTCCTCTGCAACCCACTCGGCTACAGACACCGCGGGGAAATCGACTTCGGAATCGTTCTGCTGCGGATCGATAAAGGTACCTTTGATGGTATTGACGCGCTCTGACTGCGATACCTCAGGCATAATTTCGATATCGCCGGCAAGCTGGCTTTCAGTGATCACTTCGGTAGCCGGGCCGTAATAGGCCCCGGCCAGCATGCCGTGTTTTCCCCCCACATAGGTTGGCTCACCGGCGCAGGCAGCCAGCATCGCATCGAGAATACTGGCCTTGTTCTCAGAGAGATCAAATTCACCATTGATGGTGTAACGCCGCTCCATGGTACCGTCACCGCGTGCCACCATCTCGTCTGAAATGTTGGCCGCTTCCTGAAACTGATCCCAGTTAATTTCGCTGTCGGGTACCTTCAGGTAACTGCGGTAATAATCCAGAATGCACAGCGCGGCGTTGTTGCTGTAAAGGGTCTGCCCGGTGCGCGGGTCATATACCTTCCGCCCGTACTTTTCCACACGCACATTCGGGATACCTGCCGGGAATTTCGCCGCGTCAAATTTCAGGCTCAGGCGAAGCCAGGTGATCCCGCGCCCAGTCATGTCCGGCTTCCACGACGCACAGTTCGCCAGCATATACGGATCAGGCGTCTGGCGATCGGTGTGCACTTCCCAGGTGGCACTGGTACCAAAAGTGCCGATCTCGTCATCACCCAGCAGAATTTTCCCGGTGCTGCTCAGCGGATGCCCGGCCAGCGTGATCGCCAGATGCAGCATTTCGCCATCGGTCTGGGTGCCCGCCTGTTCTTCGGCAAAAAACAGCGTTCCGGCGGAAAGCGTGCGGCCATACACAACCGTCTTCGGACCGGCGGCCGCGCGCAGCACCTGCTTGCGCTCCGCATTATCGCGGTAGGCATCCAGCGACGGCTTTTTTGTCAGCGCCATGGTCGCCACCTGCGCAGCGATTGTGATCGCCATCGCGATGGCATAAGCCTCGTTTGCTGCCGCGATGCCCGCCGCAACAGAAGCAATAACAGGAATGGCAGCAGGCATCAGCGAACCCTCCAGACACTGAGCGGCGTCACCCGTAAACTCACCAGCCCTGATTCACCAGGCACCCACACCGCGCCGCCATAAATGACCCCGGCACAGCGGGAACCGGTATTTTCCACCACCGCGATATCACCGCGCTGTGCCAGCTTCACCGGCACCTCATCGAGATAGCGGGCCAGCACTTTTTCAAGCGTACCTCCCGCGCGAAGAATGGCCTTTTTCGCGCCCGTCTCGTTTTCATAGGTCCCGCGCCAGTCAGCGGCAAAGTCCTCGCCACACATGGCCTGCGCACAGTCCGCAGCAAACAGGCAGCAGTCGTGTTCGCCCCATAAAAAAGGCCGCTCTTCAGCGGCCCTTATCACTGTGATTAATCTGTTATGCCAGTCGGGGTGTTTCATGCATCCTCACGAATAGGTAAAGCCCGGCGCGTCTTTTTTGCTGCCCCAGTAAATGGGCCGCTCAGCCATCTGCGCCACATAGCGGAAAATACGGTCGCCGGGTTGCGCGGCCTGATGCGACTCATCGGTAAAACGATCGGGAAACGGCCGCTGCCAGTCTTCAAAAATATTGCTGACGGTATATTGCAGGGCATTCGTGTCCCCCGCCGTTGCGCCGGTCGAGGATACTTTGCCTTTAAAAATCAGATCGGCCACCCGCGCCACGCCCGCCTCGTCGAGTGCCACCAGATACAGTTCAGCCGGGCGGCCCACGCAACGCTCGTTCAGCGTTTTCGCAAACAGGGACATATCGAGGCCTGACAGCGTCAGCTTCAGCTGGGTCGGGCTGGTTGTTCCGGTTTCCTGCATGTCATCAACCGCGCCCAGGGTGCCGACGCCATAATACACGTAGCCGCCCAGCACCAGCGTCCCGGTGCCGGAATGCACGTAGACGGTCCCGGATTCAAACTGGACCTGCGCGGCGATCACGGCTGTCACCCTGTCGCGGGACAGGTAATCGACCATCTGATCGGAAAAAGGGGTGTACAGCATCAGAACGCTTCCTCAAATTCCAGGGTGTAACTGGTGAAAACACCGGGAACACGGTTACCGGTGCCCTGCTGGTTATCTTTCAGTTTAAAGATGCCGTAGGGAGCCAGTACCTCGATCCGTGCATTAGCCGCAGGAGAACTGCGCAGCATCGGTGCGATCGGGATGACTGCGGTACCACCCGCGGCGCTGGTTACGTCTGCCGTGACCATCTTCAGCTCATCGTTAACCGTGATGTAATCCCCGGCGCGCAGCACCACCACACCCGCCGTCCAGCCTTTTGTCATTAGCATCGTCCCGGTCTGATTTGCATCGGATACCAGTGGTGTTCCGGCGGGCTTATGCCCCTCCCGCCCCCAGTCGCGGATCTTCACCCGCCCGTACTCGCCATCGAGGGAGGCGATCAGCGCATCGATGCGCCGGGATTTATCATCTGACAGGTTATTAAACGTCAGGGCGCACACCCATCGGGTACCAGGAAAGCGAACCGTCTGGGAGGCACCATTGAAGGGACTGCGAAAGGTTTTTGCGTTGCTTTCCGGTCGCCACGTCAGCGATGACGGGCAAATGTCTGCGGGCCATTCGAGCACAGCCATAAATGCTCCTGCATAATTTTGCGCGTACAGGCGCTACTGTCTGAATATCAGGATGTTGCTGATTCAAATCCCTGGGTATGTTGAGTATTCAGCCCGTCAGTGGTGGGACGCTGACGCCCATGATAAAGAGGGATGGCTGATTACCTCTGGAAAAGGAACGAAATGACTAAATATAAGTTTGAAGATGTTGATACCAGTAACCCGCCTAATGCTGAAGAACTTGCCTATGCCCTCATGAGTGCATTTGGGGCGCTTTCTTCAACAGTTGTCGGGAACGATGAGGAAAAGCAGGCAGAGCTATTTAGTAAACTTGACCAAGCCCTGGCCTATAACGAAGGTGCAACAAGCTATGTGGAGCTTGCCAGGTTAGCGCAATTTACTAAATTTTCCCTAACCGGACAGCAGTAGTGCCATCAGCTTTTGTAATTTCAATAGCGGCCTGTATCTGGGCCGCTGTAGTATCCCCCTCTCGGATAAATGCCTTATTGATGAATACCCGACCACCCTCGACAGTAAAATCCTCCCCTGCTAATACCTTTACCTTTTTTTCCAGCGCTTCAACTCGTTGCTCTAAAGTCATAACAAACTCCTGCCTTTCGGCTTATCGAAAATAAAGTTTTGTAGAATTAAACGCCCAGCAGTCGACGGCCCTGCCCCCGGCTCTGGAAATCCTGAAGCATGTCCTGACGGGCCTGCTTTCTGCCTTCGGCTGCGCCCTCTCGTGCGGCCTGCTTCATTGCCTGGATTAATGCAGCATCACCATTACCTGACACATGGATCTCCTGGTGAATCGGCGGGAGCGAACCGCCAGCCCGCCCGGAAACAGCATTCAGTGATTCGTTCACCATCCTGACACCGAGTGAGCCATCAGAGGCACGGGTCAGCGGCATGATCGCTTCCGGTCCGGCCTCACCCATGAGTCCAGCCCCTTTTGCAAAAGCAAAAAGTGTTGGGCTGTTGACGATGCCGTTACTGAAACGACTCAGATCGGCTGATTCGTATACACCGCCTTTGGCATTGAGCCTCACACCGGACGCAGCAGAACTGTAAGCGCCCGATGGCGTGGATCCACCTGCGGTGCCAGCGCCGAAGCTGAACATACTCATGAAATCTGTGCCGGACAGCGATTTGATGGAGTTCACCAGCATCGCGTTAAGCAGGATTTTCTGTAACGACTGAAGCACACTCATCGACCAGTCCTCCCAGTCCACTTTGTTACCTGCCAGTGCTTCCGAGAGGTTATCGACAAAACCACCCAGCGTGGACCCGACCAGATTAGACGCCTGGCTGTAATAGTCGGACGCGCTGTCTATCCAGTTCGCCAGACCATTCGTGGCACCATCAAGCCAGTCGCCCTGAAGCGTATCCAGCTTCTGGTAATAATCCTGCTGCATTGCCAGCCGCTGCTGTAACGCATCGTTGAGCGCGGCGGTTTTTCTGTCATAGAGGTCTTTACTTTCAATATCGCCGCTCTGATATTGCCTTTCGAGCTCACGCCGCTGATCGAGGTAATCAGCCTGAATACCGAGCATTTCCCTCATTCGATCCCGCGCTTTATCGCTCAGGCCTGCGCCTGCAATATCCGCATTGAGTGAAGCAGCACTGTTGGCGTTCTCACGCTGGAGGTTAGCGACAAACTCCGCGACTTTGAGGTTATCTTCGTTAGCCTTTTTGGTAGCATTAAGCTGATCAACCTCTGAAGCAAGTTGCTCCAGGCGAGTTTTCTGAGCCTGATTAAGACCCTCAAGCCTTCCATGAAGAATATCGATTTGTAGCTTTTGAAGCTCAGTGACCTCAACTCCTTTTTTGCCAGTGGTATCAATCAACTCTTTCTGGCGAAGGTAGCTTTGCTCTGTGGCCTTGAATGCGTTTTCGAGTTTTTTAGCACCAGCATCAGGGGTGGTTTTGCCGTTTGTTTCATTAGCCCCAAGTGCAAATGATTTGCTATCAGCAACAGTCGCTTTACCAGTTGGCGGAGCAATGACTTTATTATTCTGTTGAATAAGTTTTTCGCGCTGCGCTACTAGGTTTTTGATCTCATCATTTAGGGTTGCAACGCTATCATCACCACCGGTCAACCAAGAAACAAATGATTCACCCTGTGAGTAAATACCTTTCCTGTTAGACAAATTATTTTGGAGGTAGCTTATGCGCTCGTTTATCTGATCAATATTCGACAGGTCAACATTCCCTCCAAGTGCCGCAATACGGTTAGAAGAATAAGCGGCTAACCTTCCTGTCTCGGCAGCAGCTTTCGCCATGAGTCCTGACAGCTCTGCTATTTCACTAACAAGCGACACTAATCCCTGTAATACTTTAGGATCGGTAAAAGTAGATTTAATTTTATCAAGAGAATTACTTAGACCAGAGAGATCAACCTTAGCCAAGCCACTGGCAATTTCTATTTTCAATCCTTTAACTTGCGATTCTATGTCTTGAAAAACCTCATTTACTTTAATCAAGTCATTGATAGATTCAGGTGTGGGAGCTACTCCATAATCTTTAGCTTGCTGAATAAACGCTTTAAGTTTTGCATTATTATTATCAAATAAAGGCAGCAACTTTGACAAGTCATTCCCTAAACTCTCCAGAATAGTTGTCTTTTCAGCATTTGTTCCTATCTTACTTAGGGCTTCACCTATAGCTAAGAGTTGTTCGTCTGGAGCCGATTTTGAAAGCTTGTCCGCTGATAGCCCTAACGCATTAAGCGCGTCTACAGCTTCTCCTGACTTATTAAGAACAGCATCACCAATTTTATCGCCAATGTCCTTGAAGATATCGGCCATGTTATCGCCCGATACTCCAGCTTTTTCGGCTGCAAATTGCCAAGCCAATAACTCTTGTGTTGAAATGCGAAGGGATTTAGCCCAGCGATCAGTTTCAGTAATTTGCTCAGATGTTGATTTTAATAACGCAATACCTGCCGTTCCGACACCAATAGCAGCCGTTGCAGTTGCTGCTCCTAATGTAGCAATGGCAGAGCCCGCAGCCTTAACATCCTGCTCAACCTGTTTTCTCCACTTTGTTGAAGAGCGCTCCGCCTTGTCCATGCCAGCAACAAAACCACCAACCTTTGCTACGAGATCGATCGTCAAAGTTCCAAGTGATTTACCAGCCATGTTTGCTCCATAAAAAAACCCGCCTAAGCGGGTTGTATTTAACTATTTTCTTTAAGTCTTTCTGTTAGTTTACGCCGAAAATCTTTGCGTAAATCTTCTGGTATCGTGCCCTCCATCCTATCTAGCATGGGCCCGTTCATGAGCAGTATTTCATTAACACTGCTTCTTCCATGTTTTTTCAATAGCATTAACGATAATTTATCTATTGAATTTAAATCAAGATATTGGCCGTTCTCCGTTTTATTCAGAACAAATTCCCCAGTCATATTATTGATTGGTGAATAATCTATATCAGGAACAGATTTTCTCTTTCTCAAAGCAGAAATTAAAACACCCGCTATAAATAATACACCGGCTATCACAATTAGGTTTTGCTGTTGCGCCAGTAAGCCAATATTATTTACACGTGTACCATCTCCTACTGGTACACTAACGTCCATAAAGAATAAAGCGTACAGTGCCAATATCACTCCGCTTACTGATAATAGCCATCCAGCGTTTTTCATTTCGTGCCCTCTCAGATACTTTTTTAAAAGGGTAGCAGGATTAGCGGAATGACAAAACCATGATAATGCTAAATCCAAGTCTTCATAGCATCTTCCAGAGAAACAGCGGACTCGCCAATGTGGGGGGCGAAATCACTGATACTGAATGCCGGGCTGTCCGTTCCTTTATTGACGTTAGCCAGCACAGAAGAGATCAGCGCTGCCCCCCACTCGGTGCGCATCATCGGATTCAGGCTGCCGTATCTTTCTCTGTATCTAGCCCAGAGCTGAGACTCTCTGAAGCTGATCGCTTCCCGGGCTTCGGCGATGGTTCTGCCGCCGATGCCGTTGAGGACGAGCTCACACCAGAACTCGTCTTCGGCGCTGAGCTGGTACTCTTTCCCAGATCGTTAACCTCCTGGATAGCCACCAGCAGGGCGATAGTCAGCGCACCATCGAGCGCGCCGCGATCCGGGTCTGCCTCGCCGGTAATATCTGCCGGAGTAAAGACCGGCTTACCTTCTTCATCGCAGATCGAGGCAGCGATGCGCCCGGCCACGCCATCTACCCGTCCGTTTGCCGCCATCACGTCAGTCATTGCGCTGTGATAACCCAGCGGGCGGATATACACCGTTGCGGTGAAATCCTGATCGCCCTGCTTCCAGGTGATTTCTTTCTCAACCGGGCGGCCGGTAAAGGCCCCCGCCTGCTTCAGTGAATCAAGTGTCAGTTTCATTATGCGCTCGCTTTAGGGATCCAGACCGCGCCGCCGGAGCGCTGAATTGAAGCCGACGTGGACACGACCGTGTTTGCCGAGAAATCAAACGGGAAATCGCCCACATAACCTTTGAAAACAAACCAGGTGCGGTCCTCCGGCAGTACCAGCCCGTCTACCGCTCCGCTGGCTCCGTTCGCGGCGGCAGTCGGGGAAGACTCACCGTCAGACCAGCCAATAGCGAAAGTCACATCCTGATCTGCTTCATCGTCCGACAGGGACAGATTATGCAGCATGATATGGCTGGCATTTTTCGGATCGGCGTTAAGGGTAAGTGAAGCCTGTCCGGGCGTGCGCAGGCCGCGCTTATAAGTGCGATCGTTTCTTTCAGAAAGACAGGTATCTTCAATCTGATCGGCAGGGTTGCTGCCCGGCGAAAAAGCGGTGATGCATTCAATTTCGCTTACCGCCCCTTTCACGAGCACGAAAAGTTGTGTGCCTTGCGTTAATACAGACATGCTGATCTCCGGGTATAAAAAAACCGGCTCATGGCCGGTATTGAGGGGTTAGCGTTTCACTATCCAGTCAACGTCGAATGAATAGCGATAGCGTTTTGTTTCGGGGTCCTGCTCCTGCCCGCCCCAGCGCGTGATGTGCGCGTGCGGCTCTATGGCATCGCGCAATGCTGCGGCGACGGCGATCACCTCATCCACCGTGTCGGCATACGCATCGACCTGCAATGTGAATGAGTCCACATCGGGCCGCTGCGTCAGGTAATTTTCTGGTGCCCCGGTTACGTTCTGCCAGACTGCATAGGGGTAAACGACCACAGTGTCCTGCATGCCGAACGGATACAGGCGAAGCATGCTGCCGCCCAGCAGCGCCTGGACCGCAGGACTGGCAGCGCAGACCGGGAATATCGGCGCGATCATGGTGGCACTCCCTTTTTACGGGCGCGTTTAATAGCGCGATCGAGGCCTTTTTCGTACTCATCCGCGAAGGTGTTGACAACCTCGTTGATGCTGGTTTCAGCCGCCGGCCGCATAAAAGGCTGTGCCCGCATTTTCTCGGTACCGAACTCAATCAGACGCCAGTGCGGAGTCGGGGCGTTTTCACTCAGATCCGGGTGATTTTTCAGTACAGCGCCATGCTGCACGCCGATCCGAAAGCCGAGATTACCGGTACGCCTGAACAGGCGGCCATTCCAGCGCTGCGTCACGTTTGCGGCAATGCTGCGGCCGGTCCCGGGATCGTCGAGGCGGCTGGCGTTCTCTTTCGCTTTTTCGACAATCACATTACCGGCGCGCCGCAGCGCTGCCCGTCCGCCACGGCGACGGAGATCGTCACTGACTGCATCGAGTTTCCCCAGCAGGGACTCAAGGCCCGTAATGCTGAAATCAACGCCATCAGCCATCGTTTACCCCCCGCGAACACGGCAGCGTCAGATATTCCCGGCCGCTTTTGTCATCCTCAAGCACGCCGTGAATGTTGTAGATGCGGCCACGGTGAACGATGCGGTGTTTATCCGTGACGTCATCACGCCAGCGAATGGTGATGCGTGTTGTCACCTCACTCTGCCCGGCCTGCGCTGCGACAAAATCACGCGCGGATAAATCAACGACACTCGCCCACAACTCCTTCACATCGGCCCAGCCACTGGTGACAGCGCCCGTCACAGGGCTTTGTGTTTCCACTGGCTTCTGAAGCATGATGCGTCTGTTAAGTTTTCCGGCCTGCATGCTTACCCCCTGGGTTTACCACTGAGGTAGGTGTGCACCGGGGAATCGATGGTGGTCGTTTCAATCTCTTCCACCATTGACTGGTAAATCACCGCCACCAGTGCCTCGTTTGACTCCGCCAGCCGGGTCATCGCGGCGGTCTGCGCTGCCATCGCTGCCAGCAGGCCGTTTACCTGTTGCTCGTTCATAGGCAATGTCTCTCCATTTTTTCAGCCACGCACGGCGGCGCTCACACCCGGCGCAGGCCATCAGTGCCACCGCCGGTGGCGTAACAGCAGCGCTTCAACGCCGAGCGGTGTTTCCGCCAGGTTCTGGGCCGCCGCTTCGCGGTTTGCGTACCAGTGACCAATCAGCAAAAGCATTGCCGCCCAGATCCCAGGAGTGAAAAGAACCTCACGAGGAGGTTCTTCTCCTTCCACGGGAGTGGTCAGCGCTTCAACCAGCGAACCGTCGCAAAACTTCTCAACGTAATCGATGGCTGCCGCAGAATAGGCGGCGATCAGCGTGCTGTCGTCGTCACTGTCAACCCTGAGATGATTCCTTATCTGTTCCATCTGCGCGGCGCTTAGCTCCACTTTTACCTCCGGTTTTGGCTTTAGGTGGCGGCTCAGTATCGGTGGCTTTTACCGGTTCGGCGTCAACCTCTTCAGCAAGCAGCAGTTTTACCAGCGCTTCGCCGATCTCTTTTTTCACGATGCGGGTTTCACCCTGGGAAACCGTACCGAGGTGATAATGCGAGAACATACGGAGAGCTTTAATTTTCATAACGTTTACGCGGCCATTGCTGACCGCGCCCTTCTGTTATTCACCGGAACCGACGGCAATATCACCGGTAACGATGGCGGCAGGACGATAGTGCGCCAGCGCCAGACGCTCTTCGCACAGGATGGTCAGCATGTTTTTCACGAAGTTATCGCGATCCTGGTTGCTGATTTCGATGGTGGCATCCATGCGGTCCCAGACCTGAGAGGCCAGGCCAAAAGCACCCACGGTGAATTTACCTGCGGCCTGCGCCGTGGTGGACACTACCGGCAGCCCCCAGAGCAGTTTCGAGGCAAACGCCTGCGGGCCGCCGAGGATGTAGTTGCCGTTCGCATCCTTCAGCAGCGCAATGCGGTGCCAGTCTGCCGGGTTGAGGACAATGCCATCCGCTTCGAACTCGCTGAGCGACACCTGATAAATAGCGTGTGCCAGCACGTCAGCGCCCGTGTCACCGGAGGCATTCAGTTCCGTTTCGTAGTCGTTGGCGACCACGTTAAGGCCCTGAAGGTTGTCACCGGAGCCGTCCCCGTTCAGCATCTGGTTCTCTTCCACCAGCGCCAGGCCATACATCATGCGGGCATTGATGTAAGACTCCAGTGCCGGAGCGTCGTCCATAATCTGACGGGATGCCTGGATCCAGTGGGCGATGGTCTTCACGTTCGCCGTTTCTTTGGTGAAGGTGATGTTACTTTCCGGCTTGAGGTTGCCCTCCGCCACTGGTGCAGCAGCGTTGGTAAACACGTTCTCACGGACATACTCCAGCGCGTTACTGGTAATACGCCCCTGGGCCAGCAGATCACGCACGGTCAGGCGGCGAAGACCCGGCATAAGGATCCCCGGCTGCTGCTGCGGCAGAACCAGCGCACCGGCGGAGTTAGCACCGGAACCGATCGCCTTATCAAAGCTGGTCACTTTCGCTTTGGTACGCGAGCCGTCCCAGCCTTTCATCAGGTCTTCGGACACGCGCTGTGCAAAAGACTTTTTCGCCGTCTGATCGGGCGAGTTACCCGCCAGTTTCTGTTCGAGATCGAACAGGCGTGTGCCGGTGGCTTTCAGTTCTTCCTGCGCTTTGGTCAGATCAACCTGAAGTTGCTGATTGACCTTACCGTTTTCGTTAATGGATTTGCGCTGCTCTTCGATGAGGTCCTTCACTTCTTTCTGTGAATTCTCAATCGCTTTTTCGAGGGTGGCTAATTCAGACATGTGGTGCTCCGTTATGCGTTCCGCAGATTAGCGGCAAATGAGGTTATGCGCTGTGCAAGCGCGTCAATGTCGCCGCTACCGGACTCGCTCCGGCCTGCGGACTTAACACTGGCGAGAAACGCCTGTGCTTCTGCACGCGACAGCCCTGCTGACTCCCTCAGGAAGGCTTCCGCGTCACGAATGGTTTTGATTGTGCCGATGCTTTTCATGGCGGAGACGCCCGCCAGCTCGTTGGCGGGGAACGTGCAGACGCTGATCTCCCGCAGGTAAGAGATGTTTTTAAAAATCAGGCCCGTGGTACCGACGCTGTAATCATCTTTCGATACAGAGAAACCGACCGACATACCTTCAACCGTGCCGTGCTGCATGGCGGCTTTCAGATCGGATGAAACACTTAGCCCTGGCGTGAGCTGACCTTTCACATACAGGCCTTTCTCATCCTCCTGGAGTGTTTCCCATTTGCCGACCGGGATCTCGAAGGTGCGGTGGTTAAAGAACATCGCGACCTTGCGGCTCTGCGTGGCAAGCGTGTTCCTGAATGCACCCGGTAAAATGATGTCGCCATCAGAGTCTGTGTTGTTAAACACGGAGGCGTAGCCTTCAAAAATGCCCTGGCTGCCATCGCCTGCGAATTTGATCTCTGCCTGGTTAAAGGACAGGGTTTTCTGGATTTCCGGCATTGAAGCCCCCATAAAAATTAAGCCCCTTCAGTGAGGGGCTTAGTGTTGGTTCCGAGATCGGTAATCGGGATGTTCTGCGACTGGCGTGTTGCCACATCGCCACCGGGCAGGGGCGGCAGGTTGTCGAGCCGTCGCACTTCATTAACAGTACGGATCCCGGTGTTAACCATGATCTGCATAAACGATGCCCGGCTCGTGGAATCGCCGCGCAACAGCCCATCGAGATTATGTTCAGCGTGAATACTGCCCTGCTCTGATTCTTTAACCAGCCAGCGTTCAATGCTGTATTCCCACCGGTCAAGGTAAGGTTTGAGGGTGTACTGGAGGAAGCCGAGGTTTTGCTGCTCGATGCCAGTACCCCAGGATGTCGTTTTATCCACATCACCGACAAGGTGCGGCGGCACGCCGTAGAAACGGGCAAGCTCAGCAACCTGAAATTTACGCGCAGCCAGAATCTCGGAATCCTGAGGTGAAACGCCGATTGACTGCGTCGTAAAGCCACTCTCCAGGATCCACAGGCGCTTTTTAACCGGGCCGCCAGCAATCTCTTTGAAGTTTTCTTCCAGCTGGCCGCGCTGCTCTTTGGTCAGCACCTTGCCGTCAGTCATCAGGATCTGCGGAGACTTCGCACCGTTCGCGAAGAACTCGCGCTGGTTGTCCTCCATGGCGATAGCTACCCCAGCAGACTTCGCACTGAACGCCAGCGGTGAGAGGCCGGTCAGTCCGTTGAAGCCAAAACCCTTGAGATGGAAGATTTCTTTCTGCGTAAAGTCGGCGTATTCCGTATCACGACGGTAGCGGTAGATAACGGCCTTACCGTTCTCACTGAGCCTCACCTCCATATTGGCGCTCATCAGCGGAACCATGCTGATAACGTCGCCGACGCTGTTTCGCTCCACGTGTGCGTAGGCATTGCCGTAAGCGCAAAGCTGCATGGTCATGGCCTCGCGGAACTCCAGTGCGGTCATGAAATTGTTAGGCCGGAATCGCAGCAACTTTGCGAGAGGATGCGTGCCCGGCGCTTTGCTGCGCTTATCATCTTTGGTCTCGTAGACATCAAGGGGTAACGATGCAGTGACGGTGGAGATCAGACGGATACAGGCCCACACCGTGCTGATTTGCATGTTGCGCTCATCAGTAACGACGGATTCACCGACAACGCCGTGCGCAGAGGTGCCTGCCATCTGAGAGCCTTTATCTGGCGTGACCAGCCGGCCACCGGTCAGAATGGAGGCCATGCGCGCCCAGAATGGCGATCGCGTTCGCAGGTCAATGCTGTAATCGGTATCTGCCATTTTTACACGCTCAAAAAGTTGTAAATAAAATCGTTAACGTCGCCCTGATCTTCAACCTCGTCGCTGGTCTGCGCGCCGATGGACATTGCCAGTGCGACCATGCCATCGATACGCCCGCTCGATTTGCCCTTCACAAACTTGCGGTTTCCTGCGGGGTCGGTGATGACCGTGGCATTCTTGGCGCACATTTCGAGGATGGGATGGTTGCCGTGCTTCAGCTGCGCGCCGAGCAGCTTTGCTTCAAGCTCACGCAGCGCAGGTGACATGGACACAAACCCCTGGCCGAACTCCACAAACCGCTCAAGCTCGGCTTCAGTAAAACCGGCATCAATCAGGTGCGGACGAAGAAAGCGCATGTTGTAACGGTCAAACGCCAGCGCCCTGACATTGCAGATGTCAAAAACGTGACGCAGCTCGCGGGCGATGAAGGCGTATTCAATGGCCTTGCCTGGCGTCGTGTTAAGAAATCCCTGCTTCGCCCAGATGTCATAGGGCACGCGATCGTTACGCGCTTTATCTGCCAGCCCCTCTTCGGGCAGCCAGAACTTGCAGTGCACATCACCCTGCATGGTATTGAGCACCAGCGCGGTCAGGTCCGACACGCTGGAAAGGTCGAGACCACCCCAGACGGTTTTACCGGTTAAATCGTCCGGTTCCTCCTTGTTCATATGCCATACGGTCTGGCTGACAAAGGGGCTTTTCGCCTCCACCCTCCGGTTGAGGACAAGGTTTTCAAACTCAGCCTGCCGGGAAGGAAGGCGTTTAGCGCTGGCGGCCATATCCAGCACTTCTTTCTGGTTCATGAAAACATCAAAGGCCGGATTCGCGGCTCTGATAGCCTCCACGGAAAACGGGTCGATATCTTCCGGCGCGGTCTGGAGCCTGACCACTGTGCGCGGGTCAGCGCCGGTCAGCCCGTCATCAATCAGCAGGCTGAGCAGGTCGCTGGCGTCGGGTGCCTGGGTGCTGATGATCACGGAAATCGGGTTATCCTGTGCAGCGGTCGCCGTTTCGAGCGCTTCATAAAGCGGATCGCGCGGCCCGCGCACCTGCCCTAACTCATCGTGCGCCACAAAACGCGGCGAGAAACCGTAAGCTGTTGTGGCCTCGGCGCTCAGCGCGCGGTAATACGAACCCAGCTCAGGGCAGTGGATCTCTTTGGCCGAATCCTTGATCGCGACGTACTGCATCAGTCCCGGGTTCATCCGGCACATTTTTGACGCGAGATTAAAGAGGATTGCAGCCTGATCGCGTGAGCGCGCGGCAGAGTAAAGCTGGGAGTTCGGTGCCGCTTCCGGCCCGACCAGGTAAAGCAGCATCAGCATGGCGGTTTCCACCGTCTTGGCGTTCTTGCGCCCCCTGCTGATGATCGCGCGGCGGGTGCCGTGCACGTTATCAAAAATCGCCCTGAAGTCATCCTTCATGAAGTCGGCCATTTTCAGCCGCTGCCCGACAAATTTGCCTTCAGGGATCAGGATGTTCTGTTCACACCACCGGATATTTCTCTCAGCCCGTGTGAGGGTCTTCTTAGCCATCGGCACCAGCCTTAATCAATTTCCCAGGGCTTCTTCTCTCGCGGCAGATTGTTATGCGCCCGCCCCACGGTTTTGGGATCGGAAGTTGCCTGGCGCGTGATCCGCAGACGGGTTGCCAGTGAAGATGCGGAACGGACTTCCCGCTCCCGCATGGTCAGCAGCCGGTCGTACCGCTTCAGGCCATCCTCGCGGGACAGCCATTCCAGCTCGAACGCTTCAAGCTGCGTGGTAATGAGCCGGGCCTGCACGACGTGGCGGCAGTACATCTCCATCATGTCGCGGTGTGTTTCGGTGAACGAGCTGGCCGGGTTGTCATTAACCAGACGGATCCAGACAGTGATCTCCGGATCGCTCAGGTGCAGCGACGGCTGTAATCTGCTTTCAGCCAGTGCCGGCAGCGAGACGGCAGACGTCGCAGCCAGAGACTTTCTGCCTCGCTGTGCCATCACTTTTTCCTTTTTTTCTGGACGTTTTTAAAAAAAAGACTGAGGGCGCGGTCTTTAAGATTTTGCCGTCAGAGTTTTACCCCTCCCCCCACCCTTCCAGGCTGACAAGTGAGAACTGCTCTCACTTCTCGATGATGCGCAGGTTTTGCTGGTCAGGACTGGCTGGCACCAGTCGCTCTCCGATGCTGAGAGGGACAGTAAGAGTGATCACTGGTAGCGTCTCACCCAGTTCATGGTGAAGGCTGACCGCTGTGACTGAGCTGTAGCTGACGCCATCGATGCTCAGTTCAACCAGCTTGCCTTCACGGTATTCAATCTTGAGATCCTGCATTGCATGCTCCTTTTACCAGATAACCCGGCCTTCACTGTCGAACTCTGTCACCGTTCCGCCCTTCTCCATGCGCTGCTTCACTGAGTCGTGACAGCGTTTGCAAAGTGACTGAAGGTTTTCCGGGTCGTGAAAGAGTGTTTCATCACCCTTATGCGGTGTGACGTGGTCAACGATGGAGGCTGACACCACCTGATTACGCTTGAGATGAAACTCGCACAGTGGCTGCTTCTGAAGCTGATGATAGCGCAGGCGGTACCAGCACTTGGTGTTGTAGAGGTTATGCCAGGGTGAACTGGAAGCCATATTCACTCCAATAAAAAAGCCACCAGCGGATGTTGGTGGCTTTATGTAATTATTCGGTTTTGAAAGAACTAATCTTAATTGTACTGACTTAAACTTTTATTTTGATTCAAATACGAATCTGGTTGCGGTTAGTTTATTAAGGGATTGTAGTAAGGGCGACTTGCTCCCCTCGCCATTAATATACTTTTCGAAATCATCCTCAATAATCAACCAAACTCTAGCCATATCGGTTCCATCAAACAGGTGCTCAGTTGCTAACCATGCTGAAATACAGTTTTCAAATGCAGCTAGTAGATCATCAAACCGCTGGACGTTTTGCTCTCCTGACTCAATCTGCTGGGTTATGAAGTCCACATCTTTGAATAGCCATTTTGCTATGATCTGCTCACGCTCTACTTCTAATTCAACAGGATCGAGGCTGGAGGGCATAGAGAGTAAAGCTGATTTAAAGTGCTTAAGAGAAGCTCTGAAATCTAACTTAACTTTTGTTTTTTCTTGTTCTCTCCATGTTGAAAGCGCCCGACAAGCGAAAAAAAGAGTGAAAATCGTTGCCCCTGCACTTACCCAAGCTGCAATCATGGCCCAGAAAGCCCACTCAGCAGATTCGCGAGTTGCTGTGAGTGTTTCGTAAGAAATATATTCAGGATTCATGCTCACCTCACTATGTTTGAGGTGATTGTATATAAAAGTATTATCTCAGGCACTCAGTGAATACCTGCTGTAATGCCTTAGCAGTCGTCATCACTTCGGCCAGTAGATAAAGAACATAAAGCCGATGAATGCGAACAGCAGCCCAGCAGCTCCCGCAATAGCGATAAGAGACCAAACAAGAATGGTCCCGATTGTAGCAATCATCTAATGATCATTAGAGTTGAAGGACCAGCTTCGCGACGCTTAATAGCGTGGCTAACCGCGTTGTGCGCCATACCGGGGGCCATTCTTCTACTGGCTTAAGCTCACTAGTGCTTTTGAGGATGTCCATCATATCCATCTGCTCAATCTCAACGAGCCGGTTTAGGACGTATGTCCCATTTATGCCTACCAGATCATTGCGATAAGATTTCAGTTCAGCAATTCTGTACTGGATGTCAAGTTTTAAGAGGTTTTCTGACGCGGTACGGTTAGCTGTCTTTTTGCTTTACCCCGCCCGAATAGCCGCTAGCGTGGCGTTTAAATCGATGAGGTACTCGCGACAGAACATTTCTTGTTTGTCGGTGAGTGCCATATTTAATACTCATAAGGTAACGATATGTCAGAAAAATTTAAGTCTGGAGAGAAGGTTGTACTTAAATCAGGCGGACCTGTTATGACCGTGCACGCTTTTGTGACTAACGAAGCCCCTATTGGGTTTAAGAATAGTTATCGGTGCCAGTGGTTTGCTGGTAAAAAGCTTGAGAGTGGTCTTTTTGCGGAAGAGTCTTTGGAGATTTACACCCCAAAGTCTTAAACCCAAACTCAGCTAAGTTGTCTGTTGAAGATGTTTCAATATGGATGTTGAATAACCTAAAAAAAGATAGCTGCCTTTATCAGCAAGATGTTGTCGATTACCTCGTTAGGGAAGATAACGAGCATCACCTAAAAGAAAATGCTGATGGAAACCAAGCCCTATCTACGAAGCTCATAAACAAGTTTAGAGTCGATAGTGGGCCAAGCGTCGTTTGGGTTAAGCCTGACAAGTATTGGCGTTATCGCGTCCCTGAAGATGAAGTAGGTCGAGAGGCTCGCGGTTGATATATAGGGCGATCAATCGCCCTTTACTTCATCACTACTTGTCGCAGGAGTAAACTCCACGCGCTTCACATCGGCAGGAGCAAAGTACAGCCACTGACCAGTCTCGGTCGCCAGCGGCACAAAGCCGTTAACCAACTCAGGCTGGCTACGAGTCATCTTGCCTCTGAAGGTTTCGCCGGTTTGAGTGGTTAGTGTGATTTGGTAAGTGTCGGACATTAAGAACCTCTTTATCCGCATGTCATTGATAAAATAATAAACCCTCACTAAAGGGTGGTCTGATGTCCAGCGAAATTTAATACGCTGGCTGTATAATTAGAGACCACTATAGAAGCAGGAATTCGCCTGCCTCGTTTCTATAGGAGGTAACATGTTTACAGAATTATATTTTTCTTTTGCAATTGCCATCGCACCATCAATTAACCAGATCGTTTCAACTGTTTGTCTGGCAATCACGCTGGCGCTTTTACAGCACTACGGCATTATCAAGCGCCCCGGTTGAGAAGCTTTGTAATGGCAATAAAAAACCGCCCGTAGGCGGTTATTCTGTTAACGGTAGTGCTTCAATCGAAGATAAATTTTACAGAATGCATTTCTGCTAATTTCTCCAAAATTTTCAACTTAGTAGCCTTACCTTCAAGGAATTCTAAATAACTTTCCGATAATTCATTCCACAACTTTGTTAGATTTGTATTTTTTAGCTGTCCTTCACACATAACCCACGCTGAAAGTGCTTCATGCCAGCATTTTTTGAGTTCAATCATGGCAACTATCGCATCTTCATCACCATCGAAACGGAAGGCTTTTTGCGTGAGTGCGATATTTACTCTCTGTGCGGTTAATGAATTCCACGTGTCAGGCATCATATGAACGGCGTAATCCAAAGCAAGTAAAGACCTCTTGAGTTCACTTCTAATCTTAGTCTTTTCTTGTTGTTTCCACGTATTGAGAGCTGCCCCTGCAACGATGAGTGTCATAACTGATCCGAAAGCGGCTACACCGGTAGCTATTGCCCCCCACATGACCCAGTATGCAGAGTCTCGTGTGGCGAGCAATGTCTCGAATGATATTAGATCAGTATCCATTTTACCCCCTTTGTTTTGGGAGTGACTTTACATGAGTCCAAGCGCTGGGTCACTATAGCCATTATCAAGCCCACCCTGAGATGAGCTTTGGAATGGAAAGCCGTTGTGAAAGTAGCTCTCTTGGCGACGAGCTCAATTATGAGCCGGTCACCCGGCCTTCGCTTCCATCAGTGTGACCATGTCAGGATCCATCTGGCTGACGATCCGCTCACGAGCGCAGTTGAGCAGTTTCTTGCGGCCGCCTACACCCCATTTATTCATTGCCCGGGCACAGGCGCTGACCTCTTTGGTCTCATTGGCGATCAGCAGGTCAAGCCGATTGAGGCGAGACATATTGGTGATGCCGCTGAGTACCGCTTCCCGGAAGGTGTTGTATACCCGGATTTCAAATTTCGGACTCAGCCAGGCCGCATATCTAATCGCGAGCAACTCCAGCCCCCAAACGCCTGATTCCGTACCACCCTTAACCACCCGGGTCGAAGCTATTTTTGTAGCTTCGGTCAATTCATCGGCAAAGCGTCTTATCTGTGCGCTTTTTATGAAGTTACTTGGGCGCTGTGATTCGGTGGCCTCTCCATTGGAGACTGCTGCTGCATGCAGGTCGTTGAGATTATATCGCCCTTCGTCATCGACTCGAACAGATACGCCGTTCACTGCAACTGTTGGGTATGTCATAGCGTTTGCCTCGCTTGTGAAATGAACCTTTGCCGAAATGAAACGCCAGCCCACCGAAGGCTCGCCAGCACTAAACTGACGTCTCCAAAGGCTCATTTCACAGGTTAGGGTTCGGTGTGTTTGTGGTCATGCTCTACCGATTCGGTCGGCAGTTCTTCGTGCGGGTTGTCACCACAAAATAAAAAAGCCCCGCAGATGCGAGGCCTGATTAAATCATTTAAATTCATATAGATATACTCATGCAATGAATAGCTATAGGTTGAAATAAATAGCTATAAATAGGCATGAACAACGAAAATATTTTTCACTTTTGCTTATCTTAGGCACTGCATGTTGATGTACTCCTGAAGTGCTCTCAGGGCTGACTGGTCTTGCTTGATTGCGGATCGGATACCGAGAACGTTTCGTCCAGCAACGTCAGAGAGTTCGACGGTGGCATCATGGCCCACGCCGGAGGTGCTGGCGGCTTCGGTTGAGCCTGGCACTGGACATCGGCCTTTGACGAGCACCCGACCACCATTATCAAGCTTGCGCTGCAGAGCATCATTTTCAGCTTTTGCATCGGATAATTCCTTCGTATATTTGGCATCCAGCGCAGCGACATCACGCTGGCGCGTCTGCATGTCGTTGATAGTGTCGTTCGCAAGATTGAGGTTGTGCTCTGCGGTATCGGCGCGATGCTGTTCATCAGCAGCTTTCCCGTGGTACCAGAATGCCATTGCGCCTAGGGCGGCCATCACGACCAGCAGCAGAACCGGCTTCCAGTCAAATTTCATTCTTACTCTCCGCCAGGCACAAACTGCGCTCCATTTCGCGCCGGTTCTGAAGGCCCTTCCACTTCATCCCGCCAGCGTAAACCCAGCGGCGCATTTCTTCGCATGCTCCGTCGTGATCGCCTTTGTTCAGCTTGCGCAGCAGCGTGGATTTAGAGAACGCATCAGAGCCGACATTAAACACGAAGCTGTAGAGCGCGGCGCGCTGGTATTCGTTCAGCGGGACTTTGACCAGGCTATCAACCGTGCGCTTGGCTGGCTGGAGGTCTTTCCAAAGCAACTGATCGCACTCGCGATCGGTATAGGTCTTACCTTTCACGATATCGCGGCCTGTATGACCATCGCAGACTGTCCACACTCCGGCCACGTCTTTGTAGGCTTCGTACTTTCGCCCCTCGACGCCATCCTGACCGCCGAGAAACAGGGAGGCGATCAGCATTGCACCACCACCAGCGGCGGCAATGAGTTTTTTACGAAGGCTTATGGTCATCGGCATATCATTCATCTCCCACTTTTACCGCCGGGCCGTATTTCTCCAGCGCCTTTACCTGCGCGTTGGCGACCTTGCGTTTGAAGTACCAGTTAATGAGCCCGGTAATAATGATGCCCGCGATACCAGCCAGCACGCCGACGGCACTCCACTCATCGGGACTTAGTTTTGTCAGAACACCGTTCAGGATTGTGCCGCCGGAAGTGCCGAGCGCGACACCGGTTACGAGTTTGCTCATATGGGACATATCTCTCACCTCCGATTAGTCGGGGTGCTGTGTGTTGTGAGCCTGAGGAATAACAAAATAAAAAAGCCGCCATTAAATAGCGGCTTTGCTCCTGACAGGACGGGCTTTACTGGCGGGTAAAGGTAAGATTCTCAAACGAGAATAATTGCTGCCCGCCAGCCTTAGTCGTATACGAACGGCTGCCGCTCAGCGTGATTTGCGATGGGGTGTCACCAGATGTACCTACCCAGTAATCACGCAGAACATAGGTATAGCCCTGCTGGTCATTACGATAGGAACACGCGATACCGTAGTTGATGGTGGCCCGTTCAGCGGTATACAGCCAGGACCCGGTGAATGCACTCTCCGGGTAGGTAAATGCTCCCAGCGGGGTTTCAGTGGCAGTAAAGGTTCCGGTAAAGGTACCTTCCTGGAAGTTTACAGAAGTGATGACTAGGGTGTGCTTGCCATCTTCACTTACAAAGGTTCCAGCTTCTAACATATTAAGCTCCTGATTAAGGCAATAATGCGCCCTCATATCCGAGGGCAATAAAAAAGGCCGCCATTTGGCGACCCCGTTGAACTAATGGCGGTTAAAAAAAAGACCTGCTTGGATAAACAGGTCTCAAATCAGGTAGAGTGTTTCTGGTGCCGGGTGCCTCCCGGTGAGACGCTGGCTGGCTTCAGCGCCCCGCATGCATATATAACCAACGTCAGTAGCCAGTATTGCCCCTCCGCACAGGGGGATTCACCATGCCATTATTGGAATATGGACTGTCAAAGAATGCACTTTGAGCATAGCCCTGCCAGTCCGGTATGCAATACCACTTAAAAGCGACTTTTCAGATCTGGGAAGGCCATCAAAAAAAGCGTCATTTTGTTGCCTTAAGCAATGGTTGCTCCGGTTCCCCGGTTCGTAGTGTAGGCTGACTGATGCGCTAATGGGATGCCACCACAAACTCAGTGATGTCTATTACTTCCTTTCCCTCACTACGTCGCCGTGGGAACCCGACCGGATTAACGCCGTCGTCACGATGCATGAACTCAATCAGGCATCAATGGGTAGTCTTGCTGCTTTACTACTTCATAGTTGCGCACCTAAAAAGAAAAACCCCGCCGAGGCGAGGTTTAAAGTAGTAAGCGTTGTGTCTAAGTGACCACTCTTATCACGTTACATCACTTTTTACGGACCGCACTAATGAAATATTTTGAAATGACGCGTATTTTATATTGATAAGGGCTCCAAATTCTTCAGGCATACAGGAAAAGAAACTTACTCATGCAAGAACAATCAAGAACCACCTTGAAAGACATCACAAAACGTATAGGTTGGACAAAGGTAAAAAAATTGTTGGGCAGTGAGTTGGGTGTCACTGCCATCGGGCTTAACCCATTCATTGAAAGACTAACTGAGCTAAGTGAGCATGACGAAAGCAGGGACATTGGAGGGATGATTAATGCCGTATGGCATAATTTAATGCTTAGTGGCACTAGACTCGTCAAGTTATACAAATTAGAAGAACAATCATTACTTCAGATTCAGTCATCTTTAGCAACGCAAGTGCAGGACCAGAGCATTTTTTTTCATACCTATCCTTTGCCGTTATCAAAAGAGCAATTGCTTTCGGCCGATACTGACCTTCACTATGCTGAAACTGTTTCATCAATTGTAAACGAACGTCAAATCGAAACGACTATCGTAACAGCTAAAGCATATTACACTGAAGTTATTGAACTTGATTCCGCTCATCTTAGCGATGCGGGACTTGAGCTGAGAGCGAATGGCGGTGAAATAAAGTGCAAAACTCGTGAAGTAACTCAGTGTTTTAATACGATTATGGTTATGCCTTCACAGGGAGTGCTAGCTTTAACTATAGACCTATCCGTATTACCACGCGCTGAATCAGAGCGCCAGCAATTCATTGTTGAACAATTTGTAAGATCTGTTACTGGGGTCAACCTTCCTGTCCCCTTAGATCTTTTTTCATTGGTTCAGGAAATGTATGAGCAGTTGGATGGTCGGGTGTCTCAGGTAGCATTCCTTACGTCTGACGGGAATGTCAGCGCCCTGAAGCTTAAACCTGGTCAAAACTGCTTAAGGAATGATAGCTACCATCATGGTGGAGAAACAGCAAGCCCCATTCTAACCAAATATAAGCTCGGCAAAATTTGGGATTTAGCCAACACCCCGTCAAACCCGCTGTCTGTAGAATTAATCTTGCCCGGAAAAAGGGCTATGATTGATAAACCTAACAGTCATCTTTATGATGCTATCGTTGATAGGTGTACTACGATTGAGCAGCTTTCTTTTGTTATCGATAAGATGCTCTTTTCACTAGAAAAAATTCGAGAAAGAAGAGCTGCTAACCAAGCGCATGAGTAGAAAATCATATGCTAACTAAACACGACATATACTCCAAAATTGAACAAGACCTTTCAGGTCCTGTTGTGGAGTTATGTCGTGAAGTAGTCGATTTTTTGACCAGCGAAAATGCAAGGCCGCTGAAACACATCACTTATGTCACTCTGGTAAATGGTGCTAAGCACTCATTCGCTGACTACGATGAAAAAATACTTCTGGTCAAGGTTACTGATTATCTTTCAAGTAACCGTCTGCATTTGCTAAATATGCACTTTCAATTCATCGAGTCTGATGATAGCGAGCCCGTGCCTATTGATGACGATGAGCTATCTCATGCTCTTCACACTGGGGAGTTCTATCACCCTGAAAGTGGCGAATTAGTAGAGAATTACGATCATTTTCTTTTCCCATACTTTACTCCTTCTGAACAATTGGAGCAAATTCATGGATGATTCGTCGTTTTCTCTGGCTGACTTGCAAGTCTTAAGTAAATATGACCCTGATCTTAAAGGGCTCCTCAAAAGAAAATTTGCTGCTAATAACGAACAATTCGTTGAACAGCTTTATATTGATATTGACGATGCGATTCATTTGCTCGAAACACAAAAACATATGTACCAACAGGGTCATTGGGGAGAAGACGAACTAACAGGAGTCATAACTGCTTTTTTGAAGGGCAGAAATTATGATGCTGAGCATGACACCCAACATGGGGGTCACATTGATCTTCTAGTCAAACATCAGCTTGGCAGATTCGAATGGATAGGTGAAGCTAAGCTTTGGGACGGACCCGCATACATTTACGGTGGATGGACGCAATTGAATGAGCGGTACGGCACAGGCACATATAGAGATAATTTTGGTGGTATTATCATTTACGTAAAGCAAAAAAAATCTCAAGAGAAATTTTCTGCCTGGCAATCACATTTACTTGAGCAAGTAAATGATGCAGTAATTACACCTGACAATCAAAATCCTTTAAGATTTTCAAGTACAACAAACCACCCTGCATCAAACCAGCCATATTTCGTTAGGCATATGGCTGTATCTTTATTTCACTTTACCGGAAACGCAGACTAGCTATCCATATCGAGCGTTATTTCCAGCATGGCTAAACAACCGTCGATAAATCCTTCCGCCATTTGAATCTCTATGCGTATCAGTTTCTCATCCTTTTTCCTAACTCGTGCAATAGCACGTTTTGATATGCCATACAGGTAATGTGCAACCAGTAAAGAATGCTCATTTGGCTTCCTCTTTTTAAGATGTCCAAGGCAGCTTTCAATAATTAGCGCATCATCGTCAGTGCAGGCTTGTCGCGATTTTTTTGTTTGAGGTAAAAGCCCTTTGAACCCGGCGGCAATGGGTGAGTAATCCACACCTGAGTGATCCGCTGCCGCCCAACCACCCCACAGCTCAAGAACTCGTTGAATATCACGCATCAATTCTCTCCACTAAATTATGCAAGTACGCCGATCGCCAGCGCGCGGTCTAATGTCTTCAGCAGCAGCTCTGGCTGCGTGCCATATTTTTTCTCAAACGCCTTCATGTCAGCGTGCAACTCGTCGTGATGCGCTCTGCACAGCGGTATCACAAACAGGTCATGCGCTTTGGTACCCGTTCCGCCCTGGCCGTACCCGATCAGATGGTGTGGGTCGTCCGCAGGATTGGCGCAACACGCGCACGTCTGCTGTTTCACCCAGCGGGTGTACTTCTCGTTCTCCCAGCGCTTACGCTTCGGGCGCAGCATGAAGGACTCCGGCGACTCCGGGTCGATGCGCAGCGCCAGAACCTGCTTTGCTTTTTCCTCCATAATGCTGGAAGCCGACCGCGTGGGTACCAGCTCGCTTTCGCGATAGACGCTTTTTATCTTTTCCACTGGCAGGCGCAGCACGCTATGCGCGACATCTTCCGGGATCACGTCAATCAGGTCATTACGCGCCAGCCACCAGCACAGTTCGGGAAGCGTCAGCTGGTGCGTGCTGTCAAAGCCCAGCGCCATACGGACAAACTCGATGATCCACTCAGTGACATTTGCCCGCGCCATTCCCGCCAGGCGCTCGGTATATTGTTCGCGCAGCTGGTTGTCGCAGTGCCAGCAGACGCGGATCACACCGGGCTCGTGGTAAAGCGCGGTAGTGTTTTCATCGTGCCAGGTACCGACCGAATACTGGCAGCCGGTACCGCGCATTAACCAGTTCTCAAGCGAAGACAGGCCACCGGCACGGGCAATCACCCTCTTGTTTTCGAAAACCGGGACCAACCGGGGATCTTCCGCCAGCGGCTGGGTAGCGGGCGGGATTTCACCCGTCGGAAGTGCGGCAAGGCGCGGCGGCTCGTTCTCAAGTAACATGCGCCCGCAGCTGAAGTGCGCCAGCAGATCCGGGCCGGGCCTGAACATGACCACGCCAAGTTCCCTGACAACTACAGGGGTAAGTAGCGCTCTCATGCCGCATTCCCTTTCGCCAGATGCTCCGCCCACAGGCCGCCAATCCACTTAACGCCTTTCGCCGTGAAGCGCGACTGACTGAATGCATGGTTGGAGGTCGCTGATGTGCCGGTCTTTACTTCAAAACGTCCAAGGGCAATATGCCGGTGGCGCGGCGTCAGCGATCCGCCCAGGCGGTACATGATGTCGTTGTCGATCAGGAACAGACGGAACTCAGGCTCTTTGGCTTGGAGCAGTTTTGCCACCTGCCGGAACGACATCGAGCCGCTTGCGGTACAGTAGCGATCAACAAACTCAACTTTTGGCGCGGCGGCGGCCAGTTCCGCCGTCAGTTTCTGTTTATCCTCCGCCAGATCAGCGGCAAGACGAAGCGCCTCCGGCAGCGACTGCGGCACGGCCAGTTGTTGCCCCTGCTCCAGCGCCTGCCAGCGGTCCACCAGCCGGGCGGTAAATTCGGGGCAGAGCTGCGCAACGATGATGTAGCTGTCGCGCTTGCTCACCTCGTAATAACTGTACGTCTGGCCGTTCTGAGGATGGGTGTACTGCAATGCGGCATACCCCCCGATCACCCCGCCACTCATCAGTCGTTCAATCGTGACGCACACATTACTGTGTCGTGAATCCACCAGATCGGCAATTTCACGGCTGGACATCGTCAGCGCACCGGTTACTTTCGTTAACTGTTGCATGCTCTTCTCCACTTATCTGGCGACTGCACTCGCCATGGCTTCAAATTTTCTGATCGTTATTTCTGCCCTTCCACCTGGGGTGATCGGCCCCCATTCAACCTGCATCCGTTTCACCTGGCTGTCGTCTTCCCACACCCCGGCGTGCGTCAGCGAGTCAAAGAGCGCTTTGATGTAGTTGTCGAGGTCACGGCGGCGGGCATCCGGCGGGAACAGGATAATTTCCACGGCTGCCGGGGCACTGCTGGGCTTCGGCAGACAGCGCAACTGCTCAATGATCGCCGCGCACGCGTCGCTCTGGTATGTGCGACCCTTAGCGCTGATGAGATGGCGACCGGCCAGCGGCCCCCGGTTGGGGGCGCGCCAGTAGGTATTGACGGTGGGCGGGAACGGCATTACCAGTTTCATAGCGTCACCTTGCGGGAGTCGAGAAAGTCAATTGCGCGGGCTCTGGCGTGATCCTCACCGTTCACCAGCGCGCGCAGTAATGAAATCGCTTCATCCTCTGCTGTCGGCGTAGTGATCGTGATACCGCGGCTTACGCCTGGCGCGAGGGTGATCATTCCCTTGCGCTGAAGCGCCCGCAGCATGTCAGTGGCCGCGTTCGGCGAACTGGCCCCCATCAGAACGGCAACTTCTTTTTGTGATGGCGGGTAGCCGCGTGTTTTCTGGAAATCCACCAGCAGATCGAACACTTCGCGCTGGCGAACTGTTAAATTCTTCACGCTGCATCCTCCTGTGATGAGGCTTTGCTCATGTAATCCTTCAGGGTGGCGCGAATGCTTCGAATGTTGCCGCGCGCGGTGGGTTCCATGCTTTGAATGACACTCAGGAATACCGGGATCGCCATGGCATACTCGTTCATCGCCTCCATGCCAGCAGTATTCAGGCGTTCCTGCATATGGTACCTGGCAGGATCAGTCGCCTCGAACTCCTTATCCAGCCATTCGCTTACCGCCATGTGCAGTTCTTTCTCCATTATCAGAACTTCAGCCACAGCAATATCGCCAGCGCTTACCGTCACAACCGTCGGAGCTGATACATTGTCCGAAGCCCAGACATGGGCAAACTTCGATTCTTTGAAGGTGTATTCCACCTTGTCGCCGAACGCAGCGCGAACACAGGCCCATGCCCTGATCCCGCTCTGCGAAAGAATATGTTCCTGTAGCAGCGGCAAATCATCTTCACAGTTGCTTCCCGGTTCCGGCAGCGGTACTTCTCTGGCCTGTTGCTGCTCAACTGCACTTCCAACAGCCTCATCAGCGGCATCAGGAATAACTTCCGGAATATTTTGTTGCGGCATCTGGGGTAACAGGCGCAGCGCTTCACGACGGATCTGCGCGATAAAAGCATTACCACGCGCCTCCAGATCGGCGCGGTTGATATAGCTCATCGCCGGGCCGCGCCATGTTTTATCGAACACAGCCACTGCACCCGCAAAGAACGCGCCGGTCGGCACCTGTTTTTCATCTTTTGGAATAAACCAGGAGGGCAGATCAAAACCAAGGCGACCACGGATAAACGAGATGTGATCCGCATCTTCCGGCCACCACACTTCGCTGGTGGCAGCCTTAATCAGAAACACGTAACGACCGCCCTTATCACGCATGGCGCTGGCGTGCTGCATGATGTAACGCATACCAGTGATGTATTCGCCGTCGTGCTGTGATGCGCGGCTGTATGGAGGGTTGCCGAACGCCGCGCCGTTAAGTCCGGCCAGCTTCAGGGACCAGTCCTGCGTAAGCGCATTGACTTCAGCTGTGTAATACGCTTCGCATTTGCTGTTCTCGCCATCGCTAAACAGATCCAGAACGAGCGGGCCGAACATCGCATTAATGCCCCAAAAAATGTTTTCCGGCGTGCGCCACTGATCACCCACTTCTTTAAGCTCGTGGGCCGGGCGGCTGCGCAGTTCTGCCAGTGCCAGGCAATATTGGTTTTGCATTATTTGTTCCCCACATAGTGACCGGCAATCTGTCCGCTATCCGGCATACCCCGTGTCATTCCCGATAAACAGCGTGACCAGCGTTTACGGTACCGCTCGCGGTCTGCATTTACGCTCGCTGTGTCATATGCCTGGAGCCAGACTGTTGCAGCCCGACGCCACTGGCCCTTTTTCTCCAGCTCAACGGCGCGCTTTTCGAGTGCTGCCAGCACGCTGTTACTGCTCACATCCTGCTGATCGGCAAGATAGCGGAAACCGTCAGCGCTCCCGATCCGCTGAATTTTCCCGGCCTGCCACAGGTTATCGACTGCGCCGAATACGGTGCTTTTGTTGATGCCGGGCAGTGCCGCAGCGACCTCTGAGGGCAGCACGCCAGGGTTATTGGTAATGTACTCCAGTACCTGTGAAATGTTGTTCATCCCCGGAACCCCTCTGGAATCTGGCTGTAATCAACATCGCTGTAGCTGGCGCGCGCCACCGCACAGGTCACCCACCTCCCGTTTTCCCGTACCGGACGCCCGGCGATATCCCACTTCGTCGCCGACTGGAGGTACGCAGGGAACTTTGACGGCTGGAACAGGGTTGACGGGCGGAGGTACTCGGCCATCTTCAGGTCTTCCGCCCACTTCGCCGTGCTGTAGTCCACGACCAGTATCAGCTCTTCACGGGTAAAGCCCTCACCCAGTCGGGCGCGGATATTCTCCATGGAGGATTTGCAGACCTGGTACCGTGAGCTGGTTTTCTGGTTCAGGTGGGTTAAAACCTGTTTAGCCTGATCAGTGATTAAAACTTCACGGTCGGGTTGCCCCGCAACCGGACAAAGGGGTTTTGATTTTACTTGTGGATCTGTAGTTGAATTTACTGACGGATCCCCGCCAGATTCTGACGGGTCAAAACCGCCGCCGGTGCTGTTTTCTGATGCCTCAGATTTTGAGGGGTCAGATTTTGATGCGTCAGATTTTGACGGGTCAGAATCTGACAGGTGAGAGAATGCCACAGCCTGAAGTTTTGCCACATTAAGCTGATAAACGTTCGACGCGTTGCGGTTACCCTGACGGCGCTGCTTACGCGCGAGCCAGCCGCCCTTTTCAAGCTGGGCCAGCGCTGTACGCACGGTGCTTTCGCCCGCGCCAATCTGCCGCGCAATGGTACCGATAGACGGCCAGCTGATGCCTTCGTCATTGCTGAAGTCGGCCAGGCGAGCCATGATCGCCACGCTTGAGAGCTTCATGCCAGATGCGGCGCAGGCGTCCCAGACGTAGCCGGTTAATTTAGTGCTCATGGTCGTCCTTTAACTCTGTAAACTTGCGCTGGAACTGATCGAGTGGGCTGAAGCATTCGCCGAACTCATACCCTTTACGCAGATAGATAACGCGGCGGGTTTCAGGCTCCCAGCGGATAACCTGCACCCGGATGCCGTGGTGGTCTTTGAACCAGCGGTTAAGTTCGCGCATAAGGCTTTTGCCCTCCGGTAGTAGACACCCACGACGCCAGCCGCGCGGCTGTGGTTACACGGCACCCAGCGGTTTGATACTCTGCGTTCATACCGAAACAGCGGTAAGCCCGGCACCGGGATCATCCGCAGTTGCGGTAAGCGGTTATTTACCGTTAAACTGTTCATGCGTTAGTTTCTCCACTGTTACGACACGCCACGACGCCCGGAGCTGCACACTCGCGGGCGTTACTCTTTTCTGGCGCACAAAAAACGCGATAAAGCAGCGTTAAATGCTCCTGCCACTTAGCCATCACCTGATAGCTGTTCTCCTCGATTTGAGCCCGTTCTGCCTGGTCAATAACACCGTCGGCTGTAGCCTGCCGGACGAAGCGCGAGTGCTCGCTGATCCATTCAAAGGTTTCCATCAGGCGCTGATTGATGTCGGCGTTATCCACGTCTTCGATATCCACCAGCGGAACGTTAACGCTGTTAGACTGGCGCGACACCGCGTCGGCAATATGCTTTGTGCCGCTGGCTTGCTGGAGAACCATTGCCCATCCCATCGGGAAAATCTGATCGCCCCCAGTGCGCAGGCGGTTAAATAGCGCGTCTTCAGTAACGCCCAGCCATTCAGCTGCCTCGGTGTAGCCACCCGGCAAACTGGAAATAGTCTTTTTGATAGCTGCCACCAGCCACGCGGGCTGCTTTTCTACCTGCCAGTGTTTATGGTCCACGGTTAACCTCTTGTTTCTGTGGTTACGTTCAAGCTGCCGTTTCGTTAGGCTTTGCGTAGAGAGAGGGATCAACCTTCAATGCGCTTTTCGTGATGGTCTGAATTTCAAATGCCCTGCCTTTGGGAATAACACTTCCCCATCCGGAAACTGATGCGTGTGATATACCAAGCACCTTGGCTAAATTACTCACGCCGCCAAAGTAGGAAAGCACTTCATCTTTGTTCATTTGACTGCCTCATGTAGTTAATAGGAACACTGCGATAGTAGGATATCTTACATGTGGAGGTCAAGGACTCCTACCTCAATAAATGGTAGGATTGCCTACATGAATATGAATGATCGCATCCGCGCACGGCGCAAAGAGCTGAAGCTCACACAGGCCGTATTAGGGAAGCTCGTTGGTGTAAACCGTGTAACTGTCACGGGGTGGGAATCTGGTGATTATGCTCCTGGAGGTTCGAATCTTCAGGCGCTTTCTGCTGCCTTAAAATGCAACCCTCAGTGGCTGATTGATGGCACTGGTGATCCTGACAGCGATATCCCGACCATGCGCCCTACTGATAAGTTTGGCGTTAAGCAAATACCTGTACTGTCATGGGTTCAGGCCGGGGAATGGACCGAGTCTGGAGCGCCTTTAACTCGGGATGACGTCAAAGAGTGGATTTACACCACAGCGAGCCTATCTGATGAGGGCTTTGCTCTCCGGGTTCGCGGCGACTCAATGACAAATCCTAATGGAGCGCCCAGCATACCTGAAGGCTCACTGGTTATTGTTGACCCTGATTATGGCGGACCCTATGAAGTCAATGGGCGCATCGTTGTAGCTCAAATCGATGGTTCAACAGAAGCCACTTTGAAAAAATTCGTTATTGATGGGCCTGTTAGATATCTTGTCCCACTTAACCCTCACTATAGGGTGCTAGAAGTTAACGGTAACTGCCGCCTTGTTGGGGTTGTTAAGCAAGTAGTTACAGACCTCTGATCCCGCCCTCCACATAATTGAAGCCGCGACATGCGGCTTTTTTTACACCCTGCATGTAAGTTTTCCTACTTTTGATATTGACAGTTAAAGGTAAGTTATCCTACATTAATCCTACCAACAGCGAACAGGCAGGACGCCCACGAAGTAGCCGCCGGTGGCGTATGAATGACCGGATGATTCGCAGGCAATAAAAAGCGCCCTACAGGACGCTTTGCTCTTTAAAAATCTGGATGTCCCTAACAGGAATAAACCATGTCTATCGGTTTGTAACCAGACCTGTTCATTGAGTAAAGGGAGCTACAGCAATGGCATCGCGATTGAAAATACCATTTCTCAGTATGGGAGTTATAAGAAGCTTCACCTGTTGGTTGCAATATAGATATTTGACGTTTGGAAAAACATTGTGGGCAAAGATGCACTTCAACTTCTGTCTCTCCCACGATTTCCTTTTTTGTATACACAAACGAACCAAAATCAAGTTGGTTAAGAACATAACCTTCAGTCTGGGCTTTAAAGTCTTCAAACTCTGCAATTTTTGCTTTGAGAAGCATTACCTCTTCGTCGCGCGAACGAACAGCATCGCCAAGAGTAAAGCAGTCGGACTGAAGGGTGATTAATTTGCTTTGAAGTTCAAAGGTTGCTGCTTTTATCTCTGCATCAGTCTTTGCAGAGCTAATTACTTTCACAAGCCCAGCGGTTTCTTTAAGTGCGGCCATTGCCGCTGATAATTCAGCGATCACTTTGAATACTCTTTTTGTTGTTGGGGAAATCCAGATTAACCGAATCCTTGTTGTTGGGGAATAGCAGGGTCCACCGAGCCTGAAGTGGTGAAAAGACAGGCCCACAACTGAATAAAGCAAGCTGTGTAGTTTTTGGCGGCGTCGGAACTGAACCCGTGAGGACGCCGCACTTTTTTACGCAACACACAAGAGCATCACCGGGTGACGGGCTCATAACCCAATCCATCCGGGCGGTATCCCCCAGCCGCAGGTGCTCTTCTGTGTTGTGTGGAGAAACTAACCAGGCGGTTGCAGCCGCCCGCTTCATTAAGTGCCCTGCCCGGGTACTTATTAAAGCGAAGCCATTTTTTATTATCGCCATCTGGCGAGGGATTCGTGCAACCAAAATTCATGCGCGGTGCAGCGCGTAATAACGGAGAACTATCAACCATGAGTTTTATTCAGACAGCATCCGGTCAGCATTTCGATTACCTCAACGCCTCCACTGAGGACGTGGTGATCGAAGATATCGCAACCGCCCTTTCCAATCAGTGCCGCTTTGCCGGTCACCTGCCGGAGTTCTACAGCGTGGCGCAGCACTCTGTTCTGTGCAGCCAGATTGTTCCGGCGGAGTTCGCCTTTGAAGCACTGATGCATGACGCCGCAGAAGCGTATTGCCTGGACATTCCCGCGCCGCTGAAAGCGCTGCTGCCGGATTATCGCCGCATCGAAACACAGGTCGATGACCTGATCCGCTGTAAGTTCGGCCTGCCACTTCACCAGTCTCCCGCCGTGAAATATGCCGATCTGGTCATGTTGGCAACCGAGCGTCGTGATCTGGAAATCGATGACGGCACACGCTGGCCGATTCTCGAAGGCATACCGGCATCCGATCTCATCCAGATCATTCCACTCCGCCCCGGCCAGGCCTACGGCCTGTTTATGAAACGCTTCAACGAACTGCTGGAGATACGCCAATGAAAGAGCAACTGGCTAACATGACCATCATTGAGTTGGTCAGAACGGCACACAGCTATGCCGCCAGCATTCAAACGATTGAAACCTACTCAGCGATCGTCACTGAATTGGGCTCTCGTCTTGAAGCGCTTAACCTTGCGCACATCGCAGCAATGAACAATCTGCGCAGCGTCGCCATGCTCTCCGCAGCACCTGTAAACCCGGAGCTTACAACTCATCTGGTGGGTGAAGTGGTGGCCTGGCACCACCCAAACCACGAACGGAACGTCGATTTCCGCTGGCTGGACTTTAATGTTGAGCCGGGAACAAAACTGTATGCGATAAAGCAAGAGCGCAACTGATGTCCACCACCAGCAGTATTGATTAACGCCCGGGTGCAGCCGGGCTAAGTGGAGAGTGACCTATGAGCGTGCATAACCAACGTTTTCTAACTCCGGATGATCTGTATCAGCTGACCGGATATCGCCGCCCCTCCTTGCAGTGTAAAGCACTTAAAGATAGCGGCGTGTTCTTCGTTCCTCGGAAAGACGGAAGGCCTGGCACAACCTGGGCGCATGTCGATAATCCACTTGGAATGAAGCCAGTATTGGCAAATCCAGAGGAAGAAGAGCCAAACTTTAAGGATATGTAATGTCCAGAGCACGCAAGAACCCAGAGGATAATTGGATGCCGCCCCGCGTTCGTCGGGGCAAATCAGCGTATGAGTTTCGCGCGATAGATGGGCGAACTATACGTTTGTGCAACGCAGATCTGAGTAAGGCTCAGGTTTGGGCAGCATATGAGCAGTTCATTAACGACAGTAAGGCTACCAATACTTTCAACGCGCTTTGCCAGGAGTTTATCAACTCCGGCGACTTTCACGAACTGGCCACTGAAACGCGTAAGGACTATCTCAAATACTCAGTAAAAATTACTGCTGTCTTCGGAAAAATGAAGCCTGAGAGCATCAAGCCTGAACATGTCAGAAAATACATGGATAAGCGGGGGGTAAAAAGCAGAGTCCAGGCTAACCGGGAAAAGGCTTTTATGTCGCGAGTGTTTAGATGGGCTTACGAACGGGGCAAGGTGAAAATGAACCCATGCCAGGGTGTGAAGCAGTTTAAAGAGAAAGCGAGAACACGCTATATAACTGACTATGAATACGCATCGTTATATGAAGTTTCCCCGGACGTGGTCAAAGTGGGTATGGAGCTGGCTTATCTTTGCTGCGCCAGGCAGGGTGATATTCTCGAACTGAAGAAAAGCCAACTCACCGAGCAAGGTATTCTTATTCAGCAAAGCAAAACGGCTGTCACTCAGATTAAAGCATGGACAGACCGTCTTCGTGCCGCTGTTGAGATGGCAAATAAAATGCCGGTTAACGACGGGATGGTCAGCATCTATCTAATCCATCAGAAATCTGGTGCGCGATATACCCGCGATGCTTTTAATGCGCAGTGGATGAAAGCAAAAAAAACAGCGGCCGAAAAATATCCAGACCTTGATTTTCAGTTTACCTTTCACGATCTGAAAGCGAAGGGGATATCCGATCTGGAAGGCTCGCTAACTGATAAGCAGGCCATTTCTGGACACAAAAACGTGTCGCAGACTGCAAAATATGATCGAAAAATTGTTGTTGTGCCGGTCGTTGGGGGGCAGTAATGCCCCTCTTTTTCAGGGCATGAATGGCGAAAGCCAATGGCGAAACAATGGCGAAACCTGAATTTCAGGCATAAAAAAACCACCCGAAGGTGGCTTACACGACACTGCTTATCATTGATTTTATTCGAAGTTTCCCATGGTACCCGGAGCGGGACTTGAACCCGCACAGCCTTACAGCCGAGGGATTTTAAATCCCTTGTGTCTACCGATTTCACCATCCGGGCTCGGGAAGAAATTGGAGGCGCGTTCCGGAGTCGAACCGGACTAGACGGATTTGCAATCCGCTACATAACCGCTTTGCTAACGCGCCAAAATCTTCAGGTCTTGCGACCAGCACCTGCATTTGCCTGTGCTTAAATTTGGAGCGGGAAACGAGACTCGAACTCGCGACCCCGACCTTGGCAAGGTCGTGCTCTACCAACTGAGCTATTCCCGCATTATCGTGTGATTGAGCTAATCACTTGATTTTATTATCTTCTGGCAAGTCATGCCGCCGTCTGATGCGATGCATTCTACTTACCTGACGCACTGAGTCAACGATATTTTTTAAAACACTGGATCGTTTGCTGAAAATTAAGCCGAAACGATCAGGGTTCAAGCAAATCGCCGCGTGCAGCGTTCAAATATTGCAGCATTGACCAGAGCGTCAGGGCTGCCGCCACAAATAACAGCGCGGTTCCGGCATATTCCACCATCTGATTTGGACGCCACAGCAAACCGATTAACGCGACCATTTGCGCTGTGGTTTTGACTTTGCCAATCCAGGAGACCGCCACGCGGCTGCGCTTGCCCATTTCCGCCATCCACTCGCGCAGAGCGGAAATGATGATTTCGCGGGCGATCATTGTCGCTGCCGGCAGCGTTACCCACCAGGTGTGATAATGCTCGACAACCAGCACCATCGCGATCGCCACCAGCACTTTGTCCGCTACCGGATCCAGGAAAGCGCCAAAACGTGTGCTTTGGTTCCAGCGACGCGCCAGAAAGCCGTCAAACCAGTCGGTGATCGCCGCTACACAGAATATCAAAGCACATGCGAAAGGAGCCCAGACGAACGGCAGATAGAACGCCAGTACGAAAAAGGGGATCAGGATGACACGAAAGAGTGTAAGCAATGTCGGGATATTAAATCGCATAGTGACGGGTAACTGTCTGTTGTCAGTGAAAATTAGCCCTATGTTGCTACATAGCCCTTAATGTTTCAACGAGTAGAAGATTTTTTCTGCAAGCCCCTGAGAAATACCCGGTACTTTTGCGATTTCTTCAACGCTGGCATTGAGCAAACCCTGCAATCCGCCCATATATTTCAACAACATCTGTCGACGCTTCGGTCCCACGCCTTCGATGGTTTCCAGGGTGCTGGTATTTTTCACCTTAGCGCGTTTTTTCCGGTGCCCGCTAATGGCGTGATCGTGCGACTCATCGCGGATGTGCTGGATGACATGCAGCGCCGGAGAATCAGGCGGTAAATTAAAGCCCTCACCCTCCGGTTCAAAAAACAGCGTTTCCAGCCCGGCTTTACGATCCGTACCTTTTGCCACACCGAGTAACAGCGGGTGGTGCTTATCCCACGGCACATCGAGTTCAGCAAACACCGCTTTCGCCTGACCTAACTGCCCTTTCCCGCCGTCAATCAGCACCACATCCGGGACTTTGCTCTCTTCGATGGCTTTACCATAACGACGACGCAGCACCTGGTTCATGGCGGCGTAATCATCGCCGGGGGTGATGCCGGTAATATTGTAGCGACGATACTCCGCGCGCAGCGGGCCGTTTGCATCAAAGACCACACAGGACGCCACGGTTTGCTCGCCCATGGTATGGCTGATGTCAAAACACTCCATCCGTTTGACTTCCGGGAGTTTTAACAGCGTTGCGAGAGCAACCATACGCTGGCTCACCGTTGACTGCTGTGACAGCTTGCTGCTGAGCGCAGTCGCCGCATTGGTTCGTGCAAGTTTCAGGTAACGCGCCCGGTCGCCGCGCGGTTTGGTTTCCACATTTACACGACGCCCTGCCAGTTCAGAAAGCGAATCTGCCAGCAGTGTTTTATCGGCAAGCGTAAAGTCCAGCAGGATCTCAGAAGGCAATGTGCGCATCTGGCTGCCCTGGAGATAGAACTGGCCGACGAAGGTTTCGACCACCTCACCGAGCTCGGTGCCACCCGGCACTTTCGGGAAATAGCTACGGCTACCCAGCACTTTACCCTGACGGATAAACAGCACATGCACGCAGGCCATACCGGAGTCAAAGGAGACGCCAATAACATCGAGATCATCGCCGTTATTCGATACGAACTGCTTCTCGGTCACGCGCCGGACAGCCTGAATTTGATCGCGGATACGCCCCGCTTCTTCAAACGCCAGCGACTGGCTGGCCTTTTCCATACGCGCAATTAACTGCGTCAGTACCTGATCGTCTTTACCCGCCAGGAACAACCTGACGTAGTCTACCTGTTGCGCATACTCTTCTTCACTGACCAGCCCCGCCACGCACGGTCCCAGACAGCGGCCAATTTGATATTGCAGGCACGGACGGGAACGGTTGCGATAGACGCTGTTTTCACACTGGCGGATCGGGAATATTTTTTGCAGCAGCGCCAGCGTTTCGCGCACCGCATACCCGTTCGGGAAGGGTCCAAAATATTCGCCTTTGGCGTGTTTCGCGCCGCGATGGATCGCCAGCCGGGGATGCGTGTCACCACTCAGGAAGATAAAAGGATAGGATTTATCATCGCGCAGCAGCACGTTATAACGGGGCTGGTACAGCTTGATATAGTTGTGCTCAAGCAACAGCGCTTCAGTTTCGGTATGGGTTACCGTCACGTCAATTTGCTGAATTTGTGCCACCAGCGCTTCGGTTTTCCGCGAGCCAACGTTGCTGCGGAAATAGCTTGAAAGACGTTTTTTGAGATCTTTGGCTTTGCCAACATAAATGACGGTACCACCGGCATCATACATACGATAAACGCCGGGTTTACTGGTAACCGTGCTCAGAAACGCTTTTGAATCGAAGACTTCACTCACTGACTTGATAACGACTCCGCATTACACAGACCATGACGAATAGCCAGGTGAGTCAGTTCCACATCGCCATTAATGTTCAGTTTACTGAACATACGGTAGCGATAACTGTTCACCGTTTTCGGGCTGAGGTTCAGTTGCTCTGAAATCTCATTCACCTTCTGGCCTTTAGTAATCATCAGCATAATCTGCAATTCGCGTTCAGACAAACTGGCAAAGGGAGAGGCGGTTTTATCCGGTTCGATCTGGCTTAACGCCATTTGCTGGGCAATATCAGAGGCAATGTAGCGCTGACCGGCATAAACGGAGCGAATGGCGTTAATCATTTCTTTCGGTGCGGCCCCTTTACTCAGGTAGCCTGACGCGCCAGCCTGCATCACTTTAGCGGGAAGCGGATTTTCGGTGTGCACCGTAAGCATAATGATTTTGGTATCAGCCGTGGATCGCGCGATTTTACGCGTGGCTTCAAGCCCGCCAATGCCGGGCATATTCATGTCCATTAACACGACATCGGCGGAATTCGCACGACACCATTTCACGGCATCTTCGCCGCAGCAAACTTCGCCGGCAACTTTAATACCTTTAGTATCTTCCAGAATGCGTCGTATCCCTGCGCGCACCAGTTCGTGGTCATCAACAAGAAGGACGTTGATCAAAGGACATCTCCAGAAATAGGGATAACGCTACTGCCAGTTAATTCGGCTTATATTACCGTTTTTTATCGCAAATTTAAAAGGCAAAAATGCGACGAGAACGATTTCCTTCTCGTTTCTGGAAATTAAGCTGTACAAAATGTGGAAAGTGAGTGGAGGAAAAGGAATGTTAAAGATTCATTTTATTTACCCATTTTCAGAAACTTAGCGGCTTTTTTAATCGCTGCCCTATTCTTTATCGCATTTTTATTTTTGTAACAATAATTAACTTTCGCGATACCTAATTTAAACAACTAAGTATGACAAGAAATTAATTATTTATTTAACACCGGTTTAATTTTGTTACGCCATACATTTTGACCAAAAAACAACCACTGCTATTTTCCATCGGGCTTGTGGTATACTCCGCGCCTTTCACAAATCCTTGCGCCTGGGCGCTGTTTTAGATCGAGGAAAATAAATGAGTACACCTGATTTTTCCACTGCGGAGAATAACCAAGAACTGGCCCAGGAAGTCTCCTGCCTGAAAGCAATGGTCACGTTGATGTTGCAGGCTATGGGCCAGGCTGACGCAGGCCGGGTGATCCTGAAGATGGAAAGACAAATCGCCCAGATGGAAGATGAAGCGCAGGCGAACGTGTTTTCCGGCACGGTTAAGCAGATTAAACAGGCTTACCGCCAGTAATGCGTCACCGGCTGGCAGTATCCCTGTCAGCTGGTTTCTTTTCCGCCCTGCCCCTCAGATAAAGCCCGTCGCTGCCGCATAACAGGCAATCTGCGTTTTATTCGGCGCATTAAATTTCTTCTGCATATTCTTCTGATGGAAATTCACCGTATTCTCCGAAATAGACAAGATAATAGCGATTTCAGCCGAGGTCTTGCCTTCCGCCGTCCACTTCAGGATCTCATGCTCACGTTTACTGAATTTCATTTCAGGCGCGGTGACGGAATTATCCTCAAGTTTTGATAACGTCAGTAAACTCATTTGCACCAGAAATTGCAGGCGAACTTCAATTTCTTCATCAGACAGCGTCTTACTGCCCAGCGTGGTTCTGGACACGGACAAAAAGCCGAGCGCCCGGTTAGGCAGCATCATGCACTGGGTGAATCCTTTACGCAGACCGTGATCGCGGGCGGCGTCCCATAACACCTGAGCCTCATGAAAAAGCCGGTCGCTCCAGGGCAAATGCCCCTGGATAAAGTTCTCCGCTTTTAGCACCGGATCGATTGAGAAATAATTCTCCGACTCATAGTGCAAGCGCCAGGCTTGCGGATAACTGGTTTGCAGTGACAGCTTCGGCCGCGTAAAAGGCACCGGGTGCCGTACACACAGTGAGTAGTAGTCAAAATCCAGTTGCTGCGTTTGTTGCTGAAGCGTTTTATATACTTCTTCAGCGGCGACCATCCCTTCGAAACGATGCAACAGCTCCCGTCGCCAGGTAAAAAAATCTATTTCCCGCATACGAACCTGTAAAACCCCTGCTAATTATCATCATTATTATCAATACATAAACCTAACACATAAATCTTATTTATATGTATAAAATATCGGCCATCCGGGAATAAACCTGAAGTTAAATGCCGACTTACAACATTAACCCGACAGAAACGGCGGAAATAAAAAAACCGCTTCAGCACGAAAAGAAATATAAAAGATCGAAATCGTCTATCAGCACAGGATACGCCCGGCACGCACCGCGCCACCGGGCATCCCTTCTTTTACTGCATAAGGAATTTTTCGAGGAACTGGCGGGTACGCGGTTGCTGTGGATTTGCGAACAGCTCTTTAGCCGGGCCCTGCTCCACGATGCGCCCCTGATCCATAAAGATAGCGCGGTCCGCGACATCGCGGGCGAAGCTCATCTCATGGGTCACGATCACCAGGGTGCGTTTCTCCTGCGCCAGTTGGCGGATGGTGCTCAGCACCTCGCCCACCAGCTCAGGATCGAGCGCCGAGGTCGGTTCATCGAATAAAATCACATCCGGGCGCATCGCCAGGGCGCGGGCGATCGCCACACGCTGCTGTTGCCCGCCGGACAACCGCTTCGGGTAGCTGGTTTCTTTCCCGCTCAGCCCGACTTTCGCCAGCAGTTCACGCGCCCGTTCAGTCGCTTCCGCTTTGCCTTCGCCTTTCACAATCACCGGGCCTTCAATAATATTTTCCAGCACGGTGCGGTGCGGGAAGAGATTAAAGCTCTGGAAAACAAAGCCGACGTGCTGGCGTAACTGGCGGATCAGCGATTTTTGCTGGCTGAGCGAGCGCGCCGTATCGATGGTAATCGTCCCCACGCGAATGCTGCCGCTCTCCGGCTGCTCAAGCAGATTGATGCTGCGCAGCAGAGTTGTTTTGCCGGAACCACTGGGGCCGATGATCGCCACCACCTCCCCTTCTTTCACGTCGAGGTTAATGCCGTGCAGCACCGTCTGGCCGTGGAATTTTTTCACCAGGTCTTTGACTTCAATCGCACTCATTTTGGATCACGCTCCTGGCGGTTAAGCTGATTTTCAAAATAGTTTTGCAGCGCGGAGAGCACCGTCGCCATCACCCAGTAAATCAGCGAGGCGGCCAGATACATGGTGAACACTTCCAGCGTGCGGGAGGTGATCAACTGCGCCTGACGGAACAGTTCCGGCACCTGAATGGTGGCGGCCAGCGACGTATCTTTCACCAGGCTGATAAAACTGTTGGAGAGCGGCGGTAACGCCACCCGTGCGGCCTGCGGCAGAATGGCGCGACGCAGCGTCTGCCACGGTGTCATGCCGATACTCGCTGCCGCTTCCCACTGGCCTTTGTCAATCGACGAAATGGCCGCTCGCAGGGTTTCAGAGGTATAAGCCGCCGTATTCAGCGACAGGCCAATCATCGCCGCCGGGATCGGGTCCAGCTCAATGCCAAACTGCGGCAGGCCGTAATAAATCATAAAAAGCTGGGCGATAAGCGGCGTACCGCGAAAAACTGAAATATAAAAACGCGCCAGCCAGCGCACCGGCAGCAGCGCCGACATGCGCATCAGCGCCAGCACAAACCCCAGCAGCAGGCCAAAAAACATGCCGCCGATACTGAGCTGTAACGTAAAGACCGCGCCCCGCAACAGAAAAGGAGCCGAATCAATCACCAGTTGGATACTTTCTTGCATTATGGTTGTTCTACCTGGTTTCAGACGTGTGGATGATAGGCAAAGAGCGCAGGCGCGCCCCCGGTGTGCACAAAGAGGATCGGGCCGTGATCCTTAAAGCGGTTCTGGCTGATGCCGTCGATTAATCCCGCCATCGCTTTACCGGTATAAACCGGGTCGAGCAAAATGCCTTCAAGACGCGCCAGCAGTTTAACCGCCTCGGTGCCTTCTGCATTCGGCGTCCCGTAAGACGGTGCAAAATAGTCATCCCAGAGCAGAATATCGGCGCTGGTCTGCACCTCCAGTTTTTGCGCCACATCCTGTTGCAGCGTGACAACTTTCGGCTTTTGATCGGCCACGCTGCGCGAGACGGTCACGCCGATGAGTTCAACATCCGGCATCAGTTGCTCCAGTCCGACCGCCAGTCCGGCGTGCGTGCCTGCGCTACCGGAAGCGACCACTACCGAGGAGAGGCTCACCGCGCCTTCGCACTGCTGGGCGATTTCCAGCGCGCTCTCCACATAGCCGAGCGCCCCCAGTGCATTCGAACCACCCACCGGGATCACATACGGGCGAAAACCTTGCGCTTCGATGCGCGTGGCCAGTTCATCAAGCTGACGGACGGGATCGGTCAGCGCATCGCACATTTCAATCTGCGCGTTAAAGAGATCGAGCAGCAGGCGGTTGCCATTAGAAAGATAGTTTTCAGCGGTGGTGCCGATCGGGTTTTCCAGCAGCGCCACGCAGTTCAGCCCCAGTTTTGCCGCTACCGCTGCCGTCTGGCGCACATGGTTAGACTGGATGGCCCCGGCGGTCACTAACGTATCCGCGCCTTCGCGCAGCGCATCGGCAGCCAGAAATTCCAGTTTTCGCAGTTTATTACCGCCCATAGCGATGGGGGTCACATCATCGCGTTTGATAAAGATTTCCCGGCCAAGGTAGTCGGAAAAACGTGGTAAGTATTCCAGCGGCGTCGGTGCGCCGATAAATTCAAGGCGGGGAAAACGGGTTAGATTATGCAGGGACATAAAATCTCCGGTGCTGTGTCGCGAGTGATTCACTGATTATGCACGGTACGGCGAAATAAATAAAAAAGGCGCTCTTATCAGCGCCTTTTTCCTTCACTTTCGGTGATTATTTCGTCACGTCAGCGCCAAACCATTTCTCAGACAGCGCCTTCAGGCTGCCATCTTTTTGCATCTGTGCAATGGCGTCATCGACCGCTTTCAGCAGATCTTCGTTGCCTTTACGCACCGCTACACCGGCTTCCTGGCGAGAGAACGCATCGCCCGCAACGGCCAGCGTATCATTGGTTTTCTTCACCAGATCCAGCGCGGCCAGTCGGTCAACCAGAATGGCGTCGATACGGCCTACACGCAGATCCTGGTATTTGGTCGGATCGTCATCATAGGTACGGATGTCCACGCCCTGCACGTTCTGGCGCAGCCACTCTTCATAGTTGGTGCCCAGACCGACGCCGACTTTTTTGCCTTTCAAATCACCTGCGGATTTGATCCCGGCTTCATTACCTTTTTTCACCAGCGCCTGAATACCGGACACGGTATACGGGGTGGAGAAATCATATTTTTTCTTACGCTCGTCGGAAATGGTGACCTGGTTAATCACCACGTCAATGCGTTTTGAATCTAAAGACGCCAGCATCCCGTCCCACTTGGTCGGTTTCAGCGACGCTTCAACGCCCATGTGTTTAGCCAGTTGCTGTGCAAATTCCACTTCAAAGCCGGTCAGTTTGCCGTCATCGCCCTGGAAGCTGAACGGCGGATAGGTGCCTTCCAGCCCGACCAGCAGCGTGCCGCGCTCTTTCACTTTACCGAGTAAATTTTCTGCCGCGAAGGTTTGCGCGCTAAGACCTGCAACCAGCGCGACAGCCATCACGCCCATTAATGCCTGACGACCCAACTTTACAAGTTTCATAGTCACCCCGAATAATAAAATTTTCACCGTAGTGTAGGGTGAATGGCCTGAAGGTCAAACACCGCAACGCTACATGTTATTCATTTTTAATATATATCAGAAGTTGCTTCGCAGGCGATTTTCTGCGGAGAGATAAAATGTGACTGGGACTTGAAATGCGCGTATTTGCGCAGTGCAATCCGGTAGTTGTTGGTGCTGGTCGCGGGCAGCCAGGGTTCCAGCACTTCATCAAGGAAGCCGTCTTCCAGCTGGTCGTGCGTAACATGGTTAGCGCTGAGGTGATTACCAAGACGACGCAGGCGCACCACGTATTCACGCACCGTGCCATGGCTCATCTCAGTTTGCTCAAAGAGATATTGTTTAAAACCGATAATATCGAAGAAATCGCTCTGCTCTTTGCAGTGCAGATCCCCGCAGAAACGGCATAAAGCGACCCACTCCTGTTGCTCCTGTTGCCAGGCGGCTTCATCAAGCAAGGTATCGAGGCGAGAGATCGCGATCTTATTCACGATCTCACCGCGACGTACCAGCGTAATGCGATCAAGCAATTTGTGGCAATGCGCGCAATGCGTCTGGCTGTGTTTAAAATCTTTCAGGTAGCGGCTTAGTGGCCGTCTTTTAGCTTGCTGCACCGTCATGATAACTCCTGGTTGTCAATACGTTGTGCGGCACTCTTCGGGCGATAACATGATCAGCCTATAACTTACCCAGTTTGGTGCGTAAGCGTTTAATCGCCTGGCTATGGAGCTGACTGACCCGCGACTCCCCTACTTCCAGTACCGCGCCAATCTCTTTGAGATTGAGCTCTTCCTGGTAGTAGAGCGTCAGAACCAGTTGCTCACGTTCTGGTAAGGCTTCAATCGCCTCCATCACGCGATGGCGCAAATTGCTTTCCAGCAACTGGTGTAACGGGTTTTCCTGCTGGTGATCGTCGGTGACCAGTTCGATGCTATCGCCATGCTCTTCCCGCCACTCATCGTAAGAAAAGAGCTGGCTGTTATTGGTATCGAGCAACATCTGACGATAATCTTCGACAGGAATATTGAGTCGTTGCGCGACTTCGGTTTCCGTCGCATTACGCCCTAATTCCTGTTCCAGCTGTCCCATCGCCTGCGCGACTTCGCGTGCGTTACGCCGGACGCTGCGCGGCACCCAATCACGGCTGCGCAATTCATCCAGCATCGCCCCACGAATACGCTGCACTGCGTAAGTGGTAAATGCCGTTCCTTGCAGAGCGTCGTATCGGTCCACTGCATTCAATAACCCGATACCGCCCGCCTGTAGCAGGTCGTCCAGTTCGACACTCGCGGGCAGGCGTACCTGCAAGCGCAATGCTTCATGACGCACTAGCGGTACATAACGCTGCCATAGCGAGTGTTTATCCATTACACCTTCAGCGGTATACATTGAATTCACGATAAACAGCCCTGCGTTAATGAGTTATCGGCATGATTATCCAATTCTGGAGGGATTTTAATTGGATGAATAGTGGGTGAAATAGGGGGTTATTTGCATTGATGGACAGAACAGAGAAGCGTATTTGTAACAATATGGGAAGAACTATAAGCGAATCAATAAGTCAGCAACATTTACCTCACAAAATGATGCGCTCAGGGCGTTAAGTTTTTTCTCATGGCAACGAGATTTTCCGTTGCCATGATTCGCGTCACTGACTAGCGTTTGGGAATAAAGTAATAAACCGTCTCAAGTACGCCTTCGGTATAGTGGCGCATATAAAGCGAGTAATCTTCACGCATTGAAAAAACCAGCTCAGGTATTTTCCAGTAATCATCCACCCGGTGATAAGCACAAATGGCAAGCGTCGGATGATGTGTTGAAATGGTATTGCGCGCCCCTTCCAGTGCTGCACCTTCATGGCCTTCCACATCCATTTTGATAAAGGTTACCGGCTCGCTGATTAATGAATCAATGGTATCCACATTGATGACAATATCACCATTTTCATCAAGATGTGACCAACTTCCTGACGAGGTAAAGGTGAGGGTTTCTTTTTTATCTGATGCACCATACGGATGAAAATGGATATCCCGTACTGCGTTTAATTTTTCAGTAATGGCCGCCATTTGTTTAGGCTCAGGCTCAAACAGATGAACGCTACGGTAATCGGGGCAACGACGGATAAATTCCCGTGCCGTTTCGCCATCAAAACTGCCAACATCAACAAATACCGCTTTCCCCGGCGCTAAATCAACAAACGGCTCAAAATAACTTTCTTGAGGGCGGAAGGAAAAATATTCCATCACACGTAAATCTTCTTCCAGGCGAAACTGCACAAGGCGGGAGAACGTTTCACGCGATGGCTCATCCGCCAGCAGGTTCAGAATGCGATCATATTTATCTTTATTGCACTCGTAATCTTTTTTAAAGGCTGAAGACGGAACAAATGCGCAATCTTTAAGCGGATAGTGAACATGATTTTTAAAGGTAAAATAGTCGATAAAACGTTTACCGCTTTTTTCCAGCAGACGATTTACGCTGACCGGACGACCATCAACAATTGACGACACCACAATAGCATTGTCCGGCACATCGGCCATTCTCACGACCGGAATTCCGGCAAAAGAAGATGCCGGGGTAAAATCATCAATCACACCATCGGGCGTGATATGTTCCACGATGCTGGCAGCATAAGGCGTTGTGCCGAAAATATAACGCGGAGCATCGCCGCGCATAAACACATCGCAGAGCTGTTGCATGGACTCGCTGCAGGTAGTCATCATAAAAACCTCAATACAATCATTTGATATAAAAATCGACCGCGTCAACATCCAGCACCAGAACATCATCCCGTTGTGCTACATCCAGTCGCTCCGGAAAATAGTTATCAATAAAAATCGCCGGGCCGGTGATATACGATGATTTTTTTTCATTCTCTTGCAGATGAATAATCTCATCGAACAGTAATGGCGAAATAGCCGCCTGATTTAATGTGTCAGCCGGCAGGCTTTCATGCCGGGTAATTAAATGGAGCGTTTTTCCGCTGGCACGGCTTTGATATAAAAAAGCGACCGCTACAGGATTAGGCTGTCCGTTAATTATCAGCGTATCGTCGAGATCGATATAAACACGCTGATAATTCAACGGGGTAAACGCCCGCGTTTTGATAGAACGTTCGATATACGCCACATGCGGCGTCACCAGCGGCGACACATCGCGGCCCATATAATCATGCAACGCCATCAGCGGTAAATTTACCCCCAGCGCCCGCGCTGCGATCATGGTTCCGGCGACGCGGCAGGATATTTCCAGCAGTTTCCAGCGCTGATTATGATCCTGTTTCAACTGGAAAAACCACGGGCCACGCAGCGTCAGCCGGGCGTTGATCTCCGCTGCTATAGTCATGATCTCGTCATCTGCAACAACGGGTTGCGAGCGCATGGCGATTCCCGCCCGGATCCGCTCCCGCGTACGCGGACCGGCCCAGACCAGCTTCCCGTCGCGGTTCGTGAAACAGTCCACCGTCAGCTCTTTGCCCGGCAAATATTCAACCACCACCGGCATGTCCATCGTCGCACGGGCCTCTGCAAGCTCGCGGGCATCGTGCGCCAGCGTCACCCCATTACCGCCCTGCCCGCAATCCGGTTTAACAATGACCGGCCAGCATTCAGGCTGTGCGCCTTGGGCAACAACGGCGGGAACCCACGGCGCACCGGCAAACAGGCCATAAGTCAGGCTCTTGCGGCGGGCAATCTGCGTGGTATGCGGATCGCCATTCACCAGATAACAGCCCGCCAGATCGGTCATACCCGCCAGTTTTTCGCAGACGGTGTCATGCGTGGCAAAAATAACGTCAATCTGCTGAGTAATAAGCAAATCGCGGAAATAAGCGTCGAAATCAGGTGCATGGATAAATGGCACGTCACCAATATAATCAGCAAAGTGAAACCGGCCATGATCGTCACAACTCGACGCGCCAATAAGCCGGTTAACATGCAGGGAATAACGCAGCGACTGAGCAATTTCACCCGCATTTTCAGAACCACAGGGAAAAACCAGTACGTTTAATTTTTTCATTAATTTTCATCCCTTCTGCTGTTAGCCATGACCACGGCCCGAACAATATCACTGACCCTGTTCATATCGTCTTCGCTGTAGCGCTGATCGCAGGGAAGCGGGATCATGTGATGGATAAAACCGATCTCTGCGCTGCCCGGTGCAACGCGGGGTAACGCATCCTGCCAGTAGGTCGCGACAAAAACGCCCTGCTCAATTAATGGCGCATGTAAATTTTGCGCCGGGAAATAGAACGGATAACAGAATGGCCCGCTCACGCTGTGCGGCGGAAAACAAAAGGCATTCAGATCGCCGAGTCGCTGATGCAGCAAGTGGTAATTGCGCTCGCGAATACGCTTAACCGACGCGTAATCCACCGAAAGCAGAATTCTTTCCGTTAATGCCGACATGCGACTGGCGCTAATTTCCTCAAGGGAAGACTCCGCCTGCGAAAATGCGGCATAGCCGCTACGGGTATCAAATTCATGCTGGAGCAGCAGATGTGCCGAACGGTGCAGCGTCTCGCGATCCTGTGCATCCGGTTGCGGCATTGCAACGGCCGTTTCCAGTAATCCGCCATCCGCCACGCCAAAAAACTTGCGCGGGGAATAGATCGTCGCCAGCACGGGCAAGGGGCGGGCAAAAAAAGCCTGCGAGTGATCGAAAATAATTCTGTCAGCGGGCAGCGTCGCCATTAATTTTTCTTTTACGTCCGCGCCCTGGCCTAAATAATCGACATATAACAGGTAGTCATCTGCCGCAAGCCGTGACGGTAATTGCGGATAATAGCGCTCATCAATCGTATACCAGGCAATGGATATGCCGGCGGACTGCACAGCATCAACGACGCTCTGGCAGATCAACTGCGGCATCCATAATCGTTGCGGACGGACGGTCGTTAACAGGTGAAATAAGGCGCTGCGTGCTGAACGGTATTGTTTTGCCTGCGGATACCAGGCTTTTCCCGGTGGAGGTAATTCTAAAGGAAAATAACCGCCGTAGGTTCTGGAGTCAGTCATCGCGTCAGTCTGCGTAGTGATACTGTTGCATGGCCTCAACGATCGTCGCGGGCGTGCAATGCATCAACACATCAATAATCGAAAGATAAGGCACAAATTCATGCTCCCCTTGCGGATAAACATAATTTTGCGCGGCCAGAAAACGCAGCGAAATACCCTGTGCGGCGAAAGCATCCACGTTATAAAGATGGCGGCCACCGGTGCTGTTCACGTAGGTGGTGGCATTCAGCGCCTTGCACATCCCGATGACTTTATTCTCAGCATTTTCAGCGCGATCGTAATGAAGCTCGCTGGCGCGGATAATTTTCCGTTGCACCCCGGTGTACGCCAGAATACGTTCAATAGCCATGTGACAGCAGGCGGTAATATCGCGCGTGTCCTGCCGTAATACCGATTCAATCAGCGGCATGACCTCCTGAAAATATGGCGCTTTACGGTAGTTCTGCGCGAGCGTTTTCAGAAGTTTATCGGCCTTGTCGAAAGAGAGTTCACCGATACGTTTAAACGAAGAGGCTCCCGGCACAGGCAGCGTAAATCGCAGCGCCTCACCCGACGAAAGAATGCTGTTACGGTTGATATACCCCTGCTTAATAAAGCAGGCGTCGTCATACAGTACAAAAATGTCTGACTGATAAATAAGCTGAAAATAGCCAATCCACGGAAAAAGATACGGCTGCATGATTGATACATTCATCGTCTTTTCCCGCGTACTTTAAACAGCCTCATCAAGGTTTTGCCCGGCACCCGCGAGCGTTGCGGATTTAATAATATCGGCAATTTTTACCTGCACCTCACGCTCAAGATCCGGGTAAATAGGCAGACAAAGGATCTCGTTCGCCACGGTATTCGCGACAGGAAGCAGCGCCTGCGTTGCACTACTTAATCCGCGGTACATCGGGAAGCTGCTGATTAACGGGTAGAAATAACGCCGCGTCATAATGTTATTTTGTTTAAGCAGCGCATAAAGCTCATCGCGGCTTAACGGATAATCTGCGGTAATTCTTATCGGATAATAGGCGTGGTTCCAGTGCGTTTCCTCAGCAACCGAAATCAGATTCACGCCAGGAATATCAGCCAACAGCTCTGAATAATGTTCGCCAAGCTGCGCGCGTTGTTCCAGCGCACGATCGATATGTTGCAGTTGCAGCAGACCAAATGCCGCCTGGACTTCGTTCATTTTTCCGTTGATACCCGCCGCCACGACGGTGGTTTCATCGGCAAATCCGAAGTTCTTTAAATAGTCGATGCGTTTTTTCATTTTCGCATCGCGGCAGATAATCGCCCCGCCCTCAATGGTGTTAAACACCTTGGTGGCGTGGAAGCTCAAAATCGACAGATCGCCGTGCTCAAGAATGGTTTGCCCGTTTTGCTTCACGCCAAACGCATGCGCCGCGTCATAAATCACTTTAAGCCCGTAGATGTCAGCGATTTCCTGAATGCGATTCACATTGCACGGCACGCCGTAACAGTGAACGGGTAAAATTGCGGTGGTTTCCGGGGTGATGGCCTGCTCGATCTTTTCCGGATCGAGATTGCAGGTAACCGGATCGATATCGACAAATACTGGGGTCAGTCCGTTCCACAGCAGAGTGTGCGACGTCGCCACGAAAGAGTACGGCGTGGTAATCACCTCGCCTGTCACACGCAGCGCCTGAAGCGCGGTCAGTAGTGCGAGCGTACCGTTAGAGAATAAGCACAGGTGTTCAACCCCGAGATAGTCCGCTAAGGCCTGCTCTAACTGCTGATGGAAAGGGCCCGCATTGGTTAAATGCTTATTTTGCCAAATCTGCTCCAGATAAGGGATAAACTCTTCCAACGGTGGAAGCAGCGGGCTTGTCACATAAACAGCCTTTTCCATACTCACTCCTCTGAGGCACGCTCTGCGATAGGTTTGTGACTATCATAGGGCGTGCCCGCAGCATCAATTCAAGAAATAACCCATGATTTAGGTGCCTTTTACCCGCCCAGCGTTTGTTTCACGCTAAAGCTGGTCACCTCATCACCCCGGCAGTAACGTGCCCACGCTTCACGCAGTGCCACTTCAAAGTAGTGAGCAGGACTGACATCCGGCTGAGCGTACGCCAGAGCACGATCGCGCAGTGACAGTCGCGTGTTGTTTAAGCCGTCAATATCTGCGGCGATCTCAACGGCGCGGGCCACATACGCCTCTTCGGATGTCACCACATATTCATCCAGACCAAACTGACGCATCCCCGCCGCGCCCTGGCGCATAATTGGCGTTTGCCCGGCGTAAGTCAGCGTCGGCACGCCCATCATGGTGGCGTAGTTCGCCGTGGTTCCCCCCGGATACGGGAAGGTATCCAGCAGCAGATCCACTTCACCGTGCATCTGCAAATATTCGGTCAGCGTGGTGCGTTTACGCATGATCAGACGTGAAGCATCAATACCCCGTTCGGCGAAGCGGGCAATAAAGCGCTGGCTCATCTCATCGTCAGCCATGCTGCCGATCAGCATTCGCGCGTTTTCACAGCGTTTAAGCACCTCAGCCCAGACGTCCAGCACCGCGTCGTTAATTTTTCCGGTACGGTTGAAGCTACCGAAGGTGAAATACCCGTTGCTGAGCGCAGGCGCTGGCACGACGTCCGGCGCATCGCCAAACAGCGTGAACTGATTATTGAACGGCAGGTAGATCAGCGCCTCGCTAAACTGGCTTTCCAGCTCGCCCGGCCGGGCCAGCGAGTCGGCAATCATGTAGTAATCCATCTCGTCGAGACCGGTCGTACCAAGGTAGCCAATGGTCGAGATCGACACTGGTGCAGGCTTAAGACTAAACGCCAGCAGGCGGTTGTAGTCCGTATGCCCGGAGAGATCGATAACGATATCAATCTGATCCTGATGAATACGTTTTGCCAGTTCCAGCGGGCTCATATGCTGTGCTTCACACCAGCCTGCCGCTTTATCGCGTAGCGCCTCGCTAACATGATCGTAACGGTTTGAGGTCTGGTAGGCGTACAGCGAAAATTGCTCAGGATTAAGCGCATCCCAGACGGGACGAATAAAGTTTGTCACCGGATGCAGACCCAGATCGCCGGAAACAAAGCCCACGCGCAGCGGCCGGTGTGGATCTTTCTCGTTAGCGAGCGGCAGCACCGTGCCCTGCTGTTTAGCCCAGCGCGTCGCCGTGCGACCGAAACGCTGATGTTCAGCAAAGAGATATTCCGGGCTAATCGTCGTTGAATGCAGAAGACCAAATAAATAGTTAGTGACGTACACCATCTCATTCGGCGCACTTTCACAGGTTTTACGCAGCCAGACGATCGCCTCTTCCCAGCGCGACTGCGCGCCGAGGATCGCACCCAGATAGGCCAGCGAAACGGTGTGCGCCGGATTCAGCGCCAGCGCTTTACGCGCGCATTTTTCAGCCACGTCAAACTGATTGCCCTCTTTGGTCAGCGCGCAGAGCAGCGACCAGAGTTTGGCACTGGAGGCATTAAAGCGCAGGCAGTAACGGGTGATTTTTTCCGCCATCCAGTAGTGCTGCATACGCCAGAGCTGCGTGGCGTAGTCGTAATAGAATCCCCATTGCGTGGATTCAATCGATATCGCTTTGGTGATGGACGCCAGCGCGTCGCTGTAGCGATCCTGACGGGCGAACACCTGCGCCTGCCGATGCCAGACGTGCGGGTTGCCTGGCAGGGACTGGATCAGACTGGTGGCGAGTTCAGCGGCACCAACGTTGTCACCCTGGTTAAGAAGCTGATTAAGCTTTTTCTCCGTTTTATCGTCCACGTCATCAAACTGGCTGTTACCGGCGTGTTTTTTCCGCGCACGGGCGTCAGTTTTAATGGTCTGCGTTACGCGGAAGGCATCTTCCATCCCGTAATGGGTAAACATCATCAGGCTGTTGATCGACAGCACGCTGGTATTGGACGGTTGCAGGCCGATGACCTGCTGCAGATACTTCTGCCAGGCGCGTGAAGAACCGGTCAGCACGCCTTTATCGCGCAACATTTTCAGCATACCGAACGTCGCGGGCTCCGGCGTTAACGCACCCCGCGCCAGAAAATCCTGCTGCTCTGCGGTGAGTTCAATCGCCTGATGCCAGAAGTTAAAGCTCACAGTGACCGGTTGCTGCGGATCGCTAAGTGCAGCCAGTCCCGGCAGCACTTTCAGCGCATTATTACTGCTCTGGCTGTACGGGCATGGGCCATAGCTAAAGAACAGGGATTTCGATCCCTGCATGAACAGCGACCACAGCACGCCGGCGACCTGGTCGGCGTGCTTGTCGTTTTTCTCTTCCGGCAAGGCGGTGTGCAACACAATCTGCGAAAACGACAGGCTCATCGGCCAGACTTCGCCGAGGGCATCGAGCACGCGCAAGGTTAACGCGTGATCGGTGGTCATCAGCGAACCGGTGGCCGTGATCAGCGCGTTTTGCGGTTTGTTGTCTTTGAATAAACGCTGGAAACTACCGGCCCAGTTCAGCTCTTTGATCTGCTTTTTGTTCGGCAGCGGCAGCACGCAATCCCGGTGCTGCTCGCCCACCAGCAAACTAAAGCGCTGCTGGCGGTTGATCGCCACATCAAGATACTGCTGGCTCACCACTTTACTGGCCTGCGGGCTGATGGTGCGATGAAGTTGTTCCACGGTAGAGCCGTGGTGCGCGGGGATCTCGGTTAACGGTTCCGCATCACCCAGATAGACCAGCCCGTTGCGCTCGACCATCTGGTTAAAGTCCACCAGATAGGCGGCTTCATTGAGGCCGGAAAGGTATTTCAGCGACAGTTCGGTGTCGGTGAGGGTATCAATTTCTGCCAGCAACGGCAGAAGCCCTGCACGCAGCGGGTTGTCGTCACTCATCCCCAGCGACAGCCAGGTGGCGGCGGCGCGGGCGCTGTTGACCTTCTCTTCTTCGGTGGTGGCAAGGCTGCTGTGCAGGAGCATCGCATCACGAAGCGTTTCTTCACTGCGCGCGCCCGGATAGCAGGGCCACGTGAGGGCAATCAGTCCGTTCGGACTTAAATGCTGTTTGCACCACGCCAGTACCGCTTCACGCGTGGCGCTGTCGAGGAGAGTAAACATCCCCTGCAAAATGATGTAGTCCTGCTCGCCCGGCGACACGCCGAGCAACTCGTCAAGTTGCAGGCAGTAAAGCTGGAGGTTAGTCAGTCCGCTGCGGGCAATCAGTTCCTGCCCCTGAGCGATGGATTCTGCCTCAATGTCGATGCCAATGACCGAGGAATTGGGCCAGGCAGCACAGAATGGCAGCAAATTTGCGCCCGTATCACATCCCAGCGTCAACACCCTGGCCGTCTCCAGAACCGGCGTGTCCATACCATACATTTTTGCTACCGCGCGTAAATATTGCGCAGATGCACGGCCATTAAGCGGCAGCGCCAGTGCCTGGGCAGCGGCTTGCTGGACGGCGGCGGGTTCAGTTACGTCAGTTGTCGTCACGGAAAGGTCCTGTTTTCATGAAAGAGGTAAATCAGCATTACGATATCAAGGTGCACGCGCAGCAATGGTGGAATAACCATGCGCCAAAGGCCTTAATTCCCGGCATTCCCCCCCTCACCCTGGCCCTCTCCCTCAGGGAGAGGGGACGAAAACCCCCTCACCCTGGCCCTCTCCCCCAGGGTGAGGGGACGAAAACCCCCTCACCCTAACCCTCTCCCCAGGGAGAGGGGACGAACCCCCCCCCTCTCCCATGGGGAGAGGGCCGGGGTGAGGGGAAATGGTTTCCCCATACTTCAGATAAAAAAAAACCAACCCCGAAGGGTTGGTTTTGCGAAACATCTAACCGGGAAATTAACGCAGCAGAGACAGAACGTTCTGCGTAACCTGGTTAGCCTGTGCCAGAACAGAAGTACCAGCCTGCTGCAGGATCTGCGCGCGGGACATGTTGGACACTTCGGTCGCGTAGTCAGCATCTTCGATACGGCTACGAGCAGAGGACAGGTTGTTTACGGTGTTGCCCAGGTTGGTGATGGTAGAATCGAAACGGTTCTGTACAGCACCCAGGTCTGAACGCAGGTTGTCAACTTTAGCCAGCGCTTCATCGATAGCGCTCAGCGGGTCAACAACTTGCTCTTCACCTACAGTCACTTTACCAGCAGTAGTAGACGCAGCATCCAGGTCAGCAGTTGCTTTGAAGTAAGTTTCTTTACCTTCAGCATTAGTGTTCTTGATGAAGTACTCAGTGGTAGCCTTGCCATCTTTGTCTTTCGCTTCACGGGAGTACAGTTCGTTAGTACCCGCCATGGTCACGCCAGACATGTTCACGGAGATAGCTGGTTTAGCCGGAGTAGTAGAACCCGGGATAGTCAGCACGTCGCCAGAAGAAACAGCGGTGAAGCCAGTCGCAGTAGAGGCAGTAGTAGAGTTACCTACAGTTACAACGCCAGAGTTCAGATCAACGTTAGCAGTGAAGTTGGTAGTACCGTCACTCACAACGAAGGAACCGTTGGAGTTGTTAGCATAAACGGTGTAAGCCGGTTCTGGCGCGGTGTTATCCAGTTTAGCACCGGTAACATCAGCCATATCAACCAGCGTCGCAGCAGTGCCGGTACCGTTAACAAAGCTTGCCTGGCTCGCTGCTTCAGCAGTAGTAGAAGCGGCAACAGAAGAGCTGTAGGAAACTTTGTTGGTGTCTGCGTCGTAAGTGGCTGCGTAGTATGCACCGCCAGATTTTACGGCCAGAGAACCGTTGTCCATTACTTTCAGTTCTGGAGTAGAACCGCTTGCAGCAGAGAAGGTGATCTCTTTAACAACAGCCGCGTTAGTAACAGCAGGTACCGCTGCTTTGATGGTGCCATCAACTTTGGTCAGGTCTTTGGAGTTAACCTGGTTGGTCAGATCCAGTTTGTCCAGGCCCAGAGTCTTGGAGGTGATTTCTTTCAGGTCGATGTCGATGGTTTCGCCATCGTTCGCGCCAACCTGGATTTTCAGAGTCTGGTCAGAAGCCAGTACTTTCACGCCGTTGAACTGAGTCTGACCAGATACGCGGTCAATCTCGCCCAGACGCTGGGTGATTTCAGCCTGGATGGATTTCAGGTCGGAATCAGAGTTAGTACCGTTAGTTGCCTGTACAGACAGTTCACGAACACGCTGCAGGTTGTTGTTGATCTCAGACAGAGAACCTTCAGTGGTCTGCGCGATGGAGATACCGTCGTTCGCGTTACGAGAAGCCTGAGTCAGACCTTTGATGTTTGCGGTGAAGCGGTTAGCGATCGCTTGACCCGCGGCGTCATCTTTGGCGCTGTTAATGCGCAGGCCAGAAGACAAACGCTCAATAGCGGAGCCCAAAGAGGACTGGGATTTGTTCAGATTGTTTTGGGTCAACAGCGACAGGCTGTTTGTGTTGATGACTTGTGCCATAATCTTTTCCTTAACAAGTTACGTCTTGAAGTTATTGGGCCGTTGCCCACGGTTTCTCACCGTAACCAGGGTATCGGCACCTCAAAAACGAACTTTAGAAAATTTTCATTTTTTTCCTGCTATTTTTTTAAGCGCAGAAAAGCCGCTCCATTCCTTCATTATTCTCCGCATTATATTTACGCAAATATTATTAAACTCTGCCGCAAGATTGCCGATACCGTGCTTAACCACTGTTTGCAATATTAAGGGAACTCGCATGGCTTCATTTACATCCTTGGGTGTCGGTTCGAACCTGCCGTTGAGTACGTTGCTGACGAATCTGGAGACAGCAGAAAAATCGCGTTTAACGCCTATTACGAAGCAACAGAGCAGCTTCTCAGCAAAACTGACGGCGTTCGGCACGCTTAAAAGCTCGCTGGAAAAATTCCAGACGGCCAATACGACGCTAAACGATGCCGCGCTTTTTAAAAGCACAGTGGCGACCAGCTCAAGCACAGATTTGTCCGTCACCACAGCGGCGGGTGCAGCACCAGGTATTTATAAAGTTAACGTGACCCAACTGGCTCAGGCGCAGTCTCTGCGCACGACCGCGACGGTGGCGAACACCAGCGATGCACAGGGCGACACCAGTGCAGAAAGCCGTACGCTGATCATTAAGCAGGACGGTAAAGAAAAACCGCTTGAGATTAAGCTGACTAAAGATCAGACCTCTCTCGCCAGCATGCGTGATGCCATTAACAATGCCAACGGCGGTGTGTCAGCCAGTATTGTTAAAGTGAAAGATGACGATTACCAGCTGGTACTGACGTCAACCGAAACCGGCCTCACCAATAAAATGAGTGTTTCCGTGACCGGGGATCAAAAGCTGAATGAATTGCTCAGCTTTAACAACCCGGATGTTATCGGTAGCGGCATGTCGCAGATCGTGGAAGCGAAAGATGCGGAGCTCACGGTTAACGGCATCAATATTACCCGTAGCAACAACACCGTGACCGATGCGCCAGAAGGCCTGACGCTGAATCTGAACAAAGTGGCCAATGACATTACCGTCACCGTCACACAAAGCGATGATAAAGCCAAAGCCGCCGTTAAATCCTGGGTGGATGCGTATAACTCGCTGGTTGATACCATCGGTACGCTGACCAAGTACACCTCGGTGGACGCCGGGACGGATGCGCAGGACAACAGTAATGGTGCCCTGCTCGGCGACGGCTCTGTGCGTACTATTCAGACCGGGATCCGCGCGCAGTTTTCTGCCAGCGCCAATGAAGGTAGCTACCAGACGCTGTCGCAAATGGGCATCACCCAGGATCCGGCCAGCGGCAAGCTGAAGATCGACAACGATAAACTCAGTGCCTCGCTGAAAACCAACTCGCTTGACGTACAGGCGCTGCTGGTTGGCGACGGTAAAACCACCGGCATGACCAGCAAGATCGGCAAGCTGGTTGACGGTTATCTGGCCGATGACGGCGTGATTGACAGTGCGCAGGACAGTATTAACACCACGCTGAAAAAACTGACGAAGCAGTATCTGTCCGTCAGTTCCAGCATCGACGACACGATTGCGCGCTATAAAACGCAGTTCACTCAATTAGACACCTTGATGAGCAAACTGAATAACACAAGTACTTATTTGAATCAGCAGTTCTCATCAAAAAGCTCTTCATAAACGAGGTTGATATGTATACGGCGGGTACCAAAGCATACGCGCAAATCGGTGTAGAAAGCGCCGTAATGAGCGCCAGTCCGCACCAGCTCATCGTCATGCTTTTCGACGGTGCGCATAGCGCGCTTGTGCGTGCGCGTTTATTTTTGCAGTCCGGGGAAATGGTGGCGAAAGGCGAAGCGTTGAGCAAAGCCATCAATATCATTGATAACGGTCTTAAGGCCGGGCTGGATCATGAAAAAGGCGGCGAGATCGCCACTAACCTGTCATCACTGTATGACTACATGATCCGCCGCCTGTTGCAGGCGAATCTGCACAATGACGGCCAGGCAATTGAAGAGGTCGAAGGGTTGCTGGCCAATATTGCCGATGCCTGGAAGCAAATTTCCCCTCAGCAAGCGGTCCAGGAGTCTATTTGATGTCCCTTCATGTGGAGTTAGTCAGCCGTTGGCAGCGTGTTGCGCTGCTTAGCCAGTCGCTGCTGGAACTTGCTCAGCGTGGCGAATGGGATCTTCTGCTTGAACAGGAAGTTACCTATCTGCAAACTATTGAGGCGGTTATGAAAACTCAAACTCCACAGGGATTGCAGCAAAGCGTTCAGGATTTGGTAGCGGGCTATTTAAAACAGACGCTGGATAACGAGGTGCTTTTAAAGCAACTTCTGCAACAGCGTCTGAATGAATTAAGCGGGCTTATCAGCCAGTCCACCCGTCAGCAAAGCCTGAACAGCACCTACGGGCGTCTGTCCGGCATGCTCCTGGTACCGGAACCCGGTACGCCCGCGCGATAAACTGCCGGTGCGTTATACTCCAGAAGTCATATAAATGACTTCTGGAGCATGGAAGATGAAAAATCCCACCTTATTGCAATGCTTTCACTGGTATTACCCTGATGGCGGCAAACTCTGGCCGGAGCTGGCGGAGCGCGCATCGGGCTTCAATGATCTGGGTATTAACATGGTCTGGCTGCCGCCCGCCTACAAAGGCGCGGATGGCCCCCATTCACCAGGCTATGACTCCTACGACCTGTTCGACCTGGGTGAATTCGATCAAAAAGGCAGCGTTGCCACCAAATATGGCGACAAAGCCCAGTTACTGACCGCAATCAACGCACTGCAGGAAAATAAGATCGCCGTTCTGCTCGATGTCGTGGTCAATCACAAAATGGGCGCTGACGAGAAAGAAACCGTTCTGGTAAATCGCGTCAACAGTGACGATCGCACGCAAATCGATGAAGAGGTCATTGAGTGCGAAGCCTGGACCCGCTACACCTTCCCTGTCCGTAACGGGCAATATTCACAGTTCATCTGGGATTACAAATGCTTCAGCGGCGTCGATCATATCGATAATCCGTCGGAAGATGGCGTCTTCAAAATCGTTAACGACTATACCGGCGAAGGCTGGAACGATCAGGTAGATAACGAAATGGGTAATTTCGATTACCTGATGGGATCGAATATCGACTTTCGTAATCGCGCGGTGACCGAGGAGATCAAATACTGGGCCAGATGGGTAATGGATCAAACCCACTGCCAGGGATTCCGCCTCGATGCGGTGAAACACATTCCGGCCTGGTTCTATAAAGAGTGGATCGAGCATGTGCAGGAGGTGGCGGACACCCCGCTATTTATCGTGGCGGAATACTGGGCCAACGACGTGGGAAAACTGCAGAACTATATCAATCAGGTGGAAGGCAAAACCATGCTGTTTGATGCCCCGCTGCACATGAAATTTCACGAAGCCTCGCTCCAGGGGCGCGACTATGATATGAGCCAGATCTTTACCGACACGCTGGTGGAAGCCGATCCGTTTCACGCGGTGACGCTGGTTGCCAACCACGATACCCAGCCGCTGCAATCGCTGGAAGCGCCGGTAGAAGCCTGGTTTAAACCGCTGGCTTACGCGCTGATCCTGCTACGGGAAAACGGCGTGCCCTGCGTCTTCTACCCGGATCTCTACGGCGCAAGCTATGACGATACCGGCGGCGACGGCGAGACCTACCACGTTGATATGCCGGTGATCCACCAGCTCGATCAGTTGATCCTCGCCCGCCAGCGCTTTGCCCACGGCATTCAGACCCTGTGGTTTGATCACCCCAACTGCATCGCGTTCAGCCGCAGCGGCACCGAAGAGGATCCGGGCTGCGTGGTGGTGCTCTCGAACGGGGATGACGGTGAAAAAACGCTGACGCTTGGGGAAAATTATGCCAACAAAAACTGGCGTGATTTCCTCGGCAACCGGGAAGAGACGGTCACCACCGACGAGAACGGCGCAGGGGTATTTACCTGTAACGGCGGCAGCGTGAGCGTGTGGATATTAGAAGAGGCGTAAAGATAACGCTGAGTGGCGCGTGCTCACTCAGCGTATTTTTCAGGGCAGCATGGAGGGCAGCGGTTTTTTCGTAAGCGCATCGGCGCATTCGGCGGTAGGACGATCCACACGCTTTAAGGTCATCCCGGCGTACTCAAGCTCATTGCCTTCACGCTCAATCCCGTAGATATCCAGCTCTCGCGTGACGTTATCCAGCGAATCTCCACGCAGCATTAATTTGCCCGGCACGGCGATCACCCGCTGCCACTGACGGCAATCCAGCGTATCCCCTTCGGCGGTGACAATCAGACTGGCAATCGCTTCCGGGCTGACCAGTTTGCTCTGCGGCCCCGCCGACTGCCAGTACCCCACCAGCCCCGCCGGTGCCGGGTGTTTCACCACATCCTGATAGTTTTCAACTTGCGCACAACCTGCAAGGAGCAGCAAAGCGCCAGATATTGCGACTTTTTTCATCATTTATTCGGCTCTAAGTGAAAAAAAAGAGTGTGGCATTAAAGCGTTGCCCCTGCCAGCGTTTCACCCTCCGGCCTTAAAATTGATCTCTGCCAGCAAATGAACGTTTTGTGCTATGCAAACCGCGCCGCGCGTGTACTATCGCGGTTCATTTTCACTGATAGATCCTTCTGAGTTCAGAGGCTAACAATATGTCATGGCAACACTTCAAGCAGACCTGGTTAATTAAATTCTGGGCACCTGCCCCTGCCGTCATCGCGGCGGGCATCCTCTCCACCTACTATTTTGGCATCACTGGCACTTTCTGGGCGGTAACCGGCGAATTCACCCGCTGGGGCGGTCAGTTGCTGCAACTGTTTGGCGTCCCTGCCCAGGAGTGGGGGTACTACAAACTGATCCACCTCGACGGCACGCCGTTAACCCGTATCGACGGCATGATGATCATCGGCATGTTCGGCGGCTGTCTGGCGGCGGCGCTGTGGGCGAATAACGTGAAGCTGCGGATACCCCGTAGCCGGATCCGCATCGCACAGGCGATTATCGGCGGGATCATCGCCGGATTTGGCGCACGCCTGGCGATGGGCTGCAACCTGGCGGCTTTTTTTACCGGTATTCCACAGTTCTCCCTGCACGCCTGGTTTTTTGCGCTGGCAACCGCTGTCGGCACCTGGTTTGGTGCGCGGGTAACGCTACTGCCGCTGTTTCGCATTCCGGTGAAAATGCAAAAAGTCTCCAGCGCCTCGCCGCTGACCCAGGACCCACACCAGGCGCGTCGCCGTTTCCGCCTGGGAATGCTGGTGTTCATCGGAATGCTGGGCTGGGCCCTACTGACCGCAATGGACAAGCCAAAGCTGGGCCTCGCAATGCTGTTTGGCGTCGGGTTTGGTTTACTGATTGAACGCGCGCAGATCTGCTTTACCTCGGCTTTCCGCGATATGTGGATCACCGGCCGCACCCATCTGGCGAAAGCCATTCTTTTAGGGATGGCAGCCAGCGCCATCGGGATTTTCAGCTACGTGCAGCTTGGCGTTGAAGCCAAAATCATGTGGGCAGGCCCGAATGCCGTGATCGGCGGGCTGCTGTTTGGTTTCGGTATTGTGCTGGCGGGCGGCTGTGAAACCGGCTGGATGTACCGCGCGGTGGAAGGCCAGGTGCACTACTGGTGGGTAGGACTTGGCAACGTTATCGGCTCTACCCTGCTGGCGTACTGGTGGGACGATCTCGCGCCCGCGCTGGCAACGCAGTGGGACAAAGTAAATCTGCTAAACACCTTCGGTCCACTGGGTGGCTTGCTGGTGACCTATGCCCTGCTGCTCGTGGCTTTCCTGCTGATGGTGGCCTGGGAAAAACATTTCTTTAAACGCGCGGCGCAGGTCGCTATTAAGGAGCCAGCATGAAAGAGATCGTGCCTGATTACCGCCTCGACATGGTCGGCGAACCCTGCCCCTACCCGGCCGTCGCCACGCTCGAAGCGATGCCGCAACTTAACAAAGGCGAGATCCTGGAAGTGGTCAGCGACTGCCCGCAGTCGATCAACAACATTCCGCTGGATGCGCAAAATCATGGCTACACCGTGCTGGCTATTCAGCAGGACGGGCCAACGATTCGCTATTTGATTCAGAAGTAAAGAAATGAGGTCACTCTGACGCTGCGTCAGAGTGAGGGGGCACACGGCGAAGGTGAAACTTTCCGGTAGTGCCCCAACCTGCTACACCTGCATCGACATCACGTCCTGGTAGGCGGCGACCAGTTTGTTACGTACCTGGATGCCCATTTGCAGTGACACCGAGGATTTTTGCAGATCGGTCATCACGTCATTTAAGCCCACGCCCGGTTCGCCCAGGGTGAATTTTTCGGCCTGAACGCGCGCGGCGTTTTGCGTGTCACTGATGCGATCCAGCGCCGCGTGAAGCTGCCCGGCAAAGCTCACCGAAGGCTGACTCTCCACGCTCTGATTCTTTGCAATCCCCGCCGTAGCCTGAAGCTGGCTGAGGACCCCTTCAATACCTTGTACCGACATGATTTTTTCCTGGATGATTTGATACCGGGTAAGCCTAACAGCTTGTCAATAAGATAAAGGCGGTAATTAGCGATAAAAAACCAGGTTATTTGACGCATAGAAAATCCGGAATCATCAAATAATGGCAGGGCCATCAACATGGAACTTTTGTCGTGTTTGCCGACCCCGGGAGTCTGTTTTGTTTCACTACACGTATAACGCCGTCCACCCAGAGTTAAGAGGTGCGCAATGAGTGCGACTGCCACGACTGCATCACAAAATAAATCTCTCGAGTGGATGAACCGCCTGCGTGCGAACCCCAAAATCCCTTTAATGGTGGCGGGCGCTGCGGCGGTTGCCATCATTGTTGCTATGGTGCTGTGGGCAAAACAGCCCGACTATCGCACGCTCTACAGCAACGTCTCCGATCAGGATGGGGGCGCTATCGTCGCTCAACTGACGCAGATGAACATCCCCTATCGCTTCTCCGAAACCGGCGGTGCGATTGAAGTCCCGGCCGATAAAGTTCATGAACTGCGTCTGCGCCTCGCCCAGCAGGGTCTGCCAAAAGGCGGCGCGGTGGGCTTTGAGCTTTTGGATCAGGAAAAATTCGGCATCAGCCAGTTCAGCGAGCAGGTTAACTACCAGCGCGCGCTGGAAGGCGAACTGGCCCGTACTATCGAAACCCTCGGCCCGGTGAAAAACGCCCGTGTCCACCTGGCGATGCCTAAGCCGTCGCTGTTCGTGCGCGAACAAAAATCCCCGTCTGCTTCCGTGACCGTGAACCTGGAACCGGGCCGCGCAATGGATGAAGGCCAGATTAGCGCCGTGGTGCACCTGGTTTCCAGCGCCGTTGCCGGTCTGCCGCCGGGTAACGTCACCGTGGTTGACCAGAGCGGTCGCCTGCTCACCCAGTCCAACACCAGCGGTCGCGATCTGAACGACGCGCAGTTGAAATATGCTGGCGACGTTGAAGGCCGCGTACAGCGCCGCATCGAAGCGATTCTTTCGCCGATCGTCGGCAACGGTAACGTACACGCGCAGGTCACCGCGCAGATCGATTTCGCTAATAAAGAACAAACCGAAGAAAACTACCGTCCGAACGGCGATGCGTCGCAGGCGGTTTTACGTTCGCGTCAGTTAAATGAAAGCGAGCAGAGCAACGGAGCCGCCGGTGGCGTGCCGGGCGCACTCTCTAATCAGCCTGCGCCTTCGAATACCGCACCGATTTCGACGCCTCCGGCGAACAACCCGCAGAATGCTAACGGGCAGAATGCGCAAAACGGTCAGCAAAATCAGAACGCACAGCAGACCACAACGGCGGCGGCGAGCGGCCCGCGCAATACCACGCGCAACGAAACGACTAACTATGAAGTCGATCGCACCATTCGCCACACCAAAATGAACGTCGGCGATGTGCAGCGTCTCTCCGTGGCCGTGGTGGTCAACTACCGCCAGCTCGCTGACGGCAAACCGCTGCCGCTGACTGCCGAGCAGTTAAAACAGATTGAAGATTTAACCCGTGAAGCGATGGGCTACTCCGAACAGCGCGGCGACACCTTAAACGTGGTCAACTCGCAGTTCAACGCCACCGACGATGGCGAGCCGGAAATCCCGCTGTGGAAACAGCCATGGGTGATTGAGCAGATGATCGCCGCCGGACGCTGGTTGCTGGTGCTGATCGTGGCCTTCATCTTGTGGCGTAAAGCGATACGTCCGCACCTGGTGCGCCGTACTGAGCTGCTCAAAGCGCAGGAAGAAGCCCGCGTCGCCAGCCAAACGCAGCAGGAAGTGGAAGAGTCGGTGGAAGTGCGTCTCTCCAAAGATGAACAGATCCAGCAGCGTCGCGCTAATCAGCGGATGGGTGTCGAAGTCCTCAGTCAGCGCATTCGCGAAATGTCAGATAACGATCCGCGCGTCGTGGCGCTGGTCATTCGCCAGTGGATGAGTAACGAAGAACATGAGTAACCTTACCGGAACCGAGAAAAGCGTCATCCTGTTGATGACGATTGGCGAAGACCGCGCTGCCGAAGTGTTTAAGCACCTTTCCCAGCGGGAGGTGCAACACCTGAGTACCGCCATGGCGAGCGTGCGGCAGATTTCCAATAAACAGTTAACTGATGTATTGCAGGAATTTGAGACGGAAGCGGAACAGTTCGCGGCGCTGAACATCAACGCCAACGACTACCTGCGTTCGGTGCTGGTGAAAGCGCTGGGCGAAGAGCGTGCCGCCAGCCTGCTGGAAGACATTCTCGAAACCCGCGATACCACCAGCGGCATCGAAACGCTCAACTTTATGGAGCCGCAGACCGCCGCCGACCTTATCCGCGACGAGCACCCGCAGATCATCGCGACCATTCTGGTGCACCTCAAGCGCGGTCAGGCTGCCGACATTCTGGCGCTGTTCGACGAGCGTTTGCGTCACGACGTGATGCTGCGTATTGCCACCTTCGGCGGCGTACAGCCGGCGGCGCTGGCGGAGCTGACCGAAGTGCTCAACAGCCTGCTGGATGGCCAGAACCTCAAGCGCAGCAAAATGGGCGGCGTGAGAACGGCGGCAGAAATTATCAACCTGATGAAAACGCAGCAGGAAGAAGCGGTTATTACCGCGGTGCGCGAATTCGACGGCGAACTGGCGCAGAAAATCATCGACGAAATGTTCCTGTTCGAAAACCTGGCGGAAGTGGACGATCGCAGTATCCAGCGCCTGTTGCAGGAAGTGGATTCCGAGTCCCTGCTGGTTGCACTGAAAGGGGCCGAAGCGCCGCTGCGCGAGAAGTTCCTGCGCAACATGTCGCAGCGTGCGGCCGATATCCTGCGCGACGACCTCGCCAACCGTGGCCCGGTCCGTCTGTCTCAGGTGGAAAACGAACAGAAAGCCATTCTGCTTGTGGTGCGTCGTCTTGCGGAAACCGGCGAGATGGTAATTGGCAGCGGCGAGGATACCTATGTCTAACGAACTGCCATGGAAAATCTGGAAGCCGGAAGATCTGGCGATGCCGATGTCCGAGTTTGTGCCCGCCGATCTTCACGATCAGAACGGCGATGACGCGCCGGTGGTCGATGAGATCTCCGAGGAACAAAAGCGCCAGCAACAACTGGCGCAGATCCAGATGCAGGCCCATGAGCAGGGATACAACGCAGGCCTGATTGAAGGCCGCAAAATCGGCCAGGAAAAAGGGCTGAAAGAAGGTTTAGCCCAGGGGCTGGAACAAGGTCTGGCCCAGGCGCAACAGCAACAGGCTCCGCTGCATGACCGTATGCAGCAACTGGTCAGCGAATTCCAGCACACGCTGGACGCGCTCGACAGCGTGATCGCCTCGCGCCTGATGCAGATGGCGCTGGAAGCCGCCCGTCAGGTGATTGGCCAGGCGGCCTGTATTGATAACACGGCGCTGATTAAACAGATCCAGCAGCTTTTACAGCAGGAGCCGTTGTTCAGCGGTAAGCCGCAGTTGCGCGTTCACCCGGACGATTTGCAACGCGTGGAAGAGATGCTGGGCGCGACGCTGAGTCTGCACGGCTGGCGTCTGCGCGGCGATCCGACGCTGCACCCCGGCGGCTGCAAAGTCTCCGCCGATGAAGGCGATCTTGACGCAAGCGTTGCCACGCGCTGGCAGGAACTGTGCCGCCTGGCGGCACCGGGAGTCGTCTGATGACCGCACGCCTCACACGCTGGCTTAACACGCTGGATAATTTCGAAGCCAAAATGACGCAGCTTCCCGCCGTGCGCCGCTACGGGCGTTTGACTCGTGCGACCGGGCTGGTGCTGGAAGCGACCGGGCTGCAACTGCCGCTCGGCGCGACCTGCGTGATTGAGCGTCAGGATGGCAACGAAACCCGCGAAGTCGAAAGCGAAGTGGTCGGCTTTAACGGACAGCGGCTGTTTTTGATGCCGCTGGAAGAAGTGGAAGGGATTTTGCCCGGCGCACGCGTGTACGCGCGTAACGCCAGCGGCGATGGCCTGCACAGCGGTAAGCAACTGCCGCTCGGCCCGGCGCTGCTCGGTCGTGTGCTGGACGGCAGCGGCAAACCGCTGGACGGCCTGCCTGCGCCGGATACCACCGAAACCGGTGCGCTGATCACTCAGCCTTTTAACCCGCTGCAACGTACCCCGATTGAACACGTGCTGGATACCGGCGTGCGTCCGATCAACGCCCTGCTCACCGTCGGGCGCGGGCAGCGTATGGGCCTGTTCGCCGGCTCCGGCGTCGGTAAATCGGTATTGCTGGGCATGATGGCCCGCTACACCCAGGCCGATGTGATTGTGGTCGGGCTTATCGGTGAGCGTGGCCGCGAAGTTAAAGATTTTATTGAGAACATCTTAGGCGCGGAAGGCCGTGCGCGCTCGGTGGTGATTGCCGCGCCTGCGGACGTCTCTCCCCTGCTGCGTATGCAGGGTGCCGCTTACGCCACGCGCATTGCGGAAGACTTCCGCGATCGCGGTCAGCACGTTTTGCTGATCATGGACTCCCTGACACGTTACGCCATGGCCCAGCGTGAAATCGCGCTGGCCATCGGTGAACCGCCTGCCACCAAAGGCTATCCGCCTTCGGTCTTCGCCAAACTTCCGGCGCTGGTGGAACGTGCGGGCAACGGCATTCACGGCGGCGGTTCGGTGACGGCGTTCTACACCGTTCTGACCGAAGGGGATGACCAGCAGGACCCTATTGCCGACTCGGCGCGCGCCATCCTTGATGGTCACATTGTGCTTTCACGCCGTCTGGCGGAAGCGGGTCATTACCCGGCGATTGACATTGAAGCGTCCATCAGCCGTGCCATGACCGCGCTGATAAGCGAAAACCACTATGCCAAAGTACGAAATTTCAAACAGTTGCTGTCGAGCTTCCAGCGCAACCGCGATCTGGTGAGCGTAGGTGCGTATGCACGAGGCAGCGACCCGATGCTGGATAAAGCCATCGCATTGTGGCCGCAACTCGAAGCCTATCTGCAGCAGGGCATTTTCGAACGTGCCGGGTGGGAAGAGTCGATTCAGGCACTGGATATGATCTTCCCGAACGTGTAACGAGAAAGGGGCGAGATGATGGCACAGAACAGTGCGTTAGCGACGCTAAAAGATTTGGCAGAGAAAGAAGTAGACAGCGCGGCGATAGCCCTGGGCGAGATGCGCCGGGGATGCCAGCAGGCCGAAGAGCAGCTCAAAATGCTGATGGATTATCAGAATGAGTATCGCAATAACCTGAATCTCGATATGACCCAGGGGATCGGCAGTCAGCGCTGGCAGAACTATCAGCAATTTATTACGACGCTTGAAAAAGCCATCGAACAGCACCGCCAGCAGCTTATGCAGTGGACCAATAAAGTTGAGATGGCACTGAAAAGCTGGCGGGAAAAGAAACAACGTTTGCAGGCCTGGCAAACCTTACAGGACCGGCAATCCGCCGCCACGCTGCTTGCGGAAAACCGTCTTGAACAGAAAAAAATGGATGAATTTGCTCAGCGCGCTTCAATGAGGAAAACCGAATGATCTCTTTACCAAAACTGATAACGACAGATGCAGAGGCCCCCGCTTCCGGCCTGATGGCAGGTAAAGCGGACACCAGCGCGCAGGATTTTCTGTCGCTGCTTTCCGGCGCGATGGCAGGCACCACGGCTCAGGGTGAAGGCGATACGCTGACCCTGGCCGATTTGCAGGCGGCGGGTGGAAAGTTAACCAAAGGGTTGCTCGCCAAAGACGCTGATGTGGCGCAACCGCGCAGCGTTGCCGCCCAGCTTGCCGATATTCTTGGTCGTCAAAGCGCTAAAGCCGATCTGAAAACCGATGCCCAGGCCGAAGAGACCGCTCAGGATCAGGCGCTCAACCCGCTGCTCACCACCGGGCTGAAAAATGACACACTGGCGATACTCAGCAAAGCGGCGAAAGCCGATGATGACGAGTCAACCACGCTTAATGAAGAAGAATTAGCCGGGCTGAATGCGTTGATGGCCATGTTGCCGCATCAGCAAAACGCCATCGTTGCGCCGACCACCAGCACCGCTTTGACGGCCAGCGCGACGCAGGGGATTAACCTGACGCCGACGGTCAAAGGCGCGGATGCCGCGTTAACCTCCTCCGATGTGAAAGGGGATAAAGGCCAGAGCGCCACCGCCGCTAAAGGTGAGCAGACCGCCCTGAACAGCCAGTTGCAGAGTGCTGACAACGGGCAACAGACTGCGGTGCAGCCCTCTGCCAGCGCAGTGAAAGCCGATGAACACGCGGCGATTCAGGCAATTAATACCACCGTCAGCGCCGCGCCTGCGGTGAGCACGGCCGCCCCCGCGCAGGCCAGCGCTCCCGTTGCCGCACCGGTGATCAGCGCCCCGCTGGGTAGCCACGAGTGGCAGCAGACCATCAGCCAGAACATCACTATGTTTACCCGTCAGGGCAAGCAAAGCGCTGAACTGCGTCTGCATCCGGAAGATCTGGGCCAGGTGCAAATCAGTCTTAAGATTGATGATAACCAGGCGCAGTTGCAGATGGTTTCTCCGCACAGCCATGTTCGCGCTGCACTTGAAGCTGCCCTGCCGGTTCTGCGTACCAACCTCGCGGAAAGCGGGATTGAACTGAGCCAGAGCAGCATCAGCAGCGAAAGTTTCGCCGGTCAGCAACAGTCCTCATCCCAGCAGCAGCAGGCTTCCCGCAGCGGTGGACGTGAGATTTTTGGTGCCGATGATGACGAATCCATCGCGGTACCCGCCAGCCTGCAATCGGCTTCCCGCGGTAATAACGCCGTGGATATCTTTGCCTGATAGCCTCATCGACGTGCAGGCAACGTGAAGGATGACGGGGATAAACGGAAAAGGTAGCGTGATTATCCCCGTCTATTCCGCCCTTTGACGGACGCAGGACACGGGATAATCATTGCATCAGCAGTACCGAAACAGGAAGCTTGTAACAGATGACTGACTCCGCCATTCCCAAAAAAAGTAAGCGTGCAATCTGGATCCCGCTGTTGGTGTTGATCACCCTTGCAGCCTGCGCGACCGCTGGCTACAGCTACTGGCGTATGCAGCAGCATCCGGCAGATGCCAGCGCCAAAGAAGAGGCTCCACCGCCGCCTGCACCGGTTTTCTTTGCGCTTGATACGTTTACCGTAAATCTGGGCGATGCCGATCGTGTGCTGTATGTGGGCATTACGCTGCGCCTGAAAGATGATGCCACCCGCGCGCGTCTGAGTGAATATTTGCCGGAAGTGCGCAGTCGTTTACTGCTGCTTCTCTCGCGCCAGGATGCCACTCAACTGGCAACCGACGATGGTAAACAGAAGTTAGTTGCCTCGATTAAAGAGACGCTTTCTCCGCCGTTAGTCGCCGGGCAACCGAAGCAGGAAGTGACTGACGTTCTTTATACAGCTTTCATTCTGCGGTAAAGACATGGGCGACAGTATTCTTTCTCAGGCCGAAATCGATGCGCTGCTTAATGGCGACAGCGACAGTAGCGACGCTCCGAAACCCGGTGAGGGTTTCGAGAGTGAAATTCGCCCCTATGATCCCAATACGCAGCGCCGCGTGGTGCGCGAACGCCTGCAGGCGCTGGAGATCATCAACGAGCGTTTTGCGCGTCAGTTCCGTATGGGGTTGTTTAACCTGTTACGTCGCAGCCCGGATATTACCGTTGGCGCGATCCGTATTCAGCCCTATCACGAGTTTGCGCGTAACCTGCCGGTACCGACAAACCTGAACCTGATCCACTTAAAACCGCTGCGCGGCACCGGGCTGTTTGTGTTTTCACCGAGCCTTGTGTTTATCGCCGTGGACAACCTGTTCGGTGGCGATGGCCGCTTCCCGACGAAAGTGGAAGGCCGTGAGTTTACGCACACTGAGCAGCGGGTCATCAACCGCATGCTGAAGCTGGCCCTTGAAGGCTACAGCGATGCGTGGAAAGCGATTCACCCGCTGGATGTGGAATATGTGCGTTCGGAGATGCAGGTGAAGTTCACCAACATCACCACGTCGCCGAACGATATCGTCGTCAATACCCCTTTCCATGTGGAAATCGGTAACCTGACCGGCGAATTTAATATCTGTCTGCCCTTCAGCATGATTGAGCCGCTGCGTGAAACGCTGGTCAATCCGCCGCTGGAGAACTCCCGCCATGAAGATCAGAACTGGCGCGATAATCTGGTGCGTCAGGTGCAACATTCTGAGCTGGAGCTGATTGCCAATTTTGGTGACGTCCCCCTGCGCCTGTCGCAGATACTCAAACTTCAACCCGGCGATGTGCTGCCGATCGAGAAACCCGATCGCATTATCGCCCATGTGGACGGGGTGCCTGTGCTCACCAGCCAGTACGGTACGGTTAACGGCCAGTATGCCCTGCGTGTAGAGCACTTGATCAACCCGATTTTGAATTCGCTGAACGAGGAACAGCCCAAATGAGTGATATGAACAATCCGTCCGATGAGAACAGCAGTGTGGACGATCTCTGGGCTGACGCGTTAAATGAACAGAAAACCACGACCACGAGCAAAAGCGCCGCCGACGCGGTGTTCCAGCAACTGGGCGGCGGCGATGTCAGCGGCACGTTGCAGGATATCGATCTGATTATGGATATCCCGGTCAAACTGACCGTGGAACTGGGTCGTACCCGCATGACCATTAAAGAGTTGCTGCGTCTGACGCAGGGTTCGGTGGTGGCGCTGGACGGTCTGGCCGGTGAGCCGCTGGATATTCTGATCAACGGCTATCTGATTGCCCAGGGTGAAGTTGTGGTCGTCGCCGATAAATACGGCGTGCGCATTACCGATATCATCACCCCGTCTGAGCGCATGCGCCGTCTGAGCCGCTAAGTATGAAAACCCAGGCCACTGTTGCCCAGCCTTCTGCCGTTCACGGCTCGCCACTGCTACAGGTTAGCGGCGCGCTGTTTGGCATCATCGCGATGATCCTGGCGGTGGCGTGGCTGGCAAAACGTTTTGGTTTTGGTGGCCGTGTCGCCAGTGCCAAAGGCCTGAAAATCAGCGCCAGCACCACGGTTGGCCCGCGCGAGCGCGTGATCGTGGTGGACGTTGACGACGCCCGGCTGGTGCTCGGCGTCACTGCTTCACAAATTAATCTGCTGCATACCCTTCCGCCTGCGCCCGCAGTGCCAGAAGAGGCGAAAGCCAACACCCCGGATTTCCAGTCCGTGTTAAAGAATTTGCTCAAGCGTTCCGGGAGATCCTGATGCGCCGTTTGTTACTCCTTGCGCTGTCAGGCTTAATGCTGGTCGCGCCGTCTGCCTTTGCTCAGCTTCCGGGTTTGATTAGCCAGCCGATGGCGGGTGGTGGTCAGAGCTGGTCGTTGCCGGTGCAAACGCTGGTCTTTATCACCTCGCTGACCTTCCTGCCGGCCATCCTGCTGATGATGACCAGCTTTACGCGCATCATCATTGTCTTTGGCCTGCTGCGAAATGCGCTGGGTACGCCGTCTGCGCCGCCGAACCAGGTGCTGCTCGGACTGGCGCTGTTTTTGACCTTTTTTATTATGTCGCCGGTTATCGATAAGATTTATACCGAGGCCTACCAGCCGTTTTCCGAGAGCAAAATTTCCGTAGACGTGGCGCTGGAGAAAGGCGCACAGCCGTTAAAAGAATTTATGATGCGCCAGACCCGCGAAGCCGATCTAGCCCTGTTCGCCCGTCTTGCCAATACGCCGCCGCTGGCGGGGCCGGAAGCGGTGCCGATGCGCATTCTGCTGCCTGCTTACGTGACCAGCGAACTGAAGACCGCGTTTCAGATTGGTTTCACCATTTTTATTCCGTTCCTGATTATCGACCTGGTGATCGCCAGCGTGCTGATGGCGCTGGGGATGATGATGGTACCGCCAGCCACTATCGCGTTACCGTTTAAACTGATGCTTTTTGTTCTGGTCGATGGCTGGCAATTGCTGGTCGGCTCACTGGCGCAGAGCTTTTATAGCTAGGGGGCACGCCAATGACACCTGAATCGGTCATGATGATGGGCACGGAGGCGATGAAAGTCGCCCTCGCCCTTGCCGCACCGCTGCTGCTGGTGGCGCTGGTTACCGGTCTTATCATCAGTATTTTGCAGGCGGCAACGCAGATTAACGAAATGACGTTGTCGTTCATTCCGAAAATCATCTCTGTGTTTGTCGCTATCGTTGTTGCCGGGCCGTGGATGCTTAATCTGCTGCTCGACTACATGCGCACGCTGTTCAGCAACATTCCTTACATCATCGGATAACGCCCGTCATGCTGCATGTCACCAGCGACCAATGGCTACAATGGCTCGGCATGTATTTCTGGCCGCTGCTGCGCGTGCTGGCGTTGATTTCCACCGCCCCTATCTTAAGTGAACGCACCGTTCCAAAACGGGTGAAGATCGGCCTTGGGGTGGTGATCACTTTTATTATTGCCCCTAACCTGCCCGCCAATGACGTGACGGTGTTTTCGATGGATGCGCTGTGGCTGGCGCTGCAACAGATCCTGATCGGCGTGGCACTGGGCTTTACCATGCAGTTTGCATTTGCCGCCATTCGTACCGCCGGGGAACTGATCGGCCTGCAAATGGGGCTGTCGTTTGCCACCTTTTTCGATCCCTCAAGCAACCTGAATATGCCAGTGCTGGCACGCTTTATGGATTTGCTGGCGCTGCTGCTGTTCTTGTCTTTTAATGGCCATCTGTGGCTGATTTCCATGCTGGTGGACACCTTTCACACCCTGCCGATTGGCGGTGAGCCGGTGAACAGCAATGCGTTTCTGGCGCTGGCACGCGCGGGCGGGCTGATCTTCCTGAATGGCCTGATGCTGGCGCTGCCGGTGATCACCATGCTGCTGACGCTGAACCTGTCGCTGGGGCTGCTTAACCGTATGGCTCCGCAGTTATCCGTTTTTTCCATTGGTTTCCCGGTTACCCTGACCGTCGGCATTTTGTTAATGGTGACCCTGATGCCATTGATTGCCCCCTTCTGCGAACATTTATTCAGCGAGATTTTCAACCTGCTCGCCGATATTCTCAGTGAACTTCCCGGTAAATAATAACCCGTATTTTAGTAACGTCTTTCTGAGGTTATTCCTAAAATAAAATTGTTGCTGCATCCACCAGGATATATCTGGCGTGGCTTAATTGTTTTTAGCCCTTTCACAGATTTGATTGTTCACTTTACTTTGAGAAGATTCCTGGCAAATTATACGTAACTTTACGGGATAGTGTGTTCGCCTGAAGTCATTCCTGCTCAAAGGTTTTTAGATTATTTTCATTCGTTTGGCTGATCTTGAAACTTTCAGCAGGTGGTGAATTATCGTTACGCATTGAGTGAGGGTATGCCATGTCAACGATTATTATGGATTTATGCAGCTATACCCGGTTAGGGCTAACCGGATATCTGGCAAGTCGGGGAGTAAAAAAACGAGAAATCAACAACGTAGAAACCGTATGTGAATTGAGTACAGCGTGCGCTGCTTTCAGGCCAGCGGTGGTGTTTATTAATGAGGACTGCTTTATCCATGACCCGGAGTTGAGTCTGCAAATTAAGCAAATCATTAATCAGCATCCTAAGACGCTGTTTATCGTGTTTATGGCAATTGCCAATATCCATTTTGATGAATATCTGTTAGTGCGAAAAAACTTATTAATTAGTTCAAAATCGATTAAACCTGAATCCCTGGATGACATTTTAGGAGATTGCTTAACCAAAGAAAAAACCGGGAATGGTTCTTTTAATCTCCCTACACTTTCTTTAAGCCGCACTGAATCCAGCATGCTGAAAATGTGGATGTCCGGGCAGGGAACGATTCAGATATCCGATCAAATGAATATTAAAGCGAAAACGGTATCATCACATAAGGGTAATATTAAAAGGAAAATAAAAACGCATAATAAACAGGTTATCTATCACGTTGTACGTCTGACCGATAATGTGACCAGTGGGATCTTCGTTAATATGCGCTAATTACCCTTTTGCCGGGAGGGTAAGCAGGCCTCTCTCCCGACAACAGGGTAAATTTTATTCCTGCAATTCAACAAAAATACCGTCCGGGTGGTCCTTCTCATTAAAGAACCAGATCCCAAGCGGGTAGTCCTCAAGCGACACCAGATACATGGTGCCCTCACTAAATTCTTCGATTGCCAGTACCACGCCCGGACGACGTACACCACCGTCCGTTTTGACCGTCACCCGATCGTTTACCTTCATTTTCAACCTCCTGAACTCATTTTTGCCAGTGTAGATCAAATCTGCGGATCTGGCAGCGTTACCGAACCCGATTGCTGCTTTTCTCTACCGTCTATACTTACACCCACGGTGTGTGAAAAAGGTGACGGCCATGAAACGCGACCACGACAATAACGGGCAATTTGCGAGTGAAGGTGAAGTGAATGTTGATGCTTTGCTGGCGGCAATTAATGAAATTAGCGAAAGCGAAATTCACCGTGTGGAGAGTGATGACGGGCAGCGCGTCAGCGTGGATGGCCGCGATTATCATACGTGGCGCGAGCTGGCTGAAGCCTTTGAACTGGACGTTCGCGATTTCAGTTTTACCGAAGCGAATCGCTAGATGAAAAAAACCCGGTCTGGGGAGACCGGGTCAAAACTTGCGTTTGCAAGAAGCACTTGAAAATTCGTTACACCAGGAAATCTGATGTGGGAGTGACTCTATCTGCAAAATATTTGCAAGACAAGGATATATTGCTTATGTGAATTATTACTTACCTTAGAATTTTCATGAGTGATGGTCGCCAATGCAGGCTGGCTGCTGGTCGGCCAATATTATGCGGTGAAAAGCGGTGATTCACCGGTCTTCTAATTGAGAATAATCTTACCCATGCCGTTATGTTAATTGCTTCCAGGGAGATGATTTATGCCAGGTATTGACGATGCGTTGCTGATTTTTACTGACCTCGATGGCACCTTACTCGACAGCCATACTTATGAATGGCAACCTGCCGCCGAATGGCTTGAGCGCCTCCAACAGAAGCAGATCCCGGTCATTCTGTGCAGCAGTAAAACCGCCGCTGAAATGCTCGCCCTTCAAAAAACACTGGGGTTGCAAGGGCTGCCGCTGATTGCGGAAAACGGCGCGGTGATCCAGCTGGATGAGCACTGGCAGGATCATGAGAATTATCCCCGCCTGATTAACGGCGCGTCCCATGATGAGATTGTGACGGTGCTGACGCAGCTACGTGAAAAAAGCGGCGATAAATTCACCCTGTTCAGCGAACTGGATGAGCGCGCTCTTTCGGAAGTCACTGGCCTCACCCCGGCGCAGGCTAACCTCGCCCATCTGCATGAGGCTTCGGAAACGTTGATCTGGCGCGACAGCGATGAACGTATGGCGGCGTTTGAGAAGACGCTTGCCGGACTGGGCTTACGCTTTGTGCAGGGCGCGCGATACTGGCACGTGCTGGATGAACGGGGCGGCAAGGATCAGGCTGTCAACTGGCTGACCCGCCAGTATCGCCAGCAGGAAGGTAAAACCTTTACCACCGTGGGGCTGGGCGACGGACCAAACGATGCGCCGCTGCTGGATAACGTCGATTTTGCGGTGGTGGTGAAAGGGCTTAACCGGGATGGCGTGACGCTGCGCCGGGATGAACCCGAGCGCGTCTACCGGACGGAACTGAAAGGCCCGGCGGGCTGGCGCGAAGGGCTGGATCATTTGCTTGGCGAGGGTTCCTCGTCGTCAACGGACCAGACCTGATTCCGCCCTGCCCGTTTAGCCAGATAAAGCCGCCGGTCGGCAATGGATTGCAGCGCGTCAAAGCTGTAATCCGTCTCCTCCGGCGCGCTGCTGACGCCCAAAGAGGCGCTGATGCGGATGGTCTGGCTGTGATTCACCAGAATTTCTTTCCCGGCGATGCGCATACGAATGCCTTGCGCCACTTCCACTGCTTCCGCCAGCGTTTTGCCGGGGAGCAGCACACAAAACTCTTCGCCCCCTACCCGGCCCGCCACATCATCTTCCCCTAAAGAGCGCGCGATCAGCCGGGCGGCCTGGGTCAGTACTAAATCCCCCGCCTGATGTCCGTAGCGATCGTTAACGCGCTTGAAATGGTCGAGGTCAATCTGGATCACCGACAGGGGCAACTGTTGCTGCGAGCAGAGATCGCACAGCCGCTTCGCCTTTTCAAAGAGCGCGCCGCGATTGTTAAGCCGGGTCAGGGCATCATGCCAGGCCTGCCATTGCAGTGAATGCTGAAGCTGATACATGTTGCTCACCATCCGCCGGATCACGAACCAGGAGATAAGCAGCATGGAGGTAAACAGCAACCATAACAGCCCAAAGACAATGCTGATGGTGCCAAAATCGTCCTGCAAGCCTTCGCGCAGGGTATGGATGCGCAGCAATGCGCCGTCGTAATGCTTCAGGTTCATCCAGCTTATTAATCGGGTGCCGATGCGCAGACTGCCTTCGGTATTTTTTGCCATCGCCTGCGTCAGGCGCTCGCGTTCGCTGTCGTCAAAGGTGCTGACCGGCACCTTATCCCACGTTGAGGAAATCAGCAGAGTAAACTGGTCGTCATAAAGCTGATAGTTTCCGGTGTCTTCTTCTTTTAGCGCCTCTTCCAGTTGCTGCCTGATGGAATCACGCGTGAATTCCACGGCGAGGACGCCATGCCAGTAATGCGCATAATCCATCGGCAGGCTGGCAATCACCGTGCCGCTGTTTTTATCTGCCGCATTCAGCGGCGCGCTGTACCAGCGTATACCGCGGGCCTGGTTCTCCCGCTGTGACTGACCGATAAACCAGGGCGCGTTGATCAGCGCACTATATTGCCTGGCGATACCGGGCACGCTGATGAACCTGCCGCTTGTGAGGTAAAAACCCGCGCGGGAAGCGTACCAGGTTTGCGCCGGGGCAAGCGGAAAGCCCGCCGACAGGCGCATCACGTAGCCCAGTTCCAGCGCGGCAGTCATTTCATTTTGCAGGCCGGGGACGTCGCGGTTTAAGAGTGGATTTTGCGCAATCGCCTCATCAGACACACCACGCAGCGCCAGGGTGCGGCGCTTCTCAACGTTGATTTGCCACTGGGGAGAGCGACGAACGCGGTCAAATTCATTTTGCACATTCACCAGCAGATCGGAGGAAAGCGGCGTGTGCATCGCCGCCTGCATACCGTTGCGGTAAAACAGCAGCAGGTTAACGCCGGTTTGCATTTGTTTGTCCACGGCAACAGCCGCCTTTTCCAGCACACTGCGGTGGCTGGCGACATAAGCGTCCTGCAATACCACCACTTCACGCCAGGTCAGCAGCGTGGAGCTTATCAGCACGATTAAAAAGCAGAGATTGACCACCCGGCCAGGGACAACGTGTTTACGCCATAACATTTTCCAGCGGGTGCGGGCGTTCAAGGGAGAGGACAGCACAAAAACTCCATAAATGATGGGCAGTCAGATCCTGCCTGTACAATCCAGAACGCGCCATAACGGTGGCTTACGTGTTTGCCAACAAAAACGCCCGGCGAGGCCGGGCGTTTCGGATTTACGCCTGTTCGCGAACCTGCTGTACGTTGCCGGGGACCAGCTCTTCTTCGTGAAAAGCCTCCCGTTTAACGCCATAGCCGTCATACCACCGGCACTCCACCATACCGCTGGCAAAGCCGGTGACGATCATTTCAGGGCCACCATTTTTTAGCGTAACTTCATCACTGACAACATAGACCATTGACCGCCTCCAGTATCAGGGTGAAACGATTTCACCTTAGACGAAATTTGGCTATTTTGCGTACTGGTACGCAGAAATTTAATGGGTGGCACCCCGTAAGCGCGTCACGCCTTTGACCAGCATGACGACGATAAACCCAATGATAAAACCCAACACCAGGTTAGCCAACATCGGCAGCAGCGCCTGGATAAACCCGCCGTGTTCAGCGGCATAATGTTCAATGGTGTGATGCAGCGGGCCAATTCCGTGGATCACAATGCCGCCGCCGACCAGGAACATCGCCAGCGTGCCGATGACCGAGAGGGATTTCATCAGCCACGGGGCAACAATTAACAGCCCTTTACCACAGGTTTTCGCAAGCTGACCGGGGCGCTCCGCCAGCCAGTAGCCGACATCATCAAGTTTCACGATGACGCCCACCAGACCGTACACGCCAATCGTGACTAACAGCGCGATCCCCGACAGCACCAGCACCTGGTTTAACAACGGCGCGTCGGCCACGATGCCCAGGGTGATCGCCACAATTTCGGCGGAGAGAATAAAGTCGGTACGTACTGCGCCTTTGATTTTATCGCGCTCAAACTGCTTGGGGTCCTGATTTGCCAGCGCATCAAGACGCTGCTGGCGGGCTTCCGGGCTTTCTTTATGTTTACGGGCATGCAGGCTGTGCAGCACTTTCTCCACGCCTTCAAAGCATAAAAACGCACCGCCAACCATTAACAGCGGCGTAATCGCCCAGGGAATGAAGGCGCTGATCAACAGCGCCAGCGGGACCAGGATGACTTTGTTAAGCAGCGAGCCTTTCGCCACGCCCCAGACGACCGGCAATTCCCGGTTAGCGCGAACCCCCGAAACCTGCTGAGCGTTGAGTGAGAGATCGTCCCCTAACACCCCGGCTGTTTTCTTTGCTGCCAGCTTGCCCATCACCGAGATGTCATCAAGTAACGTAGCAATATCATCAAGTAACGTTAATAAACTACTTCCTGCCAAAATACACATCCTTAGTTTTTACTGAAATTTCACAAAGTATGGTGCATAAACGGGCGTCCTGGAATGCCCGCATCAAAGTCAACAAATAATTAACATTCACGCAGTAACTAAATCCCTCGCCTGGGAGATAGTTTTGACGTTTACTGTATGCGTCCTTTTAATTTCGCTGTGAGGGAGTATGCGTTTCAGGCAATTTTTACCGCTTATTGGTGCACTGTTTACACTTTATATTATTTGGGGTTCCACTTATTTTGTTATCCGCCTCGGCGTCGAAAGCTGGCCGCCGCTAATGATGGCGGGCGTGCGCTTTCTTACGGCAGGCGTGCTGCTGCTGGCGTTTCTGTTTGCCACTGGTCACCGGCTGCCACCGCTGCGTCCCCTGCTTAACGCCGCCCTGATTGGCATTTTGCTGCTGGCGGTGGGGAATGGCATGGTCACCCTGGCCGAGCATCAGAATGTGCCGTCGGGCATCGCCGCCGTGGTGGTCGCCACCGTCCCCCTGTTTACCCTGTGCTTTAGTCGCTTGTTCGGGATTGCCACGCGCAAAATCGAATGGCTCGGGATCGCCATTGGCCTGTGCGGGATTGTGCTGCTTAACAGCGGCGGGAATCTGAGCGGTAACCCATGGGGCGCGATCATGATCCTCATTGGCTCGCTGAGCTGGGCGTTCGGCTCGGTGTACGGTTCCCGTATCGAACTGCCGACCGGTATGATGGCGGGCGCAATCGAGATGGTCACCGCCGGCATCGTTCTGCTGCTGGCCTCCCTGCTGACGGGCGAGAGGCTGACATCGCTGCCGACGCTTCAGGGCTTTTTATCCGTCGGGTATCTGATTGTGTTCGGATCTATTATCGCCATCAATGCGTATATGTTCCTGATCCGCAATACCTCTCCGGCCATCGCCACCAGCTATGCCTATGTGAATCCGGTGGTCGCGGTGCTGTTAGGGACCGGTTTTGCCGGTGAGATCCTCTCCCCTGTCGAATGGGTCGCGCTGGGCATTATCATTTTTGCCGTCGTGCTGGTGACGCTGGGGAAATACTGGTTTCCGGCCCGCCCGATAGTCACTCCCTGCGAAAATAAAAAGTAGCGTCAGTCCAGAGTCTGAATCCCCTGAGTGTCGATCTGCGCGGTGCTTCCGTCGCCGCAGATCCACTCTTCTAACCGCTCTGTCAGCTTTTCATCGTTTAACTTTTGCCGCCCGCGCAAGGCGCATTCCCATACCACCAGCACCCGCCAGCCCTGTTCGTGAAGTTGCGCCATATCCCGCTTATCGCGCTGCACATTTTTACCAATCTTTTCAAGCCAGAAGTCCGTGCGGGTGGCCGGGACTTTGAATAAATAGCAGTGATGCTGATGCCAGAAGCAGCCGTGCGTGAAGATGACACACTGGTAATCGGGGATCACGAAGTCAGGACGGCCGGGGAGCGTGGCGTCCTGCACATGAAAGGGCAGCCCGAGCGCCGTCAGCAACGCCGACAGCCGCTTTTCAATCGCCGTATTGCGTGTACCGATGGCGCGCATATTTTTACTGCGCGTGGCTTTATCGTGAACGTCGGCCATTCGATTTGCCTCCCGAATTATTCCTCTTTTACGCCAAAACGCTGCAACACGGCAGCATCCGTGGCGTAAAAATCACCGTTCAGTTCTGCACTCAGTTTTGCCATGAACTGTACTAAAAACCGGGCGTTATGCGCTGCCAGCGCGCGGCCTTTTTCTGTTTGCATGGTCGCAGGCAGCGCCAGCAGTTTGGTCTGGAAATGATCCAGCGCATAACGTTTATCGTCCAGTGCGCGCCTTTCGGCGAAGGGATCATCAGGCTCAAAGAGCGCGCCGCCAAGCGAACCAGTCACAGCAAAAACGCGCGCAAGGCCAATAGCACCCAGCGCTTCCAGCCGGTCAGCATCCTGCACGATTTTTGCTTCAATGCTGCGTGGCGTAATGGCGGCGCTAAAACTGTGCGCTTCAATGGCATGGGCGACAGGCGCGTGAAGCTCTGCGGGGAAATCGGCAAACTCGTCAGTCAAAATGGAGAGCGTTTGCCGGGCGGCCATTTGTGATGCCTGCGCCCGCTGCGGGTGATTTTTGGCAAGGCTGACCAGATCGTGAAAATAGCAGGCCGTCAGAATCACTAAACCGCTGGCGTTTTCACCCTCCATCAGCGTTTGCGCCGTGGCCCATACACGCCGGAAATGCGCGACATCATGCGCGGCGTCGGCCTGGGTATAGTGCTGCTGCATCCACATATCAAAGCGTTGTTGCCAGTGAGAAAGATCCATCTTTTACCTTCATCAATGTGAAACGTTAACCTTAGCAATATTTCACCCGTTAAGCCTGCCTCTTCTCGCACAACCACGCGAAAGAATATTTAACCGCTCATACGTTCCAGGGAAATAAAACATTCACGTTATTAACGCTTTTGATGCCATTTTTTATTTAATGCTTTCACGCAGATTTTTAGAGGTGAGACGGTTCATTGCAGCAAGGCAAATAAACGAACCAACATTTAAATAACAAAAAAAGTGATTTTATCGCTTATTTAATTACATTATTCCTCATAAATTATTGATGGGAAAAATAGTTCAAGACATTGATATTCATACAAAAAATACCAAGCCACCCAGAAACATTCAGCAATAAATAATATAATTCACTTACATATTTCATTTAAAAAAAAGTGAACTTAGTAGAATAGTATCGGACCTGCAATAAAACTTGATGTTTTATATTCATGCAATTTATGATTAAGGGAATTATATAATGAAAAGAAAAGTACTGGCGATTCTTGTGCCTGCTTTATTAATGGCTGGCGCGGCAAATGCGGCTGAGATTTATAACAAAGACGGTAATAAACTCGATTTATTCGGCAAAGTTGACGCACGCCACACCTTCTCCGATAACCCGGGCGATGATGGCGATGAAACCATCGTTGAACTGGGCTTTAAAGGCGAAACCCAGATCAACAACGATCTGACCGGTTTCGGTACTTTCCTCTCCAAAACCAAAGCAAGCGGTACCGAAGATGACGGTAGCGATTACTACGCTAAACTGGCTTTCGCGGGTCTGAAATTCGCAAACTACGGCTCCTTTGACTACGGCCGTAACTACGGCGTGGTTTATGACGTAGAAGCCTGGACCGATATGCTACCGGTGTTCGGTGGCGATTCTTACACCTGGACCGATAACTTCATGGTTGGCCGTGCAAGCGGCGTTGCCACCTACCGTAACACCGATTTCTTTGGAGCGGTTGATGGCCTGAACTTCGCCGTACAGTACCAGGGCAACAACGAAGGCTCTAACGCTAACGAAGATCAGGAAGGCACCAAGAACGGTCATAACGACGTTCGCTTCCAGAACGGTGACGGTTATGGCCTCTCCACGACTTATGACTTCCAGGGCGATCTCTCCGGCCTGAGCATCGGCGCGGCATATGCGTCTTCCGATCGTACTAACTCACAGGTCGCTGCGGGCGGTATCCATAATCGCTTTAGCAAATCTGCGGGTGGTGAAAGCGCTGATGCATGGACTGTGGGTATGAAGTACGACGCTTACGGCGTCTATCTGGCGATGATGTATGCAGAAACCCACAACATGACCCCGTATGGCGATCAGGGTATTGCTAACCACACCCAGAACTTTGAAGCCGTTGCGCAGTATCAGTTCGACTTCGGCCTGCGTCCGTCTCTGGCATGGGTTTACTCTAAAGGTAACGACCTGGGCGGCAACGTAACGGGTTCCCGTAACAACCGCATTGGCTACACTGACGAAGATCTGGTGAACTACGTTGAAGTGGGCGCGACTTACTACTTCAACAAGAACTTCTCTACCTACGTTGATTACAAAATCAACCTGCTGGATTCTGACGAAGAGTTCTACGACAACAATGGCATCTCTACCGATGACGTGGTTGGTGTTGGTCTGACCTATCAGTTCTGATAAAGCAAAGCGTTCGTTAAAGCCCGCCGCGTGCGGGCTTTTTTATGCCTGCAATTTGGGAATAATGAGAGAGAATGTTTACGCAAGCGGGACTAGTATTCGCAGTGAAGAGTACAGGATTTTCTCAACGGGATATTGGTCACTGAAACGAGACGAGATAAGTGTTTGAATAATGGCGGAGAGAGGGGGATTTGAACCCCCGGTAGAGTTGCCCCTACTCCGGTTTTCGAGACCGGTCTTGATGAGTGCAAAACCAAACACTTAGCAACAAAAGTGAGAAAATTGTACAGTTTTTGTCCCTTATGTTTTCATAAACTTAAACCGCACAAGCTGACCTTTTTCTCACTATATTCGCTCGAAATTTGAGTGGGGAATTGTTGGGAATTACTCCCTATAAATTAGCTTCAGCGCGCTCTGACAATCGGCACTTCTGCGAGCCTTGTCGTATAACGCGGTGAGAGCATTTCCCTTTTCATCTGCCACGACTGCTGCACACCCTGCCCCGCAAAATACAGCGTGCCCTTCCCCTGCTTATTCAGCGTGTCCATTAACGTCATCAGCGCATCACTGCCCGCTCTCGGCGCATGATCGTCGAACAGATTGAGCTGGGCCACGCCCTGGCTGAAGAAGTCCCCCAGCATGATCCCCGCTTTCTGATAGCGGTGACCATCCCGCCATATCGCATCCAGACATCGCGTTGCGGCTGCGATAATGTCGCGGGTGTCCTGCGTCGGCGTGAGCAGTTTAGTGCCAGCCTGGTTGCCGTAATACTGCTCTTTTAATGCAAAGGGCGAGGTCTTCACAAAAACTGAAATGTAACGACAGTACTGATGTTCGCTGCGCAGCTTTTCCGCCGCCCGCGCTGCATAACTGCATATTGCCTGGCGCATTTCGTCGTAATCAGTAATGCGCTCGCCAAATGATCGTGAGCTGACGATTTCCTGCTTTGCCGGTGCGTACTCCTCTAACTCCAGACAGGATTCGCCGCGCAGCTCCCGCACCGTGCGTTCCAGCACCACGTTAAAGTGTTTCCTGATAAAGCGGATATCTGTGTCGGCAAGTTGAAGCGCTTTTGTTATGCCCATGGCTTCCAGCTTCTTCGCGATGCGTCTGCCGACGCCCCACACCTCTTCCACTGGCATCAGCGCCATCAGCCGGCGCTGGCGCTCGACGTTCGACAAATCAACCACGCCCCCGGTCTGTGGATAATCTTTCGCGGCGCGGTTAGCCAGCTTCGCCAGCGTCTTCGTCTGCGCGATACCAACCCCGCACTTCAGTCGTGTATTTCGCCAGACGGTATCTTGGATCTCACGGCCAAAGTCGGCCAGGTCGCGGCAGTTGCGCACGCCAGTCAGGTCACAGAAGCCTTCGTCAATTGAATATATTTCTACGCGAGGACACATCGCCTCCAGTGTCGTCATCACCCGATTGCTCATGTCTCCGTACAGCTCGTAATTACTGGAGAAGATAACCAGTGGCTGCGGGAACGGTGTCTCTCGCAGCTGGAACCAGGGCGCACCCATTTTTATACCGAGCTTTTTGGCTTCGGCGGAGCGCGCTATTACGCAGCCGTCGTTGTTCGACAAAACCACGATAGGCCGCCCGGCCAGATCGGGGCGAAAGGCGGTTTCGCAACTCGCATAAAACGAGTTCATATCAACGAGGGCGAACATTGCGGTGCATCGTGTTGATGACAGAAATGACAACGCCGACGATTTCGAGTCCGTCGGCGTCATAAATTTTGATAGGGGGGTAAGCGGGGTTTTCGGCAAGTAACTGAACCACAGGGTGAGTGACCAGCCTTTTTACAGTGAACTCACCGGCGATGTTAGCGACGACAATATCGCCGTGCTCGGGATGAAGACTGAAATCAACGAGAAGATATGAACCATCAAGGATACCGGCGTTGATCATTGAATCTCCGGCGACGCGGAGCGTGTATGTCGATGAGGGGTGGGGGATGAGATGCGACACAAGGTCGATGCCGCTCTCGATATAGTCAGCGGCAGGACTGGGGAAGCCAGCCGAAACGTGATCCCCGTAAATGGGGATATATACCGGAACGTCCGGAAAAATAAGGCGCTGTAGTTGCATATTATTACCTCCTTTGTAACTAACTGTGTTTATATACAGTAGTTTTATTTGAGGAGGCATTCAAGATCCTGAGGAATAATTCTTTGTAACTTCCTGAAGTTCCTGTATTTGTTTTTGCTGATGCTGGATGGCCTGCGTCAGCTTCATGATGATGGCCATCTGATCGAGGGAATACCCCGCCCCCGGATTGTCAGGATCATAATCGTAATTTTCCAGCCCCTTACCGCGAACCACATCGGGCGACACCTCAACCAGATCCTGAGCAATAAAGCCGTACTGCGTGTCTGATTCTTCGAGAATGCCGCGGGCACGATATTTAAATGAGGCCGCCCGGTACTGCATGACTTCTTCCAGCGCCGCAGCATTATCATCCTGATACTCGATGTCTTTTTTCAGATATTTATCTGATGAGGTGGTGAACGCCACCTGCCCAATCCGCGATCCGTCAACCCACAACTCGAAGGGGTTGGCACCAACTGCCGTCGGACCGCCCCAGTCGAAGTTAAAGCTGCTGCTGCCAAACACCCCGTTTATGCCGCGGCGGGTGTTGTAGCCACCGATGATACGCAGCTTTACCCAGTTGGAATTTCGGGGCTGTAAATCAAGGTATGCCGATCCGCCTACCTCGACCAAATCTGAAGTAAACAGAATATTAGAGGCCAGCCGAAAACTGGTGAGCCAGAGAGAAGTGATGTCGGTATTGTCTCCGGCTGCCGCTGCGCCAATATTTTTTCTCGCATTCAGTGCGTTATTCGCTCCTGTCCCGCCGTCATTGACACTGATGACCCCACCAGCGCCCTTTTGCACCAGCTTCCCCAAAGCCGGGATTTGCATGCTCACGCCATTGATGGTGACGCTGATATTCTGGTTTGCAGCTGTACTGGCGAATGCTTCCCACCCGCTAATATTCTCGTCATATTCGTTAATCAGTTGCGACATAGCCTGAGCCAGACCGTCAACAGACAGCGCATCACTGATGAGGATGCCGTACTTCTGGCCGCTCAGATCCGGGGATGCCGCAGGTGTTACGGCCAGGGAGGTGGCACTGTTGACCGCCGCAATCTGGAACATCTGAACGGGGTTAGAGAGAACAATCAGCGTCTGTCCTGCGCGGACCTGGCTGGCAGCAGCCGTCCAGTTCGTCCCCGTACCGGTGGCTGTGTTGCCGCTGACTGAAAGAGTGCCTGTGTTGTAAATCATATTTTCTCCGGGCATAAAAAACCCGCCGAAGCGGGTTAACAGAATGAGGGGTGGAATTAATACATGGCGTCAATGCAGGGCACCGCAATCGACGTGAGCCGTCTGCCGGTAACCGGGTAATTCGCCGTCCAGCTTGTGCTGACCTTGCCTTTACCACAACGCACAACGTTTCCGCCTCTGACCAGCCCGGCAAACTTAAGCCAGTCCCAGCCGCTCGCTAATGCACTGTCATAGCCGTAACGCCCCAGCATGATCATCGTATTGCCAATATCGGTGCCGTTCCAGCTGGGTACCCATGTCGCGTTCCGGTAGACAAAGGGGCGTTTTGTCGTAGAAAAAACGCATTTACCTGCGGCGTTAATCATATTCAGTCCGCGGCCGGGCACCGGCGCAATCCCACTGGCGAAAATGGCAATTTGCAGGGTTGCAGATGCAGCCACATCGTCGCCGTCACGTTCGGCCAGCACACGAATCGTCGCACCGTCGTAGTCGATCACAACGTTCGGCGCATCCCATTTAGCGAATACAAGATACTGATCGCGGGAAAGTCCGGTAATTTCCGGTGTAGTCCATGCGCCGTTTATCGTCACTGTGCCGCGCCAGACACACTGCCCCACCATGGTGTTATCGGTTATTGCCATAAAATCGGTGCTGTTCTGGATCAGCAGCCCGCGCCCCGACGATGCAGGCAGTATTTGCCAGACTGTCGCCGGAAATGATTTGGCCCTGCCCCAGTTATCTGACCACCAGACATTCTGCGTTACCGTGCTGCCAGAAACGGTGATGCTGTCGAGCACGGCTATTGACGCGATAAGGTTGGTGCCGCGGTTAAGGGAGTAAACACAGCTCTTGGGCATCATGACGATCTGACTGCCGGCAACATAATTTGGTAGCGTGTACTGATTTACGTCCCACGTATCAGGAATGCTCAGGCTGTATGACGGGCACCGCAGCCCGGCGGTGATTTCCATCCGTGGTCCGCCGTCATTCGGGGCAAGTAATAATCCTGATGGCATAATTACCAGTCTCCCAGATGAAGAAAACCACCGTCGTCGAGGTTTACCCTGATGCCGGTACCGTTAATCACGACTTTATTGCTGACGCCATTAAACGAAAAATTGCCGTTTGTCGCGTAAATCGAGCCGCGAACGGTCACATTATTGAACGTTGCATAACCTGACTTGTTGACGTGCCAGCCAACGTTCCCGGTCCCGTCCCAGGTGTTCGACTGGATGTAATCGCCGATCATGGCATTCTGGATCCAGCCATTCCCAATAAATCCCTGACTGATGAATGTCTGCCCATTCTGTATAACAAAGGGCAGCGTCACCGCGCCGCCAGCCTGATTCATTACCGCAAAACGGTCGGCCAGGAAGATCACCTGTGACTGCATGCCCGATGGTGTGTTCTGTACGCCGACGCCCATCCCTGCGGCATACTGCACGCCGTTTGAATCCACACCCACCTTGATGCTGTACATCGCGTTGAGGTTGCCGTTGATGTCGGCCACCGCCTGCGCATTCGTCGTGATTGAAGCTGAATAGCCGTTAACGGTCACAGAAAGCGAGTTGATTTTAGTTGCCGCCGCCTGGGTGAAGTCAGCCATGGTTTCGGCCAGATCGGTAACGTTCGAGATATTACCGCCAGCGGAAGCATCGAGCGTCACCAGCGCCTGTGCAACGGACCGGCTGGCGTCAGCAATAGTGGTATCCACCCGATCGATACTGGCCGAGGTATTCACGTTCTTCGCCGTCTGAGCCCGGCGTGTCGTGACCTGCGCCAGATTCCCCTGAATGATGGCAGTGGCGTTGTTCTTCGTGCCTGCCGTCATCCCCTCGGCAGTTACATTCAGCGTATCGATGCGCTGCGCCAGCGCAGCGTCTGCGGTTGCTACGGTTTTCTCCATGCTGGTAAGCGAGGCACTGAATCCGTCAACGTCGCTACTCAACTCATTGACGTTTTGCTGAACCTGTCCGAGCTGCTGCCCCTGCTCAGTGATCTGCTGCGCCTGCGCGTCCAGTGCGTCGGCGTTTGTCCTGATGTCCTCAGCCATGCCAGCGACTTTCTCACTGGTTTCGACGGCATTCTCGATCATGTCCTTAAAGAGTTCGGTTTCCTTCATTTCTTCGAGGATGGCATTAGTAACATCGGAAACATCAATGCTGGCCTGTCCCCGCACCCAGTCGGTATAACCGGACTCGTTTCCTGTCCGGTCTACCAGTTGCGCGCGGTACCAGAAAACCTGCCCTGCTTTCAGGCCCATCTGCTGATATTTGCGTGCCGGATACGGTATATCTGCCAGCAGCAGCGCATCATTTTCGCTACCGGTGAGGCTATACTGAATTTCAGTTTTCAGCGTATCGTCGGTGTTATCGCAGCTTTGCATCGATCACCTCGGTGAAGCTCTGCAGCGTCATCGTGTCGCCGATCTTCGCACTGTTTGCGTCAGCGGTGAGCTTGCGCAAACGAATTGTCCAGGTGCTGCCAGCCTGAGGTAAGTCGATACGGTGGCTGCGCTCGTAACCTGACGTCGTTTTCCCGGTCACACTGGTATTCAGCACCGTCTGCCATGCGCCGCCGTCCGTCTGGAGATCAATAGCATAGTTGATTGAGTAGCCAACCAAATCGCCGTCGTTTTCCTGCTTATACAGCGAGGGCCACTTCAGGCGCAGGCGAACAGCAGAAAGCTGGGTATTGGTAAATGTCCGGGTCCACGCTGTGGCGCTCGATACTTCGGTAGCACCTTACAAATCTGCTTATCCAGCTCTTCCAGAGCAGCCTGCACATCATAGGTATCCACTGCGATTTTCAAAGTAATCGTCCGTGAATCATTACCGTCACTTTTCTGCGCAACGCCGAAGCGGGTATCGACAAGGTTCTGAATCGCGTAATGCTGCCCTTCTGCCGTCAGGTAAGTGAAATAATCTTCCCCATCAAACGCTGTGGCTGTGTGCTGCGTGTGCGCCAGACCAGCATCTCGCAATTCATTAGCACCGGCTGGCGAGGGAATATCGCCAGACTGCAAAGCACCACGGAAGAACAGCGCATACAACACAGCGAGCGCTTTATCAGACAGTGCCGGGGATTTTATATAACCCATGATGGTTTCCTTTTAGATGTGAGCCTGTCGCACGGGACAGCCGCCCGAGAGAAGCGGATCCCCAGGCTCACGGCTGAAAGACTCTCTTTAGTGCGCGTGCGAGGCGCATAAAAAAAGCCACCAGCGGATGCCAGTGGCTAAGTAGTGAAACACCATCAGACCAAATAATAACTTTATTTTTCTCGAATTATTACGGTGATCAATAAATAGAATATAAAGTAAAACCGTCTCAGTAGGTATTACAAAACACCTGCGTTCCTATTTGATTACAGTAAGTTTGCTTAGGCTGCATTGCTCGCATTGATTGATTAAAATTTTGCAAGTTCTGCTGACGTATTTGTTCATCGTTCATTTTTTTTTGATAATCAGCTGATGCATCTGTCGCATAACCGTCTGTATCAGGGCGCTGGGCAGTTATTTTAATTCCATCGGGGAACCTTGTTGTATCGATATGCTGACTATAGTTTTCAGATGCCCCGCTAGCCCAAACTGCCTGACATGCCTGGGTATACAAATCCCCACTTCCATCAATGACAGTCTTAGGGTAATAGAGATTTAAGGGTGTGTATCCTTGCTGAGTACCATTACAAATGACCATTGCTGATTGAGGTGTGCTGTCGTACTGCACGAGATAGCCAGAAGAAGCGCATCCTGTAATCAACATAATATTAACAGCACAAGTTAATTTAATGAGTCTATGCATGAGATTCTGCCGCAACCTATTCATATTATTGTTAATTGAGGGAGGATTATAACTCAACTTTTTCATTTTTCGTGTATCAATTGACCAAAAAATACAGCAAGAAAAATCATGCTTTGAATGGCAGACCAGCTCTCAGGGATGCCTGTTGTTAAGTCTTATCAGTCGCAACCACTTCTGCCAGTTGAAAAAGAACATAAAGAGGATGAACGCGAACAGCAGCTCAGCAGTTCCCGCAATAATGATTAGAAACCAGACAAGTAGGTCCTGATAGTAGCAATCATCTCATGATCCTTGACGACTAGGGGCCCGCTTCGCGACGCTTCACAGAATGGCTAACCGTTGTGAGGGTGATTTTTGATTCATCCGCCGTAGGGGATAGACATTATCAAGCGTCCCGATTGAGACGCTTTGTAATGGCTATAAAAAATCCCCACATCAGGGGCTTGACTCGGATCGGATTGGTTCGTCTACAGACAATTTTGTGAATGCTTTAACTTTTCTGTTGTTTCATCGCATTTACTCTGAAGAAATTCCAGCTGCTGTGCAGCATCGTTTTTAATCATATCAATAACGATGCAATAACCCTCGACCCATATCTTATTAGCTGTGTTATGTACCAGTCTTTCAAAAATTTGAACCCACTCTGGGTTAGGCACACCCTCAAGTTCGAAATATGTTAATACCCCATTAAACCTACGGCTACGGTATTCATCAACTCCCAGTATTTTCATGCAAGTCATCCCACTGACACTACAGGACGGATATGAATACCACTCAACTAAGAAAAATCCTACAACCATAATTAATAGGTGTTTCATTCAATCTCATAGTACATCGTTTAGATCTGACAAACTTGCATGTAAGGTTAGCCTACCTTTGCGCAGCCAGGGTGTCAGATGTTCTTAAAATGAACTGGAATCAGATAATGGATCATGGAATTTTCATCCAACAAGGCAAGACTGGTATTAAGCAGATCAAAGCATGGAATGACCGGCTGAGGTCTGCCATAGAGATATGTAAGCCGTGGGGAGATGAAGGGCCGGTAATCAGGACGATGTACGGCGAGAGGTATTCGTATAAAGGTTTTAATGAAGCCTGGAGAAAGGCGCGATCTGGCGCAAGTGAAAAACTGGGGCGGGCTCTTGATTGCACCTTCCACGATCTGAAAGCAAAAGGTATTTCGGACTACGAAGGATCCAGCAAAGAGAAGCAGGTTTATAGCGGCCACAAGACCGAGTCACAGGTTTTGGTTTACGACAGAAAGGTGAAAGTGAGTCCGACATTGAACAGAAAAATGTGAGCTTTGAAGCTCGTTTTTTTCTCAGCGGATTTTCTCACATTTTCTCAACGGGATGTTGGTCACTGAAACGAGACGAGATAAGTGTTTGAATAATGGCGGAGAGAGGGGGATTTGAACCCCCGGTAGAGTTGCCCCTACTCCGGTTTTCGAGACCGGTCCGTTCAGCCGCTCCGGCATCTCTCCGTTTTGATGGTTGCCATCATGCCAGGTAATTTGGCATTTTAACAGACCCTGTCCCTGCAATTATGTTCAAGTGACGAGTTTGCGAGCAAAGCGATGATAAAGTGGCCCTGGAAAGCAAGTGAAACCACACGGACGACGATCCTCCCCTGGGAAGACGCGCTAAATATCCCTGTTCTGGCGAGTCTGTCCACGGATGAGCAAAACCGGCTTATTCAGCTTGCCGATCGCTTTTTACAGCAAAAACGTCTGGTGGTGTTACAGGGGCTGGAACTGGATGCGCTGAAAAACTGCCGTATTGCCCTGATCTTTTGTCTACCCGTGCTGGAACTCGGCATTGAATGGCTGGATGGTTTCCACGAAGTGCTGATTTACCCTGCGCCATTCGTGGTCGATGACGAATGGGAAGATGATATTGGCCTGGTGCATAATCAGCGTATGGTGCAGTCTGGTCAAAGCTGGCAGCAGGGGCCGGTGATCCTCAACTGGCTCGACATTCAGGATTCCTTTGACGCCTCAGGCTTTAACCTCATTATTCATGAAGTCGCGCATAAGCTCGATACGCGTAACGGCGATCGCGCCAGCGGCATTCCCCTGATCCCTCTGCGCGAAGTCGCAGGCTGGGAGCACGACCTGCATGCGGCAATGAACAATATTCAGGATGAAATTGATCTGGTAGGCGAAAGTGCAGCCAGCATTGATGCCTATGCCGCAACCGATCCAGCAGAGTGTTTCGCCGTGCTCTCTGAATATTTCTTCAGTGCCCCGGAGCTGTTTGCGCCACGATTCCCTGCCCTCTGGCAACGTTTCTGCCATTTCTATGCGCAGGACCCGCTGGCACGTCTACGTGATAATAGCGCCCCGCTGCGGGACGATATGCCACATGTTCACTGAAAGAGCGATTTGCGGCAAAATTCACCAGTTGAATCAGCCAGTTAATTTTACTGTTGACACAATTATGACGGGCCAGTAGTATGCGCCTCGTTCACACGATTCCTCTGTAGTTCAGTCGGTAGAACGGCGGACTGTTAATCCGTATGTCACTGGTTCGAGTCCAGTCAGAGGAGCCAACTTCTTGTGTCATTCCCCTTTTCCCTTGTTTCCCTGAAAATCGCGTCAAACATCTCCATCTTGCTTTTCGCCTGTAACACCACTCACTTATTACCCATTAGTTTTTCTTTTATCGTTTTCTCGTAACGCCACCCGATAATGCGTTGTCTGACCGCATTTGATATTTATCCTATAAATATATCTAACAAATTAAATTCAATATTTATATTTAATAATATTTTTATAAACAAATAATCCGTAATAATTTCAAAGCCGCCCGTTCCGTCACATATTCGGAATAACAATTTACTTTTAAGCACCGGGAGGCAGGTGTATTATTCAGGTCAGCGATATCAACGATGATAACAGCATGAATAGCGGTGCTTTTCATTACCGAATGACCGGTAATTATAGCCTGCTCGTGTACCTGTCTTAATACATACCTTTTAAATGTCTTATTGAGATATTGGGAATTTGCTTTTTCGCTTATGTAGCATGAATGATTCAACTTCAGTTCGGCGTACAGGGTGTATGCGTTGCTGAAGCATAAAGAAAGGAGTTCGTATGGTTAAGTTTGAAAATAACGATCGTCTCATGCTGGCGCGCCAGTTACCTCTTAAAACTGTGGCGCTGATCCTGGCCGGAGGCCGGGGAACCCGTCTGAAAGACTTAACCACGGTGCGCGCAAAACCTGCCGTGCATTTTGGCGGTAAGTTTCGAATCATTGATTTTGCCTTATCTAACTGCATCAATTCCGGTATTCGCCGCATTGGGGTGGTCACTCAGTATCAGTCGCACTCGCTGGTGCAGCATATCCAGCGCGGCTGGTCATTCTTCAATGAAGAAATGAATGAATTTGTCGATCTGCTCCCGGCGCAGCAGCGGTTACACGGTGAGAACTGGTATCGCGGCACAGCCGATGCGATTACTCAAAACCTCGATATTATTCAACGCTATAAAGCAGACTACGTGCTTATCCTCGCTGGTGACCACATCTATAAACAAGATTATTCGCGCATGCTGATTGATCACGTCGAAAAAGGCGCACGCTGTACTGTCGGCTGCATGCCGGTACCGGTTGAAGAAGCGAGCGCTTTTGGCGTGATGGCGGTGGATGAGAACCACCGTATTATTGATTTCGTTGAAAAACCGACCACTCCTCCCACCCTGCCCGGCGATCCCAGCCGTTCACTCGCCAGCATGGGCATTTATATTTTTGACGCTGATTACCTTTTTGAAATGCTGCAACAAGACGATGAAGATGAACAGTCCAGCCACGATTTTGGCAAGGACATCATCCCTAAAATTACCCAAGCGGGCTGCGCCAGCGCCCATCCTTTCCCTCTCTCCTGTGTGCAATCAGACAGCAACGCGGAACCCTACTGGCGCGATGTCGGGACGCTCGAAGCCTACTGGAAGGCCAATCTGGATCTCGCGTCGGTCACGCCTGAACTGGATATTTATGACAGCAACTGGCCTATCCGCACCTATACCGAATCCCTGCCCCCCGCCAAGTTTGTTCAGGATCGCAGCGGCAGCTATGGCATGACAATGAATTCTCTCGTGTCTGGGGGATGCATCATTTCAGGCTCAATGGTCGTGCATTCCGTGCTGTTCCAGCGCGTCAGAATTAACTCATTCTGTAATATTGATTCCGTCGTTCTGCTCCCGGATGTCAATGTCGGACGCTCCTGTCGCCTGCGTCGCTGCGTAATTGATCGCGGCTGCGTATTACCCGAAGGCATGATTATTGGTGAAAACGCCGAAGAAGATGCGCGTCGTTTTTATCGCTCCAGTGAAGGTATCGTTCTGGTCACCAAAGATATGCTGGCCAGACTGAATAAGTGATTGTGTTACGCGCCGGGTATATTTTATTTATCCGGCGCACAACATATAAAACCAGGGTGGTGAACATGGATTTTAACCAACCGGCAACAGTGCATGTTTATCCTTTAGATTATCAATTCTTTATAAATGGATTTATCCCCGGAAGTATGAAATGAGTCAGTCTTTAAATAAAACCACCGTCAGCGTTGACACCTTAAAAGATTCTATCGCGTATAAACTCATGTTTATGATCGGTAAAGATCCCGCGCTCGCGAATAAACATGAATGGCTTAACGCCACACTCTTTGCCGTGCGCGATCGTCTGGTTGAACGCTGGTTGCGTTCAAGCCGCGCAAAACTCTCTCAGGAGTCACGCCGGGTTTATTATTTGTCGATGGAATTTCTGATTGGACGCACGCTTTCCAATTCTCTGTTATCACTCGGTATTTATGATGAAGTTAAAACCGCGCTTGATGAAATGGGTTTTGACCTTGAGGAGCTGATTGACGAAGAAAACGATCCGGGCCTCGGCAATGGTGGGCTGGGTCGACTGGCGGCCTGTTTCCTCGACTCGCTGGCTACACTGGGACTGCCTGGCCGTGGTTATGGTATTCGCTACGATTATGGGATGTTTAAACAGAACATTGTGGATGGCAGCCAGAAAGAATCTCCCGATTACTGGCTGGAGTACGGCAATCCCTGGGAATTTAAACGTCATAACACCCGTCATACGGTGCGCTTTGGCGGCCGGGTACAGCAGGAAGGTAAAAAAACGCGCTGGGTAGAAACCGAAGAGATCCTCGCCGTCGCCTATGACCAGATCATTCCCGGCTACGACACGGACGGCACGAATACCCTGCGCTTATGGAGTGCCCAGGCCAGCCGTGAAATCAACCTCGGTAAATTTAATCAGGGCGATTATTTCGCAGCAGTAGAAGATAAAAACCACTCTGAGAACGTGTCGCGCGTACTTTACCCGGATGACTCAACCCATTCAGGCCGTGAATTACGTTTGCGTCAGGAATATTTCCTCGTCTCCGCGACTGTGCAGGACATACTCCGCCGCCACTGGCAGGAATATGGCACTTACGCCAACCTTGCCGATAAAATTGCCATTCACCTCAATGATACCCATCCGGTGCTGTCGATCCCGGAACTGATGCGTCTGTTGATTGATGAACACAAATTTAGCTGGATCGACGCGTTTGAAGTGGCCTGCCAGGTCTTCTCTTACACCAACCACACGCTGATGAGCGAAGCGCTGGAAACCTGGCCTGTAGATATGCTCGGCAAAATCCTGCCGCGTCATTTGCAGATTATTTTTGAAATTAACGATCATTTCCTGAAAACGGTGCAGGAACATTTCCCGAATGACGATGCGCTGTTAAGCCGTATCTCAATTATTGATGAGTCGCATGGCCGCAAGGTGCGCATGGCGTGGCTGGCGGTGGTGGTCAGCCACCGGGTCAACGGCGTCTCGGCGCTGCATTCCGGGCTGATGGTCGAGTCCCTGTTTGCGGATTTTGCCAGAATCTTCCCGATGCGCTTTACCAACGTCACTAACGGCGTAACGCCGCGCCGCTGGCTTGCCGTTGCAAACCCGTCGCTGTCAGCCGTTCTCGACAAGCAAATCGGGCATCACTGGCGCACCGACCTGAGCAGGCTGGAAGAGTTTGGTCAGTATGCGGATTACCCGCTCGTTAACAAAGCGGTGCAAAAAGCAAAACTGGCGAATAAAAAACGCCTTGCGGTTTATATCGCCCGCGAACTGAACGTGGTGGTTAACCCGAACGCCCTCTTTGATGTGCAGATTAAACGCATTCATGAGTACAAACGTCAGTTGATGAATGTCCTGCATGTGATTACGCGCTATCACCGCATCAAAGCCGATCCCGATGCGCAATGGGTACCGCGCGTGACAATTTTCGCCGGTAAAGCCGCCTCAGCTTATTACATGGCGAAGCATATTATTCATCTTATCAATGACGTCGCGCAGATCGTTAACAACGACCCGGTTATTGGTGACAAATTGAAAGTGGTCTTTATCCCGAACTATAGCGTCAGTCTCGCGCAGATGATCATCCCGGCGGCTGACCTTTCAGAGCAGATTTCATTGGCTGGAACGGAAGCCTCCGGCACCAGCAATATGAAGTTTGCCCTGAATGGCGCGCTGACGATCGGTACTCTGGACGGGGCGAACGTCGAAATGCGTGAAAACGTCGGTGCAGAGAACTTCTTTATCTTTGGTAATACGGCTGAAGAGGTCGATGCGCTGCGGCGCAAAGGCTATAACCCACATGACTATTATGAGCAGGACGATGAACTGCGGCAGGCGTTAACCGCCATCGCTACCGGCGAATTCAGCCCGGCCGATCCACATCGCTACCGCGATCTGGTGGATTCACTGACCCATTTTGGCGACCACTATCAGGTGCTGGCTGACTACCGCAGCTATATTGAATGCCATGAAGAGGTGGATAAGCTCTACAGCCGCCCTGAGGAATGGACGGTAAAAACCATGCGCAATATCGCCGGAATGGGGTATTTCTCCTCAGACCGGACGATTAAAGAATATGCGGAAAAAATCTGGTACATCAAACCCGTGAAGCTGTAAAACAGGTGACCTTCAGACCCGGCGAATCGCCGGGTTTTTAAATTTGATAATCCAGCACCGTTTCATCCGGCTCCATCACCTGCCGTTTGATGTCCTCAACCGACAGCCCCGCGTTGCATAGCTCAATAAAGCGCCAGACATAATTGCGCTGCAACTGACCGCGCTTAAGCCCCAGCCAGACCGTACTGGCATCAAACAGATGATGCGTATCAAGCCGGATCAGCTTGCCTTCTTCCTGCTCTCCGCCCGATTGTTCAGCCACCAGCCCTACCCCCAAACCCAGCTCGACGTAGGTTTTAATCACATCAGAGTCCTGCGCACTCAATACCACATCAGGGATTAACCCTTTGCGGCTAAAGGCTTCATCAATGCGTGAACGCCCGGTGATCCCCTGCCGGTAGGTGATGAGCGGCCAGCGACTAATCTCCTCCAGGGTCAGCGGAGAAATGTCAGCCAGCGGGTGATCCTGCGGGATCAACACATTATGGTGCCAGCGAAACCACGGGAATGCCGCGAGTGTAGGATCGTTACTGAGTCGCTCGCTGGCGATACCGATATCGGCCCCGCCGTTATGCAGCAGAGATTCAATTTCCTGCGGCGTCCCCTGAATCAGCTCAAGGCGCACTTCCGGGAACAGCGTACGAAAAGATTTAATGACCGGCGGCAGACTGTAGCGCGCCTGAGTGTGGGTGGTGGCGATGGTCAACACACCGGAGGTGTCGTTAGTAAAAAGATCGGCTAAACGGCGGACATTGCTTGCCTCATTCAAAATACGTTCTGCAATGATCAGCAACGCTTTGCCAGGCTCCGTCATTCCCAACAGCCGTTTACCACGACGGATGAAAATCTCGATACCCAGTTCTTCTTCCAGTTCACGAATATGACGGCTTACGCCCGACTGCGACGTGTAAAGCATATTGGCAACTTCGGTCAAATTGTAATCCCGACGCGCCGCTTCCCGGATTATTTTTAATTGCTGGAAATTCACCCTCGCCTCCAGGCCATCAGACATAACGCTATTGTTAGAGTCTGAGGCCCGGCAGAACAAATAATAAAAACCAGCAACTTATTACTAAATGGAATATTACTTAGCTGACGAGCAGTAATTCACGATTTTCCAGCGACGGACGGCTGACCAGCGACAGCAGGATTTCTTTCACCGCCTGGGCCTGCGGCGTTAACGGGCTTCGCGCCGACACATTCAGCGCCAGTGGCAGATTCATTGATGGAGCCGTAATGCGCGCCATCCAGCCATTCGCCGCCTCAGACAGAGAACGGGCAGCCGATTCAGGTAACACCGTGCCGCCCATGCCGCTGGCGATCGCCGCCGTCAACGTGCCGATGGATTCGATTTCACCGATGATTTTAGCCGTCAGACGACGCAGGGAAAACGCTTCGTCCACCCGCAGGCGTACGGCGCTGTAATCACGCGGCAGGAACAGATTCATTTCAGCCACGGCAGCTAAATCGACGCTTTGCCCCGGACAGTCGCGGGTGCCCACCAGGTAAAGATCTTCTTTCAACAGCGGCTGGCTGGTGATGCCTGTCCCCGGCGTGCGCTCATACAGCACCGCCATATCAAGCTGGCCGTTTAACAGTTTATCGTTAAGCACCGCGCCGCTGTTCTCGTGCAGATAGACCGTCACATCGGGAAGTTCGTTACGCACGGCCTGTAAGAGAGGCATGGTGATGGACGATGCCGCCGTTCCCGGCGCAAGGCCGATGGAGACCTGCCCGCGCAATGTCTGGCCGACATTATGGACCGCCAGTTGCGCCTGCTCACACTGGCGCAAAATGGTGCGCGCATGGGCATAAAGGATTTTACCCGCTTCAGTTGGCGTGACGCCGCGTTTGGTACGAATCAATAATTGCTGATCAAGCTCACCTTCGAGCGTGGCGACCTGCTGACTCAGGGCGGGCTGCGCGATATGCAGCACTTCAGCGGCCTGCGTCAGGCTACCGATATCGACGATTTTTACGAAGTATTTCAGGCGTCTAAAGTTCATTTTGCCTCCTGTACGGAACAACAGTGCCAACACCGGCAGTATCTTGTCGGAGGAGTTGCAAGATGCTTGCCAGTTTTCGCAATGCCGCACAAAGGCGAGCTAACAAGCTGGATAATAAGAGATTCTAATCACAACGCGCCGGGTCATCACTGAAACAGCGGTTTGAAAGATGTCCATGAGGAGGCATTCACGCACTGTACTGGTGCACGGATACTCTTTTTGCTGCGCAAATCAGCGAATTGCCGAATTTGTCGGCAAACGAACGTAATGAGGCGATCCACCCTTTGACAAGCCCACGGCACGCCGTTAATATGCGCCCCGTTCACACGATTCCTCTGTAGTTCAGTCGGTAGAACGGCGGACTGTTAATCCGTATGTCACTGGTTCGAGTCCAGTCAGAGGAGCCAAATTTAAAAACCCGCTTAAGGCAACTTAAGCGGGTTTTTGCTATCTGCGTTAAACATCAGGAAATAAGATAAGTATCCCGTAAATGTCTTCTATGGCTTTCGCCACCTGACCAGCGGACAAAAAAGACTAATCAGACATCATCAGGTTTTATAACCACCCCATACAAGCACAGCTCAGGCGGCTCCGCCGGCGTAATCACCCCGATTCTGATTGGCAAAGAACCCTCTTGTTGGCATTGTTTCTTTATAAGCAGCCAGTTCTCAGTTTCAGAGTCCATATGCGTAATCAGGGAGTCAAATGCTCCATCAGCAATTTCTACTTTTAGCGGTTTCTCTTTTTCACTGTCACCTGAGTTATATTCAGCCGTCTTCGAAATATCACCTTCCAGCCCTGCCAGGCTATTCTTTAATTCTTCAAAGCTACTTTCAGCCGCTTGTGGAGTGTCAAAGAACAAACCACTAATGAAGATCGCTTCCATCACTTCGCTGAAAGAAAAAGAGGTATCCCCATAAACTAAACGACTGTGATCGGTACTCTTCACCCCAGTGACACTTTCTCTTAGCACGTCATCCTTCTGTACGGTCATCAGCGTTTGCTTGTTGTAGAGGATCACTGGCAGGTTTTTAATTTCGTGGATATTTCCGCTAAGGCTCCAGCGCTCTTTATCGCCTTTAATAAAACCTGAAGCGTCACAACTACTTTCTATATCAAACTGGTCAGTGGGGATCCGTTCACGATTGAGCCAGTCTGTAAAATCCTCACCGTCGTCCTTGTCTTCGTATTGATAGGCGCGATAGACAGCGCTTCGGCGATCGATGCCAATCCACTCAAGATCCCATGTTGAGGATTTGGATGGTTTTTTTACTTCGTCAATATAGGCTGCGACATCCCGATCCAGATAAGCGGTTAGTAATTCCTTCCAGGGCTCAATGGCAAAAAAGATATTCGCAAGCGTAGTTCCTTCTTCAATTATCACGGTATGACGAAAGAATCTGAGGAGAAAAAAGGGGTCGGTAGCTGAAATGGTTTTCTGGATTGATAGCAACGGAAGTGCTGTTGTTTCTTCGTAATCAGAGCGAAAGCGCAGTATTGAATCTGAACAGAAAATTAATTGACCTTCCATCATTTATCGGGCTCCTGATGTTATGTAGCAATCCCTGGCTAATCTGAGTCACAACTTATTTGCGCTTTATCTGGTTTAAAGGCAAAAAAGATGGCGTACAGACCATAATACTCGACTTACATGCAGAAAGGAAAATCCAGTAAAATACGTGGTCATTCTGGTGGTGTTGACAACTCAATGTTTAGATTTAGCTTATCAATCAGCCAGTTAATGGCTAAGGCGATCCCAGTCAGAGGAGTCAAATTTAAGGAAAGCAGAAGTTCACTGACGTCTACTTTCTACGTTTTTATTAACTGATTACTTTCTTCTTCAGGCCACACTCGATCTCTAAAACTGCTCGAATTCCACTATTTCACTGGTTAAGCTGTCCATCGGGAAAAGCGAAAATGCTTGGCTACTTTGAAATTGCCATGCGGATTAAGCAATACATTGCTGCGCTCCTGCGTCCTAATCTTGCATAAGATATGGGAAGGCACAGTCCAGAAGCCAGAGATCGAACACCCCCTTGTACTGGAGCTTGAAGAGATCCGCTACTGCTTGAACGTATTGATGCCTACATAGTCCGCAGAATGATTACATTGCCACTAAAACTCACTCTGCAGATCTTCATTCGTTTCAGTAAACTTCGTTTTGCTCGTAGGTCAGAAATCCACTTCAAAAGATGCGATGGTCAGGCCGTTTAAGTTTATTCAGAAAAGATTCACTAATTCAAGACACGAGGAAGTGTCTTGATGATATCCTTACAGAGTGGTAAATCATTACATAATTTCTTATGGAGGGAGCTATGAGTATTAGTGTTTTTTTAAGTCATAATCATAATGACAAACCATTTATCAGGAAATTAGCACGAGACCTTGAAAATCATGGTGTTCGTTACTGGCTTGACGAAGCAGAAATGAAAATTGGCGACTCCCTGATTCAAAAAATTAGGGAAGGAATTGATAGTGTTGATTACTTTGCCGTAATACTTTCCCCTGACTCAATTAACGCACCTTGGGTGGTTAATGAACTAGATGTAGCAATGAATCATCAAATAAGTGGTAAAAAAATAAAAGTATTGCCTATTATACTGAAAGAATGTGATCCTCCGGGATTTCTCACTGGGAAACTGTATGCCGATTTTAAAAAAGAAGACCATTATATTGAATCATTTAAACGGTTAGTTGAAAGCATAGGGGTGGTTTTTAATAAAAATGTCATGCGCGATGAAAAAACATTTGATAATCTTGGTACTGCTTTAGACAAAGCATCCCATGCAAATATCCCTGTGATGTGTAAACCATTTCATAGACCTTTTCAATACATGGGAATGCAAGTTTCACAGGCAGAAAAAATATTTGAGTGTAAAGGCAATGAAGTTGGAAGCATTATTGTTGAAGACGATGATTGTCGAATGTATCTAGAAGCAGAAGGTAATTTTATTAGCTATATAGAAGTTGATTTCAAAAAAACTGTTCCACATTATAAAAATAAAGAATTCGATTCGGAAATTTTCCTTGGAGCCTTGAGCATAGGCTTATCAGAGCTAGAACTCGCTCGCAAGAAAACATATAATCATACATATTATGATCACCGACGCAAATTAAAAATAAATGTAATTTGTCTATACGACGAAGCCCCAATAACTGTATCCTTTAGTTCTAAACACTACGGTATGTAATATTTTATATTCAGGCATTCAAATATGTAATTGAATGCCATGATATTTATTCAGAAACATTAGAATTTTTATGATTTATGCACTGTAGATTAAATATTGTATACAATGCTTTGGTATAACACATCATTATGGCTTTTCTTGTTTGTCAGATATGGCATGCGTCAATCAGAGGAGCCAAATTTAAGAAGCCCGCTCAGAGAAACCTGAGCGGGCTTTTTGTTTTCAGCCAGTACCAGAAAATGTGGATGTAACAACATCCGCGTTATATCGTGTCAGGCGTTACTCATTGCCCCACTGGTTCAGGAACATGGCGATTTCGTCGATACGTTTTTCGTCGATTCCAGCTTCTTTAGCCATCTCGCTCTGCGCACTTTCGCTGATTTCTTCGTTGTTCATTAAGCGGGTGATCAACAACTGGAAATAACGCGCCACGGGTTCACGTTCTGCTTCGCTCAACGCTTCGGCGGACTCCGTCGAATACTCGTCAGCGATGTCATAATATTTGATTGGCACTTCATTGTTCATAACTCATCTCCGGATTGACGCCTGGGTTAATGGCGGGTGTTTCGGCTCAGACTTTGAGCATTTTCACCGTGGCATCCACGTCGATCTCATCTTCCGAGAAGATTAACGTCGTGCCCTGGAAGGTCGTGATCGCCAGTTTTTTCAGCGTGCGCATTTCACCCTCTTTCGCGGCAGTTTTCGGCCTGATATTGCCCATCAGGAGATTCACTGAAAGCACCGCGTTTTCTTTATCAATGCCGGTATCGACAGGCACTTCTTCGCTGTAAACCAGGTAAGATTTGATCGCCGTGAGTTTGAGACGCTCGCCCGCGATATAGATATATTTGCTGTCCGGGATGACTTTCACCGCATAGGCTGACAGGCCCTTGTTATTGGTGGTGGGCTCAAACGTCACCGCCGCATCTTTCTTAATCAGGTCTGGGTTGGCGACCTTAATCACATGAAAATAACGGTTGTCGCCGTTTTCATCTTTGATAAATCCAAAACCTTTATCTTTAAACCACGTTGTGATCGTTCCGTTCATCGCCATTACCGCCTGATTAATCGTTTATCTACTCAATTTTTGCAGCGCGCAGTGTAAAGCACAATGCCTGCGCCGACTACGTCTTTACTTTAAGTCTGGATGATAAATTTCAGGTCAGCGAGCGGCAACCGTCTGCGATTCGCCAGGCTGCACAGAATTCGTTATCATCCGCTCCTCTTCTTCATTCGGGCAGCCTGATGTCTACGATTATCGATACCTTTATTGCCCCGCCGTGCCACGACAGAATCGAAACTCTTTATCAGGACGACCATCTGGTCCTAATTAATAAACCCGCCGGGTTGCTGAGCCTCTCCGGGAAAAATCCGCAGAATCTGGATTCCGTACACCACCGGCTGGTGCAGATATTCCCCGGTTGTACGCTTGTACACCGACTGGACTTTGGCACCTCCGGGCTGATGGTGGTTGCCCGCAATAAGGCGATCAACGCCGCGCTGTGCCAGCAGTTCAGCCAGCGCACGGTGACCAAAGTTTACAGCGCCCTGCTTTGCGGGCATTTGAGTGAGGATGAGGGAGTAATAGAGGCGGCGATTGCCAGAGATCCGGCGCTGTTCCCGCTGATGTCGATTTGCGACCTCCACGGCAAGCCCGCCCGTTCCCGCTATCGCGTGGTAAAACGTTTTTATGATGAGCGGGAAGACGGGACGTTACTGCCGCTGACGCGGGTAGAGCTCACCCCGGAAACCGGGCGTACTCATCAACTGCGCATTCATTGCCAGCACCTGGGTCACCCTATTCTGGGCTGCGATCTCTATGGCGGTCTCTCGTGGCCTGGCACCGAACGGACGCCACGCCTGATGCTGCATGCCAGCGAGCTGAATTTCATTCATCCTGTCAGCCAGGAAGCGATGACAGCACGCAGTGACAGTCCGTTTTGAAATACAGTGAATCCGGCACCTGCTTTTACAGATGCCGGAGTAAAGAGACAACGGCGGTTATGCGTCGCGCCAGCCCATCGCCGGAGCAACATGTTTCAGAATGGATTCGATGACATGGGCGTTGTACTCCACACCCAACTGATTCGGTACGGTCAGCAATAACGTATCCGCTTCCGCGATCGCTTCATCCTTTTTAAGCTGCTCGATCAGTTTGTCCGGTTCTGCCGCATAACTGCGCCCGAAAATCGCGCGGGTTTTCTCATCGAGGAAGCCGACTTTATCGTCGTCGTCACGGCCTGAGCCGAAATACATCCGATCGCGTTCATTAATCAGCGCAAAAATGCTGCGGCTGACCGAGACGCGCGGTGTCCGGGTATGTCCGGCCTCTGCCCAGGCCTCGCGATAGGCGCGGATCTGTTTGGCCTGCTGGATGTGGAACGCTTCGCCGGTTTCATCGTCTTTCAGCGTGGAGCTTTGCAGATTCATGCCCAGCTTCGCGGCCCATACCGCCGTCGCGTTAGAACCTGCGCCCCACCAGATACGCTCGCGCAGCCCTTCCGAATAGGGCTCAGGGCGCAACAGCCCCGGCGGGTTCGGGAACATGGGCTGTGGATTGGGCTTCGCAAAACCTTCTCCACGTAGCGCGTCCAGCAGCACTTCGGTGTGGCGGCGCGCCATGTCGGACTCATTTTCGCCTTCAGACGGGGCGTAACCGAAATAACGCCAGCCATCAATGACCTGTTCCGGGGAACCACGGCTGATGCCAAGCTGTAAGCGCCCGCCAGAGATTAAATCTGCCGCCCCGGCATCTTCGACCATATACAGCGGGTTTTCATAGCGCATGTCGATAACACCCGTACCGATTTCAATACGCTGGGTTTTCGCGCCAATGGCCGCCAGCAGGGGGAACGGCGAGCTGAGCTGACGGGCAAAGTGGTGCACCCTGAAATAAGCGCCGTCCGCGCCCAGTTCTTCGGCGGCAACGGCCAGGTCGATGGATTGTAGCAGCGCGTCAGCGGCTGAGCGGGTACCGGACTGCGATGAAGGCGTCCAGTGACCAAATGACAAAAATCCAATCTTTTTCATGACGTGTTTATCCTGGTTTCAGGGGAATGATGAGCAGGCAGGCGAATATTCTTGATAGTCTCGTTCAGGCCCGGCCCGGATAATGTCTACTTTACGCATTACCCGCCGGGAATAAATATCCTTTGCTTAACATACAGCATCAAATTAATTGAAGGAGTGCCTGAGTCCGGCAAGCCTGCTTTTCAGTATTATCCGCGCACTTTTGTTTCACAATCCTGTGACATACTATCGACAGGCCAACACCGGTGAACAAGGAGATAATGATGAACAATAAGGGTGCAAGTCTCACCCCGGAGCAGGCGCTGGATAAGCTTGAGGCGCTGTATGAGCAATCTGTCACGGCCCTGCGCGAGGCAATCGGCCAGTATATTGACCAGGGTACGCTTCCCGACACGCTAACCCGCGCACAAGGTCAGTTTGTCTATCCCGAACTCTCCGTAAGCTGGGACGGCAGCGCAAAGAATCCGCAGAAAACCCGTGCTTACGCGCGTTTCACCCATCCCGGCTGCTACACCACCACCATCACTCGCCCCACCCTCTTTCGCCCCTATTTGCTTGAACAGCTCACCATGCTGTTTCAGGATTACGGCGCGCACATCGAAGTGGGACCGTCACAGCATGAGATCCCCTATCCTTATGTGATTGACGGCTCGGCTCTGACGCTGGATCGCTCGATGAGCGCCGGGTTAACGCGCTATTTCCCGACCACCGAACTGGCGCAGATTGGTGATGAAACGGCAGATGGTCTGTTCCATCCGACGGAGTTCTATCCGCTGTCACATTTTGACGCCCGTCGCGTCGATTTCTCGCTGGCCCGCCTGCGCCACTACACGGGCACTCCGGTTGAACACTTCCAGCCTTTCGTCCTGTTCACTAACTACACCCGCTATGTGGATGAGTTTGTGCGCTGGGGATGCAGCCAGATCCTCGATCCCGACAGCCCTTACGTGGCGCTCTCCTGTGCGGGCGGGATTTGGATCACCGCTGAAACGCAGGCCCCGGAAGAAGCCATTTCCGATCTCGCCTGGAAAAAACACCAGATGCCCGCCTGGCATCTCATTACCGCCGACGGCCAGGGGATCACCCTGGTTAACATTGGCGTTGGCCCGTCGAACGCGAAAACGATTTGCGATCACCTGGCGGTGCTGCGCCCGGACGTCTGGCTGATGATTGGTCACTGCGGCGGTCTGCGTGAAAGTCAGTCGATTGGCGATTACGTGCTGGCTCACGCCTATCTGCGCGACGATCACGTGCTGGATGCGGTGCTGCCGCCGGATATTCCTATCCCCAGCATCGCCGAGGTGCAGCGCGCGCTTTACGATGCCACCAAGCAGGTGAGCGAAATGCCGGGCGAGGCGGTGAAACAGCGGCTGCGTACCGGTACCGTCGTCACGACCGACGATCGTAACTGGGAGCTGCGCTACTCGGCTTCTGCCCTGCGGTTTAACCTGAGCCGTGCGGTGGCCATTGATATGGAAAGCGCCACGATCGCCGCCCAGGGATATCGCTTCCGCGTCCCTTACGGCACGTTGCTGTGCGTGTCTGACAAGCCGTTACACGGTGAGATTAAACTGCCGGGCCAGGCGAACCGTTTTTACGAGGGGGCGATATCGGAGCATTTGCAGATCGGCATTCGCGCCATCGATCTGCTGCGCGCCGAAGGGGAGAAACTGCATTCGCGCAAACTGCGTACCTTTAACGAGCCGCCGTTCCGTTAACGGCGAATAACCTGAAATGGCTGGCAACGGCCATTTTTTCGGGTTAGCGCAGATAGCAAAAACCCGCTTAAGTTGCCTTAAGCGGGTTTTTAAATTTGGCTCCTCTGACTGGACTCGAACCAGTGACATACGGATTAACAGTCCGCCGTTCTACCGACTGAACTACAGAGGAATCGTGTGAACGGGGCGAATATTAGCGATGCACCGTGCCCTTGTCAAAGCCTGTTTTTAAAAAAGTTGTTGATTGCCCATTTATTCTTCACTCTGAACAAAAAGAGCGCATCCCGTTACGCGTCAGGCGATTTCACCTGTTTTATGCGCGGGTATTTCTGCAACCAGCGGCCACTGATCATCCGCCAGTAGAAAAACGCCCCGCGCACGGCCCAGTCAAGGAACATCCCCATCCAGACCCCTACCACGCCCATACCCAGCACCACACCGAGCGTGTAACCCGCCACCACGCGGCAACCCCACATGCCGAGCATGGAGACCCACATCGCATAGCGGGCATCACGTGCGCCCTTCTGCCCGGCGGGTAATACCCACGAGGCCGCCCAGATAGGCATAAACGCGGCATTCAGCCAGAGCAGCACCTTAACGACGTCCTGCACATCCTGCTCCGGGGTATAAAACGAGGCCAGCAGACCTGCAAACGGCGCAGTGCCCCAGGCAATAATCGTCAGGCCAATCGTCGCCAGCCAGAACACATGGCGAAGCTGGCGCTCAGCCTGATAAATTTGCCCTTTGCCCAGACGCTTACCGGTGATGATGGTCGACGCCGATCCCAGCGCGTTCCCCGGCAGGTTGATTAAGGCCGCCACCGAGAAAGCGATAAAGTTACCCGCAATCACATTCGTGCCCATCCCGGCGACAAACATCTGCGTCAGCAGTTTGCCGCTGTTAAACAGCACGGACTCAATACTGGCAGGGATCCCAATGCCCATCACTTCCCAGATAATGGCGAAGTTAAGCGGCTTAAAATAACTTTTGAGCGTGATGCGCAGCGCCGGGTTAAAGCCAATCATTAACACCCAGATAATCGCCACCGCACCGATATAGCGTGAAATGGTCAGCCCTAAACCGGCACCGGCGAAACCGATACCCGGCCACGAGAACAGGCCGTAGATAAGAAAGCTACTGATAATAATATTGAGGATGTTCATGCCGCCGTTAATCAGCAGCGGAATTTTTGTGTTACCCGCTCCGCGCAGCGCCCCGCTGCCAATCAGCGCAATGGCTGCCGCCGGATAGCTCAGAACCGTTAATTCAAGATAGGTCAGCGCCAGCGCTTTCACTTCCGCCGTGGCTTCACCCGCCACCACGTTAATAATCTGCTCACCAAAATAGTGGATCACCGCCGCCAGCACCACGGCAAAGAGCGTCATGATCACCAGCGACTGCCGCGCCGCCGCCCTCGCCCGCCGCCGGTCACGCTTGCCCAGGCTGAAGGCGACCACCACGGTTGTACCCAGATCGATAGCGGCAAAAAACGCCATCACCACCATATTAAAGCTGTCAGCCAGCCCGACCCCCGCCATCGCTTCTTTGCCCAGCCAACTGACCAGAAAGGTACTCAGCACGCCCATCAGCAGGACACAGGTGTTTTCAAGGAAGATAGGCACAGCAAGCGGGGTGATTTCACGCCAGAAAAGAACACGATAGCTTTTTCTTTTAGCGCTCCAGGGCGTTCGGTTGGCGGCCTGGCGTAAAGCGGCAGTGACGTTCAAAATTAACCTTACTGAGAAAGTGAAACTTCATTTCAAATGATGAGGGAGAAAGCGCAAACCTGCAAAGTTTTTTCCACACATTTTGTCGGCAAATTCGACAAATCGCTGACGGATTCAGCAAACAAACCGCGCCGGGTAAAATGCCGTTTGACAAACCATTTTTCGCCGCTAGTATTAGCCCCGTTCACACGATTCCTCTGTAGTTCAGTCGGTAGAACGGCGGACTGTTAATCCGTATGTCACTGGTTCGAGTCCAGTCAGAGGAGCCAACTTCTTGTATTCCCCCCCTTCTTGCTTTCACTCGCTTCCTTCTAGCTGTACCCGTTCATTGCCCTCTTTTTTATGATTCTCTTATTCCACAACCGTCATCACAGCATTATTTATTAATACGTTAAGATTCATCTGTAGCTCTGAAATAAACCTGTCAGCCATCCTGCCCTATAAAAACCTCATAAAAACTGCACATCAAAAGAATTGCATATAAATTCGTGTCATTTACATTTATCTAATCAATACCAAACACACTTAATTATGAATTAAATAAATCTAACGAGAGCAAGCTGCTGTTTTCCATGGTTATGTTTTGAAGTGGTTTATTTTAAGGTTTACTTTTCAGATATAAGCTCATACTTTCCATACAAATTTTTAATCGAGATAATTTACGGCATCTATTTTAACTGGCAAAAATTAAGCTCCTCAAACAGTTAGCATTTAAAAGGAATTAATAATGTTAAAACGTTTATTAACAACGTCAACTGCACTTTCATTACTCTCTTTTTCAGCGACAGCCGCCAATACGGGCGTGATCGACATTAGCGGCGTCGTTGCAGATAATACCTGCATAATTGCAATTAACGGCGGAACGCCAACTGCAGGTACCAATGTTGCCAGGGGTTCAGTCATGCTACCCGAGACCTATAGTGCTGATTTTGAGCCCGGCCTGAAGGGGAAAGGAAGCAGTGTCACATTCGATATTCACTTTTCTGGCTGTAATCCTGCCGGAATGAGCGTCTCAACAAAATTTAAGCCAACGATTCTTGATCTCACATTTAGCGATAGCACCGTACTGAAAAATACCTTAAGTGGTAACGGGGCCGCCGAGCATGTGGGCGTGATGCTTTACCGTGGTGATACTATCGCTACGGGCCAGGAAGTGACGTTCGATAACACCGCGCCTAAAGCGGCTAACCTTGCAGACTGGGCCTTTCTCACGAATGGTGCAGGCAGTTTGACCTATACCGCCGCTGTTGTGCGTACCAGCGCGACCCTCGCCCCTACGGTAGGCAGATATGCCGCCAGCGCCGAATTTGAGCTGACCTATAAATAACCTTTTTATTTCAATTCCCGGAATGGCGACAGCTATTCCGGTTTATCAGGGCCTATTATTTTATGAAATTAATTCCTGCCATTCTGCTGGTTGGTTCCTTATTAACTTCTGTCACCGCGTGGGGAGGCATTGTTGTCGGAGGCACGCGGTTAATTTACCCCGACAATAAAAATGAAGTGCAAATTTCCCTGAGCAATAAAGACTTACATTCCCGGCACCTGGTGCAATCCTGGGTAAATAATACCGATGACAGTAAAGCGCCTTTTATTGTTACCCCACCGCTTATTAAACTCGACGAAGGGAAAGAAACCTTACTGCACGTTATTTATGCCGGAGATTCCGGCGCGCTGCCGCAAAATAAAGAATCGCTATTCTGGCTCAACGTTAAATCCGTCGCAGGTGTGCCGGATGAGCTGAAAGATAAAAACCGTTTACAGCTTGCCGTCCATACGCGCATAAAACTGTTCTGGCGGCCCAGTGGATTAGATCATCACGATGCCAGCAGTGCCTATGAGAAATTAACCTTTACCCGCGCGGGCAACACATTACATGTTAATAACCCTACCCCTTTTTATGTCTCTTTCAACGCGCTGAAAGTCGGCGACCGGGACGTGACGCCTGCGGATAAATCCGTTGCCGAAGCTGCAGCGATGATGGCCGCCCCTTTTGCCAGCGCCTCCTTTGTGATTCCGGCTGGTGCCTCAGGCGCGGTGACCTGGTCGGCAATAAACGATTTTGGCGGCGTCACGAAGGTCGCACGTCAGCCGCTGTAAATCTGGCTCTTCAGAACAGGGATGTTTAACGATGAGCCATGGCAAGCAGTTTACCTGGTCGTATCTGGCGCTGGCGGTGATGATTTATTGCGCGCCTGCATGGGCAGATGAGGAATTCGATCTGCAGGCGCTGGGGGCGTTAACCCCACTGGAAAACAGCGAAACGCTGCAAAACTTCATTGATAATAATGCGTTGCACCCCGGCACCTATCTTTCGGTCATTGTTATCGCCCGCGAAGAGGTGGATAAGCGCAACATTCGCTACGTGCTTTCGCCGGATCGTAAAAAACTGCTGCCGGAGCTGACCAAAGCCGATCTGCGTGAGCTTGGCGTCAAGGTGGATGCCGTGCCGGGCCTTCGCAGCCTTGGCGATGAAGCGCTGGTCACTGATATCAGTCAGTACATCGACCAGGCCAGCTATCAATTTGACATCCACTCCCATCAACTGACGATCCGCGTTCCGCACCTCTGGCGCGACGCGCAGGGAATGGCAACGGTCAGCGAAAAATACTGGGATGACGGCCTGCCCGCCCTGCTGCTGGGGTATTACTACAGCGGTTCACGCGATCGTGATGATAAATCGGGCACCAGCGCCGGTCACTATTTCAATCTCTCGCCCGGACTGAACGTCGGCGCATGGCGGCTGCGAAATAACAGCAGCTACAGCGAGGACACCGGCTGGCAAACCATGAGTAGCTGGTTACAGCGTGATATCCGCACGCTGAAAAGCCAGTTCACGCTGGGGGAAACCTGGACCAACGGCGAGCTTTTTGACAGCGTGCAATTTACCGGTGCGAAGCTGGAAACCGACACCAGTATGCTGCCGTACAATCAGCAGGGTTTTGCCCCCACTATTCGTGGCATCGCCAACAGTGATGCCAGAATTACGGTGAAGCAAAATGGTTACACCATTTATCAGACCTGGGTATCGCCCGGCGCGTTTGAGATTAACGATTTAAATCAGGTATCGGCTGGTGGTGATCTGGATGTCACCGTAACCGAGGCCGATGGTAGCGAACATACGTTTACCGTCGCCAGCGCCTCCGTGCCGGTCTTGCAACGGGCAGGCGCGATGAAATACAGCCTCGCCGCCGGGCGATACCGCAGCAGTAGCGACAGCGCCTACGCCCCTGATTTTGCCCAGGCGACGCTTGTGTACGGCCTGCCAGCGGGCCTCACTGTCTATGGCGGTGCGCTGGGGACCAACAGGTATCAGGCCGGTTTGCTGGGAATGGGTAAAGATCTCGGCACATGGGGCGGCTTCTCTTTTGACGTCACGGCGGCGGGTGCGGAACTCGGTGACAGAGACGGAAAATCCCGCGGAACCTCTTACCGAATGCAATACGCAAAAAACATTCTTGCCACCAATACCACCCTGACGCTCGCCAGCTATCGCTACTCCACCGCCGGGTTTTATACCTTTCAGGAAGCGATCGATCACCAGGCGCAGGCGGACGATAACGACGATTTTTACCGCTATCGCCGCAGCAATAACCGCCGCAGCCGCATCCAGGTGAATCTCAATCAGGCGCTGGCAGACTGGGGATCGATCTACTTCAATGCCTGGCAGCAGGATTACTGGGATCTCGACGGCCAGGAGCGTAATCTGAGCGCCGGGTACAGCACCAGCTGGCTGGGCATGTCCTGGTCATTTAACTACAGCCAGACGCAAACCCCGAACAGCGACACCGACCGGCAGTTATCTCTGAATCTCAGCATCCCGCTGAACCAGTGGCTGCCTGATACCAGTGCAAACTACAGCATGAACAGCGCACCGCATAACACCACCAGCCATCAACTGGGTCTCTCCGGTACCGCGCTGGAAAACCACGCGTTGAGTTATGCCCTCCAGCAAAGCTACAGCAGCCAAAACAGGCAGTACAACGCCAGCGTAAGCGGGAATTATCACGCCTCATGGGGACAGTTAGGCGCGGGTTATAGCTACACCCAGGAGAGCCAGCGTTTAAATTACAGTTTGCAGGGCGGCGTGCTGGCGCATCCCTATGGCGTGACCCTGACCCCGTCGCTTAACGGCGCGGTGGCGCTGGTTCACGTCGAGGGCGGCAAAAACGTGAAAGTTCAGTATGGCCAGAGCCTCTACACCGATTATTTTGGCAATGCGGTTGTCCCCTGGATCTCAGAGTACCGGCGTAACCGCATTACGGTGAATACCGAAAGCGCAGAGAATGTTGAGATCCCCGAAGCCACCAGGCAGGTTGTTCCCACCGATGGCGCGGTCGTCCTCGCTGAGTTCGCATCCCATGTCGGCGCGCGTGCGCTGGTGACGCTCATCTATCAGGGTAAGCCCGTCGGATTTGGTGCCATGGTCAGTTACGGCAGCAACAACAGCGCGATAGTGGGCGATCAGGGTGAGGTTTACCTGGTGGGCATTAATGGCGATACCCCGCTTTCCGTGCAGTGGGGCACGAAACCGGACCAGCGTTGCACCGGCCTTCTTCCCGAACCCCAACTAGCGAAAAAGATCATGACCGCAACGGTGCAGTGTCATCAGGGATGACGTGCACCTGAACCGGCGTTGCTCACTTTACAGGCGTAAAAAATGAAACCAAAACACCTAACCTGGCCGGTTATTATTGCCGGTCTGCTTTTCAGCCCCCTGTGCCATGCCTGTTATTACATCAATGGCACTACGGAAAATGACGCCTGGGTCAATATCAATTTAAGTGCTGTCAATACGATGGCGACCGAAGAGAGTCATGCCACTACTTCATCCCGGCGGGTTTTAGCCTTCAGGCAGGTGATGATCCCCGATAAAATGCACATCAGATGCGGCATTAATGAAGGCGGTAAACCCGCGACAGGCGCTAAAGGCTACCGCGATATGTCACTGATGCCGGTTTCCGCTGAACATCCTCACTACTATCAGCTTAAAGACATCACCACCGGGAAAGTTATCGATAATTTAGGTCTGGCCGCCGGGTGGAGTAACAGCCCCACCACAATGACGATCGCTGATTATCCGGTAAAACCCTATGCCCCTTCCGATCTCAGCGGCATTGCCGCCGGTGATTACCGTTTAACGCAGAATGTGGCAGTGGAAATTGCCGCCTTCGGCCCGCTGAAGCCTGGCCGTTACCTGGTGGATTTAAGTCGCTTTAATGCAGACTGGTTTTATGGGGATAAGGGGAAATTCGCCGCCCATACGGTGCCATTTATCTACCTGCGGTTTAACCCGCTCACGATTAATGTCAGCGTCACAGGCTGCGATTTGATCACGGAAAATCAGCAGGTGAAGCTCGATACCCTTTCAACATCGGACTTTACCGGCAACTATTCGACCAGCAACGTTGGGCATTTTTCACTTGATTTCAGCCATTGCGACCGGAATATCGGCATCTATTATCGTTTCACCAAAGCCCGATCCAGCGACGTAGAAAACGATCCCGCAGGCCTCGCCAGTTCCGTCCTCAAAAATCAGGACGGCGATCAGTTTGCCAAAGGGCTGGGCATTCAAATTTTACCCAAAGACAGCAACACCCCGGTTATCTTTGATGGGGCAGAAAGCGTCGGCGTCGCCAGAACCACCGGCGATCTCGCCTCTGTTCCGTTCGAGCTTCGCTATGTAAAAACCGGTGGCAAAGTGGAAGGCGGAATGGTGAAAGCGACCGCCGCGTTTGAGGTGTATTACCGCTAAGCCCCGTTACAGTTTCGTGGCGATAAAACTGTCCAGATCGATAGGCTTGCTGAACAGATACCCCTGTAAATAATCCACCCCAAGCTGTTGCAGGCGCTGATGCTGCTCCGGGGTTTCGACGCCCTCGGCGATGGTCTTCATGTGGAGATCGTTGCTGCACGAAATCATATTGCGGATGATGTATTCCGAGGTTTCATCCACCAGCACTTTTGAGACGAAACAGCGATCTATCTTAAGCAAATCTACCGGCAGCGTTTGCAGCGCGCTCATGCCGGAATAGCCGGTGCCAAAATCATCAATGGCAATTAACGTCCCCAGCGCTTTCAACTCTTGCACCCGCAGGGCCACCTCATCTTCCATCAGTCGTTTATCCCGCTCGGTAAGCTCCAGCACCAGCGTCACCGGGCAGCCTTCAAAACGGGAAAGAAAATAGCGGCAGGCATCATCCAGCGTCGGAGCCAGAAGATGCGGGGCGGTGACGTTAATGCTGAAATGGAACCCCTCCGGCAGCCGGTGCTTCAGCGCGGCAAAACGGTCCACCACGGTTTTAACCAGCGCTTCGGTCATGGGAATGATTAACCCGCTCTCTTCGGCCTGCGGAATAAACTGCATCGGGGAGATCACGCCACGAACCGGATGCTGCCAGCGCATCAAAATCTCGCAGCCTTTTATTTTACCGGTACGACTGTCGTTAAGCGGTTGCAGATAAGGCACAAATTCGCCCCGCGCCAGACCGTTTCTCATTTCTGCCAGCGCGGAATTGTACCGGGAGAGATAACGGTAAATCAGGCGATACGCCACCACGCCAATGGCGATAAGCGCAATAATAAAGCCCTTCGAATACTGCCAGACTACGCTCCACGCCGGGAACCAGGGCACCACGGTGGCGATGCGAAAACCGTATTCCGCCGACACCAGCTCAATCTGCGTGCCGCTCATTGCTGACAGCGGATTCGTTGCAAGACGGTTGCCTGCCGCATCCATCCATAACTCCCCGCTGGAAAAATAGAGCGCAGAATGCCCGTCAAGGGTGGTCAGAATGTGAGCGATATGCCAGACCCCAAAGACGCCCATCACCTGCTGATGTTGCTTAGAGAGCGTGTATAACCCAATCGGCGTGTGGGGCGGGAAATACCCGCTTTCCGGGAAAGAGAGCATGGCTGGCTGACTTTTGCCTACCGGCACCGAGACCGCCCCGTGCTGGACGGAACAATAAATCATGCCGTCACGGGCAAAGAGAATGTTACGCACGTAGGGGAAGCCCGCCATTCGTAGCTGTAGCTCGCGCAGACTGTTTTTAGAGCAGTCGGTCGGCGCGTCCTGCAACTCCTGACTGACAAAGGTTTCCACGTAGCGGATTTGCTGGTCGAGCTGTTCAACGCCAAAACGCACCCGCTGCCGGCCATCGTTACGCAGATCCGACTGCACCTGCCAGAAAATAGCCAGGCTGCACAGCAGCAGCGTGACGAACAGCGCGCTGAGGCTTAACAGCAGCAGGCGGTGGCGCAGCCAGAAATTCATCACTTCACCTCTTCCTCATCAGGAACCCCGGAAAAGGTGACGACACAGTTACGTCCCTGATTTTTTGCCCTGTACAGCGCGCGATCGGCGAAATCCGCAAAGGTTTCTACCGCAAGGTTGCGGTCTGTTGAGCAAAACACGCCGAGGCTTATGGTGATCGCGCGCGGAAAATCGCCCCCGGTGGAATCCGGCGTCGCCCCTTCCACCTGTCTGCGCATCCGTTCGGCAATCTCCGTCGCCGTTTGCGCATCGGTATCAGGCAGCAGAACCGCAAACTCCTCGCCGCCAATGCGCGCCACGATATCCGTGCTGCGCACCGCGCTCAGCATCATTCCGGCGAGCTTAATAATCACCCTGTCGCCCTGAATGTGGCCCCAGGTATCGTTCACGGATTTAAAATGGTCGATATCGCAAAAAATCAGACTCAGGGGGTGAGCATCATCAACCCCTTTCAGGGTGCTGCCGAGGCCGTTATAAAAGTAGCCCCGGTTATAAAGCCGGGTCATGGGATCGCGGACGGAGTTTTCATAAGAGAGTTCATAGGCCTGACGGGATGCCTTGTAACGGCGGAAAATATCGGACATCAGGGCGATCATCACCGCCATGGCGCTCAGACACTCGATCCCCCGCGCCAGATACCAGCCAACAGAATCCATCCGCGCATAGCGCAACATAATGACCAGGCTGACCAGATTAGCCAGCGCGACGAGAGACATACTGAACCAGAACTGATTTTTCAGGCGCGTCTGTTTAATCAAACAAAAAACAATGCCCGTCCACAGCACGATCAATAAAAAAATAAGCGCCCCATGCCAGATGAATACCCACTCAGAAGTTTGATTATTAATGGGGAGGGGAATATTACCGCAGCAGAATACGGCTACGGCAAACACACTTATGCAGCCGGTTAACAGGCCAAAGAACAGTCGTCGCGCGGCCTGCTTTTTAATTTCCTCTTTACGATAAAGATACAAGGCGGCCATAAATAAAAAGGTTAATAAAATGTGGCGAAAGAAATACAAAATAGCAATGTCGTGATAAAGCGTCGTGCGAACCGCATCGTTGGTGTAGTAAATATCCAGCGCCATAAAAAGAAACAGGCTGGAAAACGTGAACGCGCACGCCAGCGGAAGCAGGTAGCTTTTATTGCGGTAACACCAGTAGTTCATCACCATAAAGCAGCCGATCTGGAGGTGCAGCACCCCGGTAAAGGTGACAATCACCGGGTAAAGCGAGAGGTCATAGTGGTCATTGTTATGCGGTACGCGCCATAAAAATATCATCATGATCAGAACAAGCAGCAAAAAAGCCACTATATTCACCGTGTGAATCTTTTTATTCGAAAGTATCATTTTGGCAATTTATTCGCACTTAATATTCAGGTGAATTATTAATTAACCCGTAATACATTCACCTTAAAAATAAATAACGCACATCAGAATTATGCGTGAGAGAGACGACAGCAGGCTGGCGTGATTAACACGTGAGTCATGCTTACGAAAGACCCCGAATAATACACTCAAGCAGCAGGACAACCTATAAATTTAATAACCGTTTCGCCATTCACTTTCGCATTACGGCCAGACCATTCCGCTACGAAATTCGCTGACGATCCTGCCAACATATTGATCCAAAAATAAATGCCGGGGCGATTTACACCGCTCCGGCACGCTATTATCCGCATGGTGAAGTTACCTTCACTTAAGCATTATGCGCCCCCCAGATAAGCCCGGCGCACTTCGGGGTCCACCAGCAACGCCTGTCCGCTTCCGGTCAGACGAATTTCACCGTTCACCAGCACATAAGCACGATCCGACAGCCTGAGCGCGTGATTGGCATTCTGCTCCACCAGAAACAGCGTCATCCCCTGCGCGGTCAGCGTTCGCAGCGTGTCGAAGATTTGCCTGACCACCAGCGGGGCCAGACCCAGGCTTGGCTCGTCGAGCAGCAGGAGTTTTGGCCGACTCATTAACGCGCGGGCGATCGCCAGCATTTGCTGTTCGCCGCCGGAAAGGGTCATTGCCCGCTGTGCGCGCCGCTCCTCCAGGATAGGGAAAAGCTGATACATGCGCGCTTTATCCTCTTTTTGATAGCGATCGCCAATGGGGATCGTGCCCATCAGCAAGTTTTCCTCGACCGTCATATCCGGGAAAATACGCCGCCCCTCCGGGGCCTGGGCAATGCCGTTGCTGGCAATAAAATGGGTCGATTTGTGGCTTATCGCCTCGCCCCGGTAAAAGATTTGCCCGCGCGCAATGCGCGGCTGGCCGAAAATAGACATCAGCAGGGTGGATTTCCCCGCGCCATTAGCGCCAATCAGCGCCACGGTTTCTCCTTCATTCACGGTCAGCGAAATGCCCTTTAACGCCTGAATGGGGCCATAAAATACGTCCACATCGCGAAACTCCAGCAGCGGCACACTCATCCGGCGATCTCCTCTTCGTCAGTCCCCAGATAGGCGGCGATCACCCGTGGGTCATGCCGGATCTGCACAGGCTCCCCCTGCGCAATCACATCCCCGTGATCCAGCACAATCACATGGTCAGAAATCTTCATCACCATGCTCATGTCATGCTCGATAAGCAGCACCGTCACCCCGTGCCGCTCGCGCAGCACGCGCACAATATGGCTTAACGCTTCGGTTTCGACCGGGTTAAGCCCGGCGGCGGGTTCATCGAGACAAATCATCTCCGGGCCCGTACACATGGCGCGGGCGATCTCCAGCCTGCGCTGCTGCCCGTACGAGAGCGTTCCGGCAAGACGGTTCGCGCAATCCACCATATCCACCACCTCCAGCCAGTAAAACGCGCGATCCAGCGCCTGATTTTCAGCCCGCCGGTAGCCGGGCGTATTGAAGATCCCGGCCAGCAGATTGCGATTGGCCTGCATATGCTGCGCCACCATCAGGTTTTCAATCACCGACATTTCACGGAATAAGCGGATGTTCTGAAAGGTGCGGGCGAGCCCGGCGCGGTTAACCAGATGCGTGCCGCCGAACATTTTGTAGTACAGGCGCGAGCCGAAGCGCGCAGGGTTGAGAAAGTCGCCGCGCTCAAAATTCTGCCCCAGCACCTGAATCACATCCGTGGAGCCGGAGCGGGCGTTGAGCCGGATCGCGCCGCCGGTCGCCCGGTAAAAGCCGGTCAGACAGTTAAAAACGGTGGTTTTACCCGCGCCGTTCGGGCCGATTAACGCGGTAATCGATCCCCGCTCCACGCTCAGATTGACGTCGTTAAGGGCTTTGATACCGCCAAAGCGCATCATCAGATGCTCAACACGTAAAATCGCGTCACTCATGGCGAGACTCCCTTACGCACGGCGACACCCATGCGGCTGGTGCGCACCAGTCCCCGGGGCCGCCAGATCATCATCAGCACCATTAACATGCCAAACAGCAGCACCCGGTACTCGGCAAAATCGCGCAGCAGTTCCGGCGCGACGGTCAGGACAAACGCCGCCAGCACCACACCGAGCGTCGAGCCCATTCCGCCCAGCACCACAATGGCGAGGATCAGCGCAGATTCAAAAAAGGTGAATGACGTGGGGTTCACAAAGCCCTGGTATGTGGCGAAAAACACCCCGGCGATCCCGGCAGTGGACGCCCCGAGCATAAACGCCGACAGCTTCACCAGCACATGATTTAACCCCAGCGAGCGGCAGGCCACTTCATCTTCACGCAGCGCTTCCCAGGCGCGTCCGATGGGCATCCGCGTCAGCCGGTGCTTAATGAACAGCACCAGCAGCACCACCAGAACCAGCACCGTATAGATAAAAATAAACTTCAGATTGGGGTTATAGCTCAGGCCGAAAAACTCATGGAACGGTACGCCGCCATCGCGGGCGCGGCGGCCAAACTCCAGGCCAAAAATCGTCGGCGCGGGCACCGAGACGCCATTCGGCCCGCCGGTAAAACTGAGCCAGTTATTGAGCACCAGCCGGATGATCTCCCCGAAACCGAGGGTCACAATCGCCAGATAATCGCCGTGCATGCGCAGCACCGGGAAACCGAGCAACGCCCCGGCGAGCGCGGCGAGGATCGCACCGGCGGGCAGCATCACCCAAAACCCCAGCCCCAGATACTGATAGCCCAGTGCCAGACCATACGCACCGATGGCATAGAACGCCACATAGCCCAGATCCAGCAGCCCGGCGAGGCCAACCACAATGTTAAGCCCCAGTCCGAGCAGCACGTAAATCAGTCCCAGAATGGCGACGGTGAGAAAATATTTGGTCGCCACAAACGGAAAACAGGCGGCCAGCACCAGCAGCAACGGGATGATCCAGCGCAACCGCGAACGGTAGCCTGGCGCACGCACATACACCCCGTCGTCTGAGCGTTCAAAACGCCCGACGAAGCGCCGCCCGGCAGGGGTTTGCAGCGCCAGGCTTAACAAAAATCGCCCGGCCATGACCGCTAATACCAGCCACGCCACGCGCGTTGGCTCCAGTGTGAAGCTATACCCTTTTAAAACGACGCCGACAATCGGCCCGAACACCACCAGCGCGCACAGTCCGGCTAATAGCGTATCCAGCAGGCATTGTTTGATATCAATGCCCGGTTTTATTCCCGCATCTGCCATTGTTAACCCCTTAAACTTTCACCACCATCGGACGTCCCAACAGCCCCTGCGGGCGGAAAATCAGAATGACCACCAGCAAAGCAAACGAGAACACATCCTTGTAATCGGAGTTAACCAGGCCCGCGAACTGCGCCTCCGCCACGCCCAGCAGCAGGCCGCCGAGCATCGCGCCGGGCAGCGAACCAATCCCGCCCAGCACTGCGGCAGTAAAGGCTTTAATGCCGATAATAAAACCGGCGTAAAAATCAAAGGTGCCGTAGTTCATGGTGACCAGCACCCCGGCAAGCCCGGCCATGGCAGCTCCCATCACAAAAACCAGCGAGATCACCCTGTCGGTATTGATGCCGAGAATGGACGCCATGCGCCGGTCCTGCTGTGTCGCGCGGCAGATGCGCCCAAGCCGCGTAAACTGGATGATCCAGGTCAGCACCGCCATGCCCACCAGCGCGGCAAACAGAATGAAGATTTTGGTCCAGGTGATTTGCACCAGTCCGTCGCCCACATCAAAGCGCAGCACGCCGCTCATCAGCGTCGGGATGCCCTGCTGATTCGGCCCCTGGCTGATTTGCACATAGTTTTGCAGGATCAGCGACATGCCGATGGCAGAGATTAGCGGTGCCAGGCGCGTGGAGTTCCGCAGCGGCCGGTAAGCGATGCGCTCAATCACCCAGCCATACACGCCCGTGATGATGACGGTAAAAATCAGGGTGCCGAAAATCAGTAAGGGAAAGGAGTGAATACCAAAGAATGAGAGCAACCCCAGGCCAATGGCGCAGAGGTAAGCGGAGATCATATACACCTCGCCATGGGCGAAGTTGATCATCCCGATAATGCCATACACCATGGTGTAGCCAATGGCGATAAGGCCATACACCGCGCCCAGCGTCAGGCCGTTGACCAGTTGTTGTAGAAAAAATGCATCCATCAGACCGTCCCGCAAGTGATGAGGCGGCCGGGCAATCCGGCCACCTCCAGTGTCAAGTCAGTATCCGTTCACGCTGTTAAAGCTGGTGATACTTGCCTTTGTCATCCCACTGATAAACCACATAATCGGAGACTTTCAGATCGCCTTTGCCGTCCCAGGATTTGGGTCCCATCACGGTATCGACGCTGTTTGACTTCAGCCATTCGCTGGCCTTTTCGTTGTCCTTCCCGGCGGCGTTATAGGCTGCTGCAATGGCCTGAATTGAAGCGTAGGCGTAAAGGGTATAGCCCTCTGGCTCAAAGCCGCCGGCGCGGAATTTTTCAATGACCGATTTGCCGGCCGGAATGGTGCGCGGATCGCTGCCAAAGGTCATCAGCACGCCGTTGGTGTATTGCGCGCCGCCCGCTGCGGTCACCATCTCTTCCGTCACCACACAGTCGCCGGAGAAGAATTTCGCCGTCACGCCCTGCTCCCGCATCTGGCGCACCAGCGGCCCGGCTTCAGGATGGCAGCCGCCGAAATAGACGACATCCGGCTTCAGCGCGCCGATTTTGGTCACCAGCGCGTTAAAGTCTTTTTCACCCCGCGACAGCCCTTCGTAAATCACCTCTTTGACGCCGCGCTTGCCCAGTTCCGCTTTGGTCGCGTCCGCCAGCCCCTGGCCGTAGGTATCTTTGTCGTGAATGATGGCGATTTTTTTCGCTTTCAATACATCGAGCATATAGTTTGCTGCCACCACGCCCTGCTGATCGTCACGGCCGCACATGCGGAACATGCCTTTCATGCCGCGCTCGGTGATCAGCGGATTGGTGGAACCGGGGGTGATGGTCAGCACGCCCGCTTCGTCATAGACCTCAGACGAGGGCATGGTGGACGACGAGCAGAAGTGGCCGACGACGGCGGAGACCTTGGATTCATCCACCAGACGGTTGGCGACGCTCACCGCCTGTTTTGGCTCGCAGGCGTCATCGCCCTGCACCAGCACGATTTTTTCACCTTTGATGCCGCCTGCCGCGTTGATATCGGCGGCGGCCTGCGAAGCACCTTTCCAGTACTGCGAGCCATAGGTGGCATTCGGCCCGGTAAAGGGTCCCGCCACGCCAATCATGACATCCGCCTGCGCATAAAACGCAGCACACAAACTTCCGAGAACGGCAACCTGAAACGGCAACTTCATTATTTTCAAAGACATTCGGATATTCCTCAGCACAGTTAAGAACCAGGCACCTTGCGGTGCGGGAAAAATCACGGACTTCGACAGAACGTTGGGTTTACGAGCGAACCGGGAACGGCTGCTCTGGTTCAAGCAATAATCAGGCCTGATTCGTTGTTAAGGGGGAAGTTTTTGCCATCACGTGGCTGGCTGGGAAACGCGGTATCCGAACCGTCCAGAAATTTAAACATAGCTGGCGGCGTGCCGGGATGCGCACCCTGCTGGTGCAAAATTGCGGAGAAGATCACCAGCGGGCGTGAGTTTTGCACTGTAACCCCTCACCCCGGCCCTCTCCCCAGGGGAGAGGGGGAAGGGCAAGTCGGTGCACCAACCGTCCCCTCTCCCTAAGGGAGAGGGTTAGGGTGAGGGTGCTTTAATCCCCTCTCCCTCAGGGTGAGGGTGAAGGTATTTTAGTCCCCTCTCCCTGTGGGAGAGGGCCAGGGTGAGGGGAAAACTACGACTTCGTACGACTGGCGATAATCGCCTCGGCCACATTGCGCGGCGCTTCGGCGTAGTGGTGAAACTCCATGCTGTAGGTCGCGCGGCCCTGGGACATCGAACGCAGCGTGGTGGAGTAGCCAAACATTTCCGATAGCGGCACATCGGCCCGGATAATCTGGACACCAAAACGCTCTTCCATGCCCTGAACCATGCCGCGACGTGATGACAAATCGCCCATGATATTTCCGGCATAGTCATCCGGCGTTTCCACCTCGACGTGCATCATCGGCTCCAGAATCACCGGATCGGCACGGCGCGCGCCCTCTTTAAAGCCAAAAATCGCCGCCATGCGGAAGGCCATTTCTGAGGAGTCGACGTCATGATACGAGCCAAAGGTCAGCGTCACTTTAACGTCCACCACCGGATACCCGGCCAGCACGCCGCTGTTCAGCGCTTCACGAATCCCCTTTTCCACCGACGGAATGTATTCGCGCGGAACCACGCCGCCTTTGGTGGCGTCTTCAAACACAAAGCCTTTGCCCGCCTCAAGCGGTTCAAGCGTCAGCACCACATGACCGTACTGACCTTTACCGCCTGACTGACGCACAAACTTGCCTTCCACCTCTTTCACCGTTTTGCGCAGCGTTTCACGGTAGGTCACCTGTGGCCGTCCGATATTCGCGTCAACGCTAAACTCGCGCTTCATGCGGTCAACGATAATTTCCAGATGCAGCTCACCCATACCCGAAATAATGGTCTGCCCGGACTCTTCATCCGTATGCAGGCGGAACGACGGATCTTCCGACGCCAGCCGTTGCAGCGCGATGCCCATTTTTTCCTGATCCGCTTTGGTCTTCGGTTCAATCGCCAGTGAAATCACCGGTTCCGGAAATTCCATGCGCTCAAGGGTAATGATGGCCGACGGATCGGTCAGCGTGTCGCCGGTGGTGACATCTTTAAGCCCCACGCAGGCGGCGATATCTCCCGCGCGCAGTTCATCCACTTCCAGCCGATCGTTGGCCTGCATCTGCACAATGCGACCGATGCGCTCTTTTTTCCCTTTGACCGGGTTGTAAACCGAATCGCCTTTTTTCAGCACGCCGGAATAGACGCGGATAAAGGTCAACTGGCCGACGTACGGGTCGGTCATCAGTTTGAACGCCAGCGCCGAGAACGGCTCGCTGTCATCTGCATGGCGCTCAATGGTTTCGCCTTTTTCGCCCACGCCTTTAATCGACGGAATGTCGAGCGGAGACGGCATCAGTTCAACCACGGCGTCGAGCATGCGCTGCACGCCTTTGTTTTTAAACGCGCTGCCGCACAGCATCGGCTGAATTTCACCGGCAACGGTGCGCGCACGCAGCCCGGCGATAATATCGGCTTCGCTGAGTTCACCGGTTTCCAGATAGCGATCCATCAGTTCATCGGTGGCTTCGGCCGCCGCAGAAACCATTTTCTCGCGCCACTCGGTTGCCGTTGCGAGCAACTCTTCCGGCACCGGCGCATAGCTGAACGTCATGCCCTGCGTCGCGTCGTCCCAGATAATGGCGCGCATCTTAATCAGATCGACCACGCCGCTAAAATGCTCCTCACTGCCAATCGGGATAACAATCGGCACCGGGTTGGCTTTCAGGCGATCAATCATCATCTGCACTACGCGGAAGAAATCCGCGCCGGGGCGATCCATTTTGTTGACGAATGCCAGCCGTGGCACGTGGTATTTATTCGCCTGACGCCAGACAGTTTCCGACTGCGGCTGCACGCCGCCCACGGAGTCATACACCATCACCGCGCCGTCGAGCACACGCATGGAACGTTCCACTTCAATGGTGAAATCAACGTGTCCGGGGGTGTCGATAATATTGATGCGATGCGGCTCAAAGCTGTGATCCATGCCGGGCCAGAAGCAGCTTACCGCCGCCGACGTAATGGTAATTCCGCGTTCCTGCTCCTGCGCCATCCAGTCTGTAATTGCTGCGCCATCGTGAACCTCACCCAGTTTATGGCTCACGCCGGTATAAAACAGGATGCGCTCGGTAGTAGTGGTTTTGCCTGCATCGATGTGGGCAGAAATACCAATATTGCGATAGCGTTCAAGGGGGATGGGTCGGGGCATGATGCGTCCTTAGTCAGTTTGACAGTAAGCGACCCGAATGGCCGCGTTAAGATAACAGGAATATCTTAGTCCAACTGTACGAGTATATTCGAACTATTTTAGCTATAGTTATAGTTGATAATCCCGCGGCACGGGCGCATGGCGTAACCCGTTTACTTTAAGTATATTACCCGGCCCGTCCGTCAGCCTTTAAAGGAGCACTATGATTGCCCATCACCCCGACCGTGAACAAATCCGCCTTGAGAATGTCCTCTTCGCGCTGGGAAACCCCCTGCGACTCGACATTGTGAAAACGCTGGCGGATGAGGGCGAACAGGCGTGCGGCGGACTGCGTAAAGATGTGGCGAAATCCACGATGACCCACCACTGGCGCGTACTGCGCGACAGCGGTGTGATCTGGCAGCGTCCACAAGGCAGGGAAAATCTCATCTCACTGCGCCGCGACGATCTCGACGCACGTTTTCCGGGCTTAATGGATATTCTGCTTAACGTGATGCACGCGGAGTAAAACGCGGCTCAGAGACGAAAGCCATAGTGGGTGCCGTCCGGTAATTCAATGTCCAGGTGCAGCTTGCCCCCTGCCGCTTCAACATAGCGCTTAAGCGAGGAAAGTTTCAGATCGCGCCCCGGTTTTTCCATCCCGGCAACCGTCGGCTGTTTTATGCCAAGTGCCTGTGCCATTTCATTTTGCGTTTTCTGAACTTTTTCGCGCAGTTCGGCAAGGTGGATATTCAGCAGAATGTCCGCCGCCTGAGCCTCAGCATTGGCGACGACATCAGGATTTTCCTGCGCCAGGATTTGCGCCAGCGTTCTTCCCATCAGATCACTCCTTCTTGTTAATTCGCTTAAGATGGTCAGCATATTCCTGCTCTGCAATCGGTAGCATCACATCGTAAAATCGCTTCTCACACACTGACTTGTCGCCCGCACAGAGAATGATGCCGGTGCGTTGCACGTCAAAAGCATAAAAAGCGCGTATCGGTTTCCCCCTACACTGAATGCGTAATTCTTTCATGTTGGGATAGCGGGAACCTTTGATCGTATCAGCCCAGGGTCTGGGCAACTGAGGCCCTTTAACACCCAGTACCAGCAACGATGCCAGCACACATTCCCGTTCCGTCGTATTTAATGCACTGTACCAGGCATCAAACCTGTCCGTTGTTTCAATCCGCCACACATTTGCTCCTCAGTAATATAGGTTAAAAGCAATATAGGTGCAAACCTATATTCAGGAGTGTGCAAAAAAAGACATTGCAATGCAGCAGGGAGAATGAGGGATGGCGAGAAGGCTTCAGAAAAATATCAGCGTATTGCAGCCGTGGCAGAAAAATGTGGAAGCACGATCGCACCCCGTAAATCCGGGGTGCGGTTGCTGATTACTTCGCTTCCGGCAGCACGATATTACTCGCGGCCAGCGTACCCATCTGATTGTGCATCGCGCAGGCGGCTTCCACTAACTGCATGGCCAGTGCCGCGCCGCTGCCTTCACCGAGGCGCATGTCCATATTCAGATACGGCTCCAGACCCAGGTGCGCCAGCGCAATTTTCGCCCCCTTTTCCGCAGAGAGATGCGAGGGAATGAGATACGGCTTCACGCCTGGTGCAATGCGACAGGCGGCCAGCGCCGAGGCGTACGAGAGAAAGCCGTCCAGCACCACCGGCAAGCCGCACGACGCCGCGCCCAGCATCACGCCGGTCATGCCGAGCAGGTCAAATCCCCCCACTTTGATCAGCACATCCAGGCCATCGTTAGCGTCCGGCTGATTAACAGCAATCGCCCGGCGAACCACATCGGCTTTATGCTGCAACTGCGTGACGGGCAGATTCGCGCCAATCCCCACCACCTCTTCCGGTGGCGCGCCGGTCAGGACGCTGACCATTGCCGCCGCAGGCGTCGTGTTCGCCATACCCAGCTCGCCAACGCCGAAAAGCGTCACCCCTTCGGCCACACGTTCACGGGTATAGCGCACCACTTCCAGCAGCAGTTCCTGCGCCTGCTCCAGACTCATTGCCGGTTCAACGGCGATGTTGCCGCTACCGTGCGCGACCTTCATCGCGATCAGACCGTCGATGGGATCGCTGTCGATGCCTACGTCAATCACATGCACATCAGCCCCGGCCTGCGCCGCAAACACACAGACGCCGGTGTTTTTGCGCGTCATGTTTGCCGCCTGGATTGCGGTGACAATTTGCGGAGAAACCGACACACCTTCATGCCAGACGCCGTGATCGGCGCACATCACCATAATCGCTTTTTTGCACACATCCAGTCGCCCTTTCAGGCCGGGCATACCCGCAAGCTGCACCGCCAGCGATTCCAGTCGCCCCAGGCTCCCCACGGGTTTGAGTAAACCGTCAATGTGCTGCTGGGCCAGGCGCATGGCGTCCCGATCCGGTTCCGGTATTTCACTTGCTAAAAACGCTGTCAGTGTCTGCATGTTATTTCTCATCAATCAGGGCTGCCAGAGCAGCGCCAGCAGGAATATCACTTCACCCAGTTCAATCGCCGCCCCCAGCGTGTCGCCGGTTTGCCCGCCCAGCGTGCGTTTTAAGAGCAGGCCAAGCAGATAAATAACCAGTATCGTCACGCCCGTTGCCATCAGGCCGTGCATCCCCAGGAACGCCGTAGCCAGCACTGCCGTGAGGCCCAGCGTAACGGTGGTTTGCCAGAGGCTGATTTTGCCGATAAACAGGTTGCCCAGCCCCTCTTCGCGGGCGTAGCGATGACCGTACATCAGCAGCGCGGCGCATCCACGCCCGGCGGCACAGGCGCTCGCCATCACCGCAATCATCGGTAATCCGCGCAGAGAGAGTTCACTGATTGCGAGGATTTTGGCCATCAGCACAAACACCAGCGCCAGCCCGCCGTGAGTGCCGAGGCGACTGTCGCGCATAATCTCCAGCATCCGCTCGCGGGTTCGCGCAGAAAATACGCCATCGCAGGTGTCCGCAAGGCCGTCGAGGTGAAAGCCACCGGTCAGCAGCGCCAGTGCCAGTACGCTAAACAGCGCCGCCAGCGGTGCGCCGAAACCGCTCTGTAAACCGAGAAAAACCAGCCCGCTGAGTACGCCCAGCACCACGCCGACCAGCGGAAAACAGACGATGCCGCGCACATACCGATCGATAGAAAGCCCCTGCACCCAGCGCGCCGGAACCGGCAGGCGGGTAATGAATGACAGGGTGGCGAAGAAGATTTTGCTCATTTAATTTTGACTCCAATCCCCGATACCACCAGCCAGACCTCGTCTGCCGCCTGCGCCAGCCGCTGATTCACCCGTCCGGCGATATCGCGAAAATGCCGCGCCAGCCGGTTCTCCGGCACAATGCCCATTCCCACTTCGTTAGTCACCAGCACCACCGGCGACGGGCAGCGCTGGCAGGCGCTGATCAGCCCGGCAATCTCCTGCTCCACGGCGGATTCCAGCGCGGCGTAATCCCAGTCGTCGGGATCGCTGTCGCCGCCATATGCAAACAGCAGGTTGGTGACCAGGGTGGTGATGCATTCCAGCAGGATCGCCTCCTGCGGATCGTTATTCGCGGTGATGATCGCATCCAGTTTTTGCCAGCGCTCCTCGGTGCGCCAGTGCGCCGGGCGGCCTTCCCGATGGTGCGCAATCCGCGCCGCCATCTCCTCGTCAAAAATCTGCGAAGTGGCGATGTAAAGCACGCGCGGGCAGGCGTTGACCAGCGATTCGGCGTGGCGGCTTTTCCCGCTGCGCGCGCCGCCGGTCACAAGCGTTATCATGCTGGCTCCTTATGCTCACGCATAATCTGGTAAAGTTTTTCAATATCAATGTGTTCACGCATGGCGTCAGCCAGCAGGTCAAATTGCTGCGCTTTGTAGCGGGCATAGTTGACCGTTGCGTCATGGGGCGGTAACCCTTTGCGGACGCGCAGAGCGTTGATCACCGTGCGGGTAAAGCGATCGCTGTCAAACAGCCCGTGCAGATAGGTGCCGAACACCTGCCCGTCGTCGCTGACCGCGCCATCGGCTACCCGCAGCCCCTCTTTTTCCAGCCACAGCGCCGGGCGGCATCCGGCGTTCAGCGTGGTTTCACCCATATGGATCTCATAGCCGCGCAGGGGAATGTCGCCTGCACCGGCCAGCCAGCCCGGTAAATCCGCCTGCATCGCCGCATCCACCAGCGTGGTGGTTTTTGACGGCGCAAACCGGGTCACCACGTTAAGTAATCCCAGTCCCGGCTGAGTACCTAGGCCGGATTCCACCTCGTCGATAATGGTTTCACCGAGCATCTGGTAGCCACCGCAAATGCCAGCCAGCGGCACGCCCGCGCAATGCGCCTGTAACAGCGCCTGCGCCAGCCCGCTTTCACGCAGCCATTGCAGATCGCCCAGGGTATTTTTACTGCCGGGAAGGATAATCAGATCGCTGTATTGCAGCTCGTCAGGGTGACGCACATAGTGCACCCGCACGTCTGGCTGGGCGGCGAGCGCGTTAAAATCGGTGAAGTTGGAGATGTGCGGAAGCTGGATCACCGCGATATCAATTTCTCGCGCGCCGGTGTGCAGATACTTTCCGCGCTGCAAAGCCACGCCGTCTTCATCTTCCAGATCGACCTCAAGCCACGGCATCACGCCCAGCACCGGCACGCCGGTCAGTTCTTCAATCTGCTTAATTCCCGGCGTTAACAGCGCCACATCGCCGCGAAATTTATTGATAATGACGCCTTTCACCCGCCAGCGTTCATGATCCTGTAGCAGCGCCAGCGTGCCGTAAATAGCGGCAAACACCCCGCCGCGATCGATATCCGCCACCAGCACCACCGGGCAGGCGGCCATCTCCGCCATGCCCATATTCACAATATCGCGATCGCGCAGATTGATTTCCGCCGGGCTGCCCGCCCCTTCCAGCACCAGCACGTCGTACTCGCTCGCCAGACTCTGATAAACGCTGATGATCTGCTCGCGCAGGCGCGGTTTGTACTCGTGATAACTGACGGCGTCCATGCTGGTGGCCACTTTGCCCATCAGCACCACCTGCGCTTTGCGATCGCTGGTGGGTTTGAGCAGCACCGGATTCATGCGCACATCCGGCGTGATGCCTGCGGCTTCGGCCTGGAAAATTTGCGCCCGGCCCATCTCCTGGCCGTCCGGCGTGATACCGGAATTGAGCGCCATATTTTGCGATTTAAAGGGCGCGGTGCGCTGACCATCCTGATAAAAAATCCGGCACAGTCCCGCCACCAGCACGCTTTTACCCACGTCCGACGCAGTGCCCTGCACCATAATCGCCAGCGTCATGACGCCTCCTTAATTTGCGTTGCCCTTATCCGGGCGAAGAATTCAGCCTCGCTTTTGCACAGCGGCAGGCCCGCTTCCGTGTGCAGCTTCACCAGCCAGGGCTGCGTCAGCCCCGCCTGAGCCATCGTCGCTTTCTGGCTAAACACCGCCTGCGGCGTGCCTTCGGCCAGCACCTCGCCCCGATCCAGCACATACAGGGTGTCGCACACTTCGTACATTAAATCGATGTCGTGGCTTGAGATCACCACATGATTTCCCTGGGCGACAATGCGCGCAATTATCGCGATCATTTGCGTCCGCCCGGAAGGATCCAGCCCGGCGGTCGGTTCGTCCAGCAATAAATAGCTCGTCTGCATCACCAGCGCACCGGCAAGGGCGACGCGCTTTTTTTGTCCGTGACTCAGGCACTGGATTGGCTGATGGCGAAACCCCTGCGCATCCACCAGCGTTAGCGCGTCGTCAACGCGCCGGGCGATCTCATCGGCGGCCACACCGAGATTGCGCAGGCTGAACGCGAGATCGCTGTCGATATCGGTGTAAAAAATTTGCTGATCGGGGTCCTGAAAGACCGTCGCCACCTCCTGACGCAGCGCCAGCAGCCCGCGCTTACTGTAATCGAGCGGCTTGCCCTGCCACAGCACCGCGCCTTTTTGCGGGCGCAACAGGCCGTTGAGATTCATAAACAAAGTGGATTTTCCGCAGCCGTTCGCCCCCACCAGCCCGGTGACCGGCTGGCGGGAGAAGTCGAGCGTCAGGCCCTTCAGCACCGGTGCATCCTGGTAGCGAAACCAGAGCCCTTCGGTTGCCAGCATGGTGATCCTTACAGGTGAAAATCACCCTGATAAAGTTTGATATCCAGCGTCGTCGCCATTTGCTGATAGCGGATCAGCACCCGGTTAAAGAGCAGCCCGACCAGCATCGCCAGCGAGCGGTATCCGATCGGCACGCTACGATAACCAAATCGCAGCGTTTGCGCGCGATGGATAGCCATCGCCTCGTCCAGCAGGATAAAAATAAAGCGCCAGGTGAGCAGCACCTGCTCGGCGATCAGACGCGGAACGCGGGCGCGGCGCAGCAACATAATGAGCTGCGGAAACGGCAGATTCAGCACCAGCCAGAAGGTGGCCGCCAGCGCCGCCAGGCTTCTCCAGAAGGTTTCATTCGCCGTGGTCACGCCCGCCTGGGTCACGCCAAACCAGTAGCCGCCCACCGGCACGCCCGCCAGCAGCGCCTGCGGATCGTCGGTGAGGCTAAAAATAATCGTCAGCACGCCAATCAGCAAAAACGAGAAAGGGATCGCCATCCAGCGCAGCCAGCGGATAAGCGATATGCGCGCGGTCCAGCAGGTCAACGCCGCCAGCCCACACAGCAACATGCCCTGCCCCAGAGGAGGCAGTGAGAAGGCGAGGATCATCATCGTCAGCCAGAGAAAAAACTTCCGCTCCGGGGCCACGCCATACCAGCGGCTCTGGTAACTCAGGCGATCAAGGCCGTTCGTCACGCTGTCTGCCTTTCATGTAGCCGAGAATGTAAAAAATGACCGCCGCGCCCAGCGATCCCTGCAACGTAAAAAGCAGGCTTTCGATCTCGCCGCTGGCCGGTTCATAGAGCGGCTGGAACCAGGGCTGGTAATCGGGTGCCACTACCTGAATCTGGCTTTCGGCTTCGCCATCCGATCCGCCATATTCCCCGCCGTGATTGATGAAGAACGGCAGGATCACAAGCGCAATCACCATGGCGAGTAAGATCAGTGTTTTTTTCATTGGGCGTGTCCTGGGGTGGTAATCAGTTGCCGTTTGCTGAGCTGGTCGTAAATCATCACCGTCAGCAGCCCTTCGGCAATGGCAATCGGGATCTGCGTCAGACAGAAAATACTCATAAATTTGACCACGGAACCGGCTGCCCCGGTTGCGGGGTCCGGGAAGGCGACGCCCAGTTGCACCGAGGTCACAAAATAGGTCACCAGATCCGCCAGCATCGCGCACAGAAAGACGCAGACATCCCGGCGCAGACCGGCGCGGGTCGCCATTTTCCACACCAGGTAACCGACTACAGGCCCGATGACCGCCATCGACATGCCGTTCGCACCAAGGGTGGTCAGCCCGCCGTGCGCCAGTAACAGCGCCTGAAAGAGCAGCACGATTGCGCCGAGGATCGCCACCACGCCCGGACCAAAGAGGATCACCGCCAGCCCCACGCCGGTAGGGTGAGAACAGCTTCCGGTGACCGACGGAATTTTCAGCGCCGAGAGCACGAAAATAAACGCCCCGCACAGCGCCAGCAGCACTTTCTGATGGCTGTCGTCCTGTACGATCTGGCGCAGTCTGACCAGCCCGTACCACAGGCACGGCAGGAACAGCACCCACCACGCCAGCGCCCACAGCGGCGGTAAAAAGCCTTCCATGATGTGCATGGCAAATGCCTCCTGCGGGACAACCATCAGCAGCAAGGCTGCCAGCAGCCCGCTCAGTGACAGCCGTTTAAGCTGTTGCTCCCGTTTCATCCCCTCTCCCACGCTTTATTAATCAGAATCGTTGAAAAATAGGGCAGCGGCTGAGTGTCGCTCACCTCACTTAACTGCCGCCAGCACTGCTCGCCGGGCAAGGTCGCCTCGACCATCATCAGCGCGTGGTCGATAACGCCCGCCTCGGTCAGCAGCGCTTTGATGCGGGCAAAACGGCCATAAACTTTCATCAGCACCAGGCTTTGATGCTGCGCCAGGGCCTGGCGGATCTCCTCTTCCGGCGCGGTGCAGGAGACAATCGCCAGCGACTGTTGCTCCACCGCCAGCGGCGTCAGGGCGCGCGCGGCAATCGCCGCAAACGAGGTGACGCCGGGGACGATCTCAAGCCACGCCGGGCGACCCAGCCGTTGCAGCAAATAGACCCAGGTGCTGAAGAGCATGGCATCGCCAAGGGTGATGAACCCGACCTGTTTGCCCGCCGCGACCTCAGCGGTCAGCGCGGTGGCAACCTCATCCCACACCGCCTCTTTCTCGGCGTTGTCGGCGCTCATCGGAAAGTGGCAGCAGCGCACTTCGGTCTGCGCCCCCAGGTATTCGCGCACGATGGACAGCGCCAGGCTGTCACCGCCCTTGCGTCCTGCCGGGGCGTACAGCACATCAAGCTGGCCTAAGATGCGCGCCGCGCGCACAGTGATTAAGTCGCTGGCTCCGGGTCCGGTGCCCAATGCGTAGAGTTTGCCGCTCATGCCGCCACCTCCAGTTGTTGCGCCAGCGCCTGGTGCAGATGGCTGACGAACATCGCCCGGATCGCCGGGTTTTCCCCCAGGCCCTGCAAATGCGGCGTGGCGCGAATGCCCACCTGCTGGAACTGCGTTTTCCAGGAGTCGTCTTCGTCGGACGCCATGTCGTTGATCGCGTGATCGCCCGCCACCAGCATCAGCGGCATCAGGTGCACGTGGGTGATCGCTTCCCGTTGCAGGCTTTCAATCACCAGGTCAACTTCCGGGTAGCTTTCTACCGCCCCGACCCGCGCCGGGAAGCGGTGTGCCGCCATCATATGATCGAGGCAGGCGTAGGCGGCGAAGGCGTGATGGCTCGCGCCGTGGCCCATAAACACCACTTTTTCCCCTGCCGACAGCACCGGCATTTGCCACGCCAGCGCCTGCATCAGATGCTCATAATCCGCGTGACTGCTGAGTAGCGGTGCGCCGAGGGTGAGACGGGTAAACAGGGGGCGCAGGCTCTGCACCTCGCGGACGATTTTCTCGTACTCATCCCCGTTGATAATGTGCAGCGACTGGATCGCCACGTCCTGATAGCCCTGCTCCGCCAGCTTTTTCAGCGCGACGAGCGGGGTGTCGATGTGCAGGTTATCGCGCTGTTTCAGCTTGCGAATGATCATCCCCGAGGTGAAGGCGCGAAACAGCGTGCGATCCGGGCAGCTTTCCGCCAGCGCCTGTTCGCAGGCAACAATGTTTTTCTCACAGGTATCGGGATAGCTGGTGCCGAAGCTCACCACCAGAAGTGCTTTTTTCATCTTCTTCTCCTTTATTGGGCGGCAAGCCAGCGTGCCAGCCGCTGGCTGAAGGCCTGTTGGCTTTCCAGTAATTCGTCCCCCGCCACCGCTGGCGCAGGGCGGGCGATCACGATGCAGGGAATACCGGCATCAAGGCAGGGCTGGACTTTTTCCTGATAGCCCCCTTCCGCACCGGAGGCTTTGGTGATCACCACGTCGGCCCGGCACTGGCGGTAAAACGCGGCGTTAAATTCCGCGCTAAACGGGCCGCAGAGGGCGAAAATCTCGCCCACGCCAAAGCCCAGTTCAGCGCACTGCGTCATTACCTCCGCGACCGGCAGCACACGCGCCATCAGCACTTTTTCAGGAAGCCCCGCACGCCAGGCCGCCAGATCTTTACTGCCGGTGGTCAGCAGGATGCGGTCGCCCAGAGGCCGCGCCACTTCGCAGGCTTCGCCGATGGAATGCACGTAATGCAGCAGCGGGTGCGTCAGGCCCGCAAGCTGCTCCGGGCGCTGGTAGCGGCTGAGCAGAACGCCCGCCTGTTCGCAGGCGCGCTGAATATTGCGGCTCACCACCTCGGCGTAGGGGTGCGAGGCATCAATCACCCAGCGGGTTTGCCCCGATTTAAGCCAGGCCACCATCTCATCCCAATCCAGCCGACCGCAGCGCACCGCGCCGCGAAGCGTGCCCGCCAGTTGCTCGCCGGTTGGCGTGGCGACAGAAAGCGTGTAGCTCACCTGCGCCGCATCAAGCTGCTGGCAAATCGCCCGCGCGTCGCTGGTACCGCCGATGACCAGCACGTCAGTCTGGCTCACAGTACGTAACCACGCGGGGTGATCATCAGGCCGTCCTGCACATAGGTGGCGCGGTTGCCGACAATCACCAGGCTTGTCATGTCCACCGGCGTAAAGTCCATCTCGCCCAGCGTGGTCACCCATTTTTCCTCTTTTTTGCGCCCGGCGGATTTCACCACGCCCACCGGGGTTTGCGCGCTTTTGCTGGCCGCCAGCAGTTCGAAAGCGCGGGCCAGATGCCCTTCGCGGCCCCGGCTGCGCGGGTTATAGAAGCAGATGACAAAATCCGCCTCGCCTGCGGCAACAATGCGTTTTTCAATCACCGGCCACGGGGTTAAAAGATCGCTCAGGCTGATGTGGCAGAAGTCGTGCATCAGCGGCGCGCCTAACAATGCGGCCGCTGCGATGCTGGCGGTCATGCCCGGCACCAGACGGACTTCCACATCGATGTTTTGTTTGCCGACCAGCTCCAGCACCAGCCCGGCCATGCCGTAAATCCCCGCGTCGCCGCTGCTGATCAGCGCCACGTTATGCCCGGCCTGCGCCAGTTCAATCGCCGCCTGGCAACGCTCGATCTCTTTGCACATGCCGGTTTTGATCACCTGCTTATCGCCGGTGAATGCCTTGACCAGATGGGTGTAGGTTTTGTAGCCCACCACGTATTCCGCCGCCTGCAACGCTTCAACGGCTTCCATGGTCATCATCGCCTGCGAGCCGGGGCCAATTCCGATAACAGTTAACATCAGTGTGAAACTCCCAAAGTTATGGTGACGCCCTGCTCGCGCAGCGTGTCGCCCACCAGTTGCCCCTGGCTCATCAGCCAGGCGGCGGGACCGGATACGCTACCCACCCCGGCGGTCTGACGGACAAACGCCGACGCGGGAAAATGGTGCTCATGCTGGCGCAACGCGTCAGCGCTAAAAATCTCAAAGGCGACGTTCAGGTTTTCGGCTAACTGAAGCAGCGCTTTTTCATCCTGTTTTAAGCTGATGCTGCCGATGGCCCGCAGCGCCAGCGGATCGAACTGCTGCGCCCGAAGCTGCCTGTCGAGCAGGGACGACACCACCGCATACGGCGTATCGCGCCGACAGCCGATCCCGGCGACCACGCGCCGGGGCACCAGTTTGTACACCGGGACCGGCAGCGCGGGCAGTTCAGCGCGCATGCTGATGCACACCAGCGCATCGAGCGGCGGCAAGGCAGTGAAATCGTCGACCGGAATAAATCCGCGCGTGTCACAGCGCGCTGCGTCATCACGCAGGTTTTCGTCGCACCACAGCCCGATGCGCTGCCCGCTGACCAGCATCTGATTGATGCGTTTGACCGCCGCGCGAAAATGTTCCATCCGCGCATCAAGCTGGCGCGCCAGCACGTCCAGCGCCGCCAGACCGTTAACGTCGGTGGCGGTGGTAATCACCGGATCGGCCCCCAGAAGGCCCGCCAGGTAAACCGCCATCGCATTCGCGCCGCCCAAGTGACCGGAGAGCAGGCTGATCGCGTGCTGCCCGTGCTCATCGATCACAATGACCGCCGGATCGTGCAGTTTGTCGTTGACCAGCGGAGCCAACACGCGCACGGCAATGCCCGTCGCGCCGATAAACACCAGCGTGGAATAGCGGCAAAAGGCATCGCGCAGCGCGTCCGCAAAGTTGCCGTCGAAGGGTGAGAACCCGTCGGTGACCAGCTTTTCGCTGGTAAAACAGCGCACCGGGAGCGCCGTTTGCAGCCGTTTCGCAAGCTGTACGCCGCCCGGCGTCAGGCAGAACAGCGCAATGGCGTCAGGCTTTACGGTATTCATGGCTGAAATCCGCCGCGTAGAGGCGCGAGTAGTGGTACTCCTCGCCAAGAAATTTCCCGACCAGGATCAGCGCCGTTTTGCGAATGCCCGCCTCGCGGACTTTGTCGGCGATGTCTGCCAGGGTGCCGCGCACCGTCTGGCTTTCCGGCCAGGTGGCTTTATAAATCACCGCCACCGGGGTATCCGCCGGGTAACCCCCTTCAATCAACCGCTCCGCCACGCGGTGAATGCGCTGCACGGAGAGGTAGATCGCCATCGAGGTCTGATGCGCGGCAAACGACTCCAGTTGCTCCAGCGGCGGTACCGGGGTACGGCCCTCAAGACGGGTGATCACCAGACTCTGCGACACTTCCGGCACGGTGTATTCCACGCCCAGTTCGGCGGCGGCACCGAGAAAGGCGCTGACACCCGGCACCACTTTCCAGGCGATGCCGCGCGCGGTGAGCACTTCGCCCTGCTCACGCACCGATCCGTAGAGCGAAACGTCGCCCGTTTGCAGTCGCACCACGGTTTTCCCCGCTTTCACTCCGGCTTCCATCAGGTCGATGATCTGCTCAAGATGCAGTTCAGCGCTGTCGTGGCACTGGGCATCGGGTGGGCAATAGTCCAGAAGCTCGGTGTTGATCAGCGATCCGGCATAAATCACCACCTGCGCCCGCTGCAACAGCCGGTAGCCCTTCAGGGTGATCAACTCCTTATCACCCGGCCCGGCCCCCACAAACCAGACGGTTTGCGCCTCAGTTGTGTCTGGCATCGCTGGTCTCCTTCTCGCAGGAAATCACAAAGACGGGGTTATTTGGCTTGAAGTAATGGCCTGTGCCGAGTGCGGTGAGGGTGGAAACCTGCAACTGCTGGCAGTCCAGCGCTCTGACCCGGCACAAAGCCAGGTGCGTAAGCGCGGCGCTGAGGTTTTCCTGCAAAATAAAGGTCATCACCAGACGCCCGCCGGGGTGCAGTTGCGCCAGCGACCAGTCGATAAGCTGGGTGAGATTGCCGCCGCTGCCGCCGATAAACACCGCGTCGGCGAGTCTTGGGATGGAGACAGGCGCAACGCCTTCGAGGATGGTGATGTTCGGGCAGTCAAAGCGCAGGCGGTTATCTTCCAGCAAACGCAGCGCCGCCGGGTTGCGCTCCACCGCAGTGATGGCGAGGGAGGGATTAAGCAGCGCCGCTTCGATGGAGACGCTGCCGGTGCCCGCGCCGATATCAATAAAATGCGTGGCGCGGTGCAGCGCCAGCCGGGAGAGCGCCAGCGCCCGGATCGGCTCTTTGGTCATCGGCACTTTTTCACCGCGTAAAAACAACTCATCTTTCATTGAGGATCACCACCACGTTCATGTCGTATTGCTCCCGCACTTCAGTGGCCCGCAGCCAGTGAATGCGTTCGTTGTCCTGGGCGAGGTTTTCGCCAATCACCAGCCAGCGGTGGCCTGCGCCGCGCGTGATCAGTTCAGCGGCGATTTCACGCGGGCCGCAGCGGGCGTCGGTCACCATCGCCACTTTGTCGTGACGGACGATCGTGTCGAAATCCACTTCGCGCCCGTGGCTGCTGGTCAGCCAGATATCATTCATGTCGATGCCGGTTTTCGCACACAGATACTGCACTGCGCTGATGCCAGGAATGACGCGCACCTGCGCAATGCCAAAATGCGCCACCAGCCGTGTGCCAATGCCAAAAAACAGCGGATCGCCGGAGGCCAGCACCACGATATGTCGATGTTGCTGGTCGGCAAGCCACGCCAGCAGCGCCGGAATATCCGCGTCAAGCGCGCGGATTTCACCTTTAAAAGCGACAAACTGGGCGAGGTGTCTTTTGCTCCCCACCAGCGCATCGGCGTACTGCACGGCCTGCAGTGCGGCGGGCGTCATCAGCGACAGCGTGCCAGGCCCCATTCCCACGACGGTCAGCATTGCAGATCCTCCGCAATGGCGGTGAGAGGACGGTTCACGCCCAGCACCTGGTTATCAAACGAGAATAAAATGGCGTCGCACTGGGGCGGATTCTGGCTAAAGCGCAGCGTCTGCCCCACGCGCTCGCAGATCCGCCGGGCGAGGTGATCAAACAGATGGCTAAATCCGGCGGCCTGAACAGGTTCCAGCGCCGCTTCGGTGGTGTCGCACTCGCTTACCGCCAGCAGCAGATCGTGCGGCGCGCCGAGAAGCGCCAGGTGCGCCACCAGGATTTCCATGCGTGCATCGGCGATGTGGCTGTGGGTGTGAAAGATCCCGGCGGCAACTTTCACCAGTTTGCCGGGGTGCCCCACCAGTACGATTTGCGTAAAGCCCAGTCGCACCGCCTCTTCAATCATGTAGCCGACGAAGTTGCTCATGGTCACTACCGCGTCTGTTGAGACGTTAAGCTGTTCACGCACAAACCGCTCGCCGTGATTACCGGGCACCAGAATGACGCGGCGCAGCCCGGCGGCGTGTTTGATCTCAAGCTCCAGCGCCAGCGAGCGCTTCCAGCTCTCCTCAGACATGGGCGTGACAATGCCGGTGGTGCCGATAATCGAAATGCCGCCCACAATGCCTAATCTGCCGTTATAGGTTTTTTGCGCCCGCGCCTCGCCTTCCGGGGCGAAGATTTCAACGTCAGCCCCGCGCGCCGGGCCGATGGCTTCCCGCACGGCGGCTTCGATGGTCTGGCGCGGCGTGCGGTTGATGGCCGCGCTGCCAATGGGTAAGCCGATGCCTTTACGGGTGACGGTGCCGACGCCTTCCCCTCCGCGCAGCACAATCTCCGGGCTGTCGGTCAGGGTGACACGGGCAAAAATCAGCATTCCGTGCGTGGCGTCCACGTCATCGCCGCCGTCTTTACGGATCGCCGCGATAGCCTGCTGGCCCTCGATGTGCGGCGACTCGACGTTCAGACACAGGGTGACGCCGGACGGGGTGACAATCGACACCTGATGGATCAGGTGCTGGCGCAGCACCATCAGCGCGGCTACTTTCGCCGCCGCCGTGGCGCAGGAGCCGGTGGTGTAGCCTTTGCGTAAGGCTTTACCGTTATGCCAGACCGGGGCGTCAAAGGCGGAATCGCTCATTGCGCCTCCCGCAGGTGGTAGAGCATGGCGTTAATAATCGCCGCCGCGACGTTGCTGCCCCCTTTGCGCCCGAGGGCTGCAATCGCCGGAAGCTGACTGGCCGCCAGCGCATCTTTTGACTCTTCGGCCCCGACAAAACCCACCGGTACGCCCACCACGCCGCGCACGTCGCATTTATGCTCCAGCAGGCGGAACAGCGCGGTAGGCGCGTTGCCAAAGACAAAGATTTTGTCGCCCGGCTCGGTGAGCGCCAGATCCACCGCCGCCATGGAGCGCGTGATGCTCTGCGCCTTCGCCTGGCGCACCACGCGCGGATCGCTGATAAAACAGCGCACCTCACTGCCGAAGTGGGCGAGCAGGGTTTTATTAATGCCTGAGAGCGCCATGGTGGTATCGGTGTACAGCGTGCAGCCGTTGCGTAGCGCGGCGCACAGACTGGTCAGGGCGGTGTCGGAAAACCACAGAATATCCAGCCAGTCGAAATCGGCGGTGGTATGGATAACGCGCTTGATCACCGCCTCATGCAGCGGGCTGGCAAAAACATAGTCGGGCCGCGTCTGGCGAATAATGTCGCTGATGATGACAAAACTTTTGGCTTCAATGGCCTGAGGTTGCTGCAAATACTCCATGGTTTTCATCCTGTGAACGTGCCCGCAAGCGCGATGTGCACCAGCGCAAATAAGATCAGCGCCAGCGTCGAGGCGACCCACATCAGTTTCAGGGTTCGGGAAATGTCATCGATATGGATCGCGCGGTGCTCATCGCCGATCCACGGCTTGTCCACGCGCTGTCCGAAATAGTCATTCGGCCCGCCAAGGCGCACGCCGAGCGCGCCAGCGACGGTTGCCTCCGGCCAGGCGCAGTTCGGACTGCTGTGATTGCGGCGATCGCGAAAGCCAAGCCGGAATGCCCGTTTAGCATCGAAACGGCACAGCCAGGCGGCGGCGGTGAGAAGCAGCCAGCTCAGGCGCGCCGGAAGGTAATTCGCCACATCGTCCATGCGTGCGCTGACCATGCCGATGGCGCGGTATTTTTCATGTTTGTAGCCGACCATCGAATCGAGGGTGTTCACCGCTTTGTAGGCCATCGCCAGCGGCGCACCGCCGATCAACAAGAAAAACAGCGGGGCAATGACGCCATCGACGGTGTTTTCGGCGACGGTTTCCACGACCGCGCGGCTGATTTGCGCGGGCTCCAGCGCCGAGGTATCGCGCCCGACAATCCACGACAGCTTTTCTCGGCTTTCCGCCAGCGTGCCGTGACGCTGGGCATTTTCGACCGCGCGGGCGCTGTCATCCAGGCAGCGCGCGGCAAGCAGCGTGTAAATCATCCACACTTCAACGCCGAAGCCGATCCAGGGGTGAATGGCGCGGGCCAGAGCGAGAAGACCCCAGGCCACCCCGCCGGTGGTACCGACCACCACCAGCCACATCACGCCACCGCCGATTTTTAGCGTCGCTTCACGCTTGCACGCCTTGCGCACCAGACGCTGCGTCAGATTAATCAGCGCGCCGATCCAGCGCACCGGATGCGGCCAGTGGGGAGGATCGCCCAGCCAGCGATCGAGGAGCCATGCGGTAAACCAGGCAAGCAGCGTCATCGGGCGCTCCTTGCGGCGGCAAACCAGTGGTTGAGCATCGTTGGGCGCTGGGCAAAATGCAGGTGCAGGTAGCTGCCGAAGGTGTTACCCACCTGCCAGCCCCCTTGCCAGCGCTTAAGCATTTGCCCGTCGCGGGTTTTATGGCAGTCGAACGCGGCCTGGCGCGCCGGGGTGAAATCGGAATAGTGAAATTCATGGCCGCGCAGCCGCTCGCCTGGGGCGGTAAACAGGGTGTGCTCCCGCGCCTGCGCCTCGCAGTAGCCAAACCGGGTGAGCGTTTTACCCATCTGGCTGTGGCCGGGAATAATGTCGAGCATGTTGTGCACCGCGCCACGGGCATCGGTCAGCGTGGTGCCGAGATACATCAGCCCGCCGCATTCGCCATAGATCGCCACGCCACGCTGATGGGCGGCGCGGATTTGCGCCCGCATGGTGTGGTTTGCGGCAAGCGCCGGGGCGTGCAGTTCCGGGTAGCCGCCGCCGAGCCACAGCATCTGGCACTCTGGTAAGTGGCTGTCGTGAAGCGGGCTAAAACGCACGATGCGCACGCCCGCCTGCTCAAGCAGCATTAAGTTATCGGGATAGTAAAAGTTAAAGGCTTCGTCATCGGCCAGCGCCAGGGTTAACCCTTCGCCGGACGCGGGCATCTCAGGCCATTGACCGGGCGGCAGCGTTTGCAGGCGCGTCAGGTCGAGCAGGCGGGCGATATCCAGGGTCTGTTCTAAACGTGCGGCAAAATCCTGCCAGGCGTCGGACTCCACGACGGACTCCCGCGCCGTCACCAGGCCTAAGTGTCGCTCTGGCAGCGCCACGCCCGCACTGTGCGGAACATAACCCAGTACCGGCAGCGGGCAGTATTTTTCGACAGCCTGCTTAAGCAGTTGAAAGTGCCCTTCGCTGTTGACCCGGTTGACGATTACACCTGCGATATTCAGCGCCGGATCAAAGTGCCGGAAGCCCATCACCGTGGCGGCAATGGAGGTGGAAACGGCTTTGCCATCGACCAGCAAAATCACAGGCACGCCCAGCTGTTTTGCCAGCGCAGCGCTGCTGCAATAGTCAGGATCGGTGCCGTAGCCGTCATACAGTCCCATTACGCCTTCGATGACGCCTATATCGGCCTGCTCCAGGTGCGCAGTAAACAGGGCATTGAGGGTGGCGGTGGGGAGCATAAAACTGTCGAGATTGCGGGAAGCAACGCCGGTCACCGCCGTATGCCAGGCGGTATCCAGATAGTCAGGGCCGACTTTGAAAGGCTGAATGCGTAAGCCGCGCTGCGTCAGGGCGCGTAACAACCCAAGCGTAACGGTGGTTTTGCCACACCCGCTGCCGGTGGCGGCGAGGATAAAGGCACTACGCGCTGCTGACATATCCGTTCCCGTTGCGGGCGGAAAAAGGATGCAGTCAGGCTGTACGCGCAGCCCGGCTGCACGTTGCTGACCAACCCACTTCCCACCGAAGTTGTTGGTGATACCGTAAGGTCGGTCTTCTGGCTTAGCGTCGTCCTCGCCCGTCCTTCCCGATCGGATGATCAGTGGTAATACGGGGTTGTCAGCATTACAGCAGCGGGGGCTGCGGGGGATTCACACCCCCTTCCCTGCCACATTTTCTGTGGCGAACCTGTCGGTATTATTTGGTTTTATGCCTGATGAGCCTAAAACGGGTAATTCAAATTCTTACTCTATCGCATCTGATATATAAAAACGGAGGCAGTTTATCCTGCCTGAGAGATTATTTTGTTGCGCTATAACAATTTCTTGCGTGAGCTACGCCAGCGCCCGTGGATCCACGCTTTCAGATAAAAGAATAAAAAATTGCGAATAACAAAATATTGCCGTTTGAGATTGAGCCTATGCGCCCATTTCATTTCTTTTTCCGAATGGTGTTAGCGGCAAGCCTGGCGTTTGCCGCGCGGCGGTGACACTATCTGCTTCCCGAACACCGATAAGGAAAAACCGTGGCGCTGGCAACCTGTCCCGCATCCTGCGGCGAGATTATTCAGGGCTGGATTCTGGGCGGTGAGAAATTAGTCTCCTGTCCGGTCAACTGGTACAGCGCCGTTGAGATATCAAGCGGTACCCCCCTGCCTCAGGAGCGCCCGCTGGTGCGCGCGATGGTCGATCAATTGCTGGCGTTCTGGCACCTGCCGCCGGCACTCAGCCGTGAGATCCGCATCGACTGCCATTCAACGATCCCGGTGGCGAAAGGGATGGCCAGCAGCACGGCGGATATTGCCGCCACCGCCGTGGCCACCGCGCGGCATCTCGGGCACGCGCTTGATGAAGCGACGCTGGCAACGCTCTGCGTGGCGCTTGAACCGACCGACAGCACCGTGTTCCGCGCACTGACCCTGTTCGATCATCACGCCGGGACTACGCGTATCGCCTGCGAAGCACCGCCTGCGGTGGATATTTTGCTGTTAGAAAGTCCGCTGACTCTGCGCACCGCCGACTATCACCGGATGGCGCGTGAGCGGGCGTTACAGGATAACGCCAGCACGCTCGATCGGGCCTGGCAAAAGCTCCAGCTCGCCTGCCAGCAAAAGAGTGCGGCGTTACTGGGTGAAGCCGCCACCTTAAGTGCGATTGCCAGCCAGACGGTGTTACCGAAGCCAGGTTTTACTGCGCTGCTGGATATCGTGATGCGCTGCGATCTGTATGGCATAACGGTGGCGCATAGCGGCAGCGTGGTCGGTCTGCTGTTAGATACCCGGCGTCACGATGTGGAACAAATCAGTGGGTGGGTGAAAGAGAAAACGGAGGCGGAACAGTGGCCGGTGCAGCATCTGCTGCGAATGGTAGAAGGTGGGGTAACAGAACGGTGAGAGCAAGGCCCTCACCGTCAGAGAATTACTCGCCTTTCGGCTCGTGGGTTTTCATCTCACCCATGGTTTTGAGCTTTTTAGAAATCTCGCGGCGCTCTTTGGAGATCTCAGCATTCTTGATGATGTAGTCATCAACGCGATCTTCGTAATCGCTTTTCATGCTGGCAATGATGCCCTGGATGGCTTCAACGCTCATACCCGGCTTGATGTAGTCGCTCAGGTTGTCCAGCAACAGTACGCGCTTTTGGTTATCACGGATCTTTTTCTCGACGTCCTGGATTTCGCGTTGCAGCTTGTTTTTACGACGGAACAGACGGACAAATTCCAGTACATCCTGGAACGAAGGCTTAGTGATTTCCATTTTTACACCCCTGCTAATATAAGATTCGGATTCGTTAAAGCAATCGCCGCGGACTCAACATTACTGATAGCGACGACTGATGACAATGGTTTTATCCTTTACGGTATCATAACCCTAAATCGTGCTGAATCGAAACAACGCGCTGAATTTGCCCGTACAGGTGCGGCTTATTTGCGCAGCGCCCGGCAGATTAAATGCGACAGAATTTCAAGCTGGCGGGCAAGTTCCAGACTTAACCACACGTAGCTGTGAATGGGCGTTTCAGCGAGCGTCTCCCCTTTATGATCCTGAATCAACTGCCGCAGTTCAGCGACGATTTCATTCAGCTTTTCGTTGTTCGCCAGCACCGGCTGCGGATTGCCTTCGTACAGCGCATGGGCAATCGTCAGCAACGTTTGCTGGGTCATGTTTTGCGTTTCACGTAGCGTTTGCGCGTTCAGCATGACGAAGTGGCTGGCACGGGACGCCCAGTAAGCGTTGATTTGCAGCTCCAGCATACAGACCAGGTTGCGGTTCACCGTCTGGATCGCCTCAAAAATCGCCTTCTGGATGTGGGTCTCTTTACTGGCAGGCACAATCAGCCCGCGCATTTTTACCACGTCATTGAGTATTTTTTGCAGGTGCTTTTCAAGGCGCGGGCGTTCGACAAGATTAGGGGAAAACCCGGCCTGATAGACGCGGTTAAACGCCGTGACGTAATTCGCCATCTGGATGCGCCAGTGCAGAAACGCCCGCTGCGGCCAGATACCGGTAAACAGCATCGCCAGCAGGGAGCCCAGGATCACATCGCCGCCGCGCCACAGTGCGATATGCATGTCGCCCGCGGGTGCGCCGACCACAACCGACAGGGTGATACCGATTAACAGCGCCTGATAAGGTTTCTTGCCCAGCGCCAGCCAGCCGCAAAGGAACATGGCGGCGAAACACCACAGCAGCATCAGCGGCAGCGATATCAATTCCAGCCTGAGCGCAATCAGGCCAAGCAGGGAGCCAAAAATGGTGCCGCCAATACGATCGAAGGCGCGGGGGACGACGTTGCCCCAGAAGGAGATCGGCCCCATGATCACCACCAGCGTGATCAGCGGCCAGGTCCCTTCGGGAATATTCAGTAAGCGCACCAGTAAAAAGGTCAGGATAAACGCCAGCGCAATGCGCACACCATGCACAATGCGGTAGTGGCGATAAAGGCGAATTTCAAAAGGACTGAGTGATTTGTCGGGACGCACACCCGCTCTCCGGCTAAAACGACAAAGGCGCAATTGTATCTGTTTTTCTGGCCGGGGCATCGGGATTGTCGCCTGCGCCCCGGCGAAAATGCGCATTTATTACACAAACAGCAGCATCAGCCCATCAGGATCAACTCTGCGCGTCCTCAGAGCGTTTTGGGTTCGACCGGGATATACATCTCAATATCCCAGTGGCCTTCCCCGCTGTCGGCATTGAGGTAAAGCTCAAAACAGGGGCGTAAGGCGATCTGATGGTCGGGATCAGCCAGAAGGCTGCCGAAAAAGGAATCCCACGCCTGCTGGAAGGCTTCGTTTTCTACGTGCGCACGGGCCACCGCGTAGGTGCCACCGGGCAGTTCACTGAGCATCACGCCTTCGCTGTTTTCAGGAATGGTAAAACCGTCGGCCACGGTGATAACCGTATCGGCCCGCAGTTTTTCTGCCGGCACTTCATCCGGGTTATCGTAATAGACCGCGAGCCATTCCTGCGGCTGGATCTGCTTGCTTTTCACCCACATCGTCAGTTGTTCAAATCCCTGTTTAACCGTTTTTTCCCACGGCCCAACCAGATGAAACCCGGCAATCTTACGCTTGTTTACTTCTCTGATGCTGTAATCCATAGGAGCCTCCGTTGGTGATGATTATCTACAGTATGTGAGCAGGCTGGCTGACTCGCCAGCCAGCCTGTGGCAAAAGGTTATGCTTTATGGTGCAGGTAATCAGACAGTCGCGAGAACATACCGCCCTTCCCTACGCTTTCGAGGGTGACCAGCGGCCACTGCGCGATGACCCGGTCGCGATCGTAAAGCTCAATTTCCCCTACCTGCTGATGGGCCGCTATCGGTGCTTCGAGTGATTTTTTGGATAACGTGTATTTTGCTTTGATATGCGGCATTTCACTTTTCGGTAGCGCCAGCCAGTAATCCTGCTCGATACCGAGCGAGATTTTTTCTTTGTCGCCGTACCAGATGCGCTCGCTGCCGACCTGCTTACCTTTACGCAGGATTTGCACCGTATCAAAGTTCTGCTGGCCCCAGTGGAGCAGTTTGCGCGCCTGATCCTCACGCGCTTTCGGGCTTTCAGCACCCATGATCACCGCAATTAAACGCCGCTGACCGTCAACGCTTGAGGCGATGAGGTTGAAGCCCGCACCGGAGGTGTGCCCGGTTTTCAGACCGTCGACAGCCAGCGATTTGTCCCACAGCAGGCCGTTACGGTTCTGCTGGGTAATGCCGTTCCAGGTCAGGCTTTTCTCACTATACATATGATAAAACGCAGGCTCGCCGTGGATAATCGCGCGGGAGAGCACCGCCAGATCGTAAGCTGAACTGTGCTGGCCAGGCGCATCCAGCCCGTGCACCGTTTCAAAATGGGTGTCGCGCAAATTCAGCTTTTGCACGTAATCATTCATCATCGCCACAAACTGCGGCTGACCGCCCGCCACATAATCGGCGAGTGCCACACAGGCGTCATTACCGGAGTCAACAATCAGCCCCCGGCTTAAATCGCGCACCGTGACCCGGTCGCCCGGCTTGATAAACATCAGGGACGATCCCTCAAACACCGGGTTCCCCTTCGCCCACGCATCTTTGCCAACGGTAACAACATCGTCCGGCGTAATGCGATGGCTGTCGATGGCCCTGTCCACCACATAACCGGTCATCAGCTTGGTGAGGCTCGCCGGGTTACGTTGTTGATGTTCATTGCCCGCCGTTAAGAGTTGCCCCGTGGTGTAATCCATTAAAACCCAGGCACCGGCCTGAATTTGCGGCGGCTGCGGGGTATAAGGTAGATCCTGGGCCTGCGCTAAATTCACGCAAACAGCAAGAAGTGAAGTGGCAATAAACAAACGGCGTTTCAACGGCATATCCTCTAAGTCATATAAAATCGATGCCCTTTGTACGGAAATTCTTATGTCGTAACCTGGCATAATTGCAAAGAAATGTGACAGCGGGGGATCAGGACAGGAAGAACGCTCGCAAAAGCAGCGTTAAAAAGGCTTTTATTTCGGAAGAGAGCCTGGGATGGTTTACCATAGGAGGGTGACTTTAAAACAGGATGATCTCTGGTGTCTGAAACCGCTGCGTTGCCTACCTTTCTCTTCCACGACTACGAAACCTTCGGTACCAGCCCGGCGCTGGATCGTCCGGCGCAGTTTGCCGCCCTGCGCACTGACGCCGACTTTAACGCCACCGGTGAGCCGGATATTTTTTACTGTAAACCTGCTGATGACTATCTGCCGCAGCCGGAAGCGGTGCTGATTACTGGCATCACGCCGCAGCTTGCCCTCGAAAAAGGCGAGAATGAGGCCGCATTTGCCCGGCGTATCCATGCGCTGTTTACCGTTCCGGCCACCTGCGTGGTGGGCTATAACAACGTGCGCTTTGATGACGAAGTGACGCGCAATATTTTTTATCGCAACTTTTACGATCCCTATGCCTGGAGCTGGCAGAACAACAATTCACGTTGGGATCTGCTTGATGTGATGCGCGCCTGCTACGCCCTGCGTCCGGAAGGGATCAACTGGCCGGAAAATGATGACGGCCTGCCGAGTTTTCGCCTTGAGCATCTGACCCGCGCCAATGGCATCGAACATGCCAACGCGCACGATGCGATGGCCGACGTGTATGCCACTATCGCCATGGCGAAGCTGGTGAAAGAGAAGCAGCCGAAACTTTTCAGCTATCTGTACAACTACCGCAGCAAGCACAAGCTCGCTACGCTCATCGATGTGCCGCAAATGAAGCCGCTGGTGCACGTCTCCGGGATGTTTGGTGCCGCGCGTGGTAATACAAGCTGGGTCGCGCCGCTGGCCTGGCATCCTGAAAACCGCAACGCGGTGATTATGGTCGATCTGGCGGGCGATATGACGCCGCTGCTGACGCTTGATGCCGATGCGTTGCGTGAACGGCTGTATACCGCCAGAACCGATTTAGGTGATGATGCCGCCGTGCCGGTGAAGCTGGTGCATCTGAATAAATGCCCGGTGCTGGCGCAGGCCAATACGCTGCGGGCAGAGGACGCCGAACGTCTGGGCATTGACCGCCAGCGCTGTCTGGACAATTTAAAAGTGCTGCGGGAAAACCCGCAGGTGCGGGAAAAAGTGGTGGCGATTTTCGCCGAAGCCGAGCCGTTTGTGCCTTCAGAGAATATTGATACCCAGCTTTATAACGGCTTTTTTAGCGATGCGGATCGCGCGTCGATGAAAATTGTACTGGAAACCGAGCCCCGCAATCTGTCGGTGCTGGATATTACCTTTGCGGACAAACGCGTTGAAAAACTGCTGTTTAATTACCGGGCGCGTAATTACCCCGGCACGCTCGATGAGCAGGAGCAACAGCGCTGGCTGGCGCACCGGCGTGAGGTATTTACCCCGGAGTTTTTAGAGGCGTATGCGCAGGAGCTTGAAGCGCTTTATCACCAGCACGAGGGAGACGGCGGGAAACAGGCGTTGCTGAAAGCGCTGTTTCAGTATGTGCAGGAGATTGTGTGATTGACCCTCACCCCGGCCCTCTCCCTCAGGGAGAGGGAGAAAGGCAGGTGAACCCCTCTCCCTGAGAGAGAGGGAGAAAAGCGGGCGATCCCCTCTCCTAGGAGAGAGGGAGAAAAGCGGGTTATCACCTCTCCTGAGGGAGAGTCTGCGCACAATCGATCCCCTCTCCTGGGGGAGAGGGTTAGGGTGAGGGCGAAAGTTTAAATCCAGCCCATAAAAAAACCGGAGGCTGATGCCTCCGGTTTTTTATTACCGCTCGCAGGGATTACTGGGCGATATCTTCGTACTGTGGTACCGGGTTGCGGAAACTTTTGGTCACGCAGGCCAGATACAGCAGACCAATCGCACCCCAGATGAGGCCCAGAATCATGGAGCTCTCTTCCAGGTTCACCCACAGCGCACCTACCGTCAGCGCGCCACACATTGGCAGCACCAGGTAGTTGAAGTGGTCTTTCAGCGTCTTGTTGCGCTTCTCACGGATCCAGAACTGCGAGATCACGGAGAGGTTAACGAAGGTGAAGGCCACCAGCGCACCGAAGTTAATCAACGCCGTCGCGGTTACCAGGTCAAAGTTAATCGCCAGCAGCGCAATTGCGCCAACCAGCAGCACGTTCCATGCCGGGGTGCGCCATTTCGGGTGCACATAACCGAAGAAACGGGTCGGGAACACACCATCACGGCCCATCACGTACATCAGACGAGAAACGCCCGCGTGTGCCGCCATACCGGAAGCCAGCACGGTAATGGTGGAGAAAATCAGCACGCCGAACTGGAACGCTTTACCCGCAACGTAGAGCATGATTTCCGGCTGAGACGCGTCCGGCTCTTTAAAGCGGGAGATGTCCGGGAAATAGAGCTGCAGGAAATAGGACGCCATGATAAACACCAGGCCGCCGATCAGTGCAGTCAGGAAAATCGCTTTCGGGATCACGCGCTCAGCGTCTTTGGTTTCTTCAGACAGCGAAGAGATGCCGTCAAAGCCCAGGAACGAGAAGCACAGGATGGTTGCACCGGTGATCATCGGCACCACATGCGCGCCTTCAGACCAGAACGGACGGGTGCTGGTCAGCGTGCCCGCGCCTTCACCGTGCGCCACACCGTAGATGATGAGGCCCACAATCACCGCCACGATACCCATTTGCAGGATCACGATCAGGGTGTTGAAGTTCGCCACCGACTTGATGCTGCGCAGGTTAGAGATGGTCATAAAGGCCACCAGCGCAACCACGAACAGCCATGACGGCACGCCCGGCACCAGCGCTTCAAAATAGATTTTCGCCAGCAGAATGTTGATCATCGGCATGAACAGGTAGTCCAGCAGTGATGACCAGCCCACCATAAAGCCAACAACCGGGCTGATGGATTTCTGGGCGTAGGTATAGGCGGAGCCAGCGGACGGGAAACGACGCACCAGTTTACCGTAGCTCAGCGCAGTAAAGAGAATGGCAACCAGCGCAAAGGCATACGCCGTTGCAACATGGCCATCGGTTAAACCAGAGACAATGCCGAACGTATCGAACAGCGTCATCGGCTGCATATAGGCAAGACCCATCATTACAACCGGAATCAACGTAAGGGTTTTACGCAATTCCACGCGAGAGGTTTTTGGAGTAACGTTATGCGACATGGTTAAACCCCCATTACGGCGAATGCCGTCGCAAAAGCAAAAAATTGCCCCATCTGTTTTCTTTCCTCAGCGACAACGACTGTCGGTTTTTAAATGTGTATCTATCCGGTACGAAGCCCGGCCTCTTTGATTTAAATGGCGTTTTTGTTGCAAAAAAATAACCGACGCAGTGAGCGTCGGTTAATATCATTTTTTGCAGGCGGCATATTTTGCACCAAACTAAGGCGCGATGACAAGACAGTGAGAAGCCGATCACGAGAAATTTTTCATAAAGCGCGCGGTATTGCGGCATCTCCGGAATTGTAAACGTTAGCGATCGCACGATTTGTTAATATTTCCTGGCACCACCAGGCGCTTGCCAGCCCCGCCGTTTGCTCGTTCCAGCCAATCCAGACCGACTCCGGCGAGCTACCGACGACCACGCGTTTTTCCACCAGCGCCCCGCTTTCCAGAAACCGCTGCGCCAGATAGCGCGGCAAATAACCGCAGCCGAGGCCGCCCATTTGCAGTTCCAGTTTAGTTTTAAAATCAAAGACGGTGATCGCTTCCCGATCGTCGGTAAGCGGCTGCGATAACGCGCCTGCGGCGGTGCCGCTGCCAACGATAATGGCGCGATGGCTTTTGATTTCGCGGCGGGAAAGCGGCTCGGCCTCTTTCGCCAGCGGATGATGAGGAGCGACGGCAAACACCTGCTCCAGCGTGCCCAGACGGGCGAAACCGAAACCACTCATCATCGGCGGATCGCGCAGCGCGCCAACGATCATATCGGCCCGCCCTTCCGTTAACGCCTCCCACGATCCGGACATCACGCCGTTGATAAACTTCAGCCGGGTGACGCTGTGATCTTTATAAAAGGCTTCAATCAGCGGAACGAGCAGCGAAAACGGGAAGGTATCATCCACACCGATCACCAGATCGTTTTCCCACCCCTGATGAAGTTTGACCGCCTGCTTTTCCAGTTCCCGCACGGAATGCAGCACTTCGCGCCCTTTTTCCAGCAGTAACTGGCCGGTTCGGGTGAATTTCGCCCGATGCCCACTGCGGTCAAGAAGCTGAATATTGAGGTCGCTCTCCAGTCGGTGAACGGTGTAACTCAGCGCCGAGGGAGTTTTGTACAGCTTTGCCGACGCCGCAGCAAAGCTCCCCTCTTTTTCAAGCGCATCAAGAATGACAAGAACATCCAGCAATGGTTTCATGCTCGCTCCCTCGCGGTGCGCGACCAGTCCCCCCTGCTGACGCCTCTATTCCATCGGCATGAGCAGTGGATCGGGATATTGATAGTCAAATCCCAGCTCTTTGGTGATTCGACTGCCGTCTATGATTTTCCCTTTGTCATCATGGCTGGCATCAAGAAAATGCGGGGCCGCTAAATTCAGCTGACGGGCCATGACAGGGTAAAACGTTGCCCGCGCCGGGTGTAGCGGCGCACAGATATTATAGATGTGCCCGCCTTTCGGGGCCTGCAACAATAGGGTGATTGCGTTAACCACATCTTCAAGATGCACAAGGTTAACGCCGTGCTGACCGTCAGGTGCGGTTTTCCCGGCAAAGAAGCGCCCGGGATGACGCCCCGGCCCGACAAGCCCGGCCAGGCGCAGAATATCAACAGAGGTTCCCGGCAAATTATGCAGCCAGTCTTCAAGCTCCTTGAGCACGCGCCCGCTGGCGGTGACCGGATTGCGCGGCGTGTTCTCTTTGGCAATGCCGTTAAATTCGCCATAAACCGAGGTGGAACTGGTGAAAATAATACGCGGAATGCGATGCGCCAGCGCGCTGTCGACAATCTCCTGCATCGCCTGCAAATAGAAGGTTTCCCCCGGCCCGGTGCGCCGCGCAGGTAGCGTAATCACCAGCGCATCGACGTTCATCAGCTCATCCAGATCGTCGGCATCGCAAATAAGTTCGGGTTCCAGACGCAACAGATAGCTGTTTATGCCGCACATGCGCGCCGCCTCTACCCCGTCCTGTGTGGTTTTACTGCCCGTGACCTGCCAGCCTCGTGCCGTTAATGACAATGCCAGCGGCATCCCCAGCCATCCCAGTCCGACAATGGCGACCTTCTTCATGCGTTTTCTCCCGACGTTCACGCGTAAGCTTTAAGGCTACGCCAGGCTCGCGTAACTGACAATTCATACGATGAATATGAAATGAATTAATGATTAAAAAAAGCCCTTGCCTTCGGTAGTCAAAGTGGTTTAGGTTAATTGCCAACATATGAATAATCATTCATCGAGAATTTTATGACACGCGTTCAATTTAAACACCACCATCATCACCATCATCCTGACTAGTCTTTCAGGCGATGTGTGCTGGAAGACATTCAGATCTTCCAGTGGTGCAAGAACGCATGAAAAAGCCCCCGGAAGATCGCCTTCCGGGGGCTTTTTTTTGAACCAAATTCAGGCAGGTTAAGAGGATAAAAAGAATGTTAGATAATACCCGTTTACGCATAGCTATTCAGAAATCCGGGCGTTTAAGCGATGATTCACGCGAATTACTCGCCCGCTGCGGCATAAAAATCAACCTGCACACGCAACGGCTGATCGCGCTGGCGGAAAACATGCCCATCGACATTCTGCGCGTGCGTGATGATGACATTCCGGGCCTGGTGATGGACGGCGTGGTCGATCTGGGGATTATCGGGGAAAACGTGCTGGAGGAAGAGCTACTGACCCGCCGCGCACAGGGCGAAGATCCGCGCTATTTCACGCTGCGTCGCCTGGACTTCGGCGGTTGCCGCCTGTCGCTGGCAACGGCGGTCGATGCAGTCTGGGACGGCCCGGCCGCGCTGGATGGCAAGCGTATCGCCACCTCTTACCCGCACCTGTTAAAGCGTTATCTCGACAAAAAAGGCGTGTCGTTTAAATCCTGCCTGCTGAATGGTTCTGTCGAAGTCGCTCCCCGCGCGGGCCTTGCCGATGCGATTTGCGACCTGGTCTCCACCGGTGCGACCCTTGAAGCCAACGGTCTGCGTGAAGTGGAAGTGATTTACCGCTCGAAAGCCTGTCTGATCCAGCGCGACGGCGAGATGGACGAGGCCAAACAGCAACTCATCGACAAACTGCTGACCCGTATCCAGGGCGTGATTCAGGCGCGCGAATCCAAATACATCATGATGCACGCGCCAACCGAGCGTCTGGAAGAAGTTATCGCCCTGCTGCCGGGCGCTGAACGTCCGACCATCCTGCCGCTGGCGGGCGATCAACAGCGTGTCGCTATGCACATGGTCAGCAGCGAAACCCTGTTCTGGGAAACCATGGAAAAACTGAAAGCGTTGGGTGCCAGTTCGATTCTGGTGCTGCCGATTGAGAAGATGATGGAGTAAGGCCATGAGCTTCAATACCGTAATCGACTGGAACCGCAGCACGCCTGAGCAACAGCGCGATTTGCTGATGCGCCCGGCAATCGCCGCCTCGGACGCCATCACCCGCACGGTGGTGGAGATTCTGGACAATGTGAAGGCCAACGGCGACGCGGCGCTGCGTGAGTACAGCGCGAAGTTTGATAAAACCACCGTGACTGAACTGAAAGTGACGGCGCAGGAAATAGAAGAGGCCAGCGCGCGTCTGGGCGATGACCTCAAGCAGGCGATGGCCGTGGCGGTAAAAAATATTGATACCTTCCACACGGCACAGATTCTGCAAACCGTTGATGTGGAAACCCTGCCCGGCGTGCGCTGCCAGCAGGTGACGCGTCCGATTGCGTCGGTCGGCCTGTATATTCCCGGCGGCTCCGCGCCGCTGTTTTCCACGGTATTGATGCTGGCCACGCCTGCACGCATTGCGGGCTGCAAAAAAGTGGTGCTCTGCTCTCCCCCGCCGATTGCCGATGAGATTTTGTATGCGGCGAAACTGTGCGGCGTGCAGGACGTTTATAAGGTTGGCGGCGCGCAGGCGATTGCCGCCCTCGCGCTCGGCACCGAATCCATCGCCAAAGTGGATAAAATTTTTGGCCCCGGCAACGCGTATGTCACCGAGGCGAAACGCCAGGTCAGCCAGCGTCTTGACGGTGCGGCGATCGACATGCCCGCCGGCCCGTCTGAAGTGCTGGTGATTGCCGACAGCGGCGCGACGCCCGATTTTGTCGCCTCCGATCTGCTCTCCCAGGCCGAGCACGGCCCTGATTCACAGGTGATTTTACTGACCCCGGATGCGGCAATGGCGCAAGCGGTCGCCGACGCGGTTGAGCGCCAGCTGGCCTATCTGCCGCGCGCTGAAACCGCCCGCCAGGCGCTGGCGGCAAGCCGTCTGATCGTGGCGCGCGACCTGGCGCAGTGCGTGGAGATTTCCAACGCCTACGGCCCGGAGCATTTGATCATTCAGACCCGCGATGCCCGTTCGCTGGTGGATGACATCACCAGCGCCGGTTCCGTCTTCCTCGGCGACTGGTCGCCGGAATCCGCCGGGGATTACGCGTCAGGCACCAACCACGTTCTGCCGACCTACGGCTATACCGCCACCTGCTCAAGCCTCGGGCTGGCGGATTTCCAGAAGCGCATGACCGTGCAGGAACTCTCCCGTGAAGGCTTCGCCTCACTTGCCGCGACCATTGAAACCCTTGCCGCCGCTGAGCGTCTGACGGCCCACAAAAATGCCGTTACCCTGCGCGTTAATGCCCTTAAGGAGCAAGCATGAGCATTGAAGAATTAGCGCGCGAGAACGTGCGCAATCTGACGCCCTATCAGTCTGCGCGTCGTCTGGGTGGCAAAGGGGATGTGTGGCTCAACGCCAACGAATTTCCAACCGCCGTTGAATTTCAGTTCGGTCAGCAAACGCTGAACCGCTACCCGGAATGCCAGCCGAAAGCGGTGATTGAGAATTACGCTCAATATGCCGGGGTCAAACCGGAGCAGGTACTGGTCAGCCGTGGCGCAGATGAAGGCATCGAGCTTTTGATCCGCGCGTTTTGCGAACCGGGCAAAGACGCAGTGCTGTTCTGCCCGCCGACTTATGGCATGTACAGCGTCAGCGCCGAAACCTTCGGCGTGGAAACCCGCACCGTGCAGGCGCAGGAAGACTGGCAGCTCAATTTACAGGGTATTGCCGATAAGCTCGACGGCGTGAAACTGGTCTACGTGTGCAGCCCGAACAACCCGACCGGGCAGATTATTAACCCGCAGGATATGCGCACCCTTCTGGAAATGACCCGCGATAAAGCGCTGGTGGTGGCCGACGAAGCCTATATTGAGTTTTGCCCGCAGGCGACGCTGGCGGGCTGGCTGGCGGAGTATCCGCATCTGGTGGTGCTGCGTACCCTGTCGAAAGCCTTTGCGCTGGCGGGTTTACGCTGTGGCTTCACGCTGGCGAACGAAGAGGTGATCAACCTTCTGCTGAAAGTGATCGCCCCTTACCCGCTTTCCACCCCGGTTGCTGATATCGCGGCGCAGGCGTTGACGCCGCAGGGCATCGTAGCAATGCGCGAGCGCGTGGCGCAAATTCTGGCGGAACGTCAGTATCTGGTGGCGAATCTGCGTGAGATTGCCTGCGTGGAGCAGGTGTTCGATTCGGAAACCAACTATATTCTGGTGCGCATTACGGCATCAAGCGCCGTCTTTAAATCTCTGTGGGATCAGGGCATTATCTTACGCGATCAGAATAAACAACCCTCTTTAAGCGGCTGCCTGCGGATCACCATCGGCACTCGTGAAGAAAGCCAGCGCGTCATTGACGCCTTACGTGCGGAGCAAGTATGAGCCAGAAGTATCTCTTTATTGACCGTGACGGGACGCTGATTAGCGAGCCGCCGAGTGATTTTCAGGTCGATCGTTTTGACAAACTGGCGTTTGAGCCAGATGCCATCCCGGTACTGCTGGCGCTGCAAAAAGCAGGCTTTAAGCTGGTGATGATCACCAATCAGGACGGTCTGGGGACGGCGAGCTTCCCGCAGGATGAATTTGACGGTCCGCACAATCTGATGATGCAGATTTTCACCTCGCAGGGCGTGGTGTTTGATGAAGTGCTGATTTGCCCGCATTTGCCTGCTGACGAGTGCGACTGCCGCAAACCGAAAGTGAAGCTGGTGGAACATTATCTGGCGGAAGAGGCGCTGGATAAAGCCAACAGCTATGTGATTGGCGACCGCGTAACGGACATTACGCTTGCCGAGAATATGGGCATCACCGGTCTGCGCTACAACCGCGAAACCCTGAACTGGGCGATGATTGGCGAACAACTGACCAAACGCGATCGCTATGCGCATATTGAACGCAACACCCGCGAGACGCAGATCGACGTGAAGGTGTGGCTGGATCGCGAAGGCGGCAGCAAAATTAATACCGGCGTCGGCTTCTTTGATCACATGCTCGACCAGATTGCTACCCACGGCGGCTTCCGCATGGAAATCGCTGTTAAAGGCGATTTGTACATCGACGATCACCACACCGTTGAAGACACCGGGCTGGCGCTGGGTGAAGCGCTCAAACTGGCGCTTGGCGATAAACGCGGCATTAACCGCTTTGGTTTTGTGCTGCCGATGGATGAATGTCTGGCGCGCTGCGCGCTGGATATCTCCGGTCGTCCGCATCTGGAATACCGCGCCGATTTTACCTATCAGCGCGTGGGTGATTTAAGCACTGAGATGGTCGAGCACTTCTTCCGCTCGCTCTCTTACACCATGGCGGTGACGCTGCATTTGAAAACCAAAGGCAAGAACGATCACCACCGCGTTGAAAGCCTGTTCAAAGCCTTTGGTCGCACGCTGCGCCAGGCCATTCGCGTTGAGGGCGATACCCTGCCCTCCTCGAAAGGAGTGCTGTGATGAACGTGGTGATCCTCGACACCGGCTGCGCCAACCTGAACTCGGTCAAATCTGCGATCCTGCGCCACGGCTACGAGCCGCTGGTCAGCCGCGACCCGGATGTGGTTTTGCGCGCCGATAAACTGTTTTTACCGGGCGTGGGCACCGCGCAGGCGGCGATGGATCAGATCCACGAGCGCGAACTGGTGGAGTTAATCAAAGCCTGTACTCAGCCGGTGCTGGGCATTTGCCTTGGGATGCAGCTACTGGGCCGCCGTAGTGAAGAAAATAATGGCGTCGATCTGCTCGGCATTATTGAAGAGGATGTGCCGAAGATCCCCGATGCGGGCCTGCCGCTGCCGCACATGGGCTGGAACCGCGTTTACCCGAAAGCCGGGAATCGCCTGTTTAATGGCATTGAAGACGGCTCCTGGTTCTACTTTGTGCACAGCTATGCGATGCCGGTGAACGCCTTTACCATCGCCCAGTGTCAGTACGGCGAGGCGTTTACCGCCGCCGTGCAGAAAGACAATTTCTACGGCGTGCAGTTTCACCCGGAACGATCCGGGGCGGCAGGCGCGCAGTTGCTGAAAAACTTCCTGGAGATGTGATGATTATTCCGGCTTTAGATTTAATTGACGGCACGGTCGTGCGTCTGCATCAGGGGGATTACGGTCAGCAGCGCGACTACGGCACCGATCCGCTGCCACGGTTGCAGGATTACGCCGCGCAGGGCGCGGAAGTGCTGCACCTGGTGGATTTGACCGGGGCGAAAGATCCGGCGAAGCGCCAGATCCCCCTGATTAAAACCCTGGTGGCGGGCGTGAACGTGCCGGTACAGGTCGGCGGCGGCGTGCGCAGCGAAGAAGACGTGGCGGCGCTGCTCGACGCAGGCGTGGCGCGCGTGGTGGTTGGCTCAACGGCGGTGAAATCGCCTGAAGTGGTTAAGGGCTGGTTTACGCGTTTTGGCGCGGAAGCACTGGTGCTGGCGCTGGATGTGCGCATCGATGAAGCGGGCAACAAACACGTTGCGGTCAGCGGCTGGCAGGAAAACTCCGGCGTGACGCTGGAAGAGCTGGTTGAAACCTATCTGCCGGTGAGCCTGAAGCATGTGCTGTGCACGGATATTTCCCGCGATGGCACGCTGACAGGCTCTAACGTTTCACTCTATGAAGAAGTGTGCGCACGTTTTCCGCAGGTGGCGTTCCAGTCCTCCGGCGGCATCGGCGGTATTGATGATGTTGCCGCCCTGCGCGGTACGGGCGTGCGCGGCGTGATCGTGGGTCGTGCGCTGCTGGAAGGAAAATTCACTGTAACGGAGGCCATCCAATGCTGGCAAAACGGATAATCCCTTGTCTTGACGTGCGTGACGGCCAGGTGGTGAAAGGCGTGCAGTTCCGCAATCACGAAATTATTGGCGATATCGTCCCGCTGGCAAAACGCTATGCCGACGAAGGCGCGGATGAGCTGGTATTCTACGATATCACCGCCTCCAGTGATGGCCGCGTGGTGGATAAAAGCTGGGTGGCGCGCGTGGCGGAGGTGATCGACATTCCGTTCTGCGTGGCGGGCGGGATTAAATCCGCAGAAGATGCGGCGAAGATCCTCACCTTTGGCGCGGACAAGATTTCCATTAACTCCCCTGCTCTTGCCGACCCGGAGCTTATCACCCGTCTGGCAGACCGTTTTGGTGTGCAGTGCATCGTGGTGGGCATTGATACCTGGTTTGACGAGGCCACCGGGAAATATCACGTTAATCAGTACACCGGGGATGAAAGCCGCACAAAAGTGACGACCTGGGAAACCCTCGACTGGGTGCAGGAAGTGCAAAAGCGTGGCGCGGGTGAAATCGTTCTTAACATGATGAATCAGGACGGCGTGCGCAACGGTTACGATCTGACGCAACTGAAAAAGGTGCGTGAGGTCTGCCATGTGCCGCTGATCGCCTCGGGCGGTGCCGGCACCATGGAACACTTCCTCGAAGCCTTCCGCGACGCCAATGTCGACGGCGCGCTGGCGGCGTCCGTGTTCCACAAACAGATTATTAATATTGGCGAACTGAAAGCGTACCTGGCAGAACAGGGCGTGGAGATTAGGGTATGTTAACAGAGCAACAACGCGCCCAACTGGACTGGGATAAAACCGACGGACTGCTGCCTGCGGTGGTGCAACACGCGGTATCCGGCGAAGTTCTGATGCTGGGCTATATGAATCAGGATGCGCTGGCGAAAACCATTGAAAGCGGTAAAGTGACCTTTTTCTCACGCACAAAACAGCGTCTGTGGACGAAAGGCGAAACCTCCGGGCATTTCCTTAACGTGGTCAGCATGACCGCGGACTGCGACAACGATACGCTGCTGGTGCTGGTGAACCCCATCGGGCCAACCTGCCATAAAGGAACCTCCAGCTGTTTCGGCGACACCAGCCACCAGTGGCTGTTCCTGTATCAGCTTGAACAACTGCTGGCTTCGCGCAAAAGCGCCGATCCCGAAAGCTCATACACCGCGAAACTCTACGCCAGCGGCACCAAACGCATCGCACAGAAAGTGGGTGAAGAAGGTGTGGAAACCGCGCTCGCGGCAACCGTGCATGACCGGGATGAGTTAACCAATGAAGCGTCGGATTTGATGTATCACCTGCTGGTGTTACTCCAGGATCAGGAACTGGACTTAACGACGGTGATTGAGAATCTGAGAAAGCGGCATAAATAAGGCAAAAAAACCGGGCCTGAAAGGTACCCGGTTTTTTTATGTCTGACGTTTAGGTTCTTGGCTGATAATTACGGATGGCGTTTCGTACCAGGACGGCACCTGCTCCGAACATAGCTCCCAACAACGCCGCAATTAACACTGTCAGGGAGCGTTTCGGGCTGTCGCGGAACAAGGGATCAGTTGGTTTCATGACATAACGATATGCATGCATATTTGCCGGATCAGGTTTGATACGCTGAATATCCAACAAATTTTGCCAGGTTCGATAATAATCCCCTGAGAACACCAGCGGTCGTGAGGCTTCGTTCTTGATCATAGACTCAAGTGCATCACTGCCGAGCAGGAATAAGGTATCTTGCGTGACATCCTGGGTTTGCTGCACCTGGGGTTGGTTGATACCCGCATCCTTAGCAAATGTTAGCGCCTGCGTAATCTGCTTGATGCGCAGATTTTTTTGCTCCTGGGCCACTTTTCGCTGGGTCTTCAGCGAGTCCTGAAGCTCTGTGAGACGTGATTTAATGTTGGTTGCCAGATCCTGATCCAACTCATCAGCTATTTGTTCATCAACCTGCTGAATATATTTCGCCAGTTGCTGCTGTGCATGTTTGGCTGAATCACCCTGATAGGTGACCTTAAGCGGTAAAGGCTGGCCTTTTACTGTGGAATCAATGGTCAAGGCTTCTGGTGCTGATTGGTTTTTAAGCGTTTCAGCCAGTGCAGAAAACGCCCCGCTAAAGCGAGTGATTACCCGCTGTTGAATGTCAAGATTGTCGACTTTTCCCCCACCATAAATCAGTGTCATTGCATTGGTATAGCCTGCAATTTGACCGGCATCTGGCATGGTAATAACAGCCGTTGAGGTCCATTTCTCTTTTACTACCGACACATAGATTCCGGCGATCACAACTGCAATCACCATGAAAATGGCAATAAGCCACTTCCCACGCCACAGCTGCATTAAAATATCAATTAAATCAACTTGTTCAGAGTTGTTATTCCCTCTGACAAAATTATTATCGTTGTGCGTCATAGCAACCTTAAGAAGAAGATTCCAGTCTAAGATTAAAAATTCAGTGTAGTGTACACTTTCCATAAAATCCTGGAATCAGAATCCGTTTAATTTTGTTACCACTTGAAACTACACATGAAGGTCATCCACGCTGGTAGCAACGCCACGGCCATCGGCATACAATAGCGGGCATGTTGCACCCCAGGTGAAAAGGACAAGTATGAAATTCTTAGTGACTGGCGCTGCCGGTTTTATTGGTTATCACGTTAGCGAGCGCCTGTTACAGGCAGGGTATCAGGTGACAGGGATTGATAATCTGAATGATTATTACGATGTCAGCCTTAAGCAGGCACGTCTGGATCGTCTCCAGTCGTCAAAGTTTGTTTTTAAAAAGCTGGATCTTGCGGATCGAGAAGGTATGGCACAGCTTTTTAGCGAAGGACAATTCGATCGGGTGGTCCATCTTGGTGCGCAGGCTGGCGTGCGTTATTCGCTGGAAAACCCCCTCGCCTATGCCGATTCAAATCTTATTGGTCACCTAAATGTGCTGGAAGGTTGCCGCCATAACAAGGTGAAGCATTTGTTATATGCATCCTCCAGCTCAGTCTATGGCCTTAACCGCAAGATGCCGTTCTCGACGGACGATTCCGTGGATCATCCGGTCTCGCTCTACGCTGCGACCAAAAAAGCCAATGAGCTGATGTCCCATACTTATTCACACCTGTACGGTTTACCCACCACCGGCCTGCGTTTCTTTACGGTATATGGCCCATGGGGCCGTCCGGATATGGCGCTGTTTAAATTTACCAAAGCCATGGTGGAAGGTAAGAGCATCGACGTATATAACTATGGCAAGATGAAGCGTGACTTCACTTATATTGATGATATCGTCGAAGCCATTATTCGTTTGCAGGACGTTATTCCTGAAGCGGATGCCAACTGGACAGTTGAGTCAGGCTCACCAGCGACCAGTTCTGCACCATACCGCGTTTACAACATCGGTAACAGCTCACCCGTAGAGCTGATGGATTACATCACCGCCCTGGAAGAGGCTCTGGGCATTGAAGCGCAAAAAAATATGCTACCGATCCAACCGGGCGATGTACTGGAAACCAGCGCCGACGCTAAAGTGTTATATGATGTTATCGGTTTCCGCCCGCAAACCTCAGTTAAAGAGGGTGTTAAGAACTTTGTGGACTGGTACAAAGCATTTTATAAAGTTTAAAAAAAAGGCCCTCATTTGAGGGCCCTCTTATCAGTCACTGCCAAACAGGTCACGGGTATAGACCTTATCCGCAACATCCGCCAACTCTTCGGCCATGCGGTTAGAAATAATGACATCCGCTTCTTTTTTGAATGCATCAAGATCGCGTACGACGCGGGAATGGAAGAAATCATCTTCTTTCATCACCGGTTCGTAAATAATAACCTGTACACCTTTCGCTTTAATGCGCTTCATGATCCCTTGAATAGAAGACGCACGGAAGTTATCTGAACCGCTCTTCATAATCAGACGATAGACGCCGACGACTTTAGGCTTACGGGAAAGTATGGAATCCGCGATGAAATCCTTACGCGTGCGGTTCGCATCAACAATGGCTGAGATCAGATTGTTAGGAACAGATTGATAGTTCGCCAGTAATTGTTTGGTATCTTTCGGCAAGCAGTAACCGCCATAGCCAAAGGACGGGTTATTGTAATGGCTGCCGATACGCGGATCGAGACAGACACCTTCAATAATTTGACGTGAATCCAGGCCCAGACTCTCGGCATAGCTGTCGAGCTCATTGAAATAAGCCACGCGCATAGCCAGATAGGTATTTGCGAACAACTTAATAGCTTCGGCTTCTGTAGAGTCCGTGAAAAGCACCTTAATATCTTTTTTGATAGCCCCTTCCTGCAACAGGGAAGCAAAACGCTCCGCACGTTCTGAACGCTCACCAATAACAATTCGCGAAGGATGCAGGTTGTCATAAAGCGCCTTCCCTTCACGGAGAAACTCCGGGGAGAAAATAACGTTATCAATACCCAGTTCGTCTCTGATTGATTGAGTAAAGCCGACCGGCACGGTTGATTTGATAATCATTACCGCCTGTGGGTTAATTGCTAACACGTCGCGGATCACGGCTTCTACACTTGAGGTATTGAAGTAGTTAGTTTTCGGATCATAGTCTGTTGGCGTGGCAATAATTACAAAATCCGCATCACGATAAGCATCCTGCTTATCGGTGGTTGCACGAAAGTTAAGCGGCTTGGTTTGCAGATATTCCTGAATCTCTTTATCAATAATCGGGGAGATTTTCTGATTAAGCATATCGACTTTAGCCTGGATGATATCCAATGCTACTACTTCGTGATGTTGGGCAATCAAAATACCGTTTGAAAGACCAACGTAACCTGTACCGGAGATCGTTATTTTCATTCGCTAAGCAACTTCTTCAAGTTTAAGTGTCTGGTGATGGCAATACCACCACCACTGGAATTTGTTAACTGAGGGGGTTTTACCTCTTACCTTTATCGTCTGTCAAGGCGACCACCGGAACCCGTTTTCGTCCGGAAAAAATCTTTTTAAGAAATTACTCACCCGTTCATAAGGTGCTATGCCCGTAAATGGTGCTTTCATAATAAAAAACGCCCGGTTTTTGTGACCGGGCGTTCGCTAGTATTTATACTAAATCAGATTAATCCAGCCATTCCGTATGGAATACGCCGTCTTTATCTGTGCGCTTATAAGTGTGCGCACCGAAGTAGTCGCGCTGCGCCTGAATCAGGTTGGCAGGCAGGACGGCAGCACGGTAGCTGTCATAGTAAGCGACGGCTGCGCTGAACGTCGGTACCGGAATACCGTTTTGAACGGCGTAAGCAACCACGTCACGCAGTGCTTGCTGATAGTCATCTGCAATCTGCTTGAAGTACGGTGCCAGCAGCAGGTTAGCAATGGCAGGCGTTTCTGCGTAGGCATCAGTGATTTTTTGCAGGAACTGCGCGCGAATGATGCAACCGGCACGGAAAATCTTGGCGATTTCACCGTAGTTAAGATCCCAGTTGTACTCTTCTGATGCCGCACGTAGCTGAGAGAAGCCCTGCGCATAGGAAACGATTTTACCCAGATACAGCGCGCGGCGAACTTTCTCAACGAATTCCGCTTTATCACCAGCAGGTTGAGCCTGCGGACCAGTCAGCACTTTAGACGCGGCAACGCGCTGCTCTTTAAGGGAGGAGATATAACGCGCAAACACAGATTCGGTAATCAACGACAGCGGCTCACCCAGATCCAGAGAGCTCTGGCTGGTCCATTTACCGGTGCCTTTGTTTGCGGCTTCATCCAGAATCACATCAACCAGGTATTTCCCTTCATCGTCTTTCTTGGTGAAGATATCTTTGGTGATGTCGATCAGATAGCTGCTCAGCTCGCCTTCATTCCACTGGGTGAAAGTCTGGGCCAGCTCTTCGTTAGACAGATTCAGACCACCTTTCAGCAGAGAGTACGCTTCTGCAATCAGCTGCATGTCGCCATATTCGATGCCGTTGTGAACCATCTTCACATAATGGCCCGCCCCGTCTGCACCGATATAGGTTACGCACGGCTCCCCATCTTCAGCAACTGCAGCGATTTTAGTCAGAATCGGCGCAACCAGCTCGTAGGCTTCTTTCTGGCCGCCAGGCATGATAGAAGGCCCTTTCAGCGCACCTTCTTCACCACCGGAAACACCCGTTCCGATAAAGTTAAACCCTTCAGCAGAGAGTTCACGGTTACGACGAATAGTGTCGTGGAAGTAGGTGTTACCGCCATCAATGATGATGTCGCCTTTATCCAGATACGGCTTCAGGGAATTGATAGCGGCGTCAGTTCCTGCGCCCGCTTGCACCATTAACAGGATACGACGAGGTGTTTCGAGGGATTCAACGAACTCCTGAACACTGTAATAAGGAACCAGTTTCTTGCCTGGGTTCTCAGCAATTACTTCCTCAGTCTTTTCACGAGAGCGGTTGAAAACGGAAACGGTATAGCCACGGCTTTCGATGTTCAGCGCAAGGTTGCGCCCCATCACGGCCATACCAACAACGCCGATCTGCTGTTTGGACATTACATACTCCTGTCAGGTGTGGTCACCGCGTCATTGGCGCGGCTTGAAATGTGTCTTAGATGTTAACTCAAAAATATTAAAAACAATAGTTCGTGAATTGTCAGGTTGATACGCTCGAAATAAGCATTTTGTGGTGAAATTGCGCCAACCTGAAAAAGAAACTGCTAATTTTTAGAAGCGAATAATTACCAGCAACAGTATTATCGAAGCCGAAAAAAAGCCAATTAAAAGAAATTAAGTGCCAATGCCATTGCTAAAAGAACTCTGTCCCTGGAGCGTCTCCTTAGCCTGCATACATGAAACATAAGTTTCAGATTCCCCATATATCCAGAGCGAATATTTTTGTACAAAAATCTATCATTATGTAGAGGGAACAAGTTGATTATTTTTTCAATTTCAGACCGATACCATTTGTTCTTCACAAGGCTAAGGCGCTTGAATATTGAGCGTAAACTGTTATTGGCACCAACCTGATTACTTGCATGCTGGCGATAAAGCATCCCAGAATTGTTATCTATATACCATTTGTAATTTCTGGAGCGTGCGAAAGCATAAATAAACCAATCATGCAAAGCAATATCACAAACCGAACCTTGATTATTGATAATAAATTTTTGAAGTTCAAGATAGACTGCTTTTTTAATAACATATGTACATCCGGGACCGGCAGCCTCGAAATAATAATCGTACTCAACAAATGGCTGGGATTTAACAATTTCACATTGCATGCCATTTTCCCAGAATGCAGTCACATTGCTGGAATAAAAGTCATTTTTATCCAAATGTGCAACGGCTCGACATAATTTATCATTTTTCCAGATATCATCCTGATCCGACAATGCAATGTATTCATCATCTTTTATATCGGAGTCCATAATGAGACGGTAAAAATTTTTAGCCGCGCCACCGAACTTCTTACCCATTGGCAAAAATTCTATATTGGAGTGCTTTGTCGCCATGGATTGAACGAGCTCTTCAGTGCCATCCGTAGAAGCATCGACACTAATGATAATTCTTACATCGACTTCAGATTGCTTTAATATAGAGTCAACCTGCTCTTCAATCCATTGTTTCCCATTGTAAGCGGCCAATAAGACGAGAACTTTATTTTTCATTGCGATCACCATTCTTCATGCGTAATTTGTATATTCTTGAAATAAATAAACGCCTAAAGAACTTTAATAGCGAAAAAGCCACCAAAAAAAAATACTTTGGCACTGTTATAAGCTTTTTATCCATTAATTCAGTATAGTTACTTAATTCACCAGTTTCCATTTTCCACAACTTTGCCCCAAGTCCTGCGCCAGAGGCATATGGATGTTTATCATCTGCATAACTTATAATATTATCACGTAGTACAGCGCTTTTGAATTGATGAGTGACGTAATAAAAAAAGAGAGCATCCTCACTATATCGCCTACCTTCAGCAAAACCATCAATTACGTTAAAAACTTCTTTACGCATAATCACTGTAGAAGGTTGAAAATATTGCTTCATTAACTGCATTTGATACGTGACATGGATATGGTCGCCACGATCGTCAGCGCTAATAAATCTGTTCTGATACCCACCACCAACAACAAAATAGTCGCTATTTGTCAGAAAAGTCATTTGCTTTTGGGTTTTTTCGTTTCGCCACTCGTCATCAGCATCCAGAAAAGCTATATATTGCCCACAACTGCGTCTAATGCCGTTATTTCTAGCGGTCGCTACGCCTGTATTTGCCTGCCTGATTAGATCAATATTAATATTGTGCTCTTGAGCAAATTTCGTTACTTTCTCGGCGGTGCTATCAGATGAGCCATCATCAATTACAATTATTTGAAAATCAAATGCACCCTCTTGCCGGATAACAGACAGTAAGGCTCGTTCAATAGTATCCTGCGCATTATAAGCCGGAATGATGACGCTGATTTTACTCATAATAATATATTCTTATAATAACTAGGTCATATATAATAGAACTCAGATTTTATAAGTGCATAGAGAACACTTTTTTCCATGAGTTTACTACTGCATCTGGGTAAAACTTTTTACTGCTAGCGACAGCATTTTTTGATATATAATCGCAAAGCTGATGATCATCTAATAACGTCAGACATTTTTCTTTAAGCGCCTGTAAATCTCCGTTTTCAATCAAAAATCCATTTACACCATTATCAATAAGTTCTGCAGGGCCGGTAGGACAATCATAACTCACTACTACACAACCGGCTGCCATGGCCTCGATAATGACCATTGAAAAACTTTCACGTTCAGAGGTTACAATCAAAAATTTTGACTTTTGAAAATCTCTAAAAATATCGCTGGATTTACCGCTTAATACCTCAGCAGCCGATGGAGAAGATGATAATAAGTGCTCATACTCTTCGCCATGGCCAAATAATTTTGACGTAACGCCCCGGTAATTCTTGATATAATCGTGTAACTTTAAGAAATGGGTAAATCTTTTGATTTGATGTAATCTTCCAGCTGCAACGAAGTCAACAGGACGTATAGCAATAGGTTCATTGACCGCATCTGTTGCAAAGTTAACATCTAAAATATTGGGGATTGTATATACCTTACTGAACCATTTACTGTAATATTCATTATCTTTTTTGGTCAGACAGACTATAGCATCACATCCCAAACGGTAAGAATATTTACGTAAAAATCTTACCCGTGGTTTATGCGCATAATAATCAGCATGCTGATGAGCAATTAGCATGAATCTCTTTTTAGTGAATTTCCTTAGTAGCGAAAGGTAAAACGAAATTCGATCATAAGCTGATATTAGTACAGTGTCAGGAGGAAGTGTCTTTAAAAAATCCCATAACTTATGAACTTCATTTTTACCTGGCAATAATCGATATTGTTCATTTGCATCAATATGGATCTCAGCATTTTCATGTAATGAAACAATTTCAGCATCATAGCCAGAATGTTTGAGAGTATTCACTAAGGTAAAAGAACTTCTTTCTATTCCACCTAAATCACAAGCATTAAGTACCAATACATATATTTTCATAGAACGTAGAATCTCTTGGCATACTAAATATTTTAGTGATCATTTTTATGACTAGAACTATAGGATGTTATGGTAGATATAACCTTCCATTGTTGTATAGCCATTAATCTTGTAAGCTGTTACCAGGAGTAACACGCCAAAGAGCACTAATTTCTGCATTAAATTTTTGCAATTATAAAGAATTAACCCATAAAGGATGGCATCGTAAACTAAGAAATACAGGCTCAAACGAACAGCGATATCGGGAAAAGAAGGATAAAGTGCGAGGTAGCAAAACATACCTACCAAATAAAGTTTTAAGAAAATATTATCACGTACTTGTCGCAAAGGGACGACCATTAGCAAAAGTAAAACTGGTAATACCCTTTTTATACATCCCAGGAGATAGTCCATAGTGGAGTATGTTGAGTTATATGCACTATCAGTATAAAGCTCAACATTACGGAAATATCCTAAACTACTTAGATATTCTGATAATGTCAAAAATGAGCCAGCTATGACAAACGAACACAGAGAAGCAATTAATATATTTCTGTATCCAACTTTAAAATAATTAACTATATATGCCAGAGAAAAAACAATCGCAGTTTTATGAAACAAGCAGGCAACAAATATCGTAATAGCAAATAAAAAAAACTGCCTTCTAACCACAAAAAATATTGAAATTAGCGAAATTGACAAAGCTATACTTTGACGCATTCCACTCAAATTTAAATAAAAAAACAAATCTGAAAAGAAAACGAGTAAAGCGACATTTTTATAATGTGAAAACTTATCAAGAAAGAAAATCAATAGAGCAAAGTTGAGAGTGTTAATTATCATTAACACCCAAGGATAACTTAACCCATCTAATAAGCGATAAATACTCGCAAACCCAATTTCAATATTCTGGCTAACAAGTTCATACTGATTGATATACATATTTTCATAAGCATACCAATCAAGACCTACGTTACTGCGTGTTGCTGCAAAAATCACAAGCACCACTACAATAAAGAAGGTCATAAGATCTTGATAGGCTTTTCGGTGATAAAAAGCATCAGAGAAAGCTATTATCGCCAGCAAAAGATATAGTAAAAAATACATTTAACACCTTAATCAGGTTATTCCGCAATATACCAATTGCCGTAGCATTTGTAAAAATTATTTAGAGTTAAAATACTTAGAAATAATTTTCAAATATGAATCACCGTTAACGTTGCAAGGCTCAATATAATTTCCTTCAGCCCATTCATTCCAAGATTTAATCATCAACATCTTTCTTTTCATTTTACAGACTAAGTTTGCGGTATTTTTTACATGCTCTTCAAATAATACAGGGGAATTATTTTTTAAAATCACCCCTTTTTTACCATGTCTAATGCTCGAATCCCATCCCGGGAAAATAACAGGTATTTGCAACGAGCCAGGATCAATGTCCATGTTCATTTTTCTGGCGCATCGTTCATATTGATAGATGCGAGGAATAAAGATATTGAAGCGCTGAAGTTTAACAATGAGTAAATCGAAACATTTTCTTATAAAAGTTCTATGTTTCATAAAATCACAACTATTCAAATACTGGTCTACTAATTTAGTTTCTGGATCACCAGGCAGCATGTTTTCGCCAATAAAATAGATACCATCAAAACCTTCAGCCTGCGCTCTGGCAGTAAAATACTTAATAAGTTCCTTGCCATTTAATGCATTCTTAAGATCGTAGATAAAGAATACAGGCTTATTATCGATCTTAGTGTATCGTTCGTCTTTAAAAAATGGCAGCAAGTAATTAAAATATGATTCCAAAGAAAAATCGTAATGTTGTTTTTTTAAGAGTTTGTTTTCTGTTTTATTCCACCAGGTATGGTTTGCCCACGCAAAACAGAATTTGACATCAATATCACTTTTTAATAACAACTCTGCTGGTTTTTCAAGCAACATATCATGATCGTTAAACCAGTAATGCCAGAAACAAAAAGATGTAATACCATTGTCTTTAGCAATTTTATATTGTTTCTCAATAACCGAAACATCATTTAAATCATAGTAACCCAGAGGCTCAATTGGTTGTGGTATTACATGATCCTTAAAAATTTTCTTAGCACTTTTGAGCTTGACCCATTCCGTAAAACCTTTGCCCCACCACTGATCGTTTTCGGGAATAGCATGGAATTGCGGTAAATAATAAGTAAAAATTTCTTCAACTTCAGTTTTCATAAAAATCCAGGAATAAAATGAATGACTTAGGTGTTTGCCAAAATTATTTTAATTTTTGTATACACGCTGATTAATCGCGGAAAGAATTTCTTCGTCGGGAGATTTATAGAATAAACCTACATCATCATCAGCTATGTTACTTAAATCTAGAGTAGAAAAATCAATTTGGTTAGCATATTCGATTTGTTGAGGCGTTAATCTCATGCTGATTGTCTTTGCGGGATTTCCTCCAACTATCGCATAAGGAGGAACGTCTTTCGTTACTACAGAACCAGCAGCTATTACAGCCCCACGGCCAATCTCGACTCCTGAAAGAATAGTCACATTACATCCTATCCATACGTCATCATTGATTATGATTGGCCCCTTTGTACTTGCATCAATTATTTTATTTAAGTTCTTTTTTGCTGATACAGGAAATGAGGTCATACCCAGCGTAGAATGGTTACCGCCCAGAACAAAAGTTACATTACCCGCAATCGAAACATAATGTCCAATTTCAAGCCGTTCAAGAGGATTCCCCCATTCCAATACATAAAGGGAACCATAGGTCATTTTACCAACCTGAACTTTTTCAAAATCAAAATTGTTTATAATTGCAGTGTCATTGTGTTTATTTCTTTTTCGCCATGCATGCTTACGCATTAATAATTTCAGATTTCTTTTTATAAATGACACTAACATTGGTTTTTCCTGACGTTTAAAATCTTCTCATTAATATTAAGCAGAGTGAGATTTATTGGATACAAGTGACTCAATAGCATTGACCTGGCATTGTGAAGTGCACCTCTGTAAAGCCAATTGACGACTACTTTCTTTAAGAGCCGCTAAACAAGCATCATCCAACTTTAAGAATTCCATGATGGAATTAGCTAAAGCTTGAGTGGTGATATCGTCAGCCAAAAAGCCACTAGTTCTATCGACAATGAGATCTTCAGCGACCCCCACCTTAAAAGCCATAACGGGAATCCCTGACATCAAAGCTTCGTTTATCATCATAGGACCAGCATCTTCAATTGATGGACAAATAAAGCCATCTGCCAGATTATAAAGATAAGGGTACTTATCTTTGTCATGAATAAAGCCTATATTAACAAAAGAAATACCTTCAGGTAGATTGGCCTGTGCTTGATCGCCTACAGTTAAAATAGAGACACCTTTAAGAAGATCTGGAAAATTATCTCTAATAAAATTCAGGGCGTCTAAGACATATTTCACACCTTTTCTTGGGTCGCTTAATGATTGCGCCCCTAAGAAAATAACCCTATTATCAGAAGGAATTTCTACGTTAATAATACTACTTGCTAATAGTTTTGTACGTGGTTTGAAAACCTGTTCATCAATGCCAATTATAGCTTTTTTAATCCCAAGTTTTGCTTTGATACCACTTGCCTCGCAACGATCATCTAACCATTTACTTGCAGACAGAAAAAAACAATCCATCTGCATGTAATATTTCTTCCGTTTATGAAAAATATTTTTCGGAAGTTTAATGAGGTCAGGGTATTTCATAGCTGGGCAATTGTCACAATCTACTTTGTATCCTTCGCAATGCCATGGATAGTGACATCCGCCTGTAAACATAGCGGCATCCATCAAATAGAATGCAACGGGGCATCCGTAATGTTTTTGAATTTTAAAGAGATCATGATCAGAAAGATAATCAGCGACGAAATAGACAATAATAAGATCCGGTTTTTGCGTATACTTTTTGAATATTTCTTTTACGCTGAACGTAGTATTATATATTAAATAAATTTTATCTTCGGGTCCGCCCCGCCGTACGAAAAATCTTCGTATCAATCGTCCTAACAAGCTGAATATCTTACGCTTGCCTTGTGATATCTCAAAAACATCTTTATCTTGTGATGTTTTTTCCAGTACACACATGCTTGATTCGTGTCCGTACTTTTTTAGATTTGTATGTGTACGATATGCCCCAAAGAATGCACCCTTACTATCGCCAGTGGATAAATGTAAAATTTTCATGCTATTTTCACCATTTTTTTATTTTAAAATTATGGATGGCTGTTAGGAATTGATTTTTAAATATGTAGATAAAAGCACTAATAATTGCCAGGTTAATTACTGGAGGGCATAAAATATAAAGAAATTTATATCCTGAGAATAACCCATAGCTTTGCGTTATTTTGAAAGTTGCATAAGAAATCATGAGAATTACAAGCGTCAATAATGGGATGGTTTGGACATATCCAGTCATCTCCTTATATACACAATAACCGCCCCATAACAACATAAACAGCAGTGTTTGAACAAAATAGAATATGCAAGACCAGTGTGGTCCAAAATACTTAGCAATGAGTACTGTCAATGGGATTGTTAAAGCTGAATATAATGCATAGGCGTAAAAGTGGAACTTCAACTGTCCAGTAGAATACAAAAGTATGAAGACAAAATTCATCATCCCTGCAAAAAAGGCAGCGGAAACCAGCCATTTAGCATATTCATTAACTGTAAAGCCTAGCTCTCTGTTTTTGAGCCATAATGAAATTAAATCTCCGCCATATAGATACATATAAGGAACCAATGGAGCGAGAAATACTATATAACCTATCGAGCTCAGGCTAAATAGTTCAACAAATTTGATAGGATTTTTTTCTTTAACAAGCGCGCTCATTCTTGGCAATAGCAATTGTGAAAGAGGCGCAGCTAACGTAAGTACTACTGTACTCAGCTGTGCACCAATCTGATATTGTGTATAGCTTGTAAGATCTGTATAGGTTGACAAGGATATTTTATCTACTTGACTTGCTACAACCCATATCATTGACAGACCCGATAACTGCATTGAAAACTTAATTACACTTCTAAAAGAAATGATCTCATGGACCGTTTTATCATGGGTTTCATGATATTCATTTAAATTTTTTCGCTGCATAATGATAACGTATGCAACACCTCCTGCCGTGGCAACAATATCAACAATTGCTAAACCGAGGAGAGAAGTAAAGAAAGCAATTAATGTGTTAGAGTAATAAACCAGAACGAGATACGAGCCACCATAAAAAAACGTAGTATAAAACATACTCCATATGGCGATTAAATCCTGGCGTTCCATTCCGTTAACAAAACTTTGGAGGTACGAACGGAGATATAATAATGCCAGAATTATGCCAGTGAGTTTTATACATATTATCGTTTCATCATTTGATAAATTGGTTTTTAACCAATCATTAACTATATAGTCTGCATAATAGTTAAAGACGAAAACAAGAATACTTGCTACGACAACAAAACCACAAAAAACCTTAAGAAATAAATTAACGACTCTTGTGAAATTTACAAGCTGATTTTTATTGGTTGCAATTAATTTAATGAATGTACCGCTAATACCTGCATCTAACAGCCCCATTAGCATGATAAGCATAGTAAAGAATGATACTATTCCATAACGTTCCGTTCCCAACATGCCGATAATTAATGGCACTAATAGCAGTGGAAATGCGGCTCTATACAACTGCGAGGCATATAATACTATTACTTTCTTAAACATAACAGCTCACAATAAAAACCAGCCAATTCTGACATTACTTCATATTGAAGAATTCAGATATTTTGGAGCAAATTGAGTCTACTTGTTCCAGACTGAGTTCATAATACATCGGTAGTCTGAGTAAGCAATCTGTGTATCGGTCACTGTATTCAAGATCCACAGCCTCGTTTCTCTCCAGAAAATAATCGCTTTTATTAAGTGATAAATAATGAAATACAGAGTGGATACCATTATCTTTGAGGAAAGCAATAAGCGATGAACGCGTTTCTATATCATTACAAACAATATAAAACATATGAGCATTGTTTGTAGCGTAAGCCGGAACATCTGGTAATTCTATTAGGTTCTCAGCAGCTAATTTAGCAAGATTTGCATTATAACGATTCCACAGCGCCTTACGTTTACTCTGGATATCATCAAGGCTTTCAAGCTGTGCATACAAATAAGCGGCAATTATGTCTGAAGGCAAGAAAGAAGAACCGATATCAACCCAACCGTATTTATTTACTTCACCTCTAAAGAATGAAGCACGGTTAGTACCTTTTTCGCGAATGATTTCCGCACGTTGAATATATTGCTCATCATTTATGACAAGCATTCCGCCTTCACCAGAAATGATGTTTTTTGTTTCGTGAAATGAAAACGTACCAAAAGTGCCAATGCTTCCTAACGGCCGTTCTTTATAGTATGAGTCTATTGCCTGAGCAGCATCTTCCACAACCGGGATATTATGCTCTCTGGATATAGACATAATCTCATCCATATCACAGGCAATACCTGCATAATGCACCACTACGATTGCTCTGGTTTTATCTGTAATGCTGTTACGGATAGCAACTGGATCAATATTTGGATTGTCGCTACAGCTATCAACAAATACTAATTTAGCACCACGTAAAGAAAACGCATTTACAGTAGAGACAAAAGTATAGGACGGCGCAATTACTTCATCTCCTGGCTGGATATCCAATAAAATGGCAGCCATTTCGAGAGCATCGGTACACGATGTTGTCAGCAGAACTTTTTTGAAACCGTATTTTTTCTCAAAGAACTCATGACATTTTTTTGTGAATGCACCATCACCTGAAATCTTACCGTTACTCACTGCCTGAGCAATATAATTTAACTCATTTCCTTGCAGATACGGTTTATTGAACGGAATCATTTTGCTGCCTTATTTAAGATCTTTAAAATAGTTAGCATCTGCATCTTTCGCGGAAAGAATCGCTTTTTCTGCCGATATTGGCCATGAAATGTTCAGCGTGGGATCATTCCAGACGATACTACGCTCAGCTGACGGATTATAATAATTTGTTGTTTTATATAAAAATTCCGCTGTTTCGCTTAATACTACGAAACCGTGAGCAAAACCTTCTGGGATCCATAACTGACGTTTATTTTCAGCGGAAAGCGTGACGCCTACCCATTTACCGAAAGTTGAAGAATCACGTCGTATATCCACTGCAACATCAAATACTTCTCCTACAGCGCAGCGTACTAATTTTCCTTGCGCATAGGGGGCTGCCTGGTAATGTAATCCACGCAATACTCCCTGCGTCGATTTCGAATGATTATCCTGAACAAATGAGAGCGTTGATCCAACGTGTTCTTCAAGCGCTTTTTGGTTAAAGCTCTCGAAGAAAAAACCACGCTCATCGCTGAAAACCTTAGGCTCAATAATTAAGACATCAGGAATTTCAGTTTTAATTATATTCATTATTAATAACCTTTAATCATTTTTAACAAATATTGACCATAAGCATTTTTCGATAGCGGCGCAGCTAATTTTTTTACTTGTTCAGCGTCAATAAAACCTTTACGGAAAGCAATTTCTTCAGGGCAAGATACCTTTAGGCCCTGTCGTTCTTCTATTGTTTCAATAAAATTACTGGCTTCAATTAGGCTCTGATGCGTTCCTGTATCCAGCCATGCATATCCCCGCCCCATCATGGCAACAGAAAGTTTGCCTTTTTCCAGATAAAGTCGGTTTATATCTGTAATCTCAAGCTCACCACGTGCTGATGGCTCAAGATTTTTAGCCATTTCTATAACATCGTTGTCATAGAAATATAATCCGGTGACCGCATAATTACTTTTAGGTTCAGCAGGTTTTTCTTCAAGGCTAATTGCGGTGCCTTGTGAGTCAAATTCTACAACGCCATAACGTTCCGGATCGTTTACGTGATAAGCGAAAACAGTTGCACCGTTTTCTTTGGAAATTGCGCCATCAAGCAGTTTCGGTAAATCATGACCATAGAAAATGTTATCGCCAAGAACCAGCGCGCAGTTATCATCACCAATGAAATCTTCGCCAATAATGAAAGCCTGAGCTAATCCATCAGGGCTTGGCTGCACTTTATATTGCAGATTCAATCCCCATTGGCTACCATCGCCGAGTAACTGCTCGAAGCGCGGGGTATCCTGTGGAGTACTAATAATCAGAATATCTCGGATACCCGCCAGCATTAATGTTGACAATGGATAATAAATCATCGGCTTGTCATAGATTGGTAACAGCTGTTTACTCACAACCATTGTTACGGGATAAAGACGAGTCCCGGAACCGCCAGCTAAAATAATTCCTTTCCGTGTTTTCATTTTACTATCTCAGACAATGAGTTAATGTGCAGTTGTGATAAACAACTCTGCGAGCATGCGCTTAACGCCCTCTTCCCAACTCGGAAGCACCAGACTAAAAGTCAGCTGAAATTTTTCTGTATTTAATCGCGAATTCAAAGGACGTTTTGCAGGTGTAGAGAAACTCTCGGTAGATACTGCCGTCAGTTCATTAAGAGAGAGTTTAATGCCCGCTTTATGCGCCTCTTCAAACACCAGCGCTGCATAGTCATACCAGGTTGTCGTACCGGATGCGACTAAATGATATAGCCCGGCGACTTCCGGCTTCTGTAGCGCCACGCGGATGGCATGCGCGGTGCAATCAGCCAGTAATTCAGCTCCGGTTGGCGCACCAAACTGGTCGTTGATTACCGAGAGCGTTTCACGCTCTTTAGCAAGTCGCAGCATAGTTTTTGCGAAGTTGTTGCCTTTACCGGCATACACCCAACTGGTTCGGAAAATAAGGTGCTTTTCGCAATTATCTGCAACTGCCTTTTCCCCTGCCAGCTTGGTTTCGCCGTAAACATTCAACGGAGCCGTTTCGTCCGTTTCTTTCCACGGCATATCGCCGGTACCAGGGAAAACATAATCAGTTGAGTAATGTACCAACCATGCGCCCAGCGCCTGCGCTTCTTTAGCAATAGCGGCGACGCTGGTAGCATTCAGTAATTCTGCAAAATCGCGCTCGGATTCTGCCTTATCGACGGCAGTATGTGCTGCCGCGTTAACGATGACATCGGGACGCACGCGACGTACGGTTTCAGCCACGCCTTCAGGATTACTAAAATCACCGCAATATTCTTTTGAATGCACATCAACTGCGATGAGTTTGCCCAGCGGTGCCAGCGCGCGCTGCAATTCCCAGCCAACCTGGCCTGTTTTACCGAACAGAAGGATATTCATTGTTAGCGGCTCTCGTAGTTCTGTTCAATCCAGGTTTGATAAGCGCCGCTTTTTACATTCGCCACCCACTGCTGATTATCCAGGTACCATTCAACGGTTTTACGAATCCCGGATTCAAAGGTTTCTTCTGGTTGCCACCCCAGCTCACGGCTGATTTTATCCGCGTCAATAGCATAGCGACGATCGTGACCTGGACGGTCGGCTACATAGGTGATTTGCTCACGGTAGGAATTGGCTTTCGGCACAATTACATCCAGCAAATCGCAAATGTTATGCACCACATCGAGATTTTTCTTCTCGTTATGGCCGCCAATATTATAGGTCTCGCCCGGTTTGCCTTGAGTAACAACCGTATAAAGTGCGCGAGCATGGTCTTCAACGTACAGCCAGTCGCGGATCTGGTCGCCTTTGCCATAAATTGGCAGGGCTTTACCTTCCAGAGCATTGAGAATCACCAGCGGGATCAGTTTTTCCGGGAAGTGATATGGGCCGTAGTTGTTAGAGCAGTTGGTCACGATCGTTGGGAAACCGTAGGTACGAAGCCAGGCGCGGACGAGGTGATCACTGGAGGCTTTCGAAGCAGAGTATGGGCTGCTCGGCGCATAGGCGGTTTTTTCGGTAAACAGCGGCAGTTCAGCGCCGGCAACCACTTCATCCGGGTGTGGCAGGTCGCCATATACTTCGTCGGTAGAAATATGGTGGAAGCGGAACGCTGCTTTCTTGTCCGCCGCTAATTCTGACCAGTATTTACGCGCGGCTTCCAGCAGGACGTAGGTGCCAACGATATTGGTTTCGATAAACGCCGCCGGGCCGGTAATAGAGCGGTCAACATGACTTTCCGCCGCCAGGTGCATCACTGCGTCAGGCTTATGCTCAGCAAAAATGCGCTCCATTGCCTGAGCATCGCAGATATCTGCATGCTCAAAGCAGTAGCGTGGATCATTATCCACATCGATTAAGGATTCCAGGTTTCCGGCATAGGTCAATTTATCAACATTGATGACGGAATCCTGCGTATTTTTAATAATGTGCCTAACAACGGCAGAACCAATAAAGCCTGCACCACCAGTAACCAGAATTTTCACGTGTATTTTCGCTCTTAACTATATTCGGAAAATTAAAGATATAAATTATTGAGATATTGAAACGTAATTCGCTGTGCGCGACACGCTACCGCCCCTGGCTCTACAGCTACCAGTGGACTGAGTACAGGCGAATTGTATGAAACCGGAGGCTTGTAGCTGGCACCGAGTCCGTTTACAAACCTTATATCAAATGCTAATTGTCATCCTTATTCCCACAGGAAACAAGGAAAATTCTGATTGTTTCCCGCGGTTGCGTGTTTTTCAAACCTTTGATCTACAAGAATTTGTAGCTTGAAAATAAAAAAGCAGCAGAATATTCATTGCCGCACATCACTGTGCTGCATGAATCTTCTACTGCTCTGATGCTCAAACTAGCCGAACACGTTCCTGAACATTCATTCAACCATTAGCTTAACAGCTTCCTGATGCTCTCGCGGAACTTCTGCCCTTCTTTATGGTTACGCAAACCATAGTTCACAAATGCCTGCATGTAACCCATTTTTTTACCGCAATCGTAGCTATCGCCTGTCATCAGCATCGCATCAACGGCCTGCTTCTCGGCGAGATTGGCGATTGCATCGGTAAGCTGGATACGGCCCCATGCACCCGGCTCGGTTTTCTCAAGCTCAGCCCAGATGTCACCGGACAGGACATAGCGGCCCACCGCCATCAGATCGGAATTAAGCGTCTGCGGCTGATCCGGTTTTTCGATAAAGTTAACGATACGGCTCACTTTACCTTCGTTATCCAGCGGCTCTTTGGTGGCAATGACGGAGTACTCAGACAGATCGCCCTTCATCCGTTTTGCCAGCACCTGGCTGCGGCCCGTCTCGTTAAAGCGCGCCACCATAGCAGCGAGGTTATAACGCAGCGGATCGGCGCTGGCGTTATCGAGAATAATATCCGGCAGCACAACCACAAAAGGATTATCGCCAACAATTGGGCGGGCACAGAGAATAGAGTGACCCAGACCTAACGGCTGCGCCTGACGCACGTTCATGATGGTCACGCCCGGCGGACAGATGGACTGGACTTCCGCCAGCAACTGGCGCTTCACGCGCTGTTCCAGCAGGGCTTCCAGCTCATAGGAGGTGTCGAAGTGGTTTTCAACCGCGTTTTTTGAAGAATGAGTAACCAGAACGATTTCTTTGATACCAGCAGCTACCACTTCGTCGACAATGTACTGAATCATCGGCTTATCAACGATCGGCAGCATCTCTTTAGGAATGGCCTTCGTGGCGGGGAGCATGTGCATCCCAAGTCCTGCTACCGGAATAACTGCTTTCAAATTAATCATTATCTATTCCACCTGTAAATGGTTGATGAATTATAGCTATTTAGCCTGCTTTAGCCAGCAGGTTTTCGCTGACTCATTGCTGCTAATGATGGTACGCCGGTGGCTGTGGATTTGCAGTAGATGTAATCTGAACTGAGGGCTGTTTACACCAGGAATGTTCGCAAAAGCGCGATTATCCGCGCTTCTCAGGCAGCCTGAAGTTCAATTTTTCTGCGTTTACCACCTGGTGATCCAGCCGGTCGATATCCACTGAACTCTGCCCTTTTTCATTCACCGCTTTTATATTCGCCAGCGACAGCAGCGTGTCCTGTTTTGCCATAAAGCGTCCGCGCACATCCTTACGTAAATCGAAATGCATCTTCAGCGCAGGCCCGCGATCGGCGCGTTGCATAATGTTGATATCACGCAAAAACAGGTGCTGCGGTTTGTTATGCAGCTCCAGTGAAGCATGGGAAAGACGAACACGGGTGATCGCCACAAACGAAGTCGCATTACCGGAGGAAATCTGGATCCCGCGCAGCTTGAGGGTGCTGTCGCTGTTATCGAGCTGAATATCATTGAGCTTAAAGTTTTGCGGAATAGAAAGGTAATTGCCCTTAATGACCCCGTAACCGATCAGCATCCCCGCGCTGTTATGCATTTTCACATTATCAATTACGAAATTATCGCAGCCGTAAATCGCCACCGTTGCGTTATCGATCCCGGCCTTTTTACTGTATTCCGGGGTGATATCCGTGGCCGTGATATTACGAATAATAAAGTGTTTGCCGTTCTCGACGTGCACCAGCTGGCGGCAGTGGCTGCCGGTGATGTTCGCCACCACGAAGTTTTTTACCGCCTGATCTTCCGGGTACGCATTGTCATAGGTACTGCCCGCCAGCCCGATGCCGATGCCCCAGTTGATTTTGCCGTTGGTGCAGTCGATGTGGTCGATGACGTGATCGGAAATAAGAATATCGCGGTCATTGATCGCCACATTCCACTCAATCGCGTCCCCCTGCAAGTAGCTGAAACGGCTGTTGGTAATGCGCGCGCCGACGATCTGGTTATGAAATCCCTGCCGCAAAATCGCGTAGTTGGACTTCGTCACTGTGATGTCATCGATGGTGAGATTGCGCATCACGCGTTTGTTTTTGCCGCCGATATAGATCTGCGTCACCGGCCCAAAACCGCTCATGGCGAGGCCTTTGATCACGCAGTCTGAACCGCGCACATCAAGGGTGATGTTATACAGGCTGCCGCCCTCCTCCCCGATAACCCGGCTGCCATCCTGCAATACAAAACGTCCGCGCCCGTTGCCTTTAAGCCCGCCGCGCACCAGCAGCGTTTTGCCTTCAGGGATAAAAATCCCGGTATTAATGTTTTCGCAGACCAGCCCGGCGGGAACGATCACCGTATTGCCGTCGATAAACGCCTGTTTGAACGCAGCAATCCAGTCATGGTTGGGGTAATCGCGGATATTCACGGTGTCGCTCTTCCCCAGCGCAAAGGCCGGGGATGAGAGCAGAGGAAGGGAAGCAAGCGCGGAACCGGCTTTAATGAAGTGACGGCGAGTAAAACGTTCGATCATAAAACCTCAGCTCAAAGCGTTTGTAAAAGAGTGGCGAGGCGCTGATTGATGATTTGCTGATTAAAATCGGCCTCCACTTTCTGGCGGGCGCGACTGACCACCGGCACCAGTTCCTCACTTTGCATCTGGCTGAACCTGGCAAGCCGGTCAGCCAGCGCCTGCGGATCGTTCTCCGGCACCAGCCAGCCGGACTGGTCAGCCTCGATCAGTTCAGGAATGCCGCTGTGCACGGTGGAAACGACCGGAATGCCCACCGCCATCGCCTCCATCAGCGCCACCGGAATACCCTCCATGTCGCCATCCGCGCCGGTCACCGATGGCAGCAGGAACACATCCGCCTCATCGAGCAGCGCCTTGACCTCATGGCTGGGCTTAAAGCCCGGCATCTCGATCACATCTTCCAGTTCGAACTGTTCAATCAGCGTACGCAGACGGCGCTCCCAGGGGCCAATACCGAGGATGCGGTAATGAAAATTCACCCCGCGCGCTTTAAGCAGACGGCAGGCTTCAATCGCCACGTGGAGCCCTTTTTTCTCGGTGAGTCGCGCCACCGAGATAATTTGCAAAGAGCGGCCCGGTGCTTTTACCGGGCGCTGCGAGAAGCGCGACATATCCACGCCCATGCGGGACACCGCGATTTTTTCCGGCGGGCAGCCCATGGTTTTCAGCCGTCCGGCCCACAGATCGCTAATCGGCAGCATCAAATCGCCGCGGCGGAACAGTGCCTGATACTCCGGCGTATAGTGGTTGAGCACTTCCCGGTGCGAAACGTCAATGCCGTGAAACACGGTCGCAATCTTGCCGTTGATGATCCCCAGTTCCCGCAGTTTGGCCGCGGTAACGCCCGCCGGACCGAAGTGCGCGATAAACACATCGGCGCTGAAGGTGCGCGGCGTCAAACCGCAGATAGCGGCCAGGATCAGGTTGCGCGCCTCGTCCCCGTAGCGCCGGACGTTGAGCGCCTTCCAGGTAGAGATGCGCCCCATTCCTGCGAGGATCGCCTTCGCGCGATAGCGCAGTTTTGCCGCCTTCCCCTCCGGCTCATCCAGCAGCCAGTGGGTTTTCTCCGCCAGCCCATACTCTTTATACGCCGCATGGGTATTGCTCAAATCGCCCTTATGCAGGGCGACGATTTCCACTTCATAGCCCATGTTGATAAAGGCCACGATCTGATTCAGCACAAACGTCTCAGACGAGAGGGGAAACTTCAGCAGAAAGAAACTGACCTTCATTTCACCTCCACGCGATCGAGCACCGATTTCACCATCTGCAAACCGTGCTCGCGCTCGGCGGCAACGGCGGTAGCGAGACGGGTGTTGATCGCCGGAAGCTGTCCGAGCGTATCTGCCACCATTGATGCCAGCGAACCGTCAAGCAGATGGCGAATATCAATGGCCATCTCCGGCATCCCAAGCTGCTGCATAATGCCCGCTGACTTGTGTTCGTAGTTGATGGCGATAGCCGGGGTGCCGAAGTTCATAGAGATAATGGCGGAATGCAGACGGGTACCGACGGTCAGATCGCAGGCGGCAAAAATCTTGCCCATCTCCAGATCGTTCAGTTCGTCCATCACCACATGGAAGCGCGACGGATCGTTCACCAGTCCACGCAGATTGAGGGCGACCATGCGGTCATCCTTGTTGTAACTGTCGATCCCGGTACAGGTTGAGAGCGCCAGCACCTGATAACCCGCATCCAGCACCCGGTTAACGACCTCAGCAAACGCTTTTTCATACGCCTGCTGAGTCGTGCCGAGGCGCTTATCGAACGGGGCCAGTTCGCGCAGGGTAATGGCGACGGTTTTCTGCTTCGCCGCCACGTCCAGCCAGTGCTGCACGGCGTAGCTCGCCTGGAAATCGTCATGGTGATGATCCACCAGCCAGGCGGTATCCACGCCCTGCTCCACTTTGTCGGTGTTGATCTGGCTGTGCTTCATCAGATCGAGGCTGACGCGCTCGCGCAGGATCAGCGCGTCGCAGTGACCAAACACATAGTTCGCCAGTTGGTTAAACTGGGCGTCCTGGAACGGCCCCACGCTGTGACCGATCATATACAGCGGCTTTTTCGCCATGAAGGTGCAGAGCGCATGTTCAAACTGCGGCACGCCATAGAGATCGACAAAGAACGAACCGCCGACCTGAATAATGGCGTCGTAGCCTGCGAGCAGGCGCACGAAATCGGTAAAGCCCTGGGCAATGGCAATATTGCGCAGCCTGCCGCTGTCGGTCACACGCGAAAGCAGCACCTGATGCTGATAGCGACGGCGCAGGACCTTTTTCACCCGCCCGACCAGACCGGCGGCGGTATTGTGCTGTTTCATCTGGCTGAACAGCGGATCGCCCATCACCGGACGGTTCAGCAACCAGGAGGAGCTGACCGGGTAGCGGCTCATGACATCCACTTCGGCATCCGGGCTAAGCGTGGTAATGGCATCCAGTAATCCGCGCAGAATGGCGCTGTCACCCCGGTTCCCGCAGGTGTGGTTGCCCAGAATTAATAATTTCATAGTGACCTCTTAAAGGTTTCTTCATTTGTCAGGTGAGGCAACCCTCACCCCGGCCCTCTCCCTAAGGGAGAGGGAGAAAATCGTGCACCATATTGTCCCCTCTGCCTTAGGGTGAGGGAGAAAATCGTGCACCGTACTGTCCCCTCTCCCTCAGGGAGAGGGTTAGGGTGAGGGTGAGAGGTGATTTACCCCGCCCGCAGCAGCACTCTGACTCTTTCATTACGGCAAAACTGCCGCTTCAGCTCGACCACCAGCGCATTCCGCGACAGCACGATCATCACCGCGAACGCCAGCGCCCCGGCGAGCACTTGCGTAGCCAGCAGTGGCGCAAGCGTCAGATGCCCGGCCAGCGCCACGCCGAGGCCATAACTCACTACCAGCGTCGGCAGCGACAGATAAAACGGCAGCCACAGGCTCAGGATGTACTGCCGGTAGCTGGCCCCCAGCACCGGTTTAATCATCACGAAATAAGTCAGCACGGTGTTGATAATCTGCACCAGCAAAAAGCCGAGCGTCACGCCGAGCGCACCGCCCAGATGACCGCCCGCGATAATGGCCGGTACAAACAAAAACGTTTTAAAAACATTGAATTTAAAGCTGATATCCACGCGGGCTTTCGCCATCAGCAGCGACCCGACCGGGTTCCCCACCGCACGCAGCAGGCCCACAATGCACAGCAGTTGCAGGATCGGAATGATGCTGTTCCACTTCTCGCCAAACACCAGCGGCACAAAGTGATTCGCCACCACCATCAGGCCAAGCAAGATCGGGAAGTTAATAATCCCCACCACCGACAGCAGCTTGTAGAAATTAAGCCGCAGCTTCTCCATGTCGTCCTGAATTTTGGCGAACGCCGGGAACAGCACGCGGGTGATGATCGGGTTGAGCTTCATCGGCGGCACCACGGCGACGTTGTACGCCAGGTTATAGCCGCCCGCGACGCTGGCCCCGAGAATGCGCGCCAGTACAAGCGTAGAGAGGTTGGTATTGACGTAGTTGATGACGCTGTCGGCGGTGAGCCACGCGCCAAACCGCAGGTTAGAACTGACCGACGCCAGCGAAAAATGCAGTCCGGGACGGTAGATTTTGCGGCCAAAAAAGCCGAACAGCAGCGTGCGCACGGTGGTGTTGACCAGATAACCGAGGATCGCAGTTAACGCCAGCGGCCAGTACCAGGCGCTGATCACTGTAAAGCTAAATCCGGCCATCACTGACACCGTTTCAATCATGCCGATCTTGCGAAACTCCAGCTCCTTTTGCATCAGCGCGCGGAACTGCTGCCCGTGCGGGATCAGCACGAACGCCACCGACAGGGTTTTGATCAGCGATTCCAGATCCGGGTTATTCAGCGCATCGGCAATCAGGCCGCTTAACAGGAACATCGCCACGCAGACCACCAGCCCCAGCCCGACGTTCAGCCAGTACAGGGTGGTGAGTTCGAGGTGGCTGATCTCTTTACGCTGGATAATCGAGTTGGCGATACCGAAATCCGACAGCGTATCGGCCAGCGCGATGATCACCAGCGATACGGTCAGCAGGCCAAACTGGTGGTTGTCGATAATGCGGGCAAGCCAGGTCATCTGCACCAGCCCAAGGCCGATGATGATGAGCGTGGCCATGGCTGACCACTTTGCTCCGCTGATGGTTTTCTCTCTCAGGCTCATGATCTGCTCACTCAGTACGCTGCTTTATTCACAAAGCCTTTGAAGATGGTCAGAAAAACGATTTTGATATCAAACCAGAGGCTCCACTCGCGGATGTACTCCAGGTCGAACTCGATGCGTTTTTCCATTTTTTCCAGCGTATCCGTCTCGCCGCGCCAGCCGTTGATTTGTGCCCAGCCGGTAATGCCCGGCTTCACTTTGTGACGCAGCATGTAGCCCTGAATCAGCGTACGGTACTGCTCGTTATGCGCCACGGCATGCGGACGCGGCCCGACAATCGACATCCCGCCGGTTAGCACATTGATAAACTGCGGAAGTTCATCAAGCGATGTGCGGCGCAGGAAGTTGCCGACGCGGGTAACGCGCGGATCGTTTTGCGTCGCCTGTGTCACCACGGCGGCATTTTCCATCACTTTCATAGAACGGAATTTCCACACCATGATCGGCTTGCCGTCCATGCCGTAGCGCGTCTGGCGGAAAATCACCGGGCCTGGCGAGCTGATTTTGACCGCGGCGGCGATGCACAGCAGCACGGGCGAAATCAGCAGCAAAATCATCGACGACAGCACGATATCTTCCACCCGCTTCAGTACGCGGTTCATGCCGGAGAGCGGCGTGTCGTACAGCGGCACCACCGGCACCCCGTTCATCTCCTCAATGCGCGAATGCAGAATATTGAAGGTGAACACGTCCGGGATGAGGATCACCGAACAGGTGGTGTCTGCCAGTTCGCGCACCAGGCGTTTGATGCCCGACTCTTCGCTCATCGGCATGGCAATGTAGACGTTATGAATTTTGGCGGCTTTGGCGTCTTCCAGCAGTTGCTCGTAATTACCCGCCCAGTCAGCGGTCACACCGCCCGCTTTCGGATCGTGATAGACACCGACCACTTCAAACCCCAGCCACGGCTCATTGCGAAAGCTGTCCAGCAGCAGTTGCCCGACCGCCAGATCGCCCGCCACCGCCACCCGCCGGGTGTTGTACCCATGGTTGCGCAGCCAGCCCGCCATAAAACGGATTAACGTGCGGCTGACCACCAGCCCGACGCTGCTCAACACATACCAGGCGAAAAACACGGAAAAGGTGTTATCGAAATCGGCGTTAAAGGCCATCAGTCCGGCGCTGAAAATCAGGCTCAGCGTCCAGTTTTGCAGCAGCAGCACCAGTTCGGTGGAGATTTTCACCCCGCGCCAGGAGCGGTAAAAATCAGTCATCCCGCCGATCATCTGGAACACCACCAGCGTGATCAGGGCCATGAGGAGATGCAGATAGAAAAAAGGGAGCGCGTGGAGCTTACAGACAATCCATAGCCCACCGAACATGATGGTGATGTCTGAGAATCGCTGCACCATTGAGATTAACGATGCATTGGTCTTCGCCCGTTCGCGCTTTTTTAGATTTGTCATCGCTGTTCCTGTTTATTTTTTCCCCTCACCCTAACCCTCTCCCACAGGGAGAGGGCCGGGGTGAGGGGTCACCGCCCTCAATTACTGATTCAACAGCGCCAGAATGGCCTCGGTTCGCGCTTCCATCAGCGCCACATCGCGGCGCGATTCCACATTCAGCCGCACAACCGGCTCGGTATTGGATGAACGCAAATTAAAGCGCCAGTCCGTAAACGCCATGCTGATTCCATCCGTGCGGTCGATCTCCAGTGCGTCCGGCGCAAAGTGCTGCTCGACGCGGGCAATAGCCGTTACCGGATCGGCCAGTTTGCGGTTAATCTCGCCGCTCGCCGGAAATGCCGACATGCGATCGCGGACCAGTTCACTGAGCGACTGTTTTTTCAGGCACAGCAGTTCCGTCACCAGCAGCCAGGGGATCATCCCGCTGTCGCAGTAGGCAAAATCACGGAAATAGTGGTGCGCGCTCATCTCGCCACCGTAGATGGCGTCTTCCTCGCGCATCCGTTCTTTAATGAACGCGTGACCGGTTTTCGACATCACCGGCTCGCCACCGGCTGCCGTGACCACATCAACGGTGTTCCAGGAGAGGCGCGGATCGTGAATGATTTTCGCGCCGGGGTGTTTCTCCAGGAACGCTTCTGCCAGCAGGCCGACGATGTAATAGCCTTCAATAAACTGACCGTCGCCATCAAACAGGAAGCAGCGGTCGAAATCACCGTCAAACGCGATGCCCATATCCGCGCCGTGCTCAATCACCGCGTTGCGGGTATCGGCGCGGCACTCAGGCAGCAGCGGGTTAGGAATGCCGTTCGGGAAGTTGCCGTCCGGGGTGTTGTGCACTTTGATAAAAGTCACCGGCACGCCGCGGGCTTTAAAGCGCGCTTCGATGGCATCCACCACCGGACCAGCCGCGCCGTTACCGGAGTTAATCACCAGTTTCAGCGGCGTGAGGTTATTAAGATCGATGTAGCCAAGCAGGTGATCGATATAGGCGTCACGCAGATCGATTTTTTTGTACGTGCCGCGCGCAGCCTCATTGACCGGCGGGAAGTCGTTGGCTTCGGCAAGGCGCTGCACATCGCGCAGGCCGGTGTCGCCGCTGATTGGCCGTGCGCCTTTGCGCACCAGCTTCATGCCGTTGTAGTCCATCGGGTTATGGCTGGCGGTGACTTCGATGCCGCCATCAACGCCCAAATGGAAAGTGGCAAAATAAATCTCTTCAGTGCCGGACAGCCCAATGTCCAGCACGTCCACGCCCGCGTCCTGCAACCCTTTTGCCAGCGCCAGTTTAAGCTGCTCACTGGTCAGGCGCACATCACCGCCGAGCACAATGGTCTGCGGCTTCAGGTATTCGCCATACGCACGACCGATGCGCCAGGCGATGTCTTCATTAAGCTCTTCGCCGAGTTTGCCGCGAATATCGTAGGCTTTAAAACAGGTTAATTTTTCCATAATGACCTCGTTTTCAGGCAATGCTCAACCTGGGCCTGATAACAGGCCAATTCAGTTTTCATTTTTATTGCCCGGTAATGCTGCGCTTACCGGCAAAAATCAGACTCGCCCGTAGCGATCCTCAAAACGCACAATGTCGTCTTCTTCGAGATAGGAGCCGGAGCGCACTTCAATTAAATCGAGCGGAATTTTCCCTGGGTTTTCCAGGCAGTGGGTCGCACCGAGCGGAATATAAATCGACTCGTTTTCGCCCAGCAGTTTGACTTCATCGTTGATGGTGACTTTCGCGGTGCCCGCCACGATCACCCAGTGCTCGGCGCGGTGATGATGCATCTGCACCGACAGCCCCTCGCCCGGCTTCACGGTGATGCGCTTCACCTGGTAGCGTTCGCCGGTATCGATAGAGTCATATTTCCCCCACGGACGGTAAACTTCCCGGTGGATATGGTGCTCATGGCGGCCATCGGATTTGATCTGCTCAACCACTTTTTTGACGTCCTGCACCGAATTGCGATCGGCGATCAGCACCGCGTCTTTGGTTTGCACCACCACCAGATCCTTTACCCCCACGGTGGTCACCAGCCCCGATTCCGCATAGACATAGCTGTTTTCGGTTTTATGGCTGATAACGTCGCCGTGATGGACGTTTCCCTCCGGCGTATGGGCGCTGATTTCCCACAGTGATGACCAGGAGCCGACATCGCTCCAGCCCGCGTCCATCGGCACCACCACCGCATCGGCGGTTTTTTCCATCACTGCGTAATCCACGGACTCTTCCGGGCATTCGAGGAACGCTTCTTCATCGACGCGGATAAAATCGAGATCCGGATCGACGGTCGCCATCGCCTTCTCGCAGGCCGCGAGGATATCCGGGCGGAACTTCGCCAGCTCCTCCAGATAGCGTCCGGCGCGGAACAGGAACATGCCGCTGTTCCAGTAATATTCCCCGCTGGCGACATAGGCCTGCGCGGTTTCCAGATCCGGTTTTTCAACGAACTGCGCCACGTCAAAGGCCACCGCATCCACTTCACCCGGGCTGACGTCGCCCCGGCGAATATAGCCGTAGCCGGTTTCCGGCAGATCCGGCACGATGCCAAAGGTCACCAGCTTGCCGCTTTCGGCAAACGGCATCGCCGCACGCACCGCGTCGCGGAAAGCTTCTTCATTTTGAATCACATGATCCGCCGCCAGCACCAGCATCAGCGGATCGGCATCCGGGCTGTTGCGTTTTGCCGCCAGCGCCGCCAGCGCAATGGCAGGCGCGGTATTGCGTCCGGCAGGTTCCAGAATGATGTTTTCCGTCAGCTTGTTGAGCTGACGCAGTTGTTCGGCAACGATAAAGCGGTGCTGTTCGTTGCAAATCACCACCGGGCTTTCGCACTCGACACCACTCAGACGGCACACCGTCGTTTGCAGCATCGTCAGTTCGCCCTTCAGGCATAAAAACTGTTTGGGATAGAGCACGCGGGACAGCGGCCACAGACGACTACCGGTACCCCCGGCCATCACCACCGGATAAAGTATGGATTTAGGCATTTTTTTTAATCCCGGATATCTGCAATAAACTGGCTTAACACGCTCTCTTTTTCGAGCGTGCGTTCGGCATATTCACGTGCCACCGTGTTGGTTTTGGGCATCACCATCGCCTGCTCGATGCCGGCGATCAGCGCATCGACCGATTCCGGTTCGACGCACACCGCGATCCCCGTATGGGCGTCGCAAAGCTGGCCAAGTTCGGTCGCGGCTTCTGCGGTGATCACCGCATTGCCGCCGACGGCCAGAATATTGGTAAGTTTTGACGGCAGCACCGCATCGGCGGCACCCCGTTTCTGGATCACCAGATGGCAATCGGCCATTTTCAGCAGCGCAGGCAGCGCGTCATAGGACTGCAACGGGTGGAAAACCACGTTGGTCAGGCCGCGCTCGCGGGCCAGATTTTCCAGCCGCGCCTTGCCACCGCCCTGACCGACAATCACAAACAGCCACGGCTTGTCGTGCAGTCTGGCAGCGGCGTCGATCACCGTTTCCAGGCCCTGCTTCTCACCGATGTTGCCGGAGTAAAGAATGATGTTTTTATCCTGCGGCAGCGCCAGTTGCTGACGAAGTGCCAGCGCATCTTCATCAGTAACGTCGCGAAAACGCGCCACTTCCGACCAGTTCGGGAAGAAAATGATCTTTTCCGCCGCCACGCCCTTTTCTTGTGCTTTGTTCATCATCGAGCGGGAGATGGTCGATACGTTATCGACGTTGTGCAGGCCGTTGCGCTCAAAGGCGCTGGCCAGGCGAGCGATTTTGCCGCCCTTGCCTTTGCCCGCCATTCCCAGACCGAGCATGGCGTCCACTTCATAATCCTGAATATGCAGCAGGGTGCGCGCGCCGGAGAGTCTGGCCAGCAGGCGCATCCCCGGTGTACAAAACAGCGTCGGCACCACGCCGATAATGCGATCCGGCTTCCAGCGGCGCTGCGCCATCAGCGGGAAAAAGCTGCTCAGCGCAAAGCTGCTCAGGTGGATCAGGCGCTTTAACGTTGAGGGTTGTTTCGGCACATAGAGCGGGCAGCGCCAGACGGTCGCCGCGCCCTCTTCCCGGCGGTAGCGCCAGGCAGAATAACGTTCACCCACTTTCCATTCCGGGTAGTAAGGCGGCGCGGTGATCACCCGCACGTCATGGCCCTCGCGGGCCATCCATTCCACCATTTCGCCGGTGTATTTGCCGATCCCGGTCAGCTCCGGCGAGTAGTTAATTCCGTATACCAGGATCTTCATAAGCCCGGTACCCCGGACTTATCCGCCGCAAAATAGGCACGGCTGTTGGCATGCACGTTGTCGCTGGCCAAAATCGCCTCAGGCGACTGCCAGCGCCACGCGCCGTGCTGTTCGGCGGGCAGCGTAAGCGTCGTTTCATCAATCTTCAGGCGAAAGCCGAGCACGATGTAGTGCGTGGAAAAATCCCGGCCTGAAAAGTTGTCGTCATAGAAGTGCTGCCAGACGCCGTAGAACTCCCCTGCCTCAATCGGTAAGGAAACACCCAGTTCGGCTTCGGTCAGACGCTCAAACGCGGCTGCCAGTGGCTCATCCTTTTGCACGCGCCCGCCGGGCACGAACCAGTAGCCCTGCGCCGGGCGGTTGGTGCGCTCACCGAGTAAAAACTCACCGCGCGAGTTCTCCACGATCAAATCGATGGAGATCAGCGGCGTGGCGCGTACCACCGTGGCGAAATCTTCCTGACTTAAAAACATGCTTACCCCCGGAACCGCTGCTGGTTTTCAAGGAACCACTGATAGGTGCTTGCCAGCCCAGCCTCAAGCGAGACCTCGTGATACCAGCCCAGTTGATGCAGACGCGTCACATCTAGCAGCTTGCGCGGCGTGCCGTCGGGTTTGCTGGCGTCAAACACCACGCGCCCTTTAAAGCCCGTCACCTGTGCCAGCGTCTGCGCCAGTTCGCGGATGGTGCAGTCCACCCCGGTGCCGACGTTAATGTGCGACAGCATCGGTTCGGTGTTTTCCGCCCACACCTCGCGATCCAGTTCCATCACATGAATGCTGGCCGCGGCCATATCATCCACGTGCAGGAACTCACGCATCGGCGTGCCGCTGCCCCACACCACCACGTCGGTGGCGTTTTGCTGTGCGGCTTCATGGAAGCGACGCAGCAGCGCCGGGATCACATGGGAATTGCTCGGGTGGAAGTTGTCGTTCGGCCCGTACAGATTGGTCGGCATCACCGAGCGATAATCGCGCCCGTACTGGCGGTTATAGGACTCGCACAGTTTGATCCCGGCAATTTTGGCAATGGCATACGGCTCGTTGGTGGCTTCGAGCGTGCCCTGTAACAGTTCGCTCTCCGCCATCGGTTGCTGGGCCATTTTCGGGTAGATGCAGGACGAGCCGAGAAACAGTAGCTTGTTCACGTTGTGCGTATGCGCGGCGTGAATGATGTTGCTCTCAATCATCAGGTTTTCGAAAATGAACTCCGCCGGATAGGTGTTGTTGGCGACAATGCCGCCCACCTTCGCTGCCGCCAGATAAACCTGATCGATCGACTGAGTGGCAAAAAACTCATCCACCGCGCGTGCATCCAGCAGATTAAGTTCATCGCGGGTGCGCAGAATCAGTTCAACGTCACCGCGCTGCTCAAGCTGGCGTACGATGGCCGATCCCACCATTCCGCGATGACCGGCGACAAAGATACGTTGTTTACTCATTCTCAGGACTCCAGCGCGATAGCCACATCGTACCCGTGCGCTTTCAGCAGGGAGTGTTTCTTCGCGGATTCCAGATCCTTGGCAACCATTTCAGACACCATTTCCTGGAGGGTGATTTCCGGTTTCCAGCCCAGTTTTTCGTGCGCTTTGCTCGGATCGCCAAGCAGGGTTTCCACTTCCGCCGGACGGAAGTAACGCGGGTCAACGGAGATGATCACATCGCCTGGTTTCACACCCGGTGCATCATGACCGGTCACGGATACCACGATGCCTTTTTCGTCAACGCCGGTGCCTTCAAAGCGCAGTTTGATGCCCAGTTGCGCCGCCGCCATTTCCACGAACTGACGCACGGAGTACTGCACGCCGGTGGCGATCACGAAGTCTTCCGGTTGTTCCTGTTGCAGCATCATCCACTGCATTTTCACGTAGTCTTTGGCATGGCCCCAGTCACGCAGGGAATCCATGTTGCCGAGGTACAGGCAGGATTCGAGGCCCTGAGCGATGTTGGCAATCGCACGGGTGATTTTACGGGTCACGAAGGTTTCACCGCGACGCGCGGATTCGTGGTTGAACAGGATGCCGTTGCAGGCATACATGCCGTAGGATTCGCGGTAGTTAACGGTGATCCAGTAGGCATACAGTTTGGCGACCGCATACGGCGAGCGCGGGTAGAACGGGGTGGTTTCTTTCTGCGGGATTTCCTGCACCAGACCGTACAGCTCAGAGGTGGAGGCCTGGTAGAAACGGGTTTTCTTCTCAAGACCGAGGAAGCGAATGGCTTCCAGCAGACGCAGGGTACCGATAGCATCCACGTCAGCGGTGTATTCCGGCGCTTCGAACGATACAGCAACGTGGCTCATCGCACCCAGGTTGTAGACTTCATCCGGCTGCACTTCCTGGAGGATGCGCGTCAGGTTGGAGGTATCGGTCAGATCGCCGTAGTGCAGGTGGAATTTCGGGTTGGTGGTGTGCGGATCCTGATAGATGTGATCCACGCGCTCGGTGTTAAACGAAGAGGCACGACGTTTGATGCCGTGAACTTCATAGCCTTTTTCCAGAAGGAGCTCAGCCAGATAAGAGCCATCCTGCCCTGTTACGCCGGTAATGAGTGCTACTTTAGTCATGTTGGTTTTCCTTTGTTCAGTAGGACGTTGTATTCGTTATTTCCCCTCACCCGGCCCTCTCCCCATGGGAGAGGGAGGATCGATCCCCTCTCCCTCAGGGAGAGGGTTAGGGTGAGGGTGAAAATTCTTCACTACGCTCCCGCACCACTTCTGCCGGATTCCCCCGGCAAATCACATTGCCCGGAAGCGATTTAAATACGCTGCTGCGCGCACCGACCACGGTGCCATCGCCAATCTGCACACCGGGGGCGACAAACACATCGGTCGCCAGCCAGCATTTCTCACCAATCACGATGGGCGTTGCGTTAATATCAAAATACGCGCTCTGATAATCGTGACTACCGGTGCATAAATAACAGTTTTGTGACACCACGGAATTTGCGCCGATAGCGATCTCACCGAGGGTATATAACACTGCGTCATCACCGACCCAGCTATAATCACCGAGGGTTAATTTCCACGGATAGGTAATTTTTACCGAGGGGCGGATAACCACGCCCTTTCCGACTTTCGCGCCAAACAGACGCAATAAAAAAGCCCGCCAGCGATACAATACCTGTGGTGACCAGGCAAATAAGGTTGCCTGTACCGCCCACCAGAGTTGAACTTTAATTGCGCTGGCACCCCGAAACCCCGCAGGCACGGAGAATCCTTGTAAATCTTGCATTGTTTTTCCTTATATTCAGGCTTTGTTATATAAGGCTTTTGTTTTACCGGTGGTGCGCTTACGCAGTAAATAAGATATTTCTGCCCAGAAGCCCGGCACGCGCAATATTTTGCGCTGGACGTTTTTGGCGTCGCGGCATAATTCCAGATTATTCGAGGTAGAGACACCACCCATGGAAAATTCCGAAACTAATCCTTTCAGACGTTTAAAGGAATATCCGGCCTTAAACATACGGGCGGTTAACGCATAATCAGATGAAACTTTATATTGCAAATCGTAAGGCCAGGATTTTAAACCGCTGACCGGGAAAAATATCGCCTGATGGCTGGCCGGTAAACTGTGGTAGATATACCAGCCGGGTTTCGCGCTGCGACGGCGTTTGGTACCGTCGCCAAAATCGAGTAATGCATCGCCAATATACATGGCGTCTTCATTGACATCTTTTAACTGGCGAACCACATCGGCGACGTCCGGGTGGAAAATATCACCGGAATTAAGGAACAAGGCGAAGCGGCCTTCAGCCATCGCAATCCCTTTGTTCATCGCGTCATAAATGCCTTTATCTTTCTCGCTAACAAAACGTAAGTTGTACTGCCCGTTGAGATTTTCGAGAAATTCTGCGGTGCCGTCATTTGAACCGCCGTCCACCACGATCCATTCAAAAGTGATGTCGTGGGCCTCCGCCAGATGCGCCAGGGACGCCTGCGTTTTCACCACGCCGTCATAATTGCGAAACGCGACGGTAATAACACTGAGAAGCATGGAAGCCACCTTTTCATGAATTCGTAATATTTAGCGCTTTGCGCAAAATAAAAGGACAGACGATTAAAAACGCATATTCCGGGCTAAAAATTGAACCGGTAAAAAACAGCGACACCGGGGTAAAAAGATAAAGTTGAACACGATAATTCCGATTATTGCCAAACGCGTTCATTGTCATTTTTACCACTTTAGCCATGTACCAAATCGTCAGTAACACTGCGAACCAGGAAAAATAAATGATTAGCAGATACAAGCCATTGTCTATTGTTTTCCCGACGTCCGCACCGTTAAAGATTCCGAATGATGCAACATATTCGTAAAGAGATCCAAAACGTACCAGGCCATCAACGTTGGTTAATGAATACCCCACCATCGCCAGCGGTCCGATAATGCGATAATAGGATGAAGATCCTTCCGTACCTAAATCACCGAGGCGTTCAGAAATATAGGGGAAAGCAAATACCACACCCACGATAAACGCCGCTAAAGAAATGATTGCCAGAGGCAGCTTTTTCTTAATCGCCTCTTTATTCAGATACTGAAATGCCCACTCCAGTAGATAGAACAGGATAAACGTCATTACACCGGAGAAGGACCCAGAAAGTATTATCCCTGCGAGAATCATAGCATCGGTCTTTGGGGTTTTGATACCAAACTGTTTGATGCTGAGCCAAATTGAGATTAATGCCAGAGCGAAGAAAGCCGGTTCGAAATACATCGCCGTGGTTCGCTTACCGCCAAACTTAATGAAATTCAGAACATAGCTGTTACTGTAAATCAGATATTTCGAAATATTCTCCATCAGGCTACTGCCGCCGGTGAGAATAATCTGCGCCATTTCCATTGCCGCCAGCGTGACGATAAAACCGACGACCAGATAAAAGAAGCGCAAAATCTTGCGGTAGTTATGCGGTGACACCCGCTTAAAGCGGATGCTCCACACCATGCCGATGATGATCACCAGGTAAATGAACAGCAGCGTCGAGGTGACATATTTCCCGGGGTTCAGCGACTGACCGAAAATGTAGTTAAAGAGGGTGAGCCCCGCACCGATGCCCAGTGCAATCATCAGCTTTTTGACGCTGATTTTTTCCACATACAGCAGCAGCAAGACCGGCAAAAAGGTCACGATAGTGATCGGAAAACTTTCGCCAAGCTGGGCAATTTTCACGTTAACCAGCAGGTAGATCAGCGGCAGCAGCAGATAGCTACAGATTCTGATAGAACGAGACATACTCCTCCAGCATCTGTTGTCCACTGTAGGCCTCGCGGCTGCGCGCGCGGAACGCGTCAAGCGTGGTGCCAAATACCGCCTGGGCGATCTCCGCTTTCGGGCGCTGCACCAGCGGGATCACCTCTTCTTCAGCAAAGGTTTTGCCGCCCGATTTTTGCAGCACTTCACGCGCCGCATCGCTGTGGGTGGCGATCACCGGCACGCCAATGGAGAGCGCTTCGCAGAGGATCAGCGGGTAGTTATCCACTCTGGAGCTGAACACCAGCGCATCCATTTCATTAAGCGCGCTCATCAGTTTGCGCTTGTCGGTTTCAAACCCGTGATTAATGACATTTGCCCCTTCGAACGGGGAAAACTTGCCGAACGTGTGCAGTTCGATCTTATCGCCGAGCGCCATCATCTCGCGCACCAGCCGCTGATTGGTTTTGCCGTCGTAGCGCAGATCGTGGGCGACAACGGCAATTTTCGGCGCGCCCTGGGTTTCACGTACCGGGGTGAGATCCGCCAGAATCGCCTCAGTCGCCACGTCGATGCCGTTATTAATAATCCGGCAGCGCCCTGCCCCGTACAGACTGTTGAAGGCGTCCGCCACGTGCTGGCTGGGGGAGATAAACTGGCAGCCGAGCGCCATCATGTCTCTGAACAGACGGCGTTTACCGCTGACGAGTTGATGGGCACGGTCGATTTTTACCGGCGGATAGTTGTTGAGCGTCGGGCATTTCTGACACTCAGTTTTCCAGCCTTCGCAGCCGTCGGTAAAGGCGCAGCGCCCGGTCACGCTCCAGTGATCGTGCAGGGTCCAGATAAAGGTCACGTCCGGCTTGTGGGCTTTGACTTTCTGGCAGAAGGCGACCACCTCCTCCAGATTCAGCCAGTAGCTGTGCAGCACGTGAAAATGCAGTACCACCGGGCCCGGCGTGCGGGTCACGGTGCGGTAAAGCGGGTTAAGATTGCCAAATACATCGCGGTTAAACAGGCGGAACAGCGCCAGGTTAGCGATTGAAGTCAGGCGCGGCGTCTGCTTGATCACCTGCGGAACGCGGTCGTGGCTGACGCTTTTTTTGCCGCCTTTGCCATAGCCATAGACAAAGCGCGAGGCCATGCCTTTTTGCAGCGCGCGCTGGTGTAAATCGAGGGCCACGCCTGCGGCTCCGCCTTCTGCCAGCCGCACGTTAAATTGTAAAATGTTCATTTAATCACCTTCACGCGCGCTTTCTCACCCACCACCAGCGCGTTGTCCGGCACGCTGTCGAGCACCACGCTGCCCGCGCCAACGGTGACGTTGTTGCCAATGGTGATATCACCGATGATCACCACGTTGGCACCCAGCTCCACGTTGTTGCCAATCACCGGACAGGCCAGGCTGTCAGCCCCGCGGTTGCCGATGGTCACGCCATGGCGAATAGTGAAATCGTCCCCGGCCACCACGTTTTTATTGATCACCACCGCGTAGCCGTGATGAATGGTGAACCGGCGTCCGATGGTCGCCGCCGCCTGAATTTCATAGCCAAACAGACATTCCGTCACGAAGCGGTAGAGCAGCAGAACGGGAGCGGCCCAGAGATTGTTAAGCACGTTTTTTTTGCGCCACACCGAGCAAAAATGGGCGATGCGGTAAGCCATCACCATGCAGCACGGACGCAGGCTCCAGTGATTAGCGCGAAAGTCGTCCAGTCGCATCATTTACCCCGTAACCCGTCTGCCAGACGCTTGCCGTTACGCACGGAAAGCAGGGTTAACAGCGTGCGCCAGGTCATGCGCTTATTGCGGATCTGGTAGAGCGTAAACAGCTGGTACTTCTTGCTTGCACGGTCGAATTTGTCTTTGTGCTTGCGATAAAAGTGGAAGTAGCCGGAGAATTTTTTCGGCGAAGCGGTGATCTGCATCTCGCCGTGATTGACGTGCAGGATCTGCGTGGCGTCGTCCACTTTCCACGGCTCGCCGTACTCCACGACCATGCGCAGGAAAATGTCGTAATCCTGAGCCGCCTTCAGCTCGGTATCAAACAGACTCTCTTTAAAGCGCCAGGCCCAGGTAAATACCTGATTGCCAATGATGTTGCGCTTATAAAAGAGTCGGCGGGAATACGGGGACTTCGGGTACAGCGGCAGACTGGCGGGCTGGGCGTAAACCTCCCCCTCGCAGACATAATCATTGGCGTATAAAAACGCGTGCGTCACCAACTGGTGCTTGTGCGCCAGAAATACCGACAGGCGGTTCGGCGTCCATTCGTCGTCATCGTCGATGCCGGTAATGTAGTGCCCCTTCGCCTGCAAAATCGCCTGATTGCGCACCGCACAAGCCCCGGAGTTGAAGGCGTTACGCGTATAGGTGACGCGCGGATCGCCCAGCGATTCGACAAACTGCGCAAGCTGTTCATAAGAGGAGGAACAGTCGTCGACGATGATCATCTCCCAGTGGGGATAATCCTGACGTAAGACGGATTTAATCGCCCGGATCGCTAACTGCTGACGATTCCAGGTCGGCATGTAAATTGAGATCAATGGGTTAGCTGTAGTTGTCATATCCATTCCCCGAATAAGTCTGTTTTAACCCTCACCCCGGCCCTCTCCCTGAGGGAGAGGGAGGTTTCGTCCCCTCTCCCTCAGGGAGAGGGTTAGGGTGAGGGTGAACATAAAAGCGCCCTACTTCGAATCCGACTTATATTCGTACTCGTAGTAGCCATAATCCTGATACCCGGTCGCGCGGCGGAAGATGGAGTTCAGGATCACCCCTTTCACCGTAATGCCGTTCTGCGCGAAGCGGTTGAGGCTGGTTTCGACCTCTTTCAGCGTGTTCACCGCGTAACGGGTCACCATCAGGGTGGTGCCCGCGTGGCGACCGACGACAGCCGCGTCGGTGACGGCGAGGATTGGCGGGGTATCGATCAGCACCAGGTCATACTGGCTGCTGGCCCACTCAATCAGTTGCGTGAAGCGTTCGCTCATTAACAGCTCTGACGGGTTCGGCGGCACCTGGCCGCGCGGTACAAGATCAAAGTGGGTAATGGAGGTCGGTTTGGCGCAGGCGGAAATGTCGCCGTTGCCCGCCAGCACGTCCGACAGACCGTTGATGTTGTCAGTGCCAAGCAGTTCATGGGTGTAGCCTTTACGCATATCGCAGTCGATCAGCAGCACGCGTTTGTTGGTCTGACTGACCACCGCCGCCAGGTTGGCGCAGACAAAGGTTTTACCGATGGACGGGCTTACCCCGGTCATCATCAGCACGTTATTGCTGGCCTGCATCATGGCGAAGTGCAGACTGGTGCGCAGACTACGGATGGCTTCAATCGCCAGATCGGTTGGGTTGCCGACCGCCAGCAACTGGCTCTGTTTATAACGCTTCGAACCTTTAACGGTTTTGGCGTTGTCGCGGGATTTTTGCCACTCGGAAAGCGGGATGCTGGCGTAGACGCTGATCCCCTGCTCTTCCAGAACCTGCGGGCTTTCGATGCCACGGTTAAACAGCGAGCGCAGCAGCACGCCGACAATCGACAGCATCAGGCCGAGAATAATGCTGCCCAGTACGATCAGCGCTTTCTTCGGCTTCAGCACGCCCGGCTGGGTGATGGCCGGATCGACAATCCGCACATCGCCAACGGTGCTGGCTTCGGTGATTTTCAGTTCCTGCTGTTTGTTCAGCAGCGCCATATAAACCTGCTGCCCGGACTCCACATCACGCGTCAGACGCACAATTTCCTGCTGCGTTTTCGGCATGGCGGTGACGCGCCCGTTCAGTTTCTCTTTCTCATCTTCCAGCGCTTTACGTTTTTCCAGCAACGTGCGGTAGGCCGGGTGCGCTTTGGTGTAGAGCTTGGAGATTTCCGCTTCTTTAAAGGTCAGCTCGTTAAGCTGGGCGTCGATGTTGACCATCGAATCGAGCACCGCTTTGGCTTCCAGCGGCAGATCCACCGAGTCTTTATCCTGACGGAACGCGTTGAGTTTGTTCTCAGCGATATCCAGATGGGAACGCACTTCCGGCAGTTGTTTCGCGAGGAACGCCAGGCTCTTGGCCGCTTCTTCCGATTTGCGCGCCACGTTCTGCTCAAGGTAGTTGCGCATAATGCTGTTCAGAATGACGCGGATCTGATCTTTGTCTTCGCCGGTAAAGGTCAGGCTTAATACGCCAGTGTCTTTGCCGTTTTCCGTCACCGTCAGATTGTTTTGCAATGAGTTAATCATGCCCAGCGACGAATATTTGGTGACGGTAAATTCCTGACCGGCGGAGGAAGCAATCGCATCGACCTGTAAGGTCACGCCGTCTTTATCCAGCAGCTTGCCGACTTCGCCTTTGGCGCTGAATCCGGCGTCGCTGGTCAGTTGATACTCTTTAGGCCCGAGCACGCGCAGGGTAAAGATCTGGTCGCCTGCGCCTTTCGGGATGGTAAAGGTGCTGACTTTTACCGTCTCATTCTGGCGGCCCATCAGCCGCTCCCAGCCCGCGCCAAACACCGGGAAGGTGTTCTTGCTGACCGCGATATCCAGGTCCAGCTCGTCCACGGTTTTGCCGAGCACCAGGCGCGATTTAAGCAACTGGATTTCTGCTTCCGAGGCAGGCGGTTTGTTCGAGAGCGCGCTGTTGAGGTTTTGCACCAGCGAGTTGCCGGTATCCTGCTCAATCTGTACCAGCGCGTCGGCGCTATAAATCGGCGTGGCAAACAGGGTGTAAATCACCGCCGCCACCGCGAAGACCGCCGTGATGCCGATGACCCACCAGCGCGCTTCGATCACCGTCCCGACAAGGCGGCCCAGATCAATTTCATCGCTACCCGTCTGAGGGGTCGAAGAATGGTGTATTTTGTCTGTCATTGTTATCCCTGCTGAACGTTCAAGGCCTGCGCCCACTGGCGGGCAGATCTGTCGAGTAAGCTGTAAACTGCCTCAAAGGCTTCAAGGCTTTTACGGTACGGATCGGGAATTTCGCGCTCCGCGTCCCAGTGACCGAACAGCATCACCTTGCCGCGCATCTCCGGTGCGATATCGCACAGAGAATCGATGTGGCGTTTTTCCATCACCAGAATCAGATCGTATTCACGGCACATCCGCGCCGAGATCTGCCGGGCGCTGTGGCCTTCCAGGGAAACATCATGTTTTGCTGCAACAGAAAGGGCATTCGCATCGGCCCCTTTTCCGACCAGCGCCCCCAGCCCTGCCGAGTCGACGGTCAGGTTGGGGTTATACGTCTTCAGTAACCGTTCAGCGGTGGGCGACCGGCAAATGTTGCCCACACAGACCACCAGGATTTTATTAAACATCGCTTATTCCCAGTTCCGTAAGTCGCTGGCCGTGTCGGTCATGTAGCGAACGCCACTGATGGTCGGCAACAACTGATTGATGAGACGGTTCCAGCGGGCAACCGGCGCGGTCGTGACGTACACCACGTCGTAAGGCTGGAGGCGGAATTCGGTCGCCATAACCAGCGAGGTCGCATCGGACATATCGAGCTGGTAGATGTTGGCAATTTTGCCGCCGCGTCCACCCTCGCCTTTCAGCGGACGGATCACGAAGATGCCGCTGGCGTTGGAGGTGTTCATATCCAGACCTTCTGCCTGGCCGAGCGCTTCGGTCAGCGTCATGCCGCTGAAGTCCATTTTGAGGGTGCTCTGTTTTTTCACTTCACCCATCACGAAGACTTTCAGGTCATCGTTACGCGGAACAAAGAGGATGTCGCCCGGATAAAGCAGGCGGTTCTGGCTCAGGTCGCCGTTTTGCATCAGCGCCTGCAAAGAAATGCGTTGTTCGCGGCCTTCGTGGGTTAAGACCACGTTGCGCCAGTCGGCGTTATCGGTTAACCCGCCCGCGGCGTTGATGGCGTCCAGCACCGTCAGCGGGACGTTGGTGATCGCCTGCTGGCCGGATTTATTCACCTGACCTGATACATAGGCTTTTTGCGAGCGGAACCCAGCGATATTAACGTCCACCTGCGGGTCAGCGATGTACTGCGCTAAGCGGCTGGTAATATCACTGCGGATCTCTCCCAGAGTTTTACCGACCACGTGGACTTTGCCGATATAGGGATAAAACATGCTGCCATCCGGCTGCACCCAGTTACCGGCTTCGCTGGAGCTGCGATACTGCCCGGCGGGGGTGGTCAGTTCCGGGTGATCCCAGACGGTGACGTTCAGAACATCACCGGGACCGACGCGGTACTGATAAGCGGCGATCTCCTGATCCAGTGACATATTCGGCTGTGCGACATTAGGACGGGGACGTAACTGTTCCACCAGTCGGGGAGTCAAAGGATAAACATTCACCATGCGGTCGAGATCAAAATCAGCATCTTGCTGCTTAATCACATCCTTTCCCATGGTTGACATATTGCTGCCGGGAAAAACCGTGCAACCACTCATCAAGGTCACAGACACCAATAATGGCATCAATTTCATTTTGGATTTCATCATTGATTATTTATCACTTTGGCAGAGTAATTATCCTGTGCGGCTTTAATAAGCATTAACTTTATTCCTGATTAGCATGCAGATAACTGCCGCCGAATATAACTGGCATCAGTCCTAAAAATGCTTATTTCAACGCAATTTTTTAACAGAATAACCGGGGCTCATTGACGCGTCTCCAGGCACGCTACCGCCCCTGGCTTCCAGATACCAATCCTCTGATAAAACAGATAGTTATAGATATTCTCTACAGATACAAATGTACTGATATAATAACGAACTATTCAGGCCGAACTGGCAGGAAAGACTATCATGACGTGGCAAAGCATAATTAATATTACACCCAGCAAATGCTTTGTTACGCCCGAGGAATTGTTGCAGCTAACCCTATACCAGGCAAGGTAACATCCTCCTGGTCTGCTATTTTTAAGATTAATATTAAGCGCAAATTTTCGGACTTTTAGGAATTACTTTAGGTTGACAAAGTATATATATAGCTTTACGAATGCGAAATATCCTAATTTGCGGGAGTATTCCAGATCGTTAATTAATCACAGTAATATTAAGGATAAGTCATTTTTATGTCATTTTCCGCGAAATAGATTATTCGGATAAATCGCAGGGGAATATTGCAATTGTGGTTTTTATTATCCATGATCTTCAGGTCATTTAACGAAAGGTACAACCCCCTAATGGAATGTAACGAAAGGTATAAACACTAATGGAATGGATTGCCGATCCGTCAATCTGGGCCGGATTGTTCACACTGATCGTGATCGAACTGGTGCTCGGCATTGATAACCTGGTCTTTATTGCCATCCTTGCAGAAAAACTTCCTCCTTCACAGCGTGACCGCGCGCGCGTGACGGGCCTGATTCTGGCAATGCTCATGCGCCTGCTGCTGCTGGCGTCAATCTCCTGGCTTGTGACGCTGACGAACCCACTGTTTACCGTGCGCGGTCTCAGTTTCAGCGCCCGCGATTTAATAATGCTGTTTGGCGGCCTCTTTTTACTGTTCAAAGCGACGGTTGAGTTAAACGAGCGGCTGGAGGGCAAAGACAGCGACAACCCCACGCAGCGCCGGGGGGCAAAATTTTGGGCTGTGGTGACACAAATTGTTATTCTGGACGCGGTTTTCTCTCTCGACTCGGTGATCACCGCCGTCGGGATGGTCGATCACCTCCCGGTGATGATGGCCGCGGTGATTATCGCCATTTCATTAATGCTGCTCGCCAGCAAAGCGTTAACCCGTTTCGTCAATAACCATCCCACTATCGTCATTCTCTGTCTCAGCTTCCTGCTGATGATTGGTTTTAGCCTGATCGCCGATGGCTTTGGATTCCATATACCGAAAGGCTACCTGTACGCCGCGATTGGTTTCTCGGTAATGATTGAAGCGCTCAATCAACTGGCGATCTTCAACCGCCGCCGCTTCCTGTTTGCCGATAACACTTTGCGTCAGCGCACTACGGAAGCGGTGATGCGCCTGCTTAGCGGGCGTAAAGAAGACGCCGAGCTGGATGTAGAAACTGCGTCAATGCTGGCGGATCACGACGACACGCAGATTTTTAATACTCAGGAAAGGCTGATGATTGAGCGGGTGCTGAACCTCAATCAGCGCACCGTAAGCAGCATCATGACCTCCCGCCACGATATCGAATACATCGACCTCACCGCCCCCGAGGAGGAGATCCGCGAGCTGCTGGATAAAAATCAGCATACGCGGGTGGTGGTCACCGGTGGTGACGGCGCGGAAGATCTGCTCGGCGTGGTGCATATTCTGGATCTGCTCCAGCAGGCGATGCGCGGCGAACCGCTGAATTTAGAGGTGCTGATCCGTCAGCCGCTGGTGTTCCCGGAAGGGCTGCCGCTGTTGCAGGCGCTGGAACAGTTCCGCAACGCCCGCACGCACTTTGCCTTTGTGGTGGATGAATTTGGTTCGGTTGAAGGGGTGGTGACGCTCAGCGACGTGATGGAAACTATCGCCGGGAATTTGCCGAATGAAGTGGAAGAGATCGATGCCCGTCATGATATCCAGAAAAACGCAGACGGAAGCTGGACGGCGAACGGTCATATGCCGCTGGAAGACCTGGTGCAGTACGTTCCATTGCCGCTTGATGATAAGCGCGAATACCACACCATTGCCGGGCTGCTGATGGAGCATTTGCAGCGCATCCCGCAGGTGGGTGAGGAAGTGCAGGTCGGGGATTTCCGGCTTAAAACGCTGCAGGTGGAAAGCCACCGGGTGCAGAAGGTGCAGATTGTGCCGCTGAGGGTTGAGGAAGAGATGAATTACGAGGTGTGATGGGGTGTGGGGGGAATACACCCTCACCCCGGCCCTCTCCCTGAGGGAGAGGGAGAAAAGCAAGTCCGTGCTCAGTCTGGACCCTCACCCCGGCCCTCTCCCTTAGGGAGAGGGGGAAAAGCAAGTCCGTGCTCAGTCTGGCCCCCTAAAGGCGAGTCAGCGCTCGATCTGTCCCCTCTCCCATGGGGAGAGGGTTAGGGTGAGGGGTCTTGCCCCCCGCCCCACTCAAAGCTTATCCAGCAGCTTCTTCACATCTTTATTGTACTTACTCTCTTTATTGCGGTCCGCCCAGTCGTTCAGGCGGCGTTTCGCTTCACTTTGCAGATGCTCGCGCAGCACCTGGTCCACTTGCAGATTGTAATTAAGCGTCTGCCATTTGCCGTAAACGTGCAGTGGAATCGGTGTATTTTTCAGGAACTCAATGAGCTTGCTGTCGCCCTCGCCCCAGCCGCTGACAACGCGGACGTTAAAGTGGGTGTCGCACAGTTCGTCGATCAGATCCAGCGTGCCTTTACCGTCGACGGCGAGCAGCGGCGACTGGCCTTCCATATCCTCAAGGGTGATTTTCCCGCGGTCGAGCGCCAGTTCGGTGTTAAACGCGTCGAGACGGGTGGCGTTGTCATAATTCTGCTGCACTTTCACGTCGTTGCTGCTGCGGGCAATCGCCTGCTGGATAAGCTGCTGGAAATTCAGCCCTTCCATGCGGGTGTCGGTCATTTCAACGTGCGCCTGACCCTGCCAGCTACGGCGGAAGGCGTCGGCGTCGATCTGATCGCCTGAGAAATCACCCGCCATCGACAGGTTGCCGGTAAGCGCAATAGGATAATCAAACGCCTTCAGAATGGTGCCGATTTCAACGTTGTCCAGCTTCGGCTGGAACTGGCTTTTGGGCTGATTGCCACGCACATCTAACTCACCGGGCAGCGAGATCTGCCCTTTGCCGAGCGTCCCCTGAAGGGTGGAGAGCGTAAGCAGCCCGGCCTGATTGGTTATCTGACTGCTGACGTTAGTAAAGTCCATGCCACGCCAGCGCACGCTTTTGGCGTTAAGCGCCACCTGAGCGGAAAAACCGCGCAGGCTGTCGTAGGCGGGATCGTCGCTGTCGCGGGCGATCACCGGACGCGGCAATGAAGGCTGGGCTTGCCCCTTTTGTACCGTCGTTCCGCTCGCCGCCAGGCTTTCAGGCGCGCTCAACAGATTTTCCAGATTGAGCTTGTCAAAATTCAGATCCAGCGCCCATTCGGGCTTATCGGCAAGCACAACGCTCCCCTGCCCGCTCATCACGCTGTCATTGGCGGTAATGTGCATGTCGCTGAAAGAGAGACGCTTTTGCGGCTCCTGCCAGCTGGCCTGCAACGTCGCCTGGCCGCTAATCCCCTGCGGCAACAAATCGCCGCCCTTAAGCTGCCAGTCAAACTGTTCGATTGCCGCGCTCAGATTGTGCGGATAATCGCTGGCATCCACGCGGGCTTTCATTGCGAGCGCCAGATCGCGCTGATTACGGTTGATACGCCCGGAAAACTCCACGGCCGCCTGGTAGGTGGGGTTTTGCTCCATATTCAGGCGAATATCCCGCACCGTCACCTGCTCTTCATCTTCATGCTGGAAGACCAGCACGCTGTCGGCGACCTGCAAATGGGAAATGGCAAACGACCAGCCCTTGTCCGTTTCGACATCCGGCAGCGGATTCTCGCCAGGGGCGACGGGGGCATCGGGACGGGAAGCGGCTTCCGATTGCGGGGTAAGCTGGATCACCGCGCCTTTTAACATCACCTGCTTCACATGCAGCTGATGGGAGAGCAACGGCCACAATTCGACGTCAAGGCGCATATTCGCGGCAGTGACCAGCGGGGTGGACGCGCCCGGCGCAGTCAACGACATCCGCCCGGAGAGAATGCTTAACTGCGGCCAGACGTGCCAGCGCAGCGGCTCGTCGAGTTTTAACTGATAACCACTGCGCGCCTCGACCTGCTGCACCATGTAGGCGCGAAAATCGTTAGGGTTGACCAGCAGTACCAACGCAGAAATGCCCGCGACAAGCACGACAAGCAGAATCATCAGCGTGGTTAACACTCTTCTCATGGCATCCTCAGCGAGCGGTTAAGACTCAATCTTTATCAATACGGCTGGCGACAGCGCCCTGCTGGTCGCGGTACTTCGCGTCCTGGCGGCTGTTATACGGACGGTCTGCCGGGCCGGAAAGCGGCTCAAAACTCAGCGCGCCGATAAGCATACCGGGGCGTAATGCCAGCGGCAGTTTGCCGGAGTTGTAGAATTCCAGCACGATGGCCCCTGACCAGCCCGGATCGATACGGTGCGCGGTTACGTGCACCATCAGTCCGAGGCGCGCCAGCGATGAGCGGCCATCCAGCCAGCCCACCAGATCGGCAGGCAGCGTGACAGATTCAAACGTGACCGCCAGCGCCAGTTCGCCCGGATGCAGGAAAAAGGCATCGCCTTCCGGCAGGACGATTTCATCACTCATGACGCGATCAAGGGCGGCGCTGACTTCGGCTTTTGGGCCGCTTAAATCAATAAAGGGTGCGGTGTGGCCGCTAAAAGTACGGAATTTATTGCCCAGACGGACATCCACTGTGGCACCGTTAATGCGTTCAACGGGAGGACGCGGGGTAATCGACAGGCGGCCTTCATCCAGCCAGGCTTCAATATCTCGGTCACACAGACGCATAGGTTTTCTCCTCAGTACAGCCTGACCCGGCGAACCCTCGCCGGGTGGCAGCAGATTATCTTTGAACGGTACACAATTCGGGGGATGAATACAAAACCCGGTTATTCAAAGAACTGGCTGATTTTTGCTTTCAGAATGTCGATCGCAATGCGGTTCTTACCGCCGCGAGGGACGATAATATCCGCGTACTGCTTGGAAGGTTCAATAAATTGCAGGAACATCGGACGAACGGTTTTCTGATACTGCGCCATAACGGAATCCATCGAGCGACCGCGCTCATTGACGTCGCGCTTAATACGGCGCATCAGGCAGATATCGAGCGGGGTATCCACAAAGATGGAGAAATTCATCGCATCGCGCAAGCGCGCATCGGTCAGCAGCAAGATCCCTTCAAGAATAATCACCTTCTTGGGTTCAATCAGAATCGTTTCCTGCGTGCGGGTGTGTTCAACGTAGCTATAGACCGGCAAATCAATGGGGGTGCCGCTTTTCAGCGTCTGGAGATGCTGAAAAAGCAGACTGTGATCCATCGCGCTCGGATGGTCATAGTTGGTTTTCACACGTTCTTCCATGGACAAGTGACTTTGATCTTTGTAATAACTGTCTTCCGGAATAACGCCGATGTGCTCATCACCGACCTGTTCGCGCAGTTCGCGGTAAAGCGTACTTGCGATAAGACTTTTACCTGAAGCCGATGCACCGGCAATGCCGATAATGACGCACTGATGGGACTTATCAGTCATAAATTTTGCGACCTGATTTAACCTGGATGTAAGGAAGGACGACGCCTGCGCGTCAAACGCGGCAATTATAGGGATTTCGCGGACGTGATACCAGTCGAATACGTCAAGGTTGCTTTTCCATGGCGAAATAGCGGTTTATGAACTTTACGCAAATTAAAATGCTTACTTTTAATCCGGCTTTCAGGGAAATAACGTTAAGTAAGTAATTAATATCTCTATGATGTCAAATTATGAGCAGTCACCATAGGAATTGTAAATTGTTTGTACTAGCATAATCCAAATTCCAATTTTAACTCACCAGGTATATACCCTATGGATGTGTTCCTGGCGGCACAGGGCCTGCGGATAAAGCGGTAATGAATAAACAATACCAGCGCGTTTTGGTTTCCACCCCCCAGCCTCTACTGCGCTTGCTCAGTTTGGGACTGGTAACGTTTATCTTTACCCTGTTTTCGCTGGAGTTAACCCGTTTTGGTACCATCCTCTCACCCCTGTGGTTCTCGACCTCGATCATGATGGTCGCGCTTTACCGCCATGCGGGGCGGATGTGGCCGGGGATTGTTGCCACCTGTTCCGCAGGCAGCCTCGTCGCGTCGTTTATGCTGTTCCCCTCCCCGGAACTCAATCTCTGGTACACCGGAATCAACGCGATAGAAGCCCTGACCGGGGCGATACTGCTGCGTAAAATGCTCCCCTGGTACAACCCGCTGCAAAATCTCAGCGACTGGGTCAAACTCACGCTGGGCAGCGCGGTCGTTCCTCCCCTTCTGGGCGGGATACTGGTTTGTCTGTTTACCGAAAACGAAAACCCGGTGCGCCTGTTTATTCTGTGGGTGCTGTCCGAATCCATTGGCGCGTTAGCGCTGGTGCCGCTGGGATTGCTGTTCAAACTGCACTATTTGCTGCGTCACCGTAAACCGCAACTGCTGCTGGAAACCCTGCTGACGCTGGCCGTGACGCTGCTGTTAAGCTGGCTCTCCATGGTCTATCTGCCCTGGCCTTTTACCGCGGTGATCGTGCTTCTGATGTGGAGCGCCATCCGCCTGCCGCGTCTTGAAGCCTTCCTGGTCTTCCTCATCACCGTGATGATGGTGTCGCTGATGATGGCGGCGAATCCCGTTAAACCGAATATTGACCACACGGTTGCCATGCTGAATGCGCCGTGGCTGCCGTTCCTGATGATGCTGCTCCCCGCCAACGTCATGACCATGGTGATGTACGCCTTTCGCGCGGAGCGCAAGCACATCACCGAGAGCGAAGCGCGTTTTCGTAATGCGATGGAATATTCCGCCATTGGTATGGCGCTGGTGGGCACCGACGGGCAGTGGTTACAGGCCAATAAAGCGCTGTGCCGTTTTCTTGGTTACACCCAGGAGGAGCTCCGCTCGCTCACCTTCCAGCAACTGACGTGGCCGGAAGATCTCAACGCCGATATTGAGCAACTGGAAATGCTGGTGCGCGGCGACATCAACAGTTACTCGATGGAAAAACGCTATTACACCCGTCAGGGCGACGTGGTCTGGGCTTTGCTGGCAGTGTCGCTGGTGCGGCACGCCGACGGCACGCCGCTCTATTTCATCTCCCAGGTAGAAGACATCAACGATCTGAAGCAAACCGAATGGGTCAATAAACGGTTGATGGAGCGAATCACGCTGGCTAACGAGGCGGGAGGGATCGGCATCTGGGAGTGGGAAGTGGAGCCGGACATCATCAGCTGGGACAAACGTATGTTCGAGCTGTATGAAGTCCCTCCTCACGTCAAACCGACCTGGCAGTTGTGGTATGACTGCGTGATCCCTGAAGATCGCGAAGCCACCGAGCGCACCGTCCGCGACTCGCTGGTCGCCCGCGTTCCCTTTAAGCTGGAGTTTCGTATTCAGGTTAAAGAGGGGGTACGCCATATCCGCACCCTCGCTAACCGGGTGCTGAACAAAAGCGGCGAAGTGGAACGGCTGCTCGGCGTCAACATGGACATGACCGAAGTTAAAACGCTGAACGAAGCGCTGTTCCAGGAAAAAGAGCGTCTGCACATCACCCTCGATTCCATCGGTGAAGCCGTGCTCTGTACTGACGTCAACATGAACGTCACCTTTATGAACCCGGTGGCCGAGAAAATGAGCGGCTGGTCGCAGGAACATGCGATGGGCCAGGCGCTGCTGAACGTACTGCGCATCACCTTTGGCGATAACGGCCCGGCGCTTGAAAACATTCACAGCGGCGATATGTCCCGCTCGGCCATTGAGCAGGATGTAGTGCTGCATTGTCGCAACGGCGGCACCTACGATATTCACTACAGCATCACCCCGCTCAGCACCCTTGAGGGGCAGAATATCGGCTTCGTGCTGGTGATCCAGGACGTGACAGAATCGCGCAAAATGCTGCGCCAGTTGAGCTACAGCGCCTCGCATGACGCCCTGACGCATCTTGCCAACCGCGTGAGCTTTGAAAATCACCTCAAACGCCTGCTGCAAACCGTGCAGGAAAGCCACCAGCGTCACGCGCTGGTGTATATCGATCTCGACCGTTTTAAAGCAGTAAACGACTCCGCCGGACACGCCGCGGGCGATGCGCTGCTGCGCGAACTCTCTTCCCTGATGCTCAGTATGCTGCGCTCGACCGACATTCTCGCACGTCTCGGCGGCGATGAGTTTGGCCTGCTGCTGCCGGACTGCAATATCGAAAGCGCCCGTTATATTTCCGGTCGCTTAATTCAGACCATTAATGACTACCACTTTATGTGGGAAGGCCGCCTGCATCGCATCGGTGCCAGCGCCGGGATCACACTCATTGACCGCACCAATTATCAGGCGTCGGAAGTGATGTCGCAGGCTGATATCGCCTGCTACGCCTCGAAAAATAATGGCCGTGGCGTGGTCACCGTGTATGAACCTGAGCAGGACGGCATTCACCATGACCGCAACCTGATGTCCAGTGACGAACAGGCGCGGATGATCAACGACAACCACCTGCTGATTATCGCCCGCGGCGTCGCGTCACCACGGATACCGGAAACCAGTAGTTTCTGGCTGCTGTCGCTGCGTCTGTGGACCAGCGATGGCGAGGTGATGGAAGAGCACGCGTTCCGCGCCGGGCTGACCGAGCCGGATCTGATCCGGGCGCTGGATTTACGTGTACTTCACGAGTTCTTCCGCAACAGCGCGGCGGCGGTGGCGCGTAAAGGCTTAAGCGTTGCCCTGCCCCTCTCAGGCCCTGGTCTTTCCAGCGCCAGTCTGATTAACGAACTGCTGGGAATGCTCGACGAAAGCCAGATCCCTGGCCGTCTGATGCATTTTGTGATCCACGCCGACACGCTGCTGCGTGAAGACGCCAGCATCAGCAACGGACTGCAAAAGCTGCGTCATGCCGGGTGCCGGATCATTCTCAGCCACATCGGGCGCGATCTGGAGGTCTTTAATCACCTCCGGCCGCACACGGCGGACTACATCCTGCTGGAGCCGGAACTGGTCAGTAACGTGCACGGTAATCTGATGGATGAAATGATGGTGACCATCATCCAGGGCCACGCCCAGCGCCTCGGCATGAAGACCATTGCCGGGCCGACGCACCAGCCGATGATGATGGACACCCTCTCCGGCATCGGCATCGATTACATCTATGGCGACACCATTTCGCCGCCGCAGCCGTTAGATCTGCTGCTGAATACCAGTTACTTCGCCATCAACTGACGGCTGCCAGTCTGCGGTGTACCAGATGTGCAGCAATGCATAAGAGCGCCAGGGCTGCCAGCGCCCGGCATAGCGGCGGATCTGCGCGGGGGTCATGCCGCGAAAACGCTGTTTGATGGCGTAATCATCCGGCAGAAAAACATCCTTCGCCTGCCAGCCGCGCAGCGCCAGATAGTTCGCCGTCCAGCGCCCGATGCCGGGAAATGTCTGCAAATTCCTCACTCCCTGCTCAATGTCTGCTGGCGGGGAGAGCGGAAACTGCCCTTCAATCGTCGCTTTCGCAAAATGAATTATCGCTTCGGCGCGTTTCAGCGGCATACCGAGGGCTTTCAGCGCCTGCGGATCGGCCTCACGCAGCCGCACGGCGGTGGGGAAGCAGACAAACCCCGGCGCATCTGCCAGCGGCTCGCCAAACGCCTGCGCCACTTTCGCGGTCAGTTTTGCCGCCATCGCCACGCTCACCAGTTGCCCGAGGATCGCCCGGATGCCCTGCTCGAACGCATCCACCGATCCCGGCAGCCGCAGCCCCGGACGCGCTGCGCCCAGACTGCCTAAGGTGCGGGCAATCTCATCAGGATCGCAGGTGAGATCGAACAGGCGGCCCACGCGCTCAAGACAGGTATTCGCCACCGGCACCAGCCCGTCACTGAGCGTCACCTGCAGCGTGTGGCTCTCTTCATCCGGTTCCACGGTGATCAGCCCGCGATGCTCGCCGAGCGCAAGGCTGCGCACGTATTGCCGCTCGCTGACCGTCTCAATGCCCGCCACCGCACGCGCGCCCAGAAAACCCAGCATCCACGCCCAGTCGTAAGGCGGCTGCCAGTGAAGTGTGTACATAGTGTCTCCTGAAAAATTAACCCTCAAATAAGACTAACCGCCCCGCACACTTTTTGCTTTGCTTTCAAATCCCATTCCGCTAAAGTCGCCCCCCTTCTTCACCGGCATGGGGGATTATCATGTTTATTGGTTTTGACTACGGCACCGCCAACTGCTCCGTAGCGGTCATGCGCGACGGCACGCCGCAGCTTCTGAAAATGGAAAACAACAGCTCGCTGCTCCCTTCAATGCTCTGTGCGCCCACGCGCGAGGCGGTCAGTGAATGGCTCTATCGCCACCACAGCGTCGCGGCAACCGATACGGAAACCCAGGCCCTGCTGCGCCGGGCGATGAACTACAACCGCGATGAAGACATCGACGTGCTGCCGGAAAGCGTCAGGTTCGGCCTGAATTCCCTGCATCAGTACGTGCAGGACCCCGAAGAGGTCTACTTCGTCAAATCCCCTAAATCGTTCCTCGGGGCCAGCGGCCTGAAGCCGCAGCAGATTGCGCTGTTTGAAGATCTGGTGTGCGCCATGATGCTGCACATTCGCAAGCAGGCGGAAACCCAGTTGCCGGAAGCTATCGATCAGGCGGTGATTGGTCGCCCGATTAACTTCCAGGGTCTGGGCGGCGATGAGGCCAACGCGCAGGCGCAGGGCATTCTTGAACGTGCCGCCCGACGCGCCGGGTTTAACGACGTGGTATTCCAGTACGAGCCGGTGGCGGCGGGGCTGGATTTTGAAGCGACATTACGCGAAGAAAAACGCGTGCTGGTGGTGGATATCGGCGGGGGTACCACCGACTGCTCGCTGCTGCTGATGGGCCCGCAGTGGCATCAGCGCCGCGATCGCGATGGCAGCCTGCTCGGGCACAGCGGCTGTCGCATCGGCGGGAACGATTTGGATATTGCGCTGGCGTTTAAACACCTGATGCCGCTGCTCGGCATGGGCGGGCAAACGGAAAAAGGCATCGCGCTGCCGGTTCTGCCGTGGTGGAACGCGGTGGCGATCAACGACGTGCCCGCGCAGAGTGATTTTTACAGCAGCGCCAACGGGCGGCTGTTAAACGATCTGGTACGCGACGCCCGCGACGGCGACAAAGTGGCGATGCTGGTGAAAGTGTGGAAGCAACGCCTGAGCTACCGTCTGGTGCGCAGCGCGGAAGAGAGCAAAATCGCGCTTTCCGATTCCTCAGAAGTCCAGGCCAGCCTGCCGTTTATCAGCGACGCGCTTTCCACCGCCATCACCCAGGACGGGCTGGAAGCCGCGCTGAATCAGCCGCTGGCACGTATTCTTGAGCAGGTACAACTGGCGCTGGAAAGCAGCAACGAGACGCCGGATGTGATCTACCTGACCGGCGGCAGCGCCCGCTCCCCGCTGATCAAACGCGCGCTGGCAGAGAAACTGCCGGGCATCCCGATTGCAGGCGGCGATGATTTTGGATCGGTGACCGCGGGCCTTGCGCGCTGGGCGCAGGTGGTGTTCGGGTAGTTTTAGTTCAGTTTACCCCTCACCCTAACCCTCTCCCCAGGGGAGAGGGGACAGATCGAGCGCGAACCCGCCCTTCTCCCTCTCCCCACGAGCACAGGCCCGCCCTTCTCCCTCTCCCTCAGGGAGAGGGTCGGGGTGAGGGTGAAAGCCCCGCTCCGTCATTCAGACAAATCCAGACAGTCTTTCATATTTCCTCCATTTTTCCGCCGGTTCCCGTTACTAAACTAGTATCATTCTGCGAAATGTTTCAGGAAGAGATACGAATAACGATGAAAGGCCGTAACAACACCCGTTGGATCCTCCTTGCCGGTCTGGTGATAGCCGGACTTGCCACCGCCTGGTACTGGCACAGCCAGAGCACCTCAACCGCTGCCCCCGGCGGGCAGCAGCGTCAGGCCGGCGGTGGGCATCCCGGGATGCGCGGCCCTTCCCTTGCGCCGGTTCAGGCTGCCACCGCTACCCATGAAGCCGTTCCCCGCTACCTCAGTGGCCTCGGTACCATCACCGCCGCCAATACCGTGACCGTGCGCAGCCGCGTGGACGGGCAACTGATGGCGATCCACTTCCAGGAAGGCCAGCAGGTTAAAGCCGGTGATTTACTGGCGGAAATCGATCCGAGCCAGTTCAAAGTCGCCCTCGCTCAGGCGCAGGGACAAGTGGCGAAAGACAAAGCCACGCTTGCCAACGCCCGCCGCGATCTGGCGCGCTATCAGCAACTGAGCAAAACCAACCTCGTTTCCCGGCAGGAACTGGACGCCCAGCAGGCGCTGGTGAGTGAAAGCGAAGGCACGCTGAAAGCTGATGAAGCTGCGGTCGCCAGCGCGCAACTGCAACTGGACTGGAGCCGCATCACCGCCCCTGTTGACGGGCGCGTCGGCTTAAAACAGGTTGACGTGGGCAACCAGATTTCCAGCGGTGACACCGCAGGGATTGTGGTACTGACCCAGACGCACCCGATCGATCTGATTTTCACCCTGCCGGAAAGCGATATCGCCACGGTGGTAAAAGCGCAAAAAGCCGGTCAGACGCTGAGCGTGGAAGCCTGGGACCGCACCAACAAACAGAAACTCAGCAGCGGATCGCTGTTAAGCCTGGATAACCAGATCGATGCCACCACCGGCACCATCAAACTGAAAGCCCGCTTTACCAACGATGACGATGCGCTGTTCCCGAATCAGTTCGTTAACGCCCGAATGCTGGTCGATACCCAGCAGGATGCGGTGGTGATACCGGCGGCGGCTCTGCAAATGGGCAATGACGGCCACTTCGTCTGGGTGCTGAACGATAAAAACACCGTCAGCAAACACACCGTGACGCCGGGCCTTCAGGACAGCCAGAAAGTGGTGATCGCCGCCGGGCTTTCCGCAGGCGACCGCGTGGTGACCGATGGCATCGACCGCCTGACCGAAGGGGCGAAAGTGGAAGTGGTGGAAGCGCAGGACGGCAGCACCCCGGCGAAATCCACCCAGACCAGCGAGCGCAAGGCCGCCCGCACGGGGGCGCAATCCTGATGCAGGTTTTACCGCCCCGCGCCACCGGCGGCCCGTCCCGCCTGTTTATTCTCCGCCCGGTTGCCACCACGCTGTTGATGGTGGCGATCCTGATTGCCGGGATCATTGGCTACCGTTTTTTACCCGTCTCCGCGCTGCCGGAAGTCGATTACCCGACCATTCAGGTGGTGACGCTCTACCCCGGTGCCAGCCCGGACGTGATGACCTCGGCGGTCACCGCGCCCCTTGAGCGCCAGTTCGGGCAGATGTCCGGCTTAAAACAGATGTCGTCGCAAAGCTCCGGCGGCGCGTCGGTGGTGACGCTGCAATTCCAGCTTACCCTGCCGCTGGACGTCGCCGAGCAGGAAGTGCAGGCGGCGATCAACGCCGCAACCAATCTGCTGCCGTCGGACCTGCCTAATCCGCCGGTCTATAACAAAGTGAACCCTGCCGATCCACCGATCATGACCCTGGCGGTGACCTCGACCGCGCTGCCGATGACCCAGGTGGAAGACATGGTGGAAACGCGGGTGGCGCAGAAAATCTCCCAGGTTTCCGGCGTCGGGCTGGTGACGCTCTCCGGCGGGCAGCGCCCTGCCGTGCGGGTGAAACTTAACGCCCAGGCAATTGCCGCGCTGGGGCTGACCAGCGAAACCGTCCGCACCGCCATCACCAGCGCCAACGTTAACTCCGCCAAAGGCAGTCTTGATGGCCCTGAACGCGCGGTGACGCTCTCCGCCAACGACCAGATGCAGTCTGCCGAAGAGTATCGCCAGTTGATCATCGCGTACCAGAACGGCGCGCCGATCCGTTTAGGTGATGTCGCCACCATTGAGCAGGGCGCGGAAAACCGCTGGCTCGGCGCGTGGGCCAACAAGCAGCAGGCGATTGTGATGAACGTCCAGCGCCAGCCGGGAGCCAACATTCTTGATACTGCCGACAGCATCCGCGCCATGCTGCCGCAGCTTACCGAAAGCCTGCCGAAATCGGTGGACGTTAAGGTTCTTTCCGACCGCACCACCAACATTCGCGCTTCAGTCACTGACACCCAGTTTGAGCTGATGCTGGCGATTGCGCTGGTGGTGATGATCATTTACGTGTTTCTGCGCAACGTTCCGGCGACCATTATCCCCGGCGTGGCGGTGCCGCTGTCGCTGATCGGCACCTTCGCGGTGATGGTGTTCCTCGATTTCTCGATCAATAACCTCACACTAATGGCCCTGACCATCGCCACTGGCTTCGTGGTGGATGATGCGATTGTGGTGATCGAGAACATCTCGCGCTATATCGAAAAAGGCGAAAAACCGCTGGCGGCGGCACTGCGCGGCGCGGGCGAAATCGGCTTTACCATTATCTCGCTGACCCTGTCGTTGATTGCGGTGCTGATCCCGCTGCTGTTTATGGGCGATATCGTCGGACGCCTGTTCCGCGAATTTGCCGTGACGCTGGCGGTCGCCATATTAATCTCCGCCGTGGTGTCGCTGACGCTGACGCCGATGATGTGCGCGCGAATGTTAAGCGCCGAATCGCTGCGCAAACAGAATCGTTTTTCCCGCGCTGCCGAACGCTTTTTCGAGCGGGTGATCGCCGCTTACGGGCGCGGTCTGGGCCGTGTGCTCAACCATCCGTGGCTGACGCTTGGCGTTACGCTCGGCACTCTGCTGCTGTCGGTGCTGCTGTGGGTGTTGATCCCGAAAGGCTTTTTCCCGGTGCAGGATAACGGCATTATTCAGGGCACCCTCCAGGCTCCCCAGTCGGCCTCGTTCGCCAGCATGGCGCAGCGCCAGCGGCAGGTGAGCGATATCGTGTTAAGCGATCCGGCGGTGGAAAGTCTGACCGCGTTTGTCGGCGTGGACGGCACCAACCCGTCGCTGAACAGCGCCCGTTTGCAGATCAACCTGAAACCGCTGGATGACCGCAATGACCGCGTGCAGCCGGTAATCGAGCGTCTGCAAAATGCGGTGGCGAAGGTGCCGGGCGTGGCGCTCTATCTGCAACCGACCCAGGATCTGACTATCGACACCACCGTCAGCCGCACTCAGTACCAGTTCACGTTGCAGGCCACTTCGCTTGAGGCGCTGAGCACCTGGGTACCTGCGCTGATGAGTAAACTCCAGGCGCAGCCGCAGCTTGCTGATGTCAGTAGCGACTGGCAGGACAAGGGGCTGGCGGCGTACGTCAATGTCGATCGCGACAGCGCCAGCCGTCTGGGGATCAGCATGTCCGATGTCGATAACGCCCTCTATAACGCTTTCGGTCAGCGGCTGATTTCCACGATTTACACCCAGGCGAACCAGTACCGCGTGGTGCTGGAGCACAATACCGATAACGCCGAAGGGCTGGCGGCGCTGGATACCGTGCGCCTGACCAGCAGCGACGGCGGCGTGGTGCCGTTAAGTGCGATTGCCAGGGTGGAGCAGCGCTACACGCCGCTATCGATTAACCACCTCGATCAGTTCCCGGCGACCACCATCTCCTTCAACGTGCAGGACGGTTACTCGCTCGGTCAAGCGGTGCAGGCGATTCTGGATACCGAAAAAACCATCAGCTTCCCGACGGACATTACCACTCAGTTCCAGGGCAGTTCGCTGGCCTTCCAGGATGCGCTCGGCAGCACGGTGTGGCTGATTGTCGCTGCGGTGGTGGCGATGTATATCGTGCTCGGCGTGCTCTATGAGAGCTTTATCCACCCCATCACCATTCTCTCCACCCTGCCGACGGCGGGCGTCGGGGCGTTGCTGGCGTTAATGCTGGCGGGCGCGGAACTGGATGTGATCGCCATCATCGGCATTATTCTGCTCATCGGCATCGTCAAGAAAAACGCCATCATGATGATCGACTTTGCGCTGGCCGCTGAACGCGAACAGGGAATGGCCCCGCGCGAGGCGATTTACCAGGCCTGTTTGCTGCGTTTCCGTCCGATTCTGATGACCACGCTGGCGGCACTGCTCGGCGCGCTGCCGCTGATGTTAAGTACCGGCGTCGGCGCGGAACTGCGTCGCCCGCTGGGGATTGGCATGGTCGGCGGCCTGCTGGTCAGCCAGGTGCTGACGCTGTTTACCACGCCGGTGATTTACCTGCTGTTTGACCGCCTGGGGCTGTCGCTGCGTAAGCGTTTCCCGACGCGGGAAGAGGAAGCGTAAATGAAGTTTTTCGCCCTCTTCATTTATCGCCCGGTGGCCACGATTTTGATTTCGCTGGCGATCACCCTGTGCGGCGTGCTCGGCTTCCGCATGCTGCCCGTCGCCCCGCTGCCGCAGGTGGATTATCCGGTGATCATGGTCAGCGCCTCGCTGCCGGGTGCCTCGCCGGAAACCATGGCCTCGTCGGTGGCTACGCCGCTTGAGCGCGCGCTCGGGCGCATCGCGGGCGTCAATGAGATGACCTCCTCAAGTTCGCTGGGCAGCACGCGGATCATCCTGGAATTTAAATTCGACCGCGACATTAACGGCGCGGCGCGTGACGTGCAGGCGGCGATCAATGCCGCGCAAAGCCTGCTGCCAAGCGGGATGCCGAGCCGCCCGACTTACCGCAAAGCTAACCCATCCGATGCGCCGATCATGATTTTAACGCTCACGTCGGACACCTACTCCCAGGGCCAGCTTTACGATTTCGCCTCCACCAATCTGGCGCAAACCATCGCCCAGATCGACGGCGTGGGCGACGTGGATGTTGGCGGCAGTTCCCTGCCCGCGGTGCGCGTGGGGTTAAACCCGCAGGCGCTGTTTAATCAGGGCGTGTCGCTGGACGACGTGCGCAACGCCATCAGCAGTGCCAACGTGCGCCGCCCGCAGGGGGCGGTGGAAGATGGCACGCACCGCTGGCAGGTGCAGACCAACGACGAGCTAAAAACCGCCGCCGAATACCCGCCGCTGATCGTCCATTACAACAACGGAGCCGCCGTGCGGCTGGGCGATGTCGCCAGTGTTACCGACTCGGTGGAGAACGTGCGTAACGCCGGGATGACCAACGCGAAACCGGCTATTTTGCTGATGATCAGAAAACTGCCGGAAGCCAACATTATTCAGACCGTGGACAGCATCCGCGCCCGGCTACCGGAGTTGCAGAAAAACATCCCGGCGGCGATTGATTTGCAGATTGCTCAGGATCGCTCGCCGACCATTCGCGCTTCGCTGGAAGAGGTGGAAACCACGCTTGTGATCTCCGTGGCGCTGGTGATCCTGGTGGTGTTTTTATTCCTGCGCTCCGGGCGGGCGACGCTGATCCCGGCGGTGGCGGTGCCGGTTTCGCTGATTGGTACTTTTGCCGCCATGTACCTGTGCGGCTTCAGTCTCAATAACCTGTCGCTGATGGCGCTGACCATCGCCACCGGCTTTGTGGTCGATGACGCTATCGTGGTGCTGGAAAATATTTCGCGCCATCTGGAAGCGGGAATGAAACCGCTCCAGGCGGCGCTACAGGGAACGCGTGAAGTCGGCTTTACCGTGCTGTCGATGAGCCTGTCGCTGGTGGCGGTGTTCCTGCCGTTACTGCTGATGGACGGCCTGCCCGGTCGCCTGCTGCGCGAGTTTGCCGTCACCCTGTCGGTGGCGATTGGCATTTCGCTGGCCGTTTCGCTGACGCTGACGCCGATGATGTGCGGCTGGCTGCTGAAAAGCAGTAAACCGCGCGCCCAGACGCGAACGCGCGGCGTGGGCCGCCTGCTTAACGGGCTGCAACAGGGCTACGGGCGCTCGCTGAAATGGGTGCTCAGACACACCCGGCTGGTGGGCGTGGTGCTGCTCGGCACCATCGTGCTGAACGTCTGGCTGTACATCTCCATTCCGAAAACCTTCTTCCCGGAGCAGGACACCGGGGCGCTGATGGGCGGTATTCAGGCGGACCAGAGCATTTCTTTCCAGGCGATGCGCGGCAAGTTGCAGGATTTTATGAAGATTATCCGCGACGATCCGGCGGTGGATAATGTCACCGGGTTTACCGGCGGATCGCGGGTTAACAGCGGGATGATGTTTATCACCCTGAAACCGCGCGACGAACGTAACGAGAGCGCCCAGCAAATCATCGACCGCCTGCGGGTAAAACTGGCGAAAGAGCCAGGCGCGAATCTGTTTTTGATGGCGGTGCAGGATATCCGCGTCGGCGGTCGCCAGTCCAACGCCAGCTATCAGTACGCCCTGCTTTCCGATGATTTAGGCGATCTGCGCGAGTGGGAGCCGAAGATCCGTAAAGCGCTGGCGGCGCTGCCGCAACTCGCCGACGTTAACTCGGATCAGCAGGACAACGGCGCGGAGATGAACCTGATTTATGACCGCGAAACCATGTCGCGCCTGGGCATCAGCGTCTCCGACGCCAACAGCCTGCTGAATAACGCCTTCGGTCAGCGCCAGATTTCCACCATTTACGAGCCACTGAATCAGTACAAAGTGGTGATGGAAGTGGACCCGCGCTACACCCAGGACATCAGCGCGCTGGACAAGATGTTTGTGATAAACAACGACGGCAAGGCGATCCCGCTGTCCTATTTCGCCAAATGGCAACCGGCGAACGCGCCGCTGTCGGTGAACCATCAGGGGTTGTCGGCGGCCTCAACCATCGCCTTTAACCTGCCGACCGGGGTATCGCTGTCGGAAGCCAGCGACGCCATTAACCGCGCCATGACGCAGCTTGGGGTGCCTTCCAGCGTCCGCGGCAGCTTCGCCGGGACCGCGCAGGTGTTCCAGGAAACCATGAGTTCGCAGGTGATCCTGATCCTCGCGGCGATCGCCACGGTCTACATCGTGCTGGGCGTGCTGTATGAGAGCTACGTGCACCCGCTGACCATTCTCTCAACGCTGCCGTCGGCGGGCGTCGGGGCGCTGCTGGCGCTGGAGCTGTTCGGCGCACCGTTCAGCCTGATTGCGCTGATCGGCATTATGCTGCTGATTGGTATCGTGAAGAAAAACGCCATCATGATGGTGGATTTTGCCCTCGACGCCCAGCGCAACGGCAACCTGACGCCGGATGACGCCATTTTCCAGGCCTGTCTGCTGCGTTTCCGGCCCATCATGATGACCACTCTGGCGGCGCTGTTTGGCGCGCTGCCGTTGATCCTCTCCGCCGGGGATGGCTCTGAACTGCGCCAGCCGCTCGGTATTACCATCGTCGGCGGGCTGGTGATGAGCCAGTTGCTGACGCTCTACACTACGCCTGTGGTGTATCTGTTCTTTGACCGTTTGCGCCAGCGCTTTACCCGCCAGCGCCCCGAACCGGTAAGGGAATAAATGACCGATCTGCCCAATCATGTTCGCTGGCAGTTGTGGATCGTCGCCTTCGGCTTTTTTATGCAGGCGCTCGATACCACGATTGTGAACACCGCCCTGCCCTCGATGGCGAAAAGCCTCGGGGAAAGCCCGCTGCATATGCACATGGTGATCGTCAGCTATGTGCTGACGGTGGCGGTGATGCTGCCCGCCAGCGGCTGGCTGGCGGATAAAGTGGGCGTGCGGAATATTTTTTGTACCGCCATTATCCTCTTTACGCTCGGTTCGCTGTTCTGCGCGCTCTCCGGCACGCTCAACGAACTGGTGATGGCGCGTGTTTTGCAGGGCGTCGGCGGCGCAATGATGGTGCCGGTCGGACGGCTGACGGTGATGAAAATCGTCCCGCGCGAGCAGTACATGGCGGCGATGACGTTCGTTACTCTGCCGGGCCAGGTCGGGCCGCTGCTTGGTCCGGCGCTCGGCGGCGTGCTGGTGGAATACGCTTCCTGGCACTGGATTTTTTTGATTAACCTGCCGGTCGGGATCGTCGGCGCGATAGCCACCCTCTGGCTGATGCCCAATTACACCCTGCAAACCCGGCGTTTTGATCTGTGGGGCTTTGTGCTGCTGGCATTCGGCATGGCGGCGCTGACCCTGGCCCTCGACGGGCAAAAAGGCCTCGGCATCTCCACACTGACGCTGGCATTACTGGTGCTGGCGGGCGTGCTTACCCTCGGCCTCTACCTGCTGCACGCCCGCAAAAACGACGCCGCGCTGTTTCGCCTGTCGCTCTTTTCCACGCGCACTTTTTCGTTAGGGCTGCTCGGCAGTTTTGCCGGACGCATCGGCAGCGGCATGTTGCCGTTTATGACGCCGGTGTTTTTGCAGATCGGCATGGGCTTTTCGCCGTTTCATGCCGGGCTGATGATGATCCCGATGGTGCTCGGCAGCATGGGCATGAAACGCATCGTGGTGCAGGTGGTTAACCGCTTCGGCTATCGCCGGGTGCTGGTCATCAGCACGCTGGGGCTGGCGCTGATCAGCCTGGTGTTTATGGCTACCGCCCTTTACGGGGCCTGGTATCTGCTGCCGCTGGTGCTGTTTTTGCAGGGGATGATCAACTCGACGCGTTTTTCTTCCATGAACACCCTGACGCTGAAAGATCTGCCCGACGATCAGGCAGGCAGCGGTAACAGTCTGCTGTCGATGGTGATGCAGCTTTCGATGAGCGTGGGCATCACCGTTGCCGGGCTGCTGCTCGGCGCATTCGGTCAACAACATCTGGCGGCAGACAGCGGCAATGCCCACCAGGTGTTTCTTTATACTTATTTGAGTATGGCGGTGATTATTGCCCTGCCTGCGCTGATCTTCGCGCGCGTACCCAATGACACCCGCCAGAACGTCGTGATATCCCGGCGCAAAAGGAGACAACCATGAAGATGTGGCGGCCCGGCATCACCGGCAAACTGTTCCTGGCGATTTTCGCCACCTGCATCGTGCTGCTCATTACGATGCACTGGGCGGTGCGCATCAGTTTTGAGCGCGGCTTTATTGATTACATCAAGCACGGTAACGAGCAGCGGCTGAAAATGCTCGGCGACGCGCTGGGCGAGCAGTATCAACTGCACGGCAACTGGCGGTTTTTGCGCAATAACGACCGCTTTGTTTTCCAGATCCTGCGTTCGTTTGAGCATGACAACGACGACGACCGCCCCGGCCCCGGTATGCCGCCGCACGGCTGGCGCACCCAGTTCTGGGTGATTGATCAGGATAAACAGGTGCTGGTCGGCCCGCGCTCGCCAGTACCGAAAGAAGGCTCGCGCCGGGCGATCACCGTGAACGGCGAGAACGTCGGCTGGGTGGTGGCCTCCCCGGTTGAGCGGCTGACGCGCAATACCGATATTAATTTTGACCGTCAGCAGCGGCGTACCAGCTGGCTGATTGTGGCGCTCTCGACATTACTGGCGGCGCTGGCGACCTTCCCGCTGGCACGCGGGCTGCTCGCGCCGATGAAACGGCTGGTGGACGGCACCCACAAACTGGCCGCCGGGGATTTCTCCACCCGCGTGACGCCGACCAGCGCCGATGAACTGGGCAAGCTGGCGCAGGACTTCAATCAGCTCGCCAGCACGCTGGAAAAAAACCAGCAGATGCGGCGTGATTTTATGGCCGATATCTCCCACGAACTGCGCACGCCGCTGGCGGTGCTGCGGGGTGAACTGGAGGCGATTCAGGACGGCGTTCGCCAGTTCACGCCGGAGTCGGTGGCCTCGCTGCAGGCGGAGGTCGGCACCCTCACCAAGCTGGTGGACGATTTGCATCAGTTGTCGATGTCCGACGAGGGGGCGCTGGCGTATCAGAAAGCGCCAGTCGATATCATCACCCTGCTGGAGATGGCGGCGGGCATCTTCCGCGAACGCTTCGCCAGCCGCAATCTGGCGATTAACGTCTCGCTGCCGGAATCGGCGGTGGTGTTTGGCGACCGCGACAGGCTGATGCAGCTCTTCAACAATTTGCTGGAAAACAGCCTGCGCTATACCGACGCGGGCGGGCAGCTTTTGATCAGCGCGCAGGCGACGTCAACGAAGATCAGCCTGACCTTTGCCGACAGCGGGCCGGGCGTCAGCGATGAGCAGTTAACGCGCCTGTTCGAGCGTTTTTACCGCACCGAAGGCTCACGTAACCGCGCCAGCGGCGGTTCCGGGCTGGGGCTGTCGATTTGCGTCAATATTGTGGAAGCCCACGGCGGCACGATCCGCGCAACTCATTCGCCATTTGGCGGGGTAAGCATTACAGTTGAACTACCGCTGGAACGCGATTTATCGAGAGATGTATGACTGAGTTACCGATTGACGAGAACACCCCGCGCATTCTGATTGTGGAAGATGAGCCGAAACTTGGGCAGTTACTGATTGATTACCTGCGGGCGGCGGGCTACGCCCCGACGCTGATTAGCCACGGTGATAAAGTGATCCCTTACGTGCGCCAGACGCCGCCGGACCTGATGCTGCTCGATTTGATGCTGCCCGGCACCGATGGCCTGACGCTGTGCCGCGAAATCCGCCGCTTTTCCGATCTGCCGATTGTGATGGTGACCGCCAAAATCGAAGAGATCGACCGCCTGCTGGGGCTTGAGATCGGCGCGGACGATTACATCTGCAAACCCTACAGCCCGCGCGAAGTGGTGGCGCGGGTGAAAACCATTCTGCGCCGCTGCAAACCGCAACGTGAGTTGCAGGTGCTGGACGCGGTCAGCCCACTGATTATCGATGAGGGGCGCTTTCAGGCAAGCTGGCACAATAAAGTGCTGGACCTGACGCCCGCGGAGTTCCGCCTGCTGAAAACCCTCTCCAGCGAGCCGGGGAAAGTCTTCTCCCGCGAACAACTGCTGAACCATCTTTACGATGATTACCGCGTGGTGACCGACCGCACGATTGACAGCCACATTAAAAACCTGCGCCGCAAGCTGGAGGCACTGGATGAGGAGCAGTCGTTTATTCGCGCGGTGTACGGCGTGGGGTACCGCTGGGAAGCGGATAGCTGCCGGGTGGCGTGAACCTTAATTTCACACCCTCACCCCTGCCCTCTCCCTGAGGGAGAGGGAGAAAGGCGGGTCGGTGCTCGCGCTTAGGGAGAGGGAGAAAGGCCAGTCCGTGCTCGATCTGTCCCCTCTCCCTGAGGGAGAGGGTTAGGGTGAGGGTCAAACACACTCCCCGGTTTACTCCCCCGCCCGACAGCGCTACAATTCCCGCCCTAAAATTAAGGGATCTCCCCACCGCTCACCCGGCGTAAGCGGATCTGACCTGTCATCAGAACGAGTAAATCATGTTTAAACCCGAACTCCTTTCCCCGGCGGGAACGCTGAAAAATATGCGTTACGCTTTTGCCTATGGTGCCGATGCAGTGTATGCGGGCCAGCCGCGCTACTCACTGCGCGTGCGCAATAACGAATTCAATCACGAGAACCTCCAGCAGGGCATTAATGAAGCCCATGCGCTTGGGAAAAAATTCTACGTGGTGGTAAACATTGCGCCGCACAACGCCAAGCTGAAAACCTTCATCCGTGATTTACAACCGGTGGTGGAAATGGGGCCGGACGCGCTGATTATGTCCGATCCGGGTTTGATCATGCTGGTGCGCGAGCACTTCCCGCAGATGGATATTCATCTTTCGGTGCAGGCGAATGCGGTGAACTGGGCGACGGTGAAGTTCTGGCAGCAAATGGGCCTGACCCGCGTGATTTTGTCCCGCGAACTGTCGCTTGATGAGATCGCTGAAATCCGCGCCCAGGTGCCGGAGATGGAAATTGAAATCTTCGTACACGGCGCGCTGTGCATGGCCTACTCCGGCCGCTGCCTGCTCTCCGGCTACATCAACAAACGCGACCCGAACCAGGGCACCTGTACCAACGCCTGCCGCTGGGAATACAACGTTCAGGAAGGCAAAGAAGACGCCGTGGGTAACATCGTGCACGTGCATGAGCCGATCCCGGTGAAAAACGTCGAGCCGACCCTCGGCGTCGGCGCGCCGACCGACAAAGTTTTCATGATTGAAGAAGCCAAACGTCCGGGCGAGTACATGACCGCGTTTGAAGATGAGCACGGCACCTACATCATGAACTCGAAAGATCTGCGTGCCATCGCGCACGTGCCGCGTCTGACCGAAATGGGCGTACACTCGCTGAAAATCGAAGGCCGCACCAAGTCTTACTACTACTGCGCGCGCACCGCTCAGGTGTACCGCAAAGCGATTGACGATGCCGCCGCCGGTCGCCCGTTTGATGAAAGCCTGATGGACACCCTCGAAGGGCTGGCGCATCGCGGCTATACCGAAGGCTTCCTGCGCCGCCATACCCATGATGATTACCAGAACTACGAGTACGGTTTTTCCGTCTCTGAGCGCCAGCAGTTTGTCGGGGAATTTACCGGCGAGCGTAACGGTACGCTGGCCGCGGTATTAGTGAAAAACAAATTCACCGTCGGCGACAGCCTGGAATTGATGACGCCGAATGGCAATGTGAATTTCACGCTGGAGCACATGGAAAACGCCAAAGGCGAGGCGATGCCGGTGGCACCGGGTGACGGCTACACCGTCTGGTTGCCGGTGCCGGAAGATATGGCGCTGGAGTATGCGCTGTTGATGCGTAACTTCAACGGGGAGAACACCCGCAACCCGCACTAACTCATTCAATTGGGTTATTTTTCAGAGGATATGAATCTTTAGAAACGGATCACATACCGTTTCGTTCAATATGGGTATTATCCCGCCTGCTGAAAAACATAATCCATAAATGCTAGCTGTACCAGGAACCACCTCCTTAGCCTGCGTAATCTCCCTTACGCAGGCTGATTTTTTTTCCGGCCTTAGATCTTCATTTTTCCGCTCAGCGCCAGATGCTGGATCAGCATGATGGTTTTCGCATCTTCGATTTCACCGCTTCTGACCGCCGCCAGCGCGCGCTCAAATGGCCATTCCAGCACTTCGATATCTTCACCCTCTTCCGCCAGTCCGCCACCCTCGCTTGTACGCTGATGATCTTCATAATGGGCGATGAACAGATAGAGTTTTTCGGTCACGGAACCGGGGCTCATATAAGTTTCGAACACCTTTTCGGCGTCGGTGATGTGGTAGCCGGTTTCTTCCTGGGCTTCCGCCACAATGCGCTCTTCCGGGGAACTGTCATCCAGCAGGCCCGCTGCCGCCTCAATTAAGAAACCGTTGTGACCGTTGATATAAACCGGAAAGCGGAACTGGCGGGTTAACACGACGCTGTTTTTCGTCTGGTTATAGAGTAAAACCGCCGCGCCATTGCCACGGTCATAGGCTTCACGGCTCTGTGGCTGCCAGACGCCATCCCGACGGCGCAGCTCGAAATCAAATTTTTTCAGCACGTACCAGTTATCGGAGAGCAATTTTTCTTTGATGTTGCGAACGACCGGCTCATCTTTGTTCACGCTTCTTTCTCCTTGGATTTTTTAAGAGCAAAAATTATAGCGGCACAACCCGCCGCAAAACAGGCCGCTGTGCTTTAATCAATGAAGCTTTAAGGCTGTTCTTACATTTCTGACCGATGAGTAAGATACACTGGGCTTATCCCCTTAGAAGAGAAAAAAGGATGACAACAATCCCTGCCAGCTTACTGATCCTGAACGGCAAAAGTGCCGATAACGCCCTGCTGCGCGAAGCGGTTTCCCTGCTGCGCACGGAAGGCGTCGAACTTCATGTGCGCGTGACCTGGGAAAAAGGTGATGCAGAGCGCTATGTCAAAGAAGCGGTAAGCCTTGGCGTGGCCACGGTGATCGCCGGTGGCGGCGACGGCACCATTAATGAAGTGGCGACCGCGCTGCATAAGACCGCGGGCGAAAATGCCCCGGCGCTCGGCATTCTGCCGCTCGGTACGGCGAATGATTTTGCCACCAGCACTGCGATCCCGGAGGCGCTGGATAAGGCGCTGCAACTGGCGATTATCGGCAAAGCGGTGCCGGTAGATATCGTCCAGGTGAACGATGAAACCTGTTTTATCAATATGGCGACCGGCGGGTTCGGTACGCGGATCACCACCGAAACGCCGGAAAAACTGAAGGCTGCACTCGGCGGGGTTTCTTACCTTGTTCACGGGTTAATGCGCATGGACACGCTCAAGCCTGACCGCTGTGAAATCCACAGCGATGACTTTCAGTGGGAAGGCGACGCGCTGGTGATTGGCATCGGTAACGGCCGTCAGGCGGGTGGCGGCCAGCAACTGTGCCCGGATGCGCTGATTGATGATGGCCTGCTGGATCTGCGCATTTTTACCGGCGACGAGCTGCTACCCGCGCTGTTCACCACCCTGACAAAACCGGAAGACAGCCCGAATATTGTGGATTCCAGAGCGGCGTGGTTTAAAATCACCGCCCCGCATGAAATTACCTTTAACCTCGACGGCGAGCCGCTGAGCGGCCAGGAATTTCATATCCGCGTGCTGCCCGGCGCGCTGACATGCCGCCTGCCGCCGGACTGCCCGCTGCTGAGTTGATGTGGATTGCCGGGCGGCGCGCATTTGCCCCACCCGGCAACTCCCTTAATACGCCGCCACCTCCCGCGCCATTTCCCGGCTGTACTGCTGGCTGGCATTGACCAGCATCTGCGTGTACTCCGTTTGTGCCGCGCCGCTGACCAGCGCATCCACGGTCAGCGTCTCTAAAATTTTCCCGTACTGCATCACCGCGACTTTCTGGCACAGATGGGCGATCACCCCCAGATCGTGGGTCACCATCAGGTAGGTCAGCTTCGACTCCTGGTGCAGCTCCGCCAGCAGGTTGAGGATCTCCGCCTGCACCGAGACATCCAGCGCCGAAGTCGGTTCATCGAGCAACAGCACCTGCGGTTCAAGGATCAGCGCGCGGGCAATCGCCACGCGCTGACGCTGGCCGCCGGACAACTGGTGCGGGAAGCGGTCACGGAAGGCGCGATTTAACCCCACCCTGTCGAGCAGAGTATTAATCCGCCGATCGCGTTCAGTAATGCCATGAATGTGCAGCGGTTCTTCGAGAATATCGCCGATCGTGTGACGCGGATGCAGCGAGCCATAGGGGTCCTGAAACACCATCTGTACCTGGCGGCAGCGCGCCTGGCTGATGCGGTGTTCAAGCTGCTGGCCGTTGATCGCAAGCTCCCCCTGCCAGTGGGTGAATAACCCCGCCAGGCATTTCAGTACCGTGGTTTTGCCGGAACCGGACTCCCCCACCAGGCCGTAAATCTCGCCCGGTTTAACGTGAAAACTAACGTCATTGAGCACCTGATTGCGCTTTTCGCCTTCGCCGAACTCCAGATTTAACTGTTTAACTTCAATCATGTTGCGCTCCTTAATCCGTCAGCCAGCGGGTATCGCGTTGCAGCACTGGCAGCACGGGACGGCGATGATGAATTTCCGGCAGCGCGTTAATCAGCCCCTGGGTGTAGGGGTGCTGCGCCTTATCCAGATCTTTTGCGGCGATGGATTCCACCACCCGCCCGGCGTACATCACCAGCACCCGGTCGCAAAAACTGCGCACCAGGTTGATGTCGTGACTGATAAAAATCAGCCCGAGGCCACGCGAGGCCACCAGATCGTCGAGCAGGCCGAGCACCTGCAAACGCACCGACACATCCAGCGCCGAGGTGGGTTCATCGGCGATCACCAGTTCTGGATCGGTGATTAACATCATCGCGATCATGATGCGCTGCCCCTGACCGCCGGAAATCTCATGCGGGTAGAGGCTGTAGACGCGCTCCGGCTGGCGGATGCGCACCACGTCGAGCATCTCCAGTACTTTGGCTTTCGCCTCGGCCTTGCGCCCCGGATGGTGCGTCAGCCAGGCTTCGGCAATCTGATCGCCCACGCACACTACCGGGTTCAGGGAGTATTTCGGGTCCTGCATAATCATTGAAATGCGCTTGCCGCGCACGGTGCGCATCTGCGCTTCGCTGACATTACGCAAATCAATGTCGCCAAAGTGCATCCGTTCGGCGGTGATGCGCGCTTTGGCCGGATGCAGACGCATTAACGCCCGGCCAACGGTGGATTTACCGGAACCGGATTCGCCGACAATCGCCAGCTTTTCCCGGCCCAACTGGAAGGAGACGCCGCGCACCGCGTTCGTCACCGTACGCCCGTTAACAAAATCGACGTGGAGATCGCGCACGTCGAGCAGGGGCGCGTTATTCGCTGCGAGGATCGAGGATGTCACGTAGGCCATCTCCTAAGAAGTTGAACGCCAGGCTGTTGATCAGGATCGCCAGCCCCGGAATAGTCACCACCCACCAGCACTCCATCATGTAGGTGCGACCGCTGGAGATCATCGCGCCCCACTCCGGCTCCGGCGGCTGTGCACCGAGGCCGAGGAAGCCGAGTCCGGCGGCGGTCAGGATGATCCCCGCCATGTTCATGGTGATACGGATAATCACCGACGGCAGGCACAGCGGCACAATGTGACGCCACAGTACGCGTACCGGGGACGCCCCCTGCAACCGCACCGCCGAGATAAAATCGGCCTGCCGCAGCGAGAGGGTTTCGGCGCGCGCCAGACGCGCAATGGGCGGCCAGGCGGTGAGGGTAATTGCGATCACCACATGCTCAAGTCCGGGGCCGAGGGCCGCGACAAACGCCAGCGCCAGCACCAGGCTTGGGAAGGAGATGAAAATATCGGTGACGCGCATCAGCACCATATCGACCTTGCCGCCAAAATAGCCTGCGGTAACGCCGAGCAGCAGCCCGAGCGGGCCGACGGTGACCGACACCAGCAGCACGATGTAGAGCGTAATGCGCGAGCCATACACCAGGCGGCTGAAGATATCGCGCCCGAATTCGTCGGTGCCGAACCAGTGCTGCGCGTTGGGAGCCACCAGCGCGCTGTTCAGATCCTGCACCAGCGGATTGTAAGGGGCGATCCACGGCGCAAAGGTCGCCACGATCAGCAGCAGGAAGATAATCCCGCCGCCAATGGCGGTCAGCGGGTTGCGCGACATTTTGCCGAGAAAATGCCCGCTGCGCGTGAGCAGCCGCTTCATGCGCTGGCTTTTTTCGTTCACCGGGCCATTCACCGGCGTATCCAGAGAAACCGTCATGATTTTGTCCTCGGATCAAAGAGTTGATAGAGCATGTCGGAGAGCAGGTTGAGCATCACGAAGATCACCCCCACCAGCAGCACGCAGCCCATCACCGCATTCATGTCGCCCAGCAGCAGGCTACTGGTGAGATAGGAGCCGAAGCCGGGCCAGGAGAAGACGGTTTCGATCAGCACCGCGCCTTCCAGCAGCGAGCCGTAGGCCAGCGCCACCACGGTCAGCAGTTGCACCAGGATGTTGCGAAACGCGTGATTCCAGATCACCTGCCGCTCGGTTAAGCCTTTGACGCGGGCGGTGATGATGAACTCCTGCGACAATTGCGCCAGCATAAAGCTGCGGGTCATACGGCTGATGTAAGCCAGCGAGTGAAAACCAAGCAGCGAGGCGGGCAGCACCAGGTGATTCAGCGCGTTCCAGAACACCTGTGAATTTCCGGCCAGCAGCGCATCGATGGTCATCAGCCCGGTGCGACGCGGCACAAGGCCGTCGAGCCCCAGATCGATGCGCCCTGCGCCACCCACCCAGCCAAGCCAGGCGTAAAACAGCAGCAGGCCCATCATCCCCACCCAGAAAATCGGCGTGGAGTAGCCGGCAAGACTGATAATGCGCACCACGTAATCGGAGAGGCTGTTGCGCCGCGCCGCCGCCAGCACGCCCAGCGGAATGCCGAGGCCCGCGCCGACGATGATCGCCATCGTCGCCAGTTCCAGCGTCGCCGGGAAGACGCGCACGATGTCGTCCATCACCGGTTTCCCGGTCAGCAGCGCGTTGCCTAAATCGCCGTGCAGCAGGTTGGAGAAATAAATGCCGAACTGGGTCAGCAACGATTTATCAAAGCCGAGTTGCTGATAAACCTGGTTATAGGTGCTCTGGTCGGCGTCCGGGCCGACAATCGCCAGCACCGGATCGATGGGCATCACGCGGCCAATAAAAAAGGTCAGCAGCAGCAGGCCGAACAGCGTCACCAGTACCTGCGTCAGCCGCTTCGAGAAGCGCCGGGCGCGGGAGCCTGGGGCTAAAATTGCCATACTCATCATGAACCTCCGGAGTTAAGCGGCGCTTTGTACACCTCGCGCAGGAACGTGGTGGCGGACGGATGCGACTGGAAGTTTTTCACTTCGTTGCGTACCACCACCGAATCCACCATCTGCGAGAGCGGCATCAGCGCGGGGATAAGCGCGTCGTAACGGGTCTGGATCTCCTGATATTCCGCCTTCTGTTTCGCCGGATCGCGCTCCAGCAGCGCCCGGTCGATCATCTCGTTCAGCGGTTTATCGTAGAAGCCGGTGCGCCAGCCCTGGAAGTTGGTCAGCCGCGCCTCGTCGCTGTTGTCCGGGTTGTAGACCAGCGCGCGCAGGCTGGAGTGTGGATGCGGTTCCACCCCGCTGCCGCCGCGCCCGACCAGCATGTCGAATTTACGCTCGCGCATTGCGCCGTAAATCTGGTTGCCGGTTCCGGTGATGATTTTGGCGTTAATCCCCGCCTGCATCAGGGTGGACTGCACCGCGATGGCGATATTCAGGAACGGCTGATCCGCCAGTACCCGCAGCGTGGTGTCAAACCCGTCCGGGTAGCCCGCTTCCGCCAGCAGTTTTTTGGCTTTCGGGATATCAAGCGCATAGCCAGGGTCCGGCAGCGTGGAGGGCATACCGGCTTTGATCGGACGCTGGTGCAGCACGCCGTAGCCCGGCATCAGCGCTTTGTTGATGCCCTGATAATCCACCAGATAGCGCACCGCTTCGCGTACTTTCGGATTGGCAAAATGCGGCTCTTTCATGCTCATCGCCACGTAATAGACCGTGCCCTTTTGCACCGCTTCAACAGTGACATCCGGATCTTTACGCAGCGCGTTGATGTCAGAAACCGCCATGTTGTTGGCGATATCCAGATCGCCTTTGGCAATCATCAGACGCAGGGTTTGCGACTCCTGGAAATGGCGCAGCACCACGCGGTTCATCTTCGGTGGCTCGCGCCAGTAATCGGCGTTGCGCTTCATGCGCAGCACATCTTTCGCCTGCCAGGTTTCCAGCGTGAACGGGCCGGAACCCGCTTCGTTGGTGGTCAGCCAGCGGTTGCCCCAGTCGTTGTTCACTTCGTGCGTCTGCACGGTTTTGCTGTCCAGCACGCCGAGATTGCCGAGCGCGCCGAGGGAGTAAATCACCAGTTGCGGATCGTTGGCCTTCGGCAGGCGGATCTGCACGGTGTAGTCATCGGGGGCGCTGACCTGCTCATCGATGTTTTTCTTGCTAAAGCCATAGGACTTCCACACCGACGCCTGCGCGAGGTTCAGGTGCAGCAGGCGGCGCATCGACCACACCACATCCTGCGCGGTGAGCGGGTTGCCGGAGTGGAACTTCACATTTTTCCGCAGGTGGAACGTGAGCATTTTACCGTCGGGGCTGATATCCCAGGATTCAGCCAGCGCCGGTTTGACGTTGGTGAGCTCGTTAGCATCCAGTTCCACCAATGAATCGTAGAGATTGACCACAATGCCGACCACTTCGTTACCGGTCATCGCCGCCGGATCGAGGGTCAGCAGGTTATTCATATTCATGCCGATGATAAGCTGATCAGGGGGCGTTTTTGCCAGCGCCGCCCCGCTGCCCGTCATCAGCGAGAGCGCCAGCAGGCACGCTCCCGCAAGAGAGGTTATTTTCATGTATACCGCCGTAGGGTAAGAAGTTGTTATGCGTCAGTCGTGGCTGACAGTATTGGCTTCGATATACGCAAAATTAATGTCTTCACCCAGTCCCGGGCCCTGTGGCAGATGAACAAATCCGTCGTCATCCATAGGATCAACAATGCTGTTGAGGTAAGCCGCAGGCTCGTCGTAATCAAGGAACGGGTGCAGCAGGCCACGCTCGTACCAGCGGCAGTTTTTGATCGCGCCGACCACCGCCAGACTTGCCGCGCCGTTGCCGTGCACTTCGCAATCCATGCCAAAGGCTTCTGCGAGGCTGGCGACTTTCATCGTTGGCGAGATGCCGCCGACGCCATTTGAACCGGCACGCAGGATGTCGCACGCGCCCGCTTTCACCCAGTCGGCGCGGCTGTGGTGCTTCCCGCCGAGGCTTTCCGGCCCGATGATCGGAATAGAGAGGTTTTCTGCCAGCCACGCGTAGGAGGACATGCTCTCTTCTTCCATCGGCTCTTCAAACCAGGCGAAGTCGAGTTTTTCCAGCTCTTTGCCGATATACAGCGCTTCGGTGCGGCTGTACCAGTGGTAGCCGTCGATCATCAAATCGATGTCCGGGCCGACCGCTTCACGCACGGCGGCGCAGGCTTTGACGTCCATTTTCGGGTTTGGCGCAAAGGAGACGGGCGGCATCCAGGTGTGCAGTTTGATCGCTTTATAGCCGCGCGCGACCAGTTTTTCGGCAAAGCTGGCATATTCTTCCGGCGTCGACAGGCCGCCTTCCAGATCGTCACCGCACATGGTGCTGCCGTAGGCAGGCACTTTGTCGCGGAATCCGCCGAGCAGTTTATAGACCGGCATGTTGAGTTTGCGGCCAATCAGATCCCACAGCGCTTGTTCAACAAACGACAGCGCGCGCTCGGTAAGCTGGTGTGCGCTCCCGCGCTGCCAGTGCGCCAGATCCTGCCAGATGCGCTCGCGGTTGAACGGGTCCTGACCAATCATCACCTTGCGGAAAAAAGTGTTAACGACAAAGGGGCGCACCACTTCCGGTGGCGCAAAAGAATATCCCTGAGTGCCATCGTCTGCGGTAATGGTCAGCATAGCCATTTTCGCAAGGCTCTCAGGCCCCGGATGCGAATGCCCGGCCGTGTCCGAAACACGCCGCGTGGGATACTGAAAGACGGTGACATTAACTGATTCAATTTTCATGACTAATCCTTGAGGCAGACGTGAATAAACCTTTTGAAAAGCTGTTTCAGTTATCAATGTATGCAGAAATTTCGCACACTGCCTCAGACAAAGTGCGCTAAGAAGCGATGAATTATTGTGCATACGCACGAAGGGGTGTGACATTTTCCACAAAAGCAGGGGGAAGTGTGAGGTGGATCGGAGGGGGTAAAGCACCCTCACCCTGGCCCTCTCCCTCAGGGAGAGGGAAGTAAAGCACCCTCACCCCGGCCCTCTCCCTTAGGGAGAGGGAGAAAGGCGGGTCCGTGCTCGGGCTGTCCCCTCTCCCACGGGGAGAGGGTTAGGGTGAGGGGGAAGCGATGCCGAATCAGGCGATCGTCACCTTCGCATCCATGTACACATCCTGCACCGCATTAATCAACTTCACCCCGTCGGCCATCGATTTCTTAAAGGCTTTGCGCCCCAGAATCAGGCCCATGCCGCCGGCGCGTTTGTTGATCACCGCCGTGCGGACCGCATCGCTCAGGTCGGTGTCACCGCCAGCGGCACCGCCGGAGTTAATCAATCCGGCACGGCCCATGTAGCAGTTCGCCAGTTGGTAGCGCACGAGGTCAATCGGGTTGTCGCTGGTCAGCTTGCTGTACACCCGCTCGTCGGTATAACCGTATTTCACCGCGTTATAGCCGCCGTTATTCTCCGCCATCTTCTGCTTCACAATATCCGCGCCGATGGTCGCTGCGAGATGGTTGGCCTGACCGGTCAGATCCGCCGAAACGTGATAATCCGTGCCGTCTTTTTTAAACGCGGAATTGCGCAGGTAGGCCCACAGCACCGTTACCATTCCCAGTTCATGTGCGCGTTCAAAAGCGGCAGAAATTTCCTCGATCTGACGGCGTGACTCCTCGGAGCCAAAATAGATGGTCGCCCCCACCGCTACCGCGCCCATATTGAACGCCTGCTCGACGCTGGCGTACAGCGTCTGGTCAAAGGTATTCGGGTAGCTCAGGGTTTCGTTGTGATTAAGTTTGACCAGGAACGGAATACGGTGCGCGTAGCGGCGCGATACCGATGCCAGCACGCCGTAGGTCGATGCCACGCAGTTGCAGCCCGCTTCAATCGCCAGCTCAACAATATTCTTCGGGTCGAAATAGAGCGGATTGGCGGCAAAGGATGCGCCCGCCGAGTGCTCAACACCCTGGTCCACCGGCAAAATAGATAAATAGCCCGTGCCGGCCAGTCGTCCGGTGTTATAGAGTGTTTGCATATTGCGCAGCACGGCTGGCGGACGGTTGTTATCCACCATCACGCGGTCTACAAAGTCATGTCCGGGAAGATAAAGCTGGTCGGCTGGAATGGTCATACAACGATGCTGTAAAAGGCTGTCGGCGTCTTTGCCAAGCAACTGCGTAATATCAGTCATAGCGATGCTCCCGTAAGTTAATAAGCAAAATAAGCCTGGTCCCGACCGGAGGTTATTTCAACCAACTGACATTTTTTCCGCACACAAGGCGGGCGAAATAAAAACAGGCTATAACTGTTAGCCCGTTCAAAGAATCGCCTTAATGGTATTGCAAAGGTATTATCCCATGGTAGGGTCAATTTATACCCTGCCTGTCATGAAGGAAGACCGATGAAAACAACTGCTAAGCTGTCGTTCATGATGTTCGTTGAGTGGTTTATCTGGGGAGCCTGGTTTGTTCCGCTATGGCTTTGGTTAAGCAAAAGCGGGTTCACCGCAGGCGAGATCGGCTGGTCTTATGCCTGTACCGCCATTGCTGCCATCCTCTCGCCGATCCTTGTCGGATCGCTGACTGACCGCTTTTTCCCCGCGCAGAAAGTGCTGGCGGTGCTAATGTTCGCCGGCGCAGTGCTGATCTGGTTTGCCGCGCAGCAAACGGAATTCGCCTACTTCTTCCCGCTGCTGCTCGCCTACTCCCTGACCTATATGCCGACCATTGCGCTGACCAACAGCATTGCGTTTGCACATGTGAAAGACGTGGAAGCGGATTTCCCGCGCATCCGCGTGATGGGGACGATTGGCTGGATCGCCTCGGGCCTCGTCTGCGGCTTCCTGCCCCAGATGCTCGGCTATGCGGATATTTCGCCCACCAATATTCCGCTGATTATTACCGCCGCCAGTTCTGCCGTGCTGGGTGTGTTCGCTTTCTTCCTGCCGGATACGCCGCCGAAGAGTACCGGCAAGATGGATCTGAAAGTGATGCTCGGGCTGGACGCGCTGGTGCTGCTGCGCGATCGCAACTTCCTGGTCTTTTTCTGCTGCTCGTTCCTGTTTGCGATGCCGCTGGCGTTTTACTACATCTTCGCCAACGGCTATCTGACCGAAGTGGGTATGAGCAACGCGACCGGCTGGATGACGCTCGGCCAGTTCTCTGAAATCTTCTTTATGCTCGCCCTGCCCTTCTTTACCAAACGCTTTGGTATCAAAAAGGTGCTGCTTCTGGGCCTGCTGACCGCCGCGCTACGCTACGGCTTCTTTGTTTACGGCGGGGCCGATCATTACTTCACGTACGCCCTGCTGTTCCTCGGCATTTTGCTGCACGGCGTCAGCTACGATTTTTACTACGTGACCGCCTATATCTACGTCGATAAAAAAGCGCCGGTACATATGCGCACGGCGGCGCAGGGGCTTATCACCCTCTGCTGCCAGGGCTTCGGCAGCCTGCTCGGTTACCGCCTCGGCGGCGTGATGATGGAAAAAATGTTTGCTTATAAAGAGCCGGTCAACGGCCTGACATTCAACTGGGCAGGCATGTGGGCGTTTGGCGGCATTATGATCGCCGTTATCGCCGTGCTGTTTATGATTTTCTTTCGCGAATCAGACCGGGAAATCACCGCGATTGCGGTGCCGGATCGCGATATTGCGCCCTCACCAGGGGATGTTCCACAAGGAGAAGTTAAATGAAAGCAGATCGAATTCTCGGGGCGCTTTACGGCCAGACGTTAGGGGATGCGATGGGGATGCCGTCAGAGCTGTGGCCGCGTTCGCGGGTGAAGGCGCACTTCGGCTGGATCGACCATTTTCTGCCGGGACCTGCTGAAAATAATGCCGCCTGCTATTTTGACCGGGCGCAGTTTACCGACGATACCTCAATGGCACTGTGCCTCGCGGATGCGATTTTCGAATGTCACGGCGAGATTAACGCCGACGTGATCGGAGCGCATATTTTGCGCTGGGCGGAAGGGTTCGATGCGTTTAACAAAAACGTGCTTGGGCCCACGTCGAAAATTGCGCTGAATGCCATTCGCGACGGCAAACCGGTGAGCGAACTGGAAAACAACGGCGTGACGAACGGGGCGGCAATGCGCGCCTCCCCGCTGGGCTGCCTGCTCCCGGCGCATTCACTGGATGAGTTTATCGACCAGGTGGCGCTGGCTTCCAGCCCGACACACAAATCGGATCTGGCGATTGCCGGGGCGGTGGTGATTGCCTGGTCTATTTCCCGCGCCATCGACGGCGCAGGCTGGCAGGAGATCACCGATGCCCTGCCCGCCGTCGCCCGTCACGCGCAGGAAAAACGCATTACGACGTTCAGCGCCTCACTCGCCGCGCGCATTGAGCTGGCGCTGCACGTGGTGCGTCACGCCACCGGCGTGGAGTCTGCCTGCGAGCAGGTTTATCAGCTAGTCGGCACCGGAACCAGCACGATCGAATCGGTTCCGGCGGCGATTGCAATGGTCGAACTGGCGCAGACCGACCCGAACCGCTGCGCGATTTTATGCGCCAACCTTGGCGGCGACACCGACACCATCGGTGCGATGGCCACCGCCATTTGCGGCGCGCTGCACGGCGTGTCAGCGATTGACACGTCGTTCAAACAACAGCTCGATGCGGTGAATCAGCTCGATTTCACCCGCTACAGCGAGCAGCTTTACACTTACCGGTGCGAGCGGGAGGAAGCATGAAATCAGGCGATATGTCCGTTCTTCTTAATGGCCTCACCGCCACGCGCCCGGTAACGGTGCTGGGGGCGGCGGTCATTGATGTGATTACCGAAGCCAGCACGCTGCCTTTCCGTGGCTGCGATCTGGAGCTTAAACAGCGCAGCGTGAATATCGGCGGCTGTGCGCTGAATATCGCCGTCACCCTGCACCGCCTGGGCATCAAAGCGCAAAATGCGCTGCCGGTGGGCGTGGGGGTGTGGGCCGATATGATTACGACGGCGCTTGCGCAGCGCGGAATTAAAAGCGTGATCAAAACCGACACGGGCGATAACGGCTGGTGTATTGCGCTGGTTGAGCCAGACGGCGAACGGACGTTTATGTCATTTTCCGGCGTGGAACGCGGCTGGTGCGACGCGTGGTTAAACCAGTTGCACGTGCCGCCGGGCAGTCTGATTTCGCTCTCTGGCTACCAGCTTGCCGCCCCCTGCGGCGAACTGCTGGTCACCTGGCTGGAAACGCTGCCAGACGTGACGCCGTTTATCGATTTTGGCCCGCGCATCGAAGACATTCCTGCCCCGCTGATGACGCGCATTCTGCGTCTTAAGCCGATTATTACCCTTAATCGTGCTGAGGCGGAGATCGCCGCGCAGTTGCTGGACGTGGATGTCGATAACCTCGGCCCGGCCTGGCAAGCGCAGATCGGCGCGCCGCTCATTGTGCGTCACGATATCGACGGGGCCTGGTTTTATGACGGCGATGAACAGGGCTATGTGGCGGCGTTTCCGGCAACGGTGGTGGATACCATCGGTGCCGGAGACAGTCATGCAGGCGGCGTGCTGGCAGGGTTAGCGTCAGGCTTTAGTCTGGCTGACGCGATCAAACTCGGCAACGCGGTGGCGGCGATGGTGGTCAGTCAGCGCGGCGGCGACTGCGCCCCAACGCTTGACGCGCTACGCCTCGCATACAAAGACGTATAGATCGCTGCGACAGACGCTAACGCTGTATTCAATGGGCCGGTTCTGCTGATCGAGCGCCACCTGGCTTACCACCAGCACCGGCACGCTGGCGTCGAGCGTGATATGCGCCTGGAAATCAGCGTCCGGCATCCGGGCGCTGACGCGGGACTGGGTGCGTTGCGGGTAGATGTGCTGGCTGCGAAAGTAGTCATACAGCGAGACGCCAATCGCATCCACATCGTGAATGAGTTCCACCGGCACCCAGGATTCTTCAATGGAGACCGCATCCTCATCTACATAGCGGATGCGCTTGAGCAGGAAGACATCCGCCCCCTCCTCAAGCCCCAGGTGTTGCGCCACTTCTGACGGGCAGGCAATCACCCGCTTATTCACCCACAGCGTATTAGGCGTCTTCCCGCGCAGCATCACCTGCTGAGAAAACCCCCGCGCCTCTTTGAGCGAATATTCCAGGGTGTTATTGATTTGCGTGCCGTAACCGCGCGAACGCGTCACCACACCTTCATCTTCCAGCCGTTGCATCGCCTTGCGCACCGTGATGCGCGAAATCCCGGTCAGGCCACTAAAATCGCGCTCGCCGGGCAAAATATTGCCGTGCGCCAGTTGCCCGCTGCGCACCGCATCTTTCACCGTTTCGGCAAACTTCAGATACAGCGGCGTGTTGTCCGCAGCGGCAATGCGCTCTTTGAGCTGGTCAATTAACCGGATATGCGCTTGTTCCATTGATCCTTGTCCTGGCAGGGGATGACGCCAGGTATCTTACCACCATGCGTGGAAATGATGCACCGGGCCAATGCCCTCCCCGACCTCCAGCGTATCCGCCTGTGCCAGCGCCGCGCTAAGCCAGGATTTGGCTTCCTGCACCGTTCCCGCCCAGTCCTGATGGCGTGGACGCAGCGCCGCCAGCGCCGCCGACAGCGTGCAGCCGGTGCCGTGGGTGTTTTTGGTGAGAATACGCGGGGCGGTAAAGCGCTGTTCGCCTTCGCGGGTAAACAGCCAGTCGGGACTTTCGGCATCACTCAGATGACCGCCTTTCATCAGCACCGCCTCGCAGCCCAGTTGCAGCAGGGCGCGGCCCTGCTCCAGCATCTCCTGCTCGTTGCGGGCATGGGGCGTATCCAGCAAAACGGCGGCTTCCGGCAGGTTCGGCGTGATAATCGACACCTGCGGCAAAAGCCGGGTGCGGATCGTCCCGACCGCCGATGGCGACAACAGTGGATCGCCGCTTTTCGCCAGCATCACGGTATCGAGCACCACGTTTTTTACCTGGTAACGTTGCAGCCGTTCCGCCACCGCCTCGACGATATCGGCCTCAGCCAGCATACCGATTTTGGTGGTGTCGATGCGCACATCGCTGAGGACCGAATCCAGTTGCGCGGTGACAAATTCCGGCGTGATGCGGTAAACCGACTGCACGCCACGGGTATTTTGCGCCACCAGCGCGGTGATCACCGAACAGCCGTAGGCCCCGAGCGCGGAGAAAGTTTTCAGATCGGCCTGAATGCCCGCGCCGCCAGAGGGATCGGTGCCGGCAATGGTTAATGCATTGATACGTTTCATGCGAAGTCCTCCCCGTTAAGCGCATACAGCGCATCGAGGAACGCCGGGATAAAGGAGCCCGGCCCCGTGCTCGCCGCCACCGCGCGACTGCCCGCCTGCGCCATGACAGAACAGGCCGCAGCCACGCTGGTCAGCCGATCGCCGGGGAGCGCACAACTGGCGGCCACCACTGCCGAGAGCGCACAGCCGGTGCCGACTACCCGCGTCATCAACGGATCGCCGCCCGTCACCGCCAGCGTGCGCACACCGTCGGTGACGTAATCGACCTCGCCGGTGACGGCCACCACCGCCTGAGTCTGCCGCGCCAGCGCCTGGGCTGCGGGTAACGCTGCCTGCGCATGATCGGTGGTATCCACGCCCCGCCCGCCTGCGCTCATACCCGCCAGCGCGAGGATTTCAGAGGCATTGCCACGGATCGCCGCCGGGCGCAACGCCAGCAGCTCTTTGCAAAAATCGCTACGAAAAGTGAGCGCACCGACGGCAACGGGATCCAGCGTCCACGGCTTGCCCGCAGTATTCGCGCTGTGAATGGCGGCGCGCATGGCACGAGCGCGATCGGCGGTGAGCGTGCCGACGTTAATCAACAGCGCATCGGCGATGGCACTAAACTGCGCGGCTTCCTGCTCGTCAATCACCATCGCCGGGGATGCGCCAAGCGCCAGCAACACATTGGCGGTAAAAGTTTGCACCACATCATTGGTCATGCAGTGAACAAGGGGAGAAAGGGTGCGGAAGTGCTGTAAAGCGTGCGCGGCATCCGCGCGATGTAGCAGGTCAGGTTGCATTTTATGCTCCTGCCAGGCTCGAGAGAAAAGACGCCGGCAGGCATCTGACTTCCCTACGCTGGCATTATCCAGATCAGGTGGTACGGGTATTTCTCAGCCTTCACAAAGAAGGGCACCCCGAGTCATTAAAATCAACGCGTTACGTTTAGTGCCACGTTAATTCTCAACCAGAATAATGCCAGCAATAGCCTGTGTAAATGTAAAAAATTCATACTACCTGTTCATCAAAAAAAGAAGCGTGGTTTGAGCGTACTTTTTTTAGGCTAAATAATTTCACATAACTATTTGTAATTAAATAAAATATAAGGAAACCTATCACCCTTCGAATAATCCCCCACCTTAAGCAATGCGTGCTTTTTGTGATCTGAATCAACATTTATTCTGCCATTCACTGGGATAGTAACGCCGCCAAACCAAAATTGTCTCTATTATAGCTACACATAGTGACTGGTATGAGCAACTAATTTTACAGAGAAAAAAATGAAAATTTCACTTATTGCGATGATGATAGCGAGTGTTGCCGTTAGCGCGATGGCTAACGAAAACATCAACATAATGAATGGTCGACTGACTTCCGCGTTGCAGGATCAGTCGAACAATCATAATGAAGGCACGGCTAAACGTGTGCATGATGCATACAACGGCGTCAAAGAAGCGGCTGGCGGCTCTATGGATACGTCCCGCGCGGGGCCGATTTCCCGGACGCCTCACATACCCGATGCAATACTTAATGCTCCTCAGGCTATTCCGTCTGTCAAAACAAATGGCGTACCGCAGGCTGTACCTCAGCGCTCACCTGTTTTGCAAATGACGCCTAAAGCTGTAGTGCAAAGAACGCCTTCTTTGCAACTGACACCGCAGCCCGTTCCACAAAGAACACCGACGCTGCAACTCACGCCAAAAGCCGTCGTGCAAAGAACGCCTTATTTGCAACTGACACCGCAGCCCGTTCCACAAAGAACACCGACGCTGCAACTCACGCCAAAAGCCGTCGTGCAAAGAACGCCCTATTTGCAACTGACACCGCAGCCCGTTCCACAAAGAACACCGACGCTGCAACTCACGCCAAAAGCCGTCGTGCAAAGAACGCCCTCTTTACAACTGACGCCGCAGGCCATTCCGCAGAAAACGCCGTCGTTGCAAATGCCTACGCAACCTGTGCCAGAAACGATTCCTGCCGCAATAGTGCAGAATGTGCCTGATGTCACTTTACAGGCGCCTGGCACACTGAAACCTACCGCGACATATTCTGAACCCGCGAAGGAAATTCGTTATAGCGGCACGTCCATCCGTCCGGGCACTTATCAGCCTTTTGTCGCGCCGACTGCGGTAAATAAAGTTACGGTGCAATCGCCGGATATTGCGACGGTAAACCGTTACAGTGCCATGCACGTCATCACTCCCGCTAAATATCATCAGGTCGACACTATTAATGTGAGTGCGAATAGCCTGAATCCAAATACCCAGGTCAGTGCCACTCTCAATGGTAAAACCGTCACAACAACAGCGGGAACGATTGCGAAGATAAATCCAGAAGCCCAAATTAGCATTCCGCATCAGCCCGCGCTTATTGCTTCTCGTGCAGGGGGTAATAACGATCGTTCGCAAACCCGATCAGGACATGAAGGAACGGGCAATGGATCGAATAATGCGGCTAACTCTCATTCTGCGCATGGTTTAGGTGGTGGTTCGCATATTGGCGGCGGCTCGGCGCAAAATGGTGGTTTCCACGGCGGCTGGTAATTTTTATTTTAATAAATAACACCCCTGTCTTTTTAAAAATAAATTGAGTTAATGGCAATGAAAAAAGTAATGATGTTAGCTGCTCTGGCGACTGCGGTTTCCTCTTCTGCTTTCGCGGGTTCTGATATATCTGTGGGTTATGCTCACAGTCGCGCTGATGATATTCATCTTAACGGCGTAAACCTGAAATACGCTTATACGCCGGAAGGTGAAAACCTGGGTTTTATTTCCTCTCTGACTATCACCGGTAAAGAAGAAACCGAAAAACAAAACGGTGTTAAAGGCGAAGCTGATTACGCCTATGGCAGTGCGCTGATCGGTGCGCAGTATCGCCTTAATGATTATGTCACCCCATATGCGATGGCGGGTATCGGGCGCGGCGCGGTGAAAGTTAAAGTGAGCGGCTATGGCTATCATTATGAAGATACAGAGCGCAAAAACGGCTTTGCTTATAGCGCGGGTGTAAAAGTGCACGTCACCCCAACGATTTTTCTCGATGCATCTTATGAAGGCACTAAGGTGTTTGATACGCAGGTTAATAGCTTTGTAGTGGGCGGCGGCGTTTCATTTTAAACGCCGGATCAGGTCACTACCTGCTATTTAAAAAATACTATCCAATGATTAAATATATGCTCTGTTATGCATTCCTCTACCTGACCTTCTTAGGCATAGGCTTTATTGGCGGTATGGAATACTCACAGTTAAAATCAAATATCTGCACCATCTTAAAGGTGAATGATGATGAAAAAAGTAATAATGGCAGTCATGCTTTCTGGCCTGATGATCTCCAACGCTTTCGCAATCAGTGAAAGCTACAGAGCGAAATTAGAAAAATCGGGATGTACACAGGTTACAGAAGCGAACGGTACCTGTGATATTAATAAATCCAAAGCCGCGAACAGCCAACATAAAGATACCGTTTATAAACTTGACGATGTGAGCGTGGTGATTAAAAGCGATCAAAGCGTCACGGTGAATGGTAAATATGCGGCAGTGTCTGAAAAAAACGCGAATGCGGCGGTTTATGAGCAGGGAATTTACACCGTCATTGTTTACGCTAAAAAAGTGTCATTAATGAAAAACGGCGTTTACGTCGCAGACATGAAAAAAGTTAAATAATATCGATTTTTGGCCTTTGGCCACCCTCTATTGGTTTCCCCATGATGGATCAATAGAGGGGTTTTTTATTCCCTTCAATGTTGATTTTCACTCCTGGAAGATAAGTCCTGCTGCTTTCAGACGGTTTCTCCTGCCCCGCGCAATGGCTACGCTTAATGGACTCGCAAAAACACTATGGAGCCATGATGAAAGCAATCGCCATTACCCGCGCCGCACAGGGCGGCAGCAACATTGAATTCCTGCAAGAAATTGAAACCGAAAAGCCGCAGGCGCAGGGGCACGATCTGCTGGTGCAGGTCAACGCCATTTCGGTAAACCCGGTGGACACCAAAGTACGCGCGGGCTTTAGCGCCGATGCGCAGCGCATTCTCGGCTGGGACGCGGTGGGCGTGGTCGCGGAAGTGGGTGAGAAAGTGACGCTGTTTAAGCCCGGCGACACCGTGTGGTACGCCGGGGCGCTGACGCGTCCGGGGAGCAACAGCGAGTTTCAACGGGTGGATGAACGCATTGCCGCGCTGAAACCGACGACGCTGGATAATGCCTCTGCCGCGGCGCTGCCGCTCACCGCCATCACCGCCTGGGAAATGCTGTTTGACCGGCTGGGCGTTCAGGAAGGCGGTAACGAGGGCGATGTGCTGTTAATTGTCGGTGCGGCAGGCGGCGTGGGATCGATCATGACGCAGCTTGCCCGCAAGCTCACCAAAATGACGGTAATTGGCACCGCATCACGCCCGGAAAGTCAGCAGTGGGTCAGCGATCGCGGCGCGCATCATGTGATCGATCACAGTAAGCCTTTTACTGACGAACTGGCGCGCATCGGCATTAAGCATGTCACCCATGTCGCCAGTCTTAACAGCACGGAACAGCATTATCAGCAGCTTATTGATGTGTTGATCCCGCAGGGGAAACTGGCGCTGATCGACGATCCTGAAACGCTGGATGCCCGTCCGCTGAAGGCGAAAAGTATTTCGCTGCACTGGGAATTTATGTTCACCCGCTCAATGTTTGAAACCGACGATATGATCGCCCAGCATCATCTGTTGAGCCGGGTCGCACAACTGATTGACAGCGGCGTGATCCAGACCACCCTTGGCGAAAATCTGGGTGCCATCACCGCCGAAAATCTGCGTAAAGCGCATGAACGTCTCGAAACCGGCCGTGCGGTAGGCAAGATTGTGCTGGAAGGCTTTTAAGCCAGGAATCTTCTCAAAAGCCCGGTAAACCCGGCGAGCGGAGCGCTGTTTAGGCGATCCGCTCCTACTGCCCTGCCCCGTTATTGCTTACACTTTTTACCAAAGCGCTGGCTTAATAACATCTTTGCTATTGATTTCAGTCGGAAATCGCAGCAATGATAACGCGCACAAATCTTTGCGGACGCAAAAACCTGTCCGGTAAAAAATGGAGAGACCATGGGTAAAACTAAAATGATGCTTCTCGGCGCGCTGCTGGCGACCTCCAGCGTGGCGTTTGCAGCACCGCAGGGCGGCATTGAGAAATACGAGATTCAGGAATTTGTTGCTGACTTCACCAAATTCAAACCGGGCGATACCGTTCCGCCGATGTACCTCACTGAGGAATACAACATCAAGCAGTGGCAGGCGCGTAATTTGCCCGCACCGGATGCCGGCAGCCACTGGACCTATATGGGCGGCAACTATGTGCTGATCACCGATACCGAAGGCAAAATCCTCAAAATTTACGACGGTGAAATTTTCTACCACCGCTGATGACACGCCAATCCATCACCCTACGCCCCTGGCAGGAAAGCGATCGCCCGTTTTTGCGTACGCTCTATCTTCACGCCCGCAAACAGGGCTGGACCTGGCTGAGCGGGCAGGAGTGGCGGCTGGAAGATTTTGACGCCGCCACGCTCAATGAGCAGATCTGGGTCGCGGAGCAGGACGGCCACCGCGTGGGATTTGCCTCGGTGCAGGGGAACAACAATTTCCTGCACAATTTATTTGTCGATCCGGCCTTTCAGGGTAAAGGCGTTGGCAGCGCCCTGCTGGAAAAGGTGCAGTCGGGATTTACCAGCACAGGTGCGCTGAAATGCCTGGTAGAGAATGAAGCGGCGCTGGGGTTTTATCAGCGCCACGGCTGGCAGATAGAGGCGAAAGGCGCGTCGGCGGAGGGGGAGCACTGGTTGTTGCATTATAAGTTGCGGTGATGATTTTACCCCTCACCCCTGCCCTCTCCCCAGGGGAGAGGGAGAAAGGCAACCCACGCTCGATCTGTCCCCTTCCCCAGAGAGAGAGAAAGGCAAGCCGCGCTCGAACTGTCCCCTCTCCCTCAGGGAGAGGGCCAGGGTGAGGGTGAGAATCTCTTTCATTCGAAATAAATTGTGCATTCGCTCACATTGTTATTAAAATGTTTCTGGTCGCAGTTACATTCAGGAGCGCAATGTATGTCCGTTAAAGTTATCGTCACCGACATGGACGGAACTTTCCTTGATGATGCCAAGAAATACGATCGCGATCGTTTCATGGCGCAATTTGAACACCTTAAAGCCCGCAATATCGAGTTCGTGGTCGCCAGTGGTAACCAGTATTACCAGCTCATCTCCTTCTTCCCGGAAATCAAAGATCAGATCTCATTCGTGTCGGAAAACGGCGCGCTGGTGTATGAGCACGGCAAAGAGCTTTTCCACGGCGAACTGACCCGCCATGAATACCAGATCGTGTTGGGTGAGCTGCTGAAAGACCGCGGACTGAATTTCGTTGCCTGCGGGCTGGAGAGCGCCTATCTGAGCGAAAATGCGCCGCCTGCCTTCGTTGAACTGATGTCGCACCACTACCACCGCTTAAAACCGGTGCGCGATTATCACGATATCGACGACAAAATGTTTAAGTTCTCGCTGAACCTGCCGGACAGCGATATCCCGCAATTGATTGACGCGCTCCATGTTTCCCTCGACGGCATCATGAAGCCGGTGACCAGCGGTTTTGGCTTTGTCGATTTAATTATTCCCGGTCTGCATAAAGCCAACGGGATCACCCGCCTTCTGAAGCGCTGGAATATTTCACCGAGTGAATGTGTCACCATCGGAGACAGCGGCAACGACGCTGAAATGCTGCGCATGACCGATTACTCGTTTGCCATGGGTAACGCTGGCGACGCGATCAAATCCATTGCCCGCCACCAGACAGATAACAATAACCGCCAGGGCGCGCTGAACGTGATTCAGGCCGTGCTCGACGGCACCGCCCCCTTCACTGCCTGACCTTTTTCGCCAGTGCGTCCTGCGCTGGCGTCACATCCTCTCCATTCTGTGTACCGCATCAAGTTTTTAAACTTGCATTAACTTTTTTTTAACTTAAATTAGCATGTGTAAGTTAAATTACTTTCGAATGAAAGAAAAGCGAGGTCTTTATGGCTGTTACCTATGCAAGCGAGACGCTGCCTGCCGATCACAAAGCGGCGATCCGCCAGCTCAAGCAGGAATTGCGTGCCCAAATCGGCGATGTACGCACGGTGTTCGATCAGTTGAGCGAGCGTATTGCCGCGCAGGTGGCGGAGATTAACGCGCTCAAAGCCAGCGGCGATCCGGTCTGGCCGGTTATCCCGTTTGAAGATGTGAAAAATGGTCGCATCACAGAGGATCAGCGCGCGGCGGTGAAGCGTCGCGGCTGTGCGGTGATCAAAGGCCATTTCCCGCGCGAGCAGGCGCTGGGCTGGGATCGTTCGATGCTGGCGTATCTCGATCAGAACAACTTTGACGAGGTGTACAAAGGCCCCGGCGACAGTTTCTTCGGCACGCTTGAAGCGTCACGCCCGGAAATTTACCCGATCTACTGGTCGCAGGCGCAAATGCAGGCCCGTCAGAGCAGCGAAATGGCGCAGGTACAGTCTTTCTTAAACCGCTTATGGACGTTCGAGGCCGACGGTAAACAGTGGTTTAACCCGGATGTGAGCGTGATTTATCCGGACCGCATTCGCCGTCGTCCGCCGGGAACCACCTCGAAAGGGCTGGGGGCGCATACCGATTCCGGCGCGCTGGAGCGCTGGCTGCTGCCCGCTTACCAGCGCGTGTTTGCCTCTATTTTTAGCGGCGACACCACCCGCTACGATCCGTGGAATGCCGCCCACCGCACCGACGTGGAGGAGTACACCGTCGATAACACCACCAAATGCTCGGTGTTCCGCACTTTCCAGGGCTGGACCGCGCTGTCGGATATGCTGCCGGGCCAGGGGTTGCTGCACGTGGTGCCGATCCCGGAAGCAATGGCGTACATTCTGCTGCGTCCGCTGCTGGACGATGTGCCGGACGACGAACTCTGTGGCGTCGCACCAGGCCGCGTGCTGCCGGTTTCCGCTCAGTGGCACCCGCTGCTGATTGAGGCGCTGACCAGTATTCCGGCGCTGGAGGCCGGGGATTCGGTGTGGTGGCACTGCGATGTCATTCACTCGGTCGCGCCTGTGACCGATCAGCAGGGCTGGGGCAATGTGATGTACATTCCCGCCGCGCCAATGTGCGAGAAAAATCTGGCCTACGCGAAACGGGTGAAAGAGGCGCTGGAAAAAGGCGCATCGCCGGGCGACTTCCCGCGCGAGGATTACGAAGCGAGCTGGGAGAATCGCTTTACGCTGGCGGATTTAAACGAGCACGGCAAACGCGCGCTCGGCATGATGCCTTAATCGTCATACAGCCCTTCCCGCTCTACGGCGGTGCGCCTTTTGTCCGGGCGTATCCGCCGCACCGATTCCCGTACCGCCAGCCTGCCGTTCAGTAAAATCGTTCCCGTCGGTGCGCCGGGGCGGATCAGCCGTTGCTGCAATAAATGCACCGCCTCTTCGCCCAGTTCATCGCGCGGAACATGCACAGCGGTGAGCGGAATATCCTGAATCGCCGCCAGGTTAAATGCGTCAATGCTCATCACCGATACATCCTGCGGCACCCGCAGACCGCGCTTTTGCAGGGCGTTAACCGCGCCCGCCGCCAGAAAATCACCGCCCACCAGAAACGCCGTCGGCAGCGCTTTTTCCGGCTGGGCGTCGAGCCACTCCCCCACCCGATCTTCCGCTTCGCGGGCGCTGAAACTCTGCACCAGGATCACATCGCGGCTGTCGCTAAAGCGCACGTTGTGCGTACGCCAGGCTTCGCGGATCCCGGCGAGGCGCAGTTCCATGGTATAGCGACGCAGGCACAGCACGTTCACCACGTTGCGGTGGCCCATTTCGAATAAATAGTTGGCGGCAAACTCGCCAATTAACCGGTGATCGGGGGCGATGGCGGGCAGACGCATACGCGCGTCGCGGCAGTTAATCAGCACGCAGGGTTTGGCGAGATCGGCGGCCAGGTCGTGAATATGGCGATCGTCGATACCCAGCAGGATCGCCGCCTGGGTGTCGGGATCGTTCATTTTGGCAATAAAGAGATTGGCGTCGCTGTCGTTTTCCTCCAGCGCGCAGTAGCGCAGGCGCACTTCATGGGGGGCGAGCGCTTTGCTGATGCTCTGGATCACACGGTAATAGAAGATGTCAGACCGCTCATCAAAGGCGCGCTGCGGCGCGAATACCACCAGGCTGTTGAGCAACATGCGCCCCGCCGCCAGGCCGTCCATGACGCCAAGCTCTTTTGCACAGGCCAGCACTTTTGCGCGCGACTGTTCGCTGGTGTTGGCCTTCCCCGCCAGCACGCGGGAAACGGTGCTGGCTGACAGGTTAGTGCGCGCCGCAATTTCGGCGATTTTGAGCTTTTTATCCATTTTGTGATCCATGCCCATTCGTGAAATGAAAGAAATTTCATGACGCAGAAATCATGTTATCTCTGCACTGGAAGCCATTTTTACAAAACAAAGCGTCGATTAATGAGAAAACTTGCACAAATTCAACTTTTTCCTGCCGATTATTTTTCCTACTCTCGTTTGGTCAGACAACTTCCATACTAGTTATCTGACACCTCGGTACATAAAAGCAATAACTTTCAAAAAGATAGCTAAGTTGTGTGACAGATTCAGGATGAACTGTTCACACCCCTACAATCGTTTGGCGGAGAGTGTTATGAGCCAGGACATTAATGATCAAATCGCGATCGGCAGACCGCGCCGCACTATTAAAAATCTGCGCTGGTGGGTGCTGATCCTGTTTTTACTCGGCGTGACGGTGAACTACATCACCCGTAACTCGCTCGGTATTCTGGCCCCGGAATTAAAAGAGAGTCTGGGGATCACCACGGAACAATATTCCTACATCGTTGGCGCGTTCCAGCTCGCCTACACCATTTTCCAGCCGCTGTGTGGCTGGCTGATTGACGTCATTGGCCTGAAGCTCGGCTTTATGATTTGCGCCGGTCTGTGGGCGCTGGCCTGTATTTTACATGCCGGTGCGGGAAGCTGGCTGCAACTGGCGATCCTGCGCTTCTTTATGGGTGGCGCGGAAGCCGCCGCAACACCGGCTAACGCCAAAACGCTGGGCGAATGGTTCCCGAAATCTGAGCGTCCTGTCGCCGCAGGCTGGGCGGGCGTGGGCTTCTCCATCGGTGCGATGCTGGCCCCGCCGATTATCTATTTTGCCCATGCGTCATTTGGCTGGCAGGGCGCGTTTATGTTTACCGGCGCGCTGGCGCTGCTGTGGGTCATTCTGTGGTGGGCGTTTTATCACAACCCTGAAAAACACCCGAACCTGAGCAAAGAAGAACTGGCGCACATTAAACAGGATAACGAGCCGGTCACAGAGAAACTGCCCTTCTTCACCGCGCTGAAAACCGTCTCCAAAAACAAGCGCTTTTACGGCATCGCGATTCCGGCGTTTATGGCGGAACCAGCGTGGGCGGTGATGAGCTTCTGGGTGCCGCTGTATCTGGCGAAAGAGCACGGCATGGATCTCAAGCAAATCGCCATGTTTGCCTGGCTGCCCTTCCTGGCCGCCGATCTGGGCAGTATCGCCAGCGGCTATCTGACCAAAATCTATACCCGCTGGTTTGGCTGCGCGCGCATCAACTCAATCGTCGCCAGTTCAGTGACCGGCGCGTTCCTGATGATTTCGCTGGCGGTCGTCACCGTGACCCGCGATCCCTACATCATCATCGCGCTGATTTCTATCGGCGGCTTCGGGCACCAGATCATCTCCTGCATGCTGAGCGCCCTGGTGGTGGAATCCTTCGAGAAAGGCCAGATGGCCACCGTCAACGGGATGCGCGGCTCCAGCGCGTGGATCGCCAGCTTCCTGTTCTCACTGCTCATCGGCGTTACCGCCGACAAAATCGGCTTCAACCCGCTGTTCCTCGCCATGGGTTTCTTCGACCTGATTGGCGCTTTTTTCCTCGTGATGTTTATTGCTGAACGTCGCGGCAAACGTGCTTAAGAGTGGATGTATAAGCTATGAAAACGTTAAAGAACTGGACGTTACACACGCAGTCTGCCCACCACCTGGAACTGCTGGTCGACGGGCAGCACACCCTGTGTCTGTATGTGCTGGAAGATGCTTTGTTCCGCGTGCTGCTCAAGCGTAAAGGCGAGCTGGCGCTGGACAGAACCTGGAGCATCGCGCCTGCCGAAGATGTACCGTGGGAAGGCCGCGCGCGTGACGATCTGAGCGGCTTTCGCTGCCCGGCCTGGTCGCTCACCCAAACGGATGACGCGCTCAGTGTGGAAACCGACTCCCTGCGCGTGACCGTTCACCAGCCGCTGTGGCTGGAGTGGCACTACCGCGACGAGGCGGGCGAATGGCAGTGGCTGGCAGGCGATCGTCCCACCAGCGCCTACCTGCTCAACGCCCACGGTGACGGCGTGGCGCACTATCTGCGTCGGCAGAAAAACGAGCGTTACTATGGCCTTGGCGAGAAAGCCGGGGATTTACAGCGCAACGGCAAACGCTATGAGATGCGCAATCTGGACGCGATGGGCTATAACGCGGTCAGCACCGATCCGCTGTACAAACATATTCCGTTCACCATTACCCGCCGCGAAGACGTCAGCTACGGGCTGTTTTACGACAACCTGAGCAGTTGCTGGCTGGATCTGGGCAATGAAATCGACAACTACCACACCGCCTATCGCCGCTGGCAGGCCGAAGCGGGCGACATCGATTACTACATGTTCACCGGCAAGCGGGTGCTGGATGTAACCAAAGCCTTTGTGCGCCTGACCGGGAAAACCCTGTTCGGGCCGAAATGGAGCCTCGGCTACAGCGGTTCGACCATGCATTACACCGACGCACCGGACGCGCAGAATCAGCTGATGAACTTTATCCGCCTGTGCGCGGAGCACGCCATTCCGTGCGATTCGTTCCAGCTCTCCTCCGGCTATACCTCGATCAATAACAAGCGCTACGTTTTCAACTGGAATCACGAAAAGGTGCCGCAGCCGAAGGTGATGTCAAAAGCTTTTGCCGACGCGGGCATTAAACTTGCCGCCAACATCAAGCCGTGCCTGTTGCAGGATCATCCGCGCTATCAGGAAGTGGCGCAAAAGGCGCTGTTTATCCGCGATTCAGAAAGCGACGCGCCAGAACGTTCCAGCTTCTGGGATGATGAAGGTTCGCATCTCGATTTCACCAATCCGCAGACCGTGGCCTGGTGGCAGGAGGGGGTAACCACGCAACTGCTGGAGATGGGCATCGGCTCGACCTGGAACGATAACAACGAGTATGAAGTGTGGGACGGCGAAGCGCGCTGCCACGGCTTTGGGCGTGAGATTGCCATCAAACATATTCGCCCGGTGATGCCGCTGTTGATGATGCGCGCATCCGCAGAAGCACAGCAACGTTTTGCGCCGGATAAACGTCCGTATCTGATCTCCCGCTCCGGCTGCGCCGGGATGCAGCGCTACGTGCAGACCTGGAGCGGCGATAACCGCACCAACTGGGACACGCTGCGCTACAACACCCGCATGGGCGTGGGCATGAGCCTGTCCGGGCTGTTTAACGTCGGGCATGATGTCGGCGGTTTTTCCGGCGATAAACCGGATGCCGAGCTGTTTATCCGCTGGGTGCAGAACGGGGTGATGCACCCGCGCTTTACGATCCACTCGTGGAATGACGATCACACTGTTAACGAGCCATGGATGTATCCGGCAGTGACGCCTGCGATCCGCAGCGCTATTGAACTGCGCTATCGCCTGCTGCCCTATTTCTACACCCTCCTGTGGCAGGCCCATGCCGACGATGAGCCGATGCTGCGCCCGACGTTCCTCGATCACGAGCACGACGAGCAGACGTTTGCCGAATGCGACGATTTCATGCTGGGCCGCGATTTGCTGGTGGCCAGCGTGGTCGAACCCGGCCAGCGCGAGCGCCGCGTGTGGCTGCCGGATAACGAAACCGGCTGGTATGATTTTTACACCAGCGTCTGGCACAGCGGCGGTCAGTGGATCACTCTCGACGCGCCGCTGGAAACCCTGCCGCTGCTGGTGCGCGCCGGTGCAGCCCTGCCGTTAAGCGAGCGCATCACGCATGTGCTGGCAAGCGAAGATACGAGCCGCGAACTGAAATTGTTCCCGGTGAAAGGCGTGGGTAAAAGCCAGGGGATGCTGTTTGAAGATGACGGCGAATCCTGGGGATATAAAGAAGGTAATGCGCTGTGGCTGAACTGGGAGATGGTGTGCGATGCGACGAGCGTGTCGGTGAACATTACCACGACGGGTGATTATCGTCCGGCATGGCAGGCGCTGAAGGTGTCGTTACCGGCGGGGGAACGGCGTGAGCTGCGGGTAAATGGTAAGGCGGTGGATCAGTGGGTGGTGGGGGAGTAATCCCCTCACCACTCGCCCCTCACCCCGACCCTCTCCCACGGGGAGAGGGAGAAAGGCGGGTCCGTGCTCGGGCTGTCCCCTCTCCCTCAAAGAGAGGGAGAAAGGCGGGTTCGCACTCGGGCTGTCCCCTCTCCCTCAGGGAGAGGGTTAGGGTGAGGGTGCCCCCTGACACTAAACCTTAATCAATCCCTTTACTGCGCAGGTAATCTTCGTAGTTACCGCTGAAGTCCACCACGCGTTCCGGCGTGATTTCAATCACGCGGGTTGCCAGCGAACTCACAAACTCACGGTCGTGAGAAACGAAAATCAGGGTGCCCTGATACATTTCCAGCGCCATGTTCAGCGACTCGATCGATTCCATATCCAGGTGGTTGGTTGGTTCGTCCATCACCAGAATATTCGGGCGTTCCATCATCAGCTTGCCGAACAGCATGCGGCCTTTTTCACCACCGGAGAGCACTTTGGCGGGCTTTTTGATGTCGTCCTGGCTAAACAGCAGACGGCCCAGAATGCTGCGCACCGCCTGCTCGTCGTCGCCTTCGCGCTTCCACTGGCTCATCCAGTTGAAGACGGTTAAATCATTTTCGAACTCGTACTCATGATCCTGCGCGTAATAGCCAATCTGTGCGTTTTCAGACCATTTCACCGTACCGTTGTCCGGTTGCAGATCGCCTACCAGCGTTTTTAACAGGGTGGATTTACCCACGCCGTTGGTGCCGAGGATGGCGATTTTCTCACCCACTTCCAGCAGCAGGTTAACGCCTTTAAACAGCGGACCGTTATCGAAGCCTTTGGTGAGTTGCTCCACTTCCAGCGCGTTACGGAACAGTTTCTTATCCTGCTCGAAGCGGATAAACGGGTTCTGACGGCTGGAGGCTTTGACTTCATCCAGTTTGATTTTATCAATCTGACGGGCGCGCGAGGTCGCCTGACGGGATTTGGAGGCGTTGGCGCTAAAGCGGCTGACGAAGGATTGCAGGTCGGCAATCTGCGCTTTTTTCTTGGCGTTGTCGGCCAGCAGACGTTCACGCGCCTGGGTCGCCGCCGTCATGTACTCGTCGTAGTTGCCCGCGTAAACGCGCAGTTCGCCGTAGTCCAGATCAGCCATGTGGGTGCAGACCATGTTCAGGAAGTGACGGTCGTGCGAGATGATGATCATGGTGCTGTTGCGCTCGTTGAGCACGGTTTCCAGCCAGCGAATGGTGTCGATGTCGAGGTTGTTCGTCGGTTCATCGAGCAGCAGGATGTCAGGATTCGCGAACAGCGCCTGCGCCAGCAGCACACGCAGCTTCCAGCCGGGGGCCACTTCGCTCATCGGGCCGTAATGCTGCTCCAGCGGAATACCCACGCCCAGCAGCAGTTCACCGGCGCGGGACTCCGCGGAATAGCCATCCATCTCGCCGTACAGGACTTCCAGATCGGCCACTTTATAGCCGTCTTCTTCGCTCATTTCCGCGAGGGAATAGATGCGGTCGCGCTCCTGTTTCACTTCCCACAGTTCTGCGTGGCCCATAATCACGGTGTCGAGGACGCTGAACTCTTCGAAGGCGAACTGATCCTGACGCAGCTTACCGATGCGCTCGTTGGGATCGAGGGAGACGTTGCCCAGCGTCGGGTCTAAATCGCCGCCGAGGATTTTCATAAAGGTGGATTTGCCGCTACCGTTCGCGCCAATCAGGCCGTAACGGTTGCCGCCGCCAAATTTGACGGAAATGTTTTCAAACAGCGGCTTACTGCCAAACTGCATGGTGACGTTACTGGTAACTAACACGGGGTTATCCTAAAAGTGTGTGACAAACCGTGCATTATGCCACAATTCCGAAATGAAATCGCGTCGGGTAATGAAAGACTACACTTGGCGGGAAGTGAAAAAAATGTGATTTCGTACACATCTGAATTCCATGCGGGGGGGATTGCACCTATAATGCGCACCCATCCTTATTAAGATTTCTTAACTAACCGGCCTGTGGCAAAGACACTTCGCACAACATGACTATGAAATTAAAAACACTTTTAGCGGCGGCTTTCGCTGTAGTTGGATTTTGCAATACCGCCTTCGCTGTGACTTATCCTCTGCCTACCGATGGCAGCCGTCTGATCGGCCAGAACCAGGTCATCACGATCCCTGAAGGCAACACCCAGCCGCTGGAGTACTTTGCCGCTGAGTATCAGATGGGTCTTTCTAACCTGCTGGAAGCTAACCCGGGTGTGGATACCTACCTGCCTAAAGGCGGTAGCGTTCTGAACATTCCTCAACAGCTGATCCTGCCGGACACAGTGCATGAAGGCATCGTGATCAACAGCGCAGAAATGCGTCTGTATTACTACCCGAAAGGCACTAACACTGTGATCGTGCTGCCAATCGGTATTGGCCAGCTGGGTAAAGATACGCCGATCAACTGGACGACCAAAGTTGAACGTAAAAAAGCGGGCCCGACCTGGACCCCGACGGCGAAAATGCACGCGGAATACATCGCGGCAGGCAATCCGCTGCCAGCCGTTGTTCCGGCAGGCCCGGATAACCCGATGGGTCTGTACGCGCTGTACATTGGCCGTCTGTACGCTATCCACGGCACCAACGCTAACTTCGGTATCGGCCTGCGCGTGAGCCACGGCTGTGTGCGTCTGCGTAACGACGACATCAAATTCCTGTTCCAGAATGTGCCGGTTGGCACCCGCGTGCAGTTTATTGATGAGCCGGTAAAAGCCACCACCGAGCCAGATGGCAGCCGTTATGTGGAAGTTCACAACCCGCTGTCTACCACCGAAGCGCAGTTTACTGGCGGCGAAATCGTGCCGATTAAACTGACCCAGGCTGTGCAGACCGTGACGAACGAAGCCGATGTGGAACAGGTGATTGTCGAGCAGGCGATCCAGAACCGCTCCGGGATGCCGGTACGTCTGAACTAAGATCAGCGTGCGGGAGACAGAAAAGCGATGGGAGACCATCGCTTTTTTTTCGTCTTTGTTTTGGGGACACCCTCACCCCGGCCCTCTCCCTGAGGGAGAGGGAGAAAGGCGAGTACGGGCGCGATCTGTCCCCTCTCCCATGGGGAGAGGGTCAGGGTGAGGGGAAATTAAAACTCGTAGCGCGCGCCGAGGTTATAACGCCGTCCTTCCAGCACCGACGCCTGATTGTACGACGTCACATGACGCGGGTTCGCATCGAACAGGTTATAGACCCCGCCCATCAGAGTAATGCTTTTGTTCAGATGGTAGCGTGCGCCCAGATCGACCAGCGTATAGGCTTCCGTTGAAGTGGCATTGCCCAGATTCGGCGTGTTGCTGCGCCAGCTTGCTTTCGTCCACAGTTCCAGATCGTTGGCCGCATTCCAGGTCAGCGAAAGGTTAGCCATGCTGGTCGGGTACTCATTCAGCGCATAGCCTTTGTTCAACCCGCTTTTCTGCTCGCTGTGGGTATAGGTGTAGTTAGCGTTGGCTTTGAGCGCATCGCTCACCTGCCAGTCACCGTTCAGCTCCAGACCGTAAATTTCAGCGTCGCTGACGTTGAAATACTGGAAGACGGTATCGGCGAGATAACCGTTGTACTGGCACTGTTGCGTCGCCGTAGAGGTACAAATGGTGTAGTCGCTGATTTTGTCTTTAAATTTGGTATAGAAAAGCGTGGCATCCGCCACCAGCGCGTCCTGCTGCCAGTAAACGCCCAGCTCGGTGTTGACGCTCTGTTCCGGTTTCAGATCATCGTTACCGATGCCAATCTCAGAATAGGGATAGGCACCGTACACGCTGGTGAAGCCTGAATTATTCTCACGCAGATCCGGCTTTTTATACCCGGCGGAGACGCCGCCTTTCAGCGCCCAGCTTTCGTCAATGGTCCAGTTACCGTAGAGTTTTGGCGTCACGTGATAGCCAAAGTAGCTGTCGTGATCCAGACGGGCTGAGGTGGTGAGCGTGAAGTCCGGCACGATCATCCACGCATCTTCCGCAAACAGCGCCCAGCCATCGCGATCAATTTTGCTGACAGGCGTTACGCCCGGCGCAATTTTGTCTTCAATACCAAAGGTGTCATCCAGCTCATTACGGGTGAAGTTCGCCCCCAGCGTCAGTTTGTGATCGCCAAGGGTAAAGGTGTTCGCGCTGTTGGCTTCAAAATTACGCTGTTCAATAAACTGCGACGACCTGCCGGGTACCCGATATTCGGTCTTCGCTTTTTCATAACTGACGAAATTCTTCACTTCCACCAGATCGTCGCCGTACCAGGCGTGCTGTGAAAGGGATGCCGCATCACGGTCAAAACCCCAGTACCACTGTTTGTCGTTATGGGTTTTCTCCTGGTGCCCTCGTGACGCATTCAGTTCCCAAAGCTGAGTATCGATGGGGGACATCGAAACGGTGGCATCAAAGTTTCCAGCCTGATGTTTAACAAAACGCTCGTCATTCACGCTGTCGTCATCACGGCGATCAAGGTAATCCGCCCCCACGCTAACCCCGAGTTTGCCGGGGATAATCGGCCCCATCAAAAAAGCGTTGGTCTGGTTGGTGTTTCCGTACTCGCTCTTTTCCTGAAGGAAGTAATTGTCCTCCAGCACGCCCGTCCACTCATCGAGATTAAAGGCTTTTTTGGTGATGACGTTGACCACGCCACCGATGGAGTCAGACCCGTAAAGCGAGGACATCGGCCCACGAATGACTTCGACTCTCTCGATAGCAGCTAGCGGCGGCATAAAGTTCGCTTCCGCACCGATGTGGTGACCGTAAGGGCGGGATTCGCGCGTACCCTGTTTGATGCCGTTTACCATGTAGGCGGTGTAGGTTGACCCCATGCCGCGCATCTGCACATCGCCCGAGGCCAGGCTGCCGTTACCGCTGCCGGTCAGTACGCCGGGCATTTCACGCAGTGCTTCGGTGACGTTCTGGTTGGAACGGGTATTCAACCCCTTTTCGTCGACCACAGAGATGGTCGCCGGGGCTTCGCGTCGTTCCTGACTAAAACCGGTGGCGGTCACCACCATCTCATCTTCATTTTTGAGTTCGTTGTCTGCGGCGTAAACGGCGGCAGTAAGCGGGCTGAGGGCAAGCGCAATGGCCACGGCGATGCGTGTTTGGGTAATCACAGAGTTGTCCTTAAAGTTTGGTTAAATCAATTTTGAGCACGTAGTCAGCGCCGCCGCTTTTTTCGTCCTGCTTGACGCTGGCATAAAGCGTGCTGGCATCGGGTGAGAGCACCAGACTGTTGGGCATCGCCGTGGTTTTGATGGTGTGTTTGAGCGCGTAGCTTTTCGCGTCGATCACGCTGATCAACTGGTCATTGCGATGGGTAACGTAGATTTCATCGCGTGCGGCGTTATAGAGCACCGCGACGGAGTTTGGCGTCGGGATGCGGTGGATGAGTTTGCCGGAATCCAGTTCGACCACCAGCACATCGCGGGTGTTGGTATCGGCGATGTAGCCTGTTCCGGCGGCGGCGTTCAGCGCGATATTCAGGAAATAATGTTCAGGATCAGCGGGATCGACTTTTACGCGGGAGAGCAGTTTTGAGGTTTTGCCATCCAGCGTAATCAACTCGCCCAGTCCGCTGACGACATAAACCTTATCGCCCGATGTATCCACCGCGAAGCCAACCGGCTCCAGTTTGGTTAGGGTATCCGCCAGTTGTTGCTTCTGCGTATCAACGACCCACAGCAAGCCCTTGCCCTTGCCTGCCATCCCGGAAACGTAGAGACGGTGATGTTTTTTATCCAGCACCACTTCACGAACGTGCACGGTCTTCTTCGGATCGGCGTCGTGACTGAGTTGAATAGTTTTAATGACGCTGTTGGTGCGGGTATCGAGCAGCGTAATGGAGCCTTCCATTGCATTGCCCAGATACAAAATATGATTTTCCTGATCCAGAGAAACCGCGAAAGTGCGGCGTTCCGTTTTGATGCGTTTGTTAATCTGCAAAGAGTCAGCGGCCAACTGAAAGACCAGGCCGTCTGTTTTGTCCTGATCAAAAGAGGGAGCCGATGCCGCATACAGCGCTTTCTGGCTGCCATCGTAAGCCAGTTCGTAAACGCCGTGACCCAACGGCTGCGACAGAAAATCCTTTTCCGTAAATTCTTTTGCCGACAGAGAGAATGAATGAAGTGCAAATGCCATTGCCAGCGCGCGCAGCGCTGCTTTCGTTGTTGTTGATGTAAGCATGTCATTTTTCTTTACAGTATTTTACGTGAAGAAAAATGATAATCATAATTAATCTCATTTGCAACAAAACGTAAACAACACCGCGCCGGGTGTCCGGTTGGTCTGCAAATATAAGGGAATAAAAAGAAAAAGCCGGACAGAGATCCGGCTATTGTGTTACCCGTTATTGACCATAATGACGCCGCCGTGATCGTAGCGGTAATGGCAATGGGCGTATTCCAGTGGCGTGCCGTCTTCCAGATAAATCACCTGCTCCACTTCCAGCACCGGATCGGTGTCGTCGCAGCTCAGATATTGTTTATCTTCGGCATTCGGTTTTAACGCCCGCACCACGCGGTAAGAGCCCATCAATTTGAGCGCCAGCGTCTCCTGCACGTAGCGAAATACCGAACTTTGCAGATGGCTTTTGTTCAGCCCCGGCACCAGGCTCACCGGCATCAGGGTAAATTCCAGCGACACCGGTTCACCGTTAAGTTTGCGCAGCCGCACGATGTCATACACCGGCGCATCTGCGTCGATCAGCAGCGACGCCTGCTCTTTTTCGCCGGGAAAGCGCAGTTCGAAACGAATAATATCGCTGGTCACCGTGCCGACGTTTTCCCAGGTTTTGGTCGCGCCAAAATAGTCGCTGCCGGGCAAATCCCACTGTGAAAGCTGTAAAAAGTTTTTGCGGATAAAAGTGCCCTGCCCCTGGCGGGTGTACACCAGCCCTTCGACAATCAACTGGCGCATCGCCTGCTGAATAGTCATCCGGCTGGTGTTAAATTCCGCCGCCAGAGCAAACTGATCGGGCAATGGATCGCTGGCTGAATAGTGCTGGCTCATGATCCGCTGTTTAATTTCGCGCGCGATAGATATGTACTTCGCCGACATTGCCCTTCCTTTTTATTATCAGGCTATCTCACTGTTTTTTAAGGCCACTCTCTCGGCTATCTTGAGGAAAGGCAGGTAGAAGAATACACCAAAGACGATGATTATCAACTGAACCACGACTGCCCGCCAGTCGCCCGCCGTGGCCAGCCAGGCGCTTAAAACCGGCGGTGTGGTCCAGGGGATCATCACTACGCAGCGCGACATCAAACCCAGCGTGGTACACGCCCAGGCAAAGAAAATACCGATGGCGGGCAGCAGCACGAAGGGGATCATCAACGGCAGGTTAAACACAATCGGCAGACCGAAAATCACCGGCTCATTGATGTTAAACAGCCCCGGCGAAATCGACAGCCGCGCTACTTGTTTCGCTGACTGCTGGCGTGAGAACAGGAAAATGGCAATCAACAGCGAAATGGTGCTGCCGGTACCGCCGATCATGCCGAAGGTCGGCACAAAAATGTTGTTAATGATATGCGGGATCGGCTGCCCGTTGGCAAAGGCGATCATGTTCTCGTTAGTGTTAATAAGCAGGAACGGCTCCAGCACCACGCTGTTCACCACCGACTGATGGATCCCCAGCGTAAACAGGAAGTTGCCAAAGCTGTAGATAAAAATCGTCCCTGGCAGACTGGTGTTGATGAGTCGCAGCGGCTGCTGGATAAGCGTAGTGATTAAATGGATCAGATCGGTATTGAGCACGTTTGCCAGCAGCGCGGCGATAACCGCAAAGGTGGAAAGCGTCAAAATAGTCGGCAGCAGCGCCGAGAACGATTTACTGACCGCAGGCGGCACGTTTTCGCCGAGTGAAATGTCGAGCTTTTTAATACCTGCGATGCGGATAAACAGCTCGGTGGAAAGCAGGCCGATAATCACCCCGGCAAAAATTCCGGTCGATCCAATATTGGCAAAAGAGAGCACCTGCCCCACGGTCACGCTGGTCTGGCCCCCGACGGGGACCAGATCGAGACGCATCGGCATCATGATAATGAAGCTGGAAAGTGCGATGATCACTGCCGACACCGGATTATCGAAATTTTTGTTGCGCGCCAGCGACCAGCCGATCATCGGCGCAATCAGCAGCGCCGCGATGTTCAGCGTGCCGTTGATGATCACATCGCCCCAGACCTTAAAGCGCACCAGCGTGTCGCCGTCGAGTACCCACGGGAAAACCACGTTGTTCACCAGCACCGCCAGCCCCGCAAGAATAAAAATGGGCATCACGGCGGCAAAGGCGTCACGTAGCGAGCGCAGGTGCACCTGGTTGGCAATACGCGCGGAAATTTCAACAAACCGATCGACAAACGACTGCATCGTCGGTGTTATTTTTGTCTCACTCATCGCAGAAACCTTCCTTCAGTCAGTCAGCAGAACGGTCCGGCAGGGGATCACATCTCGTTGCCGTTGCTTTTTATGGTGCGTCTGAACCAGGCGTAGCTCTTTTTCGGCACCCGTTTAAGGTCTTTCAAATCGTGGTTTTCGCGGTTCACATACACCACGCCGTAGCGTTTACGCATATCGCCCTGCGAACTGAGAATGTCGATAAGCCCCCAGCCGAGGTAACCGATCACCTCCGCGCCATCTTCAAAGATGGCGTCTTTCATCGCCTGTAAATGCTCGCGGTGATAGACAATGCGGTATTCGTCGTCGATGGGGTTAACGCCATCCCAGGACTCGATCACCCCGATGCCGTTTTCAATCGGGAAAACCGGTAGCCGCCAGTCGTTGTAGTAGCGGGTGATGATGGTGCGAAAACCGAGCGGATCGATCTGCCAGTTCCATTCGGTTGCTTCAAGGAACGGGTTATCTTTCTCGCCGTGCAGCAGGTAATAGTTGACCGGCGCATCGGCGGGAATGGCGTCGCTGTCGAGGGTTTTACTGGCATAGTAGCTAAACGCCATAAAATCGTTTTTCATGCGGGCAATGGCCGCCAGATCGTCATCAAGGAAGATATCCTGGAAGCCTTCGCGCGCGACCACCGCCATCACCGCCGGGCTGTAGCCCTGCCCGGCATAAACGCGCAGCAGATTTTGGTTGAGGAATTCGTCGTACTGCTGGGCGTAGAAGATATCGCGCGGTTTGCAGGTCGCCGGGTAAATCAACTGGTGCGCCAGCATACCGCCCATTTGCTGGCCCGGTTTGGTTTCGTGCAGGTAATGGGTGAGCAGGACGTGGCACATCATGACGTGGTGGGAAATCTGGTACAGCTCACGCAGCGTTTTATCGCCTTTCAGATACCCCGCCACTTTGAACGCTTCCGGCATGTGGTAGATATTTTGTTCGTTGAAGGTCAGCCAGTACTTCACCCGGTCGCCAAAGCAGTCGATCATTTTTTTGCCGTAGCGGACAAACGCCTCCATAACGTGGCGATCGGTAAAGCCGTTGTATTTTTCGGCCAGCGCCAGCGGCATATCGAAGTGGTACAGGCAGATCATCGGCTCGATGCCGCGCTCAATCAGGCCATTGATAAAGCGGTCGTAAAAAGCGATGCCTTCTTCGTTGAACTCACCGTCACCCTGCGGGCAGACGCGGCTCCATGCGATCTGGAAGCGGTAGCAGTTCATGCCCAAATCCTGCATGTAATCAAAATCTTCTTCATAACGGTGGTAGGAGTCAGTCGCCACTTTCCAGTCAGAGGCAAATTCGCTGGCTTCCCGAATGTCATACACCGACGGGCCTTTACCCCCTTCGTTCCACGCCCCTTCGGTCTGCATGCTGGATACCGAATTACCCCATAAGAAATTGTCAGGCAGTTTGTTGGTCATCGCGCTTTCTCCGTTTCCATCAATATGACTAGTCATTAAATATTTCATGACTAGTCATATAGTCGATGCGGATAAGGCAGGCAAAATAAAGGCGGTGATTTTGTGAGCGTTCTCGAAAAGATTGGGGGAAGGAAATAAAAAAAGCGACGGGGATCCCATCGCTTTTGGGGGGATCTTTTGGACCCTCACCCCGGCCCTCTCCCTCAGGGAGAGGGAGGTTTTGTCCCCTCTCCCTAAGGGAGAGGGCCGGGGTGAGGGTGAAGGTCAAACATTACAGCCCCTGCAACTTCACCTGGTTCGCCCGGTACTCGCCCTGGCGCTCCAGCATCCAGCCGGGGTATTCGCGGGGCAAGGCGCTCACGGCATTGAGCTGTTTCAGCTCCTCGTCGCTCAGGCGGATCTCCGTCGCGGCGATGTTATCCGCAAGCTGTTCCGCCCGCTTCGCCCCGACGATCACGCTGCTCACGACCGGCTGATGCAGCAGCCACGCCAGCGCGATCTGCGCCACCGACACGCCTTTGCTGTCGGCGATATTGCGCATCACATCCACGCAGTCGAACGCGCGCTCTTTTTCCACCGGCGGGAAGTCGAATTCCAGCCGGCGACCGCCCGCTTCGCCCTGCCCGTCACGGCTATATTTCCCGCTCAGCAGGCCGCCCGCCAGCGGACTCCAGACCATCAGGCCCACGCCTTCGCTTTGCAGCATCGGCACCAGCTCGCGCTCCAGATCGCGCCCGGCGATGGTGTAATACGCCTGTAGCGAGGCAAATCGCGCCAGCCCCAGGCGCTCGGAGATCCCCAGCGCTTTCATGATCTGCCACGCCGCCCAGTTGGAGACGCCGATATAGCGCACATGCCCATGCTGCACCAGATTGTCCAGCGCGTACAACGTCTCTTCAATCGGCGTCGCCGGATCGAAACCGTGCAACTGATAGAGGTCGATATGATCCAGTTGCAGGCGCGTTAAGCTCTCTTTCACGCTGTTGATAATGTGATAGCGCGAACTGCCGCGCGAGTTCACCCCCGCGGTACCGGTTTCGCCAAATACTTTGGTGGCAACCACCACATTCTCGCGAGGAATTTTCAGGTTCTTCAGCGCCTGGCCGGTGATCTCCTCCGAACGCCCTTCCGAATACACGTTCGCGGTATCAATAAAATTGATACCCGCATCCAGCGCGTTACCGACCAGTTGCTCCGCGTCTGACTGGCGGAGCTGACCGATTTTCCCCCACATCCCGCCTTCGCCGCCAAAAGTCATGGTGCCGAGGCATAATTCAGAAACAAACAGTCCGGTATTGCCGAGTTTTTTGTATCGCATGGAACGCTCCTTAAAAGGATGATGCCGTGAATGTTCTGTAGTTATACCCGCCCGGACGGTTTGGCGAATGTGGCGATCCTGCGCGTTTTTTGCCTGATCCTCTGAATATCACCCGCGCGGCGCGTCACCGAACACCGCGTAATCCGGTAATTTCACGTTCTGATACGGCTCCCAGCCGCCGCCGAGGGCTTTATACAGCGCCACCAGATCGAGGCTGCTCTGCACCCGCGCCTGCGCCCGCTGCTGCTCGGCCTGCGCTAACTGGCGCTGGGCGTCCAGCACATCAATAAACGTCGCTATCCCCTGGCGGTAGCTGTCGCTGGCCAGATCGAAGGCGTTTTGCAGCGCCTCAATGGTTTTGCTCAACCCGGCTTCACGCTGCTGATCGGTGCGATAGCTGACCAGCGCATTCTCCACATCGCCCAGCGCCGTCAGCACCGTCTGGCGGTAGTTAAGCACCGCCGCGCCCTGCTGCGCCCGCGCCACTTTCACGCTCGACACCAGCCGTCCGCCCTGGAAGATGGGAATGGAAATCTGCGGCCCAAAGCTGTAGAAATGACTGCTCCAGTCGGTCAGCCAGTCCACTTCGCTGTTGCGCACCCCAAGCTGGCCGCTTAGCGTCAGACTGGGGAAAAGCTGTGCCACCGAAACGCCAATCTGCGCGGTCGCCGCATGGAGATTCGCTTCCGCCTCGCGCACGTCCGGGCGGCGGCGGGCCAGAGTCGAAGGAATACCGGTGGCAATGATGTCCGGCAGTTTCGGTAGCGGCTGCGCGGATCGCAGTTCCGCATCCAGCGCGCCGGGCGGTTTGCCGATCAGGATCGCCAGCGCATTCATCGCCTGACGCTCCTGGGCCTGGTACTGCGGCAGTTGCGCCTCCAGATTGCCTAACTGCGCGCGGGCATTTTCCACATCAAGCTGGGGCGAAAGCCCCCCGCGCTGGCGGTTTTCAGTGAGATCAAAGGTTTCCTGCGCGGTGGCGATCTGGGTGTTAAGGGTGGCGATCACGCTCTGCGCGCCGCGCAGTTGCAGCCAGGCGCGGGCCACTTCCGCTTCCAGCGACACCAGCGCGTCGTTGCGCTGTTCAATTGCTGCCTGCTGCTGCGCGGTGGCGGCTTCCACCTGACGGCGCACTTTGCCCCACAGATCCAGCTCCCACTGGGCGTCAAAACTGCCCTGATAAAGATTGACCGGCTGGGTCAGGGTGCCGAGCGCGCCCTGAAGTTCCGGGTCGAGATCATCAAGCTGGCCGTAAACATCATGGGATTTCAGTTCGCCTTCAATCCCCAGTTGCTGTCGGGTGGCCTGCACATTGCCGTTCACCGCCGGGAGAAACGCCCCGCCTGCCTGATTGATTTGCTCACGCGCGCCGGCAATGCGCAGCACGGTTTGCTGAAGCGAGAGGTTCCCGGCAATCGCCCGCTCAATCAGGCTGTTAAGCTGCGGCGAGTTAAACGTCGTCCACCAGCGCGGATTGACCGCCTGCGAAGTGGTTTGCGACGCCACGCTGCGGTCGCCCGGATCGTTAAAGTGCGACGTCGCAGGCGGTGCGGGCTGCTGATAGTCCGGTCCAACGGCACAGCCCGCCAGCAACAGCGCCAGTAAGGTTAAGGACGGGTAAGATTTCCTGTACATGTTAATGTGCTCCTGCGCTGCCTTCGCTTTTCACCGGCGAAAGCAGTAAACAAAACGGGATCAGCAGCAGGGCCACTGCGCTTAAAAGGGTGAAAACGTCCACATAGGCGAGAAAACGCGACTGTTCGATCATCGTCTGGTACATCTGCCCGGTGGCGATGCTGGTGGGGTCGCCCACCAGCGAGGTAAAGTTGCGCACCGCCTGCGCCGACTCGCGCACCGCAAGCTGAAACTGCTCGTTAAACGGCGTCATATGCTCGCTGAGATAAGCGCTGTGCGCCTGGGATCGCTCAGTAATCGCCGCGGTGGAGAGGGAAATCCCCACCGAGCCCGCCACGTTACGGAACATGGTAAACAGCGCGGCGGCATCGGCATTAAGCTGCCGGGGAATGGTGATAAAGGCGATGGTGGTGAGCGGCACAAACAGGAAGCCAAGCCCGATGGACTGCGCGCTGCGGAACAGCACCAGGGTTTCGAAATCGATATCCGGCGTCAGATTGCGCGACCAGAAAAATGAGGCTGCAAGACAGGTAAAGCCGAACGCGATGATCCAGCGCGTCTGCACGATCGGCATCAGTTTGAGCACCAGCGGAATGGTCAGCACGATCAGCACCGCCCCTGGCGACAGCACCAGCCCCGACCAGGTCGCGGTGTAGCCCAGATCCTGCTGCGCCAGTTGCGGGATCACCACCGAACTGCCGTATAAAATCATCGCCATCCCCGCCATCAGCAGGCTGGAAACGGCAAAGTTTTTGTCTTTCATGACGTGGAGATCGACCACCGGCTTTTTGGCATACATCAGCCAGTAAATCGCGCCAATAATGCCGATAAGTGTCAGTACGGCGAAAGTGCGGATAAACCCGGAGGCGAACCAGTCGTCATCTTCCCCGCGATCGAGCATCACCTGCAAACAGCCGAGGCCGAGCGCGATAAGCCCGATCCCGCTCCAGTCGATAGAGAGTTTTTCTTCTGACTTTTTCTCCCACGGCGGATCTTCCAGCAGCTGATAAATCGCCAGCACCGTGACGATACCGACCGGAATGTTGATGAAAAACACCCAGCGCCAGGAGTAGTTATCGGTGATCCAGCCGCCAAGCGTCGGCCCAAGCACCGGGGCGACGATAATAGCAATCGACGACAACCCAAAAGCCTTACCGCGATCTTCCGGCTTAAAATAATCGAGCAGCACCGACTGCTGCGTCGGTTGCAGGCCGCCGCCGAAAAAGCCCTGCAGGATGCGGAACAGGATGATTTCCCACAGCTCCGTCGCGATGCCGCACAAAAACGAGCATACGGTGAACATCACAATGCAGATCAGGAAGAACTGTTTGCGACCAAACACCCGGCTGAGAAACGCGGAAATCGGCAGTACGATGCCGTTCGCCACCAGATAGCTGGTCAGCACCCAGGTGGATTCGCTGTAGCTTGAGGAGAGCGATCCGGCGACGTGCGGCAGCGCCACGTTAACGATGGTGGTGTCGAGGATCTCCATAAATACCGCCAGCGTGACGACAATCGCCACCGCCCACGGATTGCTGGCCGGACGCCAGCTTTCATGGCTGTGATCGGTCATTCCAGCGTAACCTTCGGCTCAACGGAGAGTCCCAGCGGCAAAGGCTTGCTGCTGTCCAGACCTTTATCAATAACGATTTTCACCGGCACGCGCTGAACGATTTTGACAAAGTTACCGGTGGCGTTTTCCGACGGGAAGGCCGAGAAGCGCGAACCGCTGCCCTGCTGGATACTGTCGATATGCCCTTCCAGTTCCATGTCCGGGTACGCGTCAATTTTCACGCTGACTTTATTGCCCGGGCGCATCCGCTCCAGTTGCGACTCTTTAAAGTTGGCGACCACCCAGATATTGGGCGATACCAGCGAAAACAGCGCGGTTCCCGCCTGTACCAGCGTGCCGGGCTGGACGTTACGCTTGGTCACGTAGCCGTCAAACGGGGCGCGGACTTCGGTATAGGAAAGATTAAGCTCAGCGTTTTCCAGTTGCGCCTTCGCCTGATCGACCTGACGCTCGCGCGCCTCGACGTTGGTTTCCTGCTGGCGGATCTGTAACTGCACCTGATCCGCGACCTCAAGCTGGGCTTTCGCGCTGGCAAGCTGGGCCTGGGCGCTGCGCAACTGGGCGTTAGCGGTATCGATATTTTGCTGGGTGGTGGCGCGGGGATCGACACCGCGCTGACGACGATATCCGGCCTGCGCATTCGCCAGATCCGCCTCGGCCTTCAGCACCTGGGCGCGGGCTTCATCGCGCTGCGCCGGGTACTGCACTTTTGAGATCGCCAGTTGCGCCTGTGCCTGGTGCAGTTGCGCGGTGGCAAGCCCCAGTTGCGCCTGCGCCTGATCGCGCTGGGCGGTGGCATCACGCGCATCAATGGTTACCAGCAAATCGCCCTTCTTCACCCGCTGGTTGTCTTTAACGCGCAGTTCGGTGACGTAACCTGCGGCTTTCGGCGCAATGGTGACCACATCGCCGTCGGTAAACGCGTCGTCGGTAGTTTCTTCGTTACGGGTTAAAAACCACCACACTGACGCCACGATCACCATGATGATGACCACGATGCCGAGAATGATTAAAGGTTTTTTACCGGGGCGTTTGCGCGCGTTTTTGTTGTCGTTATCCTGAGAATTTTCTGTGGTTGGGGTATTTTCAGCCATAGCGTTGCAACAGTCCTGTCAGTAAATAGCGCGATAATTGCGCCGTTTACTAAAGTTAGGACGTAGCTATACATTTGCCAGGAAAAACTGACAAATTCGCACTAACTGAAAAGAATCAGACAATACCCAACCAGCGCCGCCCACAGCAGCAGCGGAACTGACCAGAGATGGAAGCGCCACCAGATGCGGCGGTTATGGGCCATGCGCAGGGCAATGATATTCGCCAGCGAGCCCGGCAGCAGACCGAAGCCGCCGACGTTGACCGCGAAAGCCAGCAGGACGCCGGGCGGCACGTAATTAAGCAGCAGAATGGTCGCCGGAACGTTGCTGATAAACTGCGACAGACCAATGGCGGTAAGCCAGAGTCCCGGTTCTGACAGGCTGCCGACCCCGTTAAGTGCCCCCTGTAACAGCGGCAACTGGATCAGCAAGTGGACGTCAATAAACATCGCCATAAACACCAGCAGCAGCGTCCAGTCCACGCTGATTACTACCCGGCGGGCGAGCAGCAGGAAGCCGATGGCGAGGGCGATAAGTCCCCACAGTTCCTGCTTAAGCTCAAGAGAGGTCAGAAAAATGACGTAGAACCCGAGGCAGATCCACACCAGCCGCGGCTGCCATGTGGGAGTCTGCGTGCCGCTGTGGTAGCTCAACGCTTTTTTCGGAAACGCAAACCAGCACATCACCATAAGCGTCGCCATCATTGCCAGCGCCAGTGGGGCCATCTGCGCACAGAAGGCGGCAAAAGAGAGACCGGAGCGCCCCCATAACAGGATGTTTTGCGGATTACCGATGGGGGTTAACAGTGATCCGGCGTTGACCGCCAGCGCTTCAAAGATGATCAACCGGTTGACCGGGATCTCGCACAGTTTTTTGAGCGTAATGGTCAGCGGCACCACGATAAACAGCGCCACGTCGTTGGTCAGGAAAGTGGAGAGCAGCGCCGCCGCCAGCACCATGAACATCGCCAGCCGACGCTGAGTCGCAAAGCGCCGGACCATACGTCGCCCCAGCACATCAAAATAGCCGGAAAGTTCGACGCCTTTGGTAAGTAGCATCAGGCCGCTGAGGGTAATAATGGTGTGCCAGTCAATGGCGTTAATCCATTTTGCCGGAGCAAAGGGGACGAAAATGCTGAGCGCCGCGCCGACAAGCAGTAACAGATGGAAGAAACGATCGCGCGCCAGGGCGCGCACGAACGGGAGGTTCATTCAGCGGGCTGCCCTTGCTGGAGGGTAAACAGACGAAAGCGTTCCAGCGTCTCCTGACTGACATGGTGCTCCATGCCTTCGGCGTCGCGGCGGGCGATTTCCGGGCTTACGCCCAGCACCAGCAGGAAACTTTCAACAATCTGGTGACGTTCGCGGCTTTCCTGGGCCAGCTTCTCCCCTTCTGCGGTGAGAAATACCCCACGCCAGGGGATTTGTTCAATAAGCCCGACGCTGGCCAGTCGCTTTAACATCTTGGCAACGGTCGGCTGGGAAACGCCCAGTCTTGCAGCCATATCCACCTGTCGCGCTTCGCCCACTTCGCGGATCAGATCGGAAATTAACTCAACATAATCATCAATTAACTCGCGTCGGTGCGCTTCACGTACCTGACGAAATCCCTCGACATGTTCTTCAACATTCACCAGTTGCGTCACTTTTTTTATTGTTGGCTTGCCTTCGCGACGACTCATTGTGCTTCCTCGTTGGCGTGACGCGAAAAACGCATCATAGATAAGTGCGCTCATTGTAAACCATCGTCACACAAGAACAAAAAATTAACGTATTAGCCATAGCTATAGAATATAGCCTGTGCTATATCTGTATGTAATACAGACACCGTCAGGAGGTCTACGATGAACGAATTCAAGAGGTGCATGAGCGTGTTCAGCCACTCCCCGTTTAAAGTCCGTTTGCTGCTGTTGAATATGCTGTGCGATATGTTCAGCACCAAACCGCAGCAGGATGACAAACCTTCCCGTTAATGCGGCGTCGCGGTACGCCGCTTCATTTTTCTGTCACATATCCCTGCCACACTGAGCCTCATATATAAAAAAAACGTATTATTTGTCTGTTTTGCAATCATTCTCGCAAAACATCGTTGTCACGCCTGTTGACCTTCCCCACGCCTCGCTCTATCTTCTCGCAGCCCTGCACAAATGTGGTTCGCGGATAGGATCCCTCCTCATCTTCACACACTATCCCGCAGGTTTTGACCCTTGACGCCAGGGTGAGCACATGGCGTTTTCGCGATAGTGTCCTATGAATGTACTGATAAAAGAAACGCTCGCTGCCCGTGGGTTTAACATTAGCCCGTGGGTTGGTTTTTATTTTTTGCAATCCTTATTAATCAACTTCGCCCTTGGATACCCTTTAAACCCGTTTTATGCGGTGGCTTTTACCTGCGTGCTGCAACTGCTCTGGCGTCATGCCCCGCGCCTGCAAAAAGCACTGATTATTCTCTGCTCGCTGGTCGCCGCCTCCTATTACCCGTTCGGTCAGGCCTACGGCGCGCCGAACTTTAATACGCTGCTGGCGCTGCACTCCACCAACATGGAAGAGTCCACGGAAATCCTGACGATTTTCCCGTGGTACAACTACGTCATCGGCCTGTTCATTTTTGGGCTGGGCGTTATCGCTCTGCGCCGCAAACATCACACTGCCGTCGTCTGGAGCAAATGGGATCATCTGGGCATTGCGTTCTGTTTAGCCGCATTGCTTTCCTCTCCGGCCTACAACTACTATTGTGGCTGGGGATTTCATCTTAAAGACATCGGTTATCCGGTGGTGCGTTTTGTTAAAGATGTGGTGGTGAATAACCGGGAAGTGGTTGAAGAGCAGCAGCGCATGGCGCAACTCTCCGGCATGAAGGACACCTGGACTATTACCGCCGTGAAGCCGAAATATCACACTTACGTGGTGGTAATCGGTGAAAGCGTGCGCCGCGATGCGATGGGCGCATTTGGCGGTTACTGGGATAACACGCCGTTTGCCAGCCAGGTGAAAGGTACCTTCTTTACTGACTATGTAGCGGCCAGCGGTTCGACGCAAAAATCGCTGGGCCTGACGCTCAACCGCGTGGTGGATGACAAGCCCCAGTATCAGGATAACTTCGTCACGCTGGCGAACCGCGCCGGATTTCAGACCTGGTGGTTTTCCAACCAGGGACAGCTCGGCGAATACGACACTGCCATCGCCAGCATTGCAAAGCGTGCCGATGAGGTGCAGTTCCTGAAAGATGGCGATTATCTAGCCAATAAAAACGCCAAAGATGACGCGCTACTGAAAATGACCGCGCAGGTGTTAGCCACGCCGCGCTCGCAGCCGCAGCTTATCGTCCTGCATTTAATGGGTTCACACCCGCAGGCCTGCGACCGTACCGGCGGTAAATACACGGTGTTTGTTCAGTCGAAAGAGACTTCCTGTTATCTCTATTCCATCACCCAGACCGATGAATTACTGGGTAAGCTGTATGCGCAGTTGCAGGATGCGGGGAGCAGTTTCTCAATGGTCTATTTTTCCGATCACGGGCTGGCGTTTAAAGAGCGCGGGAAAGAGGTGCAGTATCTGGCGCACAGCGATACCTTTCAGCAGAACTTCCAGGTGCCGTTTATGGTGCTGTCGAGTGATGATAAAACGCATCGCGTGATTAAAGCCCGCCGCTCGGCGAATGACTTTTTGGACTTTTTCTCGCAGTGGACGGGCATTACTGCCAAAGAGATCGTCAGCCAGTACCGGTTTGTCTCCTCGCAAAAAGCGGGTCCGACCTACGTGACAAACTTTAAATTGCAGAAAGTGGATTATAACCACCTGGGAACGGATATTTTCGAGACCAAAACGCGCTAAATCTGGACAAAAAAAATCCGCCCGGAGGCGGATTTTTTATATCACTTGCGTGATTAGAAACGGTAGCCGACGCCTGCGATCCAGGTACCAACATCAACGTTACGGATGCGGCTCTGCTCGTAGGAAACGTCAAGAGCAACGTTTTCCATCGGGTTGAACTGCATACCTGCGCCGTAGGAGAAACCGTAGTCGCTGGTGTCAGCAGTTTTGAAGCCGTCTTCACGCTGCTGGAATTTACCGTAGCCTACACCCACAACACCGTAGATGCTCGCCCAGTCATTGATACGGAAAGCCGGACCACCGGTGATGCCGTAGTATTGTGCTTTGTTATAAGCGCCGTCTTCGGTACGATCTTTTTCGGTGTAAGTGAAGGAACCGATGTAGCCCAGCGGGGTATCATTTTCGTAGCGGTATTTCAGGTTGAAACCGTTAGCTTTGTTCGCCACGCCCTGTGCATCGCTCTGTGCGTAACCGCCAGAAACGGTAGAAGCTGCTACAGCGGAACCTGCGGAAACGGCCATAACAACAGCCAGTGCTGAAAGACATGCAATTTTTTTCATAACCACCTCAAATGTGCTTCAAGTAAGTCCTAAGTTTTAAATATATCAAAAATAGTGAGGAAACTCTTTGCGCATTACGATGTCTAACGCGCCATTTCCTGTAACAGAACATTTCTGCTACCCACTATCTCTTTCAAAAAAAAGCGCTTTTTTCGCATAAGTCGCTATTTCTACGCGATCGTCACGACATATTCATCCAGATTAATCCTAAAGGATTGCTTAATAATACGTCAGCCTTTTCGGATGGAATGAATTTTATACCCTAAATAATTCGAGTTGCATGAAGGCGGCAACTGAGCAAATCCTCAGGAGCTTACATAAGTAAGCGACTGGGGTGAGCGAAGGCAGCCAACGCACATGCAGCTTGAATTATGACGGGTATAGTCGGCTTTTTTTTCAATGAATAGTAAACCGCTGAACACTATTTCCATTACACTGCGTCTTTTACTTCATTTGACATAAGTTGACAGGAGAAAGGATGCCTGGTTTGTCTCGTAAAACCCCGGTATGGCTACCGGTTTTAGTCATTCTCGTGGCGATGCTCTCTATCCAGAGCGGCGCATCACTCGCCAAAACCCTCTTTCCACTGATTGGCGCGCCCGGCGTGACGGCGCTACGTCTTGCATTGGGTACGCTGATTCTGGTGCTGGTGTTTAAACCCTGGCGGCTGCGCTTTACCCCGGCGCAACGTAAGCCCCTGCTTTTTTATGGGCTGTCACTCGGCGCGATGAACTACCTGTTTTATCTCTCGATCCAGACTGTACCGTTAGGGATTGCCGTCGCTCTGGAATTTACCGGCCCGCTGGCAGTGGCGCTTTTTGCTTCCCGCCGGGCGGTGGATTTTGTCTGGGTAGCCCTGGCGGTGCTGGGGCTGTGGTTCCTGCTGCCGCTCGGGCAGAACGTTTCCCATGTCGATTTAACCGGCGCGGCGCTGGCGCTCGGCGCGGGGGCCTGCTGGGCGATTTATATCGTCACCGGTCAACGCGCCGGGGAAGAACACGGCCCGGCAACGGTCGCGCTCGGTTCATTAATTGCCGCCGTGATCTTTGTACCGATTGGCGCATTGCAGGCAGGTGAAGCCCTGTGGCACTGGTCTATTCTTCCTCTCGGACTTGGCGTGGCGGTGCTCTCCACCGCACTGCCTTATTCGCTGGAGATGATTGCCCTCACCCGCCTGCCCACGCGTACCTTCGGAACGCTGATGAGCATGGAGCCCGGCCTTGCTGCCCTCTCTGGGATGGTATTTCTCGGTGAAACCCTGACGATGACCCAGTGGCTGGCACTGTCAGCGATTATTGCCGCGTCAATGGGTTCCACGCTGACCCTGCGCCGGGAAGCAAAAATCAAAGAAGTTGATATCGGATAAATTATTCAGTCCTGCATGGTAAATATGCCATGCAGACTTTACTTATGCATGAAAAATAAACTTTCGCGCATAAATAACCTGCCCTGTTAATATTTATTCACATTCTCATTCCGCTTATTATAATTAAGAATCATCTCCCTCTCGCCTTTTAACCATTTGAATATAAAGATATTTTATTTCAACACAGATATTACTATTAAATTGATAGGTATCTTCAGAAAAGCAAACTCTTTAGCCGGTGCTATACTTATTTCCAGTAAATTTCTGGAACACTCAACATCAAGAGGATATGAGATTATGAGTACCGCTAAACTGGTTAAAACGAAAGCGTCTAATCTGCTTTATACCCGCAACGATGTCTCTGACAGCGATAAGAAAGCGACCATTGAGTTGCTGAATCGTCAGGTGATCCAGTTCATTGACCTGTCACTGATCACCAAACAAGCCCACTGGAACATGCGCGGCGCTAACTTTATTGGCGTCCATGAGATGCTGGACGGCTTCCGTACTGCGCTGACCGATCACCTGGATACCATGGCTGAACGTGCCGTGCAGCTGGGTGGCGTGGCGTTGGGTACCACTCAGGTAGTGAACAGCAAAACGGCGCTGAAGAGCTATCCGCTGGATATCCATACCGTGCAGGATCACTTAAAAGAGCTGGCTGACCGTTACGCTGTTGTTGCTAACGATGTACGTAAAGCGGTAGCAGAAGCCACTGACGAAGACACCGCGGATATCTTCACCGCTGCGTCCCGTGACCTGGACAAATTCCTGTGGTTTATCGAGTCTAACATCGAGTAAAGCATAACAATTTTTTATGACCCCTCGCCGCCCGGTGAGGGGTTTTGCACTTTTTTAGTGCACTCCTTTTCCGCCTTTCCCCGCCAGACGTAAACCAGATGTAATAATCACATCACACAACCGTTAAGAAAAGATTGTTTCCTGACCGCGTTTTGCGTTAGAAATAAGCACATTGCAACGCGTGTTCGCAATGCACCAAAACAACGCCCCATATTGGTGCAAACAATCTCTTTTGATCGCGTTATTGTGCCATTTCCTTATGGGTCGTCTTTACAAAACAACAGGTTGTAAACCTGGCACGATTTTTTCATACTGCGTACGTTCTCTCAGGGGATCGCCCCGTGGATATAAAAGGAAATACTATGAAGTCTGTATTGAAAGTTTCCCTGGCTGCACTGACCCTGGCATTTGCCGTTTCCTCTCACGCTGCCGACAAATTGGTTGTCGCAACGGATACCGCATTCGTGCCGTTTGAATTCAAACAAGATGGCAAATACGTTGGCTTCGATGTGGATCTGTGGGCGGCTGTCGCAAAAGAACTGAAGCTGGATTATGAACTGAAACCGATGGATTTCAGCGGCATCATCCCGGCCCTGCAAACCAAAAATGTCGATGTGGCGCTGGCAGGCATTACCATTACTGACGAACGTAAAAAAGCGATCGATTTCTCCGATGGCTACTACAAAAGCGGTCTGCTGGTGATGGTGAAAGCCAACAACAACGACGTTAAAAGCGTGAAAGATCTGGACGGTAAAGTGGTCGCGGTAAAAGGCGGTACCGGTTCCGTTGATTACGCGAAAGCCAACATCAAAACCAAAGATCTGCGTCAGTTCCCGAACATCGATAACGCGTACATGGAACTGGGCACCAACCGCGCTGACGCGGTGATTCACGATACCCCTAACATTCTGTACTTCATCAAAACCGCCGGTAACGGTCAGTTCAAAGCGGTGGGCGACTCTTTAGAAGCTCAGCAGTACGGTATCGCCTTCCCGAAAGGCAGCGACGATCTGCGCAACAAAGTTAACGGCGCACTGAAAACGCTGAAAGACAACGGTACTTACAACGAAATCTACAAAAAATGGTTCGGTACCGAGCCTAAATAATAATTATAAATTTTAATCATTTGTAACAGGGGCGTCCTTTCGCCCCTGCTGTTTTTAAACCACGGTATACAGGAATTCATCATGCAGTTTGACTGGAGTGCCATCTGGCCTGCCATTCCGCTTTTGATCGAAGGTGCAAAAATGACCTTGCTGATCTCAGTCCTCGGCCTGGCGGGCGGCCTCATCATCGGCCTCGCTGCCGGTTTCGCCCGCAGTTTCGGCGGCTGGATCTCAAACCACATTGCACTGGTTTTCATCGAAGTGATCCGCGGCACGCCTATCGTTGTGCAGGTCATGTTCATTTACTTCGCGCTGCCAATGGCGTTTAACGATCTGCGCATCGACCCGTTCAGCGCCGCTGTCGTTACCATCATGATTAACTCAGGCGCGTACATCGCTGAAATCACCCGTGGTGCCGTGCTCTCTATCCACAAAGGATTCCGCGAAGCGGGCCTGGCGCTGGGCTTATCGAAGCGTGAGGCGATTCGCCACGTGATCCTGCCGCTGGCGCTGCGCCGTATGCTGCCGCCGCTCGGCAACCAGTGGATCATCAGCATCAAAGATACCTCTCTGTTTATTGTTATCGGCGTCGCCGAGCTGACACGTCAGGGCCAGGAAATCATCGCCGGTAACTTCCGCGCGCTGGAAATCTGGAGCGCCGTTGCGGTGTTCTATCTCATCATTACTCTGGTTCTGAGTTTTATTCTGCGTCGTCTTGAAAGAAGGATGAAAATCCTGTGATTGAATTTAAAAACGTTTCCAAGCACTTTGGCCCAACCCAGGTGCTGCACAATATCGATCTGAACATCACCCAGGGTGAAGTAGTGGTCATTATCGGCCCGTCGGGTTCCGGTAAATCCACCCTGCTGCGCTGCATCAACAAGCTGGAAGAGATCACCAGCGGCGATCTGATCGTCGATGGGCTGAAGGTCAACGACCCGAAAGTGGACGAGCGCCTGATCCGCCAGGAAGCGGGCATGGTGTTCCAGCAGTTTTATCTGTTCCCGCACCTGACGGCGCTGGAGAACGTGATGTTTGGTCCGCTGCGCGTGCGCGGTGCCAGCAAGCAAGAAGCTGAGAAACTGGCGCAGGAGTTGCTGGCGAAAGTGGGCCTGGCCGAGCGCTCGCACCACTATCCGTCTGAGCTTTCCGGCGGTCAGCAGCAGCGCGTCGCCATCGCCCGCGCGCTGGCAGTGAAGCCAAAAATGATGCTGTTTGATGAGCCAACCTCCGCGCTCGATCCGGAACTGCGCCACGAAGTCCTGAAAGTAATGCAGGATCTGGCGGAAGAAGGCATGACCATGGTGATCGTGACCCACGAAATCGGCTTCGCCGAAAAAGTGGCCTCACGCCTGATTTTCATTGATAAAGGCCGTATTGCTGAAGATGGCAATCCGCAGACGTTGATTGAGAATCCGCCAAGCCCGCGTTTGCAGGAATTTTTGCAGCACGTGTCGTAAGAGCACCCTCACCCCGGCCCTCTCCCTCAGGGAGAGGGAGGTTTTAGTCCCCTCTCCCTGAGGGAGAGGGTTAGGGTGAGGGGTAACTATCACCCTCCCCCAGATTTCTCCCATTTCCAGTCGCCTCCCCAGCTTCCTCTATACTTATCTTTTTGCTGAATTTTCTCAGGAGGAGTCTGTGAAGTGGATCTTGCTGCTTTGCCTGTTCATGATGCCGCTTCATGCGGCGACCATTCCTGGCGTCACATCCGGGGCGACCACCACGCAACCAGAACAACCCGTCGCTGAGCCGGACGTAGAACAAAAAAAAGCGGCCTATGCTGCGCTCGCTGACGTGCTGGAGAACAACGCCTCACGCGAAGAGTTAATCGGTCAGTTGCGCAAAGTCGCCGCCACCCCGCCGCCGGAACCGGTGCCGACCATCACTCCGCCGGAATTAGTCGAAGAAAAAACCGTGCTGGAAAGCGTCACCGCCTTTACCCGCCACTTCGGTGATGAACTGGCCACGCGCTTTGCCCAGCTCTACCGCAACATCACCGGATCGCCGCATAAAGCTTTTAATCCCGACACCTTCTACAACGCCGCGACGCACTTTTTAATGCTGGCGGCAGTGGTGTTTATCTTCTTCTGGCTGGTGCGTTTAAGCGTCACGCCGCTGTACCGCAAAATGGGCACCTGGGCGCGGAAAAAGCACGGTGAACGGGCAAGCTGGGTCCAGCTTCCGGCAATGATCATCGGCGCATTCATTATCGATTTAATGCTGCTGGCCTTGACCTTGTTTGTCGGCCAGGTCGTGAGCGACAACTTCAACGGCAACAACCGTACCATCGCCTTCCAGCAGGGGCTGTTCCTGAACGCCTTTGCGTTAATTGAGTTTTTCAAAGCTATCCTGCGCCTGATTTTCTGCCCGCGCTTTCCCGATTTGCGCCCGTTTGCCGTGAGCGATGCGGCAGCAAAATACTGGCATTTGCGCCTGAGCGCACTCAGCAGCCTGATCGGTTACGGCCTGCTGGTAGCGGTGCCGATTATCTCCAACCAGGTCAACATTCAGGTAGGTGCGGTGGCGAACGTGATCATCATGCTCTGCATCACCGCCTGGGCGCTCTATCTCATCTTCAAAAATAAAATCAGCGTTCAGCAAAGCCTGATCCACCTGGCGGATCGCTCGCTGGCCTTTTTCAGCCTGTTTATTCGCGCTTTTGCGCTGGTCTGGCACTGGCTGGCGAGCGCCTACTTTGTGGTGCTGTTTTTCTTCTCGCTGTTCGATCCGGGCAACAGCCTGAAGTTTATGATGAGCGCGTCGCTGCGCAGTCTGGCGATTATCAGCGTTGCGGCCTTTGTTTCCGGCATCCTCTCGCGCTGGCTGGCGAAAAGCATCACCCTGTCGCCGCACGTGCAGCGTAACTATCCCGAACTGCAAAAACGGATCAACGGCTGGTTTTCCACCGCGCTGAAAGTGGCGCGCATCCTGATTGTCTGTGTGGCGATCATGCTGCTGCTCAACGCCTGGAGCCTGTTTGATTTCTGGAACTGGCTTAATAACGGCGCGGGGGAGAAGACGTTGGATATTCTGATCCGCATCGCGCTGATCCTGTTCTTCTCTGCCGTCGGCTGGACGGTGCTGGCGAGTCTGATTGAGAACCGCCTCTCTTCAGACATTCACGGTCGCCCGCTGCCGAGCGCCCGTACGCGCACGTTGTTAACCCTGTTCCGCAATGCGCTGGCGGTGGTCATCAGCACCATTACGGTGATGATTGTGCTGTCGGAAATCGGCGTCAACATCGCCCCGCTGCTGGCAGGTGCCGGGGCGCTTGGGCTGGCCATCTCCTTTGGTTCGCAAACGCTGGTGAAGGACATCATCACCGGGGTGTTTATTCAGTTTGAGAACGGGATGAACACCGGCGATCTGGTGACCATAGGGCCGCTGACCGGCACGGTGGAGCGGATGTCGATTCGCTCGGTTGGCGTGCGCCAGGATACCGGGGCGTATCACATCATTCCGTGGTCATCGATCACCACCTTCGCTAACTTTGTGCGCGGAATTGGATCGGTGGTGGCTAACTACGATGTGGATCGCCATGAAAACGCCGACAAAGCGAACCAGGCGCTGAAAGATGCGGTGGGTGAACTGATGGCGCGGGATGACATTCGCGGGTTAATCATTGGCGAGCCGAACTTTGTGGGCATTGTCGGGCTGACTAATACCGCCTTCACCCTGCGCGTGACCTTCACCACGCAGCCGCTGAAACAGTGGACGGTGCGGTTTGCCCTCGACAGCATGGTGAAAAAGCACTTCGATCTTGCGGATGTGCGCGCCCCGGTGCAGACCTACCAGGTGCTGGCCCAGCCTGCGACGCCGGGATCGTCCGCGCCGCAGGGGTTACAGCCGCCTGCCGAACCTACGCTTTAAAACGCGTTTGCGCCCAGCGGCGACGCTGGGCTTCATCGAGGAAGGTCCAGGCGATAAAGCGACTCTGCTTTTGCCCCTGGGCCATCTCTTTTTTCACCACTTTTACTGCGCCCGCCTCGGTTAGCGCCCGGTAGAGCGGCGGCAGGTTTTCCCCGCGCGATACCAGCGAGCTGAACCACAGTACCTGGCGACCAAAAGCCTTGCTCTCGGCGATCATCTGGCTGATAAACGCCACTTCCCCGCCCTCGCACCACAGCTCCTGCTGCTGACCGCCAAAATTAAGCGCCCCGTCGCGGCTCTGGCCCAGATTACGGCGCTTGCGCTCGTTACCGGCGCGCGCGCTGGCGGCGGAATCATGGAACGGCGGGTTGCACAGCGTGGCGTCATACTGTTCATTTTTATGAATCATGCCCGGCAGAATGGCCGCCGGATCTTTCTGCCGGCGCAGGCGCACCGCGCGCGTCAGGCCGGGATTGCCGTTAATAATCGCCTGGGCGCTGGCAAAGGCTTCGTCATGCACTTCGGTGCCGGTAAAACGCCAGCCGTATTCATGGTTGCCAATCAGCGGATAGATGCAGTTTGCACCCGTACCAATATCCAGCACACTCGCCTGGCGCGGCACGGTGCCGTCGGCACTTTCGGCCAGCAGATCGGCAAGATGGTGGATGTAATCTGCGCGCCCCGGCACTGGCGGGCAGAGAAAGCCTTCCGGGATATCCCAGTGGGCAACGCCATAAAAATGCGCCAGCAGCGCCTTATTCAGCGCCTTCACCGCGTGCGGATCGGCAAAATTCACCGTCGCTTCGCCGGTCGGGGTGGCAATAATAAAGCCACGCAGTTCCGGGCAGTCCTGGCAAAGGGCGTCAAGATCGTAGCGGCTGTGATGGCGGTTTCGCGGGTGTAAACCCGGCTTCTGGGCAGTCATGGCATTCTCCTTTCAACAGCGGCGTAAGATACCCGTTGCGGGCGGCGGGGTAAATAAATGACGCAGGCTTATCGTATTTAAACAGTAAAAATTACCCCGTCAAAAATCACATACTCTTTTGCGGCACGCTCTTTCGCCGATGACATAACCTGTCACGCCCCTCTTTTATTCTTCCCCTTCCCCCCTAATTCCAGGTGTAAGTCGCTGTCAGATCATTTTTTGGCGAATTTTTAGTGCAGTTTTCCTTAAAGCTGCCGTTGTAATTAATGATGAAAAACAGCAACAAGCAGATTTGACGCTAACGACCCGGATGTTTTTAAGGCAAGGACTAATGGACGAACTGAAAGATTTGTTGACCCTGAGCGAACTCAGCATCGCAGGCTGGAACCGTCAATTGCGGCTGCAACCGCCGTTACAGCCCGTACAGTCGCCGGCGATGGCGTGGCGTTTTTACCGCATTGACGAAATGACTGCCGGAAAAGCTGCGGTGCACCGGCTGGCGATGAGCAATGTGATTGCCAACATGAACGATCCCACCGCCGCCCTGATTTACCTGTTAAAGAGCGACGGGGACGGTATCCATTTTTACCTTGGCGTAGGCGGCGATGCCACCAGCAATATCCATGACACCGGGACGCAGGTTGAGCGGGCATTCAGCAGTAATTTCCTCGGGGCCAAAGTCGCACCGCTCACGCGGGATGAGATCGGTCAGCTAACCGACCTCAATGCAATGAAGCGTTTTGGCGTGGTAACGGGCGTGCCGTCCCTCAATGAAGAAGAGTCCCGCCTCGGTGATGAAGAATTTCAGGGCGTTGAGCGACTGGTAAACGCCCTCTCCGGCGAAAGCTGGCGGCTGATTATTGCCTGTCAGCCCGGTCGTCCCGAGGAGGTTGAACAGATTCTGGAGCAGATTTACAGCCTCTCCACGCAAATCTCCTCGCACATCAAATACTCAGTACAGGTCTCGCAAAACCAGAGCGAACAGCACTCGCAAAGCCACACCCTGAGCATCAATAAAACCACCGGGACCAGCGATTCTACTACCGACGGTGAAGCTAACAGCCGGGGCAAAAGTCAGGGTGCCAGCAAAAATCACGGGACCAGCCATCAGGGAACGGGCACCAGCGACGGCACCAGCGTGACCGACTCCACTAACCATTCAAAGACAACGGGCACCAGTAGCTCGGAAAGCGTGGGCAAAAACGACACCTCAGGCGACAGCACCACGCGCGGCGACGGCAAAGCGGTCACGCGGGAAGAGATAAATAAAGGCTATGAGGAACTGCTCAAACATTTAAGCGACACGCAAATCCCGCGTCTGCGCCAGGGCAACAGCAAAGGGATGTTCCGCACGTCGGTGTATCTGGCGGCGCAAAACCGGGCAGTTTATACCCGTTTAAGCGCCAGCCTGCGATCGATTTTCCAGGGTAACCACGCCAGCCTGACGCCGCTGCGCGATCATGAAATCAACCGCTCTTTTGCGACGCTGGATGGGCTTCTCGCCCTCTCCCGGCAAGGTATGGCGGAGGTCTGGCCGTGCGCTGAGGCCATACTCTCGCAGGCCACCAACGCACAGGGCGAGGTGCAGTGTGCGACCTGGCTTAATGGTCAGGAAATCGCGCTGCTGATGGGCCTGCCGGATAAAGAGCTCGCCGGGATTAAGATCCGCAAATGCGTGGATTTTGCCCTCAATCCGCCCACGCCGGATCACGCGCAACGGCTGGCGCTGGGTCATGTCATTCAGCACGGCAAAACCCTTGATTTCAAACCGCTGCTGCTCGATCGGCAGGAGCTGAATAAACATATCTTTATTACCGGCGTGACGGGCGCGGGCAAGACCACCACCTGCATGAAGCTGCTGCTGGAATCGGGCCTGCCGTTTATGGTGATTGAGCCTGCTAAAACCGAATACCGCGAGCTGTACCAGAAAAACCCTGACGTGGAGTATTACTGCCCTGGCCGGGAAGATTTAACCCCATTCCGCCTTAATCCGTTTGAGCTGGTCTCCCCGAAAGAGCACCTCGCCGGGCATATCGACATTCTCAAAAATGCGCTGACGGCGGTGTTTCCGATGGAAGCGGCGATGCCGATGATCGTCGGCGAAGCCATTATCCGCGCCTATGAGCATAAAGGCTGGGACGTTCACGGCAGCCAGAACCTGCTGATTGACGATCCTTTTGCGCTCAACAGCGGCGCATGGCCGAATTTCAGCGACATGATCCGCGAACTGGACGCGGTGATTTTATCCAAAGGCATGGGCCGGGAATTTGAAGAAAAATACCGGGGCTCGCTGGTCGCCAGGCTCACCGATCTGACCATCGGCACTAAAAGCCGGATGCTGAACGCCCGTCATTCGATCAATTTTGATGCGCTGCTGGATAAAAAAGTGGTCATCGAACTGGATGAAATTAAAGACGAAAGCGATAAGTCGCTGCTGATGGCGCTGATCGTCACCCGTCTGGCGGAAACCATCAAGCAGCGCTATCTGCGCCAGCCTGATTATCGTCACCTGACGCTGATTGAAGAGGCGCATCGCCTGCTGGCGAAACCCGAACCCGGCGATGGCGGCAGTAAAAAACTGGGCGTTGAGATGTTCAGTAATTTACTGGCCGAGGTGCGCAAATATGGCGAGGGGCTGATCATTGCCGACCAGATCCCCAACAAGCTGGTGGCGGATGTCATTAAAAACACCAACATCAAAATCGTGCACCGGCTGTTTTCCGCCGACGACCGCGAAGTCATCGGCGACACCATGTCGCTTAACGATGAGCAAAAAGCATTTTTGCCTTCCCTCCAGGCAGGCCAGGCGGTGATTTATGGCGGCGGCTGGCACGGCGCGGTACTGGCACAAATTAAGCCCAATGCCGACACAACCGGCAAACCGATTGACGAAGCGCTGATCGCCGGGCGTGGCGTCAGGCAATGGTGGCCGGAGCGCTATCGCCTGTTCCCGCGTCTTGCAGCCAGCATCCACTTCACCACTGCCGCCGACTTTGTTGCCTTCAGTCAGCAGGTTAATCGTCTGTTCCGGTTGATTGCCTTAAGCGAGCGCATCTCTGGCATGGCGCACCTGACGCGCATTGTGCAGACGCTGCACCCGCTGGCAGAGCTTAACGGTAGCGAGGCGGTGCCGTCGTTAACAGAAGCGATCGTGGCCTGGGCGCACGATAACCTCGATAGCCATCCTGAGATGCTGGAAAACAGAATGCCGCGTCGTCTGGATGGGCTACTGGCGTTCACCGGCGTGCCGGAATCTGACATCGATGAAGCAGCGTTAGCCCGCTGCGTAAAAGACATTTTCAAAAAATAAACGTCGTTAACAGTGATAACTAAGGAGTAGCACATGGGATTCTGGAGTAGCGTGGGATCGATTGTTTCCAGTACCTTTTCCGCCATTGGCGGGCTGGCCGCCAGCGTTGCCAGCACCGTGATCAAAGTTGCCACCTCAGCGGAAGTCTGGCAAAGCCTTGGCAGCGTGGTTAAAGCGGTTGGCAGCGTGCTGGGCGTGATCCCGTCCAACCAGACGGCAGAGAAATATGGCGAGCGCGTACTCTCCGCAGGGGCTGAGGGCATCACATCAGACAGTTTTGATTCTTACCACGAGTACATTGCCGCCATTCGCGATTTCGAACTGAAGCCAGAACTGGCGGATCGCTGGAGCAAAGAAGAAAAAATCGCGGCCAGCGCAGGCGTGGTGGCCGAGGGGCTGACGGAGCTGAAGGGCTTTAGTCTGAATTCCGCTCTCAGCCTGATGATACTGGCGGCGCAGCACCCGACCTTTTTCAACGCCGAACGCGTGCTGACGCTTTTAGGCAAAACCAACGACTTTTCGCTGATTGCCGACTACTTCCGGGACGACCTGGATCTGCACGACGAGAGGAAAGTTGAAGCCCTGCTGGTCGACAGCGAACAGGGTCAGGTGGAGGCCCGCGCCCCGGATGACGTCACAGCGACCCTGCGCCAGTTGCGCGCTGAAGCGGAATAAGGCTGCATCCATGACCCGTGATTACGCCATTATTTTAGACGCGCAGCGCTTCACCTGCTTCTACCGCCAGCATGACGACTGGTTAAACGAACCCTTAAAAGGTGAAGCCTTCCTTGAGTGCGCCACATCACAGCAACTGACCCAGGCCTGCACGGAGCTGGCGGATCGCCTGGCCTATGCCTCGGTCGGGCAGTTATTCATTCTCTATCACTCTGACGTGCAGGCCTGGTTACCCGATGTCATCACGACATTTTCCCGCCAGCCGTTCAGCGTCATGCCGCTGCAACCCTGGCTTACGCGCGCCCGCGCCATGGCCCCAGGCAACGCAGACAGCGCGCTGTACGAACGTCATTTGCTGCCGCTGCTCTGCCGCCAGTTAAATAGCGTGGAGAGCGCCGTTAAAACCCTGCAGCGCGAAGAAGCCAGCGACGATCGGCTATTGCTTGCCCGCCAGCTTGAGCAGGAACAAAAAGAGAATCTGGCGCTGTTGGCCGAGCTTGAGGCCAGCCGGCAGGCACACAACGAGGCGGCGACGGCCTGGAAGCAGGAGCGCGCCCAGTTAGAAGGCCATCTCAGCAGCGTGAGCGATCTGGATCAGGCCGCCATCGCGCAGTTTATGCCGCTCTTTTTCGCCCACTTCTGGCAGAAAGTCAGCCCGGCGGATATGGCAATGCTGCTCGGAAGCCTGACGCTGCCTGATGTGCGCAGCCCCTGGCCTGAGCCGGATAAGAGTGCACTTGCCATTAAGCGCCGCGATTTTAACCAGCTCAGGCACCGCCACCAGCAGCAGATTAAGAGCCTGGCACGCAAATTTATTGACGTTGGCTACCTGTCGGTACGCCCGGACGCGGAACATTTACTGGATTAACCCATGCCTGAACACGAAAACGAACACCATTCCCTGCCTGCATCAGAACAGGCCGGGGATTTACGCGACTGGATTGCGCAGGAAGTGGACCGCCAGTTGACGCTGGCATGGCAAAAACTGGTGACGCCGCACGCCCACGCCATGCCAAAGGAAAATGTACGGGAAGTCATCAAAGAGGTGACTGTGGAAGTGGTGCGCCCCGATCCGCTTCGCGCTGCCCTCACCCCGCTGCTGAGTGCCGTTGCCACCCTCCGTGACGATCGCCCACTTCAGGAAGCCTGGCTGCGCGGCCCGCTCTCCGACGATGAAGCAGAGCAAATCCAGCAGGTACTGGCTATTGCCAGCCACTGGGATCGCATTGAACGGTTGTGGGACGTACTGGCAGTCCGCGCCAAAGAAGGCAGCCTGACGCCTGATGTATTCGCACTGCTGACATTTGCTATCTCGCTGCACAACCGACTGTGGGTTGATCGCTTTGCCCTGCTTGAGAACGTCGAGGCGGGCTGCGCATATAACTTCGAAATGCATAATGGCACCGGTACTGGCGAGCGCATCGCCCGGCAACTGTTGCCCGGCCTAATTAACAATGCCGGAAAACGCTGCCGGAAACCGCTGGTGCTGTTACAGCCTTAATATCAGGAAATTTTTATGATTGATCGGACAAATAATACCGCCGTGGATGTTGCGGATTACTGGTATCAGCAGACGTGGATCACACTGGTTGAACAATTTGGCAGCGAGCTAAAGCAGTATAAAACGTTCGGCCAGTTGAATGACATCAGCAACAGGTCATGGCTTGTTGAATTTCATAATCAAACCTTTTATCTCTGGGCGCATTCGACAAACCTGCATGTACAAGGGTCCACCGAGCACAACAAGCTCTACTGTGACAATATTAACTGGCTGAATTTGAACGAGTGGCGTTTGCCCACGAAAAAGGAGTTGCTTCGTTTCGCGCGTAATGAAAAAAATCCGATGCGCAAAGCGAATAGTCAGCGACTCAATGACAATTGTTTCTTTATCGTCAAAGAAGGCTGCATTGATATTGATTATTCCGATCCGGCTGTGATTCCTTACAAATCGGCAACGTCGATTCCCTTTATTGCCCTGTCTCAAGAGCGCTTTATAGACCTTATTACCGGTCATCAGGTAAAAAAATTGACCACTCTCAGTACGCCTGACAATAACCTGCTGGCGCGACTACAGCAGATAAAAGAAGAGTTGCTTGGCGGGCTGGATTACCGCATTAACCGCCTGCCAAAAATTGATACGCTGACGCTTACCGATATCAACAAAGGCCTGTGGGAATTATGGGGCTCCACGCCTGAAACCTGTGAAAAGCTCGGCATTCGCCCGCGCGATCCGGCGCGCGATATTCGCCCCGGCTGCGTCGCCATCGATTTTGGTACCAGTAGCACCGTCGTGGCCTATGAAAGCGAAAATGGCCGCAAACAGTTAATGCGCGTTGGCGCACGTAATTTTTACGATCGCGTTGAGCCTCACCACCTGGAAAACCCCACGGTGCTTGAAATCCGTGACTTTGAGGCGCTGCAAAACGAATGGAATCACACGGCCTATCGCCCACAGTTGAACTGGGAATGGGTACGCTGCTCGCACGAAGCGCAGGCACAGTTACGCGATAACCGTAACGACATTGACACCATCAGCAGCATCCTCACCCGCCTGAAGCAATGGGCGCTGCGCCAGTCGCAGGATCATCAGGTAGTCTTTACCGACAGATTTGGCGTCGAGCATACGCTGGCCGCCCTTACGCAAAATAATCCAACCCGTGGCGCACCGCTGGTGGTGGATGAAAACACTCCGTTCGATCCCATTGAGCTGTACGCCTGGTTCCTGGGTATGACCATTAACTGGCGCGGGCGCGGTATTTATCTTGAGTATTTTATGACCTTCCCGGTGGAGTATCCGCGCGAGGTCAAAGAGAAAATCCTCGCCAGTTTCAAGCGGGGTTTGCAACGCAGCCTGCCGCCGACGCTGGTGTCGCAGCATGAGTATTTAAATGCGTTTAGCGTCGAGGAGTTAGCCAGCGAACCTGCCGCCTACGCCGTGTCGGCGCTCAGCACCATGGATGTGCAGCCCGGCACAACAGGGACAGCCTACGCGGTGTTTGATTTTGGCGGCGGCACTACCGATTTTGACTTTGGCTACTACCGCCTGCCTTCAGAGGACGAAGAAGACGAAGGGTTCGAGCAGGTGTTTGAGCATTTCTCACCCTCTGGCGACAAATTCCTCGGTGGCGAAAACCTGCTGGAAAACATGGCGTACCGGGTATTCCGGCATAATCTGGATATTTGCCAGAAGTATGAAATCGCCTTTACACGCCCGCTCGACGCCGATGACTTCGCCGGTTCCGAAAGCTATCTGGAAAAAACGCAGGCGGCCTACAGCAATACGCTGTTGCTGATCAGTGAGTTGCGCCCGTTCTGGGAAAGTCAGGAAGAGTCAGGAAGTCGCAGCGATGAAACCCGCACGGTGGATCTCTTCGATCGCGCAGGCAAGAAAGTCAGCGCCGATTTTGTCATCCCGTTTGAGATCCTGAGCGAGTATCTGGATCAGCGCATCTCACTCGGCATCGATAAATTTATCACCGCTCTGGGGCTGGCTTTTACACCGCTTCCGCCCGAAATCCACGTGCTGTTGGCCGGTAACGCCAGCCGTTCGCAGTGGATCGCCCGCCTGTGGGGGCTGGATCGGAAGACGCTTACGGAGGCGGAAAATAACCCGAGCTGGCTGCCGGACTTCAGGGACATCGAGTCTCCGTTGATCGAGCAAAAAATGAGGCAGCGCTTTGGTGACAATGCCCCGGTGCTGCACGTGCATCCTCCCCTCCCCAGCGATCCCGCAAATCCCTGGCAGCCAACGGCGAAAACCGGGGTGGCACTGGGACTTCTGGACCTGCGCCCTGGCGGAGTGATTAAAGTCGTTAACCATACCCGCCAGCAAAGCAAGGGAGAAGCGGGCTTTGCGTGGAACGTGGGACGGGTAAAACAAGGGCTGTTCCATGCGGGACTGACGATTAATGCTGCCTATGAACAGTGGTTTGAGCTGGGGCCCCAGCGCGAAGGCATTTTTGAACTGCTCTATACCCAGTCCCCGATGGCTCAGGGCGGCGAACTGAGCGCGACCGACAGCGAGGTCAAACGACTGCGGCTGCGTCTGGCGGTCAATCAGCGCGGGCATCGTGTGTTCGCAATGGCACTGGCACCGGATCAGATTCGCCTTGTGACAGCGGAAAGCGCGGAGTCGCTGGCGAAGGGGGAGATGGATAATCTTCAGCAGGTGACGTTGAAGTAGCGCATTTCCCCCTCACCCCAACCCTCTCCCCATGGGAGAGGGAGCGACGATGGTTTTCCCCTCACCCCAGCCCTCTCCCTATGGGAGAGGGAGTGACGATGCTTTACTCAGGCTCGGACCGCTTTTCCCCCTCTCCCTCAGGGAGAGGGCCGGGGTGAGGGTATCCCGGCACAACCTCCCACATACGCTAAACTTATAACAGGCACTAACGGAGGTAACGACAATGGCATCAGGTTGGGCAAATGATGGCGCGGTGCAGGATCAAATCGACAGCACGGTTGACGATGCTGTAGCGCGGGCGCGGCGTGAGCTGCCGAAAGGTGAAAGCCTGAAGGAATGCGAAGAGTGCGGCGAGACGATCCCTGAAGCGCGGCGTAAAGCCATTCCGGGCGTGCGGCTTTGCGTTAACTGCCAGCAGAAGAAAGATTCGGCAAACTCTGCTTTTGCAGGATATAATCGCAGAGGATCAAAAGACAGCCAGTTACGTTGACGTTAATTAACATCCATTAGCAGCGCAAGCGGTTGCGGTTTAGCGCACAAATCCTTAACAAAGAAGTAGCAATTAGTGCCGCTTCGCTGCTTTTTCCCCCGCCATTTCAGTAAACCCGAAATATTCACCAGAAAAATCATTACAATTCAATTTATTAACGATCGTTCAATTTTTTAGAACAAGGTCGTCAATTCTCTTCGATTTATTCTTTCGCAGAAAAACGTGATACTCATCACATCGACGGAACAACGTCCCCTTAACAGAATAACCTGCGAGAGATTACCCATGAAAACCATTAAATATGCTGTTGCTGCTATCGCGCTTTCTACCCTTTCCTTTGGTGCCTTTGCTGCGCAGTCTGTGACCGCTGCTCAGGCGCAAAACATGAATAAAATCGGTGTGGTGACCGCTGAAGGCGCGACTACGCTGGATGGTCTGGAAGCACAGCTGGCAGAGAAAGCGTCTGCGGCAGGCGCGAAGGGCTACAGCATCACCTCTGCGAACACCAGCAACAAAATGAGCGGCACCGCAGTTATCTATAACTGATTGCCCGGATGTTTTACCCGCTGCGTTCGCGCGGCGGGCCGCACTACTCTCATTAACCCTTAATTATTGTAAGACTCTGTGTTGTTACCCTTGTTGCCCGTCCGGCCCTGGACGGGCTTTTTTTTGCCTTTAATACCGCTCTGCAATCCGTTGAAGCCCTGCCTCAATGGACTCCACACTCCCCGTCGCATACAAACAGCAGGCCATCTGAATTTTGAGTGATTGCGGCACCGGCTCGCTGCCAGTAATGCAGCGCTCGATCCAGCGGGCGGTGGTGTGCGGATCTTTGGCTTCCGGCAGCGCGACCGTCTGTTCATTAAGCTGGCGTTCGACGATAACCCGCTCGCCCGCGCCGTCAATCAGCGTGATTTGCGGGCAGCGCTGCGGATTGGCATAGACTTCGCCTTCGGTGCCGTGCATCAGCAAGCCGCGTCCGCCGATATCGCTAAAGAACTTCGCCACGCGGGGAACGTACTCGGGGTGCGATACGCTCGACAGGCGCAGCGCGGCATCCTCGGCAAACGGCGTCGCCAGTTTCGCCAGCGTGTGTGCGCTGTTTCGCACGCCCATCCGCCAGCGCATATCGAGTTGCGTCTCAAGCGGCGGGCAAAGGGCGCTCACCGGAATATAGACCGGCTGATGGCCGTCGAGCTTCGCCTGTGCCTGGCCCGCATGACGGGTCGGCTCAATGCCGAGAAGCGTAAAAATGGTTTCAGTCACCACGCGGGTGGGATCTTCACTCACGCCATGTACGACGACCGGGAAACCGAGTTTGTGCAGTAATATCGCGAGTAGCGGTGTGAGGTTGGCCTGTTTGCGCGCGCCGTTATAGCTTGGGATGACAATCGGCATCGGTTTTGCCACAGGCGGCGTCAGGCGCATCGTCTGCAGTTGCATCGCTTCATAGAAGCCCTGCATTTCCGCTTCGCCTTCGCCTTTGATACGCAGCGCAATGAGGATGCCGCCCATCTCCAGATCCGGCACCTCGCCCTTCAGCATGCAGGTGTAAAGCTCGCGCGCGGTGTCAATATCCAGATCGCGGGCGTGATTCTTACCGCGCCCGACCTCTTTAATAATTTTGCGGAAATCCATTGAAGCTCCTTACGTCACATTGCAGTTTGCTAGCGTCGGCGGCGACGGCTCTGTTTTGGTTTACTTTTAACTATAACGTCAGGCACGGCGGGTTGTGAAATAGGAAACACAGGTAGCGCGTTCAGCAGGCGTTTGCCGTAGCTTTTGGTCAGCAGCCGTTTATCGTAAATCACCACTTCGCCCCGGCAGCTATGGCTGCGGATCAGGCGTCCGACCTGCTGGATCAGGTTAAACGAGGCGGCGGGCAAACTCTGTACTTCAAAAGGATAGCGGTTAAGGCTTTTCAGCCACTCGCCTTCGGTGATCACCACCGGGCTGTCGATGGGCGGAAAAGCGATTTTATGGATATGCACCTGGGTGAGGTAATCGCCTTTTAAATCGAGCCCTTCGGCAAAAGATTGCAGTCCGACCAGCACGCTGCGTTCGCCGCCGTCGATGCGCTTGCGGTGCAGTTCCACCAGCCGGTAGCGCGGCTGATCGCCCTGCACCAGCAGCAGTAATCGCAGGTCGGTCACACAGGTCAAAAATTGCTGCATCGCGCGATTGCTGGCGAACAGCACCAGCATTCCGCTGTGGGTTTTGCTTTCGACCTGCTCGCGAAAATAGGCCGCCATCTCCGCGATGTGCTTCTCTTCGTTCTCCATCAGCGGCTCGTACTGCATTTGCGGGATGACGATTTTGCCCTGTGCGACATGATTAAACGGCGAATCCAGCGTGACAAAACGATCGCCTGCTTTCTCTTTCAGCCCGCTCATCTCTTGCAGGCGCGAAAAACTATTGAGCGATCGCAGCGTGGCCGAGGTGACAACGATATGCGGCACGCTGCGCCAGAGCAGTTTTTCCAGCTGATCGCTGACGCGGATACCGACACAATGAAAGAAGAGATGCAACTGGCCGTCGCGTAATTCCCGCGAGGCCCATTTGGTGACCGGGGCACCGGACGCCTGCGCCATCGACGCCAGCCGCCAGAGTTTGCTTTGATTCTCAAACATGCCGAGCGCGCGGTTCATTTGCAGGATCGTGCGGTGCAGTCGCACCACATCATGCTTGCCGGTTTTCTCACTGAGATCGTTAAGAAACAGCTCTGCCAGTCCGCGCAGGGCGTCGGTGAGTTTGGCGAGGCGCTGGCAAATTTCCATAATTTCATCGGGCAGTTCACCCATCGCAAACCGGTGTTCAGCCGCCTGACCTGCGGGCATATACAAATTCAGGATCGTATTCAGCGAGGCGATAAGCTCATACAGCTCTTCGCAATGCGGGTTAAGGCGCTCGGGCGTCGCCAGCGGCGGCGTGGTCTTCGGGCGAAACTGATCCATACAGGTGGCGATCAGTTTGCAGAACAGATCCAGTTGCAGGCGATACCAGGAGGCGCTGATCTCGGCACTCATCTCCAGCGCGTCGCGCGCCACCTCCGGCAGGTGATGGCCTTCATCCAGTACCAGCAGGAGATTTTTTGGCTCCGGCAGCACCGCTTCGGACTCCATCGCCGCCATCACCAGCGCGTGATTCGCCACCACCACTTCCGCCTCCTGCACTTCCCGGCGGGCGACGAAAAACGGGCATTCACGGTAATAATGGCAGTTGCGGTTCAGACAACTGGCCTTGTCGGTGGAGAGACGCGACCAGAGCGCATCATCAATATTCTGATCGGTGTGATCGCGCAGGCCGTCCCATTTGTAGCTGTCGAGATCGGCTTTAAGCGTCGCACAGCGCTCACGCTCTTCTTTACTGTTGGGCGTCAGTTCGTCATCAAGAAAGGCCAGCAAATCCTGCTGGGTGGCTTCGCTGCTGGCGAGCGCCGTCAGGTTGCGCGGACAGACGTAGCGCCCGCGACCAAAGGCGGCGGTAAAGCGCAGATCGGGGATGATTTTTTTAAGCAGCGGCAGATCTTTGCTGAAGATTTGATCCTGCAACGCGACGTTGGCGGTGCTCACCACCAGCGTTTTTTGCTCTTCGCGGGCAATGGCGATGCCCGGGATCAGATAAGAGAGGGTTTTACCCACGCCGGTCGGCGCTTCGATAGCCAGATGCCGCCCTTCTTCCCCGGCCAGCGTTTTTGCCACATCAGCAATCATCTGCCGTTGCGGAGCGCGGGGAATAAAGTCCGGGATCTGTTGTTGTAGCGCCTTATACCAGGCGGCTATTTGCGCTTTGAGCGCGGCAGATAAGGCCATCGGGAAACCTGAAACACTGTATAAACAGCCACTATTGTGGCATTTTTAGCGCCAGCGCCCTACCTTTTTTTGCCGCTTCCTGAAGACGGCTCGTAAAACGGGAGAGGTCGCCCTCCCCCGCCTGCGGTTTAACGCAGTTCCGGCCAGTACTCTTTGTTGGCTTCGATCAATGCATCCAGCACCTTACGCGCTTTCTTGGCATCAATAATAGTGCGGTTGAGCGTCAGCGCCTGCAACGCTTTGGTGTAGGAACCCTCAAACCAGGCTTCCACCGTCAGGCGTTCATAAGCAAACTGCTGCTCAATAAGCCCTTTATAGAAGGTCGGGATTTTGCCCACGCCGTAAGGACGCGGCCCGTTAATGCCCACTTCCGCAGTCACTTCTACCATCACGTCATCGTCGAGGTTTTCCACCAGGCCGTTGTTCTCCAGCATGACGATGAATTTTTTCTTCAGGTTAAAGGCGATCGCTTCCGCCAGTTCGACAATCATGTCGCCGTGCGCATCGTTATGCACCACTTTGACATTCTTCGTCGTCCCTTCTGCCACCGCCGTGCGGCACTCCTCAAACACCCGTTTTTCACGGCCGTTGATCACCTCGTTGGCGCGGGTGAAATTGGGGTCGAGCTTCGAAAATTTGTATTCCGGGTAGAGGTAATACTGCAAATAGGTGTTAGGCAGATAGTCCGGGAAGTCGTTGAGCATATCGGCAACGGCGGCGTAGGTGTCAAGCCAGGACTGGTCGCGCTGCTCGGCATCCGCCGGTTTAAAGCCATTATTGGAAATGATCGCCTTCAGTTCCGGCACCAGATCGACGCCGTTTTCATCGTACAGATGCGTGAACCAGCCGAAGTGATTCAGGCCAAAATAGACCGGCTCAAAGTTCTCCGGGTTGCGTCCGAGCAGGCGACCGTAGGAGCGCAGCAGGTTGACCGGCTGATCGCAGATGTTGAGAATGCGGTCGTCATCCGGGAAGCGCTGGTTGAGCGCATCGGCGACAATCGCCGCCGGGTTGGTGTAGTTCAGGATCCACGCCTGCGGTGAGCGGGCGCGCACATCTTCCACCAGCTGGATCATGTCGCGAATCGAGCGCATTCCGTAGGCGAAGCCGCCCGCGCCGCAGGTTTCCTGGCCGATGACGCCGAGGCTCAGCGGGATTTTTTCGTCTTTTTCGCGCATCGCATAACCGCCGGTGCGCATCTGGCAGAAAATGAAATCCATGTCGGTAAAGGCGATCTCTTTATCCGCCGTATAGGTAAAATCTAATTCCGGATATTCTTCTTTGAACAGCACTTTGGCGTATTCACCGATCACCGCCTGGCGCTCTTCATTGACATCAAACATCACCAACTTCTTAAGCGGCAGACGCGCCTTGAGTTTGCATAATGCTTTTAATAAACCCGGCGTCCAGGTGGAACCACCGCCAACTAATACGATATTAAAAGTGTTTTTCATCATCAGTTCTCTTATTGCGTCTGTTGAATTAAATTTTGTTTTACGGCGCTGGCGATACTTTCCACCTGCGGGCCGTAAATAACCTGAATGTCGTTCTCCGTTGCCCGAATAAATCCGCTGGCACCACTACGTTTCAGTGCCGATTCATCCACTTTATCCATGTCGTTTATTTTCACCCGCAGGCGGGTAAAGCAGCAGTCTACGTGTTGAATATTCCCGCGCCCGCCTAAGCCTTCAATAATGAGCGCGGTTTCGCCGGTCGGTTCGTTATTACCGGATAATGCACCCTGTACGCTGTCTTCTTCTTCACGACCTGGCGTGCGGGCGTTGGTGCGTAAAATTACCCATTTGAAAACGAAGTAATACACCGGTGCCCAAATAGCGCCCTGAAGCAGACTGAACCACCAGTGAGTTTTCGCCCCGCCAAGGACGCCGAATACCATGAAGTCGATAAACCCGCCCTGAATATTGCCGATCATCAGACTCAGTAATTGCGCGCCGGCAAAAGAGAGCCCGGTCATGACCGCGTGGAATAAGAACAGAATGGGTGAGACAAAGATGAAGCTGAATTCCAGCGGCTCGGTGATGCCGGTGGTAAAGGAGGCCAGCGCCCCCGCCATCATTAAGGCTTTGACGCGCTGTTTATGCTCAGGTTTCGCACAGCGGTAAATCGCCAGCGCCGCGGCGGGCAGGCCAAACATCATCACCGGAATTTTGCCCTGTGCCAGAAAACGCGTGGCCTCGCGGGTGATATCATCGGCCAGCGCACCTGGATGGGCCAGCGCATAGTTGAAGATGGAGAGCGCGCCAATCACGCTTTCGTTATCGACATGCACCATGCCGCCGACCGGGGTAAAGCGCACGGTTTCGTTGAGAATATGGTGTAAACCGGTCGGGATCAGAATGCGTTCGGTAAAGGCGTAAATAAAGGTGCCGAACGGCCCGGACTCGCCAATGAATTCGCCAATTTTAATAATGCCGCTGGCAATGACCGGCCAGATTAATGACATTAATACGCCCACCAGCGGCAGGACGATCACCGTAATAATCGGAACAAAGCGGCGGCCACCAAAGTAGGCGATGGCCGCCGGGAGTTTAATCGTATAAAAACGGTTGTGCAGTAATACGGTGACGAACCCGGCAATGACCCCACCGAGCACACTCATCTGGTAGGAAAATATGCCCAACGTGTTCGCAAATTCAGCGGAATACATCACCGCTTCGGTCGGGCTGTAGCCTTTTTCCACAAAGGCTGCGACGGAAGTGGTGGCAGGCGTTAAGCCCTGAACCGTGAGGCTGAAATTCACCCCGACGTGAAACGTAATAAAACCGATAACCGCCGCCAGCGCCGCAGTGGGTTTTTCATCCCGCGCAAGACCAATAGCGGCAGCGATAGCAAACAATAAGGGTAAATTCGCAAACAGCGATCCGGCCACTTTACGAATAAAGCCGATGATGTGCTGCATTAGCTGTGCGTTGAGTATTTCTTCACTGACAATCGCGGGATTCTGCAATGCCGCCGCAAGGCCGAGGAAAATACCGGCGGCGGCAATCACCGAAATCGGCATCATTAATGCCTTTCCCAAATCTTGTAAAAATTCACCTGCGCGACTCATAGCGTGATCCTTAGGGTGTGAGGTTTTTTATGGATCGAGAACGTGAGATGAGTATAGCCAGAGTGGATGTATAGTTGTCTAGCCCACTAGGGTTGGAATAAGAGATTGATCACAGAATGGGCGGGGGAGAGGAAGTTTTACCCCTCACCCCGGCCCTCTCCCTTAGGGAGAGGGAGAAAGGCAAGTCCGCGCCCGGGCTGTACTCCCTACCCAAGCTCGGGCTGTCCCCTCTCCCTCAGGGAGAGGGTTAGGGTGAGGGTGAAAATGAGAGGCCAGCTCTAAGGCCGTTCAGCCGTCAGCGTAAACCGGTAATGCTGCTGGTTATAAAAAATCTCCGACACCTCAAACGGCACGCCGTCGCGTAGCCAGGCGACAGACGTGGCGTGCAGCACCGGTTCGTCGCGGTTGATGCCGAGCATATCGCGCACTTCCTGCGACGGGAGTTCAGCGCGGATCTCTTTGTCCGAACGCCCGACCGCATAGCCTTTGCGGCTGATATAGCCATATTTGGACGCGTTCAAATCAGCTTCGCTTAAATCCTCAAACGGCGCGGTAATCATCCATGACTGCTCAAACACAAACGGCACGTCGGCAAGCAGGCGCAGGCGTTTCATAAACCACACCGCGCTGCCTGCCGGGAGTTGCAGCTTTTCAGCGATGTCGTCGGGGGCACTCTCACGTGACAGGCAGATCAGGCGATTGATCACAGGCTCATCCAGACCCAGCGTGGCTTCGCTTGAGGAGAGATGGCGGTCCAGCGGCAGCGGAATGCGCAGCGTTTTTTTGGTATGGGCGACAAAGGTACCCTGCCCGCGCCGACGCTCGACTTTGCCCTGTCGCACCAGGTAATCCACCGCTTTACGGGCGGTCATGCGCGAAATAGAAAACTGCTGGCACAACTCATTTTCGGAAGGAATGGCATCGCCCGGACGCAAAACCCCGGCGCTGATTTTCCCGGTCAGATACTGCTCAAGTTGCAGATAAACCGGGACGGTTGAATGTTTATCGATCATAAGAGTACTCCGCGCAGACTGCGGCGTATGTTAGCGACCCCACCGCAAAGAGACAAGTCGGGGAGAAGGAGCAAGGAAGGGGGTGGAGGGCGGAGCCCCCTCACCCCGGCCCTCTCCCCAGGGGAGAGGGAGAAAGGCCAGTCCGCGCGCGGCTGTTCCCAGGGAAGATGGGAAAGGTCAGTACGCGCTCGGACGGTTCCCTCTCCCTGAGGGAGAGGGTTAGGGTGAGGGTAATATGTGTTACTGCGCCGCAGGCTTACGTGGGCGCGGGCGGCGCGGTTTTTCACCGGCCGGTTTTGCTTCGCTAGTGCGGCGTGGTTTTGGTGCGCCGCCGTCAGTACGACGTGGCTGTTGACCGCGGCCACCCGCGCCCTGCCCGCGTCCACCGCCGCCGCCACGCTGCTGGCGACCGTTCTGGATCGGCTCGGCTTTGATCGACGGGTCCGGCTCATAGCCTTCAACGGCGATGCGCGGGATCTCTTTCTTCAGCAGGCGCTCAATATCGCGCAGCAGTTTGTGTTCATCCACGCACACCAGCGACAGCGCTTCGCCGGTTGCGGCGGCACGTCCGGTACGGCCAATACGGTGCACGTAATCTTCCGGCACGTTCGGCAGCTCGTAGTTCACCACGTGCGGCAGCTCTTCAATGTCGAGGCCACGGGCGGCGATATCGGTCGCCACCAGCACGCGCAGATCGCCGGATTTAAAATCAGCCAGCGCACGGGTACGCGCGCCCTGACTCTTGTTACCGTGGATCGCCGCGCTGCGAATGCCGTCTTTGTTCAGCTGCTCTGCCAGATGGTTCGCGCCGTGTTTGGTACGGGTGAAGACCAGCACCTGTTGCCAGTTGCCCTGCCCAATCATCTGCGACAGCAGTTCCCGCTTGCGTTTTTTATCAACAAAATGCACGTGCTGGGTGATCTGCTCAGAGGCGGTATTGCGACGCGCCACTTCGATTTCCAGCGGGTTGCGCAGCAGTTTTTCCGCAAGCGCTTTAATCTCATCAGAGAAGGTCGCGGAGAACAGCAGGTTCTGACGCTTCGCCGGCAGCTTGGCCAGCACGCGGCGGATGTCATGGATAAAGCCCATGTCCAGCATACGGTCCGCTTCGTCGAGAACGAGGATTTCCACGCTGTCGAGTTTCACGGCGTTCTGGTGTTCCAGATCGAGTAAACGGCCCGGCGTTGCCACCAGTACGTCCACACCGCTGCGCAGTTTCATCATCTGCGGGTTAATGCTCACGCCGCCGAAAACCACCAGCGAGCGGATATTCAAATATTTGCTGTATTCACGCACGTTCTCACCAACCTGTGCGGCCAGTTCGCGCGTCGGGGTGAGGATCAGCGCGCGTACCGGGCGACGGCCCTTAGCGTGCGCTTCGTTGTCCACTAAGTGCTGGAGCAGCGGCAGCGTAAATCCGGCGGTTTTACCGGTACCGGTCTGGGCGCTGGCCATCAGGTCGCGTCCCTGCATCACAGCCGGAATGGCCTGCTGCTGGATAGGGGTAGGCTCGAGGTAGCCCTGCTCGGCAACGGCGCGCAGGATCTCAGGGTTTAAACCCAGGGCTTCAAAAGACATAACAACTCCGAACCACCCTGACCGTTTACGGTGTAGTTTTCAGGGAGATCAATAACGTGACAGATGACAAAAACCACAATGTCATGAAGGGGCGGAGTGTAGCAGCTTTTGTGACGTGCCGCATAAATTATCCCTGGAGCGGTTGCCAGCAAAATAATTCACTGGGCTTTACAAGTTCAAAAAACAAGCATATTTTTAATCAATCGATTGATTAATTCTGATAGCCGCTATGAATGCATCCCTGAAAACAACGAAAGGTGAACAGGCGAAAAGCTTGCTGATCCGCGCCGCCCTCGCCCAGTTCGGCGAGTATGGCCTGAATGCCACCACCAGGGACATTGCTGCCCAGGCCGGGCAAAATATCGCCGCCATCCCCTACTATTTCGGCTCAAAAGAGGATTTGTACCTCGCCTGCGCCCAGTCGATTGCCGATTTTATTGGCGAGAACTTCCGCCCGCACGCCGAAGCCGCCGAGCGCCTGTTTAACGAGACGCCGCCGGACAAAGCCGCGATGCGCGCGCTGATCCTGCGCGCCTGCCACAACATGATCCAGTTGCTCACCGAGGACGAAACCCTGCCGCTGAGCAAATTTATTTCCCGCGAACAGCTCTCGCCCACCCGCGCCTACCACCTGATCCATGAGCAGGTGATTGAGCCGCTACATAGCCATTTAACGCGTCTGATCGCGGCCTACACCGGGCGCGACGCGCAAGATACCCGCACCGTTTTGCACACTCATGCCCTGCTTGGGGAGATCCTCGCCTTCCGTCTGGGGCGCGAAACGCTCCTGTTGCGGGCGGGCTGGACCTCGTTTGATGAGGACAAAACGGCGCAAATTTATGACGTTATTTGCTGTCATCTCGATCTCATTCTGGAAGGATTAACGTTGAGGAATCCGGAGTTATGAAAAAACCCGTTGTCATTGCCTTAGTGGTTGCCGGACTGGTCGCGGCCATCGGCCTGGGCACGCTGTGGTATCAAAGTCGCCAGCCGGAACCGCTGACCCTGTACGGGAATGTGGATATTCGCACGGTGAATCTGAGTTTCCGCGTCGGCGGGCGCTTGCAGGCGCTCAAAGTCGATGAGGGCGACGCCCTGAAAGCGGGCCAGACGCTGGGTACGCTCGATCCCGCGCCTTATCAGAACGCGCTGCTTCAGGCGAAGGCCAACGTCTCGACCGCACAGGCGAAATACGATCTCATCACCGAGGGTTACCGCGCGGAGGAGATCGCCCAGGCGCTGGCGGCAGTCAACCAGGCGAAAGCGGCGTATGACTACGCGCAGAACTTCTACCAGCGCCAGCAGGGGCTGTGGAAAACGCGGGTAATTTCCGCCAACGATCTGGAAAACGCCCGCTCCTCCCGTGACCAGGCACAGGCAAGTTTAAAATCGGCGCAGGATAAACTCAGCCAGTTCCGCGCCGGGAATCGCCCGCAGGAGATCGCTCAGGCAAAAGCCAGCCTTGAACAGGCCCAGGCGCAGCTTGCCCAGGCCGAACTGGATCTGCACGACACCACCCTCGTAGCCCCGACTGACGGCACGGTGCTGACCCGCGCCGTGGAGCCGGGCAGTATGCTGAACGCGGGCAGCACGGTACTCACCGTCTCGCTGACCCACCCGGTCTGGGTGCGCGCCTATGTCAGCGAACGCAATCTGGGTGACGCTAAACCGGGACGCGAGATTTTGCTCTATACCGACGGTCGCCCGGATAAGCCGTATCACGGCAAAATTGGTTTCGTCTCGCCGACGGCGGAGTTCACGCCGAAAAGCGTAGAGACGCCGGATCTGCGCACCGATCTGGTCTACCGTCTGCGCATTATCGTTACCGATGCCGACGACGCCCTGCGCCAGGGGATGCCGGTGACCGCCACCTTCGATGCGGGACAGCCGCATGAGTGATTCCGCCATTGTGTTGCGCGGCCTGGTAAAACGCTTCGCCGGGATGGATAAACCCGCCGTGGCGCGGCTGGACTGTGAAATTCAGTCCGGCTATGTCACAGGCCTGGTCGGGCCGGACGGTGCGGGCAAAACCACGCTGATGCGAATGCTGGCGGGGCTGATGAAGCCCGATGAAGGCGAGGCGCAGGTGCTCGGTTTTGATCCCATCCAGGACGACCGCGCCCTGCACGCGGTGCTCGGCTATATGCCGCAAAAATTCGGCCTGTATGAAGATCTGACGGTGATGGAAAACCTCAATCTGTATGCCGATTTGCGCTCGGTGACCGGCGAGGTTCGCCAGCAAACCTTCGCCCGGCTGCTGGAATTTACCGCCCTCGGTCCCTTTACCGGACGGCTGGCGGGCAAGCTCTCCGGCGGCATGAAGCAGAAACTGGGCCTCGCCTGCACGCTGGTGGGCGAGCCGAAAGTGCTGCTGCTTGATGAGCCCGGCGTTGGCGTCGATCCCATTTCCCGCCGCGAACTCTGGCAGATGGTGCACGAACTGGCAGGTGAAGGGATGCTGATTTTGTGGAGCACCTCCTATCTGGACGAAGCCGAACAGTGCCGCGAGGTGCTGCTGATGAACGAGGGCGAGCTGCTTTATCAGGGTGAGCCGAAAGCGCTGACCCAAACCCTCACCGGACGCAGCTTTCTGCTTAAAAGCCGGCAGGAGAACAACCGCCGCCTGTTGCAGCGCACGCTGAAACTCCCCCAGGTGAGCGACGGGATGATTCAGGGCAAATCGGTGCGTCTGATTATCAAAAAAGAGGCCAGCATCGACGATATTCGCGCCGCCTCCGGGATGCCGGAACTTGAGATCGCGGAAACCGCCCCGCGCTTTGAAGATGCGTTTATCGATCTGCTCGGCGGCGCGGGCGCGTCGGAATCACCGCTTGGGGCTATTCTGCACACCGTCAGCGGCAGCAGTGATGAAACCGTGATTGAAGCCCAGGCGTTAACCAAAAAATTCGGTGATTTCGCCGCCACCGACGACGTCAATTTCAGCGTGAAGCGCGGGGAAATTTTCGGCCTGCTGGGGCCCAACGGCGCGGGCAAGTCCACCACCTTTAAAATGATGTGCGGCCTGCTGGTACCGACCTCCGGCAAAGCGCTGGTGCTCGACATGGATCTGAAAGTTAGTTCCGGCAAAGCGCGGCAGCGGCTGGGCTATATGGCGCAAAAATTCTCGCTGTACGGCAATTTGACCGTCGAGCAAAACCTGCGCTTTTTCTCCGGCGTCTATGGCCTGCGCGGGCGGGCGCAAAATGAAAAAATCAGCCGCATGAGTGAGGCGTTCGGCCTGAAAAGCATCAGTTCGCACGCCACGGATTCGCTGCCGCTCGGCTTTAAACAGCGTCTCGCGCTGGCCTGCTCACTGATGCACGAGCCGGACATTCTGTTTCTTGATGAGCCGACCTCCGGCGTCGATCCCCTCACCCGCCGCGAGTTCTGGCTGCACATCAACAGCATGGTGGAAAAAGGCGTAACGGTGATGGTGACCACGCACTTTATGGACGAGGCGGAATATTGCGACCGGATCGGGCTGGTGTATCGCGGCAAGCTGATTGCCAGCGGCACGCCGGACGCGCTCAAAGAGCAGGCCGCCGATGAAGCGTGCGCCGACCCGACCATGGAGCAGGCGTTTATCCGGCTTATCAACGACTGGGATAAGGAGCACACCGATGGCAAATAAACGTCTGAGCGGGCGGCGGGTGCGCGCCCTGTGCGTAAAAGAGACGCGCCAGATTGTGCGCGATCCCAGTAGCTGGCTGATTGCTTTTGTGATCCCCCTGCTGCTGCTGTTTATCTTTGGCTACGGCATCAATCTTGATTCCAGCAAACTGCGGGTCGGCGTACTGGTGGAGCAGCGCAGCGAAGAAGCGCTCGATTTCACCCACGCGCTGACCGGTTCGCCTTATATCGACGCCACGATCAGCGACAGCCGCCCGCAGCTTGTCGAAATGATGCAGGCCGGACGCATTCGCGGGCTGATTGTCATCCCGCCTGATTTTGCCCAGAAGATGACCCGTACCGGCGACGATGCGCCGATCCAGGTGATCACCGACGGCAGCGAACCGAACACCGCCAACTTTGTGCAGGGCTACGCGCAGGGGATCTGGCAGCTATGGCAGGCACAGCGCGCCTCCGATCGCGGCGAGACGTTCGAGCCGCTGATCGACGTGCAGATGCGCTACTGGTTTAACCCCGCCGCCGTCAGCCAGCACTTTATTATTCCCGGTGCGGTAACCATTGTGATGACTGTGATCGGCGCGATCCTGACGTCGCTGGTGGTGGCGCGCGAGTGGGAACGCGGCACTATGGAGGCGCTGCTGTCGACCGAAGTGACCCGGGTGGAATTGCTGCTGTGCAAGCTCATCCCCTATTACTTTCTCGGCATGCTGGCGATGCTGCTCTGTATGCTGGTGTCGGTGTTTGTGCTCGGCGTGCCGTATCGCGGTTCGTTGCTGCTGCTGTTTATTATCACCAGCCTGTTTTTGCTCAGTACGCTGGGGATGGGGCTGCTGATTTCCACGCTGACCCGCAATCAGTTTAACGCCGCGCAGGTGGCACTGAACGCCGCGTTTTTACCGTCGGTGATGCTCTCCGGGTTTATTTTTCAGATCGACAGTATGCCCGCCGCCATTCGTGCGGTGACCTACATTATTCCGGCGCGTTATTTCGTCGGCACCCTGCAAAGCCTGTTTCTGGCCGGGAATATTCCGGCAGTGCTGGTGGTGAATACGCTGTTTCTGGTGGCCTCGGCGGTGATGTTTATCGGCCTGACGTGGATGAAAACCAAGCGGCGACTGGATTAAGGAGCAACCATGTTGTATCGACTCTGGACACTGATTCGTAAAGAGCTGCAATCACTTTTGCGCGAGCCGCAAACACGGGCGATCCTCGTCGTGCCGGTGCTGATTCAGGTGCTGCTGTTTCCGTTTGCCGCCACCCTTGAGGTCACCAATGCCACCATCGCTATTTATAACGAAGATAACGGCAAGCACGCCATTGAACTGACTCAGCGCTTCGCCCGCGCCAAAGCCTTTACCCATGTGCTGATGCTCCACAGCCCGCAGGAGATCCAGCCCACTATCGACACGCAAAAAGCGCTGCTGCTGGTGCGCTTCCCGGCGGACTTTTCGCGCAATCTGGATACTTTTAACCCGGCCCCTATGCAGTTGATCCTCGACGGGCGTAACTCCAACAGCGCGCAAATCGCCGCCAATTACCTGCAGGAGATCGTCAAGGATTACCAGCTTGAACTGCTCACCGACAAGCCCAAACCCAACAACAGCGAACTGGTGGTGCGCAACTGGTATAACCCGAATCTGGATTACAAATGGTTTATTGTGCCGTCGCTGATCGCCATGATCACCACCATCGGGGTGATGATTGTTACTTCACTGTCGGTGGCGCGCGAGCGCGAACAAGGTACGCTCGATCAGCTTTTGGTTTCGCCGCTCGCCACCTGGCAAATTTTTGTCGGTAAAGCGGTGCCCGCGCTGATTGTGGCGACTTTTCAGGCCAGCATCGTGCTGGCGGTGGGGATTTTTGCCTACCAGATCCCGTTTGCCGGATCGCTTACGCTGTTTTATTTCACGATGCTGATTTACGGCCTGTCGCTGGTGGGATTTGGGCTTTTGATCTCCGCCCTGTGCAATACGCAACAGCAGGCGTTTATCGGCGTGTTTGTGTTTATGATGCCGGCGATCCTGCTCTCCGGTTATGTCTCGCCGGTGGAGAACATGCCGGTGTGGTTGCAGAACCTGACGTGGGTAAATCCGATCCGGCATTTCACCGACATTACCAAGCAGATTTATTTGAAGGATGCGAGTCTGGGGATTGTCTGGCACAGCCTGTGGCCGCTACTGGTGATAGCGGCCACCACGGGATCAGCGGCGTATGCGATGTTTCGCCGGAAAATTGCCTGAGGTTTTGTCTTTCATCAGCAGGGAAATAATGGCGGGTCCGGCGAGGATCACTGCGCCCGCCAGCGCCAGCAGCAGGTTATTGTGCAGCACGCGGGAGAGCAGCCAGACCGCAATCATTGCCGCACCGAAATACCAGGTGGTGGTCAGCTCTTCCAGCACATCGCCCGTTTCACGAAAGCGCACGTCATGATGACGCTGTAACGCCAGCATCAGCAGTACCGTGACGCCATAAAGCACGCATAACCCCAGGCCAACGCGTACCAGCGAGCCGTTCATCCAGCTCATCACCAGCACCGCCACGATCAGTAAATGCAGCATTATCTGCCAGCAACTCAGGCCTGTCGCGACACGAATACGTTGTTGCCACTTCATGACTTGTCTCCGGATAGACGATTGTAGGTATTGAGAGTACCGGACTTTACGGAAAAATCCGTAACCCCGCATCTTTTTGTGACAAGGACTACACTTTATTTTCATCAGGATAGTGATGCGGGAAGGAAAAAATGACGCAAAAAACCCGGCAATTCTCGTTAAAAGTGCTCACCATTAACACACACAAGGGCTTCACAGCGTTTAATAAACGCTTCATTTTACCGGAACTTCGCGACGCGGTGCGTACCGTGGGCGCGGATATTGTCTGTTTGCAGGAAGTGCTCGGCGCACACGAAGTGCACCCGCTGCATGTGGAAAACTGGCCCGACACGACACATTACGAATTCCTGGCTGATACCATGTGGAGCGATTTTGCCTACGGGCGCAACGCGGTCTACCCGGAAGGGCACCACGGAAATGCCGTGCTCTCCCGGTATCCCATTGAACATTATGAAAACCGCGATGTGTCGGTTGAAGGCAGTGAAAACCGTGGCCTGCTCTACTGCCGCATTGCGCCGCCCGACCTGGATCATCCGATCCATGTCATCTGCGTGCATCTGGGGCTGCGCGAGGCGCACCGGCAGGCACAGCTCGACATGCTGGCACAGTGGGTGAATGCCCTCCCGGAAGGCGAACCGGTGCTGGTGGCGGGCGATTTTAATGACTGGCGGCAAAAGGCGAATCATCCGCTGAAAACCAAAGCGGGCCTCGATGAGATTTTTACCCGTGCGCATGGCCGTCCGGCGCGCACCTTCCCGGTCAGCATGCCGGTGCTGCGCCTCGACCGTATCTATGTCAAGAATGCCAGTGCCAGCGCGCCCACGGCGCTGCCGCTGCGTAACTGGCGTCATTTGTCCGATCATGCGCCACTCAGTGCGGAGATCCACTTATGAAATGTAGCTGGCGAGAAGGAAACCGAATCCAGCTTCTGGAGAACGGCGACGAATATTACCCGGCGGTCTTTGAGGCCATTGAAAACGCACAGCGCAAGGTCATTCTTGAGACATTTATCTGGTTTGAAGACGAGGTGGGCTGCAAGCTGCATGGGGTGATCCTGCGCGCAGCCCAGCGCGGCGTGGATATTGAAGTGTTGCTCGACGGCTACGGTTCGCCGGATTTAAGCGATGAATTTGTCCACGAACTGACTTCCGCAGGCGTGGTGTTCCGCTATTACGATCCGCGTCCGCTGCTGCTCGGGATGCGCACTAACGTGTTCCGCCGGATGCACCGCAAAATCGTGGTGATCGACAATACCGTGGCGTTTGTCGGCGGCATTAACTATTCCGCCGAGCATATGTCGGACTACGGCCCGGAGGCCAAACAGGATTACGCCGTGCGCGTTGAAGGCCCGGTGGTGGAAGACATTTTGCAGTTTGAGCTGGAAAACCTGCCGCAGAACGCGCAGACCCGCCGCTGGTGGCGTCAGCGCCGCCGTCATCAGGCGGAGGAAAACCGCAAGCCGGGCGAGGCGCAGGCGCTGTTTGTCTGGCGCGATAACGACGATCACCGCGACGACATTGAGCGTCATTATCTGAAGATGCTGGCGAACGCCAAACGTGAAGTGATCATCGCCAACGCCTATTTCTTCCCCGGTTACCGCCTGCTGCATGCGATGCGCAATGCCGCGCGGCGCGGGGTGCGGGTCAAACTGATTGTGCAGGGTGAGCCGGACATGCCGATTGTGAAAGTCGGGGCCGAACTGCTCTACAACTATCTGCTGAAAGGCGGCGTGCAGGTGTATGAATATCGCCGCCGTCCACTGCACGGCAAAGTGGCGCTGATGGACGATCACTGGGCGACCGTCGGTTCCAGTAACCTCGATCCGCTCAGTCTGTCGCTGAATCTGGAAGCTAACCTGATCATCCATGACCGCACCTTTAACCAGACGCTGCGGGAGAATTTGCAGGGAATTATTGCCCAGGACTGTAAACGGGTGGATGAAACCATGGCCCCGAAACGCACCTGGTGGAATCTGGCGAAAAGCGTGGTGGTGTTCCACTTCCTGCGTAAATTCCCGGCGCTGGTGGGCTGGCTGCCTGCTCATACGCCGCGACTGGCACAGGTCGAACCCCCGGTACAGCCGGAGATTGAAACCCAGGATCGGGTTGATCCGCAAAACTCAGGGGCAAAATTCTGATGTCAAAATCTCATCCGCGCTGGCGGCTTGCTAAAAAAATTCTCACCTGGGTGTTTTTCATCGCCATGGCGGTACTGCTGGTAGTCTACGCCCGCACCGTCAACTGGGAAGATGTCTGGAAGGTGATCCGCAACTACAACCGCACGCCGCTGCTGATTGCGCTGGCGCTGGTGGTGGTGAGTTATCTGCTGTATGGCTGTTACGATCTGCTGGCCCGCGCTTACTGCGGGCACAAGCTGGCGGCGCGACAGGTCATGCTGGTGTCGTTTGTCTGTTACGCCTTTAACCTGACGCTCAGTACCTGGGTCGGCGGGATCGGGATGCGCTATCGCCTTTACTCCCGCCTCGGTCTGCCGGGCAGCACCATCACGCGCATTTTCTCACTGAGCATTACCACCAACTGGCTGGGCTATATCTTGCTTGGCGGGATTATTTTCACCTTCGGCGTGGTGCAACTGCCGTCACACTGGTATATCGACGAAGGCACCCTGCGCATCGTCGGCGTGGTACTGCTGGTGATCATCGCCGCCTATATGTGGTTTTGCGCCTTCGCCAAACGCCGTCATATGACGGTGAAAGGGCAAAAGCTGGTGCTGCCGTCGTGGAAGTTTGCGCTGGCGCAGATGGCGATTTCCAGCGCCAACTGGATGGCGATGGGCGCGATTATCTGGCTGCTACTGGGACAGGAAGTAAATTACTTCTTCGTGCTCGGTGTGCTGCTGGTGAGTAGTATCGCGGGGGTGATCGTGCATATCCCGGCGGGGATCGGCGTGCTGGAAGCGGTGTTTATCGCCCTGCTGGCAGGTGAGCATACCACTCAGGGTGCGATTATCGCGGCGCTGCTGGCGTACAGGATGCTGTATTACTTCCTGCCGCTGCTGCTGGCGCTGATTTGCTATCTGTTGCTTGAGGGTCGTGCGAAGAAGTTAAGAGCAAAGAACGAGAAGGCGATGGCGAAGTAGGTACACCCTCACCCTAACCCTCTCCCTTAGGGAGAGGGAACAGATCGAGCGCGGATTTGCCTTTCACCCTCTCCCTCAGATCGAGCGCGGACTCGCTTTTCACCCTCTCCCTCAGGGAGAGGGTTAGGGTGAGGGTAAATAACTACCTCAACGGCGGCTGCCGAAAATCCGCAGCAGCATCAGGAACAGGTTGATAAAGTCCAGATACAGCGTCAGCGCGCCGAGGATGGCGTATTTACGCAGGTTGCCGCTGTCGCGTACGTCAATCTGCTCACCGATGTTTTTCAGCTTCTGCGTGTCATAGGCTGTAAGGCCGACAAACACAATCACCCCGATATAGGTCACGGCCCACATCAGCGCTTCGCTTTGCAGCCAGAAGTTGACCAGCGACGCCAGAACAATACCAATCAGCCCCATAAACAGCATATTGCCGAAGCCGCTCAGATCGCGTTTGGTGGTGTAACCGTACAGGCTCATCGCGCCAAACATGCCGCCGGTAACGACAAACGTGCTGGCGATAGACGAGTAGGTGTAGACCACAAAAATACTGGCGAGCGTAAGCCCGGTCAGCGCTGAATAGAGCATAAACAGCGTGGTCGCCATGCCCGCGCTCAGGCGCTGTACCATGCCGGAGAGCACGAACACCAGCGCCAGTTGCGCGATGATAAGCCCGAAGAAGGTGATTTTGCTGGAGAAGACGAACATCATGACCGCCGGGGTATTCGCCGCGTACCAGGCGATAAACGCCGTCAGCAATAACCCGCAGGTCATCCAGCCATACACCTGCGCCATGTAGGTTTGCAGCCCGCTGCGCGCCTGAACAATTGAATCGGATCGTGGGAATCGGTCCATGATTAACTCCTGATTAAGTGAACACAGTTAAAAGGTTAACACATCCACAGCAAACAGCTTACCAGCGCTTTGCCGCCTGCTGGTCGCTGTCCCGTGCTTCCACCCAACGCTCGCCGTCCGGCGTGGCTTCACGCTTCCAGAACGGCGCGCGGGTTTTCAGATAATCCATAATAAACTGCCCGGCTTCAAACGCACTGCTGCGATGGGCGCTGGTGACGCCAACGAACACGATCTCATCGCCAGGCCAGAGTTCACCCGTGCGGTGGATCACCGTCACACGTCCGAGCGGCCAGCGGGCACGGGCATCCACCACGATATCCGCCAGCGATTTTTCGGTCATCCCCGGATAGTGTTCCAGCGTCAGCGCTTTCACGCTGTCGCCTAAATTATGATTACGGACTTTTCCGGTGAAGGTCACCACCGCGCCGTCTTCGTCGCGCTCTGCCAGCCAGGGGTATTCGTCGCCAACGGAGAATGGCGCGGGGCCGACGCAGATTTTCGTTTCACTCATTTCAGCCTCCGGTCACCGGCGGGAAAAAGGCCACTTCGTCACCGTCGTTGAGGGCGGTGTCAAAAGGCACCAGCGTCTGATTGACCGCTGCCAGCAGTTTGCCGTCTTCCAGCGCCAGCGCCCAGCGCTCGCCCCGCGCAGCCAGCGCCTGGCGCAGTGCCGCGACCGTGGCAAAATCATCGTCAAGCGTCAGGCTGTCGCAGTTCACCAGCTCGCGTACCTGAGCAAAAAACAGCACCTTAATCATCGCTATCCACCCTGAAATCGCCGGATTTGCCGCCGCTTTTCGCCAGCAGGCGAACCGGGCCAATTATCATGTCTTTTTGTACCGCTTTGCACATGTCATAGATGGTCAGCGCCGCCACGGACGCCGCCGTCAGCGCTTCCATCTCCACCCCGGTTTTACCGGTTAAGCGACAGACAGACTCAATGCGCACGCGGTGTGCTTCAGGCTCGGCCTGCAGGTGCACTTCGACTTTGCTCAGCATCAGCGGGTGGCACAGCGGGATCAAATCCCAGGTCCGTTTGGCCGCCTGAATACCGGCGATGCGCGCGGTGGCGAAGACGTCGCCTTTATGGTGGCTGCCGTCGATGATCATTTGCAGGGTTTCCGGGCGCATGGTGACGAAGGCTTCAGCGCGGGCTTCGCGCACGGTTTCGGCTTTGGCGGAGACGTCCACCATATGCGCTTCGCCCGCGGCGTTAATGTGGGTCAACTGGGACATAACTTATTTCTTTAAATGAGGGTGAAAATTACACGGGCGGGTGCGCGCGTCGAGCTGCGGGGCAATAATGTTTTCCCACGCGGTGCGGCAGGCTTTGGTCGAGCCGGGCATGGCGAAAATCAGGGTATTGTTGGCGATGCCCGCCACCGCGCGGGACTGCAACGTGGCGGTGCCGATCTCTTCAAATGAGAGCATCCGGAACACTTCGCCAAACCCTTCCACTTCACGGTCAAACAGCGGCAGCAGCGCTTCGGGAGCCTGATCGCCCTCGGTCAGCCCGGTACCGCCGGTGATCAGCACCACCTGCACGTCATCGCTGGCGATCCACGCCGACACCTGCGCGCGAATGGCGTAGCGGTTCTCTTTGACGATCGCTTTATCAATGATTTGATGGCCGGCGTCATGGGCGGCCTCGCGCAGATAATGCCCGGAGGTGTCGTCTTCTTCGGTGCGGCGGCTGGTGACGGTCAAAATGGCGATGCGCGTCGGGATAAAATCGCTGTTTACCTGGCTCATGAGAAATCTCCTTATTCGGATTAACCGCCGATGTACGACAGGTTTTGCGTGATACCGGTGTGGCCCTGATGCAAAAAGTGGGTCTGCTTTTTGTGGGTCAGCGCTTCCATCAGCCGCGCTTCCAGTTCGCTCTGCTGGGCGTCGTCCGCCAGCAAATCGCGCAGATCGACTCCGCCATCGCCAAACAGACACAGATGCAGTTTGCCGACCGACGACACGCGCAGGCGGTTACAGGTGGCGCAGAAATCTTTTTCATACGGCATGATGAGGCCGATTTCACCCGCGTAATCGGGGTGGCAGAAAACCTGGGCCGGGCCGTCGCTGCGGTGACGTATTTTTGAGATCCAGCCCCGACGCAGCAGTTCATCACGCAGCACCATCCCGGACAGGTGATGTTTGCGGAACAGGTCGCTGCCCTCGCCCGTCTCCATCAGCTCAATAAAGCGTAGCTGGATCGGACGCGGCTGGATCCACGCGAGGAAGGTATCGAGCTGGTTATGATTAACGTCGCGCATCAGCACGGTGTTGACTTTGACTTTTTCAAAGCCCGCCGCAAACGCCGCATCGATGCCGTCCATCACCTGGCGGAATTTATCCTGCCCGGTAATGGCGTGAAACTGGCGGGCGTCGAGGCTGTCGACGCTGACGTTGATGGCGGTCAGCCCGGCGTCGCGCCAGCGTTCCACATCGCGCGCCAGCCGGTAGCCATTGGTGGTGACGGCGATCTGGCGGATGGCAGGATTTTCGCGCACGCTCGCGATGATCTCAGTGAAATCGCGGCGCAACGAGGGTTCGCCCCCGGTCAGACGCACTTTTTCGGTGCCCATTGCGGCAAAGGCGCGGGTGACGCGACGAATTTCATCGACGCCTAGAAAACTTTTGTTGGTGACGCCGCCCGGCTTGTAGCCATCGGGCAGGCAGTAGGTGCAACGGAAATTGCACACATCGGTAATCGACAGACGCAAGTAGTAAAACTTACGCGCGAATGCATCGGTAAGTTGTGAGGCCATGTACACCTTTCCAAATACGGGAGGTGCAGTCATTTCTTCCTGCACCCTGGTGGCGGTTTGCCACGGCCAAAGCACCATATCATCAGACTTAGGGGCAGAGGCTAGAGTGTGTTTAAAGCGAGTCCACGCGATAGTAGCGCGATAAAGTCAGTTTCGCCAGGCTTGGATATCGCTATATAATTAGATACATAGCGACATGTTCGTGCATTTTCATTACAGACTACGCGATAATCACGATCTTGCATTGATATACGTCATTTTCATCCCTGGGCGGCATCGTCATTAAGGGGTAGACAGGCTAACGTTGTGGGATTTTCCCGATATAAGGATAGGCTATGCGCAATCGCACTTTTGCGGATCTCGACAGGGTTGTTGCCCTTGGCGGCGGGCACGGGCTTGGGCGCGTGATGTCCTCACTCTCTTCGCTCGGCTCGCGTCTGACCGGCATTGTGACCACCACCGATAATGGCGGCTCCACCGGGCGCATTCGTCGCTCCGAAGGGGGCATCGCCTGGGGTGATATGCGCAATTGTTTAAACCAGCTTATTACCGAGCCGAGCGTCGCCTCGGCCATGTTCGAATACCGCTTTAGCGGGAACGGTGAACTGGCCGGGCATAATCTCGGCAATTTGATGTTAAAAGCGCTGGATCATCTGAGCGTGCGCCCGCTGGAGGCGACCAATCTGATCCGCAATCTGCTGAAGGTTGACGCCTTTCTGATCCCGATGTCCGAGCAGCCGCTGGATTTAATGGCGACGGACAGCGAAGGCCATGCGGTGTATGGCGAAGTGAATATCGATCAGCTCACCGCCCCGGTGCAGGAGCTGATGCTGTTTCCGAAAGCCCACGCCACCCGCGAGGCGATCGAGGCGATTGGCGAAGCTGATTTGATTCTGATTGGACCGGGGAGTTTTTACACCAGCCTGATGCCGCTGCTGCTGCTGGAGGATCTGGCTCAGGCGCTGCGCCGCACCCCCGCGCCGGTGGTGTACATCGATAATCTGGGTAAAGAGTTGAGCGCTGCCGCAGCCAGCATGCACCTCAACGATAAATTTGCCCTGATGGAGCAGTACGTCGGCAAGCGCATTATTGACGCCGTGGTGGTTGGCCCTAACGCGGATGTGGCGGCTGTGACCGACCGGGTGGTGATTCAGGATGTGCTGGAGGCGAGCGATGTTCCCTACCGCCACGACCGCCGCCTGCTGCGCGCGGCACTTGAGCGCGCGATTCAGAGTCTGGGGTAGGTTTTTCACTCTTATTTTCACCCTCACCCCGGCCCTCTCCCTGAGGGAGAGGGGGAAAGGCAAGTCCGCACTCGATCTGCCCCTCTCCCTCAGGACGAAGGGGGAAGGCAAGCCCGTGCTCGATCTGTCCCCTCTCCCTCAGGGAGAGGGTTAGGGTGAGGGTGAGAGTAAAATTATTAACATCTTAAGGTTGTCTTAACCCTCCTCTGTGAACATACCCGCATATTCTCACCAGGATCTCCGCTATGCGTATGTTCACGTTTCGTCGGCCAGTCATGAGCCGCGTGCCGTACCTGATTGCCTTTTCACTCTATATTGCGCTCTTTCTTAACCTCATATTTTACCGGCAGGCTTATGCCCTGCTGCCGGTAAATTCACTGTGGACGCTGGCGGTGTTTCTCTCGATGCCGGTGGTGGCATTTTGCGTAATGAATATTCTCATCACCCTCGCCTCTTTCGTGTGGCTTGAGCGGGTGCTGATTAGCCTGTTTATTTTACTCGGTGCCACCACGCAATATTTTATCTGGACCTATGGCGTCATTATTGATCGCTCAATGATTGCGAATACGCTGGACACGACGCCTGCGGAAAGTTTTGCGCTGATGACGCCGCAGTTATTACTGGTTATTGGCCTTAGCGGGCTGTTCATGGTTGCCGCTGCCTGGGGAATTAAATTTAAAAAAAGCCCGTCGCGCTGGCGCACGCTGGCAATGAAAGGCATCAGCCTGTTTGTCTCGGTCGCGCTGTTACTGTTAATCGCTCTCTGTTTTTATAAAGATTACGCCGCGCTGTTTCGTAATAATAAAGAGCTGGTGAAATCGCTCAGCCCGTCGAACAGCATTAGTGCGGTCTGGTCTTATTATGTGCATCACAAGATGGATAACCTGCCGCTGGTGCGCTTTGGCGAGGACGCAAAACGCGATCCCGCGATGCACCCGGCTGGCAGCAAGCACCTGACAATCCTGGTGGTGGGTGAAACCTCGCGGGGGGAAAACTTCTCCTTATCCGGCTATTCCCGTAAAACCAATCCCCGGCTGGAAAAAGATAACGTGGTCTATTTCCCGCACACCACTTCCTGCGGCACCGCCACGGCGATTTCTGTGCCCTGTATGTTTTCCGGGATGCCACGAAAAAATTACGATGAGCAACTGGCTCATCACCGTGAAGGGCTACTGGATATTGTGCAGCGTGCCGGTATTCAGGTGTTATGGAATGAGAATGACGGCGGCTGCAAAGGTGCCTGCGACCGTGTTCCCCATCAGGATATGACTAAGCTGAATCTTAAGGACTATTGCATTGAAGGCGAATGCCACGACGAAATATTGTTCCACGATATTCAGAAATATATTGATACGCTGCACGGCGACGGGCTGATCGTATTACATACCATCGGCAGTCATGGCCCGACCTATTATCATCGCTATCCGCCACAGTTTCGCCAGTTTGTTCCCACTTGCGATACAAACGCTATTCAGACCTGCTCGCAGGAGCAACTGATCAATACCTATGATAATACGTTGCTGTATGTCGATTATATTGTGGATAAGGCCATCAAGTTATTAGCGTCGCAGCCCGATAATGTGACAACCAGTTTGCTGTATCTCTCCGATCATGGAGAATCATTAGGGGAAAATGGGGTTTATTTGCATGGCCTGCCGTATGCCATCGCCCCGGATGCGCAAAAACATGTGCCGCTGCTGATCTGGCTCTCCCCGCAGTACCAGAAGCAGCACGCGGTGAATTACACCTGTCTGCAAAAACGCGCGCAAACTGAGGCGTTTTCGCAGGATAATCTGTTCCCGACGATGCTGGGTATACTGGGCGTACAAACTCAGGAGTACCACCGCGCCGACGATATCCTCGCCCCCTGTAAGGAGTGACTGCATGAAAATCTTAGTCGTTGAAGACGATACGCTGTTGTTACAGGGCTTGCTGCTGGCCTTACAGTCGGAAGGTTACGCCTGCGATGGTGTCTCTACCGCGCGCGATGCAGAACTGAGTCTCACCAGCGGGCATTACAGCCTGGTGGTGCTGGATCTGGGGCTGCCGGACGAAGATGGGGTGCGTTTTTTACAGCGGTTGCGCCGCGATAAGTTTACCCAGCCGGTGTTAATTCTCACCGCCCGCGATACGCTCGAAGATCGCATCGGCGGGCTTGACGCAGGCGCGGATGACTATCTGATCAAGCCTTTCGCGCTGGAAGAGTTGAATGCCCGCATCCGCGCCCTGCTTCGCCGCCATCATAATCAGGGTGACAGTCAACTGGCGGTGGGCGATCTGCTGCTTAACGTCAATAACCGCCAGGTCTGGCGGGCAGGCCAGCCGCTTGAGCTGACGCCAAAAGAGTACGCGTTGCTGTCACGTCTGATGCTGAAAGCGGGCAGCCCGGTGCACCGCGAGATTTTGTACAACGATATTTATAGCTGGGACAACGAACCGGCCACCAATACCCTGGAAGTGCACATCCACAATCTGCGCGACAAAATTGGCAAAGATCGCATCCGCACCGTGCGTGGTTTTGGCTATCAACTGGTAACGGCAACGGATAACGCCCAATGAACTTCAGCCTGTTTTCCCGCCGCTGGACGCTACGCCGCCGCCTGCTGCTGACCATCGGGGCGATCCTGGTGGTGTGCCAGTTAATCAGCGTGTTCTGGCTATGGCATGAGAGCAAAGAGCAAATTCAGTTGCTGGTGGAAAGCGCCATCCACAAGCACAACAACCACAAGCACATTGAGCATGAAGTCCACGAAGCGGTCGCCAGCCTGCTGGTGCCGAGTCTTGTGATCGTGGGTTTCGCACTGCTGCTCTGTTTGCAGGCGGTAAAGCTGATCACCCGCCCGCTTGAGGATTTACAGCACGAGCTGGACATGCGCACGCCGGATAACCTCCAGCCTATTACGCTGAACAACCCTGTGGCTGAAGTGGAAGCGGTGACCTCGGCCATCAATCAACTGGTGGCGCGACTGACGCTGACGCTCGATCGGGAGAGGCTGTTTACCGCGGATGTCGCCCATGAACTGCGCACCCCGCTGGCGGGTCTGCGTCTGCATCTTGAATTGCTGGAGAAGAGTCACGGCATCAACGTCAGCCATCTGATTTTGCGCATCGATCAGATGACGGAAAACGTCTCGCAACTGCTGCAACTGGCGCGGGTGGCCCAGTCCTTTTCGGCTGGCAGCTACCAGCAGGTGATGCTGATCCGCGATGTGATTTTGCCGTTGCAGGATGAACTTCAGACGATGCTCGACGCGCGCCAGCAGGTGCTGGAAATTTGCATGCAGGGAGAAGATGTTGCCGTGCGTGGTGATGCTCCGCAGTTGCGCGTGCTATTGCGTAATCTTACCGAAAACGCCCATCGCTACAGCCCGGAAGGCTCCACCATTCGCCTGTGTATCGAGAACACGCCCGCGCCCGTGCTGGCGGTGGAAGATGAGGGGCCTGGGGTGGATGAAGCCAAAAGTCATGAGCTAAGTAAAGCCTTTGTGCGGATGGACAGCCGCTACGGGGGCATGGGACTGGGGCTGAGCATTGTCAGCCGTATCACGCAGTTGCACGACGGCGAGCTGTATTTGCATAACCGCAGCCCGCAGCCGGGGCTGAAAGCCTGGGTGCGCTTTCCGCAACAGGATGATGTTACTAAGCGTTAAACCAGACCTGCAAAAAGCTGGCGATGATCAGTACGCTGACGCTAACCGCCAGCCACTGGGCCGATGTCATTCTTTGCATAACACTCTCCTCGGTTGATGAGGAGAGTGTGCACGATGAAGATTAAGGAAAGATTAAGTGTGCAATTATCTGGCTTCGCGTGAATTCAGTGGCGAGCGACATATTCACACGGCGCATCTTTTTGGCGGGGTATTTCTGGTCCTGAATCCCCTCACCCTACCCCTCTCCCCAGGGGAGAAGGAACCCATCGGGCGCGGAATTGAATAGTGTGCACGGCCACGCCTTTCCACCTCTTCCCTGAGGAGAGGGTACCTCAGGCACCATGCCACCTTTCACCCTCACCCTAACCCTCTCCCTGAGGGAGAGGGGACAGCCCAGGCGCGGACCCGTCTTTCCCCCTCTCCCCTGGGGAGAGGGTCGGGGTGAGGGGTAATCTACGATGCGGCAATAAACAGCTCGCGCAACTGGTGAAGCTGGTCGCGCACGGCGGCTGCTTCTTCGAACTCCAGGTTTTGCGCATGCTGCATCATTTGCGCTTCCAGTTCGTGAATTTTCTGCTGCATCGCTTTCGGCGTCATCAAGCGTTCCAGGCTCTCTTCCACCACCGGCGACCGTGATTTACCGCGTCCTTTGGCTTTGGTTTTGGCGATGTTTTCACCCAGCGCCAGAATATCGACCACTTTCTTGTTCAGGCCCTGCGGCGTGATGCCGTGTTCTTCGTTGTACCGCTGCTGCTTCTCACGACGACGCTCGGTTTCGCTGATCGCTTTCGCCATCGACGCGGTGATTTTGTCGCCGTAAAGAATCGCCTTACCGTTCACGTTACGCGCCGCACGACCAATGGTCTGGATCAGCGAGCGTTCGGAACGCAGGAAGCCCTCTTTGTCGGCATCAAGAATGGCGACCAGCGAGACTTCCGGCATATCCAGCCCTTCTCGCAGCAAGTTGATCCCCACCAGCACGTCGAACTCACCGAGGCGCAGGTCGCGGATGATCTCCATACGCTCGACAGTATCAATGTCTGAGTGCAGGTAGCGCACCTTCTCGCCGTGCTCTTCCAGATACTCGGTCAAATCCTCCGCCATGCGTTTGGTCAGCGTAGTGACCAGCACACGCTCGTTAATGAGCACGCGCTTGCGGATCTCAGAGAGTAAATCGTCCACCTGCGTCCCCACCGGGCGCACTTCGATAATGGGGTCCAGCAGGCCGGTCGGACGCACTAATTGATCGACAATCTCGTCGCCGGATTTTTCCAGTTCGTAGTTACCTGGCGTGGCGGAAACATAAATAGTTTGCGGCGCGAGCGCTTCAAATTCTTCAAACTTCATCGGGCGGTTATCGAGCGCGGAAGGCAGGCGGAAGCCATATTCCACCAGCGTCTCTTTACGCGCGCGGTCGCCACGGTACATGCCGCCGATTTGCGGAATGGTGACGTGGGATTCATCCACCACCAGCAGACCGTCAGCGGGCAAATAGTCGAACAGCGTCGGTGGCGCTTCGCCTGGGCCGCGCCCGGAGAGGTAGCGCGAATAGTTTTCCACGCCTGAGCAGTAGCCCAGCTCGTTCATCATTTCGAGATCGAACTGAGTGCGCTGGGTCAGACGCTGCTCTTCCAGTAGCTTATTGTTCTCCAGCAGCGTTTTGCGGCGGTCAGCGAGATCCACTTTGATCTCTTCCATCGCCTGCAAAATGCGCTCGCGCGGGGTCACGTAGTGGGTTTTCGGGTAGACCGTAAAACGCTGAATGACCGTCTCGACCTGCCCGGTCAGCGGATCAAACAGCGACAGCCGCTCCACTTCTTCATCAAAGAGTTCCACGCGCAGCGCGATGTCGTCCGATTCGGCCGGGAAGATGTCGATCACCTCGCCGCGCACGCGGAACGTCCCGCGCTGGAAGACCTGATCGTTACGCGCATATTGCAGCTCTGCCAGGCGACGCACGATGGCGCGTTGATCGATGATCATCCCCACGGTCAGGTGGAGCATCATTTTCAGGTAGAGGTCAGGATCGCCCAGACCATAAATCGCCGACACAGAAGCCACCACGATCACATCGCGGCGCTCCAGCAGCGCTTTGGTAGCCGACAGACGCATCTGTTCGATGTGCTCATTCACCGAGGAATCTTTTTCGATAAAGGTGTCTGAGCTGGGCACGTAGGCTTCCGGCTGATAATAGTCGTAGTAGGACACAAAATATTCGACGGCGTTATCCGGGAAGAACTCTTTCATCTCGCCGTAAAGCTGCGCCGCCAGCGTTTTGTTGGGAGCCAGCACCATCGTCGGGCGCTGAAGATCGGCAATCACGTTCGCCACGGTAAACGTCTTACCTGAACCGGTAACGCCCAGCAGGGTTTGATGCGCCAGCCCGTCCTCCAGCCCTTCTTTCAGGCGGCGGATGGCCTCAGGCTGATCGCCAGAGGGACGAAATGCGGAATTCAGTTTGAACGGTTTACTCATGAACGGCTACCTGATGAAGGAATGAGCGGGCAGGTGAGTAATTTTACTCCCTGCTGCCATTTTTGCCAGTAAAAAATACTGGATGAAAAAACAGTAATGCGCCATTGTATTTATGATACGACCCGATCTTTCACTATCAGGTCGCGGTTCGTTTGCGCGCTGGCAGAATTATTTACGCTGAGAAAGGGGTTATCCCCAGAAATTTTTCTTATTTAACATTTGTCAAGTCGGGGTATGAAAGTTTTATGGCAGCCGGTGACACTTTTTTGACAAGCATTGATTTTATGTAACTGTTTGAATTTTAATAAATATAAGAAAAAGCCGGGTTTCGCATCAATTCATGCCGAAGCCGCGTATTCTCTCGCTTCTCACGCGTTTTCTAACTCTAATGCACAAGGTTATCCACAGGAATAGTGGATAACTCCCGCCAGCCTACAGCCCCTGCCGCTCAGCAGTTTTCGTGTTTTGCCCTCATCCGTGCCCACAAAAAATTTTTATCACTAAAAATGAGTGATTTTCTCCTGGTGATGCCGGGTTTAACGGTGCGATTACGTGCCCTTTTAGCGCTTTCACTGCACCATATAGCGTCTGGCAGGCACTGACAAAGTGCAGCCGCATTTTTGCGCTGCGCGCCTGTGAGGAAAACTGGCACATTTTTTTCATCCTGCTCCTAAAAAGCGTGCGTTTACCGCATATGGCAAGCCTTTTGCAGCATCCCTTTTACAGAATTGTTCTGTATCGGGGCACAAAAAAGGAGGCATCCGATGTTGAGTTTACGTGCGGTAAATCAGTATTACGGCGACCAGCATACGTTGTGGAATGTCGATTTAGATTTAGTACCCGGAACCTGTACCTGCGTGATGGGCCTGCAGGGCATGGGGAAAACCACGCTGGTGAACTGTATTACCGGCAACCTGCCCATTGCGAGCGGCAGTATCGTCTGGCAGGACGCCGACGCGCCGCCGCTGGATCTGCTGAAGGTCAATCCCGTGCAGCGGGCGTCGATGGGGATTGGCTATGTGCCGCAGGACCGGCGGATCTTTTCCCAGTTGTCGGTCGAGGAAAATCTGCATATCGCGATGCTGGCAGGCGGCGCGCCGGGCTGCGCGGTGACCCCGGCGATTTACGATCTGTTTCCGGAGCTTTATATGCTGCGCACGAAGAAAGGCGCGGCGTTATCGGAAGACCATCAGTATCAACTGGCGATGGCCCGCGCGCTGGTGACGCAGCCGCGTTTGTTGATCCTTGACGAGCCGACGCGGGGACAGAGCCTGGCTTTTATTCAAAAACTGGGGAGTTTACTGGTGCGGCTGAATCAGGATCTCGGCCTGACCCTGCTGCTGGCTGAACAGCATTTGTCGTTGATCCGCCGTGTCGCCCACCGGTTTTGCCTGCTGCACCGGGGGCGAAACGTGGCCCAGGGCGATGTTAATCAGCTGGACACGCAACTGCTGTCCCACTGGATGTCGCCGGATTTAGCAGGCTGAGATCGAGATAATGACCGTTTTGCTGCGTAAGCGGCGCGTGCTCAAGCCAGGGGATTTCCCCAAGACACGGGGCTGGCAACACGCGTCGCAACGTCGCCAGATATTCGTGGTGACGCAACCCCGGCGGCACAACATCATTGGCGATCCAGCCCGCCAGCCGCAGCCCCGCCGACTCTACTGCCTGTGCGGTAAGCAGCGCGTGGTTGATACAGCCGAGCTTCACGCCAACCACTAAAATCACCGGTAATTTTTCTGCCGTCACCCAGTCGGCAAACGACAGCGTTTCCGAAAGGGGCGTAAACCAGCCCCCTGCCCCTTCAACCAGTACCCAGTCGGCAGCCTCTTCAAGCTGGCGTAGCCCGGACGAAAGCACCGTTGCGTCAATCGGCTGGTTAAGCGCGGCGCTGACGATGTGCGGCGAGGTCGGCTCCTCAAAAGTGTAGGGATTGACCGCCGCGTAATCGAGCGCCACCGCAGCGTTGTGCTGTAGCGCTAACGCATCGCTGTTGCGCAGCCCCTGCGCTGTCCATTCGCTGCCGGAGGCCACCGGCTTGTAGCCAGCGGTGCGAAAACCGCGCGCATTCGCCGCCTGCAAAAGGGCACAACTGGCGAGGGTTTTTCCCACTTCGGTATCCGTTCCGGTTACAAAATAGCGTTCAGTCACGTTCAATAATTCCCCAAAAAAGATGATAGGTCAGCGGGCATTTTCCCTCACGCTGCGGCCAGGCCAGCTGCACGCGCTGCAACTGGCTGCGGGTGAGCGGCGCGCGCTGGCGACCCGCATGCAGATGCGTGGCCCCGATGCCCTTGAGCGAGCGCATAGCGCTTTGCGCATCGGTAAAATCAAGGGTGATCGGCACAATTCCGCCGCGTCCACCCAACATCTGTACGGTATCGGCTAAGTGTTGCGCGGGTAAAAAACGATTGGCATGTGGGTGAGCGTCCACCGCCTGCCAGGCCTGATTCAGTTCCGGCAACGATCCCGCTGCAAGCGTGGTAAAGGCCACCGCGCCACCGGGACGGACGACGCGGGAAAGCTCGTTCAGCGCCTGGTGCAGATCATCGCACCACTGCACCGCCAGGTTGCTCCACGCCAGGTCGAACTGCGCGTTTTCAAACGGCAGCGCTTCGATATCCGCCAGCACGTACTGGTGCGCGGCCTGCTGGCGCTGCGCCTCGGCGAGCATCGGCGCGCTGAGATCAAGCGCGGTCACGTGACTCCCCTGCTCGCGCCAGTAGTGGCTGAGCGTACCCGGCCCGCACCCGGCGTCGAGCACGTTTGCCGCATGCCGTTCGCCAAGCCTTGCCAGCAGCAGCCCGGCGCTTTGCATCTGTAACTCCGCATGGTTACTGTAGCTCCGGGCAGCGCGGCCAAAGGCGGCGGCGATGGCCCCTTTATTCACCGGCGTCATCAAGGACCTCCAGCAGACGATCGACGTCCTGCTCCTCGTGCGCCGCCGTAAGCGTAATACGCAGACGCGCGGTGCCGGGCGGGACGGTCGGCGGGCGGATTGCGGTGACCCAGCACCCCGCCTGGCGTAACCATTCAGCGAGACGCAGCGCCCGGTCGTTATCCCCGACAATCAGCGGCTGAATGGCACTTTGCGAGGCGGTCACACGCGTGCCCGCGCCCCGGCGGAATCGCCCGATAAGCGCGGCCAGTTTTTCCCGCCGCTGCTCGCCCTCGCCGCTGTTGATGACCTTCAGTGACGCACTGAGCGCCATCGCCTGGGCGGGCGGCATCAAGGTGCTGTAGATCAGATGGCGGGCAAACTGCAACAGATAGTCAGCGACGGCTTCACTGCACAGCACCGCCGCGCCGCTGACGCCCACGCCTTTGCCAAAAGTGACGATCAGTAATTCCGGCGCGATGCCCTGCGCGTGGCAGCTTCCGCGCCCGCCCGGTCCGGTGACGCCGATCCCGTGCGCGTCATCCACCAGCAGCCAGCCGCTGGCCTCACGCGTGGCGCGGGCGATCTCCACCAGCGGTGCGCTGTCGCCGTCCATGCTGAACACGCCTTCGGTGACCACCAGTTGTTGCCCGTTGAGCGGAGACGCAAGCAGCGTGCGCAGATGCGCGGCGTCGTTATGCGCAAAACGCCGCAGTTGCGCCGGGCTGTGGCTGGCGGCTTCAAGCAGCGACGCGTGGCTGAGTTTGTCGGCCACAATGCGGTCGTATTTGCCCGTCAGGGCGGCGATCACCGCCTGATTCGCGGCAAAGCCGGAGATAAACAGCAGCGCGCGCGGATAACCCAGCCAGTCGGCCAGTTCCGCCTCCAGCGCGTGATGCGCGGTGGTGTAGCCGCTGACGTGCCCGGAACCGCCGCTGCCAACGCCAAAGCGATCCGCCCCCGTTTGCCAGGCGCGAATCACCTCAGGATGATGGCTCAGACCGAGATAATCGTTCGACGAGAAGTTGCAAAAGCGCTTCCCGTCCTGGAACAAATAACGCCCGGCACCCTGCTCCACCACCCGCCGCGAACGCAGAGCGCTGGCGGCGCGCCGTTCGTCGAGCGCGCGATCGATGCGTGCCTGCCAGCTCATACCGCCGCCGCGTTGTAATACTGGTCGGTATCGGCGTTCGCAATCTGCCGCGCCAGATGCTGTTGCTGTTCGTTATCGCCGTTTTCAACTGCCGTTTGCTCCGGGTTCAGGCCGAGTTTGCGGAACAGCTGGACGTCTTTGTCCTCTTCCGGGTTTGGCGTGGTGAGCAGTTTGCAGCCGTAGAAAATGGAGTTGGCCCCGGCCATAAAGCACATCGCCTGCGTCTGCTCGTTCATCTGCTCGCGCCCGGCGGAGAGGCGCACGAACGAGGTTGGCATCATGATGCGCGCCACGGCGATGGTGCGGATAAAATCAAACGCGTCCACGTCGTCGTTGTCGGCCAGCGGTGTGCCTTTCACTTTCACCAGCATGTTGATCGGCACGCTCTCCGGCGGAGTCGGCAGATTCGCCAGTTGCAGCAGCAGGCCCGCACGGTCGGTGACCGTTTCGCCCAGCCCGACGATGCCGCCGGAGCAGACTTTGATGCCCGCCTCGCGCACTTTGCCCAACGTATCGAGACGTTCCTGATAGGTGCGGGTGGTGATGATGTTGCCGTAAAATTCCGGCGAGGTATCGAGGTTGTGGTTGTAGTAATCCAGCCCCGCCGAGGCCAGGCGCTGCGCCTGAGACTCATCGAGCGTGCCGAGGGTCATGCAGGCTTCCAGTCCCATCTCCTTCACGCCCTGCACCATCTGCTCAAGGTACGGCATATCGCGCTCGTGCGGGTTCTTCCACGCGGCACCCATGCAAAAACGGGTCGATCCGGCGTTCTTCGCTTTGCGCGCCGATTCCAGCACCTGCTCCACTTCCATCAGGCGCTCCGTTTCCAGCCCGGTTTTGTAGCGCGAGCTTTGCGGACAGTATTTGCAGTCTTCCGGGCAGGCCCCGGTTTTGATCGATAACAGCGTGCTGACCTGCACATGGCGCGGATCGAAATGCTGGCGGTGCACGGTCTGCGCCTCGAACAGCAGATCCAGCAGCGGTTTATTGAAAAGTTCGGTGACTTGCGACAGTGTCCAGCGTGCGTGGTGAGCCATGGGGGCATCTCCAAAAGGTTTTGTTAATTTTTGGTTCGGTGTAGACTCGTAAACCTAAATGTTTTCAAAATGGTTTACAAGTCGATTATGACCCAGGACGATCTCGCCTTTGACAAGCGCCATATCTGGCATCCCTATACGTCTATGACTTCACCGCTGCCGGTCTATCCGGTGCAATCCGCTCACGGCTGCGAACTGCAACTGGCGACGGGCGAGCGGCTGGTGGACGGCATGTCGTCCTGGTGGGCGGCGATCCACGGCTACAATCACCCGCATCTCAACGCAGCGATGAAAGCGCAAATTGATGAGATGGCGCACGTGATGTTTGGCGGCATTACCCATCAGCCCGCCGTGGATCTCTGCCGTCGTCTGGTGGCGATGACCCCGGCGGCGTTGGAGTGCGTGTTCCTGGCGGATTCCGGCTCGGTGGCCGTGGAAGTGGCGATGAAAATGGCGTTGCAGTACTGGCAGGCGAAAGGTGAACCCCGCCAGCGTTTTCTCACCTTCCGCAACGGCTACCACGGCGACACCTTCGGCGCGATGTCGGTGTGCGATCCCGACAACTCCATGCACAGCCTGTGGAAGGGCTATCTGCCGGAAAACCTGTTTGCGCCTGCGCCACAAAGCCGTTTTGACGGCGAATGGGACGAGCACGATATGGTCGCCTTTGCCCGCCTGATGGCGGCGCATCGCCATGAGATTGCCGCCGTGATCCTCGAACCGATTGTTCAGGGTGCGGGCGGAATGCGCATGTACCACCCGGAGTGGCTTAAACGCATCCGTAAAATGTGCGATCGGGAAGGGATTTTGCTGATAGCCGATGAAATTGCCACCGGCTTCGGGCGCACCGGGAAGCTGTTTGCCTGCGAACATGCGGGCATCACGCCGGATATTCTCTGTCTGGGCAAAGCGCTGACCGGCGGCACCATGACGCTCTCCGCGACCCTGACCACGCGCGAGGTGGCCGATACCATCAGTAACGGCGAAGCGGGCTGCTTTATGCACGGGCCGACGTTTATGGGGAATCCGCTGGCCTGCGCGGTGGCGAGCGCCAGTCTGGAACTGTTGGAGCGCGGTGACTGGCAGACGCAGGTGCCAGCAATTGAAACCCAGTTACGTTCTGAATTGTTGCCGTTAAACGCGCTGGAGAGCGTGGCGGATGTGCGAGTCCTGGGCGCAATTGGGGTGATCGAAACCCGGCAGCCGGTCAATATGGCGGCGCTGCAACGCTTCTTTGTTGAACAGGGCGTGTGGGTCCGCCCATTTGGACGGTTGATCTACCTGATGCCGCCGTTTGTCATTACGCCTGAAGAGCTCTCCCGTCTCACCCGCGCGGTGTCGGCGGCAGTGCGCATTCCCGCACATTTTGCCGACTGACAGGCGGCCAACTGAGGCTATGCTGATAACGTTTTACCTATCCATATCAAGACAGGAGCGAGGATGAAAATTATCAGTCAGGATTTGCGCGAGGGTGAAAAACTCCCGCACCGCCATGTGTTTAACGGCATGGGCTACGATGGCGACAATATTTCACCGCATCTGGCCTGGGATGACGTGCCTGCCGGAACGAAAAGTTTTGTCGTCACCTGCTACGATCCCGATGCGCCGACCGGCTCCGGCTGGTGGCACTGGATTGTGGCAAATTTACCCGCCGATACCCGCGTGCTGCCGCAAGGCTCCGGTTCGTCGCTGGTCGCCCTGCCCGAAGGAGCCATTGAGACGCGCACCGATTTCGGTAAAGCGGGCTACGGCGGCGCGGCACCGCCGAAAGGGGAAACTCACCGCTACATCTTCACTGTGCATGCGCTGGATGTGGAACGGATTGAGGTCGATGAAAACGCCAGCGGCGCGATGGTCGGCTTTAACGTCCATTTTCACTCCCTTGACCGCGCATCCATCACTGCGATGTTCAGCTAAATATTCATAATATTGAAGCCGATTTAAACAATCGGCTTCCCGTTTCGCTCAACTTAGTATAAAAAAGCAGGCTTCTAAGGAATTCACTTTAACCTGTTAAGCCTGGAGCACCTCTTGAACACATTTTCGGTTTCCCGTCTGACGCTGGCACTGGCTTTTGGCGTGACACTGACTGCATGCAGCTCAACGCCACCGGACCAGCTTCCTTCCACACAAACTGCGCCTGGCACCGCCGCGCGCCCGGTTCTGTCTGGTAATGAAGCGCAGAATTTTGTGCAGACGCACTACTTTGCGTCGAAAGATGCCAATGCCGCCCCATGGAATCCGTCCGCGATTCGCCTGCCTGCGCAGCCGAATTTCGTTGTCGGCCCGGCGGGTGGTCAGGGTGTGACGCACACCACCATTCAGGCTGCGGTTGATGCCGCCATCAATAAACACACCAGCGAGCGTCAGTACATCGCCATCCAGCCGGGTGAATATGAAGGCACGGTATATGTTCCGGCCGCACCGGGCAGCGTGACTATTTATGGTCTGGGCGAGAAAGCCATTGATGTGAAAATTGGTCTGGCCATCGATTCTGAAATTGACGGCACCACCTGGCGTCGCCTGGTCAACCCGGCCGGGAAATATATGCCTGGCAAACCCGCCTGGTACATGTTCGACTCCTGCCAGAGCAAGCGTAGCGCGACAGTGGGCGTGATGTGCTCAGCGGTATTCTGGTCGCAAAACAACGGTCTGCAATTGCAGAACCTGACCATCCAGAACAGCCTCGGCGACAGCGTCGATGCGGGGAATCACCAGGCGGTGGCGCTGCGCAGCGATGGTGATAAAGTGCAGCTTAACAAGGTTAACCTGCTTGGCCGTCAGAACACCTTCTTCGTGACCAACAGCAGCGTGGATAACACCCTGCGTAACGATCGCCAGACCCGCACGCTGGTAACTGACAGCTATGTTGAAGGCGACGTGGATCTGGTCGCTGGTCGCGGCGCGGTGGTCTTTGATAAGACCGATTTCCGCGTAGTGAACTCGCGCACTCAGCAGGAAGGCTACGTGTTTGCCCCGGCAACGCTGGCGAACGTCTACTATGGCTTCCTCGCAGTGAACAGCACCTTTACCGCTGCCGGTGACGGTGTGGCGCAACTGGGTCGTTCACTGGATGTGGATTCAGCGACTAACGGTCAGGTTGTGATCCGCGACAGCATGATCAACGAAGGCTTTAACATGGCGAAACCATGGGGTGCAGCAGCAGGTAGCCAGCGCGCGTTTGCCGGGAATACCGGTTCGGTGGACGATAAAGGAAACGTGACGCGTGACCTGAACGACGCCAGCTTTAACCGTATGTGGGAGTTCAACAACCGCGGCGTAGGCAGCCAGGTTGTGGCAGAGCCGAAGAAGTAATTTTTTAGGTTCACCCTCACCCCGGCCCTCTCCCTCAGGGAGAGGGAGAAAAGCATCACCCTCACTCCGACTCTCTGACTGAGTGAGAGGGGGAAAGCAACACCCTCACTCCGACTCTCTCGTTGAGGGATAGGGGGAAAAGCAAGCCCTCACCCCGAGCTCGATCTGTTCCCTCTCCCTCAGGGAAAGGGTTAGGGTGAGGGTGACCTTTTTAGTACGCGTTCACCACCACCCACATCGGGCCTTCGCCTACCGCATAACGTCCCTTCTCTTCTAACAGCCCCTGCACGCCCTGAATTTCATACAGCGCGATATGGTGCGATTTCTGTCCGGCTGCAATCAGGAACTTACCGCTGTGATCAACGTTAAAGCCGCGCGGCTGCGTTTCGGTCGGCTGATGGCCTTCCACTGCCAGCACGCTGCCATCTTCGGAGACGCTGAAGACGGTGATTACGCTCGCCGTGCGGTCGCAGGCGTAGAGATGGCGTCCGTCCGGGGTGATGTGGATATCGGCCGCCCAGCGGGTGTCCATGAATCCGGCAGGCATCATATCCAGCGTCTGCACGCATTCGATCTGCCCGTGCGGGTTGCTCAGTTGCCAGACGTCCACGCTGCTGTTCAGTTCGTTCACGCAGTAGGCGTACTGTTCATTCGGATGGAAAGCAATGTGACGCGGACCGGCACCTTCCACGGTGGTCACTTCGCCCGGCTCCTGCGCGGTCAGCTTGCCGTCATTGCCCAGGGTAAACAGGCAGATACGGTCCTGCTTCAGGGCGGGGACCCACAGTGTGCGGTTGTCCGGGGAGATATTCGCCGAGTGGCAGCCTTCCAGCCCTTCAACCACTTCTACCGTTTCACCCGGTAAACCGTCATCCAGACGCGTCACGCTCACACAGCCTGCGTTATAGGAACCGCTGAACAGGAAACGCCCGCTGTGGTCGGTGGAAATGTGCGTCGGGCTGCCCGGCAGTGGCGCTTCGGCGGTGAAGGTCAGCGCGCCATCTTCCGGAGAGATACGGTAGGCCAGCACGCGAAACTCCGGGCGCACGCCAACGTAGAGAAAGCGCTTGTCCGGGCTTACGACCATCGGCTGCACCTGGCCTGGCACATCAACGACCTGAACCAGCGTCAGCGTGCCTTCCGGGTTCAGACGCCAGACGTGGATTTGCTGGCTTTCCGGGCTGGCGGTATAAACGGTTTGTTTCATGAATACTCCTTTCATCACAAAGCGGTGAAGTAAAATACCAGGATAGTCTTTTTTAACGGTGAATGCTGAGTTTCTGCGCGCGGATTTTGCCCGACGCCCCGACGGGTGTACCATTCCGCCAGTAAAATTCTCACTTACTATGGAATACGACATGACCCCGCGAGTTATTGCTCTGGATTTAGACGGCACCCTGCTGACCCCCGCCAAAACCCTGTTACCCGCTTCACTTAACGCACTGGCTCGCGCAAAAGAGGCCGGGTTTTTGCCGGTCATTGTTACTGGTCGGCATCATGTTGCTATTCATCCTTTTTATCAGGCACTGGCTCTCGATACACCTGCAATTTGTTGTAATGGCACTTATTCGTATGATTATCATGCAAAAAAGGTCATTGAATCCGATCCGCTGCCGGTTGATCAGGCGCTGCAACTCATTGAGCTGCTCAATGAGCATAACGTTCACGCGCTGATGTATGTGGACGAAGCGATGGTTTACGAACAGCCGACCGGTCATGTGTTGCGCACCCGCGACTGGTCGCTGCGACTGCCGGTTGCCCAGCGTCCGACCTTTACTCAGGTGGATTCGCTGGCGCAGACGGCGACAGAAGTAAACGCCATCTGGAAATTTGCGCTGACCGATGAAAACAGCGATAAACTCAACGCTTTTGCCCTGCACGTGGAGCAGACGCTGGGGCTGGAGTGCGAGCGTTCCTGGCACGATCAGGTGGATATCGCCCGTCGCGGCAACAGCAAAGGGATGCGGCTGGCGCAGTGGGTCGCCTCACAGGGAATGACCATGCAGGACGTGGTGGCCTTTGGTGATAACTTTAATGATATCAGTATGCTGGAAGCGGCCGGCACCGGCGTGGCGATGGGCAATGCCGAAGAAGCGGTAAAAGCCCGCGCGGATGTGGTGATCGGCGACAACACCACCGATGCCATCGCCGACTATCTGTACAGCCATTTGTTGTGATCAGGCGGTAATCGATACGCTTTTGATTTGCGCGTACAGCCACAGGCCGGGTTTGATGCCGAGTTCATCCCTGGCCCAGGGGCTGATGCGCGCCCACAGCGTGCGCCCACCGACATCCAGTTGCACTTCCACCTGCCCGTTATCATCCAGACACTGCACCACTTTCGCCCGCAGCACGTTACGGATGCTGCTGTTCACCGGCGGCTGGAGCACCAGCGACACATCCGTGGCCTGAATGCGAATGCGCAGCGCGGTGTGCTGCGGCAGGTCCTGCCTGTTCACCCACAGATGCTGATCGCCGAGCGCCAGCGCAGTCATCGCATAATGAGGGTGATGTTCCAGAATGCTCACCGTGAGCACGCTGCTTTGCTGATCGGCGGGCAGCCACGGGTTCATCACCCGGCTTCCCCAGACCGCTTCCAGCGTACCAAAAGCTTTGACCTCGCCCGCTTCCAGCACCATCACTTTGTCTGCCAGATGGAGAATTTCATCCAGCGAATGACTGACATAGAGCATCGGAATGTTGATTTCACGCGCCAGCCGTTGCAGGTAAGGCAGCAGTTCACGCTTGCGGGGGATATCCAGCGAGGCCAGCGGCTCGTCGAGTAGTAACAGTTCCGGGGCGGTGAGCAGCGCCCGGCCAATTGCCACGCGCTGTTTTTCGCCGCCGGAGAGACTTCCCGGCAGACGTTCAAGCAGGTGTTCAATGCCGAGCAGCGCCACCAGCTTGTCAAACTGCCCGGCCATGCTTTTCGCCATTCCGTAGCGCAGATTGCCGCGCACTTTGTAGTGCGGGAACAGGCGCGCATCCTGAAAGACGTAGCCGATGCGCCGCTTTTCCGGCGGCAGGCAGATGCCCTTTTCCGCGTCGTTCAGCACCCGGTCATTGAGTACGATGCGCCCCTGCTGCGGGCGCGTCAGGCCGCTGATGGCGTTGATAAGCGAGGTTTTACCCGCCCCGGAGACGCCAAATATCGCGGTAATGCCGCGCGCGGGCAGCGTTTCATCAACGCGTAAACAGTGATCGCCCAGCGTCTGGCTGAAATGAAGTTCCAGCATGGTTATCTCCCCGTCCGTTCGCGGCTAAGGCGCGCCAGCCACTCGGAGACCAGCAGTGAAATCAGCGCCAGCACAATGGAAATGATGCACAGCCGTGCCGCCGCGCTTTCGCCGCCGGGGGTCTGGATCAGGGTATACATGGCGGAGGGAATGGTGCGGGTTTCGCCGGGAATATTGGAAACGAAGGTAATGGTCGCGCCGAATTCGCCCAGCGAGCGGGCAAAGGCCAGCACGGTGCCGACGATAATGCCCGGCAGCGTCAACGGCAGCGTAATGGTGCAAAACACCCGCCAGCGCCCTGCCCCGAGCGTACGCGCTGCCTGTTCGAGCCTGAGATCGACGCCCTCAAGACCGAGGCGGATCGCCCGCACCATCAGCGGGAATGACATCACCGCCGCCGCCAGAACCGCGCCGCGCCAGCTAAAGGCAAAGGTGATGCCGAACGTGTCATACAGCCAGCCGCCAATCACCCCGCGTCGCCCCATGGCGATCAGCAGCAGGTAGCCCACCACCACCGGCGGTAACACCAGCGGGAGATGCAGCAGGCTGTCGAGCAGCGCTTTGCCCGGAAAGGTGCAGCGCACCAGCAGCCAGGCGAAGAAGATCCCAAAGGGCAAACTGAACAGCACTGCCAGGGATGAGACTTTCAGGCTGAGAAAAACAGCCTGCCATTCAGGATCGGTCAATATCATTCGTGCGTCGTAAATCCATAACGTTTAAAGATTTCGGAAGCCTGCGGGCCTTTCAAGTATTCATAAAACGCGCTTACCGTTGCGTTTTTATGCCCCTCAACTATCGCCAGCGGGTATTCCACTTTTTTGTGTGAATCTTCCGGGAAGGTGCCAACCACTTTTACGCCTTTGCTGGCGACCGCATCGGAACCGTAAACGATGCCGAGCGGGGCTTCGCTGCGCTCAACTAACGCCAGTGCGCCGCGCACATCTTCCGCCGGAGCCAGGGCAGGCGACAGCGTATCCCAGGCACCCAGTTTTTGTAACGCTTCTTTGGCATAAATCCCCGCCGGAACGTGTTCCGGGTCGCCCACCGCCAGACGTCCACCGTTTAACAGGCGGGTCCAGTTGGTTTTCTCGTTAATGGTGATATCGCCCTGCGCGCTGCTTTTGGGAGCGACCACCACCAGACTGTTGCCGAGCAGCGTCTCACGACTAGCGGTATCGATACTTTTTTTCTCCACCGCGTAATCCATCCACTTCTGGTCGGCTGAGATAAAAAGATCCGCAGGCGCACCCGCTTCGATCTGACGCGCGAGGGTGGAAGAAGACGCAAACGAGGAGACGACCTCAACGTTTTTCTCTTTTTTATACTGAGTGGCAATGTCCTGCATCGCGTTGGTCAGCGAGGCGGCGGCGAATACGGTGATTTTCGCGTTGTCGGCCAGCGCGTATCCGCTGAGGGAAAGGGAGAGTACTGCGCCTGCCAGCAGGCGTAATGAATGACGTGCCATGATGTTCTCCGAAGTTGCGTTATATACTTTTTAATATAACGACAAGTCGAAGCGTTTCACAGGGTTAATTGCTACCGCTTAAGAGTTAACGACCGGTGGGAAAGAAAATGAGGAGGCAAAAAGCAAAACGCCCGCATAAGGCGGGCGCTGTAAAAATCAGTGTGACTGTCTGGATTTGTCTTTGTGGCCAATGCCAGAAAAAACGTTAAAGACTTCACCGAGGCCATAGATCAGACCGAGGATGACAGCCATGACCACAGGTACCATGATGACCGCGAATGCCAGGCTTTTGAGTAATTCGAACATGGTGGACTCCAGATAAAGTGAAGCGGGTATTCTAACCGGATCACACAAAAACACACGCCCCTTTTGTGCGATGCAGATTGCGTGGCGGGCAGATTCCTTCACAATAGCCTTTTTGCCAGGAGCTTGATATGCAGGCCGAAATCCTTCTTACCCTTAAGCTTTCCGGGCGGCTGTTTGCCGATCCACGCCGTATTTCTCTGCTTAAACAAATAGCCGAAACCGGCTCAATAAGCCAGGGCGCGAAGAATGCCGGGATCAGCTATAAAAGCGCCTGGGATGCGATCAACGAAATGAATCAACTGAGCGAGCAGACGCTGGTGGAGCGCGCCACGGGCGGCAAAGGCGGCGGCGGCGCGATCCTGACCCGTTACGGTCAGCGCCTGATCGAACTCCATGATCTGCTGGCGCAAATTCAGCAAAAAGCCTTCGATGTGTTAAGCCATGACGACACCCTGCCCTTAGACAGCCTGCTGGCGGCGATTTCCCGCTTTTCCCTGCAAACCAGCGCGCGTAATCAGTGGTTCGGCACCATTACCCGCCGCGACCACCAGCAGGTTCAGCAGCACGTGGATGTGTTACTCAACGACGGCACTACCCGCCTGACGGTGGCGATCACAGCGCAAAGCGGCGAACGGCTCGGCCTTGATGAAGGCAAAGAAGTGCTGGTGTTGCTGAAAGCACCGTGGGTAAACGTGACGCAGGACCCCACTGTGGCTGCGCACGCCGATAACCAGCTTGCCGCCACCGTCACCCATATTGAACGCGGCGAAGCGCAGTGCGAAGTGCTGATGCGGCTCGCCGACGGGCAAACGCTGTGCGCCACCCTGCCGGTTGATGAGGCGAACGATTTAGAAGAAAACAGTGAAGTGATCGCCTATTTTGACGCCGATAAGCTGATTATCGCGACCTTATGCTAAGAGATTGACATTCGCCCGGTCAGCACGTATTTCTGTGGATCACTGCTGCAAAAAACGGGATACAACATGTCAGTATTGCATATTTCGCAAGGCACGTTTCGTCTTAGCGATACCCGCACCTTACAGGTGGCTGAACTTCGCTTAAATGCGGGCGAGAGCTGGGCCTTTGTGGGGACGAACGGAAGTGGAAAATCGGCGCTGGCCCGCGCCCTCGCAGGCGAGTTAACGCTGCTCAAGGGCGAACGCCACTGCCCGCTCACCCGCGTCACGCGTCTGTCTTTCGAACAGCTACAAAAGCTGGTGAGCGATGAGTGGCAGCGCAACAACACCGATTTACAGGGCCCAGGCGAGGACGATACCGGGCGCACGACCGCTGAAATCATCCAGGATGAGATTAACGATCCCGCCCGCTGCGCTGAACTTGCCGCGCAGTTCGGCATCAGCGGCCTGCTTGATCGCCGCTTTAAATACCTTTCAACGGGCGAAACCCGCAAAACCCTGCTCTGCCAGGCGCTGATGTCGCAGCCTGAACTGCTGATCCTCGATGAGCCTTTCGACGGGCTGGACGTCGCCTCGCGCCGTCAGCTTGCGGAGATGCTGGAAAGCCTCAACGCGCAGGGGATCACACTTGCGCTGGTGCTTAACCGCTTCGATGAGATCCCGGATTTTGTGCAGTACGCGGGCGTGCTGGTGGATTGCACGCTGACAGAAACCGGCGAAAAATCAGCCCTGCTGCAACAGGCGTTAATTGCGCAACTGGCACACAGTGAGCGCCTCGCGGGGATTGCGCTGCCGGAACCGGATGCACCGTCGGCCCGCCACTCTCTGCCCGCCGACGCGCCGCGCATTGTGCTCAACGATGGCGTGGTGTCCTATAACGATCGGGCGATCATCGATCACCTGAGCTGGACGGTAAATCCCGGTGAACACTGGCAGATTGTCGGCCCTAACGGGGCGGGAAAATCGACGCTGCTGAATCTGATTACCGGCGATCATCCGCAGGGCTACAGCAACGATTTAACGCTGTTTGGCGTGCGGCGCGGCAGCGGAGAAACCATCTGGGATATTAAAAAACACATCGGCTATGTCAGCAGCAGTCTGCATCTCGATTACCGGGTCAGCACCAATGTGCGCAACGTGATCCTGTCCGGCTATTTTGACTCCATCGGTATCTATCAGGCGGTGTCGGACAAGCAGCACAAACTTGCGCAGGCGTGGCTGGATATTCTGGGCTTTGATGCCCGCACTGCCGACGCGCCGTTTCACAGCCTCTCCTGGGGACAGCAGCGGCTGGCGCTGATCGTACGTGCGCTGGTGAAGCACCCGACGCTGTTAATTCTCGATGAGCCTTTGCAGGGGCTGGACCCGCTGAACCGCCAGCTTGTGCGCCGCTTTGTCGATGTGCTGATTAGCGAAGGCGAAACCCAGCTACTGTTTGTCTCGCATCACGCCGAAGATGCGCCCGCCTGCATTACGCACCGGCTGGAGTTTGTCCCCAATGGCGAGACGTATCGCTACCAGCTTGATCGCCTCAGTTAACCGCCCCATGTAACAGGCCCGGCATCCTGGCCGGGCACTTTCAGACTTTTAGCAACAGCGCTCACTTATCTTATTGATTTATCATGCTCTCTTCCCGCTATGCTGGCGGGAAAACGCGGAGTGTAAACGATTCCACTCTTTTAGCGCATGTCACAGTTTTGCCTTCTTTGATATGCTATCTTTATTTCATAACATACGCCTAATGGAGTGCATCATGCGAGTTCTGGTAACAGGTGGTAGCGGTTACATTGGCAGTCATACCTGTGTTCAACTGCTGCAAAGCGGTCACGACGTCATTATTCTCGACAACTTGTGTAACAGTAAGCGCAGCGTGCTGCCGGTGCTGGAACGCCTCGGCGGGAAATCTGCCACCTTTATCGAAGGCGACATTCGTAACGAAGCATTGATGACGGAAATCCTGCACGATCACGCCATTGATACCGTGATCCACTTTGCCGGTCTGAAAGCCGTCGGCGAATCAGTCGCCAGGCCGCTCGAATACTATGACAACAACGTCAACGGCACCCTGCGGTTAATCAGCGCCATGCGTGCGGCCAACGTCAAAAATTTCATCTTTAGCTCGTCGGCTACCGTCTACGGCGATCAGCCAAAAATCCCTTACGCCGAAAGTTTCCCGACCGGGACGCCGCAAAGTCCCTACGGCAAAAGCAAGCTGATGGTTGAGCAAATTCTTACCGACCTGCAAATAGCGCAGCCGGACTGGAGCATCGCCCTGCTGCGCTACTTCAATCCGGTAGGTGCCCATCCGTCAGGCGACATGGGCGAAGATCCGCAGGGCATCCCGAACAATTTGATGCCGTACATCGCACAGGTCGCGGTGGGCCGCCGGGAATCGCTGGCGATTTTCGGTAACGACTACCCTACGGAAGATGGCACTGGCGTGCGCGATTATATTCACGTCATGGATCTGGCCGACGGTCACGTCGCTGCGATGCAACAGTTAGCAGGCAAAGCCGGGGTGCACATTTATAACCTCGGCGCGGGCGTAGGCCACAGCGTACTCGACGTGGTTAACGCGTTCAGCAAAGCCTGCGGCAAACCGGTGAGCTACCATTTTGCCCCGCGCCGCGAGGGGGATTTACCGGCTTACTGGGCCGACGCCAGCCGCGCTGACAAAGAACTGAACTGGCGGGTTACCCGCACGCTTGAAGAGATGGCAGAAGATACCTGGCGCTGGCAGTCCCGCCACCCGCAGGGTTATGCAGATTAAGGACTTGTGATGACGCAATTTAATCCGGTCGATCACCCGCATCGCCGTTACAACCCCCTCACCGGGCAATGGATTTTAGTTTCACCGCACCGCGCCAAACGTCCGTGGCAGGGCGCACAGGAAACCGCGTCGCAGGAAAAACTGCCTGCGCACGATCCTGACTGCTTCCTGTGTCCCGGTAATACCCGCGTGACGGGCGACAAAAACCCGCAGTACACCGGCACGTTCGTCTTTACTAACGACTTTGCCGCACTGATGAGCGACACCCCGGACGCGCCGGAAAGCGACGATCCGCTGATGCGTTCCCAGAGCGCGCGCGGCGTCAGCCGGGTGATCTGCTTCTCGCCGGATCACAGCAAAACGCTGCCGGAATTAAGCCTCGACGCCCTGACCGACGTGGTTAAAACCTGGCAGGCGCAAACCGCCGATCTGGGCCAGACTTACCCCTGGGTGCAGGTGTTTGAAAACAAAGGCGCGGCGATGGGCTGCTCCAACCCGCATCCGCACGGCCAGGTCTGGGCGAACAGTTTTCTGCCCAATGAAGTCGAGCGCGAAGATCGTCTGCAAAAAGCGTATTTCGCCGAGCAGGGTTCACCAATGCTGCTTGATTACGTGAAGCGCGAGCAGGCCGACGGCAGCCGCACGGTGGTGGAAACCGAGCACTGGCTCGCCGTGGTGCCTTACTGGGCGGCGTGGCCGTTTGAAACACTGCTGCTGCCGAAAGCCCACGTTCTGCGCATCACCGATCTCAGCGATGAGCAGCAAAGCGATCTGGCCCTGTGCCTGAAGAAATTAACCAGCCGTTACGACAACCTGTTCCAGTGCTCATTCCCCTACTCAATGGGCTGGCACGGCGCGCCGTTTAACGGTGAAGAGAATTCACACTGGCAGTTGCACGCGCATTTCTATCCGCCGCTGCTGCGCTCCGCCACCGTGCGTAAGTTTATGGTCGGCTATGAAATGCTGGCAGAAACGCAGCGCGATCTGACGGCGGAACAAGCCGCTGAGCGTCTGCGCGCGGTCAGTGATATTCATTTTCGCGAATCTGGAGTCTGATAATGAGTCTGAAAGAAAAAACACAATCTCTGTTTGCTGAAAAGTTCGGTTACCCTGCAACGCACACGATTCAGGCTCCGGGCCGCGTGAATCTCATTGGTGAACACACCGATTACAACGACGGTTTTGTGCTGCCCTGCGCCATTGATTACCAGACGGTCATTAGCGCAGCAACGCGCCCTGACCGTACAGTGCGCGTCATTGCCGCCGATTACGATAATCAGATCGACGAATTTTCTCTTGATGCGCCGATTCTCGCTCACGACAGCCAGCAGTGGTCAAACTATGTGCGTGGCGTGGTGAAACACCTGCAACAGCGCGACAACAGCTTTGGTGGCGCGGATCTGGTGATTAGCGGCAACGTGCCGCAGGGTGCGGGACTGAGTTCTTCCGCCTCGCTGGAAGTGGCGGTCGGTACCCTGTTCCAGCAGCTTTATCATCTGCCCCTCGATGGCGCGCAGATTGCGCTTAACGGGCAGGAAGCGGAAAACCAGTTCGTCGGCTGCAACTGCGGCATTATGGATCAACTGATTTCCGCGCTTGGCAAAGAGGGTCATGCCCTGCTGCTTGACTGCCGCACCCTCGGCACCAAAGCGGTGTCCATGCCGGAAGGTGTGGCAGTGATCATCATCAACAGTAATTTCAAGCGCACGCTGGTCGGCAGCGAATACAACACCCGCCGCGAGCAGTGCGAAATCGGCGCGCGTTTCTTCCAGCAGCCTGCCCTGCGTGACGTGACCCTTGAGCAGTTCAACGCCGTGGCGCATGAACTCGATCCGGTGGTGGTGAAACGCGTGCGTCACGTGCTGACTGAAAATGCCCGTACCGTGGAAGCCGCCAGCGCGCTGGAAAAAGGCGATCTCAAACGCATGGGCGAACTGATGGCTGAATCACACGCGTCAATGCGCGATGATTTCGAAATCACCGTGCCGCAAATCGATACCCTGGTTGAGATTGTGAAAGCGACGATTGGCGATAAAGGCGGCGTGCGCATGACCGGCGGCGGCTTCGGTGGCTGCATCGTGGCGCTGGTACCGGAAGCGCTGGTGCCAGACGTGAAAGCGGCGGTGGAAGCGCAGTACGAAGCGAAAACCGGCATCAAAGAAACGTTCTACGTGTGCAAAGCATCTCAGGGGGCCGGACAGTGCTAAACGAAACACCTGCGCTGGCCCCGGACGGGCTGGCATACCGACTGATTACCCTGCGTAACGGCGCGGGGATGGTGGTCACACTGATGGACTGGGGCGCAACGCTGCTCTCTGCGCGTGTGCCCCTGCCCGACGGCTCCGTGCGTGAAACCCTGCTCGGCTGCCGCACGCCGCAGACATACCAGGAGCAAACGGCCTATTTCGGCGCGTCGATAGGACGCTATGCGAACCGCATCGCCGCCAGTCGTTTTACCCTCGACGGCACCGAATACACCCTGCTGCCAAGCCAGGGCGAAAACCAGCTGCACGGCGGCCCGCAAGGGTTTGATAAGCGCCGCTGGCGTATCGCCCGTCAGAATGACCGCGAAGTGCTGTTTACTATCGACTCGCTGGACGGCGATCAGGGCTTCCCGGGTAATGTTAACGCCAGCGCCCTATTCCGTCTGACCGATGATAATCGCATCAGCATTGAGTATCGTGCGACCACAGATAAACCCTGTCCGGTGAATCTGACCAATCACGCCTACTTTAATCTCGACGGTGAACAGGGTGATGTGCGTCAACATACGCTGCAACTGCTGGCGGATGAGTATCTGCCGGTTGGTGAAGATGGCATTCCGACGGCCGGACTGAAAAGCGTGGCGCAGACCAGCTTTGATTTCCGCACGCCGAAAACGCTGGCGCAGGATTTCCTTGCGGACGACGATCAGAAGAAGGTCAATGGCTACGATCACGCGTTTTTGTTGCAGACCAAAGGCGATGTGTCGCAACCGGCAGCGCAGCTGTGGGCCAGCGATAAAAAGCTCAAAATGACCGTTTACACTACCGCGCCGGCGTTGCAGTTCTATTCGGGGAATTTCCTTGAAGGCACACCGTCACGCGAGCTACAGCCTTATTCCGCCTGGCAGGGTCTGGCGCTGGAAAGCGAATTTTTACCGGACAGCCCGAATCACCCGGAATGGCCACAGCCGGACTGCATTCTGCGCCCCGGCGATGAATACGTGAGCGTGACCGAATACCAGTTTATTCCCGCGTAAATTCTCGCCTCTCAAAGCCTCCTGACGGAGGCTTTTTTATTCATCCTGCTGAAATAACCGCCGTTTGCCGACAAAATCATAACCCCTGGTTCACATACACCTTACACTGGGCGACTATTTTCGCTATGGTTAAGGTTAAGCGTTGCCGCTGGCCTCGTCACGGCAATATAATGAGAATTGTTATCATTCAATCAGTTTTTGGAGGAGTAAGAGTATGGCTGTTACTAAGCTGGTTCTGGTTCGTCATGGCGAAAGCCAGTGGAACAACGAAAACCGCTTTACCGGTTGGTACGATGTTGACCTGTCCGAAAAAGGCGTCAGCGAAGCAAAAGCGGCAGGTAAACTGCTTAAAGCCGAAGGCTTCAGCTTTGATTTTGCTTACACTTCAGTTCTGAAACGTGCCATCCACACCCTGTGGAACGTGCTTGACGAGCTTGACCAGGCCTGGCTGCCGGTTGAGAAATCCTGGAAACTGAACGAACGCCATTACGGTGCGTTGCAGGGTCTGAACAAAGCGGAAACCGCTGAGAAATACGGTGACGAGCAGGTTAAACAATGGCGTCGCGGCTTTGCAGTGACTCCGCCGGAGCTGACCAAAGACGACGAGCGCTTCCCGGGCCACGATCCGCGTTACGCGAAACTGACTGATAAAGAGCTGCCGACCACCGAAAGCCTGGCGCTGACCATCGAACGTGTGATCCCGTTCTGGAACGAATCCATTCTGCCGCGCATGAAGTCTGGCGAGCGTGTGATCGTTGCCGCTCACGGTAACTCCCTGCGTGCGCTGGTGAAATTCCTTGATGACATGAGCGAAGATGAAATTCTTGAGCTGAACATTCCGACCGGCGTGCCGCTGGTGTATGAATTTGACGAGAACTTCAAGCCGCTGAAACGCTACTACCTGGGCAACGCCGACGAAATCGCCGCGAAAGCCGCAGCGGTCGCAAACCAGGGTAAAGCGAAGTAATTTTTCGCTGCCATAAAAAAAGCGCGGACACTTCCGCGCTTTTTTATTGCATCAAATTGGGTTAACCGCGGCGTGCTTTCACGGCATCCGCTAACTGGCGCAACAGGGCGTCTGTGTCATCCCAGCCGATACAAGCATCGGTAACGCTCTTGCCGTATACCAGCGGCTCACAGCTTTCCAGATTCTGATTGCCTTCGACCAGATGGCTTTCAATCATCACGCCGATAATCGCCTTCTCGCCGCCTGCCACCTGCTGGCAAACATCTGCACCTACGTCCATCTGCTTTTTAAACTGCTTGCTGGAGTTGGCATGGCTGAAGTCGATCATCACCTGCGGTGCCAGGCCCGCTTTTTCCAGACCGGTTTTCACGTCTGCCACATGTTTCGCGCTGTAGTTTGGCTCTTTGCCGCCGCGCAAAATGATATGGCAGTCGCCGTTGCCGCTGGTGTTTACAATGGCAGAGTGGCCCCACTTGGTGACCGACAGGAAGCAGTGCGGCGCACCGGCAGCGTTAATGGCGTCGATAGCCACTTTAATGGTGCCGTCTGTACCATTTTTAAAACCAACCGGGCATGACAAACCGGACGCGAGTTCACGGTGCACCTGCGACTCAGTAGTACGCGCGCCGATGGCACCCCAGCTCATTAAGTCTGCCAGATACTGCGGGGTGATCATGTCGAGGAACTCGCCCGCTGCAGGCAATCCGCTGTCGTTGATGTCCAGCAGCAGTTTGCGCGCGATGCGCAGGCCATCGTTGATCTGGAAACTGTTATCCATGTGCGGATCGTTAATCAGCCCTTTCCAGCCCACAGTAGTACGCGGTTTCTCAAAATAAACCCGCATAACGATTTCCAGTTCACCTTTTAACGCTTCGCGAAGCGCGAGCAGGCGGGACGCATACTCTTTAGCGGCCAGCGGATCGTGAATCGAGCACGGGCCAATCACCACCAGCAGGCGGTCATCGTTGCCATTGAGGATTTTATGGATTGCCTTACGGGCATGGGAAACAGTGTTTGCCGCCGTTTCGGTGGCCGGGAATTTTTCAAGAAGCGCTACCGGAGGGAGCAACTCGTTAATTTCTTTAATACGCAAATCGTCGTTCTGATAATTCATGGGGATTCCAGCTTTGCCATACTGATATAAAGGATTGCAATCCCCCCAATCTATCTTGTCAGTCAGAAAGTGTAAACGGGCTTTTACAGTTGATACGGATAATTCCTGAAAACCCGCAAAAGAGCGTCGTCAGGTAGCGAACGTCGAGATACTGGCTAGACTTTTTAAATGTAAACACTTTGTTTTTGAATTTTAGCCAGATACCACTCTGCCTTACCGGTTGGATTTGGCATCTTTAACCACTGAGCGAAGAATCTGATTCGCATCTGCACTGTTGGATGACTAATTCAACGTAATGACGAGAACAGGAGCAACATGATGAAAATGAATAAATTAGCCACTCTTTTTCTGACGACCACATTAACGCTGGCGAGCGGCGCGGCGCTTGCAGCCGATTCTACATCACAGACCAATAATGGCGGCGCGAATGCAGCGGCGGACGCGGGCCAGATGGCACCGGACGCGCATCAGAATGTTATGCCGAAAAACACTGACGGTTCTGATGTCAACAGCGGCAGCACCAATGCGGCAGGCGGCACAATGCTGCATCCGAGCAACCCTGACTCTGCTACCAGCGCGAACACCAGTGCATCTGGTGACACGATGAGCAAAGATGACATCCACAAAAATTCCCAGTGTAAAGACGGGAAATGTCCGGATATCAATGAGAAAGTGCAGACCGGTGACGGCATCAACAACGATACCAACACCAAAACTGATGGTACTTCTCAGTAATAGCACGTCATCCTGATCGCTAAGGGGAGCTTCGGCTCCCCTTACTTTTTCCTGCCGAAAACCAAAAAATCTGCAATGATGTAAAGCGCTGATAACGCATAAAAACGGACTAGTCATGGCGCACACGCACTCACATTCTCACTCAACTCCTCCCGCCTCCGGTGATAACAACGCCCGCCGCCTGCTTTTCGCTTTTGGCGTAACGGCGATTTTTATGCTGGTGGAAATTATTGGTGGCCTCGTCTCCGGTTCGCTGGCCTTACTGGCCGATGCGGGTCATATGTTTACTGATGCCGCCGCGCTGCTTTTCGCCCTGCTGGCGGTCAATTTTTCCCGTAGACCCCCCAGCGGCAGACATACATTTGGCTGGATGCGCCTGACCACACTTGCGGCTTTCGTCAATGCTCTCGCGCTGGTGGTGATCACGATATTCATCGTCTGGGAAGCGATTATTCGCTTCCGGCATCCGCAGCCGGTGGGCGGGATCACCATGATGATCATCGCTATTGCCGGGCTGATTGCCAACCTTCTGGCTTTCTGGATTTTGCATCGGGGTAGTGAAGAGAACAACCTAAATGTCCGCGCCGCTGCGCTGCACGTGCTGGGCGATCTTCTTGGTTCAGTCGGAGCGATTATTGCGGCGGTAGTGATTCTGGTGACCGGCTGGACGCCCGTAGATCCGATTCTTTCGGTACTGGTCTCCTGCCTGGTGCTGCGTAGCGCATGGCAGTTGCTGCGTGAAAGCGTTAATGAATTGCTGGAGGGTGCGCCGATGGCGCTGGATATTACGGCGTTAAAACGGCACCTGCGCCGTGAAGTCCCGGAAGTGCGTGATGCGCATCATATCCACGTCTGGCTGGTGGGTGAGAAGACCGTCATGACGCTGCATGTGCAGGTGATCCCGCCCCACGATCATGATGCCCTGCTGGGGCGCATTCAGCATTTCCTCGCCCATCATTATGATATTGAACATGCGACCGTGCAGATGGAGTATCAGCCCTGCAATGGCCCGGACTGCCTGTTAAACGCGCAGCCGTCCGGGCATGTACATCATCACCATTAATTCGACAGCGCGCGTGAGCCTCGATCGCGGGCGCTGCTCATCCACATCCTGCTGCCGTTAAGGGCGATAAATGTCAGGATCAGATATTCCAGTGCCATGGCATAGACGCCCTGCAAGGTAAAGATCGCCACGCTAATTACGTTAATCACCACCCACAACAGCCAGTTTTCGACGTATTTGCGCGTCATCAGGATCATTGCCACAATCGACAGCACCATCATGCAGGAATCCCAGAAAGGATAAGCGTCAGGCTGGAGATCCGGCATCGTCACGTTAAGGCCGATGCTTTGCATTACCGAAACGGCAATACGGGTTAAGAAGGCAAAGACCGGATTGATCCACACCGTCATCAGGCCGATGGCGATAACACAGACCGCAAGCCAGGCAAGCGCTTTAGGGAGCGGTAGCCAGCGGATCTGTAACGCCGCTTCGTTTTGCGACGTTTGTCGTGACCAGGCGTACCAGCCGTATATGTTTGCGGCGAAGAAAAAAAGCTGCAAAAGCAGGCTGGCATAAAGCTGGATCTGGAAGAAAATGATCGCAAAGAGCGTGACGTTGACTAAACCGAACGCGTAGTTAACGATTTTTTCCAGACTGGCGAGCCAGATACAGAGTAATCCGGCGATCGTTCCGATTGCTTCAATCCATGATAAATCATAGCCACCCGTGCCAATCGGAATATGCACCAGGATGTTTTGCGTGCTAAAAAAATCCATCTTATCCTCAACTCATTGTTTACTTAGAAAACGTCCGTTAAGGATGTAGTGTAGCCGCAAAATCCAGCATCCGGTTTAACGGCTTTAACGCACCCTCTCGCAGCGCCTTATCAACATGAACCTCATGAGCTGCCCCGCCGCTCTCAAGGCTCTGTGCAATCGCCTGCAGGCCGTTCATTGCCATCCACGGACAGTGCGCACAGCTACGGCAGGTTGCCCCTTCGCCTGCGGTGGGTGCTTCCAGTAATTCTTTCTCCGGCACCGCCTGCTGCATCTTGTAGAAAATGCCGCGATCGGTCGCGACAATCAGTTGCTTATGCGGCAGGGTTTTCGCCGCATTGATCAACTGGCTGGTGGAACCGACGGCATCTGCCATATTAACCACCGCCTGCGGCGATTCAGGATGCACAAGAATAGCGGCATCCGGGTACAGACCTTTCATGCGGGCCAGTGCCTGCGTTTTAAACTCATCGTGAACGATACAGGCCCCCTGCCAGCACAACACATCGGCTCCGGTCTGTTTCTGCACATAATTGCCAAGATGACGATCGGGTGCCCAGATAATTTTCTCACCGAGACTGTCAAGATGCTCGATCAGCTCCACCGCGATGCTGGATGTCACCACCCAGTCGGCGCGCGCTTTGACGGCTGCTGAGGTATTGGCGTAAACCACCACCGTTCTGTCGGGGTGGGCATCACAAAAAGCATTGAACTCATCAATGGGGCAGCCGAGATCGAGCGAACATTCGGCGTTCAGCGTGGGCATCAGAATAGTTTTTTCGGGGCTGAGAATTTTGGCGGTTTCGCCCATAAAACGCACACCCGCCACCAGAAGCGTAGAGGCTGGGTGTTTCGCACCAAAGCGCGCCATCTCCAGTGAGTCCGAAATACAGCCACCCGTTTCTTCTGCAAGCTGCTGAATTTCAGGATCGGTGTAATAGTGCGCCACCATCACCGCATCACGCTCTTTTAGCAGACGCTTGATTTTTTCACGGTAAAACTGTTTTTCATCGGAGCTTAACGGCACCGGCTTCGGTGGAAAAGGATAAATGGCTGCTTCAGGATCAAACATTATGCTCATTTTGCAATCTCGTTTGGCTAGCTGAACGAATTACCCATTTTCAGGCTATTTTAAAGATAACGCCGGGATAATTGTTTTATATGCTAAACAAGATAGCGGAAAGCGTGAGAAATGTCGTGAGGAATTTAAAACTACAGATAGCAAAAAAGCGCCTTTAGGGCGCTTTTTCACATTGAGTGGTGGGTCGTGCAGGATGACTCGGCTTCGCCTCGCCCTACGGGCCGTTGCTGTTGCAACGTTATCCTTCACGTTTAACATCCTTAGCGGATATTAAATTGGTGGGTCGTGCAGGATTCGAACCTGCGACCAATTGATTAAAAGTCAACTGCTCTACCAACTGAGCTAACGACCC
>NZ_FOYH01000002.1:351806-426812 GCF_900116015.1 Enterobacter sp. kpr-6
TGGTGGGTCGTGCAGGATTCGAACCTGCGACCAATTGATTAAAAGTCAACTGCTCTACCAACTGAGCTAACGACCCACTTTTTTGCAGCTTTCGGGATGGTTGATATCCCTTGGCAACGGCGGCATATATTACTGATTTAAGAATTCAGCGCAACTAAAATTTCGATATAGATCACTTAACTGCTTATCATTCATGCGACAAGACCAGAAATACATCGATTTCTGGTCGAGCAGCATTCATTACATCGCACTGAGTCGTTTTTGCGCCTGTTTTGCGCCTTCGGTGCCGGGATATTTGCTAATCACCTGCTGATAAACTGCTTTGGCTTTCGCACTGTCCCCTTTGTCCTGCATGATGACGCCGACCTTGAACATCGCATCCGGCGCTTTAGGTGATTTCGGGTAATTTTTTACCACGGAGGCAAAATAGAACGCCGCATCATCCTTTTTCCCCTTGTTGTAATTCAACTGTCCCAGCCAGTAATTGGCATTTGGCTGGTAAGTAGAATCAGGGTACTTCTTGATAAAGCTCGCAAAAGCATTAATCGCTTCATCCTGACGGGATTTATCCTGCACCAACGCAATTGCCGCATTGTAATCGGTATTTGCATCACCGCTTTGCACAGGTGCCGCCGGAGCCTGAGCCCCCGCGTCCGGCGTGGCGGTAGCGTCGCCGCTTTGATCGCCTGCTGCAGGTTGCGCCGCAGCCGCTCCCCCGCTTCCCAGACTATCAATCTGAAGCAGGATTTGCTTCTGACGTTCGACAACCTGATTAAGCTGGTACTGGCTTTCCTGAATCTGACCACGCAAAGAATCAATATCTGCCTGGTTATCAGTAAGCTGCTGCTGGAGTTGAGTTAAAAGCTGGCTGTGAGCGTTAGAAATACGCTCAAGTTGAGTGACGCGGTCTTCGACCGAGCCTGAGCCGACACTACTGATTGGCGCCTGAGCAAAAGCGGCCCAGGGGGCCGCTATGCCAACCAGTAACGACAGACTCAACAGATGATGTCTGAAGTTACTGCTCATGCAATTCTCTTAGTAAACCAGTACGGCGCGACGGTTTTTAGCGTAAGCTGATTCGTCGTGACCCAGTACGGCAGGTTTTTCTTTACCGTAAGAAACGATAGAGATCTGGTCAGCAGTAACGCCTTTACCTTGCAGGTACATTTTAACAGCGTTAGCACGACGCTCACCCAGGGAGATGTTGTATTCCGGGGTACCACGTTCGTCAGCGTGACCTTCTACGGTGACTTTGTAAGACGGGTTGCTACGCAGGAAGTTAGCGTGAGCATCCAGCATCGCAGCGAAGTCAGAACGGATATCGAATTTGTCCAGATCGAAGTAAACGATGTTGTTCTGCTGCAGCTGTTGCATCTGCAGACGTGCCTGCTCTTCAGAAGACATGTTGCCGCTGCCATTCGCATCCATACCAGTGCCGGCACCCAGCATGCCTTCGCTGCCGTCATTGCTGGCGTTCTTGTTAGAAGAACATGCCGCAATTGCCATAACAGGCAGAGCAATCATCAGCCCTTTCAGCACTTTGTTCAGTTGCATTTCTTTGATTCCTTTATTAATCAATTATTTATTATCACAGATACGGCGACCAGGCAGGTGATTTTACCTGTCCGTCGGTTGCCGGAAGACGCGCTTTGAAACGCCCATCTGTAGAAACCAGGTTCAGCACGGATCCCATCCCCTGAGAAGAGCTGTAGATAACCATAGTGCCGTTAGGTGCCAGACTTGGCGTTTCATCCAGGAACGTTGACGACAGAACTTGTGTGCCACCCGCTACCAGATCTTGTTTGGCAATGTGCTGCTGACCACCATTGGAGGACACCATTACCATAAATTTACCGTCAGAGCTGACGTCAGCATCCTGGTTCTGAGAACCTTCCCAGGAAATACGCTGCGCTGCACCGCCGTTGATGTTCACTTTGTACACCTGAGGACGACCCGCCTGATCGGAAGTAAACGCCAGGTTCTGGCTATCAGGGAACCAGGTAGGTTCGGTGTTATTGCTACGTCCGTCGGTCACCTGACGCATTTGACCCGAGCCCAGATCCATCACATAGATATGCAGGCTACCGGTTTTAGACAGGGCAAATGCCAGCTTCGTACCATCAGGAGAGAACGCCGGTGCCCCGTTGTGACGCGGGAAGGACGCAATCTGACGCGTTGCGGTGCTGGCCAGGTTCTGTACGACCAGCGCTGAACGACCGCTTTCGAAGGTGACGTAAGCCAGTTGGTTACCATCCGGCGACCAGGCAGGAGACATCAGCGGCTGCGGTGATTTGTGTACGACAAACTGGTTGTAGCCATCGTAATCAGAAACGCGGATTTCATACGGGAACTGGCCACCGTTGGTCTGTACCACATAGGCCAGACGCGTACGGAACGCCCCTTTAATACCGGTCAGTTTTTCGAAGACTTCATCACTGGCGGTGTGAGCGCCAAGGCGCAACCACTGTTTGGTCACTTTAAAGGTGTTCTGTGACAGTACGGTACCAGGTGCCGCACCCGTGTCAACGAGCTGATACGCGACGCTGTAGCTGCCGTCCGGGTTAGGTGAAACCTGGCCGACGACGACTGCATCAATACCCAGCGCAGACCAGGCAGCAGGCTGAACTTCCTGTGCGGAGTTCGGCTGCTGCGGCAGGCGCTGTTTGTCTAATGGGTTAAACTTACCGCTGTTACGTAAGTCAGCGGCAACGATACCACCGATATCTTCAGGCGCAGCGCCCGGGCCTGCCCAATGGAACGGAACGACACCAATCGGGCGCGCCGAATCCACCCCCTGGGTGATTTCAATGCGCACTTCTGCATGCAGCACCGCTGCCCACAGCACAAGAAAACCAAACACTACACGTAATGCCTGCTTCATCATATCTCCCTTATCCGGGCTGAAAACCCACGATAATTTAGCAGAAGGTTAACAAACTCAAATAGTCAAAACTACCCAAACGCTGTCACAACAGTAGACTGTATTTCCCCACTTTTGCAGGGAACTTGTTACAGTTTAAAGTCCAGTTTGGCATCTTTTACTTGTTCGTAAACAGCCTTGCTGGGCGGTTTAGGAATTTTAGCCGTTTTTGCCGCCGTCAATGCGGCCTGGCAAAGAGCAGGATCGCCCCCCTCTTCCGAGATATCCAGCAGCAAACCATCCGGTGCGAGCTTAATGTGCAGCACACAGGATTTACCGGCATAGAGGTCAGCACCATATAAGCGGCTCTCAATTGCCACTTTAATCTGGCTAGCATAAGCACTGATATCAGCGCCAGATGCTCCGCCATTCGCACCGCTTGTACCACTATCTTTAGACGGTTGCCCGCTTCCTTTCACTCCACCACCTGCTTTCGGCGCATTCTTACCGTCGCTTAAGTCGCCGAAAAGATCATCGACGTCAGAGGCAGCGGCTTTTTCCGCAGCGGCTTTTTTGGCGGCAGCCGCTTTCGCAGCGGCGGCTTTATCAGCAGCGGCTTTCTTATCAGCCGCAGCTTTGTCGGCGGCAGCTTTCTTATCTGCAGCAGCCTTCTCAGCGGCAGCGGCTTTGGCAGCAGCCGCTTTTTCAGCCGCGGCTTTCTCGGCTGCAGCAGCTTTTGCGGCGGCGGCTTTTTCGGCGGCAGCGGCTTTTTTCGCAGCCTCAGCCTGGGCTTTCTTCTCAGCGTCCTGTTGGGCTTTTTTCGCCGCTTCCGCTTCCGCTTTTTTCGCAGCATCAGCGGCAGCTTTTGCGGCTTCAGCTTCTGCTTTCTTCGCGGCAGCGGCAGCCAGTTTCGCTGCGTCGGCTTCTGCTTTTTTCGCGGCGTCAGCGGCGGCTTTTGCCTGAGCATCTGCCTGCGCTTTGGCATCAGCGGCAGCTTTCGCCGCAGCTTCTTCAGCCTGTTTCTGCTGCTCCTGCGCTTTCTTCGCGGCTTCTTCCGCCTGCTTCTGCGCTTCGGCCTGTTCGCGGGCGTTTTCCTGCGCCTGCAAACGCTCTTTCTCCAGCTGCTTCAGACGCTCCTGCTCTGCGGCCTGCTTCTCACGAAGCTCTTCCGCCTGCTGTTGCGCCTGTTTTTCTCGCTGTTCTTCTGCGCGTTTAGCGCTAGCCTGCTGGGCCTGCTCACGGTTGTACTGTTGTACCACCGCGCCAGGATCAACCATGACCGCCTCAATGGACGAACCACCGCCGCCGCCAGAAGCGTCTATATGCTCATCGAACGAACTCCAGATCAGTGCTGCAAATAATATTACATGCAGCACGGCTGAAATAATTATCGCTCGTTTAAGCTTGTCGTTTTGCTCGGTTGCCTTTGACACTCTCGGTTCCCAAAAACTGTGTGCCTGTTAAACAGATGATTAAATAGGCTGCGTCATTAAGCCAACCGACTTCACACCTGCGCTGTGTAACAGGTTCAGCGCTTTAATTATTTCATCGTACGGCACGTCTTTCGCGCCACCGATTAAGAAGACCGTTTTCGGGTTGGACTGCAAGCGACGCTGCGCTTCTGCAACGACCTGCTCAGGAGGCAGTTGATCCTGACGATCTTTTTCAACCACCACGCTGTACTGTCCAACGCCGGAAACTTCAATAATGACCGGAGGATCATCATTGGTGCTCACGCTTTGTGAGTCTGTCGCATCCGGCAAATCAACCTCCACGCTCTGGGTGATGATCGGTGCTGTTGCCATAAATATGAGCAACAGCACGAGCAGCACGTCAAGCAGAGGTACGATGTTGATTTCGGACTTTAGTTCGCGACGACCTCGTCCATGCTTTCTGGCCATGGTTTACCCCTTGTTGCTCTCGCTGCTGGTAAACGCCTGACGGTGCAGAATCGCGGTGAACTCTTCCATAAAGTTGTCGTAATTCAGTTCCAGTTTATTAACGCGCTGGTTCAGACGGTTATACGCCATTACCGCCGGGATCGCCGCGAACAAACCGATAGCCGTTGCGATAAGCGCTTCCGCGATGCCTGGTGCAACCATTTGCAGCGTGGCCTGTTTCACCGCGCCAAGTGCGATAAAGGCATGCATGATCCCCCAGACGGTACCAAACAGACCAATATACGGGCTGATGGAGCCCACAGTGCCGAGGAAAGGAATGTGCGTTTCCAGTGTTTCCAGTTCGCGGTTCATGGAGATGCGCATTGCACGGGAAGCCCCTTCAACAACGGCTTCCGGCGCATGATTATTAGCGCGGTGTAAACGGGCAAACTCTTTGAATCCGCTGTAGAAAATTTGCTCCGAGCCGGTTAGCGTTTCACGGCGTCCCTGGCTTTCCTGATACAGGCGGGAGAGTTCAATGCCGGACCAGAATTTATCTTCAAAGGTTTCTGCCTCACGCCCCGCCGCGTTAAGAATACGCGTACGTTGAATAATGATGGCCCAGGATGCGATTGAAAAACCAATCAAAATCAACATGATAAGTTTGACCAGAAGGCTAGCCTTCAGGAACAAATCAAGGATGTTCATGTCAGTCACTGCTTAAACTCCGCGACAATAGACTTGGGAAGCGCACGAGGCTTCATTAAGAGTGGATCAACGCAAACAATCAGTACTTCAGCTTCGTTCAGCACGATGTTTTCTGCATTGACGATCCGCTGCGTGAAAACCAGAGAGGTTCCGCGCATTGATGTAATTTCCGTTTGGACTTCGAGCATATCGTCGAGTCTGGCGGGGGCAAAATAATCCAGCGTCATTTTACGCACCACAAAAGCGACCCGTTCTGCCAACAAAACCTGCTGGCTAAAGTGATGATGACGCAGCATTTCTGTGCGAGCTCGTTCATAAAATGCGACGTAGCTGGCATGGTAAACCACCCCACCGGCATCCGTATCTTCGTAATAAACCCGAACCGGCCATCTAAACAGCGTTGTATTCACTTTACATCCCGGTAATGCAAGAAAGGTTAGAGCTTTAAAACGTTGCTACTATACGCGCGGGGAAGGTGCTTTGGAATGGGTTCAGGTAAACGGAGAGTAAAAATTTATGGGCTTTTGCAAGCCCATATCGTTAACGGACAGTTCTTATTCAAAAGAAGAAATAAAATAGCGCGGTCGCCAGCACAATGTCGGCGATCAGCGGGCAAAATACGCCCTGCCAGTGAATCGCTTTAGGCCGGAATCCTACGCCGTGGATCACGCCTGCACAGACGGCCCACATCATCAGAAAACCGTGCCAGATTTCAAACTCGCTGGTCTTCGCCGCAAAGCGGGTGGGATCCCAGAACATGCAGCCGGCGAGCAGTAATGCCATCACTAAGGAAAGGGCCCGAAGCGGGCCCTTATCCATTACCGCATACATCTTAGCGATAATGGCGTTCATTAGTGTTCTTCTTTACCGGCTTTAGTTGCTTCAACATGCTCGAACGCCAGCGCGGTGATGATGCCAAATGCACAGGCAAGAAGCGTTCCTAAAATCCATGCGAAATACCACATTGTTTGCTCCTTACTTAGTACAGAGAATGAGTGTTGCTTTCGATGTCTTGTTTGGTGATGCGTCCAAACATCTTCCAGTAACACCAGGTGGTGTAGAGAAGAATAATCGGCACAAACACCAGAGCAACATAAGTCATCAGGTTCAGCGTCATCTGGCTGGAGGTCGCATCCCACACGGTCAGGCTCGCATTCATCATTGTGCTGGACGGCATAATGAACGGGAACATGGCGATACCAGCGGTCAGAATGATGCACGCCAGTGTCAGTGAAGAGAAGACGAACGCAAACGCCGGTTTCTCTAAACGAGACATCAGGGTGGTCACCAGCGGCAGCACAACGCCCAGCGCCGGGATCAGCCACAGAATCGGGGTGTTGTTAAAGTTAACCATCCAGGCACCCGCCTGAAGCGCCACTTCTTTGCTCAGCGGATTAGACGCCGCGTGGTGGTCAATCACAGACGTCACCACATAGCCATCAATACCGTAGACCACCCAGACGCCTGCCAGCGCGAAGCACACCATCGTGACCAGCGCGGCAATCTGCGCGGTGCTGCGCGAACGCAGATGCAGTTCACCAGCGGTACGCATTTGCAGGTAAGTCGCGCCCTGGGTGATGATCATTGCCACGCTGACAATACCGGCCAGCAGACCAAACGGGTTCAGCAACTGGAAGAAGTTACCGGTGTAGAACAGACGCATGTACTCATCCATGTGGAAAGGTACGCCCTGCAACAGGTTACCGAACGCCACACCGATGACCAGCGGCGGCACAAAGCTACCGATGAAAATGCCCCAGTCCCACATGTTGCGCCAGCGGTTGTCTTCAATCTTCGAGCGGTAATCAAACCCGACCGGACGGAAGAACAATGACGCCAGCACCAGGATCATCGCCACATAGAAGCCGGAGAACGCAGCCGCGTAGACCATCGGCCAGGCCGCGAACAGCGCGCCGCCTGCGGTGATGAGCCACACCTGGTTACCGTCCCAGTGCGGGGCGATGGTGTTAATCATCACACGACGCTCTGTGTCGCTGCGACCCAGCACGCGGGTTAACATCCCCACGCCCATGTCGAACCCGTCGGTGACCGCAAAACCGATCAGCAGAATGCCAACCAGCAGCCACCAGATAAAACGTAATACTTCATAATCGATCATTTAATGACTCCTGTCTTAACGTGCTGGCTGAGAAGACACGGTAGACTGCTCATAGCGTTCTGACTGAGACGGTACATTAGACTGCTCATAGTGATAGCGACCCGTCTTCAGGCTGCTCGGCCCAAGGCGAGCAAATTTGAACATCAGGAACACTTCCGCCACCATAAACAGCGTATACAGACCGCAAATCAGAATCATCGAGAACAGCAGATCGCCAACGGTTAATGATGAGTTAGCCACCGCGGTCGGCAGCACTTCACCAATCGCCCACGGTTGACGGCCATATTCAGCCACAAACCAACCGGCTTCGATCGCAATCCACGGCAACGGCATACCGTACAGCGCAGCGCGCAACAGCCAGGATTTCGACCCAATGCGGTTACGGCAAACGGTCCAGAAGGACGCCCCGATAATCAGCAGCATCAGGATGCCGCTACCCACCATGATACGGAAGGCGAAGTACAGCGGCGCAACACGCGGGATAGAATCTTTGGTCGCCTGTTGGATCTGCTCTTCAGTCGCATCAGTCACGTTCGGGGTGTAGCGTTTGAGCAGCATCCCGTAGCCGAGATCTTTCTTCATGCTGTTGAACTGGTCGCGTACGCTCTGATCGGCCGTACCCGCACGCAGTTCTTCTAACAGCTGATACGCTTTCATACCGTTACGGATACGCTCTTCATGCTGCACCATCAGGTCTTTCAGACCGATAACCGGGGTGTCAACAGAACGCGTGGCGATGATGCCCAGTGCGTAAGGGATCTGAATGGCGAAATTGTTTTCTTGCGTATCCTGGTCAGGAAGACCAAATAGGGTGAACGCGGCCGGAGCCGGTTGCGTTTCCCACTCGGCTTCAATCGCTGCCAGTTTGGTTTTTTGCACGTCGCCCATTTCGTAGCCGGATTCGTCACCCAGTACGATAACAGACAGAATTGCCGCCATGCCGAAGCTGGCTGCAATAGCAAAGGAGCGTTTAGCAAAGGCGACATCGCGACCGCGCAGCAGGTAGTAGGCGCTGATACCCAGAATGAACATCGCACCACAGGTGTAACCGGAGGCCACAGTGTGAACGAATTTCACCTGTGCAACAGGGTTAAGCACCAGCTCGGAGAAGCTCACCATTTCCATACGCATGGTTTCGTAGTTGAAATCCGAAGCGATCGGGTTTTGCATCCAGCCGTTAGCAACAAGGATCCACAATGCAGAAAGGTTCGAGCCGAGCGCCACCAGCCAGGTAACGGCCATATGCTGCACTTTGCTCAAACGATCCCAACCGAAGAAGAACAGACCTACAAAGGTGGATTCGAGGAAGAAGGCCATCAGACCTTCAATGGCCAGCGGCGCACCGAAAATATCACCCACATAGTGAGAGTAATAAGACCAGTTAGTCCCGAACTGGAACTCCATGGTCAGACCGGTCGCCACACCCAGCGCAAAGTTGATACCAAACAACTTGCCCCAGAATTTGGTCATATCTTTATAAATCTGTTTGCCGGAAAGGACGTAGACCGTTTCCATAATGGCCAGCAGGAACGCCATACCCAGCGTCAGCGGCACAAAAAGGAAGTGGTACATCGCGGTCAAGGCAAACTGCAAGCGCGACAGTTCGACTATATCTAACATTATGACTCCTTGCTCATCGCATGAAGACTCCGGGAGTAAACCTCGTTAGCGAAGGTTCACACACATGCCCCAAAACAAATGATTCTGACTTTTCTTTGTTAGTGCGGTTATGAATAACAGTAACGTGGCAAAGTAAAGTTACAGATACGTTAATAAAACCCTAAATTGATCTCGCAGTATATTACGCCGCAATTCCCTTACAATAAACAGGTTTTTATTGAACCTCTTTTACGTTTTTCGACAGGGATCAATTTATGAGCATTGTACGACTTTTTGACCAATTTGATCGCGAACAATTTAACGCTTTTTATGGTCTTTTTCCACGAATTAAATATTGATTTAAATCAATTTTCTCAAGTTATGTTAATTTTGTATCCGCATGGTCGCGATGGTAAAAATTATGTTAACAGCTTGTATTAACTATGGTCCTGATAGTTAATATGCCCGCATTAAATATTCATTAAGGTGATTTTATTTAACCCGGCTGGCGTATGAATTTACAAAAGTGTTTTAAAAATAAAGGAAGCAAGCGCAATGACAGCATGAAAAAAAAGCGGCGGCAGTGATTATTATCACAAATAATTCACTTTTGAATTTAAACCTTTTAACACTGAAATTTATTCAGAAAGTAAAAAGCCACGCGAACGTGGCTTAAGGTAAATCTAATAAGGTTATTTAAATGTAACGCACAGGGTTTGTGACTGGCATGGCCGTAACATTCCCGATCGGTTTTTTTCCGCCGTTAGTCGTTGTTCATCCATACCCACTTCCGTAACCTCAGTCAGCCGGTTAAACGTCACCGTGGCATCACAGGCAGAGGCGAGCGACGGGTTGAACAGACGCACAATCAGCGCATCCTTATCCTCCGCCTTTTTCAGAACGCTGAGCGGGCAACTCGCCGGGGATATCGTCAACAGGCTGTAGCGCAGCGGTGTGGTGATCGCCGCCGGATTCAGTTTCATCGCATTCCACGGAATTTTGTTATAGCACTGCACCGGCGTCAGCCAGCTCCGGGCCTGTTGCGCCACCCCTGCCCCTTCCGGTGTTCCGCTAAACGCAAACAGACTAAAGCGGCAGGAGCACTTGCCACGCATCTGCGAATCCGGCACCGGCATTTTAATGCCCGACGGCCTGCCGGGACGCAGGAGCAGATCTTCTTTACCCAGCACGCCCACACCGCGCAGCAGCGTCAGGGCGAAGGTTTTCTCTTTCTCACCGATGATTTCAAATTCGCGCAGCCCTTCGGTGAACAGTGCCATGCCGTGCCGTCCCTCCTGCAATGCCGCATAGTTAAGCAGATTCCACACCGGCACCGGCGCTTCCTTCCAGCCCTCTTCCTGCCAGCCTGCCATGGCGCTGTCACGCACCGGACGCGTAATCGCGCCAAACTGGGTATCCGCCAGCACCTCATCGGTAACAAACGGCGTGGGAATGCGCACCCGCACGCGATGGTCGTCGGCCTGATTATCCAGCCGCACCTCAATATCGATGCGGCGACTGTGGTGCGCCAGCGTGATTTCCATCTCTACGCCAAGCGTGCCGCTGGTTTTCCCCGCCGCCCGTTCCGCCAGGTCGCGCGGCACCGCGAGGCGGTAGCGGATCAGCGCCCTGCTCTGCCAGGCCTCGTGGATTATTTCCCGGGACGGTGTTACCCCGGCGGAGGTGAGCACCCACTCCTCACGCGCCGGAGAGTAATCATACTCGTCGCCGTCGTCCGAACCCTCTTCCAGCTCCAGCACCCGGTCATAGATCAGTCCGCGCTCTTTATCCCGCAGCCGCAGCGTGCCGTCATGATTGATATCAATCTGCCAGAAAGCGTTCTCCAGCCCGTTTTGCGTGGCGTTCACCGCCTGCTGTTGGCCTGCCACGCCCGGCTCGATAAACAGCGTGCTGAAGCCCATCGCGGGTAGCGTCTGATTAAGCTGGATATCGTATTCCATAAACGGCTCGTAATTGCCATAGTGCACAATCTGGCGGTCAATCAGACCCGGATCGATTTCCCGCTGACTGCGGATGAAAAACGGCACGTCACGCCCTTCGCCGTCGCACACGCGAAACTGGCTGGCGCGCAGCCGCACGGTGGTATTTACCACCTCTTCACGGGGAAACGGCATCAGGTTAAAAAGCACCAGCTTATCCGCCTCGCTGTGCGGCATGTTGTCGGTGATTTTGCGCAGATAAAAACGCGTCAGATTGTCGGCCATGTCCTCCGCCAGCGCAAAGCGCGACATAATTTCCCGGTGGACCTGATCGCTACAGCAGCAGCCGATGCTGTCGTGGGCGTGATTTTTTAAGATCTCCTTCCACATTTTTTCCAGCAGGCCGTGGTGGTACTCAAAGCCCAGCGTCCAGGCGATAGCGGCCAGCGGCTCCAGCAGGTTAACTATTTTATTCTCGATGCGGGCATGGGCGATTTTGATATCCATCCGCGTAGACCCGATGGTGCGGTGCACGCGCATATATTTACCGTCAATGAACTCGCCTTTTAGCGTGGCGAGCTTCCCGCGCTGCGCCTCGATGCGCTCAAAGACCTCTTCAAAGCGGCTCATGAGAAACTCGCGCTGCGGGTAGATTTTGCGCAGCATCGCCATCACCGCAAAAATATTTTGCTGGAGCGGCATCTGGTCATGGCCATTGGGCAGCAAAATGTCTCCGGTGAGCGAGGCTTTTTCCAGCACGGTAAAATAGTCATCAAGGCGCTTACGCAGCCCCGCCTCGTCCTCCGGTAAGTACTTACCAATCGCGTAGCCCAGCGGCAGCACCTGCGCGGTCACTTCGCTGCCATCTGTGCTTTGCCAGAGAAATTCGGTTTTGTTAGTGCCATGACGCTCAGAACAGCCGCGCCAGAACATCGTGCGGGTGATGCCAAAACCGTTATAGATGTGCGGCAGTTGCGCCGACATGCCGAACGAATCCGGCAGATAGCCGATTTTCATCGGCTCGCCAAAGGCCAGGCAATCGCGCATACCGTACAGCAAATTACGCACGATCGATTCGCCCGCCACGATGGTGGTATCGGTCTGGGTATACCAGGGGCCGATAATCAGTTTTCCGGCGGCAACCAGCGCTTTTACACGCGGTCTGCTTTCCGGCTTCACCGCAAAATAATCCTCCAGTACCGCCGTCTGGCCGTCGAGCACGTAATATTTGTAATCGGCGTCCTGCTCAAGGCGCGTCAGGATCTCTTCCATATTGTTGACCAGCAAAATGCGCGACTCTTCGGTGGTGAAATACCACTCCCGATCCCAGTGCATATGCGGCGTGATGTGAACACGGGATACAGCTTTCATCGTCGTTTCCTCATCGTTACGGTAAAAGGGTTTCGATAACGTATTTGCCTTTTTTCACGGCAACACCACGCCAGAGGATCAATATGCAGGTGGAAATGGCCGTGCCAATTAACGCCGCGCCAAACCAGCTACCCGCCGCCAGCAGGCCGCCGAGTCCGTTATCGTGCAGTAAAAAGAGGGAGAAAATCCCCGCGCCCGGCGTCGACAGACCAATGCCCGCCGCGCCAACGAGGGCCCCCGTGACCAGCGAGCCAAGCACAAAAGAGCCAATCACCCGCAGCGGATCTTCAATCGCCATGGGAATCGCGCCCTCTGTGATCCCCGCCAGCCCCAGCAGCCAGGTTGATTTGCCGGTTTCGATTTCAAACTCTTTGAAGTAGCGCGGCGCGATCAGCGTCGAGGCGGTGACGGTAAAAGCCGAGACCATTTTGACCGAGGCGAAAATGGCGTAAGGGCCGTAAACGCCGTTAGCCATCGCGCCGAGACAAAACGCATAGGCGGCTTTATTCACCGGGCCGCCCAGATCAAACGAACACATAAAACCGAGAATTGCGCCGAGCAGCAGCGCATTCGCGCCGGACAGACCGTTAAGCCACGCTGTCAGGCTGTTGTTGATCCACGCCACCGGTTCACCCACCACAAACAGCATCAGACTGCCCGCGCCGAGCGTGCCGATGACCGGGTAGAGGTAAAAGGTCAGAAAACCGTTAAACCGGCTGCTCAAACGCAGATGACTTTTTACCCAGCGCATCAGATACCCGGCGATTAACCCGCCCGCAATTGCCCCCAGAAAGCCGGAACCAATCATGTTAGCGGCAAGACCCGCCGCAAAACCGGGGGCCAGCGCGGGTTTATCCGCCAGCGAATACGCGGTGTAGGCCGCCAGCACCGGCACCATCAGCGTGCCGAGCATCCCGCCGCCCAGTTTGCGGTAGAGCCACAGCCAGGAGTTTTCCATATCAAACAGATGCTGAAGGCCGAAAATTTGCGCCAGCAGCACCGCGACCGCCAGCACCGTGCCCCCGGCGACAATCAGCGGCACGGCAAAAGAAATGCCGCTTAACAGCGCCTGTTTTAATTCGGCTTTAACGCTTTTGGGCGCATCTTCCTGACTCTGTGCCGCGCGTTCGGCGGTCACCGGCGGCAGCGCCAGCGCACGGGTGATCAAACTTTCCGCATGACGAAGCGGTTCCGCCACCGGAACACGCAGCGTGGGCAGGCCCGCAAAACGGTCGGCGTCTTTAATCGCCACGTCGGCGGCAAAGATACAGGCCCGGGCACGGTGAAGCTGTTCGGCGGTTAAACGCCCTTCAATGCCATTCGCGCCCTGCTTTTCCACTGCCACCTGCACACCGAGTTTTTGCCCGGCTTTTTCTAAGTATTCCGCCGCCATGTAAGTATGCGCGATGCCCGCAGGACAGGCGGTGACACAGACGACCAGCGGCGCGTCGGCGGCCAGTTCCGTCTGGTGACCCATCCGGTCACCCGCGAGGATCGCCAGCAGCGCGTCGGGGGTTTCTGCCGCCATCACCGCCGCCCGCACGCTATCGTCGACCAGCGCAGAGGTAAGTTCCGTCAGCAACTGCATATGCGTGGAACCGGCCTCGGCGTGCGGGATCGCCAGTAAAAAGATCAGCGAGACCGCTTCCGGGCCATCCACGCCCTGCCAGCTTAACGGCTCGCGTAAGGTCGCCACCGCAAACGCCGCCTCGTTTACCGCCGATGATTTGCCGTGCGGCACCGCCAGCCCTTCACCGAGCGCGGTGGGGCCAGCAGCTTCCCGGTCATACACGTCCTGTAAAAAAATCTCGATATCACTCAGCTTGCCCTGCGCCTTCAGCCGTTCCGCCAGCGCACGAATGGCATCAGTGCGGCTGGTAAAACAGGTCTGAATCAGGCAGGCATCCGGGTGGGTTAACGCCGTCAGCTTCATCACGTCCTCACAGTGTCAGTCAATTTACAGCGCATTGTGCCTGACGGAGTAATACCATTACGTGATCAATTTCACTTATAGCGATTATTTGTATTTGATTTGTATTATTTACAATGGCGCTGTGACGGGCATAATCGGCTTAATTTGTGTGATACAAACGCAGGCCGCTATGACCAATAAACCGATGTACCGCCAGATAGCCGACACCCTCCGCCTGCAAGTGCAGAGTGGTGAACTCAAACCCGGCGACGCGCTGCCCACCGAATCCGCATTACAGGCGCAGTTTGGCGTCAGCCGCGTCACCGTGCGCCAGGCGTTAAAACAGCTCACTGCCGAAGCCATTATCGAAAGCATCCAGGGCAGCGGCTCATATGTGAAAGCGGAGCGGGTGAATTACGACATTTATCAGCTCACCAGCTTTTATGAAAAACTGGCCGATCGTGAAGTCGAGACGCACAGCGAGGTGCAGGTTTTTGAGGTGATCAGTGCCGATGAAACGCTGGCCGAACGACTGGCGCTGAAAGCGGATGACAAAGCCTGGCATGTGAAGCGGATACGCTTTATCAAACAAAAAGCGGTGACGCTGGAAGAAACCTGGATGCCGCTGGCGCTGTTTCCCGATCTCACCTGGGAAGTGATGGAAAATTCCAAATACCAGTTTATCGAGCAGGTCAAAAAGATGGTGATCGATCGCAGCGAACAGGAAATTGTCCCGGTGATGCCGGGCGCAGAAGTGATCGCCGCCCTGGCAGTCGATCCGGCGCAGCCGGTGCTGGAGAAAATCTCACGCGGATTTTTGCAGGATGGTCGGGTGTTTGAGTACAGCCGCAACACCTTTCGCAGCGACGACTATAAATTCACCCTCGTGGCGAAACGACGCCATTAAAAAAGGCCATCGTATGATGGCCAACCATGTCAAGACTCATTTATTATTGCGCCCCTTTCAGGGCGCAGTACTTATTTAATGATGCTTTTCAGCGCTTCGCCGATGTCTGCCAGGCTGCGAACGGTTTTCACGCCTGCGGCTTCAAGGGCAGCGAATTTCTCATCCGCCGTGCCTTTACCACCCGCGATGATTGCGCCCGCATGACCCATACGTTTGCCTTTCGGCGCGGTCACACCTGCGATGTAACCCACAACCGGCTTGGTGACGTGCTCTTTGATGTACGCCGCCGCTTCTTCTTCCGCGCTGCCGCCGATCTCACCGATCATTACGATCGCTTCGGTCTGCGGATCTTCCTGGAACAGTTTCAGGATGTCGATGAAGTTGGAGCCAGGGATCGGGTCCCCGCCGATGCCCACACAGGTGGACTGGCCGAAGCCGTAATCGGTGGTCTGCTTAACCGCTTCATAGGTCAGCGTACCGGAGCGGGAAACGATGCCCACTTTGCCCGGCTGGTGAATGTGGCCCGGCATGATGCCGATTTTGCATTCGCCCGGGGTGATCACACCTGGGCAGTTCGGGCCGATCATGCGCACGCCCGCTTCGTCGAGCTTCACTTTCACAGTCAGCATATCCAGCGTCGGGATGCCTTCGGTGATGGTGATAATCAGCTTAATGCCCGCGTCAATCGCTTCCAGAATGGAGTCTTTGCAGAACGGAGCCGGAACGTAAATCACGGTTGCCGTCGCGCCCGTCGCTTCCACGGCTTCGCGCACGGTGTTGAATACCGGCAGGCCGAGATGGGTGGTGCCGCCTTTGCCCGGCGTTACGCCGCCGACCATTTGCGTACCGTAGGCGATCGCCTGCTCAGAGTGGAACGTCCCCTGACTGCCGGTGAAACCCTGGCAGATCACTTTGGTGTTTTTATCGATTAAAACAGACATTATTTCCCCTCCACTGCGGCAACAACCTGCTGTGCTGCGTCCGTCAGACTTTTCGCTGCAATAATATTCAGGCCGCTATCAGCCAGTTTCTTCGCGCCCAGCTCGGCGTTGTTCCCTTCCAGACGCACCACTACCGGCACGTTAACACCCACTTCTTCCACAGCACCGATAATGCCGTCAGCGATCAGGTCGCAACGTACGATACCGCCGAAAATGTTCACCAGTACGGCTTTCACATTGTCGTCAGAGAGGATGATTTTGAACGCTTCGGTTACGCGCTCTTTGGTCGCGCCGCCGCCCACGTCAAGGAAGTTTGCCGGTTCGCCGCCATGCAGCTTAACGATGTCCATGGTGCCCATTGCCAGGCCCGCACCGTTAACCATGCAGCCGATATTACCATCGAGCGCCACGTAGTTCAGTTCCCACTGTGCCGCCTGAGCTTCACGCGGATCTTCTTGAGACTGATCGCGCATCTCACGCAGATCCGGCTGGCGGAACAGCGCGTTGCCATCAGCGCCCAGTTTGCCGTCGAGACAAATCAGATCGCCCTGTTTGGTGATGACCAGCGGGTTGATTTCAATCAGCGCCAGATCGCGCTCAAGGAAAATGTTCGCGAGGCCCATAAAGATTTTGGTGAACTGCTGAACCTGTTTACCTTCCAGCCCCAGTTTGAACGCCAGTTCGCGACCCTGGTACGGCATCGGGCCTGCCAGCGGATCGAGCGCCACTTTGTGGATCAGGTGCGGGGTTTCTTCCGCCACTTTCTCGATTTCCACGCCGCCTTCGGTGGAGGCCATGAATACAACGCGACGGGAGCTACGATCGACGACCGCGCCCAGGTACAGCTCTTTATCGATATCGGTCGCGGATTCGACCAGAATCTGATTTACCGGCTGACCGTTTGCGTCCGTCTGGTAGGTCACCAGGCGCTTACCAAGCCAGTGTTCTGCAAAGGCGCGAATTTCTTCTTTGCTGTTAACCACTTTCACGCCGCCTGCTTTACCACGGCCACCCGCGTGTACCTGACATTTCACTACCCACGGGCCAGCACCAATTTTGGATGCCGCTTCTTCAGCTTCGCGCGGGGTGTTACAGGCGTAACCTACCGGCGCTGGCAAACCATAGCGGGCAAACAATTGTTTGGCCTGATATTCATGTAAGTTCATGTGTTCTATCCATCCTTCAGGTAATCGTTAGGTCATGCTTTTGTAGGCCCGGCAAACTGTGCTGCCGGGCATTACAACCAAAAACTACACGTCCAGCAGCAGACGGGTCGGATCTTCAAGCAGCTCTTTAATGGCCACGAGGAAGCTCACGGATTCACGACCGTCGATCAGACGGTGATCGTAGGAGAGCGCCAGATACATCATCGGCAGGATCTCAACCTTGCCGTCCACCGCCATCGGACGATCTTTAATGGCATGCATGCCGAGGATCGCGCTCTGCGGCGGGTTGATGATCGGGGTGGACATCAGCGATCCGAAGACGCCGCCGTTGGTGATGGTGAAGTTACCGCCGGTCAGATCGTCAACGGTCAGCTTGCCGTCGCGCCCTTTCACCGCCAGCTCTTTGATACGTTTTTCGATGTCGGCCATGCCCAGCGCATCAACGTCACGCAGCACTGGCGTTACCAGGCCACGCGGCGTGGAAACCGCCATGCTGACGTCGAAGTAGTTGTGGTACACCACATCATCGCCATCGATGGACGCGTTCACTTCCGGGAAGCGTTTGAGTGCTTCAACCACCGCTTTCACGTAGAACGACATAAAGCCCAGACGGATGCCGTGACGTTTTTCAAACGCGTCACCGTACTGCTTACGCAGATCCATGATTGGCTTCATGTTGACTTCATTGAACGTGGTCAGCATGGCAGTGGAGTTTTTCGCTTCCAGCAGACGCTCGGCCACGCGCTTACGCAGACGGGTCATCGGCACGCGTTTTTCAGAACGGTTGCCAAGCGCAGGTGCAGACTGAGCCGGTTGAGCCTGCGGCGCTGGCGCTTTCTGCTCGCCCTGAGCAGGCGCTTTCGCCAGATGCTTGTCCACATCTTCACGGGTCAGACGACCGCCCACACCGGTGCCTTTGATGGCGCTGGCGTCAAGATTGTGTTCAGCCAGCAGGCGACGGATCGCCGGGCTTAACGCGTCATTGTTTTGCTCTTCCAGCGACGCCTGCTGGCGCTGCGCCGGCGTAGAGTCTTTTTCTTCGGACTTCACGCTGCTCTCTTTGCCCGCGCTGTTACCTTCGCGCAGGCGGCCAAGGATCTGGCGAGAGGTGACGGTCGTCCCTTCATCTTCCAGCACTGCATCCAGAATGCCGTCCGCTGAGGCCGGTACTTCCAGTACCACTTTGTCAGTTTCGATTTCTACCAGCACTTCATCGCGTTGCACGCTATCGCCTGGTTTTTTGTGCCAGGTCGCGACAGTCGCATCAGCAACGGACTCAGGCAGGTCGGGAACAAGAATATCTACGCTACTCATTATTTATCCTTTATTTAATCGACGTTCAGCGCGTCATTAACCAGATCTTGTTGCTGTTTCTGGTGAACGGACAGATATCCTACCGCCGGAGAGGCGGAGGCCGGGCGACCTGCATAACGCAGAGCAGACCCAAACGGAATCACTTCACGGAAATGATGCTGACTGCAATACCATGCGCCCTGGTTAAGCGGCTCTTCCTGGCACCAGACAAAATCATGTACGTGGGCATACGGTTTTAACGCTTCCTGCATCGCCTGATGCGGGAACGGATAAAGCTGTTCGATACGCACAATGGCGACATCTTTCTGGTCATTCTTACGGCGCTGTTCGAGCAGGTCGTAATAAACCTTACCAGAACACATGACTACGCGCTTAACCCCTTGCGGATCAATGTCATCAATCTCACCGATAGCGGGCATGAATGTACCGTTAGCCAGTTCATCAAGCGTAGACACTGCCAGCGGATGACGCAGCAACGATTTTGGTGACATGACGATCAGCGGGCGACGCATACCGCGCAGCGCCTGACGGCGGATCATGTGATACACCTGCGCCGGGGTGGACGGTACGCACACCTGCATGTTCTGTTCAGCACACAGTTGCAGGTAACGCTCCAGACGCGCGGAGGAGTGCTCCGGGCCCTGACCTTCGTAGCCGTGCGGCAGCAGCATTACCAGGCCACACATCCGGCCCCATTTCTGCTCGCCGGAGGAGATGAACTGGTCGATCACCACCTGCGCGCCGTTAGCAAAGTCACCGAACTGTGCTTCCCAGATGGTCAGCGTGCGCGGCTCGGCGGTGGCGTAACCGTATTCAAACGCCAGTACCGCTTCTTCCGACAGCACGGAGTCCCAGACCTTGAACGGGCCCTGAGAATTGTGCACGTGGTGCAGCGGCGTATATGTTGAACCGTTAGCCTGGTTGTGGATCACTGCATGACGGTGGAAGAAGGTACCGCGCCCGGAGTCTTCACCGGAAAGACGCACGGAAATGCCTTCGTCAACCAGGGTGGCGTAAGCGAGGTTTTCCGCGCCGCCCCAGTCAAACAGTTTCTCGCCTGCGGCCATCGCCTGACGGTCGCCGTAGATTTTCGCCACGCGGGACTGCATCTCAATGGCGTCCGGCACCGTGCTGATGCGCTTCGCCAGTTCCACCAGGCGCTTCATTTCCACTTTGTTCGGGTAGCTTTCGTCCCACTCGTGGTTGAGGTACGGCGACCAGGTGAACGAATGCATGTTCATTGGGCGGAACTCTTTCACCACGCACTGCCCTTCGTCGAGCATGTCGCGGTACAGATTCACCATTTCGGTGGCATCTTCCAGAGTGGCGATTTTTTCCTGCTCCAGACGGTCAGCGTAGATTTTACGCGGCGTCGGGTGCTTTTTGATTTTCTGATACATCAGCGGCTGGGTTGCACTCGGCTCGTCGGCTTCGTTATGCCCATGACGGCGGTAGCAGACCAGGTCGATAAACACGTCGCGTTTAAAGGTGTTGCGGAATTCCAGCGCAATGCGGGTGACAAAAGCCACAGCTTCCGGATCATCAGCGTTAACGTGGAAAATCGGGGCCTGTACCATTTTGCCGATGTCGGTGCAGTACGGCGTCGAGCGTGCATCCAGAGGGTTCGATGTGGTGAAGCCCACCTGGTTGTTGATCACGATGCGCACGGTACCGCCCACTTCGTAACCACGGGCTTTCGACATGTTCAGGGTTTCCTGAACCACGCCCTGCCCGGTCACCGCCGCGTCACCGTGAATGGTGATCGGCAGAACTTTATTGCTGCTCGGCTCGTCCAGACGATCCAGACGCGCACGCACAGAACCCATTACCACCGGGCTGACGATTTCAAGGTGCGACGGGTTAAACGCCAGCGCCAGGTGCACGAGGCCGCCTTCGGTTTCCATGTCTGAGGAGAAGCCCATGTGGTATTTCACGTCACCCGTTCCCAGGTGCTCTTTGTGTTTACCGGCAAACTCATCAAACAGGTCCTGGGTTTTCTTGCCCAGCACGTTAATCAGCACGTTTAAGCGGCCGCGGTGCGCCATACCCAGCACCACTTCACGGGTGCCGTTTTTACCGGCGTGGCGAATCATCTCTTTGAGCATCGGCACCAGCGCGTCGCCGCCTTCCAGCGAGAAGCGTTTTGCACCAGGGAATTTCGCGCCCAGATAGCGCTCCATGCCTTCCGCCGCCGTCAGTTCACTGAGGAAGCGTTTTTTCTCTTTCGCGGTAAACGAAGGACGACCCGCCACGGATTCGATGCGCTGCTGGATCCAGCGTTTCTCTTCCGTTGAGGTGATATGCATGTACTCAGCGCCGATGGAGCCGCAGTAAGTTTGCTTGAGGGCGTCCAGCAGATCGCCGAGCTTCATGGTGTCTTTGCCGATGGCAAATGACCCCACGTTATACGTTTCCTGGAGATCCGCTTCGGTCAGATCGTGGTAATCCAGATCGAGATCGGCGACGCGCTCCTGTTTCCACAGTCCCAGCGGATCGAGATTCGCATGCTGGTGACCACGGAAGCGGTAAGCGTTGATCAGTTGCAGGACTTTAACCTGCTTCACATTGGTATCGGGATCGGAAACGGAGGAGGTATAACGCGAAGCATCTTTCGCCAGACGCCGGAAATAATCACGCGTTTTAGAGTGGAATTGATCCGGTTTCACACCGGTCACCGGTAGCTGCTGGAACATAGAGCGCCAGTTCGCATCTACCGAATCAGGATCGGTTAAGAAGTCTTCATAGAGCTGTTCTATCCAGCTCTGATTCGACCCAGAGAGGTAAGAAGAGTCCAGCCAGGCTTTCATTGCGCCGTTCTGCATCGTGATCCCTTAAGCATTTATCTGCTTATTCGCCGTGGATAACTACACCGTACACCGTGAGGAGCACGTACCAGGGTTCACTTGCGAGCTCTTTTCGTTGAGTTGGCCCGCGAAGGAACCTTTAAAAACTGTCAACACATCAGGGCAGTTTTTAGAGGTTTCCTGCGATTCATTTCATCTTTACCCTCACCCTAACCCTCTCCCTGAGGGAGAGGGAATTTTCCCCCCTCTCCCATGGGGAGAGGGCCGGGGTGAGGGGTAACTTACTTAAGCACTGCGCTGCAACAACATCGACTTAATATGGCCGATGGCGCGCGTCGGGTTCAGCCCTTTCGGACACACACTGACGCAGTTCATGATGCTATGGCAGCGGAATACGCTGAAAGCATCGCTCAACCCTTCCAGACGGTTATCGGTTTCCGTATCGCGGCTGTCGATCAGGAAGCGATAGGCGGCGAGCAGACCCGCCGGGCCGATAAACTTATCCGGGTTCCACCAGAATGACGGGCAGGACGTCGAGCAGCAGGCGCACAGAATACATTCGTACAGGCCGTCGAGTTTTTCACGCTGCTCGGGCGACTGCAAATGCTCGCGAGCGGGTGGATTTTGCCCATTATTCAACAGGTAAGGCTTGATCTTCTCATATTGGGCATAGAATTGCCCCATGTCCACCACCAGATCGCGCACTACCGGCAGGCCTGGCAGCGGACGGATAACGATTTTCTTCGTTCCGTTGCCGAGTGCGGAGATCGGCGTGATACAGGCCAGACCATTTTTGCCGTTCATGTTCAGGCCGTCGGAGCCGCAAACCCCTTCGCGGCACGAGCGGCGAAACGCCAGCGTCGGATCTTTTTCTTTGAGCTGCATCAGGGCATCCAGCAGCATCATGTCGCGCCCTTCTTCGCCTTCCAGGGTGTAATCCTGCATGCGCGGAGCGTCGTCGACATCCGGGTTATAACGATAAATCGAAAATTCGAGTTTCATTTTCCTGTCTCCGCATTAGTAAGTACGAATCTTCGGCGGGAATGCCGGACGCAGTTTCGGTTCCATATTGACACTACGGCGCGTCATGGACTCCGATTCAGGCAGATACAGGGAATGGCACAGCCAGTTTTCGTCGTCACGATCCGGGAAGTCAAAGCGACTGTGCGCTCCACGGCTTTCGGTACGGAAATTCGCCGAAACCGCCGTGGCGTACGCCGTTTCCATCAGGTTATCCAGCTCCAGGCACTCGACACGCTGGGTATTGAAGTCGCTGGAGGTGTCATCCAGACGGGCATTTTTCAGACGCTCGCGGATCACCTTCAGTTGCTCCAGCCCTTTCGCCATCGCATCCCCTTCACGGAACACCGAGAAGTTATGCTGCATACATTCCTGAAGCGCTTTACGGATGGTCACCGGATCTTCACCGCTGCGGGTGTTGTTCCAGCGATTCACGCGTGTCAGTGACGCTTCAAGGTCGGACTCGCTGGCATCACGCAGCGGACCCTGTTCAGCGATAGATTCCTGCAAGTGCAGACCCGCCGCGCGGCCAAATACCACCAGGTCGAGCAGCGAGTTGCCGCCGAGACGGTTGGCACCGTGCACCGATACGCAGGCGATTTCGCCCACTGCGAACAGGCCCGGGATCACCACATCTTCGCCCTGCGCGTTCACCGTCAGCGCCTGGCCGGTCACTTTGGTCGGAATGCCGCCCATCATGTAGTGACAGGTTGGGATCACCGGAATCGGCTCTTTCACCGGGTCAACGTGAGCGAAGGTGCGGGAGAGTTCCAGAATGCCCGGCAGACGGGATTCAAGAACGTCTTTACCCAGATGGTCGAGTTTCAGTTTCGCGTGCGGACCCCATGGGCCGTCGCAGCCGCGACCTTCACGGATTTCGATCATGATGGAACGCGCCACCACATCACGACCCGCGAGGTCTTTCGCATTCGGCGCGTAACGCTCCATAAAGCGCTCGCCGTGTTTGTTCAGCAGATAACCGCCTTCACCACGGCAGCCTTCGGTCACCAGCACGCCTGCGCCTGCGATGCCCGTCGGGTGGAACTGCCACATTTCCATATCCTGCACCGGTACGCCTGCGCGCAGCGCCATACCGACACCGTCGCCGGTGTTGATGTGGGCGTTAGTGGTGGACTGGTAAATACGGCCTGCCCCGCCGGTCGCCAGCACGGTTGCGCGGGCTTTGAAGTAGACCATCTCGCCGGTTTCAATACACAGCGCGGTGCAACCGACGACAGCGCCATCCTGGTTTTTCACCAGATCGAGCGCATACCATTCGGAGAAGATGGTGGTTTTGTTTTTCAGGTTCTGCTGATAAAGGGTGTGCAGCAGGGCATGGCCGGTACGGTCAGCCGCTGCCGCCGTGCGTGCCGCCTGCTCGCCGCCGAAGTTTTTCGACTGGCCGCCAAACGGACGCTGATAAATTTTGCCATCGTCCAGACGGGAGAACGGCAGGCCCATATGCTCCAGCTCCAGAATCGCTTCCGGGCCGGTTTTACACATATATTCGATCGCGTCCTGGTCACCGATGTAATCGGAACCTTTCACGGTGTCGTACATGTGCCATTCCCAGTTATCTTCGTGGGTATTGCCCAGTGCGACGGTAATACCGCCCTGTGCTGACACGGTGTGGGAACGGGTAGGGAAAACTTTAGAGAGCAGCGCACAGGTCTGGCCGCTCTGGGAAATTTGCAGCGCCGCGCGCATACCTGCGCCGCCAGCACCGATTACGACAGCATCAAACTCTCTGACTGGTAAATTCATCACACACCCCACACCACAACAAATCCATAAATAACGTAAACCAGCAGCGCAACCACAATCAGCAGTTGCAGGCCAAGACGCGCGGCCACCGGTTTAACGTAGTCGGTCAGTACCTGCCACATGCCAATCCAGGCATGGATCAATGTCGAGAACAGCGCCAGCAGGGTAAAGACTTTGGTAAAGGCGGAAGAGAAGAAAGCCGTCCAGCTTTGATACGTCAAATCACTACTAATGGCGAAGAAACCCACCATATAGATGATGTACAGCGTCAGAACGATGGCGGTCGCACGAACCAGAATGAAGTCATGTACGCCGTTGCGTCCGAATGCGGAGGCGTTGCTTACCATACGAGGACTCCTGCGAGAAGTGAAAGCACGACAGTGATTGCAATTGAAATCCAGGCGGAACGTTTTCCGGCTGCAAAGGTTTCTTCAAGATAGCCCACATCCATCAATGCGTGGCGAATACCACCGACTGCGTGATAAGCCAGCGCCGTCAGAATGCCCCACATAATGAATTTGGCGAAGAAGCCGCCCATGATCGCGGATGCGCTGGCGAACCCTTCTTCAGATGACAGCGACAGCCCCAGCAGCCACAGCAGGAGCCCGATCGCCACAAAAGTAATGACGCCAGACACACGGTGGAGGATGGACGCAACAGCCGTAACAGGAAACTGGATCGTTGTCAGATCCAGATTGACAGGTCTTTGTTTTTTAGCATTTTTTATCATTAATACGCCCACATGCTGTTCTTATTGTTTCCTTCCTCCGGGCTGCGTGCGGGTCAGACAGCGTCCTTTTCTATAACTGCGCGTCATGCAAATTACATTGCTTCCAGATGCGAAACGACACGTTACAACGCTGGTTGGCTCGGGACTGCAGGGTATTCCGGAGACCTGGCGGCAGTATAGGATGTTCACAAAATCATTACAATTAACCTACATATAGTTTGTCGGGTTTTATGCTGAACAGTGACCCACATCACGATAACAACATATTTTTAAAATTTAACCATCGGATTTGACAAAAGTTAAACATTATTGTTACAAACAACATCCGAAAAGGCATATAATTCGTAAAAGTTATGGGGTCTCTCTTTCACCTGAGATTTAGTTATGTAACAGTGTGAGTGATTGACCGACGTTATCAGGACAGTTATTAGTGATATACAGGTTTGACAAATTCGGACTGCTAAAACCCTGATTTGCTGTTATTTCAATGGTTTTCAATGTTTGCCCGCAAGCGCCCATCGCTCTGTACCCTGGTTCTTCTTTTTCACAGAGCCGCGAGCCAAATAACAAACCGGTAACATTGATTTTCACTATGAATGCAAATCCGGCTTCCGGCAGTCTTAAGCTAAGGCGCTAAGGAGACCGTAAATGGCTGATAAGAAAGCAACCATCACCTACAATGGTGACGATGCTATTGAACTGGATGTGCTAAAAGGCACGCTCGGTCAGGATGTTATTGATATCCGTAGTTTGGGTTCAAAAGGGGTATTTACTTTTGACCCTGGTTTTACCTCCACCGCTTCCTGTGAATCTAAAATCACCTTTATCGACGGTGACGAAGGTATCCTGCTCCATCGCGGTTTCCCCATCGATCAGTTAGCCACTGAGTCTAACTACCTGGAAGTGTGCTACATCCTGCTGTACGGCGAAAAGCCAAGCCAGGAAGAATACGACGATTTCAAAGTTATCGTGACCCGCCACACCATGATCCACGAGCAGATCACCCGTCTGTTCCACGGTTTCCGTCGTGACTCTCACCCGATGGCCGTGCTGTGCGGTGTGACTGGCGCGCTGGCGGCGTTCTACCATGACTCGCTGGACGTGAATAACCCGCGTCACCGTGACATTGCCGCCTTCCGTCTGCTGTCGAAAATGCCGACCGTTGCCGCGATGTGTTACAAATATTCCATTGGTCAGCCGTTCGTTTATCCGCGTAACGACCTCTCCTATGCGGGCAACTTCCTGCATATGATGTTCTCCACGCCGTGCGAGCCGTATGAAGTGAACCCGGTGCTGGAACGCGCCATGGATCGCATCCTGGTACTGCACGCCGATCACGAACAGAACGCCTCCACCTCGACCGTGCGTACCGCCGGCTCGTCTGGCGCTAACCCGTTCGCCTGTATCGCTGCGGGTATCGCTTCCCTGTGGGGACCGGCCCACGGCGGCGCGAACGAAGCTGCGCTGAAAATGCTGGAAGAAATCAGTTCCGTTGAGCACATTCCTGAATTTGTGCGTCGCGCGAAAGACAAAAACGACTCTTTCCGTCTGATGGGCTTCGGTCACCGTGTTTACAAAAACTACGACCCGCGCGCCACCGTGATGCGTGAAACCTGTCATGAAGTGTTAAAAGAGCTGGGCACCAAAGACGATCTGCTGGAAGTGGCGATGGAGCTTGAGCACATCGCGCTGCACGACCCGTACTTCATCGAGCGCAAACTCTACCCGAACGTCGATTTCTACTCCGGCATCATCCTGAAAGCGATGGGCATTCCGTCCTCCATGTTTACCGTGATCTTCGCGATGGCGCGTACCGTGGGCTGGATTGCACACTGGAACGAAATGCACGACGACGGCATCAAAATCGCCCGTCCTCGCCAGCTGTATACCGGCTACGAGCAGCGTGATTTTAAATCCGAATTAAGCAAGCACTGATTATTGCCTGCTGAATAAAAAGTCCTGGCCCCAGCCGGGACTTTTTTTATTTCACGCCCTCACAATCTCTCTTTTCACCTCATTTCCCGCCGCTGATTATTATTGATTACCCCTTAAAGCCGCCTCCTGATTATTATCGGGCTCGCTCTCTGTGAGCAGATCATGTTTAAGGAACGCTTTTAAAAGGAATATGTAATGGATAATACACTCAAGGCCACGCTTATTGCGGGCGCGTCACTTTTCTGTTTTCACCCGGTCGCGCAGGCGGCTGACGGCACGATTAATTTCACCGGCGAGATTATCGCCTCCGGTTGTGATGTGAATGGCGGCCCGGCTCCGACCATTAACGTTAATTTAGGGCGCGTCGCGGCCTCAACGTTTCACGCCGTAGGCGATACCGCCTCTCCCACCCCGTTTACCATTTCGCTGACCGACTGCCCACCGGCACTGACCAGCGCCTCGGTAAAATTTGATGGCAACGTTGATTCGGTAAACAGCGATCTGCTGGCTATCACCGGCACTGCCACCGGCGTCGGCGTGCTGATTGCCGACGATCGCGCCGTTAAGATCCCGGTTTTTGGCGAATCACACACTTATGCGATCGACGCCGAATCGCACAGCGTGGATATGAACTTTACCGCCCGGTTAGAATCCACCGATGCGGCCGTCGGGGAAGGTCTGATCACCGCCGTTTCTCAATTTACGATTAACTACCAGTAAGCCGCTATTTCTCTTGCGCTGACAGGACGTTATTAACGCGGGCAAGGATGCCCATCATAAATAGATAAAGAGGGAAATATGTCTGGCCGGGTAAAATATATTTACACCATTATTCTGTTATTAATGATCGCCACGTCTGCCCGTGCAGGCGTGGTGACTCAGGCCATCCGGGTTATTTATTACAGTAATAACCGGGAAGAAGCCGTCTTATTAAAAAACACCGATCAACGCGAGCCGTTTCTGGTGCAATCCTGGGTCGATAATAAAGGCGCGGACGGCACAGAAAAAGAACTCTCAAAGCCACCGTTTGTCGTCACGCCGCCGTTATTTCGCCTCAATCCCGAAGCGGAAAACAGTTTGCGCCTCGTCTATACCGGCGCGGCATTACCCACTGATCGCGAGTCGGTGTTCTGGCTGAATGTCAAAGCCATTCCCCGCGCGGTGGAGGGCGAGCAAAACCTGCTCCAGGTGGCGGTAAAAAGCCGCATCAAGCTGTTCTGGCGGCCCGAAGCGCTGCGCAATGTGCCAGAATCTGTCCCCGCCTTTCAGCGTGACGGGCAGATGCTGAAAGTCACTAACCCCGGCCCACGCTTTATCACCTTTCAGCATCTGGATATCGGCGGCGTCAGTGTGGACACCACCAATCAGATGGTGCCGCCGTTTGGTTCGGCGCGCTACGCGCTGCACGGCGACGTAGCCGGGGGGGAACTGCACTGGAAAACCATCAATGATTCCGGCGGGGCAACCGCCATGCAGACCGCGACCCTGCGCTAAACCATGTCCGGATACCCTTACGCCGCAGCGGGGCTGATGATCGCCCTGCTGCTCGCCCATGACAGCAGCCGGGCCGCCGATCGGTTTAACGCGGCGGCGCTGGAGATCGACAACCCGCAGGACACCGGGGTCGATTTATCCGCCTTCAGCCAGCCGGACAGCCAGGCGGCGGGCGTCTATCGCGTGGACATTGAAATCAACGGCACGCTGCGCGGGCATGAAGACGTGCGCTTTGCCCGCAGCCAGAGCGGTGCGCTCCAGCCGCAGTTCAGCGTGGAAAAATGGCAGGCGCTGGGCCTCAACACCGCGCTCATTCCCGGCCTGCACGATCGCGCCGCGACGGAGATCCTCACCGAACCGCAGCAGGATCTGCCGGGGGTGATCCCGACGTTTGATTTTGCCCGCCAGCGCCTGTGCATCACCATCCCGCAGGCGCTGATCGATTTCGCTGCCAGAGGATCGGTCGATCCGGCCTTGTGGGACGATGGCATCCCCGCCCTGCTGCTCAATTACGCCATGAGCGGCACCCGCACCCGCTACACGCGCGGCGGAACGGAGGACAATCACTTTCTGGCGTTGCGCAGCGGAGCCAACCTCGGCGGCTGGCGCTTGCGCAACGCCAGCACCCTGAGTGACACCACGGCAGGCAGGGATTTCTCCACCAGCTACAGCTACGTGCAGCATGACGTGCGCGCGCTGCGCGGGCAGTTTATCGCGGGCGACAGCAGCACGCCGTCCGAAGTGTTCGACAGCGTGCCGCTGCGCGGGGTGCAGCTTGCTTCCGATGACACCATGCTGCCGGAAAGTTTGCGCGGCTATGCGCCGACGATTCGCGGCATCGCCCGCACCAGCGCTACCGTCACCGTGCGCCAGCACGGAAACCTGATTTATCAGACCTCAGTGCCGCCCGGCGCGTTTGTGATCGACGATCTCTATCCCACCTCCGCCTCCGGCGATCTGGCGGTGACGATTGCCGAAAGCAACGGTGAGTCGCGCACCTTCAGCCAGCCGTTTTCCGCAGTGCCGGTGATGCAGCGGGAAAAGCGCCTGAAATACGCCTTCAGCGCCGGGAAATACCACGGCCAGACCTTAGACGCGCCGACGCTGGCGCAGGGCACCCTGATTTACGGTCTGCCGCACGGGATGACGATTTTCGGCGGCAGCCAGACGAGCGCACTGTATCAGGCGCTGGATCTCGGCGTCGGCGCGATGCTCGGCGCGCCCGGATCCGTCTCCTTCGATGCCACCTGGGCGCACGCGCAGACAGCGCAGGGGCAGCAGTTCCGGCTGCAATACGCCAAAACCCTGGCGACCACCGGCACCACCTTTAGCGCCGGGGCGAGCCTCTACGGAGGCGATTTTTACAGCTTCACCGACGATCGCGAGACGGACGCCGACGCGCCGACGGCGAAGAAAAGCCAGGTGCGGATGAGCCTGACGCAAAGCCTGAACGACGGCCAGGCGGGAAACCTGTCGCTGGCCGGATATCAGTCGCGCTACCGGAACGCCAGCAACGATGAGCGCACGTGGAGCCTGAGTTATAACCTGAGCCTGCATGACATTAGTTACGCCCTGACCCTCAGCGACAGCCGTTCGCAGGAGAGCGGCGATGACCGGCAACTGGCGCTCTCCGTCAGCATTCCGCTTGCGCCGTTCCTGCCCGACGCCTGGGCGACGATGAGCACCAGCGGCGCACAGTACCAGGCGGGGATCAGCGGCAGTCTGCTTAGCGATAACAACCTTTCCTACAGCCTGACCGAAGGCAACAGCGCCGATGGTCAGGGCAGGAGCGGCAACCTCAACGCAACCTGGCTGAACAGCGCCGGGCAACTGGGCGGCGGCTACAACTATTCGCGGGATAACCGCCAGGTGAACTACAGCCTGCAGGGTTCGCTGCTCGCGCACGCCGATGGCATCACCGCGGGCCAGCCGCTGCCGGGCGAGATGTCGGCGCTGGCGCTGGTAAAAGCCCCCGGCGCGGCGGGCGTTAAAGTCGCCAACAGCACGGGCCTTTATACCGACCGCAACGGCTATGCGCTGGTGCGCTATCTCAGCCCCTATCAGGCCGGGCAGGTGGCGCTGGACACCACCACCCTTGCCAGCAATGTCGATCTCACCAGCAGCGTGACGTCGGTGGTGCCGTCAGCCGGATCGGTGGTGCTGGCGACGTTTGACACCCACACGGGGGGACGGATGCTGGCGACGCTGCGCACCTCCGGCAGCACGGTGCCCTTTGGCGCGCTGGCAACGCTTGCTGGCCGCCCGGACATCAGCGGCATGGTGGATGAACAAAGTCAGGTGTACTTAAGCGGCCTGCCCGCGAAGGGACAATTACGCGTAACCTGGGAGCAAGGCGAGTGCATCGCGCCCTTTGCCCTCCCGGTTGCAGAGAATAACCGCGTGGTGCAGCTCACCGCGCTCTGTCAGTGAACAATCATGTTAATCAGAATGCTTTTTAGCGCCGCGCTGCTCCTGCTGGCGTCCGGTGCGCAGGCCGCCTGCTCGTCCACCCCACCCACGCCGCAGACCTGGGATTTTGGCATGCTGGAAGTGACCACCGCCCTGCCGGTCGGCAGCGTGATCCCCGGTTCGGAGCATACGTTCAGCTTTAACGGCCAGTGTGACAGCGACGGCCAGGAGAAGCCGGGCGATGTGATTACCGCCTGTTTTTATGGCCTGGGGGCGGAGATATCCACGATGCCCGGCGTCTATGCCACCGGCATCAGAGGCGTGGGCATCACCCTGACCAACAGTGCAGGAATGCGGGTGCGCGGGCATTTTCAGCAATGCGACAGCCGGGCAACGCCACTCACCAGCTTAAATGATGCCGAAGCCTTTCAGTTTTCCTTAACCTTGTCGCTGATTAAAACAGACACAAGAGTTCGCGGAGGCACACTCAATCCCAACCAGGCCCGGTATGGCCTGATGGTGTACCGAAAATCGGGGATCGGCGGCACCAGCCCGTATGTCTCTTATCAGGCCAGCATTAAGGAGCACATTACCGGCTGCGATGTGAACACGCGTAATCTCGACGTGAAGCTCGGACAACATCCGCTGCAACATTTCAGCAGCCGCGCCAAAGGCGGCGTGACGCCCGCCGTGCCGTTTACTATTGATTTGAACTGCGAGGAAGGCGCGAAGGTGTCGCTCTCGCTGAACGGGACGGAAGATCCGTCGCTCACGCCCGGCGTCCTGGCGCTCACCGACGGCGCAACCCGCGCAGACGGCGTGGGGGTTCAACTGGTGACGCCGCAGATGCAGCCCGTCCCGCTGAATACGATGCAGACCGTCATCCCCGCCGCCCACGAAGGGCTGGTCACCCTGCCCTTTTTTGCGCGCTATTATCTGACCAGCGCAACGCCCGGTCCCGGCCCCGCCAATGCGACAGCGACTTTTACGGTGGTGTATGAGTGAGGCGTTTTGACCCTCACCCCGGCCCTCTCCCTGAGGGAGAGGGAGAAAGGCCAGTCCGCGCTCGATCTGTTCCCTCTCCCTCAGGGAGAGGGTTAGGGTGAGGGTGCTCCAAATCCCCTCTCCCTCAGGGAGAGGGTCGGGGTGAGGGTGCTCCAAATCCCCCTCTCCCTCAGGGAGAGGGTCGGGGTGAGGGTGAACCTAAAGCTGACACCCCGGACACCAGTAAAACGGCCTCGACGACAGCGTGGTTTTCTCAATCACCCCGCCGCAGCGTTCGCATTTCTTGCCCGCGCGGTGAAATACCTGAAACCGGAACAGCGCCCCGTGGTGTTTCCTGTCATCCACCTTCCCGCGCGTCTGATACGACAACCGCGGGATCGCCAGCAGCGTGTCTGCCAGTGCATCAAGCTGCTCGTCGCTCAGATCCACCGCTTTATGCGACGGCGCAAGCCCGGTGTGCCAGAGGATCTCCACGCGCAGGTAATTCCCCAGCCCCGCCAGAAACGCCTGGTCGAGCAGCAAGCCGGAAAACTGGCGGCGGCAGAAGGCTTTTGAACACAGCCGCGCTTTCACATCCGCAGCAGTAAGCCGCATATCCAGCACGTCCGGGCCGACGCGCTGCAAAAACGGATGTACGGCGAGCTGTTCCGGCGTCAGCAGTTCAATGTCGGACGCGCTGTAAAGCAGGATCGCTTTCTCCGCCGTCTGCAAACGCACGCGCAGCACGCGGGTGGTTTGCGGCGTTTCATCCGCCTCCACTATCCGCCAGACGCCGTAAAGCTGATTGTGGCTGTAGAGCGTCATGCCGCCGGAAAAATGGGTCAGCAGCGCTTTGCCGCGCGTCTCCATCTGCGTGACGTGCTGACCGACCAGCCCCGCCGCCCACGGCTTCAGGGCGTCAAAAGCAAACCAGACGTCGGTTAGCATTTTGTTGGCGATGGCCGCTTCCAGGCTATCCGCCGCGCGGCGGATTTCCGGGCCTTCAGGCATCAAAACCTCCCTGTTTAGTGGGTTGCGCCACCCGTCACCCGGATGTCATTGTCCACCCGCAGCGCGGTGACGATGGCGGTTTCCAGCGCGTGCAGGACGGTGTCCGCCGCCATGCTCGGTGCGCCGGGGTGCGCCGCTGCCTGCTCCGGCAGATACGGAATGTGAATAAAGCCGCCCTTCACGTCGGTGGCGCGACCCAGTTTATTGAGCAGGCCGTACATGACGTGGTTGCAGACAAAGGTGCCTGCGGTTTGCGACACCGACGCCGGAATGCCCGCCTCGCGGATAGCAGCGACCATCGCTTTCACCGGCAGCGTACTGAACCACGCCGCCGGGCCGCCTTCGATAACCGGCGCATCTACCGGCTGCTGGCCGCTGTTATCGGGAATCCGCGCGTCATCGACGTTAATCGCCACGCGCTCTACGGTAATGTCGCTCCGCCCTCCCGCCTGTCCTACCGCCAGCACCAGCACCGGGTGCAGGGCGTCAATGGCGGCGTTAAGCACGGTGAGCGACTCGCCAAACACGCAGGGCAACTCGTGCGCCACCACGCGGCAGTCGTCAATAATGGCGTTATCGAGGCGTTTGACCACCTCCCAGGAGGGATTGACGCTTTCGCCGCCGAACGGCTCAAAACCGGTAACTAAAATCGTGCGCATCGATCCTCCTACAGGAACATCAGGAAATAGAGCAGGAATACGTTGGTGATCAGCAGCAGCACGCCGGTCGGCACCTGCGCTTTAATCACCGCGTTTTTATCCGGCAACTCCAGCAGCGCCGCAGGAACGATGTTGAAGTTCGCCGCCATCGGGGTCATCAGCGTGCCGCAGTAGCCGGAGAACATGCCGATCGCTGCCATCACCGCCGGGTTGCCGCCGTGCTGCATCACCAGAATCGGAATGCCGATCCCGGCTGTGACAATCGGGAATGCGGCAAAGGCGTTGCCCATCACCATGGTTAACAGCGCCATGCCGACGGCATAGACCAGTGAAGCGATGAAGCGGCTGTCCACCGCCAGGTACTCCTGGGTCAGATACGAAATGCCGCTGCCGACGCCTGCGGCGGTAAACAACAGGCCGAGGGTGGCGAGGATCTGCGGCAGAATAAACGCCCAGCCAATGGAATCGAGCAGGCGACGCGCCTCCTGCAACGGCTGGTGGATTTTCTCATGGGTCATTTTGACCGCCATCGCCAGGCCAATCAGCGTGCCGACGGTCATCGAAAACAGCGTCACCAGCGTGGAATGGTTGCCCGGCCCGAACAGCGCGGTTTGCATCCCCGGTACGTTATTGAACAGCAGCACGCCAATCACGGTAACCACCGGGATCGCCAGCGCCGGTAAGAACAGGCGGTTGCCTAAGCGGGTCGCGCTCTCCTGGCGTTGTTCCGGGGTGCGCTGCGAGTAACTGCCCAGACGCACGCCGCCAAAGCCCGCGATCAGCGCCAGCAGGACCACTGCGCCACCGACGGCGATATTGACCGTGCGCTTGCCGTCCACCGCGTCGGCAAACAGCGCGTACGTCCAGTCGCCGAGTAAAAACAGCACGCCGTACACGCCCCAGAACAGGCCGGTAGTCAGGCGGCGCGGGTTGGCTTTATCGCGCCAGGACATGATGGCGACGACGATTAACACCAGGCCTGCCAGCCAGTAGAGATAGCTTTGCTGGAAGTTCATTATTTGCCCCCTTTTGCCGCAGCCACGTTGATTTTGTTCAGCTCGCGGTCAAGGTGGCGATCCAGACGCCACAGGCGACAGCCGTGGATCACAAAGGCGCACAGCGCGGTTGGAATGCCCCACAGCGCAATGTGCAGCGGCTCGGTCTGAATGCCGCCGGATTCCAGCATAAAGTTATGCATAAAGATGATCGCACCAAAGGCGACGAAGATATCTTCCCCAAAGAACAGCCCGACGTTATCGGTCGCCGCCGACATCGCGCGCAGGCGATAACGCACCGCGCCCGGCAGTTCGCCGTAGTTTTTCTCGGCGGCCCCTTCCGCCATCGGTGCCAGCAACGGGCGCACCATCTGCGGATGCCCGCCGAGGCTGGTTAATCCCAGCGCGGCGGTGGCTTCACGGACAAACAGATAGACGATCAGCAGTCGTCCGGCGGTGGCGCTGTGGATTTTGGCGATCCACGCCTGCGCCCGCTCCTTCAGGCCATGACGCTCAAGCAGGCCGATTACCGCCAGCGGGATCAGCAGAATAAACGGCAGGTTGCGGGTGTTAAGGAACCCTTCGCCGAGCTTTTCGAGGATCGTCACGATCGGCATGTGCGCCGCCAGCCCGGTGACGATCCCGGCGGCAATCACCACCAGCACCGGGTTAAACCGCAGTAAAAATCCGGCCACAATGACGGCTATACCCATCAGTGGCCACAGTGAAATCGCCTGTTCCATTGTCTCTTCCCATCGGTGTTGTGTTTACGGTCTTATAATTTAATGTACTTATTTCATGCAGTTACGGCGATATGTCTCTCTTCAAACGAGGCCCGTAGACGGTGGGCAAACGCCAGCGCGTGTTCTCCGTCTCCGTGCAGGCAGACGGTCTGCGCGTTCACGCTCACCCAGTTGCCATGGACGCTTTTCACCCGCCCGGCAATCACCATCTCCAGCGTTTGCGCCAGCGCCTCTTCTTCGTCTGCAATTAATGCGCCAGGCTGGGTACGCGGCACCAGGCTACCGTCGTTCTGATAGCCCCGGTCGGCAAAGACCTCTTCACGGGTGGTGAGCCCGTAATGCTGCCCGGCGCGGATCAGATCGCTTCCGGCAAGGCCAACCAGCATCAGTTCAGGATCAAAATCATGCACCGCGCGGGCGATAGCATCCGCCAGCACCGGATCTTTCGCCGCCTGGTTGTAGAGCATCCCGTGCGGTTTGACGTGCTGCATCTTTCCGCCCAGCGCCTGGGTCATCGCCGCAATCGCACCAATTTGATACAGCATTTGCGCGTAGATCGTCTCCGGCGGCAGGTACATCGCCGTGCGGCCAAAGTTTTCCCGATCGAGGAAGCTCGGGTGTGCGCCAACCGCCACGCCATTTTTTAGCGCCTCAGAGATACAGGCGTGCATGGTCAGCGCGTCGCCGGCGTGAAAACCGCAGGCGATGTTGGCAGAAGAAACCAGTTTCAGCAGTTCAGCATCGCTGCCGAAGCCTTCGCCAAGATCGGCGTTTAAATCAATGTTCATCACGTAGCCCTCTGCTCAGTTGATCCAGGAATAGCCGCTGCTCGCGTCGCGCTTTCAGCGCCTCTTCCAGCGTGCACTGAACAAAGTGCACCGGATCGCCTAAGCGGATTTGCGCCAGATGGTACATATCCGCTTCAATAATGCAGGCGATGCGCGGATAACCGCCCGTCGTCTGCGCGTCATTCATCAGCACAATCGGCTGACCGTTATGCGGGACCTGGATCACGCCCGGCAGTAAACCGTGCGACAGCATCTCGCGGTTTTCTTTGCGCGTCAGTTGCGGCCCCTGTAAACGGTAGCCCATACGGTTACTCTGTGGGTTAAGCTGCCACGGTAAACGCCAGAAAGATTCCTGCGAAGCGCGCTCAAAGGACTGGTATTCCGGCCCCGGCAGTGCGCGGATCCGGTTGCCCCACAGCAGTTGTTTCACCCCCTGCGGGCCGCTAAAAGAGCGGGTGGCGGCGCAGATCGGTAAGTTATCGCCATCTTTTAACAAGCGCCCTTCAAACCCACCGATGCCGACTTTGATATCGGTGCTGCGCGAACCCATGACGATCGGCACGTCGAAGCCGCCCGCCACCGCCAGATAGCTGCGCATCCCGTGCAGCGGGCGCTTGAGCACCAGCCGCTGTCCGGCGCTAACCGCGTGACGCCAGCCGGTCCAGACCGCTTTCCCGTCAAGCTGCGCGTCGCATCCGGCCCCGGTCAGGGCGAACCAGCCGTCCTGGTCAAATTCAAATTCACACTGGCCGAGGGTGATTTCCAGCGCGGCAGCGTCGGCGGCATTGCCCACCAGCGCGTTGGCGATCTCAAGCGCGGGCGCATCGAGCGCGCCGCAGTAGCTGATCCCGGACTGGCGCAACCCAACGCGTTTGCCCCCCTGCACCGAGGTGTGCATCCCCGCGCGAATAATCTTTAGCATACGCCCTCCTTTTGCGGCACGAAGCGTACCGTGTCACCCGGCCGCAACAGCACCGGGTCGGCGTTTTTCGGATCGAACAGGGCCAGATCGGTGCGGCCAATTAACTGCCAGCCGCCCGGCGTCGCCAGCGGGTACACCCCGGTCTGCGCGCCACCGATGCCCACCGATCCGGCAGGCACCATCAGGCGCGGTTCGGCGCGACGCGGCGTCACCAGTTGTTCCGGCAGCCCGCCGAAATAAGGGAACCCCGGCTGGAAGCCGAGGAACCACACCACGTAATCCACCGATGAATGCAGCTCAACGACCTGCTTTTCGCTCAGCCCGCAGTGGCTGGCGACCACGCCCAGATCCGGCCCGGCCTCTTTACCATAGACCACCGGGATCGTAATTGAGCGGGCGTCCGGCTCCAGCGCATCGCTCTCCTCCCACCAGCGCTGGAGTCGCTCAATGGCGTCCAGCGCTTTGGCCTGCGGATCGCGCAGGACGACGGTGACATTATTCATACCCGGAATGACTTCCACGACGTCAGGCACGTCCACCACTCGCTGGGCCAGCCGCCAGATTCGCTTCTGGCTTGCCAGCGTGACCGGCGGTTCAAGCTCCAGTACCACCGCCGTTTCGCCTAACAGATAACAACGCGCTCTCTGCACTTTCTTCCCTCGCATCAGGCTGGATTTGGAATATCAATAAAGGTCACATCAAGATCGGTATTTTCAGTGAGCCACTCGCTCAGGGCGCGAATGCCGCCGCGCTCGGTGGCGTGGTGGCCCGCCGAGTAAAAATGCAGCCCCTGCTCGCGGGCGGAGTGAATGGTTTGCTCGGAGACTTCGCCGGTAATAAAGGCATCAACGCCAAAACGGGCGGCGTTATCAATAAAGCCCTGACCGCCACCGGTGCACCAGGCCACGCGTTTCACCACATCCGGTCCGGTATCGCCGCACCACAGCGGGCGGCGGCCCAGGCGTGCTTCAATCCACGACGCCAGCTCTAAACCCGGCACCGGGATCGCCAGTTCGCCCCACGGCACCAGCTCTTCCACTTCGCCCATCACCGTGATGCCGAGCAGTTTTGCCAGTTGCACGTTGTTGCCCAGTTCCGGGTGCGCGTCGAGCGGCAAGTGCCAGCCGTAGAGGTTAATGTCGTTCGCCAGCAGGGTTTTTAAGCGATTACGCTTCATGCCTTTGATGACCGGCGATTCGTTTTTCCAGAAATAGCCGTGGTGTACGATGACCGCATCGGCCTGCTGGCGCACGGCTTCATCGAGCAGCGCCTGGCTTGCGGTGACGCCGGTGATAATCTTTTTAACCGTATCGCGCCCCTCAACCTGCAATCCGTTCGGGCCGTAGTCTTTGAAGGCCGCGCTGTTGAGTTTTTCGTTAATCAGGCTTTCCAGTTCGGTATTTTTCATCATCACTCTCTTCTACGCTTGTCGGGCGGCTTCGTACGCCGCCAGCGTGGCGGCGCGTGCCTGTTTGTGATCGACAACCGGGCGTGGATAGTCCAGTTTTTCGCCCCGCTTGTCGGCCCAGGTCCAGGGTTCGTGCAGGGATTTCACCGGCACGCTGGCCAGTTCCGGCAGCCAGCGGCGGATAAACTCACCCGTGTGGTCAAACTTTTCCCCCTGGGTGGTGGGGTTAAAAATGCGAAAGTACGGCGCAGCATCGTTGCCCGTTGAGGCGGCCCACTGCCAGCCGCCGTTGTTGGCCGCCAGATCGCCGTCAATCAACTGAGAAATAAAATAACGTTCTCCGGCGCGCCAGTCGATAAGTAAGTCCTTCACCAGAAAACTGGCGGTGATCATCCGCAGGCGGTTATGCATCCAGCCGGTTGCGTTAAGCTGGCGCATCGCCGCATCCACAATAGGGTAGCCGGTATTGCCCTGCTGCCAGGCCTGCATATGCGCGGCGTTATCCTGCCACTGCACGCGTTCCGTCCAGGAAATAAACGGGCGATGCTTACAAAGTTCCGGGTGATACGTCATCAGGTGACGGTAAAACTCGCGCCAGATCAGCTCGTTAAGCCATACCGCCCCCGCGCCGCCGTTCAGCGCATCAGGTTGCTCTCTGAGCAGGCGATGCAGGCACTGGCGCGGCGACAGCGCACCGATGGCAAGACATCCGGATAAACGGCTGGTGCCATCAATGGCCGGGAAATCACGCTTTTCCTCATATTCACCCGCCTGCTGCTGACAGAACGCCCGCAGCCGCGCAATGGCCGCTTTTTCATCGGCGGGGAATAACTCAGCATCAAAATCCTGCTGCGGATAATTGAAAGTAATGGTGGCAGGCGAATCGGTCAGCGCCCCGCTCTCCCGAACGGCGGGCGCGGTTACGCACTCAGGCAGATCCTCACGCAGACGGCGCAAATAGGCGTTTTTATAGGGCGTAAAGACTTTATACATCTGCTGATTGCCGGTCATGATGCTGCCGGGGGCGAGCATCACGCTGTCGTCAAAGCCCTGGAACGCCACGTCCGGCAGCGCGTTTTCCACCGCGCGATCGCGCTGGCGCTCGTTGATTTCATACTGATAGTTGTAAAAAAGATGGCTCACCTGATGAGCGGCGCAGACCTCTTTTACCGCCTCAACGCTGGCGGCAAAATCGTCCACTTCTTTGAAAATTAACGGGATGCCGAGCTGCGCCAGTGACCGTTGCAGCCCGTTGAGATGGGCGGCGATGTAAGCGGCCTGGCGCGGAGCCATTTGATGGGATGCCCACTGCGCTGGCGTGGCAATATAAAGTGCTAAAACCGTGGCGTGACGGTCGCGGCAGGCCGCCGCGAGCGCAAGATTATCGTTCACGCGTAAATCGGCGCGAAACCAGACCAGATGCGTGGTCATAACTCTCCTGAATTAATGCCCGTAGCGCAGACGCAGGGTTTCCGGCCACGGATCAAAATAGCGTTGCCCGGATAAATAAGCGTCCGGGTATTCAGCCATATAATGTTTCAGTAATGTTACGGGCGCAAGCAACGGCTGATTTCCCTGGCGGTAACGGTCGATCAGCGAGGCGAGTTCTTCGCGCTGACGGGCGTTAAGCTGTTTGCGGAAATAGCCCTGCACGTGCATCAGGACGTTGGTGTGATTGCGCCGCGTCGCCTGGTGGGAGAGGAGATCCATCAGACGCAGGCGGTATTCAACAAACCACTCCTCAAGGGATTCCCATTCATGGATGGCGGCGACAAAGCGGCCCAGTTCGCGGTATTTAGGCTGTGAATGTGCCAGCAGCAGGAGTTTGTAGCGGCTGTGGTAAGCGATCAGTTCGCCGCGCGTCAGACCGCGCTCGCGCACGCCGTTAAGTTCATGCAGGGCGTAGATACGCTCGACGAAGTTCTCACGGATCAGCGGATCGTGCAGCCGTCCGTCTTCCTCGACCGGCAGCCAGGGGTAGGTTTGCATCAGTATTTCGGTGTATATCCCGCGCCCGGCTTTGCGGTTGTTGTTGCTGCCTTCGTCGTAGATCCGCACGCGCTCCATGCCGCAACTGGGCGATTTGGCGCAAACGATGTAGCCACACAGGTGTTCGAAAGCGGCGATGCGCTTATGCGAGAACGCGGTCATGTCCTCGGTCAGATCGCCTTCGCTCTGGTTGCTAAAGCGCAGCGCAGTGTCCCCTACTTCCGTTTTCACCAGTCGCAATGCGGGACGCGGAACGGGTAATCCAATGGCCATTTCCGGGCAAACGGGTTCAAAACGCACCCACGGTGAGAGCTCCTCAACGGCAAAAGTCAGCCGCTTATGCCCCCCGTCAAAACGGACTTGTTCCCCCAACAGACAGGCACTGATACCAACCGGGATTTTCTCACTCATAGCGACTCCTTATCATCTTCGGGATAAGTGTAGCCTGCGGGAGGGGTAAATAGCGATGGGAAGACCCCTCACCCCGGCCCTCTCCCCTGGGGAGAGGGAGAAAAGCGGGCACCGTGCCAATCCCCCCTCTCCCTCAGGGAGAGGGTCGGGGTGAGGGTCTGGTTTCCCTCTCTCCCTCAGGAAGAGGGTTAGGGTGAGGGTCTGGTTTCCCCCTCTCCCTCAGGGAGAGGGCCGGGGTGAGGGTAAAAAAAAGCCGCCAAATCAGATTTGGCGGCTTTTTCACTTCTTGCTGTGCGTGCTTTGTTTTTTTAGTAGAAATCGCAGGTCGCTTTTTCGGCCTGATCCATCCACACCGGCTTATCGCTGGTCTTCGCCCAGACGCGGTGCAGATAGCTGTAAAAACGTGCCCGATCTTTCCAGAACAACATCACTGGCAGGGCAACAATGCCGACAACAATAGCAAATGCACGGCGGGCAAGGACCACATGTGCAGGAAAATCTGTATATAAAGACATAAGCTCCCCCTTTTAGATTGGCTGGCAATATTCGCCGGAAATATGAATTTGTTAACTGGTCAAAATAATACCGTTTTGTTTGTAATTTTACTACTCATCCGACCACTATTTTCTATTCATTTAGTGAATATTTACACTTCCCGCGTAATTAAGTTACAAAACGGTTAAATAAATACTAACCACCAGTTAAATTAGGGATTTAGCATTTTTATACTTTTTTTACGCCCGCCCTCCTGATTTTTGCAAAATCTTTGCGCCTGAAAATCTACCTTCACTGCATATCAAAATGACACCTGGAGGTGGAGTGTGAGTGCAGGCGTAATAACCGGTGTGGTACTGGTTTTCCTGTTGTTGGGCTATCTGGTTTATGCCCTGATCAACGCGGAGGCCTTCTGATGGCGGCCCAGGCTTTTTTACTGATTGCATCTTTTATGCTGGTGCTGCTGGCGCTGGCGCGGCCCACTGGCGCACTGCTGGCAAAACTGATTACGGGCGCACCCTTGCCCGTGGTAGGCGGCGTCGAGCGCCTTATCTGGCGCGGACTGGGAATAGAAACTCAGGCGATGAACTGGCGGCAGTATTTGCTGGCGCTGTTGTACCTGAACCTGTTCGGGCTGGCCGTTTTATTCATCATATTAATGATTCAGGGCATCCTGCCGTTCAACCCGCAGCAGTTGCCGGGGCTCTCCTGGCACATGGCGCTGAATACCGCCGTCAGTTTTGTCACTAACACCAACTGGCAGTCCTATGGCGGTGAAAGCACGATGAGCTATTTCAGCCAGATGGTCGGGCTGACGGTGCAAAACTTCCTCTCTGCCGCCACTGGTATTGCGGTGATTTGCGCGCTGATCCGCGCCTTTGCTCAGCACAGCCTCAATACGCTCGGCAACGCGTGGGTGGATTTGACGCGCATTACGCTGTGGGTGCTGCTCCCCCTCTCCCTGCTGCTGGCGCTGTTTTTCATCCAGCAGGGCGTGCTGCAAAACCTCTCGCCGTACCAGCCGTTCACGTCCCTTGAAGGGGTGAAAAACCTGTTGCCGATGGGCCCGGTCGCCTCGCAGGAAGCGATTAAAATGCTCGGCACTAACGGCGGCGGCTTCTTTAACGCCAACTCGTCGCATCCGTTCGAAAACCCCACCGCCCTGACCAACTTTGTGCAGATGCTGGCGATTTTCCTTATTCCCACCGCGCTGGTGTTTGCCTTTGGTGAGGCCGTGAGCGATCGCCGTCAGGGACACACCATCCTCTGGGCGATGTCGATCATCTTTATCGTGTGCGTGAGCCTTGTGATGTGGGCCGAAGTGAGCGGTAACGTCCAGTTCACCCTGCTCGGCGCAGACAGCACGCTGAATATGGAAGGTAAAGAGAGTCGCTTCGGCATTCTGGCGAGCAGCCTGTTTTCGGTGGTGACGACGGCGGCTTCGTGCGGCGCGGTCAACGCCATGCATGACTCCTTCACCGCGCTCGGCGGGATGATACCGATGTGGCTGATGCAGATTGGCGAAGTGGTGTTCGGCGGCGTCGGTTCGGGGCTGTACGGGATGCTGCTGTTCGTGCTGCTGGCGGTGTTTATCGCCGGGCTGATGATTGGCCGCACACCGGAATACCTCGGCAAAAAAATCGATGTCCGGGAGATGAAAATGACCGCGCTGGCGATCCTCGTCACCCCTGCGCTGGTGCTGCTCGGTACCGCGCTGGCGATGATGACCGACGCCGGGCGCGCGGGGATGTTAAACCCCGGTCCGCACGGATTCAGCGAAGTGCTGTACGCCGTGTCGTCAGCCGCGAACAACAACGGCAGCGCCTTCGCGGGCCTCAGCGCCAATACCCCGTTCTGGAACTGCCTGCTGGCGGTGTGCATGTTCGTCGGGCGCTTCGGCGTAATCATCCCGGTGATGGCAATTGCCGGTTCACTGGTGGTGAAAAAACGCCAGCCCGCAAGCAGCGGCACCCTGCCGACCCACGGCGCGCTGTTCGTCGGTTTGCTGATTGGCACCGTGCTGTTAGTGGGTGCGTTGACCTTTATTCCCGCGCTGGCGTTAGGCCCGGTCGCAGAACATCTTTCATTACGTTAAGGCGCACATGATGAGTCGCAAACAACATGCCCTGTTCGAGCCTGCGCTGGTTCGCCAGGCACTTTTAGCCTCACTGCAAAAATTAAGCCCGCGCGTGCAGTGGCGTAACCCGGTGATGTTTATCGTCTGGGCGGGCAGCGTGCTGACCACCCTGCTCACGCTGGCGATGGCATTTGGTTCTTTGCCTGGCAGCGCCGGATTTACCGGGGCGATCAGCGTCTGGCTGTGGTTTACCGTGCTGTTCGCCAATTTCGCCGAAGCCCTGGCGGAAGGCCGCAGCAAAGCCCAGGCCAACAGCCTGAAAGGGGTGACCAAAACCGCCTATGCCCGCAAGCTGCATGCGCCGAAACACGATGCCGCCTTCGACCGCGTTCCGGCGGGCGATCTGCGCAAAGGCGATATCGTGCTGGTGCAGGCGGGGGACATTATCCCCTGCGACGGCGAAGTGATTGAGGGCGGCGCGTCGGTGGATGAGAGCGCCATTACCGGGGAATCCGCGCCGGTTATTCGTGAATCCGGCGGCGATTTCGCCTCGGTCACCGGCGGCACGCGCATTCTGTCGGACTGGCTGGTGATCCAGTGCAGCGTCAATCCGGGTGAAACTTTCCTCGACCGGATGATCGCCATGGTTGAAGGCGCGCAGCGACGCAAAACGCCGAACGAAATCGCCCTGACCATTCTGCTGGTGGCGCTGACCATTGTGTTTCTGCTGGCAACGGCGACCCTGTGGCCGTTCTCGGCTTACGGCGGCGCGGCGGTCAGCGTGACGGTGCTGGTGGCGTTACTCGTCTGTTTGATCCCGACCACCATTGGCGGCCTGCTGTCTGCGATTGGCGTGGCGGGCATGAGCCGGATGCTGGGGGCGAATGTGATCGCCACCAGCGGGCGGGCGGTGGAAGCGGCGGGTGATGTGGACGTGCTGCTGCTGGATAAAACCGGCACTATCACCCTCGGCAACCGCCAGGCGTCGGACTTCCTGCCCGCGAACGGTGTGGATGAAAAAACGCTGGCCGATGCCGCACAGCTCTCGTCGCTGGCGGATGAAACCCCGGAAGGTCGCAGCATTGTGATCCTCGCCAAGCAGCGTTTTAACCTGCGCGAACGCGATGTGCAAAGCCTCAATGCCACCTTTGTCCCCTTCACCGCGCAAACCCGGATGAGCGGCATCAACATTCAGGATCGGATGATCCGCAAAGGGTCGGTGGATGCGTTGCGTCGCCATATTGAAGCCAATGGCGGCCAGTTCCCGGCAGAGGTCGAGGCCATTGTTGAGCGCGTTGCCAACCTTGGCAGCACGCCGCTGGTGGTAGCGGAAGGGGCGAAAGTGCTTGGGGTGATTGCCCTCAAAGACATCGTGAAAGGCGGCATTAAAGAGCGTTTTGCTCAGTTGCGCAAAATGGGCATTAAAACGGTGATGATCACCGGCGATAACCGGCTGACCGCCGCCGCCATTGCCGCCGAAGCGGGCGTGGATGATTTTCTCGCAGAAGCGACGCCGGAAGCGAAGCTGGCGCTGATCCGTCAGTACCAGGCCGAAGGACGGCTGGTGGCGATGACCGGCGACGGCACCAACGACGCCCCGGCGCTGGCCCAGGCGGACGTGGCGGTGGCGATGAACTCCGGCACCCAGGCGGCAAAAGAGGCGGGGAATATGGTCGATCTCGACTCCAACCCCACCAAGCTGATTGAAGTGGTGCACATCGGCAAACAGATGCTGATGACGCGCGGTTCGCTCACTACGTTCAGTATCGCCAACGACGTCGCCAAGTATTTCGCCATTATTCCGGCGGCCTTTGCTGCGACCTACCCGCAGCTTAACGCCCTGAACGTGATGCACCTGCACTCCCCCGCGTCGGCAATTTTAAGCGCGGTAATTTTTAACGCGCTGATCATCGTGGTGTTGATCCCGCTGGCGCTTAAAGGCGTGAGCTATAAACCGCTGACCGCTGCCGCCATGCTGCGCCGCAACCTGTGGCTGTATGGATTAGGCGGGCTGCTGGTGCCGTTTGTCGGCATCAAACTTATCGATCTGCTATTAACCCTGCTGGCTCTGGTTTAAGAGGAAGTTAAAGATGGCACTGTTACGCCCTGCTTTTATATTGCTGATATTTCTAACGTTAATCACCGGCGGGCTGTATCCGCTGCTCACCACTGCGCTGGGTCAGGCGCTGTTTCACGACCAGGCTAACGGCTCGCTGATCCGCATTGAAGACGCGGTGCGCGGCTCGCGGTTAATCGGCCAGGACTTTACCGCCCCAGGATATTTTCACGGTCGACCGTCCGCGACTTCAGATTCGCCTTATAATCCCATGGCATCCGGCGGCAGTAATCTGGCGGGTAGTAACCCGGCGCTGAGTGACGCTGTGCGCACGCGGGTAGCCGATCTGCGCGCCGCCAACCCGCAGGCCAGCCGTGAAGTCCCGGTTGAACTGGTCACGGCGTCCGCCAGCGGGCTGGATAATGCGCTGTCGCCTGCCGCCGCTGCCTGGCAAATCCCGCGCGTGGCGCAGGCCCGCGGGCTTTCCACCACCGAGGTCTCCCGGCTGGTGGCAGAACACACCGCCTCGCCGCTGATTAATTTTACCGGCGAGCCGGGAGTGAATATTGTTGAGCTTAATCTCGCGCTGGATGCGCTACAGGATCATCCCTAAATGACAGACGAGCCGTTGCGCCCCGATCCCGATCGCCTGCTGGCGCACACTGCCCAGGCCCAACGCGGCAAGCTGAAAGTGTTTTTTGGTGCCTGTGCGGGCGTCGGCAAAACCTTTGCGATGCTGACCGAAGCGCAACGGCTGCGGGCGCAAGGGCTGGATACCTTAATTGGCGTGGTGGAAACCCACGGGCGCAAGGAGACGGCGGCGCTGCTGGCGGGGCTTGAGACGCTCCCCGCCCGGCGCATCGCCCATCGCGGGCGGCATCTGGAGGAGTTCGATCTGGATGCGGCCCTGGCACGGCGTCCGGCGCTGATCCTGATGGACGAACTGGCGCACAGCAACGCGCCCGGTTCGCGCCACCCAAAACGCTGGCAGGACGTTGCCGAACTGCTCGACGCCGGGATCGACGTGTTCACTACCGTTAACGTCCAGCATCTGGAAAGCCTGAACGATGTGGTGAGCGGCGTGACCGGCATTCCGGTGCGGGAAACCGTGCCGGACCCGTTTTTTGACGCCGCCGACGAAGTGGTGCTTGTGGATCTCCCCCCGGACGATCTGCGTCAGCGGTTACACGAAGGCAAAGTCTACATTGGCGGCCAGGCTGAGCGGGCAATTGAGCATTTTTTCCGTAAGGGCAACCTCATCGCCCTGCGCGAACTGGCGCTGCGCCGTACCGCCGACCGGGTGGATTCGCAAATGCGCGCCTTTCGCGATCTCAAAGGCGAGGAAAAAGTCTGGCACACCAGGGACGGCATTTTGTTGTGCATCGGGCACGGCGGCGGCAATGAAAAACTGGTGCGCACCGCCGCCCGCCTCGCCGCGAAGCTCGACAGCGTCTGGCACGCGGTGTATGTCGAAACCCCCACCCTGCATAAACTCCCGGAAACACAGCGCCGCGCCATTCTGCGCGCCCTGCGTTTCGCCCAGGAACTGGGCGCGGAAACTGCCACCCTTGCCGATCCGGCAGAAGATAAAGCCATTACCCGCTACGCCCGCGAGCACAACCTCGGCAAAATTATTATTGGTCGCCGGGAGCGGCGGCGCGGATGGCTGAGCGGATCGTTCGCTGACCGTCTCGCCCGCCGCGCGCCGGATCTCGATCTGCTGGTGGTCGCGCTGGAGGATAAACCTGCAACGGAGACCGCGCGCACTACTGACGACAGGCCGCTGAAAGAAAAATGGCGCGTGCAGTTTCAGGGCTGCCTGGTGGCGGCCGTGCTGTGCGCGCTGATCACGCTTGTTGCACAGCACTGGCTGGTGGCGTTTGATACTGCCAACCTGGTGATGATTTATCTGCTCGGCGTGGTGATTGTGGCGCTGTTTTACGGGCGCTGGCCGTCGGCATTTGCCACGGTGATCAATGTCGTCAGTTTTGATCTCTTTTTTATCGCCCCGCGCGGCACGCTGGCAGTTTCCGACGTGCAGTATTTGCTGACGTTTGGCGTGATGTTAAGCGTCGGGCTGTTGATCGGCAATCTGACGGCGGGCGTGCGCTATCAGGCGCGGGTGGCCCGTTACCGCGAGCAGCGCACCCGCCATCTGTATGAGATGTCGAAAGCGCTGGCGGTCGGGCGCAGCGAGCTGGATATCGCCCGGACCAGCGAGGCGTTTATCCACTCCACTTTCCAGGCCAAAAGCCAGTTACTGCTGCCCGATGCCTCCGGCAAACTCGCCGCGCTGACCCGCGCGCCGGGTATGACGCCGTGGGATGACGCCATCGCCCAGTGGAGTTTTAACAAGGGCCTGCCCGCCGGTGCAGGGACCGACACGCTGCCCGGCGTGCCCTATCTGATTTTGCCGCTAAAAAGTGCCGATACCACCCACGGGCTGATGATTGTGGAACCCGCGAACCTGCGCCAGCTTATGATCCCGGAACAGCAACGGCTGCTGGAAACCTTTACCTTACTGGTGGCGAGTGCGCTGGCGCGGCTGGCGCTCACCACCCGCGAGCAGCAATCCCGCCTCGCCCACGAGCGTGAAAGCCTGCGTAACGCCCTGCTCTCCGCGCTTTCCCACGATTTGCGCACGCCGCTGACGGTGCTGTTTGGGCAGGCGGAAATTTTGACGCTGGATCTGGCAAGCGAGGGATCAAAACACGCGCCTCAGGCCAGCGAAATTCGCCAGCACGTGCTGAACACCACCCGGCTGGTGAATAATTTGCTCGATATGGCGCGCATTCAGTCCGGCGGATTTAATCTCAATAAAGAGTGGCTCACGGCGGAAGAAGTGATCGGCAGCGCGCTGCGGATGCTGGAGTCGGTGCCGGGCGCGCGGCAAATCGCCCTCGATCTGCCCGATCCCCTGCTGCTCATGCACGTTGACGGCCCGCTGTTCGAACGCGTGCTGATCAACCTGCTGGAGAATGCGCTGAAGTATGGCGGCCCGGCGGCAAAAATCGGCCTCAGCGTGAAAATGCACGCCAGTCAGCTACAACTCACGGTGTGGGATAACGGCCCCGGCATTCCGCAAGGCGAGGAGACGCGCATTTTCGATAAGTTTGCGCGCGGGCATAAAGAATCCGCCATCCCCGGCGTCGGGCTGGGGCTGGCGATTTGCCAGGCGATTGTTGAGGTGCACGGCGGCACGATCGCCGCCGCCAACCGCCCGGAAGGCGGGGCCTGTTTCTGTGTTACACTACCGCCGGAATCGCCCCCGCAACTGGCTGAAATGCCGGAGGAATTGTGATTAGCGTACTGATTATTGAAGATGAACAGGCCATTGTGCGCTTTTTACGCACCGCGCTGGAGGCTGACGGCCTGCGGGTATATGACGCGGGCACGCTCAGTCGCGGGCTGCTGGACGCCGCCACCCGTAAACCCGATCTGGTGATCCTCGATCTCGGTTTGCCGGACGGTGACGGCATTGATTTTATCCGCGATTTTCGCCAGTGGAGCCAGGTGCCGGTGATTGTGCTGTCGGCCCGCAGCGAGGAGTTTGACAAAATTGCCGCCCTCGATGCAGGCGCAGATGATTATCTCAGTAAGCCTTTTGGCATCGGTGAATTGCAGGCGCGTTTGCGGGTGGCGCTGCGCCGTCACGCCAGCGACAGCCCTGCCGATCCGGTGGTGACCTTTTCTGATATCCGCGTCGATCTGGCCGCACGCCGCATCACGCGCGGCACTGAAGAGATCCACCTCACGCCGATTGAGTTTCGCCTGCTGGCGGTGCTGCTCAATAATCACGGCAAAGTGCTAACCCAGCGCCAGTTGTTAAGCCAGGTGTGGGGACCGAATGCGGTCGAGCACAGCCACTATTTGCGCATTTATATGGGCCACCTGCGGCAGAAACTGGAAAACGACCCGGCGCGTCCGCGTCATTTATTAACTGAAACCGGTATTGGTTATCGCTTTATGCTGTAAATAATATAGCTAACTTGCACGATAAATTATTTCCCGATTTATTTAAAAACCTCACCCAATATATTCCACCGGATAATTCCATGAGGTAATTCTATGGAATAATACCGCTCAGTTTTAATTTAATTATTTGTTTTTATCTGAATCCATTTCACAGAAAAGCCCTTTTCCGGCGTTAGAATAGCGCTGCACTGAAGCACTTAAATTTCGTTATTTTTAAACAGGCAGCATGCCTACGGGCGACTATTGCCTGAAAGAGAGAGAATTATGAAAAAATTAAAAATTGCCATCGGCAATGGATGCCCACGCCCTTTTTTCACCGACCGTGAATTCGTTAATATTGATCACACCGATTTTGTCGATGTGGCGGCCATTGTTATTAACGCCATGGAATTAAACGATGGGGTATTAGAGCGTATTAACGCCACCGGTTTTGCGATTCCTTTATTTGTGACCGTCACCGGGGAACAGTGCGTTGAGGAAGTTTATTTACCGGCAATTACCGCCATATTCGATCTCAATGAATCCAGTGCGGAGTTTCACCAGCGCCAGCTTGAAACTGCCGCCCAGAAATATGAAAGCCAGCTCCTGCCGCCGTTTTTTCATGCGCTGGTGGATTACGTGGAACAGGGCAACAGCGCGTTTGACTGCCCCGGTCATCAGGGCGGGCAATTTTTCCGTCGCCACCCGGCGGGGAATCAGTTTGTAGAGTATTTTGGCGAGGCGCTGTTTCGCTCGGATCTGTGTAATGCCGATGTGGCGATGGGCGATCTGTTAATTCATGAAGGCGCGCCCTGCACCGCGCAACAGCACGCCGCGAAAGTCTTTAACGCCGATAAAACGTACTTTGTGCTGAACGGCACTTCGTCCTCAAATAAAGTGGTGCTTAACGCCCTGCTGACGCCAGGCGATCTGGTGCTTTTCGATCGTAATAACCATAAATCGAACCACCACGGTGCGTTATTACAGGCCGGGGCAACGCCGGTTTATCTGGAAACCACGCGCAATCCTTACGGCTTTATTGGCGGCATTGATGCGCACTGTTTTAATGAAGCGTACCTGCGGGAATTAATTGCTGAAGTCGCACCGGGACGGGCAAAAGATAAACGCCCTTTCCGTCTGGCGGTGATCCAGTTGGGCACCTATGACGGCACGATTTATAACGCCCGTCAGGTTGTCGATAAAATCGGCGCGCTGTGCGATTACATTCTGTTTGATTCGGCATGGGTCGGCTATGAGCAGTTTATTCCGATGATGGCGGATTGCTCCCCGCTGCTGCTGGAACTGAACGAAAACGATCCGGGTATTCTGGTGACGCAATCGGTGCATAAACAGCAGGCCGGTTTCTCGCAGACCTCGCAGATCCATAAAAAAGACAGCCATATTAAAGGCCAGGATCGCTATGTGCCGCACAAGCGGCTGAATAACGCCTTTATGATGCACGCCTCCACCAGCCCGTTCTATCCGCTGTTTGCCGCACTGGATATCAACGCCCAGATGCATAAAGGGCAAAGCGGGCAAAAGATGTGGATGGAGTGCGTCAAAAACGGCATTGAGGCGCGCAAACTGATCTTAAGTCAGTGCCGCCATATTCGTCCGTTTGTGCCGCACACCGTAAATGGCAAAGCCTGGGAAAGCTGGGACACCGAAACGCTGGCAGGCGACCGCCAGTTCTTCCACTTTGTGCCGGGCGAGCGCTGGCATGCGTTTGAGGGCTACGCCGAGCATCAGTATTTTGTCGATCCCTGCAAGCTGCTGCTGACCACGCCGGGCATTGATCCGCAGAGCGGCGAGTATGAGAGTTTTGGCGTTCCGGCTACCATTCTGGCGAACTTCCTGCGTGAAAATCATGTGGTGCCGGAAAAATGCGATCTGAACTCGATTCTGTTCCTGCTCACTCCTGCGGAAGATATGCCGAAGCTGCAACAACTGGTGGCGTTGCTGGCACGTTTTGAACGCTTACTGGAAGCCGATGCGCCGCTGGCCGAAGTGCTGCCGTCGCTCTATAAACAGCATCAGCAACGCTATGCCGGATACAGCCTGCGTCAGTTGTGCCAGGAGATGCACGATCTGTATGCGCGTAACAACGTCAAACAACTGCAAAAAGAGATGTTCCGTAAAGCGCATCTGCCGAAGGTGGTGATGAGCCCGCAAGAGGCGAATTACGCCTATCTGCGTGGACAGGTGGAGCTGGTTTCACTGCGCGATGCCGAAGGGCGGGTGGCGGCCGAGGGCGCGCTACCGTATCCACCGGGCGTGCTGTGCGTGGTGCCGGGCGAAACCTGGGGCGGCGCGGTGCTGGACTATTTTGCCGCGCTTGAGGAGGGGATCAATCTGCTGCCGGGCTTCGCCCCGGAATTACAGGGGGTCTATATCCAGGAGCACGACGGACGCAAACAGGTGTGGTGTTATGTGATTAAGCAGGGGTAATTGCGTAAAAAAATGCCCGGCAAGCCTGCGCCGCCGGGCATTTTCAACGCGTTCAGACTATCAGGCGTTTTTCAGCACTTCGCTGACAATCTCTACCGCTTCTTTCTCAATCAGCTTACGGTGTTCTTCGCCGAGGAAACTTTCACAGTAAATCTTGTAGGCGTCTTCCGTGCCTGACGGACGCGCGGCGAACCAGCCGTTGTCGGTCATCACTTTCAGACCGCCGATGGATGCGCCGTTACCCGGTGCAGCCGTCAGACGTGCGGTGATAGCGTCGCCAGCCAGCGTACTGGCGCTGACCATTTCCGGGGAGAGCTTCGACAGCGCTGCTTTCTGCGCGGACGTTGCGCTCGCCTGCAGGCGGTTATAGCTCGGCGCGCCAAAGCGCTCAGCCAGTTCGTCGTAATGCTGCTGCGGGTTTTTCCCGGTCACAGCGGTGATTTCAGCGGCCAGCAGGCACATGATGATGCCATCTTTATCCGTTGACCACGGCGTACCATCGAAGCGCAGGAAGGATGCCCCGGCGCTCTCTTCGCCGCCGAAACCAAAGCTGCCGTCATACAGACCGTCAACAAACCATTTGAAGCCAACCGGGACTTCTACCAGTTTGCGGCCCAGCGCGTCGACCACGCGGTCAATCATCGCAGACGACACCAGGGTTTTACCCACGGCAACGTCCTGGCCCCACTGCGGGCGATGCTGGAACAGATAGTTAATCGCCACCGCCAGATAGTGGTTCGGGTTCATCAGCCCCGCCGGGGTGACGATGCCGTGACGGTCGTAATCCGGGTCGTTGGCGAAGGCCAGATCGAACTTGTCGCGCAGTGCCAGCAAGCCCGCCATCGCACATTCGGAGGAGCAATCCATGCGGATCGCGCCGTCTTTATCGAGGTGCATAAAGCGGAAGGTCTGATCGACGTGATCGTTAACGATGGTCAGATCGAGTTTGTAATGATCGGCGATACGCTTCCAGTATTCGATGCCGGAACCACCCAGCGGATCCACGCCGAGCTTCAGGCCTGCTTTCTGAATCGCCGCCATATCGACGATTTCTGCCAGCCCTTCGATGAACGGCTGCACCAGATCCTGCTCTGTAATATGACCAGAGGCATAGGCTTCATCGAGAGAAAGACGCTTCACGTCTTTAAGGCCGCCTGCGAGCAACTGGTTGGCGCGATCTTCCACCACTTTGGTGACGTTGGTATCAGCCGGGCCACCGTTTGGCGGGTTGTATTTGATGCCGCCATCTTCCGGCGGGTTATGCGACGGGGTGATCACAATCCCGTCAGCCTGCGCGCCGCCTTTTTTGTTGAATTCAAGAATGGCGTTAGACACGGCGGGCGTCGGGGTGTAGCCATTGTTTTCCTGCACAATGATATCAACGCCGTTGGCGGCCAGCACTTCCAGCACGGAGATAAATGCCGGTTCGGACAGGGCATGGGTATCTTTACCCACGTAGCACGGACCGGTGATGCCGTTCTTCGCACGCTCTTCAGCAATTGCCTGGGCGATTGCCAGAATGTGCGGCTCGTTAAAGCTATGACGGCCCGCACTGCCACGGTGGCCTGATGTGCCGAATTTGACCGCGTGTTCTGCATTGCCGGATTCTGGCTTCAGAACATAATACTGTGAGGTAAGCTGGGCGACGTTAATCAGATCGCTTTGCTGTGCAGGTTGCCCCGCGCGTGGATGGTTAGCCATTGCCTGGTCCTTCTTATGCAAGGATTAAATTGTGCCGCAAACCTTTTCAATCAATTCCGCCGGGAATTGCATCGACTGCATGATGTGTTCGATCATGCCGCATTTACGACCCGTGTTGGTATTCGTGATCACCCAGTAAGGCGTGCCTGGCACTTCTTTGGGTTTAGTCTGGTTACCGCTTTGCAGCAGCGTTTTTTCATCATTTGCAAAGTAGACGCGCGTGCGGCCATGCAACGACTCGGTTGCATCGGCGAAGGCTTTCGCGTCCAGTGAATAAAGTGTAGACAGAACCAGCATGAAACGATTGACCGCTCTTTTCTGATCGGCGTATTCGTCAGACAGCAGCAGCTCACGCATCGCGCGAACGTTATCTTTTGCAGGATTCACCGGTTTGAGATCGGGCGCGGCGCTAACGACTCGCGTTTCTTTGGGCGCGGATTGGGAGGCGGCGGAAAACTTCAACATGCGCCGTAAAATGTCTGATGCGCTCTCACCGATGTGTTTCGTGTGGCTGGCAATATAGCTATAGAGTTCATCATCAACTTCGATCGTTTTCATTTTAATCCAGTGAAGTATCTTAGTCTTAATACAAGTTGTTGGGATTATAGGTTCAAATCTCAACAGCGGATAGCGTCAGGCCTGAAGGACAGCAAAAGTCGGACATTCCCTTACCTCTTGCAGCCGGGCGGCAGAATGGTCAACATGATACCCTAACCCGACAGAGCGAAAAAAAGAACTTTGCCATGAAATTGAATACCCGCGCGCAATCTGCACAACATCCGCACAACAATTCTCCCATTGTCCTGGTTCACGGTCTGTTTGGCAGTCTGGATAACCTCGGCGTGCTGGCACGCGATCTCACCCGCGACCACGATATTATTCAGGTTGATATGCGTAACCACGGGGTTTCTCCCCGCTCGCCGGAAATGAACTACCCGGCGATGGCGCAGGATCTGCTGGATACGCTGGACGCACATCAGCTACCAAAAGCGACTTTTATCGGGCATTCCATGGGCGGTAAAGCGGTGATGGCACTGACTGCGCTGGCCCCTGAGCGCATCGATCAACTGGTCGCCATTGATATCGCGCCGGTGGATTATCAGGTGCGCCGCCACGATGAAATTTTTGCCGCGATTAATGCCGTTAATGAGGCGCGGGTTGCCACGCGACAGCAGGCGGCAGCGGTGATGCGCGAGTTAATTGATGAAGAAGGCGTGATCCAGTTTTTGCTGAAATCTTTTGTCGACGGCGAGTGGCGTTTCAACGTGCCGGTGCTGTGGGATCAGTATGAGCATATCGTTGGCTGGTCACCCGTTCCGGCGTGGGATAAACCGGCGCTGTTCGTGCGCGGTGGTAATTCTCCTTATGTGACCGAAGCGTACCGCGACGCCCTGCTGACGCAATTTCCGCAGGCGCGGGCGCATGTCATTGCCGGTGCCGGACACTGGGTACATGCCGAAAAACCCGATGCGGTGCTGCGTGCGATCCGTCGCTATCTGACTGATAGCGCCAGTTGATTAAAAACCCGGCGACCGAGCGTCACGACGCGCCCGGTCGTTGGCGTCCCCCGCGCCCTGATGTATGATGGCGCGCTGATTGTGCGGGGCTACGCCCGCACAGCGTGTTTTATCCCCGACGTCACTCAAAATCATGGCTAAAGAACAAACGGACCGCACGACACTCGATCTGTTCGCGAACGAGCGTCGGCCTGGACGACCGAAAACGAACCCGCTTACGCGTGACGAACAATTACGCATCAATAAGCGTAATCAGCTAAAACGCGATAAAGTTCGTGGCCTTAAACGCGTCGAACTGAAGCTGAATGCTGATGCCGTTGATGCGCTCAATGAAATGGCAGATGCCCGCGAGATAAGCCGCAGCGAGCTGATTGAAGAGTTATTGCTTGCCGCGCTTAACGCTAAGTGCGGCCAGGGGATCGTCTGAAAATCCCTGCTATTCTCACAAACATGTAGCACAGAGTGCAGTCCTGGGCGATTGCAGTTTCCGCGTACTTCTCTGTTCTGCTATTATTGCCCTTATCCGTGGGCATTGCGCCACCACCATATCATTAAGTTTCAAGAGGTTATTTTACTCATGGCAATCACAGGCATTTTCTTCGGCAGCGACACCGGTAATACCGAAAATATCGCGAAAATGATTCAAAAGCAGCTTGGTAAAGAAATTGCCGACGTGCATGACATTGCCAAAAGCAGCAAAGAAGACCTCGAAGGCTACGACATTCTGCTGCTCGGCATCCCGACCTGGTATTATGGTGAAGCACAGTGCGACTGGGATGATTTTTTCCCGACGCTGGAAGAAGTCGATTTTAACGGCAAGCTGGTGGCGCTGTTTGGCTGCGGCGATCAGGAAGATTACGCGGAATATTTCTGCGATGCGCTGGGTACGATCCGCGACATCATTGAGCCGCACGGCGCGACTATCGTAGGCCACTGGCCAACCGCCGGTTACCACTTCGAAGCGTCTAAGGGTCTCGCTGATGACGACCACTTTGTCGGTCTGGCCATTGACGAAGATCGCCAGCCTGAACTGACCGCCGAGCGCGTGGAAAAATGGGTAAAACAGATTTCTGAAGAATTACATTTAGATGAAATCGTAAACGCCTGATTTTTGTGCGGCGTAGCCTTCAGGATGCGCCGCATTGATAGTTATTATCAATGAAAATAATTGCTACAATTTTTTAACTTTTTCTTCCATACCTGTACAATATCCCCTGATTAGACGTATGGCGCTCGACAGGTTTGTTGGCGGCCCCACGTTTTATACGCATACTTTACTTGAGGACTTGCAGTTTTCATTTATACATGGCAGTTCTATAATGAGACGCATTAACTCAAGGTCATTCTCATTAACTTCCAATCGGGAAGTGAATCGTTTAGCAACAGGACAGATTCCGCATGACTGACAATAACACCGCACTAAAAAAGGCTGGCCTGAAAGTCACGCTTCCTCGGTTAAAAATTCTGGAAGTACTTCAGGGCCCGGACAACCATCATGTCAGTGCGGAAGATTTATACAAACGACTGATCGACATGGGTGAAGAAATTGGTCTGGCGACCGTGTACCGCGTGCTCAACCAGTTTGATGATGCGGGCATCGTAACCCGTCATAATTTTGAAGGCGGCAAATCCGTTTTCGAATTGACCCAGCAGCATCACCACGACCATCTGATCTGTCTCGACTGTGGCAAGGTCATTGAATTCAGCGATGATTCGATTGAATTGCGCCAGCGCGAAATCGCTTCACAACACGGTATTCGTCTGACGAACCACAGCCTCTACCTTTACGGCCACTGCGCTGAAGGTGATTGCCGCGAAGACGACACCGCACACGATATTGCAAAATAATTGCGAATTGAAATGAAAAGCCAGCCTTCGGGCTGGCTTTTTTATTGCGCGAATTCTGCTGGCAGAAATCTTACGCTTTGCAGGCAATGACCGCGCGGCCACGGATTTTACCGTCGAGCAGCTTTTCCGCCACGGTGATGGCGTCGGTCAGCGGGTATTCTTCGCTCAGTTTGCTTAAGACCTCTGGCGTCAGATACTGGCAGGCTTTTTCCCAGATAGCCGGGCGCTTAGCGCTGTTAACCATCACGCTGTCGATACCACGCAGCGTCACGCCGCGCAAAATAAACGGCGCGACGGTAGCAGGCAGATCCATGCCCTGCGCCATGCCACAAGCGGCAACAATCCCGTCGTAACGTACAGAGGCGCAGACATTGCTGAGGGTGTGGCTGCCGACGGTATCAACCGCTGCGGCCCAGCGCTCTTTTTGCAGCGGTTTGCCCGGCGCGCTTAATTCTTCACGGTTAATGATTTCACTCACGCCCAGTTGGTCGCGCATCCAGTCAGCTTCCTGCGGACGCCCCGTGGAAGCGGTCACCTGATAGCCCAGCGTTGCGAGAATAATCGCCGCGCAACTGCCGACGCCACCGCCCGCGCCCGTCACCAGCACCGGGCCATCTTCCGGCTTCACGCCGTGATCGAGCACTGCCTGCACGCACAGCATCGCGGTAAAGCCCGCGGTGCCGATCGCCATTACCTGTTTTGCATCCGCATTGGCAGGGATTTTAGTCAGCCACTCAGCTTTGACACGAGCTTTTCCGGCCAGACCGCCCCAGTGACGCTCACCCACGCCCCAGCCGGTCAGCAGCACGCGGTCGCCCACGGCGAAGTCTGCGCTGTCGCTGGCAATGACTTTACCGGCGAAATCGATACCCGGCACCATCGGGAACTGGCGCACAATCGGGCCGCGCCCGGTGATTGCCAGCGCATCTTTATAGTTGATGGAGGAGTAATCGATCTCAACCGTCACATCCCCTTCCGGCAGAGCCTGTTCATCCAGCTCCACCAGCGATGCAGCATACTGTCCGTCCGTCTTATCAATCTGAATTGCTTTAAACATGGTGACCTCATTGGGTTAGTCTGAATCAGTGCGAAAATATTATTGACCGATCGTCTAGAATTAATGAACACGATAATACGCGGGGCCGCAGGCTTCAAGCGTTATCCGCGCAGGCTCTTATAAGAGTGGGTTAAGTTTGCTTTGCGTCAATTACGCCGCGCGGATTGACTGCGAAAAGTAGCGCCAGAATTCGTTAAGCGGTTCGGTTGACTGAAAAAGCCGCGCGCGCATTACCGCCCCTTCCCAGCCGCTCCAGAAAATGATCGCCAGTTGGTCAGCCGACCGATCCGCGTTGATCTCGCCCGCCGCGATAGCATCAGTCAGGCAGGCGGCGACATGGCGCTGCCAGTTGCCGAGGATCTCAGTGAGCTGCTGGCGAAAGGTGTCCGGCAGCCCCGGACTCTCCTGCATCAAATTGCCGACCAGACAGCCACGGGTGAAATCATATTTTTGCATCCCCTTCCCTGCGTTTTTAACAAAACTTTCCAGCCGTGCGAGCGGCGAAAGCGAGGTGTCTGACAGGGATTTTTGCAGCTTATGCTGAAAGAAACTGTCATATGCCGCGAGAACAACCCGACCGTAATCTTCTTTATTCTCAAAGTAATAGTAGAACGATCCTTTCGGCACATTGACGTGTTTGACAATAGCGTCGATGCCTGTCGAGAGATAGCCCGTGCGCGTTAACAGCGCCAGACCGCTGCGGATCAGCGCTTCCCTGGTGTCGGTATAGTTGCGGTCGGTTTTTGGCGGACGCCCGCGGCGGCGCGGGGTAATTTCAGTACTCAAGCAGGCTCCGGTCTGAATTGTCACAGGTAGAGGAAGGCATAATGCGCTACGGGGATTTTTTTATCCAGCCAAAACCAGCCGCGATGGGCTGGTTTTAGTGGGCAGAAAGGAATTAGAAAATGGTGAACGGGGCGATGACCATGAACTTCACATCACGCTCATCCTGGAAGATGTTGCCGTAGCCACCGGCGTAGCTCGGGATGTCGGAGTGGTTGTCATACTGCGTGAAGTGCAGCTTGAACATGGTGCCTTTGGCGCGCCCGTCCTGAAGCGTATAGACCGCATCCAGGCTGTACGCAGATTCTTTCAGGCGATAATCCGCATCGTAGTATGCATCCGGCGTCGCCATGTCGCCGGGTCGTGCATCCCAGGCGTAAACGTACGATGCACCCACCGCCCAGCCCGCCAGGTTGAGGTTTTTCAGATCGTACATCGCGCCGAAGAAGACGGCTTTTTCACCATCGGCGTTGAAGTCCGAGCGGTTATCCCACCAGATATCCAGCCGCCCGTTAGATGACGCATAGGTTGGCGTCATGCGTTGCAGGAAATAACCCTGCTGCCCTTCGGCTTTCACCCAGGTGCCTTCAAGACGTAAATCAACATCGCCGACTTTATAGCCGAAGGTCAGCGCCTGTAGCCACGCCGTACCGTTATAAAGATCGTTCACGCCGCCGTCGCTGACTTTATCCCGCGTGCCGTAAAACTGATAGCTGGTGGAAAGCGGGCTACCTGCCACCGGGAATTTATAGCTGGCTTTGGCAAAATACTGGTCGATATACCCTTCTGCCTGACCGAATGCGGCTTCCAGCACCAGATCGTTTTTAAAGTCATATTTCGCGCCGAGCGAGTGCAAATAATCCACTTTCGTTTTGCGATCGTTCTGGTAGAAGTCATCCATCTCCAGATGCCATGGCGCTTTATAATTGTCGGTCCACATGTACGAGAAACTTAACGCGCCGGCGTCACCATAATCCAGATTCGCGCCCGCTTCCGCCCCCTGATAGGTGCCCGGCATATAGCTCCAGTGCGGCGCGAGCAGCGTCTGGCCGGTCGGCTGAATATAACCCGCCCGCGCCCACACCGGACCGTATTTAAATTTCGCGGCGGCTTTATACAGGCTTATTCCGCTTTTATCGCCAGACCAGTCTTCGTCGTAAGCTTTATTACTGGATGAAAATGAAATTTCATTAGGATGACCGCTATCGCCGTTCTCTGCCATTTCAATCGCGGTAAAGGCGGCAATATCAAAACCGAACATATCGGCGGCATAGCCAGACTGGAAATCAAGATTCGCGTTCCAGGTAGAATGAGAAAGGTTAGTTTTATATTTATCTTCGGCAACGTCTTTACGATCGCGCTCACGTTGCCAGTAATAGATCCCGCCCGTTAAGGTGGAATCATCAATAAATCCGGCGGCCTGAACGCCTGGTGAAACCGCCCAGCCCGATAACGCGGTGACTCCGGCAATAGCCAGCGCCAGCGTACTACGTTTGCCACTAAACGTACGCATAATTGTTCCTCTTTGACATAATAAAAGCCTCTGCAAATGCAGAAAGCGAAAAATAAAAAGTGTTGTACTACGCAGGGTTATGCTAAACCTGCATTAAAGCCTGCCGCAGTAAGACTATTTTTCGCGGCGCGAATTATCAACACAAATCGTCAATGTAAAGTCCAGATTATGACCCAGTGCACATAAAGCCTTACGCCCCGAAACACTCGTTAAAATTCAGTCGCATTGTTATTCCGGCTATAAACCGAAAAATATGATGAATAAGGTCAACCAGAACGCATTCGTTAATAAAATATATTAAATGCGAATTAACAAATTATCTCATTGCGCCAGAGACTTAAATTATTTCATCAACATTCAGGGTGTGACTCCTCTCCCTTTTTACGGGCAAATGCCCTTGTAAAATTGTGCTTCATTGACGAGAAAGCGTACTCACCAGGATTAAAGAGATAAGGATGAAGTAAATGGAATTACCCGCTGATTATTATTCGCGCGTTTACGCGGGCGTATTAGGGAAATTAATTGGGGTCTATCTGGGTCGTCCGTTTGAAGGCTGGACGTACCAAAAAATTATGCAGGAACTGGGGCCGATACAGTATTACGTTCATGAACGGTTTAACCGCCCGCTGGTGACGACCGATGATGACGTCGCCGGGACCTTTACCTTTATCCGCGCGCTTGAAGATTACGGATTGCCGCCGGATCTGACCGATGAACAGCTGGGCCACTGCTGGCTGAATTACATTATCGATAAGCGCACTATCCTCTGGTGGGGCGGCAACGGAAATTCGACAGAGCACACCGCCTGGCTAAATCTCAAAAAAGGCATTCCGGCCCCGCTGAGCGGAGCCATTGCCACCAACGGCAAAACCATCGCCGAGCAAATCGGCGCGCAAATTTTTATCGATAGCTGGGCGCTCGTCGCACCGGGCCAGCCAGAACTGGCCGCATCGCTGACAAAAAAGGCGGCAAGTGTCAGCCATGACGGAGAATCGGTGTATGCCGCTATGCTGTGGGCGGCGATGGAATCTCAGGCATTTATCTGCCAGGACATTGAAACGCTGATTGAAACGGGCCTGTCGGTTATTCCCGCTGATTCACAAATTGCAGGATTAATTGCCGATATCCGCCGCTGGTGGCGGGAAGATAACGACTGGCAGACAACCCGGCAGAAAATCGAGACGCATTATGGCTACCATAAATACCCCAGCAACTGCCATGTGATCCCGAATCATGCGCTGATGATTATGGCGATGCTCTACGCGCCGGATAATTTTCAGCAGGCCCAGTGCATTGTGAATACCTCCGGTTGGGACACCGACTGCAACGCGGGCAACGTGGGCTGTCTGTCGGGCATTATGCTGGGGCTTGAAGGGATTGATGCCGGACCCGACTGGCGCGGGCCGCTGGCAGACAGGATGCTGATCTCCTCGGCAGATGGCGGCTTTTCCATTAACAATGCCGTGCGTATTACCGATTATCTGGTCGATCTGGGGCATCAGATTGCCGGGCTGCCGCGCCCAGAGCCTAAAAAAGCTGGCGCGCAGTATCATTTTTCGCTGCCGGGAAGCGTGCAGGGATTCCGCTGGCTGAATGAGGAGCGCGCCGTTCCGGTTGACGTGGGTAACGAGGCGTACCAGGGCCGCCAGATGTTAAGCCTTCGCTATCATCATCTCGCCCCCGGTCTTCATGCCAGCGTAACCACTCAAACCTTCACCCCGCCTGAGATCGTCGACATGCCCAGCTACGAGCTGATGGCTTCTCCCCCCATCTATCCCGGCCAGCGTTTGCAGGCCACGCTGATCGCGCCGCCGGACAATATCGCCCCGCTCAGGGTGCAGCTCTGCTACCGGATTTACGATGAGAATAACGATTTAACGCCACATGTGGGTGAGGCGAAAACGCTGGCTCCCGGCGAAAACGCGACGCTCTTGCTGGACATCCCCGACCACGGCGGGCAGCCGATTGGTGAGGTGGGGATCAGGCTAAGTACCGATGCGCCTGCTGCGCGTGGTCGGCTCTTGCTCGACGCGATGCGCTGGGACGGCACACCCACGCTGACGTTGAAAAAACCCAGGGACGAGGACAATTTCTGGTGGCGGGCCTGGGTCAACGGTGTCGATATTTTCTCGCGCCATTATCCTGGCCGTTTCCGCATCGCCAACGAATATGACGAAGGATTGCTGATTTACGGCACGCGCGAGTGGAATAACTATCGCGTGCGGTCTGATCTCACGTTGCATTTGGGGGATTACGGCGGCCTGGCGTTCCGGGTGCAGGGCATGAGGCGCTACTACGCGGCACGGATTCTGCGCGACGGGACATTACAGCTTGTTCGGGTCCGCGACGCCGTTACGCGCGTTCTGGCTGAACGGCAATTATCTGACGTCTTTGAGCGCCCTGTGACATTCGACGTCATCGTTAATGGGCGCAGCATTACCGCCACCGTTGACGGCCAAACGTTGTGCGTGGAGGACGCGGAACGCGATGCCTTTACCGGGGGCGGTATCGGCTTACTGATTAACGCCGGGGCGCTCTCAACCGACGCTATCCATATCGGCAACTGTCTTTAACACACTAAGGGATTAACAATGAAAACATCAAAAACACTGCTGGCTTCGGCCTGCGTCGCGGCAGTTTTGCTTTCAGGCTGTAAACAGGACGACGTACAACAGGTGACGATTGAGTTTATGCACTCCTCCGTCGAGCAGGAGCGCCAGGCAGTTATTGGCGAGCTGATTACCCGTTTCCAGAAAGAGAACCCGGATATCATCGTCAAACAGGTGCCGGTAGAAGAAGACGCCTATAACACCAAAATCATCACCCTCGCCCGCTCTGGCGCGCTGCCGGAAGTGCTGGAAGTCAGTCACGACTACGCCAAAGTGATGGATAAAGAACAGCTTATCGATCATAAGGCGGTGAAAACGCTCATTGATGCGCAGGGGGAAAGCGCCTTCTTTGACGGCGTGCTGCGCATTGTGCGTACCGAAGACGGCACGGCTTATACCGGTGTACCCGTCAGCGCCTGGCTTCAGGGGATCTGGTATCGCAAATCGGTTCTGGCTAAAGCCGGGCTCGACGAACCGAAAAACTGGACGCAACTGCTTGAGGCCGCTCGCCAGTTGACCCACGCGAGTGATAAAAAATATGGCATTGCCCTGCCGACGGCAGAAAGCGTCATGACCGAACAGACATTCTCACAATTTGCCCTGTCAAACGGGGCCAACGTGTTTAACGCTCAGGGTGAGATCACGGTGAACTCGCCAGAGATGCTGGCCTCGCTGAATTATTATCGCGACCTGTCGCAGTACACGATGCCCGGCTCAAACAACGTGATGGAAATTAAAGACGCCTTTATGAACGGGACGGCACCCATCGCGGTTTATTCCACCTATCTGCTGCCTGCGATCCAGCAGGACGGCACGCTGGAGGATTTGGGTTTTGTGGTTCCGACCGAGAAAACGCCGGCGGTCTTTGGCGTGATCACCGCATTAACCCTCACCACCGGCCAGACAGAAGCGGAGACGAAAGCGGCTGAGAAATTCGTGTCCTTTATGGGCCAGGCGAAAAACACCGCAGACTGGGTGTTGATGTCGCCCGGATCGATGCTGCCGTTGACCAAAGCCGCCGCGCAGGACCCGGCTTACAAAGACAATCCGGCCATCAAAGCGTTTGGCACGCTGCCTGAGCAGTTAATTGCCCAGTTCCCGCATATGCAGGTCTTTGGATCGGTAGGCGAGAAGAATTTTACGCGGATGGGCGATATTACGGGTTCGGCAATTATCAGTCAGATGGTCAATCAGGTTACGGTCGGGAAGCAAGAAACAACCCCGGTGCTGGAACGCAGCCAGCAGCGTATTCAGGCCTTAATGCAGAAGAAATAGTTAAAAAAAACGCCGCGAAAAGCGGCGTTTTAGTTTTTAAGTCAGGCTTTTATTCGCCCGCTTTTGCCCAGGTATCACGCAGGCCGACGGTGCGGTTAAACACCAGTTTTTCTGCGGTGGCATGGCGGGTGTCGAGGCAGAAGTAACCTTCACGCTCGAACTGATATGCGCTGCTCGGTTGCGCTGCCTGCAGGCTCGGTTCCGCATAACCCTGTTTGATCACCAGTGATTCCGGGTTGAGCGTGGCGAGGAAATCTTCCGCCGCGCCTGGGTTCGGGATGCTGAACAGGCGATCGTACAGGCGGATCTCAACCGGCAGTGCATGTGCTGCGCTCACCCAGTGGATCACGCCCTTCACTTTTCGACCGTCAGCCGGATCTTTGCTCAGGGTGTCGGCGTCATAGGTGCAGAAAATGGTGGTGATGTTGCCTTCAGCATCTTTCTCCACACGTTCTGCTTTGATGACGTACGCGTTACGCAGGCGCACTTCTTTGCCCATCACCAGACGCTTGTACTGCTTGTTGGCTTCTTCACGGAAGTCAGCGCGGTCGATCCAGATTTCACCGCTGAACGGCACTTCACGGCTGCCCATTTCCGGCTTGTTCGGATGATTCGGCATGGTGACCACTTCGCTTTCACCCTGCGGATAGTTTTCGATAACCAGTTTTACCGGGTCGATCACAGCCATGGCGCGCGGCGCGTTTTCGTTCAGATCTTCACGAATGCAGGATTCCAGCGCAGCCATCTCAATGGTGTTGTCCTGCTTGGTCACGCCGATGCGTTTGCAGAACTCGCGCACGGAAGCGGCGGTGTAACCACGGCGACGCAGACCAGAGATGGTCGGCATACGCGGATCGTCCCAGCCTTCCACCAGCTTGTCGGTCACCAGCAGGTTCAGTTTGCGCTTGGACATCACGGCGTATTCGAGATTCAGGCGAGAGAATTCGTACTGGCGCGGGTGAACCGGAATGGTGATGTTGTCGAGCACCCAGTCGTACAGACGGCGGTTGTCCTGGAACTCCAGCGTACACAGCGAGTGAGTGATGCCTTCCAGCGCATCGCTGATGCAGTGGGTGAAGTCGTACATCGGGTAGATGCACCACTTGCTGCCGGTCTGGTGGTGATCGGCAAATTTAATACGGTAGATGACCGGATCGCGCATCACGATAAACGGCGAAGCCATGTCGATTTTGGCGCGCAGGCAGGCGGTGCCTTCAGCAAAACCACCGGCACGCATTTTTTCAAACAGTGCCAGGTTTTCTTCCACGCTGCGATCGCGGAACGGGCTGTTTTTGCCCGGCGCTGTCAGGGTGCCGCGATATTCACGGATTTGTTCCGGGGTCAGTTCGTCAACATAGGCCAGGCCTTTGTTGATCAACTCAACCGCATAGCTGTGCAGTTGATCGAAGTAATCAGAGGAGTAGCGAACGTCGCCTGACCAGTGGAAACCGAGCCACTGCACGTCGTTTTTAATCGACTCCACGTATTCGATATCTTCTTTTACCGGGTTGGTATCATCGAAACGCAGGTTGCACTGGCCCTGGTAATCCTGGGCGATGCCAAAGTTCAGGCAGATTGATTTCGCGTGGCCGATATGCAGATAACCGTTCGGCTCCGGCGGAAAACGGGTGCAAACAGTGGTGTGCTTTCCACTGGCCAGATCTTCATCAATGATCTGACGGATAAAGTTACTCGGGCGGGCTTCTGCCTCACTCATCGCGGATTCCTCAAAGCGTAAACAACGTATAACTGAACATGATCTTATAAGCCGGACGCTGAAACAACTCTTTTAAAGCAAAAAAAAGCGGCGGGAGATCCCCGCCGCTTCAGGCACTGTCAATCAGGGCGTCTTAGCGATTAGCCTTTGATCTCATACAGTGGCGTTTGACCTGCAATAACATGACCGTCGGCTTTCAACACCAGGCCTTTGAAATCGTCGATATTGCTGCAAACGACCGGGCTAATCATTGAGCGCGCGTTCGCGTTCAGGAATTCCAGATCCATTTCCAGCACCGGCTGACCGGCGACAACTTCTGCACCCTCTTCCACCAGGCGGGTAAAGCCCTGGCCACCGAGCGCGACGGTATCAATGCCCATGTGGACAACGATTTCCGCGCCTTTTTCGGTTTCGAGGCAGAACGCGTGGTTGGTGTTGAAGATTTTAACGATGGTACCTGCCGCCGGAGAAACAACGGTTTTTTCCGTTGGCTTCACGGCCACACCGTCGCCCACCGCTTTGCTGGCGAAGGCTTCATCAGGCACCTGCTCAAGCGCAACGATCTCGCCGGTAACCGGAGAAACCAGTTCAGCAATCACGCCCACATTCGGTACTGCCTGTGGTTTAGCCGCGGCAACCGGTGCGGCTGGCGCAACTGTCGCAGTCTGAGCAGCAGCGGCTGGCACGTTGCCGATCGTTTTCATTGCGTTAGCGATTTTCTCAGCCACAAATCCGACGATAATCTGCACGCTGGTTTTATTCAGACGAATCACACCGGTTGCGCCGAGGCGTTTCGCCAGCGCTTCGTTCACCTGCGCGGAATCTTTCACGTTCAGACGCAGACGGGTGATGCAGGCATCAATGCCGGTCAGGTTGTCAGAACCGCCTACGGCTGCGATGTACTGACGCGCCAGGCTGTTGATGTCCTGATCTTTATCATTACCGCTGACGTTCACGTCCTGACCATCGCTCTCATCCCCTGCCACTGCCAGCTCACGGCCCGGCGTCATCAGGTTGAATTTGGTGATGGTGAAGCGGAACACTGCGTAGTAAATCACAAAGAACACCAGACCCTGCAGGATCAGCATGTACCACTGAACCGCCAGCGGGTTACGGCTGGAGAGCACCATATCCACCAGACCGGCGCTGAAACCAAAGCCTGCAATCCAGTGCATGCTGGCCGCAATGAACACGGAGATACCGGTCAGCACTGCGTGGATCACATACAGAACCGGGGCCACGAACATGAAGGAGAATTCCAGCGGTTCGGTGATACCGGTAAAGAAGGCGGCAAATGCACCAGCCATCATGATACCCAGCACTTTCGCTTTGTTCTCAGGACGTGCGCAGTGGTAAATCGCCAGCGCAGCACCGGGCAGACCAAACATCATGATCGGGAAGAAGCCCGCCTGATAACGACCGGTGATCCCGACAACCGCTTTGCCCGCTTCAATGGACTGTGCGCCGCCGAGGAAGTTAGGAATGTCGTTAATGCCCGCGACGTCGAACCAGAATACGGAGTTCAGCGCGTGGTGCAGACCGACCGGGATCAGCAGACGGTTGAAGAAGGCGTAAACGCCCGCGCCAATCGAGCCGAGTTTCTGAATATGTTCACCGAAGTTCACCAGACCGTCGAAAATCACCGGCCAGATGTACATCAGGATGAAGGCCACGAAGATCATCACAAACGAGGTGAGGATCGGCACCAGACGGCGGCCGCTAAAGAAGGAGAGCGCTTTCGGCAGTTCCACACCGCTGAAGCGGTTGTACAGCTCAGCCGAAATAATACCGACCAGAATACCCACGAACTGGTTGCTGATTTTATTGAAAGCAGCTGGAACCTGATCGACCGGGATTTTTTGGATCATCGCCACCGCTGCTGGCGAGCAGAGGGTGGTCAGAACCAGGAAGCCGACAAAGCCAGTGAGCGCCGCTGCACCGTCTTTATCTTTGGACATACCATAAGCCACACCAATGGCAAAGAGTACGGACATGTTATCGATAATTGCCGCACCGGATTTGATAAACAGCGCCGCCAGCGCGTTATCACCACCCCAGCTTACCGGGTCAATCCAGTAACCGACACCCATCAGAATTGCCGCTGCAGGCAGCGTGGCAACCGGCACCATCAGTGCCCGGCCAACCTTTTGTAGATAGCCTAAAATACTCACTTTATTCCCCCTATGAAACCCCGTTCGGCCTCATCACAAGCAGTCTTTATTATTGTGGAACTAACCCTGAAACTACGGCCATTATTCACGTACTGTCTGAGTGTGTGAAAAATTAATTCGCCTCGCAAATTAAACGCATACTTTTTGTGATTACAATCACCAAATATCGTTAATAACCCTCCTTCTCACTGGCTAACAGCGAAAACTTATTTTATGATTCGAAAAATCAACACGGATTACTCCCGCTCGATGCAAATACTGAGTTACGCTTAACGAACAGGCAGAAACACAATCCGTCCACTTTTTAAATTAATCGTATTGTAGAGGTGAATAATGAGACTGATCCCCCTGGCAACCGCTGAACAAGTCGGTAAATGGGCTGCCCGCCACATCGTTAATCGTATTAACGCGTTCAAACCGACTGCCGACCGTCCGTTTGTGCTCGGCCTGCCGACCGGTGGTACTCCGCTGACCGCATACAAAGCCCTGGTTGAAATGCACAAAGCGGGCCAGGTTAGCTTTCAGCACGTTGTAACCTTCAACATGGATGAATATGTCGGCCTGCCGCAAAACCATCCGGAAAGCTACCACAGCTTTATGCATCGCAACTTTTTTGATCACGTTGATATCCCGGCAGAAAACATCAACCTGCTGAATGGTAATGCGCCTGATATTGACGCAGAATGCCGCCAGTATGAAGAGAAAATCCGTGCTTACGGTAAAATTCACCTGTTTATGGGTGGCGTAGGCAACGACGGACACATCGCGTTCAACGAACCGGCCTCGTCTCTGGCATCGCGTACCCGTATTAAAACGCTGACCCATGACACCCGCGTGGCAAACTCCCGCTTCTTTGATGGCGATGTAAACCAGGTGCCAAAATATGCGCTGACCGTGGGTGTGGGCACCCTGCTGGACGCGGAAGAAGTGATGATTCTGGTGCTCGGCAATGTTAAAGCGCAGGCGTTGCAGGCCGCGGTGGAAGGTAACGTTAACCACATGTGGACAATCAGTTGCCTGCAACTGCACCCGAAAGCGGTTGTGGTTTGCGATGAGCCGTCCACGATGGAACTGAAAGTGAAGACGCTGAAATATTTCAACGAATTAGAAGCAGAAAATATCAAAGGTCTGTAAGTTTATGCCCGCCCTTCGGGTGTGATACCTGAAGGGCAGCAGCCAATTTTTTACCCGGGGGTCGTTATGTATGCTTTAACCCAATGTCGGATTTTTACCGGCCATGAAATTCTCGATGACCATGCGCTGATTGTCGCCGATGGCCTGATTGACAGCCTTTTCCCGCTGGCGGATCTGCCACAGGGGATTGAGCAACGCACGCTGAATGGCGCGATCTTAGCCCCCGGCTTTATTGATGTGCAGTTAAACGGCTGCGGCGGGGTACAGTTTAACGATACCGCCGACGCGGTCAGCGTTGAAACGCTGGAAATAATGCAGCGCGCTAATGAGAAATCGGGCTGCACCAGCTACCTGCCGACGCTTATCACCACCAGCGATGACCTGATGAAACAGGGCGTGGAAGTGATGCGCGATTACCTCGCTAAACACCCGCATCAGGCACTGGGGTTACACCTTGAAGGCCCGTGGCTGAACATCGTGAAAAAAGGCACGCACAATCCTGAGTTTGTGCGTAAACCGGATGCACACCTGGTGGATTTCCTCTGCCAGAACGCGGATGTGATTACCAAGGTCACGCTGGCCCCGGAAATGGCGGGAACAGAGGTGATCAGTCAACTGGCGGCGGCGGGCATTGTGGTATCTGCCGGTCACTCTAACGCCACCTTTGCCGAAGCGAAAAAAGGCTTTCGCGCTGGCGTGACGTTCGCGACGCATTTATACAATGCGATGCCGTACATTACCGGACGCGAACCGGGTCTGACCGGGGCGATCCTCGACGATGCCGACGTTTACTGCGGCATTATTGTGGATGGTCTGCACGTGGATTACAGTAATGTGCGTCTGGCTAAGCGGCTGAAAGGCGAGAAACTTTGCCTGGTGACCGATGCCACCGCACCCGCAGGCGCAAACATTGAACAGTTCATTTTTGCTGGTAAAACAATATACTACCGTAATGGACTGTGTGTGGACGAAAACGGCACGCTGAGCGGTTCCGCCCTGACGATGATTGAAGGGGTGCAGAATCTGGTTGAGCACGTCAATATTGCGCTGGATGAAGCCCTGCGCATGGCAACGCTCTACCCGGCTCGCGCTATTGGCGTTGACGATCGGTTAGGCAGTATCGCACCGGGCAAGGTGGCCAACCTGACCGCATTCACACGCGATTATAAAGTAATCAAGACCATCGTTAATGGTAACGAGGTCGTCACTGAGTAAGTAAAAGTATGACATCAGGCGGACAAGCTCAAATTGGTAACGTTGACCTCGTAAAACAACTTAACAGTGCGGCCGTGTATCGCCTGATCGACCAGCACGGGCCGATCTCGCGAATTCAGATTGCCGAGCACAGCCAGCTTGCTCCCGCCAGCGTAACTAAAATTACGCGTCAGCTTATTGAGCGCGGTTTGATTAAAGAAGTCGATCAACAGGCCTCCACAGGGGGCCGCCGCGCCATCTCGATCATTACCGAAACCCGCAATTTTCAGGCGATCGGCATCCGTCTTGGTCGCTATGACACCACCCTCACCCTGTATGATCTGAGCAGCAAAACGCTGGCCGAGGAGCACTATCCCCTGCCGGAGCGCACTCAGGAGACGCTGGAACACGCCCTGCTCAACACGCTCGCTACCTTTATTGAAAGCTGCCAGCGCAAAATCCGCGAGCTGATTGCCATCTCCGTCATTCTGCCGGGCCTGGTCGATCCTGAAAGCGGCGTCATCCGCTATATGCCGCATATCCAGGTCGAGAACTGGGCGCTGGTCGACGCGCTGCAAAAACGTTTTAACGTCACCTGTTTTGTCGGTCACGATATCCGCAGTCTGGCGCTGGCGGAGCACTACTTTGGTGCAAGTCAGGACTGCGAAGACTCTATTCTGGTGCGCGTGCATCGCGGAACCGGGGCCGGGATCATCTCTAACGGGCGTATTTTTATTGGTCGCAACGGCAACGTGGGTGAGATTGGCCATATTCAGGTCGAGCCGCTTGGCGAACGCTGCCACTGCGGAAATTTTGGCTGTCTGGAAACCGTTGCCGCCAATGCCGCCATTGAGCAGCGCGTGCGGCATTTGCTTAACCAGGGCTACCAGAGCCGCATCACGGCGGAAGACTGCACCATTAAATCCATCTGCAAGGCGGCGAATAAAGGCGATCCGCTGGCCTGCGAAGTGATTGAGTACGTGGGGCGGCATCTGGGTAAAACTATTGCTATCGCCATTAACCTGTTTAATCCGCAAAAAATCGTCATTGCCGGTGAAATCGTCGAAGCGGAAAAAGTGCTGCTGCCCGCCATTGAAGGCTGCATTAATACCCAGGCGCTGAAGGCGTTTCGCAAGAATTTGCCGGTGGTGCGCTCCACGCTCGATCATCGCTCTGCCATCGGCGCGTTTGCGCTGGTCAAACGTGCCATGCTTAACGGGATCCTGCTGCAACGTTTGCTGGAAAGCTGACAGGGTTTTATAGTGTGGCCTTCATTTTTTAACCGGGTAGTCCATGACCATTAAAAATGTAATTTGTGATATCGACGGCGTGCTGATGCATGACAACGTCGCTGTGCCGGGTGCCGCAGAGTTTTTAACGCGCATTCTGGAAAAAGGCATGCCGCTGGTACTGCTGACCAACTACCCGTCGCAAACCGGCCAGGATCTGGCAAACCGCTTTGCCTCGGCGGGCATTAGCGTCCCGGACAGCGTGTTTTATACCTCGGCGATGGCGACCGCTGATTTTCTGAAACGTCAGGAAGGGAAAAAAGCGTATGTGGTGGGCGAAGGCGCGCTGATCCACGAGCTGTATAAAGCTGGTTTTACCATCACTGACATCAACCCGGACTTTGTGATTGTGGGCGAAACCCGCTCCTACAACTGGGAAATGATGCATAAGGCGTCGTTCTTTGTCGCCAATGGCGCGCGTTTTATTGCCACCAACCCGGATACACACGGGCGCGGGTTCTACCCGGCGTGCGGTGCGCTGTGCGCGGGCATTGAGAAAATCTCCGGACGCAAGCCGTTTGTCGTTGGCAAGCCCAGCCCCTGGATCATCCGTGCGGCGCTCAATACCATGCAGGCGCATTCCGAGCAGACGGTGATTGTGGGCGATAACCTGCGCACCGATATTCTGGCCGGTTTTCAGGCCGGGCTGGAAACCGTTCTGGTGCTTTCCGGCGTCTCGCAAATTGATGACATCGACGATATGCCGTTCAGGCCAAGCTGGATTTACCCCTCTGTCGCCGAAATCGACGTATTTTAATGAAACACGCCTCAGGGCGTGTTTTTTGTTGAATAGCGCTGTGCTGTGTAATCCGCATTCAATAAAAATGGCGTTTTATTGAGAATTCGTTAATAAACGCGCCAACCGTATGCGCTTTTTTCATCATTCAACAATGCTCATTGCACTATTTCATTTCAGGGCGTTAAAACCCTTGCGCGCCCCCTCCCTTTGCGGCATTTTCAATGGCAAGCGATAACACAACGCAACATTACAGGGTTAACGGAGAAGGTTATGTGTTCAATTTTTGGCGTACTGGATATTAAAACTGACGCGGTTGAGCTGCGCAAAAAAGCACTGGAGCTGTCACGTCTGATGCGCCATCGCGGGCCGGACTGGTCAGGCGTGTATGCCAGCGATAAAGCCATCCTCGCACACGAGCGTCTGTCCATTGTTGACGTCAATGCCGGTGCCCAGCCGCTGTATAACGAAAAGAAAACCCATGCGCTGGCCGTGAACGGTGAAATCTACAACCATCAGGCGCTGCGCGCAGAATACGGCGAGCGTTATGCGTTCCAGACCGGTTCTGACTGCGAAGTGATCCTGGCGCTCTATCAGGAGAAAGGCCCGGAATTCCTCGACGATCTGCAGGGCATGTTTGCGTTCGCGCTGTACGACAGCGAAAAAGACGCCTATCTGATCGGCCGCGACCATATCGGTATTATCCCGCTGTATATGGGCTATGACGAGCACGGCAACATGTTCATCGCATCCGAAATGAAAGCGCTGGTGCCGGTGTGCCGTACCATTAAAGAGTTCCCGGCAGGCAGCTACCTGTGGAGTAAAGACGGCGAAATTCGTAGCTACTACCAGCGCGACTGGTTTGACTACGACGCAGTGAAAGACAACGTGACTAATAAAGAAGAGTTGCGTAACGCGCTGGAAGAATCAGTGAAAAGCCACCTGATGTCCGATGTGCCTTACGGCGTGCTGCTCTCCGGCGGTCTGGACTCTTCGGTAATTTCTGCAATCACTAAAAAATACGCCGCGCGCCGCGTGGAAGATCAGGAGCGCTCTGAAGCCTGGTGGCCGCAATTGCACTCCTTCGCTGTGGGCCTTGTCGGTTCGCCGGATCTGAAAGCCGCGCAGGAAGTGGCAAACCACCTCGGCACCGTGCACCATGAAATTCATTTCACCGTGCAGGAAGGTCTGGATGCAATCCGCGATGTGATTTATCACATTGAAACTTATGATGTGACCACGATTCGTGCGTCAACTCCGATGTACCTGATGTCGCGTAAAATCAAAGCGATGGGCATTAAAATGGTGCTCTCCGGTGAAGGTTCTGATGAAGTGTTTGGCGGCTATCTCTATTTCCATAAAGCGCCGGACGCGAAAGAGCTGCACGAAGAAACCGTGCGTAAATTGCAGGCACTGCATATGTTTGACTGCGCCCGCGCCAACAAAGCGATGTCCGCCTGGGGTGTGGAAGCGCGCGTGCCGTTCCTTGATAAGAAATTCCTTGATGTGGCAATGCGTATTAACCCGCAGGATAAAATGTGCGGCAACGGCAAAATGGAAAAACATGTCCTGCGTGAATGTTTTGAATCCTACCTGCCGGCAAGCGTGGCGTGGCGTCAGAAAGAGCAGTTCTCGGACGGCGTGGGTTATTGCTGGATTGATTCACTGAAAGAAGTGGCGGCGCAGCAGATCACCGATCAGCAACTGGCTACTGCCAGCTACCGTTTCCCGTACAACACGCCGTCGTCAAAAGAAGGCTATCTGTACCGTGAGATCTTTGAAGAGCTGTTCCCGGTGCCGAGCGCGGCGGAATGTGTCCCAGGCGGCCCGTCTGTAGCCTGTTCCTCTGCTAAAGCCATCGAGTGGGACGAAGCGTTTAAAACCATGAACGATCCGTCAGGTCGTGCGGTTGGCGTGCATCAGTCAGCCTATAAATAAGTGATTGTTAGCACAACGGGCCTGCGGGCCCGTTTTTTTTATTTTATTCGCTTTTTTATTGATTAAATCAATCGATAACCAATAAGTGCCGATTATTACACCAGGCTGTTCGCAACCTAACCAAACAGTCACATTCCGGCAATTTTCGATGAAAAAGGGGTTGACCATCTTGGGCCCAATACGCATAATGCGCCCCGCAACGCCGATAAGGTAACGCGAAAAAAAAGATGGCTACGTAGCTCAGCTGGTTAGAGCACATCACTCATAATGATGGGGTCACAGGTTCAAATCCCGTCGTAGCCACCATCTTTTTTTTGCGGGAGTGGCGAAATTGGTAGACGCACCAGATTTAGGTTCTGGCGCCGCAAGGTGTGCGAGTTCAAGTCTCGCCTCCCGCACCATTCCCAGTAAGCGTTGCACGGATGGGGTATCGCCAAGCGGTAAGGCACCGGTTTTTGATACCGGCATTCCCTGGTTCGAATCCAGGTACCCCAGCCATCGAAGAAAAAAATCGGCTACGTAGCTCAGTTGGTTAGAGCACATCACTCATAATGATGGGGTCACAGGTTCGAATCCCGTCGTAGCCACCATATTCTGATAAGTGTCCTTGAGATGCTTATGTAGTAAAAAAATTGTTGGGGTATCGCCAAGCGGTAAGGCTCTGGTTTCTGATACCAGCATTCCGAGGTTCGAATCCTCGTACCCCAGCCA
>NZ_FOYH01000002.1:426822-546284 GCF_900116015.1 Enterobacter sp. kpr-6
TGTTGGGGTATCGCCAAGCGGTAAGGCTCTGGTTTCTGATACCAGCATTCCGAGGTTCGAATCCTCGTACCCCAGCCATATAAAACAAAAAGCTCGCTTCGGCGGGCTTTTTGTTTTTCTGTATCCGGCAATTGAACCCGGCAAAACGTTGTCACCGGGCTTCGCTTACAGCCCTAACGCATACTTCAGCGCCTGCGTTTTTAACACCCCCGCGCGCTGTGCCGCCATCAGACCGACGTTACGCAATACCCGCAGCGGCCCCAAATCGTTACTGAATCCGGCGTAGAAGAGATCCATCCCGCTTTGCATAATGAAATTATCCGCCATCCGCCGCCGCTGGTAACGCTTGAGGATCGTGTGGCTTGACCACTCTTCGCCATAGCTTCTGGCCCCGCTCAGCACGTCAATCAACGCATCCACATCGCGATAGCCGAGATTTACCCCCTGCCCTGCCAGCGGATGAATGGTATGCGCGGCGTCGCCCACCAGCGCCAGCCCCGGCTGAACGTATTGCAGCGCGTGGCGGCGCGTTAAAGGGAAGGCTCCGGCGTGGATCGGCTTCACTTTACCCAGTCGCGCCGGGAAGTGTTTTTCAATCTCGCGCTGCAACTGCATCATGTTGAGCGTTTTCAACTGGCGTACCCGCGCGGGTGTGTCGTACCAGACCAGCGAAGCCCAGTTATCGAATAAGGGTAAAAAGGCATGCGGCCCGTTCGGTGTGAACTGCTGCCAGGTGGCGTCACCGGGCGCATTCTCACACTCAACGGTGATCAGCATGCAGGCCTGCTCATACTGCCAGGCGTGGATGCCAATCCCGGCCCACTGGCGCACCTGCGAATTGGCTCCGTCGGCTCCCACAACCAGCCTTGCGGACAATGACTCGCCGTCAGCGAAATCGAGCTGGTGATAGTCACCCTGTCGATGAATCGCCTTCAGCGCCGCGGGTGCGCAAAGCGTCACCTGAGGATGGCTTTCCAGCGCCTCCCACAGCGCGCGTTGCAGCACGCTATTCTCAACCATGTAACCCAACAGCGGCAGCTTCAGCTCGGCGGCATCAAAGCACACATGGGCGCTCTCCCACTCCCACGTTTCAAGCCGCCGGTATGGATGGCAGCGCATTGCCGTGATCGCATCCCAGACGCCAAGCTCACGCAGCAGGGTCACAGAGGCGGCGCTGATCGCCGAAATCCGCACGTCCGGCACGCTTGCGGCATCAAACGCCGACGGCACCGCCTGCTCGATGACCGTTACCGTAAATCCCTGCTGCGCCAGCCCCAGCGCCAGCGCGCTGCCGACCATCCCGCCGCCGACCACCGCAACTTCAGTTCGTTGATTTATCATGGTCATTCATCCTTATTTTCAATTCCCTTAAGTTTACCGGATTTTTGATTACCGTGGGCGGGACATGAACTATGGTCAGCGCCCGGTCAAAGCATTACAATACGCGACCTGCAATCCTGGCGTTAATCAGAGCAAGAGCAAGTCGATGACAAAAAAACTCCATATTAAAACCTGGGGCTGTCAGATGAACGAATACGATTCATCAAAGATGGCCGATCTGCTGGATGCCACTCACGGGTACCAACTGACCGAAGTGGCAGAAGAAGCCGATGTGCTACTGCTGAACACCTGCTCGATCCGCGAGAAGGCCCAGGAGAAAGTGTTCCATCAGTTAGGTCGCTGGAAACTCTTAAAAGAAAAAAATCCTGACCTGATTATCGGCGTAGGCGGCTGCGTCGCCTCGCAGGAAGGCGATCATATTCGTCAACGCGCCCAGTGCGTCGATATTATTTTCGGACCACAAACCCTGCACCGCCTGCCAGAAATGATCAGCGCCGTGCGCGGTAACCGCAGCCCGATCGTGGACATCAGCTTCCCGGAAATCGAAAAATTCGACCGTCTGCCGGAGCCGCGCGCCGATGGCCCGACCGCCTTCGTCTCGATCATGGAAGGCTGCAACAAATATTGTACTTACTGCGTGGTGCCCTATACCCGTGGTGAAGAAGTGAGCCGTCCGTGCGACGACATTCTGTTTGAAATCGCTCAGCTTGCGGCGCAGGGCGTGCGTGAAGTTAACCTGCTCGGTCAGAACGTGAACGCCTGGCGCGGTGAAAACTACGACGGCAGCACCGGGACGTTTGCCGAACTGCTGCGTCTGGTGGCTGCAATCGATGGCATCGACCGCATTCGCTTCACCACCAGCCACCCGATTGAATTTACCGATGATATCGTTGACGTCTACCGCGACACGCCGGAGCTGGTGAGCTTCCTGCACCTGCCGGTGCAAAGCGGTGCTGACCGCGTGCTGAACCTGATGGGCCGCACCCACACGGCGCTGGAGTACAAAGCCATCATCCGTAAACTGCGGGCGGCCCGCCCGGATATCCAGATTAGCTCTGACTTTATCGTTGGCTTCCCTGGCGAATCCACCCAGGACTTTGAGCAGACAATGAAGCTTATCGCCGACGTGAATTTCGACATGAGCTACAGCTTTATTTTCTCCGCCCGTCCGGGCACTCCTGCCGCCGATATGGTTGACGACGTGCCGGAAGAGGACAAAAAACAGCGTCTGTACATTTTGCAGGAGCGCATCACCCAGCAGGCAATGGCGTGGAGCCGCCGGATGATTGGCACCACTCAGCGTATTCTGGTGGAAGGCACCTCGCGCAAGAGCATCATGGAGCTTTCTGGCCGTACCGAGAATAACCGCGTGGTGAACTTCGAAGGCACGCCGGAGATGATCGGTAAATTTGTTGATGTGGAAATCACCGACGTCTTCACCAACTCCCTGCGTGGAAAAGTGGTGCGGACCGAAGAAGAAATGGGCCTGCGCATTGCGGAAAGCCCGGAATCGGTTATTGCCCGCACCCGCAAAGAAAACGAACTCGGCGTAGGCGTTTACCAGCCCTGATCGTCCAGGCCTGCCGTTGCTGGCAGGCCTTGTTTTTATCCGCCCTACCCCCATATTCTTTCCAATGCTTGCGCCTTTTTCCCTTGCCGTAAATAATTTCGGTATCGCTAAAGACATTGCCCGTCAGCACCTCGCTGGCCAGCCAAGAGGTATAGTTTGAATACAGAAACCCGTGAAGTAACCCTTGAACCCGCCGATAATGCCCGTTTACTGAGTCTGTGCGGCCCGTTTGATGACAACATCAAACAGCTTGAGCGACGCCTGGGTATTGAAATCAACCGCCTTGATAATCACTTTAAACTGACCGGTCGCCCTATCAGCGTGACGGCGGCTGCGGATATCCTGCGTGATTTGTATGTCGACACCGCGCCCATGCGCGGCCAGACCCAGGACATTGAGCCTGAACAAATCCATCTGGCGATCAAAGAAGCCCGTGTGCTTGAGCAGACGGCGGAAAGCGTGCCGGAGTACGGCAAAGCGATCCACATCAAAACCAAGCGTGGAGTGATCAAACCACGCACGCCGAACCAGGCGCAGTACGTCGCCAATATTCTTGACCACGACATCACCTTTGGCGTGGGACCGGCCGGTACCGGTAAAACCTATCTGGCAGTGGCAGCGGCCGTGGACGCGCTGGAGCGTCAGGACGTGCGCCGCATCCTGCTGACCCGTCCGGCGGTGGAAGCGGGTGAAAAGCTCGGCTTCCTGCCCGGCGATTTAAGCCAGAAGGTCGATCCCTATCTGCGCCCGCTGTATGACGCGCTGTTTGAGATGCTCGGCTTTGAAAAAGTCGAAAAGCTGATTGAACGTAACGTGATTGAAGTGGCTCCGCTGGCCTACATGCGCGGACGCACGCTGAACGACGCCTTTATCATCCTGGATGAGAGTCAGAACACCACCATCGAGCAGATGAAAATGTTCCTGACCCGTATCGGCTTTAACTCCAAAGCGGTGATCACCGGCGACGTCACGCAGATCGACCTGCCGCGCAACCTGAAATCCGGGCTGCGCCATGCGATCGAAGTGCTGGCTGAAGTCGATGAAATCAGCTTTAACTTCTTCCACAGCGAAGACGTGGTACGCCATCCGGTCGTTGCCCGTATCGTTAACGCCTATGAAGCCTGGGAAGAGGCCGATCAAAAACGTAAAGCTGAACTGGCCGCCGAGCGCAAACGCGAAGCCCAGCAGCAGGAGCAAAAATGAGTGCGGTGATCCTCGATTTACAACTGGCCTGTGAAGATAACAGCGGCCTGCCGGAAGAAGCGCAGTTTCAGGGCTGGCTTGACGCCGTGATCCCCCAGTTCCAGGAAGAGTCAGAAGTGACAATCCGCCTGGTGGACGAAGCCGAAAGCCATGACCTCAACCTGACGTATCGCGGTAAGGATAAGCCGACCAACGTGCTCTCCTTCCCTTTCGAAGCGCCGCCGGGAATGGAAATGCCGCTGCTGGGCGATCTGATCATCTGCCGTCAGGTGGTTGAGCAGGAAGCCCGCGAGCAGGGTAAACCGCTTGACGCCCACTGGGCGCATATGGTGGTGCACGGCAGTTTACACCTGCTCGGCTACGATCATATTGAAGACGAAGAAGCAGAAGAAATGGAAGGCCTCGAAACAGAGATAATGCTTGCTCTGGGCTATGAGGATCCGTACATTGCCGAGAAGGAGTAGTCAGCCCAGGCTGACCTCCTGATTCCCGTCTGGCGCTGAGTTTGCGCGACCCGGCATGCATTTATTAACATGAGAACCCATACGACGCCATGAGCGACGACAATTCACACAGTAGCGACACACTCAACAGCAAAAAGGGATTTTTCTCCCTCTTACTGAGCCAGCTTTTCCACGGCGAACCGAAAAACCGTGATGAACTTCTGGCGCTTATCCGTGATTCCGGGCAGAACGAGCTTATCGATGAAGATACGCGCGACATGCTCGAAGGGGTAATGGATATCGCCGACCAGCGCGTCCGCGACATCATGATCCCCCGCTCGCAAATGATTACCCTGAAACGCAACCAGACACTTGATGAATGTCTCGACGTCATCATTGAGTCTGCGCACTCGCGTTTCCCGGTGATCAGCGAAGATAAAGATCACATTGAAGGGATTCTGATGGCGAAAGATCTGCTGCCGTTTATGCGCAGCGATGCTGAAGCCTTTAGCATGGAAAAAGTGTTACGCCAGGCGGTGGTGGTGCCGGAAAGCAAGCGGGTTGACCGCATGCTGAAAGAGTTCCGCTCTCAGCGCTACCACATGGCGATTGTCATTGATGAATTTGGTGGCGTATCGGGTCTTGTGACCATTGAAGATATTCTTGAACTTATCGTCGGCGAAATCGAAGACGAATACGATGAAGAAGAGGATATCGAGTTCCGCCAGTTGAGCCGCCATACTTGGACGGTTCGCGCGCTGGCCTCCATTGAAGATTTTAACGAAGCCTTCGGGACCCGCTTCAGCGATGAAGAAGTGGATACCATTGGCGGGCTGGTGATGCAGGCGTTCGGGCATCTGCCTGCGCGCGGGGAATCCATTGATATTGATGGCTACCAGTTCAAAGTCGCCATGGCAGACAGCCGCCGTATTATTCAGGTTCATGTCAGAATGCCGGACGACTCACCCCAGCCTAAACTGGACGAATAAAACCAAACTGGACGAATAAATGGTTTTTGCCTCACTGCTTGAGCGCCAGCGCGTACGTCTTTTGCTGGCGCTGTTATTCGGAGCCAGCGGAACGCTGGCTTTTTCTCCTTATGACTTCTGGCCTGCCGCGCTGATATCCCTTATCGGTCTGCAAGGCCTGACGCTGAATCGCCGTCCGCTACAGGCCGCCTGGATCGGCTATGCATGGGGCTTTGGCCTGTTCGGTACCGGTATTAACTGGGTGTACGTCAGTATTGCCCAGTTTGGCGGGATGCCCGGCCCGGTCAACATCTTCCTTGTCGTGTTGCTGGCAGCTTATCTCTCGCTCTACACCGGGCTTTTTGCCGGGGTACTTTCACGCCTGTGGCCGAAAGCGAACTGGCTTCGCGTGGCAATTGCTGCCCCTGTGGTCTGGCAACTCACGGAGTTTTTACGCGGCTGGGTGCTGACTGGCTTCCCGTGGCTGCAATTTGGCTACAGCCAGATCGACGGCCCGTTAAAAGGCCTCGCACCGGTCATGGGTGTGGAAGCCATTAACTTCCTGTTGATGATGGTCAGCGGTTTGCTGGCGCTGGCCGCCGCGGCCCGTAACTGGCGTCCACTGGTCGCCGCCGTGGTGCTTTTCGCCCTGCCGTTCCCGCTGCGCTACATTCAGTGGTATACCCTGCTACCCGAACGCGCCACGCAGGTGTCGATGGTACAGGGCAATATTCCGCAGTCGATGAAGTGGGATGAAGGCCAGTTGATCAATACGCTGGAGATCTATCTCAACGCCACGGAGCAGGTGGTGGGTAGATCGCAGCTTATTATCTGGCCGGAGTCGGCTATTCCCGATCTGGAGATTAACCAGCAGCGCTTTTTAAGCGCGACGGACGACATGCTGCGCGCCAAAGACAGTACGCTGATCACCGGTATTGTTGATGCGCGACTCAGTCAGCAAAACCGTTATGACACCTACAACACCATCATCACGCTCGGTAAAGACAGCCCGTATCGCTACGACTCCACCAATCGCTATAACAAGAACCATCTGGTGCCGTTTGGTGAGTTTGTGCCGCTGGAGTCGATCCTGCGCCCGCTGGCTCCGTTCTTCGACCTGCCGATGTCGTCGTTCAGCCGTGGCCCGTATGTGCAGCCGCAGTTGATTGCGCACGGGTTAAAACTGACCGCCGCGATTTGCTATGAAATCATCCTTGGCGAGCAGGTGCGGGACAATTTCCGCCCGGATACAGACGTCCTGCTGACCATTTCCAACGACGCCTGGTTTGGTAAATCGATTGGCCCGTGGCAGCATTTCCAGATGGCGCGGATGCGCTCGCTGGAGCTGGCACGCCCGCTACTGCGCAGTACCAACAACGGCATCACCGCCGTGATTGGCCCGCAGGGTGAAATCCAGGCGATGATCCCGCAATTTACCCGTCAGGTTCTGACCGCTCAGGTCACCCCAACCACTGGCCTCACCCCCTACGCCCGCCTGGGCAACTGGCCGCTGTGGATCGTCACCGCGCTGTGTGGTTTTGGCGCGCTGGTGATGAGCCTGCGCCAGCGTCGGCGGTAATTTTTCCCCCTCACCCCGGCCCTCTCCCTCAGGGAGAGGGAGAAAAGCGGTCCCTGAAACCACTCCGGCTGTCCCCTCTCCCTCAGGGAGAGGGAGAAAAGCGATCCCCGAAACCACTCTGGCCGTCCCCTCTCCCTTAGGGAGAGGGTTAGGGTGAGGGTATACCCCAATCTGGCACATCTTTTGCTTAACAATATCAGGCAACTGCGAATTTTTGCGTCTGTGCAACTTGTCTGCACCACAGCGGATCGACGGTAGCACCATTTTAGTGCAACGGCAGATTTTTGCCTCTTAACGGTGCGGTGCACCTCGCAAAAATAAACAATAACGCAGCAAAATCTTTACATTAAGCCAGACTAAATGTTAACAAACACGCATAACTCTGCACGCTTTTGCAGCAGGATATAACAACACAACACTCACACTGGATCACAACGCGTCTCTGGCGCTGACGATGAAGGAGTTGGATATGCAATTACGTAAACTGGCCACAGCAATGCTGGTGATGGGAATGTCAGCCGGACTGGCGCACGCTGAAGACGCAGCCCCTGCCGCTGCCGGTCAAAGCACGCTCGATAAAATTGCCAAAAACGGCGTGATCGTGGTCGGCCACCGTGAATCTTCCGTGCCGTTCTCGTACTACGACAATCAGCAAAAAGTGGTCGGCTACTCTCAGGACTACTCCAACGCCATCGTTGAAGCGGTCAAAAAGAAACTCAACAAACCTGATTTGCAGGTCAAGCTGATCCCAATTACCTCGCAGAACCGTATTCCACTGCTGCAAAACGGCACCTTTGATTTTGAGTGCGGCTCAACCACCAACAACCTTGAGCGCCAGAAACAAGCGGCCTTCTCTGACACCATTTTCGTGGTCGGCACCCGTCTGCTGGCGAAAAAAGGCGGCAATGTTAAAGACTTCGCGGATCTGAAAGGCAAAGCGGTCGTTGTCACCTCCGGTACCACCTCTGAAGTGCTGCTCCACAAACTCAACGACGAGCAGAAAATGGACATGCGCATCATCAGCGCGAAAGACCACGGTGACTCCTTCCGTACGCTGGAAAGCGGTCGTGCGGTGGCGTTCATGATGGATGATGCCCTGTTAGCCGGTGAACGCGCGAAAGCGAAAAAACCGGACAACTGGGAAATCGTCGGCAAACCGCAGTCCCAGGAAGCCTACGGCTGCATGATGCGTAAAGATGATCCGGAGTTCAAAAAACTGCTGGATGAGACTATTGCTCAGGCACAGACCTCCGGTGAAGCCGCTAAGTGGTTTGATAAGTGGTTCAAAAACCCAATTCCACCGAAAAATCTCAACATGAACTTTGAGCTTTCTGACGAAATGAAAGCCCTGTTCAAAGAACCGAATGACAAAGCACTGAACTAATTAGAACGTAGAACCATTAGGGGCAGGCTCTCCTGCCCTCTCGATTAACAAGAAGCACGGACAGACTATACGTTGAAGGGTCGTTCCCCATTCAGCGCGAACATTTAGCTTCTTATTAATCTTCGAGGGTAGCGCTGCTACCCTTTTTTTTCAGAGGTACATTATGTCAATAGACTGGAACTGGGGAATTTTCCTGCAACAAGCCCCGTTCGGCAACACCACGTATTTAGGCTGGCTGTGGAGCGGCTTTCAGGTCACGGTCGCCCTGTCGATCACCGCCTGGATCCTCGCTTTTTTAGTCGGCTCACTGTTTGGTATTTTGCGCACCGTTCCTAACCGCTTCCTCTCGGGGATCGGCACCCTGTATGTTGAACTCTTCCGTAACGTTCCGCTCATCGTGCAGTTCTTTACCTGGTATCTGGTGGTCCCTGAGCTGCTGCCAGAAGATCTCGGCATGTGGTTTAAAGCGGAACTCGACCCGAATATCCAGTTTTTCGTCTCTTCCATGATCTGCTTAGGGCTGTTCACCGCCGCGCGCGTGTGCGAACAGGTGCGTGCGGCTATTCAGTCGCTCCCGACAGGGCAGAAAAACGCCGGTCTGGCGATGGGGCTGACGCTGCCGCAGACCTACCGTTACGTGCTGCTGCCGAACGCTTACCGCGTGATTGTGCCGCCAATGACCTCCGAGATGATGAACCTGGTCAAAAACTCCGCCATCGCCTCCACCATCGGTCTGGTGGATATGGCTGCGCAGGCGGGGAAATTGCTGGATTATTCCGCCCATGCCTGGGAATCCTTTACCGCCATCACGCTGGCATATGTCCTGATTAACGCGGTGATTATGTTGGTCATGAATCTGGTGGAACGTAAAGTCCGTCTGCCCGGCAACCTGGGGGGCAAATAATGTACGAGTTTGACTGGAGTTCTATTGTTCCGTCTCTGCCCTATCTGTTTGACGGGCTGTTGATCACCCTGAAAATCACCGTCACCGCGGTGATTGTCGGTATCGTCTGGGGCACCATTCTGGCGGTACTGCGCATGTCGAGCTTTAAGCCGCTGGCGTGGTTTGCCTCAAGCTATGTCAACGTCTTCCGCTCGATTCCGCTGGTGATGGTGTTGCTGTGGTTCTATCTGATCGTGCCGGGGTTACTGCAGGATGTGCTGGGCCTGTCGCCAAAATCGGATATCCGCCTGATTTCAGCGATGGTGGCCTTCTCAATGTTTGAAGCCGCTTACTATTCTGAAATTATCCGCGCCGGGATCCAGAGTATTTCCCGCGGGCAGTCGAGCGCCGCGCTGGCGCTGGGTATGACGCACTGGCAGTCGATGAAGCTCATCATTCTGCCGCAGGCGTTCCGGGCGATGGTGCCGCTGCTGTTAACGCAGGGCATCGTCCTGTTCCAGGATACATCGCTGGTGTATGTGTTAAGCCTCGCCGATTTCTTCCGTACCGCCTCTACTATCGGTGAGCGCGACGGAACCCAGGTTGAGATGATCCTGTTTGCCGGTGCGGTCTATTTTGCCATTAGTCTCAGTGCTTCACTGTTGGTCAGCTATCTGAAGAAAAGGACAGTTTAATGATTTCCCTGAAAAATGTTTCAAAATGGTATGGTCACTTTCAGGTGCTGACCGACTGCTCAACGGACGTGAAAAAAGGCGAAGTGGTGGTGGTTTGCGGGCCGTCGGGTTCCGGTAAATCCACGCTGATTAAAACCGTCAATGGGCTTGAGCCGGTACAGAAAGGCGAAATTATCGTTAACGGCACCAAAGTCAACGACAAGAAAACCAATCTGGCCGAACTGCGCTCCCACGTGGGCATGGTGTTCCAGCACTTCGAACTATTCCCGCATCTCTCCATTATTGAGAACCTGACGCTGGCGCAGGTTAAAGTGCTCAAGCGCGACAAAGCCGCAGCGCGGGAGAAAGGCCTGAAGCTGCTGGAGCGCGTAGGTCTGTCGGCACACGCTAATAAGTTTCCGGCGCAGCTTTCCGGCGGCCAGCAGCAGCGCGTGGCGATTGCCCGCGCCCTGTGTATGGACCCGGTCGCAATGCTGTTTGACGAACCCACTTCCGCGCTCGATCCCGAGATGATTAATGAAGTGCTGGACGTCATGGTCGAACTGGCCCAGGAAGGGATGACCATGATGGTGGTCACGCACGAAATGGGCTTTGCGCGTAAAGTCGCCTCGCGGGTGATCTTTATGGATGAAGGTAAAATTGTCGAAGATTCAAATAAAGACGATTTCTTTAACGATCCGAAATCGGAGCGGGCCAAAGACTTCCTGGCGAAGATCCTGCACTAAATGACCTTTACCGGGCGGCCAACCCGCCCGGTATCAACAATTAAGGTTCAAACGGCCTGCGCTGGAACTGGTCGTGGCCGCACTTCGGACACAGCGGCAACGCGTCCGGGGTGTATATCGCCAGATGGAAGTGGCATTTCTCACAGACTAAATTGCCAAGCCCGACTACTTCCCCGCTGTGATAGACGCCGTGATGGTTGAGATCGGAAAACACCTCGCGCCACTCAAGCTGCGTTTTATCGGTAATGTCCGCCAGCTCCTGCCAGAGACTCTCTTTGATGACGCGCATAAACACGCTGTCATTTAGCTCGTCCTGACTTTCCCCATAGCTGCGGGCGAACTCCTCCAGATCGCGGCGAATGGCGCGCGTTAGTTCATCGATCTCCGTGCGGGTTAATTCCCCTGTCTGCGATACACGCAGCCTCGCCTGTTCGACCAGCGCATCAATGTCGCGTTCGCCGTTACGCAAACGCTCGGTCATGGTGGTCACCAGTTCACGGTAGTATTGAGCAACCTTGTTCATCCTTTCGCCTCCGGGCTGAGTAACTAACTCTAATAATAGACCTTATTTACGCCACGCTTTGCTCGCGGCCCCACAGAGTCTGTAAATTCGTGCAAGGATTGGCAGGTGACCTTTTCATCGCCCGATGTGCGAAAGGCTGTTTTGAGGCGGGCGTTTGGGCTATGCTATGCGGATCGTATACCCCCATCTTAATGCTACGCTTGTAGCTGTATTAAAAACAGGATCACTGGCTGCCATGCAAGAGCAATACCGCCCGGAAGAGATAGAATCGAAAGTCCAGCAACACTGGAGCGATGCGCGCACATTTGAAGTCACTGAAGACGAGAGCAAAGAGAAGTATTACTGCCTGTCTATGCTTCCCTATCCTTCTGGTCGCCTACACATGGGCCATGTTCGTAACTACACCATCGGCGATGTGATTGCCCGCTACCAGCGCATGCTTGGCAAAAACGTTCTTCAGCCTATCGGCTGGGATGCCTTCGGTCTTCCTGCGGAAGGCGCAGCGGTTAAAAACAACACCGCACCGGCTCCGTGGACCTACGACAACATCAATTACATGAAGAACCAGCTCAAAATGCTGGGCTTCGGGTATGACTGGAGCCGCGAGCTGGCGACCTGTACGCCGGAATACTACCGCTGGGAACAGAAATTCTTTGCCGAGCTGTATAAAAAAGGTCTGGTTTACAAGAAAACCTCTGCGGTGAACTGGTGCCCGAACGATCAGACGGTACTGGCGAACGAGCAGGTTATCGACGGCTGCTGCTGGCGTTGCGACACCAAAGTTGAACGTAAAGAGATCCCGCAGTGGTTCATTAAAATCACCGCTTACGCCGAAGAACTGTTAAACGACCTGGATACGCTGGACCACTGGCCAGATACGGTCAAGACCATGCAGCGTAACTGGATTGGTCGTTCCGAAGGCGTTGAAATCACCTTCAACGTTGAGAATTACGATCAGAAACTGACCGTGTACACCACCCGCCCGGACACCTTTATGGGTGCCACCTACCTGGCGGTTGCCGCAGGTCACCCGCTGGCGCAAAAAGCGGCAGCAACGAATTCCGCGCTGGCTGATTTCATCGAGGAATGCCGCAATACCAAAGTGGCCGAAGCCGACATGGCGACGATGGAGAAAAAAGGCGTCGATACCGGCTTTAAAGCGATTCACCCGCTGACGGGCGAAGCGATCCCGGTGTGGGCCGCTAACTTCGTGCTGATGGAATACGGCACCGGTGCGGTAATGGCCGTTCCGGGTCACGATCAGCGCGACTACGAATTTGCCAGCAAATACGGCCTGAACATCAAGCCGGTTATTCTGGCGGCAGACGGTTCTGAGCCGGATCTGTCAGCACAGGCGATGACCGACAAAGGCACTCTGTTCAACTCCGGCGAATTCAGCGGCCTGAGCTTTGAAGAGGGCTTTAACGCTATTGCCGATAAGCTGGCGGCAATGGGTGCGGGCGAGCGCAAAGTGAACTACCGTCTGCGCGACTGGGGTGTCTCCCGTCAGCGTTACTGGGGCGCGCCAATTCCGATGGTTACCCTGGAAGATGGCACCGTGATGCCAGCGCCTGACGATCAACTGCCGGTTATTCTGCCGGAAGATGTGGTCATGGACGGTATCACCAGCCCGATTAAAGCCGATCCTGAGTGGGCGAAAACCACCGTGAACGGCCAGCCTGCGCTGCGCGAAACCGACACCTTTGATACCTTTATGGAATCCTCCTGGTACTACGCGCGCTACACCTGCCCGCAGTACAACGAAGGCATGCTGGATCCGAACGCCGCCAACTACTGGCTGCCGGTCGATATTTATATTGGCGGTATCGAGCACGCTATTATGCACTTGCTCTACTTCCGCTTCTTCCATAAGCTGATGCGCGATGCAGGAATGGTGACGTCGAACGAACCGGCGAAACAACTGCTGTGTCAGGGTATGGTGCTGGCTGATGCCTTCTACTATGTGGGCGAAAACGGCGAGCGTAACTGGGTTTCTCCGAAAGACGCGATCGTCGAGCGCGATGAGAAAGGCCGCATCGTAAAAGCCAAAGACGCCGCGGGCCATGAGCTGGTGTATACCGGCATGAGCAAGATGTCCAAGTCGAAAAACAACGGCATCGACCCGCAGGAAATGGTTGAGCGTTACGGCGCGGACACCGTGCGCCTGTTCATGATGTTTGCGTCTCCGGCAGACATGACCCTGGAATGGCAGGAATCCGGCGTTGAAGGGGCTAACCGCTTCTTAAAACGCGTGTGGAAACTGGTTTACGAGCACACCTCTAAGGGTGCTGTCAACGCGCTTGACGTGGCGAGCCTCAGCGAAGATCAGAAAGCGCTGCGTCGTGACGTTCACAAAACTATCGCTAAAGTCACCGATGATGTGGGTCGTCGTCAGACCTTCAACACCGCGATTGCGGCGATTATGGAACTGATGAACAAGCTGGCGAAAGCACCGCTGGACGGCGAGCAGGATCGCGCCCTGATGCAGGAAGCGCTGCTGGCAGTGGTACGCATGCTCAACCCGTTCACTCCACACGCCTGCTTCACCCTGTGGCAGGAACTTCACGGCGAAGGCGATATCGACAACGCGCCGTGGCCGGTGGCTGATGAAAAAGCGATGGTGGAAGACTCCACGCTGATCGTCGTGCAGGTGAACGGCAAAGTGCGCGGTAAAATTACCGTGCCTGTCGATGCAACAGAAGAACAGGTCCGCGTGCGCGCAGGCCAGGAACATCTGGTGGCGAAGTATCTTGAGGGCGTTACCGTGCGTAAAGTGATTTACGTACCGGGCAAACTGCTCAATCTGGTCGTTGGCTAAGCGCGGGAGGAAGCGTGCGATATCTGGCAACATTGTTACTCTCTCTGGCGGTGCTGGTCACCGCCGGGTGCGGCTGGCATCTGCGTAATACCACGCAGGTTCCTTCCGAGATGAAAACCATCATTTTCGACTCAGGCGATCCGAATGGACCGTTAAGCCGTGCCGTGCGCACCCAGTTACGTCTGAACGGTATTGACGTGGTTGAAAAAGGCTCACTGCGCCAGGATATCCCGTCTCTGCGTCTCGGAGCGGCAGGGCTTACACAAGATACGGCGTCGATTTTCCAGAACGGCCGTACAGCGGAATATCAGATGGTGATGAACGTATCGGCGTCAGTGATGATCCCGGGTCAGGGGATCTATCCGCTGAATACCAAAGTGTATCGTTCATTCTTTGATAACCCGCAGACCGCGCTGGCGAAAGCTGCCGAGCAGGCCATCATCATCCAGGAGATGTATGACAAAGCGGCAGAGCAATTGATTCGTAAATTGCCGAGCGTTCATACGGCTAACGCTGAAAATGAACCGCCGATTGTCAGTTCTGATGCGGCTGTTGCCCCCGAGGCACCCGCCTCAATGGGTAACTGATGCTAAAGCTGTACCCTGAACAACTCCGCGCGCAGCTCAACGAAGGGCTGCGCGCGGCGTATCTGTTACTCGGAAACGATCCGCTGCTGTTGCAGGAAAGTCAGGATGCGGTGCGCCAGAGCGCTGCCGCTCAGGGCTTTGACGAGCATCATACCTTTACCCTTGATACCAGCACCGACTGGAACGTTCTCTTCTCGCTGTGCCAGGCGATGAGCCTGTTCGCCAGCCGTCAGACACTGTTACTCCAGCTTCCCGACAATGGCCCCAATGCCGCCATCAACGAACAACTGGCGACGCTGGTGAGTCTGTTGCATGACGACCTGCTGCTGATTGTGCGCGGCAACAAGCTCACAAAAGCGCAGGAGAACGCGGCCTGGTTTACCGCCCTTAGTAACCGTTCAGTACAGGTTACCTGCCAGACGCCGGAGCAGGCACAGCTTCCGCGCTGGGTTGCCAGCCGGGCAAAGCAGGCTAATTTACAGCTCGACGATGCGGCAAATCAGCTCCTGTGTTACTGCTACGAAGGCAACCTGCTGGCACTGGCGCAGGCGCTGGAACGGCTCTCATTACTATGGCCCGATGGCAAACTGACGCTGCCGCGCGTGGAACAGGCAGTGAACGATGCGGCGCACTTCACGCCGTTCCATTGGGTGGATGCGTTGCTGGCTGGCAAAAGCAAACGTGCCCTGCATATTTTGCAGCAACTGCGCCTTGAAGGTAGCGAGCCGGTGATTTTGCTGCGCACCTTGCAGCGCGAACTGCTCCTGCTGGTCACCTTAAAACGCCAGTCTGCCAGCACGCCACTGCGCACGCTGTTTGACAAACACCGCGTCTGGCAAAACCGCCGCGCGGCGACCACCGACGCATTAAACCGGCTCGGCCATGCAGAGTTGCGCCAGGCCGTGCATCTGTTGACCCGCGCTGAACTCACCGTCAAACAGGATTACGGTCAGTCCGTCTGGGCAGAGCTGGAAGGGCTTTCTCTGCTACTCTGTCATAAGGCACTGGCAGACGTATTTATTGATGGGTGATATGAATCAGTTACAGGCGTTATTTGGTGGTACGTTCGATCCGGTTCATTACGGGCATCTGTTGCCCGTTGAAGCGCTGGCAAATCTGGTGGGGTTAGGCCGGGTCACCATTATGCCTAATAATGTGCCGCCGCACCGCCCGCAGCCTGAGGCGAGCGCCGCACAGCGTAAAACCATGCTTGAACTTGCTATCGCCGATAAGCCGCTGTTTGCGCTCGACGATCGGGAATTAAAACGCGATACCCCGTCCTGGTCGGCGCAAACGTTGCAGGAGTGGCGTGAAGAGCAAGGCCCGACGCGCCCGCTGGCTTTTATTATTGGCCAGGACTCCCTGCTGACCTTCCCCACCTGGCATCGTTACGACACCATCCTGAGTCAGTGCCACCTGATTGTCTGCCGCCGTCCGGGTTATGCGATGGTGATGGACAGTGAAGTGGATCAGCAATGGCTTTTACAGCACCAGACTCACCGCATTGACGATCTCCACACACTGCCCGCCGGGAAAATCTACCTGGCCGAGACGCCGTGGTTCAACATCTCCGCCACGCAGATCCGCGAGCGGCTGGCGCGTGACGAAAGCTGTGATGAACTGGTGCCCGCCCGCGTGCTCGACTACATCAGAGAGCAGGGGCTGTACCGTTAAGCACCCGCTGCATCGCAGCGATCAGCCGATCGTTCTCATCCTGACTACGCACGGCAACGCGATAGTAGCGCGCGTCCAGGCCAGGATAATTACTGCAACTGCGGATCAGAATATGTTCTTCCAGCAACGCACGCTGTAAATCCAGATTCGGCACATTGCAGCGTAAAAACAGATAGTTAGCCACGCCCGGCCAGAGAGTCAGCCCGGCAATATCCCGTAGTGCCTGATACAGACGCGGCCTTTCAGTGTTGATCCACTGCCAGGTGGCCTGCTGGTAAGTCGTATCGTGCAACACGATTTCCCCCGCCAGCGCCGCAAACGCATTGATCGACCACGGCATCTGCCTGCCCCGAAGACGCGCCATCGCCTGCTCGTCGCTGTTAAGCACATACCCGAGCCGCAGACCGGGAATAGCATAGAATTTGGTGAGCGAACGCAGCACCCAGATGTGCGGATTGTCGGCCAGATGGGCAACAAAACCGCCCGCCCCTGCAATAAAATCGATAAAGGCTTCATCGAGGATAAGGGCAATGCCCTCTGTTTTGCAGCGCGCAGCAATGGCGCTAAGCAGATTTTCATCCGGCATCAGGCCAGTGGGATTGTTAGGCGTGCAGAGAAACAGGCAATCAAGATCCGGCGTCAGCGCATCCAGAATCGCCTCCGTCACCTGCCAGCCATCGTCCTCGCGCAGCGCAAAATCGCGGATCTCGCATCCGACGAGGGTTAACGCCCGGCGATATTCAGCAAATCCCGGCGTCACCAGCAGCGCCCGGCGCGGCGCAAGGCCATACACGAGGGTAAAAATAGCTTCCGTTTCGCCGTTTCCCGCCAGCACCCACGCTTCAGGCAACGCATGATGCGCCGCAAGCTGCTGGTGCAGGCTGCGGTATTCCACATCCGGATAGCGCCCGGCCAGGTGGATATTGTCGACCAGCGCGCGCACCAGGGACGGCGGCATTCCCGCCGGATTAATATTGGCGCTAAAATCGAGTAGCGCTTCGGGCGCAATCCCCAGCAGTCCGGCGGCTTCACGGATATTGCCTCCGTGTTCGCTGTTAAACAAAGCCATCTTTTTATCCCGGTTAAAAAGTGTATCTTAACGAAAAAGCCCAGCGCCTTCAGCGCGCTTTGCCAGACTTCACTGATAAACACCGGAGGGATACCTGATGCGACTGTGGCTGGTTAGACATGGAGAAACCGAGGCGAATGTCGCCGGGCTGTATAGCGGGCATGCACCGACCGCCTTAACCCCGCGCGGTATTACCCAGGCGCAAACCCTGCGCACGCTTTTGCAGGAAGTCCCGTTTGATCAGGTCCTGTGCAGCGCCCTTAAGCGTGCTCAACACACGGCCCAGCTGATACTGGCGTCACGCGAAGTCCCCCTGCACACCCTGCCCTCACTCAACGAGATGTTTTTTGGCGACTGGGAAATGCGCCATCATCGCGATCTGACGCGTGAAGATGCCGCGAATTACGCTGCCTGGTGCGCCGACTGGCAAAACGCCATTCCCACAAATGGCGAAGGATTTCAGGCGTTTTCGCAGCGCGTGCAGCAGTTCATCACGGAGCTGACCGCCTGGCAGCATCACAGCAACGTGCTGATTGTCAGTCATCAGGGCGTACTCAGTTTGCTGATCGCCAGTTTGCTGAAGATGCCGCCCGCGTCACTCTGGCATTTTCGCATCGAACAGGGAGCCTGGAGCGCGCTGGATGTCTGCGACGGTTTTACCACCCTGAGCGTACTGAACAGCCGCGCCATCTGGCAGCCAGAGACGTAATAGCCCCATTATTTATGCCCAACAGCCTCTCTGACGGCATTACGTGATTGACACGCCCCCTGAGGCTGCTATCCTCCGCTGCCAGACTTGCCCGCCATGCAATGACTTACAGAAATTGTTTTACAAAAATGGCGATGCAATCTCTTGCCCGGAGTGGGATGATAGCCCACTTCCAAACCTTACCGGCGACATACATAGTCCCGCCGGACGGCAGTTCAGGTATACTGTCTGACCTTCGTTAATTAATTATGCACGCTCCCAGGGGGAACACTTGCAGGGTAAAGCACTCCAGGATTTTGTTATCGACAAAATTGATGACCTGAAAGGCCAGGACATCGTGACCATCGACGTTCAGGGTAAATCCAGCATCACTGACTGTATGATCATTTGCACCGGCACTTCCACCCGCCATGTGATGTCCATTGCTGACCACGTGGTTCAGGAATCCCGCGCCGCCGGTATGCTGCCGCTGGGCGTAGAAGGCGAAAACGTCGCCGACTGGGTAGTGGTCGATTTAGGTGAGGTGATTGTTCACGTCATGCAGGAAGAGAGCCGTCGTCTGTACGAGCTGGAAAAACTCTGGGGTTAATGCGTGAAGCTGCAACTGGTCGCCGTCGGCACCAAAATGCCGGACTGGGTACAAACCGGTTTTACTGAATATCTGCGTCGTTTTCCCAAAGACATGCCGTTCGAACTGGTTGAAATTCCGGCCGGAAAGCGCGGCAAAAACGCCGATATCAAACGTATTCTCGATAAAGAGGGTGAGTTGATGCTGGCTGCGGCGGGCAAAAACCGGATTGTCACCCTCGATATTCCGGGCAAGCCCTGGGACACGCCGCAACTGGCGGTTGAACTGGAACGCTGGAAGCTGGATGGCCGCGACGTCAGCCTGCTTATCGGCGGACCGGAAGGGTTATCCCCCGCCTGTAAAGCGGCAGCAGAACAAAGTTGGTCACTCTCTGCACTGACGCTCCCCCATCCGCTGGTTCGGGTGCTGGTGGCAGAAAGTCTCTATCGTGCGTGGAGCATCACGACCAACCATCCTTATCACCGTGAGTAATGACAACGTTTTAGGCAGATTAAGCAGCGGATGAAATTACAGAATTCTTTTCGCGACTATTCGGCAGAGTCCGCGCTGTTTGTGCGCCGGGCGGTGGTCGCTTTTACCGGGATTTTGCTGCTTTCCGGTATCCTCGTCGCCAACCTTTATACGCTGCAAATCGTCCGTCATACCGACTACCAGACGCGCTCAAACGAAAACCGCATTAAACTTGTGCCCATCGCGCCAAGCCGCGGCATTATCTACGACCGCAACGGCACGCCGCTGGCGCTTAACCGCACGATCTACCAGGTTGAAATGATGCCGGAGAAGGTTGATAACGTGCAGCAGTCGCTGGATGCGCTGCGTGACGTCGTCGATCTGACCGATGAAGACATCGCTAACTTCAAAAAAGAGCGCGCACGTTCCCATCGCTTTACCTCCATTGCCGTGAAGTCCAACCTGACGGAAGTGCAGGTGGCGCGTTTTGCCGTCAACCAGTACCGCTTTCCCGGCGTGGAAGTGAAAGGCTATAAACGCCGCTACTACCCGTACGGTTCAGCGCTGACCCACGTGATTGGCTACGTCTCAAAAATCAACGATAACGACGTTAAACGTCTCGATAAAGAAGGGACGCTGGCCAACTATGCCGCCACGCATGATATCGGCAAACAGGGTATTGAGCGCTACTACGAAGAAGTCCTGCACGGGCAGACCGGCTATGAAGAAGTTGAGGTCAACAACCGTGGCCGCGTGATCCGCCAGCTTAAAGAAGTGCCGCCGCAGGCCGGGCACGATATTTACCTGACGCTGGATCTGAAGCTACAGACCTATATCGAAACATTGCTGGCGGGCAGCCGTGCCGCCGTGGTGGTGACCGATCCGCGCACCGGCGGCATTCTGGCGATGGTTTCCATGCCCAGCTATAACCCGAACCTGTTCGTGGACGGCATTTCCAGCAAAGATTACAGCGCCCTGCTTAACGATCCCAATACCCCGCTGGTCAACCGCGCAACCCAGGGTGTTTACCCTCCGGCCTCAACGGTTAAACCTTACGTTGCCGTCTCCGCGTTAAGCGCCGGGGTGATCAACCGCAATACCAGCCTGTTCGACCCCGGCTGGTGGCAGTTACCTGGTTCCGAAAAGCGCTACCGCGACTGGAAAAAGTGGGGCCACGGACATCTGAACGTCACCAAATCGCTGGAAGAATCGGCGGATACCTTCTTCTATCAGGTGGCCTATGACATGGGTATCGACCGGCTTTCCGAGTGGATGACCAAATTCGGCTACGGCAAATATACGGGCATCGACCTCTCGGAAGAGCGCTCCGGCAACATGCCGACCCGCGAATGGAAACAAAAGCGCTTTAAGAAACCCTGGTATCAGGGCGACACCATTCCGGTAGGCATCGGCCAGGGTTACTGGACGGCCACGCCGATCCAGATGAACAAAGCGATGATGATCCTGATTAATGACGGGGTGGTAAAAGTGCCGCACCTGTTACAGAGCACGCTGGTGAACGGTAATCAGGTGCCCTGGAAGCAGCCGGAACAGCCGCCCGTCGGCGATATCCACTCCGGCTTCTGGGAAATTGCCAAAGACGGCATGTATGGCGTGGCGAACCGAGCAAACGGCACCGGGCATAAATATTTTGCCAACGCCCCGTACAAAGTGGCGGCAAAATCCGGTACCGCGCAGGTCTTCGGCCTGAAGGCGAACGAAACCTATAACGCGCATAAAATTGCCGAACGTCTGCGTGACCATAAGCTGATGACGGCGTTTGCCCCTTACGATAAACCCCAGGTTGCTGTGGCGATCATTCTGGAAAACGGCGGTGCCGGCCCGGCGGTCGGTACCATCATGCGCCAGATCCTCGACCACATTATGCTGGGTGACAACAACACCGACTTGCCTGCTGAAAACCCGGCAACAACAGCGGCAGAGGATCAATGATCATGACGGATAATCCGAACAAAAAATCGTTCTGGGATAAAATCCATATCGACCCCACTTTGTTGCTCATCATCCTGGCGCTGCTGGCCTACAGCGCGCTGGTGATCTGGAGCGCCAGCGGCCAGGATATTGGCATGACCGAACGTAAGATCGGCCAAATCGCCATGGGGCTGGTGGTGATGGTGGTGATGGCGCAAATCCCGCCGCGCGTTTATGAAGGCTGGGCACCCTATCTCTACATCATCTGCGTCATTTTGCTGGTGGCGGTGGACGCCTTCGGTGCGATCTCCAAAGGCGCGCAGCGCTGGCTGGATTTGGGCATTGTGCGTTTTCAGCCGTCGGAAATAGCTAAAATTGCCGTCCCGCTGATGGTGGCGCGCTTTATCAACCGCGATGTCTGCCCGCCCTCGCTGAAAAATACCGCCATTGCGCTGGTCCTGATTTTCATGCCAACGCTGCTGGTCGCGGCACAGCCCGATTTGGGCACCTCGATTCTGGTCGCGCTGTCCGGCCTGTTCGTGCTGTTTTTATCTGGCCTGAGCTGGCGGCTAATCGGCATCGCGGCGTTGCTGGTGGCCGCGTTCATCCCGATAATGTGGTTCTTCCTGATGCACGATTATCAGCGTCAGCGTGTGATGATGCTGCTCGATCCGGAAACCGATCCGCTGGGCGCGGGCTATCATATTATTCAGTCCAAGATTGCGATTGGCTCCGGCGGGCTGCGCGGTAAAGGCTTCCTGCACGGCACCCAGTCGCAACTGGAGTTTCTGCCCGAGCGCCACACCGACTTTATCTTTGCCGTGGTCGCGGAAGAACTGGGGCTGGTCGGCTTCCTCGTGCTGCTGGCGCTCTATTTGCTGCTGATTATGCGCGGGCTGTATATCGCCGCCCGTGCGCAAACCACTTTTGGTCGCGTGATGGCCGGTGGGTTAATGCTGATTTTATTCGTTTATGTCTTTGTAAATATTGGTATGGTGAGCGGTATCTTACCGGTCGTGGGCGTTCCCCTGCCGCTGGTCAGTTACGGAGGGTCAGCCCTCATTGTGCTTATGGCCGGGTTTGGGATCGTGATGTCTATCCATACCCACAGGAAAATGTTGTCAAAAAACGTATAAGAGGTGCGCAATGCGAAAGCTTTGGCTTGCAATCTGCATAGCAGGATCACTGGCGGCGTGTACCAGCGATGATGGTCAGCAGCAAACGACGGTCGCTGCGCCGCAGCCTGCGGTATGTAATGGCCCGATCGTTGAGATCGGCGGCGCTGAACCGCGTTATGAAGCGCCAAATCCGTCGGTAAATCAGGATTACGAACGCGACGGCAAGAATTATAAAATCGTGCAGGACCCGACGCGTTTCTCGCAGGCGGGACTTGCGGCGATCTATGACGCCGAACCTGGCAGCAACCTGACGGCCTCCGGGGAAGCGTTCGATCCGATGCAACTGACGGCGGCGCATCCGACGCTGCCGGTGCCAAGCTATGCGCGAATCACCAACCTCGCGAATGGCCGCATGATCGTGGTTCGCATTAACGATCGCGGTCCTTACGGTAACGATCGGGTGATTGCCCTCTCCCGCGCCGCTGCCGACAGGCTGAATAACTCTAACAATACAAAAGTGCGCATCGACCCGATTGTGGTCGCGCAGGACGGGACCCTCTCCGGCCCCGGCACCGCCTGTACGACCGTGGCGAAGCAAACCTATGCCCTGCCCGCTCGCCCGGATTTGAGCGGCGGACTGGGTAGCGCCTCCACGATGCCTGCACCCGCTCAGCCGGAAGGTAACGTGCAGGCGATCAGCAACGACACGCTGAAAAGCGAAGATACCATGGGCGCGCCAGTCAGCAGCGGCGGTTTCCTCGGCGCACCGACCACCCTCGCTAATGGGGTGCTGGAAGGTAACGAAGCGCCGGTCGAAGCACCGCAGCCTGTGGTTGCCGCACCTGTTGCCGCCCCCGTCTCCGCACCGGCAACACCGAACGCACCGGTCACCGCACCTGGTTCCGTGCAGGGTAGCGTAGCCCCTGCTGCGCCTGCCGCCGCACCTGCCGCACCTGCCGCCAGCGGCTATGTGGTACAGGTTGGCGCGGTAAGCGATCAGGCCCGTGCGCAGCAGTACCAGCAGCGTCTGGCACAGCAGTTTGCGGTTCCAGGGCGCGTGGCGCAAAACGGTGCGGTCTGGCGTATCCAGCTCGGCCCGTTCAGCAGTAAAGCTGATGCCGCCGCATTACAACAGCGCTTACAAAGTGAAGCCCAGTTGCAGTCGTTTATTACAAACGCGCAATAAGGCGCTAAAAGGTATCTGGCTTTGTCAATTTGTGTCAATTTCAGTCACAAAGTCATGCGCAAAGTCGGATGCCTGCCCTGATCGCTTTTGCTATAGTAAGGCACTTTTTTTAACTCCATCACGGATGTCGTTTTTCTGACCATGAAGACCACCTTTTCCGTTCGTCTAATGAAGCGCCTCGCGCTCACCACTGCTCTCACCGCAGCCACCCTCTCCGTTGCGCATGCCGATGATCTGAATATCAAGACCATGATCCCAGGCGTGCCGCAGATCGATGCTGAGTCTTATATCCTGATCGATTACAACTCAGGTAAAGTGCTGGCAGAGCAAAACGCCGATGCCCGCCGCGATCCGGCGAGTCTGACCAAAATGATGACCAGCTACGTCATCGGCCAGGCGATGAAAGCAGGTAAATTCAAAGAGACGGACCTGGTCACCATCGGTAACGATGCGTGGGCGACGGGCAACCCGGTATTTAAAGGTTCTTCCCTGATGTTCCTGAAACCGGGCATGCAGGTTCCGGTTTCTCAGTTAATTCGTGGTATCAACCTGCAATCCGGTAACGACGCCTGTGTGGCGATGGCCGATTTTGCCGCAGGCAGCCAGGATGCATTCGTCGGGCTAATGAACAGCTACGTGAACGCGCTGGGCCTGAAAAACTCCCATTTCCAGACCGTACATGGCCTGGATGCCGAAGGCCAGTTCAGCTCCGCACGCGACATGGCGCTGATTGGTCAGGCGCTGATCCGCGACGTGCCGAACGAATACACCATCTATAAAGAAAAAGAGTTCACCTTTAACGGCATCCGCCAGACCAACCGTAACGGTCTGCTGTGGGATAACAGCCTTAACGTTGACGGCATCAAAACTGGTCACACTGACAAAGCCGGTTACAACCTGGTGGCGTCGGCCACCGAAGGCCAGATGCGCCTGATCTCCGCCGTGATGGGCGGACGCACCTTTAAAGGCCGTGAAGCAGAAAGTAAAAAGCTGCTGACCTGGGGCTTCCGCTTCTTTGAAACCGTTAACCCGATCAAAGCCGGAAAAGAGTTCGCCTCTGAGCCAGCCTGGTTTGGCGATAGCGATCGCGCCTCGCTTGGCGTGGACAAAGACGTCTACCTGACCATCCCGCGTGGCCGCATGAAGGATCTGAAAGCCAGCTATGTGCTGACCAGCACCGAATTGCACGCGCCGCTGCAAAAGAACCAAGTGGTTGGCACCATCAATTTCCAGCTTGACGGCAAAACCATCGAGCAGCGCCCGCTGGTCGTGCTCCAGGAAATTCCGGAAGGTAATTTCTTTGGCAAAATCATCGACTACATCAAACTGATGTTCCATCACTGGTTTGGTTAAAAATTGCACACTTGAAAGTGTGATGTTCGTCCCCATATACTGTGTATCAATAAAACTCCCGCTTCTGGCGGGAGTTGTTCTTTTTTATAAGCCGGAGCTGACATGAAAACCAAACTTAATGAACTGCTGGAATTCCCGACCTCCTTTACCTATAAAGTGATGGGTCAGGCGAAACCCGAGCTGGTTGATCGGGTGGTTGAAGTGGTACAGCGCCATGCGCCAGGTGACTACTCTCCATCAGTAAAACCGAGCAGCAAAGGCAATTACCACTCGGTTTCTATTACCATCACCGCGACTCATATCGAGCAGGTTGAAACGCTGTACGAAGAGCTGGGCAATATCGACATCGTTCGCATGGTGCTGTAATCGTCTTCTGTGTTACCCGGTAACGATCGGGTAACATTTTCTCTGTGATATACTCGCCCCACCTATTTCTCCTTCGGAGATCCCGTTTTGCTTCAGGATACGATCCTTATCCGCCAGCTCGGTTTACAACCTTACGAGCCGATTTCCCAGGCGATGCATACCTTTACCGATACCCGCGACGACACCACACCGGATGAAGTCTGGCTGGTAGAACACTCTCCGGTTTTCACCCAGGGCCAGGCCGGAAAAGCCGAGCACGTGCTGATGCCGGGCGATATCCCGGTGGTCCAGAGCGATCGCGGCGGCCAGGTCACCTATCACGGGCCCGGCCAGCAGGTCATGTATGTGTTATTGGATCTGAAGCGCCGCAAACTGGGCGTGCGCGAGCTGGTGACGATACTCGAACAAACGGTGGTTGATACGCTGGCAGAACTGGATATTGACTCCCATCCCCGCGCGGATGCGCCGGGTGTCTATGTCGGCGAGAAGAAAATATGCTCGCTGGGATTGCGTATCCGTAAGGGCTGCTCGTTTCACGGGCTGGCATTAAATATCGCCATGGATTTAACCCCGTTTTTGCGAATTAATCCCTGCGGTTACGCCGGAATGGAAATGGCGCAGGTCAGCCAGTGGGTGCCCGATGCCTCGACCAGTAATATGGGTCCGCGTCTGGTTTCTCATTTAATGAAGCATTTAAATCATTCACCACATCAATATATTTAACCGTAAAATCTTCGGCATGTTGATAATTTTATCTGTCAGCATGCCGCCACGTATTACCCCCTCATTTTTCATCTAAAACATCCCTGTTTTTATACGCTAAACGTGATATCACCTGATTTTATGCGGCTACGGATAGTCTTAAAATCCTCGCTCCGTCACGCTATCGCTTTGAAAACGGGAGAAAATAGATATTAATAATGGCAAAAATATAATCTCAACTATTATTAAAGATGTGACAAACATGGAGTTGACGCGTGGATTACAACGATCGTCCGGAAAATCGACGTCCCGAGGAAGATAAACCGCAAATCTTCCGTACGCTGCGTAATATTGATCTTAATTTACTGACTATTTTTGAGGCAGTATATGTGCACAAAGGTATCGTCAACGCGGCGAAAGTGCTTAATCTCACCCCTTCTGCGATCAGTCAGTCTATTCAAAAACTGCGTACCATCTTTCCCGATCCGCTGTTTATTCGTAAAGGCCAGGGCGTCACACCGACCGCCTATGCCACGCATTTACATGAATATATCAGCCAGGGGCTGGAATCTATTCTCGGCGCGCTGGATCTGACCGGCAGCTACGATAAACAACGCACAATCACCATAGGCACCCCGCCGTCGCTGGGCGCGCTGGTCATTCCCACGATTTATCAGGCGATTAAAAAAGAGACCCCGCAGCTACTCTTGCGCAATATTCCGGTGGTGGATGGCGAAAACCAGCTCAGCCAGTTTCAGACCGATTTAATTATCGACACCCATCTGCCCAGCGCGCGGGCGCTAAGCCATCACGTGCTGTATGCCGACAGGCTGATGCTGGTCTGCCGTCAGGGTCACCCGATCCTGTCGCAGACGCTCAACACGCAAACCTTCCAGCAATATGAACATGCAATGTTGATGCTGGAAGGGCAGAATCTGAGTTCACTGCGCCAGCGGATCCATGAAATTTTTCCGGAGCGGCAGGTGAGTTTTAGCAGTTACAATATGTTTACCGTTGCGGCACTCATCGGTAACAGCGACCTGCTGGCCCTGATGCCCTCGCGTTTATTCACCCTTTTCAGCGCCTGCTGGCCGCTTGCTGAAATACCCTTCCCGCCCGTTAACAGTGAAAATATTGAAATATCGCTTTATTACAATAAGTTAAGTTTACGCGATCCGGTGCTGGAAAATGTCATTAACGTGATAACCCAGTCTTTTTGAGCGCGGTTTTCGCCTGGGCTTGCGGCATAAGCATGTTGGGCAAATGGCACAAAACAACAACTATTTTACATTTTAGCGGCCACTCAGGCTGCTTTAGCCCCCTTTTCAATGGTATACTGCGACGCAGGCGATTCAAAAATAGTTGATAAATACAACATTCCCTTGAATTGAAACGCTTTCCTTCGTTATTCGCAACTGGAACACGCACGCTATGAGTAAACCCATTGTGATGGAACGCGGTGTTAAATACCGCGATGCCGATAAAATGGCCCTTATCCCGGTTAAAAACGTGGTGACAGAGCGTGAAGCCCTGTTAAGAAAACCGGAGTGGATGAAAATCAAACTTCCGGCTGACTCTTCCCGTATCCAGGGTATCAAAGCGGCTATGCGCAAGAACGGGCTGCATTCCGTCTGCGAAGAAGCATCCTGCCCGAACCTTGCGGAGTGTTTCAATCACGGTACCGCCACCTTTATGATCCTCGGTGCTATCTGTACCCGTCGCTGTCCGTTCTGCGACGTGGCGCATGGTCGCCCGGTGGCACCGGATGCGAATGAACCCGCTAAACTGGCGCAAACCATCGCGGATATGGCGCTGCGCTATGTGGTCATCACCTCCGTTGACCGCGACGATCTGCGTGACGGTGGCGCTCAGCACTTCGCTGACTGCATCACTGCGATCCGCGAAAAAAGCCCGACGATTAAAATTGAGACGCTGGTGCCTGACTTCCGTGGTCGTATGGATCGCGCGCTGGACATTCTCACCGCCACTCCGCCGGATGTGTTTAACCACAACCTGGAAAACGTACCGCGCGTTTACCGCCAGGTGCGTCCGGGCGCGGACTATAACTGGTCGCTGAAGCTGCTGGAGCGTTTTAAAGAAGCGCACCCGGATATCCCGACTAAATCCGGCTTAATGGTCGGCCTGGGTGAAACTAACGCTGAAATCGTTGAAGTGATGCGCGATCTGCGTCGCCACGGCGTGACCATGCTGACGCTGGGCCAGTACCTGCAACCGAGCCGTCACCACTTACCGGTGCAGCGTTACGTCAGTCCGGATGAGTTTGATGAGATGAAAGCGGAAGCGCTGGCGATGGGCTTCACCCACGCAGCATGCGGCCCGTTCGTGCGTTCTTCTTACCACGCCGATATGCAGGCAAAAGGTCTGGAAGTGAAATAAGCGCGTTACAACTCGTTACAGACGCAGACAAAAAAACCGCCCTCAGGCGGTTTTTTTTTGCAGACCGGTCACTCTTTGTGAGTGAGTTTCTCTGCTGTGATGTCAGCATCAGCGGTTTTTTTCGCGCCGTTGTCGTCATCATTCATGGCTTTTTTGAAGCCTTTGATAGCAGCGCCAAGGTCACCACCCAGCGTACGCAACTTCTTGGTACCAAACAGCAGCACAACCAGTGCGGCCACTACCAACAGTTTGGTAATACTAATCTCACCCATAAATACCTTCTTTACTTAAACCTGGCTGCGAAATGCGCCCTATAACCTGACAGTATTAACGGTCATCTGGCGCGCGCACACAATAGCAATCTGTAACAAGGTGAATCAAGTGTTGTTTAAAAAAACATCACAATAATTGTGGTGGACCGAAGCGGCGGTTGCGAAGAACCGGCAGTTTTTCCCGCGTTTCATGAATACGCGCCTGGGTTACCTCGGCAAAAATTAGCTGTGGAGCTTCTGCGGCGGCGGCAATCGTCACGCCCTGTGGATCAATAATGCGGCTCTGGCCGATATTTTTATTGCCGCACTCCCCTGCCGCTACCACATAGCAAGTGGTATCCAGCGCGCGTGCGGCTAAAAGCGTGGCCCAGTGGTGCTCTTTAAGCGGACCGCGTACCCAGGCCGCCGGCAATACCAGAAGTTCAGCCCCCTGTAACGCCAGCGTCAACGCCAGCTCCGGGAAGCGTAAATCGTAGCAGGTCATCAGCCCTGTTTTGATTCCCGCAATCTCAATAACAGGGGCGACTTCGCCTCCGGCGTCCACCCACGTGGATTCCAGAATATTAAACGCATCATAGAGATGGAGCTTGGCATAGCGGGCAATAATTTCCCCTTCGCGGATCACCACCAGCGTGTTCACCGCCCTGCCCGCAACCGCCGCTGACGGCACATGCACGGTCAGTACCGTGGTCATGCTGTTACGGCGGCTTTCGTTCAGAACGCGTGTTAAAAAGCCGCCATCCAGCGTCTGAGCCGACTTCACCGACAGATGCGGATCGTCATCACTGCGCGCCAGCAAGGCTTCGGGGAGCACCAGCAGGGCAGCCTGATGCGCTGCCGCCTGCGCCATCAGCGCCACACAGGTGTCAGCGTTGGTTTCCCAGTGCGGGGTTACCGCGAATTGTCCGGCTGCGACGATCATGGTGTTGACTCCGAAATTGATAATAGCCAGAAGAGGCCCTCAGCATTACACTCATCACCCGAACAAATCAATTATCGGGAACTCAAGGTGGCACAACTTCTTTTTGCGGTGTTTATTGGCGGCGGAACGGGCAGCGTCCTGCGCTGGTTTTTAAGTCTGCGGTTAAATCCCACACACGTTGCGATCCCGGTCGGTACCCTGACCGCCAATCTGCTCGGCGCGTTTATTATCGGGGCAGGCCTGGCGTGGTTTAATCGCCTGACGCATATCGATCCGCTGTGGAAATTACTGATCACCACCGGCTTCTGCGGTGGCCTGACGACCTTCTCCACCTTTTCGGCGGAAGTGGTGTTTTTGTTACAGGAAGGGCGTTTTAGCTGGGCGCTGTTGAATGTGGCGCTGAACCTGTTCGGCTCATTTGCGATGACCGCGCTGGCATTCTGGCTTTTCTCAACGGTCAATGCGCAATAATCAGGCGAAAAAAAACCCGCTTCTCAGCGGGTTTTTGAATTCTGTCTTATCGCTAACTTAGATAGGCATTACGTTAGCAGCAGAAGGGCCTTTGGCACCGTTAGTGATTTCAAACTCAACGCGCTGACCTTCAGCCAGAGTTTTGAAACCATTGCTCTGGATTGCAGAGAAGTGTACGAACACATCTTTGCTGCCATCTTCCGGAGTAATGAAACCGAATCCTTTGGACTCATTAAACCACTTAACGTTACCTTTAATCTTAGACATCTAAATTACCTTTACATGAAAAAACGACACAAATGCTGTGTCGGGTATCAGTACAACAATTGTCGTGGGTTTTGTCCAGTCGATATTTACGAAAAAGTGATAAATGTCGCTAAGTTTTTTCAATATGCGCCGTTATTCCCTTTTCAGTCAGACAACAAGAAGTCCTGACCTTCCGGGATGAAAAACACCGCCATTAAAACTGAAAACGCATCCAGGCGAAGTATACATTGCCGTTATTATAGGTCCCCGGAATGTATGTCATCTGAAACGTTGCCGGACCATAACCCACTGAGGCCAGCGGTAACACCAGCGGAACAGGAATATACTTCCAGTTATCACGCGCCGTAACACCCGCCGTAAAACCCAGCCCTGCGTGAACATTTTCGTCAGCCAGCGGACGCCAGGTTTTCTCCCACCCGTAGCCGCCTATCGGCTCCCATTTGTTATAGGAGTCTTTAAATGCCATGACGTACAACCCGTGCCAGTTGCCTTTCTCATCCCACCTGGACTGACCAAACCCCGCGCCCCACGGGCGTTCGTTGTAGCGATCGGTCTTTTCTTTGTCATAGGCAAACCGGGCGTGCCAGGTAATGGCAGGCACATACGCATCCACATGTTCAGGCTGTTGCCAGGTCTGCGCCACGTTATCAGACAGTGTCGAAAACCAGCCTTTATCAGCCGCACTCGCTATACCCGATTGAACACAAATAAATAAAACAAAAAACGCAAATTTATTCAAAACCACCACAGCTCAATGACCATTTTTCATATTCAACCAGCAGGGTTACATAATTTATATGAATGAATCCTTAACGAAATGGGGATGCTCTGAAAAAATACGTAAAGAAGCGCCTGATATAAGATGAATCTTATCCCGGAATAGCGCCCGGCTATTCCGGGCGCTAACGATTAACCGCGACGATGCAACAGTAAATAGACGGCAGGAATAACAAACATAGAAAGTAGAGGCGCGGTGATCATGCCGCCGATCATTGGCGCGGCAATACGGCTCATCACCTCCGATCCGGTGCCACCGCCCCACATAATGGGCAGCAGCCCCGCCATGATGGTGGCGACCGTCATCACTTTTGGCCGCACGCGCAGCACTGCGCCCTCATGGATCGCCTGTATCACATGCCGGTTTTCCGTCTGTTCCTCATGGATGCGATATTTCGCAAGAGCCTGATTTAAATAGAGCACCATAATAACGCCAAATTCCGCGGCGACACCGGCAAGGGCGATAAATCCCACCGCCCCTGCGACCGACAAATTATATCCCAGCAGCCACAACAGCCACACGCCGCCAATTAATGAGAAGGGTAATGTCCCCATAATTAACAGGGCGTCTGAGATTCGCCGGAAGGTAATAAAAAGTAAGACAAAAATAATACACAGCGTCACCGGTAATACCACTTTCAGCTTTTGCGTAGCGCGCTCCAGATACTCAAACTGCCCGGACCAGGAGAGAGTCACCCCCTGCGGCAGCGCCACCTGCTCCGCCACCCGCGCCTGCATCTCCTCCACCGCCGATTTCAGATCCCGCCCGCGCAGATCGACATAAATCCAGTTCGACAACCGCGCATTCTCGCTTTTCAGCATCGGCGGCCCTTCACTCAGCGTGATCTCCGCCAGTTCACCCAGCGCGATCTGACTGCCAGACGTGGTCATCACCGGTAACTGGCGCAGATTGTCGACGTTATCGCGTAACCCGCGCGGGTAGCGGATATTAATCGGATAGCGCTCGCGCCCGGAAAGCACTTCGCCCACGTTCTCCCCGCCGACAAGCGTAGACACCAGCGACTGCAACTCCTTCACCGACACACCATAGCGCGCCGCCTGCGCCCGGTTAATAGTGATATCCACATAGCGCCCTCCGCTCAGTCGCTCCGCCAGCGCCGACGTCACCCCCGGCACCGATTTCACCACCTGCTCAATCTGCTGCGCCACCCGCTCGATATCACCAATATTGTTACCGTTCACCTTAATCCCGACCGGGCTTTTAATGCCCGTCGCCAGCATATCCAGACGGTTACGGATCGGCGGCACCCAGACGTTAGCAATCCCCGGCACGGTGACGGTTTTATCCAGCTCCTCAATCAGTTTCGCGGTGGTCATGCCGGGTCGCCACTGGTCGCGCGGCTTAAAGCGGATGGTCGTTTCCAGCATGGTGAGCGGGGCCGGATCGGTCGCCGTCTCCGCTCTGCCCGCTTTGCCGAAGACGCTCTCCACTTCCGGCACGCGCTTGATCAGGCGGTCCGTTTGCTGCAGTAAACGCCCGGCCTCGCGCGCCGAAATCCCCGGGAGCGTGGAGGGCATATAGAGTAAATCACCCTCATCGAGCGGCGGCATAAACTCACTGCCGAGACGACTGAGCGGCCAGGCCGTGACGCACAGCAGCAGCACGGCGAGGGCAATCGTCACCTTCGGCCAGGCGAGCACCTTATCCAGCAGCGGTTCATAGGCGCGAATAAGCCAGCGGTTAACCGGATTCGCTTTCTCATCCGGGATGCGCCCGCGAATAAAATAGCCCATCAGCACCGGCACCAGCGTGATCCCCAGTCCCGCCGCCACCGCCATCGACCAGGTTTTGGTGAACGCCAGCGGGGAGAACATCCGCCCTTCCTGCGATTCCAGCGAGAACACCGGAATAAACGACAGCGTAATAATGAGCAGGCTGCAAAACAGCGCCGGGCCAACCTCTACCGCTGCCTGTTCCGATAAGCGCCAGTAATCCGCCGATCCCGGCGCGCGTCCCGGATTATCGTGCCGCCACTGCTCCAGCACTTTGTGCATGTTTTCAATCATCACAATCGCCGCATCCACCATCGCGCCGATGGCGATGGCAATCCCGCCGAGCGACATAATGTTGGCGTTGATGCCCTGATAGTGCATCACGATAAACGCCCCCAGAATGCCCAGCGGCAATGAAACCATCGCCACCAGCGCCGAGCGAAAATGAAATAAAAACAGCGTGCAGACCAGCGCCACCACCACAAACTCCTCAATCAGTTTGTGAGTCAGCGTCTCCACCGCCTGTTCAATCAGCGTTGAGCGGTCATATACCGGTACGATCTCCACTCCTTCCGGCAGCGTTTTCTGCAACGCCGAAAGTTTCGCTTTCACCGCATGTAACGTCTCCAGCGCGTTCTTGCCGTAGCGCATGACGATGATCCCGCCCGCCACTTCCCCTTCGCCGTTGTACTCCGCCACGCCGCGGCGCAACTCCGGCCCCAGGCGCACGCTGGCGACATCGGAAAGCAGCACCGGCACCCCGCCGCGGCTGTCGATCACCACCTCACGAAATTCCGCCAGATCCTTCAGGTAGCCGCTGGTGCGCACCATAAATTCGGCTTCGCCCATCTCAATCACCGCGCCGCCGCTCTCCTGGTTCGCCGCCTGCACCGCCGTCACCAGTTGTTCATGGGTGATCGACAGCGCGCGCATTTTGGCCGGATCGGGCACGATCTGATACTGGCGCACCATCCCGCCCACGCTTGCCACTTCCGCCACATTGGGCACGGTTTTAAGCTCAAACTTCAGCGTCCAGTCCTGTAATGCCCGCAAATCGGCCAGATTGTGCCTGCCGCTGCGATCGACCAGCGCATACTCATAAATCCACCCCACCCCGGTGGCATCCGGCCCCAGTTCCACCTTGACCCCGGCGGGCAGTTGCGACTGCACCTGGCTTAAATACTCCAGCACCCGCGAGCGCGCCCAGTAGAGATCGGTGCCGTCGTCAAACAGCACATACACATACGCGTCGCCAAACATCGAAAATCCGCGCACGGTTTTCGCCCCCGGCACCGACAGCATGGTGGTGGTGAGCGGATAATTGACCTGGTTTTCGATAATCTGCGGCGCTTTGCCGGGGTAGCTGGCGCGCACGATCACCTGCACATCCGAGAGATCGGGCAGCGCATCCAGCGGCGCGCGGGCGAGCGACCACACGCCCCAGCACGCCATCACAATGGCGGCAAGCAGCACCAGCAGACGGTTACGCAGCGAGGCGCGAATCACGGCAGCAATCATTTCGCGTCCTCCATCGGCATGGTGTGGTTATGCGTCGCATCCTGCGCGGGAGACGCGGGGAGCGCGCTGCGCAGACTGGCTTCGGAGTCGATCAGGAACTGGCCGGAGGTCACCACGTTATCGCCTTCCTGTAGCCCGCTGACGATCTGTGTCCAGCCACCGGCGGTGATCCCGGTTGTCACGTTCACCGGTTTGAAATAGCCGTCGCCGCTTGCCACCAGCACCCGACGTTGCGTGCCGGTATCAATCAGCGCCTCTTCCGGCACCGCCAGCACCGCTGGCTGGGCGGCGGCGGCACTCTGCGTGACGGTTAAGAACATGCCGGGCCGCAGTTTTTGCGCCGGATTTTCCAGCACGATGCGCGCTTTCAACGTGCGGGTGGTGGGATCAAGCTGCGGCAACAGTTCGCTCACCCGCCCGTGAAACACCTCCCCGCCCTCAGCGGCGGTGGCGCTGACCTCGCTGCCCACGCGCAATGCCTGCGCCTGGCCCGGCGAGTAGTCCACCACCAGCCAGACCGGATCGAGGCTGGCGATTTCAAACAGCGGCTGAGTGGCGGTCACCTGTGCGCCTTCGCGGGCGTCGAGCTTCACCACAAATCCCGCGCGTTTCGCCCGCAGGGTTAAGCGTGTCTGCGGCTGATGGCGACGCTCCAGCTCCTGCACAATGGATTCCGGCATAAATTGCAGCGCCAGCCGCGCCCGCGCCGCCCGCGTCAGTGCCGCATCACCCAACTGGCGAACGGCGAGATACTCCTGCTGGGCCGCCGTCCACTGCGGGATCCACAGTTGCGCCAGCGGCTCCCCGGCTTTTACCCACTGCTGCGGGGCGCGAACAAACAGCGTTTCCACTACCCCGTTTGCAGGCGCGGGAACCGCCTGAATGCTGCGCTCGTCGGTGGTCACGGTGGCGAAGGCGGAAAACGCCGGAGCCAGCGCCCGTTTCTCCGCGCGGGCCACCGTCATGCCGAGATTTTGCTGCTGCCTGGCGCTGATTGCCACGCTGCCAGCCGGGGTTTCATCGGCGTAGCGCGGGACCAGATCCATATCCATAAACGGCGATTTGCCCGGCTTATCAAAACGTTCGGTAGGCATCATCGGATCGTACCAGTAGAGCACCTGGCGCTCCGGCGTTTGCGCGGCGGGCGCGTCGTGACGTTGCCCGAAATAATATCCGCCGCCCGCGGCCAGCCCGATGACGACAAGCGCCGCCACACTTTTCCATTGGTTCATTCTGCTAACTCCTCGGGGATCAGCCAGCGCAGCGCGGCCCAGCTTTGCGCCATCTCTTTTTCAGCCTGATTAATGCCAAGCCGCGTCTCCAGCAGGCTGCGACGGGCCTCCAGCACCTCTGGCAGTTCGGACTGCCCGGCGCGGTATTGTGCGGCCAGCAACTGCACCCGCTGCTGCCACAGCGGTAAAATTTCATCGCGCTGGCGCAACCACAGGGTTTGCGCCGCCCGGTACTGAGCTATCAGCGCCTGCACCTGGGCCTGATGCTCGCGCCCGGTTTGCGCCAGTTGATCATTGGCCTGCATCGTGCGCGACAGGTCGGCGGCGTGATCCCGGTCCTGGCGCTGGGCGCGAAACAGCGGCAAATCGACGGTAAACATGACGCCCGCCAGATCGTCGTTGCCTTCCGAGCGATGACCGTAATAGACCTCCACTTCCACATCGGGAATAGCGGCAATTGCCGATTGCGCGGAACGGGCTTTGGCGGTGTTGGCTTCACGCTGCGCGGCGATCATTTCCGGGTGCTGATTCACGCCGTCGATCAGCGTTTTCTCATCGGCAGGCAGCCGTTCGTAGTGCGGTAGCGCGCCACTGACTGCGGTGACGTTTTCCCCGGTCAACTGCATCAGGCGGGTTTGCGCCAGTTGCACATCGCGTTCTGTCAGTGTGAGCCGATCGCGCATCGCACTGAGGGTCATTTGCAGCGCCAGCACGCTGTTGGGCGCTGCACTGCCCGCCGCGACGCTGGCTTTTTGCGCCCCCTGCTGTTGCACGGTTTCCGCTACCAGTTTTTGCGCGGCGTCCCGCGCCTGAAGGGAGAGCGCCAGATCCAGCCACGCCTGGGCGGTATCCCGTTGCAGCGCGGCGCGCGTGGTTTGCGCCTGCGCCTGGACGCTTTGCGCTTCGGCGATCAGGGTCTGCGCTTTACGCTCGCGTTTTTCCGCGCTGACGTACTGCTGCATCACGCCGATGCGCTGCATGGTCATGCCTTCGCGGGTAAAACGGCGGTCGTTGTTGCCCTGCACCGGCAGGTTTTCGAGGCCAAATTTCAGTTTCGGATCGGGCAACTGGCGGGCGGAATCCGCCATCGCATCCAGTGCCTGCACCTCGTTATGGCGGGCAGAAAGTTCAGCGGAGTAGCGCTGGGCGGCGGACAGGGTTTGCGCGAGCGTCCATGACTCCGCCTGCGCGGCGGAGCACATAACACTCAGCATCACCCCACCGAGCCACAGACTCAGTGTGTGTTGTTTCATTGTCTCTCCGGCTTAGCGTTGCGGCGTCAATGAAACAATCTGGTAGCCTGCCGCGCCCTGAATAAAGTCAAAGCTGACCTTATCGCCAGGCTGCACATCCGGCAGTTCCGCGTCTGCAGGACGTAAAAACGTCATGGTCATCGGCGGCCAGTTGAGATCGGCAATCGTGCCGTGGGCAATAGAAAGGGATTGCGGGGTCGCTTTTTTGATCACGCCCAGCGCATGGTAAACCTGAGGGGTTGCAGCATGGTGCGCCATATCGTGAGCCGGGGCAGCATGAGCGGCAGAAAACAGCAGTACGCCCGCGAGCGCACAAATAACGGAAAAACGCATAATAAAACTCCTGTTAATCGACAATAAAAAAGGGATGCGAATTAACAGGTTTCTATTCACGGAACCGACAAAACCGGATGGTTGTCGGCGGTCCCACGGCGGGAGGGGTTAAAGACCAGGCAGAGGTGGGGGTTTCGTCACAGTGCGGCAAGGTGACGGCGACCGCAAGCGTCGCAGGAATAGCCACTAGCGGGGCATGACCGGTATCTTTTTGCGCCACATCCGGCACGCAGTGTTTGTCGCACAGCGGCGCGCTCATCATCTGCGCGGGCACCGGCGCACGCGCGGTCTGCCAGTGCGCCATGTGCTGAAGCATCATGCTTTCGCCCTGCACATTGACATCGCAGTCGTGGGACGCCACCGCCACCTGACTCTGGATCAGCAGCCAGCCGAACGCCATCAGCACCATCAACAGATGGCGCTTCAGAAAACGTAATCGACAGATCCAGTGGGTATGCATAACCGTCATCAGGCGCGAAAAAGAGGAGTTTAGTAAAACCACAATTAATAATTTTTTAAAGCGGTTTTTAATTATTTTTCATTCAGGAAGGAAATACTACGCAAACCAACATAATTATTAACTTTTTATTTTCATAAAACACTCAATTAATTTTCATTTTATATTCTTTGAAATGATTAATTGAAGATCAATCTATTTCCCGGATGATTAACAAAATTGCACGACAAGCTGCTTTACTAGTCAGTTTATTGATTTTAATCAGCTACTTTTGCCCATTAATTCGGCACATTGCGCCTCTCTATCGTTATTTGATTATTTGTCACGGACAACCATCACCGGTGTCTGTCTGCCAGGGGATACCATGTTAACCTTTATTGAATTGCTGATCGGCGTGGTGGTGATTGTGGGCGTCGCCCGCTACATCATCAAAGGCTACTCAGCCACCGGCGTACTGTTTGTGGGTGGCCTTCTGCTGCTGATTGTCAGCGCGCTGATGGGCCATAAAGTGCTGCCGGCCAGCGCCACCAGCACCGGCTATAACGCCACCGATATCGTCGAATACATCAAGATTTTATTAATGAGCCGTGGCGGCGACCTGGGCATGATGATCATGATGCTCTGCGGGTTTGCGGCCTATATGACGCATATCGGCGCAAACGATATGGTGGTCAAGCTGGCCTCCAAACCGCTGCGCTACATTAACTCGCCTTATCTGTTGATGATTGCCGCTTACTTTGTGGCCTGCCTGATGTCGCTGGCGGTGTCTTCCGCGACCGGTCTTGGCGTACTGCTGATGGCGACGCTGTTCCCGGTGATGGTCAACGTCGGCATCAGCCGCGGTGCCGCCGCCGCGATTTGCGCCTCCCCTGCCGCCATTATTCTCTCTCCTACCTCCGGCGATGTGGTGCTGGCTGCCAAAGCCGCTGAAATGCCGCTGATCGATTTTGCATTCAAAACCACGCTGCCGATCTCCATCGCCGCCATTATCTGTATGGCGATTGCCCACTACTTCTGGCAACGCTATCTGGATAAAAAAGAGAACATCACGGCGGAAATGCTGGATGTGAATGACATCACCACCACCGCGCCGTCGTTTTACGCCATTCTGCCGTTTACGCCGATTATCGGGGTGCTGATTTTTGACGGTAAATGGGGCCCGGAACTGCACATTATCACCATCCTTGTGATCTGCATGTTGCTGGCGGCGATTCTGGAATTTGTGCGCGGCTTCAATACGCAAAAAGTCTTCTCCGGCCTTGAAGTGGCGTATCGCGGCATGGCCGACGCCTTTGCGGGCGTGGTGATGCTGCTGGTGGCTGCCGGGGTTTTCGCCCAGGGTTTAAGCACCATCGGCTTTATCCAGAGTTTGATCTCCATCGCCACCTCGTTCGGCTCCGCCAGCATTATTTTGATGCTGGTGCTGGTGATCCTCACCATGCTCGCGGCGATGACCACCGGCTCCGGTAACGCACCGTTTTATGCCTTTGTGGAGATGATCCCGAAACTGGCGCACGAATCCGGTATTAACCCGGCCTATTTGTCCATTCCGATGCTTCAGGCTTCAAACCTTGGCCGCACCATTTCCCCGGTCTCCGGCGTGGTGGTCGCGGTTGCCGGGATGGCAAAAATCTCGCCTTTCGAAGTGGTTAAACGCACCTCTGTGCCGGTCATTGTTGGTTTGATCGTGGTAATTGTCGCCACCGAAATCCTCGTGCCGGGCGTGGCGGGTTAAGCGACACACGCTATCAGGGCTTTTTCTTTCATGCCGGTCAATTCCCCTTGATCGGCTTTTTTTATGCTTTAATACCAACAAATTCAGCGCATTTATCATTAACGGGCTTCCCTATGACTTCCTTCTGGCGAAACATCGCGCTTTCAGTCGTCGCCTTGCCGCTCTCATCGATGGCTGCCGCCCCGCTCGCGCCCACGCAGTACGCCGATTTTGACCGCTACGTGCTGGCGCTCTCCTGGCAGACCGGATTTTGCCAGAGCCAGCATGACCGCAAGCGTGATGAACCTGACGAATGCCGTCTGCAAACCGATTTGCCGCAAAAAAGCGATTTTTTAACCGTGCACGGCCTGTGGCCGTCGCTGCCTAAATCCATTGCCGCCCGCGGCGTCGATGAGCGCCGCTGGATGCGTTTTGGCTGCGCCACCCGCCCGATCCCCAACTCACCTGAAGCCCGCGCCAGCCGCAAATGTTCCGCAGAACAAACCGGCCTGTCGCTGGAGGGCGCGGCAAAACTCAACGAAGTGATGCCGGGCGCGGGCGGCAATAGCTGTCTTGAGCGCTACGAATACGCCAAACACGGCGTCTGTTTCGGCTTCGATCCCGACGCCTACTTCGGCGCTATGGTCAGGATGAACGGCGAGATCAAACAGAGCGCGCTGGGGGCATTTCTGGCAGACAATTACGGCAAAACCATCAGCCGCGAGGAGTTTGACCGCGCGTTTGCAAAGGCATACGGCGCGGCGAACATCAAAGCGGTGAAGCTGACCTGCAACGGTAAACCGGCTTATCTCACCGAGATGCAAATCGCGCTGGACGCCCGCGCGATCAATGCGCCGCTCGCAGCGACGTCGTTTGTGCCGCAGCCGCATCCCGGCAACTGCGGAAAACGCTTTGTGCTGGATAAAGTGGGGTATTGATTTCACCCCACCCCAGACTTCTCCTTTCAGGGCACCCTCACCCCAGCCCTCTCCCTGAGGGAGAGGGAGCTTAGAACACCCTCACCCCGGCCCTCTCCCTCAGGGAGAGGGAGCTTAGAGCACCCTCACCCCAACCCTCTCCCTCAGGGAGAGGGAGCTTAGAACACCCTCACCCCAACCCTCTCCCTCAGGGAGAGGGTGCTTTGAACACCCTCACCCCGGCCCTCTCCCTTAGGGAGAGGGGGATCGACTGACTCAGGCGAGGCACGTACTACTCCCTCTCCCCTGGGGAGAGGGCCGGGGTGAGGGGTCTTTTCTTCCGTTTTCATCACATTTCCTGATAATCCAACCCGCATCACACTTCACCACACCCGCATCAAAAATCCTGCCATTGCATCATTTATCCGGTAACTGACCTGGCGCCCGCCGCCCATAATCCTCCCGTCACCCACACACGGAGTTCATCATGGCAAAGAAATTAATCGCACTTTGCGCCTGTCCGATGGGACTGGCTCACACCTTTATGGCGGCGCAGGCACTGGAAGATGCAGCCATCGAAGCGGGCTATGAAGTCAAAATCGAAACCCAGGGCGCAGACGGCATTCAGAATCGCCTGACGGCGCAGGATATTGCGGAAGCCACCATCATCATTCATGCCATTGCTATCACGCCGGAAGATAACGAGCGCTTTGAAAGCCGTGATGTGTATGAAATCACCCTGCAGGATGCCATTAAAAACGCGGCCGGAACCCTGAAAGAAATCGAAGAGATGATCGCCGCCGAACAGTAATTTCCATCAACAGGATAGTCACCATGGCCATTAAAAAACGTAGCGCCACCGTGGTTGCCGACCCGTCCGGGACCGCAACGATGGTAAAAAGCTCTCCGGCCACCCGTAGTCGCTTCTGGGGTGAGTTACCGCAGCATATTATGTCCGGCATTTCACGCATGGTTCCCACGCTTATCATGGGCGGCGTGATCCTCGCGTTTTCACAACTTATCGCCTATAGCTGGCTCGATATCCCGGCAGATACCGGCATTATGGATGCGTTAAATTCCGGCAAATTCACCGGTTTTGACCTTTCGCTGCTGAAGTTTGCCTGGCTTTCCCAGTCCTTTGGCGGCGTACTGTTTGGCTTTGCGATCCCGATGTTTGCCGCGTTTGTGGCGAACTCCATCGGCGGCAAACTGGCTTTTCCGGCAGGCTTTATCGGCGGGCTGATGTCCACCCAGCCGACACAAATCCTCAATTTCGATCCGACCACGCTGCAATGGGGCACCACCGCACCGATCCCGTCCACCTTTATCGGTGCGCTGATTATCTCCATCGTCGCCGGGTATCTGGTGAAATGGATGAATCAAAAATTCCAGATGCCCGACTACCTGCTGGCGTTTAAAACGACCTTCCTGTTGCCAATTCTGTCTGCCATTTTCGTGATGCTGGCGATGTACTACGTGATCACTCCGTTCGGCGGCTGGATCAACGGCGGCATCCGCACCCTGCTCACCGCCGCAGGCGAAAAAGGCGTGCTGATGTATGCGGTAGGGATTTCTGCCGCGACCGCCATCGACCTTGGCGGCCCCATCAATAAAGCGGCCGGATTTGTCGCCTTCAGCTTTACCACCGATCACGTACTCCCGGTGACCGCGCGCTCCATCGCCATTGTGATCCCGTCGATTGGCCTGGGTCTGGCGACGCTGCTCGATAAGCGTCTGACCGGCAAACGGCTGTTCAGCGCCCAGCTCTATCCGCAGGGCAAAACCGCCATGTTCCTGGCCTTTATGGGCATCAGCGAAGGGGCGATCCCGTTCGCACTGGAAAGCCCGTTAACGGCGATCCCGTCCTACATGATCGGCGCGATTGTCGGCTCCACCACCGCCGTCTGGCTCGGCGCGGTGCAGTGGTTCCCGGAATCCGCTATCTGGGCCTGGCCGCTGGTAACCAATCTCGGCGTCTATATGTTCGGGATTTTACTCGGCGCGGTGATTACCGCCGGTCTGGTGATTTTCTCGCGGCATCTGCTCTGGCGTCGCGGCAAACTCATTATCGACACGCTCTGAGGAAATGATCATGACGTTGCTCGCCACCCTGCGTGACTGGCTTAAGGCCTCGCACATCGATGCGGTGCTGATCGCCTCCCGGCAAAATAAACAGCCGCATCTGGGATTTTCCAGCGGCTCCGGTTACGTGCTGATCACGCGTCAGCAGGCGCATATCCTGGTGGATTTTCGCTACCTCGCGCAGGTTAATGCGCCGGGATATCACCTGCATTTGCTCGACAGTCAGCACACGCTGGCCGCCATCGTTAACCAGTGCCTTGCCGATGAAGGCCTGACGACGCTGGGTTTTGAAGGTGAGCACGTGAGCTGGCAGACCGGTTCGCAGTGGCGCGAGAATTTTAATGCCACGCTTGTGAGCGTATCGCTTGATGCGCTGCGGCAAGTTAAAACCGCGCCGGAACTGGCGCTGATCCGCGAAGCCTGCCGGATCGCCGACACCACCGCCGAACATATCCGCCAGTTTATAGAAGCCGGGATGCGCGAGCGGGAAGTGGCGGCGGAGCTGGAATGGTTTATGCGTCAGCAAGGGGCGGAAAAACCGTCCTTTGACACCATTGTTGCCAGCGGCGCGCGCGGGGCCTTACCGCACGGCAAAGCCTCAGAAAAAGTGATTGTCGCGGGTGAGTTTGTCACCCTCGATTTTGGCGCTCAATACCAGGGATATTGCTCCGATTTGACGAGGACGTTCCTCGTCGCCGGACGCGACACAACGCCAGAAAAACACCCGCTGTATGAGATCTACCAGATCGTCCTGCGCGCGCAACGCGCGGCGATCCAGGCGATCCGCCCCGGCGTCGCCTGCCAGCAGGTTGATGCCACTGCCCGGCAGATCATTACCGACGCGGGCTACGGGGACTACTTCGGTCACAACACCGGGCACGCGGTGGGGATCGACGTTCACGAAAACCCGCGCTTCTCCCCCACCGACACCACCCTGTTGCAGCCTGGCATGGTGCTCACCGTCGAGCCGGGCATTTACCTGCCGGATCGCGGCGGAGTGCGCATCGAAGATATGGTGCTGGTGACGGCGGGCGGCGCGGAGGTGCTCTATCAGCAGCCTACCGATCTGCAACTGACAGGAGAGTCGAATGGACGTTGAATTGCTGGCGGCGCTGAGCAACGCCGACGCCATTGCTGCCTCTGAGCAGGAAGTGCGCGATATCTTCCTGAAAGAGGCCGCAAAGTACGGCAAAGCCGTACAGTTTGACGCCCTCGGATCGGTGCTGATCCGCCTGAATGAACATCCGGGGCCGAAAGTAATGATCTGCGCACACATGGATGAAGTCGGCTTTATGGTGCGCAGCATCGGCAGTAACGGGGCGATTGACGTGCTGCCCATCGGCAACGTGCGCAAAACCGCGCGAATGCTGCAGCCGGTGCGCATTACCACCCGCGAGGGGCATAAAATCTCCGGCCTGCTGGATGGTGACGCCAGCGGGGAAAACCTGCGCGTCGATATCGGCGCATGTACCGCGCAAGAGGTCACCGAGGCGGGCATTGCGCCGGGGGATCGCGTGACGTTCGCCAGCGATTTTCAGCGCCTGCCCCACCAGCGGATCATGGGTAAAGCCTTTGATGACCGCCTCGGCTGCTATCTGTTACTCACTCTGCTGCGCGAGCTTCACGCCACGCCGCTGGAGTGCGAACTGTGGCTGGTGGCCAGTTCCAGCGAAGAAGTCGGTTTACGCGGCGGGAAAACCGCGGCGCATACCGTGCAGCCGGACGTGGCGGTGGTGCTCGACACCGCCTGCTGGGGGAATAATTTCGATTTCAGTGCCGCCAATCACCGGCAGATCGGTCAGGGGCCGATGCTGGTGCTGTACGATAAATCGATGGTGGCCCCGCCCCGTCTCGCGCAGCATATCGCTGATATCGCGCGTGCGAACGATATCCGCCTGCAACAGGATATGTTCAGCAACGGCGGCACCGACGGCGGCGCGATCCACCTGACCGGCAGCGGCATTCCCACGATTGTGATGGGACCGCCGACGCGCCACGGCCACTGTGCGGCGTCGATTGCCGATCTGAATGACATTGCCAGTTGCCACCGTTTGCTGGTGGCGCTTGCCCGCACCTTTAATGCACACCATGTCCGCAGTCTGACGGATTTCAGCTAGTTTTCTGCGTACCAGGGAGTCTTTATGCTAACGATCGCCTTTTTCTGCCCGCTGCCTAACGGCCTGCATGCGCGTCCGGCCTGGGCGTTAAAAGCCCAGTGCGCCGCCTGGCACAGTGACATTCGTTTTATCAACGAGCGGCTTAACACGCAGGCCGATGCCAAAAGCTCGCTGGCGCTGGTCGGCACCGGCACGCTGTTTAACGACAGTTGCCGCCTGGAGATTAACGGCAGCGACGAAGAGCAGGCCCGCCGGGTGCTGGAGCACTATCTTAAGCATCAGTTTATCGACAGCGACAGCGCACCCGCGCCGCAAGCGCCGCTCACCGCCACTCCGCTGCCGCGATCGCTGGCCCGGTTAAATCCCTCCCTGATTTACGCCACTGCGCTGGCGGGCGGCATTGGCCGCGGCACGCTGCGCCTCTGGCAGAACGATTCGCTGGACGGCTACCGGGCGATCCCCGCCAGCCCCGAAGACAGTACGCGGCTGGAACACAGTCTGGCGGCGCTTGCATGGCAGCTAAACCAGCAGTCGCAGACGCTTGATGGCGAGAGCAAAACCATTATCAGCGCGCATCTGTCGCTGATTCAGGATGATGAGTTTGGCGGCAACATTCGCCGGTTGATGAGCGAGCAGCGCCTGAGCCTGGCGCAGGCCATCATCGGCAATATGGAGCAGGTGTGCGCTAAACTCGCCGCCTCCGCCAGCGACTATCTGCGCGAGCGCGTCAGCGACATTCGGGATATCAGCGAGCAGCTACTGCACATCACCTGGCCGGATCTGCGCCCTGATAATACGCTGACGCTGAATGAACCGACGATCCTTGTTGCCGAAGACATCACGCCGAGCCAGTTTTTAAGTCTGGATCGGCAGCAGTTAAAAGGCATGGTGCTGGAGAAAACGGGCCGCACCTCGCACACCCTGATCCTCGCCCGCGCCGCCGCGATCCCGGTGTTAAGCGGGCTGCCGTGCGCGTCACTGAGTCTGCATGACCGCAAGCCCGCTATTCTGGATGCGGAATGCGCCGTGCTGGTGACCGATCCTGACGAGGCGGTGCAGGGTTATTACCGGGTGGCGCAAAAACTGGCTGACCGCCGCCACCAGCAGCAAAGTCAGGACGCTGGCCTGCCCGCCGTCACCCGCGACGGCAAGGCGATTGAGATCGCCGCCAATATCGGCAGCGCGCTGGAAGCGCCGGGGGCGTTTGCCAGCGGCGCGGAAGGCGTGGGGCTGTTCCGCACGGAAATGCTGTTTATGGACCGGGAAAGCGCGCCGGATGAACAGGAGCAGTTCGAAGCCTATCAGCAGGTGCTGATGGCGGCGGGCGAGCGGCCGGTGATCTTTCGCACCGTGGATATCGGCGGCGACAAGCACATTCCGTATCTGCCGATCCCGCAGGAGGAAAACCCGTTTCTGGGCTATCGCGCGGTGCGCATCTACCCGGAATTTGCCGACCTGTTCCGCACCCAGTTGCGGGCGATTGTTCGCGCCAGCGCCTTCGGTAATGCCCGGCTGATGATCCCGATGGTGCACAGTCTCGACCAGATCCTGTGGGTGAAAAACCTGCTCAACGAAGTGCGCAGCGCGCTGAAGGCCGAGGGGCTGCGCATTTCCGCCGACCTGCCGCTGGGCATCATGGTGGAAGTGCCGTCGGTGTGCTTTATCATCGATCACTTCTGCGAAGAGGTGGATTTCTTTAGCGTCGGCTCCAACGACATGACCCAGTACCTGTACGCCGTGGATCGCAATAACCCGCGCGTCTCCCCGCTCTACAATCCCATTACACCGTCGTTTTTGCGGATGCTGCGCCAGATTATCAGCACCGCGCACCGCCACCATAAGCGCGTCGGCATTTGCGGCGAACTGGGGGGCGAAAGCCGCTATCTGCCGCTGCTGATAGGCCTGGGGCTGGACGAACTGAGCATGAGCGGGCCGCGCATTGCGCCGATCAAATCGCTGGTGCGCCAGTCAGACAGCGAAGCCTGCATCGCGCTTGCGCAGCAGGCCTGCGAGTGCCGCAGCGCCGACGAGATCGAACAGTTGCTGGCAAGCCAGGTCCAGCCGGAAGCACCCCGCCCGTTGCTGGCGCTGGAAACCATTTGCGTTGGCGAACCGCTCACCTCCCGCGAGCAGGTGATCCAGTATCTGTGCGGTAATCTGGCGCTGCACGGACGCACCGACGCACCGCAGGCGCTGGAGGAGGATATCTGGCAGCGTGAAGAGATTGTCACCACCGCCGTTGGGTTTGGCGTGGCCATTCCGCACACCAAATCACCGTGGGTGCGCCACTCCAGCATCAGCATTGCCCGCCTGCCGCAGCCGGTGGACTGGGGTTCAGATATGGGGGACGTGGAGATTGTGATTATGCTGACCCTTGGCGAAAACGAAGGCATGAATCACGTGAAGGTCTTCTCGCAACTGGCGCGCAAGCTGGTGAATAAGACGTTCCGCCAGACGCTATTCGACGCACAAGACAGCGAAACGATCCTCGCGCTGTTGCAGGCGGAAATTCAGCTCTGAGTTACTGAAAACGCGCGCGGTACTCCCCCGGCGTCAGGCCAAACTGACGCCGGAAAACGCGGCAAAAATAGTCGCTGTCGTGAAAACCGCAGCGCTTCGCCACTTCTGCTACCGGCAGGTGATATTTCTGCAAAATCATCCGCGCTTTCGCCATTCGCACCCAGCGAACGTAGTCGACAAAACTCATTGTCCCCTGCTGTGAAAACAGCCGTGAAAGATGGTTCGGCGTGATGTTGAACAGCGAGGCGACGGACTCGCGCGACAGCGGCGAGGCGTAGTTATCCTGGATCCAGTTGCACAGGCTCTGGTAGAGAAAATCCGCACGCGGCAGCACCGCGCCCGGCTGAGTGTGAACCACTTTGCGGCACAGATGCAGCAGGCTCAGCACCAGCGGCTGAATAATGTCCTGCTCGCCGGGCGTGCGGCTCAGATATGTCAGTGCGGTCAGCATCGCCTCCCCTTCCCCGCGCTGCGGGTGCGGCAGTTCGATTTTGCGCACCGTATGCGAGGCCGCCTGTCCGCGCGCATCGTGAAAGGTCAGCCCAAGCCAGGCGGGGGCAAACACCAGGCTTAACACCATCACCGGCTTATCAAACAGCGGACAGTTTGCCGCCCGCGCCGGGATAAACAGCATTTCGCCTTCGCCCAGGCGCTGCGACTTGTCGTCCAGCCGGTTGGTGTAATCGCCGCGCAGCACCACGTCCAGCCTCGGCCACTCCAGGCTTACGCTGCCCGTTTGCAGCATGCGTGGCTGCCCGGCAAACCAGACGCGCCCAAGCCGCTGCGGATTGAGCACCAGACCGCTTAACAAATCGGCAAAAAATTGCTGATCGGCAGGTAAATGAAGTTCAGACATCCCTGACTCCCGGTGAAATAAGCGACGTTAGTGTAGCGGATTGACCGGGGGAAAGGTAAAAACGGGGCGCAATTTACCCTGTGTTCATCACCCTGAAAATCCAGGAGGATGAGCACAGGATAATCTGCATAAATCAGGCGCGGATAAAGGCGAGCAGATCGTCGCTGATCTGGTGCTTGTGGGTGGTGCAAATCCCGTGCGAACCGCCTTCATAGACCTTGAGGCGGGCGTCCGGCAGGATTTCTGCCGCCACTTTGCCGCAGGTTTCGAACGGTACGATCTGATCGTCATCGCCATGGATCACCAGCGTCGGGATGGTCATTTTTTTCAGATCTTCACGCAGGTCAGTTTCGGAGAAGGCCTGGACACAGTCATACAGCGCTTTGATTGAGCCCTGTAACCCCTGCTCGACGAAACTTTCGCGCACCGCTTTGGACTCTTTAGCGTCCGGGCGGTTATAGCCGTAAAAGGCGGCCGTTAACTCATAGAAAAACGCCGCACGATCGTTGAGCACGCCCGCACGAATACCGTCGAAGACCTCCATCGGCACGCCGTTGGGGTTAAAATCGGTTTTCACCATAATCGGCGTCACCGCGCCAATCAGCACCGCTTTGGCGACCCGATCCGTACCGTGGCGACCGATGTAGCGCGCCACTTCACCGCCGCCGGTGGAGTGCCCGACGTGCACCGCATCCCGTAAATTGAGATGTGCGGTGAGTTCAGCCAGATCGTCGGCGTATTGATCCATATTGTGCCCGTCCCAGGGTTGCGCTGAACGCCCGTGTCCACGGCGGTCGTGCGCAATGACGCGATAACCGTTGGTCGCCAGATACAACATTTGATCTTCAAAAGCATCAGCGGTTAACGGCCAGCCATGGCTGAAAACAATGGGCTGCCCGCTGCCCCAGTCTTTGAAATGCAGATAGCTGCCATCTTTCAGTGTCAATTTGTCGTACTGGCTCATGCGTTCTCCTGTGACGAAAATGCGTTCAGTCATAACCCCAAAGGGATGCATAAAAAGCATAATTCATATCCACCAGCTATCACGTTTTTCACACAAATTTCATCTGATAGGCTTAGGGGAATGCACTGATAATCGTCCGTTGTGAGCAATATCACTACAACTTGCCGGGAAGTCTCAGTATCATCGGGAGAGCTAAACCCTTGCCGCCTGGCGGTGAGGGTTTTTCTTTTGGATTAACATGGAGTAAGAGATGTCCAGACCCGCTATTATCATTAACGAACGTGATGCTGAACGCATTGACAGCCTGCTGGAGCGGGAGCCGTACGCCAGCCTGCCGGTGGCCGATGCGTTAAACGCGGAACTGGATCGCGCGCAGATGTGTGCCCCTGAGGCGATGCCGCGCGATGTGGTGACGATGAACAGCGAAGTAAAATTCCGCGATCTGAGCAGCAACGAGATCCGCGTACGCACGCTGGTTTACCCGGCGGACATGACCGACAGCAGCCAGCAACTGTCGGTACTCGCCCCGGTGGGTGCAGCGCTGCTGGGACTGCGCGCGGGCGATACCATTCTTTGGGAATTGCCCGGCGGAACCACCACTCACCTCGAAGTGCTGGAGGTCCTCTACCAGCCTGAAGCCGCGGGTGATTTTACACGCTAACTCTCTGAATAAAGCCCCGCGCTTTGTCTTGCAGAGGATGCGTCCTGCATCCTCTTTCCGTTTTTTGCCATCTGGCTTACAAAAACCGTACCTGCGTTGTGGTTGAATGGAGGCAGTTAATCCACAGGGAGAAGCACGCATGTATAACACGCTCATTATGCCGGTTGATGTTTTCGAAATGGAACTCAGCGACAAGGCGATACGTCACGCCGAGTTTCTGGCGCAAAACGACGGTATCATTCATCTGCTTCATGTATTACCCGGCTCGGCCAACCTCAGTTTGCATCGCTTTGCGGCCGATGTGCGCCGCTTTGAAGAGCATCTCCAGCATGAAGCTGAAAGTCGGCTTAACACTATGATCGGTCATTTTTCACTTCCGGCGTCGCGCATAAAAACACACGTCCGCATTGGCAGCGTGCGCGATGTGGTGAATGAACTCGCAACGGAACTCGACGCAGATGTGATTGTGATTGGCTCCCGCAACCCTTCCATTACGACCCATTTGCTTGGATCGAACGCCTCAGGCGTGGTGCGCCATGCTCATATTCCGGTGCTGGTGGTGCGGTAAAATAAAGTTTTATGCTGATTAATTTATTACATGGCCGCCTCTTATTATTGGGGCGGCCATTTTTATTTCTGCATTTACTATGATTTCAAATAAATCGACACCCCCGGATTTTCTTTATTATCCCTGACGCAAAATATTTCATTAACGGAAAGGATTCTGACGTATGAGCCATATTGTTTACTTACGCATTAATGGAGAGCGGCAGGGAAATATCTCCGCGGGGTGTGGTACCGAAGCCTCCATCGGCAACCGCTGGCAACTCGGGCACGAGAATGAAATCATGTGTCTGAGCCTCGCCCAGAGCATGACCAGCACGGGCCAGCAGGCGCATCATCAGGGTTTGCAGTTCTGCAAGATGATCGACAAAAGCAGCCCCCTGCTGATGCAGGCGATTAACGATAATGAACCGCTGAAACTGGATTTTGATTTTTACCGGATTAATCCTTTTGGCCGCATGGAAAAATATTACCGCATCGAATTACGTGGTGCGCTAATAAACCATACATGGACAACCTTCGCAGATGATATTCCCAATGAATATATCATCGTCAGCTATGATTATATTCTTTGCCAGCATCTTATTGCCGGAACGGAAAACAGCTATCTGGTATTTCCCGATAATTACAACCGGCTTTTTCCTGTTCAGCAGGCTGCATATATCGCGCCGCCACCGCCGGAACCCAAACGCGAAATTACCCTGGTCCTCGGTGTGTTCTTTGATGGCACGGGGAATAACGCCATTAATACGCAGAATATGCTGGAGGTGTTTAAGGCGAAGCATTATCAGATTTCCAATCCGGATGCGGCCAGTATCCTTGAAAAAACCGCTGAAGAAATGGGAATGACGGATAGCGAAGCCACCAGCTATCTGGGGTACTACACCAACATTCACTGGCTCAGTACGCTGTATGACACGGATCTCCCACCAGAAAAAGGGTTTGTTCAGCAGGGGATTTACATTGAAGGGATTGGTACGGAGGACGGTAAACCTGACAGCCTGCTCGGTCAGGGACTGGGCATTTCGGATACCGGAGTGATTGCGAAGACGGACAAGGCAGTGAGTAAAATTGCCGAGGCTATCAAATCTTTACTTATAAAAATCCCGGATAAAGTGACGGTTAAAGCTGTCCAATTCGATATCTTCGGCTTCAGCCGGGGCGCTGCTGCCGCCCGTCATTTCGCCAATCGCATTCAGAATGCAGACCCGTTAATTATCGCTGCGATCCGTGAGGGGCTGGCCCGGTTCACCTACACCGGCGCACCGGCCGGGAAAACCCGCTTTATCGGCATTATGGATACGGTGGCTGCCATCGGCACCCCGGTAAACGGCCTTAACCCGCATAGCGCTGATACCGGAATCGTTAATATCACCCTTCGCCCCGGCGTGGCGGAAAAAGTGTTTCATATCACTGCGCTCAATGAATGCCGCTTTAACTTTGCGCTCAACAGCGTGCGCCCGGCGTGGCCAGAACTGGCGCTGCCCGGTGCCCACTCAGACATCGGCGGTGGCTACCTGCCGGTGATGCGCGAGAGCGTGTTTCTCACCCGTCCGCAGGGGGAAACGGTGCCGGATGGCCAACCGGAGACACAGACAGATGTCTGTCAGCGTGCGCTGGCGCAAAAAACCGTGCTTGCCGCCCTGCCCGCCGTTGCGCCACTGCTCCGCACCCATCCCGTTAACGTCAGTACCTGGAGTCAGCACACGGTGCCTTCTGACCGCAACGGACAGATGCAGAAGCGCAGCTTCGCCGCCCTGACCCTGCAAAAGCGGATCGTTAGAAACGGCTGGGCGAACGTGGTACTGCGGGTGATGATGGCAGCGGCACAGGAGGCGGGCGTGATATTTACTGAAGTTGAGAAAAATGATGACGTAAAGCTCCCCGCTGAGTTGATGCCGTTTTACCAGAAGGCGCTGGCACAGGGGAAAGCGGTGCGTGCAGGAAGAATTTATGCGCCTTTTTTACCTGCTGAAATGGATACCATCGCCAGAGATTACATCCACTGCTCCGCCAACTGGAACGCGGTAGAGATTAAAGAGAGCGGAGAAATTTACGGCGGAGCGTGGGCGAGCGAAACGCTCGGCTTTATCAACCGCCCGGATGAAAACTGGCGGCGCACTGTTTATAACATGGACGGAAAAAACACATGAAATACCTGACCCGGCTTTCACTGCTCTCACTTTTTATGCTGACCGCCTGTCACGCCGGCAAACCCATGCCCCCGGAAGAAACCGGTGCCATGCCCTACGGAGAGTGGGGGTTTGCTTTTTTTACTCCCAAAGCCCTTCCGGCGAGCGTGAATTTCGTCACCCTGCTGGATGAGAAACAGGTCCATTACACGTTTCGTACCCTCGACAGCGTGCAATCTAATCCTTCCAGCATCGGGAAGTGGTTTCAACGAGTGTCACGTTACACGCAATTCAACAAAGCCCGCCATCCCCCGCTGGCTATCATTTTCTGCTGGGATTCGATCATTGATAAAAAAACCTACGAGACGCACATCACCTTTTCGCAGGCCACGCGCGACAGAATGCACGCCCCCGCGGGAGTGGATATATCCGGTGATACGGCCTGGTACGACACCATGCTGTTCGGGCTGGCCCCGGAGGGAAAAGTACGCGTCTGGCTGCAAACGTTAAAGAGAATTGACAATCTCCCTGTCCAGCCGGAGAAACTCGTCACGCTGTCAGGCAGCGAACTGCGTGTTTGTAAAAACATATCCAACCATAAACAAGGCTATGACTATAGCCAGACAACAAAAGACTTCATCAAAGACAAAACCTACCCTTACGGCGAGTGGTAAGGCTGTTCGGGAGAAGCAGCAGTAAGTATCAATAAAAAAGCCAGTCAGTGATGACACTGACTGGCTTGCTTGCAGGTATGTCTGACTTTCTTTTTTTATACGGTGGTGCGGATCAGGTGGTCAAAGGCGCTCAGTGACGCTTTTGCCCCTTCGCCAGTGGCGATAATAATCTGCTTGTACGGCACGGTGGTGCAGTCGCCTGCGGCGAATACGCCCTTCACGCTGGTTTCGCATTTCGCGTCGATGATGATTTCACCCATGCGGTTACGTTCAATCGCGCCTTCCAGCCAGTTGGTGTTCGGCAGCAGACCAATCTGTACGAAGATCCCCGCCAGCGCCAGGTGGTGCACGTCGCCGCTCACGCGGTCACGGTACTCAAGGCCCGTCAGTTTCGTGCCGTCACCTTTCACTTCGGTGGTCTGCGCATTCAGGATGATGTCCACGTTTGGCAGGCTGCGTACTTTATTCTGCAATACCTGGTCCGCTTTCATCTCTGGCGCAAATTCCAGCAGCGTAACGTGCTCTACAATTCCTGCCAGATCGATTGCCGCTTCCACGCCGGAGTTGCCGCCGCCGATCACCGCCACGCGCTTGCCTTTAAACAGCGGGCCGTCGCAGTGCGGGCAGTAGGTTACACCTTTGGTGCGGTACTGTTCTTCACCCGGCACGTTCATGTTGCGCCATTTCGCACCGGTCGCAATGATGATGCTGCGTGCTTTCAGCACGGCACCGGACGCGGTTTCGATCTGATGCAGGCCACCTTCCACTTCCGCCGGAGTCAGACGCGTCGCGCTTTGGGTGTCAATGACATCCACATCGTAATCATCCACGTGCGCTTTTAATGCGCCCGCCAGTTTCTGACCTTCGGTTTTCGGCACAGAGATGTAGTTTTCGATATCCACGGTGTCGAGCACCTGGCCACCGAAACGCTCACCCATCAGGCCGGTACGGATGCCTTTACGGGCAGAGTACACTGCCGCCGCCGCACCCGCCGGGCCGGAGCCGACGATCAGCACGTCATATGCATCGCGTTTGTTCAGCTCTTCCGCCGCACGTTTTTCTGCGCCGGTGTCCACCTTCGCCACGATTTCAGTCAGCGTCATACGGCCCTGACCGAACTCTTTACCGTTCATAAAGACCGCCGGAACACCCATGATGTTACGGTCGGTGATTTCGTTCTGGAATGCGCCACCGTCAATCGCGGTGTGCTTAATACGCGGGTTCAGTACCGCCATTAAGTTCAGCGCCTGCACCACGTCCGGGCAGTTGTGACAGGTCAGCGAGTAATAAGTTTCGAATTCAAAATCGCCGTCGATATCGCGGATCTGCTCAAGCAGCGACTGTGCTTCTTTCGACGGATGACCGCCGGTCCACAGCAGCGCCAACACCAGCGAGGTGAATTCATGGCCCAGCGGAGAGCCGGCAAAGCGCGGTCCCTGTACTGAACCCGGATTGGTAATAACAAATGATGGCTTGCGCACGGCCAGCGTGTTGTCTTCTTTGAAAGAGACTTTGTCAGACAGTTCGGCGATTTCCGCCAGCAGTTCCTTGATTTCTGCCGATTTAGCGCTGTCATCCAGCGTGGCAATCAGCTCAACAGGCTTAGTCAGGCGCTCAAGATAAGCCTTAAGCTGTGTTTTCATATTTGTGTCGAGCATTTTCATCTCCTGCTAAAAAACATCATCATGCAAGCTGCCTTATTTGGGCTGCCTGAATGCAACTTGAATCATGGTGTTGAAAAAGCGGGTGCGGCGCACCCGCTTAAGGATTAATTCGCAAGTATTTCGTGTTACAGGAAGGCGGCAAGCTTATGAATCCCCGGGAGCTTACATAAGTAAGTGACCGGGGTGATTAAGCGCAGTCAACGCACCTGTAGCGCGAAAGACGCCGTGAATTTTAGATTTTGCCAACCAGGTCCAGAGACGGAGCCAGAGTCGCGTCGCCTTCTTTCCATTTAGCCGGGCACACTTCGCCTGGGTGAGAAGCAACGTACTGAGCCGCTTTCACTTTACGCAGCAGGTCAGATGCGTCGCGGCCAATGCCTTCAGCGGTGACTTCAACAGCCTGGATGATGCCCTGCGGGTCAACGATGAAGGTACCACGGTCAGCCAGGCCTTCATCTTCACGCATAACTTCGAAGTTACGGGTCAGGGCACCAGTCGGGTCGCCGATCATCGCGTATTTGATTTTAGCGATGGTTTCAGAGCTGCTGTGCCATGCTTTGTGAGTAAAGTGAGTATCGGTAGACACAGAGTAGATGTCCACGCCCAGTTTCTGGAACTCGTCATGATGGTCTGCCACGTCACCCAGTTCGGTCGGGCAAACGAAAGTGAAGTCAGCCGGATAGAAGAAGAACACGCTCCAGCGGCCTTCAGTATCTTTCTCAGTAACTTCTACAAATTCACCGTTTTTGAACGCCTGGTTTTTGAAAGGTTTGATTTTAGTGTTGATTAAAGACATTGATACTTTCTCCGTGGTTTCGATGGGATGTAAGTTAACGAATTTTAGCGAGCCCGGCTAATGCGTTTACGTTATCAAATCAATAAGCGATATCTATACCCGTCATACTTCAAGCTGCTGGCCAAAACCGAAAACTTCAAACGCAGGCGATTAGAACATCCCCACGTTTAAACAACAACGCGCGTAGTGTAAGGTCTGACCTATGGCTGTGATAAGTTTCACCTTACCAGAAAACATCCCTATTAAATACAAGGAATTACCATGCTTAAACGCGCGTTGTTACTGACTCTGCTGCCCTTTTTTGCCCAGGCTGAAGATCTGCCCGCACCGGTAAAAGCCATTGAGAAACAGGGAATTACTATCATCAAATCCTTCGATGCGCCGGGTGGAATGAAGGGGTATCTGGGTAAATATCAGGACATGGGCGTCACCATTTACCTTACGCCGGACGGTAAACATGCGATATCGGGCTATATGTATGACGAAGCGGGCACCAATCTCAGTGAAAAGCTGATCCAGCAGGACATCTATGCCCCTGCCGGACGTGAACTGTGGCAGCAAATGGAAAAAGCGCAGTGGATCCTCGATGGCAAACAGGACGCCCCGCGCGTGGTGTACGTGTTCGCCGATCCTTTCTGCCCGTACTGCAAACAGTTCTGGCAGCAGGCGCGCCCGTGGGTCGACAGCGGAAAAGTGCAGTTACGCACGCTATTAGTGGGCGTGATCAAACCCGAAAGCCCGGCAACCGCTGCGGCAATCATGACATCAAAAGATGCGGCGAAAACCTGGCACGACTATGAGCAGTCCGCCGGAAAACTGCCGCTGACGCTGCCGAAAGCGATCCCTGAGCCAACCATGAAGGCGCTCAACGCCCATCAAAAGTTAATGGACGATCTCGGGGCAAACGCGACGCCCGCCATCTACTACATGAATAAGGAAAATATTCTGCAACAGGTTGTGGGCCTGCCCGATGAAGAAAAGTTGAAGGTAATCATGGGGGAATAAACTTATTCACGGGTGGGCATAATGCCTGCCCATTTTCGGGCGCGTGAGCTTATTTTATTATCCCGCTTTCAAATATTTTTTTTCGTGATACATTTAGTTTTGATACAACCGTATTTAAGCATGCCGATGACAATGGATTGTAATAAGACATAATTTTCATCAATGGAATATGGGTTGTATTCCTTATTCATAGTCAATAAATCAGGATGACAAAATGGCTAACCTCTATGACCTTAAAAAGTTCGATCTTAACCTGCTGATCATTTTTGAGAGCATTTATCAGCATCAAAGTATCAGCAAGGCAGCCGAAACGTTATTTATTACGCCTTCGGCGGTAAGCCAGTCATTACAACGCTTACACGCTCAGCTCAACGATCCGCTTTTTGTGCGCTCCGGCAAAGGCGTAACGCCGACGACCGTGGGTATTAATCTGCACAGCCATCTGGAAGAAAATCTTAATCAGCTTGAACAAACGATTAACATCATGAACCGGGCTGACCTGAAAAAGAATTTCATTGTTTACAGCCCTAAGGTCTTAATTTCCAACGGCCTGACCACGCTCATTAACACCCTTCAGGATAAAGCCGCTTACACCGTTGAACACCATAATATGTTAATCGCGCCGGATACGGCGGAAGACCTGCTGAATTATCGTAAAGCCGATCTGATCATCTCGCTGTTCCCCGTCCACAACCACTCCATTATCTGCCGCCCGCTGAAAAGCGAGCCGCTGGTGCTGGTCTGCCGTAAGCAGCACCCCCGTCTGGACGAAGCCACCACCACGGACAAGGTGCTGGAAGAAGGCTTTACCTTTTATAACAGCCCCAACAGCGCCACCAAAGAGTTGCAGGCGGCTATCGAGGCGCGGCTTCCACAGCGGAACATTGTTTTTCGCAGCGACTCCATGCTCTCTATCCTCAGCATGATTAGCCAGACCGATCTGGTCGGCGTGGTGTCGCAGTCTAGTTATCTTTTCATGAAAGATATTTTGCAGCTTAAACAGATCAATATTGGCGCGCCTTTACCTAATATTGACTATTACATGTTGTATAACCGGGCCGCCCTCAGAGGCAGTGTTTTTTCACAGTTCATTGACAGCTTTGATTCATCGCATTGATGAAATAAATAATAAGGCCACCCGGGTTAAAAAGGCGTGGCCTTATTAATTCATAAAATTTATTAATAGAAAATCCCCGGTAATAACTGTTCATTTAACTTTAATCATTAAGGGAAAATAAACATTCACCTGCACCATTTTTTACTGCATTATTGTCGCCCGAACAGTGCACCTGCCCTAATTGGGAATTGATTTTTATGTCAATGCTTAAAATTGAGTTGCAGCAAAATGTCTATGAGGCCACCCTGGACCGCATTAACTGGACGTTCGACACGCTGCCACGTATTTGTGTTTCATTTTCTGGCGGGAAAGATTCAACGGTAATGTTGCATCTGGTGGCGCAAATAGCGCGGCAGCGAAAAAGAAAGATCTCGGTGTTATTTATTGACTGGGAGGCGCAATTTTCCTGCACTATTGAACATGTCGAAAGTATGCGGGCGCTTTACCAGGATGTGATTGAGGATTTTTACTGGATAGCCCTGCCGCTCACCACGCAAAACGCCCTCTCCCAGTACGAACCGGAATGGCAGTGCTGGCAGCCGGGCAAACCCTGGGTACGCAAGCCGCCTGCCCATGCCATCACCGACCCCGCTTATTTCCCCTTTTACCAGCCGGCAATGACCTTCGAAACCTTTGTCCACTGTTTTGCCGACTGGTTTGCCAATCATCGCCCGGCCACCGTGATGATTGGTATCCGCGCCGACGAATCCATCAACCGCTTTAACGCCATCGCCTCCGGGCGTAAACAGCGCTTTGCCGATGACAAACCCTGGACCTCCGTGGCAGCGCGCGGTCATAGCTGGTATGTGTACCCGATTTATGACTGGAAAACGGCCGACGTCTGGACATGGTTTGCGAAGTCGGGCGAACGCTACAACCCGCTCTACAACCTGATGTACCAGGCGGGCGTTCCCCTGCGCTATATGCGCATTTGCGAGCCGTTTGGCCCGGAGCAGCGCCAGGGATTGTGGCTTTATCATGTGCTGGAGCCTGAACGCTGGGCCGCAATGTGCGAGCGCGTCAGCGGGGTTTGCAGCGGCGGGGTGTATGCCGGAAAAGACAATACCTTTTATGGTCACCGCAAAATCAGCAAGCCCGACGGCCATAGCTGGCAATCCTACACCAGCCTGCTGCTTTACAGTATGCCCGCCCCCACCGCCAGTCATTACAAGAACAAAATCGCCGTTTACATCAACTGGTACCGTAAAAAAGGGTTTGAGATCCCCGATACCCAGGACGGTGATATTGGCTACAAAGATATCCCGTCGTGGCGGCGCATCTGTAAAGTTCTGCTTAACAATGACTACTGGTGCCGCGCGCTTTCTTTTAGTCCTAACAAACCTGGTAATTACAAACGCTACAGCGAACGCATGGCGGAAAAACGAAAAGAGTGGGGGATCTTATGCGACAACGACTGATTTCTGAGATGAAAGCCTATTTAGAATCCATACCTGAGGAGAATCGTATTGATGCTATCAATGCGTTTCGCCTGGCGTTGCACGAGCTTAGCCCGTTTAAGGAGCAGCCTGTTGACTGCGTGCTGTGGGTGAAACAGGAGTGCATCGACGGCAACGACTACAACCCCAATAACGTTGCGCCGCCTGAGAAACGCCTGCTGCTGAAATCGCTGGAAGCTGACGGCTTCACGCAGCCTGTCGTGGTGATGCAGCATCGGGAAAATCACTTTGAGATCATCGACGGCTTTCACCGTCACGAACTGGGCAAAGAGAAACCGGCGCTGAAAAAACAGCTAAAAGGCTATCTGCCCGTCACCTGCATCCGTAGCGGAAACCAGACCCGTGCAGACCGGATGGCCTCCACCGTTCGTCACAACCGGGCGCGGGGACGGCATAAAATTCATGATATGTCAGAGATTGTCCGCGAACTGGCGCAACTGGGCTGGAAAGATGAGCGCATCAGTAAAGAACTGGGGATGGACAGCGATGAAGTGCTGCGCTTAAAGCAAATCAACGGCCTGCTGGAACTGTTCGCAGACCGTCGATTTTCCCGCGCATGGACGGTGAAATAATCAGAGTTTACACAGGCGTTCTGCCGCTGCCAGCAGCGTGGCGGTCTGCTTCGCAAAGCACAGGCGAATCAGCTTATGCGGGAACGGATCGGCACAAAACACCGAGAGCGGAATAGCGGCAACGCCCGCTTCTCTGGTCAGCCACTCGCAAAAGCTGACGTCATCCAGATCGGAGATCGCGCTGTAATCGGCCAGCAAAAAGTAGGTGCCTTCGCAGGGTAAAATCTCAAGGCGGCTGTCGGCGAGCGCGTTTATCAGCACGTCGCGCTTTTGCTGATAAAACGCCGGAAGTTCCTGATAATGCTCAGGCGATGCGCGCAGCATATCCGCCAGCGCCAGTTGCGCCGGGGTGTTGACCGAAAAGGTCAGATACTGATGCACCTTGCGCAGTTCCGCGCTGATGGCCGCCGGAGCCACGCAGTAGCCCACTTTCCAGCCGGTCATATGATAGGTTTTGCCAAACGACGACACCGCCACCGCGCGGCCCCGCAACTGCGGATGCGCCAGCACGCTGGCATGGCCGTCTTTGGCAAAACAGATATGTTCATACACTTCATCGCTGATGACGTAGATTTCCCGCTCCGCAATGGCCTGCCACAGCGCGGCATAATCAGCTTTCGTCCATACCGTAGCCGACGGGTTATGCGGCGTGTTGAGGATCACCAGCCGGGTTTTGTCACTTAACAGCGCCGCGAACGCCTGCCAGTCCACCGCAAAATGCGGCGGTTGCAGGGCAATGCGTTTGAGCACGCCGCCGGAGAGTTCCACCGCAGGCGCGTAGCTGTCGTAGCTCGGATCAAAGCAGATCACTTCATCGCCCGCGCGCACCAGCGCGGTGATCGCCGCGTACAGCGCTTCGGTTGCCCCTGCCGTAACGGTGACCTCACTGTTGGCATCGGGCTTGTAGCCATACAGCGCGTCGGTTTTATCGGCAATCGCCTCACGCAGCGCCGCCACACCGGTCATCGGCGCGTACTGATTTGCGCCCGCCGCCACATGGTGCGCCAGACGTTCCTGTAAATAGCGCGGGCCGTCAAAATCCGGGAATCCCTGGGAAAGATTAATCGCCTGGTACTCCTGCGCCAGCGCGCTCATCCGGGTGAAAATCGTGGTGCCAAGGGCGGGAAGTTTACTTTGTGGGATCAGTGTGTTGTCGCTCATGAATGCAGGCCTGATTGTAATACTGATGTTGCTGCCACTATAACACGATGTTAGTATTTGGCAATCAAGACGCTTAGACGTCTAAACAATAACGATATCCGCACAGGACATAACAATGACAGACAACCTGCAACTGACCGCTCTCGTTGACGCCTGCCACTGGATTGGTGCAAAAGGCTGGGCCCCGGCGACGGGCGGCAATATGTCCGTGCGGGAAGACGCAAACCGCTGCTGGCTGAGCGAATCCGGTAAAGACAAAGGCACCCTCACCCCTGCGGATTTCCTGTTAGTGGATATCGACACCAACATCGCACCGTCCGGACGCAAACCGTCGGCGGAAACCGGCCTGCACACGCTGATTTACCGCCTGTTTCCTGAGGCGAACGCCGTGCTGCATGTACACACCGTGAACGCCACCGTGCTGTCGCGCATTGAAAAATCTGCGCTGCTGAACCTGCACGGCTACGAGATGCAAAAATCCCTCAGCGGGCAGACGTCGCATCTGGATACGGTGCCGGTCGCCCTGTTCGATAATGACCAGGATATCGACGCCCTCGCCCGTCGCATCGCCGACACCGATCCCGTGAACCTGAAATATGGTTTTCTGTTGCGCGGTCATGGTTTAACCTGCTGGGGACGCAGCGTGGCAGAAGCCCGCCGTCACCTCGAAGGTCTGGAATTTTTATTTGACTGCGAAATGCGTTTACGACTGCTGGAGAGAGAATGATCCGCGCGATAGTTACCGATATTGAAGGCACCACCAGCGATATTCGCTTTGTGCACAACGTCCTGTTCCCGTATGCGCGTGAGCGGCTGGCCGCCTTCATCACCGCGCAACAGTACGCCGATCCGGTGAACACCATCCTCGACAATCTGCGGGCCGAAATCGGCCAGCCGGACGCCACCGCCGCGCAACTGACGCAGACGCTGTTTACCTTTATGGATGAGGATCGCAAATCCACGGCGCTGAAAGCGTTGCAGGGGATCATCTGGCGCGACGGCTATGTGAATGGCGATTTTACCGGCCATCTCTACCCGGATGTCCTGCCTTCGCTGGAAAAATGGAAAGCGAAAGGCATTGATCTGTATGTATATTCCTCCGGCTCCGTTGCCGCGCAAAAACTGTTATTTGGCTACAGCGACGAAGGTGATATTACTCATCTGTTCAGCGGCTATTTTGATACCCATATCGGGGCCAAGCGCGAGGTGCAGTCATACCAGACTATCGCCGCGCAACTGGGCCTCGCCCCGGCGCAGATCCTGTTTCTGTCGGACATTCATCAGGAACTGGACGCGGCTGAACAGGCCGGTTTACGCACCATCCAGTTAATTCGCGGTGATGACGATGCCGCCAGCCATCATCACCAGGTTTCCCGTTTTGACATAATTGACCCGGAGCAGATCCCTTCATGAGCGCACTGACGATTTTTTCCGCCACCGATGCCAGCCAGCCGACGTGGCAGAGCACCGACGCCCACGAGATCCAGCAGCAACTGAACGCGAAAGGCGTGCGCTTTGAGCGCTGGCAGGCCGACCGCGATCTGGGCGAAAACCCGTCGTCTGAAACGGTGATTGAGGCCTATCAGGGGGCCATTGATAAACTGGTGGCTGAGAAAGGCTACCAGAGCTGGGATGTGATCAGCCTGCGTGCCGACAATCCGCAAAAAGACGCCCTGCGCGCAAAATTTCTCAACGAACACACCCACGGCGAAGACGAAGTACGCTTTTTTGTCGAAGGTGCCGGGCTGTTTTGCCTGCACATCGGCGACGAGGTGTATCAGGTCCTGTGCGAGAAAAACGACCTGATCTCCGTCCCCGCCGGAACCCCGCACTGGTTTGATATGGGATCGGAGCCGAATTTTACCGCGATCCGGATTTTTGATAATCCCGAAGGCTGGGTGGCGCAGTTTACCGGTGATGCGATTGCGGATGCGTATCCGCGACTGGCGTAGGTTCCTCTTCCCCTCACCCCGGCCCTCTCCCCAGGGGAGAGGGAGGTTTTCGTCCCCTCTCCCTCAGGGAGAGGGTCAGGGTGAGGGTGATTTTCGTCCCCTCTCCCTCAGGGAGAGGGTCAGGGTGAGGGTGATTTACCAAAACTCAACCCAACGGAAACCTCACCACCCCCGTATCCAGCACCCACCCGGTAATCAGCTCCGCGGGCGTCACATCAAACGCCGGGTTATACACACGTGCCGCGTCCGGTGCCCATTGCACAGCACCAAAACTTCCGGCCACGCCGGTCACTTCGCGGGCGTCGCGCTGCTCGATAGGGATCGCCTCGCCGTTCGGACAGTCCGGATCCAGCGTGGTATGCGGGGCCGCCACGTAAAACGGAATGTTGTGGAATTTCGCCAGCACCGCCAGCGAATAGGTGCCGATTTTATTCGCCACATCGCCGTTTGCCGCAATGCGATCCGCGCCGACCCATACCGCGTCCACCTGCCCTTTCGCCATCAGGCTTGCCGCCATCGAATCGGTAATAAGCTGATACGGCACGCTCAGCTCGCCCAGTTCCCAGGCGGTTAAACGTCCGCCCTGCAACAGCGGACGCGTCTCATCGACCCATACGTTCGCCACCTTGCCTTCCTGGTGCGCGCGGGCAATCACCCCCAGCGCCGTACCCACGCCTGCCGTTGCCAGCCCGCCGGTGTTGCAGTGTGTCAGCAAACGGCTGCCCGGCGTCACCAGCGCACTCCCGGCGCGGGCGATGTCATCACACAGCCGCTTATCTTCATCAATCAGCCGCCCGGCTTCCGCTTCCAGCGCATGCACAAAATCCGCCTGTGCTAACGCCAGCTTCATCCGGTCGAGGTTATTCATCAGGTTGACCGCCGTTGGACGTGACGCGCGCAGCGTTTCCAGCGCGGTGCTCAGTTCATCACGCGCTACTCCCCGCCCGGCGAGCAGCGCCAGCAGCAGGCTGGCCGACAGGCCGATCAGCGGCGCACCGCGCACCCTGAGGGCGTGAATATGCCCCACCAGATCCTCTACGCTGTTCGCCGGAAGCCAGTTTTTCTCCTGCGGCAGCGCCTGCTGATCGAGAATAAATAATTGATTTTCCCTGACGCGCAGGCTGGTGGTCTGTAATGGCTGCATATCGTTAAATCCCTGTTGCGTTGTTGTAGCTTATTGTGTCAGGATGAAATCCAGATGTATAGACGTCTGAATGGCTTTATAACCAGAATAATGAGGATAACGGCAATGTCGCAATACCGAACCTTCAACGCGGACGATGCAGTCGCGTATGCACAACAATTTGGCGGTCTGGATAACCCGTCCGAACTCGTTTCTGCGCAGGAGGTCGGCGACGGCAATCTCAATTTGGTGTTTAAGATTTTCGACACCCAGGGCGTCAGCCGCATTATCGTCAAACAGGCGCTGCCCTACGTGCGCTGCGTGGGCGAATCCTGGCCTTTGACGCTCGATCGCGCCCGCCTTGAGGCGCAAACGCTGGTCGAGCATTTCAAACACAGCCCGCAGCACACGGTGCAAATCCTGCATTTCGACCCGGAACTGGCGGTGATGGTGATGGAAGATCTCTCCGATCACCGCATCTGGCGCGGCGAATTAATCGCGAACCGCTATTACCCGCAGGCGGCCCGCCAGTTAGGGGAATACCTCGCGCAGACGCTGTTTCACACCAGCGATTTTTACCTGCATCCGCACCAGAAAAAGGCGCAGGTGGCGCAGTTTATCAACCCGGAAATGTGCGAGATCACCGAAGATCTGTTCTTTAACGATCCGTACCAGATCCACGAGCGCAATAATTATCCGGCGGCGCTTGAAGCCGATGTCGCCGCCCTGCGCGATGACGCCCAGCTCAAGCTGGCGGTGGCCTCGCTTAAGCACACGTTCTTCTCCCACGCCGAGGCGCTGCTGCACGGCGATATTCACAGCGGCTCGATTTTTGTTGCCGACGGCAGCCTGAAGGCGATTGACGCCGAATTTGGTTATGTCGGCCCGATAGGGTTTGATATCGGCACCGCCATCGGCAACCTGTTACTGAACTACTGCGGTCTGCCGGGGCATCTGGGTATCCGCGATGCCGCCAGCGCCCGCGAGCAGCGCCTGACCGATATTCAGGAACTGTGGAACACCTTTGCCGAACGCTTCCAGGCGCTGGCGGTGGAAAAAACCCGCGATAGCGCGCTCAGCACGCCGGGCTACGCCTCGCAGTTTTTACAAAAAGTCTGGACCGATGCGGTCGGCTTCTGCGGCAGCGAACTGATCCGCAGAAGCGTGGGCCTGTCGCACGTGGCGGATATCGACACCATCCGCGATGACGACATGCGCCACGACTGCCTGCGCCACGCGATTACGCTGGGTAAAGCGCTGATCGTGATTGCGCCACGGATCCACAGTGCGGAGGAGTTTATCGCGCGGGTACGGCAGTACGGCTAATTGTGGTCTGGTTTCCCCTCACCCCGGCCCTCTCCCCAGGGGAGAGGGAGGTTTTAGCCCCCTCTCCCTGAGGGCGAGTTTGTGCACAATCTGTCCCCTCTCCCTCAGGGAGAGGGTTAGGGTGAGGGTGGTTTCACCCCAAATACTCAATCACCGACAACCCACCGTTATAATCCGTGCTGTAAATCATCCCCTGCGCATCAACAAACACATCACACGACTGGATCACCTGCGGGCGGCCTGGCCTTGTGTCCATCATCTTCGCCGGTGCGGCGGGCACCAGCGCGCCAGTTTCCACCGGGCGGTACGGGTTTGAAATGTCATACGCGCGCACGCCTGCGTTCTGGTACGTCGCAAAAATCAGCGTCGAGCTGACAAAACTCCCCGGCCGGTTTTCGTGCAGGTTGTGCGGGCCGAAGTGCGCCCCTTTTGCCACGTAATCCCGCTCGTCCGGCTGCGGGAAAGTAGAAATACTCACCGGGTTCGACGGCTCGCGGATATCAAACAGCCAGATCAGCTTCTCGCCATCTTCCTGATTGTCGAGCACCGCCTCGTCGAGCACCACCAGCAGATCCCGGTCCGGGAGCGGCAGCGCGGTGTGCGTACCGCCGCCAAACGGCGGGCTCCAGTTGCGATGGCTGATAAGTTTCGGCTGGGTGCGATCCTTCACGTCCAGCAGTGTCAGTCCGCCGTCGCGCCAGCTTCCGTAAGCGGTGTCGCCTGCGATAATCGCGTGATGCAGCGCGTAGCGTTTGCCTTCCGGCCAGCTTTGCGTTTCGCCTGCCGCCTGATTCATGCCCGGCAACCACCAGCGTCCGGCGACTTCCGGTTTACGCGGATTGCTCATATCGATGGTCAGGAAAATGTAATCGGTAAAGCCGTCAATCAGCGCCGATACATACGCCCAGCGCCCGCCGACGTACCAGATGCGGTGAATGCCAATCCCGTCGAGGGATAAAAAGCCGATTTCGCGCGGTTTGTCGGGGGTTGAAATATCAAATACCCGTAGCCCGGCGCTCCAGCCTTTGTCCTGCACGTCACTCACCGTGTCGCCCACGGAGCGGGTGTAGTAAACCTTTTCATCCGCGAAACGCGCATCGGCGAACAGATCCCTTGCGTTTATCACCAGCAGCAGATCGTCATGCGCCTGCAAATGCACGTTCCAGGTCCCCGGCGGCGCGGGCACGTAGCCTGCCGGTTTCGGGTTTCTTCCGTCGCGCACATCCACAATTGAAAAGCCCTGCGACACCATATGACCGATGTACGCAAAGCCGCGGTGCACCATTAATTGCACCCCGTCCGGGCGACCGCCCTGGTCAGAATGGCCGATCAGCCGCATGTTGCGGCTGTATTCGGGGGTGGGTAATTCGAAAGCCATTTTTTTTACCTCGACTGCACCCTCACCCTAACCCTCTCCCTGAGGGAGAGGGGACAGATTATGCATAAACTCGCCCTCAGGGAGAGGGGACAGATTGTGCACAGACCCGCCTTTCTCCCTCTCCCTCAGGGAGAGGGCCGGGGTGAGGGTAAGCCCTTATTTATTTTTTGCTTCCAGCGTCGCAAACCACGGGGCGATAAAATCTTCGGTCTGGCCCCAGCCCGGAATGATTTTGCCCAGCGCGGCGACGTTCACATTGCCCGGCTGGCTTGCCAGCAGCGCCTGCGGAATGGTGGCGGCTTTGAAGTCATAGGTCGCAGGGGTGGTTTCACCGGCGATCTTATTGGCAATAAGGCGCACGTTGGTTGCGCCAATCAGCTTCGGATCGACCGCCACGCTCACTTTCCACGGGCTGCCCGATTCGCGCATCAACTGCAAATCCTGGTTAGAAATGTCGATGCTGTAGAGTTTGATCTCAGTACGGCCATTCTCTTTCAGCGCTTTATACGCGCCCTGGCTGAACGCATCCCAGGTGCCCCAGATCGCGTCGATCTGCCCTTTCGGGTATTTCGCCAGCACCGCGCCGACTTTGTTCGCCGTGTCGCCCTGCACGTCCGATGACACCGCGCCAATGGACTCCAGCTCTTTGATGCCCGGATTCTGTTTCAGCAGCGTCTGGTAGGCCGCCTGGCGACGTTCCATCGGCGGGAAGCCCGCTACCCACAGTTTGATGATGTTGGCCTTGCCGTTGAAATCCTTCACCAGTTCGCCAAAAGAGAGATTTGTCAGCGAGGCGTCATCCTGCTGGGTGACGGTCACGCCTGGGATCTCGCCGTTCACGGCGGTATCAAACACCGAAACCTTAATGCCCGCGTCCACCGCTTTTTTAATCAGTTCTGTGGAGTACGGATCGCGGCCCTGGGAGAGAATAATGCCGTCATATTTCTGGCTGATCGCCTGGTTCACAAAGTCCTGAAACTTCGCGTCGTCGCCATTACTTAAAAAGGTGCTGACTTTAAAGCCGAGCTTTTTGCCTTCGGACACCGCGCCGGAAACAAACTGGGTGGTGTTATCGTCCGATCCTAAATTGCGGATCACCGCAATGCGAACCTGATGATCGGCAATCGCCGCCGGAACCGGCGCAGGCGTGGCGGCATGGCCCGGAACAGCGCTTAACAGGCCCAGCGCCAGCAAAGAGAGTGCGAATTTTTTCATCTGTTTTTCCCCTGAAGAATGATTTAACGACGCTGGAAATAGGTAAGCGCAAGAGCACCGGCCAGCACCAGCCCCTTAATAATGTCCATGGCGTAATACGGTACCGACAGCATCACCAGCCCGTTCGACAGCACGCCGAGAATGACCGCGCCGACCAGCGTACCGAGCGCATTCGGTTTGCCGGACCCGGCGAGCGAAAAGCCGATCCACGCCGCCGCCACCGCGTCCATCAGATAGCCGCCGCCCGCGTTCACCTGCGAGGAGCCGATGCGTGAGGCGAGCAAAATCCCGCCCAGGCCCGCCAGCAACGAGGCGATCACATAGGCCGCCACTTTGTAACGGGTGGTGCGGATACCGGAGAGACGCGCGGCTTCCGGGTTACCGCCAATGGCGTACATCCGGCGACCGTGGGTGGTGAGCGACAGGGCAAGCTGCGCCAGCACCGTCACCACCAGCATGATGATCACGATGGTCGGCACCTGGCCGAGCAGCGCGAAGCCTTCCGGGATCAGCCCTTCCGCCATCTCGCCGCTTGGCAGCAGCATGTTCTGGGTGATGGAGCCGCCGTAGCTGTACGTCATCGCCACGCCCTGAATCACAAACAGGCTGCCGAGGGTGGCGAGCATGTCCGGGATACGCAGAATGACGATCAGAAAGGCATTAAACAGCCCGACCAGGGTGCAGAGCGCCAGCGTCACCAGAATCGCTTCGGTGGTGCCAAAGCCGTGCCAGACGAAGAGCGAAATCACCAGCGCATTGGCCAGCGACGCGGTTGAACCTACCGAGAGATCAAAGCCGCCGACGGTCAGCGAGATAGAGACGCCAATAGCAATCACCGTCACGATGGCGATGGAGCGCAAAATATTGATGATGTTAAACGGGTCGAGGAAGTTGTCCGAGGCGAGGCCAAAAATGGCGATCAGCAGCACAACGGTGAGCAACATGCCCCATTTATAGAGAAAATCGAAAAATTGCTGACGGCCCGATGCCGCCGCTTTTACTGAAAGGGCCTTGCTCACGACGCCGTTCCTCCGGTCGAATAATAAAGTAATGTCTCTTCACGGGCCTCAGCGCCTGCGATTTCCGCAACGATTTTGCCGTCCCACAACACGCAGATGCGGTCGCACAGGCCGACCAGTTCGGCAAATTCGCCGGAGGCGTAGATCACGCCCTTGCCTTCCTGCGCGAGGCCATCAATAAGCTGGAACAGATCGGTTTTCGCTTTGACGTCCACGCCTTTGGTCGGCTCATCAAAAATCAGCACCCGGGCGTCGCCGCGCAGCCATTTGCCTATCGCCACTTTTTGCTGGTTGCCACCGGAGAGGCGGCGCAGCGTTTGTCCGGGACCGGAGGTGCGCACGCCGACGCGGGCGATCACTTCCTGCGCCCAGCGCCAGGCTTTGCGATGGCCGAAGAGTCCGAAGCGGGAGAAGCTGTTATCGGCGCTGACCGCCAGATTCATGCTCACCGGCTCGTCAATAAAAATGCCCTCTTTGCGCCGCTCCTCCGGCACCAGCGCCAGACCGCGCAGCACCGAGTCTGCCGGATCGCGCGGTCGCCACGGCTGGCTGTTCAGCTCGCCGCGCGTCACCACGCTTTTACTTGCGCCAAACAGCGCCTTGCAGAGTTCCGTTTTGCCCGCGCCCGCCAGCCCGGCAATGCCGAGAATTTCGCCTTTGCGCAGATGCAGGGAGATATCTTTCAGCAGTCCGTCGTCGTGCAGCCCTTCAATGCGCAGCAGCGTTTCGTCGCTGTGGCGGGTGCGTTTTGGCGGGAAGATGTCGCCCAGTTCATGCCCGAGCATCTTCTCAACGATTTCCTCGCCGCTCAGGTTGTCCATGGGCCCGGATTCAATCAGTTTGCCGTCGCGCAGCACGGTTAAGGTGTCGCAGATGGCTTTCAGTTCGTGAATGCGGTGCGAGATAAAGACGATGCCAATCCCCTGCTGTTGCAGGCGTCGGACCACGGTGAACAGGCGCTCACTTTCATGCTGGTCGAGCGGCGCGGTGGGCTCATCGAGGATCAGAAAACGGCAGTGGTGCGACAGCGCGCGGGCGAGCAGAATTTGCTGTTTTTCAGCAAGCGTGCAGCTATCAATGGAGCGCTTAACATCAAGCTCAACGTCCAGTTGCGCCAGCGCCGCGCGCGCCTGCTGGCGCACAGCCTTCCAGCGGTACGCATGACCGGGCTCCGCGAGCTTATCGAGCATGATGTTTTCGGCAATGGTCAGGCCTGGGATCAGCGCCACGTCCACTTCCTGCTGCACCAGATGAATACCCAGCTGTTTGGCATCGCGCGGCGTGCGGATCGACACCACCTGATGATTAATGGCGATCTCACCTTCGTAATGATCGTGAGTCCCGCACAGCACCGCCATCAGGGTGGATTTGCCCGCGCCGTTTGCGCCCGTCAGCGCGTGAACCGTGCCGCCCCTGAGGGTGAAATCGACATGCGACAGCGCCTTAAAACCGGCAAAGGCCAGCGTGATGGCGCGCATGTCGAGGTGATTGACGCTCATAAGCCGGGGAGTTCCTGAGATTAATAGATTGATTTAACGAATTTTTCACAGCCCCGGCTGGCTGACAACTACGGAAAAGGCATAAGATAAAGCTAAATGTTATTAGCCATCCAGATGTCTAGCCATAACATTGAGTTAGCGATCACGCACAAGGACACCCACATGAGCAACACTGATATTCGCGTCGTACCCGGCCCCGCCAACTATTACTCCCACAGCGGCAGCCTGGCGCGACTGCACGATTTTTACACCCCGGAACAGCTTTCCCGCGCGGTGTGGATCTACGGTGAGCGCGCCATTGCCGCCGCTACCCCTTATCTGCCGGAGAGCTTCCATGCGCCCGGCGCAAGACACCTTCTGTTCAAAGGTCATTGCAGCGAGCATGACGTGGCGGAACTGGTGGCGCAGGCAGGTCACGATCGCAGCGTGGTGATTGGTCTGGGCGGCGGCGCGCTGCTCGACACGGTTAAAGCGGTGGCGCGGCGTTTAGGCCTGCCGGTGGTGGCCGTGCCGACCATTGCCGCCACCTGCGCGGCCTGGACGCCGCTGTCGGTCTGGTACAACGATGCGGGCCAGGCGCTGCATTTTGAAATTTTTGACGACGCCAACTTCCTCGTGCTGGTCGAGCCGGACATCATTCTTAACGCTCCGGCGGAATACCTGCTGGCGGGCATCGGTGACACGCTGGCGAAGTGGTACGAAGCGGTGGTGCTGGCCCCGGCCCCGGAAACCCTGCCGCTGACCGTGCGTCTCGGGATTAACGGCGCGCTGGCGATCCGCGATGTGCTGTTAGAAAGCAGCGAAGCGGCACTGGCAGATCAGGCGCGGGGCGAACTGACCCAGGCGTTCCGCGATGTGGTGGATGCAATCATCGCCGGTGGCGGCATGGTCGGAGGCTTAGGCGAGCGCTATACCCGCGTCGCAGCGGCACACGCGGTGCACAACGGATTAACCGTGCTGCCGCAGACCGACAAATTCCTCCACGGCACCAAAGTGGCCTACGGCATTCTGGTGCAAAGCGCCCTGCTCGGTCAGGATGACGTGCTGGCGCAACTGATCGCCGCTTATCAGCGCTTTAATCTGCCGACGACGCTGGCAGCCCTCGACGTGGATATTCACAACACGGCGGAGCTGGATAGCGTCATCGCCCACACCCTGCGTCCGGTGGAGTCCATTCACTATCTGGCGGTGGAGTTAACCCCGCAGACGCTGCGTGCGGCGTTTGAAAAAGTCGAGGCGTTTAACCGCTAAGCAGGATTGGCAGACGCGAAAAAAGGTGTATACCTTGATGAAGTTTTAACCAAACAGCCATCAGGAGTCACCATGAATAACGATCTTAGCGGTAAACGTGCGCTGGTCACCGGGGCCAGCCGGGGCCTGGGCAAAGCCATTGCGCTGTCGCTGGCACGCGCCGGGGCGGATGTGGCGATCACCTACGAGAAATCCGCCGACAAAGCGCAGGCGGTTGCCGACGACATTTCCCGTCTCGGGCGTAACGGCGTGGCGATCCAGGCCGACAGCGCCAGTGCCGCCGCGATTCGGGCGGCGGTGACGCAAACCGTGGCGCAGTTTGGCGGGCTGGATATTCTGGTCAATAACGCCGGGATCGCGCGCGGCGGGCCGCTGGAGTCGATGTCGCTTGAGGACATTGATGCGCTGATCAACGTCAATATTCGCGGGGTGGTGATTGCGACCCAGGCGGCGATCCCGCATCTGGGCGAGGGCGGGCGAATTATCAATATCGGTAGCTGTCTGGCGAACCGCGTGGCGCTGCCGGGCATTGCCGTCTATTCCATGACTAAATCCGCACTCAATTCATTAACCCGTGGACTGGCCCGTGATTTAGGGCCGCGCGGGATCACGGTAAATCTGGTGCATCCGGGGCCAACTGACAGTGATATGAATCCGGCAGACGGTGAAGGGGCTGACGTGCAGCGCCAGGGGATTGCGCTCGGGCATTACGGCGAAGCGGAAGATATCGCCGGGATTGTGACGTTCCTTGCGAGTCCCGCCGGGAAGCACATCACCGGCACGGGCATCGACGTGGATGGCGGGCTTAACGCCTGATTAGCAGCACTTCACGCCGCCTTTGCTGCCGTAGCGCGCATCCTGGCGGTCGCGGAAAAAGGCTTCGTAGGTCATCGGCGTCTGATCCGGGTGGTTCAGGCGCATATGCTCGACGTAGTTGTCGTAATCCGGCACGCCAATCATCAGCTTTGCCGCCTGGCCGAGGTATTTCCCGGCTTTGGATAGGGTATCGAACATGTTGGCTCCTGTTGGTTGGGTTCACCCTCACCCTAACCCTCTCCCTGAGGGAGAGGGGACTAAAACCTCCCTCTCCCTCAGGGAGAGGGCCGGGGTGAGGGTGACAACAACTAATATCAATGCGCGCTCTTCGCCTGCGCCACAATCTGATCCACATTCCCCGGCATCGGTTCGTACGGCGTCTCTTTCGTCGTCACGTTGCGATCTTTCAGTGCCGCCAGCGCGGTTTTAATCGAGAACACCGCCAGCACCACCACGACCACCATAAAGAAGATCGTCAGGCCTGCATCCAGTCGGTTATTGAACACCAGCTGGCGCAACTGCGATTCGGTGTACTGCACCGGAATGCTGCCGCTGTCGATCATCCCCTGGAAGCGGTTAGCAATGGCCAGGAAGCCCACTTTGGCATCGGGGCTGAACGCTTTTTGCCAGCCTGCGGTCAGGGTACAAATCAGCAGCCACGAGGTTGGCAGCAGTGCGACCCAGGCGTAGCGCTGGCGTTTCATCTTGAACAGCACCACTGCACAAAGCATCAGCGCCATGCCTGCCAGCATCTGGTTGGCAATCCCGAATAGCGGCCACAGGGTGTTAATGCCGCCGAGCGGATCGACCACCCCCTGATGCAGGAAGTAGCCCCATGCCAGCACGCACAACGCCGTCGCCAGCAGGTTCGCCGGTAGCGAATCGGTGCGTTTCAGGCCCGGGTTAATCACCCCCAGCAGATCCTGAAGCATAAAGCGCGCCGCACGCGTCCCCGCATCCACCGCCGTCAGAATAAACAGCGCTTCAAACAGAATCGCGAAGTGATACCAGAACGAGACGTCCATCAGCCCGCCGAGCGCACCGTGCAGGATGTAGGCCATCCCCACCGCCAGCGTCGGCGCACCGCCTGCGCGGGAGATAATCGACTGCTCGCCCACTTCATTGGCAATATTGGTCAGCGTGTCGGGCGTGATGCTAAAGCCCCAGCCGCTCACCACCTGTGCCGCCGATGCCACCACGTCTGTGGTTCCGGCAGGTGCCAGCACCGCCATCGGGCTGTTCATCGCAAAGTAAACGCCCGGATCGATGATGCAGGCGGACACCAGCGCCATGATCGCCACGAACGATTCCATCAGCATGCCGCCATACCCAATCAGGCAGGCCTGATTTTCGTTAGCCAGCATTTTCGGCGTGGTGCCGGAGGCGATCAGCGCGTGGAAGCCCGATACCGCACCGCAGGCAATGGTGATAAACAGGAACGGGAACAGGTTCCCCGTCCACACCGGGCCGGTGCCGTCGATGAATTTGGTCATCGCAGGCATGGTTAGCGTCGGTCGCATGATCAGAATGCCAATCGCCAGGCCAATAATGGTGCCGATTTTCAGGAAGGTGGAGAGATAATCGCGCGGGGCCAGCAGCAGCCACACCGGCAATACCGCCGCCACGAAGCCATAACCCACCAGCATCCAGGTAAGCTGTATGCCGGTAAAGTCAAAGAACGGTGCCCAGGTCGGGCTTTCTGCCACCCAGCCGCCGGAGATAATTGCAAAAATCAGGAATACCAGGCCGATGACCGACACTTCACCGATGCGCCCCGGACGCAGATAGCGGATATAAATGCCCATGAAAATCGCCAGCGGAATGGTAAAGGCGACGGTGTAGGTTCCCCACGGGCTGTGGGTCAGGGCTTTCACCACGATCATCGCCAGCACCGCGAGGATGATCACCATGATCATAAAGCAGGCCACCAGCGCGATAACGCCTGCGGTCGGCCCCATTTCCTCTTTGACCAGCTCACCGAGCGAGCGCCCGTCGCGGCGGGTGGAGACGAACAGCACCATGAAATCCTGCACTGCGCCTGCGAGTACCACGCCCGCGAGGATCCAGATCATCCCCGGCAGGTAGCCCATCTGCGCCGCCAGCACCGGACCGACCAGCGGACCGGCTCCGGCAATCGCCGCAAAATGATGACCGAACAGCACTTTTTTATCGGTGGGAACGTAATCCAGCCCGTCGTTATGCCGCACGGCAGGCGTCATGCGCGTCGCATCCACCGCCAGCACGGTTTTCGCGATGTATTGTCCGTAAAAACGATAGGCAATCAGATAGATACACACCGCTGCGACCACAATCCACAGGGCGTTGATCTGTTCACCACGATTGAGAGCGATATAACCGAGAGCAAATGCACCCACGACGGAGAGCACAGCCCAGATGAGGTATTTCCCTGAGTTGTTCATGGTCTAGTTTCCATCAGCGCAGAGGTAAGTTGTTACATTTTGTATCTATAACACTCGCTGTGGATTTAACAACCTGACAACCGGTGAAAACAGATCTGCCACCAGCTATTTACATCACATTGTTAAGCCGATCACTTTTGCCTGGTGGCAGTGGGACACCCTCACCCCGGCCCTCTCCCTTAGGGAGAGGGAGACTTAAAGCACCCTCACCCCGACCCTCTCCCTCAGGGAGAAGGGGACTTAAAGCACCCTCACCCCGGCCCTCTCCCTCAGGGAGGGGGGGACTTAAAGCACCCTCACCCCGGCCCTCTCCCTCAGGAAGGGGGAAAGGCGGGTCTGTGCACAATCTGTTCCCTCTCCCTCAGGGAGAGGGTTAGGGTGAGGGTGAAACCGTCCCACCCACTACCCCATTACCGCCGTACCCAGCCTGCACGTGCAGCACCGCCTTCCCTGCTCGTCAAACACCACAATCTCCCAGCTTTGCGACTGCCGCCCAAGGTGCAGCGGCTGGCAGACGCCACGGACTTTACCTTGCGACACCGGGCGATGATGCGTGGCGTTAAGCTCCGTCCCCACCACGCACTGTCCGTCGCGGGTCATCAGGTACCCGGCCATTGAGCCCAGCGTTTCCGCCAGCGCTGCTGACGCGCCGCCGTGCAGCAGGCCAAACGGCTGATGGGTGCGGGCGTCCACCGGCATTTCCGCTTCCAGCCGGTCGTCCGTCAGTTGGGTATAAACAATGCCAAGATGCGCCACCATCGTGTTCGCGCTGGTGGCGTTAAGTTCATCAAGCGTTAAGTGACGTTTCCAGATCATCAGGCCCCCAGCGTTGAACCGCCGTCTACCACGATATCCTGTAGCGTGATGTGGCTGGCTAAATCCGAGGCGAGAAACAGTACAGTGTTGGCAATCTCCTGCGGGCGGGCGATTTTACCCAGCGGAATGCCAAGCTTAAATTGCTCCGCAAAACCGCGGACCCGCAACTGCTCCGCGTCGTCGCTGGTCCACAGCGTGCGCTGCATGTCGGTGTCGGTGGAGCCGGGCGAGACAATATTGCAGCGTACGCCGCTGGCCGCCAGCTCCAGCCCTACCGTTAAGGCGAGGTTTTTTAACGCCGCTTTCGATGCGCCGTAAGCACTCATGCCGAGGCGCGGGGTGTGCGCCGCGTCGGACGCTACGGTGACAATCGCCCCGCCTTTTTGTGCGCGGAACTGCCCCATGGTGCGCTGAAAGAGGTTAAACGCCCCGCCGACGTTGACCGCAAAAGTCTGCTGCCAGTCGTCGGGCGAAAGCTGATCCGTCGCCCCCATGCGTAAAATCCCGGCGGCGTTAACCAGCACGTCCAGACGCTCAGTCTGCGCCAGTAAGCGCGCACAGGTGGCGGCGACCTGCTGCGCATCGGCAACATCAAGCTGTTCACAGGCGAACGGATACGCCGCCTGGTCGAACGCCACGTCAAAGCCCGTCACCGTTGCGCCCGCGTCGGCAAACGCCTGCGCGGTGGCGTAACCGATGCCCTTTCCGGCCCCGGTCACCCACACGGTTTTGCCGGTGAAATCCAGCGCGGCCATTACTTCACCTCGCGCGACAGCAGCGCCCACCAGGCGTCAATCGTCGGATTTTTTGCCAGCATCACAAAATCAATGTCGCCGTGCACTTTGCGCCAGCGGGCGGCCAGCGCCATCATGCGCACCGAATCCAGACCGTAATCGATCAGGTTTTCGTCATCCAGCGGCTCGTCGGATTCGTCGAGCAGCGGCAGGATCACCGCCCGCAGCGCCGCCTTGCTGCCCGGCACCGATGGCATCAGTTCTTCGGTCATCACCACGCGGCCCGAGCGCCCGGCGACGTAGTTCAGCGCCATCAAATGCTCGTCGCGGGTGAAATCCGCCAGCGCGTCGGCAACCATAAACGGTTTGATGTCGCGCATAAAAGCGTCGGTGGCGGTGGTCATGCAGCCGATGTGCGCGTACACGCCGGTGATGAGCAGCTGATTGCGCCCGCTCGCTTTGAGCATCTGCTCAAGCTCAGATCGGTGAAACGCGCTGTAACGCCACTTCACCAGCACGGTGTCGTCTGCGTCCGGGGCCAGCGCATCGACCACCTTTTGCTCTTCCGGCTTGCGGGTCAGGCCCGGTCCCCACATGTCGTTTAACAGGGCGCGATCGTCGTCGCTCTGATCTTTCGGCTGGGCGGTGTAATAGACCGGAATATTGTGCTGTTTGCAGAACTGGCGCAGGGCGGCGATGTTGGCGATGACCTGCTCCATCATCGGGCAGTTATCGCCCCAGAAGTTGATGAAATAGTCCTGCATGTCGTGGATCAGCAGCGCCGCGCGCTCAGGCTCGAAGGCCCAGTTGACTTTGTTCTGCGGGATCTCTGCGGCGACGGGCAGCGCATAGCCGGTTAATTTTGGGATTGCCATTGTTGCTCCTGTATTACGCCTGCGACCTGTCGGCCAGCGCCTGGCGCAGTTTTTTCTTATCAACTTTACCCACCGGGGTCAGCGGCAGCGCGTCCACGCACTCCACGCGATCCGGCAGTTTAAATTCTGCAACGCCCTGCTCGCGCAAGAAGCGACGGATCTCCACCGGGCGCACCGGCTGTTTCACCACCAGATACGCACAGCTTTTCTCCCCGAGCAGGCTGTCTTCCATGCTCACCAGCGCGGCGTGGATCACCGCGTCATGGCGCAGCAGGAGGTTTTCGATCTCTTCGGCGGCAATTTTCTCGCCGCCCCGGTTGATCTGATCTTTCTCGCGCCCCTGCACGGTGATGTAGCCGTCGGCATCGATGGAAATCAGATCCCCTGAGCAGTAAAAACCGCTGGCGTCAAAGGCGCTGGCGTTGTGCTCAGGGCTATTGAAATAGCCGCGGAAGGTGTACGGGCCGCGTGTCATCAGGCGGCCCACTTCTCCCCGTGGTAACGGATTACCGTCGGCATCGGCCACCCACACTTCATCGTCCGGGGACATCGGACAGCCCTGGGTGTGATTCACCCGCTCCGGGCCATCATCCAGCCGGGTGTAGTTGACCAGCCCTTCCGCCATGCCGAATACCTGCTGAAGCTGGCAGCCCATCTCCGCCGGAATACGCGCGGCGAGCGTGGCTGATAACCGCGCCCCGCCGACCTGCAACAGTTTCAGCGACGCCAGTTGCGCATTGCTGCCCCACTCGCTAATCGCCTGCAACCACAGGCTGACCGCAGGTGGCACCAGCGCGGTGACGTTAATCTGGTGTTTTTCAATCAGGCCAAAGCACAGCGTGGCGCTCGGATCGGAGGCCAGCACCACCCGGCCCCCGGCGAGAAACACGCCGAGCGCGCCGGGTGAACTCAGCGGGTAGTTATGCGCGGCGGGCAGCGCACAGAGATAGCGGGTGTTTGCATCGAAGCCGCAGATTTCGTTGCTGCGCAGAACGCTGTAGTAGTAGTCGTTGTGGGTGCGCGGGATCAGCTTCGGCGTGCCGGTGCTGCCGCCGGAAAGCTGGAAAAACGCCACTTCGTCGGCAGGCGTGGGCGTGGCGATAAAATTCTCTGCCGCACGGTTAATCGCCGCATCCAGCGCGTGCTCGCCGTGGTCGTTACGCAGCAGAACCACGCGCACGCTTCTGTGTTCAGTGACAAATCCGTTCAGGAATTCGTCATCGTTAAACAGGGTGTGATCGCGATCGGCAATCAACAGCGTCGGGGCGATTTGCGCGGCGTAGGCGTTCAGTTCGCTGCGCTGATGGCTCGCCAGCGCGTTGACCGGGGCGACGCCCATTTTCAGCAGCGCAAAGAAAGTGATGTAAAACTCCGCCACGTTGCCAAGCTGCACCAGCGCGGTTTCTCCCCGGCGGATACCCGCAGCGCTCAGGGCGCTGGCAAGGTTGTCGGAAGCCTGGTCAAGCTGGCGGTAGCTCAGCGTGCGCTCGCCTTCAATGACCGCGGGCGCATCGCTTTGCGCGTGGCGGGTCAGCATGTCGGTCAGAGGCAGATCCTGCCAGTAGCCTTTTTCACGGTAGCGACGGGCAAATTCGTCGGGCCAGCGGGTAAAGGGGATGGTCATGAGAAATCCTTATTGCAGGCCAAAAACGTTGAGCATGGTGGAGAGTTTGACGCCGGTTTCGCGCCACTCGGCGGCGGGCGATGAGGCGGGGACAATGCCGGCTCCGGCAAACAGGCGCACGTTGTTTTCGTGCAGGCGGGCGCAGCGGATCGTCACCACCCATTCGCCGTTGCCCTGATCGTCACACCAGCCGACGATCCCGCCGAACAGTTCGCGGTCAAACGGCTCAAGTTCAGCAATTGCCCGGCGCGCCGCCTGATGCGGGTATCCGCTCAGGGCCGGGGTCGGGTGCAGCAGGCAGGCCAGCGACAGCGCGTTTTCTGCACCTGCGGCCACGCCGTCAACCGGGGTGGCTAAGTGCCACAGGGTCGGGGTATTCACCAGTTGCGGCGAGTCCGGCAGCCGCAGTTCACGGCTGCGTGGGGCCAGCACCGCTTTCATCGCCTGAGTCACCAGCTCGTGTTCGTGACGATCTTTTTGTGAGGCCAGCAGTTTGTTTCCGGCTTCGCGATCCAGCATGTCATCCGGCTGACGCCGCGCGGAACCGGCCAGCGGCAGCGAACTAAACTGCTCGCCCTCTTTACGCAGCAGCAGTTCCGGGCTGGCACCCAGCAGCACGCCGCCATCGGGCAGCGGTACGTGGAAGTTATAGCTCGCCGGGTTTTGCGCAATTAAGCGCTCCAGCAGCGCGCCGCTGTCCACGCGGGCGTTGGTGGTGATATCGATCAGGCGCGAGAGCACCACTTTATCGACTTCCGGCGTGGCGGTACGCGCGGCGGCATTCGCCACCATCGCCATAAAGGTCTCCTGCTCCGGGATCGCTTTACGCGCCAGTACGTTTAACGGCTCGCCACCCTGAAAATAGCGCGCACTTTGCTGCTTCGCGGGGCGGGAGAAGGTTTGCCAGGATTCGGGGATGAACAGCGAAGAAGGCTGCGTGGTGTCAAACGGGATCGCGCCGACCATGACCGGGCTGGTAATACCGTGCGCTTTTGCCTGCGCAAAGGCGGCGGCCAGTTTGGTCTGAAACGCACTTTGCAGATTATCGCCCTCTACCGCAGGCTCGGAAAAACGGGCAAAACAGCCGGATGTGGTAAAGCTTCGGTACGGGGACATCAGGAAAAAGCGATCGGGCGTTAGCGTTTGCACGGTGTGCTGGATCTCCTCGGCAAGGGACGTATCCATATCATCCTCCTAAAACGGTAAAGCTATTAAGAATAATTATCATTTATATTTGGGTCGGTAAGCTAAGAGTTATTGCCTGCCATGTCAACTCCAGTTAGTGCTTCTTACCGCTAATGCTTGCATCCGCCAGCGCAATGATGAAAATGAGAAGCGTTAACCGCAATATAAACAGGACGCGACGCTGTGAGATTTTCCCCGTTATCCCTCAAGCCCTTTTTGCTGCTCACTTTTTTAGTTTTCGGATTTTCTTCAACCCAGGCGGCCGACTGGCCACGTCAGGTTACTGACAGTCGCGGAACGCATACCCTTGATCACAAGCCGATGCGCATTGTTTCCACCAGCGTGACGCTCACCGGTTCGCTGCTGGCGATTGACGCGCCGGTTGTCGCCAGCGGCGCAACCACGCCGAATAACCGCGTCGCCGACGATCAGGGCTTTTTGCGCCAGTGGGGTGCGGTGGCCAAAGAGCGCAATGTGGCGCGGCTGTATATTGGCGAGCCGAGCGCCGAAGCCGTCGCCGCGCAGATGCCGGATTTGATTTTGATTAGCGCCACCGGCGGTGATTCCGCCCTTGCCCTGTACGATCAGCTTTCCGCCATAGCGCCGACGCTGGTGATTAACTACGACGATAAAAGCTGGCAGACGCTGTTAACGCAGTTAGGCGAGATGACCGGACAGGAAAAGCAGGCAAGCGCGCGGATCGCGGATTTCAGTGAGCAGTTGGCGAAGGTGAAACAGCAGATAACGCAGCCGCCGCAGCCGGTGAGTGCGCTGGTGTACAACGCGGCGGCGCACAACGCGAATCTGTGGACAAAGGATTCCGCTCAGGGGCAGTTGTTAGAACAGTTAGGCTTTACGCTGGCAACGCTGCCTGCAGGCCTGCAAACCAGCCAGAGCCAGGGCAAGCGCCATGATATTGTGCAACTGGGCGGGGAAAACCTGGCCGCCGGGCTGAACGGCGAAGCGCTGTTTTTGTTCGCCGGGAATGAGAAAGACGCCGACGCGATTTACGCCAACCCGCTACTGGGCCATCTCAATGCAGTGAAGAATAAGCGCGTGTATGCGCTGGGCACGGAAACCTTCCGCCTGGATTACTACAGCGCGACGCTTTTGCTTAAGCGGTTTGCGGAATTATTTGGCTGAGTGTTCCCCTCACCCCGGCCCTCTCCCCCAGGAGAGGGAGAAAGGCAAGTCCGCGCTCGGATTATCCCCTCTCCCTCAGGGAGAGGGTTAGGGTGAGGGTGTAATTTTTTAGTGTGAGGGTGACACACACTCCCCATTCCTGAACCGTCGCACCTCCGCCAGCACGATCACCAGCACCAGCCCAATCCCCGCCAGCACCCAGCCGCCGACACTCGCTGACGCCTGCGGCGTCATCAGCGCGCCCATACTGCCCAGCAGCGCCGCGCCAATCGCATCGCCGGTGACGTTCTGCGCCGTCCATAAGCCATTAATCCGTCCAAGCATCGCCTCCGGGGTTTGCGTCTGGATCAGCGTGTATTGCAGCAGCGAACTCACCGCGCTCAGCCAGCCGAACAGGGCGAGGAAAAACACGCCGAGCGCCCAGACCGGCATCAGGCTGAACAGCGCAATCGCCACAAACGCGGCCACCGTTGCGCAGAGCATAATCCTGCCCGGCCGCACGCTTTGCGCGATGTTGCCGCTGGTCAGTGCGCCAAAGGCGGCACCCAGCGGAACGGCGGCGTACAGCAGGCCGATCTCCGACGCTGACATCTGCCAGTCCACCGCCAGCGCCGGATAGAGCACGCGCACCGCGCTTGCCATCGTCAGCAGGCCGCCGAGCAGCGCAATACCACCAATCAGCGGGCTGCGGAGTAAAAACTGAAATGCGGCGAGCAGCGATTTTAGCGGATGCTCGCGCGGTTGCGGCGGCGGCGGCAACTGCGGCAGGCGCAGCAGCGTCAGGGTGGTGATAAACGTGCCCGCCGCTGCCAGAGCGTAGTTCCACACCACGCCGCCGGAGGCTAACAGCAACCCGCCGATCATCGGCGAGATCACCGAACCGAGGCGCACCGTCAGCATGGTGATCGCCCCCGCCTGCATTAAATTTTCGCGCCCGACCAGCGCAGGCGTTGCTGCCAGCAGCGCGGTCACCCCCAGCGCGCCGAAAAAGCCGTCCCACAGGCCGAGCAGATAAATCGCGGTCAGCGAGGGTTCCGGCAGCGCGGCGTTAATACACAACCCGACAAAACCGATGCCACATGTGCCACGCGCCAGCAGAATTAGACGCTTACGCTCGTAGCGATCCGCCAGCACTCCGCCGATCATCAGCCCGACAAACATCGCTCCACCGGTGAGCGTCACCGCCAGCCCTACCAGCGCGCTGGAGCCGGTCATCGCCTGGATTTGCACCGGGACGCCGACGCCAAGCAGCCCCAGCGACAAAATAGAAATAAAACGGGCGATAAAGACGGCGCGATACGCCGGGTGGGTTTTCAGCAGGCTCATATTCAGCAGCCAGGATTGTCGGTTCATTACAGTGCCTTAATGCGATTTCTCTTACCCTTTTGATGGTCGCACATGCTAACATGCCCGCATAAGATCGATAACGATAATTACTATCATTATCAGCTCAGGGACGCTGTTATGTCTTTTACCCCTCGCCTGGGGCGGCCCGCCGCCGTGACCGGGTTACTATTATTGTTGCTCCTCGCCTGCGCGCTCAGTTTACTGATCGGGGCGAAATCCCTGCCCTTTTCCGTCGTCACTGACGCCCTGACGGGCACCTGCCAGAGCGCCGACTGCACTATCGTGCTGGACGCCCGCCTGCCGCGCACCCTTGCCGGACTGCTCGCGGGCGGCGCGCTGGGCATCGCGGGAGCGCTGATGCAAACGCTGACCCGCAACCCGCTGGCCGATCCCGGTTTACTGGGCGTGAATGCGGGCGCAAGTTTCGCCATCGTGCTGGGTGCCGCCCTGCTCGGCATCACAACGCCGGTGGAACAACTGGCGCTGGCCTTTTCCGGCGCGCTTGCCGCCTCGCTGGTGGTGGCCTTTACCGGCAGCGCGGGGGGCGGGCAGTTAAGCCCGGTGCGTCTGACGCTGGCGGGCGTGGCGCTCGCCGCCGTGCTGGAAGGTTTATCGAGCGGCATCGCCCTGCTTAACCCGGACGTTTACGATCAACTGCGTTTCTGGCAGGCGGGCTCCCTTGATGTGCGCACCCTGCAAACCCTGAAAATCGTGCTGCTGCCGGTGCTGATTGCCGCAGGCGTGGCCCTGCTGCAAAGCCGCGCGCTGAATAGCCTGAGTCTCGGCACCGACACCGCCACGGCGCTCGGCAGTAAAGTCGCCCGCACGCAGCTTGTCGGCCTGCTGGCGATCACCGTACTGTGCGGCAGCGCCACCGCTGTGGTCGGGCCGATTGCGTTTATCGGCCTGATGATGCCGCACATGGCGCGCTGGCTGGTGGGCGCGGATCACCGCTGGTCGCTGCCCGTCACCCTGCTGGCCACCCCTGCCCTGCTGCTGTTTGCCGATATTCTTGGCCGCCTGCTGGTGCCGGGCGAGCTGCGCGTGTCTGTGGTCAGCGCCTTTATTGGTGCGCCCGTGCTGATCCTGCTGGTGCGCCGCCACCGTCGCGGAGGTGGCCTGTGACCGCGCCTTCCCGCCGTTTAGTTTTATCCTGTTTTCTGCTGGCGATCGTCAGCCTGCTGGTGGCGCTGTGGAGCCTGAAAAGCGGCGTGGTAACGCTGACGCTTGATGAGCTTTTCGCCGCTTTACGTGGCGATGCGCCGCGCGGCATCACGCTGGTGGTGAACGAATGGCGTCTGCCGCGCGTATTAATGGCGCTGCTGGTCGGGGCCGCGCTTGGCGTCAGCGGGGCGATTTTCCAGTCGCTGATGCGTAACCCGCTCGGCAGCCCGGACGTGATGGGCTTTAACACCGGGGCGTGGAGCGGCGTGCTGGTCGCGATGGTGCTGTTTGGTCAGCACTTAACGGCGATTGCGCTGGCGGCAATGGCGGGCGGGATTGTCACATCGCTGGTGGTCTGGCTGCTGGCCTGGCGCAACGGCATCGACACTTTCCGGCTGATCATTATCGGCATCGGCGTGCGCGCCATGCTGGTGGCTTTCAATACCTGGCTGCTGCTGCGTGCCTCCCTTGAAACCGCGCTCACCGCCGGGCTGTGGAATGCCGGTTCGCTCAACGGCCTGACCTGGGCCAAAACCTGGCCGTCCGCACCGATTTTGCTGGTGATGTTCATCTGCGCGGGCCTTCTCGTTCGCCGGATGCGGTTGCTGGAGATGGGCGACGACACCGCCTGTGCACTCGGGGTGAGCGTTGAGCGTTCGCGCCTGCTGCTGATGCTGGTGGCGGTGGTGCTCACCGCCAGCGCTACTGCGCTTGCCGGGCCGATTTCATTTATCGCGCTGGTCGCGCCGCACATTGCCCGACGCCTGAGCGCTACCGCGCGCTGGGGGTTAACCCAGTCGGCGCTGTGCGGGGGATTGCTGCTGCTCGCCGCCGATCTCTGTGCGCAGCAGGTGTTTATTCCGTATCAGCTTCCGGTCGGCGTGGTGACCGTGAGCCTCGGCGGTATCTACCTTATCGCCCTGTTAATTAAGGAGTCCCGCAAGAAATGAGTGAACTTTCATCCCGCCTGCGAGGTGATGCGCTCACCCTGGGCTACGGCAAAAAAATCGTGGCGGAAAGCCTTAATGTCACCATTCCCGACGGCCATTTCACGGCGATTATTGGCCCCAACGGGTGCGGAAAGTCCACGCTGCTGCGCACCTTAAGCCGCCTGATGACGCCGACCGAAGGCCACGTTTTTCTCGACGGCGAGCAGATCCAGCGCTTTAACAGCAAAGAGGTGGCGCGGCGCATCGGGCTGTTAGCGCAAAACGCCACCACGCCCGGCGACATCACCGTGCAGGAGCTGGTGGCGCGCGGGCGCTATCCGCACCAGCCGCTGTTCACCCGCTGGCGCAAAGAGGATGACGCGGCGGTGAACCGGGCGATGCAGGCCACCGGGATTGCGGATTTAGCGCTGCAAAGCGTGGATACGCTCTCAGGCGGTCAGCGCCAGCGGGCATGGATTGCGATGGTACTGGCGCAGGAAACCAAAATTATGCTGCTGGACGAGCCAACAACCTGGCTTGATATCAGTTATCAGATTGACGTGCTGGAGTTGTTAAGCGAGCTGAACCGTGAGCAGGGCTACACGCTGGCTGCGGTGCTGCACGATCTGAATCAGGCCTGTCGCTACGCCACGCATCTGATTGCGCTGCGGGACGGCAGAATCGTGGCGCAGGGCGCGCCGAAAAAGATTGTGACGGCAGAACTGATCGAAGCGATTTACGGGCTGCGCTGCATCATCATTGACGATCCGGTTGCCCATACGCCGCTGGTGGTGCCGCTGGGCCGCACGCGTTAACCGGCCCGGCAGCGCAACGCCACCGGGCACCGCCATTTAATGCGACGGTTCGAGGGTCATTTCTGGCGGTAAAACGCGGGTCATCATTGCGTTACGCAGCAGCACGCCGCCGCAGGCAATCATTCCACCCAGTACCGCGGCAATCAGCACAATAAGCGATTTGCCGGCACCGTCTTTTTTCACCGGGTATGACGGTGAAAGCTGATAATTAAACGGCGAGAAAGAGACATCCTGGACGCTCACTTTTTCAAGCTCTGCCAGGTGATATTCACGGTTACGCAATTCCGCATTCAGATCTGAAATATCACTCAGGGATTTCTCAATCTTTAATTTCTCCTGAATACCGTCGGCACCCAGCGCGATTGAGAAATCAGGATCGTCATTGACCACCTGACCATTACTGTAAACCGGCTTCTTAATCCCGGCGGCATTTGCCACTTCAAGGGAGTAATTCAGACGCTGAATTTTAATATCACGCTGCGTGGTTAATCTGACACGGTCAAGCGCCAGCTTTTCCCGCTCAAAACGGGTATTTAAGTCCACGGTATTGCGGATATTATCCATCGCATCTTTGACGACACGGGCACTGATAAAATCGATATAGCCCTGAAGCACGGTCTGCGCTTCTTTGCTCGTTGGCGCGCTGAAACTTAAAGTCCAGGCAACATAAGGCAACTCCGTCTCGTTTTTCAGTTTGGCGTTATCTGCCGCTTTCATATTGCTTGCGAGGCCCACCAGCGCGCGCTGTAGCTCAAGCGGTTCAACGTTAGCCTGCTTCAGTTGCCCCATGACATCAGGGGACGCGAGGAAATATTCCTCCATCAGCGAGCGGGAACTGAACGCCTTAATAAACTGATTGAAGATTTCGCCACGGTGTAACGAGACATCAATATTCAGCACTTTAAGCTGCGTCAACATGCGATCAACTTCGCGCCACTGCATTGATTCTGCGGGGGTTATAATCGCACTGCTGGTCCATTTCTGCGGCAGCAAAAACGAGCCGAGAACACCAAGAAGCGCAAATATCAGCGTCACGCCAATAATCTGTTTTTTCGCAGACCATAAAACATCAATCAGCGCGAGAAGATTGATTTCGTGTTTGTGGTGGGGTTCAAGCGGATAACGGCTGAATTCCACATCCGTGTTTTGTTTAATCGTCGTTGATGACATTTTTTTAACTTCTTAATGAGTACAAAATAAGCAAAAGCCAACATGGGGGTATGATAAACCGAATTGAGAAAAATCTGAATAAAACTTTAACACTGCTTATCAGACACCTACAAAAAATAGTAGTTTCAGGGGAGTTTTCAGCGGAAATACTGCGCTAAAAAAATAAAAATAATTTCACTTAAGGAAGCGGAAAGCCCCTCCGGGATAAATTTTCACCACGGAGGGGATCAAAACAATTATTTCAACAGCGCGGCAAGCGTCGGGCCGATATCAAGAAACGCCCGGGGTGAAATAATATCGACGTGGGCACAATCCTGGCGGTAAATATCCAGATCGGCAATCCAGGGGGCCCAGGCCCGCGCCGGATCCATTCCTTCCGGCAGCGTTTTTTGCGCGACAAACAGCGTGGCTTTGCCGCCAAACGGCACGCTGTGGGCGGTGGAAAGCAGGCGCACGGCATCGCCGTAGTTGCCTTCAATCGCGCTGAACAATTCGCCAGAAGTACTCCCCTGTTGTGCCGCCAGAAACGCCTCACGCTCGCGGTTAATTTCCGCCAGCACTTCGGGATCCAGTCCGTTGGCCTCTTTTTGCGCCCAGTTTTGCGTCTCCGGCGGCCAGGTATCCAGCAGGCCGAGAAACGCCACCGTCTCGCCGCGCGCGCGCAACCGGGCGGCGATATTCTGCGCCAGCGTACCGCCGAGCGAATAGCCAAACAGGTGATACGGCCCGGTCGGTTGGTGTGCCAGCAGCGTGGCGAGATGGTGTTCGCACACCTCATCCAGCGTGGCGGCGCTTTCCATCGGCCCGCCGGGGCGCGGCGACTGAATGCCGGTGATTGACCAGCGCGGGCTGAGGTAGCGCGCCAGCACGCTGAACTGCCAGGCAAAGCCGGACGCCGGGTGGAAGCAGAACAGCGTCGGGCCGTCGGCCTCGCGCAGCGGCAACAGCGTTTCATAGCCCAGGCGCTGCGTGGCGGCATCGTCGGCGTTTTCCAGCAGCGCGGTGAGCGCGCGAACCGTCGAGGCGACCATGATCTGCCCCGGCGTCACCGGGCGGTTACATTCCCGACTGAGCGCGGCAGCCAGGCGCATCGCCAGCAGCGAGTGCCCGCCGAGGGCAAAGAAATCGGCCTCAACGTCGTTCACCTCTGTGCCGAGCAGCGCGCTAAACGCCTGCGCGACGGCGCGTTCTGTCGCCGTCTGCGGCGCGCGGCCCGACGCTTTCGCCGCGAGAACAGGCAGCGGCAGCGCTTTACGATCCAGCTTGCCGTTAGCGCTGAGCGGCAGTTCGCTTAACTGCACCAGCACCACCGGCACCATGTGCGCGGGCAGTTGTGCCTGCAAAAGTTCCAGTAAGTTCTTATTATCGAGCGGCAGGCCCGATTCCGAAACGTAATAGCCGACCAGTTGACGGGCATCACCGCCGCCCGCCGCCGCCTGGTTCAGCACGCAGGCGTGCGCCACCGCCTGGGCTACGCCCGGCAGATTTTGCATCGCCCGGTCGATTTCACCCGGCTCGATGCGCTGGCCGCGAATTTTTAGCTGATCGTCGCTGCGACCTAAATATTCCACCGCGCCGTCCGGCAGCCAGCGGGCGACATCCCCGGTACGGTACATGCGCTCGCCTGGTGCGAACGGATCGGCGATAAAACGGCTGGCGGTGAGATCCGGCCGCCCCAGGTAGCCCTGTGCCAGTTGGATGCCGGTGAGATACAAATCCCCCGCCACGCCCGGCGGCACCGGGTGCATCATGGCATCGAGAATGCGCAGCCCCGTATTCCACACCGGGAAGCCAATCGGCACGCTGTTCCCGCGTACCGCCGCGAGTGTGTCGCCGTACGCCGGATACCAGCTTACGTCCACCGCCGCTTCCGTCGGGCCGTAGAGATTATGCAGCGGCACGCCGGTGACCTTTTCCCACTCCCGGCACAGATCGGTCGGTAACGCCTCGCCGCTACAGAACACCTTGTTAAGCGTGCGGCAGTTCACCACGTTTTCCGGGGTTAGCGCAGCGACAAACGCCGCCAGCATCGACGGCACGAAGTGGGTGGTGGTGACGCCAAAGCGGGCGAAAAAGTGTTGTAACGCCTGCGGATCGCGGTGCGCGTCCGGCTCGGCCATCACCAGTTTAGCTCCGGCGATAAACGGCCAGAAAAATTCCCACACCGAGACGTCAAAACTGCACGGCGTTTTTTGCGCCACCACGTCAGCCGCACTGAGCGGGTAGTGATCCTGCATCCACAGCAGGCGGTTGACGATCGCCGTCTGCCCGACCATCACCCCTTTCGGGCGGCCGGTAGAGCCGGAGGTGAAAATGATGTACGCGGTGTGTTCCGGTTGCGATGACGGCAGCGCGGCGCTGTCGGCAGGCGGCAGCGGCGCGTTGTAACACAGGTGCGCCAGGTCCGGGATGTCGGCAAACCGCGCCCACTGATCGTCAGTGGTGATCAGCAGCCGGGGATGCGCGTCTTCAATCATCATCCGCAGGCGGTCGTCCGGGTAGCCGGTATCGAGCGGCAGCCAGGCCGCGCCCGCCTCGACAATCGCATGCAGTGCAAGGGTCAGAAACACCGAGCGCGGCAGCGCCACGGCCACGCTGTCGCCGGGCGCAACGCCCTGCTCGCGCAGCTTTTGCGCCAGCGCCACCACCTGCTCACGCATTTCGCGGTAGCTGAACTGCCAGTGCGCATCCATAAGCGCCGGGGCGTCAGGGGTTTTATGCGCCTGTTCCGCCACCAGCCCGCTGAGGGTAATGGCGGGGATCGCGTGTTCGGTGGCGTTAATGCGCGCAATCTGCTGGCGTTCTTCGGCAGAGATCAGTTCCGCCTCGCCAACCGGCAGCACCGAATTAGCGGCAAACTGGCGCAGCAGCGCGTCGAGGCGCGATGCATGGGCGTTAAGCGCCTCTTCGTCGTAGCGCGCGCGGTTCGCCAGCACTTCGATTTCCAGCCCGCCCTCGTCACTGGGGAACAGGGCGATCTCCAGATCGTTCACCGGTCCGGTGGCCAGCGTATGGGTGATGCCCGGCGCGCCATCGATATCTAACTGATAATCAAACATTTTGACGTTAAGCACCGGGCCAAACAGCGCTTCATCCCCCGCCGCGCGTCCGCTGTCACGCACGATTTGTTCGGCGTCATAACGCTGATGGCGGCGCATTTTTTTAAGCGTCGCGGCGAGATTTTGCGCCAGTTCGCTAAGGGTGGCGCGGGCGTCGATGTGAATACCCAGCGGCAGCACGTTGAGCACCGGGCCGGTGGCGGTGAGCGCCGCCGATCCCATGCGGCGCATAAAGATAAATCCGGCAGCGTAATCCAGCCGCCCGGAAAGACGGCCAATCCACAGCGCCACCAGTGCCAGCGCCAGATCCGCCCGCTGACTGCCCGGCACACTCGCGGCCAACCGGGAGAAGGCCTGGCGATCGAGATTTAACTTCAGGCGCACAATATCGGTGGTCGCCGCGCGCCCCGGCAGCGGGCGGTCGGAGAGCGATACCGGCGGCGGCAGTTCACGCCGCACCTGTGCCCAGTACGCCCCGTCGCGGACATACGCTTCGCTGTCGCGGTAGCGCTGGTATTCCTCCACCACCTCCGCAAACGGCGTAAACGGTGACGCGGGGGTGGATTCGTCGTTGCGCCACGCGCGGTAAATCGCGGCGATCTGACGGGTAATGGCGGGGAAACTGAAGCCATCCACCACTAAATGATGGTAACGCTGATACCAGTACCAGCGGTTATCCGCCACGCGCAGCAACTGATGGAACACCAGCGGATTGCCGCTTTCGACGCGCAAATTCTGGTCCAGATCGGCCTGCATCTGCGCGCGCGCGGCGGCGTGCGGATCGGCGGCGTGGCGTACATCGATAACGGCAGGTTCAGCAAAGGTGAGCGATTCATCCACCCACTGGAACACCTCGCCGTTATCTTCGACAAAGCGTGTGCGCAGGGTATCGGCCTGCATCATGCCGGCGACAATCGCCTGGCAGAACAGCGGCGCGTCGAGATCGGCGTGCGCGATTTCCACGTAATGCGCCACGCTCCAGGCGTTGGGCAAGGTGGAGAGTTTTTCAGCCAGATAGATCCCGGGCTGGGCGGCGACCAAAGGCAGGCGTACGGACATATCAGACTCCGGAAACGAAATGAGCGGGGGTTAACGTCTGCCACTGCGCGGCAAGCCAGGCGTTGCAGGTCTCCTGCGGCGCGGGGTCGCACACCACCCGCCAGCCCGCAGGCAGCGCACACTGCACGGGCCAGAGGCTGTAGTGCTGCTGCGCGTTTTGCAGAATATAAAAATGCCCCTGCGCATCATCGAAGGGATTGCTGAAAGCCATACCAAACTCCTGTCTTTTAAAGCGACTGCCAGAGCGTCATCAGCCCCGCCGTCAGCCCGCCACGCCAGCACAGCGCATCGTGTCCGCCGTCAACCTGACGCCAGATCACCGGCTGTTGGGTGTGCTGTAATTGGGTTAAGAGCGCCTGATTCGCGCGAAAAATCTGCGGCTCACGCAGGCCCGCTTCCAGCAGGATGCGCAGCGTTTTCGCCGTCACTTCGCCACGCTTTAACTGTTCGATCAGCTCGCCGTCCTGCTGTGCGCCACGATGCGGCCACCAGTAAGAACCGGACTGGCTCAGCACGCAGCCAAAGCGTTCCGGCCAGTGCAGCCCGGCGTAGAGCGACGACAGCCCGCCGAAGCTCTGCCCCGCCACCAGCGTGCGTTCCGGGCGATCGCTGAAGGGCGCGATGGCAAAAACATCGGGTAATAATTCCTGCTGCACCGCCTGCCAGAAATCGGCGTTGCAGGGCAATTCACGGCTGCGGTGCGCGGTGTCGATGGCGTCGATTAAGACATACACCGCAGGCGGCAACTGGCCGTCGCGGGTGAGCGCCGCCAGCGCAGGCCAGACGGGCATACTTTCGGCCCAGAATTGCCCGTCGAGCAGCACCGCCAGCGGGCGATCGTCACTGTTATCGTCACCGGTGGTGTAGATCCACACCCGGCGGCTATTGTTGAGAATGGCGCTGCGCCACTGAATGCATACGGGCGGCGTATAAGGTATGTCATGCGCGTTCCAGCCCGGCTGGACGGGCGCGTCCGGCAATTCAAGTGCAGATACCGCATGACCGCGCCCCCCTTTCCAGGATTGCGGATTGAGCGGATCGGAAAGCGCGTGGGGTAATAATTTGCGCCAGCCTTCACGCAGCGCCGCGCGGTCGGGCGTAGCTGTGGCAAAGACCGTATCGGCAAAATCCTGCGCGTTCGCTGAGGGAATAAAACAGTAGCTGCCGCGCCAGGTGGCATCCAGCGTGGTTTGCCAGAACCAGACATCGGTGCCCGCAATGCGGCTTAAGGATTGCGGCGCGCACTGCTGGTGATGATCGGTGACGCCGGTGATGTAGAGCCAGACCCGGCGCACGTCTGAGGTGGTTTCATCTCCCGCCGGATCGCGCCACCAGAAGGTAACCCGGCACGCGCTGTCGTTTTCACGGAACCATTCCGGCCCGCGCTTCGCTGCCCACCAGCCTTCGCTTCCTGTCGCATGTGTTGTCACGATGATAACCCTATGTTTCCTGTGTCGTTTTCAGTAACACCTGAAAAAACGTTGATAATATTATTGATAACTATTTTCATTTGCAATAGCGTATTGGCGCGCTGTGGGAAGCGCGTCTTTCAATCCCGCTGTGTCCTTCCCGTTGGGAAAGGAACGCCGGACACGGCTAAAAACAGGTAACACAATGAATAACAAACTGAAAGCCCTGACCGTACTGGTCAATATGGGAATTTATGGGGTCGCGCTTCCACTGCATGCAGAGGAAACATCCGCCGCTGAAGAGACCATCGTGGTCACGGCACAACAGCAGAATCTCCAGGCACCGGGCGTGTCGACCATTACCGCCGATGAGATCCGCAAAAATCCTCCGGCACGTGACGTGTCCGAAATCATTCGTACTATGCCGGGCGTAAACCTCACCGGCAACGCCACCAGCGGTCAGCGCGGCAACAATCGCCAGATTGATATTCGCGGCATGGGCCCGGAAAACACGCTGATCCTCGTGGACGGCAAGCCGATCACCAGCCGTAACTCAGTGCGTCTGGGCTGGCGCGGCGAGCGCGATACGCGCGGTGACACCAGTTGGGTACCGGCGGATATGATCGAGCGCATTGAAGTGATCCGTGGCCCGGCGGCAGCGCGTTACGGCAACGGCGCGGCGGGCGGCGTGGTGAATATCATCACCAAAAAAGTCAGCGATGAGTGGCACGGCTCGTGGAATGCCTATTTCAATGCGCCGGAGCACAAAGACGAAGGCGCGACCAAACGCACCGATTTCAGCCTGACCGGCCCGCTGGGCGGCGATTTCAGCTTCCGTCTGTACGGCAATCTGGATAAAACCCAGGCCGACGCGTGGGACATCAACAAAGGCCACCAGTCTGAGCGTACCGGCAACTATGCCGACACCCTTGCCGCAGGCCGCGAAGGGGTGAAAAACAAGAACATTAACGGCGTGGTGCGCTGGGAATTTGCCCCGATGAACGCGCTGGAGTTTGAAGCGGGTTACAGCCGCCAGGGGAACCTGTACGCGGGCGACACGCAAAACACCAATAACGACAACAAAACCAACGGACTGGTGAAAGAGAATTACGGCAAAGAAACTAACCGTATTTATCGCCAGAACTACGCGGTCACCTGGACCGGCGGCTGGGATAATGGCGTCACCACCAGCACCTGGGCGCAGTACGAGCACACGCGCAACTCGCGTCTCGGCGAAGGTCTGGCGGGCGGCACCGAAGGGTTGTTCTCCAGCAAAGAATTCAGCGACATCAACCTCTCTGACGTGATGCTGCACAGCGAAGTCAACCTTCCGCTCGATCTGTGGGTGAATCAGAACCTGACGCTCGGCACCGAGTGGAACCAGCAGCGCATGAAAGATGGCGCGTCGAACACCCAGGAACTCTCCGGCGGTTCGATTCCGGGTCTCGACAGCAAGGGCCGCAGCCCGTACTCCAGCGCGGAGATTTTCTCGCTGTTTGCTGAAGACAATATGGAGCTGACCGACAGCACCATGCTGACGCCGGGCCTGCGTTTTGATCATCACACCATCGCGGGCAACAACTGGAGCCCGGCGCTGAACCTGTCGCAGGGTCTGGGCGACGATTTCACCCTGAAAATGGGCATCGCCCGCGCCTATAAAGCGCCGAGCCTGTACCAGACCAACGACAACTACATTCTCTACAGCCGCGGTCAGGGCTGCTACGCCAGCGCCGCTAACGTCGGGTGCTACATGGTCGGCAACGACGATCTGAAAGCCGAAACCAGCGTGAACAAAGAGATTGGGCTGGAGTACAAGCACGAAGGCTGGCTGGCCGGGGTGACCTGGTTCCGCAACGATTACCGCGACAAGATCGAAGCGGGTTACGCGCCGCTGGGCCAGACCTCCACCACCAAGGTGAAAACCGATATTTACCAGTGGGAAAACGTGCCGAAAGCGGTGGTTGAAGGGCTGGAAGGCACGCTCAACGTCCCGGTTTCAGAGAGCGTGAACTGGACTAACAACGTGACTTACATGCTGCAAAGTAAGAATAAAAAGACCGGCGAGCGCCTGTCGATTATTCCTGAGTACACGCTAAACTCGACGCTGAGCTGGCAGGTTCGTGACGATCTGTCACTGCAATCGACCTTCACCTGGTACGGCAAGCAGCAGCCGAAGAAGTATAACTATCAGGGCGAGCCGACCACCGGTTCCGAAACCAACGAAGTCAGCCCGTACAGCATTGTTGGTCTGAGCGGCACCTGGGACATGACCAAAAACGTCAGTCTGACCGCAGGCGTGGACAACGTGTTCGACAAACGCCACTGGCGCGCGGGCAACGCCCAGACCACCGGCGGCGTGACCAACGGCGTGTCGAGCTACATGTACGGCGCGGGCGCGGAGACGTATAACGAGTCCGGACGCACGTGGTTTATGGGTGTGAATACGCACTTCTGATGATTGCTTTACACCCTCACCCCGGCCCTCTCCCTTAGGGAGAGGGAGGTTTATGTCCCCTCTCCCTCAGGGAGAGGGTGAAAGGCGGGCCTGAGTGCGCACTCGATCAGTCCCCTCTCCCTAAGGGAGAGGGTTAGGGTGAAGGTGAAGGTGAAAATAACCAAAGGATCACCATGCAAACCACGCACACCACCCTGTCCCTCGCCCGCCACACCCTGCACCGCGTCGACTTCGATCCCGCCACCTTCACCGCCGCCGATCTCTTCTGGCTGCCGCATCACGCCGCGCTGCACCACACCTCCCCCAAGCGTCAGCGGGAGCATCTGGCCGGTCGTCTTGCCGCCTTTTACGCCCTTGGTGCCATTCCCCCCATCGCGGCCTCCCGCGCTCCGCTGTGGCCTGCGGGAGTGTTCGGCAGCATCAGCCACTGCGCTTCCACCGCGCTGGCGGTGATTTCCTCTCAACCCGTGGGCGTCGATATCGAAACCCTGTTCAGCGAGCAAACCTGCGCGGAACTCACTGACAGTATTATTGATGACCAGGAGCACGCGGTATTACGCCACTCTCCCCTGCCGTTCCCGCAGGCCTTAACGCTCGCCTTTTCCGCCAAAGAGAGTCTCTACAAAGCCTTTTCCGCCGACGCCCTGCCCCTGCCCGGCTTTGCCAGCGCGAAAATCACGGCGCTCACCGCCACCGATTTAACCCTCTGTATTACCGATTATTTTTCCCCGGCACGCGCCGGTGAGACGGTCCTCGTCGCCTGGCAATTGGCGCATAATCAGGTCATCACCCTCGCCTCAGGATCGTGATCCTTTTCTCCTTTTAAGAAATTAGCTGCGCAAACCGTAGACAGTTCGCCATCGTAGCCTTATCGTTAAATTGAATAATAAATCATTATTGAATAAATATTCAATGTGGAGAAAAAGATGAAAAAAACCCTACTGAAGTCCGCTATTCTTGCCTCACTGATCGCCGCTTCCGGCTCGCTTTTCGCCGCCGATAACGGTCTGATCGCGATAATTACCCCTTCACACGACAATCCGTTCTTCAAAGCGGAAGCCGACGGCGCGGCCGCCAAAGCGAAAGAGCTTGGCTACACCACGCTGGTGGCCTCCCATGACGATGATGTGAACAAACAGAACCAGTTAATCGAGACGGCGATTGCGCGTAAAGCCAAAGCCATCATCCTCGATAACGCCGGGGCGGATGCCACCGTCGGGCCGCTCGAAAAAGCCAAAGCCGCCGGTGTGCCTGCTTTCCTCATCGACCGCGAAATCAACAAAACCGGCATCGCCGTCGCGCAGATCGTCTCCAATAACTATCAGGGCGCACAACTGGGTGCCGAGAAGTTCGCCAAATTGCTGGACGGGAAAGGCAAATACGTTGAACTGTTAGGCCGCCAGTCCGACACCAACGCCAGCGTGCGTTCGCAAGGTTATCACGACATTCTCGACGACTACCCGGACATGAAAATGGTCGCCCAGCAGACCGCTAACTGGAGCCAGACCGAAGCCTTCACCCGTATGGAAGCCATTCTGCAAACCAATCCGGATATCGTCGGGGTGATTTCCGGCAACGACACCATGGCACTGGGTGCTGAAGCGGCGCTGAAAGCCGCCGGTAAAACCAACGTCATCGTGGTCGGTTTTGACGGCAGCGATTACGTGCGCGACTCGATCATCAATAAAGGCAACATCAAAGCGACCGTGCTGCAACCCGGCTGGGAGCAGGCACAAATGGCGGTGGTTCAGGCGGATTACTTCCTGAAAAACGGCAAAGCGCAGAAAGATGAAAAACAGCTGATGGACTGCGTGCTGATTGATGACGCGAACGCCAGCAAGCTGAAAATGTTCAAACTCGGCCAATAACGCGGAGGCGCTATGTCGTTAAAACAATGGGGTGCGGCACTCGTCGGGTGCACCACCCTGTTGCTTGCGGCCTGCACGGTAGTGGATCTGGACGAGAACGGCAAGCCGATACTGCCTGCCGATCCGAATGCCAAAGCCAGTTTTGACAACCAGACTCCCCAGCAGATCGCGCAACAAACCTGGCAGAGCCGCGTCATTGACGCCGCTAATCAACACGCGCTGGATGCGACCGCCCTCGCCGCCCAGCTAAAAACCCCGGCGGAGAAACCGCAAAGTGTCTTTGTGCGCCTGACCAGTCAGGTGGAGCGGATCGACACCAGCAACCCGCGCGAGCAAAAACTGGTGCTGAACGTGAACGGACAGCCGCTTGAAGTGCAGTTTGGGCCGGTGGTGCGCGGCAACGCGATCCGCGAGGCGACCGGCTTTAAGTTTGAAGACTTTACCAACCAGGTACAGTTTGCACAGCTTTCCCGCGCCTACAACCGCGAGGCGATTAAACATCTGCCGAAAGTGGATGAGTCCTGGGCGGGTAAAAAAGCAACGCTGCTGATGGCGGTAACGTTACGCGGCGGGAAGGCAGAGGACGCGGTGGCGTTGACGGCGAAACAGGAGGCAGAGTAATGAGCGACGCACCTTCCGATGAGATCATCCTGCGCACGCGCGGCATGTCGATGCTGTTCCCCGGCACCGTGGCGCTGGATAACGTCGATTACAACGTCTGGCGCGGCAAGGTGAACGTCATCATCGGCGAGAACGGCGCGGGCAAATCGACGCTGATGAAAATCCTCGCCGGTGTCCAGCAGCCGAGCCTCGGCGAAATGTGGCTTAACGGGAAAAAGGTGCATTTTGCCAATACCCGCGAAGCCGCCGCCCACGGTATCGGCATGGTGCATCAGGAGCTGAACCTGTTTGAAAACTTAAGCGTCGCCGAGAACGTCTTTCTGGGGCGCGAGCTACAAAAAGGGCTTGCGCCGATCCACGAGGCGGAGCAGGAGAAGCGCACCGCCGAACTGCTCGCGCGCCTCGATCAGCCGATCTCCCCGCGTGAAACGGTCGGCAACCTGAAAGTCGGGCAGCAGCAACTGGTGGAGATCGCCAAAGCGCTGGCCGAGGACGCCGACATTCTGATCCTCGACGAGCCGACCTCGGCGCTGAGTAAAACGGAAGTGGAGATTTTGTTCCGCGTGATCCGCGAACTCACCCGCCAGGGGGTGTCGATTATCTATATTTCGCACCGCTTAGAAGAGCTGATGGCGATTGGCGATGTGATCACCATTTTGCGCGACGGCAAATTCCAGGCCGAAGCCAAAGTCAGCGACATCGACGTGCCGTGGATCGTGCGCGAAATGCTCGGCAGCGATCCGGTGAGCAACTTTCTTACGCCGGGCCGCAGTTTTGGCGCGCCGGTGCTGGAAGCGGAACACATCACCAGCGTCAATGCGGCGGGTAACGCGGTGGTCAACGACGTCAGTTTTAAAGTCCACGCCGGGGAAATCGTCGGCATTTATGGGCTGATGGGCGCGGGTCGCACGGAGCTGTTCGAATGTATGCTCGGCACCGAGCGCAACTATCTCGGCAAACTGTGGCTGGACAGCAAACCGGTGCCGCAGCGGTTAAACACCGCCGAGCGTATCCGCATGGGGATGAGCCTGGTGCCGGAAGATCGCAAGCGCACCGGGATTTTCCCGATTTCATCGGTGGCCTCAAACCTGACCATCGCCAGCCTGTGGCGGCGGCTGGAGAGCGGCTTTGCCATCTCGCAAAAAGATGAACAGGCGGTAGTCGCTAATACCATCGGCGATCTGTCGATCAAAGTCTCCTCACCGGAAGTGGAAATTCAGGCGCTCTCCGGCGGCAATCAGCAAAAAGTGGTGATCGGCCGCTCGCTGCTCACCAATCCGAAAATCCTGTTTCTTGATGAGCCGACGCGCGGCATCGACGTGGGGGCCAAAGCCGACGTTTTTCGCATGATGGTGCAACTCTCGGAACAGGGGATCGCGGTGGTGTTTTCCACCTCCGATCTGAAAGAAATCATGGCGGTATCTGACCGCATTCTGGTGATGTCCGGCGGCAAACTGACCGCCGATATCGTACGCGATCAGGCCGAAGAGTCGGCACTGGTAACGGCAAGTGCTCAGGGGTTCTGATATGAAAACGACACATTCGGTTGCGGTCGCGCCAGGCGGCGGAACTGCACTCACGCGGGAAAATATTCTGCTGCTGTTACTCAAGCTGCGCACCTTTATTGCTCTGTTTTTGATCGTCGGCTTTTTTACCGCCACCGTACCGGGATTTCTCTCGGCGGGAAGCCTGGTGATCATGATCAAACACATCGCCATTAACGCGTTTCTGGCGCTCGGCATCACCTTTGTGATCATCACCGCCGGGATAGACCTGTCGATTGGCGCAACCCTTGGCCTGTGCGGGATGATCGCCGGATGGCTTATCACCAAAGGGATCGTGCTGCCGATGTTTGGCATCGCGATTTTCCCAAGCGTGTGGGTGATTGTGCCGCTGGTGCTGCTGATCGGCGGACTAATAGGCGCGACCAACGGCTGGATCATCACCCGCTATAACGTCGCGCCCTTTATCTGCACGCTCGGCACCATGTACGTGCTGCGCGGCGCGGCGATGCTCACCTCCGACGGGCAGACCTTTCCGGGGCTTTCGGGCAATCCGCAGTTGGGTAATACCGGGTTTGATGAGATTGGCGCAGGCACTCTGTTTGGCATTCCGTGGGCGATCTGGATGATGATCGTGCTGGCGATAGCCATTGCCTACGTTGCCCGCCGCCTGCCGTTTGGCCGCCATGTCTACGCGATTGGCGATAACGAACGCGCGGCGGAGCTGTCCGGGGTGAAGGTGAAGCAGATCAAAATCTGGGTTTATACGCTCTCCGGCCTGTGCGCGGCGATCGCCGGGATCGTGGTCTCCGCCCAGCTTTCCGCCAGCCACCCGGCGAACGGCACGGCGTTTGAGATGAACGCGATTGCAGCCGTGGTGCTCGGCGGCACGTCGCTGGCGGGTGGTCGCGGCACGATTCTGGGTACGCTTATCGGCGCATTCGTGATCGGCTTTCTGGCCGACGGACTGGTGATGATGGGCGTGAGCGAGTTCTGGCAGATGGTGATTAAAGGGATTGTGATTATCGTGGCGGTGATTATCGACCAGATGCAAAACCGGATGCAGCAAAAAGCGGCTGTGGTGGCGCAAAAGGCGGTGATGGAAGGGAAGTAGGGTTTGTAAAACACCCTCACGTTAAAGCACCCTCACCCCTCCCTCTCCCTCAGGGAGAGGGAGATAACAGCACCCTCACCCCTGCCCTCTCCCTTAGGGAGAGGGTGAAAGGCGGGCCCGAGTTGTGCGCGGGCTGTCCCCTCTCCCTCAGGGAGAGGGTTAGGGTGAGGGTGAGGGTGAAACGACCCCTTACTGCAGCAGGCTCGACACCATACCCGACATGCTGTTGGACTGCTTCAGCATACTGATACTGGTCTGCATCAATACCTGCTCTTTCGACATGTTGGACGCTTCCAGCGCGTAGTCGGTATCCATAATGTTCCCGATCGCCACGTTGGTATTATCTTGCATGCTTTGCAGGTTGCTGGCGGTATCATTCAGACGGTTGATGGACGCACCCAGCGTAGACTGGATTTTACCCACACCGCTCATCACATCGCTGATGGCGCTGATGGTGGCAGTTGCTGACGCAGAAGACATCAGTTCTTTACCGCTGGCTGCCGTGCCGCCTGCGCCGTCAGTACCATAATCACCTTTGAACGATGCGCTCAGCGCGCTCAGGCTGGTCGCCAGATCGCCCACTTGCTTAGAGATGTTCACGGTCATCTGATCGGTAGACTCAGAACCCACCTGGAAAGTCACGCCAGAGGTGCCGGTGAACAGGCCGCTGGCGGATTTGTTGAACAGGTTGGTGCCGCCGTAGGTGGTGTTTTGCAGCATATCGGACATCTCTTCGCCCAGTTCGTCGAACTCGGACTGCATCGCCGCACGGTCGTCATCGCTGTACGTTCCGTTCGCTGCTTGTGTAGAGAGGTCTTTCATACGACCCAGAATGTCATTCATTTCATCAAACATACCATCCGCAGTTTGCAGCATCGCGGTCGCGTCAGCGATGTTGCGCTGGGCAACAGCCATGCCGCTGGCCTGCGCGGTCAGACGGTTGGCAATCTGCTTGCCCGCCGCATCGTCAGAAGACGAGTTGATGCGGTTACCGGTTGCCAGGCGTTCCATCGACTGACTCAGGGACGCATTGCTGGTGTTGATGGCGTTTACCGCTGCCATGGAGGCGGCGTTGGTATTAATAGATAACATGACGTACTACTCCTTGTTGAATGTCTTTATAACGTTGGACAAAGAGAGAAAACGACCGCCCCTTCGCTAAAATTAAATGGGGTGATAAAAATTTTTATTCCGTCATCGCTACCCGCACGTTCACTGTTCCTCATTCGTTAAAATTAATTACCTTTTAATGATTCTTCGGTGCGCACCCGCCAATAGCACAAATAAATTAAAATGCACATATCACGGTAACTTACAATTAAGTAAATTCTTAATCCCCGAATGACGCTGTAAGAAGATTTTGCAGTCCACACAGGCAGATCTCCCTGCATTGATATATTTTTAAAACAGGCGTCAGGGTGATGTCATCATCACTTTTGATTTAATTAACATTATTTATGCTAACGCTTTTCCGTTTTTCTGATGAGTAACAAAGGAAAAACGATTTCACTGTCTGGTATTTACTAAAAAGAATCTTATGCAAATTATTATTAACAAATGGCGACTCGATACCTCGCTTAACGCGCTTATCCACTGTGAGACAGGCGAAATACAACGCCTGGGCGAGTTCCATTTCATTTTGCTGGAAACCTTCATTCAACATGCCGGAGAAGTGCTGCCCCGCGCATGGCTGATCAACGAGGTCTGGAAAAACCGGGTGGTGGGTAACAACAGCCTGCCAACCGCCATTTATGCGCTGCGGGTGGCGCTGGGCGACGATGGCCGGGTCCAGGAGATCATTAAAACCGTCCCCAAAAAAGGCTATGTTTTTAATAAAGATTTTATTACCGAACGGGCTGATGACGACGCGGAAAATACAGGGGCCGGGGAAGCAGTCTTATTCAGTCCGGCAAGCGCACCGGTTAGTGATGACACCCCGGACGCGGTGGCTGAATCTCCCCCGCTCCCGGACGGGAGTGAACCCGTTGCGCCGGTAAAAAAAGCGTCACGGCGGACAAAAAGTTTGCTGCTGATTTTTACGCTGTTGCTGGCAGCAGGCATTTCCTGGGGCCTGATGAAAGGTTTTCACCGGGAAACACCGGTAGCAAACAATGATGTAACAAACCCGGACACGCTGTTATTACACGAAGAAAAAAACCTTGAGACAAATCGCATCGCCTTATTTCATCTGCGGCGCAATAACGATGAAATTCACGCATCACAATTAACCGCTCACATACCGGCACACTTAAAGAAAATTAATGCGCTTTTAGAGACAAAACAGGCGTCATTAACCCTTTATTATTACACCACGATGCCGAGATTATCCTTATCGCTTTTAATTACCGACCGTTGCAAGCAGCAAAATCAATTAATTATGGGCATTCAGAACTGGCAGCGCAGTGCCGATGAATTAGGCTCGCTGGTTTATCAGGAAGTGGAGAGAACGTTAAATGAAATGCCTGTCTGTCAGTAATTTTTGTGCCGCGCTGCTGTGTGGCCTGGCGTTGCAGGCCAGTGCCGCGACGATTTCCCGCACCCAGTTTGGTCAGTACGATCTGGCCAGCGGCAGCCGCCAGCTTTACACCCTCAATCTGACGGCGACAGAGGGCGGCGCAAACATGAACATCACCCAGCCCGATCGCGCCCAACCGCTTTTCACTTCCGGCATTAGCGTCTGCGCCTTTGCGCCGAAGACGCCGGGCACCGGCGGCTATTTACATCTGCAAACCCAAAACAAGCCGGCCGCCGACTCGCCGTTTAACGCTTTCATGGGCTACGTTAACGACAACAATCTGCATGTGTTTATCAAGCCGCTCAGCGACTCCCGGCAAATCGTGCTGATCCAGGACACCCTGTCGCTGATCGTGGTGGACCGCGCGATGATGTCCATCACCGACGCGGGCTGCACCCCTTAACCGAGCAGGCTTCTGACCGTCAGCTTCGACAAATTGGCCTGCCCGCGCACCGCTTCGGCCAGCACATCGTAATGGTGGCTGGCCCGATCCAGCGTCGAGGTCAGCGCCGCTGACGCTGCCACCGCGCTCTGGCTTTCCGGAAAGCGCGACATCCCGTCGATCAACTGCCGCGCTTTTTCCTGCTGCGCCGCCAGTTGCTGACGCTGCTCTCCAAGCTGGCCCAGCGCGCTCTGCACCAGCGGCTGTGCGGCTCCCCAGTTACCCGACGCCACCGCCGCCCGCAGCCGATCCGCCTGCGCCGGTTCTGCCTGTACTGCCACTTTCTGCGCCGCTTTGCCCTCGCCTTTTTGCATAAGCGTGGCGGAAATCTGCGCAAACTGTGTTTCTCTGGTGGTGAAGGCCACCTCACCCGGCACGCGATCGATTCCTATCCGTCGCAGCGCGTTGTTCAGTTGCAGCGCGTACTGGCGCGCGTCGGTATCGCTCTGAGCGGTGAGCGCCGACAAACGCTTTTTCTGCCCGTCCTGCACGCTGAACATCACCGTTTCCGGCGCGTTGGCCAGATGCAAAAGCGCAGGCGCATCAAAGCGCACTTTGGCGTCCCCCTGTAAGACCGGCATAAGCTGGCGATCCACCGCCCCGCCGCTGCTGACCACGCGCTTATCGAGAAGCTCAGTTACCGCCGCCGCCTGGGTTTGCAAATCCGGCGAGCGCCGCCCGCCGCCTGTCGCCGCGTGACGGTAATCCAGCAGCCGCTGTTCCAGTTGCCCGAGGTAGCTGTCGGCGTGTTGCAGCGTGGTGAGCTGATCGTTGAGCTGCACGCTGTAGCGCTGCGGGCGGGTGGTGAGCAGCGGCGAAGCCGGGTAATCGCTGTTTGTAAGCACCGTTTTGCTGCTTACGGGCGCGCTGCGGTTCAGCGCCTGCGGGGAAACCGCAGAAGGCGCGAGGCCGCCTGCGTTCGACAACGTGGAAGTGTGTAAACCAACCTGCATGGAAATACCGTTCATCAGCGCCCGGACGCGGCGTCCGGACTGGTGGAAGAATTAGATCGCGCTAAAAAGGTTCAGCTCGCTGACCTTCGAGTAGGTTTTCATGGTCGCTTCCATCGCCATTTGTAACCCGGTAAAAGTGATGGTCGCCGGGCCGTAGTCCAGATCGCCCAGTTGCCCGATCATGTCCTGATTGGAGGTGGAGATCCCGGTCTGCGCATCGCCAAGCATGGTGAGCGTATTCTGCCGCTCGCCGAGGCTGGAAATCGCCATGTTGAGCGACTGGGAGGCGTCATCGATCACATCAATGGAATGGGTGATGTCATCCAGCACCTGCGGATCGGTTGGATTGAGATTCGGGTCCTGCAATTCAGTCGCCAGATCGTCGAGGGTGTTAAACACGTCCAGCCCCTGGCCGAAGATCTCCCCCACCGAGACGTTGGTGTCGATTTCCACGCCGTTAGAAACGGTGGCACTGCGGTGTTCCGTATTGCCGTGATAGACATATTCGTCCCCTTCGCCATCGCCGTCGGTATCATCATAAGTGATGGGCGCGGTGTCGTTGACGGTGCCGCCAAAAATGTAGTGGCCGTCTTCGTCCTGATAGTTCAGCGCCGCCATCATTGATTCGGTAAGCGAGTTGATCTCCTGACCGAAGCTCGCCAGGGTTTCGGCGGTGCAGGTGCCGTTCGCCGCCTGGAGTAAATCGTCGCGGATGGCGAGCAGATTATTGTTCACCCCGTCGAGCACGCTCTCCTGCTGGCTCAGGCCTGAAGAAACCGTTTTGATGTTGCTCTGGTACTGCTCAATCGCCGACTGCTGGCGGTCAAGCTGGGTGATGCGGGTGGCGGCGATGGGATCGTCCGACGGCAAAATAATGCGTTTGCCGGTCGCCATCTGGGTGACCACCTGTTGCAGATCGGCGGAGAGATCCGTAAAGCTGCTGGTCATCGAGACATAAGATTGTTGGGTGCTTACGCGCACAGGATTTACCTCTCTGCTCCGTTAAAACATGTCGAGCACGGAATCAAAAATCTCCGCGCCGGTTGAAATCACTTTCAGGTTGGCCTGATAGATCTGGGTGTAGGTGATCAGATTGACCGCCTCTTCATCCATGTTGACGCCGCTGACGCTGCTGCGCTGGTTCTGCGCTTCGGCGTAGACGTTGCTGGCAGACTGGGCTTCGGTCTGGTTCTGGCGGCTGTAGATGCCGATGTTGCTGATGAGGCTGGAACAGGCGTTACCCACCGTGACGCTGCCAAGCCCGTCGATCTCCATGGGTTTCGTGGAGAGGTTGATCAGCGCCTGGAGATTATCGCCGTTGCCCGACGCCTCGGGCGAGCCGGAGAACGCCAGTTCGTCACCGGTGATATCCGGGTTCACCAGCAGCGGGCCGTCCGGATTGCTGGGATCAAAGATAAACAGCGGCGCGCCGGGGTTGCCGTTGAGATCGTACCCGGCGGCAAGCTGGCCGTTCACCGCGCTGGTGAACTGCTCCGCGATGCTGTTAATGGTGTTATTGAGCGGCGCGAGCACGTCGCTCTGATAATCAAACAGCGCCCCCAGCGATCCGCCGGTGTCCATGGTCATCGGATAAGTGGTGCCCGCAAAGGTCAGGGACATACTCTGTTTACCGTTTACGTCGCGGTCCATGGCGAGGGTGGAATAATCCTGCCCGTTGACCAGCGGCTGGCCGTTTTTCAGGCTGATGTTGTAGTTGCCCTGATCGTCAACGTTGACGTCAACGTCCATCATGCCGCTCAACTCCTCCACCATCTGATCGCGGGCGTCGTACAGCGCCGAGGCGTTGTCGCCGTTGGCTTCCGCCTGGGCGATCTGCTGGTTGTAGCTGGCGATACCGGAGGTCAGGGTATTGATCTGCGAAATCGTCGCCTGCTCCTGGCTGATGATTTCACTGTTCTGCGACTGAAGATAATCGACGGTGTTATCAAAACGCATCGCCAGCGCGCCCGCTTCGCTGATCACCTGCTGGCGCAGCGCCGCATCGTCCGGGTTGGTGGAGGCTTCGTTCAGGGCGGCGAAAAAGTTATCGAAGCCCGCGCTCAGGCTGCTGTTCTCATCGCTTAACACCGTTTCCAGTTGCGTCAGATACTGCTGCTGGGTGCTGTAGTAGCCGTTATCGCTCGCCGCATACCACACCTGGTTGACCATATACTGATTCGACACGCGGCAGATGCTGTCCACCTGTACGCCGTTACCGGCGCTGTTGATCGCCCCCGAACTCGCGCCAATGGTGCTGGTCATCGCCATTTCACGGGTGTAGCCCGGCGTCATGGCGTTGGCGGTGTTTTGCGCGGTTACGTTCAGTTGCACCTGCGCGGCAGACGCGCCGCTGTAACCGATATTGATCATATCCATCTGGTATTCCTCGCCGGGTCGCCACCGGCTCTAAATTGGCGTAATAGGGGCATAAGGCGGCTAAAACGCCGCACTTCTTAAATCGCGGGATTATTTTCCCGGCCCCGGCGACAGCTGTTTAACGATCATCGCCGCAATGCCGATGCCGTTGTGCGAGGCAAGCTGGTCGCACAGCTTGTCGTCGTAAAAGCCCTGCATCAGCCGGGTGGCGTCGCTGTTTAACGGGTTATCTTTCGAGTCGAACAGTTCATTCACCTTGCGCATCTCTTTCATCATGTTGCGCAGAAAAATGGCTTCAAACTGTTGGGCAGCCTGCTTCAGATCGTTTTCGCGGATCTGCATGGGCGTGTCGGCAGCGTGCGCGGTGGCGGTGGTCAGCGCTTTCAGCGGGTCCATCAGATCACCTCCAGATCGGCATCCAGCGCCCCGGCTTCATGCAGCGCCTGCAAAATTGACATCACATCGTCCGGCGAGGCACCCAGTCCGTTTAGCACATTGACCAGCGTTTTCAGGCTGGTGGATTCCGGCAGCGTCACCATCTGCGGACGCGCGTGATGCACGTTGATATTGCTCTGCGGCGTCACGGCGGTACGCCCGCCCGCGAACGCATTCGGCTGGCTGACGTTGCTGTTTTCGGTAATCGAGACGGTCAGGCTGCCGTGGGAGACCGCCGCCGGGTGGATCTGCACCCCGTCGCCCATCACCACCGTGCCGGTGCGGGCGTTAAACACCACTTTGGCGCGCACGCGCTCGGCGGTGATCTGCACGTCCTGCAACTGCGACATAAACTGCACCCGCGCGCCGGGCGCGGTCGGGGCGGTCACTTCAACGTTAGTGGCGCTTTTCGCCGTCGCCAGCCCGCCGCCAAAGGCCATATTGATGGCGCTGGCGATGTTATTGGCGTCTTTAAAACTCGGGCGCTTGAGGTTCAGCATCACGGTACTGGTCATGGCGAAATCACTGGGAATTTCGCGCTCCACCGATGCGCCATTGGGGATAAGCCCGGCGGTCGGCGTGTTGACGGTGACGCTGGAGCCGCTGTTACCGCTGGCGTTGAGGCCGCCGACCACCACGTTCCCCTGCGCCAGGGCATAAATTTCCCCGTCCGCGCCGTGCAGTTGAGTGAGCAGCAGCGTGCCGCCGCGCAGACTTTTGGCATCGCCAATAGACGAAACGGTGACGTCAATGGTCTGCCCGCGGGCGTACATCGGCGGCAGGGTGGCACTCACCGCCACCGCCGCCACGTTTTTCACCTTCGGATCGATTTTGCCCGGTAGCTGCACGCCAAACTGACGCAGCATGTTGGTGATGGTCTGGTTGGTGAATTTGACCTGGTTTTTATCTCCGGTGCCGTCAAGCCCCACCACCAGGCTGTAGCCGATCAACTGGTTGCCGCGCACGCCCTGGATATCCACCAGCGATTCGAGGGACTGCGCATGGGTGGCGGCGAGCGGGATCAGGCACAGCCCGATAAACAGCGTCTTAACGACCGATTTTGAAAAACACAACATAACGACTCCGGATCACAGCGGGAATAAAGGATGGTTAAACAGGCGCGTCAGCCAGCCTGCGGCGTTGGCGTCGCTTAACGCCCCGCGTCCGGCGTAGGAGATGCGCGCGTTGCCGATGCGCTGAGACGACACGGTATTGTCGTTTTCGATATCGTCGGCGCGCACCAGCCCGCTCAGGCGGATGTATTCATCGCCCTGATTGAGCGTCAGCCATTTCTCACCGCGGATCTCCATCACTCCGTTCGGCAGCACCTGGTGAACGGACACGGTGATCGACCCGTGCAGGCTGTTCTGCTGCTGTGAACTGGCCCCGCCGTCAAAACTGCGGTTCGCATCGGCAGAACTTTCCAGTTTGTCTTTGGTTTTGCCGAACACCGTCGGCGCGCCGATATCAATACTGCTGTTCTTGTCAAAATCGGTTTTTGCCTGCTTGCTGGACTGGGTGGATTCTTCGAGGATCACCGTCAGAATGTCCCCCACCCGGTAGGCGCGGCGGTCGGCGGTTAATGACCAGTTGTAGCCAGCCTGAAACACCCCGCCCGCACGCCCTTCTGGCGTCGGCATTGCTGCCATCGGCGGCGGCGCAAAGGCTTCGTCATCTTTTTTGACCAGCATCGCCTGCGACTCGCAGCCGGTCAGCCACAGCACAAGCACCATTAACCCCAATAATTTCTTCACGATTACTCTCACAACTGAACAAAAGCCGCGCCAGACGCGGCCCCGTTCATGATTACGTTTACAAGTTCTGATTGATGTACTGCAACATGTCGTCGGCGGCGGACACCATTTTGGCGTTCATCTCGTAGGCGCGCTGCACGGTGATCATCGCCACCATTTCGTTGACGATATCGACGTTGGAGCCTTCCAGCGCCCCCGGTTTCAGGGTGCCCAGGGCATCTTCGCCCGGTACGCCTTCGGTCGGCTGGCCGCTGGCGGCGGTTTCCAGATAGAGGTTGTCCCCTTCCGCCATCAGCCCCGCCGGGTTGGTGAAATTCACCAGCGTCAGTTGCCCAAGCTCGGCGGGATCGCTCTCGCCCGGCATCATCGCCATGATGGTGCCGTCCTCAGCGATGGTGATGTCGGTGGCGTTGGCAGGCACGTCGATTTCCGGCTGGATCGGCAGACCCTGGGCGTTGGTCAGCACCCCGTCGGCGTTAACCTGCAAATTCCCGTCGCGGGTGTAGGCGGTGTCACCGTTGGCTTTTTGCACCTGGAAAAACCCCTGCCCCATGATGGCGACGTTAAGCGGGTTGTCGGTGGTTTCAATGTTGCCTTCGGTGAAGGTTTTCTGCGTGCCAACCACGCGCACGCCGCTGCCGTACTGAATGCCGGTCGGCGCGACGTTGTTCTGATCCAGCATCGCGCCGGGCGCGCGCTGGTTCTGGTAGAACAGATCCTGGAACATCACCCGATCGCGCTTAAAGCCGTTGGTATTGACGTTGGCGATGTTGTTGGCGATGGCGCTCATTTCGGCATCTTCTGCCGATAAGCCGGTTTTACTGATCCATAGTGCTGCGTTCATGACTCTTTAATCCTGAATGGCGGCTTACGAGCCGCGTAACAGCCGGTTGCCCGACTCGCTTAAATCTTCCGCCGCCTTCATCATTTTGATTTGCGCTTCAAACTGACGATTGAGGGAAATGGAGGCCAGCATTTCGGAGACCGCAGAGACGTTGCTGCCTTCCAGATAGCCGCCGCTGACTTTGATGTTTTCATCCACTTCCGCAGGCGTGCCGTCGGCGGTGATGAGCATCCCCCTGGCGTTTTTCGCCAGATTCTCCACCGGGATATGCACCAGTTTCAGGCGGTCGATATCCATCGCGGCGGTAACGTCGCCGTCGTCCGGGACCACCGAAAGCGTACCGTCGCTGCCAAACGAGGCGATGGCGTTCGGCGGCAGAGTAATCGGGCCGTTGTCGCCGAGCACCGCGTGCCCGTCGATGGTCAGTTCGCCCCGATCGTTCTGCTGGATATTGCCGTTACGGGTATAAACCTCACTGCCGTCGTCACCCTGCAACGCGATATAGCCTTCACCCTGAATCGCCACGTCCAGCGGGCGACCGGTGTTTTGCGCGGCGGCGGTAGAATCGTTCACCCCGCTCTGGCTTTCCTGAGTCATAAAGCGCGTGGCAAACCCGCTGCCGTTAATCGCCTGGCTGTGCGACATCTGCATGTCGGCGCGAAAGCCGGTGGTGTTGACGTTCGCCAGGTTATTGGCGCTGATCTGTTGCTCCATCAGCGAGTGCGACGCCCCGCTGACGGCGGTAAAAAGTAATCGATCCATTGTGTCTTTCCCGATTACATGGCCTGGAACAGCGCCTGATCCAGCTGTGTGCTGGCGGAGATCACTTTGGTGTTGGCCTGATAGTTACGCTGGGCGCTCATCAGTTCCACCAGCTCGCCGGTGATATCGACGTTTGAGCCTTCGAGCATCCCGGATGAGAGCGTGCCGAAGCTGCCTTCCCCCGGTGCGCCGAGAAGCGGCGTGCCGGATTCCCCGGTCTGCACCCACGCCGTGCCGCTGACCGCCTGGAGCCCGTTTTCATTCGGGAAGGTCGCCAGCACCACCTGGCCCTGCAACATGCGCTCGCCGTTGCTGTAGGTGGCGTAGACTTTGCCGTCGCCGTCCACCTGCACGCCGTTCTGCTCTGCCGAGGCGTAGCCGTTGGCCGCGTTGGTGGTGACTGCAAATTCAGAGCCGTACTGGGTGCAGTCGCCGTAATCGAAGGTCATTTCGATCGCTTCTGCGCCGTCGGCGCTGAAGGTCATCGGCGTCGGCGAGGTCGGGCTGACCAGCGTGCCGCTCTCGTTAAACGAGAGTTGGGTGGTGGTGGACTGGGTTTCGCCGTCGAAGCTGTAGTGCACTTCCCAGGTGTTATCCGCCGTTTTGGTGAAGTACTGCGCCACCGAGTGCTCGTTGCCCAGCGAGTCATAGACGGTGGTGGTGTAGGAACTGTTATAGGAATCGACATTGATGGGATCGAATGGCACCGCCGCCGTGTCGATGGCCTCATCCTGGGCGCAGAAGTTGGCGGTAAAGGTCTCTTCCGTGGTCGCCTGCGCCGGAATGTTGCCGGTCTGGATTTGCAGATCGGTCACCGTACCGGTTTCCAGCGTGCCGCTGTCGTCCACCGGGTAGCCCTGAAGGTTATCGCCGGTGGAATTGACGATGTTGCCCTCTTTGTCAGTGTGAAACGAACCCGCGCGGGTGTAGCACACGTTGCCTGCGCTGTCACAGGTGACAAAGAAGCCGCCGTTGTCGATCGCCAGATCGAGCGCGTTGCCCGTCGAGACCATTGAACCGCCACGGGAAATACTTTGCGCAGTCCCGGCCACGCTCACCCCCATCGCCTGGGTGCCCGCATACATGGCGGAAAACTCCGTGGTCATGGATTTGTAACCCACGGTCCCGGCGTTGGCGATGTTATTACTGATCCCGTCCAGTTGTTCGTTGACCGCATTCAGACCGGTGGCGGCAATTTCATAACTCATAACTCAATATCCTGTGAGATTAACTGCTTAAAAAAATCAGGCTTCAACCGGCGTGGCATCGTCCGGTACATCGGCGCTGTCGCTGTCCGGCACGCCGAACTGACTGATCATGGTGAACGGCACTTCGCCAACGCCGGTGACGTTCAGCACCGGGGTGCTGCCATCCAGCGGAATACGCACGTCGTTCACCACGCCCGCGACTTCCACCGGCACCTCTTCTTCCCCGGTGTTGGTCACAACCGACACGTTGTAATTCCCCGGCGGAATGCCGTAATCGGCCGGATCGACATCAAAGTCCACCTGGCCTGGTGACTGCTCACCCAGCGGGATGTCGTAGTCGTTTCCGGCTTCATCGGTAAAGTGGAGATCGACGGTGGTACAGGCGTCCTGCAATTCAATGCGCCCGTGGATCGCGCCGTCGCCCACCTCAAGCGTGGTGGTCTGCACCATGATCGGATCGCCCACCATATTGCCGAGCGCCATCACCTGGATGTTGCTCATCAGCACCGCATTGGTGTTCATCTGCACCGACATCTCCTCCGCCATCGCCACCTGCGCCATAGACGAAAGCTGGCTGATGTACTCGGTCGGATCGGTCGGCTCCGTGGGGTCCTGATTCTGGATCTCAGCGACAAACAGCGTCAGAAAGGTGTCCGCCATCGAGGTGGAGGTGCTGGCGTCCTGCGCGCTGACGTTGCTGGTCGGCTCAGGCGTGCTGCTTACCGGCGCACTGGTGCTGCTGGTGACGTTACTCATACGCCCTCGCCCAGTTTCAGCACGCTTTGCTGCATACTTTTCACGTTGTTAAGCACCTCGACGTTGGTTTCAAAATCGCGCGAGGCGGAGGTCATGTCGGCCATCTGATCCACCACGTTGATATCCGGGTACCAGACGTTGCCGTCGGCGTCCGCCAGCGGGTGATGCGGCTCGTAGCGCTTCACGCCGCTGCCGCTTTCCAGCACGTCCTGAATGCGCACGCTGGCCCCGTCCACGTCGTGATGACGGCTCTGCACCAGGCTGTTTTGATACACCGCCGCAAAAACCGGGCTGCGCGCTTTGTACACCTGCGCCTCACTCTGGGCGGGGGATTCGGCGTTCGCCAGGTTACTGGCGATGGTGTTCAGACGCACCGTCTGGGCGGTCATCGCCGAGCCGGATATCTGATAAATGTCAGCAAAAGACATAATTACTTCCCTTCAATGGCCGCTCGCAGGCCACTTAGTTGCAGATTTAAAAAGGTCAGACTGCTTTGAAATTCCAGGCTGTTTTGCGAAAACTTCGCCTGCTCCGTATTCAGTTCTACGGTGTTGCCATCCTGGGCGGGCTGCATCGGCACGCGGTATTTCGCGACGGCCGTGCTTGTCGTTCCTTCAAAATTTGCTCGTTGCATCTCAGCGGCAAAATCAATATCTTTAGCCTTGAAATTTGGCGTATCAACGTTAGCCAGATTAGCCGTGAGCAGCTCGGTCCTCTCAAGACGCAATGCCACGGCCTGCGGATGTACACCCAGTGCCTGTTGAAAACTTAACCCCATAATTTCGCGATGCTCCTTCAGTGATGATTCTCGTGCACGCCCATTAAGCAAATGGCGTGCCAGAAATTTAACTCATTGAAAGGTAAGAGATTGTGAAATCAAATTCCCTCAGGCGGAAAGCCGCCTTCCCCTTCCTTTTCCTGTTTGCGGAAATGGTTTTTGCCGGGTTTTCACTCCCGGCACACAGCGCGCCCGGTGCGCATATCGAAAGCGCGCGCCAGCAAATTAATGCCCTGCTGATTAAGCAGGCGGGCGCGACCCTCGACGCGCTGGCCGCGCAAAAACAGTGGCCGGAGCACGACTATCAACTCAACGTTTTTATGCCCGCGTCGGTCGCTTCGCTGACCCTCTGTTCCACGCCGCCGGTGATAAACGCCCCGCATCCGCAGACCTCCCTGCGCCAGTTCAACTACGAGGTGGTGTGCAAGGGCACGACGCCCTGGCAGGTGAAAGCCTCGGTGAAACCGGACGTCTATGTGCCGGTGCTGATGCCCGCCCGCACCCTTGAGCGCGGCGAAGCAATCAGTGCCGACGATTTGATCCTCAAAAAATTCAACATCAGCAATCAGCGCGGCGAACTGCTGTTTAACGCCGACGACGCGGTGGGCCTGAGTGCCAGACGTACGCTCGGCGCGTACAAACCGATCACCCTCGCCCAGTTGCAACAGCCGCTGCTGATTAAGCGCGACGAGGCGGTGACCATCGTTTCGCAAAGCGGCGGCATCAGTGCCAGCACCGCGGGCGTGGCGCTGAAAAACGGTTACAAGGGGGAGGTGATCAAAGTGCAGAACGCCAACAGCCAGCAGGTGATCAGCGCCGCGGTGACCGACAGCGGTGTGGTGAAAGCCCTCACCGCTGCTGAATAATTTTTTCTGTTTGCGGTTTAAGTTTTCGCCTGGGTGGTCGCTTTAGCTTCACAACAGACGCAGAGCCTTGCCCTGAGAGGGGCAAAACGCGTGACCAATCAACGAGCAGGAGAAACAGATGGCGATTTCCAGTAACCCCGCGTTAAAGCCAGGACAGATGCCTTCGACTCAGCGCATGACGATGACGCAGCCGCAAAAGAAAACTATTCCTGCAAAAGAGAGCGTTGCGCCCACGGATGCGGCCGATGACGTGACCCAGCAGGGTTTACAGACCGCCCAGCAGAGTCTGAACGCAGAGCCGACGGATGCGGTAGACGCCGACCGTGTGGCCGCGATGCAGGCGCTGATCGCCGCAGGTGAATTTACGGTAGATACCGATGCGCTGGCCGATTCGATGCTGAGCTTTTTTCAGAAGTAATACGTGACCATGGTGAGCAACAGACTTGAGCAGGTCAAAATCCTGCTGCGCGGCATCCGTGCCGACATCGATCATTACCAGCAACTGCGCACGCTGCTGGAAGAACAGCGGCTGTGCATGATCCGCCGCGCCACCGACGCGCTGATGGCGGTGAATGAGAAGATCCACGCCCATTATCCGCAACTGAGCCGCAACACGCAGATCCGCCGCGAGGTGCTGACCGCCCTGGGCGTCACGCCGGATCGCCATGGCATCGCCACCGTATTGAGCTGGCTGCCGCCCGCGCAACACGAGGCCGCCCGCAGCCGGTGGCAACAACTGGAAGCCATCGCGGAAAACTGCAAAGCGTTCAACGAGAAAAACGGTGAGCTGCTGACGATGCAGTACGAATTCGTGCAGGCCTTTCTGGGCACCGAACCCGATTTTATTTATCAGCGCTGATCCCCCACACAGTCGAGAAAACCATGAGCCAGATTGAATGTTACGAACCGGAGTTCGTTCGCCAGTATCTTAAAAAACACCCGCAGCCTGTGCGCTCGCCGCTGTCGATTAGCTGGCAGCACGAAAGCCGCCGCAGTCTGCTGCTCGATGACTACGACTGCTGTGATGCGGTGCTCGGATCGCCGGAAGCCTTTGCGCTCAACGTCAAAATGATTGAGGCGGACCCCGCGACCTCGCCGCTCTCCCCGGTGATGGGCGCGCTGAATCAGGCGGCGCTGGATGTGGTGACGCTGCCGGGGCTGAGTATCGATCTGCGTCTGTACGCGCTGGGGGTGATGCTCTCGTTCGTGCAAAAACTGCCCGACGACCGCCCCGATCTGCTGCGCATTATCGCCTCCCTGCCCGCGCAGATGGCCCACTACGCCGCCGAGGGCACGCTCACCCGGCTTTACCAGCAGTTGCCGCCGCTGAATACCCTTTCGCGTCCGTTGATCAGCCAGTTAGGTCGCCTGTCGCTGGACTGGGACAAACTCACCGACTGCACGCGCAAATTCAGCCTGCCGCTGCAAATCAGCCTGCTGGGATTGCAGGATAAAAACAGCGAAGCCCTGATGCAGCAACAACTGGCGGAAGTGTGGGAAATGCAGGGACAGGCGACATTTGCCGACCGTCCGTGGATCTGGACCAATTATCTGGTCTATCGCCTCTATCACGACACCTTCCCGCAGCACGACACGCTCTCCGTGACCGCCTGCTACCTGCAACTGGTCAGCGACATCTTTTTACTGCGCAGCCTGTTCAGCCTGTGGCTGATGGATGATTCAACGCTGACCCACGAGCAGATCATCAGCCTGTTCTGCGTGTTTGAAAGCTGGCGTCACGCCCCGGCATGCGCCACGGAACGCGCGGCGCTGCGCCAGCTAACCCAGGAAGATGAACTGCTGTCTGCCTTTTCACTGCTGATCCGCTGATTGGCACCGCCCGACTTTTTTGGCTTGCTTGCAATGACTGATTTAATGGCTGCACCTCACGCGCCCGCGCGTGAAAAACCCTTCGTCAGCGTGGTTACTCCCACCTGGAACCGCCCGGCGTTTCTGCCCTGGCTGCTGTATATGTTTCGCTACCAGGATTACCCGGCGGATCGGCGGGAGCTGATCATTCTTGATGACTCAGCGCAGAGCCAGCTTGCCACCATAAACGCCTTAACCCAGGGCGATCCGGCGCGTTTTAACATTCGTTACGTGCACCATCCTGAGCGGCTGGCGCTGGGTAAAAAACGCAATATGCTCAACGAGATGGCGACGGGCGAATACATCATCTGTATGGATGACGACGACTATTACCCGGCGGATAAAATTTCCTACACCGTTGAGATGATGCAGCGCCACCGGGCGCTGATTTCCGGTTCCGACCAGATCCCAATCTGGTACAGCCACATCAACCGCGTGTTCCGTACCCACGCATTCGGCAAACAGCACATTCTCAACGGCACCTTTTGTTATCACCGCAACTACCTGAAAAAACACCGCTACGACGACGACTGTAACCTCGGCGAAGAGCAGGCATTTACCGACAACTTCACCGTCTCGCCGCTGCAATTGCCGGGGGATCGCACCATTTTGTGCGTCTCCCACAGCGACAACACCTTCGATAAAGATTTCGTACTCGGCAGCAGCGAAGCCGCGGGGAAAACGCTCACCGATTACGTGACCGATCCGATGCTGCAAAGCGCCTATCAGAGCCTGCATAACGCCACCGCCAGCGTGCCGGTGCAGTGGCAGCACATTGATAAAATCGTGGTGCTGAGCCTCGATAAACGCGCCGACCGCCGGGCGATCATGCGCGAGGAACTGCTCACGCTGCGGGTGCCGGAAGAAAAAATCGTCTGGTTTAACGCCACGGAAAACAGCGATGGCGCGTTAGGCCGCACGCTTTCCCATCGTGAGGTGCTGGCCCAGGCACAGGCGCAGGGCTGGAAAAACTACCTGCTGCTGGAAGATGACGCGGTGCTGTTAAAGCAGCAAAAACACGTCACCGTGTTAAACCGCCTGCTGAACGCGCTTACGCACATCAACTGGGAAGTGGTGCTGCTGGCGGGCCAGGTGCAGGAAGGCCAGCCGCTGAAAAGCCTGCCGGGAGCGATCCGCGCCGCCGATAGCGAAAAAGTGTGCGCTTACCTGGTCAATCAGCCCTACTACGCAACACTTGCCGAAGCGTTAGCGCAGGACCCGTCCCGCGTGCTGGAAGCCCGCTGGAAAGGCGTGCAGGCGCGCGGAAAATGGCTTTCCTGCTACCCGAGTATTGGCTATCAGCGTGCCGGTTTCAGCGACGTCGAGCAAAAAGAAGCCGACCACATTCGTTTCTATTTCAACAAGATCAATAAAAACCACGTGGCGGAGCAGCGCAAAGCGCAGCAAGCCCCCATCGCCAACCGCCTGGGCGAAACCATCGGCTTTTATATGGAGTCGGCGTTCCACTATCAGCTTTATCAGCCGATGCTGAAACACCTGCTGGAGGCGGGCTGCAACTGCGAACTGCTGGTCAGCGACATGGTGCCGAAAGCGCTGCTGGATGAGATGGCCGACCTGCTGGCAAACCTTAACGAGCCACGTTTGCGCGGCAGCCGTCTGAGCGAGGCCAAAAACCGCCAGCAACAATACGCCTGCCTGGTCAGCCCCTACTACACGCCGATGCTGAACGGCCTCGCCCGGGTGCAGGTTCGCGCCATGTACGGGCTGGCGAAATCCTCCTGGAACCACGCCTGGTGGAACGCCTTTTATCACCGCATTCTGTGCTACAGCCACCACAGCCAGCAGGCGCTGGACATCAACGGCAACGCGCTGCTCACCGGCAATCCGCGCTTTGATAAGTGGCATCAGGGGGAGGTGGATCTCAGTGCGCTGGCCGCCCTGAAGCTGGATGCGAAAAAACCAATCCTGCTCTACGCCCCGACCTTCGGCGCGCTCAGTTCCCTCCCGCACTGGGCGGAACAGCTTTCGCGCCTGAGCCGGGAATATAACCTGGTGATCAAACTGCACCACGGCACCACTCACCGCCCGGAAGAAGCCGCCTCGCTGGATCTGGCCTGCAAACACCTGAAAAAGCGTGTTACCCGCCACGACCTGACGCTGCCCCTTCTGAAAGCGGCAGACTATGTGCTCACCGATAACAGCGGATTTGTTTTTGACGCCATCCACGCGGGCAAACGGGTGATTTTGCTGGAGTGGACGGGTATGGACGCGCTGCTGGAGAACGACAAAACCTACTCCAGCCCGCACAGCCCGGAGCAGGCGATCCGCGCGCAACTGCCCACCGCCCGCGACATGACGCAACTGCGTCAGTGTCTGGCAAACGACTATGACTGGCAGGCGGCGGAAACGGCGATGACGGCAATTCGTCACCACTACTGCGACGCCTTCCACGACGGCAACGCCGGATTACGCGCGGCGCAGGCGATTATGGACGCGGTAAATAACCCGCGCGCGGCAGAAGAAAACACCCTGTTGCACAGCCTGCAACAGAAGCTGTTTTAACGACGCGGAGCCTGACTGATGGAAGAGTTAATTTTTAAGCGCGGCGCACGTCTGCCGATCCATTACCGCTTTAAACAGGGCGCGCCGCACTGCCGCCATCTGTTAATTGTGATGTCGGGTTTTAATCTCCCCGACCCGACAATTTATGACTTTGAGAATGTACTCAATCACTGCCACTCGCATATTTTGTGGATCAAAGATGATTTCAACGGGCTTCCGGCGTATTACCTGTGCCAGAAAATGTCTTTTGATATTGAGGAAGGTGTCAGCCTGTTAATTAACGGCGTGGTGGATTACCTGAAGAAGCCGCGCGTGTCGATCGTCGGCGGCTCCAAAGGCGGCAGCATGGCGCTCTATTACGGCCTGAAACACGGCGTGGATAATATCATCAGCGCCGTACCGCAATTTTCCCTCGGCAGTTATGTGGCAAAAAACACGCCGTGGGAGCACGTCGGCAAACAGATGATGGGCGAGATCACCGACGCCCGGATAAAACAGCTCAATGAGAAACTGCCTGGAATGGTAAAAAGCAGCGAGCATACCCGCACGCCTGTTTATCTGTTTACCTCACCGACGGATAAACAGTATCAGACTGAGATTTTACCTAACCTCGGCTTATTCTCCCGCTACCCACGGTTTAATTTGATTGAAAGCCAGTCGGCGCTGATTACCCAGCACGCGCAGGTCATGGCGTTTAATTTGCCGCTGATTCTGGCACTAATTTATCAGTTTGAGCACGGCATTTCCCCGATGTGGGGGCGGGTGAAGAATGGTGAGGGATGGTGACGGGCGGTGATACACCCTCACCCTCACCCTCTCCCTGAGGGAGAGGGGACAAATCGAGCGCGGACTCGCCCTTCTCCCTCAGGGAGAGGGCCAGATTGTGCACGGACCCGCCTTTCTCCCTCTCCCTTAGGGAGAGGGCCAGATTGTGCACGGACCCGCCTTTCCCCCTCTCCCTCAGGGAGAGGGCCGGGGTGAGGGTGATCACCAACTCATTGTTTAATATAAAATAATATTAAAATAACCCATTAATAACCCCGCCTTCCCCGCCATGCTTTTATCATTCCCTTTTCAGAATTCATTCAGAGCCTGTCCATGCAGCAGTTGATCAACACCCTCACTCAGCTTCGGCGCTTAAAAGATAAATCGGTGAAAGAAAACACCGTCGCCCTGGCGCAGCAACGTCAGGTCTGCACGCAATACGACAGCAATATTAAGTCGCTTAAGCTGCTGGTCGGTAAAAGCGGTGTGGACAGCGCCCAAACTCAGTCTATTGAGTCATACCGCAATATCGACGGTTACCGGCATACCCTGCACCGGGTAATTCGCTGGCAGGAGCAGGAAAAAGTCCTCGCGCAAATTAAAGAAAACCGCATTCGTAAAAATCTGGTGCAGGCGGCGTGTAAGGAGAAAATTATTGCCCTCTCCCTGGATGAGCAACAGGATGCCTGGAGCGCTGAGATTAACCTCAAAGAGCAAAAAAACCTGGATGAGATCGCCACCCAGTGCTGGGCGCGCCAGCAATTGCGCCGGGATGAATAATGAAAACGGTCATTACTTTTGGCACTTTTGACGTTTTTCATGTCGGTCATCTGAATATTCTGACTCGTGCCCGCGCGCTCGGTGACCGGCTTATTGTTGGCGTTTCATCAGACGCGCTGAATATCGCCAAAAAAGGCCGCGCGCCTATTTATTCCGATGCGGAAAGAATGCAGATCATCGCCAGCCTCAAATGTGTTGATGGGGTATTTGCTGAACACTCGCTTGCGCGTAAAGGTGACTATATCCGTGAGCATCAGGCCGATATTCTGGTGATGGGCGACGACTGGCAGGGGCGCTTTGACGGGTATAAGACTATTTGTGAGGTGATTTACCTCCCGCGCACGCCGTCCATTTCCACTACGTCGATTATTGAGGTGGTTAAGGGGTCCTGAAAAGGCCCCCTCACCCCGGCCCTCTCCCCTGGGGAGAGGGAGGTTTTGTCCCCTCTCCCTGAGGGAGAGGGTCAGGGTGAGGG
>NZ_FOYH01000002.1:546364-902536 GCF_900116015.1 Enterobacter sp. kpr-6
GAGGGAGGTTTTGTCCCCTCTCCCTGAGGGAGAGGGTCAGGGTGAGGGTGGTGTTGTCCCCTCTCCCTCAGGGAGAGGGTGGCCTCCTCCCCGGAAACAGCTTCTGCATCTGCCCCTGCACCTGCTCCAGCGGGGCGGCTTCGTGCATCTCCTGGGTCAAAAACCGGACGATCGCCGGGAACACTTTCACCGCTTTATCCACTGCCGGATCTGCGCCTGCGACGTAGCCGCCGAGCGGGATCAGCGGTTTGATCTCCATATACGCCGCGTAATTTTGTTTCAGCGCACGGGCCGCCTGCTGATGCTCGCGGGGGGTGATTTGCGTCATGCAGCGGCTGATCGACTGGGCGATATCAATCGCCGGGTAGTGCCCGGCTTCGGCCAGTTTACGGGTCAGCACGATGTGTCCGTCGAGCACCGCGCGGGCGCAGTCAACAATCGGGTCCTGCTGATCGTCCCCTTCTGCCAGCACGGTGTAAATCGCGGTCATCGACCCGCTGCTCTCGCTGTTGCCGGCGCTTTCCACAAGCCTTGGGATAATGCCAAACGCCGACGGCGGGTAGCCTTTGGTGGCGGGCGGTTCGCCAAGCGAGAGGGCGATTTCGCGCTGGGCCATGGCGTAGCGCGTCAGGGAATCCACCAGCAGCAGCACGTCAAAACCCCGGTCGCGGAACCAGGCGGCTATCGCGTGGCACAGCTCGGTGGCTTTCAGGCGCATCAGCGGCGACTCGTCGGCGGGGGCGGCCACCACGATGGATTTTGCCAGCCCTTCGGCACCCAGGGAGTGATCGATAAACTCTTTCACCTCGCGCCCGCGCTCGCCAATCAGCCCGACCACCACCACCTGAGCTTTGGTCTGGCGGGTGATCATGCCGAGCAGCACGCTTTTCCCCACCCCGCTGCCCGCCATCAGCCCGACGCGCTGGCCTTTGCCGATGGTCAGCATACCGTTAATCGCTTTGACGCCGACGTCCAGCGGCTCCGCCACCGGCTGACGGGTGAGCGGGTTAATTGACGGCGCGCTGGCGGGCAGCACGTCGCTGCCGCCGAGTTTGCCCTTGCCGTCAATCGGCTCACCAAGTCCACTGACCACGCGGCCTAACCAGCTTTCGCCGATCAGCACTTCCTGGGCTCTGTCTTCCGGGAACACGCGCGCGCCTGCCATCAGGCCGGTGGGCTGTTTGAAGGGCATTAAATAGGTGATGTCGCGGTTAAAGCCCACCGCCTGGGCGTCGATAAAACTGCCGTCGGCGCTCTCGATGCGGCACAACTGCCCCGTCACCAGCGGACAGCCGACGCACTCAAGTAAGATCCCGTTCAGCCGCACCAGCCGTCCGGCGACGCGGGCGACGGCGATGGTTTCGATGGCGTTAAGCGCAAGGTCGATCCGCGCCGGATCATGCATCGTCCGACTCCGGGGCCAGCGTCTCTTTCAGCACATTCATGCACTGTGACAGGCGGTGCCCGCAGCCGATATCCAGTTCCGATTGATCGGTCACAATCCGGCACTCCCCGGCGGGCAACTCTGCCGACGGCATCAGGCTCCACTCTTTGACCTTCGCAGGCGCAGCGTTCTGAATGCGGTTAAATTCATCCGTGCTCAGGTAAACGTGCAGCGATTCCGGCGTGGACGGCAGGGCCGTAATCGCCTCCTCCACCAGCGCCAGAAGCTGCGTCGGCTGCAGCGCCAGTTCGCAGCGGATCACCTGGCGGGTGACTTTTCCCACCAGTTGCAGGAGATCGTCGCGCTGTTTGCGCTGTGCGTGGGCCATAAAATCGTTCAGTTGCGACGCGATGGCTTCCAGCGGAGCGGCGGCCTCGGTGAACTGCATCAGCCCGGCTTTCTGCCCGGCGAGACTGCCCTCGGCGTAGCCGTCGCGGTAGCCGTCGTCCTGCCCTTTCTGCCGCCCTTCCTCGCGACCCTGTTCGTGGCCTTCAGCGAGGCCCTGTTCAAAGCCCTTTTGCATCCCCTGCTGAAAACCATCCATTAACTGACGCTGAAACTCTACGGCTGAAACGCCCGGCAGCGGCGTATCGGCAAAGGGCGCGGCGTGGCGCGGGGCAAAGCGGTGTAAGCGGTAGCGACCGCGTAGCTTTTCCATCATGTGCTCCTTTATTCCGCCGTCTGTTCAGCATACAGCTGAAGCTGAATTTCACCGGCTTCTTCCAGCTCGCGGGCAATCGCCATGATCTCACGGCGGATCTGCTCAATGCGGCTGATCGGCACCGGCCCCAGGCGGGAGGTGATGGTTTCAAGCTGCTGTACCTGGCGCTTTGGCATGACCGCAAAAATAGCGCGGCGCAGCGGCGTTTCGGTGCCTTTGAGCGCCACCGCCCAGTCTTCCATCGGCACTTCGTCGAGCAGGCGACGGCGCACCTCTTCGCTCTGGCGACTCAGGATAAAGAAGTCGTACATCTCATCCTGCAACTGCTCCAGCACCTCTTCGTCCAGATTGCGCATCTGATCGAGGATCTGCTGCTGGTTGCCCTGAATGCGGTTGACGATATCCGCCGCCTGCTTGATGCCCTTCACTTTCGAGCCGTGCTCGGCGAGCACCGACAGGCCACGGTCGATGAGGCGGTCCAGTTCGTCCACCACGTCGCGGTTAACGTCGCTGAGTTTTGCCACCCGATAGAGAATTTCGTTTTGCACCGCGTCGCTCATGTACGAGAGTACGGTGGCGGCGATCTCCGGCGTCAGGAAGGCGAGAAACACCGCCTGCAACTGGAGGTGTTCTTCGGAGATCAGCGTGGCAAGCTGGCGCGGTTCCACCCATTGCAGGCGCGCCATTCGTGAGCGGATCTCATCGCCGTAAATGCCGTTGATCACGCTGCTGGCGATTTCGCCGCCCAGCGCTTTGTTAAGGATCCCCTGCAACATCATCCGCGATGCGCCGTTGATGCCACTCTGCTCGCGGAATTCCTCAAAGAAATTGTTGATGACCTTTTTCGCCTGGCTGGTTTTCACCCCGGAAAGGCGCGCCATGTGCTCGCTCAGGCGCACCACTTCTTCGCGGCTGAGTTTTTGCATCACCGTGGCGGCGGCCTCTTCGCCGAGGCAGAGCAGTAAAATCGCCGCCTGCTCAAGGTAGCTGGTGCCGCTGGACTTATTTATTGTCAATTCGCTCATTACTGGTAATCCACTGTCTGATCACTTCGGCAACGCGATCGGTGTCGCTGATCGCCAGTTTTTTAAGGAATTCCAGCTTGGTTTCCAGACCGGAACTTTGTGCGGGCAGCGAGTCATCGCCGGGGAACGACGGCAGTTCAATGCTCTTACGCTCGTCGTCATCAGTGCTGATGGTCGGCAGGATCTCATCATGCGTCACCGCTGGCGCGACTTGCGCATTGCGGCGCAGGGCCTGCATCGCCATAACGTGCTTCATCAGCGGGCGCACCACCAGCAGCAAAATCAAGAGTGCGAGCAGGCCGATGCCGCCCATGCGCGCCCACGCCATGATGCTGTCGTTCTGCCACCATTTTTCCACCGTCACGGTCGGTTTTTCCGCCGGGATGAAGTTCAAAAGTGACAGGGAGAGTTTGTCGCCGCGCGCGCTGTCGATCCCGGCGGCGTTGTTGAGCATGGTTTCCACCTGCTTCACCTGCTCCGGCGTCCAGCCTTTTACCGTCGCCGCGTCGCGGTTTAACACCACCGCCACGTTGAGATGCTTCAGTTCAAAACCGGGATGCTGAATGTGTTTGATGTCGCGATCCCAGGCGTAGTCGCGCTTGCTGTCGCTGTGCTCGGAGAGCGCCTGCGGATTTTTACTGGCCGCCGGGTTAGCGGGCGTGCCGCCAATCTGCTCAGGCGCGGCTTCCGGCGGGCGATTGCTTAACGAGCCGGGAATGCCGATGGCGATCTGATCGGTGTTTTTATCCTGCGAAATCTGCTCGCGGTTGAGTTTCGGGCTGTCGCCGAGCTTCTCCTGGGTTTCGTCGATGGCGCTGAGATCCAGCTCCGGCATCACGCTGATGCGGTAATTGTTTTTCCCCACCAGCGTGGTCAGCACGTTCGCGATGCTGTCGCGGGTTTTATCCTGAATATTCTTCAGTAGTTCGTTGTTTTTGCGGGTGGTGGCGGAGGCACGGGTTTCATCGGCCACGCCCTCAGAGAGCAACACGCCCGCCTGATCGACCACGCTGACCTGTGCGGGCGCAAGCCCTGGCACGCTGCCGCTCACCAGGTGAATAATGGCGTTGACCTGCTCGGCGTCGAGCTTGCTGCCGTAATGCAGGCGCACCACCACCGAGGCGCTGTTGTGCGCTTCCTCGCTCACCACAAACGAGCTTTCTTCGTTCAGCGCGAGGTGCACGCGGGCAGTTTCCACCGCGTCGAGCGTCATAATGCTCTGCGCCATCTCCCCTTCGAGGCTGCGCTTGTAGCGGATGTTCTGCACGAACTGGCTGCTGCCGAGCACTTCGTCTTTGTCCATCAGCTCATAGCCGGTGGGGTTTAACGCCTGCACGCCTTTGCCCGCCAGGGTCATGCGGATTTTCGACAGTTGCGCGTCCGGGACGAGGATCTGCCCGGTGGCCGGATCGATGCGGTAATCGACCTTTTCGCCGTCGAGCACGGTAATAATCTGCGATACCGGCAGGTGTTCCTGTGCGCCGTACAGCGCAATGTAGCCGCTGTTACTGTGCCAGAGCGTGCCGACAATCGCGGCGGTTAACAGCACCGCCGCGCCGCCTAAGGCCAGCCATTTTTTATTGCCCGGCAACGCCGCCGACAGTGCGGAAAGCGGGGCCGAAAGCCGCGCGGAGAGTTTCTCTTTCATAGGGCTACACAGACATGCTCATCAGATCGTTAATGCCGCTGGTCACTTTGTTTCTGACCTGCACCAGCGCGGAAAAGGAGAGCGCGGCCTCCTGGCTTGCCAGCATCGCGCCGACCAGATCGTCGCTCTGCCCGCTGTCAACGGCGTTCTGTTTGGCGTCCGCCGCCTGCTGTATCCGATCGATATGGTTGAGTGCGGCATGCATCACCTCCTGAAAAGAGGTTTCGCTGGCGTGGCTTGCCAGCGCCTGCGTCGTTGAGGGCAACACCGGCGCATCGGCCAGGGTTTTCATCCGGTTCATTTCCTGCTGCATACTGAGCAAGGACGCACCGCCGGTGAGATGAGTAATCGTTGTCATGAAGGAATTTTCCGGAATTAACAAACGTCGAAGCCCTGCTTGCGCATGGAGGCGAGGCGATAGCGTAACGCCCTGGGGGTGATCCCCAGGAAGTCAGCGATTTTGGTTTTATTGCCCTGAAATTTACCCATCAGGTCGGCAATATACTGATACTGCGCACTGCGTCCGTGCGCCTGTAAATTATCGTTCAGATCCACCGCCAAAGTGACGGGTGCGGCGGCGGGTTGCCAGGATTCAATATAGGGGGCGGATTCTTCCACCAGCGGAATACCCAGCGTGCTGGCGTGGATCACGCCGTCCTGATTTAAAATCATCCCGCGCTGAATGGTATTTTCCAGCTGGCGCACGTTACCCGGCCAGCTATATTTAACCAGCGCCGATTTTGCCCGCTCGGAGAGCACGATATTTTTGCCGACCATGCGGGCATATTTTTGCAGGAAAGATTCCGCCAGCGGAATAATATCCCCCGCGCGTTCGCGCAGCGGCGGGACGTTAATCGGCACCACCGAAATACGGTAAAACAGATCTTCACGAAAACGCCCGGCGGCGACTTCCGCTTCCAGATTTTTATTGGTGCAGGCAATCAGGCGGAAATTCAGTTTAATGGGCCGATTACTGCCCAGGCGTTCCACCTGATGCTCCTGTAATACGCGCAATAATTTGGCCTGTAACGCCAGCGGCATATCGCCAATTTCATCTAACAGCAGCGTGCCGTTATTGGCCATCTCCAGTTTGCCGGGAACGGAATTTACCGCGCCGGTGAATGCGCCTTTTTCATAGCCGAACAGGGTGGATTCCAGCATCGGTTCAGGAATAGCCGCACAGTTAATACCAATAAATGGCGCGTCATTCTCTTCACCAAAGGCGGCGGAGTGAATGAGTTTCGCCACGCACTCTTTACCCGCGCCGGTTTCACCCTGAATCAATACCGGAATATTAAAGCTGGCAACACGTCTTGCTAATGAAAACGTTTTAATGCTGGTAGCGGCTTCGGCTATTAAGGTTGGCATGAGTAAACTCGCATTAACTGATATAAACAAATGAGGAGGATGACGGCTGCCATGTATTACATTAGCTTAAGTAATCCTGACACCTGAGATTAAGCAAATTCTAACATCACGCCATTTTCAGAAATAATATTAATCCTTCAAAAAAATATTATTTCTTTGAAAACATGTAGTTATATAAAGAAACGAGGGAAAGATACGCAGCAGACGCGCGCAATGAGATCGTGCCCGGAAATTAATAATCTTTTAATAATAATTATCCCGCACCGGGCGCTTGTGGTGCAAAACTATTTCCGATTAAATGCCCTTCCTGTTTCGGGAGTGGTCGCTGGTGAAGTACAGACGTTATTTAATTAAGACGGCAATCATAAAGCGAAACTTAAATGTGAACCGTCAGTTTTTACATGCAGTGAGATCTTCATCACGTAAAACGGCTCGCTCCTTATTAAGACATTACGACAGAGAATGCGCACCATGTTGAAGTACAGCCAGCTCCAGGGAGTCTGCAAACTGGAAGGTAATCGCCTTGGCCGCCCTTACCATCGGCTGCCGGGAATGTTTATCAGCAAATTCGACATTCTGGAGTCGAGGCTCAGCCATTACTTTCTCAGAAAGCACCGTTCAAACGTCAGCTTAAAAAAGATCGCCTGCACCATGGACGTGAAAAATAAGCGTGCCGATGTGCTCGCCTCGCCCGTAGGTAATCTGGCGTTTGATATCGATCGCCCGCTGCTGTTAACCATTCTGAATAATTTTTACGGTCTGGATGCGCATTTCGATGAAAACAGTAAAACCGACCGGCCGCCAACAAAAACCGAAGCGCGGTTGCGTAACCGCCTGGCGCTGGATATTTGCCAGATGCTGTTTAATGAAGAAACGCTCGGCCTGCCATTAACCGTTAAGGCCGATAACAGCCATATTCTCACGCAGTGGGCGTATCAGATTGCCTTTACGCTCAATGAAGATAAGCAGAGCAGTTTTTATATTCTGCTGGATAACGCTCACACCGATTTTATTCTCAACGCGCTGCGCAAAAAAGAGAAGCCGCAGGTTGATGAAGGGGCGGCGGCGCGTAAATCGAAGCAAAAAGCGATCATGACGCAGATTATTAATACCCTGCCGTTAAGTCTCGATGTGAAAGTGGCGGAAATTAATATGAACGTCGCGGATTTAACGATGATCAAGGCAGGCGATATTTTACCGATTTCGCTTGCGGATAAATTCCCCGTCGCTATCGGACAATCAGCCCTGTTCAGCGCGCTGATCGTCGAGGATAGCGACAAACTGCTGTTGTCCGACATTACTGAAAATATCTCTGAGAAGTCGTATGAATAACCACGAAGATCTGCTTGAAGAAGGTTTTGAATTAGCCAGTCACGACGAGGCGGCTCCGCAGCCTGTTGCGCCGCTGGTGAAAACTGCCGCCAAAGGCGCGCCGCTGACCGATTCCATGGCGCTGCTGAAACGCATTCCCGTCACCCTGACGCTGGAAGTCTCCTCCGTGGAGGTGATGCTGGCGGATCTGCTCAGCATTGACGATGACACGGTGATTGAGCTGAACAAGCTGGCGGGCGAGCCGCTGGATATCAAAGTGAACAACATTCTGCTGGGGAAAGCGGAAGTGGTGGTGGTGAACGAGAAGTATGGATTACGGGTGATCGAGTTCAACACGCGCGATATCAACGAACTGACGCCATGAAACTGCGCACGCTCTTTACCCTGCTGACGGGCGCGCTGCTGCTGCTTTCGCCGTCGGCGTTTGCCCAGGGCGGTGAGATCCCACTCTTCAGCGTGGTGACGCACGGGGACACCCAGGCGCTGAGCGTCAAAGTGCAGATCCTGATCCTGATGACGCTGGTGGGGATGCTGCCGACCCTGCTGCTGATGATGACCAGCTTTACCCGCTTTATCATCGTGCTGTCGCTGCTGCGCCAGGCGCTGGGGCTGCAACAAACGCCGCCCAACCGCATTCTGATCGGCATCGCGCTGGCGCTGACCATGCTGGTGATGCGTCCGATCTGGCTCAACATTTACGATCACGCGGTGGTGCCGTTTGAAAATGACGCCATCACACTGCCGCAGGCGCTCTCCACCGCCGCCGCGCCGCTTAAGCGCTTTATGCTGGCGCAGACCAACAAAAAAGCGATGGCGCAGATCATGACCATCGCTAACGCGAAGGGCAACGCCGCCGATCAGGATCTCTCTATCGTCATTCCGGCGTACGTGTTAAGCGAGCTAAAAACCGCCTTCCAGATCGGCTTTATGCTCTACATCCCTTTTCTGGTGATCGACCTGATCGTCTCAAGCGTGCTGATGGCGATGGGGATGATGATGCTCTCGCCGCTGATCGTCTCGCTGCCGTTCAAACTGATGGTGTTTGTGCTGATCGACGGCTGGTCGCTGACCGTCGGCACCCTGACCGCCAGCATTCGCGGACTCGGCTTAGGCTGACAGGAGGCCTGTGATGTTAACCCTCGACGTGGCGGCGGATATCGTCGCCAGCGGCATTAAAGTGGTGATTATTCTGGTCTCCGTGCTGGTGGTGCCGAGCCTGCTGGTCGGGCTGTGCGTGAGTATTTTCCAGGCGGTGACGCAGATTAACGAGCAGACGCTGAGTTTTTTACCGCGTCTGCTCGTCACCCTGGTGGTGCTCGGCGTGTGCGGCAAATGGATGATCGTGCAGTTAAGCGATCTCTGTACGCACCTGTTCACCCAGGCCGCGATGCTGGTGGGCTGAGATGGCGCTCCGTGACATCAATCAGTTCATCAACCTGGTGTGGGCGCTGTGGTATCCGTTTGTGCGCATCATGGCGTTTTTCCAGTTCAGCCCGGTGTTCGACAGCAAGGCGCTGTCCGTGCGCCTGCGCATTATTCTCTCGTTTGGCATCGCCGTGCTGCTCGCGCCGTTAATCCACGCCCCCGTCCCGCAGGGGTTGCTGACTCTGAGCACGATTGTGTTAACCCTGGAGCAGGTCCTGTGGGGCTTTCTCTTCGGCCTGATGCTGCAATTTGTCTTCCAGGCGTTGCAAATCGCCGGGCAAATCCTGTCGTTTAATATGGGGATGAGCATGGCGGTGATGAACGATCCGAACAGCGGCGCGTCCACCACCGTGCTGTCGGAGTTCATCTATATCTATGCGGCGATCCTGTTTTTCGCCATGGACGGGCACCTGCTGCTGGTGAGCATTCTGTTTAAAAGTTTCACTTACTGGCCGATTGGCAGCGCACTCAGCGCGCAAACCCTGCGCAGCGTGAGCCTCGCGTTAAGCTGGACGTTCGCTTCCGCGACGCTGCTGGCGCTGCCGACCACCTTTATTATGCTGGTGGTACAGGGCGGATTTGGCCTGCTTAACCGCGTTTCGCCCGCGCTGAATCTCTACTCCCTCGGCTTCCCGGTCAATATGCTGGCGGGCATGGTGTGCTTTGCCGCCCTGCTCTACGTCCTGCCCGACCACTTTTTACACCTGGCGAATTTCGTCTTAAGCCAGTTCGACGCGCTGAGGACTGGTCATGGCTGACGCCAGCAGCGACGAAAAAACAGAAAAGCCCTCCGCGCAAAAACGTCGCAAAGCGCGCCAGGACGGGCAAATCCCGCGATCAAAAGATATGGGGCTGGCCGCCAGCCTGTTTGCGGCCTTTATCGTGCTCAGCAACAGCTTTCCGTGGTACCGCGATTTTATCCGCGAAGCCTTCACCACCGTGCACCAGTACGCGCAGCACATTAACGACCCGGATATTCTCGGCCAGTTTTTGCAGCACAATTTACTGATTATTCTCAAGTTTATCCTGACGCTGGTGCCGATGCCGCTGGCGGCGATCGCCGCCTCGCTGGTGCCGGGCGGCTGGCTGTTCACGCCGAAAAAGCTGCTGCCGGATTTCAGCAAAATCAGCCCGCTCAAAGGCATTGGCCGCCTGTTTTCCGGCGATCACCTGGTGGAGACCGGCAAAATGATCGTTAAGAGCGTCATCGTGCTGGTGCTGCTTGGCCTGACCCTGCGCCACAATTTCAGCGGCTTTGTCCATTTGCAGGAACACTTTTTCACCCGCGCCGTCACCGATGGCCTGTCGCTCTACCGCAGCGTGATGCAGAACTTCGTCATGCTGTTCGTCTTCTTTGCGGTGATCGACATTCCGCTGGCTAAGCATCTGTTTACCAAAGGATTAAAGATGACCAAACAGGAAGTGAAAGAGGAATACAAAAATCAGGAAGGCAGCCCGGAGTTAAAAGCCAAAGTGCGGCGCCTGCAACGCCAGATGGCGCTGGGGCAGATCAAGCGCGTGGTGCCGAAAGCCGACGTGGTGATCGTCAACCCGACCCACTACGCGGTGGCGCTGAACTACGACACCGCGCGGGCCGCTGCGCCCTTTGTGGTGGCGAAAGGCACCGACGAGGTGGCGCTCTATATCCGCGACGTCGCCCGCGAACATAAGGTTGAAGTGGTTGAGTTTCCGAAGCTCGCCCGCGCGGTCTATTACACCACGCAGATCAACCAGCAGATCCCTTTTCAGCTTTTCCGCGCGATTGCCCACGTGCTGACTTACGTGCTGCACCTTAAATCCTGGCGCGCCGGAATGCAGGACAAGCCCGAACTTAACCGTCATATTTCCATCCCTAAAGAGGTTCTGAAACAGGATGCAGAAAACATTTAAGCAGATGCTGACAGGTCTGCGCGCCGGGCATCACGGCGTTCCGCTGGTCTTACTGTGCATTCTGGCGATGGTGATTTTGCCGCTGCCGCCGATGCTTCTGGACGTGCTGTTCACCTTCAATATTGTGCTGGCGGTGCTGGTGCTGTTGGTGAGTGTCTCCACGAAACGCCCGCTGGAGTTCAGCCTGTTCCCGACGGTGCTGCTCATCACCACCCTGATGCGCCTGACGCTCAACGTGGCCTCCACCCGCGTGGTGTTACTGTTCGGGCATGAGGGCGTGGGCGCAGCCGGTAAGGTGATCGAATCCTTCGGCCAGGTGGTGATCGGCGGCAACTTCGTCGTCGGTTTCGTGGTGTTTATCATCCTGATGATCATCAACTTTATCGTGGTGACGAAAGGCGCGGAGCGTATATCTGAAGTTTCAGCGCGCTTTACCCTGGACGCGATGCCCGGCAAACAGATGGCGATTGATGCCGATCTCAATGCGGGGCTGATCAATCAGGCGCAGGCACAGGCCCGGCGCAAAGAAGTCACCAGCGAAGCCGATTTCTACGGCGCGATGGACGGGGCCTCGAAGTTTGTGCGCGGCGACGCCATCGCCGGGATGATGATCCTCGCCATCAACCTGATCGGCGGCGTGTGCATCGGGATTTTTAAATACAACCTCAGCGCCGACGCGGCCTTCTCGCAGTATGTGCTGATGACCATCGGGGATGGCCTGGTGGCGCAGATCCCGTCGCTTCTGCTCTCGACGGCGGCGGCGATCATCGTTACCCGCGTCAGCGACAGCGGCGATATTGCCAGCGAAGTGAAAAAGCAGCTGCTGGCGACGCCTGCGGTGATCTACACCGCCGCGGGGGTGATGTTTATCCTCGCCATCGTGCCGGGAATGCCGCATCTGCCATTTTTACTCTTTACCGCTCTGCTGGCGTTCACCGCGTGGCGGCAGAGTAAAAAACCCGCCCCGGCGGAGCAGGAGGAGCAGAACCTCGCCACCCTCAGCAAAACCCTGACCGAAAGCAGCGAGCAGCCGGTCAGCTGGGACACCATCCCGCTGATTGAGCCGATCAGTTTAAGCCTCGGCTACAAGCTGGTGACGCTGGTGGACAAGGCCAAAGGCAGCCCGCTGACCCAGCGTATTCGCGGCGTGCGCCAGGTGATTTCCGATAACAACGGGATGCTGCTGCCGGAGATCCGCATCCGCGAGAACTTCCGCTTAAAGCCGACCCAGTACGCCATTTACATCAACGGCATTAAGGCCGACGGCGGCGATATCCCGGCGGATAAGCTGATGGCGCTGCCTTCCGGGGAAACCTACGGGGAAATCGACGGCACGCTCGGCAGCGATCCGGCCTACGGCATGCCGGTCACCTGGATCACCGCCGCGCAAAAAGCCAAAGCGCTGAATATGGGTTATCAGGTGATCGACTGCGCCAGCGTGATCGCCACGCACCTTAATAAAGTGGTCGGCCACTATATTCCTGAGCTGTTTAATTACGACGATGTGACCCAGTTGCACAACCGGCTGGCGGCGCAGGCCCCGAAGCTGGCGGAAGATCTTAACGGCGCGCTCAACTACAGCCTGCTGCTGAAGGTCTACCGCAGCCTGCTCACTGAGCGGGTGTCGCTGCGCGATATCGTCACCATCGCCACCACCCTGGTCGCCAGTAGCGCCATCACCAAAGACCCGATTTTGCTGGTGTCCGACGTGCGTCTGGCGCTGCGCCGCAGCATCACGCATGGACTTGTGCGCAATCAGGAACTGGCGGTTTATACGCTCAATAACGAGCTGGAAAACCTGCTACTGGGGGTGGTCAATCAGGCGCAACAGAGCGGCAAAGTGATGCTCGACAGCGTGCCGGTCGACCCGAACATGCTGAGCCAGTTCCAGGAAAACATGCCACAAATGCACGAGCAGATGAAAGCCGCCGGCAAAGAACCGGTATTGCTGGTGGCACCGCAACTGCGCCCGCTGCTGGCGCGCTACGCGCGGCTGTTCACCAGCGGGCTGAATGTGCTCTCTTACAACGAAGTACCCGATGAACTGGAGCTGAAGATTATCGGTACGCTCAGTTAAATTCAGGCCGCGCACAGGGAAGGGGTCAGGGAATGGATAATAAAGACGGGCAGGAAAAGAAGACGTTACCGGTTTATAAAACCATGGAAGAATTTATGCGCGCGCACGATGCGGGCGAGAAAGATCCCCTTCCCCCTCCCCCACCTGCCACCGATATGCCCGTGCTGGTGTGCAGGATTATTATTCTGACTATTCTGCTCGAAATACTCCTGCTGTCGGTTTATTTCGTTTGTGCGGGGTGAGGGAATTATTCAATGCTGGCTCTATGCAGCAAAAATATCCAATGCCGTCTGACGAAAGCAGGTATAAGCATCTTCCCAGGGAACGTATCGATTACCAAATATCATTGGCGTGACAAATTGCAAATAACGCTCCTGATAAACAGGATTACTCGCCAGCTCTTCGAGTCCCAGGATGAGTTCTTCAACAGGTGATTTGCAGAACTCGGGATACTGGGCACCATAACGGGCAATATCCTGTTCAATACAGGCTTGCACAAAGCGCTTGAGAGCAGGAGTATCGGCACCCTTTTCTCTGATAATACAAAAATTATCGTAGATATGGCGAACCAGTGATTCATCTACCGCTCGTTCTACATGACGCTTGTTCGCAGCCGATCTACGCAACATCGCAATCAGCTTTTCAGCCTGCGTGCTGGTGATAGTGGCACAGGGAAACGCGTCTACTTTTTGTCCCTTGTTTGTTAAATCCATTATTAACGAGCTAATATCGCGGTTTTCTGCTGGCTCCAGCAATTCTGTTTCTATTAACTCTAATTTTATAAAGGGCCTCAAACAGGGAGACTGCGCATAAGCCTGCGGGTAACGCACCGGAATTTCATTATAGCGAAACTCATCACGTGTAATTTTTGGATAAGCTGCATCCAGGCTAAACGTAGCTGAAGCGTTAATTAATTCACTTATGTTCTGAACAATATTTCTACGAATGTTTTTACGTTGAGTTCTGGAGTACTGCTCATAGAAACGGGCAACTGGCACCAGTTTAATGTCCACATCCTCTGACATCCGATTCAAGGATATTCCCGCTTTTGATAATGCCGTTCCACCAGAAAATACCAGTTGATGCGTATTAAAAGCCAGAGGTTGTAACAGGCGCAATAACTCAACGATGTAATAATCTTTCTCTACAATTGCAACCGATTCAATTCCCAGCGCATCCGCTGCGTCTGGAAATAAATTTATCAAATCATCCATTTAACTTGCTATTCCCTATCGATAATACTCTTTTAAAACGTGTTGACGTTTTGATTTCCATTGAGGCAGGGATCTGAGTGGATTTACCGCTATTATAGGCTTTCGTTGCGCCTGACAGACGGTATTTCACCTTCAGACGATCCAGCGCTTCAATCACGACCGCAGCAGAACCACCAGGGGCTGCGGGCATTAATTTACCCGTGATCGCATTTTGTCGCGCTTTGGTGTAGACGCCATAGCCTACTTTCAGTAACTGCCCTTCCTTGACCAGCTCACGCAGTACCCGACCCACTTGATCGTAGCCTGCCAGATCTTTGAAATCGTCACGAGTAAAAACATAACGCTTTGAGCGCCTCAGTCGTGACTGAATCCGAGCTTTTATCGTCATGCTGCCTCCCGTTGATCGTTTCTTAAGCATAGCAAACATACGACATTTTAAACAGCAAACATACGACACAAAACTATCTAACTGTGTCGTATGTTTGCTGTTACACCCACGCCAGTTTCCTGAAGAATTACAACACCGTATTATCCATAATTATCCTTCTCCCCCCCAGGTAGTGCTGTTGCCAGAACTCATCGTCGAGATAGCTTATCTGGATGCGTTCGCCGGTGCGCGGGGCCTGGATAAAGCGTCCGTTGCCGAGGTACACGCCCATATGATCGGCTTTGCCGTGGGAGTGGATCTGGAAGAACAGCAGATCGCCACGGCGCAGGTCGTTGTCTGCGACATGGCGGGCGCGGCGGTAACGGAACATCTCATCGGCGGTGCGCGGGAGTTTCGCCGCCAGCTGGCTGTTAAAGGCGTAATAAACCAGCCCGCTGCAATCAAACCCCTCCTCCGGCGATTCACCGCCCCACACGTACGGTTTACCGAGCTGGCGCTGTAAGTTGCGCATGATTTTCTCGGTCACCGACTGCACATGATCGTTGTTCACCAGTCCCGTGCCGTCCTGCAAATGGTGTGAGGTCATGCGGTATGGCGAGACAAACCACTCCGGGTGCTGTTCCAGGAAGTTCCGGTTTTGCGCCCGCAGTTGCGCTTTAGCATGCGCGTCACCGCGCACAATTGGCGTCGTGTGGTGGCTGGTGCGGGCCTTAGCCAGCAGCAGGCGGTTGTGCATACGCTGTTTTGCGCCGTAACTGTGCGATTTTTTCGGGGCAGATTTAGTCGTGTGGCCCGTCGCGCTGACGGGCAGAGACATGATGCTGGCGGACGCGAGAAGCGCCGTCGCCAGCCAGGATTTAACATGCATAATGGCTTACTTGTCGGTGCGCCGGGTCAGGGATTGATCCAGCTTGCGGGCGATGGGCTGCACGATTTTTTCGCCCTGCGCGCCAAAGAACTGATACAGCGTGTCCGACGCCGACCGGGTTAAGACCATGATCTCAATGCGGCGGTTATCGGCGCTTTCCGGGTGGTTCTGGTCGATCAGCATCTGATCGGCCATCGCGCTGACCTGCATCACTTTATCCATCGGCATCCCCGCCTGCTCCATCACGCGTCGCGCCGACAGCGCCCGGTCACCGGAGAGGTTCCAGTTGTTATAGGCCTGGCTTTTATACTGCATGGCGTCGGTGTGGCCGGTGATGATGATTTTATTGTCCAGCGAATCAAAAATCGGCGTCAGTTCGGTTAACAGCGATCGGAAAAACGGCATGATCCGCGCGCTGCCGCGCTCAAACATGCTGCGGTTCTGGTTGTCTTTAATCAGAATGCGCAGGCCCTGCGGGACGATCTCCATCTCCAGGTTGCTTTCCATGTGCGCTTTCAGCGCGATGTCGTTAATGCTGGTCGCCAGCTCGCCCAGTTCGCGGGCCGATTTCTGCTTTAACAGCGCCATTTTTTGGGTGGTATCGAGCGCTTTCTTCGCGCTCTCTTCGTCAACCATTGCCGGGGCGGTTTTCACCGTTTCCTGGGCCGTCGCCGGGCTGGTGCGCGGGCTGCTTTTGGTGGTCAGTTTTTTCCCCAGATGATTGAGCGGGGCCATGCCGCCGCCGCTGAACACCGAGTGGCCGTGCAGCGCCGCGACGATGGTTTCACGGTCGGATTTGCTCACGCTGTTAACGATCCACAGCGTCATAAACAGCGCCATCATCGCGAGGGTGAAATCCGCAAAAGCGACTTTCCATGCCCCGCCGTGATGCCCGCCGTGATTCTTTTTGATTTGCCGGCGAATGATGGTGGTGTGTTTATTCCGATCGCGTCGGTTTGACGGTCTCATTAGTCTTCCTGCTCCAGCATCGCATTCACCCAGGCATCCAGATTGGCGAAGGTCGGTTTTGACGCCAGGTGCAGCAGCTTGCGTCCCGCATCCACTGCCAGCAGCGTCGGCTTACCGCCCGCCTGCGCCACCAGTACGGTGCGCACGCACTCCAGCAGCGAATGTTCGGCGCGCGCCTGTTGTTCCATGGCGTTAGCCAGCGGGTCCATAAAGCAGTAGCAGAAGAACACGCCGAGGAAGGTTCCCACCAACGCGGCCGCCACTTTCAGGCCGATCAGCGCAATCGATCCGTCGATGGACTGCATGGTGATGATGATCCCCAGCACCGCTGCGCAAATGCCAAAGCCCGGCATCGCTTCGGCGGTACGCTGGAGCGAGCGCGACGGGGCCATCAGTTCGCCTTCGATGGTTTCCAGTTCCTGATCGAGAATGCCTTCCAGCTCATGGGCATCGATTTTGCCCATCGCCATCAGGCGAAAGTTATCGGCAATAAACATCACCAGCCGTTTTTGTTTCAGCACCAGCGGGAATTTTTGAAAAATGGTGCTCTCTTCCGGCTGTTCAATATGCTGATCGAGGGTGCGCAACCCGCCGGTCTGGACGGTTTCCAGCAGTTCATACAGGCACATTAATAACTGGCGCTGGAATTCCGCTCCGAGGTTTTTCTTACTAATAACGCCTTTAATCTGGTGAACGATCTCTTTTAGTACGTGCATCGGGTTGCCAATAAACATCGCCCCCAGACCTGCGCCTAAAATAATCACGATTTCGGCGGGCTGCCAGATGGCAATAAGCTGCCCTCCCGCTTCAAAATAGCCACCAAATACACACCCTAATACCACAAGTAAACCAAATATCTTTTGCATAACACCCTCGACGAATCCGGCGACGGATCCCTGTTGACTGGAGAAAAATTAATTCAGTGAAAAATAGCCTTTGAGTTTTTCGGCGATTTTTTTATTTAGCTGGCAAATTCGGGCTTCAGTTAATCCCAATACCTGCGCGATCTCTTTAAAGTTCATATCCTGCTGATAATAGAGCGCGAGGATATGCTGCTCTTTTTCATTCAGCGTTTTAAGCGCCTTACTGAGCATATGGGCGGTGATCACCTGCTCATCCAGACGGCGACCCACCGGGCTCACGCCGCTGTGATCGTCACTGAGTAACTCATCGAGACTGGCCAGCGTGCTGGCCCCGTCCAGGGTCAGATATTCCTGGTAATCGTCTGCGGTGATGCCTTCGGCTTCCAGCTCACGCGGCGACGGCTCGCGCCCGAGCGTTTTACGCAGCGCACGAATGCGATCGTTAATCTGATGATGTTTTTGCCGGAGCTGGCGCGGCCGCCAGTCCAGGCTGCGGAGTTCATCAAGGATCGAGCCCCGGATACGGTGTACCGCGTAGCCGCCGAACCCCTCATCCGGCTTACCGTAGCGGCGGATCGCGCCCAGTAATCCCATGAGTGCGACCTGTTCCATATCCTGCTTGTCCATCACGCTTGTGCATTGCGGCGCGAGCTGGCGCACCACTTTGCGCACCAGCGGCAGATAGGCCTGTAAATAGTGGCTCTCCTCGGCGGGCGTCAGTGATGGCAGCGCCTGGAATTCCTGGAACGCCTGCATGTCATAGGCTACGTGCATCGTATTAATTCCGGTTCAGGGCGGGCATTACTGAAACACCACTTTTTTGACGAGAAGATCGGAATAAGGCGCGGGAATATCCCGGTTCTTAAGTTCGGCATTTAGCGAGGCAATCAGCATTTTTTTAATTTCGCTGATTTTCATTTGCCGGACATCTCCATATTTCATGTCCGATAAGGTGGAGACGACAATACTTTGATACAGCGGCTCGTCGGCAATAATCTCTTTCGACGCTTTTTCGTCTTCGGCGACCATGGCCAGTTCCACTAACATATAGCGATCTTCACTTCCGGCGTCGTGCAAGGTCACGATCGATTCCGGCAGCGAAACGAAAGCCTGATTTTCGTTATGCTCTTTCTTTTGCGGCGCGTTATTTCCCGGCGTGGCGGCACTCTTTTTATCCGCCTGCATATAATGAATAACGCCCCATGCCGCGCCGCCGCCAACGACCAGCGCAAGAGCGGCACTAAAAACGCCTGCAATCATAATTTTCTTCATTTTGCTCACACTTTAATTAAGACAGAATCGCTCTCGGTCGAGGATTCGGTTTCACCGGCAATATTTGCTGCGGTCTGGATCTGCTGCTCACGGGCCCGTTCCTGCTCGCGCCCCTGCTGCTGCGACTGGCCGTCAGGCGACACCTGCACCTCCACCTGCACGAAGTTTTGTTCGGTAAGCTGCGCGCGCAGGTTGTCACTGAGCGCGGTTAACGTCCGGCAGACATCCGCCTGCGACGCGCCGATGTGCACCGTCAGCTTGCCCGCGTCGAGGTGAATGGCGATTTCCAGCTTGCCGAGCGACGGCGGATCGAGACGAATGGTGGAGGTCTGCTCCCGCTGGCCGATCTGAAAATGAATGCTCTCTTTGAGCATGGCGGTCAGTTTTTCGCCCCAGTCGGCGTCGCGGGTATCGACGGTCATCACCTGTTCGGGTTGATTCACCGTCTGGATCTGCGCCTGCATCTTCGTCATCAGCGGCGTGCTGGCGAGCACCACCGGCGCGTGAGTGGGTTTATCTGCGGCGTGCAGACGGGTCGCCACTCGCGGCGCAGACGGCTCATGCCCTTGCGGGGCGCGCCTTTCCGGGGTCGCAGGCGCGATGGCGTGCAGATCCTGCGCCGTCATCTGAAGCTGTTTCGCCTGCTGAACGGGGGTAAGCTGCACGCGGTCATCCGGCGTGAGCGCGGTCAGCGCCGCCTGAAGCTGCGGCGGCAGACTTTCCGGCTGCACTGACTGTGCCCGTTCGGGCGTCGGCGCGACGTTTTGCATTTTGGCAAGCGAGGTCAACAGCGGCGCGGCGACCTGCCCGCGGGTCAAATGCGGCAGCGGCGCGGCGGCCTGCGCGGGCGGCGTTAACAACAGCGCCATCAGCATTTGCATCTGCGCGGTGTCGTCGCCGTTGGCCGGTTTTTCGTGAGCGCTCTGTTTCGCCCCCTGAACGCGGCTGCTGATGGCCTCCAGCGCCTGCTGCGGCAACGCGAACGGGCTGGCGGTGGCACCGTCCTGCGGCTGCACCGGCAACTCTTCAGTCAGGGCGGTCAGCGCGCCGGGCGTGATGGCGATTCTGTTCATGCTTGCTCCGAAACCAGGTTAACCATCGAGTAGGCCAGCTGGCCGTCGCGCTGCTGGCGGTGCTTTTCCATCCGCGCTTTTAGCCGCTCTGCGCGCACTTCACGGCGGGCGATGATCTCGCCCAGGCCCAAACGTAAAGTGGCTTTCATCGCATCAAGCTGGGCGGCGTTGCTCTGCGCCATCGCGTAATCGGCGTACAGCGCCATCAGCCGCTGATGCAGCGCGGGCAGTCGCCGCCAGCGCTGTTTATCCAGCGACTCATGCATGGCGGCGAGCAGGCCCGTCATCTGGTTTTCCAGTTCGGTGAGTTCCATCGCTTACCCCAGCTTTTCCGCCAGCCCTTCCCAGCCTTCGCGCAGGTTGGAAAGGATCAGCACCACTTCGTCGATTTTTTGCGTCGCCATCTGGCCGCTGGCCTCGTACAGCCGGTAGACGCAGTGGTCGTACAGTCGCGCGAGGTTCAGCACCACATCGCCGCCGTTTTCAAACTCCAGCGAACTGGTCAGCGCGTTTAGGATGTCGATGCATTTATTGATGCTCTGCGCCTTGCGCTCGAAGCGTTTGTGCTCGATGTGGCTTTTGGCGCGCTCCAGTTCGTCCATCAGTCCGGCGTAGAGCACCAGCACCAGATCCAGCGGTGAAGCGGATGCGGTGCGGGCGGCGAGATCCATCTCTTTGTATTGGGCGTACCCGTTGTCTTGTGCGTACATGGTGATTGTGTCCCTGGTTTTTCCCGCGATCAGGCGAACGCCGCCATACTCATTTTCATGCTGCTGATTTCGGTCAGCGTGGCGGTGTACTCTTCCAGATAGCGTTCATAAGATGAGTTGTAGATCTCGGTGAGATCCTCGATTTCGCCGGAGAGTTTTTCCTGCTGGTCAGCAAGGTTGTTCTGGCGCTGGGTGATGATCCCGTCGTTGCTGTCGAGGTAGGTTTCCAGAATGTCGTCAAGCTGCGCGGTCATGCTGTCGTCACCGACGAACAGCGCGGTCAGCCCGTCCGGGTTGTCTGCCATTGCCGCATCAAACTGTTCGGAGTCGATTTGCAGATGGCCGTCGGAATCCAGGGTGATGCCGTAATCGAGAATCGAAACGCCGCCGTACGTGGCGTGGGTAATGTCCTGGATCTGGCGCTCCAGCGAGGAAATCCCCGCATCACCGGCGAACGGCCCCGCCTTCGTTGCTTCGCCACCGCTGCTGGTTAACGCGTCGAGCGTATCCACCAGCGTGTTGTAGGCATCCACAAAGGTCTGCACGTTGGTTTCGGTGGCGGAGGTGTCGTTTTTCACCGTGAAGGTGACCGGACCGCTCGTCTCCGAGGTTTCGCTAAAAGTGAGGCTGACGCCGGGGATGATTTCGTCGAAGGTGTTCGAGCTACTGGTGATCTCCACGCCGTTCTCAGGCGAGGTGCCGAGGAAAATATCCGCATCCTGAGCGGTGGAGATATCCTGCCCGGCGGCGATGTCAGCCACCAGCGCGGAGCTGGGATCGACGCCGCTGGTCGAGACGCTAAAGCTGTTCGCCGCCCCGGTTTCGTCGGCGGTCAGCATCATGGTGGTGGCCCCGTTGGTGTGTACCAGCGTCGCCGTCACGCCCGGGTTATCGTCTGAATCGTTGATCGCGTCGCACAGCTCCTGCACGCTGACGTTACCGTCGGCATCGCCGTCTGCCTGCGCCAGATCGATATCCATCACGCTTTCGTTTTCGCCCTCGCCCATGGTGATGGTGAAGGTGCCGCTCGCCGGAATATCGCCGTCCTGGAAGTTGTAGGAGGTCTGCTGCGCCGTGGCCAAGGCCTGCACATAGAAGGTGTAAGTGCCTTCCATCGCCTGCGAGTTGGCGCTGATGGTCGCGGATTCATTGCTCGCCGTGGCGCTGTTAACGATTGGGCCTGCGGTGTCGCTGTTCAGCGCATCCACCGCCGACTGAAAATCGTTCAGCGCGGATTCCAGCGAGTCGAGCGCCGCGGTCTGCGTGTCGATATCATTCTGCTGGCGTTCCAGTTGCGTCGCCCTGGTTGAAATATCCATCAGGGCAAATTGTTTGGCGATTTGTTGCGGGTTGATCATGATCTGCTCCGTGTCAGGTTAAGCGTCTATAGCAAGCTGCGTGCCAGGTTTTTTATTGCTGCTTTTTCAGTTGGTTATAAAAAAGAGGAAGGGAAATTTCCGCGAAAAAGGAAGACGGTTTTCAGGGCTGCGGCAAAAAAATACCGCCCGGAAGCGGTAATGTTGGAAGGGGGGACCCTCACCCTAACCCTCTCCCTCAGGGAGAGGGGACTGTCCGAGTGCAGACTCAGGTTCACCCTATCCCTGAGGGAGAGAGGACTGCCCGAGTGCGTACTCAGGCCCGCCTTTCACCCTCTCCCTGAGGGAGAGGGCCGGGGTGAGGGTAAAACCACACCTTACTGCAGCAGGCTGGACACCATCCCGGACATACTGTTCGACTGCTTCAGCATGCTGATACTGGTCTGCATCAGCACCTGCTCTTTCGACATGTTGGACGCTTCCGCCGCGTAGTCGGTATCCATGATGTTACCGATCGCCACGTTGGTGTTGTCCTGCATGCTCTGGAGGTTTGCCGCGGTATCGTTCAGGCGGTTAATAGACGCACCCAGGGTGGACTGGATCTTGCCGATATCGGTCATCGCGCCCTGAATCGCGCTGATAGTCGCAGTGGCAGAGGCAGAAGACATCAGTTCCGTGCCGCTGGTACCCGCAGTGCCCGCCTGGTCGTCACTGAAGGCTGCGCTCAGGTCAGACAGATCGGACACCAGACCGGTCAGATCGGAAGAAATATTGACGGTCATCTGGTCAGTGGATTCGGAACCGACCTGGAAGGTCACGCCGGAGGTGCTGGAGAACAGACCTGACGGGCCGTTGAACAGGTTAGTGCCGCCGTACGTGGTATTTTGCAGCATGTCGGACATTTCCTGACCCAGTTCGTCGAACTCGGACTGCATCGCCGCACGGTCGTCATCGCTGTACGTGCCGTTGGCAGCCTGCGTGGAGAGGTCTTTCATACGACCCAGAATGTCGTTCATCTCGTCAAACATACCGTCGGCAGTTTGCAGCATCGCAGTGGCGTCGGAGATATTGCGCTGGGCAACGCTCATGCCGCTGGCCTGTGCGTTCAGACGGTTGGCAATCTGCTTGCCCGCCGCGTCGTCGGCTGAAGAGTTGATGCGGTTGCCGGTCGCCAGGCGTTCCATGGACTGGCTGAGGGAGGCGTTGCTGGTGTTGATGGCGTTCACTGCCGCCATAGAGGCGGCATTGGTATTAATCGATAACATGGTCCTGCTCCTTGAATGAATGAAGTCTCAGTCGAGATGCAGAACTAAAGCGACCCGCCGGCGGAAAAATTAAATGCCCGCAGACATTTTTTTCTTCCGCCCGTAAGGTCGCGTCATGCTTTGATTAATTCTCTGGCGGTGGGGTAGTCGGTGATTAATACGTCAATGTAATTGCCCTTGAGCGCGCCGAGAATAGCGTTACGTTTATCCAGCCCGCCCGCCAGCGCGATCACCTGCTTACAGGCGCGGATCTGCGAAAGCTCCATGCCAATCACCGGATCTTCATCGTCGGTCAGGACCGGCTCCCCCGCCGCATCGTAATAATGCAGGCAGATGTCCCCTACCGCACCGCGCGAAGAAAGCAGGGTTAACATCTCCTCGGTGTAGTAGTTGCCGGAGTTTTTCAGCAGTTGCGACGGCTCCAGTTCGCCAATGCCGACAATCGCCACGTCCACTTCTTCAAACTTCGCCACTACCGCCGCCACGTCCGGGCTGTTGACCAGGCGCGCGCGCTCCTCCACCGAATGTTCGATACTCTGGGAGGGCAGCAGCCAGGCCGGGCAGCCGAGGTGTGCGGCAAGCTGTTGGGTGAGAATGGTCGCCTGCACGTTTCCGTTGGGGCCGACGCCACCGAGCAGTTGAATCACGCCCGCCGCACGGATATTCTGCGGGTGCATTTCATCAACCATCGCGCGGATGGTGCTGCTCCAGGAGGAGATCCCGACTAAATCTTCCGGGCGCAGGCGCGTTTCCACATAGTGCGCCGCCGCGCTGCCGATGGCGTGTTTGATCGCCGCAACGGTCGGCTCCTCGCCCACATCGACGACAATCGCCTGGCGGATGCCGTACTGTTGCTCCAGCGCTTTTTCCAGCGAGACGAAAATATTGGTCGGCTGGACGACGGTAATTTTAACTAAGCCCTCTTTCTGGCAGCGCGTCAGCGCCCGCGAGACGAACGACTGCGAGAGGTGCAGCAGCGAGGCAATCTCCGACTGCTTTTTGTTTTCGCTGTAATAGAGTGTGGCGATCCTGACCAGTAAGCGCTGCTCATCCTGTTTAGACATACTTTTCCCCTTGATTCGGCTTTCAGTATTTTTATTCAAGGCTGAATAAATAACAAGCACACGAACGATCCGCTTTCAGCAATGAGTGTGATCCTTTTCTCATGTCAAAAAATTGCCCGCACAAAGCGTAGACAAACCCGAAAAGCAAGCATATCTTTAACCATGAATAATAAATCAGTAGTGAATATTTATTCTGAGTAAGCGAAAACCCACCAGGATTGTCACTCTCCCCGGTCAGTTTCCCGCTCAGGCGTAAGCTCACAGGCTACTGGAATATTTATTCACACCAGATTAAACATTCAAGAGGTACTTTATGAATCCGTTTTCGCTCTCTGTTATTGAGCTTGAAAAGAAGGCACGCGCGGTACGCCGTCGCATCATCGTGCTGAACGCCGAAAGCCCGGCAGGCGGGCATACGGGCGCTGATTTATCCCAGGTCGAGCTGCTCACCGCGCTCTACTTCCGCATTCTTAACTGCTCGCCGGATCTTATTGATAGCGACGAGCGCGACATTTACATCCAGTCGAAAGGCCACGCGGTGGGCGGTTATTACTGCGTGCTGGCGGAAGCCGGGTTTATCCCCGTCGAGTGGCTCTCCACCTATCAACATGCCGATTCGCACCTGCCCGGCCACCCGGTTAAACACAAAACGCCGGGGATTGAACTCAACACCGGCGCGCTGGGGCATGGTCTGCCGGTCGCGGTGGGCATTGCGCTGGCGGCCAAACGCAGCAACAGCAAACGCCGCGTCTTTGTGGTGACCGGCGACGGCGAACTGGCGGAAGGCAGCAACTGGGAAGCGGCGCTGGTCGCGGCCCATTACCAGCTCGACAACCTGATCATTATTAACGACAAAAACAGCCTGCAACTGGCCGGGCCAACCAAAGAGATCATGAACACCGATCCGCTGGATGAGAAATGGCGCGCCTTCGGTATGCAGGTCACCGAATGCAAAGGCAACGACATGGCCGACGTGGTGAGCACCCTCGAAGGGCTGACGCCTGCCGGTAAACCGCATGTGGTGATTGCGTACACCGCCAAAGGCGCGGGCGTCTCCTTTATTCAGGGGCGACCGGAGTGGCATCACCGGGTACCGAAAGGTGAAGAAATTGAACTGGCGCTGGAGGAATTAAAAGATGAGTAACAGCGAACACCTCGCCACGGTAATGGTGAATGCGTTTATTGACGCGGTCGATCGCGGCGTGGATCTGGTGCCGGTAGTGGCAGATTCCACCTCAACCGCCAAAATCTCGCCGTTTGTGAAGAAATTCCCTGGCCGGCTGGTGAATGTCGGCATCGCTGAACAGACGCTGGTGGGCACCGCGGCGGGCCTGGCCATTGGCGGCAAAATCGCCGTCACCTGTAACGCCGCGCCGTTTTTGATCTCCCGCGCCAACGAGCAGATCAAAGTCGATATTTGCTACAACAACACCAACGTCAAGCTGTTCGGCCTCAACGCCGGGGCGAGTTACGGCCCACTGGCCAGCACCCATCACAGCATCGACGACATCTCCGTGCTGCGCGGCTTCGGCAACATTGAAATCTACGCCCCCTCCTGCCCGGTTGAGTGTCGGCAGATCATTGATTACGCGCTGGAACATATTGGCCCGGTGTATATCCGACTCGACGGGAAAAACCTGCCGGAGCTGCACGACGACAGCTACCAGTTTGCCCCCGGCAACATCGATATTCTGCGCGAAGGCAGTGATATCGCGCTGGTGGCGATGGGATCGACGGTGCACGAAATTGTCGATGCTGCCACACAACTGGCGGATGCCGGTATTAGCGCTTCGGTTATCAGTGTACCGTCTATTCGTCCCTGTAATACGTCACAGCTTTTAGACGCCCTCAAATCGTGCAAAGCGGTGGTCAGCGTCGAAGAACACAACGTCAACGGCGGCGTAGGCAGCCTGGTGGCGGAAGTGCTGGCGGAAGCCGGATGCGCTATCCCGCTGCGCCGTCTGGGAATTGCCGACGGGCAGTACGCCATCGCCGCCGACCGCGCCTCAACCCGCGCGCGCCATGAAATTGACGCCGCCGGGGTGGTGAAAAACGCCACCGCGCTTCTTAACGCAAAACAATAAAAACAGACTGAACTTCTTACTGGAGATAAACCAATGTCCCGAATTCCTCAGCAACTGACCATGGGCGTCATCATCGGTAACCGGGGATTTTTCCCCAGCTATCTGGTCGCCGAAGCGCGCGAGCAGGCCGTCGCGCTGTTTGACCGCCTGGGCATTAATACCGTGATGCTCAACGACACCCAGACCGAACTGGGCGGCGTGGAAACGCGCCAGGACGCGAAAGTGTGCGCCGAACTGTTCCGCGCTCACCGCGATGCGATCCACGGCGTCGTGGTGCTGCTGCCCAACTTTGGCGATGAAAAAGCGGTGGCGGAAACCCTGCGTCTTTCCGGGCTGAACGTGCCGGTGCTGGTGCAGGCGCAAGAGGATAATCTGGACAAAATGGGGCTGGCGACCCGCCGCGACAGCTTCTGCGGCAAAATCTCCCTGTGCAACAACCTGCGCCAGTACGGTATTCCCTTCACCCTCACCACCCAGCACGTCTGCGATCTGGGCGGCGAGGTCTTTGAAAAAGATCTCAGACGCTTCGAGCAGATCTGCCGCGTGGTGAGCAGTATGCGCGGCGTGCGTGTGGGGGCGATTGGTGCGCGCCCGGCGGGCTTTAATACCGTGCGCTACAGCGAAAAATTACTCGAACGTTTAGGCATCGCCGTCGAAACGCTGGATCTCTCTGAAGTCTTTACCCGCATCAAAACGCTCCGCGATGACGACATTCGCGTCGATGAAAAGCGCCGGATATTGATCGACAACGCCGACGCCAGCGGCATCCCGCCGGAAAAACTGGTGACGATGGCGAAACTGTTTGTGGTGATCAGCGAATGGGTGATCGCCAACGACATCGACACCACCGCCATCCAGTGCTGGACCTCATTGCAGGAAAACCTCGGCATTAACGTCTGTTCGATCATGAGCGTGATGTCCGGCAACCTGATGCCGAGCGCCTGCGAAGTGGATGTGATGGGCGCGCTCTCCATGTACGCACTCGCCAGCAGCAACATGAGCCCGGCCTCCATCGCCGACTGGAACAACAACTTCGGCGACGAACGCGACAAATGCGTGCTGTTCCACTGCGGTAACTTCGCCGCTGAAAGCCTCGAAAATCCGCACATGGGCACCGCCGACATCATCGGCACCACCGTCGGCAAAGAGAACACCTGCGGCGCGGTACATGGTCGCCTGAAATCGGGCGATCTGACCTACTTCCGCCTGAGCACCGACGATCTGACCGGGGAAATCAAAGCCTACGTCGGCCAGGGTCAGTCGGTGGACGATCCGCTCGACACCGTGGGCTGCCGCGCGGTGATCCAGGTCCCGCACCTGGAAAACCTGCTCAACTGGATCTGCCGTAACGGTTTTGAACACCACGTGGCGATGAACCATTCTGCCAGCGCAGACGTGCTGGAAGAAGCGTTCAACCGCTATCTCGGCGTTCACACCTACCTGCACCGCTAAGCGCCGGAGGCACACCGTGTCGGCTGAGAAAGAGATCATTATCGCGCTCGACGAGGGCACGACCAACGCCAAAGCCGTGGCGATTGACGGTAACGGACAGGTGGTGGCGAAGTTTTCCCACCCGCTGTCGATCCAGACGCCGCGCGAAGGCTGGGTGGAACAGCCCGCCACGCTGCTGCTGGAAGCCACGCTTGCGGTGCTCGCACAGGCGATTGCCGCAGTAGGCAGTGACCGCGTGGCGGCGCTGGCCATCAGCAATCAGCGGGAAACCGCCGTCGGCTGGTATCGCGCCAGCGGAAAGCCCGTTGGCCCGGCGATCACCTGGCAGTGCTCGCGCACCGCTGATTTTTGCCAGACCCTGCGCGAGCAGGGGCACGAGGCGCAGATCAAAGCCGTGACCGGGCTGCCCGTCGCACCGCTGTTTTCCGCCTCGAAAATGCGCTGGCTGTTGCAGTCGATCCCTAACGGCGAGTCGCTCGCCGCCCAGGGTGAGATTTGCCTCGGCACGGTGGACAGCTGGCTGCTGTGGCACCTGACCCAGGGCGAGGCGTTTTGCTGCGATCATTCCAACGCCTCGCGCACGCAACTGTTAAACGTGGCGCGCGGCGAGTGGGACGACGAGATGCTGGCGCTGTTTGGCATACCCCGCGCGGCGCTGCCGGAAATCCGTCCCTCCAGCGGGCTTTTTGGCGTCACGCGCGGGCTGGCGGGCATTCCCGATGATCTTCCGATCATGGCGATGATTGGCGATTCCCACGCCGCGCTGTTTGCCCACGGTTTAGGGGCGGCGGGCTGCGTGAAAGCCACTTACGGCACCGGTTCGTCGGTGATGGCCCCGGTGAGTTCCGCCCAGTGCGACGTGAAAGCGCTGGCGACCACCGTGGCCTGGCACGACGGCGAGCGGCTGGTTTACGGGCTGGAGGGCAATATTCCGCACACCGGTGACGCGGTGGCGTGGATGGCCGACAGCACGGGACTGAGTGAACTGCCCGCCGCCGATTTAGCCCAGGCGTTAAGCCAGCTTCCCGCCTCAGTAGACTCGACCCTGGGCGTCTATTTTGTCCCGGCACTCACCGGCCTCGGCGCGCCCTGGTGGGATGAAAACGCCCGCGGGTTGATCCACGGGTTAAGCCGGGGTGTGACGCGCGCGCACCTGATCCGCGCGGCGCTGGAATCCATCACCTATCAGATTGCCGATGTGGTGGTGGCGATGCGCCAGCAGGGGGATTTCTCGCTAAAAGCGCTGATGGTGGACGGCGGCCCGACGAAAAACGACTGGCTGATGCAATACCAGGCCGACCTGCTCGGCTGCCCGGTGCTGCGCAGCGACGTGGCGGAGCTGTCTGCGATGGGTGCCGCGCTACTGGCCCGCAAAGCGCTGCTGGGCCTGGAATGCACGGAACTGCGGCAGTATCTGCCGGAGCACGTGACGTTTACGCCCGACATGGCGCGCCACGGGCGACTGCAAAAACGCTGGCACGAATGGCAGCACGCGGTAGGGCTGGCGCGGGGACATTAGTTTTAAGTCAGGTACACCCACCCTCACCCTAACCCTCTCCCTCAGGGAGAGGGGACAGATCGAGCGCGGCCCCGCCTTTCCCACTCTACCTGAGATCGAGCACGGACCCGCCTTTCCCCTCTCCCTAAGTTCGAGCACAGGCCCTCCTTTCCCCCTCTCCCTCAGGGAGAGGGTCGGGGTGAGGGTCCCCCCTTATCCCCTTTCTTCATGCCTTATGCCTTTTTCGCATAAGTTAAGTCGAATTAAGACTTTCCGTAAATCTCTTCGCGCCCTAACGTATCGGCTTACTCACTGATTACATTACTTTACAGGGATTGCTCATGATCAAGAAATTGCTGCCGTTAATGATGCTGGCTGCGCTGTCAGCGACCAGTCATGCTGCCACACCGCCGAACACGCTGGTGGTGGCCCAGGGGCTGGACGATATCGTCAGCCTTGATCCCGCCGAAGCCAACGAGCTTTCCAGCATCCAGACCGTGCCGAGCCTCTATCAGCGCCTGGTGCAGCCTGACCGTGACAACCCTGAAAAAGTAAACCCGATCCTCGCCGAAAGCTGGCAGGCCGATGCCGCAGCAAAAACGCTGACCGTTAAACTGCGCCCGGACGCCAAATTTGCCTCCGGCAATCCGCTGCGCCCGGAAGATGTGATCTTCTCTTATCAGCGCGCGGTGACGCTCAACAAATCCCCGGCGTTTATTCTGAACGTGCTCGGCTGGCAGCCGGATAACATCAAAAATCAGCTTAAGAAAATCGACGATCACACCCTGCAACTGAGCTGGACGGCAGACGTCAGCCCGGCGGTGGCGCTCAATATTCTTTCCACCCCGATCGCCTCTATTGTCGATGAGAAGCTGGTGTCGGCGAATATTAAAGGCGATGACTTCGGCAACGGCTGGCTGAAAATGCACTCGGCGGGCAGCGGCGCGTACAAAATGCGCGTCTATCAGCCGCATCAGGCCATCGTGCTCGACGCCAACGAACTGGCGGTCGGCGGCGCACCGAAGATGAAAAATATCATCATCAAAAACGTCCCGGACCCGGCTTCACGCCGTCTGCTGATTGATCAGGGTGACGCGGACGTGGCCCGCGATCTCGGTGCCGATCAAATCAGCGCCCTGCAGGGCAAAAAAGGCGTCGAGGTGCTGAGCATCCCGTCTGCCGAGCAGAACTACCTGGTGTTTAACGCCGGGAACAGCGCCAATCCGCTGCTGAACAACCCGGCATTCTGGGAAGCCTCGCGCTGGCTGGTGGATTATGAAGGCATCACCAAAGATCTGCTGAAAGGGCAATATTTCATTCATCAGAGCTTCCTGCCGGTCGGTCTGCCGGGCGCGCTGGAAGATAACCCGTTCAAATTCGATCCGGCGAAAGCCAAAGAAATTCTGGCGAAAGCGGGCATCAAAGATGCGCACTTCACGCTCGATGTGGAAAACAAAGCGCCGTTTATCACCATCGCCCAGTCGATGCAGGCGAGCTTTGCCCAGGGCGGCGTGAAGGTGGATCTGCTGCCTGCGGCGGGCAGCCAGGTTTACGCCCGCGTGCGTGCGAAGCAGCATCAGGCGGCGATCCGTCTGTGGATCCCGGACTATTTCGACGCCCATTCCAACGCCAGCGCCTTCGTCTATAACGACGGCAAAGCCAGTACCGTGGCGGGTCTTAACGGCTGGAAAATCCCGGAACTGAGCAAGCAGACGTTAGCGGCGGTCGCCGAACCGGACGCAGCGAAGCGCCTTGATCTGTATAAGAAAATGCAGGAAGAGTTGCAGCACAATTCGCCGTATGTGTTTGTCGACCAGGGCAAAACGCAGATCGTGGTGCGCGAGAATGTGAAGGGATATCAGCAAGGTCTGAATGCGGATATGGTGTGGTATGACAAGGTGACGAAGTAAGGGTTTTCCTTTTCACCTGCCCCCTCACCCCGGCCCTCTCCCTAAGGGAGAGGGGGAAAAGCGGGCCCTCTCTCAGGGAGAGGGAGAAAGGCGAGTCCACGCTCGATCTGTCCCCTCTCCCTCAGGGAGAGGGTTAGGGTGAGGGTAAAAGTAATTTTCAACACATAACAAGAGTCACCCATGCCAGACATCTTCAGGCGCTGCCTGCAATCGCTCCTCACCCTCGCGCTCACCCTGCTCGGCCTGCTGCTGGTCACGTTCGCGCTCTCGGCGTTCTCGCCCGTTGACCGGGTGCTGCAAATCGTCGGCGATCACGCCAGCCAGTCCACGTACGATCAGGTGCGCCACCAGCTTGGACTCGACAGGCCGTTGCCGGTGCAGTTCTGGCACTATCTGCTCGATCTCCTGCACGGCGATTTAGGCACCGCCAGCGCCACCGGGCAGCCGGTGTTGCAGGATCTACTTTCCGCCTTCCCCGCCACCCTTGAACTCGCCACCCTGGCGCTGATTGTCGGGGCGCTGCTCGGGGTGATCGCGGGCGTGCTGTGCGCGCGTTTTGCCGGGTCGCCGTGGGATCTGGCGGTGCGCACCTTCACCCTGCTCGGTAATTCTGTGCCGATTTTCTGGCTCGGCCTGCTGATGCTGGCGCTGTTCTACGCCAGGTTGCAGTGGAGCGCCGGTCCCGGCAGGCTGGATGACATCTACCAGTACACCGTCGAGCCGCGCACCGGTTTTGCGCTGATTGACACCTGGCTTTCCGGCGATCGCGAGGCGTTCAAAAATGCCATCAGCCACCTGATTTTGCCGGTGCTGCTGCTGGCCTATTATTCGCTGGCGAGCATCACCCGCCTGACGCGCTCGGCCTGCCTGAGCGAGATGAACAAAGAGTACATTTTGCTGGCGCGGGCCAAAGGCGCGGGTGAGATGACGATCCTGCTGCGTCACGTTCTGCCGAACATTCGCGGCACCCTGCTGACGGTTATCGCGCTGGCGTACACCAGTATGCTCGAAGGCGCGGTGCTGACCGAAACGGTCTTCTCCTGGCCGGGCATCGGGCGCTATCTCACCACCGCGCTGTTTGCCGGCGATACCACCGCCATCATGGGCGGCACGCTGCTTATCGGCGTGAGCTTTGTGCTGATCAATAACCTCACCGACCTGCTGGTGCGCCTGACCGATCCGAGAGTACGCTGATGCCGACTTCCCTTTTCCTGCGCCGTCTGCGCCGCTCCCCCGCCGCCTTTACAGGGCTGGCGATTGTCCTGCTTCTGTTACTGATTGCGCTGTTTGCGCCACTCCTTGCCCCGCACGATCCCAACTGGCAGGACGCCGCCGCGCGCCTCCAGGCACCGGGCGCGCAGCACTGGCTTGGCACTGACAGCTACGGGCGTGATCTGCTGTCGCGTCTGATTTACGGCACCCGCCCGGCGCTGGGGCTGGTGGCGCTGGTGACCATCATCACCCTGCCCGCCGGACTGCTGGTAGGGATTTTGTCGGGCTATTACGGCGGCTGGCTGGAGCGCGTGCTGATGCGTTTTACCGACGTGGTGATGTCAATGCCGCGCCTGATCTTAGCCTTCGCTTTTGTCGCCATGCTGGGGCCGGGGCTGGTCAACGGCGCGCTGGCACTGGCGCTCACTACCTGGCCTGCCTACGCGCGCCAGGCCCGCAGCGAAATTCAGCGCCTGCGCCACAGCGACTATTTAGCCGCCTCGGAGATGATGGGCATTCGCGGCTGGCGGCTGCTTATCGGCCACATTTTACCTCTGTGCCTGCCATCTGCGATTGTGCGGCTGGCGCTGGATCTGGCGGGGATTATTCTGGCCGCCGCCGGACTCGGTTTTCTCGGCCTCGGCGCACGCCCGCCGATGGCGGAATGGGGCGCGATGATCGCCGACGGGATGCAGGTGATTTTCGATCAGTGGTGGATTGCCGCCGCACCCGGCGGGATCATTCTTATCGCAAGCCTGGCGTTTAACCTGCTGGGCGACGGCCTGCGCGACGTACTGGAGCCGCAACATGACTGACAACAACGTCTGCGTTCAGGGACTGAATATCGATTACCCCGGTTCACGGGTGGTGAAAAATTTAAGTTTTACCCTCGGCAACGAGCGGCTGGCGCTGGTGGGCGAATCCGGCTCCGGCAAATCCATGACCGCCCGTGCATTAATGGGACTGGTGCGCAAACCCGGCGTGGTCAGCGCCACGCAGCTTAGCGTGCTGGGCGAGGATCTGCTGACGCAAACCCCGCGCGGCTGGCGACAGCTTCGCGGCAACGGGATTGCGATGGTGTTGCAGGACCCGCGCTACGCGCTTAACCCGGTGAAAACGGTGTTCGCGCAAATTGAAGAAGCGCTGACGCTGCACCAGCGGGTCAGCCGCGCCGAGCGCCGGGATCGCATCCGTGAGGCGGTGCTGGCGGTGGGGCTTAACGAGGCGGTGTTAAACCGCTATCCGGGCGAGCTCTCCGGCGGCATGGGGCAGCGGGTGATGATCGCCATTGCGCTGATCAACAACCCGCGCGTGCTGATTGCCGACGAACCCACGTCCGCGCTCGACGCCCGGCTGCGTAACCAGATCCTCGAACTTCTGGTGGCACAGTGCGACCAGCGCAATATGGCGATGCTGCTTATCAGCCACGATTTACCGCTGGTGGCGCAGCACTGCCACCGGGTGCTGGTGATGTATCAGGGCGAAAAAGTCGATGAAATGGCGGCGGGCGATCTGGCGCAGGCGACGCACCCGTACACGCAAACGCTGTGGACCTGCCGCCCGAACGCCGGGACTTACGGGCAGATGCTGCCGACGCTCAACCGCGCGGAGATGAATGATGAATATCGTTGAAATTGAAAACGTGCAGGTGGTGTTTGGCGAGAAAACGGCGGTGTCGGCAGCCAGTTTTAGTGTTGCGGCGGGTGAGACTTTCAGCCTGATCGGTGAATCCGGCTGCGGCAAATCCACCCTGCTGCGCGTGCTGGCGGGGTTGCAGCGCGAATGGCAGGGGCGCGTGGCGCTGTTTGGTGAGCCTGTTAAACCCGCCGTGCGTTTTCAGGGCGCGCTGCGCCGCAATGTGCAGATGGTGTTTCAGGACCCGTACGCCTCGCTGCATCCCAATCACACGATCTACCGCACGCTGGCGGAACCGCTGAAAATCCACGGCGAAACGCAGATTGACGCACGGGTGAAAACGGCGCTTCAGGAGGTCGGCCTGAGCGCCGACGCCGCCGCGCGTTACCCGCACCAGCTCTCCGGCGGGCAGCGCCAGCGCGTAGCGATAGCCCGCGCGCTGTCGCTAAGGCCGAAGATTTTGCTGCTTGATGAGCCGACCTCGGCGCTGGATATGTCAGTGCAGGCGGAGATTTTGAATCTGCTGAACCGGCTGAAGCAGGAGCATCAGATGACTTATTTGCTGGTCAGCCACGACGCAGATGTGATCGCCCACATGTCAGACCGAGCGGCGTTTATGGCCGGGGGCGTGATCCAGCGGTTTTTTGACCGCGAGGCGCTGGAAAGGGGTGAGCACAGGATGAGTGAACACCCCTCACCCTAGCCCTCTCCCCAGGGGAGAGGGGACAGATCGAGCGCGGACACGCCTTTCTCCCTCTCCCTCAGGGAGAGGGCCGGGGTGAGGGTGAAACCACCTCTACCCCACCAGCCCCGCAAACTCCCCCAGCACCCGGTCAAAAATCGCCAGCCCCTGTTGCACCTGCTCTGCGCTCACCGTGCAGGGCGGCACCACGTGGATACGGTTTTCCACCACGAACGGGAGCAGCCCGGCGTTCACCAGCGCGGTTTTGATCTTCGCCATATCCGCCGCCGTCACCGGGGTTTTCTTCTCGCGACTGGTCACCAGCTCCATCGCCTGGAACAGCCCGACGCCGCGCACGTGGCCTACCAGCGGGTGTTTCTCCGCCAGTGCCTCCAGCCCCGGACGCAGCACGCCGTCGCCGATGGCCGCCGCGTTCTCAACCACCTTTTCTTCTTTCATCGCGTCAAGCGTCGCCACAATCGCGGCCATCGCCAGCGGATGCCCGGAATAGGTCAAGCCCCCGGCAAAGAAATGATCGTCAAAGTAGCGGGCAATTGGCTCTGAAATCAGCACCCCGCCTGCGGGGACATAACCGGCGTTGACGCCTTTGGCGAAGGTGATCAGATCCGGCACGATACCGTCATGCTCAAAAGCAAACCACTTCCCGGTGCGGCCAAATCCGGCCATCACTTCGTCGAGGATCAGCATAATGCCGAACTCGGTCGCCAGTTCGCGCACGCCCTGCATGTAGCCTTTTGGCGGCACCAGAATCCCCGCCGTGCCGGGAATGGATTCCAGCAGGATCGCGGCGATAGCGTTTGGCCCTTCCACTTCAATCATCCGCCGCAGATGCGCCAGCGCGCGGGCGCACTCTTCTTCTTCCGTGGTGGCGTTAAATTCGCTGCGGTAGAGATACGGATTAAAGAAATGCACGTGCCCGCGCGAGTATTCGTTCGGCACGCGCCGCCAGTCGCCGGTGGCGGCAATCGCGCTGCCGGTGTTGCCGTGATAGGAGCGGTAGGCGGAAAACACCTTATCGCGCCCGGTGAACATGCGCGCCATGCGGATCGCGTTTTCGTTGGCGTCCGCCCCGGCGTTGGTGAAGAACACTTTGCTAAAGCCTTTCGGGGCCAGTTCGACAATGCGTTTTGCCGCTTCGCCGCGCGCCAGGTTTGCGGTGGCCGGAGCGATGGTGACCAGTTCGTCCAGTTGCGCCTTCATCGCCGCCAGCACGCGAGGATGCTGGTAGCCGATATTGACGTTCACCAGCTGGCTGCTGAAATCGAGGTACGTGTTGCCGTCGTAATCCCACAGCTCGCAGCCTTTCGCCCCGGCGATCACCATCGGGTTCAGGTTGCCCTGCATTGACCATGAATGAAAAACATAAGAACGGTCCAGTTGACGGACATCGTCATTGGTTATCGCCATATCGTTCTGAAGTGCCAGTTTCATGCCCTGCTCCTCTCAACCCATTGTTGTTGGATTCATCATGCAACTCCGCCCCAGGGACAGATAGAGCCAGTGCTGTTACAAGGTTGTGACACGGGTGTCACAGGGTATCGGGACAACTGGCTCTGTGTGATGGCGGCGCGCGTTTCTATAGTGGCGGTATAAACCAGCACAGGAGAATGAGATGTCTGAAGCAAAAAAAGTGGCGTTTATTACGGGAGCAACGTCGGGCTTTGGCGAGGCGGCGGCGCATGTGTTTGCGCGCGCGGGCTGGGCACTGGTGCTGAGCGGACGCCGCCTGGCGCGTCTTGAAGCGTTAAAAGAGACGTTAGGCAACGATGTGCCGGTGCATATTATCGAGCTGGACGTGCGCGATAACGCGGCAGTGACCAAAGCGGTCGCCGCCCTGCCCGCGACCTTTCGTGATGTGACGGCGCTGATTAATAACGCCGGGCTGGCGCTGGCTCCGCAGGCAGCGCAGAACGTCGATTTGCAGGACTGGCAGACGATGATCGACACCAACGTCACTGGCCTTGTAAACGTGACGCACGCCCTGCTGCCGACGCTGATTGCACACGGCGCGGGGGCGAGCATTATTAACATCGGCTCAATTGCCGGGCAGTGGCCGTACCCTGGCAGCCACGTTTACGGCGCGACCAAAGCCTTCGTGAAGCAGTTCAGCTATAACCTGCGCTGCGACCTGCTCGGCACCGGCGTGCGCGTGACTGACCTTGCGCCGGGGATTGCCGAAACGGAATTTACGCTGGTGCGCACGAAGGGGGATCAGGCGGCGTCCGATAAGCTCTACAACGGCACCACGCCGCTGACCGCGCGCGATATCGCTGAACAGATGTTTTATATCGCCACCCTGCCGGACCATATGAATATCAACCGCGTGGAAGTGATGCCCGTGCGCCAGGCCTGGCAGCCGTTTGCGATTGACCGGGATTAGGGGGTTTTCACCCTCACCCTAACCCTCTCCCTTAGGGAGAGGGGACAGATCGAGCGCGGACTTGGCCTTTCTCCCTCATACCGGGCACAGTCCCGCCCTTCCCCCTCTCCCTCATACCGGGCACAGTCCCGCCCTTCTCCCTCTCCCTCAGGGAGAGGGCCGGGGTGAGGGTGTGCCTAGCGGCTCGTCTGCAAAAACTTCCTGACCCTTTCCGAATCCGGGTTGCTGAAGAACTTCTCCGGCGGGGCTTTTTCGATCAATAACCCCTTCTCCAGAAACACCACTTCATTCGATACCTGGCGGGCGAAGTCCATTTCGTGCGTGACCACCACCATGGTGTAGCCCTCGGCGGCCAGCGACTTCATCACGCCTAACACTTCGTTGACCAGCTCAGGATCCAGCGCCGAGGTCGGTTCATCAAACAGCAGCACTTCCGGGGACATCGCCAGTGATCGGGCAATGGCCACGCGCTGTTTTTGCCCGCCGGAAAGGGTGATGGGGTAAACGTCGGCTTTGTGCGCCATGCCGACCTTTTCAAGCTGTTGGCGGGCGATGGCGTTGGCCTCGTCGCGCTTCATGCCTTTCACATGCAGCAGCGCTTCGGTGACGTTTTGCTGTACGGTGAGGTGCGGCCAGAGGTTGAAGCTCTGAAACACCATCCCGACGCGCTCGCGGATGCGGGAGAGATCGCGATGCGACATCGCCTTGCCGCTGGCTTCGTCCACGCCGATGCGCTGCCCGCTGATGCGCACTTCGCCGCGATCCGGCTGCTCCAGCCAGTTCATGCAGCGCAGCAGCGTCGATTTCCCGGAACCGGAGGAGCCGAGAATGCTCACCACCGTCCCCTTCTCCACCGTCAGATTGATGTCGCGCAGCACTTCCACGTTATCGAACTGCTTGGAGAGATTTTTTACACTGACCGCTGTGGTATCACGCATGGCTCATTCCTCTTTTCGCGCCGTAAACACTCAGCCGCTTAATTAACAGTTCCAGCAAAATGCTGATTCCCCAGTAGAGCGCAATCGCCACGATAAAGGCATTAAACGGAATAAAGTAGGTGGACTGCACGCCGTTGGCCGCAGCGGTAATTTCCTGCACGGTAATAATGCTCAGAAAAGCCGTATCCTTCAGGCAAATAATTAACTGGTTGCCCAACAGCGGCAGCGATGATGAAAAGATATTAGGCAGAATAATCCGCCGGAAAACCTTATAGCGAGAGAATCCCTGGGCAACAGCGGCCTCAATATAACCGCCGGAAAATACCCGCCGCTGGCTGCGTAAAATCTCAAAGAAATAGGCCCCGTGATAAATCACCAGCGCCAGTAATCCGGCACTCCACGCCTCCATACTCAGGCCGATTTCTGGCAGGCCGTAATAAAAGAGGTAGGCGAGAATTAAAAAAGGCACCGCGCGCATCAGGCTGACAAAAGCAATAATCAGCCGGTCGAGCACCCGGTGTTGATATTCCATCACGTAGCACAACACAATGCCGATAATTAAACCGGCTACGGCGGCAATCAGGAATAATTCGAGCGTCGCCAGCAGGCCGTTGAAAAAACTCTCCCGCGCCGACCAGACAATAGACCATTGATCCATACTTCCTCCCGCCCTTAACGCGCCAGGCGTTTCGCTTTGCGTTCCGCCAGGCTTTGCAGCTTTAACAGGCAGCCGATGATGACCACATACAGCAAACCCGCCGCCAGAATGGGCGACAGCGGTTCATAGGTGACAGACGAAATGCGGTTGGTCACGCGCGTCAGATCCACCACGCCAATCACCGCAATGGCCGGGCTGCCTTTGATCAAAAACGACATCTCATTGACCAGCGCAGGCAGGCTTTCGATCCACATCTGCGGCAGCATGATGTAACGAAAATAGGTCCAGCGGCGCATCCCCACGGATTCGGCGGCTTCGCGCTGCTCGCGCGGAAAGTTGCGAAACGCGTTGCGCCAGATTTCCGCGTTAAACGCCGAGGTGTTGAGCGTCAGCGCAACAATCGCCGCCAGGGTTTTATCGAGGTTGATGCCGAGCGTCGGCAGCGATAAAAAGAGAAACAGCACCAGCGTAACCAGCGGTGTGGCGCGCGCCAGGCTGATATAGAGCACCAGCACCTGATCAATAATCGGGATTTTCATCATCCTGATAAAGGCAATCGCCAGCCCGATGATCACACCAAACACGATCGCCAGACCGGAGATCCAGAGGGTCGTCCATGCGCCTTCAATCAGTAACTGCCATGCCATTGAATCCATGTTGCCCTCCTTTTTTGCCTGCGGCGGTTACCCGCCGCGACTCATTAAAAACCGGCTAATTTGTGGAACTGATCGGCGCTGGTAATCGGCTCCGACGGCAGGTTGTCGTAGGTTTCGCCAAACCATTTCATCTGCAATTCTTTGAGCTTGCCGGTTTCCTGCATGTGGTTCATGAATTTGGTCATGTAAGCCAGCAGTTCCGGCGAGTTTTTCGGGATCGGCCACGCCATGTAGCCAGGACCGGAAACCGGCAGGCCTTTGGCGAAGACCTTCGGCTTGGCTTTCACCAGATCGTTGACAGAAATCACCACGTTAATCACGTAGTCGAGGCGCTTATTCGCCAGATCCGCATAGGCTTCCGGATAGGACGGATATTCAACGACCGGCCCGAGTTTCCCGCCCTCTTTCTCCAGCATCGCTTTCAGTTCCGGCAAGCGCGCCAGCAGCGCGCTGCCCGCCTGAACACCGACTTTTTTACCACTCAAATCTTTAATGCTATTTAATGAGCCATCCCCCGCGCGCTTAACGAAATAGTGCTGCGCCGATGCCCAGGGTGGCGTGAAATTAAAAACATTAAGTCGTTCATCGGTTATTACCGCGCCGGTTAATGCCATATCATATTGCCCGGTGGAGACCGCCGCGAGCAGGCCTGTCCACGGCAAAATACTCTGGTCGACATTAAATTTGGCGTATTTCTTCAGCTCTTCGAGCATGTCTTTATTAAATCCGTCGGTTTTCCCGTCGGTCATAAAATTAAACGGCGCGTAATCATCTTCGGTGGCGACTTTTAAGGTGCCCGACTTTTCAATTTCCGCTAAATCTCTGGCTGCGGCGTAGTGTGTGGTAAAGGCCATCGCGACGATAGCTGCAAGACAATATTTGCTGAGTAATTTTTTCATCGTGCCACCCTTTATGTGATTGACCAGACCGGTTCATTCCAGGAACGCTGAAAACGCTGCAAGTAACGTGCCGGATATATTTGTCTTCGGGATGCTGTGCATGCGTTTTTACAATAGGGAGGCATTTGCCATTCTGAATAGAGCCAGTTTTTGCGCGGGGTTGTGTCAGTCAGAATGAAGCTGGTACGGAACTTGCTGGACTCATGACATAAGCGTTCAGAGTTGAGGGGTATCGCATGATTCGTCACTTTCTTCACGTCGATTTTGACGCGCAGCGTGGGTTACAGGAACAGGTGCGTGAAACGCTCATCAACGCCATCCTCAGCGGGATTTTCCCGCCCGACGCGCCGCTGCCCTCGTGTCGGGCGCTGGCCGCACAGCTTAACGTTTCACGGAATACCACCGCGCTGGTGTTTGAAAATCTGGTCAACGAAGGCTATCTGTTAAGCCGCCCGCGCAGCGGGTACTACCTGCATCCGGATTACCACCAGCCGCAGGTGAACCCCACGCTGGCTGCACCCGTTTGCGAGAGCGCTGCACCACGCTGGGGCAACCGTCTGAAGATCCAGCCCAGCCAGCAGGAGTCGATTCTTAAACCCGCAGGCTGGATGCACTACCGCTACCCGTTTATTTACGGGCAGCCGGATACCCACCGCTTTCCGCTTGCCAGCTGGCGCGCGGCGGCGAACTGGCTGCACGGCGGCATCCGCGATCCGGCGTGGGTGGTGGATCATATCGATCAGGATGTGCCGATGCTGATTGAGCAGATCCGCACCCGCGTGCTGCCCAAACGCGGGATTGTCGCCGCCCCCGATGAGATTTTGATTACCCTCGGATCGCAAAACGCGCTCTATCTGCTGACCCGGCTGTTGATGTCGCCCGATACCCGCGTGGCGGTGGAGAACCCCGGTTTTCGCGAGGCGATTAACACCTTTATGCTCGCTGATACCCGAATTGTGCCCCATGCGGTGGATGAGGAAGGTCTGGTGCTGACGGATACCCCCTGCGATTACTATTACGTGACGCCGGGCCATCAGGTACCGACGGGCGTGTCGATGAGTAAAGCGCGCCGGGCGCAACTGCTGGACTACGCCGCGCGCCACGACGCGGTGATTGTGGAAGACGATTACGATTCGGAAAGTAATTTTATGCAGAACCCGTTGCCGGCGCTTAAAGCCAGCGACCGCAGCGGGCGGGTGATTTACGTCAGCAGTCTGTCGAAGGCGCTGTCGCCGGGTTTACGCCTCGGCTTTATGGTGGCCGACCCGGATCTGATCGACGAAGCCCGCGCCCTGCGCCGCCTGATGTACCGCCATCCCCCGGCAAATATTCAGTACCAGATGGCGCATTTTCTCGCCCAGGGTTATTACGAGACGCATCTGCGCCGCTACCACGACGATTCCGCCCGCCGCTGGGAGATGCTCGCCAGCGCCCTGCACACCCGCCTGCCGGAGTGCACGCTGATGGCGGGCAGCGAGCACGCGAACGCCTTCTGGCTGCGCACCCCGGAGGCGATCAGCACCCAGCAACTCACCTGGCGCGCCGCCCATGCGGGCGTGTTGATTGAGCCAGGGGCGCGGCATTTTCTGGATGCCACACCGCCGGATAATTTCTTCCGGATGGGGTTTCATGCAATTAACCCGGACGCGATTGCGCCGGGGGTGGATGTGCTGCGCGGGCAGTTAGAGCAGATGTGAGTTCACCCTCACCCCGGCCCTCTCCCTTAGGGAGAGGGAGCAAACAACACCCTCACCCTGACCCTCTCCCTTAGGGAGAGGGGGAAAGGCGGGACCGTGTGCGGACTTGAGGGAGAGGGGGAAAATAACACCCTCACCCTGGCCCTCTCCCTGAGGGAGAGGGAACAGATCGAGCGCGGACTGGCCTTTCTCCCTCTCCCCTGGGGAGAGGGTTGGGGTGAGGGGAAAATCACACCACCTTCGCGTACTGCATCATCACCTGCAACAGCACATTCCCCCCTGCCGTCACATGCTCCGGTGACGCGTACTCGATCTCATTATGGCTAATCCCGTCCTTGCACGGGATAAAAATCATCCCGGTGGGTGCGAGGTAGCTCATGTACACCGCGTCGTGCCCGGCACCGGAGACAATCGGGCGGGCCGGGTAGCCGAGGGCGGCGGCGGCGTCGGCAATTGCGGTGCGGCAGTCGCTGTCAAACGGCGCGGCGGGGTAGTGGCTCACTTCGTGGAGCGCAATCGTCAGCCCGCTCTTTTCCTGCATCTGCACGATAAACGCCCGTAGCTGTGCGTCCATCTCATCGACGGCGGCGTCGCTGATGTTGCGCATGTCGATGGAGAATTTCACCTCGCCCGGCACCACGTTGCGGCTGTTCGGGTGCACCTGCACCATGCCCACCGTGCCGCGTCCGTGCTCGCTGCGCCCGGCGATGGCGACCACCTCCTGCATAATGTGCGTGGCGACCTGCATCGCGTCTTTACGCAGATGCATCGGCGTCGGCCCGGCGTGGGACTCCTGCCCGGTCACCACACAGTCGTACCAGTGGATACCGAGCACGCCTTCCACCACGCCGATGATTTTCTCTTCATCCTCCAGAATCGGCCCCTGCTCAATGTGCGCTTCAAAATAGGCCCCGATGGGGTGATCGCCCGGCGTCTGCGGCCCGACGTAGCCGATCTTCTCCAGTTCATCTTTTACCGTTTTGCCGTCGGCGTCGGTGGCGGCATAGATCTTTTCCAGCGGCAGCACCCCGGCGAACACCCCGGAACCCATCATCACCGGCACAAAGCGCGAGCCTTCTTCGTTGGTCCAGAACACCACTTCAATCGGCGCGTCGGTTTCAATGTGCAGATCGTTGAGCGTGCGCACCACTTCCAGCGCCGCCAGCACCCCGTAGTTGCCGTCGAATTTGCCGCCCGTCGGCTGCGTGTCGATATGGCTGCCGGAGACAACCGGCGGCAGCGCCGGGTTGCGCCCTTCGCGGCGCATAAACACGTTGCCGATTTTATCAATCGTGATGCTAAGCCCGGCGGCTTTCGCCCAGCCAATCACCAGGTCGCGGCCCTGGCGATCCAAATCCGTGAGCGTCAGGCGGCAGCAGCCGCCCTTCGGTGTCGCGCCGATTTGGGCCAGTTCCATCAGAGAATCCCACAGGCGATCGCCGTTAATGCGCAGGGTTTGCAGGTCAGGCCGGGTCAGAACGTCGCTACTCATCTCATTCTCCTTTCATAAAATTAGTCGCCAGGTCCACCAGCAGGCGGTCGCTGCCGCGTGGCCCCAGAAGCGAAATACCCAAAGGTGCGCCGTTGTGCGTGGCGACCGGAATGTTGACCTGCGGGCGGCGGGTCAGCACGGCGATAAGCAGCAGATCGTGAGAGATACGCCGGGTGACTTCGATCTCCTCCGGGCGGGCGGTGAGCAGCGGCGCGATGTCCGGCACCGTCGGCAGGATCAGGATCCGGTTGCCTAACTGTTCATCCCACCAGGCGCTGAACGCCTCCCGGCGCTGACAGGCGGCGTCAAATTCCGCCGGGGTGACGGCTTTGCCATAAGCAAAGCGCTCTGCCACATCCGGTCCCAGTTGCAGGCCGTACTGTTCGATGGTCTCGCCCTGCGATTGCCAGGCCTCATAGCCCTGAATCTGGCGAAACGCGGTGTATGTTGGTTCGATCTCCGGCAGCGGCGCGGTGAGCGGGTCAATCTCGCCCCATTTTTCCGCCATTTGCGCCATCACTGGTGCGAGCAGCGCTTTGGTGTGATCGGGTAAACGCGCAAAAAGCCCGTCGTGACGCGCCAGTTGCACGCTGTGTTGCGCGGTATCCTGGCCTAATAAGCAGGCTGCCGCTGCGCTGAACGCGTCCGGCGTGCGGGCGAAGAAGCCGCAGGTGTCCATGGTGGCGCACAGCGGCTGGCAGCCCGCGAGCGAAATCCGCCCGTGCGTCGGGCGCAGGCCGTACAGCCCGTAGTAGCTGGCGGGTGTACGCACGGAACCGCCGGTATCGGAGCCAAGGGCGATATCGCACAGGCCGTTCGACACCGCCGACGCCGAACCGGAGGAGGAGCCACCAGGAATGCGATCCGGTGCGGCCCCGTTGCGCGGCGTGCCGTAGTGGATGTTCAGCCCGCTCATTGAGTAGGCCAGCTCGCTGGTGTGGGTTTTGCCGACGAAGCGCGCGCCGCCATCGAGCAGCGCCTGCACCGGGGGCGCGGTGGTGGTTTTGATCCCGGAACGCGCCAGAATATGCGGGTTGCCGCCGCCGGTCGGGTAGCCTGCGACATCAAACAGATCTTTCACCGCAAAGGTGTATCCCGACAGCGGGCCGCTTTCGGCGTGCGGCACAGTGACGAACGGGTAAGGCATAAAAGCACGGGCGTTATCCTGCATACTTAGCTCCTTAAATCAGGCATACGCCTGCTGTACGGGGGTGTCGGTCGCCAGTTCGCGCCAGCGGTGGCAACTGACGACGTGACGTTCAGTGACCTGTTCGGTCGGCGGTTGCATCTGCGTGCAGACGGGTTTGGCGTGCGGGCAGCGGGCGGCAAAGGCGCAGCCGCCGGGGAGATTCGCCAGATCGGGCGGCGAACCGGGAATGCAGTGCAGCGCGACGCCTTTTTTCAGTCCCTCTTTCGGGCGGCTGCCGAGCAGTACCTGGGTATACGGGTGGCGCGGGTGGTTGAGGATCTCGCTTATTGAGGCTTCTTCGACGATGCGCCCGGCGTACATCACCGCCACCCGGTCGGCGATCTCTACCGCCGCGCCGATGTCATGGGTGACGAAAATCACCGACATGCCGCGCTGTTTTTGCTGCTCGCGCAGGAGGATCAGAATCTGAATTTGCACCGTGGCGTCGAGCGCGGTGGTCGGTTCGTCGGCCAGCAGTAGTTGCGGATTACAGGAGAGTGCCAGGGCGATCATCGCCCGCTGGCGCATCCCGCCGGACATTTCATGCGGGTAAGAATCCAGCCGCCGCTCCGGGCTGGGAATGCGCACCTGGCGCAGCGCTTCCAGCGCGCGGGCTTGCGCCTCACGGGTCGATAACCCTTCGTGGCGTTTTAGCCCTTCAACAATTTGCTGCCCGACGGTGTAAACCGGATCGAACGCCAGCAGCGGCTCCTGGAAAATCATCGCGCATTTGCCGCCGCGATAGGTGCGTAGCGCAGAGGCGTTCATCGCCAGCACCGCTTCACCGCCGACGTTCAGGGTGCCGGTGAGAAAGCTGCTTTTTGGCGGGTGCAGGCGCATCAGCGCACGCAGGGTGACGCTTTTCCCGGAACCGGACTCGCCGATCAGCGCCATCACTTCGCCTTTTTGGACGTCAAACGAGACGCCGTTGACGGCATTAACCGTCTGCCCGTCGCGGCGAAATTCAACGTGTAAATCACGGACATGGACATACGATTCAGGCGACATGGCTCACCTCCATTCGCGTCTGGTGCCAGGCGGGATCGCCCTGGGCCATCAGGCAGGCGCTCTGGTGCCCCTGCCCCACGGTTTTAAGCTGCGGTTTGATCTGCGCGCAGGCCGCTTTCGAGTGCGGGCAGCGGGTGTGAAACCGGCAGCCGGACGGCGGTGCAATCGGGCTGGGCGGATCGCCTGAAAGCGGCGAACTGAGGGTGCGGTTGTCGGGGTCCATTGACGGCATCGAGCTTAACAGCGCTTTGGTGTACGGGTGCTGCGCGTCGGTAAACAGCGCTTCCGCCGGGCCGATCTCCACCACTTCGCCGAGATACATCACCAGGATGCGATCCGACAGCCAGCGCACCACGTGCAGATCGTGGCTGATAAACACGTAGGTCAGATTCAGGGTGCGCTTTAACTCTAAAAGCAGTTGCAGCACCTGGGCTTCCACCGATTTATCCAGCGCGGAAACGGCTTCGTCGAGGATCACCAGCCGGGGTTTCATCGCCAGCGCGCGGGCAATGTTGACGCGCTGGCGCTGACCGCCGGAAAGCGCGTGCGGGTAGCGGTGGGCGAAACGCCCCGGTTCAAGGCCGACGTGGGCGAGCAGATAGCGCGCGTAGTCGCGGGCCTCTTTCTGGCTGATGCCGTGTACCCGCTGACCAAACGCGATGCTCTCTTCCATGGTCATGCGCGGGTTGAGGGAGGCGTAGCTGTCCTGAAACACCATCTGCACCTGGCGGCGGTACTCTTTCATCGGCAGGCGCGAGGAGCCCACTTCCTGCCCGTCGAACACCAGTTCGCCGCTGTTCTGGGTCAGAAGCTGCATCAGCAGCCGCGCGGTGGTGGATTTACCGCAGCCGGATTCCCCGACCACGCCGAGGGTTTCGCCTTTTATGACATCAAAGCTGACGCCATCCACCGCCTGCACCACATCTTTGCCCTTACGCGCGCCGGTGTGGAAATGCTTCACCAGATGACTCACCCGCAGCAGTGGCTGTGCCGGGCCGCCGATATCGACATTCTCAAAGGGTTGCATCGCTTACTCCTTGATCGCCATGGCGGCACGCAGACGATCCGCCAGAATGTTAAACGAGATCGAGGTGATGAAAATCATCATCCCCGGCAGTGCTGCCACCCACGGCTGGGTGTAAATGGCGGTGCGCAGCGTGTTGAGCATCAGGCCCCACTCCGGCTCCGGCGGGCGCACGCCAAGGCCGAGAAACGACAGGCCGGAGGCTAAAATCATGCACACCGAAATCAGCCCGGTGGAGAAGACAAAAATCGGCCCTAATACGTTGCCGAGCACCTGCACGCGGATGATGGTGAAAGCGCTGGCCCCGGTCGCCCGCGCGGCGTCGATGTAGTCCATATGCCGGACCTGAGCGGTGACGCTTTCAGCGATGCGCGCCACCTGCGGCACGAACACCAGCGTCAGCGAGAGCAGTGCGTTACCCACGCCCGCCCCCATCGCGCCGGAGAGCGCAATCGCCAGCAGCACTGACGGGAAGGCGTAGAAAATATCGATGGTGCGCATGATCAGGGTGTTGGTTTTGCCCCCGGCGTACCCGGCGATAATGCCGATCGCCCCGCCGATAAAAAAGGCGAACACCACCGGCATGATACCCATAAACAGCGACAGGCGGGTGCCGAGGATAAGCCTTGAGAGCATGTCGCGCCCCAGTTCATCGGAGCCTAATAAAAAGCCGTCGGTGCCGATGGGTTTTAAGCGCAGGAACATTGAGGTCTGGTACGGGTCCTTGACGATAAGCCACGGGCCAAACAGCGCCAGGGCCAGCAGCAGCAGAATAATGCTGCCGACCAGCATCCCGGTGGGGTCGCGCAAAAGCCTTGCGAACACCCCGCGCCAGTACCCCTCCACCGCCGGTTGTGCAGCCGTTGCGGTCATCATTTTTGGCGTTACGGTATCGACCATGTTTAGCTCCTCTTAATGCGTGGATCGAGGGCGGTTTGCAGGACATCCACCAGTAAATTGAGCAGGACGAAGAACAGCGCCAGTACCCAGATGGTGCCCTGTAACAGCGGCAAATCGCGCTGGAAGATCGCCGTGTTGAGCAGAAGCCCGGTGCCGGGCCAGGAGAAGACGGTTTCCACCAGAATGGAGCCGCCCATCAGGTAGCCGACCTGTAAACCCATGACCGCCAGCGCCGTGGGCGCGGCGTTTTTGACCACGTGCAGGAAGATGCGCGATTCGTTGAGACCGCGCGCCCGCAGGCCGACGATAAACTCCTGGCTGAGGATCTCCGCCACCTGCGAGCGCACCGTGCGGGCGATGATCCCGGTGGGGATCACCGACAGCGTAAAAGCGGGCAGTACCATAAATTGCAGGTATTCCCAGCTCCACTGCCAGCCGTCGCCGCCAATCGGCCCGCCGCCCGTTGCGGGCAGCACGGAGAGCTTCACGCAGAAGACGATCACCAGCAGCATCCCGAGCCAGTAGTGCGGCACGCTGACGCCGAACACCGAGAGCACCGAGGCGATGCGGTCGATAATGCTGTTGCGAAAGTAGCCCGCCACGAAGCCGAACAGACTGCCGAGCACGAAGCCGATCAGGGTCGCCAGCAGCGCGAGGCGCAGCGAGTAAGTCACGGCGGTCATCACTTCGCTGATCACCGGACGCCCGGTGGCAACGGACATGCCTAAATCGCCCTGAAGCGCGCGCCATAACCAGTGCATAAACTGCACCGGCAGCGGCTTATCAAACCCGTAGGCCTGCATCAGGGTGTGGCGTAACGCTTCGGATGCATCCGGCGGCATCACCGACACCAGCGGGTCACCCGGCGCGATTTGCACCAGCAGAAAACAGATCACCGCGACGCCGAGCATGGTCGGCACGGCAAGCAGGATGCGATACATGAGTGTGGTAAGCATGTGGCTTCTCCTCGTGGCGGTTACTCTTTTTTACTGACCAGGCTGAGGTCGATAAACCAGCTTTGCGGCTGCACCACGCCCGTTACCGCAGGCGAAATGGCGCGCGGGCCAACGTCGTGGGCGACAAACAGGAACGGCACCTGATCCACCAGCGCGGCGTGCAGTTCACCTGCGGCTTTGTCCATCTCCGCCGGGGTAAACGCGTGTTTCACGGCGGTCGCCAGTTTTTCGGTTTCCGGGGTGGTGAAGAAGCCCCAGTTGGTGGCGGTCGGCGGGAAGGCTTTTTCGGTGGCGAAGCGGATCATGCCGAAGTACGGGTCGTTCACCGCCGCGCTGACGTTAATGGCGTTGATGCCCGCTGCCGCCGGATCTTTCGCCCCCAGACGCCAGTTGGTGAACAGCGTGTTCCATTCGGTCACTTTGATATCGACGTTAAAGAAGCAGCTTTTCAGGCTTTGCTGGATGTATTCGTTCATCGGCAGCGGCTGCATCTGGCCGGAACCGGAGGCGGAGGTGGCGACCGTCACCTGTAAAGGTTTGCTTTCGCTGTAGCCCGCTTCGGTCATCAGTTTGCGGGCGGTGTCCGGGTCATATTTGATCTGGAACGTCGGCTTGCCGCGCCACGGGTTGCCCTCTTCGTAAACGCCCGTTGCTTCGGTCATGTAGCCGCCGAGATAGCTTTTCAGCTCGGCGCGGTTGAGGCACAGGTTGGCGGCTTTACGCACGCGGATGTCCTTCCACGGCGATCCTTCGAGGAACGAGAACTGCCACGGCCACAGATGCGGCTGGGTGTTGGCGTAGATTTTGAAACCCTGGGATTTGATTTGATCCACCGCGTCCGGCGCGGGCGCTTCGATCCAGTCCACCTGTTTTGACAGCAGCGCGGCGGTGCGGGCGTTAGCTTCCGGCAGCGGGATCAGCACCACTTTGTCGACTTTTGGCACCCGATCTTTATTCCAGTAGTCGGCGTTTTTGGTGAGGATCAGTTGCTGGCGCGGCACCAGTTTTTCCAGTTTGAACGGACCGCTGCCCACCGCCTGCGAAGCAAAGGTGGTCCACGCCTGTTTGCTGCGCGCGGCGGTGTCGCCGGCCGATTCCGGTACGGCGGCGTAGATTTTTTCCCACGCGGTCGGCGAGACGATAAACAGGTTGGTGATGTTGTACGGCAGCAGCGCGTCCGGCTCGGAGGTGGTGAGCGCAACGGTGCTGTCATCGATTTTTTCTGCCCCGGTCAGCGTCGGCATACGTGACAGCGTGTTGCCAATCTGCCCCGGCGCGTACTGCGGCGCGGCTTTATCCAGCACTTTACCGACGTTCCAGACAATCGCATCGGCGTTAACCAGGGTGCCATCGTGGAACTTCACGTCGGGACGCAGTTTGAAGATCCAGCGCCGCTGATTTTGCGGATCGACGTGCCATTCCGTCGCCAGCCCCGGTACCACGCCGCTCGGCTTTTCGCCCTGCGACAGGTCCCACTCCACCAGCGCGTCATATAAAGGAATGCCGGTAAAGCGGTTGCCTTCATAGCCCTGATCCGGCTGGCCGAGCGTTAACGGAATATCCGCCGCCGTCATCGCAATGCGTAGCGTGGAGGCGTCTGCCTGCGCCGCGCTAAATAAAGAGAAAGCCCCAATAACGGCCAGACAGCATTTATTCAGTGAAGATGATTTCAGCATTGCGTTATCCCTGTTAAAGAGTCGAGATAATTAACAGGCAAGATGCATACCAGGTTGAATAAATAAGAATTTATGTCATTAAAGGCGGGAAATATCAGAAGATATTATAGCCATACCTTAATATGACCTTTAAGAAATAACCATTGGTTATATTTTGAATTGAGGGCGCACTTGATTCGGGAAATATGTTGCAGAAATGCACCATGGGCTCACCCTCACCCCGGCCCTCTCCCTGAGGGAGAGGGTCGGGGTGAGGGTAAAAGTGACAGCCTCAATCCCCGACTATACTCACAGAAACAACGACAAGGAGAGTGAGCTATGCCCCTGCCCGATTTTCATGTGTCCGATCCTTTTACCCTGGGTATTGAACTGGAGCTTCAGGTGGTTAACCCACCGGGCTATGACTTAAGCCAGGACTCTTCCAAACTTATCGACGCGGTGAAATCCCAGGTCAAAGCGGGCGAAGTGAAGCACGACATCACCGAAAGTATGCTGGAGATCGCTACCGGGGTGTGCGCCGACATTCATCAGGCCGCTAACCAGTTTTCCGCTATGCAGCAGATCATTTTGCGGGCGGCGGCAGAGCATCATTTGCAGATTTGCGGCGGCGGGACGCACCCTTTCCAGAAATGGCAGCGTCAGGAAGTCTGCAACGATGAGCGCTATCATCGCACGCTGGCGATGTTTGGCTATCTGGTGCAGCAGGCAACGGTGTTTGGTCAGCATGTGCACGTCGGCTGCCAGAACGGTGACGACGCGATTTACCTGATGCATGGCCTGTCGCGCTTTGTGCCGCATTTTATTGCCCTCGGCGCGGCGTCGCCTTATATGCAGGGCGCGGATACGCAATTTGCTTCGTCGCGGCTCAATATTTTCTCCGCTTTCCCGGACAACGGCCATGCGCCGTGGGTGTCGAACTGGTCGGAATTTGAAGGACTGTTTCGCCGCCTGAGCTACACCAGCATGATCGACAGCATTAAAGATCTGCACTGGGATATTCGCCCCAGCCCGCATTTTGGCACGGTGGAAGTACGGGTGATGGATACCCCGCTGACGCTGGCCCACGCGGTGAATGTCGCCGGATTTATTCAGGCTATCTCCCACTGGCTGCTGGCGGAGCGGCCTTTCAAAATGCAGGAGCGCGATTATTTGCTGTATAAATTCAATCGATTCCAGGCGTGCCGGTTTGGTTTTGACGGCGTGCTGACGGATGTGCATACCGGCGCGCAGGTGACGATTAAGGACGATATTGAGCAACTGCTGGAGAAGATTGCGCCCTATGCGGATAAGCTGAAAGCCGGTAGCGCGATTGCGGAGATCGGCCAGTTTGTGCGTCGCGGCAAGAGCGAAGCGCAACTGATGCGGGATTTTGTCGCGGACGGCGGATCGCTGTTTGGGCTGGTGGAGAAACATGCGGAGATTTGGGCGTCGCGGTGAGGTGGGGAGATCCCCTCACCCCGGCCCTCTCCCCCAGGAGAGGGGGAAAGGCGAGTCCGTGCTCGATCTGTCCCCTCTCCCCTGGGGAGAGGGTTAGGGTGAGGGGTCAACTCTTGTGCTCCCCCGCCGTTTCCCGGACAATCGCCTTTTAACTGACGATTAACATCCAATGAAACATCCCCTTGAATCCCTGATGACCGCGGCAGGTATTTTACTGCTGGCGTTCCTCTCCTGCCTGCTGCTCCCCGCGCCTGCGCCGGGTGGGGCGGTGGTGCAGCACCTTATCGCTCTTTTCCATCTGGTTGACGCCAGCCAGTTTTATACCCTGCTGTTCTGCCTGTGGTTCTTGCTGCTCGGCGTGCTGGAGTATGTGGTTATTCGCTTCGTCTGGCGGCGCTGGTTTTCACTCCGGTAAAATCCCCCTCACCCTAACCCTCTCCCGCCGGGAGAGGGGACAGCTCGAGTGCGGGCTTGCCCTTCCCCCTCACCCGGCCACAGATCGGGCGCGGGCTCGCTTTTCTCCCTCTCCCTCAGGGAGAGGGCCGGGGTGAGGGTGAGAAACTCAGTGCGTCTGCACGTGATTCTCTCTGCGGTACGCGCCGGGCGGCTGATTAAAGGTGCGGGTGAAAATCCGCGTAAAGGTCTGCTGCGAATCAAACCCATACTTCAGGCAAATATCGTAAACCTTCTGGTCTGACTCGCGCAGATCGCGGGCGGCGAGAAGCAGTTTACGCTCGCGTATATAGCGCCCCAGACTCTCCCCTTTGTAATGCATAAACAGCCGTTGCAGGTGCCACTTCGAATAGCCAGCGTGACGGGCGATGTCGTCAATACGCAATGGCTGGTGCAGGTTGTCGTCGATCCACTCGACGATGGTGTCGATAACCTGAGCGGAAATTGTCATGCTACTCCCCCCTCTGCCCTTCGATTGTCATGAGAATGTTTTATTGCCACCAGGCGCTGAACTGCTGCGACGCATCAGCCGCATGAACAGGTTCGCCCAGTCGCGGTGTGAGTAGCCGGTAGTTGCGGCCTTCACTGGCGGCAGCCAGCCGTTTGTACGGATCGTCCCAGGTGTGTTTTGCCAGCACGAAGCGCCCGGAATGCCCCGGTAAAATCGCGCGGGCATTGAGATCCACCGCCGCCTGCGCGGTTTCCTCCGGCATCATGTGGATGTACTTCCAGTCCTCGTCGTACTGACCGTTTTCCAGAATCGCTAAATCCACGCTGCCAAACTGCTCGCCGATGGCTTTGAAATGCGGGCCGTAGCCGGTGTCGCCGCTGTAGTAGACCTTGCGCTGTGGCGTCACGAACATAAAACTGCCCCACAGGGTCTGGTTACGCTTTAAGCCGCGCCCGGAAAAATGTCGCGCGGGCAGGACGTGAATGCTTAACGCGTCGTTGATTTTTACCGTCTGGTTCCAGTCCGCCTCGTGGATAATTTCCGGGCGCATGCCCCAGTAGCGCAGGTGCGATCCGACGCCAAGCGGCGTCACCACGCGCTTCACTTTCGGTAACAGCGCTTTGATGGTGGCGTAGTCGAGGTGATCGTAGTGATCGTGGGAGATGATCAGCACGTCGATGTCGGGCATCGCCTGTGCTTTCCACGGATACTCGCCCGAAAAAGCTTTATTGAGAAAAGAGAACGGCGCGGCGTAATTGCTGAAGACCGGATCGATTAAAATCCGCTGGCCGGCAAGCTGCATATACCACGACGAGTGCCCGAGCCAGACAACGGTGTCCTCCCCAACTGGCAGAGCCGCCAGATCGGTGGCGACCATCGGCAGCGGCTGCACGGGACGCGCGTTTTCGCGTTTGGTAAATAAAAACTCCCACCACGCCGCCAGCATATTTTTGCTGCCGGTAAAACCTGGCGTCGGTAAGGCGTTATGAAACTGGCCGTCACGATAGTGCGGCGATTTTTCCACTTCACTGAGCTGCGCGCCCTGCGGCGGCTGGCCAAAACCGGCATTCAGAACAAAAGGTAAACTGGCTGCTGCGGCAATTAACATGACAAAAACCACGCTGAAAATGAGACGCTTCATAGTCCGGCCCAAAAAAAATCGTCCCTTTCCATTGGAACGATAGCGGTAAACTTGATTATGAGTGAGTAAGCACTCATTATAGAAAGGCGATGAAAGTCGTCAAGGTGATTTTCAAACTTTGACGCAGCGCGTTGCGATGTGCCGTTCGGCATGATTCAATCAGGGTTTTTGCCCAAAGTGAGGAAATGTGTAGTGGCTCGTCCTAAGAGTGAAGATAAGAAACAGGCGTTACTGGAAGCGGCGACCATCGCCTTTGCGCAATCGGGGATCACCGCCTCCACCGCGTTAATCGCCCGCAATGCTGGCGTGGCGGAAGGCACGCTGTTTCGTTACTTTGCTACCAAAGACGATCTGCTTAACGTGCTGTATGTGCATCTGAAGTCCGATCTGTGCAGCGCGATGCTCTCCGATCTGGACCGCACGCAGACCGACGCCAAAGCCCTCACCCGTCATATCTGGAACAGCTATATCGACTGGGGAATTCGCAATCCTACCGGGCACCGCGCCATTCGCCAGCTGGCGGTGAGCGAGAAAATTACCTGCGCCACGCAGCAAAAAGTGGATGAACTGTTCCCGGAAGTGCGTGAGATGTGCCACCGTTCGGTGATGCCGGTGTTTTTATCGGAAGAGTTCCGTCTGTTTGGCGATGCGATGTTCCTGTCGCTGGCGGAAACCACCATGGAATTTGCCAGCCGCGAACCTGAGCGCGCGGTGGATTTCAAAGCCCACGGTTTTGAAGCCATGTGGCGCGCGCTGTCAGTGGGTGACGCGTAAATGGACAGCCAGGCGCTGCAACAGTGCGCGCACCGGGTGGCGCTGGAATTGCCCTTTACCGATCACTGCTGGCCGTTTGGCCCGGAGGCCGAGGTGTTTAAGGTCAACGGCAAAATTTTTATGATGACATTCAGCGCGCGCGGCCGCCCGATGGTGCTGGTCAAAGCCGATCCGCAAAAATCCCTGCTGAATCAACAGATCTACAAAAGCATTGAGCCGGGTTATCACATGAATAAAAAACACTGGATGTCGATTTACGCCGGGGACGATATCACCCCGGCGCTGGTTGAAGATCTGGTGCTGGATTCGTGGGATCTGGTGGTGAACGGCCTGTCGCAAAAAGCACAAAAACGCCTTCGCCCCGAGCGTTAATTACCCATTCAGAAACTCATCCCGGCAGTTTTTTCACCATCCGCCAGCGGAACCAGATTTGCGCCACCAGAATCAGCACGCCGCCGATGATTTTCTGCATCGGCAGTCGTTCGGCGTACCACAGCGAGGCGGCAATCACCGTCAACAGCGGTTCCAGCACCATAATGATCGCCGCGCTCGCCACGGCTGCGTGCTTCTGTCCCTGCAATTGCAGGCCGAAACGCAGCGCGGTGGCGATAAAAATGCTGGCGACCAGCCACCCGGCGGTGGTGGCAGTGAATGGCTGATCCCAGGACTCAAACAGAAGCGAGAGCACCAGCCCGGTCACGCCGGTCATCGCCAGTTGCGCGGTGGTCAGCGGGATCAGCGGCACTTCGCGGGCGGCGCGGCTGGTGTAGCAAAACGAGATCGACTGCACGAAGGCCGTGAGCAAAAACCAGCCCTGGCTGGCGTGAAAGGTAATCGGCACGTGCAGGCTTAACAGCCCCAGGCCGACAATCGCCAGCGGCAAACACTCCCAGTAAGCGCGGGCCGGGCGCACGCCCATCATCCCCCACGCCACCAGCGGCACAAACAGCATCGAGAGGCTCATGATAAACGCCCCCTCACCCAGCGACGGCGTGACCGACACCGACCAGATCCACAGCACCATGGTCAGCGCCAGCCACGCGCCGCTGATCAGCACCTGTTTTAACTGCGCGCGCGGAATGTGCTGGCCGCGACAAAACGGCAGCAGCACCAGCGCGCCGCCGCAAAATCGCAGCGCGAGGAAAGCGAAAACCGGCATACCGGAGATGGATTCGCGGGAAAATATCCAGCCGCAGGCGGCAATGAGGGTGGTTAAGACTAAAAAGAGATCTGCTTGTCGCTGCCGGTTCACCGGTGTGCTCCCTGAAAAACTACGCGCTAAGGCGAGAAATGTAATGCCAGTCCATCATCACCCGTTCGGTGGGGGAATCCGGATTATCAATTTTTTTGAGCAGTAAACCGACCGCTTTGCGCCCGATCTCCTGCGACGGCTGCTCGATGGTGCTGAGCGGCGGCGACACCATCTCCGCAAGCGAGGTGCCGTCAAAACCCACCACCGCGATATCTTCCGGGATCGAAAGCCCGGCCTGGGAAATCGCCAGCATTGCGCCTGCGGCGAGGGTGTCGGAGACGGCAAATACCGCGTCCGGGCGCACGCTGGCGTTAAGCAGTTTTTCCATCGCCGATTTGCCCGCGCTGAAACTCAGCTCGCTGGCGTACTCCACTGCCGAGTATTCAAGTTGCTGAACGTGCAGCCCGGTTTTGTAGCCGCGCTCGCGCAGACGGGCATATTTATAGCTTAAATCATGGTTGATGAGGGCGATGCGCTGGCTTCCGCGTTCAGCCAGGCGCTCAATCACATTTTGCGCGGCGTCCACGTCGTTAATTCCCACGCAGGAGACATCGCCGGAGTCGGCGTATTCGGCGCACTGCACCCACGGGGCCTGGCCAATCAGGGCGGTCAGTTCGGGGAGTTTGCTGAAGGCGTCCATGGTGATAATGCCATCGACGATTTTACCGGAAAGCAGTTTCAGCGCCGATTTGGAGCGTTTAACGTCCGAACCGGAATTACACAGCAGAATGCGGTAGCCGTTTTTCTCCGCCTCTTCTTCGATCCCTTTCACCACTTCGGCGCAAAAGGGGTTGCCGATATTCGACACCAGCACGAGGATCATGTAACTGCGCGCGGTGCGTAGCTGGCGGGCTAACAGGTTGGGCTGGTAGTTACTCTCTTTAATCGCCTGAAGGACGCGCTCGCGGTTCTTCGGTTTGACGGATTCGCTGTGATTGAGCACACGCGATACCGTGGCGACCGATACCCCAGCCAGACGGGCGATTTTCTGAATTGACATGACGACGACACATCCTGCGGTTAGCGCTTTGTTGCAGGCTACCACAAATTTACAGCCCGGCGAACCGGGCTGTGTTTCAGGAGCCGACCTTCACCCAGCGCTGTTGCTGGTGACTTTTCACAATCGCATCAATGATGAACATCACGCTGGCCCCCTCATGAAACGAAGCAAATTTCGCCTCGCCCGCCGGGGGCATGTTGCCTGCATGCACCGCCAGGTAGAAGTGCAGCATCATGTTTTTGAAGGCGTCCGGCCAGCCTTCAATGTGACCGCCGGGGAAATGCGCGCTGGCGGCGACATCGCGCGCCATCAGGCCGGGGTCATCGGTCAGGATCTGATTGGGCTGGCTGCGGTGTCCAATCCAGAGCTGCTGCGGCACTTCCTGATCCCAACCCAGTGAGCACTCACTACCGTTGATTTCAAAGCTGAGGCGGTTTTTGCGCCCGGCGCTCACCTGCGACACGCTGAAACAACCTTTGCTGCCGTCGTCAAAGCGCACCAGCACCGAGCCTGCGTCTTCGGTATTGACCGGTTTGTCTTCGTACTGCGCGTCATCCGTCGCGGCGCTGAAGGTCGCGCTGCCATTGGTGCGGGCTTTGCGCGTCGGCCAGACGATAGCCAGATCCGCCATCACCTCAACAATGCGCCGCCCGGTCACGAACTGGAGCGTGTCGCACCAGTGGGAGCCGATATCCGCCACCGCCCGCGACAGACCGCCCATCGCCGCGTCCACCCGCCAGTTGTAGTCGGTTTCCAGTAGCATCCAGTCCTGCAAATAGCTGCCGTAGACCGAAAACTGCCGTCCGAGCTGCCCGTGACGCTGCATACTGGCAGCCTGCTGCACCATCGCAAACTGGCGGTAAACAAAGCTGACGCCGTGCACCACGCCCGCCGATTCCGCCAGCGCCACCAGTTCGCGCGCTTCCTCCGGCGTCATGCACAGCGGTTTTTCGGAAAAGACATGCTTCCCGGCGCGCAGGATCTGCCGGTTGATGTCGGCATGAAGATGATTCGGCGTGCAGTTGTGCACCACGTCCAGCCCCGGATGCGCCAGCAAATCCTCCACCGCGCCATAAGCATGGGGCACATTGAGCGCGCGCGCTTTTTCTTCAGCCGACGACAGCGAGTGATCGCACAGCGCCACCACCTGCACAAAGCCTAAGCGACGCAGGGCTTCGATGTGCGCCGGGCCGATAAAACCGCTGCCGATAATGCCGACGTTAATCATGGGCGTCTCCTGCAAGACCCAGCATACGGCGCACGCTGGCGCGGTCTTCGCTGCCTGCGGCGAAATCATCAAACGCGCGTTCCGACACCGGAATAATATGGCGGCGGATAAACTCGCAGCCCTCCCGCGCCCCGGCGTCGCCCTGCTTCAGGCAGCATTCCCACTCCAGCACCGCCCAGCCGCTGTAATCGTACTGGGTCAGCTTGCTGAAAATAGCGCTAAAGTCGATTTGCCCGTCGCCCGGTGAACGAAAACGCCCGGCACGGTCGATCCACGGCTGGTAGCCGCCGTACGCGCCGCTGCGTCCGTTGATCCGGTATTCAGCATCTTTAACGTGAAAGGCTTTAATTCGCGCGTGATAGCGGTCGATAAAGGCCAGATAGTCAATCTGCTGGAGCAGCAAATGGCTGGGATCAAAAAGCATGTTGCAGCGCGGGTGATGGTCCACAAGCTGGAGAAAACGCTCAAACGTGGCCCCGTCGTGCAGATCTTCGCCGGGATGGATCTCGTAGCAGAGATCGACGCCGTGCTCGTCAAAACAGTCGAGGATCGGCTTCCAGCGGGCGGCCAGCTCCTTAAACGCCTCGTCTAACAGTAGCGCGTTGTGCGGCGGCCACGGGTAGAAGTATGGCCACGCCAGCGCGCCGGAAAAGGTGGCGTGCGCATTCAGCCCAAGCCGGGCCGAAGCGCGTGCCGCCTGTTTGAGTTTCTCCGTGGCCCACGCCTGGCGCGCCGCCGGATTGCCGCGCACGGCGTCCGGCGCAAAACCGTCGAACGCCGCGTCGTAGGCCGGGTGCACCGCAATCAACTGCCCTTCCAGGTGGGTGGAGAGTTCGCTGATCACCAGCCCGTGCGCGGCGAGCGTGGCGAGGATCTCATCGCAGTAATCCTGACTTTCTGCGGCCTTTTCCAGATCGAAAATCGCCGGATGGTTACAGGGAATTTGCAGGGCTTTGTACCCCAGCGACGCCGCCCACTCCGCCAGTCCTTCCAGCGTGTTAAAGGGCGGCTGCCCGTCGATGAACTGCGACAAAAAGATGCCCGGTCCCTGAATTGTTTTCATACCACCTCCCAAAGCTTAAGCGTGTTCTTTATCGTCATATTTAAACGAGAACAGGAAAATCAGCGCGATAGCCGCCGCTGCAAACGCCGGGATCCACCAGAAGGTGACCCAGGCTTCCGGTACGGCCTGCCCGGCCACCAGACGGTTATAGAGCGCGCCGGAAATCTGCGAGCCGAGCAGCATCCCGATGCCGTAAGTGAACATCACAATCATGCTTTGTGCCTGGCCTTTGACCTTCTCACCCGCGACGCGGTCGGTGTAGATAAAGCCCACCACGAAGAAGAAGTCATAGCAGATCCCGTGCAGCAGGATGCCGAGATAGAGCAGGAAGCGCGCTTCTTCATTCACGCCGAGCGCAAAGAAGGCGTAGCGCACAAACCAGGCGAACATGCCGATCAGCAGCATGTATTTCACGCCCAGGCGACGGAACAGCAGCGGGATCACCAGCATGAAGACGATTTCTGACATCTGCCCGAAGGACATTGCGGTGCTGACATCCCCCACGCCTGCATCGGCCAGATATGACGCGGTGTAGGCGTAATAGGTGCCGAGCGGGACGGAAATCAGCATGGCGCAGACGGAGAAGACGAAGAAGTGGCGGGTTTTGAGCAGCGCGAACGCGTCGGCGCAGAAGAGATCGCGCACCTGAACCGGCAGACCTTTTGCCGGCGCGGGCGTGTGCGGCAGCGTCAGGCTGTAAATGGCCAGCAGGACAGAGCTAATCGCGGCGACCATAAAAATGCCGGTGCTGGAGGCGATGCCGGTCACACCGATGAAAATCCCCGCCACGATCCAGCCGATGGTGCCGAACACGCGCACCACCGGGAAGGTTTTGTCGATGTTGGCGAGGCTGTGGAAGGCGATGTTATTGGTTAAGGCCAGCGTCGGCATGTAGCAGAGCGTGTAGCCAAACAGCAGGCCGATGAGCAGCGCGCCGTTTTGCGCCACCAGCGCCTGCGGGACGAACCATAAAATCACCGCGCCCACGAGGTGCATCACCGCCATCACCTTTTGCGAGGCGAAGAAGCGGTCGACCAGCATACCGAGAACGAACGGCGAGAGGATCGAGGCGATGGGACCGGCGGAGAACGCATCGCCGATCAGAAGCGCCATGTTGTGTTGGGTCATGACCAGCCCGAGGGTGACGGACCAGCTTCCCCAGATGAAAAACTGTAAGAACATCATCAGCGACAGCCGGGGAACCAGAAGCCGGTGCTGTGCCAACTGACCTGTGCTGTGTGCGGTTGTTGACGTCATTTTTTTGCCTCACTTTTAAAAAGTAATCGATTACAAATCGTCGTCAGATGAAAAGTAATCGATTACAAAAAGGTTTTCCTGCGGATCGAATAGGATCTGGGAGGGGGATCACGATAAATGTTTGGCCGGGGAAAAAGCCCCCTCACCCCGGCCCTCTCCCCTGGGGAGAGGGAGAAAGGCGAGTCTGTGCCCGGACGGTTCCCCCTCCCTCAGCGAGAGGGAGAAAGGCGGGTCCGTGCGCAGGCTGTCCCCTCTACCTCAAAGAGAGGGAGAAAGGCGGGTCTGAGCGCGGGCTGTCCCCTCTCCCTCAGGGAGAGGGAGAAAGGCGGGTCTGTGCGCGGGCTGTCCCCTCTCCCTCAGGGAGAGGGTTAGGGTGAGGGTGAAAGCGTGGCCCCTCACCCCGGCCCTCTCCCCAGGGGAGAGGGAGAAAGGCGGGTCTGTGCGCGGGCTGTCCCCTCTCCCTCAGGGAGAGGGTTAGGGTGAGGGTGAAAATCCCCTGAAATTCCTCTCAAATTAATATCACGACTTCTCATTCCTCTCTCATTTTTATTATTCCCCCAACGCCTCTCAATCAATTAACTCACAAATCCTCTTTGTGTTTTAAACAGACATGCCTTTTTCCTCCCCGGCCTTTATAAATTATTTCGTTCAGGACTGAACACGTGATTTTTTACCAATCGATTTTAATGGAGATATCGTATGCAACTGGATTTCACCCTCAATATCAATAACGACACCTGGTATCCCACCGCGGATATCAGCGGTTTTAAAGCCAAAACCGGTGGCCGGGTTGATATTAAAGAAAAATTAATTCTGACCTTTAGCGCACCGGGGAAAATAACCGAAGGCGACATCACGGTTTCTTCTAATCCGTGGATTGACTTTAAAACTCAAATTGAATCCACCGAAGTGGGTAAAGGCGTTTTTGATATTATCGTCACCATCGCAGCGAAAGACGGACAGGCAATTGGCAATGCCATTACCAATATTCATATGGGCGTTAACGCCTCGTCCGATACTGCGCCAAAATGGGCCTCAATGAGCGATTCCTTTACCGCAGCAGCGGATGGCGTGCCGGATGTTGACGGCGAACTGGTTATCGACTGCGCTGCGCTCCCTGCGGGACTGGAATCGCGCGATCTGCAACTGGAACTGGCCCGCGGTGAGAAAAAAGAGCTGCTGACCATCAAAGCCGGGACCAGCGCGCTGAAGGTGGCCGCCGGGACCTACCGCGTGCAGGCGAACGATCTTTGCACCCTGGATGGCACCCTTCGCGCTGCGGTGAAACTCAGCGCGGCGGAAGTGGTGATCAACAAAGGCCAGCGCAGCCACTTACAGGTGAGTTTTGCCAGAACCGTGCGCAGCACCACAATTGATATCGCCGTCGATCTGCCGAACGTGCCGGCACTGATCGAGGAAGATCTTGATGTGGTATGTCTGGAAAACGGCGTGGTGAAACATCGCTATACCCTGCGCCACGGCCAGAAACAGCGTCTGGAAAACCTGCCGGTCAGCGGCAAATTTGTGGTGCGCATTAACGATCTGAAACTCAACAACGTTCACTACGTGTTCAGCGATATCACCGGCAATCTCAACGGGCAGTTCCATGACGTTGCTTTCACCGGCGCGAAGCTGCAACAGCGCGATGATACCCAGTCCGGCTCCGCTAAACTGGTGATTAATATCAAAGCGGAAAAAGCGGTTCCGACCACTTTCGATCTGCGTCTGACCGACGGCAAAGACACGGCGCGTCAGTACCGTTTCGCCAGCCTGCCCGTGCGTTCCGGCAGCCGTGAGCAGTCTGTGCTGGTGGCGCGCGGCAGCTATCAGGTTGGATCCTGCTCGTTTATTTATAACGGCGTCGTGCACTATGTGGATGCCACGCCCTGCCCGCTGACGGTGGACAGCAGCAAGCCGCTGCAACTGGATGTGACCATTACCGAAGGGGCCAATCTGCATGTGAAAGGCTTCCCGGAATTTTTATCCTTCGGCGGCTGTGCTGATATGTCCCCGAGCAACGTTGACGATCTGGCTGAAGCGCGCGTCTCCTCGCTGTTTAAATACTCCGGTGACGACGGCATGGGCGATGCGTCCGATTACCTCGATCCGGCGAAAGAACCGACCAGCAAAATCATCCAGATGGCGCGCGATGTTTCCGCAAAAACCAGTGAGCCTGTGCTGCCGGTGATGGTGTCTTACACCTGTAACCTGTCGTTAGGTGACGTTGAGCGCATCATCAAAGATCCGGTTCGCCACCACTATAGCTTCGCTAACTTCATTCAGTCGCTGAAAATGGCCCAGGCAATGCGCGATGATGCGCATCCGGTTCCGGCGGGCTATATCGTTAACCCGGATTACCTGGGTGAATGCCAGAAATATGGTTTCGCGCCTGAGCATGCTATTCCGGTGCGCCAGCCGTTAAGCGAAGCGCTGGCACATCACGGCGTAAACGTCACCATTCCGGCAGCCATTACCGATACCCTGAAAGGCTACATTAAAGCGGTGAACTGGCTGGTGCGCGTGGTTGCGCCTGACGTGGTGCTCGGCTGGCAGGTTAACCTGTGGGGCGTGGGCGGTTCGCAGTGGATTTACAGCGATTTCACCTATGACGACGTGTTCGATCCGGCTGACGGAAAGCATAAGAAAATGACGCTCGATCCGACGCTTGCGGGCAAGCTGACCGCAGAATATGCGCTGCTGGTAGGGGTGTTCGACGAGATCCCTTACACCCGTGCGGATGGTTCTTCTGCGGTGGCGAAAGGCGCTGATTTTATGGCGGCTGACCGTTATGAAGCGGACGACTTTACTGCCCGCGCCTACAAAAACGGCTACTGCTACACGCCGTATGAGTGGGATCGCACCTTTGATTTCTGCGCCGCGCTGAGTCGCTATCTGCGCCAACCGGTTCTGCCATGGCAGGTTCCGGCCAGCCGTCTGGCGACCAAAGATGAGCAGGTGGGTGAGCTGGAAGAACAGTTCTGGGGCACCGGCGGCAGCTATCTGATGGGTCACCCGGAAATCGGTCACTCTGTTGAGGCGATCAACGACCGTCTGCTGAACATCGAATTCCTGGATGTACACGCGAAAATGATGGGTCACACGCCGCGAGAGCTGTTTAATCGCCACGCGTGGGATATGAGCGAACCTAAGTACCGGGATTTCCCGTTACGCGGTATTTTCCATGTGCAGGTTGGCGGCGGTGCCACCACCGGCGTGGTCAGCGCGGTAAACCGCAACAGCAGTAGCTGGATGCGCTCCCGTCTGAAAGCGTACCGTGATAATCCGGTGAAGTTTAAAGGCTAAGAGTAAGGGGGCAGAAATGCCCCCTTTTTTATGGCTATCGTGCGCGGCGCAGCAGCTTAAAGGCACCAAAGAGCACGGCAATCCATACCGGCAGCAAAATGGCCGAGGTGCGCATTTCGTCCATCGTGCACATCAGGATCAGGATCATCAGCAAAAACGCGATGCACAGGTAGTTGCCCGCCGGATAAAGCAGCGCTTTAAACTGCGTTTCACGCCCTTTACGGCGCATGGCGGCGCGGAATTTCAGGTGCGCGAGGCAAATCATGATCCAGTTCAGCAGCAGCGTGGCGACGACCAGCGCCATCAGCAGGCCGAAGGCTTTTTGCGGCAGTAAATAGTTCACCAGAATCACCAGCGAAGTGATCCCCGCCGACAGAAACAGCGAATTGACCGGCACGCCGCGTTTGTTGACGCGGGTTAAAAACGCCGGGGCGTTGCCCTGCACCGAGAGGCCAAACAGCATCCGGCTGTTGGAATAGACGCCGCTGTTAAACACCGACAGCGAGGCCACCAGAATGATGAAATTCAGCGCCGAGGCGACGATGTTGCTGTCCATTTCATGAAAAATCATCACGAACGGGCTGCTGTTGGCTTTGATATCCACCCACGGATAGAGCGCCAGCAATACCACCAGCGAACCGATATAAAACAGCAGGATACGGTAAACCACCTGATTCACCGCCTTTGGAATGGTGGTTTCCGGCGAGCTGGCTTCCGCCGCCGTGATGCCAATCAGTTCAAGACCGCCGAAGGAGAACATGATCACCGCCAGCGATAAAATCAGCCCGTGCCAGCCGGTGGCAAGAAAGCCGTCGTAGCGCCACAGGTTGTCGATGCTGGCGCGTTCACCGCCCGTTCCGGAGAACAGCAGCCACAGGCCGAAGCCGATCATCGCAATGATCGCCAGCACTTTGATCAGCGCAAACCAGAATTCCATCTCACCATACAGGCGCACGTTCACCAGATTGACCGCGTTGATGAGGATAAAGAAGGTAGCCGCCCACACCCAGGTCGGGACGTCCGGCAGCCAGTACTGCATGTAAATGCCCGCGGCGGTGAGTTCCGCCATGCCGACCAGCACGAACATCACCCAGTAGTTCCAGCCCGAGAGAAAGCCCGCAAACGGACCCCAGTATTTGTAGGCGAAGTGGGAGAACGAACCGGAAACCGGCTCCTCGACGACCATTTCACCAAGCTGGCGCATGATCAGAAAGGCAATGATCCCGGCAAGCGCGTAACCGAGCAGCACCGCAGGCCCGGCCATCTGGATCGCTGGCCCAATGCCGAGAAACAGCCCGGTGCCGATAGCGCCACCGAGGGCAATTAATTGAATATGACGGTTTTTTAGCCCGCGCTGTAATGCGGGTTCTGTACCCGACGAAGCATCTGTGGTTGACGTACCCGATGCGGTTGACGCGTTTTTCACGCCCTTCCCCTGTCTCGTTTTAATTTGAAGGGGCACCTTTTAACATTTAGCGAAGTTACGAGGCAAGTCATTCCCCGTTTCAGAAGCGTTCCCGCTCCTGAAACGGAGGGCGTCAGGATTAGAAATCGTAACTCATCGAGACTTTCAGGGTGCGCGGCTCACCGACAAACACATAGGTGCCGAGATCTTCCACGCCGGACCAGTATTTCTCGTCGGTAACGTTATCCACGCCGACGCGCCAGACCATCTCGTTTTGTGCCTGGTTCAGACGCATACGGTAGCGCATCCCCAGATCCAGCGTGGTATAGCTGTCGAGCTTTTTGGTGTTGGCGGCGTTGGCGTACTGGGAACCGGTATGATTCACCCGCGCGGTCGCCGTCAGGCCATCCACCGGTTTGATGTCATATTCCGCGCCCAGCGCCATGTAGAATTTCGACACGCCGATGGCGTCATTGCCGTCGTTGATGCCGTCTTTCGTTTTAGTCATCTCCGGATCAAGCCAGGTGGTGCTGCCGTTCAGACGCAGGCCGAGCACTGGCTCGCCAAACACGTTCAGCTCCACGCCGCGGTTACGCTGTTCGCCGTCCAGACCGTAACGTTTGGTGGTGGCATCCATAAACGCCGACGGCTTTTTGATTTCAAACAGGGCCAGGGTACCTCCGACGCGACCGTAATCCACCTTCACGCCCACTTCGTTTTGCTTCGAGTGCATGATGCCGACAGATTCAAAGGCGTTCGCCGCATCTTTCGGCGCGTTGCTGCCCGGCTGCAGGGCTTCGGTATGGTTCGCGTACAGCGATACCGACTCCCAGGGCTTGTAAACGATGCCGTAGGTCGGCATCCAGCGGCTTTCGGTGTAGCGGGCGGTGACGGTTTCCGCACCCGTGGCGTTGCTGTAGTTACGCACCACCACTTTCTGGTGACGGGCGGCGACGGTGAACAGCACGGAATCGTCGAGCACGCCGAGCGTGTCGCTCAACAGCCAGCCCTGCGTGCGGTTGCGGGCGGTGGTCAGCGGATCGAAATAGTTACCGCCGACGGTGTTGTAATCCGGGCGATCGAGAGTGGGAGTGTCATAAATGTTGGACAGTGGCCGGTTGGCTTCCGCCGTGGATCGCCAGGCGGTTTTGTCTTTTTTGGTGACGGCGGAGTAACCGACGTTCACCTTGTGCGAAACCACGCCGGTGTCGAAATTGCCGCGCACGCCCGCCATGCCGCTGAAGGCATCAATAATGCGGTTGGTATCGAGGCGTCCCATCCAGGCGTCACCGTCTTTGTTGATCATGTCCGCTGTGGTGTACAGCCCGACTTCATGGCTGTGCTGCGCGCCAAAAGCGGTGTACGCCGTCCACGCGTCGGTGATATCGACTTCCGCGCGCGCCATACCGAATTCGTTTTCGATATCGCTGTAGCCCCACTGCTGGCTGTAGTTGTGGCTGGCATCCGGCAGATCGGGAATGAAATCCACTTTGCTGATTTTGATGCCCATGTTGCCGCCGTGGAAGGTTTTCTTCTGGTAGCCGACATCGAGCGAGGTGCGCACGCGTTCGCCACGATAATCCAGTCCGACCGACGCCACCGTAGTGCGACGATGATCGTCGTCCACCGCCGCGTCGCCTTCGCGGTGCAGCAGGTTCACGCGCGTGCCAAACTGGTTGTCATCGCCAAAACGACGGCCCAGATCCAGCGATCCGCCAATCTGCGACTGGCTGGAATAATCCACGCCGACGCGGGTTAACGGAGTGTCTTCGGCGTGTTTTGGTTCAAGGTTGATCATGCCGCCGACGCCGCTGCCCGCCGCGCCGTTGAGCAGACCGTTCGCCCCTTTAAAGACTTCAACACGCTCCAGCATCTGCGTGTCCACCACCTGACGCGGCACGATGCCCGGCAGACCGCCCATCGTCATGTCGTCGCCGTCGAGCTTAAAGCCGCGAATGCGATAGGTTTCAGCGAAGTTGCCGAAGCCCTGGACAGCCTGCACGCCCGCGTCGTTGCTGACCACGTCGGCGAGGGTTTTCGCCTGCTGATCCTGCACCGATTTCGCGGTGTAGCCGATGACGTTAAACGGCACGTCCATCGCCTTTTGTTCGCCGAGCATGCCAAGACGCCCGCCGTGGGCCACCTGGCCGTCGAGATACGCCGGTACCAGCGCGTCGCCACCGGGGGTAAACCCGCTGTCCGTCGCCTGAACCACGATGGTGTCTTCCGAAGTTTGTTGAGTCTGGCTTTCGGCGGATGCGCTGTGTGCGACGGTACCGATGGCCAGCGCAAGCAGAGTCTTACGCCACGGTGTAGAACTGTTCATGATCATCTTTATGGGAAGTGAGAAAAGAAAAGGCCCGTTGCCGGGCCCGTGTCATTATTTATCCAGTGCGATACGGACAACGCTGTCCGGACCGTTAGTGGAATGGTCTTTGTTAAACGCTTGTTTAACAGTGACATACAGGGTCTGGCCGTCAGCCGACAGCAGCAGGCTGTTCGGATTTGGCGGCAGATCCCAGGATTTTTTCACCGCATAGCTGGTGGCATCGAGGCTCAGCAATTTGCCGGACTCGCGCTGGGAGATGTAGATCTCGTTGCGTTTGGCGTTGAATTTCACCGACAGGGAATCGCCCACATCGAGCTGTTTAATTACCTTGCCGCTATGAATATCGAGCACCAGCGTGGTTTTCGCTTTGGAGTTGTCGGTGACGAACAGACGCCCGGTGGCGCTGTCTTCGGCGATATTCAGCAGCAACGCTTCTTTCTCGCCGAGCGGCTTCCAGCGTTTTTCGATTTTGTTGTTACGCGGGTTGATCACCAGGATTTCACCGCCGCCGTTCGCGGCATAGATGCGCTGAGTCTGCTCAGAATAATGCAGGCCGGTCATCCATTTGCCGGTGTTTTTGATGCGGGTTTTGAGTTTCATGGTTTTCGCATCAACCACCCAAATCAGCGCCGGATCGGCAACCGCGCCGATGTATAACAAACCGTTGTGCAGCAGTACCTGGCGCGCGCCATACGGGAAGCCTTCCGGGTTACGCTCCGGGAACAGCGCACGGGCGATCACTTTGCCATCAGCGGTATTCACCGAACTGATCCCCGCATCCAGCGAGTTGGTGGCGTACAGCGTCTGGCCGTCGGCGGAGATATCCACGCCGAAGTTTTTCAGATCGGTATGGGTCGCACCAATCGTTTTCAGTGTTTTAGCATCCAGCTTGTAAATCATTCCGCCCTGCACATCTTTGAACCCTTCGGCACTCGCCACGTACAGCGCGTCCCCTTTCGGGCTTAACGCCAGCTCGTAAATGCCTTCTGCCAGTTCACGTTTCACCACGCTGTTGTCCTGCGTTTGCGCGCTTTTTGCTTCAGGTGCGGCAGCGGTTTGCGCTTTCGTTGTAGTTTGAGCGCTGCAACCGCTCAGTGCGACGGCGACCAGCAGGGCCAGTGCAGACGTTTTCATAGTCATGTGGAAAATCCTTTACCGTTCAGGGCGAATAGCGAGATAACACTAAAGAGAATGAGAACTATACGCATTATGCTTATGCGATCAAGGAGAATTCATCCGCGGGCAAAGCAGCCACAAAAAAGAAGGGGTTGATCGTTAAGGTGATAAAGATTATCTTTCTCATTACTGAATAGTTGAGCAAAACACTCAGGTATTCAGTACGACATTGCTCACATTGCTTCCAGTATTATCTTGCCCGCCCCGTGCGGGCTTTTTTTTGCCTGATTTTCTCCACTTCAGGCGATGCGTTTATCGCTACAGTTTGCTTTTAGTCTCGATAAAATGTCGTAGTGCTTTGCGGCAAGCCATTGAAATAAAAGCGTCATAATCCGCTTTTAGTATTAGGATAAATCTTACCTTCAGCGAAGCGCGCCAGCTTTATGGATATACCTCTTTCTTCCCGACAGCTCAACGCGGGTATGCTGCGCATCGATGTGCCGCATGTGACGCCTGACTCGACCAACCTGCATGTGATGTCGCTTTTTAATGAACACAAAGCGTTAATCGGCCTGCCGGTGCTGGAAAACCAGCGCCCGATTGGCATGATCAACCGGCATATTTTTCTCTCGCAGATGAGCCGCCCTTTCTTTCACGAACTCTACGATCAAAAAAGCTGCATCGCGTTTATGGATAAGACGCCGCTGATTATCGAGGCCAGTTCCGGGCTGGAATATCTCGCAGGCCAGGTGGTGGAAACGGGCGATAAAGCGGTGACGGAAGGCTTTATCCTGACCGCAGAGGGGCAGTATATCGGCATGGGACTGGGCATTGATCTGATCAAAACCGTCTCCGATTTACAGGCCAAACAGCATCTGCAAATTATGCAAAGCATTGAGTATGCGCGCGTGATCCAGGAATCCATGCTTAACCGTTCGCGTCAGAGCATTGAGGAAAACCTTAATGACTGGTGCCTGTTCTGGCAGCCCCGCGACTGCGTAGGCGGGGATATTTATGCCTTCCAGCGTGATGAAAACGGCTGGCTGGTGGTGATCGCCGACTGCACCGGGCACGGCGTTCCCGGCGCGTTTATGACCTTTATTTTTGCTTCCGCGCTGGAAAAAGCGCTGACGCAGTCCCAGGCCTGCGAGCCGGAGCACCTGCTCAGTATTATCAATCGCTATATCAAACAGACGTTAAGCCAGCTTCATCCGACGGCGGATCTCGGCCAGTCCAACGACGGCTGCGATGCGATTGCGCTGTATGTCGATGAAAAAAATGAACGCATGATCTGGGCGAATGCGCAGATGCACGCCTTCCGGCTTGGCGCGGACGCCGACGCGGTAGAAGTGCTGGAAGGCGACCGGAAAGGCCTCGGCTATACCGATACGCCGTCAGATTTCCGCTGGCATCGCCATGAACGCCCGCTTAAGCGCGGCGATGAAGTGATGATCGTTACCGATGGCGTCACCGATCAGATTGGCGGCGAGCGCGGCATTATGTTTGGCAAAAAACGCATTCAGTCCCTGCTCCTGCAACACCGTCATCTGCCGGTGGCAGAGCTTTCGCGCGCGCTGGAATCGTCGCTGCGTGAATGGCAGGGCAAAGAGCCGTCGCGTGATGACATTACCTGGTTTGGATTTCGCGGATGAAACAGCACATGAAAATGAGCGACCTTCAGGTCAAAGAGGCCGTCCTGCTGCCTTTGATTACCCTTCAGCGGCAGAGCGCCGTCGAACTGTTTTACACCGGCTATTTTTCGCAACAGCACATCGTAACGATGGGCGATGTCGTGCGCGCGTGGCTGGATAAAAACGAATCATCGCTGGCGTTACGCCGCCGGTTATTTTCGGTGTTTATCGAGATGGGCCAGAACATCGTGCGCTACTCCTGCGATGAGCGCTATCTCGGCACGGGAAAAGAGGAGCTGCGTTTTGGCTCGCTGTGCTTTCATACCGCCCCCGGCAATTACTACCTTGAAACTGCCAATCTGGTCGGCCATGAGGAATCGTCTCTGCTGCAAAATAATCTCGACGTGTTACGCACCATGAGCCAGGCGGAAATCAAACAGGCCTGGAAACAGGGGCTGCGCAGCGAAGCGCCGGCCACCAGCAAAGGTGCAAATATCGGCTTACTGACCATGGCGCGAGAAACCAGCGAACCGCTGGAGTATCGCATTCATCCACTGGCGGCCAGTTCGCTGTCCGCTTTCCACCTTAAGGCCACGTTCGCCCATGACTGATATGACACTGACACCTGCTATCGTGCTCGCCGCCACGCCTGCCACACCGGAAGTGAATTTTGATTTTGCGGCGCATCGTCTGGTGCTGAAAGGCGAGGCTTACCCTGAAAACGCCGCCGCCTTTTTCCGCCCTCTGTTGCAGGCGGTGGAGGAGTGGCTGAACGAGAAACCTGCCGGTTCCGCCCCGGTGCAACTTCACGTCGCGCTGAGCTATTTCAACAGTTCCAGCACCAAACTGCTGTTTGAGTTTTTCGAGTCGCTGAACGGGTTCGCCAGGCAGGGAAAAGCCTGCGAGCTTTACTGGTATTACGATCCGGAAGATGACATTTCAGAGGAGTTCGGCCAGGAAGTGAGCCAGGATTTCCCGTCGCTGAGCGTATTTTTAAAAGCGGAACTGAACGCATGCTAGATATCAACGAGCTATTCCAGGAAGAGTATGCGGTCCTGGAAGATGCCCGGATCACCGCTGCCAATGCAAGCCTGCCAGCCGACGAGTGCCGTGAAAAGCTGTGGACGGTCGCCAGACATTATCAGCGGCTGATCCGCGAATCTTACCGCCTGATCTCCCGCAGCGACCGCGCCGAGCGGGAGCTGACGCGCATCAACGATGAGCTACAAAAGCTGGCGGCACGGCTGGAGTATGAAGCCACCCACGATCCGCTGACGGCAGTGTATAACCGCAGCGCGATCATCAATCAGATCGACAAATCCCTGCTGGATGGCAACGTCGCGCTGATCCTGCTGGATATCGATCACTTCAAAAGAATTAACGATGAATATGGTCATCCGATGGGCGATCGGGTGATTTGCGCGCTGGTTTCGCGGGTGCGCAAAGCGCTGCCGGAACATGCCTCTATTGGGCGTGTGGGCGGGGAAGAGTTCACTATTTTACTGCCGCGTGCGCGCATTGAAGAGGCGATGATTATCGCCGGGTATATTCACGCGTCACTCAACGCTTCACCGCTGGATTGCCTGGCGGATCAGCTCGTGACTGCCAGCTTTGGCGTCAGTCTTGGGGCAAAAAACAGCGATTTTGAAACGCTTTACAGCGCGGCAGACACCGCCCTGTATACGGCGAAAAAACGGGGCCGTAATCAGGTGGCGTTGCATGAGGATTTTTTCCGCCCGACGATGCCCCATTATTCAACGGCGCTGGCGGCAAATAGCCTGCATCTCGACTGAGCGCAGGCAGCGTGGGATTAGCGCAATCCCACTGAACTTTTATCGGTACTGGCAACGCCAGTGTAGCCGTGCATTCTGGCGACCATAACCGATTTGCAGAAAATGCATTTTGCGCCAAACGGATTGCTCTCGGTGACATCAAAGTGCGAGGTACGGTACTGCGAACCGTGACAGCGTGGGCAAGTGAAGTGCATGGAAACCGGGTTGTCCTGCACAATGCTGCTCACAGCGCTTTTTTCCGGGTAGAACCATTTCACTGATCCCGTCATTTTTGTAGACATATTTTTTTTACCTTATCAGGGAGCCTTTCGGCATAAATGGTCTGAATTACAGAGATTAATCAGCGTGTAAAAAGTGGAGGCTCAAAGATGAGGTATCAAGGGATACACTGAGAAATGAGGACTGCTTTAGATGATTACTCGAAGAGTGTCTGCGTATCAAACCGACGCATTCATTAACGCACGACTGAATCACGAAAGCAAGGTTTATCTTAAGGACATTATTTTAAACCGCGCAGGATGTTACAGACCGTCAGAATAAATAACGGCGTAGCACAAGCCTGTTATTTTCGCCACGCGCTACGCTGATATTCACGAATAATAAAAGTGGTAATACCCATATATAATACAGGGTTAACCCCATTCAGCAAATGATATCCCGCCGGTTGCGATAGATTAATTTCACCGGCTTCACCAGAGAATAATCTTTGGCCACAAAATCATTGGTCGTCAGGTAGGCATCACCTTCGGTCTCCGGCTGCCAGAGCGCGGTCAGCGCGTCATAGCGCAGGGTCTTTTCCCCGTCCGGGGTTTCCACGATATATTCCCCGCTTTGCAAGTAACCCGATGAAAAGCGCAGATGTTTACCCATATCACCACGCACCTGATGCTCAATTTTACGAAAACCAATGGGCACCAGATGGAAAATATAAAAGGGTAATTTCTTTATTTTCAGATCGGAAAAAGTAGAGATAATTTCCCCATCGCGCGTGAGCGTCACCTCTTTAAGCGCGACCGGAGAAGAAGGGAGCAGTTCAGGAAAAACGCATTCGACTTTGAAGTAGATGAGTTGCATAGATGCCTCTTGCTATCATTATTTTTATGTCTATGAGTTCTTATAGCTCATTTCTGAATTATCAGCCGGGTTTTAAGATTTTACAGACTAATACCCTTGATCATTACATGATTTTACATTGACCGAAGACCGGGGATATATATTTGCAATTTCAATAAATAATAAGAGAATTATTTTGAGGGGAGAATAACAGCAGGGAAATCCCCCTCACCCCGGCCCTCTCCCCTGGGGAGAGGGGGAAAAGCAGCCCGCGCTCGATTTGCCCCCTCTCCCTCAGGGAGAGGGCTGGGGTGAGGGTGAGAGCGGAGTGAGGGTGTGCATTATCTCCCCCTCCCCCACTCCCGCACCATTGGCCCCTCAGCCCCAAACACCGGGTCGCTGTCCGGGAACGGCACCGTCTCAATCTGCGCAAGCTGCTCCTCAGATGCCGCCGCGCGACACATATCCGCCTGCTGGCCCGGCGGATACGCGCCGACTACGGTAAAATCGGCGCTGCTGCCTTTATTACAGTGCCCGGTTCCGGCGGGCAGCAACACCACATCGCCGCCGCGTACGGTCACTAACTCCCCCTCCGGTCCGCCCAGCATCAGCTGCGCCTCGCCCTGGGTAAACGCCAGCACTTCATGCGCGGTGGCGTGGTAGTGGTGATAGTCAAACACGCCATCCACCCACTGCGCGGGCCAGCCGTTATCGGTAAACAGGCGTTGCGCCAGCGCCACCGCATCCTCGCCCGGCGTTAACACCTGACGGTAGATCAGCACCGGCAGACGCGGATTATTAGGCACCCAGGCACGGGCATTCAGATGCAGCGTTTCGGCTTGTTCAGCATGACGGGAATGGTCAGACATCGCTTTTCTCCGGTGATTAACCCTCTTATAAGCGTAGCCAGGCGCAGTTGTATTCTGGTCAGCAACTTCTATATTTCGAGAAGCGGTTTAAAAATGGGAGAAGTACTTATGAGATTTAAGGGATTAACGAAGGGATTTTTTATCCTGATCCTGTTTGTGGTCACCCTGGCCTTTTTCGATATTCTGGCACCTTACTTTTCGGCAATCCTCTGGGCGGCGATTCTGGCCGTAATTTTCCAGCCCCTTAAGAACAAACTGCGCGACAAAATGGCGGGCCGCAACGGGGTTGCCTCGCTGCTCACCGTGCTGATTATCTGTCTTATTGTCTTCACGCCACTGGCGATTATTCTCTCGTCGCTGGCCTTCGAAGCCAACGTGGTGTACCGCAAATTGCAGGAGAACAACACCCAGTTCCCGGTGGTAGTCGCTGATTTACTGGCGCATTTACCCACCTGGGCGCGGAGTTTTCTCGCGGATCACGATCTGAATAATGCCACCCAAATCCAGCAGGCGCTCTCAAGTGTGGCACTAAAAGGCGGGCAATATCTGGCGGGTAGCGCGTTTATCATCGGTCGGGGCACTTTCAGCTTTAGCGTCAGCTTTGCGGTGATGTTGTATCTGCTTTTCTTCCTGCTCAAAGACGGGCCGTTTATCGTCACCCAGGCGCTGGATTCCCTCCCCCTCTCGCGCTATGTGAAGCACCATCTGTTTGCCAAATTCGCTGCCGTCTCGCGGGCGACCGTTAAAGGCACCGTGGTGATCGCCGTCTTGCAGGGCATCCTCGGCGGCATCGGTTTTTACATTGTCGGCATCGATGGCAGCGTACTCTGGGGCGCGCTAATGGCGTTCCTCTCGCTAATTCCGGCGGTAGGTGCGGCCATTGTCTGGGTACCGGCGGCGATTTTTCTCTTCGCCACCAGCCAGCTCTGGCAGTGCTTTTTCATCGTCGGCTACTTCGTGGTGGTGGTGGGCCTGGTGGACAACATCCTGCGCCCGATTCTGGTCGGCAAAGACACCAAAATGCCGGATTACCTGATCCTTATCACCACCCTCGGCGGGCTGGAAGTGTATGGCATCAACGGCTTTGTGATTGGCCCGCTGATTGCCGCGCTGTTTATCGCCTGCTGGAATCTGCTCTCCGGTAAAGATCATCAGGGTAACGTCGATGAACTGGACGATGAGTTTATTGAAGAAGGCAAAGCGCACCCGGACGATTAACCCACCGGCCGGGCAATAACCAGCTGGCTGAGGACCGCAAGCAGCGCGTCTACTTTGGGTAACAGCTGCTTGCGGCGCGGCCAGACGAGCGACAGCGCCAGGCCGTCCGGCTGCAACTGCGGCAAAATCACGCGAAGTTCGCCGCGTTGCAGCGGTTCATGGATAAGCCAGGTGGGCATTTGCGCCACGCCAAGCCCGGCGCAGACGGCTTTCACCTGCGCGGCCACGTCATCTAACGCCATGCGGTGCGGCACGGTTCGCCAGTCAAGATGCCCGTCTCCGGCATCAAACAGCCAGGGTTTAGTGCTGCCATCCACCCGCTCATACAGGATCGCCCGGTGTCTGAGCAGTTCCTCAATGCTTTGCGGGCAGCCTTCGCGGGCGAGGTAATCGGGTGAGGCGCAGAACACCATTTTCTCGCGGCCAAGCGGCCGGCAGCCGAGCGAGGCGGGCAGATCCGGCGCGCCGCCAATGCGCACGGCGACATCAATGCCTTCGTCAAAGAGATCGAGAAAGCGATCGGAAAACGTCATGTTCAGTTCAATTTCAGGATGCTGCTGGCAGAAAGGGATCAGCAGCGGCATCACGCCCAGTCGCCCGTAGGTATTCGGCACCGCCAGCCGCAGCCTGCCGGACGGGATCGTGCGATGCGCCGCCAGCACGGACTCCGCTTCCGCCAGTTCTTCCAGAATGCGTATGCAGGTCTGGTAATACGCCTGCCCGGCATCGGTCAGCACCAGCCGACGCGTGGTGCGCTCCAGCAAACGTGAACCTAAACGCGTCTCCAGCCGACTGACGCTTTTACTGATCGCCGACCCGGTGACGTGCAGTTGTTCCGCCGCCGCGGTGAAGCTGCCTTTTTCCACGCTGGTAACGAAAGGCAGAATGTCTTTAAGACGGTGATCGTGCACGGATTAATGACCTCAGGTTAAGAATGATGTGAATTAATGCCAGAGATAAGCCCTCAATTCTCTATTAGTCTATATTTCAGGCTCATCATGAGGAAATAAACATGCGGAAAAAAGCGTTGATTGTCGGTATTAGCGGCGTGATTGGACGGGCGCTGGCTGAGAAATTACTGGAAGAAGGCTGGGAGGTCACTGGCCTGTCGCGCGGGCGCGGCGAAGTGCTGGCGGGCTGCAACAGCCTGACGGCGGATCTCACCGACGCGGCTGCGGTCAACGAGGCGCTAAAATCGGTCAAACCCGACGCGGTGTTTTTCAGCGTCTGGGCGCGTCAGGAAAATGAAAAAGAGAACATCCGCGTTAACGGCGGGATGGTGAAAAACGTGATTGAGGCGCTCGGCAATCGTCTGCATGGCGCGCACGTGGCGCTGGTGACCGGGCTTAAGCACTACCTCGGCCCGTTTGAAGCCTACGGGAAAGGAGCGGTGCCGGTCACGCCGTTCCGCGAAGAGCAGGGCCGCCAGCCGGTCGATAACTTCTACTACGCGCAGGAAGATGAAATTTTTGCCGGTGCGGAGAAATATGGCTATCGCTGGAGCGTACATCGCCCGCATACCATCGTCGGTTTTGCGCTCGGTAATGCGATGAATATGGGCCAGACGCTGGCGGTGTACGCCACCCTGTGCCGGGAAAAAGGATGGCCGTTTATCTTCCCCGGATCGCCTGAGCAGTGGAATGGCGTCTCGGACGTGACCGACGCCGGGCTGCTGGCCGAGCAACTGGCCTGGGCTGCCCTTAGCCCAACGGCGGCAAATCAGGATTTCAATGCCGTTAACGGCGATGTGTTCCGCTGGAACTGGCTGTGGCCGCGCCTTGCCGCGTACTTTGGCATTGAAGCCGCGCCGTATCCTGAGGCGATGATGCCGCTGGAAGGCCGGATGCAGGAAGCCGCTGCCGCCTGGCAGACTATCGCGGCAGCCCATCAACTGTGCGAGGCGGACATCAGCAAACTGGTGTCATGGTGGCACACCGATGCCGATCTGGGCCGCCCGATGGAGGCCTTTACGGACATGAGTAAAAGCCGCAAAGCCGGGTTTATCGGCTATCGCAGCACCCTGGATTCGTTCACCGGGCTGTTTGACCGGCTTAAGAAAGAGCAGATTATTCCGGAGTGAGTTTTCCCCTCACACCCTCACCCCGGCCCTCTCCCTCAGGGAGAGGGAGAAAACCACACCCTCACCCCGCGTTGTGCACGATCTGCCCCCTCTCCCTGAGGGAGAGGGCTGGGGTGAGGGTCCCCGCCGCCTGACTTTTCGTAAATATTTCCCCCTGCCCCCTAAAGCAAACCCACTCCAGGCCGAAACCGTATCTAAGGTGGCCAACAATACACGATCGCTGCCAGTGTCACGGCGTCAGCCGTTTTTCATTCCCGTTGAATGACTCACAGAGAAACTACACTATGTCCAGGCAAATCCTTATCGTTGACGATAGCCGCTTATCACGCATGATTTCCCGTCAGTATGTACTCAGCCTGCATAGCGACTGGCAGATTGCCGAGGCCGCGACCGGCGAGCAGGCCATTGAAATGGCTGCTGTTAATCCGCCGTATCTGATCTTGCTGGACGTCAATATGCCCGGCATGGGCGGTTTAGAAGCCGCCGCGGTCCTGCGCAAAAGCCATCCCGATACCCATATCGTGCTGCTCACCGCGAACGTGCAGAACTCGGTGCAGGCGGCAGCGGAGCAACTGGGCATCGGCTTTCTCTCCAAGCCGATTATCGAAGCGCAGATCCACGCCATGCTGAACAAACTGGAGCAGACCCCATGAGTGAGCTGCCGAACATCAGCGAAATCGAAGCTGACTGCCTGATGGAAATCTTCAACATCGGCGTCGGTCATGCCGCCGCTGCGATGAGCAACATCGTGAATGAAGAAGTGCGCATGTCGGTGCCTTCGCTGCATTTTACGACGCGATCGGATGCCGCAGACGAACTGGGTGCGGATCTGTCGCTGTGCGGGATCAGCCAGCATTACCAGGGCGCGTATGCCACCGAAGCTATCCTCATGTTCCCGGAAACCGCCAGTTTCGAAATCGTGCGCATGATGGTGGGCGATATGATCCCCGCTCATGAACTGGGCGCGATGGAGCGGGAAGCGATGTGCGAGATCGGTAACATCGTGCTGAACGCCTGCGTCGGCACGCTGGCCAATATGTTTGAAAAAGATCTGATAGGTTCACTGCCGGTGTTTCGCGTCGGCAGCAGCCAGCACATTCTTAATCCTGCCGATGAAGAAGACGATCCGATTCTGTTGATGTTACGCATCGACTTTTCGCTGGAGCGCCAGCAGATCGAAGGCTATCTGGCCTTTATTCTGGATATGTCGGCCCTGCGCGATCTGCGTGAACAAATCCGTATTTATATCAGCCGGTTAGAAGCGGGCATTGCGCCTGTCGGATTATCCATGCCATGAAAGACAACCTGTTACTGGACGCATTTTCCGCACTAAGCCTCGGGGTGATCGTGGTGGACTCCCACTATCGCGTCACCCTGTGGAATAACTGGCTTGCGCTGCATACCGGCATCGAGGCCAGCGAAGCGACGGGAGAGGATTTTTTTGTCCTGTTCCCTGAGCTGCGCCATCACCGGGTAGGCGTGGCGATCCATCAGGCTATCTTTCATAACTTACCGGCATTGCTGTCGCAGTCATTGCACCGCTCGCCGTTCCCGCTGTTTGTCGAACCGACGCAGCCGGTGGAGCGCATCAGCCAGGCGGTGACCATTGTGCCGCTGGGCAGCGAAGAGCGTTATTGTCTGATTCAGATCGTCGATGTCAGCACCGCCGTACACCGGGAATCGCTGCTGCGCGATCAGGCCCATGAACTGCTGGCACAATCGCTGTCGGACGGGCTAACGGGCGTCGGCAACCGCCGCTATTTCGATCTGTGCATTGAGAAGGAGTGGCGGGCCAGCAAGCGCAACAAAAAACCGCTGTCGATGCTGCTGATCGACGTCGATTTCTTCAAGCGCTACAACGACTGTTACGGGCATCATCAGGGGGATGAATGTCTGCAAACCGTGGCGTCCGAAATGCGTAACGCCTTGCAGCGCCCCAATGATTTGCTGTTCCGCTACGGCGGGGAAGAGTTTTGCGCCCTGTTGCCGGAAACCTGTGCCGACGAAGCGTTACGCATTGCCGAAACGCTGCGTGGTCGCGTGCAGTCCCTCGCCCTGCCCCACGTCAACGCCCCCGCCAGGGTGGTGAGCGTGAGCATTGGCGTCGCCACCCACTGCCAGCATGCTCATGCGGCGCATATTGAGCTTATCCAGGCGGCAGACCGCGCCCTGTATGAAGCCAAACACGCCGGACGTAACCGCGTTAACGCCAGCACGGGCGGCTGTTCAGATACCACTGCACCGCAGTGGATGCCCCATCACGCTCTGCGTTAATCCTATCTGGGTGGGCCTGATAGCCGCCTTACTCACCAAAGGATTACACGCAGATAGCTGCGTCTACTCCTGAAGAGGTGAGTGGCGGCGCAATCCTTAGCGAATTGATTTCACGCAATATCCCTCCTGCCTGTCCTGTTATTTTCGCCGCCGAAAATACGTCATAACAATGAGGTTACGATGGACGTCAGTCGCAGGAAGTTTTTTAAAATCTGCGCCGGCGGAATGGCAGGTACAACGGCGGCAATGCTGGGCTTTGCGCCTACGCTCGCTCTTGCGGAAACGCGCAACTATAAGCTCTTACGCGCCAAAGAAACCCGCAATACCTGCACTTACTGTTCCGTAGGCTGTGGATTGTTGATGTACAGCATGGGTGACGGCGCGAAGAACGCCAAATCAAGCATTTTCCATATCGAAGGGGATCCGGATCATCCGGTCAGTCGCGGCGCGCTGTGCCCGAAAGGCGCGGGCCTGCTGGATTATATTCACAGCGATAATCGCCTGCGTTACCCGGAATACCGCGCGCCGGGATCTGATAAATGGCAGCGCCTGAGCTGGGATGACGCCTTTGCGCGCATCGCCCGCCTGATGAAGGATGACCGCGATGCGAACTTCGTTGAGAAGAACGCGCAGGATGTGACGGTCAACCGCTGGCTCTCCACCGGGATGCTGTGCGCGTCGGCGGCCAGCAACGAAACCGGGATGTTAACCCAAAAATTTGCCCGCTCGCTGGGCATGCTGGCAGTTGATAACCAGGCACGCGTCTGACACGGACCAACGGTAGCAAGTCTTGCTCCAACATTTGGTCGCGGTGCGATGACCAACCACTGGGTTGATATCAAAAACGCCAACGTGGTGATGGTGATGGGCGGTAACGCCGCTGAAGCCCACCCGGTCGGTTTCCGCTGGGCGATGGAAGCCAAAAACAATAACGATGCCACGCTGATCGTGGTCGATCCGCGCTTTACCCGCACCGCGTCGGTGGCGGATATTTATGCGCCGATCCGCTCCGGTACCGACATTACTTTCCTGTCGGGCGTCATTCTCTACCTGATTTCCAACAACAAAATTAACGCCGAATACGTCAAAAGCTACACCAACGCCAGCCTGCTGGTGCGCGATGATTACAGCTTTGATGACGGCCTGTTTAGCGGTTACGACGACGCCAAACGCCAGTACGACAAAACGAGCTGGAACTATCAGTTCGATGAAAACGGTTTTGCGAAACGCGACGACACCCTCACCCACCCGCGCTGCGTGTGGAACCTGCTGAAAACGCACGTTTCCCGCTATACGCCGGAGGTGGTGGAACATATCTGCGGTACGCCGCAGGCGGATTTCCTGAAGGTGTGCGAAGTGCTGGCCTCGACCAGTGCGGCTGACCAGACCACCACGTTCCTGTATGCACTCGGCTGGACGCAGCACTCCGTGGGCGCGCAGAACATTCGTACCATGGCGATGATCCAACTGCTGCTCGGCAATATGGGCATGGCGGGCGGCGGCGTGAATGCGCTGCGCGGGCACTCCAACATTCAGGGGCTGACCGATCTGGGCCTGCTCTCCACCAGTCTGCCGGGCTATCTGACCCTGCCGTCGGAGAAGCACACCAGCCTCGACAGCTATCTGGCGGCCAACACGCCAAAAGCCACGCTGCCGGGCCAGGTGAACTACTGGGGCAACAATCCGAAGTTTTTCGTCAGCCTGATGAAAGCCTTTTATGGCGACGATGCCACGCGTGAGAACAACTGGGGCTTCGACTGGCTGCCGAAGTGGGATCAGTCGTACGACGTGCTGAAGTACTTCGACATGATGGATCGCCATAAAGTCAGCGGCTATATCTGCCAGGGCTTTAACCCGGTGGCCTCGTTCCCGGATAAAAACAAGGTCGTCGCCAGCCTCAGCAAGCTGAAATATCTGGTGATTATCGATCCGCTGGTGACGGAAACCTCAAACTTCTGGCAGAACCACGGCGAGATGAACGACGTCGATCCGGCGAGCATTGCCACCGAAGTGTTCCGTCTGCCGTCCACCTGTTTTGCGGAAGAAGACGGCTCGATTGCCAACTCCGGGCGCTGGCTGCAATGGCACTGGAAAGGCGCGGATGCGCCGGGCGAAGCGCTGAACGACGGCGAGATCCTCGCGGGCCTTTACCACCGCCTGCGAGAGATGTACCGCCGTGAAGGGGGCAAAGGGGCCGAGCCGCTGCTGAAAATGGGCTGGCACTACGATCAGCCGGATCGCCCGGAATCAGAGGAGATCGCCCGCGAGAACAACGGCTACGCGCTGGACGATCTCTATGATGCGACCGGTAATCTGCTGGCGAAAAAAGGCCAGTTGCTGGATTCCTTTGCGCTGCTGCGTGACGACGGCACCACGTCGTCGGCCTGCTGGATCTACGCCGGAAGCTGGACAGCGAAAGGCAACCAGATGGCGAATCGCGATAACAGCGATCCGTCGGGACTGGGCAATACGCTGGGCTGGGCATGGGCATGGCCGATGAACCGCCGCATCATTTACAACCGCGCGTCGGCCGATCCGCAGGGTAAACCCTGGGATCCGAAGCGTATGTTGATCAAATGGAACGGGGCGAAATGGGTCGGCAACGATATCCCGGACTACAACACTGCCGCACCGGGCAGCGGCGTCGGGCCGTTCATCATGCAGCCGGAAGGCCTGGGTCGTCTGTTTGCCATCGACAAAATGGCTGAAGGTCCGTTCCCGGAACACTACGAGCCGTTCGAGACGCCGCTGGGTACCAACCCGCTGCACCCGAATGTGGTCTCGAACCCGGCAGCGCGCCTGTATGCCGGTGACGCGAAACGTCTGGGCAAGCGCGATAAATTCCCGTATGTGGGGACGACCTATCGTCTGACCGAGCATTTCCATACCTGGACCAAGCACTCGCGGCTTAACGCCATTGTGCAGCCGGAGCAGTTTGTGGAGATAAGCGAAGGGCTTGCGAAAGCCAAAGGCATTGCCAACGGCGATCGCGTCAAAGTCAGCAGCCAGCGCGGGTTTATTCGCGCCGTTGCGGTGGTGACGCCGCGCGTGCGCACGCTGAACGCGGGCGGTCAGGAGGTGGAAACCATCGGTATCCCGCTGCACTGGGGCTTTGAGGGAACGGCGCGCAAGGGCTATCTCGCCAACACCCTGACGCCGTCGGTCGGTGACGCCAACTCGCAAACGCCGGAGTACAAGGCGTTTCTGGTCAACATTGAGAAGGCGTAAGGAGCGAAATTATGTCCATGCAATCTCAGGATATTATCCGCCGGTCGGCGACCAACGGCATGACGCCGCCGCCACAGGCGCGCGACTATAAGGAAGAGGTCGCCAAGCTGATCGACGTGTCGAGCTGTATCGGCTGCAAAGCCTGCCAGGTCGCCTGCTCTGAGTGGAATGACATCCGCGATGAGGTCGGTCACTGCGTGGGGGTGTATGACAACCCCGCCGATTTGAGCGCCAAATCCTGGACGCTGATGCGTTTTAGCGAGACGACGCAGAACGGCAAGCTGGAGTGGCTGATCCGCAAAGACGGCTGTATGCACTGTACCGATCCGGGCTGCCTGAAGGCGTGCCCGTCGGCCGGGGCAATTATTCAGTACGCCAATGGCATCGTCGATTTTCAGTCGGAACACTGTATTGGTTGCGGGTACTGCATCGCCGGGTGCCCGTTCAACATTCCGCGCCTGAATAAAGAGGATAACCGCGTCTATAAATGCACGCTGTGCGTTGACCGGGTGAGCGTGGGCCAGGAGCCGGCCTGCGTGAAAACCTGCCCGACGGGAGCGATTCATTTTGGCACCAAAAAGGAGATGCTCGATGTGGGTGAGGCGCGCGTGGCGAAACTTAACGCGCGCGGTTACGCTCACGCGGGCGTCTACAACCCGCAGGGCGTGGGCGGCACGCACGTGATGTACGTGCTGCATCATGCCGACCAGCCGGAGCTTTACCACAACCTGGCAAAAGATCCGCAGATCGATACCCCCATCAATCTGTGGAAAGGGCTGCTCAAACCGCTGTCGGCGGCAGGTTTTATCGCCACCTTCGCCGGGCTGATTTTCCACTATGTGGGGATCGGCCCCAACGAAGAGGTCGATGAAGACGAGGAGGAACATCATGATTAAGCAAAGCAGGATGATTGTCAGAACCAAATTCATTGACCGGGCCTGTCACTGGACGGTGGTGATTTGCTTTTTCCTCGTGTCGCTCTCTGGCATCGCGCTGTTTTTCCCGACGCTGCAATGGCTGACGGAAACCTTCGGCACGCCGCAAATGGGGCGCATTCTGCACCCCTTCTTCGGGGTGATGATATTCATCGCCCTGATGTTTATGTTTGTCCGTTTTGTGCATCACAACATTCCCGATCGCCATGATATTCCGTGGGTGAAAGGGATTGTGGAGGTGCTCAAGGGTAACGAGCATAAGGTGGCGAAAGTCGGCAAATATAACGCCGGGCAGAAGATGATGTTCTGGACCATCATGAGCATGATTTTCGTGCTGCTGGTGACCGGGGTAATCATCTGGCGTCCTTATTTTGCCGATTTCTTCCCAATGAAAGTGGTGCGCTACAGCCTGCTTATTCACGCGACGACGGCGATTATTTTGATCCACGCGATCCTGATCCATATGTATATGGCGTTCTGGGTGAAGGGATCGATTAAAGGGATGATCGTCGGCAAAGTCAGCCGCCGCTGGGCGCAGAAACATCATCCGCGCTGGTACCGCGAAGTGGAACGGCTGGAAGCGAAAAAAGAGGGTACGGAAAGGGTTTAGGGTTGTGAAGGCATCTGCTCGCTGGCGTGGGGGAACGCGCTGGCGAGTAGATAAATCTTACTGGCTAAATTTATTGGTTTGAATCTTAGATTATTTATCTACGCGAAAAAAAAAGCCCGGTAAAGGGCTTTTTATTACAGGAATAATCAATTAGAAAGGACGCTATCAGTGGCTTTTTCTGTGACGCGTTTACTTCTAAATAAAAATCTTTTTTCCACAAAATGCCAGGACAATGATGCAAGCGTAATAGTGATTACGGTACTTAGAATCATGCTTGTGTAGAAACCTACATTAAGAGTATTAATGCATAGCTGCTGGACAGGGAATGCATAAATATAAATACCATATGAATAATCAAATCTGCCCTTAATTAGCGCATCGTTGAATGTTACGCCAATAAAAATGGCTATGATGGTAAATAATATATATCCAGAAATTTTATGATCAACACCACTTGTTGCTGTTGCCAAATATATCGACACCATTACAACGGAAAATATTTTTATGCTTGTTTTATTCCAGTGTTTTATGGACATTGACATACTTGCCCCTAAGAAGAAACACATACCTCTGGTAACAAACAGATCAACAGGCACATTAAAGAAGAAATCCGAATACCCTGTTTTGATTACATAACATGCCGCAACTAAAAACGATGCAAAAATTGCTGGATAAAGTCTCGGGCTATTTGTAACACTTACGACTAAGCCAATGACAAGATAACAGGCAAACTCAACAGGTAACGACCATAAACTTCCGAGCATTCCTGATGGATATATGAAGCCATCGGTTAAATCTCTGGAATTTGCATTCTGTAAAGTTACAGTTTGCAAAATTTTATAGAGTACATCTCCAGAAAGATATGAAGTTAAATCGTTACTATGAAAAGCACTTCCGATAATGACAAAAACAAATATGGAGCAAGGTATCAGTGCAGGGAAAATCCTTCGGCATCTTTTAGCCATAAAGCTCGCAAAATCGCCAGAGCGCAAACCTGATTGACTAATTAAAAAACCAGATATGGCAAAAAACAGTATAACAGCGATGCCACCCGGACTCTCAAACCCGGCGATAACTGGCTCGTTAAATCCTGACAGAGCGAAATGATGAGAATACAAGACCATGAGCGCCGCTACTAATCTTATGATATCAAAGCAATTATTTCTGTGCATGGCTATACCGGTTGGATTAGTGGCGCTAAGGATTCGAGTCGTAAGTACCACTTAACATTATCTTTAGCGGTGCTTTCTACATCATTTCATATTAAATTTCAATATGAAACATGACTTTTGTGATGTTATAGGAGCCATATCGCTCCTTTTATGATCTGAATAATGGATGGCACTTATGAAGAGGGGTCTTTGATTTGCACAAAGGAGCATCGTTAGATCCAGGGAGATTTCAGTTGAAATATTACCGCAACATCAGAAATAAACTTGAAAAACCCCCTCCACGAATAATTATTAGAGTCGCACTCCACCTTATTTAGGTTAGATCAAACTATTTATTATAATTAGCTCAACCTGATTGTGAGTCGCCACGGATAATCCAGACACTTTCGGGCATGCGAAGCAAATTGACTCGATTTTTGGAGTTGATGTACCAAATATGTCCCACAAGGGAAATGATGAGGAAGCGAAGGAGGCTTAAGTCGCTAAATCTTGATGGTACGCCCTACAGGGCTCGAACCTGTGACCTACGGCTTAGAAGTGCGTGGGTCTTCTTTTTTTACCCCCTGAAAACCAATTAAAAAAATCACTTTTTACTTATAAAACATTACAATATAGGATTCCTCATGTTGATGCAAATTGATGGGAATGGATCTCTATGGACTGAGTTTACTTACATATGCCGTTACATTAGATTCTAATGTCAGAAACCCGTTAAGGAGCGCCCAATGGCTATTTCAAGACAAAAACTCACCTTCGAACGCCTCCGTAAATTTGAACTCACTGAAGGTAAATCCCAAGTCTTTCTTTGGGATACGGAAGTGCCAGCACTGGCTTGCCGCGCAACTAAAGGAACGAAAGCATATATTTTCCAAAGTGTATTTCTGGGCAAAACGCTGCGCATGACCATCGGCAATATCAATGACTGGAAGATTGATGATGCCCGAAGCGAAGCCAGACGATTGCAAACCTTGGTAGATACTGGAACAGACCCCAGAATTGCAAAAGCCGAGAAAATCGCTGCGCTGCAATCTCAGCAAGCTGAATATCACAGGGGAAAAGTGATCTTTTCTGTTGCTTGGGAGGAATATCTTGAAGAGTTAAAAACGGGCATAAGTGCAAAGACCAAACGCCCCTATTCTCAGCGATACCTTGCCGATCACATAAGGCTTTCAGCTCGAGGCGGCAATGCCAAAAAAGTAGGTAACGGTCAAACGATGGCAGCACCGCTGGCATACTTTCTTGATTTGCCACTCAGCGAAATCACCCCAATGCTTGTAACTGATTGGTTAACCCGAGAAAGACAAACTCGCCCTACTGTTACCGCTAACGCCTATCGGATACTGCGAACATTCCTTAAGTGGGTTGAAGACCATAAACAGTTTCACGGCGTAATACCGACAGACTTAACACAAGATAGAAACGTCAGAAAAATGGTACCCGTATCAGCCAGTAAAGCTGATGACTGTTTGCAAAAAGAGCAGCTTAAAAACTGGTTTACCGAAGTAAAACGGTTAAGCAACCCCATGATATCAACCTACCTTCAGGTGCTCTTGCTGACGGGAGCACGCCGAGAGGAAATTGCTTCACTATGCTGGGAGGATATTGATTTCAAATGGTCCAGTATGCGCATCAAGGATAAGGTTGAAGGCGAACGTACTATTCCGCTGACGCCATATGTATCAGCCCTTTTGTCAAAACTGGCCAATACAAGAAAAGCGAAGTCTGATAACAGCCAATGGGTTTTTAATAGTAACAGTAAAAGCGGAAAAATAGTTGAACCCAGAAAGGCTCATAACCAAGCTTTGCTGCGAGCAAAACTTCCTCATATAAGCTTACACGGCCTACGCCGAAGCTTCGGTACGCTTTCAGAATGGGTCGAAGTACCGACAGGCGTTGTTGCGCAGATTATGGGCCATAAACCTAGTGCCCTTGCTGAGAAACACTATCGCCGCCGCCCATTAGATTTGTTACGTAAGTGGCATGAAAAAATCGAGATTTGGATACTGGAACAAGTAAAAATCAGCGAAGAAAAAAGCGTTGATATGCGTTGATTTTCTTTTTTATCAATAGGTTAATGATGATACTTGTATATTGACAAACTTATAAACTTAGATAAAAATCGACTCATAATCTTAACCATAAAGGAGATGTATCAGGATGTTTGATCTTAATACTAGTTCCAGCACCATTAACGATGATCAAGAAATTCTGGCGAACATGCTAGGGTCGAATGATGTAAGTTTTGAAATCCAATACCATGCCCCATCAGCTAATGCACAGCCTCTTGATGAATGGTTTAAAAATCATTACAAGAAAGTTGCTCTTCATGCAATGAATCAGGCTATTCATCAGAAACACCTAAGGGTTAAGTCACTCAGCCTTACACTTCAGAATATGATATCTAATTGTGTGCCACGTACTGGCTCGGCAATTAAGTCACGGCGTAGCAGCAAATCAGCTAAAAACTCTTCATCTTCTGGTTCTAACGATGGAAGTGATCCCGAACCTGCCAGTGCTTTTGGTTCCCTCTTCCTTTCTTGTTTTTGTCTCCTTACTCTCCCATTAAATTCATTTGCCAACAACTCTATTACAGAGGTGGCAGCATGAATCAATCCAAAGTATTGCATTTATCAGAAATGGATAATATCTCGCTGGTATCCACGACTGAATTAGCTAACTTGCTCAAGCGTAAACCTCAGACGATCAGAATGTGGCTATGTAATGATCGACTCCCATCAGGGCTAGTTAGACCAATCAACCTTAATAATAGAAATTATTGGTTTTTAGATGATGTCAGAAATTATTTAAAGTCATTACAGGTAGTTGATATTTAGTATTTATGGAAATTTAATTTAAATTAGATGACGAGAGATTCCCCGTCTCATAAAACTTTACATTTCATTATTAGGATGGAGATTTGCTTTTATAGATAAGCGGATCTCCCCTGAAGTCATTTGATTTTTCAATGATAGAAAGGGTCTGATATGCATGTCCAAAAGAAATAAGAGTAAAAAAATAAAAGAACTCTCTTTAGAGTTTCAAACGTTACCGACATTTGCACAACGATTGATAAGTTATATACATTTTAAAACGGGAGCTGCCGCTGAACTTATTTTTACCGTATTACTTGGGGTAATGGCGTATGCCTGCCAGGATAAATTTGATGTTCAGCTTAAGAATGGGAAAACTTTTACATCGCTTTATATTCTATTGTTAGCAAGATCCGGAAGCAGAAAATCAACTGTATTTAAATTGTTGATGGAGCCAATCTATCGACTGGAAAATGAGTTGAAAGATGATTTCCTGCTAAAGGAGAAACTCTATGAACTAGAGATTGCATCATGGAAAGTGGAATTTAAAGAGTATAAAAAACAATACAGTAAATCTATTCGTCAGATAAATGGTGAAAGCGAAGCACGAAGAAAACAGGAGGAATGCTATCTAAGAAAACCAGTTATACCTATAAGAAAGTATCTTACTAAAAATGACTCCACAAGTGAGGGACTTAGAAAAATATTAGCGCAGGGTTCTCCATCGTTGATGCTCGGGTCTGATGAGGCCGGAGGGCCCTTCGACAGTAATCTTTTCCGCAATACACCCGTACTCAACTCTCTTTGGGGAGAAGGAAGAATTGCAGACAGTAGGGCTTCACGTGACAGTTACGATGTTGATGATGCACGGCTAACGATGCTGCTGATGATGCAGCCCGGTTTATTTGATGACTTTCTTGAAAAACAGGGTGAAAAAGCAAAGAATTCAGGATTTTTGGCTCGTTTATCGCCGGTCGACATGGAACAGATCCCTGAATTGATCTGTATCCCTGATGCTGGTATATGGGCTGATGAACCAGGACTGGAAGAATTTTTTTCTATTGTCACCAAGCATTTGCAGGATGGAATGAGGCGTAGAGAAAAAAATGAAGAGCGTATATGTATTATTTTTTCTTCTGAGGCACAAATTGTCTGGAGTTTACAGAGTAGACAAATTCAGGAAAAAATAAAAAAAGGAGGCGAACTACACCATTATGATGATTTTAGTGCTCGATTTATGGAGCATGCTTCACGGATTGCAGCAGTCATGCAAATGTTTATTACACCTGACTCACCAGTAATTACGAAGGAAACTTTAACATCATCATTCAAAATAACAGAATTTTTTATTAATCATCTTATCGCTAAGGTTGATTCTACTCGAAAACCTACAAGGGCTGAAAAATTGACATGGTACCTTGAAGACAATCTCGTTAGCAATGGTTCATACGACTTCAAAAGAAATGACCTTATTAAGAAAGGTCCATATTCAGTCAGAAATTCAGAGAATCTGATGCCTACTTTAGAACAACTTGAGTCTGAAGGTGTAGTGCAATTATTCGAAAGAGGAGGAGTTAATTATGTAAAATTTATTGGCTCAACGATGGAACCGAAAGAATTGGCTGAGAAGACTAACATCCCTGTTTTACACTCGGGATCGATTGCGATGAGTAAGCTACCTAACTTCGAGTAACTTCAGAGCAATTAAACTCTGTCTGGTTAATTTTTTTTGACCTTAAGCCCAGTGACACAGCGGATTCAGGTTAAATTACTAGTCAGGCCAATCAATGGATTTTAACTGGTATAGGTAATATATCTTGTTGGTTGTTATATATCCTACACCTATACATCCCTCTATAGGGATTATGTCCAACATCACATGGGTAGCGTGAGGGCTACCCATTACCTAATGATTAATATTTACAGAATGAAGGATTATTATGGAATCACTATATTCACTTACCAATGAAGAAACCGATAACTTGGTAGAAATAGCCTCCAGAAAGTATAGATCACCCATTGACCTCAATATTCTCAACCCACTACTTAACATGGTCTACGGCACTTTAGAGCAGAATAACCGAATACTAGGTATTCGTTCTGATCTGAGATTTGCCCAGTCTCATGTACCAGGAGAACCTGATCTACCCCTGTGCTTCCAGCGCGATGATGCACAGGCAATAACTCGCTCCTTCGAGTCACTGAAAAGCCAGCTACGCGCAGATCATAACCGGTCCGGGAGACCGGGTAACCCGACATTTCCATCTTATGGGTGGTGTAGAGAACGTGACACAAGCGAGCATCCCCATTACCACCTGATGTTGTTGTTTAATGCAGATGTGTATGGGTACCTAGGCAATTACCAAGAACTCAATGCTAAAAATATGGCAACCCGAATACAGAAAGCCTGGTGTAGTGCTATAGGGCTTGCTTACGAAGATTACTCAACATTAGCTGAATTCCCACCAAATGCTGTTTACAGATTTAGTAGATTTGATGCACTGGATCGTAATCCAGTCTACTGGGATTTCCTGATTCGACTGGCGTATTTGGCCAAAACCAGAACTAAGGATGTCCACAGCGGTTACCGCAACTTTGGCACAAGCCAATGTCTACGCTTAAGCGGATTAGCCTGTTAATAGCACTCTGGGTGAGGTATTTATCCTCACCCAGTCAATTAACATAATTGATACATTCCTCGGTAAAAAATTCGATACAGTGTCTCGGTACCCTGCTACAACCTGCTACATGTAGCAGCTGTAGCAGGTTCCTGGAAGCGATAAAATCGACTATAGGGCAGGATCGTCTACAGGGGTGGGGTCAGTCCAACACCTCTATTCAGGTGATCAAATTCAGTGTGCCACTACAATCGGAAATAAGAGTGTCTGACGTGTTATCCTAGACGGACGTGAGCAGCGCGTGTAAATCATTATTGAAAAGGTTAAGCGTGAACAGTAACCAACCTCCTTGGCTTAAAGCAATGCAGAATGGCGCTATCGGTGAAGCCCGAGCCAAAGCATTTTTACTCAATCGATTCTGGGTATTAGAGCGTTCTGTGGATATAGATGGCGCAGACTTCATTATTCAAAGACGGCTTAGTGGAAAAAATATTCTTGATTCCCAGGCCCCCAAACTGGGCGTCATTCAGGTTAAATTTTATGGTACAGAAGCAACAACGCATTATATTCATAAAGAATATGTCGTAAATGAAAAACACGAACCCAGAATTGACTTTTTTCTTCTTTGCCACAGTGGAGAAGAAAACGACGAAAGCACTTTCTTAATCACATCAGAAGAAATAGTTAAAAACTTTCCATTAAGCAACATTCAAGGCAGTGACAAATACAGAATATCGTTTCCTAAAATATTAACCGGGGGGTTCATTGTCAAAAACAAAACCCGGGCATTGGACAGAATAGAGCACGCCTTGTCTCTCGCGGATTTCAAATCCAACCGTATTTTTCTTTCCTGGGCCTTACCCTCAGTGAGAGCGGATTTAGAAGGTATTGAGCCTGTCTATAAAGAAGATATAAGCAACTGGTATGGTGATCTTCCAACATCATTTTTTAATTATAAAAAAACGGTGCAAAAAGCTATGGCAGACGTTGAGGAGGTCTATGAACTTTTATCGCAACTCGCCGTGGAACATGAACCTATGAATGCGGTGCACATCGTTGACGAGATAGCGTTCAAATGCCATACGGGTTATGGGTGGAACATTCCATTACCCGATGAGCTGGATAATGAAGACTTTTTTGATGCATGCAGACAACATAAAGAAATTGTTAGCAATCTTAAATCAATAGGGCTACTTGATGCATATATTGATTTCAAAAAAGAAATCAAAAAAGCATTCTTCAGCAACATAAAAAAACAATTTCCCATTCATAAAAATCAGGTATGTTCAGTATCAATTGATTATGATTTTGATGATCTTTCACTTAAAAAATTAAACGTCACCATTTTGGATGCAACGGATTATTTTAAGTGCCCTGCCAAACCTAATAAGTATGGGATGGTTGATATTGGAACCTTTGACTACGCAAAAGTGGTAAATATAAGCACACATCATATTGAGCTGTATTTTATGCCTGGTCGATACGGTGGATTTAAGTCAAAAAACGATGAGGATCTTTTTGAGGAATATCTAATGACTGATTTTTCAGTATTTAAAGAGTGCATGGAGAAAATTTATGCGCTTAAGTTTGTCCAAGACAACTAATCCATCTTATCGCAGATGATACCGTAGCGTTCCTGTGAGATGTATGATTAATGCAACCGGTTTATTCGCCTAAACGGAAAGGGGATAGGCCGTACTTGACGAAACACCTGAACGGGGAGCGATTCTCGGCGTTCCTCCCCCACCTGTTGTACAATCCGGAGACATGGTAGACAGGTGTTCGGAGACATGGTGAACACTTTTTAATACCCTTACCCGTCGTGATCGACTTTTTCTTCAGGTCGCTCCCCCCCTTTTGTGCTGTATCACCACACGTCATAACAACCCGCTTCCTGTGTTTCTCTCAGCCCGACCAGTTCTCCTCTGAACGCTTTGTCCGCACTCAGCTTCCCGCTGCTGTCCACCTTTCTGACCAGCATGTCCGCATCATATTCCGGCAGGATGATGCTGCCGTTGTACTATCGTGAAGAGGGCTGATAGCTTGATGCCGGTACCGCCATATCCAACCCTTCATGCGGTCGCTCCAGGTCGTACGCCAAGCGATCTGAGGATATTGCTTACAGCGTTATGTATGAATCAACAGGGAGTAAGTCACCGCACGCATGAGATTGTTAGCTATTAACGCGAACCAATGATCTAAAGCAACTTTGTGGAGAAGGTGTTATGCCGCATGCTCAAAGGAAATAAATCTAAGGGGCGCATCGCCCCTAATAAGTTTTCAAAGTCACGGATAGTTAAAGGCAATGGATGCCTGAAAATGAAAACAGCCATATGTTTGTCAATGATTTTTATATCCAGCCTAGCTCCTAATTCGAATAGCGTCAACAATTCGCTTTATAAGCACAATAGTCTCATCAGCACTTACTGTGTCGTATTTTAACTGCCTCACTGCGAATGCGTAGCCGGCAGCTAACACAGATTTATCGTCACCACTTATGTCGTAAGCCCAGTCTCGACAGTACTTAATCACTTCTCTAAAAGGATTATCTTGGCAATACCGATCAATGTTCGGCCAATTGTTTATGGAGGAGCGTATCTCATTAGAAATTTCTGACGCTACACAGTCAGGGTGGAAAATAAGGCTCATCTCTAAGGTTATTGGATCGAGGCCCGTATAATTAAAACCTACATCACCAAAATCAATTAAGACCGGAGTTCCAGCCTGATCAACAAGGACATTACCACCATGTAGATCTCCGTGAATGCACGATTCTGAAATATTTACAAAAATGTCCTCAATATCCTTTATCTCTTCGATGTCATACTGAGCAGCTAGTTTATTAAAATTAGCATCATTTAACTTAGCCTTTCTAACCTCACCGATTTTAACTCTTGAAACTTTTCGCGCGGTGGACCAACGCTCCATGCTATTGCGAACCTTTTTAATCACATCAACGGCCTTACATGGATCAACCCGGACAACATCAAATAAGGTTTCTTTATAACCCTCGGCGAGAGTATAGAATATCGCGCTATACTCCCTAAGCCCCTTGTCCATACTAAGCAATAAAGGTGTAAATGTATTCATAGGCATAAGTCTAACATGCCGCGCATATGATTCATTTTCTTTGTGGATCTTTGATGACAATCCCAACTTGGCTACAAATACACCTATTATATTAAAACGATCATTGCGCACTTCGATTCTGCCGACCAACGAGCCAGATAGTCCACTCAATGGGTAGTAGACCCCATCAAATCCCCCCATGCTTCGCACAAAGCTTTGCAGTGCTCGCTCTTGTCCTCTTCCGAACTCTATCTCTTTACCTCGGGTATTTATAACTATAGCGTTTAAGGATATTATCTCGTTATAAATATCTGACAACTCCTTCATCATCTCTAGGGTTTCATCTTTTCTAAAATATAGAACGGTAGAGAATTCTCTTGCTGCCCCCCAGAGTTTAATCCTTTCTCCGTGTCTTAAAAGGTTCGTAGCGAAGCTATCTAGTTCGGAACCAGTCAGAATATAAATAGGGGTGCCTGGCATTAACCGCTGCACATAGTAAAAAAGCTGTTGCCCATTCTGTACGTCTTTCTCAAGCCCGGACGGTACACTTGGCATACAAAGATCGAGAATAATAAGATCGTAATAATTTTTATCTAAAAGAGCTTCTGCTGAACTAGAGTTATCGACAATATCCCAAGCTATCTCAGGAAACTTGTCTTTTACAGCAGAAACAAGTGTGTCTGCGTAAGATGAGTTATCTTCAACGAATAATATTTGCATAATCCCTATACCATCTTAATTCGAAACGTGCTCCACCTTCGGCTTTGTTTGAGACGTAAACGTCTCCTTCCATAGAGCGCATTGACAGCTGTGCAGTAGCTAGCCCATAACCGAAATGTCCATCCTTATTTGATACTCCAAGCTTCAACGCTTCCTCAGGATTTCCCGCAAATCCTGGTCCGCAATCAAGAATGACAAGCCAGTTTTCAGCTCCGGCAGGCCCCCAGTTTATTAAAATTTCTGCTGGGTTGAGTCTTGAAAATTCACTAACTGCTTCGACCGAATTCCGGATTCCATTATCTATAGCTAATCCTAACGAATCCCGATCCGCTTTGACCATATAAGGCTTGATACCGGCAACCCGTAACACTATGTTTTCATGACTAATATTCAGAACTGCAATACATTCCGTAATAAGCTCTGAGAGATCGAACTCACTAAACGACGGAGTAGCTGCCGCTTTTTTTAACTTTCCAACAGCGTCTAGTAGACCACTCAGACGTTCTACACAATGTTTGGTTCGTGAGGTTTCATAAGCGTCGAACTCCATTGCAGCAACTAGACGGAGAGACCCTATTAGCGGAGCAAACTCATGCAGAATTGTTCTGGAAACTTCGTCTACCGCCTGCGCCCGGAGATCTTTAAGGAGCCGATCCGAATTGGTATCCATGACATATTCTTCTGTGGCCGCTTCGCTAATCTCTTGTTTTGGTGGCCCAACCTGTAATTTTTCAAGAGCGCGTTCAAGCGCTCTCTTCACCCATCTAACATTTTCTTTTGAAAGTGCTAGCATCAACCTAGTCGCATCAGTTGCCTCCGCAGCGTTGGTGAAAAAGCGTGCAGCCTCGAGTCGTTCATCTACTGAAGTGCTCATAAGTGAGGTAATTGCTTGCTCACGATCCATCACAGCGAATTATCTTCGTAAAACTTTGCTCTAGTGGCAAACGCAATTGAACCACCCTCCATTACATTTGTAATAGCGTTTACGGCCTCAGGGTGATTAAGAGGTTTATTTACCTGTACAAACCCATTTCTTCCATCAGAAGTCAACTCAATTACCAAGTCCGCCTCTCCCAAAACAGGGATATTAGCATTATGAGTAGACAAAATTATTTGCCCGAGTCCTTTACGGCCATTTAACGTTTTTATTATTGTATTAGCCACAAACGCATTATCTAAGTGGTCTTCAGGTTGATCAATTATCAGTATTCTTTCAGAGTGCTGTAAAACTATAGATAGTATTACTGTGCAGCGCTGGCCAGCAGAGAGTGTTGAAACTTCTTTATAGTCGACGCCATCAAGAAGATACATGTTTACATCATCTTGAATATCGCAGGTCAGTATATCTGCAAGCCCAAATTCACGAAGCTGTGCTAGCACCCGAGCTGCCCGCTCTTTAGGTATATTCAATAGATCTGCTAATTCTTCGAAAGCGGCCTTATCTACGATCGCCACTAATTCACGCGGACTGATATTTTCTGAAATCTTTGAGGCCAAGTCATTATATTTTATACCACTTCCTTTGAGCGCGTCAGTTAAGGCTTTGGAATACTCGCCCAACTGAGAAAATTGCTCAACATCTACTTTAATATAAGGTGTGAGGGCCAAATTGATCTTTTCTATTACTTCACTCCGGAGGGTGTAGCGTTTTAGACGAATATCTTCAAGCTCATTTGCAGTCTCATCACGTCGTTTGCGTAGCGCTTCTAGTCTTCTGCATCTTTCATCCAAAAGGCTTTGGCGGACATTTATTTGAGATAATTGTGATTTAATTAAAGAAATATTACGGCTTAACGCTCCAGTACCTTCGGATACTTTATCAAGTTCAAGGCGTAAAACCCGAGCTTTACGCTCGACTTCGAAATTTTTGGAAGATATTTCCTCCTGCCGCTGCTGCGAGATATGCTCAATTTGTTGAAAACTTTTTGAAACCTCAGCTATTCTTGAAATGGCAAAGTCGTAAGACTCGCGAAGATCGGCGACTGGATCATTTTCTGGCTCACCATTCCAAGCATCTGGCCCATAGTTTTCAAGAAGAAGGTTATCTAATGTCATTCTCCATTCAAAAGCGTGTTTTCCGAATCTAGCGATGATATCCCCGCGAGCAGAGGCTGTAGCAAGTTCTTCTGTGAGCAGAGATAACTCAGATTGTTTTGTGGTAACCTCATTTGAATTTCCTTGAAGATCTTGAAGTTGCCTTTCAAAATCAAGCAACTGTGATGTGAGGTTAGGAACCTTACTGACCTCCTCAGACAACGAAGCAATCTCTGCCTCCATGGCTAAAATTTCTTTATAAATGCTCTTTAGAGAGCTGATCACCTCAGCTTCCGTCGCAGACATTATGCTCCGACCATGGATAAATCCATCAATCAATGACAAGCGGCCTGCATCACTAAGCCCCAGAGTCTCGACTTCAGTTTGAGACAAAACTATTGGCGCAACGAAACTAGCTGTAGAGCGTGGTTTGTCATCGTCAGCTGTGCGGGAAATGGTGATATCATCCACCAAATCATTTAGCACGACAGTCACCTCCCCCCCATCCAGTATCGCTCTGGCATGGTCGAATGAGCGGTTTTTTGCCTCAGTCGTGTGACTACGAGCTGCTAGAGCGTATCTAATTAACTCTATTACTGAAGTTTTTCCAGTCCCCCTAGCGCCAATGATCACATTGAGACCTTTGGAGAATTTGAGGTCCAAACCATCCAAAAAACCACCCTCGATTTGCAGCCGCTCGATGTCCACTAAAAGCTCCTGTAATATAAATTCGACCCGTTTACTAACTTTAGCTACCTGCGTAATACATCGAATATACCCTGAATTCAAGCACGGACCCAACTGTGTTGGCCTGCTCCCGGCAGATTAATACGTTTCAATTTCAGCAAAGTCTACTCCCGTACCGAACGGCCTATCAGCATTGTAAAAACATTTAGATATATATCATTCAACTGAACATACTTCATTAAAGGCAGAACCTCACGGTTCTGCCTTTTTTGTTTTCATTTCAGAGGAGTAGTGATGAAAAAACCTGAAGGTCTGCAGTCGCTGCAGAACTCACTTTCCAGCTTGCCGCAATGGGTGTCTGAACGCATTTTGCACCAGGTAAGCCGGTTAGCCAGTTATGAACCAATGATCGGCATTATGGGCAAAACCGGGGCTAGTAAATCCAGTCTGTGCAATGCTCTGTTTGCCGGTGAGGTATCGCCGATCAGCGATGTAGCAGCCTGTACCCGTGAGCCACTGCGTTTTCGTTTTCAGGTTGGAGGGCGGTTTATGACACTAGTGGATTTGCCTGGTGTCGGGGAGAGTGGCGCACGTGATACCGAATATGCTGCTCTTTACCGTGAACAGCTTCCTCGCCTCGACTTGGTACTGTGGTTGATCAAGGCTGATGACCGGGCGCTGTCAGTGGATGAGCACTTTTATCACAAGGTGATTGGCGAGGCATACCGACATAAGGTGCTGTTTGTTATCAGCCAGTCGGACAAGGCTGAGCCCACCAGCAGAGGATAACGATTATCCACAGAACAGAAACAAAACATCAGCCGTAAAATCTGCCTATTGCATGAGTTGTTCCAGCCCGTGCATCCGGTGTGTGCCGTGTCGGTCCGTCTGCAGTGGGGGCTACGGGTAATGACAGAGCGTATGATTCGCAGCCTTCCCCGTGAGGCCAGTAGCCCCGTGGCGGTACAACTCAGTGCGCCGCTTCGTACCAATGCCGTTAATAAAAAAGCCCGCTATGATTTTGGTGAAACGGTCGGATCGGTACTGGACACAGTAAGCTCCATGCCCCTGATACCGGCCCCAGTTCGGACAGTCATTCAGGCTGTACGAGATACCGTGGTGTCGGTCGCCCGTGCCGTCTGGAATTTCTTCTTCTGAGTATTTAACCCTGCCAGTTGTTTTCCGAGCCCTGTCGCCTGTGCGACAGGGCTTTCTTTTATTTGTTTTCCCGTTATGAGGAGTCTGCTTATGACCCGTCTGGCTTCGCGCTTTGGCGCTGCAAATCTTATCCGTCGTGACCGTCCTTTAACCCGTGAAGAGCTGTTTCGCGTGGTTCCCAGTGTATTCAGCGAGGACAAACACGAATCCCGTAGTGAAAGATACACATATATACCCACCATCTCTCTGCTGGACAGCCTGCAGCGCGAAGGCTTTCAGCCCTTCTTTGCCTGTCAGACCAGAGTGCGTGACCCAGGTCGCCGCGAGCACACAAAGCACATGCTGCGCCTGCGTCGGGAGGGACAAATTACCGGCAAGCAAGTCCCGGAAATCATTCTGCTCAACTCTCATGACGGCACCAGCTCGTATCAGATGCTGCCGGGATTATTCCGCGCGGTATGCCAGAACGGGCTTGTCTGCGGTGAGTCGTTTGGAGAGGTGCGTGTGCCGCACAAAGGAGATGTCGTGAGTCAGGTGATTGAGGGGGCGTATGAAGTGCTGGGTATTTTTGACCGTGTGGAAGAGAAGCGGGATGCCATGCAGTCGCTGATGCTGCCGCCACCTGCACAACATGCTCTGGCACAGGCTGCACTGATGTACCGTTTCGGTGAGGACCACCAGCCAGTGACAGCACCTCAGATACTCTCCCCACGCCGCTGGCAGGATGAGAGCAATGATCTGTGGACCACATATCAGCGTATTCAAGAGAACCTGATTAAGGGCGGGCTCAGTGGTCGGAGTGCGAAAGGCGGGCGAACGCATACCCGCGCCGTGCGTGGTATCGACGGAGATGTGAAGCTCAACCGGGCTCTCTGGGTGATGGCTGAAGCGATGCTGAGTGGGTTTCAGTCCTGAGCTTGTTATCAGCATGTTAGGAAAGGACACTCCCTGTCCGTTTTACCTCCACTGGATTGAGTGTTTTTTCACCGCATTTCACGATGTGCCGCGTCGGGCCTGCTTCCGGTGGCAGATAAAAAATAGTTCATTCCATGTCCATACCCTGTCCGCCCCCCTCTTTAGAATCATTTCATATTCAGTCAGTTAACTATTACGGAGATTTAAGATGACACAGGCAGAGCGCCGTCATGACCGGCTGGCTGTCAGGCTGTCACTGATAATCAGCCGCCTGGTTGCAGGTGAAACGCTGAACATGGCGCGGCTGGCTGCAGAGTTTGGTGTGTCAGTCCGCACCCTGCGACGGGATTTTCGCGAACGGCTGATGTACCTCGACCTTGAGTATCGACGGGGGCAATGCCGCCTGCGCAGCACCGGTGGGGGCGTACAGGGCGAGCTGGATGCGCTGACCTTTGCTCACCGGGCAGGACTGGCCGATATTTTTCCGGGGCTGGACCGGCGTCTGGCAGGCATGCTGCTCACCGCAGGAGGGATGCCCTGTCTGGTGTGGCAACCCCCACAGTCAGTGTCACCGGCCAGCTCGCTGGTGTTTTACCGCCTCGTCAGTGCCATTACTGCCTGCCAGCGGGTACTGCTGCTGGCCGAGGGAGAGCGCTGTGACGGGCTGGCCCCGTACCGACTGATTTCATTCGACGGCTGCTGGTACCTCACCGGTGAACTTAACGGGTATATCACCGTGCATCCTCTGGCGACCATCCATGCGGTGACAGTACTCAACACCACGTTCACCCCGCTAAAACGTCTCAGCCAGTTAACCACACAGGCGGGCTTTATCCGGGCTCTTCCGCACTTCAGCTATATCCGCGAAGCCCTGTCTCCTGGGCCCTCTGAGGAGGATCCAGGCAACATACTGATTTAATTACCTCTGTTAAGAAGGAAAAACAATGATCTGGCATTACGAGAAAAATGGCATACGTCACGACAATGTGACTGAAGACGACATCACCGGCCTGATTATGCGCGGTGAACTGACTGCATCCACTTTGGTATGGCGACAGGGTATGACTGAGTGGCAGCCAATCTCCGCAACCCCGCTGGCTTCGGCGCTGCTCCACAGCACAACTCCACCAGCATTACCAGGAAACCGCATTCCGGGTGGAGTGGTATGGACGCTGGCATTTGCTCCCTTCATTGGTTATGCGCTTGAGCTGTGGACGGCTGGGCTGAACGGAATGTCTTTTGACGAGGCATATGAGGCTGTCTCGGACGGGGAGTACTGGTTTATCACGCTGCTGCTCAATATCGCTCTGGGGTATCTCGATGAACGACGTCTGCGTAAGGCCGGAGTGGATACCACCACGTTCGGTAAACTGGCTTGGTTGGTGCCATTCTATCTGTGGCGACGGGCGAAAACCCTTGGGCAGAAACCAGCTTACTTCTGGGTATGGTTGTTGATGTTAATTCTGACTGTGGTGGCCTGAACCATCATCTGCGGATATCTCCCCTCTTGAGGAATAACATAATGAAAACACTGCTTAAGATACTGAGCATTACAGGCAGCCTGCTGCTCTGTGCAGGAGCTCAGGCCCAGCCTTATAACCGGACGCTCCCTGCAGCCGTCAGTGACAACAACGGGAAAATTTTCTGGTGTGATGCGCATCGCCAGGTTACCGGGAAATGCGAAGCCATGTCTGTTGATCGTCTGGGCGTGATGGTCACGGTGCGTTCAGCACCTTTTAAAGGCTGCGAAGGCGGCCTGTGGGGCTGGATAACCATCATGCACAACGATGTGTCGAAGGGATTCACCATTACTCCGGACAAGAAATTTGGGCTCACCGTAAAAGACCTGTGCCGTCCGGGCACGATAGTGACCTTTAAGCCCAACCAGAAGAAGCCGGAATATGACGACCTGGTGGCACTTTATCAGGGCAAAGAGCTGTTTCGCTACCGGCGCTTCTGATAACACCCGATACCAATCTACCTCATTTTGCCCGACAGCGGGCTGGATTAATTCAGGAAGAAAACAATGCTGAAAATAATGACATCTGCTGTACCCGCCCTCATTCTGTCACTTGCCGCATTTAGTGCCGGTGCCGCTCAACTTCCGGCAAGCCTGATGGATAAAGACAATCCCGGCCAGGAGTACTGGTGCCAGGGAAATGACATCAACACCTCCATGTGCTCACTGACCGGTTTAAGCGACGACCATAAATTTGCTCTGATTCACGACCTGCCGGGCCCGGCCTGTGAAGACTTAAGCTTCGGGGTTATCGACCTCGTGCGCCAGACCGGTGTCAACATTCCTTACGATGGTGGTGACTGTAAGGGCGATGTGCAGGCCGGTTTTGTGCGTGGCACGAAAGATAATGCCCTGTATGTGAAAATTGTACGGGGCAGCAAAACCCTGCGGCTGTATAAGGTGCAAACCGGTTACTGACAATCCCACCACACATGCAAACTCCCACAGCCCCTGACGCATCTGCGTCAGGGGCTTTTGTTTTTAAGGTACACCGAATGCCTGAATCTCACATGCTGCCACCGGGACCGTTTACCCGACAGCAGGCCGAAGCGGTTACCCGCCGGTATCACAACCTCAGCATTGAAGATGACCAGAGTAGTCACTACCGCCTGGTGGTTCGTGACTCTGAAGGTCTAAGGGCTGGCGGGCGTGGTGCTTTGAACCTGATGCCGGTAAGGGCTTAACCGTTATATCCGCAAGTCAGGCATCCTCAGAGCATCCTCCTCCTAACCACACTCATTCATCATCCCTGCATGTCCTTTATTTCCCATACGGCAGCCATCGTCGCTGGCGTTTTTATTGACGGAGAATATCCATGACGACACAAACTCAACGCGAATTGATATCCGCTAATGAGTCTCAATTTGACCTTACTGTAACACCAGTACCTGACGAGCAGCGTCTCGATTTCTGGCTGCAGCACTTTGGCTCTATCCCGCAGTGGATAACGCTGGAACCCCGTATTTTCGCCTGGATGGACCGCTTCTGTGATGAGTACAGCGGTGGTATCTGGTCTTTTTACACGCTCAGCAATGGCGGGGCGTTTATGGCCCCTGATACTGACAGTGACGATAAATGGCATCTGTTCAACAACGTGAACGGCAATGGTGCGGAAATAAGCGCGGAAGCTGCCGGGATAGCCGTCTGTCTCCTCGCGTACAGCCACCACGCCTGCCGCACGGAGTGTGACGCCATGACTGAGCACTATTACCGCCTGCGGGATTACGCCCTGCAGCACCCTGAATCCCACGCCATTTTTCGCATTATTGATTAAGGATACCCATGATGGAACAGTCACTTATCCCACTGACTCCGGTCCTTCCACTAACCGCACAACGCACGGTAAAACGCGCTTTAGCGCTGCTTGACCGACACCTGCGCGAAACAGGCGTGGCATTCACCTCCACTCAGGCTGCCCGTGACTGGCTGAAACTGAAAATGGCTGGACTAGAGCGCGAAGAGTTTATAGTGCTGTACCTGAACCAGCAGAACCAGTTGATTGCCCATGAAACACTATTCACCGGCACAATTAACAGTACCGAGATACATCCTCGCGAGGTGGTCAAGCGGGCCCTGTACTTCAATGCGGCGACGGTGATTATCGCCCACAACCATCCTTCCGGTGACCCCACACCCAGCCAGGCAGATAAAACCATCACGCTGCGCCTTATGCAGGCACTTGCCCTAGTGGACATCCACCTGTTGGACCATCTGATTGTCGGCGGGATCGAGATTGTCTCGTTTGCCGAACGCGGCTGGCTATAAGGAGAAAACAGTGATGAATATCATCAGCAAGCGTCAAGCGATGACAATCTACAGTCAGCATCCGCAGTCCCGCTTATTTCGGTTTTGCAAAGGGAAATATAAGTGGTCCGGCAGCATCTGCCACTACGCCGGGCGCGAGGTGCAGGATATTAGCGGGGTACTGGCGGTATACGCCGAACGACGTCAGGACTTCAACGGCCCGTATGTGGCCCTGCGTTGTGTCACGCTGAATTAACTCATATTTAAGGAGCGCTACATTGTCGAATAAAACACCGACAGCAAGCAACCACACGAAAGCGCCTTGGTGGGGACTGAAACGCGATATCACCCCGTGCTTTGGCGCACGGCTGGTCCAGGAAGGCAACTGCCTGCATTACCTGGCTGACCGTACCAGCATCGCCGGGACATTCAATGATGCAGAGTTATGCCATCTGGACCAGGACTTTCCGGTACTGATGAAACAGATGGAACTAATGCTCACCAGCGGCGAACTTAATCCCCGCCACCAGCACAGCGTCACGCTGTATGTGAAGGGGCTGACATGCGAAGCGGATACTCTTGGTTCGCATGGCTACGTCTACATCGTCATTTACCCCACAAAACGTTAAACCTTTTTAATTCACGCGAGAAAAAAAATGAAAATCTTACCTGCAACAATCCGGCGGGTGACGATGCCATATCCACTGCCTGGGGGGGCTGGCTAATGTTACTGATAAGCCTGCTGTTACAGTCCTGTGGGCTGACGTTGAGCGGCACATTATTCAATGATGAAAACGTTATTTTGAAAAACGAAGCTGGAACTTACCCAAACACAGAAGGAAATTATGATGAAAAATAACATTCGTTGCCCAGTATGTAACTCCCACCGAGTTCGGGAGCGTCATACCGGCAAGAAAGGGGGCGCTGTTGCTGGCGGTGTATCAGGGGCTTTAAGTGGGGCTGCCATTGGTTCAGCCATTCCTGTTGTTGGCACCCTTGCTGGTGCAGCGATGGGGGCATTATTGGGCCGATTTATCGCTGGAGCAACCGCAGGTGCTGTGGCAGGGGCCGCACTGGATGGCGTCATATTCGAACGCTATGAATGCGTGAACTGTAATCAACTATTTGATTGATATAACTTTTATAGGATTGACAGCATTGTCTTTCTGACAGTCTGGCAATTTTATCCTCATCATTATTTACTCCTCAAGACATTAACCTCTATTCACCCATCTGAGAGTTCGTTATGAAAAGCTTACCTTTATTAAATAACCGAGGGGCTAAGCCTTGCCTGCCGCCTGTGACTATCTGGCAAATGCTTTTGGCTCGTGTGCTGCAACAGCATTATGGACTGACATTAAACGACACGCCTTTTAGTGAAGAACGGGTTATTCAGGAACATATTGATGCCGGTATCACTCTCACCGACGCGGTTAACTTCTTGGTAGATAAGTACGAACTGGTACGTATCGACAGGCAAGGCTTGAGTGGTCATGAGCCATCACCTTATCTGCGGGCTGTTGATATTCTTAGGGCAAGGCAATCGACGGGGTTATTGCGAAAAAAGGCTAAGCATATTGCCCAGTAAATTTTGCGTGACGCCTACCTGATTGACCTTTCAGCTCTTCTCTTCTTTTTCACTCCTTACATAATGTCCCTGCCAATACCGGCAGGGACATTGGCTTTCTATGGATAAAATATCATGCAAACACAGGGTGAAGTATTAACTGAACATCGCGAGCTAATTTGCTCGACCAATATTGAACGTGTAGTCACTGGTCGCAATACAGCCCTAAAACAGATCGAACAACTCATCGATAAAATTGATGCCATTTCACGGCTAACCTCAGAAATCGGTGGCGGAACTGCTCAAAATTGGGCGATGAAATCCGGGCACCGCTATGATAGCTGGTTAACAGAGACGGTGGATAAAGCTATGCCTGCCATTACCCGTAATATTGACCGTAGTATCTGGCGAGACTTGATGTTGAAGTCTGGAATGATGGCCTTGATGGATGCACAAGCCCGCGACCAGTGGCATAAGGACCTTGAGGAGGGCGACCTTCCGACAATCAGCGAAGTGAATATCCTCACCACATTTGAACAATTACATCTCAACAAAATGGATGTCTTCGAACGTGGGATCATCAATGTCTTTAAAGGGCTGTCGTGGGATTACAAAACCAATAGTCCCTGCAGCTTTGGTAAAAAGATCATCGTCAACAATCTGGTGACGCATAACCGCTGGGGATTTAGTCTGAACTGGGGCTGGAGACGAGATCAGCTGGCAGACCTGGAAAGAATGCTGTTTCTGCTCGATGGTAAACCGATTCCCGACAACCGTGGCGATGTTACTACCCGATTGATGGAGCATATTCGGGACAACCCATCGCAGGATGTCTACGAAGATGATTTCTTCAGTATTCGTTACTTCCAGAAGGGAACTGCACACATCACTTTTAAGCGGTGCGATCTGACAGAAAAGATGAATGATATCGTGGCGAAGCATTATCCGGGGATGCTTGCTAGTTCACGCTAACGTTGATTTGCATTGAGAAATTTTACTTACACCAGCCGTTACATAAACTTTTCATGAGCATGACACAGGAGAAGGGTTTTGGTGTAACTAATTGATTTAATTGGTACGCCCTACAGGATTCGAACCTGTGACCTACGGCTTAGAAGGCCGTTGCTCTATCCAACTGAGCTAAGGGCGCGTTACGCGGATGTTCCACCTTTGCAGTGGAAACGCCTGGGATTATACGGTCAACGCCTGTTGAGTCAATGGCTTTGCATCCGGATGCGCGGGAAATGAGCATCGTAACGCACTTTACAGCCTCGCCTGCGGTGAATATCGCAAACGTTAACTGACAGCGCGCCGCGCTTCTGACAAAATAGTCACAATCCCTTTTTACTTTCGTTACAGATGGAATCCTCTCCCTGATGGCAGCAAAGATTATTGACGGTAAAACGATTGCGCAGCAGGTGCGCTCTGAGGTTGCGGAAAAAGTGAAGGCCCGTGTTGCGGCTGGATTTCGTGCCCCTGGCCTCGCGGTCGTCCTCGTTGGCAGTAACCCTGCTTCGCAGATTTACGTGGCCAGCAAGCGCAAAGCCTGTGAAGAAGTCGGTTTTATCTCCCGCTCTTACGATCTCCCCGAAACCACTACTGAAGCCGAATTGCTGGAGCTGATTGATAAGCTCAATGCTGATGCGGCTATCGACGGCATTCTGGTTCAGCTTCCGCTACCCGCGGGCATTGATAACGTCAAAGTGCTTGAGCGCATCGCGCCAGATAAAGACGTGGACGGTTTCCACCCGTATAACGTCGGTCGCCTGTGCCAGCGCGCGCCGCGCCTGCGTCCGTGCACGCCGCGTGGCATCGTGACCCTGCTTGAGCGTTATAACATCGATACTTACGGTCTTAATGCGGTCGTTATTGGCGCATCCAATATCGTCGGTCGCCCGATGAGTATGGAACTGCTGCTGGCCGGTTGCACGACGACAGTGACGCACCGCTTCACTAAAAATCTGCGTCACCACGTGGAAAACGCCGATCTGCTGATCGTGGCGGTGGGCAAGCCAGGTTTCATTCCGGGCGAGTGGATCAAAGAAGGCGCGATCGTTATTGATGTGGGTATTAACCGCCTTGAGAGCGGGAAAGTGGTGGGCGATGTGGCCTATGAAGAAGCCGCCGCGCGCGCCGCGTATATCACTCCAGTACCGGGTGGTGTGGGGCCGATGACGGTTGCCACGCTCATCCAGAACACGCTCCAGGCGTGTGAAGAATATCATGATGTAGAGGAAGCATAAGATGGCGACATTTTCTTTGGGTAAACACCCGCACGTAGAGCTTTGCGATTTGCTGAAGCTGGAAGGCTGGAGCGAAAGCGGCGCGCAGGCGAAGATTTTTATTGCGGAAGGTCTGGTCACCGTTGATGGTGAAGTGGAAACCCGCAAGCGCTGCAAGATTGTCGCCGGTCAGACGGTGAGCTTTAGCGGTCAGAGCATTACGGTTACGGCCTGATTCTTTGCTTTTCCCCCTCACCCTAACCCTTTCCCCCAAGGAGAGGGGACAAATTGAGCGCGGACTTGCCCTTCTCCCCCTCACTTTGGCAGAGGGGAGAGATCGAGCACGGACTTGCCCTTCTCCCTCTCCCCTCGGGAGAGGGCCGGGGTGAGGGGCAAATCTCCCGCCTTCTATTCCCCTGCAAAAATCACGGTCAATTACCGATCAACTTCAAAGAATAACAATTTCCTCTGATGCGCCTGCAGATTTCAGTTGCGGGCAAACCGCGCTTACATAACGATAAGTATAACGTTCTACTAAAACGTTATACCTAAAATAAAACGCCCTAAAAAGGCGATCTCAATCGGGGGAAATCAGCATGAGTCTGATATCGGGGTTCGTTAAATCGCTATCAAAATTATCCATGATTGGCCGCGCGTTAATGCTGCCAATCTCACTGTTGCCCGCTGCCGGTTTGCTGCTGGCGTTTGGTGACAAATTCCATCTGCCGCTGATGATGAACGCGGGCGGTGTGATCTTCGACAACCTGCCGATGCTGTTCGCCATCGGTTCCGCAGTAGGTCTGGCGTCGGAATCCGGCATCGCGGCGCTGTCGGCTGCCGTCTCGGTCTTCGTCACTAACATCACCATTGGCACCGTGCTGTCGATTACGCCAGAAATGGCCTCGCAGGGCGGCAAATATGCGATGGTGGTCGGCATCCCGACCCTGCAAATGGGCGTCTTTGGCGGCCTGATCTGCGGCATCCTCGCGGCATGGTGTTACAACCGTTTCCACACGCTGCAACTGCCTGAGTTCCTCGGCTTCTTCTCCGGTAAGCGCTTCGTGGCGATTGCCACCGCGTTCCTCTCCTTCATTCTCGGCCTGCTGCTGCCTTACGTCTGGGCGCACATTCAGTCCGGTATTGATGCGCTGTCAGTCGTGGTGAACGGCGATAACCAGGCGGCCTCGACCTTTATATTCGGCCTCGTCGAACGCGCGCTGATCCCACTCGGTCTGCACCACATCTGGTATCCGTCGTTCTGGTATTCATTCGGCGATTACACCACCCAGGCGGGTCAGGTGATCCACGGCGACCAGACTATCTGGTTCAAAATGCTGGAAGAAGGGACGAAGACGTTTAGCAGCGATACTTATCAGAACGCCGGTAAATTCATGCAGGGTGAGTTCCCGCTGATGCTGTTCGCGCTGCCTGCGGCGTGTCTGGCGATGTATCACGAAGCGCAGACGAAAAACAAAAAAATCGCTGCCGGTATCCTTTTCTCCGCCGCGCTGACCTGTTTCCTGACCGGTATCACCGAGCCGGTTGAGTTCACCTTTATTTTCGTGGCTCCGGTGCTGTACGTCTTTAACGCCATCATGGCTGGCCTGTCGTATATGTGCATGTATCTGCTGCACGCGCACATCGCCAAGTCTTTCTCGGCGGGGCTTATCGACTACATCTCCTTCGGGATCCTGCCGTCCTTTAATGGCTATCAGACCAACTTCCTGAGCGCCATTATTGTGGGCATTCCGATGGCGCTGATTTATTACTTCACCTTCCGCTTTGTGATCCGTCGTTTCGATGTGAAAACGCCGGGCCGCGCGGAAGTCACGACCAGCGCGAATGACAAAACCGATGAAGAACTGGCGACAGAAATCATCGCGCTGATGGGCGGCGCACAGAACATCAATTCGGTTGGTTCCTGCATCACCCGTTTACGTCTGGAAGTGGCAAAAGGGGCGCTGGTTGATAAAGACGGGCTGAACGGCGTGGGCGCACGCGGTGTGGTCTTCGTCGGCGATACCGGTGTACAGGTGATTTTTGGTGCCCGCGCACAGTTTATCGCACAAACCATGTCCGGGATGATGGGCAAATAACCCGAAACTGTTAAGGTAATCAAGCCTCCTGTATCGTGCAGGAGGCTTTTGCATAGTTGACTGATTAACAGACACTTTCAGGGAGCGGATTTGAAGAAGGTCAGTATTATTGATGTGGCAAAACAGGCGGGTGTTTCTGTCTCGACCGTTTCGCTGGTGCTGCGTCAAAAAGGAAAAATCTCCGCCGCCACCATCGAGAAAGTCCAGGCGGCGATCGAGTCGCTCGGCTACGTTCACAATGTGGCTGCGGCAAATTTGCGCTCCAGTACCTCTAACCTGATCGGCCTGATTTTGCGCGACTTCAGCGACAGCTTTTCTATCAAAGTGATGGCGAGCATTGTGCAGGAACTGGAAAAGCAGGGTTACATGGTTTTCCTTGGTCAGCCGCTCAACGACGATGAACATCTGGCACGCTGCCTGTTATCGTTCAAACAGCAGGGTGTGGCGGGCGTGATTTATCTGGCCGCCGACGCCACCAAAGCGCATCTTCCAGAACGCATTCGCCACTGCCCGCTGCCGTTAGTAGTGGTGTCACAGTCACTGATCGACTCGCCCTGCGACCTGGTGATGCGCGACAACCGCCAGGCGGCGAATCTCGCCACCCGCTATCTGATTGAAAAAGGGCATCGCAATATCGCCTACATTGGCGGCACAGAAGACAATCTTATTCGTGAGCAGCGCCTGCTCGGGTTTCGCAGCGCACTTAAACAGTATGGCCTGGTGACGCGGGAAGAATCCTCGCCCGCCTGCGATGACGGGACCTGGGCCGCCAGCTACGTCACCCGGCAATTACTGGAAAAAAACAACACCATTACCGCCCTGCTCTGCCATTCGCCGGATGCAGTGATCGGCTGTCTCTCCGGCATCAGTCAGGTCGGACGCACGGTCGGCAAAGACGTCTTCCTGACGCAGCAGGTCGCGCTGGTCGGCTTTGAAGATATGCTGCACGTTAACCTCACGTCTCCCTCTTTCACCTACGTTTCTTCAGCCAGTGAAGAGACCGGACGCCAGGCCGCAGGGCTGATTATCCGCAAGCTGAAAGAGCCGGAATTGCTGCCCCAGCGCGTGACGCTATCCGGGCAACTGGTGGCGCGGGAATCCGCCTGATCCAGACACGCCTTCCGATCCGGTACGCCTGAAACGCTGCTATATTGCAGGTTTTGCCTCTCAAGGATCGGCTATGCCAACCATCATCACCCACGCCGCCGTGCCGCTCTGTCTGGGCCTCGGCCTCGGCCAAAAGATTATCCCCCGCCGCTTATTGCTGGCAGGCGTTGCGCTCGCCATGCTGCCGGATGCCGACGTGCTGTCGTTTAAATTCGGCGTCGAATACGGCAGCGTGTTTGGTCATCGCGGTTTCACCCATTCATTGCTATTCGCTTTTGTCGTCCCCCTGCTGTGCGTCTGGCTCGGACGACGCTGGTTTAAAGCCAGCCTGATGCGCTGCTGGGGTTTTCTTACCCTGTCGCTGCTGTCGCACAGCCTGCTGGATTCGGTCACAACGGGCGGTAAAGGCGTGGGCTGGCTATGGCCATGGTCAGATGAGCGATTTTTTGCCCCGTGGCAGGTGATTAAAGTCGCGCCTTTTGCGCTATCGCGCTATACGACCTCGTACGGGCATCAGGTGATTATTTCTGAGTTATTGTGGGTGTGGCTGCCGGGAGCGATTTTGATGGGGGTGCTGTGGAAGGTACGAAGATAGGGAAATCCCCTCACCCCGGCCCTCTCCCGCAGGGAGAGGGAGGAAACGTACCGCGCCCTATAGCCCCTCTCCCTCAGGGAGAGGGGTTGGGGTGAGGGTTAAAATTATTTACGACGCCAGGTGGTGCCCTGCGGACCATCTTCCAGCACAATGCCCATCTCATTCAGGCGGTCGCGTGCGGCGTCGGCGGCAGCCCAGTCTTTCGACTGACGCGCTTCCAGGCGTTGTTTAATTAACGCTTCAATCTCTGCGACTTCGCCATCATCCGCCTGCGCACCGCTTTGCAGGAACTGTTCTGCATCCTGCTCCAGCAAACCGAGCACGCCTGCCAGCTTACGCAGGTGGGCAGCCATGGCATTGGCCGCATTCGCATCTTCCGTTTTCAGTCGGTTAACTTCGCGCGCCATATCAAACAGCACCGAGTAGGCTTCCGGGGTGTTGAAGTCATCGTCCATCGCCTCAACAAAACGCGCTTCGAAGGCTTCGCCGCCCGCGGCCGCAACCGACGTATCCATCCCGCGCAGCGCGGTGTACAGGCGCTCAAGGGCAGAACGCGCCTGCTTCAGGTTCTCTTCGCTGTAGTTAAGCTGGCTGCGGTAGTGACCGGACATGAGGAAGTAGCGAATGGTTTCGGGATCGTAATACTTCAGCACATCGCGCACGGTGAAAAAGTTGCCGAGAGATTTCGACATTTTCTCGCGGTCGATCATCACCATCCCGGAGTGCATCCAGTAGTTCACGTACTCGCCGTCGTGCGCACAGGTGGACTGGGCGATTTCGTTTTCATGATGCGGGAACATCAGATCCGAGCCGCCGCCGTGAATATCAAAATGATTCCCCAGTTGCTTGCAGTTCATCGCCGAGCACTCAATGTGCCAGCCCGGACGACCTTCGCCCCACGGCGAGGTCCAGCTCGGCTCGCCGGGTTTGGACATTTTCCAGAGCACAAAATCCATCGGGTTACGCTTGATTTCCGCGACTTCCACGCGCGCACCGGCCTGCAACTGCTCCAGATCCTGGCGGGAAAGTTTGCCGTAGTTCGGATCGGTCGGCACTGAGAACATCACGTCGCCGTTGTCAGCGACATAGGCGTGACCGCGTTCAATCAGGCGTTCGGTGATCTCAATGATCTCATGAATGTGGTGCGTCGCGCGCGGCTCGTTGTCCGGGCGCAGGATGTTCAGCGCGTCAAAATCCTTGTGCATCTCGGCGATCATGCGATCCACCAGCGCCACAAAGCTTTCGCCATTTTCATTGGCACGTTTGATGATTTTGTCGTCAATATCGGTGATGTTTCGCACATATTTCAGCTTATAGCCGATAAAACGCAAATAGCGGGCGACAACGTCAAAAGCGACAAACGTACGGCCATGGCCGATATGACACAAATCGTAAACGGTGATACCACACACGTACATGCCAACTTCACCGGCATGAATGGGTTTGAATTCCTCTTTCTGGCGCGTCAGGGTATTAAAGATTTTTAGCATCGAAGATTCCGTTTGGACGTGTGTGGAGTGTATCTGCCTTATAATAACCATATTTCCGAATCGAAGCAGCACCCTTTGCAACGTGATCGAACCTTACGGTTATGCTATAAAAGGCGATTATCTCTGACCCCTTACCGGGTCTGTGCGACTTACCAAACCCAACAGGATGCAAAAATGGTTACTTTCCACACTAATCACGGCGATATCGTAATCAAAACGTTTGATGATAAAGCTCCTGAAACCGTCAAAAACTTCCTGGATTACTGCCGTGAAGGTTTTTACGACAACACGATTTTCCACCGTGTCATTAACGGTTTCATGATCCAGGGCGGCGGTTTTGAACCGGGCATGAAACAGAAAGACACCAAAGAAGCGATTAAAAACGAAGCCAACAACGGTCTGAAAAACACCCGTGGTACGCTGGCGATGGCCCGTACTCAGGCTCCGCACTCCGCTACCGCGCAGTTCTTCATCAACGTTGTGGATAACGACTTCCTGAACTTCAGCGGCGAAAACCTGCAGGGCTGGGGCTACTGCGTATTTGCCGAAGTGTCTGAAGGCATGGACGTGGTCGACAAAATCAAAGCCGTTTCTACCGGTCGCAGCGGCATGCACCAGGACGTTCCGAAAGAAGACGTCATCATCAAAAGCGTGACCGTCAGCGAGTAATCGGTGGCAACACTCTTTATTGCAGATCTGCATCTGCAAACAGAAGAACCGGCGATCACCGCCGGTTTTCTGCGTTTTCTGGCAGGCACAGCCCGTGACGCCGATGCGCTGTACATTCTGGGCGATCTGTTTGAAGCCTGGATTGGCGACGACGATCCCAACCCGCTGCACCATGAAATCGCCTCTGCGATCAAATCCCTGGTCGATCACGGCGTCCCCTGCTTTTTCATCCACGGCAACCGTGATTTCCTGCTCGGCAAACGCTTTGCCCGCCAGTGCGGCATGACATTGCTGGCGGAAGAAACAGTGCTGGAGCTATACGGTAAACGCGTATTGATCCTGCACGGCGACACCCTCTGCACCGATGATGCGGGCTACCAGGCGTTTCGCGCCAAAGTGCATCAGCCGTGGCTGCAAACGCTGTTTCTCGCTCTGCCGCTGTTTATTCGCCAGCGCATCGCCGCCAAAATGCGCGCGGGAAGCAAAGTGGCCAACAGCAGTAAGTCAGTCGCGATCATGGACGTCAATCCGCAGGCCGTCATCGACGTCATGGAAAAACACCAGGTTCAGCACCTGATCCACGGCCACACCCATCGCCCTGATATTCACCCGCTGACCGCTAACGGCGAACCCGCGTTCCGCTACGTGCTGGGCGCATGGCACAGCGAAGGGTCGATGGTAAAAGTGACCTCAGACGACATCGAACTCCTTTCCTTGCCTTTCTGAATTATCGCGTAATTCATCGCTGATCCTCACCGCGCAACCGTTTTCCTTACCCATATTCCGTGCTATTCTCTGTGCCCTGTAACGCTTTGTGCAGCATACCCACAGGAGTTTTAAGACGCATGTCTTCCAGCCATAACCCGGCGCGAGTCGCCATCGTGATGGGGTCCAAAAGCGACTGGGCCACCATGCAGTTCGCCGCCGAAATCTTTGAAATCCTGAATGTTCCCCACCATGTTGAAGTCGTCTCCGCGCACCGCACGCCCGATAAACTGTTCAGCTTTGCCGAAGGTGCAGAAGCTAACGGCTACCAGGTGATCATTGCGGGAGCTGGCGGTGCGGCGCATTTGCCGGGCATGATTGCCGCCAAAACCCTGGTGCCCGTGCTGGGCGTGCCGGTACAGAGCGCCGCGTTAAGCGGTGTCGACAGCCTTTACTCCATCGTGCAGATGCCGCGCGGTATTCCGGTCGGAACGCTGGCGATTGGCAAAGCGGGTGCTGCCAACGCAGCGCTGCTGGCAGCCCAGATCCTCGCCACTCATGACCGCGAACTGCATCAGCGTCTGACCGAATGGCGCAACGCGCAAACGGATGAAGTGCTGGATAACCCGGACCCACGGGGTGCGGCATGAAGCAGGTCTGTATTTTAGGCAACGGTCAGTTAGGCCGGATGCTGCGCCAGGCGGGTGAACCGCTGGGCATCGCGGTGTGGCCGGTGGGCCTTGACGCCGAACCGGAAGCCGTGCCGTTTTCACAAAGCATTATCACCGCAGAAATTGAACGCTGGCCGGAAACCGCCCTGACGCGTGAACTTGCGCGTCACCCGGCGTTTGTGAACCGCGACGTTTTCCCGATCATCGCTGACCGTCTGACGCAAAAACAGCTTTTCGACAAACTCAACCTCGTTACCGCGCCGTGGCAGCTTCTGGCCAGCGCCGACGAATGGCCTGGCGTGTTTGATCGTCTGGGTGAACTTGCGATTGTGAAGCGTCGCGTTGGCGGTTACGACGGGCGCGGCCAGTGGCGTTTGCGCGCCACGGAGACAGCGCAACTGCCGGACGACTGTTACGGTGAATGCATCGTCGAGCAGGGGATTAATTTCTCCGGCGAAGTATCGCTGGTCGGCGCGCGCGGACACGACGGCAGCACCGTTTTTTATCCGCTGACCCACAACCTGCATCAGGACGGCATTCTGCGCACCAGCGTCGCCTTCCCGCAGGCCAACGCCGCGCAACAGGCGCAGGCCGAAGCGATGCTGGGTGCGATTTTAAGCGAGCTGAACTACGTCGGCGTGATGGCGATGGAGTGCTTTGTTACGCCTGCCGGACTGCTGATTAACGAGCTGGCCCCGCGCGTGCACAACAGCGGTCACTGGACGCAAAACGGCGCGTCCATCAGCCAGTTCGAACTGCACCTGCGCGCTATTACTGGCCTGCCGCTGCCGCAACCGGTGATTAACAGCCCGTCGGTGATGGTGAATCTGATCGGCACCGATCTGAACTACGACTGGCTGAAACTGCCGCTGGTCCACCTGCACTGGTACGACAAAGAGGTGCGACCGGGCCGTAAAGTCGGGCATCTTAATCTTAATGACGCCGATACCGATCGCCTGAGCGCCACGCTCGAAGCGCTGGTGCCGCTGCTGCCGCCGGAGTACGCCAGCGGTATTACCTGGGCGCAGTCGAAACTTCTTTAAGCGGTATTCCCCCTCACCCTAACCCTCTCCCCCAGGAGAGGGAACCGATAGCCCTTATCCCTGGGGTGAGGGTCTTGGTTTTCTCCCTCTCCCTCAGGGAGAGGGCCGGGGTGAGGGTCTGGCTTCCTGACCTAAGCCTTCCGTGCCGGCGCATCATCTTCCCCTTCCCTGTCCTTCCTGTACGCGCGTAAAATCCAGCCCCAGTGTGTAAAAAACTCCAGAGATCCCTATGAACAATGCCACGGACGCGCGCGCCCTGCTTGCCGCCGGAACGCCGTTAATCGACGTGCGCGCACCGATTGAATTTACCCAGGGCGCGATGCCTGCGGGCATCAACCTGCCGTTGATGAATGACGAGGAACGCGCGGCAGTCGGCACCTGTTATAAGCGTCAGGGGCCGGAGGCTGCGCTCGCGCTCGGGCATAAACTGGTGAGCGGTGAGCGCCGCCAGCAACGGCTGGACGCCTGGCGCGTGGCCTGTGCTGCTCATCCGCAGGGCTATATCTGCTGCGCACGCGGCGGGCAGCGCTCGCACATCGTGCAGGCGTGGTTACGCGCGGCGGGCGTGGACTACCCGCTGGTGATCGGCGGCTATAAAGCGCTGCGCCAGGCGGCGATTCAGGCCACATTCGACGAAGTACAAAAACCGCTGGTGCTGATCGGCGGCTGCACCGGCAGCGGCAAAACGCAACTGGTGAAGCAGCGGGCAGACGGCGTCGATCTGGAAGGGCTGGCGCGTCATCGCGGCTCATCGTTTGGCCGCACGCTCTCTCCGCAGCTTTCACAGGCGAGTTTTGAAAATGCGCTGGCTGCGGAATTGCTGCAAAAATCCGTGTCGCGCTGGGTGCTGGAAGATGAAAGCCGGATGATTGGCGCGAACCACCTGCCGGAATGTCTGCGCGAACGCATGAGCCAGTCACCGATTGCGGTGATCGAAGACCCCTTCGAGCTGCGCCTGACCCGTTTGCAGGATGAGTATTTTGTGCAGATGCATCAGGCATTTCACGCCGCGCTCGGTGAAGAAGCGGGTTTTGCCGCTTACGCGGAGTATCTGCATCACGGCCTGTACGCCATCCGCAAACGACTGGGGTTACAGCGCTTCGCCGAACTGGATGCGGCTTTGACTCAGGCATTAACCGTGCAGCAAAGCAGCGGCACCACGGAGGCGCATTTCGCCTGGCTGGTGCCGCTGTTAAATGAGTATTACGACCCGATGTACCGCTATCAACTGGAAAAAAAGGCCGCGAAGATTGTCTTTCGCGGCTCATGGCAGGATGTGGAAAGCTGGCTGTGAATGAGCACCCTCACCCCGACCCTCTCCCTCAGGAGAGGGAGGGAAATTGCCCCTCACCCCGGCCCTCTCCCTCAGGGAGAGGGAGGAAAACTGACCCTCACCCCGCTCCTCTCCCTCAGGGAGTGGGAGGAAAATTGACCCCACCCCGCTCCTCTCCCTCAGGGAGAGGGGGAAAAGCGGAATGGCGAGCCAGCGCTCGATCGGTTCCCTCTCCTGGGGGAGAGGGTTAGGGTGAGGGCGACATCACCCGCTAAACTGCCGGAACAGCGCCTTACCCTTCAGCAATCGCGTCCCCAGCCAGCCGCCGCAAATCGACAGCAGCAGCGCGCCGCACAGCGGTAGCGTCAGCCACAGCCGCCAGTCCGGCTCCCACGGGAAGTCAAACACCCGCGTCTGCAAAATCGCCAGTGCCGTTTCCGCGCCAATCGCCGCCACCAGCCCGGATACAAACCCCAGCAATGCAAACTCACACCAAAGCGTGGTGCGCAGCAGCTTTTTCCCCGCGCCGAGCGTGCGGTAGACCACCAGTTCCTGATGACGCTGGCGCATCCCGACCTGCACCTGGGCCAGAAGCAGCAGCACGCCGCAGCCGGTCACCAGCACTACCATCACTTCCAGCGCGCGGCTCACCTGCTCCAGCACCTGGCCAACCTGTTTTAAGATCGCGCCAATATCCAGCAGGCTCACCGTCGGGAACTCGCGGTTAAGCTGAGTTAACATCCCGTTGCCGTTTTCCCAGCGGAAGCTGGTCAGCCAGCTTTGCGGCTGCCCGTCGAGCGCGCCCTGCGGGAAGATAAAGTAGAAGTTAGGCCGCAGGCTTTCCCAGTCCACTTTGCGCAGGCTGGTGACTTTCGCCGTAAAGTCCTGAGTGTCACCCATAAAGGTCACGCTGTCGCCGAGCGAAATATTCAGCCGTTTCGCCAGTTCCTGCTCCATCGACACTTCCCCCGCTTTCGGTGGCCAGCTACCTGCGGTAATCGGGTTGTGATCCGGCTTGTGAGCCTGCCAGGTGAGATTCAGCTCGCGGTTGAGCGCTTCGTCTTCGTTACCGTCGGTGGAGTGCCCGTTAATCTGCGTCAGACGCGCACGCACAATCGGGTAGAAAGCGCCCGGCACCACCTGATGTTCCGCGAGGAAAGTTTTCACCGGCGTCACCTGCTCCGGTGCGATGTTGATCAGGAAATAGTTCGGGCTTTCCGCCGGCAGTTGCTGTTGCCAGCGATCGAGCAGATCGCCCCTGAGCACCAGCAGCATCGCCAGCAACATAAAGGAGAGCGAGAACGCCGAGAGCTGGCTGAGCGTCGACCACGGCTGGCGCAGCAGGCGGTTGACCGCCAGACGCAGCGCCAGCGCTTTTAACGTCAGCCGTTTGAGCACGTTAAGCAGCAGCCAGCCCACCAGACCGCACAGCGCGGCCAGCACCACCGCCCCTGCCAGCACCGCCCACAGCAGCACACTGCCGCCCATCAGCCACGCCAGCAGCAGCACGGCGACGGCGAAAATCACCGGGACGTAGAATTTCAGCGGCCAGACATCGGCCACCGCATCGCGGCGCAGTACGCGCAGCGGCTGGGTGGCGAGCAGCAGCCGGTACGGGCGCAATCCCACCAGCAGAGAAATCACCACCATCGCGCCGACTGCCCACAGCCACGGCCACAAGCTCGCCGGCGGAAGTGCTGCAGGCAGCACCGGCTTAAGCAGGATCATCAGCACCCGCTCAAAGAGCAGGCCTATCGCCCCGCCGGTGATGACCGACAGTCCGAGCACCATCAGCCACTGACCGACGATTAGTTTGCGCAGTTGCGCCCGCCCGGCACCGAGAGTTTTGAGAATCGCCACCAGATCGTAACGGCTGCGGCAGTAGTGACCCATCGCCACCGCGACTGCCGCAATCGCCAGCAGCAGCGTTAACAGCGCAGAAAGCAACAGGAATTGCTGCGAGCGCTGAAGGGATTTGCCGAGCGCCCCTTCGTCCTGCTCCATCCCGTACCATTTATGTTCCGCTTTTAGCTGCGGCAGCAGCCATTTTTCATAGGCATCAAGCTGCTGCGGGGTGCCGCCGAATTTAACCCGCCAGGTGACGCGGCTGCCGGACTGCACCGCCCCGGTTTTAGCCACATCGGCGGTGTTCATCAGCAGGCGCGGGGCCATCTGGAAAGGGTTAAAGCCGGAATCCGGCTCCTGCACCACTTCCCCGGCGATGCGCAGACTGGCATCGCCCACGTCAATGGTGTCGCCAGTTTTGAGGTTGAGCAGCGCCATCAGCCGGGGGGCGAGCAGCACCGAGCCCGCCTGCGGTTTGACGCCCGGCGGGCTGGTTTGCAGCTCGCCGTACATCGGGTAGATATCATCCACGGCTTTGACGTTCGCCAGTTGCGGCGTGTCCCCCGCGAAGGTCATGGTGGCGAAGTTGATTTGCTCCCCGACCTTCAGCCCCATCTTGCGCGCTTCATCAAGCCACCCGGCCGGGATCTCCCGCGAGCTACGCAGCGTCCGGTCGCCCGCCATAAACTCGCGGCTCTGCTGGCTTAAGCCTTTTTCCATACGGTCGCTGATGTTGCCGAGCGCCAGTACGCAGGCCACGGCGAGGCTCAGTGCCAGCCAGACGATCAGAAGCGAAGGCGAGCGCCATTCTCGCCAGAACCAGCGGGCAATCATGCTTCCTCCTGCAATTCACCGTTCACCAGCCGCAAACGCCGGTCGCAGCGCGCTGCCAGTTGCGGATCGTGGGTCACCAGGATCAGGGTCGTGCCGTGCTGTTGATTCATGGAAAATAAAAGATCGGCGATTTTCTCCCCGGTCTGACGGTCAAGGTTGCCGGTCGGTTCATCGGCAAACAGCACGCCAGGACGACCGTTAAAGGCGCGTGCCAGCGCCACACGCTGCTGTTCGCCGCCGGAAAGCTGCGCCGGAAGGTGATCGAGGCGCTTCGCCAGCCCCAGTTCGCTTAACAGCGCTCTGGCGTTCTCGCGGCTCTGGCTGCTTTTCTCGCCGCGCAGGAGCGCCGGAAGTTCAACGTTTTCCAGCGCGTTGAGGGTGGGAATGAGCATAAACGACTGAAAAACAAAGCCGACGTTTTGCGCGCGCAGGGCCGCCCGCGCCTCTTCATCCATGTTATGCAGCGGCTGGCCGAGCAGGTTAACCTCGCCGCTGCTACCATCGTCAAGCCCGGCCAGAATCGCCAGTAGCGTAGACTTGCCGGAACCGGACTCACCGATCAGCGCGATGGTCTGCGCGGGTTTGACAACCAGCTCAACTCCGGTGAGGATGGAAAGTTCATGTTCCCCCTGACCGACGGACTTCTTAAGATGATGAACTTCAACAATGTTTTCCGCTGGCATTTGCCCTTCCTTTTTTTGCTTTTGCTAACCTTTCGCGCCGCCGCAGCGGACACGCTGTTGATCCTGGGCGACAGCCTGAGCGCCGGGTATCGTATGGCGGCGAATGCGGCCTGGCCTGCGCTGCTTAATGAGAAATGGCAGCAAAAAACGCCGGTCATTAACGCCAGTATCAGTGGCGATACCTCGCAACAAGGGCTTGCGCGCCTGCCTGCCCTGCTTAAGCAACATCAGCCGCGCTGGGTGCTGGTGGAACTGGGCGGCAACGACGGCCTGCGGGGTTTTGCGCCCGCGCAAACCGAGCAGACGCTGCGTAAAATTTTACAGCAGATTAAAGCTGCCGATGCGCAGCCGCTCCTGATGCAAATACGCCTGCCCGCCAACTATGGTCGCCGGTATACTGAGGCGTTCAGTGCGATTTATCCCGGCCTTGCCAAAGAGTTTGATATTCCGCTTCTGCCGTTTTTTATGGAAGAGGTTTATCTCAAACCACAGTGGATGCAGGACGATGGAATTCACCCCAATCTTGACGCCCAGCCGTTTATTGCGGACTGGATGGCGACACGACTGGCACCTTTAGTAAAACATGACTCATAAATAATCGGGGCTGCCGACGGGTAAAGTTATGCAAAAATCGGTCTTAATTACAGGATGTTCCAGCGGAATCGGGCTGGAAACGGCGGTAGAAATGAAGCGCCAGGGGTTCTGGATCCTCGCCGCCTGCCGTAAACCCGATGACGTCTCGCGGATGAATGCGATGGGATTCACCGGCATTTTGCTGGATCTTGACTCCCCGGAGAGCGTTGACCGCGCCGCCGCCGAGGTGATCGCGCGCACCGAAAACCGCCTCTACGGGATTTTCAATAACGCGGGCTATGGTGTGTATGGCCCGCTTTCCACCATCAGCCGCGAACAGATGGAGCAGCAATTCTCCGCCAACTTTTTTGGCGCACACCAGCTCACCATGCGCCTGCTGCCCGCGATGATCCCCCACGGCGAGGGGCGGATTGTGATGACCTCCTCGGTGATGGGGCTGATCTCCACACCGGGACGCGGGGCCTACGCCGCCAGCAAATATGCGCTCGAAGCCTGGTCGGACGCGCTGCGTATGGAACTGCGCCACACCGGGATTAAGGTGAGCCTGATCGAACCTGGCCCCATCCGCACCCGCTTTACCAAAAATGTGAATCAGACCAGCGACAAGCACGTTGAAAATCCGGGTATTGCCGCCCGTTTTACGCTCGGTCCTGAGGCTGTGGTGGTCAAAGTGCGCCATGCTTTTGAGAGCAAGCGCCCGAAGTTACGTTATCCGGTCACGCTGGTCACTCACGCGGTAAGCTGGTTAAAACGCCTGCTGCCGGGACGCATGATGGATAAAATTTTACGCGGTTGAGTTGAAGGCAAACCGTCTGACCCCATGTAGAAGTAAACGCGAAAACAGAGATAACGCCATGTCCGTACAAAATATTGTCAATATTACCGAAGCGAACCTACAGCAAACCCTTGAGCAGTCCGTTGCCACGCCGGTGCTGTTCTACTTCTGGTCTGAACGCAGCCAGCATTGCCTGCAGTTAACACCGGTGCTGGAGTCGCTGGCGGCGCAGTACAACGGGCAGTTCCTGCTGGCGAAAGTGGATTGCGACGCCGAGCAGATGGTCGCCTCGCAGTTTGGTCTGCGTGCGATCCCCACCGTCTACCTGTTCCAGAATGGTCAGCCGGTGGATGGCTTCCAGGGGCCGCAGCCGGAAGAAGCGATCCGCGCCCTGCTGGAAAAAGTGCTGCCGCGTGAAGAAGAGCTGAAAGCGCAACAGGCGCTCGCACTGATTGAGGAAGGCAAACACGCAGAAGCGCTGCCGCTGCTGAAAGACGCGTGGCAGATGTCGAATCAGGCCAGCGAGTTCGGCCTGCTGCTTGCGGAAACGCAGATTGCGCTTAACCGCTCTGAAGATGCGGAAGCGGTGCTGAAAACGATCCCGATGCAGGATCAGGACACCCGTTATCAGGGCCTGGTCGCGCAGATCGACCTGTTAAAACAGGCCGCCGATACCCCGGAAATTCAGTTGCTGCAACAGCAGGTCGAGATCGACCCGGCGAATGCGACGCTGGCGACCCAACTGGCGCTGCAACTGCATCAGGTCGGACGTAACGAAGAGGCGCTGGAGTTACTGTTCAGCCATCTGAGTAAGGATCTTGCTGCCGCCGACGGTCAGGCGCGCAAAATGCTTCAGGAGATCCTTGCCGCACTTGGCACCGGCGACGCGCTGGCGTCGAAATACCGCCGCAAACTCTATTCCCTGTTGTACTAAGTCGCTGTAATAGGTTTATTCCCCGCCCCGGCAATCTTGCCGGGGTTTTTTATGCCTTTCTGTTCACATCTCTGCCCGCCCCATCCGTTTAGGGAGGGGTATTTGGCATGGATAAAAGTTATACTTACCCGACAGAGTGCATTCCCTAATGGACTGGTAAACAGGAGGTTATATTCATGCTAATTGTTATTCCTATTTTAATTTTTGTTGCGCTGGTGGTCGTTGGCGCTGGCGTCAAAATCGTGCCGCAGGGTTACCAGTGGACGGTTGAGCGTTTTGGTCGTTACACCAAAACCCTGCAACCGGGCCTGAGTCTGGTCGTGCCGTTTATGGATCGCGTGGGCCGCAAAATCAATATGATGGAGCAGGTGCTCGACATCCCTTCCCAGGAAGTCATCTCCAAAGATAACGCCAACGTTGCCATTGACGCGGTGTGTTTTATTCAGGTGATCGACGCGCCGAAAGCCGCCTATGAGGTGAGCAATCTGGAACTGGCCATCATAAATTTGACGATGACCAATATCCGAACGGTATTAGGTTCGATGGAGCTGGATGAAATGCTCTCCCAGCGCGACAACATCAACACCCGCCTGCTGCATATTGTGGATGAAGCAACCAATCCGTGGGGGATCAAAATCACCCGTATTGAGATCCGCGATGTGCGTCCCCCGGCTGAACTAATTGACGCCATGAATGCGCAGATGAAAGCCGAACGTACCAAGCGCGCCTACATTCTGGAAGCAGAAGGGATCCGCCAGGCGCAAATCGTTAAAGCCGAAGGTGAAAAACAGTCGAAGATCCTGAAGGCGGAAGGCGAACGTCAGTCGGCGTTCTTACAGGCAGAAGCGCGTGAACGTTCGGCAGAAGCGGAAGCCCGCGCCACGCAGATGGTGTCTGAGGCGATTGCGGCGGGCGACATTCAGGCGGTGAACTACTTTGTAGCGCAGAAATACACCGACGCGCTGCAACAGATTGGTTCTGCGAATAACAGCAAAGTGGTGATGATGCCGCTCGATGCCACAAGCCTGATGGGATCGATTGCCGGGATCAGCGAACTGATCGCGCAAAGCGGAAGCGAGCGTAAAAAATGATCGCCCTGCTGCTCTACCATCCGCACATTTTCTGGCTGAGTCTGGGCGGGCTGTTGCTCGCCGCTGAGATGCTCGGCGGAAATGGCTATTTGCTCTGGAGCGGCGTGGCGGCAGTGGTCACCGGGATGATCGTCTGGCTGCTGCCGCTGGGCTGGGAATGGCAGGGGGTGATTTTTGCCATCCTGACGCTGCTCGCCGCCTGGCTGTGGTGGCGCTGGCTGGCAAAATGCGTGCGCGAACAGAAGCCTGCCGACAGCCAGCTTAATCAGCGCGGTCAACAACTGGTAGGCCGCCACTTTACGCTGGAAACCGCACTGGTTAACGGTCGCGGACACATGCGCGTGGGCGACAGCTCATGGCCTGTGAGCGCAGACAGCGACCTGCCTGCCGGAACCGCCGTGGAAGTGGTGGCGGTCGACGGCATCACCCTGCGGATACGCCCGCGCATCAGTTAATTTTAGCCGGCGGCGTGCTGCTGCCGGGCATATCCATTAACACCGGTATTTATTACGCCGCGCGAAATCCACCATCTGAAATGTATCCACCCGCTGCGTCGATTCATGAAGCTGAAACAGGCTGGCGTCTTCCAGATACACCGCGCTGCGGATGGTAACCACATGACTGTCGCCGTGCAGATCCAGATGCTGACGCTCATCCTCACCCACCGGATCGACGGTGACGGTTTTAGTGGCGTAGCCTATCGGCAACGCTAAGCTGTTTTCCAGATAATCGTAGATCGACCCTTCGGCGACATCCGCCGGGATCGACGGCACCCACCGGCAGAAAAAGTAATCGCGATCGTAGATCACCGCTTCATGGCGGATCGCGCGTATACGCTCAAGGACGATAACCTCCGCGCTGCCTGCCGCCGGGCAGAGGCTGGCAAAACGCTCCGGCAAAATACCTTTTTCGTTTTTCAGCACCTTTGTATGCGTCAGTAACTGCCGATCCTTTTGCAGTTCGGTAAAACTGTGCAGGCCCGCGCCTTCGATTTGCAGCGGACGCACATCCAGCACCACCGATCCGCGCCGCTGCTTCTTAAAGATAAACCCGTTCTCCACCAGCAGCGCCTGCGCTTTGCGCACGGTTTCGCGCGACACCTGATACTGGCGGGCCAGCGCTTCTTCGGTAGGCAGCGTCTCCCCTGGCAGCCAGCGGCGCTCAAGGATCGCCTGCTCCAGATCGCGGTAGATATCATCATATTTTTTGCGCCCGCTGAGCGGTTCCAGGGGCTTCATGAGGCGTTTTCCTGTTTGCGAATCCAGGCGTCACGTCCCGGATAAGCCCGTCCGGCGGCGATCTCCTGCGCCCAGCGGGTTGATCCTGTGCCCGGAACCGGACCGTTAAGCAGCGGATCGTTTGTCTCGTGCATCCAGGCGGCGACCTTTTCACGCAGCGCTGTGGCGACAGCCTGATAGTCCGGGTGCTCAATCAGGTTGTGCGTCTCAAGGGGATCGCGGGCCAGATCGTAAAGCTCCTCCGCCACGTTCGGCACGTAGAGTCTGTCGCGCACTGCCTGCCCGGAAGGGCTCAGATGCGCATCGACGGGCACATACACCTGCGGGCCGTCGGCGAAATTTTTCACATAGCTGTAATCGCGGGTGCGCACGCCGCGCATGGGGTGGTAGCGGTCATGCCAGGTGAGTTCGGTGAAAAACGCGTCGCGGCCTTCATCACATGAGGTTTGCAGAAGCGCGGCAAAACTTTTGCCGTCAAGCTGCGGCGGGCAGGATGCGCCAACAAGTTCCAGCAATGTGGGCATCAGATCGATATTACATAACAGCGCCTGGCGACGCCCGGTGAGCGCGGATTTGCCCGGCAGCGCGATGATAAGCGCCGTCTCCAGCCCGGCGGTTTTCAGCGCGCCTTTTGCCAGCGGGAATGCCACACCGTGATCGGTGGTAAACACCACGATGGTGTTATCGCGAAGGCCGGTGTTATCCAGCGCCGCGCAGATGCGCCCCACCGCATAATCCAGCACTTTTAACGAACCGTTAAACAGGGCGATGTCCTCGCGCACCGCGCTAACATCGGGCAGGAAATCAAACACTTCAACCGCCTGCGGATCGTCGGCAACGGACTGGTATTCGTCAAAATCACGGTGGGTTTCAAAAAAGCCGACGTTGAGATAAAACGGGCGCGCGTCATGGCGGTGCGCCGTTAAAAATTCCACTACGCGATCCGCCACCTCTGGCGCGCGCTCGCCGGGCACCGGAATATAATCGTCGTAGCCCAGCGCGGTGGTCGAGGAAAATACACGATCCGCAACCGGCGGCACAGTATTAATGGTTTCATGGCTGAGTCCCGCCAGCACCGTATAATAACCGTTCTTACGCAGTTCATCCGGCAGCGTCGTAATACCGGGCGAAATACAAAATCCCAGATGCGCCAGCCCCATCATGCCGTTATTGTGAGGATATAAGCCGGTTAATATGCTGCTGCGACTGGGACTGCACTGCGGAGCGGGACAAAAATAATTGTCAAACTGTACGCCTGCGTTTGCCAGCGCGGTAATATTTGGCGTGGCGACACGATAACCGTAATTTTCAAATTTACGTCCGCTGTCGTGAGATATCATCATTACGATATTAGGCTTCATTATCGACATTCCTTTGCATCATCGTCGCACAAATCCTGACACTGGCTTTATGGATTGTCCAGACAAAATTCAAATCACCCTCACCTATAAATCATTGTTATATATTCATAAAATCAATATTTAAATCTCGTTAACGGCGCAAAAACTGACGTGTAATTATTCACTTAATTTGTCCAGACAATTTAGGATGCCTCACCATGAAAGGATCTCTGGAAGAAAACACGCGCGAACTTCTCGCGCTCATTGGCGGTCGCGAAAATATTATTTCTCTCGGTCATTGTCTTACCCGGTTGCGGCTGGTGTTACACGATGAACAGCAGATTAATATTAAAAACCTTGAGCGCAATGAATTAGTCAAAGGCTCCTTTAGCGCCAACGGGCAATTTCAAATTATTATTGGCCCCGGCCTTGTGGATAAGGTTTATAACGAACTTGCGCGCCAGTCGGGAAATAACCCGACACCTGCCCCGACCAGGCCCGCAGCGGGTAAAAAAACCAATATAGTGCAAAGGCTCATTAAAAATCTGGCGGATATTTTTATTCCGGTGTTACCGGCGATTGTCGCCTCCGGGTTATTACTGGGACTGAATAATATTCTGGCCAATCCAGGTATCTTTTTTAAGGAATCGCTGCTGGCGCATTATCCGGCGTGGCAGGGTGTGTCGGGAATTATCACGCTGATTGCCAATACCTCATTTATGTTTTTACCGGCGCTGATCGGCTGGTCGGCGGTGAAAAAGTTCGGTGGCAACCCGGTGCTGGGGATCGTGCTTGGACTGCTGCTGATCCACCCGGATTTAATGAGCGCCCAGCAGTTTTCAAAGAACCCGGACCTGGTGCAGTACTGGTCGGTTTTCGGCTTTGAACTCAAAAAAGTCGCCTATCAGGGACAGGTGATCACAGTGCTGCTTTCAGCATGGTTACTGGCGCGTACTGAACGCTTTCTGGCGCGTATTGTTCCCGATATGGTGCAGGTTATTGTGGTCGCGCCACTGACGCTTCTGGTCACCGGCTTTTCCGCCTTTTTGCTTATTGGCCCGCTGACCATGCTGGTGGGCGACGGCATGACTAACGGTATTCTGCGGCTGTTTGACGTGGCACCGATACTCGCCGGGGGCCTGTTCGCATTTATCCTCTCACCGCTGGTGATCACCGGTATGCACCATCTGTTTTTGGGGGTGAATCTGCAAATGATCGGCACCCTGGGTTACACCACGCTGTGGCCCATTCAGGTGATGGCGAGCCTTGCGCAGGGTATGGCGGCGCTGACTATTTTCTTTCTGGTACGCAATAAAAAGATGCAGGGCGTGGCGGTGATCGCCGCCGTCTCCGCGTGGCTTGGAGTGACGGAACCGGCCATTTTCGGCGTCAATCTGCGCTATCGCTTTCCGTTTATCGCCGCGATGTGTGGCGCAGGCATCGCGGGCAGCATTGTGGCCTGCTATCAGGTGAAGGCCACCTCAATCGGCATTTCCGGGCTGCCGGGGTTTCTGTCCATTTTTACTGAAAACTGGAAAGTGTACTTTTTTGCCATGGGCACCTCGCTGCTGCTGACTGGCCTGTTTACGCTGCTGCTCTCGCGCACCGTCTGGTTCCGTCAACAGCTATTGAGCAGCGAGGAGAGTTAATTATCCCGGCGGTGGCAACAGCCTGAGAGGTTATCGATGATTGGGCAATCCGCGCTGTCATCGCCGGGGCAGGAGGCCGCCAGCGCCAGCAATTGTTCGCGCATGGTTTGCAACTCAGCGATGTGGCGCTCAATGTCAGCGACCTTTTGCAGCGTGCGCGCTTTAACATCGGCACTGTGGCGGGCGGGATCGTTGAACAGCGTCACCAGTTCGCCGCACTCATCCAGATTAAACCCCACCTGCCGCGCCTGCCGCAGTAGCGTCAGTTCATCAAGATGCTGCTGCGTATAGTGGCGGTAGCCGTTTTCACCGCGCAGCGGTTTTGTCACCAGCCCTTTCTCCTCATAAAAGCGGATGGCTTTGCTGGTTAAGCCGGTGAGTCTGGATACATCACTAATATTCATCATTCCTCCTTGACCTTCCCCTTGATGGAAGGTTTACCCTTTATAACAGTTAGTCAATGCGATTAGCCAGGTCAACCCTATTTACCGGAGGTTTGCTATGTCCCACACAATTCAACTCGCGCTTGATGGCCTTACTTGCGGCCATTGCGTGAAACGCGTCAAAGAAAGTCTCGAACAGCGTCCTGATGTCGACCAGGCAGAAGTCACCCTGACTCATGCCGAAGTGAGCGGCAGCGCGTCTGCCGAAGCGCTGATCGACACCATCAAACAAGCCGGGTATGGCGCGGAGCAAGCGCACCCAAAGGCTAAACCGCTGACAGAGTCATCAACCCCGTCGGAAGCACTGACAGCGGCGCAACCAGAGCTTCCGGCAGCCGATGAGTCCGACGACAGCCAGCAGTTGCTGTTGAGCGGGATGAGCTGCGCCAGTTGTGTTTCCCGCGTTCAGCATGCGTTGCAGGGCGTACCGGGCGTGACGCAGGCACGGGTCAATCTGGCAGAGCGCTCTGCGCTGGTGATGGGCAGCGCCTCTGCCGCTGAATTAGTCAACGCCGTCGAAAAAGCAGGTTACGGCGCTGAAATTATTGAAGATGACATTAAACGTCGTGAACGCCAGCAGGAAACCGCCGTCGCCACGATGAAGCGTTTTCGCTGGCAGGCGATCGTCGCTCTGCTGGTCGGTATCCCGGTCATGGGCTGGGGAATGCTCGGCGACAATATGATGGTCACCGAGGCCAACCGCTCGCTGTGGCTGGCGATTGGCGTGGTGACGCTCGCGGTGATGATTTTCGCCGGGGGGCATTTTTACCGCAGCGCCTGGAAAAGTTTGCTCAATCGCACCGCGACGATGGACACGCTGGTGGCGCTCGGTACCGGAGCGGCGTGGCTCTATTCAATGAGCGTCAACCTCTGGCCGCAGTGGTTCCCGATGGAAGCGCGGCATCTCTATTATGAAGCAAGCGCGATGATTATCGGCCTGATTAACCTCGGCCATATGCTTGAGGCCCGCGCCCGCCAGCGCTCGTCGAAAGCGCTGGAGCGGCTGCTGGATCTCACCCCGCCAACCGCGCGCGTGGTGAGCGAGAGCGGCGAGAAAACCGTCCCGCTGGCTGAAGTGCAGCCCGGCATGACGCTGCGCCTGACCACGGGCGACCGCGTGCCGGTGGACGGCGATATCACCCAGGGCGACGCCTGGCTTGATGAGGCGATGCTCACGGGCGAGCCGGTACCGCAGCAAAAAAGTGCGGGTGATGCCGTTCATGCGGGCACGGTGGTGACCGACGGCAGCGTGCTGTTCCGCGCCAGTCGTACGGGTAGCCAGACCACCCTTTCGCGCATTATTCGTATGGTGCGCCAGGCGCAGAGCAGCAAGCCGGAAATCGGCCAGATGGCGGATAAAATCTCTGCCATCTTTGTCCCGGTGGTGGTCGCCATTGCGTTGCTGAGCGGTGCCGTGTGGTACGTTTTCGGCCCTGCACCGCAAATTGTTTACACCCTGGTGATCACCACCACGGTGCTGATTATCGCCTGCCCGTGCGCACTGGGCCTCGCAACGCCGATGTCGATTATCTCCGGCGTCGGACGCGCGGCTGAATTTGGCGTGCTGGTGCGCGACGCCGATGCGCTGCAACGCGCAAGCGAAATCGATACGCTGGTATTTGATAAAACCGGCACGCTGACCGAGGGCAAACCGCAGGTAGTGGCGGTAAAAACGCTCGGTGAGATGAGCGAGCGCGACGTGCTGCGACTGGCGGCGGCGCTGGAACAAGGCTCCAGCCATCCGCTGGCGCGCGCCATTCTGGAAAAAGCCGCTGACGAGGTGCTGCCGGAGGTAAATGACTTCCGCACCCTGCGTGGGCTGGGCGTGAGTGGCCGCGTGGACGGTCGCGCGGTGCTGCTGGGTAATCAGGCGCTGCTTAACGAGCAGCAGATCGCCACCCAGGAACTGGAAACGCAGATGGCGGAACAGGCCGCACAGGGCGCGACGCCGGTGCTGCTGGCGGTGGACGGTCACGCGGTGGCGATGTTTGCGATCCGCGATCCGCTGCGCGAAGACAGCGTGGAAGCGCTGACCCGGCTGCATAACGCCGGTTACCGGCTGGTGATGCTCACCGGGGATAATCCGGTTACCGCTAACGCGATCGCCAAAGAAGCGGGAATTGATGAAGTGATCGCGGGCGTGCTGCCGGATGGCAAAGCGGAAGCGATTAAGAAATTACAGCAGGAAGGCCGGAAAGTGGCGATGGTCGGGGATGGCATCAACGACGCCCCGGCGCTGGCCCAGGCAGAAGTGGGCATCGCCATGGGCGGCGGCAGCGATGTGGCAATTGAAACGGCAGCCATTACCCTGATGCGCCACAGCCTGATGGGTGTCGCCGACGCGCTGGCGATCTCCCGCGCCACGCTGCGTAATATGAAGCAGAATTTGCTGGGTGCGTTTGTGTATAACTCGCTGGGTATCCCGGTTGCGGCAGGGATTTTATGGCCGCTGACCGGCACGTTACTCGACCCGGTCGTGGCGGGGGCGGCGATGGCGCTGTCGTCGATTACGGTGGTGAGTAATGCTAACCGGTTGCTGCGGTTTACGCCGAAGGGGTAGTGGGGTTTCCACCCTCACCCCGGCCCTCTCCCTGAGGGAGAGGGAGAAAGGCCAGCCCGCGCTCGATTTGTCCCCTCTCCCTGAAGGAGAGAGTTAGGGTGAGGGGAAAAACCCACCCCGCGCTCGATCTGTCCCCTCTCCCTTAGGGAGAGGGCCAGGGTGAGGGTAACCCCCGTCACACCATTTGCACCGCCCTTCCCCCCGCGCTAGCATGGACGTTTCTTTTCAGGGAGCGTGTATGAGCCTGTTCAGCCGATTAAAATCCTCGTTTCGCGCCCTGTGGCAGCCGACCTACCCCTGGCCGGCGCTTGATGTTCATCTTTCTGGCGAGCGGCATCTGCACCTTGTGGGCAGCATTCATATGGGCACCCACGACATGTCGCCCCTGCCCGCGCGGCTTATAAGCAAACTCCAGCAGGCTGATGCGCTGATTGTCGAGGCGGATGTCTCCGGCAATGAATCCCCGTTTTCAGCGCTCCCCCCTCGCCCGCCGCTCGCACAACGTCTGACACCAGAACAGCTGTCCGCGCTGCAAAAGATCCTCAGCGAACTCACGCTGTCGATTGAGGCTTTTGACGATCAGCCCGCGTGGAAAATCGCGCTGGTGCTTCAGGCGACCCAGGCGCAGCGGCTGGGATTGCGGCCCGATTACGGCATCGATTACCAGCTATTGCAGGCTGCACATGTAGCGCAGGTGCCGGTCATCGAACTGGAAGGAACGCAAAATCAGATCGATTTGTTAAGCCAGCTTCCCGATGATGGCCGGGCGCTGTTAGAGGATACGTTAGTGCACTGGCACACCAATGCCCGCCTGCTGCAAATCATGATCGGCTGGTGGATGAATAAGCCTCCGCAGGCTCAGGAGATGACCCTGCCCTCCACCTTTAGCGAGCCGCTGTATGAGGTGCTGATGCATCAGCGCAATCAGGCGTGGTGCGAACGGCTTCACGCGTTGCCGCAGGGCCGGTATGTGGTGGCTGCGGGCGCGCTGCATCTGTATGGGGAAGGGAATTTGCCGTCGTTGCTGGCGCAAAAAAATGGCCAATAATCATATTGGCCCGTCAAAGAGGAATTTCATCGTTATTATCATTCCGGCATGAGTGCCGGTGCGGGTTGATTGTCGCTCAAACTTATCGTTACTGCTAACACTATTGCGCAAGATGGTACTATTTTTGCGAGCCGTGTCAGGCGTAAGCTGGTGGCGTACGCTCCCTGTAATAAGAAGGATTTTTATGACCCCCGCCGTTAAATTACTCGAAAAGAATAAGATCCCGTTTCAGCTTCACACCTACGATCACGATCCCAGTGAAACTAATTTTGGCGATGAAGTGGTGCGTAAGCTCGGCCTCAACGCCGACCAGGTCTATAAAACGCTGCTGGTGGCGATAAACGGCGATATGAAACAGTTAGCGGTTGCGGTCACCCCCGTCGCCGGGCAGCTCGATCTGAAAAAAGTGGCAAAAGCGCTGGGGGCGAAAAAAGTGGATATGGCCGATCCAATGGTCGCCCAGCGCACGACCGGTTATCTGGTGGGCGGCATCAGCCCGCTCGGGCAGAAAAAACGTTTACCGACGCTTATAGATGCCCCAGCCCAGGGGTTTGCCACTATTTATGTTTCAGGCGGCAAGCGCGGGCTGGATATTGAACTGGCCGCAGGCGATCTGGCGAGCATTCTGGGTGCCACTTTTGCAGATATCGCGCGCAGAGAGTAAACCACCCTCACCCCGGCCCTCTCCCTGAGGGAGAGGGTGAAAGGCGGGTCCGTGCTCGATCTGTCCCCTCTCCCTGAGGGAGAGGGTTAGGGTGAGGGTAAAATCCCCACTTTACTGCCACACCACCTCGCCTTCCGGCTCATATGCGGCGGCATCCAGCGGTGAGTTTTTCTGAATAAACTCCTTCAGTACTTCAGCGTCGATAAACCCGGTGTTCACATACCCCGGTTTGTCATCCAGACGCGGATAACCATCGCCACCGGTCGCGTTAAAACTCAATGTCGCCATGCGGTAAGTTTTGGCTTCATCAATCGGCTCGCCTTTGATTTTCAGGTCGCTGAGTTTACCGTTCGCCGCGTTAAAGCTGACGTTAGCAAACTGCGGATACGCGCCGGAATCAGGCTTCATCTGCGCCACGGCGGTCAGGTAGTCAATCACCTCTTTGCCGGTCATGTCGGCGTAAACCACCAGGTTGCCAAACGGCTGTACCTTCAGCACATCTTTGTAGGTGATATCGCCCGCCTCGATAGAGTCGCGGATACCGCCGCCGCTCATCACAGCAAAATCAGCCGTGGTGCGCGCCATCTGTGCGGCTAAAATCAGGTGCCCCAGATTGGTCTGCACAAAACGTACTTTGCTGCGGTCGCCTTCAAGATGCGCGTTGACGTTGCCGATTTTCACCTCAAGCTGCGCTTTGCCTTTGTTCTGGAACGGCGTCAGCAGGGAGAGCATCTGGGCGTTTTCCGGGATTTCCGGGGTGTAAAGTACGCGCTCACTTTCACCGTTATCGTAGGTCACTTTTTTCTTCAGGTTGACCGGGATTAACTGGTAGTGAACCAGTTTCATCTCGCCGTTGCGGAATTCGAAATCCGCGCGACCGACATATTTGCCCCACTCGTGGGCCTGCACAATCCAGATGCCGTTCTGCTGATCCGGCGCACAGGGCGTACCCGGCACGTAATCCGCCTGTTTTTTGTTTTCCGATGCCATGCACACCGGATCCTGTGAGTGACCGCCCACAATCATTGCCAGTGAACCGGCTGGCAGGCTGCGGGCCATTTCCACGTCGCCCGGCGCGTTAGAACCGTGCTCGCCGTTGTCGTAATGCCCCATATGGGTGGTGGCGATCAGTACGTCCGGCTTCTCGTTGGCATTCAGCTCCTGAATAACTAGCTTCGCTTCTTCTGCTGGTTTGCGGAACTCAATGTCGGTAAAAAACTCAGGATTGCCAATTTTGGCGGTGTCGTCCGTGGTTAAGCCGATAACGGCGATTTTCAGATCCTGGCGTTTGAAAATTGCCCAGGGCTTGAATAAGCGCTCGCCGGTGCTTTTCTGGTAAATATTGGCGGAAAGGAACGGGAATTTGGCCCATTTTTCCTGCTGGCGCAGCACGCTCAGCGGGTTATCGAATTCATGGTTGCCGACGGCCATCGCGTCGTAGCCAATCAGGTTCATGCCGCGAAAATCGGGCTCGGCATCCTGGAGATCGGACTCCGGGACGCCGGTATTAATATCGCCGCCGGAGAGCAGAAGCACGCTGCCGCCTTCGGCCGCCACCTCTTTACGAATGCCGTCCACCAGCGTTTTTTGCGCCGATAAACCGTATTCCCGGTAGTCGTTGCGCCAGAAATGACCGTGATGATCGTTGGTATGAAGGATGGTGATTTTGTAGGTTTTATCCTGTTCGTATGCCTGGGCCGGTGCGCTTACCAGCCCCCAGGCCGCGAGGACGGCCAGCGCGACGCCCTGCTTTAAAAATTTCATGCTTCTCTCCCTGACTCATTAATAAACAAAAAAAGTAACGTGCTCCCGCATAATAGACAACTATGTTTTCAGAATTGCGACTTTCCTCAAATCTTTAGTGCAGGTATGTTAGGCAGGTAATAATAAGTAACGCACTGAAATCCCGCCCTCCCCCACAATAAAAGAAAGATTTAATTTTATGGCAATAAGTGAACCCACCCAGACGCTGTCTGGTTCGTCTGCGCCTAAGGCGCGCACCGCGTTTGGTATTTTAGGCGCGATCAGCGTTTCTCACCTGCTGAACGATATGTTGCAGTCGCTGATCCTCGCGATTTACCCGCTGCTCCAGGATGAGTTTTCCCTGTCATTTGTGCAGATCGGCCTGATTACCCTGACCTTCCAGCTCGCATCGTCGCTGTTGCAGCCGATTGTCGGTGCTTACACTGATAAACACCCGATGCCGTGGTCGCTGCCGATTGGCATGTGCTTTACGCTAAGTGGGCTGGTGCTGCTGGCGCTGGCGAGCAGTTTCGGCATGGTGCTGCTGGCGGCGGCGCTGGTGGGAACCGGTTCTTCGGTGTTTCACCCGGAGTCGTCCCGCGTGGCGCGGATGGCGTCCGGTGGTCGTCATGGTCTGGCGCAGTCGCTGTTCCAGGTGGGCGGTAACTTTGGTAGCTCGCTCGGACCGTTGCTGGCGGCGCTGGTCATCGCCCCTTACGGCAAGGGAAACGTGGCTTGGTTTGTATTAGCCGCGCTGCTGGCGATTGTGGTGCTGGCCCAGGTCAGCCGCTGGTATGCCGCGCAACACCGGGTTAATAAAGGCAAACCGGCCGTCAAAGTGGTCAATCCACTGCCGCGCAATAAAGTGATCCTCGCGGTTTCCATATTACTGATGCTGATTTTCTCGAAATACTTCTATATGGCGAGCATCAGCAGCTATTACACCTTTTATCTGATGGAAAAATTCGGCTTATCGGTACAAAGCGCCCAATTCCATCTGTTCGCCTTCCTGCTGGCGGTAGCCGCAGGCACGGTGATTGGCGGGCCTTTGGGCGATAAAATCGGACGTAAATATGTGATTTGGGGCTCTATCCTCGGTGTCGCGCCCTTTACGCTTGTTTTACCCTATGCATCGCTGTACTGGACGGGGATTTTAACCGTCATCATTGGTTTTATCCTCGCGTCGGCCTTTTCTGCCATTCTGGTCTATGCCCAGGAGCTGATGCCGGGACGTATCGGTATGGTTTCCGGGCTGTTTTTCGGCTTTGCTTTCGGCATGGGCGGCCTTGGCGCGGCAGTGCTGGGGCTGGTTGCAGATCATACAAGCATCTTTTTAGTCTATAAAATCTGTGCTTTCCTGCCTCTTTTGGGGATGTTGACCATATTCCTGCCTGATAACCGGCATAAAGCGTAAAATAAGGGCGACCAAACAGCCTGTCTGGTCGCCCGCTTTACCCGCCCGTCTGTGCCTGCCGCCACATCGCATCGGTAATCTCCCCTCATAGTGAAGTTTTCGCATCTGATTGTTGTTTTGTTCATAATTCAACAATTATTCATGATCATAATGGCAAAAATTGTCATAGACTGTAATTCGGGCTTTTGGTTTTTATAGCCAAAATGGACACACCTTCATGAAAGGAGACGGGATGCATCACGCCACACCGCTTATCACCACCATTGTCGGCGGCCTTGTGCTCGCTTTTATCCTCGGCATGCTTGCCACTAAACTGCGTATTTCCCCTCTGGTGGGCTATTTATTAGCCGGTGTGCTGGCCGGGCCGTTTACCCCAGGTTTTGTTGCCGATACGAAACTGGCACCTGAACTGGCCGAGCTTGGCGTTATTTTGCTGATGTTTGGCGTCGGTCTGCATTTCTCCCTGAAGGATTTGATGGCGGTAAAGTCAATCGCCATTCCCGGCGCGATAGCCCAGATTGCGGTGGCGACGTTGCTGGGTATGGCGCTCTCCGCCATGATGGACTGGTCGCTGATGACCGGCATCGTGTTTGGCCTCTGTCTTTCCACCGCCAGTACCGTGGTGCTGCTGCGCGCGCTGGAGGAACGGCAGCTTATTGACAGTCAGCGCGGGCAAATCGCTATCGGCTGGCTGATCGTTGAAGATTTGGTGATGGTGCTGACGCTGGTTCTGCTGCCCGCAGTGGCGGGGATGGTGGAAAAGGGCAATGTCGGGCTTGCCACGCTGGCGCTGGATATGAGCATAACCATCGGCAAGGTGGTGGCGTTTATCGCCATTATGATGCTGGTCGGTCGCCGTCTGGTGCCGTGGATCCTCGCCCGCAGCGCGGCAACCGGCTCGCGTGAGCTGTTTACCCTTTCGGTACTCGCCCTGGCGCTCGGCATTGCGTTTGGCGCAGTCGAGCTGTTCGACGTCTCTTTTGCCCTCGGCGCATTCTTTGCGGGCATGGTGCTGAACGAATCGGAACTCAGCCATCGTGCCGCCCATGACACTCTGCCGCTGCGCGATGCCTTTGCGGTTCTGTTTTTTGTCTCGGTGGGGATGCTGTTCGATCCGCTGATTTTGATTGAGGAGCCGCTGGCGGTTCTCGGCACGCTGGCGATCATTATCTTTGGTAAATCCGTGGCGGCCTTTTTCCTGGTGCGCATGTTTGGCCACTCACCGCGCACCGCCCTGACTATTGCCGCCAGCCTCGCGCAAATCGGTGAATTCGCCTTCATTCTGGCGGGACTCGGCATGGCGCTGGATCTGCTGCCGCAAACCGGGCAGAACCTGGTGCTGGCGGGGGCGATTCTGTCCATTATGCTCAACCCGATTCTGTTCACCGTGCTGGAAAAATACCTCGATAAAACCGAGACGCTGGAAGAGCAGACGCTGGAAGAAGCTATCGAAGATGAGAAGCAGATCCCGGTGGATATTTGCAATCATGCGCTGCTGGTGGGCTTTGGCCGCGTCGGTAGCCTGCTTGGTGAAAAGCTGATGGCACAGGGCATTCCGCTGGTGGTGATTGAAACGTCACGCACCCGCGTGGATGAACTGCGCGAGCGCGGCATCCGCGCGGTGCTGGGTAATGCCGCCAATGAAGAGATTATGAATCTGGCGCATCTGGACTGTGCCCGCTGGCTGCTGCTGACCATTCCGAACGGCTATGAGGCGGGCGAGATCGTGGCGACCGCGCGGGAAAAATGCCCGAATATTGAGATTATCGCCCGCGCGCATTATGACGATGAGGTGGATTACATTACCGAGCGCGGCGCGAATCAGGTGGTGATGGGCGAGCGCGAAATTGCGAATACGATGTTGACGCTGTTGAATAAGCCGCCGGTTGCAGAGGCGGTGACGGGGTAGGTTTGGGGGTCACCCTCACCCTGGCCCTCTCCCTGAGGGAGAGGGGATAGCCCGAGCACGATCCCGCCCTTCCCCCTCTCCCCTGGGGAGAGGGTCGGGGTGAGGGGTCCCCGCTAAATCACCGCTCCCAGTACGCCTCTTCCAGACTGTCTTCCCGCTCCGGCAGGCCGCGCGTTAAGCGCGGTGAATGCTGATTCAGCACCTGATAGCTCACGCGGTTAGCGTATTTACACACCTGCGCCAACGACGAATAGGTCAGCCAGGTGAAATTGTGTTTGCTGGAGTTCGGCACGTTGGTGCGGTGGAAGTTGTTGGCGGTGATATCGTGCAGCAATGCTGCCAGCGCGCCGTCGCCTGCGCCGTTGGTGTTCATGATTTTCTCCGGCCCGCCCATGTACGGCGCGATGTGGGAGAAAATCCGCAGCGGGTTCTGGCAATCCTGATGGCGCATGGCGCGGCTGAATTCATACTGGTTAAACTCGGCAATGGCCCCCGGCAGCAGCGGATGCTGGGTTTTGCGCTTCGCCTGCTCCTCGGTAAAGCCCGCCATATATAACCCCACCGGGCCTGCGGTGCACAGCACCAGGTCAACCCAGTCCAGCGCTTTGTCGCAGGCGAGCAGCGGATCGCTTTCGCCGGTCAGCGCTTCGGCTTCTTCTTCGTTCATCGCCAGAATCGACACGTTCTCTTTCAGGAAATCACGCCACCACTGCGGGTTATCGGCAATCACGTATTTGGTGCCCAGCGTCAGCACTACCGGCACGTTATATTTTTTGGCGTATTCCACCGCCTTCATGGTCGCTTCCGGCATCGGCTCGCCAGGCTTGCAGCGCACCAGATAGGACGTCAGCACCAGCGCGGAAGCGCCAGCAATCACCGATTCAGGGATGCTTTCCGGGCGCAACTGGTTCATCGCGCCGGGGCTGATGGCGAAGGTACGCTCGCCGGAATCGCTCACCAGCGTAAAGCAGCGGCCAATCGGACCGTTCACGCCCTGAAGGTAGTTTAAATCGGTACGGCTGGAGGTGTTGCACAGGTAGCGATAAGCGTAGCCACCGATTTCAATGTTGCTGCACATCACGCCCAGCAGCACCGAGCGGTCATCCGCCAGCACGGAATAGTTGTGCATGGTGTTGCCGATGGTGCCACCGGCAAACTGATGGGTGATCAGATTTTCGCGCATCAGTTCCTGATAGAGGGCCTCGGCAACCTCATCGCTGATGACCAGTGAATGCCCGGCGCTCAGGCCATAACGCGCGACAAACGCATCGTCTACTTTCGCTTCGATATCCACCAGCGTCTGATCGATCCCGACCACCCACGACGTACTGGCGTCGCTTTCAGGTTGTATTTGTTGCAGTAATGGATCGCGGGCGTTGACGGGGAAATAGTGTTTGGATTTGCGTTTGCCGGGAAATTTCATACATATGCTTGTTCGGGAATTGGGCCGGAAATGGTAGCACATTCCCGGCCCGCGGCGCGATCAGCGATAGGGTTCGGTGAGACTCACCATCATCTCAATGTGATCGGCATTATCATTAAGCGCCGGAATGTATTCGTATTTCTCTCCGCCCGCTTCGAGGAAAAATTCCCGGTTCTGCACCGCAATTTCCTCCAGCGTTTCAAGGCAGTCGGCAGCAAAACCCGGACAGGCCACCTGAATATGCTTCACGCCTTTTTCACCGAGCATTTTTAAAGTTTCGTCGGTATAGGGCGTCAGCCACGGTTCACGGCCAAAGCGCGACTGGAAGGTCATCATCACTTTTTCCGGCGGCAGGCCGAGGGCAGAAACGATTTCGCGGGTGGTGTCGCGGCAGCGCTGCGGGTAGTCGTCCCCTTCATCGGCGTAGCGTTGCGGAATGCCGTGATAGGAGAGCAGCAGCAGATCCGGCTCGCCGTGTTCGGCAAACGATGCGCGGATGCTGTTGACCAGCGCGTTGATGTAGGCGCTGTCATCGGCGTAATCGCGGATGAAGGATACGCCGGAGATGCGTCGTTTTTTGCCGAGGATGCGCGCCAGTTCGTCCCAGACGGCCGCCACGGTGGAGCAGGAATATTGCGGGTAGAGCGGCAGCACCACGATGTGTTCCACGCCCTGCGCTAACAGTTCATCGACGGCGCTTTCCAGGGAAGGCGAGCCGTAGCTCATCCCCAGTGCGACGGGCACATCGGCCAGACGTGCGGCAAGCGCGCGCTGCTGACGACGGCTGTAGACCATCAGCGGCGAGCCCTCTTCCATCCATACTGACTGGTAGAGTTTGGCCACGCGCGGCGAACGAATCGGCAGGATCACGCCACGCAGTAGCGGCCACCACAGCAGACGCGGGGTATCCACCACCCTGCGGTCGCTTAAAAACTGCCGTAAGTAGCGTTTCACCGCTCCGGGAGTGGGAGCATCGGGGGTACCCAGATTCGCCAGCAGGATGCCGGTTTTCGCCTGACTCATTCGCGCCTCTTATCCTTTTAAATGGCTGATAATTGTAGCTGAATTGAGTATAAACGGAACCGATTGTAGCGAGAGGAAAAACAGAGGGGGAAATACCCCGGCGCAGGCACCGGGGAGAGAGGCTTAACCGAGGATTTTCGCCAGTTCAGCGCGAACATCGCTCACGGCCTGGGTGCCGTCAACTTTCGCGTACTGGGTGTTACCGGCTTCAGCTTCTTTCTGGTAGTAGCCGATCAGCGGCGCAGTTAGCTGATGGTATTCCACCAGACGTTTACGCACGGTTTCTTCCTGATCGTCTTTACGGGTGGACAGCTCTTCGCCGGTCACGTCGTCTTTGCCTTCCACCTTCGGCGGATTGAATTTAACGTGGTACACACGGCCAGATGCCGCATGAACGCGACGACCAACGATGCGGTCAACGATCAGTTCGTCCGGTACATCGAACTCCAGCACGTAATCGACCTTGATGCCCGCTTCTTTCATCGCGTCAGCTTGTGGAATGGTGCGCGGGAAGCCGTCCAGCAGAAAACCGTTGCGGCAGTCTTCCTGAGAAATACGTTCTTTTACCAGCGCGATAACCAGTTCATCGGTTACCAGTTTGCCCGCATCCATGATGTCTTTGGCTTGTTTGCCCAGCTCGCTGCCTGATTTCACTGCGGCGCGCAGCATGTCACCCGTAGAGATCTGCGGAATACCGTATTTCTCCATGATGAACTGAGCCTGAGTGCCTTTACCTGCGCCAGGAGCGCCGAGCAGAATGATACGCATTGCGTAGTTCCTCTACGTTTGAATTTTTTGTAACGTGATTTGAAGCGAAAACCATACCACTAAAGGCAGTATAACCACAAGGCAACGCGGCGCGGCGGAAGGGGTTTGGCGGGAATTTGCACAGCTGAATCGGTTATTTGGGCGTTGCTTTGGGGAAGCACCCTCACCCCGGCCCTCTCCCTCAGGGAGAGGGAGAAAACCACACCCTCACCCCTGTACGCGCTCGGGCTGTCCCCTCTCCCGTGGGGAGAGGGTTAGGGTGAGGGGTGAGTGACTTAAGACACCAGCAACTGATTCATACGGCGGATAAACTGGTTCGGATCTTCCAGCGTGCCGCGCTCGGCGAGCAGCGCCTGATCCATCAGCAGTTCCACCCATTCTTTAAACTGCGCTTCGTCCTGGGTGTCGGCGGTACGTTTCACCAGCTGGTGATCCGGGTTCAGTTCAAAGATGTATTTCACTTCCGGCACGGCCTGGCCCGCAGCGGCAAAGAGTTTCGCCATCTGGGTGCTCATTTCGTCGTTGTCGGTGGTGACAATCGCTGGCGTATCGGTCAGACGGTGCGTCAGACGGACCTCTTTCACGCGATCGCCGAGCAGGGTTTTCACACGCTCAACAAACGGCTCAAGCGCTTTTTCCGCTTCTTTGACGCTTTCGTCCACTTCGTCGTTCAGCTTGTCCAGCGACTCGTCGGCTTTGGCGACGGACTGGAATGGCTTGCCGTCGAATTCGGTCAGGTAGCTCATCATCCACTCGTCGATGCGGTCAGAGAGCAGCAGCACTTCGATGCCCTTCTTACGCAGCAGTTCCAGATGCGGGCTGCTCTTCGCGGCCGCGTAGCTGTCGGCGGTGATGTAGTAAATCTTCTCCTGGCCTTCTTTCATGCGCGCAACGTAATCGGCCAGCGCCACGGTCTGCTCGGAAGAGTCGGTATGCGTGGAGGCAAAACGCAGCAGTTTAGCGATAGCTTCCTGGTTAGCGTTATCTTCCGCCGGGCCTTCTTTCAGCACCAGACCAAATTGTTTCCAGAAGCCGAGGTATTTCTCGTTGTCATCCTTCGCCAGTTTTTCCAGCATTTGCAGAACGCGTTTGGTCAGCGCGCTGCGCAGGTTGCGGGTGACAGAGCTGTCCTGCAGGATTTCACGCGATACGTTGAGCGGCAGATCGTTGGAGTCAATCAGGCCGCGCACAAAGCGCAGGTAGTTCGGCATGAACTGTTCGGCTTCGTCCATGATGAACACGCGCTGCACGTACAGTTTCAGGCCGTGCTTGTGATCGCGGTTCCACATATCCCACGGGGCCTGCGACGGAATATAGAGCAGGCTGGTGTACTCCTGCTTCCCTTCCACGCGGTTGTGGCTCCAGGTCAGCGGATCGGTAAAGTCGTGGGCGATGTGCTTGTAGAATTCCTGATATTCGTCGTCTTTGATTTCCGACTTGTTACGCGTCCACAGCGCCTGGGCTTTGTTGATTTTCTCCCAGGAAACGACGGTTTCGCCGTCCTGCTCTTCGCTTTTCTCAATCTCAACCGGCAGCGCGATGTGATCGGAGTATTTACTGATGATCGAACGCACGCGCCAGTCGTTGAGGAAATCGTCTTCACCTTCACGCAGGTGCAGGGTGATTTCGGTCCCGCGATCTTCTTTGGTGATGTCGGCTACGGTGTAGTCGCCTTCGCCAGCGGATTCCCAGAACACGCCGTTTTCAGCGCTGTCGCCCGCCGCACGGGTGCGTACGGTGACTTTATCGGCAACGATAAACGCCGAGTAGAAGCCCACGCCGAACTGACCGATTAGCTGGCTGTCTTTCGCCTGGTCAGAGCCCATGGATTGCAGGAAAGATTTGGTGCCGGATTTGGCAATCGTGCCCAGGTGGTCGATGACCTCGTCGCGATTCATGCCAATGCCGTTGTCGGCAATGGTCAACGTACGCTTATCTTTATCGAACGACACGCGCACGCGCAGTTCACCGTCGCCTTCATAGAGATCGGGATTGGACAGCGCACGGAAGCGCAGTTTGTCTGCCGCATCCGAGGCGTTAGAGATAAGCTCACGCAGGAAGATTTCTTTGTTGGAATAGAGCGAGTGGATCATCAGATGTAAAAGCTGTTTTACTTCTGACTGGAAGCCGCGTGTTTCTTGTCCTTTCATCGGAAAATTACCTCAACAATGCCATTTGGTGTTGAGGGGGAGATGGGGTTATGGCGGAATGATTTCAAGCGGGGGCAATAAAAATTGCCCCCGTTTTTTGCTAAAAGCGGATTTTGTGACGCCCGGCCAGCGAGTGCGAAAGCGTTGTGCCATCGACCATCTCCAGCTCGCCGCCGACCGGCACGCCGTGGGCGATGCGGCTGGCTTCCACGCCATATTGCGCGCAAAGTTCAGCGATATAGTTGGCGGTCGCCTCCCCTTCCACCGTCGGGTTGGTGGCGAGGATCACTTCTTTCATCTGCTCCGACTCCAGCCGCTGCTCCAGCCGGTCGAGGCCGATATCATCCGGTCCGATGCCATCAAGCGGCGAGAGATGCCCCATCAGCACAAAATAGCGGCCGGAAAACTGCCCGGTTTGCTCGATGGCGTAGATGTCTGCCGGGCTTTCCACCACGCAGATTTGGCCATTTTCCCGACGGCGCGGGTTCGCACAGATGTTGCACACTTCCTGTTCGGTAAAGGTACGGCAATCGGCACAGTGGCCGATCTCAGACATCGCGCGGGTCAGCGCCTGCGCCAGGCGCATACCGCCGCTGCGATCGCGCTGCAACAGCGTAAACGCCATGCGCTGCGCCGATTTCGGACCGACGCCCGGCAGACAGCGCAGCGATTCCATTAATGCGGTAAGTAACGGACTGGTTTGCATTACACCCGTCCTTTATAAAAAGAGTTCATCGATAGCGGCTGGCAGTGCATTCTCAGGCTTCATTCCATCAGGGATCTTAACTCATAGCCTAACATCCGCCCTGCGGATCAACAACGCGCAGGCAGAAAAACGGCTATCCGCAGATAGCCGTTTCGATCAGGTTACAGATTGTCCAAAACGTCCCATCCGGTGATCGTGAAGCGCCTGGTCGATCTCCTCGCGGGTGTTCATGACAAAGGGCCCTTCGCCGACAACCGGTTCGTTTAACGGCTCGCCGCTCAGTACCAGCACCACCGCATCGTTGTTGGCTTCAAGCGTGACGGTTTCGCCTTTCGCGTCCAGCACCACCAGTTGCGAATCGCGTACCACCTCCTGACCGTTAATTTCCAGCGTGCCTTTGAGCACCACCAGCGCGGTGTTCCAGCCATCCGGCAGCGTCAGTTGCGTGACGCCATGCGGTTGCAGGCGCAGATCCCAGATATGCATCGGCGAGAAGGTGTGCGCCGGGCTTTTCTGGTCGCCATATTCTCCGGCGATGACCCGCAGCTCACCGGCGTTATCCGGCAGCGTCACGCGGGGGATATCCGCATCGGCAATGGGCTGATAAGCAGGCGCAGTGTTTTTGTATGCCGCCGGGAGGTTAACCCACAGTTGCACCATTTCCAGCGTGCCACCGCTTTCGCTGAAGGCCGGAGAGTGAAACTCCTCATGCAAAATCCCGCTACCGGCGGTCATCCACTGCACGTCGCCTGGTCCAATCAGCCCGCCGCTGCCGATGGAGTCGCGGTGCGCCACTTCCCCTTTGTACACGATGGTCACGGTTTCAAAACCCCGATGCGGATGCACGTCCACGCCGCGCTGACCTTTGATGCTTGGTTTGAATTCAGCGGGGCCCGCGTAGTCGAGCAGTAAAAACGGGCTGAGCTGGCTGGCAAAATCCTGGTACGAAAACAGGGTACGCACCGGAAAACCCTCACCCACCCAGTGCGGTGCCGGAGCAGAGTAAACGCCAAGAATTGCTTTCATGATTGACTCCAGGTCATGTCGATTTTTGATGCTTTAAGCTTACTCATAAGACAACCGGCCCGGTAGAGTGCTAATCTGGACTCAGCGTTCTATATTCAGGACAATCAAATGCAGGATTTGAACGATTTCTGGTACTTCGTGCAGGTGGTGGATCACGGCGGGTTTTCGCCTGCCAGCCGGGCGGTGGGCATTCCGAAATCGCGCCTCAGCCGCCGCATTCAGTTGCTGGAAGAGCGGCTGGAAACCCGGCTTATTCAGCGCTCCACCCGCAGTTTTACTGTCACCGAGGCCGGGCAGATTTTTTATCGCCACTGCAAAGCAATGATGATTGAAGCCGAAGCCGCGCAGGAAGCGATCGACAGTTTGCGCGCTGAACCGCGCGGCGTGGTGCGCCTGACCTGCCCGATTGCGCTGCTGCATGTGCACGTGGGCGCGATGCTGGCGCAGTTTATGGCGCGTTATCCGCAGGTGACGGTGCAACTGGAGGAGACGAATCGCCAGGTGGACGTGGTGAATGAGAGTGTCGATCTGGCGATCCGCGTGCGGCCAGGACCGCTGGACGACAGCGAACTGGTGATGCGAAAACTGGCGGATCGCGGCATGTGCCTGGTTGCCAGTCCGGCGCTGGTGGCGCGCTTTGGCCTGCCCTCTTCCCCCGCCGATCTTGCGCCCTGGCCGAGCCTTGCGCTCTCCCGCGTCCAGCAGACCTATCGCTGGATCTTGTTTGGCCCGCAGGATCAGGAGGCGATTCTGCACCATAAACCGCGTTTTATTACCACCGATATGATTGCCCTGCGTAGCGCGGCCATGGCGGGCGTGGGCATTGTGCAGTTGCCAATGATGATGCTTAAAGAGCAGTTCGCAGACGGCAGCCTGGTGCATTTACTCCCGCAGTGGCGAACGCGGCGGGAAATTATTCATGCGGTCTACCCTTCACGGCGCGGACAACTACCGGCGGTGCGGGCGCTGATTGATTTTCTGGTGGAAAGCTATGCGGGGTTTGTCGAGGAGTAAAACAAAAAGGCGATCCGCAGATCGCCTTTTTTATGCCATCAGAACGGCATTTTGAAGCCTGGCGGCAGTTGCATCCCGGAGGAGACGCCTGCCATTTTTTCTTTCTGCGTTTCTTCAATGCGACGTGCCGCATCGTTGAAGGCCGCAGCGACCAGATCTTCCAGCATGTCTTTGTCGTCTTCGAGCAGGCTCGGATCGATTTCCACACGGCGGCAGTTATGCGCACCGTTGATGGTCACTTTCACCAGACCGGCACCCGATTCACCCGTCACTTCCAGCTTCGCGATTTCTTCCTGCGCCTGCTGCATTTTTTCCTGCATCTGCTGGGCCTGTTTCATCAGGTTACCCAGACCGCCTTTACCAAACATAGGCATCTCTCTTTGCTTGTGGTGGCTTAGCCATTGGATAAGCCACGTTCAGGGTTGCGACAGGCAGTTGTACTTCCTGTCAAATGGGGCGAATACTCTCTTCATCCAGATCCGCATCGAAAAAACGCCGCAGCGTCTGGATGTTGGTATCCGCAACTATCGATTCTCGCGCGCTCGCGAGCTTTTCTTCGTAAATCGTCTGCCGCCACTCAAGCGGCGTGCGCACTGCCGGATTATCATCTTCAACAATCGTCAGTTCAACTGCTACGCCCGTTAAGTTACTCAGCGCCTCGGTCAGCGCTTTTGCTGCACCCGGTGAATTAAGGTGCCGCTGAGTCGTGCGCAGGTGCAGACAGATACGGTTGCCGTCCTGCTCTTTCCAGGCGTTCAGCGCCACTTGTTCAACCAGTTTTGGTAAGTGTAGCTGACTGACCTCGGCTGCCCACGGATCGCGCAAAATGGCTTCGTCCGCCAGCTTTTTGGCCAGCTCCGGCGTTCTTTCATGCTCCAGCGCTTTTTTGAGCGCCTTCGGCGTGGCGACCTCTTCTTTCACCTCAACGGTGGTAAGCGTCGTTTTCCAGCGATAGGCTTCTTTTTTCGCAGGCGTTTGTTCTGCCGCCGGTGACGATGCGCGGGCCTGCGTGCGCTCGGTCATCGATGCCAGGCGTTCAAGCGCAGCGTTATTCACCGGCCGCGCGCGAGCGCCCGCTGCCGGTTCATTCTTTTTTGCTTTGGTCGCTCCCGCGGCACGCTGGAGCTGATTGCGCGCGGCCAGCACCTGACTGGTGGTGTCGGGCAACGGCGCACTGTTCACCGGCTGTGCGGGTGCAACAGGTGGCTGTTGGACCACCTGGGTTGGCGCAAGGACTGCCGTGGGCGCAACGGGCGCGAACGACTGCGGCTGCACTTCCGGCTCCGGCAACGGCATACGCGGATGGAACGCCAGCGCACGCAGAAGCGTCATTTCCAGTCCCATCCGGCGATCCGGCGCATAAGGCAATTCTTTGCGCCCTATCAGCATGGTCTGGTAGTAAAGCTGCACGTCGGCAGGCGGCACGGTGCGCGCGAGTTCACGCATCCGCTGCTCAATGGCCGCCATATCGCTGCCGAGCGCCGAAGGCGAGAGTTGCACCATGGCAATACGGTGCAGCAGGGTTTGCATTTCGACCAGCAGGGCTTCCCACTCCACGCCACGCGCGGCCGCCTCGTTGATCAGCGCCATCACGCGCTCACCGTTGGCCTCTACCACCGCTTCAATCAGCGACAGCGCCTGATCGTCATCCAGGGTGCCGAGCATCTGGCTGACTGCCTGAGCGGTAAGCTGCCCGTCGCCGCTGGCAATCGCCTGGTCGGTGAGACTTAACGCATCGCGCAGGCTGCCGTCGGCGGCGCGCGCCAGCAGTTGCAGACCGCGCGGCTCGTGGCTGATTTTTTCTTCATCAAGAATATGCTCAAGCTGCTGGCGGATTTGTTCAACATCCAGCGCCTTGAGGTGAAATTGCAGGCAGCGCGAGAGGATCGTCACCGGCAATTTTTGCGGATCGGTGGTCGCCAGCAGGAATTTAACGTGCGCGGGCGGCTCTTCGAGCGTTTTTAACAGCGCATTGAAGCTGTGGCGCGACAGCATGTGTACTTCATCGATCAGATAGACTTTGAAGCGGCCACGGGCTGGCGCGTACTGGACGTTGTCCAGCAAATCGCGGGTATCTTCAACTTTGGTGCGGGAAGCGGCGTCGATTTCGATCAGATCGACAAAGCGTCCCTGCTCGATTTCACGGCAGTTATCGCAGACGCCGCAGGGCGTGGCGGTGATGCCGGTTTCGCAGTTGAGGCCCTTCGCCAGCAAACGGGCGATAGAGGTTTTACCGACGCCACGGGTGCCGGAAAAAAGATACGCGTGATGAATGCGTCCTAAGGATAAGCCGTTCGCCAGTGCGGTCAGCACATGCTCCTGACCGACGACGTCAGCAAAAGTTTGTGGTCGCCACTTACGGGCTAAGACCTGATAACTCATGGGCAGGCTCTGAAACGCTGGATGGTGGATTCACGAGGGGCCATGCTAACACAGCACCTCAGTGAATACACTTCATCATGCAAGCCCGCAGGCTTGCGTATATGAGGGGGGATCAATGGCCTGGGAATGGAACCAGACTGAAACAGGTAATTCCCTGTTTTTCGAGGCGCTGCTCGCCGCCAATATCGAACAGATTGATGATAAACGCAGCGTCGGTGACTTCACCGCCCAGACGACGGATCAATTTAACGGTAGCTTCGATGGTGCCGCCGGTGGCCAGCAGATCGTCAACGACCAGCACTTTGTCACCAGGCTTAATAGCATCGACATGGATTTCCAGCTGGTCGGTGCCGTATTCCAGTTCATAGCTTTCCGCGATGGTTTCACGCGGCAGTTTACGCGGCTTGCGTACCGGGACGAAGCCCACGCCGAGTTCCAGCGCAACCGGTGCGCCAAATAAAAAGCCGCGCGCTTCGGTACCCACTACTTTGGTGATACCGGCGTCTTTGAAACGCTCCACCAGCAGTTCAATGCTGAGGGCGTACGCTTTCGGGTCTTCCAGCAAACTGGTGACATCACGGAACAGGATGCCCGGCTTCGGATAATCCTGGATACTTTTGATGCTGTCTTTTAAATACTCAAGCTGCTGCGCAGTCGCGGTCATGGGTTTTTGCCTGATAGAAACGGTATTACTCACGGCACGCTGATTCGGTTTAAATGCAACCATTGTTTAACATTTAACCGGGTGTGCCCGTGCTCGAAAACGCTCGAATTTACTGGCAGAACGCGACAATTGCAACTGACTTCCGCCTGCGTCACTGATTTTGTTGTTTTTCGTCAACCACCGGGATGCGCCACATAAAAATCAGCAGGCAGGCCAGAATCGCCAGCAGCAAAATACGCACCCACATGACGTGAACCAGCCATAATGAAACCGCAAACGTTATGAGGATCACCGCGATAGCGCGCGGTTTGGCTCCCGGCGGCATGGCGCGGTACTTCTGCCAGTGGCGGAGATAGCCGCCAAACCAGGAGCGATAAAGCAGCCACTGGTGAAAACGCGGTGACGAACGGGCAAAGCACCAGGCGGCGAGGAGGATAAAGGGAGTCGTCGGCAATAAGGGTAAGACCACGCCGAGCGTCCCAAGCGCTACCGCCAGCCAGCCGATAATGATTAAAATAGTGCGTTGCATGGTCAGGATCGTTATTGAATTTTACGGCTACTGTAGCACAGCCATTTTAAATATAGACCGGAGAGATGTGTGAAAACGGCTCGACTATTACAGGCGCTGTCGCAGCAGCTTGATGCCCTGCACGCGCAGGCGGCTCCGCTGGCCGGGCATGCTACCGTCAGCGCACGATTCGATCGCCAGCTGTTTCGCACCCGCAGTACGCTGATGTTTGCGTATCTGGAAGAGGCGCAGCACAATTTTACCGCGCTGCGCCACGCGGTTGAAAACGGGCAGCAGGAACAGGTCGGCTGGCTGGCGGAGCATCTGAGTGCGCAAATCGCCGCGATTATGCGCGAGACGGCCACCTGGTCGTTACGCCAGTGGGACAGCCCTTCTCCCTCCATCGCCAAATGGCAGCGCAGACGCTTGCAGCATCAGGAGTTTGAGCGTCGTCTGCTGGCGATGAAGCAGGCGCGCGAAAAGCAGTTAGCGCAGGTGACCCGGCTGGATGAGCAACAAGTATTAGTGCGGGAAGTGACCGCGCTGGAGGGGCGTTTGTCGCGCTGCCGCGACGCGTTAAGCCGGATTGAACGCGTGCTGGCGCGGTTAACCCGTTAAGAAAAGGAATCGGTGATGTCTTTAGAAAATGCCCCGGATGACGTCAAGCTGGCGGTGGATTTGATTATGCTGCTCGAAGAGCACCAGCTTGCGCCGGAAACGGTGCTGAGTGCGCTGGAGATGGTGAAGCGGGATTTTGAGAAGAAGGTGGAAAGTACACCCTCACCCCGGCCCTCTCCCTGAGGGAGAGGGGGAAAAGGCAGGCCCTCTGCCATGGAGGGGGGAAAACAGACCCTCACCCCGGCCCTCTCCCTCAGGGAGAGGGAGAAAAGCGAGTCCGTGCGCGGGCTGTCCCCTCTCCCGTGGGGAGAGGGTTAGGGTGAGGGGTTAACTCAGGCCAGACGCGGCGCGGGGTTCTCGCCGTCCAGATCGCGCTTCACCTCGGTACACTCCTCACCTTTAGCATTACGCAGATGTACTTCCAGCTGATTAAACGCAATGTCGATGCCGTTTTCGCGGCACAGCCGGTCAATCGTGCGGTTCAGTTCATCCACTGTGTAGCTGCGGTCGCGCAGTTCGCGGACGTACAGACGCAGTTCATGATCCAGTGTGCTCGGGCCAAAGGTGGTGAAAAACACCGCCGGTTCAGGGTCGTGCATCACTTTCGGGTGATCCATCGCCGCCTTCAGCAATACCTCTTTCACTTTATCAAGGTCAGAACCGTAGGCCACGCCCAGGCGTACCACCACGCGGGTGATGGTGTCGGAGAGCGACCAGTTGATCAACCGCTCGGTCACAAACGCTTTGTTCGGAATGATCACCTCTTTCCGGTCAAAGTCGGTGATCGTGGTCGCGCGGATACGGATTTTGTTAACCGTCCCGGAGAAAGTGCCGATGGTCACCGTGTCGCCAATGCGCACCGGGCGCTCAAACAGGATGATCAGACCCGCCACGAAGTTACCGAATATCTCCTGTAAACCGAAACCCAGACCAACCGACAGCGCGGCCGCCAGCCATTGCAGTTTGTCCCAGGAGACGCCGAGCGAGCCGAACACCGTCATCGCACCGACGGCGATAATCACGTAGTTGAGGATCTGGGTGATGGCATAGGAGGCACCCTGGCGCATTTTCAGCCGCGAGAGCACCAGCACTTCCAGCAGACCCGGCAGGTTGCGGATCAGCGCCCAGGCGACCGCCAGCGCGATAAGCGCAAACAGCAGGCTGCCCATGGTGACGTTTTTCACCACATTGGCCCCGGCTTCGGTGCCGTTGTAGTGCCAGAGCGTAATGCTGTCGAGATAGGCAAACACGGTGATGAGATCTGACCAGATCGCCCAGAAAACCAGGCCGAACAGCGCCACCATCACCAGCATGGTAATGCGCAGAGTTTGCTGGTTGACCTGCTCCAGCGCGATGGTCGGCTCTTCCTGCGGCTCCGCCCCTTCCGCGCCCTCTTTCACCAGATTCTGTCGGCGTGCCAGCGCGCGACGATAGGCAATACGCCGTGCCGCTACGCTCAGTCCACGCAGGACGGTCTGATAAAGCAGGTTCCAGATAATGACCAGATAAACGGTTTCAATCCAGCGTCCGGACAGGCGCAGCGTGGTGTAGAAATAGCCCGTCACCGTCAGCACCATCAGCGCCAGCGGTACGATCGACAGAATGGTGATGGTCATCAGACGAATGGCGTGGGACTCTTTGTCGCGCCAGCTATCGCGGCACATCGGCAGAACCAGCACGGCGATGAGCAGCAGGTTGAGTAAAATCACCACCTGCCCGACCACATCGTCCATTAAATGCAGCGGCGAGAGTTCAGAGACCACCGACCAGAAGTGCAGCGGTAACAGGGCAAGGCTGATGCGCACAATCTGCCGACGCCAGTGGCTGGTGAGTTGCGCAGGCATGTTGAAGTGCGTTACCGCCACGCCGTCTTTTTCCAGTACTTTCCAGCACAGGCCAAATATCAGCCAGAACAGTGCCAGTTTTTTACTGAATGCCCAGAGCAATTCGCTGATGTTGAGCTGCATGGTCAGGAGGATTAGTCCCGTCGCCAGGATCAGCAGACAGACCGGCAGTGCCCGGATCAAATCAATCAGAATGGCTTTTGGCGTGTGTAGCTGGCTGTCGTTACGCAAATTCCCGACTTCATCGGCCAGTTTTGCCTGGTATTTTCTCAGCCAGCCGAGACGCCAGCGGATCAGGCCGGCAATCAGTAACAGCGGTAACCCCGCGAGGAATGCGATAGCGACCGCAGGCCACGCTTTTTCCCAGTTCACGGTGATTTTCATCGCCTTAAACTGTTCTTTCAGCGCCTGCGGGAAGGCTTTGATCCAATCCCAGTCCATCGGTTTGTTACTGTTAACCCAGAAAATCTGCTGGGTCAGGATTTCCTGCAAGCTTTTGGAAACGCTCATTAATTGTTGCTGATTAACCTGCAGGTTAATCGCCATCATGAGCTGGTTGCCCAACTGTTTATTAAGCTGATCGAGCAGTTCGCGGCGCATATCGACAATTTGCAGCAGCGCATCGTGTACTTCGCTGTTGATGTCGCTCTGGTGACCCTCTTCCAGTTTTTTGACGAAGGCTTCGTTCTGGAAAACGGCATCACGCTGCTGGTTGACTTCAAACTGTTCCAGACGCAAATCCGCGATGCGGTTGGTCATGTCCTGCAGTTCATCCGCCGACGGCAGGGTTTGCTGCTGCTGATACAGAATGCGCGACAACAACAGGCTGCCTTTGAGTACCGCGATTTGCTCTTTGATATTGCGTTCGGATTGCTGCGCCCGATCCAGCCAGTTTTTGACTTTGATATTTTGCTGAACCAGCGAGTTGCCGTTTTCAGTGGCGCTAATCAGCCGCTGACTTAACTGGTGGTTGACGTCCAGCTCCTGTTTGACCAGCGGATCGGCCTGAATACGCGCGGTTTCATCCGGGGACATCGCTTCCTGCGCGGTTTTTTCGGTCAACGTCAGGCGCTTATTGTTAATCGCTTCCTGTAAAAGCTGTAGCTGATGCTCCAGCGCATTACTGTTGGCCATCACGTAATCGCGCTGTTTTTGCAGCAGATCCTGAAGCGTGGTGTTGCCTTCAAGACTTTTACGCTGTTGATCGATTTGCGCGTTCAGGAGCGCCTGTTCCGCCATAAGCAGACTTTGCTGACTGGGACGCAGTGCGCCCTCGCCGGACAAAGTCCCGTTCAGGCGGTTACGGATCTGCTGTAATTGCTGCGTGGCGGTGTACATCGCATTTTGCACACGCTCCGGCTGCGTCTGGAGCGACACAAGCTGGCTGTTATAAGTGGAGAGATCGCCCTGCGCGGCTTGCAGATCGTCCAGCACGCGCGAACCGCGTAATTCAAGCTGGCGAAGCGAAAGGGTCGACAGCGTTTTACGCGTTTCGTCGTCGTTATCTTTGTCACCTAAGGCATTCAGCCCTTCCGTTGCCTGACGTAATTTTTCGGGGGCTTCGGAGACCTTCTGACGCAGTGCGGCGGTTTCCTGTTTGACGCGCTCGATTTTATCCAGCGTCTCCAGGGTTTGCGTCAGATCGTCGATGACCAGTTTGTCCTGCGCGGAATGCGATTTTTGCTTATTCAGCGCATCAAGCTGCGTTTGCACTTCGCTGCGGGTGGGAAGATCGTTGCTGGCGTGCGCTGTCGTCACCGTCATTACAAAACAGGCGGCGATGAAAAATAGCATGAGAGCAAAAGCAGAACGTGTTTTTTGCGGGTGTATAGTGTGCAACATAATTTTTGTGTGCGTCATTTAATAATAATGAAGTGGCCAACGGTAGCCAGGCGCGAAGAATATCACGCCCGCTGGCGACAAAATAGCAGCGCGCAAAGGCTCCAGGAGAAATCCTGGCAGCAGGAATATTTACGCGGAAAGCGTGTCAGGCCGGGCGCGCATGGTGGGGCATAGCTGGAACATTTCCAGTAAAATTTCCACGTAATCCCGCGCTTCTTTTTTAAGATCAAATGACTGAGGGGCAAACAGCCAGTTTTCCATGATCCCGGAAATATAGCTGCGCATCAGGATCGCCGCCCGGCGCGTCAGCAGATTCGCGGGCAACATTTTCGACTGAATGCAAAGGTTTAAGGTTTGTTCAATACGATCGTAACTTTCGAGGCATAAACTGCGTTGTGCCTGTTGTACAATCGCCATTTCGCCGACAAACTCACACTTGTGGAAAATGATTTCCATCATTAAACGGCGGCGCTCTTCGACAACGGTTGCTTCAAGAACATAGACCAGTATTTCCCTTAAAACTGAGAGTGGATCGCCGGGGAATTTTGCCTGATACTCAATCTCTAAATCGCCAATACTGGACTCTGAGAGTTCCCAGATTTCACCAAATAAGTCTGATTTGTTTTTGAAATGCCAGTAAATCGCGCCGCGCGTTACGCCCGCAGCCTGTGCAATCTCCGCCAGTGAGGTCGAAGAAACGCCCTGCGATGAAAACAAACGCATTGCCACATCCAGGATGTGTTGGCGTGTTTCTAACGCTTGTTGTTTGGTTTTTCGTGCCATATGTCGGTGATTTTTAAGCAGTCGATTTACATACATTTATGAATGTATGTACCATAGCATGACCATAATATAAACGCAGCAATGGGTTTGTGGACATTTGATCCATTGATCAATTTGAAATCGGATACGAGGTTTACATATGAACAAAAACAGAGGGTTCACGCCTCTGGCGGTCGTTCTGATGCTTTCAGGCAGCTTAGCGCTTACAGGATGTGACGAAAAACCGGCTGAACAAGGGGCAGGTCAGCAGACGCCGGAAGTGGGGATCGTGACGCTCAAATCCGAACCTCTACAAATCACTACCGAATTGCCTGGCCGTACCAGCGCTTTTCGCATTGCAGAAGTCCGTCCTCAGGTCAGCGGAATTATTTTAAAACGTAACTTTACTGAAGGCAGCGATATAGAAGCGGGCGTTTCGCTTTATCAGATCGATCCGGCGACCTATCAGGCCTCGTATGAAAGCGCGAAAGGCGATCTGGCAAAAGCACAGGCCGCGGCAAAAATTGCGCAGGTCACGCTTAACCGTTACCAGAAGCTGAGCAACACCAAATATATCAGCCAACAGGATCTCGACACGGCGCAGGCCGATGCGATGCAGGCTAATGCCGCAGTCGTGGCCGCGAAAGCCGCGGTGGAAACGGCGCGTATTAACCTCGCGTATACCAAAGTGACCTCCCCTATCAGCGGTCGTATTGGTAAATCTGCGGTTACGGAAGGCGCGCTGGTACAAAGCGGCCAGACGACCGCGCTGGCAACCGTGCAGCAACTCGATCCGATTTATGTTGATGTCACCCAGTCCAGCAACGATTTCCTGCGTCTGAAAGAGGAACTGGAAAGCGGCAAGCTGAAACAGGAAAACGGCAAAGCGAAAGTGGAGCTGATGACCAATGACGGTAAAAAATTGCCGCAGAGCGGTACGCTGGAATTCTCCGACGTGACCGTGGATCAAACCACCGGCTCGATTACGCTGCGCGCGATTTTCCCGAATCCTAACCAGTCTCTGCTGCCTGGCATGTTTGTCCGTGCCCGCCTGGAAGAAGGGACTAACCCAAATGCGATTCTGGTTCCTCAGCAAGGCGTAACCCGTACACCACGCGGGGATGCAACGGCGATGATCGTGGGTGAAGGCGATAAAGTTGAAGTGCGCCCGATCACCACCTCACAGGCAATTGGCGACAAATGGCTGGTGACCGATGGCCTGAAAGCAGGCGATCGCGTGATTATTACGGGTTTACAAAAAGTTAAACCCGGTGCTCAGGTAAAAGCGCAAGAAGTGACCTCTGATAATAAAGAGCAAGCTAAGAACGGCGCTCAGTCTGAACAACCGAAGTCTTAACTAAAACAGGAGCCGTTAAGACATGGCTAAGTTTTTTATCGATCGCCCCATCTTTGCGTGGGTTATCGCGATCATCATCATGCTTGCCGGGGCGCTGTCGATCATGAGCCTGCCGGTGGCGCAATATCCAACCATTGCGCCGCCTGCTATCGCAATTTCTGCAAGCTATCCGGGCGCTGACGCCAGGACCGTGCAGGATTCCGTCACTCAGGTTATCGAACAGAACATGAACGGTATTGATGGCCTGATGTATATGTCATCAAACAGTGACTCGACGGGTACGGTACAGATCACGCTGACGTTTGAATCCGGTACAGATGCCGATATCGCGCAGGTTCAGGTGCAAAACAAATTGCAGCTGGCGATGCCACTGTTGCCGCAGGAAGTGCAGCAGCAGGGTGTAAGCGTTGAGAAGTCCTCCAGCAGCTTCCTGATGGTTGTCGGCGTTATCAACACCGATGGCACCATGACGCAGGAAGATATTTCTGACTACGTGGCGGCGAACATGAAGGACGCCATCAGCCGTACGACGGGCGTGGGTGATGTGCAGTTGTTCGGTTCTCAGTACGCGATGCGTATCTGGATGGACCCGAACAAACTGAACAACTTCCAGCTCACACCGGTTGATGTCGTTACTGCCATTAGAGCGCAGAACGCCCAGGTAGCAGCTGGTCAGTTGGGCGGTACGCCGCCGGTGAAAGGGCAGCAGTTGAATGCCTCGATCATCGCGCAAACGCGTCTGACCTCAACGGACGAGTTCGGCAAGATCCTGCTAAAAGTGAATCCGGACGGCTCCCAGGTTCGCCTGCGTGACGTTTCGCGGATTGAACTGGGCGGTGAAAACTACGACGTTATTGCCAAGTTTAACGGGCAACCGGCGTCTGGTTTGGGTATCAAGCTGGCAACAGGCGCGAACGCCCTGGATACAGCGAAAGCCATTCGTGCTGAACTGGCAAAAATGGAACCGTTTTTCCCGTCAGGCATGAAAGTGGTTTACCCGTACGACACCACGCCGTTCGTCCAGATCTCGATTAACGAAGTGGTTAAAACGCTGGCGGAAGCGATCCTGCTGGTGTTCATCGTTATGTACCTGTTCCTGCAAAACTTCCGCGCCACGCTGATCCCGACCATTGCGGTGCCGGTGGTGTTGCTGGGGACGTTTGCGGTTCTGGCGGCGTTTGGCTATTCGATAAACACCCTCACCATGTTCGGTATGGTGCTGGCGATAGGCCTGTTGGTGGATGACGCCATCGTGGTGGTCGAAAACGTCGAACGTGTGATGATGGAAGAGGGCCTGCCGCCCAAGGAAGCCACGCGTAAATCGATGGGGCAGATCCAGGGTGCGCTGGTCGGTATCGCCATGGTGCTGTCAGCGGTGTTTATCCCGATGGCCTTCTTCGGCGGTTCAACCGGGGCGATCTATCGTCAGTTCTCCATCACCATCGTGTCGGCCATGGCCCTGTCGGTGCTGGTGGCGTTGATTCTGACCCCTGCCCTGTGTGCCACCATGCTGAAGCCGGTCGCTAAAGGCGATCACGGCGAAAGCAAAAAAGGCTTCTTCGGCTGGTTTAACCGCATGTTCGAAAAGAGCACGCACCATTACACCGACAGCGTGGGGAGCATTCTGCGCAGCACCGGTCGTTATCTGCTGCTCTACGTCATTATCGTTGTCGGTATGGCCGTTCTGTTTGTCCGTCTGCCCAGCTCCTTCCTGCCGGAAGAAGACCAGGGCGTATTCCTGACCATGGCGCAATTGCCTGCCGGGGCTACCCAGGAAAGGACGCAGAAAGTGCTGGATGAGGTGACCGACTATTACCTCAACAAAGAAAAAGACAACGTGGCATCCGTGTTTGCGGTTAACGGCTTCGGTTTTGCGGGTCGTGGTCAGAACACCGGTATTGCGTTCGTCTCGTTAAAAAACTGGGCTGACCGTCCGGGCGACGAAAACAAAGTTGAAGCCATCACCGGTCGCGCAATGGGGACTTTCTCCCAGATTAAAGATGCGATGGTGTTTGCCTTTAACCTGCCTGCGATTGTGGAACTGGGTACGGCAACCGGCTTTGACTTCCAGTTGATTGACCAGGCCGGTCTTGGCCATGAAAAACTGACCCAGGCGCGTAACCAGTTGTTTGGTGAAATTGCCAAACATCCGGATGTGTTAGTGGGCGTGCGTCCAAACGGTCTGGAAGATACGCCGCAGTTCAAGATCGATATCGATCAGGAAAAAGCGCAGGCGCTAGGTGTTTCCATCAGCGATATCAACACCACGCTGGGTACAGCCTGGGGCGGTAGTTACGTCAACGACTTCATCGATCGTGGTCGCGTGAAGAAGGTGTACGTGATGTCGCAGGCAGAGTCGCGTATGTTGCCTTCTGATATCAACACCTGGTACGTTCGCGGAACCGATGGTCAGATGGTGCCGTTCTCGGCCTTCTCGACCACCCACTGGGAATACGGTTCGCCGCGTCTGGAGCGTTACAACGGTCTGCCGTCCATGGAACTTCTGGGTCAGGCAGCACCGGGCAAAAGTACCGGTGAAGCGATGGATTTGATGGAGCAGCTTGCCAGCAAACTGCCTACCGGCATCGGCTATGACTGGACGGGCATGTCCTACCAGGAACGTCTGTCAGGTAACCAGGCACCGGCGCTGTATGCGATTTCGCTTATCGTCGTCTTCCTGTGTCTGGCTGCGCTGTACGAGAGCTGGTCTATTCCGTTCTCGGTCATGCTGGTCGTTCCGCTGGGTGTACTGGGTGCACTGCTGGCCGCGACATTCCGTGGGCTCGGCAATGACGTGTACTTCCAGGTGGGCCTGCTGACAACCATTGGCTTGTCAGCAAAGAACGCGATATTAATCGTGGAATTTGCCAAAGACCTGATGGACAAAGAAGGCAAAGGGCTCATTGAAGCAACGCTTGAAGCGGTCCGTATGCGTCTGCGTCCTATCCTGATGACCTCGCTGGCGTTTATCCTCGGCGTTATGCCGCTGGTTATCAGCACGGGTGCCGGTTCCGGTGCACAGAACGCCGTAGGTACGGGCGTAATGGGCGGGATGGTCACGGCAACCGTACTGGCTATCTTCTTCGTTCCGGTGTTCTTTGTGGTGGTTCGCCGCCGCTTTAGCCGGAAATCAGACGATATTGAACATACGCATCCGGTAGAACATCGTTAAGCATTCTGTTTCCTGGATAAAAGGCCGCGCAAGCGGCCTTTTTTATCAGCGGAAAATGATAAAAGAGGCTTATTGTCGCTCTGTTTATTTTATGCTGATTAAATAAGACCTATAATTTTTAAGCCTTAACTTCTCATCTTAAAATCTTAGGTATAATTCTTAATTATTGGATTTATCTTTTAGTAGTAAGAATATTCCTGGTCATTAGTTAGCCGTGGTGTATAACTATATCGTTGCGTTTGAATGATCCTGCGCTAAACTAATGAAAGTAAAGGTCAGGCATGTTTATTCGCCAAATTCATACACAGAAACAGATCCGACCTTTGCCTGTTATTTAAGTCACAAATCGCAATAATTGTAATTTTTCGTAATAGCCCCATGAAAACCCCATCAGTCTGGATTATAGTTGGAATGAGGCCTGAGAGCAGGTAACGCAGAAGTGAAGAGAGCAGTTTCCATCCCGATACGGTGTCAGGTTAGTAAAAAAACCACATATGAAGGGGATGCGTTATGGACGAATACTCACCAAAAAGGCATGATATCGCGCAACTGAAATTTCTCTGTGAAACGTTGTACCATGATTGCCTGGCTAATCTTGAAGAAAGTCATCATGGCTGGGTTAACGACCCAACGTCGGCCATAAATTTGCAGCTAAACGAACTGGTTGAACATATCGCGACCTTCGCACTTAATTATAAAATTAAGTACAATGAAGATAATAAACTGATTGCCCAAATCGATGAATACCTCGATGACACGTTTATGTTGTTCAGCAGCTACGGCATTAACACAGAAGACTTACAGAAATGGCGCAAATCCGGCAATCGACTGTTCCGCTGTTTCGTCAATGTAAGCAGAGCTAACCCCGTTAGTCTCTCCTGTTAAAAATATTTCATTACAAGGGTGAATTTGTATGTCTGATAAACCATTAACTAAATTTGATTATTTGATGCGCTTGCGTCGCTGCCAGTCAATTGACACACTGGAACGCGTTATCGAGAAAAATAAATATGAACTCCCCGATAGCGAGCTAACGGTGTTTTATTCAGCAGCCGATCATCGCCTCGCTGAACTGACTATGAATAAGCTGTATGACAAAATCCCATCTTCCGTATGGAAATTTGTTCGCTAATTTTCGGTATTTTCCCTCACAGCATTTAACGGGCACGAACTGACCGCCATTTTTCTGGCGTGTCATTTTGCATAATAGCGGGATCACGATCACAAGCCATTGCACCGATAATACCCTTGCGGGCTATCTCGTCTTACGGTATGTCCGTCATGTTCATAAGTGAGATAGCCATGAGTGAAGAAAAAGAAAAAATGATTGCCGGAAAGCCATACCGGCCTTCAGATGAAACACTGCGTGCAGACAGGATGCATGCCCGCCAGATCCTTCACCGTTATAACCATTCCTCACCCGACGAAAAAAGCGAACGCAAAGCATTACTCGCAGAATTGTTCGGCGACAGCGCAAACGCGTATATCGAACCTAATTTTCGCTGCGACTATGGTTACAATATTTATGTGGGCAAAGATTTTTACGCTAATTTTGATTGCGTATTTCTGGATGTCTGCCCGATTCATATTGGCGATAATTGTATGCTGGCACCGGGCGTACATATTTATACTGCAACGCATCCGGTCGATGCGATTGAGCGCAATAGCGGACTTGAATTCGGCGCACCCGTCACTATCGGGCATAATGTCTGGATTGGTGGCCGCGCGGTCATTAACCCCGGCGTGACCATCGGCGATAACGTGGTGATCGGTTCAGGCACGGTGGTCATTCGCGATGTCCCTTCCGATGTGGTTATCGCAGGCAATCCCGCCCGCATTATCAAAAAGCTCACGCCGCCCGCCCAATAACTGTTATTGGTTTTTGCCGCGTGACTGTTACTTTTTTCCACCTGGACGGGCGCTTAAAATGGGCTGTTACACCTGCGCACCGTCCGACTATAAAGGTAAAAAATGACCGAGATCCAGCGGCTACTCACCCAAACAATTGATGAACTTAACGCCCGGGAAAAGCGTGATAACAAACCGCGCTTTAGCATTAGTTTTATCCGTAACCATCCGGGGCTGTTTGTCGGCATGTGGATCGCCTGGTTTGCCACCCTCGCCGTAATGCTGCAATCCGAAACGCTGTCGGGATCGGTCTGGCTGCTGGTGGTGCTGTTTGCGCTGCTGAACGGTTTTTTCTTTTTTGACGTTTACCCGCGCTACCGTTTTGAAGATATCGACGTCCTCGACTTCCGCGTCTGCTATAACGGCGAATGGTACAACACGCGCCACGTTCCCCCCGCGCTGATTAACGACATTTTGCAGTCCCCCACCGTCAGCGAAAAAGAAAAATCCCAGCTATCGCAAATGATCGCTAAAAAAGGCGACCTCTCTTTTTACGATATCTACACGCTGACAAAGCCGGATACCGCGAAAGCCGCCTGACCTGGCACGTTAATTTGACTCATCTGGCACTGTCTCTGACAGGCCGAAAGCCTTAGTCTTAACAGACCTCTCGCACAAGGAGCCAACATGAGTCAATTAAACCAATACGGGCAGCCGGTGGGCGACGCCCTGCCCGACTGGCAGGCGCGTCCGAAGCCACAGCGGATCGCGCTGGAAGGTGAATATTGCCGCATTGAACCGCTTCAGATCTCCCATGCCAGCGCGCTATTTACCGCATTGCAGCACTATGGTGACGGACGCAGTTACACTTATCTGTTCCGCGAGCCGGAAAACACGGTCGCTGAATACCGCGCATGGGTCACAAGCGTCTGTGAACTGGCCGATCCCATCCACTTTGCGGTCATCGACAAAAAGACAAACAATCCGGTAGGCACCCTGGCCCTGATGCGCATCGATGCGCAGCACGGGGTGATGGAGATTGGGCATATTCAGTTTTCGCCGCTGATGACCGGCACACCCCTGTCGACTGAAGCGCAGTGGCTGATGATGCGTTACGCCTTTGAGACGCTTGGTTATCGTCGGTATGAATGGAAATGCAACAGCCTGAATGAGCCTTCCCGCCGCGCCGCCCTGCGTCTGGGGTTTCAGTTTGAAGGCCGCTTCCGCCAGGCGCTGGTGGTGAAAGGCCACTCCCGTGACACCGACTGGTTTTCCATCATCGACAGCGAGTGGCCTGCGATTAACACCGCCTTACAGCGCTGGCTGGCCGCCGACAATTTTACTGCCGACGGCAAACAACGGCACACTCTGGAAAGCTGGCGTAGCCGCACGGCTTAACGTCTTTTCTTTCTGCCCTGCACCGCTTTAAAGCGCGGGTTTGATTTGCAAATCACATATAAACGCCCCTTGCGCCTGACGAGCTGGCAGTCAGGGTGGCGTTGTTTTGCACTGCGTAAAGAGTTCAGCACCTGCATGATTTAGTCCTGTTTTGAACCGATAAAACGCCCAAAGCGCTGCTGGAATTTCGCCGCGCTGCCTTCATTGGTAAATGTCTTCTGCTTGCCGGTGTAATACGGATGCGATTTGGACGACACTTCAATGGTGATATAGGGATATTTTTCCCCGTCCAGCTCGATCTCCCGGTCAGTTTTAATCGTTGATCCCACTTTAAAATATTCGTTCGCGCTGGTGTCATGGAACACCACGGTACGGTAGTGCGGGTGGATATTGGCTTTCATCTTGATCTCGTGTGTTTTGTTATAACATAACAAAAGTCTATCGAAGATAAAAACGAATTACAAGCGGTGCAGGCGTGCAGGATGGGATGCAAAGAAAAAGGTGCGCCGGGAAGCGCACCTGAAGAAAGGGATTATGCGTCGTCTTCGACTTTACCCACCAGCATGGTGGTGAGGGTAAACGACAGCACCAGCGAGATTGCCACGCCAGACAGCGCGAACATAAAGTACGGGCCGATGTAGGCAGGCAGGCTGAAAATGCTCGATAAAATATAGCCATACAACCGCACGCCGAAGAAAGCGATGAATGCCGAAGCGAGCGAACTGGCGACCGTCGCAGCAATAAAGGCTTTTTTGTAGCGCGTTAGTACGCCAAACAGCGCCGGTTCGGTAATACCCAGCAACGCAGAGATCCCCGCCGACAGCGTCACCGTCCGGTCCTGACGATTTTTACTGATCCGCCAGATTGCAAAGGTCGCGCCGGCGATCGCCATGTTAGCCATAAACATCATCGGCATCAGCATGTCGTAGCCGCGATCGCTGAAGTTTTGCAGCGCGATGGGCGTCATCGCGTGGTGCATCCCGGTGAGGATCGCCACCGGCCGGATCGCGCCCACCACCAGCCCGGCAAAGCTCGCCGAGACGCCGAACAGCCCTTCGATAAAGAACGCCAGCGCTTTACCGAGATAAATGCCGATCGGTCCAATCACCACCAGCGCCGCCAGCGCGCCGAGGAACAGCGTCAGCGTCGGCGTGAACACCGTTTTCAGCACGTCCGGCATAAAGCTGTCCACCCAGCGGTGGATGTAGCTGAGCGCCAGAATCGAGAAAATTACCGGGATAACGCTGGCGGAATAGTTAAACACCGATACCGGAATGGCATTCAGTAACCAGAACGCGCTCAACGCGTCCGGCTGGTGCATCGCCAGCGCTTTCGCCGCCTCAATCAGCGACGGATACATCAGACACGCCGCCACCGCTGCCGCGAGGTATTCGTTAGTTTTAAAGATTTTTGCCGCCGACACCGCAAGGAAAAACGGCAGGAAATAAAAAACGCCGCTGGCAATCAAATCGATCACCACCACCGTATCGCTCTTCGCGGACACCAGCTTCAGTGCAATCAGTCCGGCGAGCAGCCCCTTGATCATCCCCGCGCCCGCAATCGCCGGAACGATAGGCCCGAAGACGCCGGAGACGGTATCCATAAACATCGACACCAGGCTCTTACGCCCTTTCTGCGCCGGTGCCGCAGGCGCATCGTCCGTGCCGAGCACCGTCAGCATCTGTTCGTACCAGCTATTAACCTTCGGCCCGATAATAATCTGGAACTGATCGCTCTGTAGCTGCGCCCCGAGCACGCCCGGCAGCTTTTTGATTTCACTTTGATCGACTTTGTTATCGTCGACCAGATCAAAGCGTAGCCGCGTCATACAGTGCCACACTTTGTTAATATTACCCTCGCCGCCAACCAGACGGATAATATTGTTAATGGCGTCTTGCGTCCCCATAAAAAGCTCCTGCCGGATGTGTTGTCGTTTTAATATCTGCTTAACATGGTAGGTAAATCCTCAAGCCAAAACAAACCAATAAAACATGAATCCGGTCACAATTATCCTGTATACGCGCCATAAAACTGCCATTAAGTGCAAATTGGTCTGGTTTTTAATTAAATATTATTCAAATAACTGACCAAAATTTTTATTAAAAAAAAGCGTTTACCTTTTGCAGAAATTCAGGGGATGATAATAGCCATTCCGTTTTATTAAGGCTTTGGAAGGAGTATTCCCGTGACGCCAACAATTATCCAGAATATCGAATGTTTTATTACCCGCCCTGACCGTCATAATCTGGTCACCGTGCGGGTAACCACCGATAAAGGCGTCACGGGCCACGGTTGCGCCACCTTTCAGCAGCGCCCGCTGGCGGTCAAAACGCTGGTCGATGAGTATCTCAAACCACTGATGATTGGCCGCGACGCCAACCATATCGAAGACGCCTGGCAAATGATGAACGTCAATGCCTACTGGCGCAACGGCCCGGCGATGAACAACGCCATCTCCGGCGTCGATATGGCGCTGTGGGACATCAAAGGCCAGCTTGCCGGGATGCCGCTTTACCAGCTTTTAGGCGGCAAATCCCGCGATGCGATCCCCGCGTACTCCCACGCCAGCGGCGAAACCCTTGAAGAACTCTTTACCGCCGTCGACCGTCTGGTTGCGCAGGGCTATCGCCATGTGCGCTGTCAGCTTGGTTTTTACGGTGGCACGCCCGCGCAGATGCACACGCCGGAAAACCCCACGCCCGGTGCCTATTTCGATCAGCAGGAATACATGAGCAATACGGTGGCGATGTTTGCCGCCCTGCGGGAGAAATATGGCTATGGTCTGCACATTCTGCATGACGTTCACGAGCGTTTATTCCCGCAGCAGGCGGTGCAACTGGCCAAACAGCTTGAGCCGTACCAGCCCTATTTTATTGAAGATATTCTGCCGCCCGCGCAAAGCGCCTGGCTTGAGCAGGTGCGGGCGCACAGCACTGCGCCGCTGGCGATGGGCGAGCTGTTTAACAACCCGGCGGAGTGGCACGATCTGATCGTCAACCGACGCATTGATTTTATCCGCTGCCACATCTCGCAGATTGGCGGCATTACCCCTGCGCTGAAGCTGGCGATACTGTGCCAGGCCTTTGGTGTGCGGCTGGCGTGGCACGGTCCCGGCGACATGACGCCGATTGGCGTGGCGGTGAATACCCACCTCAATATTCACCTGCACAACGCCGCCATTCAGGAATTTATTCCGCGCTCGGCAAGTACCGATGCGGTGTTCCCCGGCGCGCCGGTGGCGAAAGAGGGCTTTGTCTATGCCAGCGATGCGCCCGGTATCGGGGTGTCGTTTAATGAAGAAAAAGCCCGCGCCTGCCCGGTGGTTTACCGCCCGCATGAGTGGACGCAAAGCCGCCTGCCGGACGGCGCAATTCACACGCCTTAATTACTGCCCTGGCGAAAGCGCAGGTTATCGCGGTTATAGGGAATGACGTAGGTGCAGGTATAGTTGATATCAATAATGTCGCTGATTTCATATACCTGCCCGCCTTCCAGAATTCCGCGATTACTGATGTGCATCGCCGGACTGCCCTTCTTGCAGCCAAGCAGCGCCGCCTGTTCCCGGCTGACGCTCACGGCGCGATAGGTGGTGAGCAGATGCGACACCTGATACCCCTTCGCCAGCACATACTGTTGCAGCGATTGTTCAATCACCTGCTGATTAAGGTCAGGAAATTCCGCCACCGGCATCCGGGAAACTTCGATTTGCACCGCCTCTTCATCCACAAAACGCAGACGGCAAAACTGCCAGATAAAACTCTCTTCCGGCAGCCCGAAGATCTGCTGCTCATCGCGATCCGGGCGCTTTTTATGCAGGCTTATCATCCGAAAGCGGATCTGATCGAAGCGTTTTTCGGTGATCGAGTTATAGACCAGCGGATTGGTGCGCGACTGCTCGTTGATCCAGACCCCCGATCCCTGCACGATGCGCACCACGCCAATGCTGGCGAGTTTTTCCAGCGCCTGGCGGATGGTAAAGCGCGACACGCCGTACTCTGCCGCAAGCTGGCGTTCCGCTGGCAGCTTGCGCGGTCCCGGCTCGTTGTTCTGATAAATTTTGCTCAGCAGATCCTGCGTCACAAATTCTTTCTTTTTCATCCAACGCGTCCTGACTTAAATTGCGATGTGTGCGTGATATAACGTTATCATTCCATAAGCATTCATAGCCGTCAGATATAATTTCAATACGTCTGCCCCACATCAAAACAGGGATTTTTGATCATGACAAACCGACGGCTGGTAAAAGTCATTACAGGTGTACTTATTCTGGCCGTCCTGCTGCCGGTGGTACTCAGCATCTGGCTGGCGCACTATCAGGCGCAGGAAATCTTTACTGAAGAATTAGACGATTACGCCGATCGCGTCATGATGCGTACCGATAAAGTGCTGGCTCAGGCAAAACAGGCGATTAAGGAGATCGACGCCTTTCAGGGCGCGCCATGCAGCCCGGAACACCGAATGGCGATGCGCCGCGTCTCCTATTCCAACCGCTATATTCAGGAAGTGCTGTACCTCGATAATCTTACCCCGCAGTGCTCCTCACTGGAAAACCACAGCCGCGGAGGTGCACTGCCGCCGCCCCGCCGGATCACCCCGGACGGTTACCGCGCCTGGCTTACCCCGCAAAATGATATCGGCATAAAGCGATTAATGGGTGCGCTGGGCAGCGATCGCCATGTGGTGATGATCGATCCGGTTTCTCTGATCGACGTTTTACCGTTCGGCACCTGGGTGATTGATGTCGCGCTAATCAATACTGACAACAATCAGGTGATTACCAGCAGTGCGCCCTTTAAGCCCGGCGCAATAGCACACATCCAGCGGCACCATCTGACGCAGCTTAAATTCAACGGCACCCTGTATAACGTTAAACGCTACCCTGAGCTGGGCGTGGCGATTATCGCCCGCGCCCCTCTTGCGCCGCTGGAAAAACGCTGGCATCGCCAGATGCTCATCTGGTTACCCTTTGGCCTGCTGATGAGCCTGCTGCTGTCAGGATTTTTAGTCCATTATTTGCGCCGTCTGCAATCGCCGCACTACCGGATGCTGGACGCCATCAACGCGCGGGAAATTGAGGTCTATTACCAGCCGATTGTGACGCTCGGCAGCGGGAAAATCGTCGGCGCGGAGGCCCTCACCCGCTGGCCGCAGGGTGACGGCAGTTTCCTCTCCCCAGATATGTTCATCCCGCTGGCCGAGCAAACCGGGCTGATGCCGCAGTTAACCACCCTGGTGATCGAGAAGGTGTTTGAGGATCTGGGCGACTGGCTGCACCAGCACCCGGAGCAGCACGTGTCGATCAACCTGAATCCCGGCGATCTGACCAGCCCCGATCTGCCCGCCAGGCTTCACGAACAGCTTGCGCGCTGGCAGATCGCGCCGTCACAAATCGCGCTGGAGCTAACTGAGCGCGGCTTTGCCGATCCCACCATCAGCGCCCCGGCGATTGCCGCGTTTCGCAAGGCGGGCCATGCGGTTTACATCGATGATTTCGGTACCGGGTATTCAAGCCTGAGCTATCTGCAAAATCTGGACGTGGATATTATCAAAATCGACAAATCCTTTGTGAGCGCGCTGGAGTACAAAAACGTCACGCCGCACATTATTGAAATGGCGAAAACGCTGGGGCTGGCGATGGTCGCCGAAGGGATTGAAACCGAAGGCCAGCGCGAGTGGTTACGCAACCACGGCGTACAGTTTGGTCAGGGGTGGCTGTACAGCAAAGCGCTGCCGAAAGAGGCGTTTATGGCGTGGGCGGAGGAGAATTTGCGTTATCCCCTCACCCCAGCCCTCTCCCCAGGGGAGAGGGAGTAAACCACCCACCGCCTGCCCGCCCTTCTCCCTCTCCCTCAGGAAGAGGGTCGGGGTGAGGGTGAGACTTTCCCCCTCTCCCTCAGGGAGAGGGCCGGGGTGAGGGTGATACTTTCCCCCTCTCCCTCAGGGAGAGGGCCGGGGTGAGGGTGATACCTTCCCCTCTCCCGGAGGGGGAAACGCGGCCTACTCCCCCTGCCGCCAGCTAAACCGGTAATGCACCTGCTCTTCCCCGAGCAAAAACTCCGGTGACACGCTCGGGCTCCAGGAATCATCCCCGCCCACCCCCATATGGAACGCATCCAGATGCAGCCAGCAACCCGGCTCCTCTTTCAGCAAATGATGATGCGTCGTCACCTGCAACTGCGCCTGCCCGTAGCGGCTTAACGCAAAATGGAATCGTCCGTTAAACTGATGCGTACCGTAGCGCAGCTCGCGGGTATCGCAGCGCAAACCGTTATCGCCGGGGAAAATATACGGCGTGTGCAAAGCCTCCAGCGGTAACGTCCAGCGCCCCTGGCGGGCGGCGAGTTTGCGGTCAGGATAGTTCTCGTGCGGCCCCAGTCCCAGCCAGCTTGCCGTTGGCGCAACATCCGCTAACTGGCAGCTTAACCCGATGCGCGCAGGCGGCGGCGCGTCCTGAGCCACCTGCACCGTGACGTCGCCGTGCAGTACGCCGCTGTTGTCCACCCGCCACTGCTTATGGCTGATAAACAGCAGCTTGCCGTCAAACGCCCAGCCGTGGCGGGTCTCCACCTGCACGCTGTTTTCCAGTTGCTCCGCGCGGCACTCCAGCAGTTGCGCGCGCATGGCGTACATGCCGGCGGCTTTCCAGCGCTCAACCCACGCGTTGGGATCGATGCGCGTCACTTCGCTGACGCCGATGTCATTATCCAGCGGCGCACGAGTAAACTGGTCGCGCACTGGCGTCAGCAGCGTGGCGCGATCGCCCTGCCACCACTGGGTCAGATCGCCGCTGTTGCGCGAGAACTGCCAGCGCGAATCCTCATGGCTAATGACAAAATCGTCATCGCTGACCGTAAGCACCGGCGCAGCGCCGCCTGGGGTTTGCGGTTCCATACCGAGCGCGGTCGGCAACCGCCACTGATCCCAGGCACAGAGATGATCCGCAGGCGACCAGTCGGTAGCATCACACTGATAAATCTCCACATTCAGCCATAGCTCGCCGGGGGCGGCAGCGATCTCCGGCGCGTCAATCGTGATGCGCTGCGTCCCTTCGGGGGCGATATCAAGCAGCGTCTCGCCACTCGCCAGAGTTTCGCCGTCGCGGGCAATCGTCCAGCACAACCGCACGTTATCGCTGTGACGGAACAGATATTCGCTCGCGATCTCAATTTCCAGTGGCGCGGTGCCGACCCGGCGGAACTGGAAGAACTGCTGCGCGCGCTGGGCTTCATAGAGTGCCGGATGCGGCGTGCGATCCGGGAACACCAGCCCGTTCATGCAGAACTGGCGGTCGTTCGGCGTGTCGCCAAAATCGCCGCCGTAAGCCCAGAAGCGCTCGCCGTTTTCCCCGGTTTTGGTCAGCGCCTGATCGACCCAGTCCCAGACAAAGCCGCCCTGCAAGCGCGGATAGTCGCGGAACGCCTGCCAGTATTTGGCAAAGCCGCCGAAGCTGTTGCCCATCGCGTGGGCGTATTCACACAAAATCAGCGGACGATGTTCGTCGGGCAGGCTCAGCCATTTTTTGATTGACCACTTTGGCACCGCCGGGAACGGCTGGTCCATGTCCACGCGGGCATACATCGGGCAAATAATGTCGGTCGCGGCGGTGTTCGCCCCGCCGCCCTCGTACTGCACCGGGCGCGTCGGATCGGTGCTTTTCACCCACTGATAGAGCGCGTCGTGGCTGGCCCCGTGACCGGATTCGTTGCCCAGCGACCAGATGATGATCGACGGGTGATTGCGATCGCGCTGCACCATGCGCGTTACGCGCTCGCTCATCGCCGGGAACCAGCGCGGATCGTCGGACAGGCGGCTCATCGGCACCATGCCGTGGGTTTCAATGTTGGCCTCGTCCACCACATACAGACCGTAGCGGTCGCACAGGCGATACCACGCCGGATGATTCGGATAATGCGAGCAGCGCACGGCGTTAAAGTTATGCTGCTTCATCAGCATGATGTCCTGGCGCATTGTCGCTTCGTCGATGGCCTGGCCGTTTTCCGGGTGGTGCTCGTGACGATTCACGCCGCGCAGCAGCAGCGGTTTGCCGTTGAGTTTCAGCAGGCCGTTGCTGATCTCCACTTTGCGGAATCCCACATCGCAGGCCTCCGACTCCAGCACTTCCCCCTGCGCATTGAAAAGCGAAATCACCAGCCGGTAGAGGTGCGGCGTTTCGGCGCTCCAGAGCAGCGGTTTATCAACGGCGAGACTCAGGTTAAGCCGCTCCGCCCACGCGCCGCGCTCATCAACAATCGCGCTGCCCGGCGAGGTTTGCCCTTCAGCAATGATTTCCCCGTTGCGCCACAGCGCCACCGCCACCGCCACCTGGCAGTCGGTAAATGCGCCTTCAAGCTGCACCTGAGTGCGCAACTGTGCGTGGTTAAAATCGCCATTCAGCTCGGTCGCGACATGATAATCGCTGATGCGCGTCGTCGGTTTATGCAGCAGCACCACGTCGCGGAAAATCCCGCTCATCCGCCACATATCCTGATCTTCCAGATAGCTGCCGTCGCACCAGCGCAGCACCATCACCGCCAGGCGGTTAACGCCCGCGTGCAGCAGGCCGCTGAGATCAAACTCAGCGGGCAGGCGGCTGTCCTGGGAGTAGCCCACCCATTCGCCGTTGCACCACAGATAAAACGCCGAATTCACGCCCTCGAAAATAATGCGCGTCTGCCCGTCTGCCAGCCACTCCTCGTCCACCTCAAATGTGAGCGAGTAACAGCCGGTCGGATTTTCTTTCGGTACAAACGGCGGCGTCACCGGGATCGGGTAGGTGACGTTAGTGTAAATGGGGGTATCAAAGCCCTGCATCTGCCAGTTCGACGGCACCGGCATCGTCACCGCACCGGCCACATCCTGAGTAAGCCAGGAGTCGGGAACCGCTTCAGGTGCCGGGAAGAAAGAGAACTGCCAGTCGCCGTTAAGCAGCCGCCGGGACGGGGACGCCGCCTCTGTGCAGGCCTCCTGCGCCGTGCGCCAGCTATTCATCGGCGCGTGCGCCGGTAAACGATTCCATTGGGTGACGACCGGATTTTCCCAGTCGCGGCGGGCAATCAGAGTGGATAAAGCAGATGCAGACATTGAAACCTCATAGTTTTGCGAAGCGCTCACAATGAGATCCAGCATGCATGTTTACAGAGAAGAGGTAAAGAGGGGGATCCACCAGAAGTGGATCCGATCACAAAAGCGTTACCGTGTTTCCTGCCGGGCCACCAGTTGGGCTAACTCCACCAGCCGCTGCGCCAGGTTTTCGCCGTCGTCGTTTGCCGGTGAGGTGGAGCCGCGAACCACCAGCGTGACCGGCAGTTGCATCTGCACGGGGTGCGCTGTTTCCTCAGGGTTCAGCAGCCAGTCCACGCTGCGCTGCCCGGCGTCTTTAAAGGCCTGACGAACCGTAGTCAGTGGCGGCGTATACCAGGCGCTGTCGGCGGTATCGTCATAACCGACCACCGACACCTGGCCGGGCGCGCGAATGCCCTTCTCCGCACAGGCTCGGATAGCCCCCAGCGCCATCTGATCGTTAGCCACCAGAATGGCGGAAGGCGTACTGGTCGCCAGTAGCAGATGCGTTTTTTCATAGCCGGACGCCGCGCTCCAGTCGCCAAAAGCGCTGGCACAGGGCGTTACGCCTGCCTGCGAAAGCGCTGCCTGCCAGCCGGAAAAACGCGCCCGCGCTGATACCGAACCGGGCGGCCCGCCGAGCAGCGCAATCGCGCTGTGCCCCTGCCCCAGCAGATGCGCCACGCCGAGACGCGCCCCTTCATCTGCGTCGAACACCAGGCTGTTCACCGCCGCCGTCGGGCTGACGTCCAGAAACAGCACCGGCGTAGTTCCGGCCTGAGCCGCCAGCGCCTGCGCGTCGTCATCTTCAAGGGGAACGTTAATCAGCACCCCTTCCACGCGCTGGGACAACAGCTCCTGAAGCGCCGCCGTGCAGGTGGCGAGATCGTGCTGTTCCACCATCGAAATCAGCGTCGTTCCCCCCGCCTGTCCGGTGCGGGTTTTCACGGCGGAGGCGATCTGCGACGGCGCATGCAGCGCCAGATCGGTGGTCATCAGCCCCAGCGTGCGGGTGCGTTTTCCGGCAAGTTGCTGCGCGCCGCGATTAGGAATGTAGTGCAGCTGCGCCATCGCCAGTTGCACCTTTTCACGGGTGCGGGCGGAGACATGCTCCGCCTGATTGATCACCCGCGATACGGTCTGGTAGGAGACACCCGCATGGCGGGCCACATCATAAAGGGTTATGGGTTTCATAGAGATCACAGCAGCCAACGGAATGGCGTCAGTGTAACGCAATGCGCGCCGGACTGCTGTGAGCGCTTCGCCGAATCAGGCGAGCGCGCTTACCGCCGCCGCTTTACGCGGGCGAAACCATGGCAGGCAGAGCTGGATCAGCGGGCCGATAGTCAGGGCATAAAGTACGGTGCCGACGCCAAAGGTGCCGCCCATCGCCCAGCCGAGCAGTAAAACAGTAACTTCGATGGCGGTACGCACGGTACGCACCGACCAGCCGGTGCGGGCGTTGATCCCGGTCATCAGACCGTCGCGCGGCCCCGCGCCAAAGCCCGCGCCGATGTACATCCCGGTCGCCAGCGCATTGACGATAATCGCCGCGCCCAGCAACACGCTACGCGCCGTCAGTGATTCCAGCGGCGGCAACACTGCAAGCGCCGCATCTGCCGCAAGGCCAATCACGATCACATTACTGATCGTCCCAAGCCCAGGCCGCTGGCGAAGGGGGATCCAGAGCAGCAGCACCAGCGCGCCGGTGATAATCATCACCAGGCCAATATTCAGCGACAGCAGTTTTCCCACCCCGAGGTGAAAGACGTTCCAGGGATCGGCCCCAAGATCGGCCCGCACAAACATCGCCGTCGACACGCCATAACAGGTCAGGCCGAGATAGAGCTGAATCAAACGTCGTACCATACACACCTCAGAACGAAAAATCAGACTGCCATCTTCGCGGCAATTGGCATTATGATTAATGACCAGTTTTTAAAAAGTGGACTGCTATGTCATCCCGTCGTTTTGGAAGCCAGTCACTGCTGCGCCTGCTCGGTCAGTGGCAACATACCTCGTCCCGCACCCCGCTGTGGCGGCAGCTTGCCCAGGCGCTGCGCCTGTTGATCCTCGACGGCCGGCTGGCACTGGATACCCGTCTGCCCGGCGAGCGGGAAATGGCCGCCGCGCTCGGCGTCAGCCGCACCACGGTTGCCAGCGCGCTGGCGCAGTTGCGTGACGAAGGTTATCTGCTTAGCCATCAGGGTAGCGGTTCGGTGGTCGTGTTGCCGGAAAGCAGCCGGAAAGTGCCGACGCGAATGCAGCAGCAGACAGCGGTGGATCTCTCCACCGCCGCCCTTGCCGCCGGGCCGGAAATCCATCAGGCCTATCAACATGCGCTGAACCTGATGCCGACGCATTTTGCCAACACCGGCTACGACCAGCAGGGTTTGCTGGCGTTGCGTGAAACCATCGCCCGGCGCTACAGCGCGCGCGGCCTGGACACCCGGCCCGATGAAGTGATGATTGTCAACGGCGCGGTGAGCGGCTTTGCGCTGATTTTGCGTTTACTCACCGGGCCGGGCGATCGCGTGGTGGTCGATCATCCCACCTACCCGCTGGCGATTGCCGCCATTGAGGGCGCATCCTGTCGACCGGTCGGCGTGACGCTGCCTGCAAGCGGCTGGGATCTGGACGGCCTCGCCGCGACCATTGCCCAGACGGCCCCGCGCCTGGCCTACCTGATGCCCGATTTTCACAATCCCACCGGGCGCTGTATGGATGCGGCCACGCGGGAGAAAGTGGCGGATCTGGCGGCACAGACGCGCACCACGCTGGTGGTGGACGAAACGATGGTGGATTTATGGTACGACGCGCCGCCGCCCGCGCCACTCGCCGCCTTTAACCCGCAGGCTCCGGTGATTACGCTTGGGTCGGCAGGTAAGAGTTTCTGGGGCGGGCTGCGTCTGGGCTGGATCCGCGCCTCGTCGCGCACCATTGCCACACTTGTGCAGATGCGCGACACGCTGGATTTAGGCTCGCCGCTGCTGGAGCAACTGGCGACGGGCTGGCTGATGGACAACGGCGAACAATTTTTACCGGCCCGGCGACAAATGCTGGCGGCGCGGCGTGATTTTTGCGCGGCGCTGATGCGCGAGCACTTCCCGCAGTGGCAGTTTGTTTCCCCGCAGGGCGGGCTCTCTTTCTGGATCGAATTACCGGAAGCGCTGGCGACGCTGTTTGCCACGCGTGCGGAAAGTGCGGGCATTAATCTGGGTACCGGGACACGGTTTGGTTTGCAGGGGGCGTTTGATCGCTATATGCGGATGCCGTTTACGCTGTCGGATGAAGCCATGCGCGCGGCATTTACCACGCTACAACCCGTCTGGGCGTCACTTATCCACCAGCCGGTTTCACTGAGGCAGAAAAAATATATTTAATGAAATCGCGACGAGCCGGGTGGCCCGTCGTCAGCGTTTTATTGTGGGTCAATGAGGTCGACTACCAGCCCCATAATTTCATCCATAACGGCTGCATCCACTTTGGCGGCGTAGGTTGCTCCGCGTGCGGATAAGTCCATGGAGCGCAACTGATAGCACATCACAACCCCCGTCACCTTGCCGGTATCGGTGCTGCTGCCATCAAGATAAACCGCCACATTTTCATTCCGTGATTTCATGCCCGCGCTGGTAATTGGCAAACAAACCGCAGTACCCAGTGCTTTGACCAGTTCTGAGTGAGAGATAACTAGGTAGTAATGCGCCCCTTTAAACTCTCTGCCGGAAACTGGATCGCCGTTGACGTGCCATATCTCGCCCTTTCCTGGCGTTCTTCTCCGTGGTGGCATCAGATAACCTCATCCCCTTTGGGGCCAGAGGCCAGATCGTCGGCAACAGACTCGTTCAGCCGCTTAATGTCATCGCGGTCAACGTTGGCAAGCAGTTGCGCCACGGTCTTGCGCCCGCGCGGGGTGCGTCTTTCGGCTTTCACCTGCGCGGTATCGCCGGACTTTTCAAAACTCAGCACGGTACCGATGCTCCAGCCCATAACCGCGGCGAAATCGCTCGGTACGGTAACCACCATCGCGCCACCTTGCTGTCTCAAACGTGCATTAGCCATAAATCCTCCCAATGGTTCTGTTCCATGGGTGATTATAGCAACACAGTCACACAAAGTAACACTGTTGTTGGTCAGCGTTATAATGGATGGGCCAGGTAATAAAGCCAACGCACAGGCAACTTGAATTATGACGGGAATATTTCGGATCACATTCTCACGTCATAATGTTATTTCGATGAACGCCCGGTTACCGAAAATGACTACTGCCGTGGGATAGGAAATCCCTTAAGAGAAATGACAAAGTTGTCTCCCTCTTTTTTGATTTTTGCACCGGCATCGCACCAGTCTGACGCAATGCGAAAAAACTCATCGGTGCCGAGATTCCAGTCCAGACGTACACTTTTCACATAGCCTGAGCGTAATAATTCGCAGGCTTCGCCGTAACTACCGGCGGTGGATTGTGTTTGTGATTTCATTTTTTCTTCTTCAGAAGTTTGCGTAGCGCTTTGATTTCTTTAGCGGTTAGAGGCGATGCGTTTTCTTCTTCGGTGTGCTGGCTGTCAATATCATCTTCAGACAGTTCGGCTTCGGAGGTGCTTTCCAGCGCCAGTAACAGCAGTTTCTCTGTCGCCGTGCTCAGGTTTTCATTATTCACTTCTGCATAATGACGGAGTTTTTCTTTCACTGCTTCGTCAATTTTAACATTTAATACTGCGCTAACCATGATTATCCCTTCTTGTGTGAATAAGATAAATAAGTAATACACGAAGTTATCATCTTGATCCAGAGATATATTTTAAACTTATGACAGGCTAAAAAAATCCCATTAGAAGAGTGCCATTGAATTATGACAGAATAATGACACTATTATTTCTTTTATATGACAAGGCGGGATTTAACGCTTTTTTATTAGGGATAAAAATAAAATAAGGGAATTGCGTTATTTCTTAACAGATAAAAAGACCGGCGCGATTACCGGTCTTTTTCAGGGATTAGCGTGCGTTTAAAAATGCCAGCAGGTCGGCGTTCAGCGCATCGCCGTGAGTGACGGCAAAACCGTGCGGTGCGTTGTCGTACACTTTCAGTTCAGCGCCTGCGATCATCTCTGCCGCCAGCTTGCCCGTGGATTCAAACGGCACCACCTGATCGTGGCTGCCGTGGATCACCAGCGTCGGCACGTCGATTTTCGCCATGTCCGGGCGGAAGTCGGTTTCAGAGAAGGCGGTCACGCAGTCCAGCGTCCCTTTCAGGGACGCCAGAAGTGCGATATTCAGCGTCTGGGTCAGCACGCCGTCAGAGACGGTCTGGCCTGCGTTGGTGCCGTAGAAAGGCGTGGCAAAATCGCTGATGAACTGCGCGCGATCCTTACGCAGACCCTGACGAATGCCTTCGAATACCGACATATCCACGCCCGCCGGGTAATCGGCAGTTTTGCCGAAAATCGGGGTCACCGCGCCGAGCAGCACCAGGCCGTCCACGCGCGCCGTGCCGTAGTTGTTGATGTAGCGCGTCACATCGCCGCCGCCCATCGAGAAGCCCACCAGCGTCACCTGCTGAAGATCCAGATGGGTCAGCAGATCGTTGATGTCAGAAGCAAACGTATCGTAGTTATAACCGTCCCACGGCTGATCGGAGCGACCAAAACCACGGCGGTCAAACGCAATCACGCGATAGCCTTTTTCAGCGAGGAAATTAAGCTGGCTGTCCCACATATCAGCGTCCAGCGGCCAGCCGTGGCTGAACAGGACCGGCTTACCGGTTCCCCAGTCTTTGTAATAAATCTGCGTACCATCCTGCGTCTTAAATGTGCTCATGCTTTACCTCTGTCAATGATGTGAACGGTTGTATTAAGGGGCGATCAGATAACGCGCTTCCGGGAGGGCCTCTCCCCGATGGAAACCCAGCACCCGGCTCTGAATTTTTTGGTCATTCATGGTGTAGCGCTCGCGCTGGCGTAAATGCTCAAGCCACGAACCCACCACGAAGGTTTCAACGAAAATGCCGGGCGTGAGAATGTCTTCATAAATCGCCCAGTTCATTGCCCCGCCGCGACGCCGGACGCGGCGCATATCCTGCATACAGACCACAAAATCGTGGGCGTCTTCAGGATCGATCAGGTAGTGGTAGCTCACCATCAGCGGGCCGCGATCGTGATGAAGTTGCAGCTCCGGTACCGTTTCGTTAATGGTGCTCAGATCGAGATTGAGATCCGGGTCCTTGTCGAGACGCCAGCGCAATACCGTGGCACTCGCCAGCACCATGCCGACGGTGGCGACCGTCAGGGAGAACGGAATGCTGAACTGCGAGGCAAGCTGGCCCCAGAGAGCGCTGCCTGCGGTCATCGAGCCGAAGAAAACGGTGAGATAAACTGCCAGCGCACGCGCCTTAACCCATTTGGCCGCGCTGCGCTGTGCGCCGAGATTGAGCGTTGACAGCACCGCGATCCACGCAAAACCGGTAAAGAACTCAAACGCATTGAGCAGCCAGAAGTGACGCACAAAGGCCAGCGCCAGCATGGTGATGGCGAACATCCCGCTTGCCAGCACCATCAGGCGATCCGGGTTGAAATGCCTGCGCAACCGGGGCAGCAGCAGCGCGCCACAAATCGCTCCGACGCCGATGCAGCCGAGCATAATGCCGTAGCCGCCAGGTCCGAGATTGAGTTCACGCCGCGCCACCAGCGGCAGTAATGCCCACCCGGCGCTGCCGAACACGAAGAACGCCACGGTGCGCACCAGCACATTACGCAGCACCGGTGCGGCGTGTACATAGCGCACGCCCGCGCGCACCGCCGGGAAGAAGTGTTCCGGCGGCAGGCGCTGCACGTTGGGCTGCGCTTTCCAGACGTACAGCACCCAGAACACGCCGAGCACCGACAGGGAGTTGAGGGCAAAAACCATCCAGGGTCCGGCAAACGACAGCACCAGCCCGCCCAAAGCCGGGCCGATGGCGCGGCTGATATTGATCCCCAGTGAATTAAGCGCAATCGCCGGACCCAGTTCTTCTTTACTGACCAGATCCGGCACGATGGCCTGGAACGGCGGCGAACTCATCGCCGCGCCGGTGCTGAGTAAAAACGCGGCGATCAGCAGCACCGTTGGCGTGACCAGATCCGCCCATGACATAAACGTCAGCCCGGCGGCGGCGATAAACACCCAGATCTGCGAGAACAGCAGATATTTGCGGCGATCGACGATATCCGCCATCACCCCCGACGGCAGGGCGAACAGGAACATCGGCAGGCTACTGGCAGCCTGCACCAGCGCCACGGAGAGCGGATCGGCACTCAGCGTCAGCATCGTCCAGTTCACCCCCACGTCATTCATCCAGGAGCCGACGTTGGAGACGACCGTGGCGATCCACAGCATGCAGAAGACACGCTGACGCAGCGGCTGCCACGGCGATACCGCCGCCACCGGCGGCAGATCGGCGGCGGGGATCGCATGAATATCGTTAACCTGCGCCACGGGACACCTCCCCTGCACCTGTCATCTTCGTGCCGACGCGCCAGCGGCCTGGCCCGGTCAGCGCCAGGGTGGTGAAAATAATCAGCAGCAGCCAGCCAAACTGCCCTTCGGCAATCGACCAGTCGGGATGCACAAACAGCATCGCCACCAGCAGCACGCCGATAACCGGCAGGCACGCGAGACGGGTAAAGAGACCCGCGATGATAAACAACGGGCAGATCACTTCGGCAAAAATCGCGGGCAGCAGACTCATCCACGGGCCGAGGCCGAACGGATCTTAGATGCGGGTCAGTTCCTCGCTGAAGTGAAAAATTTTCGGTAAGCCATGGACGTGCAGCAACAGCAGGCTGCCCGTCAGACGCAGGAATAACAGCCCCAGATCGATCCGGGGCGGGTTAGCGTTGAGAGAATTTTTCATAGGATCAGAACGCAAAGCAGCTACAGCCGAGCGCGCCCCAGAAGGCGTTTTCTTCGGCAACCGGGATGTTTGAGCCACGGGCAATATCATGGGAGTGGCTGTGCACACCGCACGGGCCGCTGCAATGGTGCGCCTGGTTCATCATCCCCACGCGGGTTTGTGCATCCGGCGGCGCGCTGCGGTAGTGACCCGGCACCTTCACCACCGGCGACCACTCCGGCAACACCGGGATCGACGGCGGCGCTTCCGCCCCAAACGAGCCTGCCGCATAGACAATCTTGCCGTCCACCAGGGTAAGCACCGACTCGATGCCTTTGATCTCCTCTTCCGGCACGCTGAAGTAGTTTTTGCTCAGCACCACCATGTCGGCCAGTTGACCGGTTTTGATCTGCCCTTTTTTGCCCTGCTCGCTGGAGAACCAGGCACTGCCCTGGGTCCACAGCATCAGCGCGGTTTCACGATCGAGACGCGCGTTGACGTCATACATCTGCATACCGCCCACGGTGCGGCCCGATACCAGCCAGTAAAGCGCGGTCCACGGGTTGTAGCTGGCGACGCGGGTGGCGTCGGTGCCAAGGCCAACCGGGACGCCGGTTTCCAGCATCCGCGCGACCGGCGGCGTGTGACGGGTGGCTTCGATGCCATAACGCTCGGCAAAGTACTCGCCCTGGAACGCCATGCGGTGCTGCACGGCAATGCCGCCGCCCAGTTCTTTAATGCGATCGATATTGCGCTGCGTGACGGTTTCCGCGTGGTCAAAGAACCAGTGCAGGCCGTTGAACGGAATGTCGCGGTTGACCTTTTCGAAGACATCCAGCATCCGGCTGATGGATTCGTCATAGGTGGCGTGCAGGCGGAACGGCCAGCGGTGCTCGACCAGATGGCGCACCACGCGCTCCAGTTCATCTTCCATGCCGGGCGCTAAGTCCGGGCGCGGTTCGAGGAAGTCTTCAAAGTCGGCAGCGGAGAAGACCAGCATCTCCCCGGCTCCGTTGTGGCGGAAGTAGTCGCTGCCCTGTCCTGGCGTCAGCATGTCGGTCCACTTTTCGAAGTCTTCCAGTTCATGCCCCGGACGCTGGGTAAACAGGTTGTAGGCGATGCGGATGGTCATCTGCTTTTTCTCGTGCAGTTCAGCGATGACTTCGTAATCTTCCGGGTAGTTCTGGAAACCGCCGCCCGCGTCAATGGCGCTGGTCAGGCCGAGGCGGTTGAGTTCGCGCATAAACTGGCGCGTGGAGTTCACCTGCTGTTCCAGCGGCAGTTTTGGGCCTTTTGCCAGCGTCGCGTAGAGGATCATCGCATTCGGGCGGGCGATCAGCATCCCGGTCGGGTTGCCATTGCTGTCGCGCTGGATCTCACCGCCCGGCGGGTTCGGCGTGTCTTTGGTATAACCCACCACTTTCAGCGCGGCGCGGTTAAGCAGGGCGCGATCGTAGAGGTGCAGCACGAATACCGGGGTATCGGGTGCCGCGTCGTTGATCTCATCCAGCGTCGGCATCCGGCGTTCCGCGAACTGGAACTCACTCCAGCCGCCCACCACGCGCACCCACTGGGGCGACGGGGTACGCAGCGCCTGCTCTTTTAACATCCGCAGCGCATCGGCCACCGACGGCACCCCTTCCCAGCGCAGTTCGAGGTTGTAATTGAGGCCGCCACGGATCAGGTGCAGGTGCGAATCGTTAAGGCCTGGGATCGCGGTATGGCCTTTCAGGTCGATCACTTTGGTGGCGTCGCAGTGATGCTGCATCACCTCGTTAAGGCTGCCGACTTCAAGAAATTTACCGTCACGGATCGCGATCGCTTCTGCGACCGGATTTTCACGATCGACGGTGTGAAATTTACCATTCGTCAGAATGATATCGGCTTTACCGAGGGTAACCATAGAACCTCCGAGAGAGATGAATATTGCCCGGATTATGTTCAGCAGCTCCGCGAAAGATCTAGTTATACAAAGGGATAGTTATACCAACGTATAGTTATACACAGAGATAATTGGCGGGGGGGTGAAAGGTTCCTACACTGCGCCAGGACAGTGACATGCCAGGCAAGACGGCGGCCGTCACTGGTGCGTTATTCCACGGAACTTTTCACTTTTTACCTTAATGGGAAACATGATGACCACGAGCAAACTTGAAGTCCTGACTCCGCAAAACTGCCAGATGATCTTTATCGACCACCAGCCGCAGATGGCGTTTGGCGTGCAGTCAATCGACCGCCAGGTGCTGAAAAACAACACCGTTGCGCTGGCGAAAGCAGCGAAGGTCTTTAATATTCCGACCATTATCACCACCGTAGAAACGGAAAGTTTTTCAGGTAATACCTACCCGGAACTGCTGGACGTGTTCCCGGGTCAGGACATTCTGGAGCGTAGCTCCATGAACTCCTGGGACGACCAGAAAGTGCGTGACGCGCTGGCAGCCAACGGCAAGAAAAAAGTGGTGGTCGCGGGCCTGTGGACCGAAGTGTGTAACAACAGCTTCGCCCTGTGCGCGATGCTGGAAGGCGACTACGAAATTTACATGGTGGCGGATGCGTCAGGCGGCACCACTAAAGAAGCGCATGACTTTGCCATGCAGCGCATGATCCAGGCGGGCGTGATCCCGGTGACCTGGCAGCAGGTGATGCTGGAGTGGCAGCGTGACTGGGCGCGTAAAGAAACTTACACCCAGGTCATGGATATTGTGCGTGAGCATTCCGGCGCGTACGGCATGGGCGTGGATTACGCTTACACCATGGTGCACAAAGCCCCGTCCCGCCAGAAGAGCGAGCACAACACGCTGGCCCCGGTTCCGGCTCCGGTTCGCTAATCCTTCTCGCAGGTCGTTACCTTGCGTGGCGGCCTGCGCTTTCGTAACAGGAGGGCCTTTGAGTCCTTTACTCCTTTCGCTAGGCGCGGGTGTGCTCATCGGGCTGATTTATGCCCTGTTCAACGTCCGTTCGCCTGCGCCGCCCGCCGTGGCGCTGATTGGCTTACTGGGTATGATCCTCGGCAGCCAGCTGGCCTCCCGGTTTATCACGCCGGAACCCACCGCGCAGATCTCCTTTCATCAACCCATTGTCTCTGCAATAGCGAAAAAGGCGGAATGACGATGCTAAAAACCTATGCTGTTTCTCTTGCCATGGGCATTCTTGCCGGGGTGATTTATGTCGTTATCGATGTTAACTCCCCGGCACCGCCGGTGATCGCGCTGCTCGGTTTGTTTGGTATGCTGATTGGCGAGCAGATCATCCCGCTGTGTAAACGGTTAATTCGCCGCCAGCCGGTGACCCTGGCCTGGTTTCGTCACGAGTGTGTCCCTAAGATAAGCGGAACACCTCCCCCTCCCGGTGAGAAAAACGCCCAGGGATAACCGTTAAGGAAATCAGCATGAAGCTGTCGAAGCGTATTGTGGTCGTTGATGACGAGCGTTCTGTCCGAACCGCTCTGGGCAATTTACTGGAGTCTGATGGCTACACCACGCAGGTATTCGAGTCGGCTGAAGCACTCCTTACTGATGAGGCAGCGCTGAAGGATGCGGCGCTGTTTATCATTGATGTCGAGCTGAAAGGCATGTCCGGCTTTGAGCTCTTTAAAGAGCTGAAGCGTCGCGTTGAAAAACCGCCGGGCATTATCATCTCCGGCAACGGAGACGAAAACATGCTCTGGTATGCCATCTCCCTCGGTGCGATTACCTTTTTGCCTAAGCCTCTCGACATTGATACGCTTTTTGAACACATTCATCGGACGTTTTCTCGCTATGAGGGAAGTCAATGAACAGCACGCTGCTTCACCCGGCTACTGAACAGGACAGCTATACGCTGTCGGAAGAAATCGTCTTTAGTCCGCTGGCGCAGGAAGGCAATATTGAGTGGCTGTTAGGCCGCGACAGCGCAACGGGCGAAACCTTTTCTCTGGCCATGGCCGCCAGTGAGGAAGCAGAATTATCGGTCACGCAGCGGCTGAAAAATGAGTTTGCCCTGCGCGATCGTCTGGTGGAAAGCTGGGCGCTAAAACCGCTGCGGCATACCGGGTATCAGGGACGCTACGCGCTGATTTATCCTGCGCTGACCCGGCGAACCCTCTCAGACACACTCTATATACCCGTCGGCACGCTGACCGATTTCCTGACGCACGCGATTGCCCTTGCCACGCCGCTCAGCCTGATGCATCAAAGCGGGCTGATTCATGGCGATATCAAGCCCGCCCACTTTGTCAGCCTCACTGAGGGGCACTATCTGCTCACCGGGTTTGGCCTGACCACCATCGCCTCAGATCTGCCGCACCCGCCAGAGTTGACCGTCGCAGGCGGAACGCTGGCCTATATGTCGCCTGAACACACAACGCGCACGCCGCACCCGGTGAGCAGCCTGAGCGATCTCTACAGCTTTGGGATTGTGCTGTATGAACTGCTTACCGGCCGCCTGCCCTACGGCAGTCCTGACGGCGGGCAGGCGGAGTGGGTGCATCATCACATCGCTTCCGAACCGCTGCCGCCGCATCTGTTACGCAAAGAGGTGCCGGTTGTACTCTCCGCGCTCGTGATGCGCCTGCTGGCAAAATGCCCGGAGAATCGCTATCAGACGGCGGAAGGTTTGCTGGCCGATCTGCGCCGCTGCCAGTCCAACCTGATGCCGGACGGGGTGCTGGAATCCTTTACTCTTGGGCGACAGGATACGCCGCGCGCCGGGCTGGCGTCGGATGCGCTCTACTCCGATCACCCGCAGGCGGCGGATATTCTGGCGGCCTATGACCAGGTGCAAAGCAGCGGTAAACACGCGCTGGTGACGATTACCGGTGCGCCGGGCAGCGGGAAATCCTCGCTGGTGGCGTCGTCAGTGAAGGTCCTGCAACCGAAACAGTCGCTGTTAAGCGTGGTGAAAGCCGATCGGCACTCGCCGGTGTTGCCCTATGCGATTTTCACCGCCGCGTTTCGCACCATTGCCCTGCATCTGCTCGGTCTGCCGACCGCTGAAATGGCGCGCTGGCGTCTGCACATTGAGCGGTTGCTCGGTGATTACGTCGGGCTGGCGGTGAGCGTGGTGCCGGAACTGGGCGTCCTGCTCGATCAGAAAGCCCACCTGCCCGCCGGGGTGCACTCCCTCGATGCGCGGGACAAATTCAATTCCATGGCCTACAGCCTGGTCAAAGCCTTTGCCGCCCCCGGCAGGCCGCTGGTCATTATGATCGACGACGTGCACTGGGCGGATCAGGCCACGCTGCAACTGTTGCAGAATCTGTTGCGCCTGAGCGATGACATTCCGCTGCTGCTGATCCTCGCGCACTGTGATTCGGTGTCGATGCCCTGCCCGACCGTGGCGGAGAATGTGGCGAAGATCCGCGCGTCGGCCACGCGGATGGTAGACATTACGCCGGAGCCGCTGTCGGTGAAGCACATCGCGCACTGGCTGGCGGGCCTGATGCACAGCAAAAAAACCGACACCATGGAACTGGCGATGCTGCTGCATGAGAAAACCGGCGGCAATCCCCTTCTGACCCATGAGCTGTTCAGGCAGGCGGTGCGGGACGGGCTCATCTCCAGCCCGAAGCCGCAGAAATGGACCTATGACCGCCATGCGATCCTGCAATGCCACTATTCCGACAACGTGGCCTCGGTGGTCATTCAGCACCTGGAAACCCTGCCGCCCCTCGCCCGTCAGCGTCTGGGGCAGATTGCCTGCCTTGGCGGGAGCGGAAATATGCCGCTGGCGGCGCACATTCTTGCCGCGTCAGTCAGTGAACTGATGGGGGATTTAGCGCCCGCCGCCAGCGCCCGGCTGATTTCGCTTTCCGCTGAAAAATTTGCGTTTATGCACACCAGCGTGCTGGACGCGGCGCTGGCGAGCGTCCCGGCAGATGAAAAAGATCGAATCCACCATATCGCGGCCCGCACCCAGGCAGAAATGGCCGGGGACGCCATCGCCGATGAGCCGCTGTTCCGCGCGGTGCATCATCTGGCGGCGATAAAAAATAGCGCGCTGTTAAGCCAGGAGGCGGACGCGTTTGCGGCGCTGATCCTGAAGGCGGTGAAACGGGCGAAAATCACCGGCGATTATGTCTCTTCCCTGCGTTTTATTCACACCGCGCATGTGTTGCATGCCCTTGTCAGCCCGGAGATCAACGCGCAATTTTTGCTTGAGGAAGCCGAGTGCGAGTTTTTAAGCGGCAACCTGACCGCCGCACGCGAGCGCTGTTCGGCGCTGCTCAGCGCGCCGGGCGAACTGGAAGATAAAGCGGTGGCCGCCTGCCTGATGGCGGAAATCCACATGCGCCAGTCGGATAGTCAACTGGCGCTGGAAACGGCAATCGCCTGGCTGGCGGTTTTCGGCATCGATTTAAACCGTCATCCTGACAAGGCCGAGTGCGACGCCGCCCGCGTGTTGCTGAAAGAGGATGTTGGCACTAACCCGTACACCCGCTTCCGGGCGCTGGCGAAAGTCACCTGCCGGGAAACCGAAGCGGTGATGAACCTGATGGCCAGTGCCAGCACCTACGCGGCGTTTATCAGCCCGCGTCTGCAATTTATGATCCTGTGCAAGCTGCTGCACCTCACGCTGGCAAAAGGGATCACCGGGGCATCGACTTTTGCGCTGGCGTGGTATGGCGTGCTGTGCGGCGATCACTACGACGAGTACAGTCGAGGATTTGCCAGCACGCTGCTGGCCCGCCAGCTGGTGTACAAACACGATTTCGCCAGTTTTAAAGCCCGCACGCTGCTGCCGCTCGATCAGGTCAGTATCTGGACGATGCCGGTGACCTATGCCATTGAGCGGGCCAAAGCCACCTTTGATGTCGCCGTTGAAATCGGCGATCGCACCACGGCCTGCCTCGCACTGCGCCATATCATCATGAACTACCTGACGCGGGGCGATCACCTCGACGGCGTGCAGACCTCCATCGACCGGGGGTTAAGCTATGTGCGTAAAGCCCGCTACCGCGACGTGGAAGTGATCCTGCAAATGCAGCGCGATTACGTGCTATTCCTGAGAAAACCGGGGGACGAGGCGTTTTCGGGCGAGCATTTTATCCCGCCCACGCTGCACATGGAGGAGCATGGCAGAGCGGTTGAGCCTGTTTTCCTGATGCAGTTCTGGTCCCGGCTGTATAAGGGCAAAGCGCACTTTTTTGCCGGAGAATATCACCAGGCCCGCCGCTGTTTTCTGGAGGCCGCGCCGCTGACTGACTTTATTCCCGGTCATATTCATATGCTGGATTTTCATTTGTACAGCGCGCTGGCCCTGGCGGTACCGCTGGAGCCGCAGGAGGTCACCCCGGACGATCGGCAACAACTCACGCGGCATTTCGACAAAATCACCACCTGGTGTGCGGAAAATACCAAAACCTTTTCCGATAAAGCGGCGCTGCTTCAGGCCGAAATGCTGCGGCTGGCGGGCGACAGCACCGGGGCGGCGGAAAAATATGAATCCGCAATGACGCTGGCCCGTGAAGGGCAATTTCACCCGATTCACGCGCTGGCCTGCGAGCTTGCTGCGCGCCTCGCGGCGGCGAACGGGATGCGCTTTGCGTCCGAGGCCTACATCAAAGGGGCGATGAACGCCTGGGAATTGTGGGGTGCCGGGGCGAAAGTGCGCCAGTTAGAACACCGCTACCCGCATCTGGTGAGCCAGGGCAGCCAGACGGCGCTGGATACCGTCTCTTTTGCGCAGAATGCGGCTGTCGGGGATTTGCAGGGGCTGGTCACCGCCATCCGCGCCCTGACGGAAGAGATCAATCTTAATCGCCTGATCAACACCCTGATGATCATGCTGGTCGAGCGGGCCGGGGCGCAGCAATGCCTGCTCATTCGCCTGGTTAACGGCACGATCCCGGAAATCGAAGCGCGGGCGATCACCACCGCCGATGGCATTAAAGTCAATATCGTCAAAGAGACGCCGCTGGCGACGGATCTGCCGCTCTCGGTGCTGTCGGCGGTGATCCGCACCGGGCAGGAGATCCGCACCGGCAAGCCGGACACCTTCAGCCCGTTCAGTCAGGATCACTATCTGGTCGCTTCCGGCGCGGCGGTGATGTGCGTGCCGATGTTTAAACAGGCGCAGATGGTCGGGGTGCTGTATCTGGAAAACCGCCTGCTGCCCGATATCTTCACCACCGAGCATTCGCGGATCGTCTCAATGCTGGCGGCGCAGGCGGCGGTGTCGCTGGAAACGGCGAGGCTGTATGCCGAACTGCTGGACGAAAACATCCAGCGGCGCAAAATTGAAAAACAGCTTCGCGCCAGCCAGAAATCGCTGATGCTCGGTGAAAAAATCAGTCACACCGGAACCTGGCACTGGCATCTCGAGCAGGACATCATGCTGCTGTCGGAAGAGTACCGGCGGATCGTCGGCCTGCCGGAGCGCCAGGACAGCCTGTCGATGGCCGATTTTCTGACCCGCGTTCATCAGGACGACCGCCCCACGATCAGCGAACTGGTCACCACCAGCGTGCGTAACGGTCAGCCGATGCAGGCGGAATTTCGTATCATCCGCACCGACGGCGCGTGTCTCTGTATTAAAGGCATCGGCGAACCAGTGGAGAGCTGGCCTGAGGTGAAAGAGTATTTCGGCACCATTACCGATATTACTCTTCAGCGTAATTCTGAGGATGCGGTGCGCATCGCGCAGGCCGATCTGGCGCGGGTGGCGCGCGCCACCACCGTCGGTCAGCTTACCGCCTCTATTGCCCATGAGATCAACCAGCCGCTGATGTCGATTGTGGCGAATGCGGGTGCCGCGCTGCGCTGGCTGCGGCGCGATCCCCAGCATCTGGACCACGCCCTCAACAGCGTTCAGGAAGTGATCAACGAAGGCAAACGCGCGGGCGAGATCATCCGTGGATTGCAGGCGCTGACGCGTAATCACGAAGCTGAATTTGTCTATACGCGGCTGCACACGCTGGCGCGGGATATCCGCTCGCTGTCGCGGCTGGAGCTTGAACGGCGCTTCATCTCCCTTGAGTTAGCGCTACAGGCGGAGAACGACCATATTTTCTGCGAGAGCGTGCAGATCCAGCAGGTGTTGCTCAATCTGGTGATTAACGCCATGGATGCGATGTCGGAGAATGGCGGCACGCGGCGGCTGCGCCTCGCCTCCTTCAATCCTCAACCGGACCTGATCCAGTTTGAGGTGTCGGATAACGGAACCGGGCTGAGTGATGAGGTGATCGAGAAGATTTTTGATTCCTTCTTTACCACCAAAGCCGAAGGAATGGGGATGGGGCTGACCATCAGCGCTGAGATCATCAAGCGCCATGGCGGTAAGCTCAGCGCAACCAATAACGATGGCGGCGGGAGCGTATTCTGGTTCACCCTGCCGGTGGTGCAGGAGGCGGCTAACTCCTGACTTTGCTGAGATTAAGCTTTTCGGTGGCTTTGACCAGATCGGAGAGCGTGCGGACTTTCATTTTTTCCATCACCCGCCGCCGGTGCACTTTGGCGGTGATTTCACTGATGCCCATTTCAGCGGCAATCTGCTTGTTCAAAAGCCCGGTGACCACCAGTTGCATCACCTCCGTCTCGCGCAGCGTCAGTGTCCGGGTGCGCTCAATAAGTTCCCGCTTTTCTTCCGAGGCTGACATTTCGGCTTCGGAAACCGCCATCGCCTCGGCTACTGCCAGCAGCAGCGGATCGGGCAGCACGGGCTTGGTGAGAAATTCACAGGCCCCGGCTTTCATCGCCTGTACCGTCACCGGAATGGTGCCGTAGCCAGTGAGAAAAATCGACGGAATGGAGTAGCCCTGCTCGCGCAACGCCCGCGTCACATCAAGCCCGTTCACATCCGGCATGTTTAAATCCACGATCAAACAGCAGGGCGAGGGATAGTGCGGGTGAGACAAAAAAACCTGGGGCGAAGTGAAGGATGAAACAGCGTAACCTTCTGCGAGAAGAAGATTGCTTAACGCAGCGATGACAGACGGGTCATCATCAACCACATAAACAGTACGTTCCATAGCATAGCTCTTTCATTTATTTGCTCTGGCGAGCGGGACTGGCAAAATATTAATATACCTGTTCAAAAAATTCTTTCTATAAAAAGTGACGAGGCGGGTGAAATTAATCACCCCGACTGCATTGCTACGCTAAAAATCGTTTTAAATGAGTACATTACGCACAATTAATATACACAACCGTTAATAATCAGGATGGGTGAGGAAGCGATGACCGATAAGGAAATCATATCACCCGGGTCCAGCATGGATACCCATGGATTATTTATGGACAAATGAAGTGCCGGATAAACCCCTTCTGAAAAACAGGGGCATTAAGAATTATCTCAGCATGAAAAATATGCGAGACGCGGTGGGAAATAACACAGCGAACCCGCAGCGATCGAAGCAAATGTATATTCGCCTGGGTTTTGGATAGCCCGAAAATGATAAAGGCCCCAACTGGAATAGTCAGGGCCTTTAGGTTACTACTACACTTAGGTTTAACATTAAATAACTTAACTACAAGGTACTGCTTTTAGTACTGCTTAAAAATGTACACGTCAAATTTCACAACGGTACATTCCCCCTTCGCGATATATACTCTTTGATGCGTGGCTTTATTTCCGTTGCGCTTTAAACATCAACCCTCAATGTAACGCAACACACAAAACACATGTGAAACATAGCCTTACATCATCGCGATACGTTCACACCCTGCGATTGTAGAAACTGACTACGTGGCCTTAAAGCATCATCGGGAGAGTCAGGAGCTTATTCTCTTCGCCGATGTTCCCAAACTACAAATACTTCGTGGCCTTTATCGCATTAATAAATCACAACTTCTTTAAAACACGTTCAATAATACTTCATTTAACGGATAGCAATGTTACCGCCGCCGTTAACCTTAAATCTAGCGCGTTTGTTAAATATGTCAACACTGTTTTTTAGCACATGTTTTTATTATCAGTATTCGCAGAAAAAAGTGTATTAAATGATGCGGATAGCCAGAAGCGTGCGAGCGGAGCGCGGCTGAAGCAAAGTTAACCGGAGAGATTGAGCGGGCGAATGCCAGAAATGGGTGGGGGCCCTGCCAGCTACATCCCGGCACACACGTCATCTGCTCTGGCTGCTTCCTTCCGGATCTGACCTGGTAAACAGAGTAGCGTTGCGGGAGAACCAACAGAGCCCCCATTGAGAGCGTTGTTAACCAACGCGCCAGCGCATTATCCCTGTACGCCCCGGCAATTGCAAGCCGCGGCCTGTCGTATGCTGGTTTATTGCGCAAACGCCTCTTCACAGTCGGGAACAGGCTGTTTATCCTGAAGATTCATCACTCAGGATAATGCTATGGACTCACACGACTCTTTCCCGCAGCGCGTCTGGCAAATCGTTGCTTCTATCCCGGAAGGTTACGTCACCACCTATGGCGACGTGGCGCGTCTGGCGGGTTCCCCAAGGGCGGCGCGTCAGGTGGGCGGCGTATTAAAGCGCTTACCGGAAGGCAGCACTCTGCCCTGGCATCGGGTGGTGAATCGCCATGGCACGATTTCGCTCACCGGGCCGGATCTTCAGCGTCAGCGGCAGGCATTACTGGCAGAAGGGATACAGGTGTCAGGCAGCGGCAAGATCGATATGCAGCGCTATCGGTGGGTGTATTAGAGGGGAACCTGCCCGGCAGAAAAAGACTGCCGGGCAAACAGATTTACATCTGTGTCGGGGCCGGGGTTGATGCGGAAGGCACAACCTGAGTCGGAGAGGTCGACGGCACGGTCGTCGCCGAACCACCACTTTCCTGCATCGGGATCGCGGTTTGCTGCACCGGTACCAGGTTGAGGTCGATTTTGGTACCGCCCTCATTGATCGCCGGTTTCACGGTATCGGTCACAAACGTCAGTTTGTCATCAATCGTGATCGCCGCACTCAACAGAATGCGCGCGTTAGGCTGTACGTCGGCCGGGTTAAACGGCAGCACGAAGCTGAACGGTGCCTGTTTACCCTCGGTACGCACGGCTTTCTGAGCAATGACTTTCGACGGAGAATCAGCCAGTGAGGCATCTGCCAGAGTCACGGTCAGGACCGCATCCGGTGGCAGCGCAACTTTCTGACGGATCCAGACAGTACCAGTCACATTAGGCTGCTGAATAGTTGACGCAGTTGCGTTAATAGAGGTGTTTGGGTTCGGTGCGGGAGTCTGGATATCTGCGCTTTTATCAGCACAGGCCGCCAGAGAAACAGCTACCGCTAAACCACTTAACATGTGCACGAGTTTCATTGAGTTCTCCTTATCATCAATGCACCAGCAGGCGTTGATTCCTGCCAGAAATCAGTGGTTAACACTTTGATAACGCCATTGAGTGTGGCACACATCACTGATTTCTGCCTGGAAAAACCTCTTTATTCAGATTATTGCACCCCTCCGACCAGCGCCGATTCTGCGTTATACTGGAGCCTGAGAGACTGGTCAGATGACTTTTATTTTATTGAGGACACCTATGAGTCAAGCCCTGAGCAATTTGCTGACATTACTGAATCTGGAAAAAATTGAAGAGGGTCTGTTTCGCGGTCAAAGCGAAGATTTGGGCCTTCGCCAGGTGTTTGGTGGTCAGGTCGTCGGCCAGGCGTTGTATGCCGCAAAAGAGACTGTACCGGCAGAGCGCCTTGTGCACTCATTCCACAGCTATTTTTTACGTCCGGGCGACAGCCAGAAACCGATTATTTACGATGTGGAAGTACTGCGCGACGGCAACAGTTTTAGCGCCCGACGCGTGGCGGCGATCCAGAACGGGAAGCCGATTTTTTATATGACCGCCTCGTTCCAGGCACCGGAGCCGGGCTATGAGCATCAAAAAACGATGCCTGCTGCCCCGGCCCCGGACGATCTGCCGTCGGAAACTGACATCGCCCGCTCGCTGGCGCACCTGCTGCCCCCGCAGGTGAAAGAGAAGTTTCTCTGTGACAAGCCGCTGGAGATCCGCCCGGTCGAATTCCATAACCCGATGAAAGGTCACGTTGCAGAGCCCGCTCGTCAGGTGTGGATCCGCGCCAACGGCCCGGTGCCGGAAGACACGCGCGTGCATCAGTATCTGCTGGGTTATGCCTCTGACTTCAACTTCCTGCCAGTGGCGCTCCAGCCCCACGGCGTCGGTTTTCTGGAACGCGGAATGCAGGTGGCGACCATCGACCATTCGATGTGGTTCCACCGCCCGTTCAATATGAATGAGTGGCTGCTGTACAGCGTGGAAAGCACCTCGGCGTCCAGCGCGCGCGGCTTTGTACGCGGCGAGTTTTACACCCAGGACGGTGTGCTGGTGGCGTCAACGGTGCAGGAAGGGGTAATGCGGAACCGTAATTGATTTTTCACCCTCACCCTAACCCTCTCCCTGAGGGAGAGGGGACGAAAACCTCCCGGACCCGCTCTTCTCCCTCTCCCTAAGGGAGAGGGGATAAAAACCCCCCGTACCCGCCCTTCCCCCCTCTCCCTCAGGGAGAGGGCCGGGGTGAGGGTGTAAGCCGCAAAAACCAAAAAGCCCCCTTCGCAGGGGGCTTTCTTGCTTATGGAGATACTCACTATCAGGCGTTGTACGCGTTCTCGCCGTGGCTGTTGACGTCCAGACCTTCGCGTTCCTGGTCTTCCGGTACGCGCAGCCCAACGGTCATGTCTGCCACTTTGTAGCCGAGGAAGGCCACTACACCCGACCACACCACGGTAATCGCGATGCTTTCAAGCTGGACCAGCACCTGATGGCCCATGGTCACGCCCTCGGCGAAGCCCACGCCGCCCAGCGCTGAGGAGGCGAAGATACCGGTCAGCACGCAGCCTACGATACCGCACACGCCGTGCACACCGAACACATCGCACGGGTCGTCCACGCGCAGCCAGCGTTTAAGCATGGTCACACCCCACAGACCCGCCAGGCCGGCAGCCAGACCGACGATCATCGCGCCGCCGACACCGATGTAACCACAGGCAGGCGTCACGCCGACCAGACCAGCGATAGCACCGGAACAGGCACCCAGCAGAGACGGTTTACCGCGCAGCGCCCACTCGCCGAACACCCAGGCCAGAATCGCTGCGGCTGTCGCTACCACGGTATTAACGAACGCCAGCGCTGCGATTTCGTTCGCCGCACTGGCTGAACCGGCGTTAAAGCCGAACCAGCCGACATACAGGATCGCAGTACCGATAAACACCATCGGCAGGTTGTGCGGTTTGAACGCTTCTTTGCCGAAGCCCACGCGTTTGCCAATCAGGTAAGCCCCCACCAGGCCCGCTACCGCGGCGTTGATGTGTACAACGGTGCCGCCCGCGAAGTCCAGCGCGCCGTGCGAGGCCAGCAGGCCGCCGCCCCAGACCATGTGTGCAATCGGCACATAGGAGAGGGTCATCCACACCACCACAAAAATCAGCACGGCGGAGAAGCGAATACGCTCAGCCAGCGCGCCCACAATCAGGCCAACGGTGATGCAGGCGAAAGAGCCCTGGAACGCCACATGAATGTACTGATAGAAGCTGCCCATCACAGCGGTCAGTTCGATGTTTTTCAGCATCGCCCAGTTGAAGCTGCCGAAGAAGTTGTTGCCCTCGCCAAACGCCAGCGAGTAGCCATACACCACCCACAGAATGCAGACCAGCGCGAAGGTCACGGTGACCTGAGTGAGCATCGACAGCACGTTTTTACCGCGGATCAGGCCGCCGTAAAACAGCGCAATGCCGGGAATGGTCATAAACAGCACCAGCGCGGTGCAGATCATCATAAAGGCGTTGTCGGCTTTATCAGCGACTGCCGGTGCAGCCAGCGCGAGGCCCGGCAGTAATGCGAGGGCGGCGAGCGCAATGTTTAAGGTTGTTTTCTTCATTTTTCCCATCCCTATTACTGAATGCAGGCTTAAAGCGCCGCTTCGTCGGCTTCGCCAGTACGAATACGAATGACGCGTTGCAACTCGGCAACGAAAATTTTGCCGTCGCCAATTTTTCCGGTGTAGGCCGCTTTGCTGATCACGTCGATGACTTCATCGAGCTGATCGTCAGCAATTGCCACGTCGATCTTCACTTTTGGCAGGAAGTTAACGCTGTACTCCGCACCACGATACAGCTCAGCGTGACCTTTCTGACGCCCGAAGCCTTTCACTTCAGTAACGGTCAGCCCCTGAATACCAATGGAAGAGAGCGCTTCACGCACGTCTTCGAGTTTAAAAGGCTTAATGACCACGGTAACCAGCTTCATAAATTTCCTCCAGGCAGAATTCGGTAAGAGCCGCAGCGAACACGTAACGGGTATTGCAAGCGGTGTGCCAGAAATGAAAAGAAGGAAATTTTCAGTCGTTTAACGGCGTCCGATAAGGGACGTTTACAGAATGGAAAAGTGTGATCGGGATTAAGATTGTTCCTGGAAAAGAAAAACGCACCATGGCGGTGCACGGTGCGTTATCAAATTGCACCAACTGAGGTGCCTGTCAGTAGAGTGCCTGCTTATGGTGCATCAGGCGATAAGCGATTCTTCTTTTGCGCTCGCCGCCAGTTCCTCACCCGCAAGCTGGAGCTGGTACATCTGCCAGTAGCGCCCCTGTGCACTCAGGAGTTGCTGATGGGTTCCGCGCTCCACCGCCTGCCCGCGATGCAGCACCAGAATGGTATCCGCCTCGACAATGGTGGAGAGCCGGTGCGCGATCACTACAAGCGTAGTGTGCTCGCGTACCGCCGCCAGCGCCTGCTGAATCGCCTGCTCGGTGCCGGAGTCGATATTCGCCGTCGCTTCATCCAGAATCAGGATTTGCGGGGTATCGACCAGCACCCGCGCCAGCGCCAGAAGCTGCTTCTGGCCGACGGAGAGATTATTGCCCTGCTCGCCCAGTCGGGTGTGAATGCCTTCGCGCATCCCCCGTGCCAGATCCGCCAGTTGCACCGTTTCCAGCGCCTGCCAGACCTGCTCCTCGCTAATGTCACGCCCGAGCGTGACGTTGGCAAAGAAGGAGTCAGCCATCACCACCGGGTCCTGCTGGACCATGGCCACACCCTTGCGCAGCGTGCTGTGACTTAACGTTGAAAGCGGTCGCCCGTCGAGGCGAATTTCGCCTTTGGTCAGCGGGTAATAGCCCATCATCAGCGACGCGAGGGTGCTTTTCCCGCTGCCGGTATGCCCGACCAGCGCGACAAAACTGCGTGACGGAATGGTCAGGCTGATGTCCTGTAACACCAGTCGATCGTCGCGGTAAGCAAATGACAGATCGCGAATATCAATTTCACCGCTTTTCAGCGGGGCGATGTCCTCGCCGTAGGTCTGGCGCGGTCGGTCCATCAGCTCAAACACCCGCTCACCGGCTACCACCGCCTGCTGAAGCATCGACTGCTGGGTCGTCAGTTCGATCAGCGGTTCGTTGAGGCGACCCAGATAGCTGATAAAAGCATACAGGACGCCGACTTCAATGGTCCCTACGGAGGTAAAACCGAACAGCATCAGCAGGCCGCACAGCACCAGCGCGGAGAAGAGGCTCAACAGCGGGCGCAGTAAAAAACCGTCCAGACGCAACGTCTGCATTCGCGCCATATAGTGCGAACGGCTGGCGTCACTCATCCGCTCACCGAAGCGCGCTTGCTGGCGAAACTGCTGGATCACGCCCATGCCGTTGATCACTTCGTTAAAGCCGTCGTTGATGTCTGCGAGATAGGTGCGCACGCGGCGCACAATCGGCGTGCTGTAGCGCTGGTAAATCGCCATCACAATCAGCACCGCCGGGAAAATGGTGATCGCCACCAGCGCCATTCGCCAGTCGAGGGTAAACATCGCCACCAGCATTGCGCCAACCAGCGCCGCACTGCGCAGGACGGTGGCAACAACGGTAACGTAAAGGTCGCGGATCACCTCGGTGTCGTTGGTCACGCGGGAGATCAACTGCCCGACGGGTTGGGTGTCAAATGCGTTAAGCGGCTGGCGCAGCGCGGCGTCCATCACGTCGGTGCGCAGCTTTTGCACCACGCCTACCGCCGCCTCGTTAAACAGCAGCGATTGCGCATAGTGCAGCCAGGCCGCCAGCAGTTGCAGGCCGATGTAGACCGCCGCCATCCCCGCCAGTAACCCCAGCGGTAAATAGCTTTTGGCGACCATGTTATCGATGAAATAGCTGATCAGCGCCGGGCCGGAGACTTCGGCAATCGCCGCGATCCACAGCATCACTACCGCCCTCGTCAGCGGTTTACGCCAGGGTTTGCCGTACACCAGCAGGCGTTTTAACGTCGGCCAGAGCTGCCCAAAACTACGCATTGGCAAGATCCTCTTTCTCTTCCGGCGCGTCATCCAGCGCCGCTTCCAGTTGCTGATAGCGATACATGTCCCGATACCAGCCGGGCTGTTGCGAGAGTTGTTCATGATGGCCGCGCTGGACGATATGCCCGTGCTGCATCACCAGAATTTCGCTGGCTTCGGTCAGCGCCGACAGGCGGTGGGCGCTGATGATCACCGTGCGCCCTTCTCCCCACTGGCGCAGGTTGTGCAGAATGTCGTGCTCGGTGCGCCCGTCAACGGCGGAGAGCGCGTCGTCCATGATCAGGATTTCCGCGTTAAGCAGCAGCGCGCGGGCGATAGAAATACGCTGTTTTTGCCCGCCAGAGAGCATCACCCCGCGCTCGCCCACTTCGGTATCGTAACCCTGCGGCAGCCGGAGAATGTCATCATGGACGCTCGCCAGCCGGGCGACATGTTCAATTTCTTGTTGCGTCGCACCGGGATTACCCAGCGCAATGTTATTCGCCACGGTGTCGGAGAATAAAAACGGCGTCTGATTGACCACCGCCAGACGGCTGCGCCACGCGTCGAGCTTCAGGCGCGGCAGTGCGATGCCGTGGAAGCAAATCTCTCCCTGCTCCACATCAAAATGGCGCTGGATCAGCGTCAGCAGCGTGCTTTTCCCGGCCCCGGTCGGGCCGCAGACACCGAGCATCTGGCCCGGTTTAAGGGTGAAATTTACCCCGCACAGGGAGGGCTTTTCAGTTTGCGGGTAGCGGAATTCACGGATCGCCACGCTAAGATCGCCCCGCCCTTCCGGCACCGGTTCGCTGCCGTCATTCACCACCGGCGCTTCCGCCAGCATATCGCGGATACGGCTGTAAGCGGCGCTGCCGCGCTCGACGATATTGAACATCCATGCCAGCGCCAGCATCGGCCAGATCATCAGGCCCAGATACATGGTAAAACTGGTCAACTGGCCGAGGGTCAGCGAACCGTTCACCACCATCCAGCTACCGCCGCCAATCGCCAGCAGGTTTGCCATGCCGATGGCGATATAAATCGTGGGATCAAAGCGGGCATCGACGCGGGCAACCTTCATGTTTTTGCGCCCGGTGTCGGCCGCGTCCTCGGCAAACAGCGCCGACTGGCGATCTTCCAGACCAAAGGCTTTGATCATGCGGATGCTGGTCATGCTCTCTTGCGTGCGGTCGTTCAGTGACGAAAACGCCGCCTGCGCCAGCTTAAAACGGCTGTGGAGCTGATCGCCGTAGCGTTTAATGACGATGGCCATGATCGGCATCGGCAGCAGCGCCAGCAGCGTCAACTGCCAGCTAATCTGGGTGGACATCACTATCAGCACCACGCAGCCCATCACCAGCGAATCCACCAGCGTCAGCACGCCCTCGCCTGCGGCAAACACCACGCGGTCAACGTCGTTAGTGGCGCGCGCCATTAAGTCGCCGGTACGGTGGCGCAGATAAAATTCCGGGTGCTGGCGGCTTAACTGGCGGTAGAAGTCTTCGCGCAGTTCGACGGCGAGCTGATAGGACGCGCCGAACAGCAGCACGCGCCAGACGTAGCGCAGTAAATAGATCACGATGGCGACCAGCACCAGCGTGCCGATCCACATCAGCACATGGGTAGTGGTGTAGTGTTCTTTGGTCACGCCATCCACCACATAGCCCACCACTTTCGGCGGGATCAACTGCAAAATGGCAATGATGATAAGCAGGGCTACGGCACCGAGATAGCGTCGCCATTCCCGGCGAAAGTACCAGCTTAATTGAGCAAATAATCGCACGCGGTCGCTTCCTGAACGTGGTTTTCCGGCGGGTGTTGCGGGCCGGGGGAGTTATTCAACGGGTAATGCCGTGGTGTATTTAATCTGTTCCATGGCGAAACTTGAGGTGACATCCGACAGCCCAGGCACGCTGTTCACCAGTCGCTTGTAGAAATCATCATAGCGCTTCATGTCAGCCACCTGTACACGTAACAGGTAATCGTATTCGCCCGCCATACGCCAGAATCCTAAAACTTCCGGCATGGCATCCACGACGGAGACAAAGCGGCAGTACCAGTCGCTGCTGTGATGCTGGGTTTTGATCAGCACAAACGCCGTCAGACCGAGCCCAAGTTTTTCGGCATCCAGTAGCGCCACGCGGCCCACCAGCACGCCGTCATCTTCCAGCCGTTTAAGGCGCTTCCAGCAGGGTGTGGTGGTCAGATTAACGGCATCCGCCAGCGCCTGCAAAGAGAGGGTGCAGTCGGTTTGCAGCAGCGCGAGCAACTTTCTGTCAATTTTATCTAACATCGCCCCCTCCGGGAGAATAACTTTCTCCTTACAGTCTAATTCAAAGGTTAAATGGCAACAATTTTTTCCAGGCTTTAGGCTAATCTGGGCACAAAATGACAAACGGAAAGGCACCATGAACAGCACCTGGGTGAAACACGCCATCAGCGAAATTAACGCCGACTATCAGCGTTCGGCGGACACACATCTTATTCGCCTGGCCCTGCCGGGGTTTCCGGGTATTGCGATCTATTTAAAAGATGAAAGCACCCACCCGACCGGTAGCCTGAAACACCGTCTGGCGCGGTCGCTGTTTTTGTATGGCCTGTGCAACGGCTGGATCAAAGAGGGCACGCCAATCATTGAGTCTTCATCCGGCTCGACGGCAGTATCAGAAGCCTATTTTGCCCGCCTGCTCGGGCTGCCGTTTATCGCCGTGATGCCCTCATGCACCGCGAAACGCAAAATTGAGCAGATTGAATTTTACGGCGGGCGCTGTCACTTCGTGGAAAGCGCCTGCGAAATCTACGCCGCCTCGGAAATGCTGGCGCGGGAATTGCGCGGGCACTATATGGATCAGTTCACCTTTGCCGAACGCGCGACTGACTGGCGCGGCAATAACAATATTGCTGACAGCATTTTCCGCCAGATGGAGCGCGAACCGCACCCGGTGCCGGAATGGATTGTGATGAGCGCTGGCACGGGCGGCACCTCGGCGACGATCGGGCGCTATCTGCGCTGCCAGGGTTATGACACCCGGCTGATGGTGGTCGATCCGCAGAACTCGGTGTTCCTTGATTACTGGCAGTCCCGCGACGCCAGCCTGCAAAGCCCGGTCGGGAGCAAGATTGAAGGGATTGGCCGCCCGCGCGTGGAACCGTCGTTTATCCCGGACGTGGTGGATGAGATGCTGCGCGTGCCGGATGCTGCCAGCGTTGCTACCGCGCAGTGGCTTGAAACCCAGCTCGGGCGCAAAGTGGGCGCGTCCACCGGGACGAACATGTGGGGGGCGCTGCACCTGGCGGCAAGAATGCGCGACGCAGACGAGACGGGATCGATTGTCACCCTGCTGTGCGACAGCGGCGAGCGCTATCTCGACACCTATTACAATCCGCAGTGGGTCGCCGCTAACATCGGTGATATCGCGCCGTTTCAGGCGGAAATTGCCCGGCTGGTGTGATGAGTCCCCTTCCAGATTGACAGCCAGTTGCCTGTAAAACGCCTGATGAGCCTCATCGGGCGTTTTTATTTCAGGATATGGTTGAAATATTCCCTTCCTTTCTGTGTTCATTTGAACCCCATCACAAAACAACAAATACCCACAAAAGCAATAAATCTAAAATCCCCTTTAAATTCATATCACTAAATGTAAATACCATAATAAACTCTTTTTATGACGCGCCTTTAATGTTGATTTGTATTGTTTTACTTGGCATTGTGATTTCACTACAACACAGATAACCCTTACCCGACCTTTGAGGCCGCTATGAAAAAAATTGCGATTATTGGAAGCAGTGGAGGCAACCTCTACAACCTGGGTGGCGCAGAGCCAGAGAAGTTACTCCAGGAGATTTATCAGCAATGTGAAGCCGCAGGCGTCGAAGTTGCCGCCGTACAGTTTATCGCAGCGGAAGCTTCGATGGACGTCGCCAAACCCGATACTCCGGCATCCGTGTATGCGTTAACCACAGAAAACCAACTAAAACCACAACGTATATTTCAGGGCAAGCTTTCAGAGGTGAACACTTCAGTGGTTGAAAGCGATCGCCAGATTGCTCAGATGATCCGCAACGGTGAGATCGACGGGATCGTCGTCATGAGCGCCGATCCGGGAAAAGCTAATCACGATGTCTTTACCGCTGCCGTTGAGATGAAAACACCGATCGTCGGCACCGGAGGGACTTCAATGGCGCTGGTGGCCGCAAAAGGGGCGAATATTGTCGCCACTTCAGGGACAACGGGCACCACCAGCCGTACCCGCGCCGTCTCCTTTGTCGCCTCCTTGTGTAAACATTGGGGTATCAAGTACAAGCCGCAGTTGGGTAGCTCTTCCCCCTCCCAGGGCGGCTCCGGAAGAAGTCTGCTCAAACGCTTTAATATTCGCAGCATCATGATCCCCGCGCTGCCCGGCTTTATCGCCATGGCGATTGTGCTCGCCCTAAGCCACATTCCGGGGCTGGAAAAACTTAATGATATCTTTGAAATCCTGCTGAAAGGCTTGCCGGTGTTAGTGGCGGTGCTGGCGGCAAAACAGATTTCCGAACTGGATGAAGTCTCTATTGTTGCCGGGGTCGTCGCCGGGGTGCTCTCCGTTGAGGGCGGTCTGATCGGCGGAATTATCGGCGGTTTAATGGCCGGTATTTTCGTTCGCTGGTTCTTCGAGCTGTGCCTGAACTGGCGCTTCCCAATGACCACCGTAAACATTGTTGCGGGCGGAGTCTCAGGCCTTGCCGCCGGGTTGATTATGCACTATCTGCTAAGTCCTCTGGCGCTGTCGGCGGGCAATTACATTAAGCTGGCTATCGAAAGTACGCTGGCATTTAGCCCTGTTCTTGCCGGACTGCTGGCGGGGCTGGTTATTTGGCCCGCCATTCTGGGCGGCGTCTATCACGCGGTTATCCTGCCGCTAGTCCTGCTGGAGATGGAGAAATCCGGTGTCAGTTTCCTTGGCGCAGTCGATATGGTGGGTCTGGTGATGGTCGCCGCAGGGATTAATCTTGCTAACGTCATCGCTCCGCGTGAAAAAAGCGAAGCCGCCGTCGCCACGCCGGGTCTGCTCATCAACCTCGGCTTCGGCACCTTCGTTGAATCCGCCTACCCCTTCATGTTCGCCAACAAAATTGTCTTTGGCTCCGCCATTTTCTGGGCCGGAATGGGCGGCATGATGCTGGGCTTCTTTAATGTTAAAGGTGTGGCCTATGTTCCTGCTTTCGCCTCACCGTTCTTATCCAGTAATGCACTTCAGATGGCCATCGTGATGGTAACTGTAATGGCGATGACCTGCATTACCACCATTATTGCAAACCGATTTAAGGCTGTCGTACAGAGTGAACCTGCCGCGTCAGCCCGTTAATAAATACACCAACACCAGAGGTAAACCATGTTTAAAGGCGATATGAATAAAAAACGCGCCAAAGCGTTACAGAAAGTGAAAGATGCCATTGCGCTTCACGGCGGGCAAACCATCCTCAGCACAGGGATCACCGGTGACGATGCGCGTCTGGCGAAAGCAGTGTGCGAGGCGGGCGTTAAGCTACTGGAACCAAATCATCCTGCACTGGCGCTGGCACGTGGACATAAAGGCGTGAGCAACATGCATGCGGCGGAGCAGATCCGTCATGAGATCACCAACGACCAGATGGCTGAAGCGGTACAGGGTGTGCGTAACGTGGTGCCTGACGATATTTTCATTACGGTGGGTATCGCGGGTGGCTTTACTGAAACGTTGCCAGTACCGCTCAGCGAAACGGAGATGCTGGAGATTGCACGCGCCGGGGCGGATGGTTTACACACTCACAAATCCGATTGGGACGATCTGCAGGATATCGTTAATCTCGCCCATCAATACGGCTTGACCGTTGACGCGTATATTGGTCATCCGGACGATCTGCATACCTTCGGTATCCCTGCCCGTACGCCAGAAGAAGTGGCCAGCGTGGCGAAGCGGATGCAGGAAATTGGCGTCGATATGATCGGCCTGATGACCGGTATGAGCTATGAAGGCGTAGCAGCAGGCGACATTCCGCAGGCCATTAAAGATCGCCTGCGGGCGCTGGTTGGCGCAGTAGATGTACCGACGCTGGCAGAAGGCGGTATTAACCTCGCCAACGCCAAAGCGTTTAAAGATACCGGAGTCAATATTCTCGTCGTCGGTACGGCGATCGACAATATGGTCTGCAACGCCGCCAAAGAGGCCGTCACACCATTTATCACGCGTTAATACCGGGGGAAAGAGAGATGTTACTGGTTACCGATCTGGATGGAACGTTACTGACATCGCAGAAGATAATTAGCCCGCGCACACGTCAGGCGCTGGCTGAGTTCCGTCAGCGTGGCGGTCTGCTGGCAGCCTGTTCCGCCAGGCCGGTTTCCTCCATGGTGCGCCTGTTACAGCAGCAGCAGGTTGATATGTTGTTTGGCTGGTGCGCCGGTTTTAATGGCGGGCAAATTCTGGAGATGACACCGCAACGTATTATTCATACTGCCGCGCTCTCCTGCATGGATCTCCGGAATATTGATCGGCATATTTCTCTCTCCCGTTATCATCATCATTTTTTTAGCGCGCAGGCGATTTACCATCGTAACGATCGACTTATTGCCCCCTGGACGACCTATGAGGCCAGTTTATTTGAGTTACCGCTTGTTACCGCCGAACAAGGAAGGATATTTAATCGCGAGGACATTTATAAAATAACGCTGGTTGCCGAAAAAAATAAAACAGAAGCCCTTTGCATCGAGGTGAATAATAAGCTGCCTGACGGCTATGTTGCGACTACCACCGGAGAGAATTATATCGATATCCAAAGAACAGAAATAAATAAAGGCTATGCTGTTAATGAAATAATTCATCAATTCAATATTCCCTCTGAAAAAGTTGCGGCGATTGGCGACCAGCAGAACGATATCAGTATGTTTGCCGCAGCCGGAATCGGCATCGCTATGGGTAACGCGCCGGATGCAATAAAACAACAGGCCGCGTATGTAACCACGACGAATGATGATGAAGGTATCGTCTGCGCGCTGGAGTGGTTGCGTTGCTCTGCGCATCCAGTTAACATGCGCCAAAGCTCGACCCTGGCGGAAAATAATGAACCCGATTAAAAGAAGAAAACATATTCTTGATGAATTAAACAAATTCGGTGAAGTGACCGTTATTAAGTTATCGGAAACGCTCAAAGTTACCTCAGAAACCATCCGCCGCGATCTCTCTTTACTGGAATCTGAAGGGCAAATCACCAAAATCCATGGCGGCGCGGTTAAAAAACAGGTAGTCCAGGAAGATGCATTTGGCGCGAGAATTGAAGCGCATCGCGAAGAGAAAATGGCGATTGGCAAACTTGCTGCCAGTATGGTTAGCGAACGCGACACGCTGTTTATTGACTCTTGCACGACTAATCTCATTCTGGCTGAAAAATTACCTCCACTTGCCTTCTCCGTTATTACCAACTCCGCATTAATTGCCGATAAAATTAAAGAGCACAACATTGAGGCTCGCGTGTATATATTAGGCGGGGAGTATGATTACCATTTTCGCGCCAATCTTGGTGTCTCGGTTTGCCAGCAAATAAATACGATTCACGCCGATATCTGCTTTATCGGTGCGGGCGGTATTTCTCCGCAACACGGCGTGCTGGTGAAAAGTTTTGAGGAAGCGTATGTTGCCAGGGCCATGATTGCCATGAGTAAAAAATCAGTGATTCTCGCCGACCATACAAAGTTTGGTCAGGACGGGGTGATGTGCATCGCAACCTTAAATGAGATTGATCACATCATCACAGATAAAGGCTTTAAAACAACGGGCTATACACCGCAGGATTTCACCGGAAAGGTGCGTATTGCTGACTAAGCGTCCGGCCTCCTGTTCGGAACGTGTCAGTGAAATAAAAAAAGCCGGGATTAACCCGGCTTGCTGACAAAGCTCGTTATTCGGGGGAATAAGGAAGAGTTGGATCGGTCAGCCAATGAGTCAAATAATGCGACACCGCCTGATTCTGGCAATGTCCGATAACCGGTAAGTGGGGAAGCGCGGCGATAAGTTGTGGCATGGCGTTGCCCATAATCATCCCGCGTCCGACGGCGGCGAGCATTTCATGGTCATTCATCGCATCGCCAAAGGCCATGCACTCCTGCATCGTAATGCCCAGTTGCCCGCTTAAAATCGTCAGCGCCGAACCTTTGTTACAGCCCACGGGCAGCACTTCAAGGCAGTTAAACGCTGAAAAACAGATGTGCGCCCGCTCGCCCAGCGCCTCATTTAACTGCACGCGCAGGCGGTTGAGATCCTCGTGTTCGCCGCAGAAACAGATTTTGGTCACGTCGTGAGCGCTCAGGCGCTTGAGATCGACCACCTGATAGCGAAACCCGCTGTAGCTGTGAAACGCCAGAATGCGGGGATCGTCGTAATCAGTCAGCCAGCCGCTGTCGTTAAATACGTGCACGCTGGCGTCGGTATCCCATTTGCTGTGCAGCACCTGATGAGCCACATCCGGGCTGAGATCCTGGCTGTGCAACAGATCCCCTTCAAGGGAGTGGATCCGCGTGCCGTTGCCGGTGATCAGAAACGCATCCAGCGTCAGCAGGCCCAGCAGATGGCGCATCTCCAGCGCATGACGGCCGGTGGCAAACGCCAGCGTGATGTCGCGATCGCGTAATTGCCGCAGCGTCGCAACAGTTTGCTCACCCAAACGGTGGTCGGGCATCAGCAAAGTGCCGTCCATATCAAATGCAGCCAGTCGCGCCATGATTCTCTCTGTTCTGTGATGTGGTTAACTTGTGCTCCAGTATTGCCTGAGATATACGGAAGTAATAGTGAATACTTCAGGATTATTGTTCCGGGTTTATGCGCCAGTTAAATCGTCTTAATCAATATCAGCGCCTGTGGCAGCTTTCCGAAGGCGCGCCGGTGCAGACCTGCGTGGCGGATCTGGCTGAACGCTGCTTTTGCAGCGACCGGCATATGCGTACTCTTTTGCGCCAGATGGAAACCGCCGGGTGGATCGGCTGGCAGGCGAAGTCCGGGCGCGGTAAACGCGGCGAGCTACGCTTTCACGTCACGCCCGACTCCGTGCGCAATGCGATGCTGGAAGATGCGCTCAGCGAAGGGCATCAGCACAGCGCCCTCGCGCTGGCGCAACTGCCGCCCGACGCGCTGCGCACGCTGTTGCATCCTTTTCTCGGCGGGCAGTGGCAAAACGATACGCCGACGCTGCGCATTCCGTATTACCGCCCGCTGGAACCGCTCCAGCCCGGTTTTCTGCCGGGGCGGGCCGAACAGCATCTGGCCGGGCAGATCTTTTCCGGGTTAACGCGCTTTATCACCGACAACCGCCTGCCGCAAAGCGATCTGGCGCACCACTGGGACGTTTCCCCGGACGGTTTACGCTGGCGTTTTCATCTGCGCGCCACGCTGCACTGGCACAATGGCGACGCGGTGGACGCCTGCCAGCTTCAGGCGCGGCTGTTACAGCTTCTCGCCCTGCCGGATCTGCGCAAGTTGCTAAACAGCGTGCAGGAGGTCGCGGTGACCCATGCGCAGTGCCTGACCTTTACCCTGCATCAGCCGGATTACTGGCTGGCGCACCGCCTCGCCAGCTACGGCAGCCGTCTGGCCCATCCCCAGGATCCGCTGGTAGGAACCGGGCCGTTTCGACTGGCTGCGTTTAGCCCGGAACTGGTTCGCCTCGAAAGTCACGACTATTACCATCTCAGCCACCCGCTGCTTAAAGCGGTGGAGTACTGGATCACGCCGCAGCTTTTCGAGCAGGATCTCGGCACCAGTTGTCGCCACCCGGTGCAAATTGCGATTGGCGAGCCGGAAGAACTCACTCATCTGCGTCAGGTGAGTAACAGCATCAGCCTGGGATTTTGCTATATGGCGCTGCGCACGGGCGAAACGCTAAGCCGGGCACAGGCCCGTCGGCTGGTGCAGATCATTCACCACAGCGGTCTTTTGCAGACGCTGCCGCTTGATGAAAATCTGATCACCCCAAGCCGGGAACTGCTCCCCGGCTGGGCGATGCCGCACTGGGTTGAGGAGGAAACGGTCGCGCTGCCTGCGCGGTTAACGCTGCTCTACCATCTTCCCCTTGAACTGCACACCATGGCCGAACAGCTTCAACGCCATCTCGCCACGCTGGGCTGTGAACTGACGCTGATTTTTCACGATGCCAAAAACTGGGAAGGCTGCGACGCGCTGGCAACGGCGGATGTGATGATGGGGGATCGGTTGATTGGCGAAGCGCCGGAGTACACTCTTGAACAGTGGCTGCGCTGTGATGCGCTGTGGCCAAATTTACTTCGCGCGCCGCAATTTGCGCATCTACAGGCGACGCTCGACGCAGTGCAGCGCCAGCCGGATGAGCAATCCCGCTGCACCGGTTTGCAGGATGTCTTCAGCGCGCTGATGGAAGACGCGGTGCTGACGCCGCTGTTTAATTATCACTATCAGATCAGCGCCCCGCCGGGCGTGCAGGGGATCCGTCTGAACACCCGCGGCTGGTTTGATTTCAGCGAAGCCTGGTTGCCCGCCCCGGAGGCGTGAAGGAGCTGGTCGCGTAAGCCGTCAGACGCTACCATAGCGTTTTTACTGAAATCGCAGGAAGAATTATGAAACGTGCCGTCGTCGTCTTTAGCGGAGGCCAGGACTCCACCACCTGTCTGGTGCAGGCATTACAGCAGTATGACGAAGTGCACTGCGTCACCTTCGATTACGGTCAACGCCACCGTGCGGAAATTGACGTAGCGCGCGAGCTGGCGCACAAACTCGGCGCGCGTGCGCACAAGGTGCTGGACGTTACCCTGCTTAACGAACTGGCCGTTAGCAGCCTGACCCGCGACAGCATCCCGGTGCCGGATTATGAACCTGACGCCTCCGGCATTCCGAACACCTTCGTGCCGGGGCGCAATATTCTGTTTTTAACCCTGACCGCTATTTACGCGTATCAGGTGCAGGCCGAGGCGATCATTACCGGCGTGTGCGAAACCGATTTTTCCGGCTATCCGGATTGCCGGGATGAGTTTGTCAAAGCGCTGCATCATGCGGTGAGTCTGGGCATGGCGAAGGATATCCGCTTCGAAACGCCGCTGATGTGGCTGGATAAAGCCGAAACCTGGGCGCTGGCGGATCACTGGGGGCAACTGGAACTGGTGCGTAACGAGACGCTCACCTGCTACAACGGGATTAAGGGCGATGGCTGCGGGCAATGCGCCGCGTGTAATCTGCGTGCGAACGGGCTGAATCACTATCTGGCGGATAAGGTTGGGGTGATGGCGGCGATGAAGAAGAAGACCGGGCTTTAATATTATCTTCGTGCACCTTTCCACCCTCACCCCGGCCCTCTCCCTGAGGGAGAGGGGGAAAAGCGGGACGGCTCCTCTCAAGGGAGCGGGGAAAAGCGGGAATGTACCCGGACTGGCCCTCTCCATCAGGGAGAGGGGGAAAACCGGGGCTGTACTCGGGCTATCCCCTCTCCCATGGGGGAGAGGGTTAGGGTGAGGGGAAATTTACTCCACCATCGCGTCCAGCTTTTCGCGCAACTCCCCTTCCAGCGGCAGCGCTTTCTGGGTTTTCAGATCGATGCAAACAAAGGTTATCAGCGCGTCAGCCACCACTTCACCTTCTGGCTCCAGGGTCACCACCTGACTGAGCACTCCGCTTTTACCGTTAAGCTGTGAGAGCTTGCTGGTTACCGTCAGCAGATCGCCAAGCACCGCCGGGCGGCGGTAGTTGATATTAATGTTCACCACCACAAAAGCGATGTTGTGCTCCGTCATCCACTGAAAGCTGTCGCTATTCTCCAGCCCGTCCCAGCGCGCCTCTTCGAGAAATTCGAGATAGCGGGCGTTATTAACGTGTTGATAAACATCGAGATGAAAACCCCGAACTTTGATTTGAGTCTGCATAGCGCGGTAACCTTTATTATGTTTTAGGAACAGAGGTCATAACTGGTATGACCTCATTATCCTGGCAAAATTTAGCTACTGCGCAAGTGCAAACGTTATAAAGTCAGGTGATCGAGATTACGTTCTACCAAAGAGGTGCCCATTCCCGGCACCTGTTTCAGATCTTCAATGGTTTTGAACGGACCATACTCATCACGATAGCTCACAATCGCCTGCGCTTTTTTAAGCCCCACGCCGTTCATGACCCTGGCCAGCTCTTCGGCTGAAGCGGTGTTGATGCTAACCCTGGTGCTTTCATCGTCTACTGTTTTAGCCGGTTCCGATGCTTTTGCCTGGGTATCCGATTTTGCCTCTGCTTTGCTTTGAACCGCCGGGGATTTTGCCGCAGCCGGTACCGCCAGCGCGCTGTAGCTTGCGCCCGCACAGGTGAGGGTCAGGGTGATTAAAAGCGCTTTGATTCCACGTTTCATGCTGTTATCTCCTTGTTTGTTGACAGCACGGTCACGATAGCGACGCCGGGATAGCCGTTCAAATGGCAACTTTCAGAAATGGAAAAGGCCGCGAAAGCGGCCTTTGAATATTGCATCGGGTTACAAAAATGTGCGAGACGCCTCGTTATTGCTGAGGATCGATGATGTCGCCCGTTTTGATTTTGGCTTCTTTACGCAGGTTGTTCATCAGCGCTTCGAAGGTGATTTGTGCATTATTTTGTGTAATGCCCTGCACCATCGCTTTCTTCTGATCGTCCGGCATCGTACCCGCTTTCACTTCATCAAGCGCCAGCAGCACGACGTTGCCCTGCGCATCGTTGGCAACCCCGTAAACCGGCTTGTCTTTGGCAGGCAGCGCCAGCGCAAAGGTCGCCTGAGTCAGTGGGTCCTGAGCGGTACGCGTCAGCGTTTTAGCTTCACCGAAGCTCAGACCTGCCGCTTTGAACGCGTCGTCTTTGCCGGCTTTCAGTTCGGCCAGCATTTTGTCAGCATCCAGTTTAGCCTGCTGTTGCGCTTTGTTGTGCTTCACGATATCGGTCACCTGCGCTTTGACCGCGTCCAGCGGCTTCACCGCTTCCGGTTTATGCTCGCTGACACGGACCACAAAGGCACGATCGCCATCGACGGTGATAATGTCAGAGTTGCTGCCAGGCGTGCCGTTCTCGCCAATCAGCCCACCGTTGAAGATGGCATCAGAAACCGGTTTAAAGTTCAGCTCTTCCGGCAGATTGTCACGGCCAAACCAGCCCGTCTCAACCGCTTTCACGCCTGCTGCCTGCTCTGCACCCACCAGCGAGACGTTATCGTTGCTGGCCGCTTCGCTGACTTTCTGTTGCAGGGCGTAGTAGGCATCCAGCGCTTTCTCCTGCTTCACTTTCGCGGCCAGATCGTCACGGACTTCTGCCAGCGGTTTAACTTTAGCAGGCTCTATGTCCGTCAGGCGCGCGACCAAAAAGCCTACGCTTGATGTGATCACGCCAGAAAGTTGACCTTTCTCTTTCAGACCGGCGTTTTTCAGCTCTTCCGGGGTGGTGCTCTCTTCCAGCCAGCCCATATCGCCGCCGTTACGGGCAGAAATAATGTCGGATGATTTCTCTTTTGCCAGCACGGCAAAATCGCCGCCTTTATTCAGGGCGTCGAGAACGGCTTTCGCTTCCGCTTCGGTTTTAGTCTGAATGACGCTGTAGCGGTTACGCTGCGGCTGAGTGAACTGATCCTGATGCTGATCGTAGTACGCCTGGATTTCAGCGTCGCTTGCATCCTGCTGCATGCTGGCTGCATCCAGTTTGATGTAGCTTACGCGGAACTGTTCCGGCGACATGAACTGGGATTTATTCTGCTCGTAGTAGCTGGTAATTTCCTGATCGCTCACGGTCTGCTTCGCCGCCAGCGCATTCACATCAATGGTCGCGGCGCGCACAACACGCTGCTGAGCGACCATCGCTGCCAGTTCGTCGGTTTCACCTTTGAGCATGAAGTCGGTGCCGGCAACGGCGTTGATCAGTTGTTGCGTGGTGAGCTGATTGCGTAACGCCTGCGCGTACTGGTCGGCCGTCATCCCCATCTGGTTGACGAGGGCGTTATAACGGGTGTTATCAAACTTGCCGTTATTCTGGAAAGCCGGGGTCGCAAAAATCGCTTTTTTAACCTGCTCATCGCTGATGCCGAGGTTCAGTTTTCTGGCGTACTGATCCAACAGCGCTTCGTCGATCAGACGATTCAGCACCTGCTGGCGCATCGTCTTAATGTAATTTTCATTCGCTGCAAGTTCAGAGAACTGATCGCCCAGTTGCTGCTGCATGCGGTTGCGCTCACTGGCGACAGCATTTTCAAATTGCCCGCGACCGATTTCCTTGTCATTTACCTTTGCGGCGTAGTTGGAGTTACCGCCAATCAGGTAGCCGCTCACGCCCGTCAGAATGAACGACACGATAATGATACCGAAAATGATTTTGAGCACGACGCTATTGGCTGCCGTGCGTAAATTGTCCATCATGGTGTAACAACACTCCGCTGTAGGAAACTTGTGGTCTTACGCAACACTGCACTTCCTGCTGCTGCGCGCGAGTCCGTATTGTGACAAGAAACCGGGGCAATTGTCAGCCCACGAGGTCTATAAATTCAGGTATCACAAATAAAAAAGGCACATCTGATGATGCGCCCTTGTACTTTGTCACATTCCTTAAGAGGAAAGCGATCAGTTTACCGCGTCTTTCAGCGCTTTACCTGCGCGGAAACCCGGAACTTTTGCAGCAGCAATGGTGATCTCTTTACCTGTTTGCGGGTTGCGACCAGTACGGGCAGCACGCTCTTTAACAGCAAAAGTACCAAAACCTACCAGCGCTACGTCGTCCCCGGCTTGCAGAGATTCAGTTACAGAAGCAATTAATGCATCTAACGCACGTCCAGCCGCAGCTTTAGAGATATCAGCCCCTGCAGCAATTTTGTCTATCAGTTGAGATTTATTCACTCTTCTCTTCCTCTCTTTATAATTTATATCGCGCCTGAATCCTTCACGACGCGACCGCGCAGCAGTTATATCAGGCCTGTCATGCCCTTACAACACCAGTTGATGATGACACAACCCGCCAGCAATCTAAATTAGCTATACAAAAAAAGGCTGGCAAGCCCGAAATGGCCTGCCAGCCTTATTTTTATTGATGCACTTTGCGCGAGGTCACTATTTTGCGCTCACGACCTGCATCCCTGAGGGTTCATTTTGCAGAGCAAGAGTCAGAACTTCCTCAATCCGTTTCACCGGATGGATCGTCAGATCGGCAATCACGTTATCCGGGATCTCTTCCAGATCGCGTTTGTTCTCGTCCGGGATCAGGACCGTTTTGATGCCGCCACGATGCGCTGCCAGCAGTTTTTCTTTCAAACCACCAATCGGTAATACCAGCCCACGCAGGGTGATCTCACCGGTCATCGCAACGTCTGCACGCACCGGGTTACCGGTCAGGCAGGACACCAGCGCGGTACACATGGCGATACCTGCACTCGGACCGTCTTTCGGCGTCGCCCCTTCCGGAACGTGAACGTGAATGTCGCGTTTTTCGTAGAAATCGGCGTTAATGCCCAGTTTCTCCGCACGCGCGCGCACCACGGTCAGCGCAGCCTGGATGGATTCCTGCATCACTTCACCGAGCGAGCCGGTATAGGTCAGCTTACCTTTACCCGGCACACAGGCGGTTTCAATGGTCAGCAGATCGCCGCCCACTTCCGTCCATGCCAGACCGGTCACCTGCCCTACGCGGTTTTCATCATCCGCACGGCCGTAATCGAAGCGCTGCACGCCGAGGAACTCATTCAGGTTTTCACCATTAATGGTGATGTGCTTGAGTTCTTTATCCAGCAGCAGTTGCTTGACCGCTTTACGGCACAGTTTCGAGATTTCACGCTCAAGGCTACGCACGCCCGCTTCACGGGTGTAATAACGGATGATGCCAATAATTGCGCTGTCATCAACCGAGATTTCGCCTTTTTTCAGGGCGTTACGCTCGATCTGCTTCGGCAGCAGGTGGCGCTTAGCGATGTTCAGTTTTTCGTCTTCGGTGTAACCGGACAGACGGATCACTTCCATACGATCCAGCAATGGAGCCGGAATGTTCATCGAGTTCGAGGTCGCAACAAACATGACGTCGCTGAGATCGTAATCGACTTCCAGATAGTGATCGCTGAACGCCACGTTCTGTTCTGGATCCAGCACTTCCAGCAGAGCAGAAGCCGGATCGCCGCGCATGTCAGACGACATTTTGTCGATTTCATCCAACAGGAACAGCGGGTTTTTCACGCCCACTTTCGCCATCTTCTGAATCAGTTTGCCCGGCATAGAACCGATATAGGTACGGCGGTGACCGCGAATTTCCGCTTCGTCACGCACGCCGCCCAGCGCCATACGCACGTATTTACGTCCGGTGGCTTGTGCAATGGACTGCCCCAGAGAGGTTTTACCCACCCCCGGCGGCCCTACCAAGCACAGAATCGGCCCTTTGAGTTTGTTAACGCGGCTCTGAACCGCGAGGTACTCAAGGATGCGGTCTTTGACGCGCTCCAGACCGTAATGGTCGGTATCGAGAATTTCCTGCGCCTGACGCAGATCTTTCTTCACTTTGCTGCGTGCGTTCCACGGTACCTGGATCATCCATTCGATGTAACCACGCACTACGGTTGCTTCTGCCGACATCGGAGACATCATTTTCAGCTTCTGCAATTCTGCTTCGGCTTTCTCTTTGGCCTCTTTCGGCATTTTTGCCGCGTCGATTTTACGCTTCAGCGCTTCGTTTTCGTCCGGCGCATCGTCCATCTCGCCGAGCTCTTTCTGAATGGCTTTCATTTGCTCGTTCAGATAGTACTCGCGCTGGGATTTTTCCATCTGCTTTTTGACACGGTTGCGAATGCGCTTCTCAACCTGGAGCAGATCGATTTCAGATTCCATCATCGCCATCAGATATTCCAGACGCTCGTTAACGTCGGACATCTCTAAAACGGACTGCTTATCGGACAGCTTCAGCGGCATGTGCGCAGCGATGGTGTCAGCCAGACGTGCAGGATCGTCGATGCTGTTAAGCGACGTCAGAACTTCCGGTGGGATTTTTTTGTTGAGCTTGATATAGCCTTCAAACTGGCTAATCGCGGTGCGCACCAGCACTTCCTGCTCGCGTTCATCAATTGCCGGTGATTCCAGATACTCCGCCTTCGCAGAGAAATGTTCACCATTGTCTGACAGTGCAGAAATGCGCGCGCGCTGTAAGCCTTCGACCAGCACTTTAACTGTGCCGTCCGGCAGTTTGAGCATCTGTAAAATAGAGGCCACGGTACCGACAGTGAAAAGATCATTTACACCCGGCTCATCCGTTGATGCTTCTTTCTGCGCCACAAGCATGATTTTTTTATCATGATCCATAGCGGCTTCAAGGCAACGGATAGATTTTTCCCGCCCTACAAATAAGGGTATGACCATGTGCGGATAAACCACCACATCGCGCAATGGCAATACGGGGATTTCAATGCGTTCAGAACGCTCAGGATTCATAGAGCTCTCTCTTAGTTTAGTGTCCGCCAGGTAATCCGGTGGCATGACTGTGCTTCACGCAACCAATAACATGTAAGTCAGTATATGGGGATGTTTCCCACACATTCAACGCCGTGTTTACGCAAAAAACAAAAGGGGAGATAAAATCCCCCCTTTTTCATTAACTGATTGTATGAATTGGCTAATTATTCGCCAGAAGCCTGCTGAGCTTCCGGTTTGCCATAGATCAGCAGAGGTTTGGTTTGACCGGCGATAACGGCCTCGTCGATAACCACTTTTTCGACTTCTTCCATGGACGGTAAATCGTACATGGTGTCGAGTAGTGCGGCTTCAACGATAGAACGCAGACCACGAGCACCGGTTTTACGGGCCATCGCTTTTTTAGCGATAGCGTCCAGCGCTTCGTCACGGAACTCCAGATCCACACCTTCGAGGTTGAACAACGCCTGATACTGCTTGGTCAGGGCATTTTTCGGCTCTTTCAGGATCTGAATCAGCGCGTCTTCGCTCAGTTCATTGAGCGTAGCAACAACCGGCAGACGACCGATGAACTCAGGGATCAGACCAAATTTGATCAAATCTTCCGGTTCAACTTGCGCCAGCAGTTCGCCTTCCTGCGGTTTTTCAGACTTCGCTTTTACCGTTGCGCCAAAACCGATGCCGGAACCGGTTTCTACACGGTGGGAGATCACTTTATCGAGGCCGGCAAACGCACCGCCACAGATAAAGAGGATCTTGGAGGTATCAACCTGCAAGAATTCCTGCTGCGGATGCTTACGTCCACCTTGCGGCGGAACGGCAGCGACCGTGCCTTCAATCAGCTTCAGCAGGGCCTGCTGAACACCTTCACCAGAAACGTCACGGGTGATCGACGGGTTATCGGATTTACGTGAAATCTTGTCGATTTCATCGATATAAACGATACCACGCTGCGCCTTCTGCACATCGTAATCACATTTTTGCAGCAGTTTCTGGATGATGTTTTCAACGTCTTCACCGACGTAACCCGCTTCGGTCAGGGTAGTCGCATCCGCCATGGTGAACGGCACATCCAGCAGGCGTGCCAGCGTTTCAGCCAGCAACGTTTTACCGGAACCGGTCGGCCCAATCAGCAGAATGTTACTTTTGCCTAACTCGACGCCATTACTGCTATCGCCGTTACGCAGACGTTTGTAGTGGTTGTAAACCGCAACCGCCAGCACTTTTTTGGCCTGTTCCTGACCAATGACATAATCATCCAGGTGATGGCGAATTTCATGCGGCGTCGGGAGTGCGCTGCGCTCGCGGTGCGGCGCAACTTCTTTAATCTCTTCGCGAATGATGTCATTACACAAATCAACACATTCGTCGCAGATATACACGGACGGCCCGGCAATGAGCTTACGCACTTCATGCTGGCTTTTGCCGCAGAAAGAGCAGTACAACAGTTTGCCCGAACCATCTTTGCGTTTATCTGTCATGAGTCAAAACCTCTTTTCTGTTCTTTGTGCCGCACACGACGACGCAAATGCCATTCCAGGCGCAAAACGCTAACAAGCGTAGTGCCGCTCGTACATATTATAGCGGGACTCGTCCGGCCTGAGCATTAATTACGATGGGTCAAAATTGAGTCAACCAGACCGTACTCCACCGCCTCAGCAGCAGAGAGGAAACGGTCACGCTCGGTATCGCGTTCAATTTGTTCTAAAGATTGACCCGTATGGTGCGCCATAAGTTCATTCATGCGCCCTTTCACTTTCAGGATTTCACGCGCGTGAATTTCGATATCCGTCGCCTGGCCCTGATAGCCACCCAACGGCTGGTGAATCATAACGCGCGAGTTCGGCAAGCAGAAACGCTTACCTTTAGCGCCAGCGGTCAACAGGAATGCGCCCATTGAGCACGCCTGCCCCATACAAATGGTGCTGACGTCAGGTTTGATAAACTGCATGGTGTCGTAAATGGACATCCCGGCAGTGATCACGCCGCCTGGCGAGTTAATATACAGGTAAATGTCTTTTTCCGGGTTTTCCGCTTCCAGAAACAGCATCTGCGCCACGATCAGGTTTGCCATGTGGTCTTCGACCTGACCGGTCATGAAAATGACGCGTTCCTTGAGAAGACGGGAATAGATATCAAATGAGCGCTCACCACGTGAGGTCTGTTCAATAACCATTGGCACCAGGGCCATATGGGGTGCAAAGTTATCTCGTTCGCCGCTGTATGACATGTCCGTCTCCTGGATAAAAATTAAAAAACCTGCTGTACCGATTCTACTTTAGTATGACTGGTCTGACTACGACCACCAGGACTGAAGATCAGTAAGGGGCATTTCTGTTAGTTACCCCCAGTAATGGGGATGGCTTCGCCTTATTTCAAGCATAACAACCTTTTGGCTTAACGCTAACACTGAAACGCGCTTTTAGCACTCTTCTGATAGCGACAAGGCCATAAAAAAAGCCCGCCACCGAAAGGTGACGGGCTTGACGGTTACGCTTGATACGTAGAAGTGAAACTTACGCTTGCTGGTTCATCAGCTCGTTGAAAGAAGTGGCTTTTTCAGTCACTTTCGCTTTCTCAAGCACAGCTTCAACAGCCTGCTCTTCCAGCGCAACGTTACGCATGTTGTCCATCAGCTCTTTATTTTTGCTGTAGAACTCGATCACTTCTTTCGGATCTTCGTAGGCAGATGCCATTTCTTCGATCAGCGTATTAACGCGTGCTTCGTCAGCTTTCAGCTCGTGGGTACGAATCACTTCGCCCAGCAGCAGGCCAACAACAACGCGGCGTTTAGCTTGTTCTTCGAACAGTTCACGCGGCAGTTCCAGCGCTTGTTTCTCGTTGCCGCCGAAACGCTGTGCAGCCTGGCGACGCAGAACGTCGATTTCGCTGTCGATCAGTGCAGCCGGTACGTCGATTTCATTCGCTTTCACCAGACCGTCGATAGCCTGAGTTTTAACGCGGTTACGCACAGCGCCTTTCAGCTCGCGATCCATGTTTTTACGCACTTCAGCGCGCAGACCTTCAACAGAACCATCTTCAACGCCGAAACGTTTGATGAACTCTTCGGTCAGCTCTGGCAGTTCGCGCTCTTCAACTTTCTTCAGGTTGATAACGAACTTCGCGGCTTTACCTTTCAGGTTTTCAGCGTGGTATTCTTCCGGGAAGGTCACGTCGATGGTGAATTCTTCGCCCGCTTTGTGGCCTTTGATACCGTCTTCGAAGCCTGGGATCATACGACCCTGGCCCATTGCCAGTACGAAGTCAGACGCCTTACCGCCTTCAAACTCTTCGCCGTCAACAGAACCGGTGAAGTCAACGGTCACGCGGTCTTCCGCGTCAACTGCGCCGTCTTTTTCTTTCCAGGTCGCCTGCTGCTTACGCAGAGTGTCCAGCATGCCATCAACGTCAGCTTCGGTCACTTCAACAACCGGTTTTTCAACTTCGATCGCGTCCAGACCGTTCAGGGTCACTTCCGGGTACACTTCGAACTCAACCGCGTAGGTGAAGTCTTCGCCCAGTTTGTATTCGCCCGGAACATAGTTCGGTGCGCCAGCCGGATTGATTTTTTCCTGGATGATCGCATCAACAAAGTTGCGGCTCATCAGCTCGCCCAGAACGTCCTGGCGAACAGATGCGCCATAACGTTGAGCAACAACAGTCATCGGTACTTTTCCCTTGCGGAAGCCGTCGATGCGTACTTTTTTCGCTACGTTGACCAGCTCGCTTTTCACAGCGGTTTCGATGCTGTCAGCAGCGATGGTGATCGTTACACGGCGGCCAAGGCCTTGAGTGGTTTCAACTGAAACTTGCATCTTGTTACCTCAAAAAAATCACAGTGCTCGGTCAACTCTGAATTTGCCTCGCAATCCCGGGATGCTCTCTTACTGCAGATTCACATTCCCTGTCGCCAGAATCATCCCGAAGACATTCCGAAAAATAAGACGCAGCATTATAGCGGCATCACTTTTATGAGTCGAGAACGGTTATTGCGTGCACGCGCGGCACTTTTCACAATTCCCGGCAAATTTTTGTCTGAATTTGGGACAAAACGTACAAAACTCAGGCAAAACAAAACGGCCCGCAGGCCGTTTTACATAATTCTGTACGCAACATACTGGAAAAGTTCCAGCAGTTGCAAATGTGATTTTATGCGATGGTGCCTGCACCCCGGCACGGCGGTGAAGCAAAAATCGTGTCCTGCAGCCCTTCCCATTCTTTAATGGTATAGGTATGCAGCGCCAGCGCGTGCACCGTGGTTGAGAGTTCGTTGGTTAAAGTACTGTAAATCATACGATGACGATTCAAAAAACGTTCGCCAGCGAAGCGATCGCTTACCAGTACGACTTTAAAATGGCTTTCTGACCCAGCGGGAACATTGTGACGATAACTTTCATCGGTCACTTCGAGAAACACGGGTTCAAACGCTGCCCTTAATTTTGATTCGATTTGATCGCGCATCATCATGAAATTCTTCCTCCGACAACGTTCAGGGCTGCCCCATCCCTTTAAATGTTAGCCGCTTTTACCGTCTCCATAACACGAAGACAACAAATATTTAGCTTTCGTCTCTCTTTCTCATTCAAAGGTGTGAACCTCACACGCATACTGATCACGCAACAACGGCAAACGCGACAAAATAAGGATCATGCGCGCAAAAAAAAGACAAGGCGATGAATTTACATGCATTGCCGGGTTGTACGGGCCAATGGCAATGTTATGATGGCGAGAATTATTCTCTATATCCGCTTAAGATCTTTTGAGAGCCTCCACATGTTAAAAAAACTGTTTTTCCCGCTGGTAGCCCTGTTTATGCTGGCAGGTTGTGCCACACCGCCGACAACTATTGATGTATCTCCGCAAATGACTTTACCGCAGCAGGATCCGAGCCTGATGGGTGTCACCGTAAGCATTAACGGTGCCGATCAGCGTCAGGATCAGGCGCTGGCAAAAGTGACCCGTGACAACCAGCTCGTGACGCTGACCGCCTCCCGCGATCTGCGTTTCCTTCTGCAAGAAGTACTGGAAAAACAGATGACCGCACGCGGTTACATGGTTGGCCCGAACGGTGTGGTTAACCTGCAAATCATCGTTAATCAACTGTACGCGGACGTGTCCCAGGGCAACGTGCGCTACAACATTGCCACCAAAGCCGATATCGCTATCATCGCCACCGCTGCAAACGGTAACAAGATGACCAAAAACTATCGCGCAAGCTACTCCGTTGAAGGCGCATTACAGGCGTCCAACAAAAATATCGCTAACGCAGTTAACAGCGTGTTGACCGATACCATCGCGGATATGTCTCAGGACGTCAGTATTCACGAATTTATCAAGCAAAACGCGCGTTAATGCCTGTCTGCTGGCCCGTTTAACCGGGCCAGCGCACTATCATGTCAAACCACTACCTGCGCATTTTTCAGCAACCTAAATCGGCTATCCTGCTGATTCTGGGTTTCGCCTCCGGTTTACCTCTGGCACTCACCTCCGGCACGCTTCAGGCGTGGATGACCGTTGAAAACATCGATCTGAAAACCATCGGCTTCTTTTCGCTGGTCGGTCAGGCGTATGTTTTTAAGTTTTTATGGTCGCCGGTGATGGACCGCTACACCCCGCCGTTTTTAGGTCGTCGCCGCGGCTGGCTGCTGGCTACCCAGTGCTTATTGCTGCTCGCCATTGCCGGTATGGGCTTTCTGGAGCCGGGGAGTCAGTTACGCTGGATGGCGGCGCTGGCGGTGGTGATCGCCTTCTGTTCGGCCTCGCAGGATATTGTCTTCGACGCCTGGAAAACCGATGTGCTGTCTGCCGAAGAGCGCGGTGCGGGCGCAGCGATCAGTGTTCTCGGCTATCGCCTGGGGATGCTGGTATCCGGCGGGCTGGCGCTGTGGCTGGCCGACCGGTGGCTGGGCTGGCAGGGCATGTACTGGCTGATGGCGGCGTTTCTTATCCCCTGTATTATCGCCACTCTGCTGGCACCTGAACCGACCGATGCGATCCCGGTGCCGAAGTCGCTTGAACAGGCGGTCGCCGCCCCCCTGCGCGATTTCTTTGGGCGCAATAATGCCTGGCTTATCCTGCTGCTCATCGTCCTTTATAAGCTCGGTGATGCCTTTGCCATGACGCTGACCACCACCTTCCTGATCCGTGGCGTAGGTTTTGACGCTGGCGATGTCGGCGTGGTGAATAAATCGCTGGGGCTTATCGCCACTATTATTGGCGCGCTGTATGGCGGCGTGCTGATGCAGCGCCTGACGCTGTTTCGCGCCCTGCTGATTTTCGGCGTGCTGCAGGCTGTTTCCAACGCCGGTTACTGGTGGCTGTCGGTAACGGATAAAAGCATCTACAGCATGGCGGCGGCGGTCTTTTTCGAGAACCTGTGCGGCGGGATGGGCACGGCGGCGTTCGTCGCCCTGCTGATGACGCTGTGTAATAAATCTTTTTCTGCCACCCAGTTTGCGCTGCTCTCCGCCCTCTCCGCCGTCGGACGTGTTTACGTCGGGCCGCTGGCAGGCTGGTTTGTGGAAACCTGGGGCTGGTCAACCTTCTATCTTTTCTCGGTGTTTGCCGGACTTCCCGGCCTGGTGTTGTTACTGGTCTGCAAACAGACGCTGGAATTTACTCAGCAGACCGATCGCTTTATCCCACGTACCGAGTTTGCCCCGGCGTACCGGCTGGCCCTGCGCGTGCTGGCGGTGGGCTGCGCGTTGATCGCCGCATGGCTGGTGATTCTGATCCTGAATGCCACCGGCCTCACCGCCTGGGCTTTCGGCCTGCAACTACTGGAATGGGGCGCACTACTTGCGCTTGTCGGCATTGTTTATGGCGGTGTGCTTGATTACCTGGCACTGCGAAAAACCCGCCTGGTGTAGGCGGGTGAATGTTTTTACTCAACGTAGTACGCCATCTGAATTAACAGCGCCATCAGGATCGGGGTGAAAAAGAGGCCGAAAAATTTCACCACCATGTTTTGCTCACGAATAAGCCGGATTGGCAGCATAAAGACGTTGCGCACCACATTACCCGGCCTGACCAGCCAGTTGTGGCCCTGCACCTTCATCGTCCAGTAAAGCGGATACGCCAGAATCGCGATCGCCATGCACACCCGCGCCGGGCCTTTTTCGATGGGCTGCACATGGTGCGCCAGACTTAACAGATGCCAGATGGGCACGGCGATAATGGCCCACGCCAGCGGCCATAAACCTGCCAGGGCGAATTTCGCCATTTTCCCCCCGTCGTCAGCCCGTTCGACTAAACGTGGATAAACACAGAGATAAAAAGCGATTACCGCGACCAACAGCAACGACTGCGCCGCCATGGTGAGCGACTCCTGCCCCGCAATCCAGGCGGAATATCCCCAGAACCAGAGCCCAATCAGCAACGTCCAGCTCAGCGCCCATGTCTGACCGAAGGCGGCGTTAACCAGCGCCGGATTCACGCGGTCCAAAAGCTGCGGATAGCGCCAGCGCAGGGTGATCACTTCATTTTTTAGCGTCATCAGCAAGTCGGGCACCAGTCGTGTCCACCAGGGTAGCGCCGCATCGTTACCGCTTAACAGCCGCCATTTCAGTTGCGCATAGCGGCCTTCCTGCCCCTGCAAAGCGAGCGTCTGCCAGTAATGCTCTGCAAAAGTGGTATCAATCTGCGCTTCCAGCGCATCAATAATCCACGCCGGTAACTGCGGAGTGTGGATGGAATCCAGCTCCCAGTTCATCAGCGCCGAGACGTTGTTTACCAGACTGCGTCCAAGGCCAGGCTGCTCGCTGAGCGCTTCCGCCAGCGCCACGCTATAAATGCGCCGGGCCTCAAGCGCGTCCGGTAGCTCATGATCCAGATAGCGCTCAATCGCCTTAAGCGCCACCACTTCATTTTCCATCAGCGCCTGGGCGTGAGCGTACGCATCGTGACGCAGGCCGTCATAGTTCCAGAGCGGTTCATTTAACACGGCATCAGGCTGCAAGCCCTCCGGCTCGCGGAATGGCTGCGCGACGTCTGTTTCCGGCACGTAAGAAAACGTCACGCTCACCTCGTGAGGCGTCTCTTCTTCAGCGTGGTATGCGGCATAGCGGCGGGCTTCATCGAAGGCCTCCCGCAGTTGCTGATAGCCCTGCGGATCTTTATCCGGGCGATGAAGTTTCAACTCACGGGCGTAAGCCTTACGGATCGCGCCCTCGTCCGTCGTCGGTTCAATACCAAGGATTTCCCACATCGTGTTATCCCTTACATCCCATCGTCAAACTGGTTGAGTAGCTGGCTTAGCCCATCGCGCGCAGCGGCAATCTGGCGCAGATCCTGCGACTCCAGCGCGCGCTCGAACTGGCTGACGTAGTGATCGATAAGCTGACGCCGTTCGCCGAGGGTTTGCTCGTAACGTGCGGAGGCCTGTGCCAGCAGCAGACGGTTCGCAGGCACATCGCGCGGGTGCTGCTTCAGTTCATTTAGCTGGGAAAGGCGCACGGCGATCTCCTCTTCACTCAGCGAACCGGGCGCTTTTTCGATAATCAGCGTCGAGGCCGTATTCTCACCCTGAATTTTGCACTCCACTTCGAGAATGCCGTCGAGGGTATAGGTGAAACGCACGTCGAGATTCACCTCTCCGGCCTTGCGTGGCGGGATATCAATTTTGATGCTGTCGAGCAGTAAGTTATCGCTCACCCGGCGGGCTTCGCCCTGAAACACCGAGATATCAAGCTGACGCTGGTTGTCTTGCAGGGTGCTGACGGTGCGCACCACACTCACCGGCACAAAGGCGTTACGCTCAATAAGCGGTAAGAAATACCCCTCATCGATGCGATTACCGTCGCGCCGGGCCACTTCCACACCCAGCGAATAGGGCATCACGTCCGTCAGCACAATGTCTTCCAGCGCGTGATCGTCAGCAATCAGCCCGGCCTGCACGCCCGCGCCCAGCGCCACGACTTCATCGGGATTCAGTTCATTACGGGGAAAACGGCTGAACATGCGGGTCGCCAGTTGGCGCACGATGGGCATCCGCGTCGCGCCGCCCACCAGAATCACGTGATCGAGCAATCCTACATCAAACTGCGCATCCTGAAGCGCCTGCACCACCGGCTTTTTCAGCCGGGATAACAGACCGGCGGCAAGCTCACCAAAAGTCTCTTCGTTCAGTTCCCAGTGAAGCTCCTCGCCCTGGTGCATCATCTGCGCACGGGCCACATCCTGCTGGCTTAACTGATGTTTCAGCGCCTCGGCAAGCTGGGTTAAACGCGCCTGCTGTTCGGGAGGGCTGTCGCTCAGAACCGGGTGAATGCTGAGCATCCATTGACGCAGTGCATGGGTAAAATCATCGCCGCCGAGCCAGGCGTCACCGCTGCTGGCCCGCACTTCGATCACGCCTTCGAACATATCGACAATCGACACGTCAAAGGTGCCGCCGCCCAGATCGAAAATCAGGAATTTTTGCTCGCGGTTATCCGCGAGGCCATAAGCCAGCGCCGCCGCAGTCGGCTCGTTAAGCAGGCGTTCAACCTGTAAACCCGCCAGCTGACCAGCCGCTTTCACCGCTTTACGCTGCACATCGTTGAAATAAGCCGGGACGGTGATCACCGCGCGGGTGACCTCATGACCAAACGCCACTTCCGCATCGGCTTTCAGTTTACGCAGCACCAGCGCGGAAAGTTCTTCGGCGCGAAAGCGGCGGGTGCCGAGCGTCCAGGTTTTGTCGGTGCCCATGTAACGCTTAAAGCTGGCCACCGTCAGATGCGGATGACTGACCAGTCGCGCTTTAGCCGCCGCGCCGACCAGAATATGCCCGTCATCGTCCAGACCCACGACTGACGGGGTCAGTCTTTCACCTTCAGCGCCAGCGATAAGCTGCGATTCGCCATCATGAAACCAGGCCAGCGCGCTGTTAGAAGTTCCTAAATCTATACCAATAAGAGGGGTAATATTTCCTGTCATAACCTAATCATTCCATCGTTTGGGTAAACTGCTCAGTGTCATTTGCGACTGAATTATCAAACCGTTAAGGGTAAAAAAACAGCAATGTAATTACTCACAGTGATTATTTTGCTGAAATAATAAGCACGCTGTTCTATTTCTTATTCATCGCATCAATCTTAATTTTCTTTAATTATTTTGTGCGGTATAAATTACTGACTACTCTTAAACGATTCAGCACAGTTATCAATTATTTATTTCCGGTAATGTTCAATAATTGCTGAATTAATGTTAATCAAATGTTTTATTGCTGAATGGTTATACCAATTAACCACCTCTATTTTCTGAATTGTGGTTTTTTGTTCTAACCCAGGCTTTACTTAGGCGATCGCGAATTTTTACAGATTGTTGCATTCTGTGTGACATGTTCGGCAGAACCCGGCAACAGCCCGCTGACAATGCGCCGTTCATGTTTACAGTAATGTAACCTTCCCGTAAAATGCCCGCACACTTTAAACGCCACCTGATCCCGTGGAATTGAGGTCGTTAAATGAGACTCAGGAAATACAATAAAAGTTTGGGACTGCTGTCATTAATTGCTGGCACTGTATTACTCAGTGGTTGCGATTCTGCGCTGTTAGACCCCAAAGGACAGATCGGACTGGAACAACGTTCGTTGATACTGACAGCTCTTGGGCTAATGTTGATTGTCGTGATTCCCGCCATCGTGATGGCTATCGGTTTTGCCTGGAAGTACCGGGCATCGAACAAGGATGCCAAATACAGCCCCAACTGGTCGCACTCGAACAAAGTTGAAGCTGTTGTCTGGACCATCCCTATCCTTATCATTATTTTCCTCGCGGTTCTGACCTGGAAAACCACGCATGCATTGGAGCCTAGCAAACCGCTGGTTCATGATGCCAAGCCGGTGACCATCGAAGTTATCGCTATGGACTGGAAATGGTTCTTCATTTATCCGGAGCAGGGTATTGCTACGGTGAATGAAATCGCCTTCCCGGCGAACACGCCAGTGGAATTCAAAATCACCTCTAACACGGTGATGAACTCCTTCTTTATTCCGCGTTTAGGCAGCCAGATTTACGCGATGGCCGGGATGCAGACCAAACTGCACCTGATTGCCAACGAAGCGGGCACCTACGACGGTATTTCCTCCAACTACAGTGGTGCAGGTTTCTCTGGCATGAAGTTTAAAGCCATTGCAACGCCGGATAATGCCACCTTTGACGCCTGGGTTGCGAAAGCGAAACAGTCGACGACCGTGATGAACGATATGGCGGCATTCGACAAGTTGGCCGCGCCAAGCGAATACAACAAAGTTGAATACTTCTCCAGCGTGAAACCGGATTTGTTCAAAGACGTGATTGGCAAATTTATGGGTCACGGGAAAAGCATGGACGTGACGCAACCGGAAGGGGAACACAGTTCTCATGAAGGTATGGAAGGCATGGATATGAGTCACGCCCAAACCTCTCACTAAAGGGGCCGAGGAATATTACGATGTTCGGAAAACTAACACTGGATGCAGTGCCGTACCATGAACCCATTATCATGGTTACGATTGCAGCAATTATCGTCGGTGGTCTGGCGCTGGTTGCCGCGATTACTTACTTCGGTAAGTGGTCATATTTATGGAGTGAGTGGCTGACCTCAATCGACCACAAACGCCTGGGTATCATGTACCTCATCGTTGCTATCGTCATGCTGCTGCGTGGCTTTGCCGATGCCATCATGATGCGTAGCCAGCAAGCGCTGGCCTCCGCCGGGGAAGCAGGCTTCCTGCCTCCACACCACTACGATCAGGTCTTCACCGCGCACGGTGTGATCATGATCTTCTTCGTGGCGATGCCTTTCGTGGTCGGCCTGATGAACCTGGTGGTGCCGCTGCAAATCGGCGCGCGCGACGTGGCTTACCCGTTCCTGAACAACCTGAGCTTCTGGTTCACCGTTGTCGGTGTGGTACTGGTTAACCTTTCTCTCGGTATTGGCGAATTCGCCCAGACCGGTTGGGTTGCCTATCCGCCGCTGTCGGGAATTGAGTACAGTCCGGGGGTCGGGGTTGATTACTGGATCTGGAGTCTCCAGCTCTCCGGTATTGGTACGACGCTTACCGGTATTAACTTCTTTGTGACCATCCTGAGAATGCGTGCCCCTGGCATGACCATGTTCAAGATGCCAGTGTTTACCTGGGCGTCACTCTGCACCAACGTATTGATTATCGTCTCCTTCCCGATCCTGACGGTGACGATTGCACTGCTTACCCTTGACCGTTATCTGGGCACCCATTTCTTCACCAACGATATGGGCGGCAACATGATGATGTACATCAACCTGATTTGGGCCTGGGGCCATCCGGAAGTGTACATTCTCGTTCTGCCAGTGTTCGGTGTGTTCTCGGAAGTGGTGGCGACGTTCTCGAAAAAACGCCTGTTTGGTTATACCTCACTGGTGTGGGCGACGGTGGCTATTACCGTTCTGTCCTTTATCGTTTGGCTGCACCACTTCTTCACCATGGGCAGCGGCGCGAACGTGAACGCGTTCTTTGGTATCAGCACCATGATTATCGCCATCCCGACCGGGGTGAAGATCTTCAACTGGCTGTTCACCATGTACCAGGGCCGTATTCAGATGAACTCGGCGATGCTGTGGACGGTAGGCTTCATTGTCACCTTCTCCATCGGCGGCATGACCGGCGTACTGCTGGCCGTACCGGGTGCAGACTTCGTACTGCACAACAGCCTGTTCCTGATTGCGCACTTCCATAACGTCATCATCGGCGGTGTGGTGTTCGGTTGCTTCGCCGGTCTGACCTACTGGTGGCCGAAGGCGTTCGGTTTCATGCTGAACGAAACCTGGGGCAAACGCGCATTCTGGTTCTGGATCATCGGCTTCTTCGTGGCGTTTATGCCGCTGTACGTGCTGGGCTTCATGGGTATGACCCGTCGTCTGAGCCAGCAGATCGATCCGCAGTTCCACTCGCTGCTGATGGTTGCAGCCGTGGGTGCCGCGCTGATTGCCTGTGGTATCGCGTGCCAGCTGATTCAGTTCTACGTTTCTATTCGCGACCGCGAGCAGAACCGTGACCTGACCGGTGACCCGTGGGGTGGCCGTACGCTGGAGTGGGCGACCTCGTCCCCGCCGCCGTTCTATAACTTTGCTGTGATCCCACATATCCATGAGCGTGATGCGTTCTGGGAAATGAAAGAGAAAGGCGAAGCGTATAAGCAGCCGACCCAGTATGAAGAAATTCATATGCCGCGTAACACCGGCGCAGGGATTGTCATTGCCGCGTTCAGCCTGATCTTTGGTTTCGCCATGATCTGGCATATCTGGTGGATGGCGATTGCGGGCTTCGCTGGCATGATCGTTGCGTGGATTGTGAAAAGCTTCGATGAGGACGTGGACTACTACGTACCGGTTGCCACCGTTGAAAAACTGGAAAACCAGCACTTTGATGAAATTAGCAAAGCAGGGCTGAAAAATGTCGACTGATTCTCTGGCACATACTGGCGCCCATGCGCATGACCATGGGCATCACGATGCAGGAGCGAACAAAGTGTTCGGCTTCTGGATCTACCTGATGAGCGACTGCATTCTCTTTGCATGTCTGTTTGCAACCTATGCCGTTCTGGTGAACGGCACGGCGGGTGGCCCGAGCGGTAAAGACATTTTTGAACTGCCGTTCGTGCTGGTGGAAACTTTCCTCCTGCTGTTTAGCTCCATCACCTACGGCATGGCGATTATCGCCATGAACAAAGGCAACCAAAGCCAGGTTATCTCCTGGCTGGCGCTGACCTTCCTGTTTGGTGCGGGCTTCGTGGGAATGGAAATCTATGAATTCCATCACCTGATCGTGGAAGGCTTCGGCCCGGATCGCAGCGGTTTCCTGTCTGGCTTCTTTGCGCTGGTCGGTACCCACGGTCTGCACGTGACCTCCGGTCTTGTGTGGATGGCGGTCATGATGTTCCAGGTTACCCGTCGCGGGCTGACCAGCACTAACCGTACCCGTCTGATGTGCCTGAGCATGTTCTGGCACTTCCTGGACGTGGTGTGGATCTGTGTATTCTCTGTTGTTTACCTGATGGGGGCGATGTAATGAGTCATTCAACCGATCATAACGGCGCTTCTCACGGTAGCGTAAAAACGTACATGACAGGATTTATCCTGTCGATCATCCTGACGGTGATTCCGTTCTGGATGGTGATGAACGGCTCGGCTTCCCATGCCACGCTGCTTGGCGTTGTGCTGGTGATGGCGGTCGTACAGATTCTGGTTCACCTGGTGTGCTTCCTGCACATGAACACCTCTTCTGAAGAGCGCTGGAACCTGGTGGCCTTTATCTTTACGGTGCTGATTATTGCCATTCTGGTTGTCGGTTCAATCTGGATTATGTGGAACCTGAACTACAACATGATGGTTCACTAAGAGCGGCGAGTATGATTAAGCAATACCTGCAAGTAACGAAACCAGGCATCATTTTCGGTAATCTGATCTCCGTGATCGGGGGGTTCCTGCTGGCCTCTAAGGGCAGCATCGACTATCCCCTGTTCGTCTGTACGCTGATTGGCGTGTCGCTGGTGGTGGCATCGGGTTGTGTATTTAACAACTTCATCGACCGCGATATTGACCGCAAAATGGAGCGTACGAAGAACCGGGTACTGGTCAAGGGCCTGATTTCGCCGAAAATGTCGCTGGTGTACGCCACCTTGTTGGGTATTGCTGGCTTTATGCTGCTGTGGTTTGGGGCTAACCCGCTGGCGTGCTGGCTGGGGGTGATGGGCTTTGTGGTTTATGTTGGCATTTACAGCCTGTACATGAAACGCCACTCGGTCTATGGCACCCTGATTGGCTCCCTGTCGGGTGCCGCACCGCCGGTGATTGGCTACTGCGCGGTAACCGGTAATTTCGACAGCGGTGCGCTCATCCTGCTGGCTATTTTTAGCCTGTGGCAGATGCCGCACTCCTACGCCATCGCGATTTTCCGCTTTAAAGATTATCAGGCGGCGAACATCCCGGTCCTGCCGGTGGTGAAAGGCATTTCAGTGGCGAAAAACCACATCACGCTCTACATCATCGCGTTTGCGGTGGCGACGCTGATGCTGACGCTTGGCGGTTACGCCGGGTACAAGTATCTGATCGTTGCCGCGGCCGTGAGCGTCTGGTGGCTGGGTATGGCGCTGCGGGGCTACAAAGTCGAAGATGATAAAATCTGGGCGCGCAAGCTGTTCGGTTTTTCCATCATCGCGATCACCGCCCTCTCCGTCATGATGTCGGTCGATTTTATGGTGCCCGATTCGCACAGTCTGCTGACTTACGTCTGGTAAGCCAGCCACGCTTTAAAGGGGTGCTTCGGCACCCTTTTTTATTTGGTTCACCCCGCCCTGCCCCCGCACTATACTATGCCCGGCTTTCAGACAGAGGTACCAATGAACGACTATAAAATGACGCCAGGCGAGTTGCGCGCCACCTGGGGTTTAGGGACTGTTTTCTCGCTGCGTATGCTTGGCATGTTTATGGTTCTGCCCGTTCTGACCACCTATGGCATGGCGTTGCAGGGCGCAAGCGAGGCGCTGATTGGCTTTGCCATCGGCATTTACGGTCTGGCCCAGGCGATCTTCCAGATCCCCTTTGGCTTACTTTCTGACCGGATTGGTCGCAAGCCGCTGATTGTCGGCGGGCTGGCGATTTTTGTGCTGGGTAGCGTTATCGCCGCACTCTCAGACTCCATCTGGGGCATTATTTTGGGCCGTGCCCTGCAAGGCTCCGGCGCGATCGCCGCCGCCGTGATGGCACTGCTCTCTGACTTAACCCGCGAACAGAACCGCACCAAAGCGATGGCTTTTATCGGCGTCAGTTTTGGCGTGACCTTTGCCATCGCGATGGTGCTTGGTCCGATCATTACGCATCAGCTTGGCCTGCATGCGCTGTTCTGGATGATTGCTGCGCTGGCGACCGCAGGCATTGCATTAACCCTTTGGGTGGTGCCGGACAGCAAAAACCACGTGTTGAACCGTGAGTCGGGGATGGTAAAAGGCTGCTTTAGCCAGGTCATCGCCCGTCCGAAACTGCTCAAGCTCAATTTCGGCATTATGTGCCTGCACATTTTGCTGATGTCCACCTTCGTGGCCCTGCCGGGTCAGCTTGAAGCCGCCGGATTTGCCGCCGCCGATCACTGGAAAATCTATCTCGCCACGATGCTGATTTCGTTTGTTTCCGTGGTGCCCTTTATCATTTATGCCGAAGTGAAGCGCCGCATGAAGCGCGTGTTTGTCTTCTGCGTGGCGCTGCTGCTGGTGGCTGAGATTATCCTGTGGAGTGCGGGCCCGCACTTCTGGGAACAGGTGCTCGGCGTGCAGATATTCTTTATCGCCTTTAATTTGATGGAAGCCCTGCTGCCATCGCTGATCAGTAAAGAAGCGCCAGCCGGTTTTAAAGGCACGGCAATGGGGATTTACTCCACCAGCCAGTTTCTCGGCGTGGCAATTGGCGGCTCGCTGGGCGGCTGGGTTGACGGCCTGTTTGATTCACAAACGGTGTTTCTTGCCGGGGCGCTACTGGCCATGCTGTGGCTGCTGGTCGCCAGCACGATGCAGGAACCGCCTTACGTTAGCAGTCTGCGCATTGAAATCCCGGACGGCGTGCCGGTTGATGAGGTGCTCACCCAACGCCTGCGTGAAACGCCGGGGGTCAGCGAAGCGATGGTGGTGGTTGAAGAACGCAGCGCTTACGTGAAAATCGACAGTAAAGTGACGAATCGTTTTGAGGTTGAGCAGGCGATTAAAGCCGGGTAGAAAAGCTGTGCCGGGTGCGCGTGTCACCCGGCACAGAGAATTAATCGCGGAAGTTCTTAAACTGGAACGGCTGGCCCAGATTGCCGCCGCGCACCAGCGCCATCACCGCCTGTAAATCATCGCGGGCTTTGCCGGTCACACGGATTTCTTCACCCTGAATCTGCGACTGCACTTTCAGCTTGCTGTCTTTAATCAGCTTCACGATTTTCTTCTGTGTCGCGCTTTCAATCCCTTGCTTCAGTTTGGCTTCCACAAACCAGGTTTTGCCGCTGTGCACGAAGGTTTCCGGAACGTCCAGCGACGTGCCTTCAATCCCGCGTTTTAACAGCTTCGCGCGTAAAATATCGAGTAACTGATTGACCTGAAAATCAGACTCGCTCAGCACTTTAATGGTTTTATTTGCCTCATTGAGCTCAAACGAGGCCTCAACGTTACGAAAATCAAATCGAGACTCCACTTCGCGGCTGGCGTTATCGACCGCGTTACGGACTTCCTGAAGATCAACTTCAGAAACAATATCGAAAGATGGCATCTTTTCTTCTCCTTCTACATATATTGCGATGCATAATACCTGCAAAGAAGCATAACTCAACTTGTTAAGCCCGGAAGTTTTACCGCATGAGTTTAGCACCGCAGCGTTCAGAACCTGAGTTCACGGCGCTATACTTGAAGCACAAACGCCTGGTGCAGTAGCAGGTGAGGAGGAACAATGAAAATAACCGTACTCGGATGCGGAGCATTAGGTCAGTTATGGCTCACCGCGCTGTGCAAACAGGGGCATGAGGTGCAGGGCTGGCTCCGCGTACCGCAACCTTTTTGCAGCGTTAACCTGATTGACGAAGACGGCACTATTTTTAACGAGTCCCTGACGGCGAACGATCCCGATTTCTTAGCACAAAGCGACCTGCTGCTGGTGACCTTAAAAGCCTGGCAGGTTTACGAGGCGGTAAAAAGCCTCTCCGGTATTCTGCCTCCCACTACGCCCATCCTTTTGATCCACAACGGAATGGGTACGGTTGATGAGCTCAAAAACATTCCGCAGCCGCTGCTGATGGGCATCACCACCCATGCGGCCCGTCGTGACGGTAACGTGATCATCCACGTCGCCAGCGGCACCACCCACATCGGCCCGGCGCGCGTGCATGACGGCGATTACAGCTACCTTGCGGATACCCTGCAGGAAGTGCTGCCGGATGTCGCCTGGCATAACCGCATTCGCCCGGAACTCTGGCGTAAGCTTGCGGTGAACTGCGTCATTAACCCGCTTACCGCGCTGTGGGATTGTCCTAATGGTCAGTTGCGCACGCAGCCGGAGCTGATCAACAGCATCTGTAATGAAGTCGCGGCGGTCATGGAGCGTGAAGGCCACCACACCTCCGTGGAGGATTTACTGCACTACGTGCATCAGGTCATTGAAAGTACGCAGGATAATATCTCGTCGATGCTCCAGGACGTGCGCGCCCTGCGCCACACGGAAATAGATTACATCACCGGGTATCTGCTCAGGCGCGCCCGCGCGCACGGTATCTCCGTACCGGAAAACACCCGTCTGTACGAACTGATTAAGCGTAAGGAAAGTGAATATGAGCCGATCAGCACTGATATGCCTCGCCCCTGGTAGCGAAGAAACCGAAGCGGTCACCACCATCGATCTGCTGGTGCGCGCGGGGATCAGCGTCACCACGGCTAGCGTCGCGGGCGATGGCGATAAAGTGATCGTCTGCTCACGCGGCGTAAAACTGCTGGCGGATGCGCCGCTGGTAGAAGTCGCCGACGGCGATTTTGATGTGATTGTGCTGCCCGGCGGCGTGAAGGGCGCGGAGTGCTTCCGTGACAGTCCGCTGCTGGTGGAAACGGTCAGGCAGTTTCATCGCTCCGGGCGCATCGTGGCGGCAATTTGCGCCGCCGCAGGCACGGTGCTGGTGCCGCATAACCTGTTCCCCATCGGCAATATGACCGGCTTCCCGGCGCTGAAAGACCGCATCCCCGATGAGCAGTGGCAGGATAAACGGGTGGTCTGGGACCCGCGCGTCAATCTGCTGACCAGCCAGGGACCGGGCACCTCCATTGATTTCGCCCTGAAGATTATTGACCTGCTGGTCGGGCGCGAAAAAGCCCATGAAGTCGCGTCACAACTGGTGGTCGCCGCCGGGATCTACAGCTATCGGGATTATATCGACTAATCCCACTCCAGCCCGGTGCACGCTGCGCCGGGCTTTTTCTTTGTGCTTCTTATCACATCCTGCATTTAAATCTCCCCGTATTTCTGTGAACCGGCGCAGCCCGCTTTCATAAACATCATTTTAAATCAAATAAATACGTGCATGCATGGGTGAAATCGCCTGCCTTGACGGGCTGACGTTGCCGTGAAAAACTTCAATAACTGGTATATACCAGTACAAAGCGACTTCATGCGGAGGAGTTAAGGTGATCCAGTTTATTGAAGGCAAGGTCGTCCCGATCCTTATTCAGGTAGGCGAAAATAAAATGCTGGTGGCGGTGCGTAACGGGATTGCGCTGACGCTGCCGTTTACGATTACCGGCAGTCTGTTTCTGATCGTGGCGAATCTGCCCATTCCCGGCTGGGCGGAATTTTTAGGCCCGGCGGCGAATAAACTCAGCGCCCCGGTCGCCGTCACCTTCGGCGCGATTGGTTTGATCTCGGCTATCGGCATCAGCTACAACCTGGCGAAAGAGTACCAGCTTAACGCCCTCACCTGCAGCGCCGTGGCGATGGTGGTGTTTCTGCTCGCCCAGCTTAACGAGAATTATCAACTTAACGTCGATAACCTTGGCGCGGCGGGCCTGTTCTCGGCAATTATTCTCGCCATCGCCACCGTGCAGATCATGCGCTTTTTTGTGGTGAGAAACATCGTCATTAAACTGCCGGACGGCGTGCCGCCCGCCGTCGCGCAATCATTTGTCAGCCTGATCCCGGCGGCGGCGATCATCACGCTGGTGTGGCTGGTGCGGGTGATGCTGAACTTCGATATCAACAGCTTCTTTACCTGGCTGGTCAGCCCGCTGGTGAGCGGTTTAGGCTCGCTGCCGGGCATGCTGGTATTAATCTTCCTGATTTCTCTGCTCTGGTGCTGCGGTATCCACGGCGACAACATTCTCTCTGGCATCACCAGCCCCATCTTCCTGAAATATATCGCTGAAAACACCCAGGCATATCTCAATCATCAGCCCATCCCGCACATCACCGCCGATGGCTTTTACATCGTCTTTATGTGCCTCGGCGGAACTGGCGCGACGCTGGGCCTGGTGCTGGCGATGCTGCGCTCCCGAAGCAAAATGTATAAATCGGTCGGCAAGCTCTCGCTGCCCTCGGCGATTTTCTGCATCAACGAACCGGTCATTTTTGGCTGCCCGATCGTCTTTAACCCTTTACTGATGATCCCTTTCACCTTAACGCCGATGATTTTATGCACCGCAACCTACAGCCTGATGTATTTCGACATTATCGGACGCCCGGTGCTGCAAATTCCGTGGACCATGCCGCCGATATTTGCCGCCTGGTTCGTGACGGGCGGCAATATTCCGGCGGTGATCTGGTCGGTCTGCACCATCGTTATTTCGGCGCTGGTTTACCTGCCCTTTTTCAAAATTGCCGAACGCCGGCAAATGGAAAAAGAAGCGGCCGCCCAGGATGCAGAAAACGCCAGCACCACCGTCTCTGATTCAGCACTGTAAAAGGACACCTTATGAAAAAGCTTAAAATCGTTACCATCGGCGGCGGGTCCAGCTATACGCCGGAACTCATCGACGGCTTTATCAAACGCTACGCTGAATTACCGGTCAGCGACTATTACCTGCTGGATATTGAAGAGGGGCGTGAAAAGCTGGAAATCGTTGGCAAACTGGCAAAAAGAATGGTGGAAAAAGCCGGTATTCCGATGACGATCCATTTAACGCTGGATCGGGAAGAAGCATTAAAAGACGCGGATTTCGTCACCACTCAATTGCGCGTCGGGTTTCTTGATGCGCGCATTAATGATGAAAAAATCCCGCTTAAATATGGCGTGCTCGGCCAGGAAACCACCGGCCCCGGCGGATTTATGAAAGCGCAGCGTACCATTCCGGTGCTGCTGGATATTTGCCGCGACATGGAAAAATATTGCCCCAACGCGTGGCTGATTAATTTCACCAACCCGGCAGGCATTGTTACCGAAGCCATTGCCCGTCATTCTTCCATCAAATCGCTGGGTATTTGCAGCGGCGCAAACAGTATGCTGATGGATATTGCCAAAGCCTATGACGTGGAAAAATCGCAGGTCTACGCGCGGATCATGGGATTAAATCATCTGATCTTTGCCGATCGCATTTATATCGACGGCGCAGACGTCACGGATGATTTTATTGAAAAACTGGCACAGGGGAGCGCGACAAACGCCCTAAAAAATATCCCGGATATTGGCTTTTCCGCGCGCTTTGCGAAGGCGCTGCGTATGTACCCCATCTCCTATCTGAAATACTTTTTCCTCACCCGCGAAATGGTGGACGCCGCCCTTGCCGATCAAAAAACCAAAGGCACCCGTGGGGAACAAACCCGGGAAATTGAGCGTAAATTATTTGAGCTGTATCAGGACGAAACCCTGACCGGCAAGCCGAAAGAGCTGGAGCAGCGCGGCGGGGCCTGGTACTCGGATACCGCTTGCTCGATTATCAGCGCCATCTATAACGATAAAAAAGAAATCCACGTGGTGAATACCACCAATCGCGGCGCAACGGGCGATCTGCCGGATCACGTCACCCTTGAAACCAACGCGGTGATCGACCGCCAGGGTGCTCACCCGCTGGCTTACGGCCCGCTGCCGGTGAAAATCCGTGGCCTGATCCAGAGCGTCAAAGCCTATGAAGAACTCACCGTCGAGGCGGCCATCACCGGTGATTACGACACCGCGCTGCTGGCGCTGACGATTAACCCGCTGGTGCCTTCCGCAAACGTCGCCGAGCAGATCCTCAACGAGTATCTGGAAGTGAACCAGCGCTATCTACCGCAATATTTCAACAACGCTAAGGAGCAGCAATGAACATAGATATCAAACAGGATTACCCGGAACTGTGCGCCGCTGTTGCACAGCAGGTCATCGACTGCGTGGCGGCCAAACCCGACGCGCTGATTTGCATCGCAGGCGGCGACACGCCGCTCGGCGTCTTTGCGGCACTGGTGGAGGCCAGCAATGATGGACGGGTGGATTTCAGCCGGGCGTTTTTTCTGGGCCTCGACGAATGGCTTGGCCTGGGCCGGGACGATAAAGGCAGTTGCCGGGAAATGGTCTGGCACCATTTTTTCGACAAACTGCCGCTGCGGGATGAGCAGATTTGCTTTTTTGACGGCCTGACAAACGATCCGGCGGCGGAATGCCAGCGCGTTGACGCGTTTATTGCCGCCCACCAGCAGATCGACATTGTGGTATTAGGCATCGGCATGAACGGGCATATAGGCTTTAACGAACCGGGCGTGTCAGCGGAAAATACCTGCCACGTTGTCGATCTCGATCCTGTGACTCAGGCGGTATCGGTGAAATATTTCGGCGAACCGCGCGACGTTAAGCAGGGAATATCGCTGGGGATTAAAACGCTTCGCGCGGCGAAGCGCATGATCCTGATGGCCAGCGGCGAGAAAAAAAGCGCCATCGTGGCCAAAACCGTGCAGACAGAAAGTAGCAGTGATATTCCGTCCACCCTGGTTAAGGATCACCCTAACGTAACGTTAATGGTGGATCGGGCGGCGGGCGGTCAGCTTTAATTCAGCGCTCAATGCGCATGTTTTTCACCCGGAAAATATCGGCGCGGTTGAAACTGAGCGAAAAGTTAAACACAGTTTTGTTATCCAGCCGCGTGACTTCGGTGATTTTCAGCATGGGCAGACCGGGGGCAATATTCAGTAAACCCGCCATTTCTTCATCAAACAATGCCGCTTCGATAATCGAATCGGCATCTTTAATTTTGCGTTGGGTAAACTCTTCGATATAGCGATACAGCGATCCCTGCCGTAATACCTCTTCCGGGATCTCAGGGATCACGCTAAGGGGGATATTACTCTCTTCGATCAGTACCGGAATATCATCCAGCAGGCGGATACGGCGGATAAAATAGATCTTCTCGCCGGGCGTAATATCCAGATGGCGGGCAACGTTACGGTCGGCGTCGATGACGTCAAAAGCCAGTAACTGGCTGCTGACTTTCACCTGCCCCTGAAATTCGCGGGAAAAACCTAAAATGCTGTCGCTTTTTTCATTGTTGAGAATATAGATGCTGGTGTCGGTGTTCTTCAGGACAAACATCCCTTTGCCGTGGATGCGCTCGATAAAACCATCCTGCACCAGACTGGCCATCGCTTTTTGCACCGTGACACGGGTGACCTGATATTCACGGGCGATGTCGCGCTCGGAGGGAATGCTCTCACCAACAAGATATTTGTGAGCGAGAATATCGTGCTTAAGTTTTTCCTTAATCTCCAGATATTTATGCTGCTTTTCCAAAAGCACCTCCGATCGGTCCAGAATCTGTGCCCGGTAACCTTGCGCTACCGGGCATTCGGGCAATTACGGGCGATACACTTTCACGTTGTTAAAGCCCTGCTCGCGCAGATAGAGCGCCTGCAGGCGGCTCATCACACCGCGTTCGCACCACAGCAGCCAGGTTTTGCTCTGATCGAGATCGCCAAACTTCGTGCTGAGTTTGTAGAACGGCAGCGACACCACTTCAACGCCTTCCACGTTTAACGGCTTGTCGTCCTGCTCGTCAATGGAGCGGATATCCAGAATCGCCTCGTTCGGGCCAAAACCGGTGACGGTTTCCACTTCCACCACGTCCTGCTCGGTCTGGGTGGCGATTTCGCGGATGTCGATATTGCTCGCCGCTGCGACCACTTCATCGAGAATAGCAAAGTTGAAGTTTTCTTCTTCCGCTTCGATCTTTCCTTTAACGGCTTTCACGGTCGGGCTTTTCGAAATCACGCCGCAGTATTCCGGCATGGTACGGGCAAAATCAGCGGTGCCGATTTCGCGCGCCAGATCGATGATGTGCTCTTTATCGTGAGAGATCAGCGGACGCAGGATCAAGGTGTCAGAAACGTTGTCGATAAGGCGCAGGTTGGTCAGCGTCTGGCTGGACACCTGGCCCAGCGCTTCGCCGGTGACCAGCGCCTGCACGCCGTAGCGTTCTGCTACCTGCGATGCCGCGCGGACCATCATGCGTTTGAGTACCACGCCCATCTGCCCGTCTTCGACTTTTTCGAGGATCTCGCCGACAACCGGTTCAAAATTGATGGCCACAAAACGCACGCGGTGCGAACTGCCAAAGCGGTTCCACAGATAATGCGCGACCTGGCGGACGCCGATTTCATGCGCCGCGCCGCCCAGATTAAAGAAGCAATAATGCACGCGGCAGCCGCGACGCATTAGCATGTAGCTGGACACACCAGAGTCAAATCCGCCGGAAATCAGCGACAGCACATCTTCCTGGGTACCGATCGGATAGCCGCCGATGCCTTCATAGCGGCCTTTGACCAGCAGCAGGCGATCGTTTTCGATTTCCAGATGAACGGTGACGTCCGGCTGGGTCAGCTTCACGCGCGCCGATTCGATATGCTGATTTAATCCGCCGCCGACATAGCGTTCGACTTCAATCGAACTAAACTCATGTTTACCGCGGCGTTTTGCGCGTACGCAGAAGGATTTTCCTTCCAGCTGGTCGCGGAACTGGACCAGCGCTTTCTCAAAGATGTCGTGCAGGGAGGTGAAAGGGACATCTTCCACTTCCAGAATATGGTGGATCCCCGGAATGCGGGTCAGGGCATCACGAATCGCCAGACGTTCGTTCTCGTCTTTGGCGCGGACTTCGATATGATCCCAGTGGCGAACAATAGCAATGGTTTCGGCGTACTGCTTAAGGACGTTACGAATATTTCCGGTCAGCATCTTAATAAAGCGCAAACGCACAGATTGGCTTTTGATGGTGATTTCCGGGAACAATTTAATGATAAACTTCATGGCGGCAATGGTTCTTTGGCAAGTCGACAGACTGACTTGTGAGGGGAAAAATACAGCAGCCCACACCTGCGGCTGCATCCAGGCGCAGAAGTATACCACCATCATGGGCAAGCTGTGCATATTCGCGTTATTTGCTTAGCTTCGCGACTCCGCTACCATAGCGGGGCCGAATAAATATGAGAGTCAGATATTCACTATGCCAAAAAAAAACGACGCACCGGCCAGTTTCGAAACGGCGCTTACTGAACTGGAACAGATCGTAACGCGTCTTGAAAGCGGCGATTTACCGCTCGAAGACGCACTCAATGAATTCGAGCGCGGTGTTCAACTGGCGCGCCAGGGGCAAACCCGGCTGCAACAGGCGGAACAGCGCGTGCAGATCCTCCTTTCTGACAACGAAGATGCGCCTCTGACGCCTTTTACCCCGGACGCCGGTTAACATGGATTTTATTTCGCAACTCGATCTCTGCGTGGATCGCGCTAACAGTGCGCTGCGGCAGTTTATTGCGCCCCTGCCCTTTCAGAACACTCCTCTGGTTGAGGCCATGCAGTATGGCGCATTGTTAGGCGGTAAGCGGCTGCGACCTTTTCTGGTGTATGCCACCGGCGAGATGTTTGGCGTCAGCGTGCAAACGCTTGATGCGCCTGCGGCCGCGGTGGAATGCATCCACGCTTATTCGCTGATCCATGACGATCTCCCGGCGATGGACGATGACGATCTGCGTCGTGGGCAGCCGACCTGCCACATTAAATTTGGTGAAGCGAATGCCATTCTTGCGGGCGATGCCCTTCAAACGCTGGCGTTTTCGATTCTCACTGACGCGCCAATGCCGGAAGTGGCATTACGCGATCGCCTGGCGATGGTTTCCGAACTGGCGCAGGCCAGCGGCGTGGCGGGAATGTGCGGCGGTCAGGCGCTGGATCTGGAAGCCGAAGGCAAACAGGTCAATCTTGAAGCATTAGAGCGCATCCATCGGCATAAAACCGGTGCGTTGATCCGCGCAGCGGTCCGAATGGGTGCGTTAAGCGCGGGCGATAAAGGCCGCGAAGCGTTGCCGGTGCTCGACAGGTTTGCTGAGAGCGTCGGCCTGGCGTTCCAGGTTCAGGATGACATTCTGGATGTGGTGGGTGATACTGCGACCCTTGGCAAACGCCAGGGTGCCGATCAGCAATTAGGTAAAAGTACCTACCCCGCACTGCTGGGCCTGGAGCAGGCCCGAACAAAAGCCCGTGACCTGATTGATGATGCCCGCCAGTCATTAGCACAACTGGCCGCACAATCACTGGATACCACGGCACTGGAAGCACTGGCGAATTACATAATCCAGCGTGATAAATAATGTTCAAATTCTATTGAGAACCTGATGAGTTTTGATATTGCCAAATACCCGACTCTGGCGCTGGTAGACTCCACTCAGGAGTTACGCCTGCTGCCGAAAGAGAGCCTGCCGAAACTGTGCGACGAGCTGCGCCGCTACTTGCTCGACAGCGTAAGCCGTTCCAGCGGCCACTTCGCCTCCGGGCTTGGCACCATCGAGCTGACCGTGGCGCTGCATTACGTCTATAACACGCCCTTCGATCAGTTGATCTGGGACGTGGGCCACCAGGCTTATCCGCATAAAATCCTCACTGGTCGCCGTGACAAAATCGACACTATCCGTCAGAAAGGCGGCCTGCACCCGTTCCCGTGGCGCGGCGAAAGCGAGTATGACGTATTAAGCGTTGGCCATTCGTCCACCTCCATCAGCGCCGGGATCGGCATTGCGGTGGCGGCGGCGAAAGAAGCCAAACAGCGCCGCACCGTCTGTGTAATTGGCGATGGCGCGATCACCGCGGGCATGGCTTTTGAAGCGATGAACCACGCGGGCGATATCAGACCTGACATGCTGGTGGTGCTGAACGACAACGAAATGTCGATCTCAGAAAACGTCGGCGCGCTGAATAACCATCTGGCGCAACTGCTCTCAGGCAAACTCTATTCCACGCTGCGCGAAGGCGGCAAAAAAGTGTTCTCCGGCGTGCCGCCAATTAAAGAGCTGCTCAAACGCACCGAAGAACACATCAAAGGCATGGTCGTGCCGGGCACGCTGTTTGAAGAACTGGGCTTTAATTACATTGGCCCGGTTGACGGACACGATGTGCTGGGCCTCGTCACCACGCTTAAAAACATGCGCGATCTGAAAGGCCCGCAGTTTTTACATATCATGACCAAAAAAGGTCGTGGCTATGAACCGGCAGAAAAAGACCCTATCACTTTCCACGCTGTGCCGAAGTTCGATCCCGCCAAAGGGACGTTGCCGAAAAGCAGCGGCGGTATGCCGTCTTATTCAAAAATCTTTGGCGACTGGCTGTGCGAAACCGCCGCCATCGACAGCAAACTGATGGCGGTCACGCCCGCCATGCGTGAAGGCTCCGGCATGGTGGAGTTTTCCCGTCAGTTCCCGGATCGCTATTTCGACGTGGCGATTGCCGAACAGCATGCGGTCACCTTCGCGGCAGGGCTGGCGATTGGTGGCTACAAGCCGGTGGTGGCGATCTACTCCACCTTCTTGCAGCGCGCCTACGATCAGGTGATCCACGATGTGGCGATCCAGAAATTACCGGTGCTGTTCGCCATTGACCGTGCGGGCATCGTCGGCGCTGACGGGCAGACGCACCAGGGCGCGTTCGATATCTCTTACCTGCGCTGCATCCCGGACATGGTGATCATGACGCCGAGCGATGAAAACGAATGCCGCCAGATGCTGTTCACCGGTTATCACTATAACGACGGCCCGGCTGCGGTGCGTTACCCACGCGGCAATGCGGTGGGCGTTGAACTCGCTCCGCTGGAAAAAATGCCGATCGGTAAAGGGGTGGTAAAACGTCGCGGTGAGAAGCTGGCGATCCTCAACTTCGGCACCCTGTTGCCGGAAGCGGCAGCGGTGGCGGAATCGCTTAACGCGACGCTTGTGGATATGCGTTTTGCCAAACCGCTGGATGAAGCGCTGATTCTGGAGATGGCGGCGCGTCATGAATCGCTGGTGACGCTGGAAGAAAACGCCATTATCGGCGGCGCGGGCAGCGGCGTGAATGAAGTGCTGATGGCGCATCGCAAACCGGTGCCGGTTCTTAACCTCGGCCTGCCTGACCACTTTATCCCGCAGGGCACGCAGGATGAAGCGCGCGCGGAGATTGGCCTGGACGCCGCAGGCATGGAATCACGCATCCGCTCCTGGCTGGCATAACTCCCCTCTTCCGCTCCTGCTATGCTTAAAGGTAATTTCTTACCCCAATAGCAGGAGTGGAACCATGCAATACAACACGTTAGGAAAAACAGATCTCAAGGTTTCCCGTCTTTGTCTGGGCTGTATGACTTTTGGTGAACCAGACCGCGGGAATCACGCCTGGACCTTGCCCGAAGAGAGCAGCCGCCCGATCATCAAACACGCCCTTGAAGGCGGTATCAACTTTTTCGATACCGCGAACAGCTATTCCGATGGCAGCAGTGAAGAGATCGTTGGTCGCGCACTGAAAGATTTTGCCCGCCGCGAAGAAGTGGTGGTCGCAACCAAAGTGTATTACCCGTCCGGCGATCTCACCGAAGGCCTTTCCCGCGCGCAAATCCTGCGCTCCATCGACGACAGCCTGCGTCGTCTGGGCATGGAGTATGTCGATCTGCTGCAAATCCACCGCTGGGATTACAACACGCCGATTGAAGAGACGCTGGAAGCGCTGGATGAAGTAGTGAAATCCGGCAAAGCGCGGTTTATCGGCGCATCGTCGATGCACAGCGAGCAGTTTGCTCAGGCGCTGGCGCTGCAAAAACAGCACGGCTGGGCCTCTTTTGCGACCATGCAGAACCATTACAACCTGATCTACCGCGAAGAAGAGCGGGAGATGCTGCCGCTATGCTATCAGGAAGGCATCGCCGTGATCCCCTGGAGTCCGCTGGCGCGTGGTCGCCTGACGCGTCCGTGGGGGGAAACCACCGCCCGCCTGGTCTCTGACGAAGTGGGGAAAAATTTGTATAACGATGCAGATGCCAGCGACGCGCAAATCGCGGAACGACTGGCGGGCGTGGCGGAAGAGACGGGTGCAACGCGGGCGCAGGTGGCACTGGCATGGCTTCTGAGCAAACCGGGCGTGGTCGCGCCGATTATCGGTGCCTCGCGGGAGGAACAGCTTGAGGAGTTACTTCAGGCGGTGGATCTGACGCTGACTGAAGAGCAGATTGCCGAGCTGGAAACGCCGTATAAGCAGCATGCGGTGGTGGGGTTTAAGTAACCCCTCACCCCGGCCCTCTCCCCAGGGGAGAGGGAGAAAGGCGGGCAACTCTCCCGGCTAAAGGGAGAGGGAGAAAGGCGAGTTCACGCACGGTTTGTCCCCTCTCCCTCAGGGAGAGGGTTAGGGTGAGGGTGGTGTTGTTAGATAATCCCAATCGGCCAGTGATGCCCGATATAGTACAAAATCCCCGCCGCCACGATCCCGGCAACGATATCATCCACGATAATCCCCATCCCACCATGCACGTTGCGGTCAAACCAGCGGATCGGCCAGGGCTTCCACATATCAAAAATACGGAACAGCACAAATCCGGCGGCGACCCACTGCCAGTCGTTGGTGGGCAACGCCATCAGGGTGATCCACATGCCGATAAATTCATCCCAGACAATGCTGCCGTGATCGTGCACGCCCATGTCTTTCGCGGTCTGGTGGCAAAGATACACACCGATGCTGATCGATAACATCACCACCATCGAGTAAAGCTGCCACGGCAGGAAGGTCATCAGATACCAGAAGGGAATGGCCGCCAGCGAGCCTGCGGTTCCTGGCATAATTGGGCTTAAGCCGCTGCCAAAACCAGTGGCCAGCAAATGCCAGGGATTGCGTAAATTAAGACGGCTTTTAGCGATATCTTTAGTGCGCTGCAAAGTGATCGTATCCTTTTAAATCAAATTTCACCGGCTGGCCCGCGCGGGTATAGCTGATGCCCTCGACATCTGCGCTCATCTGGCCCACGCAGGTGAACTGCGTGCCAGTCTGCTTTAGCGCCACATCAAGCGCACCGCGATTGAGTTCCGGCACGGTAAAGCACAGCTCGTAATCTTCGCCGCCCGCCAGCGCCCAGTGCAGAGCCTGCTCAGGATCGACGTGTCGTTGCATCGCCTCGGACAACGGCATGGCGTCCATATCGATAAACGCCCCGCAGTCGCTGGCTTTCAGGATATGCCCAAGATCGGAACTAAGACCGTCAGATAAATCGATAGCTGAACTCGCCAGCCCGCGTAACGCCTGCCCCTGCAGAATGCGCGGCGTCGGGCGCAGATGGCGTTTTACCAGCCAGTCGGCGTCTTTCGCGTCTTCAACGCACAGGCGGTTTTGCAAAATCGCCAGCCCGGCGGCGCTGTCACCCGGCGTGCCGGTGACGTAGATCCAGTCACCCGGTTTTGCGCCGGAACGTTTCAATGCGCGGCCCACGGGAACGTAGCCGTAAATACCCAACGTCATCGACAGCGGTCCACGCGTGGTGTCCCCGCCGATCAGTTGCATATCGTAGTAATTAATTTGCTCAAACAGGCTGTCGCTGAAGGCAGCAAGCCACGCTTCATCCACTTCGGGCAGCGTCAGTGCAAGGGTAAGCCAGGCCGGATCTGCGCCCATGGCAGCCAGATCGCTTAAGTTTGAGGCCAGTGCTTTATGCGCCAGATCGGCGGGAGAAATGTCCGGCAAAAAGTGATTGCCGCATACCAGCGTATCAGTGCTGATCGCCAGCGTTTGTTTTTCCGGGACGTTGAGCAGTGCGCAATCGTCACCAATGCCGGTTTCGACATCCAGACGCGCACGTCTGACTCGGTCAAAATAACGGGCAATAAGGGAGAATTCGCCGCATGCCATACGTTATGCCTCAGCAGAAAAATAGACGGGAGCCTGGCGCGCAACGAAATGCCATCAGCACTTCGTTACGCAGACCAGAGATTACTTTTTGTGGGGGCGGATCGCGGGTGCGGCTTTATCCAGCACGCCATTGACGAACTTGTGGCTGTCTTCAGCGCCAAAGGTCTTAGCCAGTTCGATGGCTTCGTTAATGGCCACTTTGTAAGGCACGTCAGCACGTTTTGACAGTTCAAACAGCGCAATGCGCAGCACCGCTTTCTCAACCTGGCCCAGCTCTTCGAGCAAACGGGACAGGTAAGGCTTCATCAGTCCGTCGAGATATGCGCTGTTAGTCGCCACCCCGGACAGCAGTTCGCGGAAATACGCGATGTCGACATCTTTGACATCCTGTTCAGACAGGAACTGGTATTCAACATCGGCGATGTCGTTCTGGGACAACTGCCAGGAGTAAAGCGCCTGAACGGCACACTCACGGGCGCGGCGACGAGCAGCAGGTTTCACGGAATTCCCCTTACAAAAAAATCAGCCTTTAATGGCCTTCAATACATTAATCATCTCAAGCGCGGTCAGTGCCGCTTCAGCACCTTTGTTACCCGCTTTGGTACCCGCGCGCTCGATGGCTTGTTCAATACTTTCAGTGGTGAGTACACCAAAGGCTACCGGAATTTCGCTGCTTTCAGCGACATGCGCCAGACCATTGCTTGCACCGCCAGCCACATATTCAAAGTGAGCGGTACCGCCACGGATCACCGTGCCGAGCGCAATAATCGCATCATATTTAGCGGTCTTCGCCAGCGCACCCGCAGCCAGAGGCAGCTCATAGGCACCTGGAACCCAAACCACGGTGATGTTTTCATCTTTAACCTGACCGATACGTTTTAACGCATCAATAGCGCCGTCCAGCAGGCTGTCGTTGATGAAGTTGTTGAAACGCGCAATGGTGATGGCGACGCGAGCGTCCGGGGCAGCAACGGTAGCTTCAATAATGTTCATACTCTTCCTTTACGGGTTCATTTGCCCCACAAGGGGGGCGGATTTTATCATAATAATTCGCGCACTGCTTCCCTTTTACGAGGGCATTACACGTTGGTCAGATGCAGGCAAATATCGCGCCCCACCTGTCGAATTTCACTGAATGTAAACTGCGGCGCGTCGGCCAGTTTTTCAAGTCCTGGCAGAACGCAAAGGCCGCGCGCGTCGCTTCCGAGCAGCGTCGGCGCAAGGTAAACCACCAGTTCATCCACCAGTCCCGCGCTTAACAGTGCACCGGCAAGGCTGGCACCGGCTTCAACCCAGATGCTGTTAATCTGCTCGCGACCGAGCAACATCATCATGACCACCAGGTCAAGATGGCCGTTGTGTTCCGGCACAGTAATATGGCGTACGTTCTCCGGCCAGTTTTGTGCATCCGGCCGGGTGCGGGCAAACCAGGTTTCGCAGGGCTGATTCACCAGACGATGCGCAGGCGTGACGCGGTTCTGGCTGTCGATCACAATGCGCAACGGCTGACGCAGATCCTCTTTGGCGTACAGGTCCTGGGTGTCGGCTGAAAGCTCACCCCAGCGCACGTTAAGCAGAGGATCGTCGGCCAGCACCGTGGCGCTGCTGGTGAGAATAGCATGGCTCTGCGCACGCAGGCGCTGCACGTCCCGGCGCGCTTCCGGGGAGGTGATCCACTGACTTTCACCGCTGGCCATCGCCGTGCGACCATCGAGGGACGCGCCCAGTTTCAGTTGCACATACGGAAAGCCGGTGCGCATCCGTTTCAAAAAGCCTTTGTTGAGGTTTTCCGCTTCACTCATCATCAGCCCGTGGCTGACTTCAATGCCTTCCTGTTGCAGACGGTACAGCCCTCGCCCGGCGACCTGCGGGTTAGGGTCCTGCATCGCCGCAACCACCCGGCTCACCCCGGCGGCAATCAGCGCTTCGCAGCAGGGCGGCGTGCGGCCGTGGTGGCTACAGGGTTCCAGCGTCACGTAAGCCGTGGCACCGCGCGCCTTCTCGCCTGCCATACGCAGGGCATGAACTTCGGCGTGGGGTTCGCCCGTGCGCTGGTGGAAACCTTCCCCGACAATCACGCCGTCTTTGACGATCACACAGCCGACGTTCGGATTGGGATGGGTGGTAAAACGCCCGCGCTGCGCCAGTTTCAGCGCACGCGCCATGTACATTTCGTCCTGCATGAACTTAATCCTGTAAGCGGGCGATCTCTTCGCCAAATTCGCGGATATCTTCGAAACTGCGGTAAACGGAGGCAAAGCGGATATAGGCCACTTTATCGAGCTTTTTAAGCTGCTCCATCACGAGGTTGCCGATCATTTTGCTGGGGACTTCGCGCTCGCCGGTAGCACGCAGTTGCGATTTGATGTGATTGAGCGCCATTTCGACGTCATCGGCGCTGACCGGGCGTTTTTCCAGCGCGCGGAGCATGCCGTTGCGTAATTTATCTTCGTTAAACGGCTCGCGGATTTCATTGCTCTTCACCACGCGCGGCATGACCAGTTCGGCCACTTCGAAGGTCGTAAAGCGCTCGTTACAGACCAGGCACTGGCGGCGACGGCGTACGGATGAACCTTCGCCCACCAAACGAGAGTCGATTACTTTGGTATCCACGGCTAAGCAAAATGGGCAATGCATACGGCGTCCTGACGGTAAAGTGATATGAAACCTATTTTAACCCGAACTGGCACGACAACAAAGGCAAGACCGCTTTTGAGACAAAGGATCGATGCCAGCGCCGCGCCGCCGGACTACTATTAACAGCAATGCTATGTTGAAGGAAACCGACACAATGACAAGACGTTACCTTAAATCGCTGCTCCTGATGAGCGCTTTTGCCCTCAGCGCCTGTGCACAGCAAAGCGAAGTGCGCCAGTTGCATCAAAGTGTAAGCACGCTTAACAAAGAGATGAGCAAGCTGAATCAGGAAACGGTGAAAATCACTCAGCAAAACTCACTGAATGCCAAATCCAGCAATGGCGTGTACTTGTTGCCGGGGGCCAATACCCCTGCCCGCCTGCACAGCCAGATTGGAATGCTGAAAATGTCGCTGAAGGATGTGGCACCCAATGCAGGCGGTACGCGTGTGACGCTGCGCATTCAGGGAGAATCTAACGATCCGCTCCCGGCGTTTAGCGGCACCGTCGAGTGGGGTCAAATTCAGGGCACCACAGAAAACTTCCAGGAAGTTAATGTGCAAAATCAGCTGATTAATGCGCCCGCCAGCACGCTTGCCCCGAGCGATGTGGATATTCCGTTGCAGCTTAACGGTATCACGCCTGAGCAGTTAGGCTTTGTGCGTATTCACGATATTCAGCCTGCCATCACGCAATAAATTCTTACAGGGCGGTGCCAGCCGCCCTTCTTCTTTGCGCCACTGATTTCCCATCAAATATTGGCAATGTGAATTATTGCCAGTACAATCGCGCCGTTTTATCTACGCAAACGTGAACGCAATCGATTACGCGTGTGACAGATCTGTGAAACAACACATATTTTTGTGAGCAAGGATACTTATAATAGCCCGCAGAAATACAAAACATTTAGTAACGCAATTTGCGCGTCCTTTCGCTCCCGTAAGGGAACTCAATCAGTGGCTAAACTATGAAAAAAACTTTACTCGTCGCCGGTGCGGCACTGGCGCTCTCCTCCGCTTTCTCTGCTAACGCGGCTGAAAACGACAAACCGGAATTCGTCTCTGACTGGTGGCACCAGAGCGTAAACGTGGTGGGCAGCTATCACACCCGTTTTGGACCGCAGATCCGCAACGATACCTATCTGGAATATGAAGCGTTCGCGAAAAAAGACTGGTTTGATTTTTATGGCTATCTGGATGCGCCGGTCTTCTTCGGCGGTAACACCGATGCGAAAGGGATCTGGAACCACGGTTCTCCGCTGTTTATGGAAATCGAACCGCGCTTCTCTATCGACAAACTGACCGACACCAGCCTGGCGTTTGGCCCGTTCAAAGAGTGGTATTTCGCCAACAACTATATCTACGATATGGGTCGCAACGAATCTGGCCGTCAGAGCACCTGGTACATGGGTCTGGGCACGGATATCGAAACCGGCCTGCCGATGAGCCTCTCTCTGAACGTCTATGCAAAATACCAGTGGCAGAACTACCTGGCAGAGAACGAAAATGAGTGGGACGGCTACCGTTTCAAAGTGAAATATTTCGTGCCGATCACCCAACTGTGGGGCGGCAACCTGAGCTACATCGGTTTCACTAACTTTGACTGGGGTTCAGACCTTGGCGACAACGGCTTCCGCGATCTGAACGGTCGTAAAGCGCGTACCAACGACTCTATCGCCTCCAGCCACATCCTGTCTCTGAGCTACGATCACTGGCACTACTCGGTAGTTGCCCGTTACTGGCACAACGGCGGTCAGTGGAACGACGACGCGAGCCTGAACTTCGGCAACGGCAACTTCAGCGTGCGTTCTACCGGTTGGGGTGGTTACCTGGTGGCAGGTTACAACTTCTAATCGGCCTGATAAGCCCGGCAAGCGCTGCCGGGCTTTTTTAATTTTTACACACCAATGCCGACGACTTATCCAGCAGCCACGGGCGCAAATACCCCACCGTGTTGGAGAATGGCAGCACCTCTTCAGGCAGTTGAATATTCAGCGTGCTGGTGATGTACGCCCGCCGGTGCTGGACGCGCGCCCACAGATCCGGGTACTCACTCGCCAGTTGTTCCCGCAAGGCGGTATCCGCCAGCGCCACCGTGTCTTCAATACTCGCACCCGCATACCCCGCCCGTGACGGGATAATATCGATTTGCAGCAGCATGCCGCTTTTTAACGTTTGCGAAGAACCGGGCGCGATCGGCGAGCACAACCACTCTTCGTCGGCGACCAGATGCCCCGGATTCAGATGCCAGTGGTATTCCGCTTTCGGTAATACTGATTCTATCAGCGCGTAAATCTCACCGCCCGTCACCCCGACGCGCAGGTTTTCAAGCCAGGCGACTACCGCGCGGTAATAAGGGATCGCCACCACGTCCAGATAATTCGCCACCTCCGGCATCAGTTCTGACGCATCATGGACCACATACGCCGCCCGGCTGCTTAAGCCGCCTTTGTAACTGGTGGTCAGGGAAAACTTATCGCCGAGGGTAATAATTTTATCGCCCGGGTAAAGACCGGCGTTGGCGAAACGCTCGCCGGTGGCGGCAATGGAGATCACATTATGCGGCTGGCCCTGGGCTGCCAGACATGCGCCGATCTGCTTTTCGGTTTTACCCGGTTCAATGGCATTCAGCGCAGTGAGAATGGCCGTGGACGCCAGATTCGCGCCGTATTCGTAATGCGCCAGCTCGTTGGCGTTGTTAACCACGCGCGCGCCGGAATCGGGCGAGATAAACACCCCGGTGGCGTTGACCACCGCCGTTCCGGGTGTGACGGCCGCGTGGAGTGTCTGCATGATGAAGTACGGCACATCGAACATCTGCTCAGGAACATCCTGCGTACCGGTAAACAGCTTCCAGCCCGCCACGCCGACACGGAGTTTATCGGTCAGGCCTGCCTGCTGGAGTAATTCCGCCAGCGTGACGTCATGCGTCATCGGCTGATTGGGCAGCGAAAACCACGGCGCGTGCAGCACCCGGTTTTCGAGACGGGCATAACGCGCCAGCTTGAGATTCTCATTACCCAGCACCAGCACCGCCTCGCCCGACTGATGCAGTACCAGCAGCGCCTCTTCAAAGCGGGGAATAAATCCGGTCAGGTATTCAAAATTGCCGCCGTGCTCTTTATCGGCGTACACCACCAGCGCATCCAGCGCCAGCCGCTGCATCTGCGCAATCACCCGCGCTTTACGCGCTTTCAGGGTGGCATCGCTGAGCGTGACCGATGGCAGATTGTGCCAGCAGGTGGGTTGGGGTATGGACTGAAGGACAAACGAATGGGCGGGCCTGTTCATTGCAAAGTGCTCCCTGTCATCTGGACGTGAACAGGCAGAGTAGCGCAAAAACGAATAGTCAGAATAAAAAAATCCCGGCCTGTTGACCGGGATCTTCTTTCAGCGGAGCAAAAGTTACGGAAGGATGGACGGTTGATCCGCGCCTTCTTTCTCGACTTTTTGCACCAGCAGATGCTCGCGCTTCATGCCCAGTTTCAACGCCAGCGCGGACGCGACGTAGATGGACGATGCCGTACCGATGGAAACACCGATAAGCATGGTCAGGGAGAAGCCCTGCAGCATTGCGCCACCGAACAGGTAGAGCATCAGGATAACCACTAACGTGGTACCTGAGGTGATCAAGGTCCTGTGCAGCGTCTGGGTCAGCGACACGTTAAAGATTTCGTAAGGCGTTCCGCGGCGGATCTTGCGGAAATTCTCACGAATACGGTCGGAAACCACGATGCTGTCGTTAAGCGAGTAACCGATCACCGACATCAGCGATGCCACGATGGTCAGGTCAACTTCGATATGGAACAGCGACAGCACGCCCATGGTAATGATCACGTCGTGCGCCAGCGCAATAACCACACCGGCAGCCAGACGCCACTCAAAGCGGAAACCGACATACACCAGGATGGAGATCAGGGCCACCATTAGCGCCATCGCGCCCGTTTGTGCCAGATCGGCACCCACGCTCGGCCCGACAAACTCAATGCGCTTCACAGCGGCATTCTGGCTGGTCGCTTCGTTAATCACGCTCACGACCTTGCTGCCCAGTGCCTGGCCGCCGTTCGCGCCTTCGGCTGGCGGCATACGCACCATGATGTCGCGGCTGCTGCCAAAGTTCTGCAACAGCGGATCGGCAAAACCTGCTTTCTCCAGCGATTCACGCATCAAATCCATATCGGCTGGTTTTTCCAGCGAGATTTCAATGACCGTGCCCCCGGTGAAATCCAGACCCCAGTTAAAGCCTTTCACGCCAATAATGACCAGTGACAGGATCAGCAGAAAACCGGAGAGGCCGAACGCCCAGTTATCCCAGCGCATAAAGTCCCAGACTTTACGGCCGTAGTTCAATTGTTCAACAGTATATTCCTGTGCCACAACGCACTCCTCAGATAGACAGCTTTTTGACGCGCTTGCCGCCATACAGCAGGTTCACGATGGCACGGGTGCCGACAATAGCGGTAAACATCGACGTTGCCACACCGATACCGGTAGTAATAGCAAAGCCTTTGATCGCGCCAGTACCCACTGCATACAGGATCAGAACCTTGATCAGTGTTGTTACGTTCGCATCGAAGATGGAGCTAAACGCCCCTTTGTAACCTTCATCAATCGCCTGTTGGACAGAGCGACCGTTGCTCAGTTCTTCTTTAATACGCTCGTTGATCAGTACGTTCGCATCCACCGCCACCGCAAGGGTTAAGACGATACCCGCGATCCCCGGCATCGTCAGCGTCGCCCCTGGCAGCAGGGACATAATGCCAACAATCAGCACCAGGTTCGCGATAAGCGCAGTGGTCGCAATCAGGCCAAACTTCTTATAGAAGAACAGCATGAAGAGGATGGAAACGGCCAGACCCGCCAGACACGCTTCCAGACCCTGAGTGATGTTTTGCATCCCAAGGGTTGGACCGATCGTGCGTTCTTCAACGATCTGAATCGGCGCAATCAGCGCACCCGCACGCAGCAGCAGCGACAGCTGACGCGCTTCGTTCGGGTTGTTGATACCGGTAATACGGAAGCTGTTACCCAGGCGAGACTGGATATTCGCGACGTTAATCACTTCTTCCTGTTTCACCAGCACCGCGCGCCCGTTGGCATCTTTTTTACCGCTGTCTTTGTACTCCACAAACAGGGTCGCCATCGGTTTACCGATGTTGTCCTTGGTGAAGTTAGACATGATGTTGCCACCTGCGCTATCAAGCGAGATGTTAACCTGCGGCTGGTTGTATTCGTCCTGGCTGGAAGTGGAATCGGTGATGTGGTCACCGGTCAGGATCACGCGTTTGTACAGCACAACTGGCTGGCCTTCGCGCATCTGTTTCACTTCGGAATCACCCGGTACACGGCCAGAAGCCGCCGCCGACTGATCGACGTTCGTGTTTACCAGACGGAATTCCAGCGTCGCGGTTGCGCCCAGAATTTCTTTCGCGCGAGCGGTGTCCTGAATACCCGGCAGTTCAACCACGATGCGGTCAGCACCCTGACGTTGAACCAGCGGCTCAGCCACGCCCAGTTGGTTTACACGGTTACGCAGGATATTGATGTTCTGCTGAACGGCGTATTCACGCGCTTCGCTCAGACGCGCATCGGTCATGACCGCGCGCAGAGCGTTACCGCTTTGGCTGGTGATCACCATATCGCGATGGCGCGCGGTCAGATAGCTGATGGCTTTATCGCGCGCCGCGCTGTCGCGGAACACAATGCTGACGCCATAGTTATCTTCTTTACGCACGTTGGTGTAAGGGATGCCCTGCTCACGCAGATCGCTACGCAGGCTGTCGGTATTTTGTTCCTGGAGCTTACCGAGGGCGGTATCCATGTCCACTTCCATCAGGAAGTGCACGCCGCCACGCAGGTCGAGACCGAGTTTCATCGGCTCGGCGTTGATGGTGGATAACCAGCGCGGCGTTGCGGGCGCAAGGTTCAGCGCGACAACATATTTGTCACCCAATACGCTGAGCATCGCCTCACGAGCGCGAAGCTGCATATCGGTGGAGTCGAAGCGCGCCAGAATAGCGCCCTCTTCCAGTGCCACAGACTTAGCGGGAATTTTTTCTTGTTGTAAAGTTTTCTGGACCTGGATCAGCGTTTGCTCACTGGCGGCGACACCGCGCGCGCCAGTGATTTGAACAGCCGGATCCTCACCATACAGGTTGGGAAGTGCGTAAAGCAGGCCGACGATAATCACGACGACCAGCATAATGTACTTCCACAAAGGATAACGGTTTAACACGGCAGTTCCCTTTGGGAAAACGAAAGATTACAGCGCCTTCATGGTGCCTTTCGGCAGAACGGCAGCTACGAAGTCACGTTTGATAACCACTTCAGTGGTATCGTTCAGTGCGATAGCAATGTAGCCCGTTTCTGCTACTTTGGTCACGCGACCTACCAGGCCACCGTTGGTCAGCACTTCATCGCCTTTCGCGATGGAGTTCATCAGGTTTTTGTGCTCTTTGGTGCGTTTCTGCTGTGGACGCAGGATCATGAAGTAGAAGATCAGACCAAACACCACCAGCATCAGAATCAGAGACATCGGGCTGCCCTGCGCCGGAGCACCTGTTGCCGCTACCGCATCAGAAATAAAAAAGCTCATTCAAATTCCCTCATTATTAAAATTAATCAACGTTCAAAGGTGGAACATCCCGGCCCTGACGTTGGTAAAAATCGGTCACGAAGCTCTCTAATTTACCCTCTTCGATAGCCTTGCGTAAACCAGCCATTAAGCGCTGGTAGAAACGCAGGTTATGAATGGTATTGAGGCGCGCGCCCAATATTTCGTTGCAACGGTCAAGATGATGCAAGTAGGCGAGCGAATAATTGCGACACGTATAGCAATCACACTCTTCATCAAGCGGGCCAGTGTCGCTTTTGTACTTCGCATTGCGAATTTTCACTACGCCTTTGGTGACAAACAGATGGCCATTACGCGCATTACGTGTTGGCATCACGCAGTCAAACATGTCAATGCCGCGACGCACACCTTCAACCAGATCTTCTGGTTTACCGACGCCCATCAGGTATCGCGGTTTATCTGCCGGGATTTGCGGGCAAACATGCTCAAGAATGCGGTGCATATCTGCTTTCGGCTCGCCGACAGCCAAACCGCCGACAGCGTAGCCATCAAAGCCTATCTCTACCAGACCTTTGACGGAGATATCGCGTAAATCTTCGTAAACGCTGCCCTGAATAATGCCGAACAGCGCGTTTTTGTTCTCAAGCGAATCAAAGCGGTCGCGGCTGCGTTTTGCCCAGCGCAGGGACATTTCCATGGAGCGCTTCGCATAATCCCAGTCCGCCGGGTACGGCGTACATTCGTCGAAGATCATCACGATGTCGGAGCCGAGATCGTACTGGATCTCCATCGATTTTTCGGGATCGAGGAAAATCGGATCGCCGTTGATTGGGTTGCGGAAGTGCACGCCCGCTTCGGTGATCTTGCGGATGTCGCCCAGGCTGAAAACCTGGAAGCCGCCGGAATCGGTGAGGATCGGCCCTTTCCACTGCATGAAGTCATGTAAGTCGCCATGCAGCTTCATGATTTCCTGGCCGGGACGCAGCCACAGGTGGAAGGTATTACCGAGGATGATTTGTGCGCCAGTGGCTTCAACTTCTTCCGGCGTCATCCCTTTTACGGTGCCGTAGGTGCCTACAGGCATAAAAGCAGGCGTTTCAACGACGCCGCGATCAAACACCAGGCGGCCACGGCGTGCGCGCCCGTCGGTGGTATCCAGTTCAAATTTCACTACGTTTCTCCTGCATCAGAGAGACAGTCTGATGGTTAATATTGCGGGATGAAGGAGGGTATCACCCTCACCCCGGCCCTCTCCCTGAGGGAGAGGGGGAAAGGCGGTTCCGTGCCCGTTTCATCCCCTCTCCCTCAGCGAGAGGAGAAAGGCGGGTCCGGGTCGTGCTCGATCCGTTCCCTCTCCCTCAGGGAGAGGGTTAGGGTGAGGGTGGCACGCAAGGAAAACTCACTCGCCCGGACGCTCGTTTACCGCGTGCGGATTGTACGTGATAAACATCGCATCCCCGTAACTAAAAAAGCGATATTCCGCTTTTACTGCCGCGTCGTAGGCCTGCATGGTGGCTTTATAACCAGCAAACGCTGAAACCAGCATAATCAGCGTGGATTCCGGCAGGTGGAAATTGGTCACCAGGGCGTCAATCACCCGGTACTGATAGCCCGGATAAATAAAGATTTGCGTATCGCCAAAGAACGGCTCGATCAGATCGTTTTTGGCGGCCTGGGCCGCGCTCTCAAGGGAGCGTACCGACGTGGTGCCGACGGCGATTACCCGATTGCCGCGCGCTTTGGCGGCCAGCACCGCGTCGACCACCTCCTGCGGCACTTCGGCGTATTCGGAGTGCATGATGTGATCTTCGATAGAATCGACGCGCACCGGCTGGAAGGTACCCGCGCCCACGTGCAGCGTGACAAAGGCCTGTTCAATACCTTTCTCGCGCAGACGCGCCAGCAAGGGTTCATCAAAGTGCAGACCTGCGGTTGGTGCGGCGACGGCACCCGGCTTCTGGCTGTAGACGGTCTGATACAGCTCGCGGTCGGCGTCTTCGTCCGGGCGATCGATATACGGCGGCAGCGGCATGTGGCCGATGGCGTTGAGGATATCCAGCACCGGGCGTTCGTCGTGGAATTCGACTTCAAACAGCGCGTCGTGGCGGGCGATCATCGTCGCATTAATGCTTTCATCGTCGCCCAGCAGCAGTTCGGCACCTGGCTTCGGTGCTTTGGAGGCGCGAATATGTGCCAGAATACGTTTATCATCGAGCATCCGCTCAACCAGCACTTCAATCTTGCCGCCGCTGGCTTTACGACCAAACAGACGCGCCGGGATCACGCGGGTGTTATTAAAGACCAGCAGATCGCCAGGGTTGAGCTTATCGAGCAAATCGGTGAAAGTACCGTGTGTCAGCGCGCCGGACGGCCCGTCCAGCGACAGTAAACGGCAGCTACTGCGCTCAGCTTGTGGGTAATGGGCTATCAGGGATTCGGGTAATTCAAAGGAAAAATCGGCAACACGCATGACACTAACTCAAGACTTAACAAAGAGGCGGGTAGTCTAGTGCCGGGGCGTGCTCCCTGCAACCGTTACCCTCTGTCGGCTCAAAATATACTCGAAATAATTCGAGTTTCAGGAAGGCGGCAAACGAGCGAATCACCAGGAGCAGAGATAACTCTGTGACTGGTGTGAACGAGTGCAGCCAACGCACATGCAACTCGAAGTATAAAGAGTATAACAATGAACTTTCTTGCTCACCTGCACCTTGCTCACCTGGCCGACAGCTCGCTGTCCGGGAATTTACTCGCTGATTTTGTTCGCGGTAATCCGCAGGATGATTACCCGGCTGAGGTCGTCGACGGCATTCATATGCACCGCCGCATCGACGTGATGACCGATAACCTGCCCGAAGTGCGCGAAGCCAAAGAATGGTTTCGCCCGCACACCCGCCGGGTCGCCCCGATTACGCTCGACGTGATGTGGGACCATTTTCTCTCGCGTCACTGGTCGCAAATTTCGCCCGACATGCCGCTGTCAGCCTTCGTCGGCTACGCCCACGCACAGGTCGCCACCATTCTCCCCACCTCACCTGCGCGGTTCGTTAACCTTAATGAATACCTGTGGTCGGAAAGGTGGCTGGAGCGTTACCGCGAAATGGCGTTTATCCAGCAGGTTTTAAACGGGATGGCGAGCCGCCGCCCGCGGCTCGATGCGCTACGCGATTCCTGGCAGGACCTGGATACGCACTACGACGCACTGGAAAACCTGTTCTGGCAGTTTTATCCCCGCATGATGGCGCAGGCGAAAGAGAAAGCGCTGTAGGCGCTACGCCTGCCCGCGCACTTCGCGCCAGATTTTTAGCGCAATCCAGATAAACACCAGCACGCCCAACACCAGCGCGGCCCAGAGCAGCATAGTTTGCCACTGGCTGCGCTGTTCCACCGGATCCACCGCCGTAAGCCGGGCTTCGCCGCCGAGCGTGATTTTCTCCTGCGCATCGGCATAGGGCAGCGTACCGGCCCCGGATTGCCGCAGCTCAGGCGGGAGCAGCATGGTCTCCTCCAGCGCCTGCGTCCGTGCCGCCTTATTCCCCCAGGCGAGTAAGAACGGGCCGTTCCCCTGCGCGTTAAAGACCAGCATCTGACTGACGCGCTCACCGCTGACGGCGATCTGCGCATCGCCCAGTTGTCCGTTGATTGCCGTAACGCGGATCGCCTGCACCCCACCGCCATCAAGGGCAATGGCCCCTGACGCACTGCCGTTGAACTGATAAATCACTTTTTTCGTCAATGGCTGCCACTCGGCCTGCGCATCACGGCGATAATCAATCTGCACCGGCAGCGCCTGCCCGTTCTGCATTTCCAGGTTGAGGGTTACCAGCGGCTGTGGCTGCGGCCAGTGGTACTCCCTCACCGACGAGGAAACCGCCCTTTCGGTGGCCGCAAGGGGGATATTTTTGACGTCATCGACATGCCCTTTAGCAATGGCCGTCGCCCCGGTCAGCGTCACGGAATGCGCGGCATCGCGGAATACCACCAGCAGGTAGCGGATATCCGGCGGCATTATCGTCATTGTGTTTTCCACGCTGTCGAGCAGCAACCGGTCACCGCCCGTGGTCAAATCCATCAGGGGCATATCACCGGCAAACGGTAACCAGCTTTTTAAATCGCTGCTATAAAATACGTCCACCCGCCCCTGCCAGTTAGCGGGCGCGTCCCGCCAGGCGAGTTTTAGCTGCGACAGCGTAAATTCATCCTTGCGCCCGTCAGGCAGCGCCAGCAGATAGCGTGCGCCCGTGGCCTCTTTCACGTCGCCTTCCAGACGAATTTCAATGCCGTTTTGTGAGCGCAGCCAGAGCGTGTCGGCCCCGGTATTTTTCTCCGGCATCGCCGCCACCGGGAAAACGCGCAGCGCCAGGCTTTCCACCTGCTGATTTTTTTGTACGTCCGGGATCAGGGTAAAGGGCACCGTCTCGCCCTTCTGGTTAAAAACCCGCACATCGCGCAGATCGGACCAGGCGCTTTCGGTGTAGACATTTTCCGGCAGGCTCAACTGGTACAGCGGGGAAGGCGTTTGCGCGTTGATCGCAGCGCCCCACGCATAATCCTGCGGCGTTTCCTGGCGCTCATCCTGAGCCCAGCCCGGCAGTGCCACAGCCAGCAGCGCCCACAGCAGCAGATTGTTGACGATTTTCATTGCCCTTCTCCCTCGCTTTGCGCCTGCCGTGCTTTTGGCGGCAGCGGCGCGAAATATCCTACGATCAGCACCAGAACCGCCACGCCGATAAAGGCGATGGCACGCGCCAGTCCGCCGCCGTGCGCGCTGTCCACCAGCATTAATTTGACGATCACCACGCCCAGAAGCCCCGCACCGTACAGCCAGTGCTGGCGGGAGTGTTGACGCGTTGCCCGCACCATTACCAGCAGCGCCACCAGCATCCAGAACAGAGCAAAGGTGGTCTGCACCAGCCGCGATGCCCACAGCGCATCTGCCGTCCAGGTGATTTCCCCGTACCAGGCCAGCGTGCGCATCAGCGCGCCGTTAAGCCACCAGAACGCCAGTGCTGCCAGCGCCAGTGGTACCCATTTGTTGATTTCAGCGGCAAATGTCGGCAAGGCGCGTGCGCACAACCGTGCCTGCACATAAAGCGCGAGCAGCGCGAAGGCCGCGCCCTCTTCCAGCGGATTGACCAGCGGCAGATAGCGCCAGCCCACCGCCGTGCCGTGATGAAGGTTTGCCAGCACCAGCAGCATCAATAAAACCGGCACCAGCGGGGCTGCCGCCAGCGCACCGTACCACACCGGCCAGACGCGCAGCGGCCACAGGCCACGGTTTAACCCGGCGTTGACCAGCAGGATCACCGCCGCGCCCGCGGCCATCGGCAGTCCGGCCTGCCACGGCATCATTCCCCAGCCGAGCGAGTCGATAAACCACCACAACTCCGCCGCAAGCGCGGTGAGGATCAGCCAGAACAGCGACAGATGCAGCGCCTGCGAGAAGTACTTCACGAAGGTGACGTTCTCCTTAGCAAGCAGCCAGAACGCGGAAGGCAGCGCGATAAGCCAGGCAAGATTTTGCCAGCCAGCGTCGAAAATCGCTCCTTCACCGATCTGCCAGCAGAGCGTGGCGAGCATCGCGGGCCACAGCAGCCAGATGGCGTAGCCCAGCACGGGCCAGTTCAGCCGGTGGCTGGCGATCCGCCAGAGGTGAACGCTCACGCCGAGCAGCGCCAGCACGCCTGGCATCGTCGCCATAAATCCGCTTAACGCCAGCAGCGACAGGCCGTGCAGCGCCAGCAGCCAGAAGAGAACAGAACCTGCCAGCAGCGTATAACTGCCCTGTTTCTCAAGCCCGCGCCACAGCCACGCGCCCGCAAGCCAGGTGAGGCTCAACACGCCAAAAATCATCAGTTCTGACAGCGGCGGCAACGGTTCCTGCGCCACCCACAACGCGCTTCCCAGCGCCATCACCAACAGCGCCGTGCCGCTGTAGCTCATCCGCCGCTGTTGCTGCATGACGCCCAGCCAGAGGATGCCAAGCCCCTCCAGCGCCCACGCCATTGAGGTCCAGCGCATAGAGAGTGCAAGCGGAATTGCCAGGGTGACAAACGCACCGCCCAGTGCCAGCGCCGCCAGCAGCAGCGGTCTTCCCAGCGTCGGGTAACGCTTCAGCACCAGCCAGGCCATCGTCAGGTAAAACGCACCAAAACCCAGCGCCGAAAACGCCGGGCCAAAAGCGTAATCATGGGTCAGACCGTACTGCATCCCGAAGCCGAGCAGCGGCGGTGCGAACAGTAAAATGCCATCAAGCACCCGCCGATCGCCCCGCTGCGCGCGCAGCGACAAGCCGACGCTCAGCACGCCAAACAGCAGGATATTAACGATGAGGAAAAGCTGGCAGATCAGGTAGAACTCAGGCCGGTAATCGTGCAATCCCCAGATACCGCCGATGCCGAAGGTAAATGCCATGCCGAGCAGATTCAGCTCGCGCCAGTGCTGCCAGGCGCTGATGGCGAGAATGCCGCAGGAGAGCAGGAGGTAGAACGAAAAGAGCGCGATGAAATTACCGCTGCCGGTCGAGAGCAACAGCGGCGCGAGATACCCGCCGAGGCTCGCCAGCATCGCCAGACTCAGGGCACGTTGCAGCACCGCCAGCGCCACGCTTATCGCACAGATCAGCAGCAACAGCCCGAACGCCAGCGTCATCGGCAGCATCTGCCACAGGCGGAATGCGCCAAACACCGTAAGATAGAGCGCACCCGTGGCACCGCCCTGTAAGATCAGGGCATAAACCCGCTGCTTATGCCGCAGCCGCCAGCCCAGATAGAGCAGTCCGGCCGCCGCCAGCGACGCCGTTGCCAGCCGCAATTCCAGCGGGAAAAGATCGCGCTCCACGCTGTAGCGGAATAAAAACGCCAGCCCAAGAAACAGCAGCAGAATGCCGAGTTTGGCCAGCGGATTGCCGCGCATAAACCAGCCCACCAGCGTGGTGAGTGTGCCGCCGAGCGGGTTTTCGCGGGGAGTGGGAATAGCCTCAGGGACAGATTCCGGTTCAGGCGCAGTTTCAGGTGCGGATTCAGGTACAGGTTCCGGGGGCGCAATCACAGGCGCACCCCAGACATCGTGCGGCGTGGCCGCCTGCACAGGCATCGCAGGTGGCGCGATCTCCTGCATGACAGGCGCAGGCGTCATTTGCGGAACGACCTGCTCCCCGCCCGCCAGACTTTGCTCAAGAAGGGCGACCCGTTCACGCAGCGCGCCCAGTTCCCTTTGTGCATCGCTGCTTTTTCGCCATGCCATAACCGCCAGACAGGGTGCGACGATCAACACGAAAAACAGCACAATACCGGCAATCAGTAAAAGCTCATCCATGGTTTTACCTGAGGTAAAAGAGTTCAGTTATGCCGGGATAGTAGTTCGAATCTCACTCCCGCGCCACACTGTTGCTGAAATTGCAGGCAGGCCAAGCACGCCATCTTCCAGGTAACCGTTACCCTCTTTGCAGTGCCAGGCGTCGACGCTGACCAGCGCTAAATCGGTTAAAACCACTTCGCACGGCTGACCCCGGTTGATCGCCACCAGCACGCGCTCGTTCTGCCAGACGCGCACAAACACCACTACATCGCCTTCGGCATGCAGCACCTGGCAGCCGCCGTAGCGCAGGGCGCGGCTTTGCTTGCGCAGTTTGATCATCCGCTGGTAAAGCGCGAACAGGCTGGCATCCTGCTGCGTTTTATCCCACGGGAACGGCTTGCGGCAGAAAGGATCGTTGCTGCCATCCAGCCCCACCTCATCGCCGTAATAGATGCACGGCACGCCGGGCCAGCTAAACAGCCAGACCACCGCCAGCGGCATCCGGGCGATGTCTTTGCCGAGCAGCGTTTTGAAGCGGCTGGTGTCGTGGCTGTCGAGCTGGTTGAACATGCGTAGCTGCTGCTGATGCGACAGGCCCGCGCGATAGTTATCCATCCACGCCACGCAATCGCGGGCGTCGAGGTGCTGCGGATCGTATGAGATATCGGTATTCGCCAGAAATCCCCACAGCGGCAGGGTAAAGCCCCGGTAGTTCATCGCCGCGTCTTCCGCGTCGGCCTGCAACCACTGGCGCGCATCGCCAAAATGCTCGCCAAGGATATAGGCATCCGGGCGGGTTTCTTTCGCCGCCTGGCTGATGCCGCTGACGTGCAGCAAATTATTGCGCGCGCCGCCCGCTTCACCGAGCATGTGCACCACGTCCAGCCGCCAGCCGTCCATGCTCCAGGGCGCTTTCAGCCAGTGGCGCACAATACTGTCTTCGCCTTTGTAGATCTCATCCACCAGCGCGTCGGCCTGATAATCCAGCTTCGGCAAACTGGGGTAGCCGAGCCAGTCGAGGGCGTGGCCCTCGTCCGAGAAGCTAAAAAACGACCGCCAGTGGGAATCCGGGTTGTGGCACGCCCCGCCGGTGCCGCGATTGTGGCGATCAAACCAGGCGTGGGAGTCGCCGCTGTGATTGAACACGCCGTCGAGCAACAGCCGCATCCCCTCGCGCTGGGTGTTAGCGCGCAGACGCAGCAGCGCCTGGTCGCCGCCAAACTGCGGATCAACATGGCGATAATCTTCGGTGTCATATTTATGCACGCTCGGCGCGGTAAACACCGGGTTGAGATAGAGCGCGGTGACACCGAGTTTTTTCAGGTACGGGAGTTTTTCGCTGATGCCATCGAGATCGCCGCCGTAAAAAGTCGATCCGCCCGCTTCCGCGGTTAACGGTTCATCCCAGTTGCGCAGCACGATTTCGCGCCCGGCGGCGTGATGATAATACACGTTGTCCTGATTAGCCGTGCGCGGCAGGCTGCGGGCGAAGCGATCCGGGAAGATCTGGTAAAACACCTGATCCGCCACCCACTGCGGGCCGTTGTCGGGGTAATCCACCGCAAACTGCTCAAGGCGCGCGGGCGGAAAACGGGCGAATCCCTGCGGCGTGAACCAGCACTGTCGGTTGTCCCACAGCAGCTTAAAGCTGTAGCGACGGCGCGGCTGGCCTTCGGTCAAATCGATGCGCGCGCGCCAGGCGACAATGCCCGGTTGCGGGGCGAGACGATGGCGGTGCATCTCAATGGAATATTCTTCATTGTCTTTTTCCGCACGCAGTTTAACCCGCGTCGGCAGATCGCTGCCCGAAAGCCAGAGGGTGATAACAAGCTGATCTTTATTGCGTTTAATAAACGGCGCAACCGGAAGATGCCAGGCGTTCAACATCGGTTTTCCCCTTTTATAAAAATGACGCCACCTTGCCACAGGGCTTTTAAGGATAACTCATCACGGCGTTAATAATTGAGGGAGGAGATCGGGGGAGGAGGAAATGACCGGGCAGCCAGATGCCGCCCGGAGGAACATCATTATACTTTTACGCGGTTGCGGTCGTGACGGCGCTTAAACGCCCAGCCCACCAGCAGTAGCGCGATCCACGCAAAGCCGACGTACAGCGAAATGCGTGTTTCCGGGTGGTAGCCAATCAGCGCAATGATAAACACCAGGAACAGCAGGCCGACCACGGTGGTGGCCACGCCGCCCGGCACTTTAAATTTCAGCGCGCTGACTTCTTCCGGCGAAAGGCGGCGACGGAAAGCGATTTGCGAGAGCAAAATCATGATCCACACCCACACGGTGGCGAAGGTCGCCAGTGACGCGATCACCAGGAAGATGTTTTTCGGCATGACGTAGTTAAGCCAGGCCGCGAACAGCAGCGCGATGGTCATCACCAGCACCGTGACCCACGGAATGCCGCGACGGGAGGTTTTGGCGAAGAACTGCGGCGCACTGCCCTGCTCCGCCATACCGTGCAGCATACGCCCTACGCCGAAGACGTCGCTGTTGATTGCCGACAGCGACGCGGTCAGCACCACGAAGTTGAGGATGCTGGCAGCAAAGGTAATGCCGAGGTGCTCGAAGGTCAGCACAAACGGGCTGCCCTGGGTGCCGACCTGATTCCACGGGTAAATCGACATGATCACAAACAGGGTGCCGACGTAAAACACCAGAATACGCATCGGCACTGAGTTAATGGCGCGCGGAATGGATTTCGCCGGATCTTTCGCTTCACCAGCGGTGATGCCGATGATTTCGATGCCGCCGTAGGCAAACATCACCATTTGCAGCGACATCACCATGCCGATCCAGCCGTTGCTGAAGAAGCCGCCGTTGCTCCACAGATTATGGATACCCGTCGACTGGCCGCCGTTGCCAATCCCCCAGAAGATGATGCCGATACCCGCCACGATCATGATGATAATGGTGGCGACTTTAAAGAAGGAGAACCAGAACTCCAGTTCGCCAAAGACCTTCACGCTCATCAGGTTGACGGCGCTGATGATCATCACCACGCTCAGAACCCAGATCCATTGCGGCACATCCGGGAACCAGACGCCCATATAAATGCCGAAGGCGGTGACGTCGGCGATGGCGACGATCAGGATTTCAAAACAGTAGGTCCAGCCGGTGATATACCCCGCGAGCGGGCCGAGGTTTTCCTGCGCATAGCGTGAAAACGAGCTGGCGGAAGGGTTGTGCACGGACATCTCGCCCAGTGCGCGCATGATGATATAGGCCGCCACGCCGCCAATAATATAGGCCAGCAGCACGCTCGGCCCGGCCATTTTAATGGCGTCGGCTGAACCATAGAAAAGGCCCGTACCAATTGCCGAGCCCAGCGCCATAAAGCGGATATGCCGGGTGCTTAAGCCCCGCTTTAGCTTGTTCGTACTTTCCATTCTTTCCTGTGCCGTCGCTAAAAATAAAAAACCACGGGATGTTAAGGCCCGTGGTTAAATTTGCAACCCTTGATTAATGTGCGCTGGAAGTCACCTGACGTCCTGCGGTGCGATCCCAGACCACTGCCAGGACCACCATCACCACGGTTGGCATCAGCCACGCCAGACCCTGTTCCGCCAGCGGTAAACGCTGCGTCCAGGCCGGTAACATGTCAGCAAACGCGGAGGCTTTGATGCCGTCGAGGATGCCAAACACCAGGCTGATAAACATGGCAGGCGCGATGATGCGCGACGAATTATGCCACCATGAGCGAGTGAAACTGAGTACAACCAGTGCGATACACGGCGGGTAGATAGCCGTCAGTACCGGAATAGAAATCTGGATCAGATGGCTTAAGCCCAGATTGGATACCAGCATCGAGAAGCCGCCCAGTATAAACGCCAGCGTGCGGTACGAGAACGGCAGGTACTGCGCGAAGAACTCGGCACAGGCGCAGGTCAGGCCAACCGCCGTCACCAGACAGGCCAGGAAAATCAGCGCCGCCAGCAGCAGGCTGCCCGCACCACCAAAGGTGTGCTGGACGTAAGCATGAAGAATTGCCGCGCCGTTAGCAGACTGCTCAACCAGCGTCCCGCTGTCAGAACCCAGGCGGAACAGCGCCAGATAGAGCAGCGTCAGGCCCACACCGGCAATCAGACCGGCCCAGATGGTGTAACGCGTCAGCAGGCGGGCGTCGGAAACACCGCGTGAACGGGCGGCGTTAACAATCACGATGCCGAAGACCATCGCGCCCAGCGTATCCATGGTCAGATAGCCGTTCACAAAGCCGTTGGAGAAGGCCGCATTTTTGTAGGCGTCCATCGCGTCGCTGATTGGACCCGCCGGCCAGACCAGCGCGGCCACGGAGAGCACGGTCAGGGCGATAATTTTCATCGGCGCGAGGAAATTCCCCACCGTATCCAGCAGTTTGCCCGGGTAGAGCGACACCAGGATCACCAGTGCGAAATAGATCAGGCTGTAGATCAGAAGCGGCATTGCGCCGTCGCCGGTCAGCGGGGCAATCCCTACTTCGAAAGAAACGGTCGTGGTACGCGGGATCGCGAATAACGGCCCTACGGCGAGATAACATACGGTCGCCAGCAGTACCCCGGCGGCTTTACCAATCGGCGTGCTCAGGCTGTCGATGCCGCCGCCCACTTTGGCCAGCGCAACAACGGTTAGTACCGGCAGACCAACGGCGGTAATCAGAAAGCCGACTGCCGCAGTCCAGACGTGTTCACCGGCCTGCAGGCCGACCATGGGTGGAAAAATAATGTTCCCTGCGCCAACAAACAGGGCGAAGGTCATAAAGCCCAGTGCCATGATGTCGCGTGGTTTTAAACGATGGGTCATAAACGTTTGATGCCTGTGGATGTGGTGTTGAAAGTGATGAATTTTCCGCCAGCCCCAGCGGGACAATACGGCAGCAATATCATGTTATTCCAGCGGGATATGCTTCCCGCACGACGTGGCGAAGAATAGTTTTTCGATTTACCACGCAAATACAGTCGGTCTGACAATATCTGGGGCGCAATTTAAACGCTTATAACGTTTAAAGGCAAGGCGGGATCCTAAAACCAGATGCTTATATTGCCTGTGAAATTAAAAGCAGCATAAAGCCCTAATTATAAGAAAAACACATGGCTTATCATGCGAACAAAAAAGCATCACACGTATGAAAATCAGGTTTATCTGCGTTGACTGCAAAGCAAACAGGCCAGTTTATGCTGGCCTGTGGAAAGATATGCTGACAGAGCGGGGACTAATCGCCATTTCTGGCAATTAAACGCTCCGGGAGGGTGAAGCTAAAACGGGTGCCTTTGCCGGGCGTACTGTCGATTTCGAGGCGGCTGTCGTGATGATTCACCGCATGTTTTACAATCGCCAGCCCCAGACCGCTGCCGCCGGTTTGCCGCGAGCGGGCTTTATCGACGCGGTAAAAACGCTCCGTCAGGCGCGGGATATGCTCAGCAGAAATGCCCGGCCCGCTGTCGGTGACGCAAAACTGCGCGCCGTGGGCCACCCGCTGCCAGCTCACCGTAATCTGCGTGCCTTCCGGCGTATGGTTAACCGCGTTGTAGACCAGATTCGAAATAGCACTGCGCATCTGATCTTCATTGCCCATCACCTTCAGCGCGCTGTCCACTTCAAAGGCGATCTGGTGCCGGTTCTGGCTCAGGGTTTGCGCTTCCCGTTCCACCACCCGCAGCATCATCGGCACATCAATGATTTCATTTTTCAGTTGTACCGGTGAGGCTTCAATTTTTGACAAGGTCAACAACTGGCGCACCAGCCCTTCCATGCGAGAGGTCTGCTCACGCATGGTATGCAGCGCTTTGTCGCGCTGCCCGCCTTCCAGCGTCTGCTCCTGCATCATCTCCAGATACCCCTGTAACACGGTCAGCGGGGTACGCAGTTCGTGGCTGACGTTGGCGAAGAAGTTGCGCCGTGCGCCTTCAAGCTGGTGCATTTGCGTGACGTCGCGCGCCACCATCAGCATCTGCTTTTCACTGTAGGGCATGACGCGGATTTCCAGATGCCGCCCACTGTTAAGCACCAGATTGAGCGGCTTCACAAAATCGTGGCGCTTTAAATACTGGGCAAATTCCGGGTAGCGCAGCAGGTTTAAGATGTTCTGCCCGTTATCGTCCGGCCAGCGCAATCCCAGCAGTTGCTGAGCCAGGCCGTTACACCAGAAAATCGCGCCCTCTTCGGTGGTAAGAACGACCGCATCGGGTAACGATTCTGCGCCACTACGAAAACGCTTGATCAGGCTGCCCAGTTCACGACGGCGCTTTTTATTACGCAGTTGCATCTGGTGCAGCCCGTAGAGCAGCGGTTCCCAGCTTCCGTGGCCGGGCGGCGGCGTCATGCTGCGATCAACCCACAGCCACCAGGAGAGTTGCAGTAAATTCCAGAAATGCCAGATCAGTAACCCGGTGACTGCCGCCAGCAAAAACCACGGCAGATAACCAAAAACGGCACCGAGCACAAAGGCAGGGATGCAGCACATCAGTAGCTCGAAAACCAGCCTTTTCCATGACAGCCGTTCCAGCACGCGTCACACTCCTGTCAAATTTTAGAAACGGGTCGAGAAACGATAACCCGTGCCGCGAACGGTTTGTACCATCCGGTCGTGGCCGCTGTGTTCCAGCGCTTTACGAAGACGACGAATATGCACGTCTACGGTGCGGTCTTCAACGTAAACATTGGTTCCCCAGACGTGGTTAAGCAGTTGTTCACGGCTGTAAACGCGTTCCGGGTGCGTCATAAAGAAGTGCAAAAGTTTGAATTCGGTCGGCCCCATGTCCAGCGGATTTTCCCCGGTCATGACGCGATGTGAGGTGGGATCAAGGCTCAGGCCCTGCATTTCAATGACTTCTTCCACCGCCATCGGTGAAATCCGGCGCATCACGGCTTTGATTCGCGCCACCAGCTCTTTCGGCGAAAACGGTTTGGTGATGTAGTCATCCGCGCCCGTTTCCAGACCGCGCACCCGGTCCTCTTCTTCACCGCGCGCCGTCAGCATCATGACCGGAATGTCGCGGGTCAGGGCTTCGCGCTTTAAGTGCTTAATAAACTGAATGCCAGAGCCGCCGGGCAACATCCAGTCGAGCAACACCAGATCCGGCCAGGGTTCATTAAGTTGGTTCACCGCGCTGTCATAATCTTCCGCTTCGACAGGCTGAAAACCGTTTTGCTCCAGAACAAAGCACACCATCTCACGAATTGGCGCTTCATCTTCCACGACCAGGATGCGTCTTGCCATAATTTGCCCTGTTTTTATTAAGTCATAAGTATATGTTGCGGCGTCATTATGCGTCAGATTTATGACAGATTTATGAAAATGATGACCGCCAGATGACGCAAACCGTTGTTTTATGACACCCGAAAAAAGGCGGCGAAACTATCATCACACGGCGTAATGTTTATAATCGGCCTCACGCTTTTTTGCCACGGAATTACTATGCGCCTCCTCCACACCTCTGACTGGCACCTCGGACAAAACTTTTACAGCAAAAGCCGCGCGCCTGAACACGCCGCTTTTCTCGACTGGCTGCTTGCCACGGCGCAGGAACAGCAGGTGGATGTCATTGTGGTGGCGGGTGATATTTTCGATACCGGCTCACCACCGAGCTATGCCCGCGAACTGTACAACCGCTTTGTCGTTAACCTGCAACAAACCGGCTGTCATCTGGTGGTGCTGGCGGGCAACCATGACTCCGTTGCCACCCTGAATGAATCGCGCGAGATCCTGGCGTTCCTGAATACCACGGTGGTCGCCGCCGCAGGGTGTGCACCGCATTATCTTCCGCTGCGCGACGGCACACCGGGCGCGGTCTTCTGCCCGGTGCCGTTTTTGCGCCCGCGCGATATCGTCAAAAGCCTGCCGGGACAATCCGGCGGCGAAAAGCAGCAGCATTTACTGAAAACCATCACCGACTATTATCAGCATCAATATCAGGCCGCCCTTGATTTACGTGGTGACCAGCCGCTGCCGATTATTGCCAGCGGCCACCTTACCACCGTCGGGGCCAGTAAAAGTGACGCGGTGCGTGACATTTATATCGGCACGCTCGACGCGTTCCCGGCGCAAAATTTCCCGGCGGTGGATTATCTGGCGCTCGGACACATTCACCGCGCGCAGGTGATCAACGGGCAGACGCATATCCGCTACTGTGGCTCCCCTATTGCGTTAAGTTTTGATGAAACCGGCAAGCAGAAGTGCGTCAATCTGGTGACCTTCCGCGACGGAAAACTGGACGAGATCACCGCCCTGCCGGTGCCGGTCACGCAGCAACTGGCGGTGGTTAAAGGCGATCTGGCGGGCATCGCGCAGCAGCTTGAACAGTGGCGCGACTCCCCGGTCACGCCCCCGGTGTGGCTCGATATTGAAATCGCCACCGACGAATACCTCACCGATGCGCAGCGTAAAATTCAGGTGCTGACGGAAGGCCTGCCCGTTGACGTGTTGCTGGTGCGCCGCAGCCGTGAACAGCGCGAGCGGATCATGAACGGTGAAATCCGCGAAACCCTAAGCGAACTGCGGGTGGAAGAGGTGTTTGAGCGCCGCCTGGCGCTGGAAGAACTCGACGACGCACAACAGCAGCGCTTACAGACGCTGTTTAAGCAGACGGTTCACGATCTCCAGGAGGAGAACGACGCATGAAAATCCTCAGTCTGCGCCTGAAAAATATCAACTCGCTGAAAGGCGAATGGAAAATCGATTTCACCCAGGAGCCGTTTGCCAGCAATGGTCTGTTCGCCATTACCGGGCCGACGGGGGCCGGGAAAACCACCCTGCTGGACGCCATTTGCCTCGCGCTGTACCACGAAACGCCGCGCCTGAGTAAAGTGTCCCAGTCACAAAACGATCTGATGACCCGCGACACCGCCGAATGTCTGGCGGAAGTCGAGTTTGAGGTGAAAGGCGTGGCCTATCGCGCCTTCTGGAGCCAGAACCGCGCCCGCAATCAGGCCGACGGCAATTTACAGGCCCCGCGCGTGGAGCTGGCCCAGTGCGAAGACGGCAAAATCCTCGCCGATAAAGTGAATGACAAGCTGGAACTGACCGCCACCCTCACCGGGCTGGACTACGACCGTTTCACCCGTTCGATGCTACTGTCGCAGGGTCAGTTTGCGGCGTTTCTCAACGCCAAACCGCGCGAGCGCGCTGAACTGCTCGAAGAGCTGACCGGCACCGAAATCTACGGGCAAATCTCAGCCCAGGTATTTGAAAAACATAAAGCGGAGCGCAGCGAACTGGAGAAACTTCAGGCGCAGGCCGGGGCCGTGCAGTTACTGAGTGACGAGCAGATCCAGACGCTCACCACAGGTTTGCAGGCGCTCACTGACGCTGAAAAAATTCTCCAGTACGAGCAGACGCAATTTCAACAGCAGCACCAGTGGCTGTCGCAGTTACAACGCCTGAGCCTCGATCGGCAGAAGACGCAGCAGGCGCTGGCGCTTGCGGTGCAGGCCTCCGACGCGGCGGCTCCGCAGTTAGAAAAACTCACCCGCGCGCTGCCTGCGGAAAAACTGCGCCCGCACTGGCAGCGCGTGCAGGATAAACAGCAGGCGCACCAGCACGCTCTCCTCCAGCAAGAGAGTGTGAATACTCGCTTACATGCCGCCCGTTTGCGTCGTCAGCAAACCCGCCGACTGGCCGCACAGCAGGCGCAGAGCGTGAATGCAGAGGTTGAGCAGACCCGGCAGTGGCTGGCCGATCACGACCGCTACCGCCTGTGGAGCGCAGAACTGGCGGGCTGGCGACTGACGTTCGAGCAGCAACGGCGCGATGAGAAAAACCGCGCTGAGGTGCAAAAAGCCATTGATGCCAGCCAGCAAAAGCTCGCGGCGCTGCCTCCGGTAACGCTTACGCTGACGCAGGACGAAGTAAGCACTCATTTACGTGAGCTTACCGCCGCCCGCACCGCGCGTCAGACGCTGGCAACGCTTCTGCCGCAGTTTGCGGCCCTGGCACAGCGCAAATCCCGCCAGCAGAACGAACTGACGGAGATGGATAAAGAGATCGCCCGGCGCGAGGAAGAACTCGCCCTGAAACGCCAGCAGTACAAAGATAAACGCCAGCACGCCGCCGATCTGGAGGTGCTGGTCGAGCAGGAAAAAATTATTCACAGTCTGGAAGCGGAACGCTCGCGCTTACAGCCCCATACGCCCTGTCCTCTCTGTGGCTCCACGGAGCACCCGGCGGTGGCGGCGTATCAGACATTAGAGCCCGGTATCAATCAGCAGCGCCTGACCACCTTAAAAGGTGAAGTCGATACGCTGGGCAAAGAGGGATCGGCCCTGAAAGGCCAGTTAGATGTCCAGCGCCTGCACCGGGAAAAAACCGTGGCGGCAATCGACGCCCTGCAACAGGAAGAGACCTCCGTTACCGCCCGCTGGCAGTCATGCTGCGCGCAACTGAACATCGCGCTGACCCCGCAGGATGACGTGACCGGCTGGCTGGAAGCCGAGGAGCAGCGCGAGCAACAGTTGCGGCAGTTAAATGAACGCCTGACGCTGACCGATGCGCTGCAACAGGAACAGCAGCGTTACGCGACCCTGAGCGCTGAGATCGCCCACCTGGATGCGGCGCTCAACGCGGCGCTTGCCGCGATGAGCCTTGCGCGACCGGCGCAAAGCGAGGAGCAGAACTGGCTCGCCGCGCGCCTGGATGAATCCCGGCAGTGGCAGGCGCAGCAGGACAAATTGCCCGCGCTGCGTGAACAGCTCGCCGCGCTGGACGCGATGTTGTCCACACTGCCGGATGACGGCACAACCCCGCCCGCGCTACCCGATAGCGAGCAGGCGATGGCACTCAGCCACTGGCAGCGGCTGCACGGCGAATGCAGCACTCTGGAAGGCCAGCTCAGCCAGCTTGTCGATCAACTGCAATTGCTGGCAAGCGAACTCGCCGCCGCCCGCGCGCAATTTGCCGATGCGCTAAGCGCCAGTCCGTTTGCCGATGAAAGCGCCTTCCTGAATGCGCTATTAGAGGAAGCGGAGCGCGTGGCGCTGGAGCAGCGTCGGGATCAACTGGCGCGCGAACAGCAGCAGCAAACCGTGTTGCTGGCGCAGGCGGAATCAGCGCTCGCACAGCATCAGGCCACCCGCCCGGTGGCGCTGGCAGAAGAAACCAGCATCGACGCGCTGGCAGCGCAGATTGCCGAACGGACGCAGCGGCTTCGCGATAACACTACCCGCCAGGGCGAGATCCGCCAGCAGCTTCGGGCGGATGCCGATAACCGCCAGCATCAGCTTTCGCTGCTTGCCGCCATTGAGCAGGCGAGCGCGCACGTGGAGGACTGGAGTTATCTCAACGCGCTGATTGGCTCAAAAGAAGGCGATAAATTCCGCAAATTTGCCCAGGGCCTGACGCTCGATAATCTGGTGTGGCTGGCGAATAACCAGCTGACCCGCCTGCACGGACGCTATCTGCTCAAGCGTAAAGCCAGCGAAGCGCTGGAGTTAGAAGTCATGGATACCTGGCAGGCCGATGCGGTCCGCGACACGCGCACGCTGTCCGGCGGGGAAAGTTTCCTCGTCAGTCTCGCGCTGGCGCTGGCGCTCTCCGATCTGGTCAGCCATAAAACACGCATCGACTCACTGTTCCTTGATGAAGGCTTCGGCACGCTCGACAGCGAAACGCTGGATACCGCGCTGGATGCCCTTGATGCGCTCAATGCCACCGGCAAAACCATCGGCGTAATTAGCCATGTCGAAGCGATGAAAGAGCGCATTCCGGTGCAAATCAAAGTGAAAAAAATAAACGGGCTGGGTTACAGCAAGCTCGATAGATCGTTTGCCGTGGATTAAAGGATAATTACGCGTGAAAGGCAGTGTGAAAAAAGTCATTATTTCGCTGGCGCTGGGAACATTCGGCCTGGGAATGGCCGAATTTGGCATTATGGGTGTATTAACCGAGCTGGCCACGGATGTGGGTATTTCCATTCCCGCCGCCGGGCATATGATCTCCTATTATGCGTTAGGCGTGGTAATAGGCGCGCCGATCGTGGCGATCTTTTCCAGTCGGTTTTCGCTCAAACATGTGCTGTTATTTCTGGTGATGCTCTGTGTTATCGGCAATGCGCTGTTCACCCTGTCGTCCTCTTATTTGATGCTCGCGCTCGGCAGGCTGGTATCCGGATTTCCGCACGGGGCATTTTTTGGCGTGGGGGCGATTATTCTCACCAAAGTTGCCCGCCCCGGAAAGGTAACGGCAGCGGTGGCGGGGATGATTTCCGGCATGACCATAGCCAACCTGATCGGTATTCCCGTAGGCACGTACTTAAGCCATGAATTTAGCTGGCGCTACACCTTTCTGCTGATAGCGGTCTTTAATCTCGCGGTGATCGTGTCGATTATATTTTGGGTGCCCGATCTGCGCGATGAAGCCACAACCCGGCTTAGCGAGCAATTTCATTTTCTTAAATCCTCTGCGCCGTGGTGTATTTTTGCCGCCACTATGTTTGGTAATGCGGGCGTATTTGCGTGGTTTAGCTATATCAAACCGCAAATGATGTACGTTACCGGTTTTTCTGAAAACGCGATGCCGTTCATTATGATGCTGGTCGGTCTGGGAATGGTGTTAGGCAACATCTTAAGCGGCAAATTATCACGCTGGTTTACGCCGCTACGCATCGCCATTATTACCGACTTTATGATTGTGCTGGCGCTGATAATGATCTTCCTGCTGGCGTGGAATAAAGCGGCGGCATTAACGTTCGCCTTTATTAGCTGCGCGGGATTATTTGCGCTCTCGGCCCCGCTGCAAATCCTGCTGCTGCAAAATGCCAAAGGCGGTGAAATGCTGGGCGCGGCGGGCGGGCAAATCGCCTTTAATCTCGGGAGCGCGGTGGGTGCGTTTTGTGGGGGATTAATGCTGACGGCCGGGTTTGACTGGAATTATGTGGCGCTGCCTGCTGCGCTGCTGTCGCTGTCGGCCATGTCGTCACTACTGCTCTACCGGCAGGTAATGTCGCGCACCGCAGAGGGTGCGCGATAGTTTCTTCAGGTTTGCGGCCAGAGCCAGGCCGCGCCGCGCACACCGCTGGAATCGCCGTGTACCGCTTTGCGGATCGGCGTTTCGCACTCTCCACCGAAGACCCAGTTTTTGACCATTTGCGGTACGGTTTTGTAGAGCCTGTCGACGTTGCTCATCCCGCCGCCAAGCACGATCACATCGGGATCGAGGATGTTCACCACGTGTGCCAGCGACTTCGCCAGCCGCATTTCGTAGCGGCTTAATGCCAGTTCCGCGATGGCGTCCTGCTCGTCCACCAGACGGATAATCTCGCTGCCTTTAAGCGGGTGGCCGCTCAGACGATGGTAGTCGGTGGCAAAGCCGGTGCCGGAGATAAAGGTTTCGATACAGCCCTGTTTGCCGCAGTAGCACGGCACTTCAGCGCGGTAGCGAAGCTCGTCTTCATCCATCCACGGCAGCGGATTGTGGCCCCACTCGCCCGCCGTGCCGTTGCCGCCAATGTGCGAGTGACCGTTAAGCGCAATGCCGGAACCGCAGCCGGTGCCGAGGATCACCGCAAAGACGGTCTGTGCACCCGCAGCCGCACCGTCTACGGCTTCTGACACCGCCAGACAGTTAGCGTCATTTGCCAGTCGCACTTCGCGGTTAAGGCGTTTACTCACATCTTTGTCGAACGCCTGACCGTTAAGCCAGGTGGAGTTTGCATTTTTGACCACGCCCGTATAAGGCGAGATGGAACCGGGGATCCCCATACCGACCGTGCCGCGCTGCCCGGTCTCCTTTTCTGCCATTTCCACCAGCGTGGCGATGGTTTCTACCGTTTGCTGATAGTCATTTTTTGGCGTCGGCAAACGGTAGCGAAAAAGCTGTTCGCCGCTGTCGCTAAGTGCAATCACTTCCGTTTTTGTGCCGCCTAAATCTATTCCAATACGCACAGAAATCTCCTTATGCCGGGTGAATCTCATGAGAGTAGAACCCACGCCTGGGATTAGCAATGCAAGCGGGGTGACAATTCGTTATCATGCCCGCTGATTTAACGACAAGGCCGTGGAAAATATCATGCTGTGGTTCAAAAATTTGATGGTTTACCGTCTCAGCCGCGACGTTTCATTGCGCGTTGAAGAGCTGGAAAAACAATTAGCAGAGCTTACTTTTACCCCCTGCGGTAGCCAGGATATGGCAAAAACCGGTTGGGTACCGCCGATGGGTTCACACAGTGACGCCCTGACCCACGCTAACAATGGCCAAATCATCATTTGCGCGCGTAAAGAAGAAAAAATTCTGCCCACGCCGGTGATTAAGCAGGCGCTGGAAGCCAAAATTTCTAAGCTCGAAGCCGATCAGGGCCGCAAGCTGAAAAAAACCGAAAAAGATTCGCTGAAAGACGAAGTATTGCATTCGCTGCTGCCGCGCGCGTTCAGCCGTTACAGCCAGACGATGATGTGGATCGATACCGTGAACGGCCTGATTATGGTCGATTGCGCCAGCGCGAAGAAAGCGGAAGACACGCTGGCGCTGCTGCGTAAAAGCCTGGGTTCGTTGCCGGTGGTGCCGCTGACGCTGGAAACCCCGATTGAACTGACGCTCACCGAGTGGGTGCGCTCCGGTGGCGCGGCGCAGGGCTTCCAGTTGCAGGATGAAGCCGAGCTGAAAGCCTTGCTCGAAGACGGCGGCGTGATCCGCTGTAAAAAGCAGGAACTGGTGAGCGACGAAATCGCCGTGCATATCGAAGCCGGGAAAGTGGTCACGAAACTGGCGCTCGACTGGCAGCAACGCATTCAGTTCATGATGTGCGATGATGGCTCGCTGAAGCGCATGAAGTTCAGCGACGAACTGCGCGATCAGAATGAAGATATTGAGCGGGAAAATTACGCGCAGCGTTTCGATGCTGATTTTATTTTGATGACGGGCGAGCTGTCCGCGCTGATTGAGAATTTAGTGGAAGGGCTGGGCGGGGAAGCGCAGCGTTAATCTTTTACCCTCACCCCGGCCCTCTCCCTCAGGGAGAGGGTGAAAAGCAAGCCCGCGCTCGATCTGTGGAGAGGGTGGTTTTAGTTCCCTCTCCCTCAGGGAGAGGGTTAGGGTGAGGGTAAAAATCACAGATACCGGCAAAGATACGAACTTGGCTCCGCCACCTGCAAATGGAATTCACTCTGACCAGGCACGTTAAATACCGCTCCGGCGGTGTAGGTCGTCCACTCGGTTTCCCCTGGTAACAACACGCGAAGCGCGCCGCTCACCACGGTCATCTCTTCTGGCTGCGCGGTACCGAAAGTATATTCCCCTTCCGCCATCACGCCGACGCTGGCGCGGCCAGTGCTGCTGCTGGTAAAACCAATGGATTTCACTTTACCGGAAAAGTATTCATTACTTGAAAGCATGTACTGGCCCTTATTGAAAAAGAATATGGAAAACCACTATAGGGGCCAGGCTTTGCGCCTGTCACGCAAAATCGCTACACCAGAAGCTCAGAGGCCAGACGGGCAAGCAGAACGTTAGAAAGGAGGACCGGCACATCAAGGGATTTTTGCAGTAAATCGCGGTGCTTCTGATGAAAACCGAGGCAATCCAGCACCAGCACATCGGCACCCTGCGCCATTAGCGTTTTACCCGCGTCAACGAGTTCGTCAGCGGAATGGCTTAACGGATTTGCCAGCGCGTAGTACGGCGGATTTTGCAGCCCCTGCCACTTCTGCTCTTGCACACTGAGCAACTCGCGCATCGGCACAATCACGCCAACCTGATGACCATCCACAATAGACGCAATAAGCGGCGGAATAATGCGCTGCGGTTCGAGCAGAATCGCGTTGTAAGCCATCAGACCAGTAAATTTCTCATTAGACATCAGCATGATGACGTCGAAGCCCTGATTATCCATGACTTCAATCGTACTTTGTAAATCACGCTCGACCTTTGCGCGGGAAACCGCCACAACGTTGCTGTCTTTGAGCAGGACATAAATTTCAGCTTCACCCGCCTGCGAACCGTATTCGGCCAGGACATCATCCGGCTCCATGTTGCCTAACAGACTGACATGGGTGATCTGCTGTTCGTCGATGTGCTCGGTTAAGAGCGGTAGCACTGCAGAAATGGGTATCACACCGATCGTGAGGATAGCCAAAGTTGCACTCATGGTTCTTTCCGCCTTTCTTCACTTCTGTTCTTTGACATTGACACCTGCGTGCCCTGACAACGCGAGGGGGGCTTAAATTATCATTGCAAAAGCGTAGCAGCAGATGGTTGCTGCGAAATGTAAAGATTTGCGTCGCGGCGCGACATCGTTGTAATTGTTCGAGGTTAACATTTCAGAAACATACTTTTGGGTGAAAACATGTGGTTTCCCCGCCGGCCAAAATATTTCACGGCCAGGCGGGGTGACGCTGAATCAGGATTTTTCAGGATCCTCATAGCGCCGTTTGGCATCGAGCGCTTCCTGCTCGGTTTTGTGTTCACTGATTAACGAGTCTGGCTTAGGGTGATCGGCCCGGAGCTGATACCAGGTCACCGTCTGATCCTGGTTTCCTTTCTCGATGGTAACAATGCGTGCTTCACGGGGATAAGGCGGTTTCGTCGGCATAGCGCTTCCTTTTTCATCAGCAGAACTATGAGTATAGCCAGGCCTTAGCTTGCGCGCGCCAGCAGCAGGGCCGCCTGAATCGCTTCGATCACGTTCTCTACCGGTTGCGCCGCATCGACAATGTGATGGGCCGTTTCCCGGTATAGCGCGTCGCGTTCTGCCAGTACATCGCCAATCTCTTCGCTGATGGGTTTGCCGGTAAGCGTCGGGCGCTGCGTTGCTTTCGGCACCGCTTCAAGGCGCTCAGCCAGCACGGAGGCCGGGGCGTAGAGATAAATCACGATGCCCTTCTCACGCATAAACTGCCGGTTTTCTTCACTCAGGATGATGCCGCCGCCGGTCGCCACTACCGTGCCGGGTGACGCCACACGCTGCAACGTGGCGGTTTCACGGGCGCGAAAACCCGCCCAGCCTTCCTGTTCGACGATATCTGCCACGGTCATTTGGGCCTGCGCCTGCAAAGCGACGTCAGTATCAATGAACTGGCTATCCCGGATCTGTGCAAGCGCCACGCCGATGGTGGATTTTCCGCAGCTGCGGGCCCCAATTAAAAAGATGGGTAACGTCATGACCTGGTGATCCCCTTAATAGCAATAGCGCGACGCAATAATATGAAAATGATAATACCCTTAAACAGGCGCGATTTCCGTCAATAAATCGTTACAGATTTATGAAGAAACGGCGTGGCAACTGAATTCAGCAAGATGTAATGTGCTGGCAAGTGTAAAGATAAAATGGCATTTGCGACCTGGCTTACCTTACTGTAAAGCACTGCCCGTTGACAAGCCCGGGCGATCAGGACTGCCGACGCTTCACATCAAGCAGCCATTTATCCAGTTCGGCGGCAAAGTGCTGCCTGTCGCGTTGAGTCAGCGAGTCCGGCCCGCCGGTCTGGACGCCGCTGGCGCGCAGGGTGTCCATAAAATCGCGCATCGTTAAGCGCTCGCGAATGGTGGCTTCGGTATAGCGTTCGCCGCGCGGATTAAGCGCCGCGCCTCCTTTGGCGATAACTTCAGCGGCCAGCGGGATATCCGCTGTGATCACCAGATCGCCGGGATTGCACAGGCGCACGATTTCATTATCTGCCACGTCAAATCCCGCTTCCACCCGCAGCGTGCGGATAAAGCGTGAAGGCGGTACGCGCAGCGTTTGATTGGCCACCAGCGTAAGCGGTGTTTGCGTGCGCTCGGCGGCGCGAAACAAAATTTCTTTAATCACATTCGGACACGCATCGGCGTCCACCCAGATAACCATAAGCACTCCTGACAGGCTGTTGGGGCTATTCTCGCCTGAATTGCCCGCGCCCGCAAAGAGTATGCGGAAGCCTTAGCCCTGGGCAGGGATCCACGATAAGCTATTCTTCCCCTCATCACTGACAAACCAGGGAGCGACATAATGGAAAAAAAAATCGGTTTTATCGGCTGCGGTAACATGGGCAAAGCTATTCTTGGCGGGATGATCGCCAGCGGCCAGGTGCAGCCGGGCCAGATTTGGGTCTACACGCCCTCACCTGAAAAAGTCGCTGCGTTACGCGACCAGTTCGGGATCAATGCCGCGCAAAGTGCGCAGGAAGTGGCCCAGGAAGCCGATATTGTGTTTGGCGCAGTGAAGCCAAACACCATGATCAAAGTGCTCAGCGAAATCACGTCCAGCCTGAATAAAGAGACGCTGGTGGTTTCTATTGCCGCTGGCGTCACGCTCGATCAACTGGCCCGCGCCCTCGGTCATGACCGTAAAATTGTGCGCACCATGCCCAACACCCCGGCGCTGGTGAATGCCGGCATGACCTCGGTGACGCCCAATGCGCTGGTGACGGATGAGGATATTGCAGATGTGCTGGCGATTTTCCGCAGCTTTGGCGAAGCAGAAGTGGTGGCAGAAGCGATGATCCACCCGGTAGTCGGCGTCAGCGGCTCGGCACCGGCATATGTATTTATGTTTATTGAAGCGATGGCAGATGCCGCCGTGCAGGGCGGAATGCCGCGCGCACAGGCTTATAAATTCGCTGCACAGGCAGTGATGGGATCGGCAAAAATGGTACTGGAAACCGGTAAACATCCGGGTGAGTTAAAAGACATGGTCTGCTCGCCAGGCGGCACCACGATCGAAGCCGTGCGGGAGCTTGAGGCACGCGGATTCCGCTCGGCGATTATGGAAGCCATGGCGAAATGCATGGAAAAATCCGACGCGTTAAGTAAAGCCTGACGATCTGGCCGGGTGTCAGGCCGCCACTTCGGTGCGGTTGCGCCCGGCGTTTTTCGCTTTATACAGCGCCACATCTGCCGCTTTCAGCCATTCGCTATAATGCCCCATTTCGTCGGTTAACGGCGCGACACCAACGCTGATGTGCAAAGCCACCTGCGGGGCGCAGGGCATTCTGTAGGTCGCAAGTCTGGCGTGAACCCGGCTCATCGCCGCAATTGCGCTCTCCGCCGTCGCGCCGCGCATGATCACCGCAAACTCATCACCACCGAAGCGCCCTATTACATCGCTGCTGCGCAGTGTCAGTTGCAGATGGCGCGTCAGCGCGATGAGGGCTTCGTCGCCGACATCGTGCCCGTAGGTATCGTTGATAGTTTTAAAATGGTCGAGGTCGATCAACATGACGGCGGAAACCTGTTGATGGCGGCGGCAATTTTCGTATTCATCGCGCAGCAGGGTTTCCCAGTGGCGGCGGTTATACACGCCGGTCATGCCGTCACAGGTGCTCATCACCTGCAAACGCCGCTTTTGCTCCGCCAGTCGGGTGGCGGTGCCGTAACTCACCCAGGCAAAAACGACGGGATAGATCAGAATAAAGGGCAGTGAAAGCCACCACTCCAGCGGCGCGCTGGTTAACAGCATCGAGATGCCGCTGATTTGCAGGGTAGCCAGCGATGTGCCGACCAGCAGAACGATCCCCGCCCAGCACAGCTTTGGCCCGCCCGCTCCCATCAGGTTGACGCCAATCATCATCGCCAGCACGGCGGAGGGCATAATATTCACCCCGATAATACCAATCCATATTCCGGCGAAAATGGCATCCGCTTTCAGATTGTTCAGTTCGCAGGTCAACGGGTCGCTGGACCGGTTTGCCCGCTGCCAGGCCAGATGCGGCCAGACGAATGACCAGAACAGCAGCGCCAGCCACCAGCCCCCGTTGATGGGCTGCGACACCATGACTCCCGACATGGGTAAAAAGAGTCCCGCCAGGCCTGCCATACGCGGCAGCCGCGCCCTTCTTGCGAAATGCTGTCCCGTCCGAAAGTGATCGTCCTGACTCAGTAAGGGGTCGCTATGATGCAATGTCTGCGGTGAGGTATAAAAATTATTATCATTCATCATTTTTGGGAACATTCTGAAACATTTCCAAAAATTATAGAAAGGGATCAAGGCAGGAAAGTATGATATTTCGGGTGAGCCGGAACGGCAGCTCACCCTTAAGGACTAATCCTTTTTCGTCAGGCAGGCGCTCATAAATTTACTGCGGTCCTCCCCTTTCAGGGATTGCTGGGTTGCCTGTGAATTACATTCGCGCATCTTTTGCTGCTGGGGAGAGAGGCTTTTCTGCCCCGGTTCGGTTTTGGTGTTCTTCAGACAATCGCTCATATAAGTTTTGCGGGCGTCACCGCCGAGCGTCTGCGCAGTCGCCTGCTGGTTGCATATCGTCATGCGTTGTTGCTGGGGAGTGAGTGTTTTTTCAGCGGCGCTGACCGCCACCATAAACATCATGCCAAACAGAAGGGTAACCAGTAATGTTATTTTCATATCACCATCCCTCAGTGAGAGTTTCACCTTAAGCATGGTAAATTTCGGCTAAAAAACCACCCGACGGCGCAGATTTACGCCGTCGGGCAGCGATTATTGCAGCCCTAACGCATTCTTCATGGTGAAGAACAGATCCGTCTGATCGGTTAACCCGACCACGTTAGCGGCGTGCGGGCCATAGGCCGCGATGCGTAACTGTGCGCCGGTATGCTCCATCGACTCTTCTTCCGAGTTGCCGTAGGTCATTGCCATAACCGCGCCGTCTTTAGTATTCAGGCTCTGGCTCAGGCCAGGCGCTTTGCTGTCCGGGGCGATGATCTGGCTGGCATGGGCGTGATCGGCGGTGACGATCACCAGCGTATTGCCATCTTTCTTCGCAAACGCCAGCGCTTTCTGGACCGCTTCATCCAGATCGACCGTCTCACCGATCTGACCGCACGGATTGGCCGCATGATCCTGTTTATCGATAGACGCGCCTTCCACCTGTAAGAAGAATCCTTTCTGATTCTTGCTTAACAGCTCAATGGCTTTGTCCGTCATCTGCGCCAGCGTCGGCACGCTGTCGGTGCGCTGAGCATTCGGGGTACAGGTGACGGCAGGCTTATCCAGATTGCCATGGTAGGAGGCTTTCGGCCCTTCCCAGCGCACCGGCATGTTACCCTCAGAGAACAGGCCGAGCAGCGGTTTATCCTGATTCGCTTCGGTGATGGCCGCAAGCGTTGAGGCGTCGCTCACCATCTGATAACCGCGCGCCTGCGCCTGCTCGCGCAGCGTTTTACCCTGCCATTCCCCGGCGGTAGCGGTTTCGGCAAAGGATTTCGCTCCGCCGCCGAGGGTGACATCGGCGCGGGCGTTCAGCATCTGTTCAGTAATCGAGCCTTTACCGCCTTTTTCCAGCGCATTGACGGCGCATTTTTCAGAGGTCACGCTCGGGGCGTAGCATTTACGGGAAATCACGTGCGCGAACAGCGCTGCCGGGGTGGCATCCTGCAATTCGGCGGTAGAAACGTTGCCCGTGGCGTAGCCTGCGGCTTTGGCTAATTCGAGAATGGTCTGGTGATCTTTTTCATGGATATCCACACCGAGCGCGCCGTTGTAGGACTTCACGCCGGTCGTCCATGCCGTCGCGGAGGCGGCCGAGTCGGTCACGTAATCCGGCTTGCCGGTTTTTTTGTCCAGCGAGTAGTGAGTGTATTGCCCGGTCAGCGGCAGTGCGTCGATGCCTTTAAAGAAACCGCCCGCCCCTTCGGCGTAATTGCGCGCCGCGGTAATTTCCGAATCGCCCATCCCATCGCCGATTAACAGAATGATATTTTTGGCGGGCTTATCCAGCAGAGAATCACGCAGGGCACTGGTCTGGTCAGCCGATAAACGACGGGCCCCGCCCTGAGAGGTAATATCCCCCTGCGCGGCACGATTATCGAGCACAGCCATGTTGGTTGTATCCGCGTGAATAACAGGGGTAAATATTAATGGTAATAAGGCAATAACCAGCGCGCTCTGTTTCACTCTATTTCTCCATGATTAAACATTCAGAATAAACAGAGCGACTATAGGCAGCCCCTGTGACAGTGTTATGACACACTTTTCAGGTTCTTAATGACGGGGATGCCTTAATAGCTTTTTTATATATTGTTGTAACAGTTCAGAATCTTCGACCGGAACCTGAGAGTCGGGACTGGCCTGCTCAAGCGCGTTTTCAATGCCGTGGATAAGCGCCTGTTGCTGGGGTTCTGCCATATGGCGCACCAGTGCCGTCACCACGATTTCCAGGGCTTCTACCTGGGCCACCAGCTCTTTTGACTCTTCTTCCTTTTGGGCAAGTTTAACCAGTAATTCCGCAATGAGATTTTTCATAACACAATTTCCTTATGAGATATCCGCAGACGTTATCACCCGGCATGGGTATTGCAAATAGGTCAACGTACTATTTTTTTAATAGGAATTTCTTGTTTTGTCGAATAAAAAAACAGATTGTCAGATAAAACATTTTATCCGTTCCTTAAGGTAAATCCTAAAACAGCTTTTTATATAAAACAGAATATATTTATTCGCGGCGCGAAGAAGTACGGGAACGTTTAAGTTGAACGGCTAATTGCCAGATATTAATCAATACCACCACTGCCGTCGCGGCAAATACCCATCGAAAACCGGCCATTGCGGAAACCGTTGCGCCCATCAGCGGCCCTGCGACATTCCCCAGATACATAAAGGACTGGTTATAGCCAAAAATGCGTCCGGTCACCTGATCGCTGGAATATTTCAGCAACAGGGTCTGCACCGCCGGAAGCATTGCGCCATCGGCAAAGCCCAGCAAGAAACGCAGAATGCCCAGTTGCAGCGGGGTGGTCACGAATGACATGGCGAAAAACAGCCCCACCGCGCAGATCAGCGTCGCCATCAAAATACGCGCAGTACCAATGCGATCGCCCAGCTTGCCTAAACGCGGCGCGGCCATCAGCGCAGAAACGCCCGGCACGGCGGCAATCAGCCCGCTGAGAAAGGCAATATTACTGCTGTCCGGGGCCAGCGACTGAATAAAGAGCGCCAGAATCGGCCCGACGGAGCCGTTGCAGAGCTGGATCACCAGGGTCGTGAAAAACAGACTGATCACCAGCGTCGGGTACGGCAGCGTGGCAAACACCGCTTTGCCGGAGAGCCGTTGCGCTTTGCTGACTTTGGGCCGCACGCCCTCTTTGATCAGAAACAGGGTGACGAGAAAACTCACCATCAGCAGAATCGCGGTAATCAAGAAAACGGTTCGCAGGCCAACGTGGTCAGCCAGAAAGCCTCCCATCAGCGGCCCGCCTATGACGCCGCTGATTTGCGCGGTAGAGAGCGTGCTAAGCGCCCAGCCGCTGCGCTCGCGCGGAACCTGCGAGGCTACCAGCGCCATCGCGTTGGGGATGTACCCGGAGGTCAGTCCCATGATCCCGCGCAGAAGGAGCAACTGCCAGACGTTAGTGGCAAACGCCTGCAACAGAATGGCAATCGCCATGCCCAGCGAAGCGCGGAGCAGCATCAGCTTGCGCCCTTTTCGGTCAGCCAGACTGCCCCACATCGGCGAGACAATGGCGGAGATTAAAAAAGTAATACTGAACGTTAACCCCGACCACATCGACAGCGCTTCATGCGACGTGACGCCCAGTTGTGCCACATAGAGCGGCAGAAAAGGCAGGATCTGGCTGATGGCAAGGCCAGTAAAGAAACAGCCAAACCAGACTGAAATGAGGTTAACTTTCCAGGATTCCATAACCGTTTTAATTCTTAAGTGGATCGGACATTAGCGGCACAGGCCGTAGCCCCGCATGCCGAGGTGAAAATGGTTCGCATGGGCGGCATTATAGTTCGGCCCCAGACCATTCCCATAATAATTACAACTGGCGCTCAGCATCGCCTGAAGCCAGGGCTGCGTTTTCTCCACCTTCCAGCCGCGCAGCACGCTCACCTGCTGACCGTTGGCTAAGCGAAAACCGCTGATATCCAGCGCGTCTGCCGTGGCGTGCTCGCTCAGGCGGGCATTTTCGCGGTGATAGATATTCCGGCAGGCGTAACTCCCCAGGTGCTCAATGCGCACCAGTTCGCTTGCCATAAATTGTTGGGTGAGCGGCCTTGCCTGCTGCTGGACAAACAGCGCTGAACTGAGCGCCAGCGGGCAGGAAGCGAGGAAGCTGCTGCTCAGTTTGACCGGGCCGAAATCGCGCACCCGCACGGCGTTGGTCAGCGGGCAGGTGCCTTTGCTGTCTGCCACCGGCTGTGCGGTGATCAATCCCTGCTGATTGGCTTCGACAAGTAACGCCGCGCACTGGGCTGCCTCCAGTTTCCGCAGTTTGAACTGCGTGATTTTTCCCGGCGGATCGCTTAAGCGCAAGGGGACGAACGGGTTGTAATACGACGGCAGATGGCGGTAGCCCGCGACACCTGCCCCGATGATAATCAGCCAGACGATCACACTTTTCCCTTTCACTCTTCCCCCTTTTTTAATTCCAGAAACATTATGGCAGAAGGCCGGGAATCGCGCGTTTTGTCGTGGTAAGGTATGGCCTTTCAGGATATTGATGAGTGGATGTTGTGATGGCGAAATTGCGGGTAGGCGTGGTGTTTGGCGGCAAATCGGCGGAGCATGAAGTGTCGCTCCAGTCGGCCAAAAACATTGTTGAGGCGATGGATAAAAACCGCTTCGAGGTGGTGTTGCTGGGAATAGACAAACAGGGTCAGTGGCATATTAATGATGCCGGTAACTTCCTGCAAAATGCGCACGATCCGGCGCGGATTGCGCTTAACCCGTCAGAGATTCGTCTTGCCCAGATCCCCGGCCAGGCACACCAGCCGTTCATCAATGCCGACAACGGTGCTCCGCTGCCCCATCTTGATGTGATTTTCCCTATTGTCCACGGCACGCTCGGTGAAGATGGCTCCCTTCAGGGGATGCTGCGCATGGCGAATCTGCCGTATGTCGGGTCCGACGTGCTTGGCTCCGCCGCCTGTATGGATAAAGACGTGACTAAACGCCTGCTGCGCGATGCGGGCCTTGGGATTGCGCCTTTTATCACCCTGACGCGGGCGAATCGCCAGCAGGTCGCTTTCAGTGAAGTGGAAGCGAAACTCGGTCTACCGCTGTTTGTAAAACCGGCGAATCAGGGCTCGTCCGTGGGCGTCAGCAAAGTCACCAGCGAGGCGCAGTACCATGAGGCCGTGCGTTTCGCCTTTGAATTCGATCATAAAGTGGTAGTAGAAAAGGGCATTGTCGGTCGTGAAATCGAATGCGCGGTCTTAGGAAATGAAGCGCCTGAAGCCAGCACCTGCGGCGAGATCGTGCTTAACAGCGAATTTTACGCCTACGACACCAAGTACATCGATGATAACGGTGCGCGTGTGGTGGTTCCGGCTGAAATCGATCCTGCGGTGAATGACACTATCCGCCAGATTGCGATTGTGGCGTATCAGACGTTAGGCTGCGCCGGCATGGCGCGGGTGGATGTCTTTTTGACCCCGGAAAACGAGGTCATCATCAATGAGATTAACACGCTGCCGGGCTTTACCAACATCAGCATGTATCCCAAGCTGTGGCAGGCGAGCGGTGTCAGTTATACCGATCTGATAAGCCGCCTGATCGATCTGGCGTTAGCGCGCCATCAGGCTGACAGCGCCCTGAAAACCACACTCTCTTAATCTTCGATCTTCGTCGCTGTCTCGTCTTCCTCAACGGGGCGGCGGCGAATAATCAATCCCGCCAGCCAGAAGCTAATGACCCACGTTACCAGGCCAACCGCATAGGTTTGCCAGCCTTGCGCTTCGAAACCCAGCAGCCCCACCACACCGTTCAGAATAAAGATCAGGCCAATGGCAAAGGCGTAATAGTGCCAGTCACGGCGAATTTTTAAAGGCAGTTTCATAACAACTCCGCAGGCTAAAAAAATATCGTCGCATATTTCCTTACGCGCGTCTGCGAAGCATACGGAAAATCTTAATTGTTACCTAAAAATAACAAATGTAACAGAAATGTGAGAACAAGCAAAAAACAGCCATTCTCTGCCGGGCTGGCGGGTAAATTCTCACCAATCTGATATTGACAATCGTATTGAGCTGTCAAACTAGCATTGAGTCACAAGCTCTGAGCCTGGTCTATCAAGCATGCAGGAGGTCATATGGCAGACTTTACTTTGTCGAAACCCTTTACCAGGGCAAAGGGTAAAAAGCGGGATGCCTCAACGCCTGGCAACATCGCGTATGCGGTGTTTGTGCTGCTCTGCTTCTGGGCGGGCGCGCAACTGCTGAACCTGCTGGTTCACGCGCCTGGCGTGTTTGAACATTTGATGCAAATGCAGGATACCAACCGACCCCATGTCGAAATGGGACTGGGTGTAGGCACGATTTTCGGCCTGGTGCCCTTCCTGATCGGCTGTGCGGTACTTGGCGTTATTGCTCTGCTGTTACGCTGGCGTCGTTACGACTAACGGCCCTGGCTAGAGCGATAAACAGCGCAACCTGCGATCGTCTACGCGTTTAGCGAACCAGGCGGTCGTCAGGCTGCGGGTGATTTTGGGGCTTTCCAGTTGAATGCCCGGCAATATCTCCTTCGGCTGCTCCTTCCCGGTTTTCACCTTCGCCAGACGATACACTTCGCGGTACAGGGCGGTTTTTTCAAACGCCAGGCTGTCACCTTTTTCCAGTTGCTGACGAATTTCACGCTCGCTCATATCCAGTTTGCCTGCCAGTTTGCGTACCGCCAGTTCAGTCTTGCCCGGCTCACGGCTATCGTAGCGAATCAAATCACCATCCAGCGCCAGTTTCACCCCACTCGCTTTACTTACCGCATTCTGAAACGCGGCATTGCGGCTCGCGTACCAGCCAGCATTAAAATCTGCAAAGCGGTAAATCGACGCACTGTAATTAGCGGGATAATTGAGCAGATGGTAGGTGCCGAACCACAGCCCGCCCCGGCGGGTAAAGACTTCCTGGCGCACGGTCCCCGTCATTTTCCACGGATACCCCGCCGCGTGCTGCTCGGCGAATGCAATACTCACCTGCATCGGCCCGCCGGTATGCACCGGGTTGAGCGAACCAAACAGTGTCTGGCCCATCGGCACCATGTTGATGAAATCATCGAAAATGGCGCTTAACTGTTTCTCAGTTTTGACCTTATCCAGCCGTTCGCTGTAGCTTTTGCCGTTGGGCGAGGTGATTTTCAGCGCGGTATGCACCAGAAACACCGGGATGTGCAGCCGTTCGGCACGCTTGTCGATCTCCTGCCAGGCGATTTTATTCAGCCCCGGCACGGCGGGATCCGCCTGGTAAGTCGACTCCTGCTGCGCCACCGCCAGCACCGCACAGACGTTTTCTTCCGTCGGGGCCAGCTTCTGGCTTTCAAAGGTTTTGGCAATATCACGCGCCCAGGCGTCGCGATCTTTCACGCTGGCGGGCATTTTCTGGCGCACCACGCTTGCCACATCGATCGGCTTTTCGCCCTCTTTAAGCGGTGCGGGGCGATCGGTGCTACACCCGGCGAGCAGCAAGCCCAGCAGGGGCGGTAAATAACGTGGTGCGACAAGCGGCATAGCGATTCCTTTATTAGCTCAGTGGCAACGTCACTTCCACAACCTCTCCCTCGTCCAGCACCTGTTCAAAAGTGCGCAGACGTTTGTAGATCGACATCAGTTCAACCAGCGTCGTCCAGGAGTTGATCAGATACTGGAATGAACTGCGGACCTGATCAAAGACGTTGAGGATCTGGTTCATTAATCCAAGGGTGATCGTACCGGCGACAATGGACGGAAACAGCAGGAACAGGCCGAAAACGTTATCAATTTGCAGATAAAAAATGCGCGCGATGTTGAAGTACATATAGTGAAAATAGAGGCGGAAATAGTTACGGCGCACGGCGGAAAACAGTTCACGCACGGTAGGCGGATCGGCACGCTGTGGATCGTCTTCGCCATACACCAGCTCTTTACGGTAGGCCGCTTCAACGCGCTGATTTTTAAACTCCAGTCCCGGTAGCTTGATCCCAACCACCCCAAGCAGACCCGTTCCCAGCAGCGACCAGAGGATCGCGGCAATCACCAGACCGTACGGGATATGGCCGACGACAGGCAGTTCAGGCACATGTGGGGAGAGCGCCACCAGGATCGGCAGAAAGGCGATCAGTTTCATGATGGCGTTCAGCAGACTGACGCCCATGTCTTCGAGGGTGGTCGAAAAACGCATGGTGTCTTCCTGCACACGCTGGGCGGCCCCTTCGACATGGCGCAAACGCTGCCAGTTCGCCATGTAATATTCGTTCATTGCCGTACGCCAGCGGAAAATATAGTGGCTGACGAAGAAGTTATTTAGCACCGCCACCAGCACCGCAATCAGCGCGATGCCGAGGAAAATGCTCACTTCGTGATAAAACTGCCCGATCGTGGTTTTATGCGGCGCGCTGAGTGCATTCTGAATTAAATCGTAAAAAGGCGCGTACCAGGCGTTGATGGCGACACTCACCTGCACCATAAACCAGGTCACGAAGACGATCAGCGCCGTGCCCAGAATCGACCATTTTTGCCAGCGGTGCGGAGCGTAGTTAAACCAGAACAGGGCGAAGGCGGCCACGCAAAACGCGTAGTAGGCATAAAAGACCAGGTATCCGCGCGACCAGAATCGCGTGGCGCTAATCGGTACGTCTTTGGATGCACCTGCAATACGCTCAAGCCAGGCGCTTCCACCTGCCTGCCAGAACACCACGGCGATCATTGCCCAAATCAATGCCGATAAAAAGAAGGGACCCGGCTTTGGGAAAAAAGACTTAAACATGACATGCTCCTGCAACTTCTCATTTTTATGGTGAATGCTGTGTAACGCTGTGGCCTCCACCGGCATCATCCCGTGGATGACAAAAGATAAATGCCTGGCGGCGACAAAATTTTCAGACCGGGGCGGCCTGGCTTAGTTCGCCTGCCACGCCTGAAGAATTGTTTCTGTGGGTTTCACACGGACCGGATTGCCCGGCACAGTCAGCGTGCGCCACACCTCGTTATAATGAGCTATCAGGGTCGCTGCCTGCGCCGCCGGACGATCGGCGGTGGTGTGAGCATCCTCCGCCACGGTTATGGCGTAACCTTTGCTGGCGGCGTTTTTCAGGGTGGTATCAACGCAATAATCGGTCGCGCAACCGCACATAACAAATTCGCGGATCCCGTGCTCATCCAGCAATTGCTCAAGACCGGTTTTGTAGAAAGCATCGCAGGCGGTTTTGCTGGAATAGAGCGCCCCTTCAGGCTGGTATAAATCAGGCAGCAGCGCAAATCCGTCGCTCCCCTCCTCCAGTCCACCCTCTTCGATATGCTGAATAAAAATGACCCGATCTGCGGCCCGGGTCAGTTGATTGATTCGCGCGACGCATGCTTCGCGCTGAAGACGAGGCGTGGCAAAGACTCTCTGTTGCATATCAACGACCATCACAACGCGTTTGTTTGACATTACTCATACTCTCAGCAAATCAACGAAGTTAACGAGATTACCATAAGGCACACGTCACAAAAGCAGACATTCTTTATGCGAAAAAATGTCGTGTTTACTCATCGTTACGTTTTAGCGCGCCGGATTACGCTTTTCCAGGCTTTGCATCGAAGTGCCAGGTAGTATAAATAGACATTATCTTTTTTATTCTTTGATGGATGCTTTCGTTGAAACGTTGCCTGCTTTTGACTGCGATGCTCGGTGCCCTGTGTTTTTCTTCTGCTCACGCCGCCACGCCGTCTCCCGATCCGGAATTTGCCTCTGATGTTGTCGATCGCTACGCCAATCATATTTTTTACGGCAGCGGCGCAACGGGCATGGCCATGGTGGTCATTGATGGTAATCAGCGCGTGTTCAGAAGTTTTGGTGAAACGCGTCCGGGAAGTAACGTCCATCCTCAGCTTGACTCGGTTATTCGGATCGCCTCTATTTCGAAATTAATGACCAGCGAAATGCTGGTTAAATTGCTCGATCAGGGCGTGGTAAAACTTAACGATCCGCTAAGTAAATATGCGCCGCCGGGAGCGAGCGTCCCCACGCATAACGGCGCACCAATTACTCTGGTCAATCTTGCGACCCATACCAGCGCATTGCCGCGTGAGCAGCCCGGTGGCGCGGCGCATCGCCCGGTTTTTGTCTGGCCGACACGCGAACAGCGCTGGAACTGGCTTTCTACGGCCACGCTTAAAAGTACGCCTGGTTCACAGGCGGCTTACTCAAATCTGGCGTTTGATCTGCTGGCCGATGCGCTTTCAACGGCGGCAGGAAAGCCTTATCCGCAGCTTTTTGAAGAGCAAATCACCCGCCCGCTTGGGATGAAAGATACGACGTTTACGCCCTCGCCCGATCAGTGTAAGCGTCTGATGGTTGCCGAAAAGGGGGCCAGCCCTTGCAATAACACCCTGGCGGCGATTGGCAGCGGCGGCGTTTATTCTACGCCCGGCGATATGATGCGCTGGATGCAGCAATTCCTCTCTTCTGATTTTTATGCCCGGAATAATCAGGCAGACCGGATGCAGACGCTAATTTATCAGCGCACGCAGTTAACGCGCGTGATCGGCATGGACGTTCCGGGTAAAGCGGACGCGCTGGGGCTCGGCTGGGTTTATATGTCGCCGAAAAATGGCCGTCCGGGAATTATTCAAAAAACCGGTGGCGGCGGCGGCTTTATTACTTATATGGCTATGGTGCCAAAAGATAACGTCGGTGTATTTGTTGTGGTCACTCGCTCTCCGTTAACGCGCTTTGCAAACATGAGCGATGGCGTAAACGATCTGGTCACCGAACTGAGCGGCAATAAACCGCAAATTATTCCGGCATCCTGAGTTCCGCGCTATTTCAATAGTCATGAGGCAAGTGGTTGATACTCACCAGCTTGCCTTTTTGCATCTCGATATAATTACCTTGTCTTAACGCCGCCAGGACTTCGGCAATCACCGAGCGAGAAATTTGCGTTCGCCGCTGGATATAATTCATTACGCCAATGCGGGCGCGCAACGCTTCATCCCATTCCGCCATGGTCAGCAACGTTGAACGGATCTGGTTATATGAACTGGTGCCGATGAGCTGCAAATCGCGTGCTTCAAGTACCCGGTTTTTCCAGGTCATTAAATAGAACGCTTCACGCCAGAGTTGATGCTTTTCAAGAAGCTGTAACGCGACGCTGGCTGGCAGGAAATAACCTTTACAGGCGGTTTTCGCGACAAGGGTATAGCGTACGGGGCCAGGCTGAATGCCCATTGAAAGGCCAAAAATACCCGGTGCTGACATCATTTCATACAGCATTCCCTGAGACTGGCGCTCAACGGCCATGGCGCCTTCCAGCAGAACATAGATATTGGATTCGTGAGCCTCATTTCCATGAGTAATGGCCGTATCACATTCACACTGGAAGGGCGTACCGTAGGGAGAGAATTGAGTATTAAGAAGGTTAAACTCATGGGCAGGTTGGGCATACAACATTGATGCATTCCTTGCAAAAAAGCCCGCCAAATATTTGACGGGCTGTGTTTACGCGGTAGGACAATATCGGGAATGGGTTTCCCGATATTTTATTTTACCAGGTATATTTCACGCCCACGTTTGCAGACCAATCCTGCTCAACGTCGCCGCCGCCCAGGTAGTTTGCATCAGTGTAAGCGCTGAAGTTCTTGGTGAAGCTGAACTGGGTGCCCAGACCAACACGAACCGCAGAACCTTCTACACCGTTATCAATGGAGTCATTGTTGATTTCAGATTCGTTGTTGGAATCGTCGTAAACATACGCCAGTTTGAAGTAAGGTGTCATAGCCTGATCGCCGTAGTTGAAGGTGTAACCCGCATCTACGCCCAGCTCATAACGCAGGCTGTCATAAGACTGACCATCAACTTTCATGTCGTTGCTCAGACGGTAATCATCACCAGACTGGAACAGACCGCTAACGCTGCCGTACGGAGTCACATAGCCAGCGGTGTTGATGTTGAAGTCATAACCCAGTTTCAAGCCGAAGCCCCAGGCGCTTGCTGATGTATCACCATCAACATACTGGCCGTTGCTCATGGTTGCAGTCAGATCGTTGTTGAAACGGCTGTAGCTTAAAGAACCATCAAGGAACAGGTTGTTCGGGAAGCGAGCAGATGAGTAGACGTAGGCAGACTGGCTATCCTGATCTACCTGGCCAGTACGGTCAGAGATATCACCTTTCGCGAAGCCTGCTGCTGCACCGACAGTCCATTTCGCATTGTTGCCATCAACGATGGTATCCACACCCACCATGATGCCGCTAACGTCCTGATCGTAGTTGATGGTGCCGTTGTCACCATTGAAGCTACCACCGAAGTAGCTCACCCATGCGCCACCGTTATCAGCCAGACCATGACGGCCATTGGTCAGACGGGTGCTCAGGGTATCCTGCTCCAGATTCCAGATGCTGGTGTTAGCAGAAGGAATGCTCAGCGCCATGTTGGCGTAATCAGTCAGTTCCTGCTGTGCCAGAACAACGGTGTTACCTTTCTGCTCAGCCTGATAGGTGTAAGCACCCAGGTCAGCTTTGTTTGCCGCAGAGAAAGTGGCGGTGCTATTTTTGTCGTTAACGTAGATAAGTTCGTTATCTTTGTAGTCAGCAACAGAACCTGCGCCAGTTGCGTTGTCGATACGGACTTTGTAGTTACCAGTTGCGGCTGCAACGTTGTCACCAGCGTTATCAACTTCTGCCTGACCGTGCTCAATACCAATATCAGAAACGTTGTCACCATTGCCGTTAATGGTTAAGTGGCCATCGGAATTCATCGCGATAACACCGTAACCATAGTTAGATTTGGACTTATCGTTGGTACGATCGTTGACCAGATCAGCATTCAGCACGTAATCGCTGCTGTGAATATCGAAAGTACCTGCGTGCACGTTACCGTGAACATCGGTCACACTGGTAACATTCAGGGTATCAGTCTGTAATGGGCTTGCATCAAACTGATTAACGTTAACATCCAGCAGGCCGTTATTGGTTACGGTGATGGTGTTAGCGTACAGCGCAGCATCATTAACGCTCCAGCCTGCAGCGATGTCATCAGCCAGCGTAACAGTACTGTTATCGATGGTCAGCTTGTCAGTCGCAACATGACCATCTTCACCGATGTTCATTTCAGAACCGCCGGTCAGAGAAATGGTATCGGAAATCAGAGAAGAATCCGCTACGTTCACCTGAGAGCCGCTGTTGATGCTCAGAGTATCAATAAGCGACTCTTTAGTTGTATCCCACTCAGAACCGTTGTTCAGTGTGACGTTGAACAGGCCGCTTTGGTAAACTTTATTACCCGCGATATGTGCGCCTTCATTGTATACGGTGTTATCCCGGTCAATAACAACGGTAGATTCCGGCCACAGGCTGTTACCGGTGATATCAATCAGGTGTGCGGTAAAATCAGTTCCTTTGGCATAGCCATCATAAATACCATCAGGGGTGTCATTATCAAGAATGCCATCGCCATCAGTATCAGTACCGAGATCAACCATATGAACAGATGTCGCTGCACCTACCCACTTGCTGCCATTGTTCAGGGTCAGATCCAGTCTGTCTGTGCCATCCCAGCCATTAGTATCAACATTGGCGTCAGTATCACGGTAAGAATCGGCACCGGCCGGGAAGAAGTTTTCATCAAAATTGCTAGAGAAAACAACGTCACCCATCAGGGTTGAATTATTGAAAGTTGCAGTCGTCTGCATGGCGTTGTCAGCGTTCGGATTTGCCGTCACAGCCAATGCAATGTCATCAGGCGTCGCGGAACCGTCATAATCGCTGGCGTTGTTGTTATTACCGAACCAGCCAGTAGTACCTTCGTCGGTCCATGAACCGGAAGTTACCGTAGAGTCATTTACGGTAATGGTATTATTGAAGACTTCACCGCTGTTCACACCAGTGCTGACGGTATTATCATCAACATCTGACCACTCATAACCCTGAGACAGAGTGATACCCGCAACGTGCGAATTATTCTGGATGTTCAGATCAACTTCCTGATCCAGCGTAATTGCGGTACCCATATTATAAACGTTAACAACATGGGAATCGTTAGCCTTATTATAGGTACCGTTGTAGGTATAATGCTCGTAGTTATCGTCGATAGTGGAGTTATCCACAGTCATCGCCAGACGATCATAGTAGTAATTATCGCCTGCACGGTTGGTGCAATCAGCGGTCATACAAGCGGAGGTCACCATGCCATGAACAGTACTGTTTTTGATTGTCAGGCTGTTGGTGTTGGTGTTATTTGACAGGCCATCATCCAGATAATAGGTTGAAATAACGCCATTAACTGTCGCTTTATTAATTACCGGGTAGATGTTGCCGTTATAGAGGCTGTCAGCGGCATAGTTATTCCAGCCAACATACCCCTTATAGTAAACGCCATCGCCTTCAGCGTAAGAGCCATCGTAGTGAACAAAAGTGTTGTAAGCGGTACCGGAAATATCGGTGCTAGCATTTGCCTGAGAAGTGATTGCCAAAGTGCAGGCTAGTGCTAATTGTGAGACTACAAGTTTCTTTTTCCAGGAGTGCATTTGTCATCGCTCCTCAGGGATAATTTTAAGTTGATCCATCAATCGTTAATGCAAAAAAGATTCAAACTGCAAACCGGAAATATTATGCAACGGACAAAGAAGTTAGTTCAATTAATCCTTGCTTAAAGTTTGATTCCGGACTAATACAGCAATAGCCGTAGCCAATTAAAGATATTAATAAAAGAAAAAAGCACTGATTTATCATTAAATTAACATTAGATAATGCAACACATTGCTCCAATCAATTTGAAAAATAAATACATAAGAATAATAAAAAACCAATAAATCATTCGCGCGAAAAATAAATAAACCCACCCTACCCATTATTTTCAACCCGCACATTTACAACATCAATATAAATAAAGAATTAATTCCTCAAATGCATAACCCCTTAAAGACATGCGTAATAAAAATACGGTTCTCATGCTTAAAATGAATAAGCAGAAAATAACAACCAGAGGGTTTAACGGCAACTTTAGTAGAACATCCCTACTATGATTCAGTTACAATAGCAGCAGGTTTCACAAACATCAGGCACACCATGACAGACTTAATTACCCGTCCTCGCCGCCTGCGCAAATCTCCCGCGCTGCGCGCCATGTTTGAAGAGACAACACTGGGCCTGAACGACCTTGTGTTGCCGATCTTTGTTGAAGAAGAGCTCGACGATTACAAAGCCATCGACGCCATGCCCGGCGTGATGCGCATTCCTGAAAAGTACCTCGCCCGCGAGATTGAACGCATCGCCAATGCCGGGATCCGCTCGGTGATGACCTTTGGCATTTCCCACCATACCGACGCTACCGGCAGCGATGCCTGGAAAGAAGACGGTCTGGTGGCGCGTATGTCGCGCATCTGCAAAGACGCCGTGCCGGAAATGATCGTCATGTCCGATACCTGTTTTTGCGAATACACCTCCCACGGCCACTGTGGTGTGCTGTGCGATCATGGGGTTGATAACGACGCGACCCTGCTCAATCTGGGCAAACAGGCCGTGGTTGCCGCAGCGGCAGGGGCTGATTTCATCGCTCCGTCTGCGGCCATGGACGGTCAGGTGCAGGCCATCCGCCAGGCGCTGGACGCCGCCGGGTTCACCGACACCGCCATCATGTCCTACTCGACCAAATTCGCCTCGTCGTTCTACGGCCCGTTCCGCGAAGCCGCCGGCACCGCGTTGAAAGGCGACCGTAAAACCTACCAGATGAACCCGATGAACCGCCGCGAAGCGATTCGTGAGTCACTGCTTGATGAAGCGCAGGGCGCAGATTGTCTGATGGTGAAACCGGCGGGTGCCTATCTGGACATCCTGCGTGATATCCGCGAGCGTACCCAGTTGCCGCTGGGCGCATACCAGGTGAGCGGCGAATACGCGATGATCAAATTCGCAGCCCAGGCGGGTGCCATTGATGAAGATAAAGTGATCCTTGAAAGCCTCGGTGCCATTAAACGCGCCGGTGCGGATCTGATTTTCAGCTACTTTGCGCTGGATCTGGCGGAACGTAAGCTGCTGTAACGAGCGTTGCCGGGCCTGTCGCTGGCCCGGCAAACTTTCATCGCCGGATGAGCCTTTACACCCTGAACTGCCCCACTGCGTCCGCCAGCTCTCTCGCCTGACCCTGAACCGCCGCCGATGCCGTTGTCGATTCTTCCACCAGCGCCGCATTTTGCTGCACCATCGCATCCAGTTGCGTGACCGCCAGATTGATCTCCTGAATCCCGCGCTGCTGTTCGCGGGTGGCATTAGTAATTTCCGCCATCATGGTCGTGACCGATTTCACACCGCCCACAATGTGATCCATGGTTTTACCGGTGTGCGCAACCTGGCGTGAACCGACCCTGATACTCTCAAGCGTGCTGTCGATCAGGACTTTAATTTCCTGCGCCGCCTGCGTACTGCGACTGGCCAGATTACGCACTTCGCCTGCGACCACGGCAAAACCCTTGCCCATTTCGCCCGCACGCGCCGCTTCCACCGACGCATTCAGCGCCAGAATATTGCTCTGAAACGCAATGCTCTCAATCACCCCTGTAATATCCGCGATCTTGCCCGACGCCGACTCAATATCGCCGATGGCATGGATAACGCTTTTCACCGCTGCGCCGCCTTCATTTGCGGCCTGCGCGGTCTGCGCAATCGCCTCATTTGCCTGCTCCGCCGTTTCAGCGGTTAACGACACGGTGGAGGAAATCTGCTCCATCGCGGCAGAGGTCTGTTGCAGGCTGGCCGCGGCAGATTCGGTGCGCGACGAGAGATCCTGATTTCCCAGCGCGATTTCCTGCGACGCATCGCGCACCGCGTGGCTGGTTTGCATGATCGACACCATCACCCCGGAAAGCGTGGCAATAAAGGTATTAAACGCGCGGGCAATCGCCGCCACTTCATCGTTGCGGCTGGCGTCCAGGCGCTGGGTTAAATCCGCGTTGCCAGAAGCAATATTGTCCATCGCCACGCGAATGTGATTGAGCGGAGCCAGCGCACGCTGGCTGATAAAATTCACCACCAGCACGGCAAAGACGATCAGGCACAGCAGGCAGATGGCCGACGCGGTGAGCAGCGAGCGCATCCCGGCGGTGGCTTCGGCTTTGTCCATCACCACCACCGTATACCAGCCGGAATCGCCCACCGGCAGCGCCTTCAACAGCTTCACCAGCCCGTGCATTTCCGTTTGCACAATGCCACCTTTGAGCAGCGCCGCGCTGTCGAGGCCGGGGGCGATATCCGCCAGCGGTTTCAGCGTCAGTGCGTCATCCGGGTGCGCCATAATAGTGCCGTCGGCGGCAATCAATATGCCGAAGCTGTCCGGCGTCGGTTTGATATTACGAATGTTCGCGATCACATCATCCATGCGGATATCGCCCTCCACCACGCCCAGCACCGTGCCGTTCTCAATACGCGGCGCGGCCACGGTCACAATCAGTTTTTTGGTCGTCACATCCATATAAGGATTGATCACCAGCGGTTTTCCCGCCTGCACCGCCTGGATATACCAGGGGCGGCTGGTGGGATCGTAGCCTTCAGGAATACCGGACGGATCGGACGAAATATCGCGCTTATCGGGATAGCCGATGTCCACATTCATAAAGTGCCCGGCATCGGCAATTTGTTTAAGCAGTGGCACCGGATCGCTGTCGGTAACGTGCGGCACCAGCGAGGCAATCATCCCTTTTTGCGTATTCACCCACTGGGTGATGGTCGCGGTGTGGCTTTGCGTCAACGCGGTGAGCGAGCTTTCCACCGCGCGGTTGTTGAACTTATTAATAATGAGGTAATTGACAACGGTATTGATTAATAAAGCGATTATCACGATACCCGCCGTCGCGCCTATCACTCTTGAACGTATGGAATTGAACATATTTTTTCCTTCACCGATGTACAAACTCTCCGGCCAGCGCCGGAACCTGGCACTATTAACGACGGTGGAAGTAAAAACTTTAAGCCAAACTGATAAGCTGTTGATTTATATCAATTCATTAAAAGATAATAATTATTCACTTACAAAAAGCAGGTGATATCACTATTAAAGCAACACAACCCCATATTACACGCCGCTTACCCGTTTGTTCTTCGAACAACGCCCGCTCACGAATATGCATAAAGAGTGCATACGAATTTTGCGGATTTTCATATCTTCATCAGGGTGAAACGCAAACGTCACGTTGGGCTTCTACTGTCTGGGCAGGACGGGAGGAGGAGCCATCATGTTTAGTCTCGATAACGTACTCGACGACCTTTGGCCGCAGGCCAGACCGGCACCCTGGCAAAAGAACCTGCTCAGGCGTTTATTTTACGAAGAAGAGTTTCAGCAATTCGCAGCCCTGCACCGCCATCTCAAAGGGCTGGAAATGGTCGAGCAGGTTCTCGAACATTTGCAGATCCGCTGCACCATTCCCGCACACGATCTTGAACAAATCCCCGAACATGGCCCGCTGGTCATTATCGCCAATCACCCCACCGGTACGCTGGACGGCCTTGCGCTGCTGTATGCGGTCTCCCGCGTGCGCCGCGATGTGAAAGTGGTCACTAACCGCATGTTGAGCCATCTGGCTCCGCTCAGTTCGCTGTTTATTCCGGTGGACAATCTGGGTGGGCGCACCCGCAAAGCGTCGCTGCAGCTAATGGAAGCGCAGTTGCAGGCGGGCGGCGTGCTGATTTTCTTTCCGGCGGGTGAAGTTTCACGCCTGACGCGCAAAGGCGTTCGCGACGGCGAATGGCATTCCGGCTTCGTCAAAATGGCCGCGAAGTTTCGCGCTCCGCTGCTGCCGGTGCATATCCGCGCCCACAACAGCCCGCTGTTTTATGCCAGCACCCTCCTTTCTTCCACCCTGCCGATGCTGCTTTTAATGCAGCAGATGTTTCGTCGCCAGGGCAGCACGCTGCCGATTCACATCGGTCAGCGCATTCCTTTCGATAGCTGGTTCAGCCCGCACCTCACACCGCGGGACACCGCCGGAAAATGCCGCCAGCACACTATCCGCCTGGGGAAAAACCAGCCGGGCGTATTTAAAACCGAGTGTGCGATTGCCCGTCCGGAAGATCGGCTGACGCTAAAGCGCGCGCTGAGTAAAGCGGAGTGCCTGGGGCAGACGGCAGACGGCAAAACCATTTACCTGTGGCAGCGCAACGGCGAAGAGGACGCGCCGATCCTGCGCGAACTGGGCCGGCTGCGTGAGATCGCCTTTCGTGCCGTCGGTGAAGGCAGCGGTAAACGCCGCGATACCGACCGCTATGACGATGACTACCTGCATCTGATCCTCTGGGACGAGGGCGATCTTGAAATGGTGGGCGCATACCGGTTTACCCCGACCCACGCGCAGAATAAAGAAGCGCTCTACAGCTACAGCCTGTTTCACTACGACGACAAAATGGCGGATATCCTGCAACAGGGTATTGAACTTGGGCGCAGTTTTATCCAGCCGCGCTACTGGGGACGCCGGGGGCTGGACTATTTATGGTCGGGAATTGGCGCATATCTGGCGCGCTACCCGCAGTACCGTTACCTGTTTGGCCCGGTGTCGATTTCCGGTGGCCTGCCCCCGGCCGCCCGCGATCTGCTGGTGGCCTTTTACCGCCTCTGGTTCCCGCCTTCCCACCCGCTCGCCGCCTCGCGCCGCCCGTATCCCGCGACGTTGCCGGACGTACTGGCGCAGTTTAGCGGCGAGGATTACACCGAGGATCTGACGCGCCTGAAATCGCTGCTCGGCAACCTCGGCTGCGGCATCCCGCCGCTGTATAAGCAGTATTCTGAGCTTTGCGAACCGGGCGGCGTGCAGTTTATCGACTTCGGCAGCGACCCGGATTTTAACCACTGCGTGGACGGACTGGTGCTGGTGGATCTGGCGCATCTGAAGGCGAACCGGTATGAGCGGTATATCGGGGTGCATGGTTGAGGGGGTTTTTACCCTCACCCTAACCCTCTCCCTGAGGGAGAGGGGACTAAAACCTCCCTCTCCCTCAGGGAGAGGGCCGGGGTGAGGGTGACGCTCTTTTATTGCATTTTTGTTACATCCGTTACACATCACCCACGTGAATATTGCCAGCCCCGCCTAACCCGGCATCATAATGCCATTCCCCCTCTGGAGTGATGCGCGATGATTCGAGTGATGTTGGTGGATGACCACGTGGTTGTCCGGTCAGGGTTTGCCCAGCTTTTGAGCCTCGAAGAGGATCTCCAGGTCACCGGGCAGTTCAGCACCGCGGCCCAGGCGTGGCCGGCATTACTGGCGGATGACGTTGATGTCGCCGTGCTGGACGTCGCCATGCCGGATGAAAACGGGCTGAGCCTGCTCAAACGCCTGCGCCAGCAGCGCGCCGGGTTCCGCGCCATCATTCTTAGCATCTATGACACCCCGGCCTTTGTGCAAAGCGCGCTCGACGCCGGGGCGTGCGGCTATCTCACCAAACGCTGCGGGCCGGAAGAGCTGGTTCAGGCGGTGCGATCCGTTGGCATGGGCGGGCATTATCTGTGTGCCGATGCCCTACGGGCGCTGCGTGGCGGCGAGCAGCCGGGCAAAGTGCTGGATGTGCTGACTCCGCGCGAGCGCGAAGTGTTTGAACTGCTGGTCAAAGGCGACAGCGTCAAAGAAATCGCCTTCAGGCTCGATCTGAGCCACAAAACCGTGCATGTCCATCGCGCCAACGTGCTCGGTAAATTGCAGTGCAGCAGCACCATTGAACTGGTGCATTTCGCCCTCGACAACCAGCTTCTGACGGGCCACTGATGTCGCCGTCGGTACGTCACACGGTTCTGTCTCTGTTTATCGTGCTGGCCTGGGGACCGGGCTGGCTGATGCTCTGGACGCTGGGATTTTATCTCACCCACAACGGTCAACAGGCGGCCCTGTTCTTGCCGCACGGCGTCGGGCTGGCGCTGCTGATTCTGCTCGCGCGCCGCTTCTGGCCCGCGCTGGTGCTGCCTCAACTGATGATCATCATCTGGCTGCACAACGAACAGTTATTGAGCGGCTACACCATGCTGGCCGCGCCATTAATCACCCTGATCCCGGCGCTCGTCACCCAGCGTTACTGGCACCGTTTCCCGCTCTACTGGCAGCGCCTGAGCCTGCTGCTTACCGCCGTCACCGCCTGCGCCCTGCTGCAAACCGCTGCCCTGTCGCCGTTTCTGGCGAGCAAAGCCACGCTTATTGGCCTCGCCGCTTTTACCGGCGGGGTGCTGCTTACGCCGTTCGTATATCTGATTTTTGAATTTTTACGTCAGCAGCATCGCTATCACCTGCTCGGGCTGGACACCAGCAACCCGCCGCTGCGCACCTCGCTCATCATCTGGTGCAGCCTGTTTTTCATTATTGGTATCGGCACGCAAATGGTGCTGACGCCGGAAATCGAACGCCTGCTGCTGATCGTAGTGTTTTTACCCAACGTGATCATGGCGTGGAAATTTGGCTGGCAGGGCGGCGTGCTGTCGGGGCTTCTCGGCAGCATGATGATCACCATCGCCCGCCAGGTGGGGATCGGTTTTGGCGATCTGATCGAACTGGAAATTTTCCTCGCCACCCAGGCGCTGCTCGGCATTGGCCTCGGCATCGCCATCAGCCGCCAGCAGCATCTGGCGCAAAATCTCGATCACTACCGCCAGCGCCTGGAAGTGGAATTAAAAGCGCGCCGCGAACTGACCGAAAAACTGATCCACACCGAAGAAGACACGCGCAAAAACCTCGCCCGCGAACTGCACGACGAGATCGGCCAGAACATAACCGCCATCCAGATCCAGTCGCAACTGGTCAAGCGCACCGGGGGCACCGCCCAGGCGCTGGATGCCGCCAGCCAGATCAACGAGCTGGCCCGCCGTATCCACAGTTCCACCCGCCAGTTGCTGCGCCAGCTTCGCCCGCCGGTGCTCGACGAAATGTCGTTTCGTGAAGCCCTTCACCATCTGGTGAACGAATTCGCCTTTACCGAGCGCGGCATCCTCTGCCGGTTTGATTACCAGTTAGATCCGCCGCCGCAAAACGAAACCCTGGTGTTCACCCTCTATCGCCTGTTGCAGGAGTTGCTCAACAACGTCTGCAAGCACGCGCAGGCAAGCGATGTGCGCATCGTTTTAAGCCAGCGCGACGGGCAGATCTGGCTGACGGTCGAAGATAACGGCGTCGGCATCCCGACCAGTAAAATGCCCGGCTTCGGCATCCAGGGAATGCGCGAGCGGGTACACGCGCTCGGCGGCGAACTGGTGCTGGAATCGTCCCACGGCACGCGCGTAATTGTTAACCTGCCCACACTTTTGCCACAAACGCCGCGATAACCAGGAAAAAGTCTTAGTCACTCCGGACTTTCTCTCATCCCCTTTTCCGTTTGCTTTCATATAGTCATCTCAACCGGAGGCCGTTATGTCCCAAGCCCACATCGACCAGCGCTACCGCACGCTACGCCCGCAGTTACTGCTGTCGATGGTGGTGGGCTACGCGGCGTTTTACCTGACGCGCAAAAGCGTCAACTACGTGCTGCCCGCGCTGCAACTCGATCTCGGCTTGAGCAAAAGCGACATTGGCCTGCTGGGATCGCTGTTTTATCTGAGCTACGGCCTGTCGAAGTTTGCCGCCGGACTCTGGCACGACAGCCACGGCAGCCGGGTCTTTATGGGCGCAGGACTGTTCGCCACCGGCGTGCTGAACGTGCTGTTTGCCTTCGGCGATTCGCAGCCGTTACTGCTGTTTATCTGGACGCTAAACGGTTTTTTCCAGGGCTGGGGCTGGCCGCCGTGTGCGCGGCTGCTGACGCACTGGTACTCGCGCAACGAGCGCGGGTTCTGGTGGGGCTGCTGGAACACCTCTATCAATATTGGCGGGGCGATTATCCCGCTGATCTGTGCCTTCGCCGCCCACTGGTGGGGCTGGCAGGCAGCGATGCTGACACCGGGGATCATCAGCATGGCGCTCGGCGTGTGGTTAACCATGCAACTGCGGGGCACACCGCAGGAAGAGGGGTTACCCAGCGTCGGGGAGTGGCGGCAGGACCCGCTGGAATTACGTCAGGAGCAGCACAGCCCGCCGATGGGCTTATGGCAGATGTTACGCACCACCATGTTGCAAAACCCGATGATCTGGCTGCTCGGGGTGTCGTATGTGCTGGTTTACCTGATCCGCATTGCGCTGAACGACTGGGGCAACATCTGGCTTTCGGAGAATCATGGCGTCAACCTGCTCAGCGCTAACGCCACGGTGATGCTGTTTGAAGTGGGCGGTTTACTCGGCGCGCTGTTTGCCGGATGGGGCTCGGATCTGCTGTTCAGCGGCCAGCGTGCGCCGATGATTTTGCTGTTTACGCTCGGTCTGATGGTCGCCGTCGCCGCCCTGTGGCTGGCCCCGGTGCATCACTATGGCCTGCTGGCGTTCTGTTTTTTCACGGTGGGCTTTTTTGTCTTCGGCCCGCAGATGTTGATTGGTCTTGCAGCGGTGGAATGCGGTCACAAGGCGGCGGCGGGTTCCATCACCGGTTTTCTGGGGCTGTTCGCCTATTTAGGCGCGGCGCTGGCAGGCTGGCCGCTGTCGCAGGTGATTGAACACTATGGCTGGTCGGGGATGTTCACCCTGCTCTCCATTGCCGCTGTACTGATGGGTTTACTGCTGATGCCGCTGCTGATGGCGGGCATTACGGCTTCTTACACTCAAAGGATAAAACAATGAAAACGACCCTGCTCTCTACCCTGGTTGCTACCGGTATTGCCCTCGCCTCGTTAAGCGGCGCGGCGCAGGCGAAAGGCCGTCTGGTGGTTTATTGCAGCGCCACCAACGAAATGTGCGAAGTGGAAACCAAAGCCTTCGGCGATAAATACGACGTCAAAACCTCGTTTATCCGCAACGGCTCCGGCAGCACGCTGGCGAAAGTGGATGCCGAGAAGAAAAACCCGCAGGCCGATGTCTGGTACGGCGGCACCCTCGATCCGCAATCTCAGGCAGGCGAAATGGGCCTGTTGCAGCCATACAAATCGGCACACCTTGAGCAGATCATGGAGAAATTCCGCGATCCGGCCAAAGTGAAAGGCAACCTGTCGTCTGCGGTGTACGTGGGCATTCTGGGCTTCGGCGTCAACACCGAGAAGCTGAAAGAGAAAAATCTGCCGGTACCGAAGTGCTGGAAAGATCTGACCAAACCGGAATACAAAGGCGAGATCCAGATTGCCGATCCGCAAAGCTCCGGCACCGCCTACACCGCACTCGCCACGTTTGTGCAGTTGTGGGGCGAAGATCAGGCATTCGACTACTTAAAACAGCTTAACGCCAACGTCTCGCAGTACACCAAATCCGGCATCGCGCCTGCACGTAACGCCGCGCGTGGTGAAACGGCAATTGGCATCGGCTTCCTGCACGATTACTCGCTGGAAAAAGAGCAAGGCGCACCGCTGGAGCTGATCTCTCCGTGCGAAGGCACCGGGTATGAAATCGGCGGCGTGAGCATTCTGAAAGGCGCACGCAACGTGGATAACGCGAAGCTGTTTGTCGACTGGGTACTGTCAAAAGAAGCGCAGGAACTGGCGTGGAAACAGGGCAAATCCTACCAGATCCTGACCAACACCACGGCGGAAACCTCGCCGAACTCGCTCAAGCTCGATGACCTGAAACTCATCAGCTATGACATGGACAAATACGGCTCCACCGATGTGCGTAAAGCGCTGATCAACAAATGGGTCAGCGACGTGAAGATGGGCAAATAATCCCACACCCGCGATCATTTGCCGGGTAGCGGCGCTTGCGCCCTGCCCGGCCAACAACACTGGAACACCTATGTCACACACACTTGCTCTCCATCCTGCCAAAAAGCGGGATGCGGTCTTCCTTTGGCTGCTGCTCGGCTGGCTGGCGTTCGCGCTGCTGCCGAGCTGGAGCCTGGATTACGGCCTGATGGAATCCACCGCGGATGAGATCCTCGACGCCTACGGCTGGTCGCATCTGAACATTAGTCTGCTGTGGTATGTGCTTCCCAGTTTACTGCTGCTGCGCCCGTTCCACGCAGAATCGCGCGATGCGCGCCGCCGCCACTATTTTGACGCGGGCTGGGCGCTGGCCTGTATGGCGTTTATCGTCATTAGCGCCACCCTGACCGGGCGCGGGCTCGGCTACGCCACCATCATGTTGTTTGTGGCGCTCGGGGCCATCATGACGCTGGCGCTCTCCCGTCTGGAATGGCTCGGCGGCGACCGCTTTGTGATTGGCTCGCTGATTGCGATTATCGCGCTGATCGGCGTGTTCATCGTCTGGCCGAGCATCGCGATTTTCATTCCGATGTTCACCACCGACAGCGGCGAATTTGCTCCGCTGGCGTTTATGACCGTGCTGTCACAGGCGCACATCGTACAGGTCATTATCAACTCGATTGTGCTGTCGATTGCCGTCGGCATCGGCTGTACCTTCTTCGGGCTGGTGCTGGCGATCTACACCACGCGCATCGCCAAACGCAGCGCCATTATTGGCCGCATCTTCTCTATTTTACCGATCGTCACCCCGCCGTTTGTGGTGGGTCTGGGCGTGACGCTGATGATGGGACGCTCCGGCTACGTCACCGAATTTATGGTCGAGTGGTTTGGCCTGACCAACACCAACTGGCTGTACGGTTTCACCGGCATCTGGCTGGCCCAGGTACTGGCCTTCACACCGATGGCATTTATGATCCTCGACGGGGCGATCAAAACCATTCATCCGTCGCTGGAAGAAGCCTCCTATACCCTGCGCGCCAGCCGCTGGCAGACCTTTAACGGCGTGTTTGTGCCGCTGCTTAAGCCCGCGCTGGCGAACGCCTTTTTGATTGTGATCGTCCAGTCGCTCGCCGACTTCAGTAACCCGCTGGTACTTGGCGGCAACTTCGACGTGCTGGCAACGCAAATTTACTTCTACATCACCGGTTCCCAGCTGGATTACCAGGCCGCCAGCACCCTCGGCGCGTTCCTGCTGCTCTTCTCGCTGCTGGTGTTCTGTATTCAGTACATGTGGATCGGCAAACGCTCTTACGTGACCGTGTCCGGCAAATCGTACCGTGGCGACGTGCAGCCGCTGCCGGTGACGCTGGTGTGGGGCGTGATGGCGCTGCTGGCGGTGTGGGTGGCGTTTAACGCCCTGCTCTACGGCAGCATTTTCTACGGCAGCTTTACGGTTAACTGGGGCGTGGATTACACCCTGACGCTGGATAACTTTATCAAGCTGTTCGGCCAGGGCATGAGCGATGGCGCGTGGCCTTCCCTGCTCGACACTCTGCTGTACGCGGGCATTGCCGCGCCGATCACCGCGATCTTCGGCCTGTTGATCGCCTGGATCGTGGTGCGCCAGCAGTTTAAAGGCAAAAAGACGATCGAGTTCACCACCATGCTGTGCTTTGCCGTACCGGGCACCGTGGCGGGCGTCTCTTATATCCTCGCCTTTAACAGCGCCCCGGTGTACCTGACGGGCACGGCAGCGATTGTGATTATCTCCATGGTGATGCGTAACGTGCCGGTCGGTATCCGCGCCGGGATCGCGGGACTCGGCCAGATCGACAAATCGCTGGATGAAGCCTCGCTCAGCCTGCGCGCCGGAAGCCTGCGCACCATCACCAACGTTCTGTTGCCGCTGCTGCGCCCGGCGATCCTCTCGGCGCTGATCTACAGCTTTGTGCGCGCCATTACCACGGTGAGCGCGATTGTGTTCCTCGTCACGCCGGATACCCGCGTGGCCACGGCCTACATCTTAAACCGGGTAGAAGACGGCGAGTACGGCGTGGCGATTGCCTACGGCTCGATTCTGATTGTGGTGATGCTGGCGATCATCTTCCTCTTTGACTGGCTGATCGGTGAGGCGCGTATCTCCCGTTCAAAAGCCAAAAACCAGGCGTAAATATATGACTCAGAAACATTTCGTTGAGCTGCGCAACGTAACCAAACGCTTCGGCAATAACATGGTTATCGACAACATTAACCTGGCGATCCCACAGGGGCAGATGGTGACGCTGCTTGGGCCGTCCGGCTGCGGTAAAACCACCGTGCTGCGACTGGTCGCCGGGCTGGAAAAGCCATCTTCCGGGCAGATTTTTATCGACGGCGAGGACGTGACCGACAGTTCGATTCAGCAGCGTGATATCTGCATGGTGTTCCAGTCCTATGCCCTGTTCCCGCACATGTCGCTGGGCGAGAACGTGGGTTACGGCCTGAAAATGCTCGGCGTGTCGCGCAGCGAAATCAAAACGCGGGTGAAAGAAGCGCTGTCGATGGTCGATCTGGACGGCTTTGAAGACCGCTATGTGGATCAGATCTCCGGCGGTCAGCAGCAGCGCGTGGCGCTGGCGCGCGCATTGATCTTAAAACCGAAAGTGCTGTTGTTCGATGAGCCGCTGAGTAACCTCGACGCCAACCTGCGCCGCAGTATGCGCGACAAAATTCGCGAACTGCAAAAGCAGTTCAATATTACGTCGCTGTACGTGACGCACGATCAGAGCGAGGCCTTTGCGGTTTCCGATACCGTGCTGGTGATGAACAAGGGCCACATCATGCAGATGGGTTCGCCGCAGGATCTCTATCGCCAGCCCGCCTCACGCTTTATGGCGAGCTTTATGGGCGACGCCAACCTGTTCCCGGCGACCTTCTCGCAGGAGTTTGTCGATATCTACGGTTACCGTCTGCCCCGCGCCGCGCACTTTGCTCATGAGGGTGCCGGTCAGGTCGGCGTGCGCCCGGAGGCGATTACGCTGGGCGAGCACGGCGAGGAGAGCCAGCGCTGCGTGATCCGCCACGTGGCGTATATGGGACCGCAGTATGAGGTGATTGTGGAGTGGCACGGGCAGGAGATTTTGCTGCAGGTCAACGCCACACGCCTGCAACCGGACGTGGGGGAGCAGTATTATTTACAGATCCACCCGTACGGGATGTTTGAGCTGGCGGAGGTGGCGTAAGACGCTGGTGTGACCCTCACCCTAACCCTCTCCCTCAGGGAGAGGGAACAGATTGTGCACAGACTCGCCCTTCTCCCTCTCCCCACGTATGCGCTCCGGCCCGCCCTTCCCCCTCTCCCTCAGGGAGAGGGTCGGGGTGAGGGTCTGGTTTCCTCCCTCTCCCTCAGGGAGAGGGTCGGGGTGAGGGTCTGGTTTCCTCCCTCTCCCTCAGGGAGAGGGCCGGAGTGAGGGTGAAGGTGACAATGAGGGTGACCTCACCGCCCCACCAGCCGCAGTCGCCCGCGCCGTGGACTCAGCCGCGGGTGCGTATTCAAAATCACGATCAAAAACGGTCGCCAGGCCATTATCGCCTCCTTAGTTCAGTATAACCCTGGCCCGGCTACCCTGCGTTTTCCTTCCCCCGCTCGTCGCACCTACGCCGCGCAACTCATTCATTTGCATTACTTTATCTCTTCACCACGCCGGAGCATTTGCACCACTTCCCCGCACATTTCGGTGCACTATTTCAGTGCCCTCAATCTATCGCCCTGAAAAGCTGGCACTTTCACTTCTGGCATCGCCTTTGCAAACCCCTTCCCTGACTGGGTTTATTTGGCGAGGCACAACATGAGTACACAAACCACACTAAAAAGAACGCTCGGCAGCTTCCGTCTTTGGGGCATTGCCGTCGGGCTGGTGATTTCCGGGGAGTATTTTGGCTGGAGCTATGGCTGGTCGCAGGCGGGTACCTTAGGGTTCCTGATTGTGGCGCTGGCGATCGCGGCCATGTACTGCGCATTTATCTTCAGCTTTACCGAACTGACTACCGCGATCCCCCACGCCGGAGGGCCGTTTGCCTACGCCTACCGCGCGTTCGGGCCGACCGGGGGATTTATCGCCGGGTTTGCCACCTTAATTGAATTTGTCTTCGCGCCACCGGCGATTGCGATGGCGATTGGCGCGTACCTTAACGTTCAGTTTCCGGCGCTCGATCCCAAATGGGTGGCTTGCGGAGCCTACGTTATCTTTATGACTCTCAACATTCTCGGCGTCGGCATTGCCGCGACCTTTGAGCTGATCGTCACCCTGCTGGCGATTTTCGAGCTGCTGGTGTTTATGGGCGTCGTCGCACCGGGCTTCTCGTGGGACAACTTCACCGCCCACGGCTGGGCGGGCGCGGAGAGCTTCAGCAGCCTGGCGCTGCCGGGCATGTTTGCAGCGATCCCCTTTGCGATCTGGTTTTTTCTCGCGATTGAAGGCGCATCAATGGCGGCAGAAGAAGCCAAAGATCCGCAGCGCACCATTCCGCGCGCGCTCGGCGGCGGCATTCTGACCCTCACTGTACTGGCGGTGGGCGTGATGATGTTTGCGGGCGGCGTCGGCGACTGGCGCACGCTGTCGAACATCAACGATCCGCTGCCGCAGGCGATGAAAGTGGTGGTGGGCAGCAGCAGCGGCTGGCTGCATATGCTGGTCTGGCTGGGGCTGTTCGGGCTGGTGGCCTCGTTCCACGGCATCATCATGGGCTATTCTCGGCAGATCTACTCTCTCGCGCGGGCGGGCTATCTTCCGGCAAGCCTGGCGACGCTCAACCGTAAAACCCGCACCCCGCATCTGGCGATCCTCGCCGGCGGCGTGGTGGGGATCGCGGCGATCTTCTCCGATTCATTGATCACCATCAGCGGGATGCCGCTCACCGCCTGCATTGTGACGATGTCGGTATTTGGCGCTATTGTTATGTATATCACCTCCATGGCCGCGCTGTTCAAACTGCGCCGCAGCGAACCGAATCTGATCCGCCCGTTCAGAGCGCCGCTGTTCCCGTACGCACCGGCGTTTGCGCTGGGTATGGCGGTGCTCTGCCTGGTGGCGATGGTCTGGTATAACCCGCTGCTGGCGCTGATTTTTGCCGCCATGATGCTCGGCGGCTATCTGTGGTTTCGTAAAACGGCTCCGGCCCGCGAGCGCGCTGCCCTGGATCCGCAACTGCGCGCGATCTCCTGAGAAGGCGTCACTATGTTTACAATGACTCTGGCGCACCGCACGTACCGGTTCGCCAGCCTGAAAGATCTGCTGGCAAAAGCGTCCCCGGCCCGCTCCGGGGACGAGCTCGCCGGGATTAGCGCGGCCAGTGCGGAAGAGCGCATGGCGGCAAAAATGGCGCTGGCGGAGGTGCCACTGCGCGCCATTCTCGATAACCCGTTAATCCCGTATGAAGACGATGAAATCACCCGGCTGATTATCGACACCCATGACCGCGCCGCGTTTGCGCCCGTCAGCCATCTGACGGTGGGCGATTTCCGCGACTGGCTGCTCGACGACGCCACCGACACGCTGGCCTTAAGCCAGGTTGCGCCCGCCATCACCCCGGAAATGGCGGCGGCGGTGAGCAAAATCATGCGCAACCAGGATCTGATCCTCGCCGCCAGCAAATGCCGGGTGATCACCCGCTTTCGCAACACCATCGGCCTGCCGGGGCATCTCAGCGTGCGCCTGCAACCTAATCACCCAACCGATGATTTAAAAGGCATCGCCGCCAGTATGCTCGACGGCCTGCTGTACGGCGCGGGTGACGCGGTGGTGGGCATTAATCCGGCGAGCGACAGCCTGCCGGTGCTCGACCGGCTGAATCACATGATGGACGACATCATCAGCCGGTTTGAGATCCCCACGCAGTCCTGCGTGCTCACACATGTCACCAATACGCTTCAGTTGATTGAACGCGGCTCGCCGGTGGATCTGGTGTTTCAGTCAGTGGCGGGCACCGAGGCAGCGAACAGCGGCTTTGGTATTAACCTTGCGCTGCTGCATGAAGCGCAGGACGCGGCGTTAAGCCTCGGGCGCGGCACTCTCGGCGATAACGTGATGTATTTTGAAACCGGTCAGGGGAGTTGCCTGTCCGCTAATGCGCATCACGGCGTCGATCAGCAAACCTGCGAAGCGCGCGCCTATGCGGTCGCCCGCCACTTTAAGCCGCTGCTGGTGAACACGGTGGTGGGATTTATTGGCCCGGAATATCTCTACGACGGCAAACAAATCATCCGCGCGGGGCTGGAAGATCATTTCTGCGGCAAGCTGATGGGGCTGCCGATTGGCTGTGACGTCTGTTACACCAACCACGCCGAAGCGGATCAGGATGACATGGACACCCTGCTGACCCTGCTGTGCAACGCCGGGCTGACGTTTCTCATCGGCGTGCCGGGTGCGGATGACATCATGCTCAATTACCAGAGCACCTCGTTTCACGACGCGCTCTACGCCCGCCGCCTGCTTGGTCTGAAACATGCGCCGGAGTTTGGCGAGTGGCTGACCCGGATGCAGATTATCGATAATTTCGGCCAGTTGCGCTTAACCGGGGCCAATCACCCGCTGTTAAGCGTGATGCCGCAGGGAGTACGCGCATGAAAAACCCGGACGCCTGGTCGCTGTTACGTGAATTTACCGACGCGCGCATCGCGATTGGACGCAGCGGCGCGAGCCTGCCCACCCGCGAAGTGCTGAACTTCGGCCTCGCTCACGCCCAGGCCCGCGACGCCGTGCACCAGCCGTTTGACAGCGCGGCGCTTGAAACCGAACTCCACGCGCTGGGGCTGAAAACCCTGACCGTGCAGAGCGCGGCCTCTGATCGCCATATCTATCTCAATCGCCCGGATCTGGGGCGCAAACTGAGTAACGACAGCCGCGAAGCACTGCGCGCCTGCCGCGTCGCCCCGCACGATCTGCTGCTGGTGATCGGCGACGGCCTGTCATCCCACGCGGTGCACCGTCAGTCGGTGGCGCTGGTGAAAGCGCTGCTGCCGTATCTGAAGACGCTTGGGCTTACGCTCGCCCCGGTGGTACTGGCGCACCAGTCGCGGGTGGCGCTGGGGGATGACATCGGCGAGACGCTGAACAGCAAGGCGGTGGCGATCCTGATCGGCGAGCGCCCTGGTCTGTCGTCGCCCGATAGCTTAGGGGTGTACCTCACCTGGAAGCCCGGCCGCGCCCGACTGGAGTCTGAGCGCAATTGTATTTCGAATATCCGCCCGGAAGGACTGGGCCATGAGGCCGCGGCGTTTAAACTCGCCTGGCTGCTGGAGCAGGCGTTTCTGCGCAGGTTGACGGGGGTGAGGTTGAAGGACGAGAGCGACAATCCGGCGCTACATGGGAAGGTGGTGCCTTTGACGTTGCCTTCAGATTAAACCACCCTCACCCTAACCCTCTCCCTGAGGGAGAGGGAACAGATCGAGCGCGGACTTGCCCTTCCCCCTCTCCCTAAGGGAGAGGGTCGGGGTGAGGGTGCTCAACTTCCCCCTCTCCCTCAGGGAGAGGGCCGGTGTGAGGGTGCTCAACTTCTCCCTCTCCCTCAGGGAGAGGGTTGGGGTGAGGGTGAAAGTGACGACAAAAAACCCCCTACCGCCGCACCTTCACCGGCCAGCTAATCGCGGGCACGCCGTTCAATGCGGGGCGGGCAAAAAGATATCCCTGGAAGTGTTTGATCCCGGCGGCTTCCAGCCAGCACCACTCCTCGACCTTCTCCACTCCTTCCGCCACCACGCTGATCTCAAGCCCGGCGCAGCATTTGACGATGGCATTTAAAATCGCCTGTTTAGGGCCATGCAGATGAATGTCGGTAATAATGCTGCGGTCGATCTTCAGTTCGCCCGGCTGGAACTTCGTCAGCAGCGACAGCCCGGCAAACCCGGCACCAAAGTCATCAATGGCAAGGCCAATACCCGCCGAGCGGAGTTGCATGATCGCGGTGGTGAATTCGTCGTAGCCGGAAATCACCTCATCTTCCGTCACCTCGACAATTACCTGCTCCGGCACCAGCCCGTTGCGGGTGATCTGATCCAGCAGAATGTCCACCGCGCCCGGAATATTCACCAGCGACATCGGCAGCAGGTTAATCGACAGCTTGTGGCTGCCAATGCCGATTTTTTTCGCCAGCGCAAAAGCCCACTCCTTTGAGAGCAGATCCGCCTCGTGAATTCTCTCCGCCGGGATCGAAGCAAAATAGTCCTGAGGCGATCCGCCACCGGGACTGCGGATCAGCGCTTCAAATGAACTGATCTGCCCGCGTAACGGCTCCACGATCGGCTGGATCGCAAACTGGCACGGCTGATCGACAAACAGCGGGCCGGGCGATGCACGCACCAGCGAGCGATCGGGCACAAAGCACCAGCTCGCGGGTTCTGACTGGGGCAGATTCTGATCGCGCCAGCGTCCGCGAATAAAAGATTTAATAAACTTATAAACCCGGCCATCGCTGGCGAGATTAAATTTCAGCGCGCCGGCGACAATCACCGAGCGCAGCACGGTGCGCGGGCTGTCGCTGCGTAAATCAAACAGCGTCATTCCCAGATTTTCAAAATGACGCTTTGGCGCGTAATCGCGCATTAACTCCACTACCGAATCATGGCGCGGATCCTGATTGATTTTGTCGTACAGGCGATTCACGCTCTCAAGCGGGCCTTCCAGGACCTGAAGAAAATGGGTTCCATCAAAGAGCAAAATACCGGAGATTTTCAGCGCTGCATTACGGCTCTGAGATACGCACACCAGCTCTTCCAGTTTCGACGGTTCAAAACTGCGGCCAAGGCGACTCCGGTAAATCAGGGTTGAAATCATATTATCCAGATCCTATACGACAGGTAACGCAGCCATTCTACCCTGCTTACAGCGCTTAACGCCCTCTGCCAGCCTGATTCGTAACCATCGGATACCCAAAACAGCATATTTATGCATTTAGCGTTAATTTATCAATTTACCGCCACAATTAAGAGGGCCTGAATGTAAGTTTTTGGTGTTAAGCAGAGAAAATTAATACAGCACCACCCGGGGCTGACAGGGCAATATGTATGAATAAGTTAAATCTTAAGGCGGGAATCGGTCAGATCGTCGGAAACCACGCGACTTGCTACAAAAAACTCTCTCAGGAACAGGAAATCCGGCTGTTCCTGAGAGCGTGCAAAATGCCACATTCGTTACTAACAAAGAGACACTGTAATGAACTCTTGTGACAGATAAAAGGGTATTAATTTATTTCAACCATTCGGTTAATCCGTAAATTTCCCTTATACTTTATCAGGACATTCTGCAAAAAAGCCTTTTTGACGGCGGGAAAATTAATTCTCCTCCGGCTCTAACGACGCCACTACCCGATTACGCCCGTTATTTTTTGCTGAATAGAGCGCGTTATCGGCCTGGCGGATCAGCCCGCTGGCGATGATCGGCAGCGGTTTATCCTCCGGCAGTCGCTCATTGCCTTCAAGGGTGGCCACCCCGATGCTCATGGTTAAATAACCGGTTGGGCTGGCAGCGTTGGGAATTTTTAGCGCGTCCACACTCTCGCGAAGCCGTTCCGCAATCGCCTGCGCCGCATGACGATCGGTGCGCGGCAGGATCACCAGAAATTCTTCGCCACCGTAGCGACTGACGCTGTCTTCCGGGCGACGACGAACAGAAGATAACGCACAGGCCACCTCACGCAGGCACTCATCGCCCGCCTGATGTCCCTTTGAATCATTGAAATCTTTGAAATAATCGATATCCGCCAGGCACACCGACAGGGAGTAACGCTGCTGGTAGGCACGAACGATCGCCCTGGTCAGGCACTCATCCATATAGCGGCGGTTATACAGCCCGGTCAGATAGTCATGCTGGGCATGATGCTGTAAAACCTCGTTCGCGTTGGCCAGCTCCAGCTCCGCCTGGCGGCGCTCGGTGACGTCAATCCAGGTCACCGACAGTCCGACCACATTGCCTGCGGCATCGTGAACCGGGACCGGATGGATGTAATAAATATTGCCGGCCCAGATAATTTCGCGGCTTGAGATCTCGCCCCCGCCATCTGCCAGCGCAAAATCCCGGCGGAACGCCGCCCAACAGACGGGCATCAGCGTCGAAAAAAGCTGATCGTTGATGTTGCCCTCAACGTTGCCCAAAAGGTGGATCATCGCTTTGTTGGCCATCACCAGCCGCCCCATGCGGTCGATCATGCACAGCGCGACAGGGGTGGTGTCATAGATGGTTTCTAATTGCAGGACGCGCTCGCCGAGGGTGGAGATGTTCCTGTCCATTCCGCGATAGCCGCGCAGGTTGCCCTGCTCATCGAATAGCGGAATGCCGCTGGTTTCCAGCACCACGATCTGCCCGTCGGCGCGCTGGTTGCGGTTCACCAGCCCGGAAAACGGGATCTGCTGCTCAACAATCGCCAGAAACGCGCCCGCGACGCGCTCCGCCTCGCCCGGTGGCATGTAATCAAAAGGCGTGGTGCCCACCACCTCTTCAGGCGTGAATCCCAGCATGTCGGTCACCACTTCTGACAACCAGGTATAGCGGCCTGCGGCGTCAACTTCCCATATCCAGTCGGAATTATGATTCAGGAGATCAAGCAGGTGCTGCACATCGACTTCATGAGGCCCGGACGGCTTCTTTTTATCTGTCATAATTTATACTGGCGTTGCCTCCAAACAGGACGCTAATCTGACTTTATCTTACCGGAAGAAATCCAATTAAGTAGATTCTCATTCACCTTTATTATTCATGCCCCATCACAACGCACTCTGATTAAAAACCTGCACTAATTTGGATATCAAAATAGCAAATCCGACAGCGAATTGTTGCGAATTATCATTATTCCTAAACGCATTTCACGCCTGGCACAGAAATGGCATAGAAGAAAGAAAACCAGCCCGTTAGTCACCAGGAGCAGGATGATGAGCCAGATTATGTATGCCCAGGAAGCAGAGGTCGTGCCGTTAAAACCAATAACTGCCACCACGCGTCCGGTTATTAAGGTCAGTGATGTGAATATTATTTATCCGGCAGCCGATCGGCCCGTTCATGCTTTAAGTGATATTAACCTCACGATCCATCAGGGTGAATTTGTCTCTTTTATCGGGCCCTCCGGCTGCGGCAAAACGACTTTATTACGGGCAATTGCCGATCTGGAACCGGTCACCTCAGGTGAGTTGCTGGTCAATGAGATGACGCCGTCCGAAGCGCGCCTTTCCGGAGCGTATGGCTACGTTTTTCAGGCCCCGGTGCTGCTGCCCTGGCGCACGGTGCTGGCGAACGTGATGCTGCCGCTGGAGGTTAAAAACGTCCCGCCTGAGCGCCGTAAAGAGATTGCGCTGGAGCAACTCGCCCGCGTCGGCCTGAAAGGGTTTGAGAAAAAATACCCCTGGCAGCTTTCCGGCGGGATGCAGCAGCGCGTCTCAATCGCCCGCGCGCTCGGCTTTGAACCGAAAATCGTGATGATGGATGAGCCGTTCGGCGCGCTGGATGAGCTCACCCGCGACAACCTCAATCAGCAGTTGCAGCAACTCTGGTATCACGAACAGCGCACCATGGTGTTTGTGACGCACTCCATTTCTGAAGCGGTCTACCTGTCGAGCAAAATCGTCATTATGTCGCCGCGTCCGGGGCGCATCGTTAAGGTGATTGACTCGCCGCTGCCAGCCGAGCGCGATCTGGCGATCCGTGACACGCCCGCCTTCCTGCATCTGGCGCAGGAGGTGCGCGAGGCGCTGGTGGAGGGGCACCATGACCACTGATACCCGTGTCCATCAGCAGATTTTTCCCGTCGGCGTAATGCTGCTGTTAGCCCTGATCTTCTGGTACGCGCTGGCGGTAGCCCTGAACGCGCCGGGGACGATCGAGCGGGTGCTGACGCCGCGCGGCGCATGGGATGCAGGCGATCTGCTTGCCGCCACGCTTAATGCTAAACGACCGCTGCTGCCCGCGCCGCATCAACTGGTGATGGACATCTGGAACAGCGTGACCGGATGGCCTGTGGACTCGCCGCGTAACCTGCTGCTGCACACCTGGGTCACCGCCAGCGCCGCGCTGACCGGCTTTGCCATGGGCGTGCTGCTCGGCGTGTTGCTGGCGATCGGCATTGTGCATTCGCGCACGCTGGATAAAGCGCTGTTGCCGTGGATTGTCGCCTCGCAGACCATTCCGGTGCTGGCGATTGCCCCGATTGTGCTGATTATTCTCGGCAGCCTCGGCATTACCGGCCTGTTGCCCAAAGCCACCATCGCCATGTACCTGTGCTTTTTCCCGGTCACCCTCGCCACCGTGCAGGGCCTGCGTTCGCCGCAAAAAATGGAGATGGAACTGGTGCACACCTGGGCCGCCAGCCGCATTCATACCTTCTGGATGGTGCGCCTTCCCTCCGCGCTACCCTATCTGTTCCCCGCCTTTCGCGTGGCGATTGCCAGCGGTCTGGTCGGCACCATGGTTGCCGAACTGCCTACCGGGGCGCAGGCGGGCCTGGGGGCAAGGCTGCTGACCGGCTCCTACTACGGCAACACCATTCAGATCTGGTCGGCGCTGGTGATGGCCTCACTGCTGGGGCTGGCGCTCACCAGCCTGGTGATACTGGCTGAACGCCTGATCATGCATAACCGGAAGGAGGCACGATGAAAACCGTTATTCCAGGCACCCTGCCGCTGCTGGGCGCGCTGCTGTTATTGATGCTTTCCCTGATCCAGCTCGCCGGGCAAAGTCCGGTGCCGCTGGCGCAATTGGGTCTGAATCTCCTGCTGATCCTGTGCGCCCTGAGCGCCTGCTCCGCGGTGCTCTCACCTGGCCGGGCGCTTCTGTTCGCGTTAACGCTCGCGGCGGGTGCGCTGTGGCAGGCTTTGCTGCCGCTGCACGGGCTGATGCTCGGTGCGCTGGCGATGCTGGCGGTGGTCAGCGTGCAGCGGCTTGCCCGTGCCCCGGTCAGCGCCAGCGCTGTCGCCGCGCTATTCGGCCTGTGGATGCTCGGGTTCTGGCAGATGCTGGTCAGTGGATTTGACGTGCCGCAGGTGATCCTGCCTGCTCCGCTCGCCATCGTCGCGGCGCTGGTGGAGAGCGCCGACCTGCTGGCGGGCGATATCCTCCAGACGGTGATTAAATCGGCGCTTGTCGGCTATCTGCTCGGCAGTGGGCTGGGCATTGCCGTCGCCCTGATGATCGACCGCCTGCCGTTTTTGCAGCGCGGGCTGCTGCCGCTGGCGAATCTCACCAGCACGGTGCCGCTGGTCGGCGTCGCGCCCATTGCGGTGATGTGGTTCGGCTTTGACTGGCCGTCAAAAGCCGCCGTGGTAGTGCTGGTGACCTTTTTCCCGGCGCTGGTCAGCACGCTGGCGGGTCTGAAAGCGAGCGGCAAACTGGAGCAGGAACTGATGTATTGCTACGCCGCCACGCCCCGCCAGCGCCTGCGGGCGCTACGTCTGCCGGTGGCGATGCCGTTTATTTTTAGCGCCCTGAAGGTCAATGCCACGCTGTCGCTGATCACCGCGATTGTGGCGGAGTTTTTTGGCTCACCGACCGCCGGACTGGGTTTTCGCATCTCCACCGAGTCGGCGCGGATGCATATGCCGGTGGTGTGGTCAGCGATTGTCGTGGCCTCGGTCGCCGGTTCATTGATGTATGCGATGCTGGTCCGGCTCGATCGGCGCGTCAATTTCTGGCATCCCACCGTGCGTGGCACTGCCGCAGAAAAGTAGAAACACAAACACCAGCATGCAGTTTAACCTGAGGGGTTTTTGATGATAAAACGTTCCGCTTTTCAGTGTGGGTTATGGCTGACGGCCCTGTCCGTGGCGATGAGCTTTCAGACGCAGGCCGCCGAGAAAGTGACGGTGCAGCTAAAATGGCTGCCGCAGTCGCAGTTCGCGGGCTACTACGTGGCGCAGGAAAAAGGGTTTTACGAGCAGGAAGGGCTGGATGTGACCATCAAACCCGGCGGCACGGATATCTCGCCGGTGCAGGTGATTGCCGGGAAATCGGCGGACGTGATCGTCAACTGGCTGCCGGATTCGCTGGCCTCGCGCGAAGCGGGCGTCCCGCTGGTCAATATCGCGCAGGTGTATAACCGCTCCGGCATGATGCTGACCTGTAAAAAATCGAGCGGCATCAAAACGCCCGCTGATTTTAAAGGCAAAACCCTTGGCGTCTGGTACGGCGGCAATGAGTACCCGTTCTTTAACTGGATGAACAAGCTGGGACTGAAACCGGGCAAGGACATCACCATTCTCAAGCAGGGCTTTAACGTCGATCCGCTGCTCCAGGATCAGGCGGCCTGCATCTCGACGATGAACTACAACGAATACGGGCAACTGCTGGATGCCGGGCTGAAAGAGTCCGATCTGATTAGCTTCCCGTATGACGATCAGGGTGTTTCCACGCTGGAAGATGGTCTGTACGTGCGCGGGCCGGACCTTCAGAATCCGGCGTTTGTGGCGAAGATGGCGAAATTCGTCAAAGCCTCGCTGAAGGGCTGGGATTACGCGGTGCAGCATCCGCAAGAAGCGGCAAAAATCGTGGTGGCGGAAGATGCCTCCGGTTCAGCCACGGAAGAGGCGCAGACCCGGCAGATGGAAAACGTGGCGAAGTTAATCACCAACGCCAACACGCCCAAAATGGGTTATCTGGAACCAGCGGCCTATCGCCAGACCATCGACGTGCTGCTCCACAGCGGCGGCGATACGCCGGTGATCAAAAAAGACCCAGGCGACGCAGGCATGACACACGCGGTATGGGACGCGGCAATGAAGCTGAAGTAATGCGCGTATGGGGCTGTCTCCTGCAGAACTCAATGTGTATCCCCCGGAGGACCAGACGTCGGGGGTTAATATTTCATTCTGAATGCTTCTGCCATGAGGCCTATCTTATGCATCGTATTATTATCACGCGCTTTTTTATGAGCATCCGGTTTTAAAATAATGATGAGCAGATAAGTATTGTCATGCGTTGCGCCCTGGCAATAGACCAGATGTGCCCGATCGCTGGTTCTTTTGAATTGACGTAAATAGGCAGGAAAAGGCGATCCCCCCTCTGCTAAATGAATATGCGCAACCTGCTCCGCTTTAACCAGCGGCCAGGTAAACGCATCATCATAAAGCGCGTCTCTGCCAAATGTGTCAGGTAATATTCCGTCTTCCTTATAAGACAAAAAATCCGCCTCCAGCCACGCAAGTTCTTGTGCGCTAAGCTGTTGGCGGATCAAGGCCGATTTAAAAATCCTTATGCTCATTCCGTGAACTCGTTCAGGTCTTTATCAGATGCATTGGCAAGCAACTCATGTCCTTTTTGCGCAATCTCATCCAGACGGCGGCTGTTGGGACGGAACTTTGCTGCGCTATGAGTGGCGTTGAGCTTTTCACCCAACAAGTCGATTAATTCTTCGAATACTTTTGCGCTCACCATATAACCCGCAGGTCTGTTATTGGAGAGCACGGCTACGGGTTCATCAATAAAATATTTCGCTGGGTTCTTTCGCAACTCAGTAATGTTTATCGATTTTTCCGCCAAAATACGTTCCATAAAACTCACCTCAACATGTTTAAATGTGCATTTTAGTATACATAATTTTATACGTTTTAACTCCTCTCAACTTAACGCGCCGCCCCCCTGCTGCCTCCTGATTTTCTATTCATCCCTCACGCTTATTCCCGTATTCAGGTTTCAGGACTAATCCCAACGCGTGCGCCGACTATGCTTAATGGCAGGTAAAAAAAACCGCAGGCAGTTAAAGCGGTCACGACACTTTTGATTTTCACCTTTGAAATACTGGAGGCCTGGCATGAGCAACCATGGCGAAGAAGCGGGAAAAGCAGGTACCACGCCCCCGCCGGAAATGACCCGCATTACACTGAAAGTGAATGGCGAGGCGCACGAGCTGGAGGTGGACACGCGCACCACGTTGCTGGATGCACTGCGCGATCGACTGCATCTTACCGGCACCAAAAAAGGCTGCGACCACGGGCAGTGTGGCGCGTGTACCGTGATGGTGGACGGGCGGCGGATCAACTCCTGCCTGACGCTGGCGGTGATGCAGCAGAACGTGGACATTACCACCATTGAAGGGCTGGGCACGCCGGAGAATATGCACCCGATGCAGACCGCCTTTGTGAAGCATGACGGCTACCAGTGCGGCTACTGCACGCCGGGGCAGATCTGCTCGTCCGTGGCGATGCTCAAAGAGATCGAGGCGGGTATTCCCAGCCACGTCACGCTGGATCTGGTTTCCCCACCGTCGATGACCCCGGATGAAATTCGCGAGCGAATGAGCGGCAATATCTGCCGCTGCGGCGCTTACTCCAATATTTTGGCCGCGATCGAAGATGTCGCCGGGAGCACGCCATCATGAAAGCCTTTACCTGGGAACGCGTGACCACGGCTGCGGAAGCGGCCACCCACGCCCAGCGCACGCCGGGCGCAAAATTTATTGCCGGTGGCACCAACCTGCTCGATTTAATGAAACTGGAAATCGAGACCCCCACCCACTTAATCGACGTCAACGGCCTCGGCCTCGATAAAATCGAACCGACGCCGGAAGGCGGTTTGCGTATCGGCGCGCTGGTGCGTAACACCGATCTGGCTGCAGACGAGCGGGTACGCCGCGACTATGCCGTGCTCTCACGCGCGCTGCTGGCGGGCGCGTCCGGTCAGCTACGCAATCAGGCGACCACCGCCGGAAATCTGCTTCAGCGCACCCGCTGCCCCTATTTTTACGACACCAATCAGCCCTGCAATAAGCGGCTTCCCGGCAGCGGTTGCGCCGCACTTGAAGGGTTCAGCCGCCAGCACGCGGTGGTCGGTGCGAGCAAGGCCTGTATCGCCACCCATCCCAGCGATATGGCGGTCGCCATGCGGGTGCTCGATGCGGTGGTAGAAACAGTCAGCCCCGACGGGCACGAGCGGGCGATCCCGCTGGCGGATTTTTACCGCGCGCCGGGTAATACCCCGCATCTGGAAACAGTGCTGAACGCGGGCGAATTGATCACCGCTGTCACCCTGCCTGCGCCGGTTAAGGGCACGCATATTTACCGTAAAGTCCGCGACCGGGCCTCTTACGCCTTTGCGCTGGTGTCGGTCGCCGCCATTGTGCAGTCCGACGGCACAGGCCGCGTGGCGCTGGGCGGCGTGGCGCATAAACCCTGGCGGATGGATGAAGCCGACGCTGAAATCCCACAGGGCGCGCAGGCGGTCTACGCCCGGCTGTTCGCCAGCGCGCATCCCACTGATGAAAATGAATTCAAGCTGCTGCTGGCGAAGCGAACGCTCGCCTCAGTGCTGACGGAAGCGAGGGCCTGAGGTGATGAAATTCGATCAACCTGCACAAGAGAATCCCATCGACCGCCAGAAGGTGGTCAGCCAGCCGCATGACCGGATCGACGGGCCGCTAAAAACCACCGGCACCGCGCACTATGCCTATGAATGGCATGACGAAGCGCCTGACGCGGCGATTGGTTTTGTGGTCGGTTCCGCCATTGCGAAAGGACAGATCACCGGCATGGAACTGGAGGCGGCCCGCAAGGCACCCGGCGTGCTGGCCGTAGTGACGGCAGAAAACGCCGGAAAACTGGGCAAAGGGGAGAAAAACACCGCCACGCTGCTCGGCGGCCCGGAGATTGAGCATTACCATCAGGCCATCGCCGTGGTGGTCGCTGAGACGTTTGAACAGGCACGTGCCGCCGCCGCGCTGGTTAAGGTGCACTACAGCCGCGAGCGCGGCGACTACGATCTGGCAGAGCAAAAACCGTCGGTCACCACGCCGCCGGAAGGCACGCCGGATAAGAATGTCGGTGATGTTGACAGCGCGTTTGCCGCTGCCGCCGTGCAGCTTGACGCCATCTATACCACGCCCGATCAGAGTCACATGGCGATGGAGCCGCATGCGTCGATGGCGGTCTGGGAGGGCGACAAGCTCACCGTCTGGACATCGAACCAGATGATCGACTGGTGCCGCACCGATCTGGCGCTGACGCTCAATATGCCGAAAGAGAATATCCGCGTGCGGTCGCCCTACATCGGCGGCGGTTTCGGCGGGAAGCTGTTTTTACGCAGCGATGCGCTGCTGGCGGCGCTCGGTGCGCGGGCGGCAAAACGGCCGGTCAAAATCGCCCTGCCCCGCCCGTTTATTCCTAATAACACCACTCACCGCCCGGCGACCCTTCAGCACATTCGCATCGGCACCGATAACGACGGGCGCATCACCGCCATTTCTCACGAAAGCTGGTCAGGTAATTTGCCCGGCGGCGAGCCGGAAACGGCGGTGCAGCAAACCGAACTGCTGTATGCCGGGGCGAACCGTCATACCGGGCTGCGGCTGGCGGAACTGGATCTACCGGAAGGTAACGCCATGCGCGCGCCCGGTGAAGCGCCAGGCCTGATGGCGCTGGAAATCGCCATTGATGAGATCGCGATCAAAGCCGGGGTCGATCCGGTGGAATTTCGCATTCTTAACGATACCCAGGTTGATCCCGCTAACCCCGAACGTCCGTTCTCCCGCCGTCAACTGGTGGAGTGCTTACGCACGGGCGCGGAAAAATTTGGCTGGGATAAACGCAACGCCACGCCCGCGCAGGTGCGCGACGGGCGCTGGCTGGTCGGTATGGGCGTGGCGGCCGGTTTTCGTAATAACCTGACGACCAAATCGGGCGCGCGCGTGCATCTCGACGCGCAGGGCGTGGTCACCGTTGATACCGATATGACTGACATCGGCACCGGCAGTTACACCATCATCGCCCAGACCGCCGCCGAGATGCTCGGCGTGCCGCTGGACAAGGTGGTGGTGCGACTCGGCGACTCCGACTTCCCGATTTCTTCCGGTTCCGGCGGGCAATGGGGGGCGAACAGCTCCACGGCGGGCGTGTATGCCGCCTGCGTGCTGCTGCGGGAAACGGTGGCGAAAAAGCTCGGTTTTGATCCGCAGCAGGCCGATTTTGTGGACGGGCAGATCCGCGCAGGCGATCGCAGCGCCAGCCTCGCCGATGCCGCCGCTGACGGCACTATTACCGTCGAAGATTCGATTGAATTTGGCGATCTGGCCGAAAAATACCAGCAGTCCACCTTTGCCGGGCATTTTGTTGAAGTGGGCGTGGATGTGGCGACCGGGGAAGTGCGTCTTCGCCGGATGCTGGCGGTGTGCGCTGCCGGGCGAATACTCAACCCGAAAACAGCGCGCAGCCAGGTAATTGGCGCAATGACCATGGGCGCGGGGGCGGCGCTGATGGAAGAACTCGCCGTCGACTCCCGGCTCGGGTATTTCGTCAATCACGATCTGGCGGCCTACGAGGTGCCGGTACATGCCGATATTCCTGAGCAGACGGTGATTTTCCTCGATGACACCGATCCCATTTCGTCGCCGATGAAAGCCAAAGGCGTGGGCGAACTGGGCCTGTGCGGGGTCGGCGCGGCGATCGCCAACGCGGTGTTTAACGCGACCGGCGTGCGGGTGCGGGATTATCCGCTGACGCTGGATAAGTTGCTGAAAGGCTTACCAGAGCAGGTTTAAGGATGGTGAAACAGTGCAACAGCCCTTTTCCCTGACGGAGCCTGTCACGCCCCGTCAGGCGTTTTTGACCGACGACAGCATGGCGATTTTGCGCTTTGCGGCCCAGGCGATGAGCGCTGGCATGGCCGCCGCGCTGGTCACGCTGACCAACGTGCGCGGCGGCGCAGCGCGTTTGCCCGGCGCACAGATGGCCGTGCGCGAAGATGGTCAGTACTGCGGCTTTGTCTCCGGCGGCTGTGTGGAAGCGGCAGCGGCGTTCGAGGCGCTGGAAGTGATGCAATCCGGGCGCGACCGCACGGTGATCTACGGCGAAGGATCGCCATATTTCGATATCGTTCTGCCCTGCGGTGGCAGCATTACGCTAACAATCCATGCCCTGCGCTCAGCACAGCCTTTGCTGGCGGTGCTGAATACTACGGAACAGCGTGAACCGGCCTGTCTGCGCTATCACCCGTCAACGCAGCGTCTGCAAAGCGTTGCGCCTGGCAAAGACAGCGGCCGGGGAGAACATTTTGACGTGCACTACCGCCCTGCGGTGCGGGTGATGGTCTATGGCCGCTCCGTCGAGGCACAGGTGACCGCAAGCCTGGCGCAGGCGGCGGGCTATGACGTGCACACGTTCGACGGCGTGGAAGCACGAAACTCATTCGCGCTGATTGATGCTGATACGGCGGTGGTTTTGCTGTATCACGATCTGCATCGTGAGCTGCCGATTTTGCAGGCCGCGCTCGCCGCCACGCCGTTCTACGTCGGTGCGCTGGGCAGCAGTCGTACCCACCAGCAGCGCGTGCAACGGCTGACGGAACTCGGCTGGTCAGCGCGCGATACCGCGCGGATCAAAGCGCCGATTGGCCTCTTTCCGAAAGCGCGCGATGCGCACTCGCTGGCGCTGTCGATTCTGGCTGATGTGGCCGCGGTGCGGACAAAAGCATGTTAACCCCCTCCCCGACCGCGATCATTCTTGCCGCCGGAAAGGGCGCGCGCTTTCTGGCTTGCGGCGCGTCCACCCACAAGCTGGACACGCTGTTGCACGGCAAAACGGTGTTGCAGCATGTGATTGAGGCGGCGCAGGCTTCAGGACTGCCCTGGCATCTGGTGCGGCCCGACGGCGGCACGCCGGGGATGGGGGATTCGGTGGCAATGGGGGTGCGGGCCACGCCCGATGCAGGAGGCTGGCTGATCCTGCCCGGCGATTTACCGCTGATTACGCCGGACACGCTACAGTGCGTGGCTGCCGCGCTCACCGAGGGTCAAATCGTGGTGCCGCATTATCAACAGCAATTCGGGCACCCGGTGGGATTCGGGCGCGCATATTTTTCTTCTTTATGTGCGCTTTCCGGCGACACCGGCGCGCGGGAAATTGTGCGGGAAGCGCGATTGTGCGGAAAGGTTCATGATTTGCCTTTATATGACAGGGGCATCGTGGAGGATATTGACGTTCTGACGGATTTGCAGCGCGTTATTAATTTAGAATAAGTGTTGAACCTTATTTTACTGTCAATTGCAACTACCCTATTTCGGGAGGGGCATAACCGTCATATTCCGGCCTTTAGGATTATTCCCCCTTTTTCCCTCCGTTAAAAAGTCCAACAATTTCAGGCGCTGCACTGGCAGCACAGGATATCTCTGGCATCAACACAATTCAGTGGCAATAAGGACTAAGAAAAATGAAAAAAATATCTGTGGGAATTCTCGTCGCAGCAGGCCTGATGAGCGGTGCAGCGCAGGCCGACAATCAGACGGTTACCGTGGGCTACGCACAAAGCAAGGTTGAAAATTTTAAAAATATTCGCGGCGTGAACCTGCAATATCGTTATGAATATGAATCTCCGGTTAGCATTTTAGGTTCTTTCACTTATTTAAGCGGCGATGAAGATCAGCATTATTATGTGGCGTCTGATTCGGTGAAAAATAGCGTTGAAGTAAAATACTATTCACTGATGGTCGGCCCGGCTTACCGTATTAACGACTTTGTTTCCCTGTATGCGCTGGGCGGCGTGGCACATACCAAAGCTGATGGCAACACCAAATGGGTCAACGCGGGTGATAACTACACCGTGCGTGAGAGCATTTCCGAAGACTCCACCTCGTTTGCCTGGGGCGCGGGCGTGCAGTTTAACCCGACCGAAAACCTGGCGATTAACGTCGGCTACGAAGGCACCAACGTGGATATCGACGGCTCCCGCGATATTAACGGCTTTAACGTAGGCGTCGGCTACCGCTTCTGATAGACCTTCCTGCTGCCCGACGACCTTGCGCCGCCGGGCATGTATACATCACGACGCCAGGGTGGCGTTATCAATCACAAAACGGTAGTGCACATCGCCTTTGAGCATCCGCTCGTAGGCTTCATTGATTTGATCGGCACGGATCATTTCGATATCCGCCGCAATCTTGTGCTCAGCACAGAAATCGAGCATCTTCTGGTCAGCGGACAACTGACGTCTAATTCTTAGGAACATATTGTTGATGCGGCGCTGGCGGGCATAGGTATCGTTTTTTTGCCAGAAATACAGATTAAAACTATTGACTTTGGCAGTTGTAATATCAATAGCATCCTGTAATCTGTCAGGGGAATAGCCTACCTAATACAAGGGACATCATATGTCTGCGGAGGAAAAACCAGTCTGGGGGATTACCGGTCATCGGCGCATACCGCATCCTGATAATCTGTTTCAAAGGATATTACGCCATGGCGAGATATTACTTGAGAGCGGTAATTCGGTATATGGTTTAACACCGCTCGCGGAAGGTGCAGACCGTATTTTTGCTCAGGCGCTGATACAATTAGGTATTCCTTACAGTGTGCCCCTCCCCCTTGAGCAAAAAAATTACGAACATGATTTTCCCGGTTCAATCGGGGAATTCCAAACGCTACTGGAAAAGGCACAAACAGTTTTTACTCTACCGCGCTGTCCCTGGCTCACGGAGAGCGATGTACAACCTGATGCTTCCGGCCGTGATTTTCAATACCTTAGCGTTGGTGTTTATATCGCCAACCAGTCCGATGTGCTTTTCTCAGCGTGGAACGGCAAACCGGGGCAGGGGATGGGCGGTACCGCGCAAATTACTCAACTTTTTCAGGATTTCAGTTCGCTGGCCACCTCAGTCAACGAAGAGCAATATCGTTATTTTCAGGCATTAGGTAAAAGAAAAATAGCAACTAAACGCAAATTAATATCTTTGGACGTGGTACAGGATAAATGAACCCTTTACATTTTACGCTTAAACAGATTTCAATTCGGCATAATGCTTATTTAAAGAAACACAGCCAACCACAGACAAATCATAGTAAAGAACCTGCCCCTGATATTTATACAGATGAATGGCACGATCTGAACTGGCATGAGGAGCGGTCGTATCACTATAGTTGCTTATTTCGTGGCGGCGTTCTGTTGAGTTATACCCTTGGATTCCTCGCCGTGGTGTTCGCCGTCATTCCTATTTCTGGGATGCTCAGAGAAGAAACACTCCACCATTATGGCTTTATATTCGTATTACTGGAGTTGCTCGCGATTGCGTTGATCGTCGCCATTTATGTTTCCGGAATGTCGAATAAAGAGAATGGTTCTGGCCGTGTATTGTTTCAGAACTGGCGGGGCAACTGGCAGCGGCATCGCACTATAAGTGAAATCTTACGTTATCAGGACGCGATCGTATGGCTTAAACCAGATAATGTGATCCGTAAGTATCAGATTCCTGAGGCCGTACTCGCTGCCGCTATTCCTTCCGCCGAAGCCATGTTGCGCCGTTTACAAATACTGCTGGCAGAGCAACAGGCTTATAATGCACAGAAAAAAAGCGAATATCATTTTATTCAGCATCGTCTTCATGCCATTGCTAAATGGAGTTTTATTCTGACGCTGGTGTGTTGCCTGGCGCACTTTTTTGTCCACTCTGCCGCGCTCTCTGCCCTGTCCGCCATTCTTCCCGCGCTGGGTTCATGCTGTCACGGCATTGCCTCTACTGCTGAATATGAAAAATTAGCGCAGCAATGCCACCAGACAAAACTCCTGCTGGATAACTTCGCGCAAGGACTGGTTGTTAACGAACAGCGTTTACTGGTTGATGATGTCGCGCTGCGCAAAGAAGTTAAGAAGTTCCTTGATATAGTGTTGGACGACAGGGATAAGTGGTACGTCTTTACCAGCTCCAGCAAATTGCCGTTATGACTTTATTTTGATTTCAGGAAAGAGATAGACATGTCATCACCTATTTTTATTAGCCACTCTTCCCGTGACCGGGACTGGGCATATCGACTGATTAACGATCTGGAAAAACGCGGCGTTCCCTGCTGGATTAGCTCTCGTGACATTGAGCCTGGTGCCGATTATCAGAAATCAATCGTCGATGCGCTTGAGGCGGCTCCGGCGATGGTGCTGTTATTTAGCGATCACGCCAATAACTCTAAAGAAATTCCCCGTGAAATGGCCATTGCCAGCGGCAAAAGCAAACCGATGATCCCGGTGAGGATCGAGGATGTTGTCCCACGTAATGCGCTGGAATATAGCCTGACTAATGCCCAGTTTCTCGATCTGTTTGCTAACTATGAAGGCACCATGACTCGCCTGACGGAAGCGCTTCTCCGCCAGATTGCCGCCAGTAAGCTGAATGTATCCAGCGCGAAACCTGCCGCCGTAGTCGATAAACCAGCACCGACAAAAAGCCCTCAACCCAGGGACGCTAACGATCAAACAAAACAAACTCGTACTGAGAAGACTCCCCCACCGAAGCCGAAATCCAATAACAAAGTCTATATCGGCGGTGGTGTAGTGGCGCTGTTAGCGATTGCTGGCGTATTTACCCTTACCTCGCATGATGATGCACCTCAAACGCAGACCGTTCAGTCGGCCCCGGCCCCTCAAACTGCACCTCCTGCCGCGAAACCCGCTCCAACTATTGCTGAACAACCGCAGCAAAGCGAAGCAAAAGCAGTAACTCCACCGCCCGCTCCTGCCGTCTCCGTCGCACCAGAAGAAGATGCCGCACCAGGTGACATCGGCGCGCTGGTGACCAGCACTAAACAACTGCGCGCGAGTGACCGCATTGAGGCATTGCAAAAAAGTCCGCTAATGGAAAGTCAGAAGCTCAGCGCCGGACAAATGCTGACTCTGCTGAGCGGCACCAGCAACAGCCAGCGTAGCAATCTGATCGAGGATCTCCTGCCCTTCACTGAGCAACCCATCGCCGTTACGGATGCGTTGAAATTACTGAACTTAACCGGTGATAGCTGGGCTTCTACGGTCACTACGCTAAATCCTGCGCTGCCGGACAATCTCAAAGATGAGGAGATTCTGGCGCTACTGGGAACAACATCGTCTTCAAGCCGTGCACGAGTACTTGAGAGTCTGGCCCCGAAAGGCGTTGCACCATTTGACCTGGCCATTGTCGAGAAAATTCTCAGGCCAATGAATGATAGCCGCAGCGGAGCCATTCGCACGCTGGTGAATTTATTGCCACAGCCGCTGCCGGAAGACAGTTTCGGTATGCTGTTGACTTCCATCAATAACAGCCAGCGCAACAATACGATTGAAGCGATGCAGCCAGCGCTTGCTAATACGCTGACGCTTTCGGGCACGTTGAAACTGCTCGAAAATACTAACGATAGCTGGACTTCTACGCTTTATACCCTTTCACCAAGGTTGCCGGAGAATCTTACAGCGGCTGAAGGCACACAGTTGCTGGGGCGTACACAAAATAGCTCTCGCGCACGCGGCCTGGAAGCTGTCGCACCGCACCTGGCTTCCGGCCTGAAGGGGAGCGATACAGAGTCCTTGTTAAAAGGCATGAATGATTCGTGGTACAGCGGCGTTTATTTGCTGGTTCCGCGCCTTGCTAAAGATCAGGACAACGCCTCGATTTTGACGCTTTTGGGCCCGACCAAGAACAGTACTCGTAATCGAACGATAGAAGCCCTTGGCAGCGTTTTGCCCGCTAAAATTAGCGTGGATGACGCCGTCAATATGCTTAACGGGACAGGCGACAGCCGGTTATCAACAGCGATTTTCTTGCTGCCCTATTTGCCACCGCTCAGCCAGCAAGATCTGGATAATCTGGCGGGAAATATAAGCAAATCCGACCGGCAAAGGCTGTTTGAAGCCACGAAAAGTTAACAGCGGTTATCGGTAGAGTAAAAGAAGGTCCAGGGAGGGACGTTCTGATGCTAAGAAGTAATTTGAATAATTGGAGTGACTATAGGTTTTGCCGCTGTATGAGCGAGCGCGAATCTAAACCCCTGAGCATCAAAATAATGCATATTCCTGAAGTACTGATAGACATTAGGAAATGTTTGGATTGCTGCGATAATAGGAATAGAATTAACATCCAACTCATTGATTAAAATTATTTTTATGCAAGACCAACAGATGGATGCCCCCAATAATGCCCCCTACCTCTCTTTTATCCTTCATCTGTATGTACTGTTTTCGAAGAAGCAGAACTAGAAAGACCCCATAACTTAGGGTCTTTCTAACTTTATAGATTATTAATAAGGTTCTTGTACATTTTCATGAAGAAAGTCTTGGGTAAATTCATTACCAGATGATTCCGTTGAAGCAATTTCTTTCAGAAAAGCAATTATTGGCAAATGATTATCATCTAACCCTATAGTTTTAGAAAATTCATATGCAGATAAAGGTTTCCCTTTTTGCTTATCATACTGATAGTTATGTGCGTGTTCAAAATTCCTAATCGATACATACCGTTTTGCGTAACCACCATTATCAGATATATTTACTACAGATTCCCATATTGTATCGTTAAGTGACCAAGCACTATTAGCTTTAGGAGTTTCATTATCCTTTTTTAGCACTCGCACGCCTTTTTCATAAATATATCTTTCATCTGAATCATGGATAATGTGAAGTCTAATTTTAAAGGTGCTTAGGACTTCCAAGAAAAAAGGTATATTATTTTTACTGCCTGTATTCAAAACAAAAATCTCTTTATTAGCATAAAATCTGTCTAATAACTCTCTCAATACAATTGCTTCTGTATCACCTTCAACAAGTATAACCTCATCTGCAAAAAAACTTTCGCAAATATGCGGGTTAAATCTATTAAGCATCATGACTTTTTCTTTTACTTCTTCGCTTTTTGTAAATAAATTTTCTTTGGTTTGATATATATGTGTTGCTCCATCATCCCCAGCTACAAATCTTACAAGAGATGTATGCTCCTTACTAAGATCTATAAGCTGAGGGTCATGTGATATACAGATAATTTGATAATTATCTTGGGAAGCTATATTGTACAAAGTTTCACGAAACCTTCGCTTATTACTTGGATGCAAATAAAGCTCCGGTTCTTCAAAAAGAATGATATTCTTTTTAATATCAGCTCCATCAGAGCCGTCCTTTGTATCTCTAAAAATACCTAATATATTTACTATAGCTTGCCTTATCAAAGCGTGTCCATGTAAGTCAAACTGTCTATAGTTCCCAGAGCTATCCATTTCCTCAATTTGAGATTTGATAACTTGCAATTTTTCTACAATTGCTATATCTGCATTATCGTCAGATTTCGGCCCAATGGAAATACTAAAATCACTTTCAAAAGCTTTACAAAGATCCATCGGTTTAAATGGATCCGACTGTATCTTTATTTCCATTTCAGGAAACGTTTTATTGAAATACCTATTTGCTTTTGTGGCTATTTCACTTAATAAATCTTCCCCTTCAACTTTCTCTTGTAGAGCTTTAACTGCTCTAAAAGCCTCATCATATTCTTTTTGGTGGTTTTTCTGCAAATTTTTAATGATCCTAGTTTTAATTTCCTTATCAAGCCAAGCAGTTAATGCTTTGATATTTGGTATCGCTTCTATATAAATTATATTAGGGCAAGCATTAGTCAATATAGTGTCTATGCCACCAAATCCACCAGTTATATATTGTTGCGTGTTAGGATCAAACGTTTCTTTTTTTGCCGTCTCGTTTGGATTAACCCATACTTTTCTTATTTTTACTTGATTGTCACGATCAACCCATTTATCAAGCCCTTTGCCAGCAAAGCTTTTATCATCTGATTCCTCTTTTATAAATACAGCTTCAATCATTATTGGTTTTTTAAAATCATGATTATGAAAATCAGTTGGCAATGCTTTTTCAGAAGGTGAAGTAAAATATTTATAAGCATGTAATATGCTTGATTTGCCAATGTTATTCTTACCAAAAACAAATACTATATTATTCTCATTAAAGGTAATAACATTATCGTCGCCATTAATAGCTCTAAAATTTTCTATCTTTAGTGTCTTAAGTTTCATACATCCTCCATGCAAATCATGTAAAGAAAGGTGACATCCTAAGATACCTCTGAAAACTTTGACAAAAAATTTATTTCGCACGCTTAAATATTTGGATAAATAAACACTGTTTTTTTATCCAAGTACAAATATATGTAAGCGAATAGTTAACTTCCAATCTCGATTAGGTATTTTGCGGCCCTCGGCACGCTCATCAAATGCCCATAGTCTTCACGTATAGATTCTCTATCTCACATCTCATTTTATATGTGTAACCTCGCTACGTTGTATTGACGCAGCCATAAAGCTGCAAAATAAAAATATTGTGGACAAAAACGGCACTACACCGCCATGACGATAAATTTTTTCAGTTCTAATTTTCTTCAAAGGCCCCTGCCAGACCGCATCAGTGCTAGCGTCTTCGGCCAAAAGTACTACTGAAAAAGTTGAAAAGAATTTCAGCGTTTTTCAGTTTCTGTATCATTTGAATTACTGGCAAAGAATGCAGCTTATTGATTTGACAGGATTAATAAATTTTTCGTCACTTTTTTTAAGTGAACCCGTGAAGCTAAAAATAATTAAGCCATTGAAATTTAGATATTTAATACTCAGAAAAACTGAAAAGTGTTCACAGAAAAATTGCTGTGCCGGGCATAGCCCTGCCACCCGGCCACCGATACTCACATCCGATTTGTAGCAGACAGAAGAAGCTCCAGCGCCTTTTCTCTGTCCTGCTACGGCAGCGCATCAATCAGCTCTTTTACCCAGTCCTGTCCTTTCAATGCACTGGCTAATCGTGTGTGAAAACGAAATACACATCACGAACGTGTGCCCGCATTCAGCGTCGAGCAGTAGAAGTAAGCATCAGCTAATTAAGGATGTTTACGATAGGTCGTGGGGACCTTCGCATATGCCAGATTTTCCGGGCAGGTCATTTTCGATTTGACTCATTACTGTCGGAAAATGCCACAAATATGGCACAAGGTGCTTTTGCAGATTTAGTGAATATCGCGTGGAGCCGCGTGATTAGTGGTGCCGATAATAGGAGTCGAACCTACGACCTTCGCATTACGAATGCGCTGCTCTACCAACTGAGCTATATCGGCCCTGAAAAGGACGTGCTCACGAGCGTGAACACGGGTTGGAAGATTAAAACTAACCGGGTGATGCGTCAATGCCCCTGGGAATCAAACGGCTACTTTTGCATCACCCCGGTGTTTTTAAGCACGAATGGTATCGTCGCCAAAACCGATCCACTTGTAGGTGGTCAGCGCTTCAAGTCCCATCGGGCCGCGTGCGTGCAGCTTCTGCGTGCTGACGGCGACTTCTGCGCCCAGACCAAACTGTGCGCCGTCGGTGAAGCGCGTGGAGGCGTTCACGTATACCGCTGAAGAATCCACTTCATTCACAAAGCGATTAGCGTTGCGCAGCGTGCGGGTGAGGATCGCGTCGGAGTGCTGAGTTCCGTGCTCGCGGATGTGAGCGATCGCATCATCAAGATCGGCGACGATCTTAACATTCAGATCCAGCGACAAATACTCATCGTCGTACTGTTCTGCTTTCACCGCTTCAATCGATGCCGGACCGCCTTGCAACAGAGCCAGCGCAGCCTCATCAGCGTGTAACGTCACGCCGCTGTCAGCCATCTGCTGGCTGAGCGCAGGCAGGAAAGTCTGCGCGATGGACGCATTCACCAGCAGCGTTTCAACCGTGTTACAGGTGCTCGGACGCTGGGTTTTGGCATTCACGATAATCTTCAGCGCCGGGGCGAATTCTGCGGTGTCATCCACGTAGATATGGCAGACGCCAATCCCACCGGTGATCACCGGGATGGTGGACTGCTCGCGGCACAGCTTGTGCAGCCCCGCGCCGCCGCGTGGGATCAGCATGTCGATGTATTTATCCATGCGCAGCATCTCGTTCACCAGCGCACGATCCGGGCTTTCAATGGCCTGCACCGCACCGGCGGGCAGACCGCACTCTTCCAGCGCCTGCTGGATGACCTTGACGGTCGCGGCATTGGTGCGCCAGGTTTCTTTACCGCCGCGCAAAATGGCGGCGTTGCCGGTTTTCAGGCACAGCGAGGCGACATCGACGGTGACGTTCGGGCGCGCTTCATAAATCACGCCCACCACGCCGAGCGGTACACGGCGGCGTTCGATGCGCAGGCCGCTGTCGAGCAGACCGCCATCAATCACCTGCCCTACCGGATCGGCGAGATTGCACACCTGGCGCACATCGTCGGCAATGCTTTTTAAGCGTGCGGGCGTCAGCGCCAGACGGTCGAGCATCGCTTCGCTTAAGCCGTTGCGACGCGCTTCCAGCACGTCCTGCTCGTTCGCCAGCAGGATCTCTTCACTGCGAGCTTCCAGATAGTCGGCCATTTTTTCCAGCACGCGATTTTTTTCGCGGGCGGAAAGCTGCGCCAGTTTGTACGACGCTGCTTTCGCAGCGATGCCCATTTGTTCCAGCATACCTCTGCTCCTTAGCGGGTGATCATGTCGTCGCGATGGACGGCAACCGGGCCATATTCATATCCCAGAATAGCGTCGATCTCTTGCGAATGGTGGCCGGCAATACGGCGCAGCGCATCGCTGTTATAGCGGCTGACGCCGTGGGCAATGTCGCGCCCTTCCAGGTTGCGGATGCGGATGACTTCACCACGGGAGAAATTCCCGCTGACTTCTTTGATGCCCTTCGGCAGCAGGGAGCTACCGCGCTCAAGGATGGCGGCGGTGGCCCCTTCATCGACGGTGAGTTCGCCTGCGGGCGGTGCGCCAAAGATCCAGCGCTTGCGATTCTCCAGCGGGGACGCCTGCGCGTGAAAGCGTGTGCCAACCGGGATGCCCGCCATCACATCGCCAATCACGCCAGGCTTGCTGCCTGCGGCGATGATGGTGTCGATCCCGGCGCGGCAGGCGACGTCGGCGGCCTGCAATTTGGTGCCCATGCCGCCCGTACCGAGGCCGGAGACGCTGTCGCCCGCGATGGCGCGCAGCGCATCGTCGATACCGTAAACGTCTTTAATCAGTTCTGCATCCGGGTTGTTACGCGGATCGGCAGTGAACAGGCCTTGCTGATCGGTCAGCAGCAGCAGCTTGTCGGCCCCGCCGAGAATAGCCGCCAGCGCAGAAAGATTATCGTTGTCGCCCACTTTGATTTCAGCGGTGGCGACAGCATCGTTCTCGTTAATCACCGGCACGATATTGTTATCCAGCAGGGCACGCAGGGTGTCGCGGGCGTTGAGAAAACGCTCACGATCTTCCATGTCGGCACGCGTCAGCAGCATCTGGCCGATATGGATCCCGTAGATCGAAAAAAGCTGTTCCCAGAGCTGGATCAGGCGGCTCTGCCCTACCGCGGCAAGGAGTTGTTTGGAGGCGATGGTTGCGGGCAGTTCGGGATAGCCTAAATGCTCGCGCCCGGCGGCGATGGCCCCGGACGTGACAATCACAATTCGGTGCCCGGCAGCATGAAGCTGCGCGCACTGGCGTACTAATTCCACAATATGGGCGCGATTCAGGCGGCGCGATCCGCCCGTTAAAACACTGGTGCCGAGTTTTACCACCAGCGTCTGGCTGTCACTCATGATTCTCTGCCGTTCAACAAATAGGGAAATGGATATCAGTCTGACGTTGTAACAGGAGTCAACGCGCTTGCCAACCCGCAGCGTAAAAAGCGGAACAGTTTGTTGCGCGGGATCAGCAAGCGTAGCGGCAGATTTTGACGGATTTATTGCAGTAGCAATAAAAGTGAGTTTTTTCAAATTATTCCGAGATTGTCATAAAACGTTCATTGCCGGACGTTAAAACCCTTCATGTTTTTTCACGGGGCATAAGCCCAGCGAATATTAGCGTGACTTTCAAATCGGGAATCAAAATGAAAAAGAGTACTCTGGCATTAGTGGTAATGAGCATTGTTGCTTCTGCATCTGTACAGGCGGCTGAAGTTTATAACAAGAATGGCAACAAGCTGGATCTGTACGGCAAAGTGAAAGCCATGCACTACTTCAGCGACGAGCCAACCGCTGATGGCGATACCACCTATGTCCGTTTGGGTTTTAAAGGCGAAACGCAGATTAACGATCAAGTGACCGGTTTTGGCCGCTGGGAAGCAGAATTTGCCGGTAACAAAATCGAAGGCGCAACCGATGCACAGAAAACCCGTCTGGCGTTCGCGGGTGTGAAAATCAAAGATTTCGGCTCACTGGATTACGGTCGTAACCTCGGCGTGCTGTACGACGTGCAGGCGGCAACCGATATGTTCCCGGAATTCGGCGGTGACTCGCTGGGTAAAACCGATAACTTCATGACCAAACGTACCACTGGCGTGGCGACTTACCGCAACACCGATTTCTTCGGTGCGGTGGAAGGTCTGGACCTGACCCTGCAATACCAGGGTAAAAACGAAGGAACGCGCGCCGCCAACAAACAGAACGGCGACGGCTGGGGCACCTCTCTGGCGTATGATTTCGGCGGCAGCCCGGTAACCATCACCGGTGCGTATGCCAACTCTGATCGTACCGATCTGCAGGAAGCGTCAACCCGCGGTCAGGGCGAGAAAGCGGAAGCCTGGGGCACCAGCATCAAATTTGATGCCGACAATGTTTACCTCGCAGCAATGTACGCGGTGGCAAATAACATGACCCCGATCTCCGGCGGTTTTGCGAACAAAGCGGAAAACTTTGAAGCCGTGGCGCAGTACCAGTTCGACTTCGGCCTGCGTCCGTCCCTGGGCTATGTGCAGTCGAAAGGGAAAGACATCGAAGGCGGTATCGGCGACGAAGACCTGGTTAAATACATCGACGTGGGCCTGACCTACTACTTCAACAAAAACATGTCTGCGATGGTGGATTACAAAATCAACCAGATCGACGACGACAACGCGCTGGGCCTGAGCAGCGACGACGTGGTTGCGGTTGGCCTGACCTACCAGTTCTAAGCCCAACTGACGCATAAAAGAAAACGCCCTTCAGTTCATGAAGGGCGTTTTTTTATGGATGCTTTGCGGGATCAGGCGGAAAGTTTAACCGGCTGCTTTTTGAAATCATCAGCAGGTTCAAGTTTAAGTTCCAGCGTGGCCAGCAGGTCGCGCGCACGATTGTGGAATTCACGCAGCGTGTGCTCAAGCCGGTCGGTGACTTCTTTATCTTTGATCGCAACAGGCTGCCAGTGGCCGTCTTTGTCGAACATGCCGAACTGGTAGCTGTAGGTGAAACGTGTTTCCTGGGCTTCCATTATCATCCACCAGCCCCAGAACTCACGCTTTTCAGGGGCGGGCTTTACGTTAACGCAAACCGCCAGGCAGTCGAAGAAAAACCGGTTGTCTTCACACTGCTCTTCCCGGATATACGGGCCAAGCGAGGTGAATTTTTTGATAAGCCTGCTTCTCGGGTGTCCACTCGGTAACGTCATTGCGATCTCCTTATATGAAGCAACTGTTTTACCAAACCAATATAAATTAGCAACGCATTAACGCAATTTATGATTCATCCAGTCAGTAATTTCCAGAAGTGCCTTATCAAAGTTGCGGTAAACCGGCTTAAACGGGATCTCCAGCAGCTTGCCTTCAGTAGATGAAGAAGTAATCAACCGGGACTCTTCTTCCGGGCTGAACGGATCGTTTTTCCAGAAGCCGGAGAGCATCGGCGTCGGGCAGCGGCGGCCCAGTAATCCCTGCGTTTTTAATGAATAGCGGTTCAGTTCAACGCGCAGCGCCTCGTCGGAAGCATCGTGCATACCCAGACGGCTGGCCAGCACGTCCAGATACATTTCCGGCACGTTAGCCTGTCGCGCCGGATCGCTCAGTAAAGCGTGTACAACCGGCCCCAGGCAGGCCACGGCTTTCAGGCGCTGTGATTCCAGATACGCCAGTCGTACCGCAACGTTCGCGCCAAAGCGAAACCCAAACGCCGCCACGCGCGTATGATCAATCCAGGGAATGCCCGGCAGCGCTTTCAGCACGTGCTGGTGCAACTGGCTTGAATCCTGGGTGAGCTTCCATTTGGAAGAGAAGCCAATCGACGGCATGTCCAGCGTCAGCATGGCGATCCCCTTCGGCGCAAAATAGCGCTCATAGAGGGTGTAATAGTCGCTTTGCAGGCTGTCGAGCCCACCGCACATCAGCACCGTGGGGAACGGGCCGTCGCCTTTGGGCATGTGCAAAAACGCGGTCAGCGGCGCGCCGCCGGGGATGGGGATTTCCAGTTCACGTAGCGTACCCGGCAGGTGTTTAGCTGCTTCTTCATAGGCCCGGTTAGCCAGCGCCTGCGCCTGTTCAGCGAGATCGTCGCCTTTCAAATGCGGGTAAGCCGCGATGCTGTAAAGGTTGGAGGCATGGAGCCAGTAGCGACCACTTTTCGCCGCGTCTGCCTCCTCCTGAATGGCTTTTTGCTGCCAGGTCATCGCCTGCGTCGCCCATTCGTAGATCCAGTTACCGCCGCGATAGCCGACCACCGTATCGTAAAGCTCGCTGTCGGTGCGTTCGGCGTCGCTCATCACGATGCGCGCCTGCACTTCAAGCAGCTCGCGCGGATCGATGCCGCGCCAGACCCACATCAGGCGGTTGAGCATGCGATACCAGCGGGGAACGTTTTTGCCATCGAGCGCCGACTGTACGGCGGGCTGAGTGCCATGCTGGAATCGACGTACCAGCGTGGATGTTTCGGGATGCTTAAATCGGGGTTTGAACAGGGTTTCGCTGAGGTTTTTCTGGGTCATTGCGCGCAAGCCTCCATGAATACGTCACTATGATCCATTGTAACCTGCCAGGCGCTAAATAAAACAACGCCCGGCAAAACCGGGCGTTGTCAGACATAAATTGTGCAAGGATATTAGCGACCAGAGATTGGCGGAACGAACACCACGCCCATATCCCACGGCTGTTCAATCCAGGTATCCTGCGGGATATCAATAACGTAATCGTCAACCAGCGGTTTGCCAGCCGGTTTAGCGAAAATAGTTACGAAATGCGCTTTTGGATACATTTCGCGGATAGCAACGGCGGTACCGCCGGTATCCACCAGATCGTCGATCACGATGAAACCTTCGCCATCCCCTTCAGCACGCTTAAGAACCGTCAGCTCGCGCTGATTGTCGTGGTCGTAGCTGGAGATGCAAACGGTATCAACATGGCGAATACCCAGTTCACGCGCCAGCAGTGCGCCTGGCACCAGACCGCCACGGCTAACGGCAATGATGCCTTTCCACTGTTCTGACGGCATCAGGCGAGCTGCCAGTTTGCGCGCGTGAATTTGCAACATGTCCCAGGTGACGACGTATTTTTCGCTCATGTGAAGTGTCCCAGCCGATGTAATAAAGGCTTAAAAAGTGTTCGAGGGGAAAATGGGTTGCGCGAGATTATAGAGAGGTGCCGCACTAAAAACCAGTGTTACGGGGCATCAGCGCCGCTTTTTACGTGCATCCCACTACCAGAGCAGTAATAAAGTGGTATTCTCACCTCCTTCATACAAGCATGACTTGTGGTCTGTTTTCATTCGCTAACCCTGTGACCTGTAAGTCTGTTTTGCGGGTCTACGTCAAGGAGACTTATCGTGTCTGAACTGTCTCAATTATCTCCACAGCCGCTGTGGGATATTTTTGCCAAAATCTGTTCTATTCCTCACCCGTCTTATCATGAAGAGCAACTGGCTGCGCACGTGATGGACTGGGCGAAAGAAAAAGGCCTCTTCGCCGAGCGCGACAGCGTCGGTAATATCCTGATCCGTAAGCCTGCCACTGCCGGTATGGAAAACCGTAAAGCCGTGGTTTTACAGGCGCATCTGGATATGGTGCCGCAGAAAAACAACGACACCGTGCATGACTTCACCAAAGATCCGATTCAGCCGTACATTGACGGCGAGTGGGTTAAAGCGCGCGGCACCACCCTGGGTGCAGACAACGGCATCGGTATGGCATCTGCCCTTGCGGTGCTGGCTGATGACAGCGTTGAACATGGCCCGCTGGAAGTGCTGCTGACCATGACCGAAGAAGCCGGCATGGACGGCGCATTCGGATTGCAGGCGAACTGGCTGCAGGCCGATATTCTGATTAACACCGACTCCGAAGAAGAAGGTGAAATCTACATGGGTTGCGCGGGTGGCATCGACTTTACCGCCAATCTGCCGCTTGAGCGTGAAGCGGTTCCGGCTGGCTTCCAGAGCTTTAAACTGACCCTGAAAGGGCTGAAAGGCGGTCACTCCGGTGGTGAAATCCACGTGGGTCTGGGCAACGCCAACAAACTGCTGGTGCGTTTCCTGGCAGGCCACGCGGCTGAACTGGATCTGCGTCTGGTCGATTTCAACGGCGGCACGCTGCGTAATGCGATCCCGCGTGAAGCGTTCTCCACAGTGGCGGTTGCCGCTGACAAGGTTGAATCCCTGAAAGCGCTGGTTAACACCTACCAGGAAATCCTGAAAAACGAGCTGGCGATCAAAGAGAAAAACCTGGTTGTGCTGCTTGAAGCGACCAGCAACGAGAAAGCCGCGCTGACCACGCAGTCTCGCGACACATTTGTTCGCCTGCTCAATGCGACCCCGAACGGCGTGATCCGCAATTCTGACGTGGCCAAAGGCGTGGTGGAAACCTCGCTGAACGTTGGCGTTGTGACCATGACTGACGACAATGTGGAAATTCACTGCCTGATCCGTTCTCTTATCGACAGCGGTAAAGAGTATGTGGTGAGCATGCTGGATTCCCTGGGCAAACTGGCTGGCGCGAAAACCGACGCCAAAGGCAGCTACCCAGGCTGGCAGCCGGATGCGAACTCACCGGTGATGCATCTGGTGCGTGAGACGTATCAGCGCCTGTTCGATAAAACGCCGAACATTCAGGTGATTCATGCGGGTCTGGAATGCGGTCTGTTCAAGAAGCCATACCCGGAGATGGATATGGTGTCGATTGGGCCGACCATTACCGGGCCGCACTCCCCGGATGAGCAGGTTCATATTGAAAGCGTGGGCCAGTACTGGATCCTGCTGACAGAACTGCTGAAAGCGATTCCGGCGAAGTAAGTTCTCTCCCCTCACCCCGACCCTCTCCCACATGGAGAGGGAGGATTTGCCCCCTCTCCCCTGGGGAGAGGGTTAGGGTGAGGGGGAACCCCCGCTACAACCCCAACACCAGTTGCCGTTCCAGTTGCGGATCCAGCAGCGTCACATGCAGTCCCACCAGTCGCACCCCTCGTCCACCCCGGCGTTCATCCCAAGTTTTCCGGGCGATAGCCACTAAATCCTCTTTATTTAAGCGTGGCCAGACGTGCTCCTGCGTGGTTTGCTGAAAATCATTGAATTTCAGTTTCACCCCCTGACGGGCGATCAGCAGATCGGGCTTCACTTTTGCCAGCCGGCGCTCCAGTTCGTCATAAAGAAAATCAATAATTGCTTCGCAGTCAGACCACTCGTGGATATCGTCCGCCAGCGTGCGTTCGACGCCGACGGATTTGCGCAGCCGTTCGCTGTTAATTTCCCGCTCATCAATGCCCTGACTGCGCTCCCAGAGCACGCGGCCAAACTTACCAAACCGTTTGAGCAGCATGGCGAGATCGGCTTTTTGCACATCTTCGCAGGTGCGCAGCCCAAGCGTTTCCAGCTTTGCCGCCGAGACTTTTCCCACGCCGGGGATTTTCGCCAGCGGCAGGGTCTTCACAAATTCCGGGACTTCGGCAGGCGTAATGACATATTGCCCGTTGGGCTTGTTGAGATCGGAGGCGATTTTGGCGAGAAACTTCACCGGGGCAATGCCCGCTGAGGCGGTCAGGTTCAGTTCGTCATAAATGGTCTGGCGGATTTCCTGCGCCATCAGCGTCGCCGAACCGTGGCAGTGCACGCTGTCGGTGACATCAAGATAGGCTTCATCCAGCGAGAGGGGTTCAATCTGCGAGGTGTAGCGGGAGAAGATGTCGCGGATATGGTTTGAGGCTTCTTTATAGGCGTCAAATCTGCCGGGTAATAACGTGAGGTGCGGGCAGAGCTTCAGGGCCATCGCCGTCGGCATGGCGCTGCGCACGCCAAACTTGCGCGCCGGGTAATTGGCGGTGCTGATCACCCCCCGACGCTCGCGGCTGCCGCCAATAGCAATGGGAATATCCCGCAGCGCGGGGTTATCGCGCATCTCAACCGCCGCGAAAAAGCAGTCCATATCTACATGTATTATTTTTCGCATTGCAGACCCTCACTTTCACTGGATAAGTATACAGCCATCACCCTTAAAATGAGAAGCAGATGTAACAGGAGGGTTAGCAGAGAGATAAACAGTTACCATCGGCGCTGGTGACGTGAAAAATCTCATTGTAAACTCGCTTCCCGGCACTTGCGAAAAAATACCGTGATGCTAATGTGAGCGCTCCTAATCCGGATTAGTCTGAATTTGGATCTCTTTTGCCGTCCTGGCAATGTATGTGGTCACCGCTTTATCAAGGAACCAGCAGTATGCGTAAAATCGCATTATTTCTTGCGATGCTTTTGATACCGTGCGTCTCGTTTGCCGGGCTGCTCAGCAGCAACAGCTCAACAACGCCGATCAGCAAAGAATATAAACAGCAGTTGATGGGCTCGCCGGTTTACATCCAAATCTTCAAAGAAGAGCGCACCCTCGATCTCTACGTCAAAATGGGCGAACAGTATCAACTCCTTGATAGCTACAAAATCTGTAACTACTCAGGCGGTCTGGGCCCAAAACAGCGTCAGGGTGATTTCAAAAGCCCGGAAGGGTTTTACAACGTTCAGCGCAATCAGTTAAAACCGGACAGCCGTTTTTATAAGGCGATCAACATCGGTTTTCCGAATGCGTATGACCGCGCCCATGGTTATGAAGGGAAATACCTGATGATCCACGGTGCCTGCGTCTCCGTTGGCTGCTACGCCATGACGGATAACGGCATTGATGAGATCTTCCAGTTTGTGACCGGCGCGCTGGTGTTTGGTCAGCAAAGCGTTCAGGTCAGCATTTACCCGTTCCGTATGACCGATGCCAATATGGCTCGTCACAAGAACTCGTATTACGCGGATTTCTGGAAGCAACTGAAGCCAGGATATGATTATTTCGCCGCCGTCCATCAGCCGCCTGTTGTGTCGGTCGTGGACGGGCGTTACGTGGTGAGCAAGCCGCTTAAAAACGGCGCGATCCAGCCTCAGCTGGCATCAAACTACACGCTCCCCGAGGCAAAATAAGACCCACTCGCCTGGCATAATCTTGTGCCAGGTTTCGTTGCCCGTTAGCGGCTGCGTCGCAATGACAGAAACCACATCGTTCGGTGTGGTTTCTTTTTGGAAGTCGATCTCCACATCCTGATCCAAAAGCGTCGCCACGCCAAACGGCGCGCGTCGGGTGATCCAGAACAGATTGGTCGAGCAGTACGCCATGACATAGCGCCCGTCTGACAGCAGCATGTTAAACACCCCTTTCTCGCGTAATTCCGCCGCCAGCGTGCCGATGTATTTAAACACAGCCGCCATATTGCCGGGCGTGCGCGGGTAACGCGTCGTCAGTTTATGCAGCAGCCAGCAGAACGCTTTTTCACTGTCAGTCTCCCCTACCGGGCGGAAATTACCGGTTTCAAGCGACTTATAACCGGTGAGTTGCCCGTTGTGCGCGTAGGTCCAGTTGCGTCCCCACAGTTCGCGGGTAAAGGGATGGGTGTTTTCCAGCGCCACTTCGCCACGGTTGGCCTGGCGGATGTGGGCGATGACAGAGCAGGATTTGATAGGGTAATCCTGCACCAGCTTCGCAATCGGTGAGTTATAGCTTGGTTGTGGATCTTTAAACGTGCGACAGCCTTTGCCTTCATAAAAGGTGATGCCCCAGCCGTCTTTATGCGGCCCGGTTCCGCCACCGCGCTGAACAAGCCCGGTAAAACTAAAGCAAATATCGGTTGGCACATTGGCGCTCATCCCGAGCAGTTCGCACATACATCACCTCCACAACCAGCGGGGGCGCACCGCCCCCGGAAAAACTCAGGCTTTAACCATCTCTTTTTCGATCAACTGAATCAGGATATGGATCACTTTAATGTGGATCTCCTGAACACGATCGGCATAACCAAAGTGCGGAACACGAATTTCAATATCCGCCGTACCCGCCATTTTGCCGCCGTCTTTGCCGGTCAGGGTGATCACTTTCATGCCCTTTTCACGCGCGGCAGCCACGGCTTTAATCACGTTCGCTGAATTGCCGGAAGTGGAGATGCCCAGCAGCACATCGCCTTCGCGACCGACCGCTTCCACGTAGCGCGAGAAAATATGATCGTAGCCGAAGTCGTTGCCCACGCAGGAGATGTGGCTGACGTCTGAAATCGCAATCGCCGGGTAGCCAGGACGGTTTTCGCGGTAGCGCCCGGTTAACTCTTCGGCAAAATGCATGGCGTCGCAGTGCGAGCCGCCGTTACCGCAGGAGAGCACCTTGCCACCGGCTTTAAAGCTGTCTGCCAGCAGAACCGCCGCGCGCTGAATAGCGTGAATATTGGCTTCATCTTTCAGAAAATTCGCCAGCGTTTCCGCCGCTTCGTTCAGTTCGTTACGAATCAGATCCTGGTACATGAGGATATCCTTCAGAATGGAGGTAAATAACATGCCGCAGTGTACCGGATAGCGTTTCAGGCGAGAAGCAGAAGCCTTACTTATCACCGGGAGTTTTCGATTAACGTGCGGTTATCACTGCCAACAATGTGAACCAGGTTGTAATTATCTTGTAAACACATTGCTAAATAAAATGGCATACACTACAACCATATCATCACAAGTGGTCAGACCTCCTACAAGACAGGGAGCAATTCTTTATGATGATTTTGAGTATTATCGCCACGGTTGTTCTGCTCGGTGTGCTGTTTTATCACCGGGTCGGTTTGCTTTTGAGCAGTGCTATTTTGCTGGCCTGGACCGCAGCGCTGGGTGCTGCCGGGCTGTGGTCAATCTGGGTGCTGGTCCCGCTGGCTATTATTCTGGTGCCGTTTAACGTGCCTGCGATGCGTAAGTCGATGATTTCTGCGCCTGCATTTCGTAGCTTCCGTAAAGTGATGCCGCCGATGTCGCGCACTGAAAAAGAAGCCATTGATGCGGGCACCACCTGGTGGGAAGGCGATCTGTTCCAGGGCAACCCGGACTGGAAAAAACTGCATAACTACCCGCAGCCGAAGCTGACCGCCGAAGAGCAGGCCTTTATTGACGGCCCGGTGGAAGAAGCCTGCCGCATGGCGAATGATTTCCAGATCACGCACGAGCTGGCTGACCTGCCGCCGGAGCTGTGGGCGTATCTGAAAGAGCACCGCTTCTTTGCGATGATTATCAAAAAAGAGTACGGCGGTCTGGAGTTCTCGGCTTACGCGCAATCCCGCGTGCTGCAAAAACTCTCCGGCGTTTCCGGCATTCTGTCCATCACCGTGGGCGTGCCGAACTCTTTAGGACCGGGTGAGCTGTTGCAGCATTACGGTACTGAAGAACAGAAAAATCACTATCTGCCGCGCCTGGCGCGTGGACAGGAAATCCCCTGCTTTGCATTGACCAGCCCGGAAGCGGGTTCGGACGCGGGCGCAATCCCGGATACCGGCATCGTCTGCATGGGCGACTGGCAGGGCGAGCAGGTGCTCGGTATGCGCCTGACCTGGAACAAACGCTACATTACGCTGGCCCCTATCGCGACCGTGCTGGGCCTGGCGTTTAAACTCTCCGATCCTGAAAAACTGCTCGGTGACCAGGAAGACCTGGGCATCACCTGCGCCCTGATCCCCACCAGTACGCCGGGCGTGGAAATTGGCCGTCGCCACTTCCCGCTGAACGTGCCGTTCCAGAACGGTCCGACGCGCGGCAAAGACATTTTTGTGCCTATCGATTACATCATTGGCGGGCCGAAAATGGCCGGTCAGGGCTGGCGGATGCTGGTGGAATGCCTCTCCGTGGGCCGTGGCATTACGCTGCCGTCTAACTCCACAGGCGGCCTGAAGTCGGTGGCGATGGGGATTGGCGCGTATGCGCACATTCGTCGCCAGTTCAAAGTAGCGATCGGTAAAATGGAAGGGATCGAAGAGCCGCTGGCGCGCATCGCCGGTAACGCCTATGTGATGGATGCGGCCGCCTCGTTGATTACCTATGGGATTATGCTCGGTGAAAAACCGGCGGTGCTGTCGGCGATTGTGAAATATCACTGTACCCACCGGGGCCAGCAATCAATCATTGATGCCATGGATATCGCAGGTGGCAAAGGCATTATGCTGGGCGACAGCAACTTCCTCGCCCGCAGCTATCAGGGCTCACCGATTGCCATCACCGTGGAAGGGGCGAATATCCTCACCCGCAGCATGATGATTTTCGGCCAGGGCGCGATCCGCTGCCATCCGTATGTGCTGGATGAGATGGCTGCCGCGCAGAATAACGATCTGAATGCCTTCGATAAACTGCTGTTTAAACACATCGGTCACGTTGGTAGCAATAAAGTGCGCAGCTTCTGGCTCGGCCTGACGCGCGGCCTGACCAGCGCCACGCCCACCAGCGATGCGACCAAACGTTACTATCAGCATCTGAACCGCCTGAGCGCCAACCTTGCGCTGCTGTCGGACGTATCGATGGCCGTGCTCGGTGGCAGCCTCAAACGCCGCGAACGTATTTCCGCGCGCCTGGGCGATATTCTGAGCCAGATCTTCCTCGCCTCGGCGGTACTAAAACGCTACGACGACGAAGGCCGCCACGAAGCCGATCTGCCGCTGGTACACTGGGGCGTGCAGGATGCGCTGTATAAAGCGGAACAGGCGATGGACGATCTGCTGGCAAACTTCCCGAACCGCGCGGTGGCCGGGCTGCTGAAAGTGGTGATCTTCCCGACCGGTCGCCACTACTTTGCGCCGTCGGACAAGCTGGATCACAAAGTGGCGAAGATCCTGCAAACGCCATGTGCTACCCGCTCACGCATCGGGCGCGGCCAGTATCTGACCCCGAGCGAACATAACCCGGTGGGTCTGCTGGAAGAAGCACTGCGGGACGTGATGGCTGCCGATCCGATCCACCAGCGTATCTGCAAAGAAGCAGGCCGCAATCTGCCGTTCACCCGTCTGGATGAAATGGCGCACGACGCGCTGGCGAAAGGCATTATCAGCGCTGATGAAGCGGAGATCCTGACCCGTGCGGAAGAAAGCCGTCTGCGCAGTATTAACGTCGATGACTTCGAACCTGAAGCACTGGCGACACAGCCGGTAAAGTCGCCAGCACCGCCTTCTAACGTGCGTGAAATCGAAGCCGCGTAACGCTTTTTGACCGCCTGCAAACCCCGCCTCGCGCGGGGTTTTTTATTGCCAACACATTCCCGTTTTCCCGTGCTACAGTGAGAAAAAGCTGTTAAACGGGGAGAATGACTGTGCCTGGTCTGAAAATTACGTTGTTACAACAACCGCTGGTATGGATGGATGGCCCGGCCAACCTGCGTCATTTTGATCGCCAACTGGAAGAGATTACCGGGCGCGACATTATCGTTTTGCCGGAGATGTTTACTACCGGCTTTGCGATGGAAGCCGCACAGCAGTCCCTGTCGCAGGATAACGTGGTGACCTGGATGCAGACGAAAGCCCGCCAGACCAACGCACTGATCGCCGGTAGCGCAGCGCTGCAAACCGACGCCGGCGCGGTGAACCGTTTTCTGCTGGTCGAGCCGGACGGAAAGGTTCATCACTACGATAAACGTCACCTGTTCCGCATGGCGGACGAGCATCATCACTATAAAGCGGGCACGGAGCGCGTGGTGTTTGAATGGCGCGGCTGGCGGATCCTGCCGCAGGTCTGTTACGACCTGCGCTTCCCGGTCTGGTCGCGCAATCGCGATGATTATGACCTGGCGCTGTACGTCGCAAACTGGCCTGCCCCGCGCTCGCTGCACTGGCAGTCGCTGCTGGTTGCCCGTGCGATTGAGAATCTGGCGTATGTGGCAGGCTGCAACCGTGTCGGCACTGACGGCAACGGGCATCACTATCGGGGCGACAGCCGGATCGTCACACCGCAGGGGGAGATCTTAGCCACCGCTGAGCCGCACCAGGCGACGCGCATTGACGCAGAACTGTCGTTAACGGCGCTGAAAGAGTACCGCGAGAAATTCCCGGCATGGCAGGATGCGGACGGATTTACGCTGGAGTGATTTCCTGACCCCTCTCCCGGGTGGAGAGGGAACAGGTCCCGTGTCGCCCTACCCCGGTGTACAGACGTAAAAACGACAAAAGCCTGAATCATTGCTGATTCAGGCTTTTTGAATAGTGGCGGAACGGACGGGACTCGAACCCGCGACCCCCTGCGTGACAGGCAGGTATTCTAACCGACTGAACTACCGCTCCTCTGTTCCCGTGGGAACGAGGCGAATATTACGGATTGCCTTGCATGGCGTCAACGCTTTTTCTTCGGTTTTTAACTGGTTGCTGCAAAATCCACCCAAACGCTTTAATTTACATCATTTCTTTGTGCTCAGGCGCGCCACAGGCAACTGCCACCTTTCTTCTGGATTAAATCAAGCCGTGACTCATGCGCCATAAGCTCTTCATCGCAGGCCTTCACCACACGAAGTTTGCTGGCCTGACGAACAATACGCTGAATGCCCGTATCGTCCTGGCGCTGTTGGTTTTCACCTTCCATGGAAAACGCCATGGAGGTTTGACCGCCCGTCATTAACAGGAAGACGTCCGCCAGAATTTGGGAGTCGAGAAGCGCCCCGTGCAGCGTTCGCTTGCTGTTATCTATCTCATAACGTGAGCAGAGCGCATCAAGGCTGTTTCGCTTGCCGGGAAACATTCTTCGCGCCATCGCCAGGCTATCGGTGATCTTACAAAACGTCTCGGTTTTGGGGATCCCACGATTTAGTTTGGCAAATTCATAATCCATAAAGCCGATATCGAACGACGCGTTATGGATGACCAGCTCAGCGCCCTGAATATATTCGATAAAATCATCAGCAATATCGGCAAAGACAGGCTTATCCAGCAGGAATTCATCGGCTATGCCGTGAACGCCAAAGGCTTCCGGGTCAACGAGACGATCGGGCTTCAGATAGACGTGGAAGTTATTGCCGGTCAGACGCCGGTTGATGACCTCAACCGCGCCGATCTCAATAATCTTATGTCCTTCGTAATGAACGCCAATCTGGTTCATACCGGTGGTTTCGGTATCCAGGACGATCTGTCGTGTAATAGCAGTGCTCATGTCGGTCATTTATGTCAGACTTGTCGTTTTACTGATCGTTTCAATTACAGGAAGTCTACCAGAGATGCTTAAACAGGTAGAAATTTTCACCGATGGATCTTGCCTTGGGAATCCAGGACCGGGTGGTTATGGTGCCATCTTACGTTATCGCGGGCATGAAAGAACCTTTAGCGAAGGCTACCGGCTCACGACCAATAACCGCATGGAACTGATGGCAGCCATCGTCTCGCTTGAAGCCTTAAAAGAGCATTGTGAAGTGGTACTGAGCACTGACAGCCAGTATGTGCGTCAGGGCATTACCCAGTGGATCCATAACTGGAAGAAGCGCGGCTGGAAAACGGCAGAGAAAAAGCCGGTTAAAAATGTCGATCTGTGGAAACGACTGGATGCCGCGCTGGGACAGCATGAAATCAAATGGGAATGGGTTAAAGGCCACGCAGGCCATCCTGAGAATGAACGCTGCGATGAACTGGCGCGTACCGCGGCCATGAATCCAACTCAGGAAGATGTCGGTTATCAGCCGGACGCCTGATCAGGGTTTACGGTATTGACGCGTGGCTCCCACGGCCTGCCTCACGCGGGCCTTGGCTTTACTCTGCTTCATGGGATTTAGCGTCAGCGGGATGGTTCTTTTACGCGCGACAATGAGCTGCATGCAGCCGAGGGCAGGCAGATGCGTACCCAGCATTTTGCCCCCCTGCTTTGTCCATGGAATAACATGGAAGCCGCTGTAATGCAGCACTTCAAAATTCAGTAACGATAGCCAGTCAAGCTGCCGCCGCAGGGTAAACATGCGGCTCTTATAAAGCGGAGATTTCCGTTTAAAAGGGATCGTCTTACGCAAGCCCAGCAAACTTACCGGATTAAATCCACTTAAAATCAACCATCCGTCATCGATCAGCACCCGGTCAGCCTCGCGCAATAAACGATGCGGATCCTGACACCAGGTCTGCGTGTGAGCCAGTAAGCAGGCATCCACTGATTTATCAGCAAAGGGAAGATGAAGCGGATCGGCCTTTACCTGCAGACCTTCGCCTTGCAGGGAGACATTGACCTGATGTGAAATAGCGCAACTTTCGGCATTGATTTCCGCGCTGAGATTGCCGATCTTAAGTAAGTGAAAGCCATAGATTTTCGCCAGCCATGGTTTCAACTGCTGTTCCAGCGCGTCGCGATAACGCTCTCCGCCGGGAACGTCAGCCCAATGCTCGGGCGCGTTGAACGCCTGGGTTATCCTTGCCGGTTTCATCACAACCTTCCGCTACGCTTTGAGAGGTAATATATGAATCTTAACAGTATTTCTGCCTTCCAGGATAACTACATCTGGGTGTTGAGTAATGATGAAGGCCGCTGCCTGATTGTCGATCCTGGCGAAGCCGCGCCAGTCCTTACTGCCATCAAGAAAAATCACTGGCAACCTGAAGCCATCCTGCTGACCCATCACCACAACGATCACGTAGGAGGCGTTAAAGAACTGCTGCAACACTATCCCGATCTGGTGGTATATGGTCCGGCGGAGACGAAAAATAAGGGCGCGACCAAGATTGTTGCTGAGGGCGATAACGTTATCATACTTGGGAATGAATTTAGCGTCTTTGCCACCCCCGGTCACACTTTAGGACATATCTCTTTCTTCAGTTTTCCTTATCTGTTTTGTGGCGATACGATGTTCTCCGGAGGCTGCGGTCGACTATTTGAAGGCACGGCAGAGCAGATGTACCAATCTTTTCTTAAGATTGATGCCCTTCCTGAGGAAACGCTGGTTTGTTGTGCACATGAATACACTTTAGCAAATATGAAGTTTGCTAAAAGCCTGCTTCCGCACGATTCGTTCATAAATGATTATTACAATAAAGTTAATGACTTACGTGCGAAAAATGAAATGACTTTACCTGCAATTCTGAAAAATGAACGGCACATAAATTTATTTCTACGCACGCAAGATCCTGATTTAATTGCCGTAATAAATAGAGAAACAAATTTGCAACAGCCTGAAGCGCGATTCGCATGGTTGAGGGCAAAGAAAGATAACTTCTAAAACTCATACTTGTCTTCTGTTGGCATCGCCGTTATCATCGCTCGTCTTTTAAGCAACTATTGACACACACACATGAAGGCAAAAGCGATTTTACTCGCCTCTGTCCTGCTTGTGGGTTGCCAGGCGTCTAATCACGATGGCAATGTACAACAGCATGCACAGAGCCTTTCTGCAGCTGGTCAAGGGGAAGCAGGAAAGTTTACGAGTCAAGCACGATGGATGGACGATGGAACATCTCTCGCGCAGGATCAAGACTTGTGGGCTTTCATCGGTGACGAGCTAAAGATGGGAATTCCGGAAAACGACCGGATTCGCGAACAGAAACAGAAGTATTTGAGTAATAAGAGCTATCTCCACGATGTAACCTTACGGGCAGAGCCGTATATGTACTGGATAGCCGGGCAAGTTAAGAAACGTAACATGCCGATGGAACTGGTACTACTACCCATAGTGGAGAGCGCTTTTAACCCCCATGCGACGTCTGGCGCTAATGCCGCAGGCATCTGGCAGATCATTCCGAGCACGGGGCGTAATTATGGTTTAAAGCAGACACGCAATTACGATGCGCGTCGTGATGTTGTGGCGTCGACTACGGCCGCGCTCGACATGATGCAACGCCTGAACCAAATGTTTGATGGCGACTGGTTGTTAACGGTTGCTGCCTATAACAGCGGTGAAGGGCGTGTACTGAAGGCAATGAAAGTGAATAAGTCACGCGGGAAGCCGACTGATTTTTGGTCACTTTCACTGCCACAGGAAACCAAGATCTACGTGCCAAAAATGCTGGCCTTGAGTGACATTCTTAAGAACAGCAAAAAGTATGGCGTTCGTCTGCCTTCGACAGATGATAGCCGTGCGCTGGCGCGCGTCAGATTGAGTAGTCCGGTTGAAATGAATCAACTGGCCGAAATGGCGGGAATTTCAGTGAGCAAGCTGAAGACCTTTAACGCAGGCGTAAAAGGTTCAACGCTCGGTTCTGGCGGACCACAGTATGTAATGGTTCCGCAGAAACACGCAGATCAACTGCGTGAATCACTGGCTTCCGGCGAGATCGCTGCCGTACAGCCAACGTTGGTCGCGGATAATACTCCGATGATCGGCCGCAGCTATAAAGTACGTTCTGGCGATACGCTTTCAGGTATTGCGACACGCCTTGGGGTGACCACAAAAGACATCCAGCAATGGAACAGTCTGCGGGGTGCAAAACTGAAAGTAGGTCAGACGCTGAACGTCGGTGCGGGTAACAGCGCGCAGACGCTGGCGAAAAACAGCGATAGCATTACCTATCGCGTTCGCAAAGGTGATTCGTTGTCCAGTATTGCCAAGCGTCACGGCGTGAACATCAAAGATGTGATGCGCTGGAATGACAGTACGGGCGATTTGCAACCCGGCGATCAGCTCACGTTGTTTGTGAAAAACAGCGCGACGCCAGACTCATAAAACGCTGTAAAAAAGGCACCGATTTCTCCGGTGCCTTTTTCATTTACGCTGCTTTTTGCCCCTCGACCATAACGATATCGCTGGTAAAAGAGCCATCCGGTTGCAGTTCAAAATACTCTTTCACCTCACGGGACGCGCTATCCTGATACAGTCTGATGGCGTCACACAACGTCTGTGGCGTGCGCATACGTGCAACCCAGGATGCGAACTCCAGCACCAGCCGATCGGTCGTCAGCGTGCGTGTGATGAACCCTGACTCCGTCATCATAGACAGCCACTCACCGGAAGAATAATTGCGTACGTGTGAGGTATCGCGCAGCGCTTCAACCGTTTGCAGCCAGATATCACGTACAGGGTGGCCCGGAGACATCACATCCATGATGATCACTACACCGCCAGGTTTTAACACCCGCTGTACCTCTCGCAGTGCTTTACCCACATCATGCCAGTGATGCGCAGAATAACGGCTGATAACGACGTCGAACGTTTCATCAGCAAAAGGCAGCGCCTCGGCGTAACCTTGTTGGGTATCAACGTTATTCAGCCCTTTATCTCTGGCAGCTCCCGCAACAACCTCCAGCATCTGCGCGGATAAATCATAGGCGGTTACGCGTGCAACTTCCCCCGCGATGGCAAAACTGGCGTGCCCTGCCCCACATCCCATATCCAGAACGTGCGCATGATCGAAACCCGCCAGACGTGCGCGAAGCTGTTGCAGGTCACGGCCAGACGCATGTACGGCGCTGTTTAAATAGGCATTTGCCTGGGAGCCAAACTGTTTTTCGACGTTGTCATGATGGGATTGCGTAGTCATTGTGTTGTCCTTCGGTTTAGTGAAAAGAAAGGCAGCACCTCATCAGGCCTGCCCTACGGCAGACCTGACTCGCCTTTATTTGTCAGGTTTGCCGGGACTGAATTCAACGAGTAGCGGGTTGTGGTCGGACGCGCGGGTAACCAGCACAGATGCTTCGTCCACGTTCAGACCACGATAAAAAATAAAATCGAGCGGGCGACCAAACGCACGGCGGCGATTGTCGTCAGTGAAACGCACCTGGCGCAGGGACATCTCTCTTGAGAAGCGATAGAGCGCATTCATGCGCGGGCGGCTCCAGGCGTTAAAATCACCCGCCATAATCACCGGGCCATTATGCCGGGCGATCTGATCGCCTATGGGCAGGAGCTGCTTGCTGTAAACATCCACACCCAGACTAAAGTTGACTGCATGAACGTTAACGACCATCAGCAAGCGGGTATCCGGCAGCGGATAGACCGTTACCAGCGCAGATTTTGCCAGCCGTAAAATAGGCTCGCGCTCGCGTAACGGGCAGCAATAAACCGGATGGGCGGAGGAGAGCGTCATGACGCCAGAGGGATGCTGAGGCAGTACGAAAGCAGGAACCTGGTCGGCAGCCAGATAATTGGTGGTTGCAAACCGCACCAGCTCGGGCGTCGTTTGCGCTTCCTGCAACAGAACCAGATGAGCATCCTTACCAAAACTTTGCAGCACCGACAGCCATTCAGCGCGCTGCTGTTTGAAGATGTTCCACACCAGTACGCGGATTTTATCTTCACTACTTAAGGGTGCTCCGGCAGGTAATGCCTGGCCGATAGTCGCATACGACCCCGGCGGCAAAATTCGCTCCGCGGGTTGTCCTGCTATATAGCGCATGGCATAGGTATTTTTTCGCACTTCAGCTTCAAACCTCTTTGACGGCAGCTCTTCAGTTATAGGGATTTTAGCGCACACTTTCAACGCCATTCGGTAAATCATCCAGAATGAAGGATGATTAATTAACAATATTGCTTAAAATAACCTGTCTGAATTGCAATTGGGGCAATAATGAAAGCGACATCAGAAGAGCTGGCTATCTTCGTAGCCGTAGTGGAGAGCGGCAGTTTCAGCCGGGCTGCAGAGCAACTTGGTCAGGCAAATTCCGCCGTAAGTCGGGCCGTTAAAAAACTGGAAATGAAGCTCGGTGTCAGCCTGCTCAACCGCACCACCCGCCAGCTTAGTCTGACAGAAGAAGGCGAGCGTTATTTTCGCCGCGTTCAGGTGATTTTGCAGGAAATGGCGGCGGCGGAAAATGAAATCATCGAAACGCGCCTCGCTCCGCGCGGATTACTGCGGATTGATGCCGCCACGCCTGTTATCCTGCATTATTTGATGCCGCTTATTCGGCCTTTCCGTGAACGTTACCCGGAAATGACCCTGTCGCTGGTATCTTCTGAAACCTTTATCAATCTGATTGAGCGTAAAGTTGACGTCGCAATCCGCGTCGGTCAGTTGACCGATTCCAGCCTGCGTGCCCGCCCTCTATTTAGCAGCTACCGACGGATCATTGCTTCACCGGAGTATCTTTCACTTCACGGTACACCCACGACGGTGGAGGATCTGGCGCAGCACACCTGTCTGGGCTTTACAGAACCGGCCTCTCTGAATACCTGGCCATTAGCCTGTCGTGACGGGCAACTGTATGAGATTAATTCCGACATATCATCTAACAGCGGTGAAACGCTGAAACAGCTCTGCCTTAACGGTAACGGCATCGCCTGTTTATCTGACTATATGATCGATAATGAAATGGCGAGCGGTGAACTGGTTGAAGTGCTGGCCGATAAACGCCTGCCCGTAGAAATGCCTTTTAGTGCCGTGTATTACAGCGACCGGGCGGTCAGTACCCGCATCCGCGCTTTTATCGATTTTTTAAGTGAACATGTAAAAAAAGGCCAGAATTAACAATATGATGCACTTAAGGCGGCGAAGATATTTTCCCGCCTTGAGCCAATTAATGGTATCCGGGTCTGGCAGTCACGATCACCGCTGTTTACCTACGTCATCGAGCGCTTCCATCATCGGACTGAGCAGGTAAAGGAACAGTTTCATAGTAGAAGGACGTCTTAAAACACAAAAAAGCCGTACCTCGTGAGAGGTACGGCTTTCTTAATAAGTGGCGGAACGGACGGGACTCGAACCCGCGACCCCCTGCGTGACAGGCAGGTATTCTAACCGACTGAACTACCGCTCCACCGAATTTCTTTGTCACGACCGGATTAGTGCCTCCGGTTTACTGCAATTTGATGCCTGGCAGTTCCCTACTCTCGCATGGGGAGACCCCACACTACCATCGGCGCTACGGCGTTTCACTTCTGAGTTCGGCATGGGGTCAGGTGGGACCGCCGCGCTAGTGCCGCCAGGCAAATTCTGTTATCAACACGTCCTGTGACCTGTTGATGGTATCTGTATCAGAGCTGAAAATTGTCTCAAATCACGCCAAAACAGCTTCGGCGTTGTAAGGTTAAGCCTCACGGTTCATTAGTACCGGTTAGCTCAACGCATCGCTGCGCTTACACACCCGGCCTATCAACGTCGTCGTCTTCAACGTTCCTTCAGGACCCTTAAAGGGTCA
>NZ_FOYH01000007.1 GCF_900116015.1 Enterobacter sp. kpr-6
GGATGTGGGGGTTCGAGTCCCCCCCCTCGCACCAATTATCTTATTTCCCTCTTGTTTTTTTCCCTGCTACATCATCAGCTTTAAATTCAACATCACCAGCATAATTCCCCCTACCAGCGCAATGCCCGATGGCAGCAAGACAAAATGTCTTAATCGCTTGTGGTAGAGCATGGCCGGCGTGATCAGCAATCCCAGCACAATTAATACACGCCAGGTACTGACGGACAGATCGGCGTAAGCCAGCCCGGAAACTAAAATGCCCGGCAAGATAAGACCCCATCCACTTCCAAGCGCACGCTGCCACATGCTTTCGCCTCTCATATCGATAATGATAACCAATATCATATGATATGTTTTCTCATCTGTCAGCCCGCGCCTGTCCCTTTGAATGAACTTTACGCATCGCCTGATGACAGGCATTCATGAAGGTGATAAATTGTGCGCCTCGGAAGAATACATAACAATTTTCTAATATTTTTCGCGATAAATTTTTTCCGCGTTATTTTTCATTTTGGCAACCATTACGATTATATATTGCAGATTAATAACGATTTTTAGATATGACATCACACTCATGGCGTTCCCTGTGTAACAAGAAATACCAATTATCCCTGCGGCTTTTCTTGTTTCTCAATGCAGTTTCTGCATTTTTTTCTTTCATACTGCCGCTCTATCATGTGCGCGCGGTAACCGTTCCCTTATGCCTGCTTTTCGGTCTGAGCATGGGTTTGCTCCTGTGGAACTGGCAATTTCCGCGAAAGAAAATACATATTCCTTTTGTCTCAATATTATTTGGCGGTTTATGGGCATGGCATGTCGCTATTAAGTTTGCGGCAATTGAACCCCACGATCCCACTTATCTGCTTATTGCGCTTTTAAGCGTATTATTTATTGGCTCTATCGCTTTTTCTAATAATATCATTGCATTTACTCTGCACTCGTTACCGGTCTTTTTGAGTTGCCTGTGGTTTACCGAAGGCGATTACTGGTTACGGATGTTCTATTCATTCGCGCTGCCTATGGCCGGGATCGCGATTCAAAATCTTATTCAGTCACGTAATGATACGTTTGCCCGTAATTTAATGTACCGGCTGCTGGAAGAAAGAGAGACGCTGAACGACCTGAGTATGCTGGATCCGTTGACCGGCCTTTATAACCGACGCGGCCTGCAAAACAAGATTGATAACCTGCTGGCGCTGGAAGGCGGCGTACGTTACGTTTTGCTGCTCGATATCGACCACTTCAAAGCCTACAACGATCACTACGGGCATATGATGGGCGATCAGGCGTTAATCCGCGTCTCTGCGGCCATCCGTGACGCCGTGCGCTCGCGCGATATCGTCGCCCGATTTGGCGGTGAAGAATTTATGGTGCTATTAAGCAGTGCCGATCTTGACCGGGCGCGAATGGATGCTGAGCGTATCCGCCAGCGCGTTTATGATTTAAAAATCCCGCATATGTTTAACGAAAGCGTCGCCACCAATGTGACGATAAGCATCGGTATCGCACCGTTAATGGATGAAGATATTGACGCCGCCTTAGACCTCGCAGACAAAGCGCTGTACGAAGCCAAACACCAGGGACGTAATAATATTCTGGTCAGCGGCGATCTAAAAATCGCCTGAAACGAGATCTGACGCCTCTTTACCGACAAAATTCTTGCGATCGGTTATGTCTATAGTTAGGATTGGCAATCATTATCATTTAGATTTGCTGATTGCTTAGCGCCATGACCTATCGTCCCGCACCGAACACTGAAGATGTTATCTGGCGAACCCCGCTTCATCTTAAGCCCGTTCCGCTGGCTGCCGCGCTGCGTGAAACTATCGCCAGTCAACGTGCCCATCTTCTGGATTTTATCCGTCTGGACGAACCCCACCCGCACACCGCGCTAACGCTGGCTGAATGGTCACGGCCTGCTGCCCTTCGCTCGTTACAATCCATCTACGGCGATCATATCTACCGCAACCAGCCGCATCAGACGCGTGAAGGCAAACCGCTGCTGTCGCTCTGGGCGCAATGGTATTTCGGTCTGATGGTGCCCCCCTTGCTGCTGGCGCTATTAACGCATGAGATGGCGCTTGATGTCTCGCCCGAGCATTTTCATGGCGAATTCCATGAAACCGGGCGCGCGGCCTGCTTCTGGGTCGATGTGCATTACGATCGCCAGACCACATCGCTTACGGATCAGGGACGTATTGAAACACTGATCGTCAAAGCATTGATCCCGGTGATTGAGGCGCTGGAATCGACGGGTGAAATTAACGGCAAACTTATCTGGAGCAATACCGGTTATCTGATCAACTGGTATCTCAACGAGATGAAACCGCTGCTTGGGGAAGAGCGCGTGGCAGCGCTGCGTCAGTTCTGTTTCTTCGAAAAACAGCTTTCCTGCGGACAGGACAATCCTTTATGGCGCACCGTCGTATTGCGCGACGGCTTACTGGTACGCCGTACCTGTTGCCAGCGTTATCGCCTGCCTGATGTTCAGCAGTGCGGTGACTGCACTCTCAAATAAACAAGGGGCTTTCGCCCCTTGCCATGATTACGCGACCTGCTGCCCCTCCGTTTCCGTACGTTGCGCTTCTTCTGCTTCCTGCGCCAGAAGCTGTTTCTCATACACTTTAAAGAACGGGTAGTAGATAACGGCGGAGACAAAAGCCAGCACCACAACCAGAATTGCCGCACGGTAATCCCAGCCCAGCGCCCAGGCTGCCCCTACCGGTGCCGGTGCTGTCCAGGGTACAACGGCGATGACCCGGCCTATCAGATCCATTTTCATTGCAGCCCAGGCGATAATTGAGTTCACCAGCGGTGCCAGCAGGAACGGAATAAAGAACACCGGGTTCATTACGATAGGTGTGCCGAAAATCACCGGTTCGTTAATGTTGAAGAAACTTGGCACCACGCTCAAACGCCCAATCGACCGTAAGTGCACGGAGCGGCTGCGCAGATAACAAATTACCAGCCCCATGGTGGCCCCGGAGCCGCCGATAACGATAAAGAATGTCCAGAATGCTTCCATAAAGATGTGCGGCAACGGAGCACCCTGCGCCAGCGCGGTCTGGTTCATCCCAAGGTTAGTCAGCCAGAACATTTGCAGCATCCCGGAAACGATAGCAGCCCCGTGGATCCCGGCAAACCACAGCAGGTGGCCTATCAATACCGCCAGCAGAATAGCAGGCAGTGAATCCGCCGCGGCGACCAGGGGTTTAAACAGCGACATAATGGCCTGTGGGATCAGCATGTCGAACTGCGACTGAATAAACAGACTCAGTGGATAGAGCGTTAACACCACCACCAGCACCGGGATCAGCAGATCAAAGGAGTTTTTGATCATCGGCGGCACCTGGTCCGGCAGACGAATGCCAATATTATGCGCCTTCAAAAAACGCATCATTTCTACGCAGTACATCGCTACCAGAATGGCCGTAAAGATCCCGGTACCGCCCAGGCTATGAACCGGCAGATTGTCATTGGTTTTTGGTGCCGCAACCAACAGGAATGCCATCAGCGACAGCATGGCGCACATAAAGGGATCGAGCTGATGCGACTTCACATAGTGCTTGCCAAGGTTGTAGGCAATGGCAGCACAAATGTAGATCGACATAATCCCCATCGTCATATCAAACGGCGTGAGAATTTGCCCCTCAAAACGCTTCGCCAGATCCAGCCATGCGCGGGCAAAACCCATGGTGGTATCAGGCGAAAACGGCGGATAGGCGAAAATCAGTAAAAATGAACCCACGATCATAAACGGCATGGCTGAGATAAAACCATCGCGGATTGCCATCACGTGACGCTGGGAAGAGATTCGCCCGGCGATGGGGCTGACATAGTTTTCAACGAAGCGGAAGATCACATCAAACGCAGGATGGTGGGTAGACATAGCGGCTCTCCTGTCAGGCTAACATAGTAAGCGCAGCAGGGTTGAACCTGTTGCTGTGCAACAATCCATTTTGCGGTTTTACAGCCATGCTGGTTTGCGAACCAGCATTACAACTCAGTAGGATACGTTTCATAGACGGCTCTTATTATCTGAGACAGAGGAAGGGACAAAGTGAGTATTAATCTCCCTTTCAGACACTGCAACCGGTTACTGTAACCGGTTTCCGTGATTGTGAAGAGGATCGATAAATCTGGAATATCTCTGTAGCGATGATTAATAATTTACAGCAGATAAAACGTTGTGACAGATTATTGGCAGTCGTTCCCAGGAGATAACAATGAGTCTGCAGTCCGTACGGGATTTTTTTGCCAGTCAGGCCCCCGATATTGAAATTATTGAATTAAATCAGAGCACTGCCACCGTCGCGCTGGCCGCTGCGGCACATAATGTAGAGCCGGGCCAGATAGCGAAGACGCTGTCGTTAAAAATTAAAGATGAAGTGATTTTGATCGTGGCGAAAGGTGACGCCCGGCTGGATAACAAAAAGCTGAAATCCACCTTTGGTGCGAAAGCGAGAATGTTAAGCAGCGACGAAGTAGTGGTGATAACAGGGCATCCCGTTGGTGGCGTCTGCCCATTTGGTCTTGAAAACCCACTGGCCGTGTATTGTGACGTGTCGCTTAAGCGCTATCAGGAAGTACTGCCCGCGGCTGGCGCGATCCACAGCGCTGTGCGTATTTCCCCGGAACGGATGGCGCAATTAACAGCCGCAACCTGGGTTGACGTGTGCCAGTCCTGATCTCCCCTCATCAGGATGGCAGAGTGTTGTCTGCCCTCGTTTAACCCAGTCACTTACCTATGTAAGCGCCCGGGCATTCTCTCGCTGGCCGCCTTTCTAAACTTGAATTATTTTGGATAGAGAGGCCAGCGTGAGATTCACATAAAAGCGTGGGCAGAAAAAGAGGCTTTATCTGTCGTGATGTGCATCAGAATATCGGCAGCATCCAGCAGTCCGGCATCTGAATGCACTCCCAGCTTGGTCATTGCATTGAATTTATGCGCGCGCACCGTTTTGATATTTCGCGAAAGATGATGTGCGATTTCCGGTAGTGAATAGCCATAGGTCATATAATGCAGAATTTCACGCTCGGTCGGACTCAACCCACAATGTTTAATTGTAAACTCTTCGCCTGGCAAATCATCACTAAGCCACTGCGTCTCATTCAGGGCCGACGATAACTTATCTTTTAATTCTTTCACCTTTAAGTCTTTACTGATTACACCATGCGTAGGTGAGGGAGAAAGCAAACTCATTAACCGGGCTTCAGTATCATCATTTGCCAGAACAATTCGTTTTATCGTCGGATTTGCACACGTCAGCTCCACTAAGTTATGCAGGCAGGTAATGCGTTGCGCCCGCAAACCCGGTAACGAAAAAATAATGGCCATAAAATTGATCGTTGCTGATTCGCTTTTAAACGCCGCATAATCTTTGAAAAAATGAAGCTGGAAAGACTTCAGACCATAGGAATTAAACAGATGGCTGAGGCCTGCTTCACTCATAATGCAATTTTCGATGACAGCAACATGTCGTTTGGCGTAACTTTTTTCCATTCCGCTTGCTCTCCGTAAGCCGAGCTTAAATTCAGCTCTCTCATTCCCTGTGAACTATTAATCCACGCGTACATTTCCGCGTTACTACGCAACGACAGACGGCGCATCGCACTGTTCTTTTGTGCACTCACCGTTTTATTACTCTTCTTGAGTAACATAGCGACCTGATTGATGCCCCATCCTTTTCCAATCAGGCGTAATACTTTACGTTCAGATAATGTCAGTATCTGTGATTTGTTCTCATCGACATCAAAGTGGGTAAAATCCGGAGAAAGAAGAGTATGGCTGATATTTTCGGCATTCTGGCTTCCAGCGCGAATGGCATTAATAATGCCATCAAGGGATTCCACATTGGACAAAATAGTACTTTCTGGCCGCAGAAGTAATTGAACTGCCAGCGTATAGAGTGACCGGGGAACAATAAAGACCCAGTGAATTTCTTTATACTGCGACATCAATTTATAATAATGTTCGCATACGCTTTGCGGTTGCTGCATGTCGATAGACATATCCGCAATAACTAAATTGGCGCGACGCAATTGAAGTAAAGTCAATTCTTCCAATGCAGAACAATGCGTCATTTCATAATCGGGAAAATAACGCTCCATAATGCTACCCAGCCCCTGTTGCATGATGGGGGCTTTGCTAATAACCACGCCGTATTTAAAACTTCCTGTATCCATGATTTCTCCGATTCCTTTCGCGTGCCGAACTCCTCACAGCAATAACCCCATGCTGTGCCCACGAAACAGGCCTTCGCGGACAATTTCTCGGTCGCTTTCGTTCATTAAAAAAATGATCTGCACCAATGCTAAACCTGGGCTTATCATTCCCATGTCATGAAATATGCATTTATTGGTTCTTTTCTCACTAGGATACTATGGCACAGGGGGTGTAAAAAAATAAGCGGCATTAACGCACTAATAGCACAATCAAAAAGAAGCAAAATTAAATGTATACACGTTGTGAATTATTTTAGAAAAAAGAGATTTGCACAACCCGCTCGTAGTGGCTCCTGACAGACGTAAAAAGAGTGAATAAATATTGATCTGCACCTGTCCAGCCAGTAGACGGTTTATGCTACAACGAGCTTTTCCGCCCCGGCTTCGCGGGCGTTTCGGCATCATCACCGGGTCAATAAATGCCAGCAAATCAGACTTCACAACGTGCCGTCACGCGCTTGTGTATTCAGTGCGGTCTTTTACTCCTTCAGCACGGTGCAGAAAGCGCTTTGGTTGATGAGTTACCCACACGCCTCGGGCTGGCGTTGGGTATGGACAGCGTAGAAAGCGCGATTTCCTCCAACGCCATTGTGCTCACGACAATTAAGGATGGTGAATGCCTCACCTCCACCCGTAAAAACAGCGATCGCGGGATTAACATGCATGTTGTGACGGAAGTGCAGCACATCATCATTATGGCTGAGCATAAATTACTCGATGCTCAGGACGTCGAAAAACGTTTTAGCCAGGTCAAACCGCTGCGCTATCCGCGCTGGCTGGTGGTGCTGATGGTCGGCCTCTCCTGCGCCTGTTTTTGTCAATTGAATAAAGGCGGCTGGGACGGCGCAGTTGTGACCTTTTTTGCCAGTAGCGTGGCGATGTACGTCCGCCTCACGCTGGCCCAGCGCCATCTGCATCCACAAATCAATTTCTGCGCAACGGCATTTGTCGCCACCACAGTATCAGGCCTGCTGCTGACCTTGCCGCTGTTTGCTCATACCGCCACTGTCGCGATGGCCGCCAGCGTTCTGTTGCTGGTGCCCGGCTTCCCGCTCATCAATGCGGTGGCTGATATGTTCAAGGGCCACATCAACACCGGCCTTGCACGCTGGGCTATCGCCAGCCTGTTAACGCTGGCGACCTGTATTGGCGTGGTCATGGCCATGACGCTTTGGGGGCTACGCGGATGGGTGTAATCGATTTTATCCTGGCGCTGATGCAGGACATGATATTGTCCGCCATTCCCGCCGTCGGCTTTGCGATGGTGTTTAATGTGCCGCACCGCGCCCTGCCCTGGTGCGCACTTCTGGGCGCGATCGGTCACGGCTCGCGGATGGTCATGGTGACCAGCGGATTTAATATCGAATGGTCCACTTTTGTCGCTTCCATGCTGGTCGGCTGCATTGGCATCCGCTGGTCACGCTGGTATCTGGCGCATCCAAAAGTCTTCACCGTCGCCGCCGTGATCCCTATGTTCCCCGGCATCTCTGCTTATACCGCGATGATTTCCGCCGTGAAAATCAGCCACGTTGGTTACAGCGAAGATCTGATGATCCTCCTGCTGACTAATTTTCTTAAAGCCACCTCCATCGTGGCGGCCCTCTCTATTGGCCTGTCGGTGCCGGGTCTTTGGATCTACCGTAAACGCCCGCGCGTTTGAGATTTGTTTTCTGCTCCGGCCATGGTGATAATCCCCCTTTCCTGTTGCGGCTTGTTAAGGAGTCAGCGTGGAACACCATGGCATCTATCCTTTAGAAAAATTTGACGAAGCCAGCCTGAAAGATCGGATTTTCCACAGCGCCATCGCCCTGTTCGCCGAATACGGACTAATGGGCGCGCGCATGGAGCAAATCGCCGAAAAAGCCGGCACCACAAAACGCATGGTGGTGTATCACTTTAAAACTAAAGAAAACCTCTACCTGCTGGTGCTGGAGTATGTCTATACCCAAATCCGCGGCAGCGAAAAAGAGCTCAATCTCAGCGAGATGCCGCCCGTTGAAGCGATGGTGCATCTGGTGGAAAGCACCTTTGATTACCATGCCGATCACCCTGATTTTATTCGCATTATTTGCATGGAAAACATGCAGCGCGGGCGTTTTATGGAGCAGTCGGATTATCTGCGTGAAATCAACCGCAGCGCGCTGGTGTTACTGGAAGATATTCTGCAACGTGGGCAGCAAAAACAGTTATTCAGCAAAAGCGTCAATGCCCGCGACGTCCACCGCCTGATGAGCAGCTTCAGCTTTCATTTTGTTGCTAACAGCTACACCTTCACTCTGCTGTTTGAAGAGGGGGCCGACAGTGCCGCGCAACAGGCTCACTACCGCGCGATGGCAGTGCAGGTCGTACTGCGTTACATCTGCCCTTAATAAATAACTTGCAATTAAATCGTACGCTACCTATATTCAAATCATGAAAACGACATCACGCTCCACTGAAGACGCCGCGCTGGATCTCGATAACCAGCTCTGTTTTGCGTTGTACTCAACCAATCTGGCGCTGCACAAAGTGTACCGGCAACTGTTGGCACCGTTAAAACTCACCTACCCGCAATATCTGGTGATGCTGGTGCTGTGGGAGCGGGATGATGTCACGGTGTCCGACATTGGCGAGAGGCTGTATCTCGATTCAGCCACGTTGACGCCGTTGCTCAAACGTCTGGAAAGCGCCGGGCTGATTAGTCGCCAGCGCTCGCGCCAGGATGAACGTCAGGTCGTGGTCACGCTCAGCGAAGCGGGCCAGGCCTTACAGGAAAAAGCACGCGACATTCCAAAATCGGTGCATGCCTCTGCCGCCTGCGATGCGCAGACCCTGGCGGCACTGAAGCAGGAACTGGAATCACTCCGCGCGCAGTTACACCGCGCATAATGCCTTCGGGCGTTATGTTTGATAAATAAATAGCACACTACTTTATAGCAAGTTAAACAAACAGAAAAAGGAACCTGCCATGTCTTTAGAAAAAGTAATCTATACCGCCGTTGCCAAAGCGACCGGAGGCCGTGATGGCCGTGCGACCTCATCCGACGGTGTACTTGACGTTAAGCTGGGCGTACCGAAAGAGATGGGCGGCGCGGGCACTGAAGCGACCAACCCGGAACAACTGTTTGCTGCGGGCTACTCCGCCTGCTTCCTCGGCGCGATGAAATTTGTTTCTGCGCGCGACAAAATCACCATGCCGAAAGACGCTTTCATTGAAGGCGAAGTGGGCATCGGGCCGCTGCCGACCGGTTTCGGTATCGAAGCGAAACTGAACATCCACCTGCCGGGTATGGATGCAGCGGAAGCCAAAAAACTGGTGGATGCGGCGCATATCGTCTGCCCTTACTCCAACGCAACGCGCGGTAACATCGACGTTACGCTGAATATTATCGCCTGATAACCGCTCCATGCCCGGCAGCGCCACGCCGCCGGGCACGTCTGGATTATGCTGCTGCCCTCCCCCCTCTCTGTGCTACTATGAGCACATATCGCAGGCGACCTCTCCCCTGTGTCTGTACCAGCCAGTTTGAGATAGCACTATGTCTTCCAGAATCCTGTCCACGAATGTCATTGGCATCGATGATTTTATGCGCGATCCCGCCCACGTCCTTTCTCAGGCGCAGGGTGGAACGGTGGCCGTGTTTGCGCACAACGCCCCCGCGTTTTATGCGCTGACCCCGGCACGCCTGGCGACGCTGCTGGAACTGGAAGCCCGCCTGAGCCGCCCGTCGAGCGATGTTTCCCTCGACGCGCAGTTTTTCGAAGAACCCGCCGCCGCGCCGGTCAATGTGCCGATGGGTAAATTTGCCATGTACGCAGGCTGGCAGCCGGATGCCGATTTTCAGCGCCTGGCGGCCCTGTGGGGAATTGGTCTTAGCCAGCCGGTCACGCCAGAGGAACTGGCGTCTTTCGTAGCCTACTGGCAGGCTGAAGGCAAAGTCTTCCACCACGTGCAGTGGCAGCAAAAACTGGCGCGCAGCGTGCTGATGAGCCGCAACAGTCAGGGCGGCGCAGCGAAGCGCGATGTCAACGCGATTTCCGAACCTGATAATCAAATTCCACCTGGTTTTCGAGGATGATGATGAAAAACGTCGGCGAACTGATGAAACGTCTGCAAAAAATGATGCCCGCGCATGTTCAGCCCGCTTTCAAAACGGGTGAAGAACTGCTCGCCTGGCAAAAAGAGCAGGGCGAAATCCGCGCTCAGGCGCTGGCACGCGAGAACCGGGCGATGAAAATGCAGCGCACGTTTAACCGCTCCGGCATCCGGCCTTTGCATCAAAACTGCTCGTTCGACAATTATAAAGTCGAAAACGAAGGCCAGATGAATGCGCTGAGTAAAGCGCGTCAGTACGTTGAAGAGTTCGACGGCAACATCGCCAGTTTCATCTTCTCCGGCAAGCCCGGCACCGGCAAAAATCACCTCGCGGCGGCCATCTGCAACGAGCTCTTGCTGCGCGGGAAATCGGTACTGATCATCACCGTGGCCGATATCATGTCCGCCATGAAAGACACCTTCACCAATCGTGAAACCAGCGAAGAGCAGTTGCTTAACGATTTGAGTAACGTCGATTTACTGGTGATTGACGAGATCGGCATGCAGTCCGAATCCCGCTATGAAAAAGTGATTATTAATCAGATCGTTGACCGTCGCTCTTCATCTAAACGACCGACCGGGATGCTGACTAACGGCACCATGGACGACATGACCAAGCTGCTTGGCGAGCGCGTGATGGACAGGATGCGTCTGGGCAATAGCCTGTGGGTGATTTTCAACTGGGACAGCTATCGCAGCCGGGTGACCGGCAAAGAGTATTGAAGCGTTCTAACCGCGCAGCCCTGGCTTCCTCTCCTGATTATCACGTCGCGTTTGTTTTACCTGTTTCAGTAACATACGCGGCGTTAACCCTTGTTTTACTCCCCTTTATCCTGTGACACGCCTCTCCCCGTAGATGCGACGCCGCTCAAAAATCCTTCTTTATAAACTAAATCTGAACAACAGCACGTTTAAATGACATTAGAATTGCAGCTATGTGACATCGCATTTACATTGTCACCTCAAAAATTGAATGGCTGGCCAGTGAGCGACTGGCGCTGATGAGGATAGGCTGTTGTCAGAACTGATTTCCCTTGCCCTTTTTATTGCGTCCGTGGTGATTTACGCCTGGAAAGCAGGTCGCAACACCTGGTGGTTTACCGCTACCCTGCTGGTGCTGGGGCTTTTTGTTGTTTTAAACATCACTCTCTACGCCAGTGATTATTTTACCGGTGATGGCATCAACGATGCGGTCCTCTATACGCTCACCAACAGCCTTACCGGCGCGGGCGTGAGCAAATACCTGTTACCCGGCGCGGGCCTTGTCATCGCCCTGCTCGCGGTCTTTGGCGCACTCGGCTGGATCTTACGTCGACGCCGCCATCTGCCTTACCATTTTGGTTACAGCCTGCTGGCGCTGCTGCTGGCACTTGGTTCCGTGGATGCCAGCCCGGCGTTCCACCAGATCACGGAACTGGTGAAATCCCAGTCGCGCGATGGCGATCCCGATTTTGCGGTCTGGTACAAAGAGCCGTCCAAAACCATTCCACAACCGAAACTCAACCTGGTCTACATTTACGGCGAGAGCCTTGAGCGCACCTATTTTGATAACGACGCTTTTCCGGATTTAACGCCGGAACTGGGCGCAATCAAAAAAGAGGGGATCGATTTCACTCACACCGCGCAGCTACCGGGCACCGACTACACCATCGCCGGCATGGTCGCCTCACAGTGCGGCATCCCGCTGTTTGCGCCGTTTGAAGGCAACGCCTCGGCGTCGATGTCCAGCTTCTTCCCGCAGAATATTTGTCTGGGCGATATCCTGAAAAACTCCGGCTACCAGAACTACTTTGTACAGGGGGCCAATCTGCGCTTTGCCGGGAAAGACGTGTTCCTCAAGTCCCATGGTTTTGAACATCTGATCGGGGCGGAAGAGCTGAAAACCACCGTTGCCGATCCGACTTACCGCAACGACTGGGGTTTTTATGACGACACGGTGCTGGACGAGGTGTGGAAAAAGTACGAAACGCTGTCCAAAAGCGGCGAGCGTTTCTCGCTGTTCGCCCTGACGGTGGACACCCATCACCCGGACGGTTTTATCTCGCGCACCTGCGATCGTAAACGCTACGACATCGACGGCAAACAGAACCAGTCATTCAGCGCGGTGACCTGTAGCCAGCAGCACATCGCGGCTTTAATCAATAAAATCAAAGCCTCGCCGTGGTTTAAAGACACAGTGATTGTGGTCTCGTCCGATCATCTGGCGATGAACAACACCGCGTGGAAATACCTGAACAAGCAGGATCGCAACAACCTGTTCTTTATTCTGCGCGGCGACGCACCGCAGCAGGACATCTCCGGCGTGAAGCGCAACACCATGGATAACGGCGCGACCGTGCTGGATATTCTCGGCGGCGACAACTTTATTGGCCTTGGGCGCAGCAGCCTGTCGGGGCAGTCGCTCTCCGAGTCGTTCCTCAACATGAAAGAGAAAGTGCTGGCCTGGAAGCCTGACGTGATCCATCTGTGGAAATTCCCCAAAGAGATGAAAGATTTCACCGTGGATCGCGACAAGCGCACCATTGCGTTCTCCGGCAGCCATTTCCGCCTGCCGCTGCTGATCCGCGTCTCCGATAAGCGCATCGAACCGCTGCCGGAAAGTGAATACTCCGCCCCGTTGCGTTATCAGCTTGCCGATTTTGCGCCGCGCGATAATTTCGTCTGGATCGATCAGTGCTACAAAATGGCGCAGCTCTGGGCACCTGAACTGGCGCTCTCTACCGACTGGTGCGTGTCGCAGGGGCAACTGGGCGGTCAGCAGACGGTGAAGCGCGTGGATGCGGCGCAGTGGAAAGGCAAAACCGCGTTCAAAGATACGGTGATTGATACCGACCGCTACAAGCGCAACGTCGATCAGTTAAAAATCGTCGATAACGACATTCGCTATAAAGCCGACAGCTTTATCTTTAACGTCGCGGGTGCGCCGGAAGAAGTGAAGAAATTCAGCGGGATTTCGCGCCCGGAAAGCTGGGGCCGCTGGTCAAACGCTCAGCTTGGCGAGAGTGTGCAGATCGAGTACAACGATCCGCTGCCCGCCAAGTTTGATCTGGTGATCACCGCCAAAGCCTTTGGCCCGAACGCCCATCGCCCGGTGCCGGTCCGCGTGGGCAACAGCGAGCAGACGCTGACGCTGGGCAATGACGTGACCACCACCACCCTGCGCTTTAGCAACCCGACAGGCAGCCATACGCTGGAGATTGTGCCGCCGGACCCGCAGTCCACTAACGAAGGCAATATTCTGGGTCATTCGCCGCGCAAGCTCGGCATCGGGATTGTGGAAATTAAAGTGGTGAAAACGGAAGGGTAATAACGGCAGGGTAATCGTTAAAAGCCCGGCGACATGCGCCGCCGGGCATCGGAAGGATCTATCAGAAGGTTTCCCAGTTATCGTCTGCAACGGCAGCTTTACGCGGCAGTGCAGCGGCTGGAACGGCTTGCGCCGGGGTAAAACTTGCTGGCGCATTACGTGACTCGCGACGGGTGCGGAACACGGCAACGGCCTGAGTCAGACGGCTGGCCTGCTCTTCCAGTGCGGCAGCGGCGGCAGCGGATTCTTCCACCAGCGAGGCGTTCTGCTGCGTCACGCGATCCATCTCGGCAACAGCCAGACCAACCTGGTCGATACCACGGCTCTGCTCATCGGATGCGGATGCGATTTCGCCCATGATATCGGTCACGCGGGTTACCGCATTCACGATCTCATCCATGGTTTCACCGGCGCTTTCTACCAGCGTTGAACCCAGCTCCACGCGACCCACAGAGTCTTCGATCAGACCTTTGATTTCACGGGCAGCCTGCGCACTGCGCTGGGCGAGGTTACGCACTTCACCCGCTACCACGGCAAATCCACGACCCTGCTCGCCTGCACGCGCCGCTTCAACCGCCGCGTTAAGTGCAAGGATGTTGGTCTGGAAGGCAATGCCGTCGATCACGCTGATAATGTCGGCGATTTTCTGCGAGCTACCGGCGATGTCACGCATCGTCTGCACCACGTTATCGACAACTTTACCGCCTTTCTGCGCAGTTTCTGACGCGCTGAGCGCGAGATGACTCGCCTGACGGGCGTTCTCGGCGTTCTGTTTCACGGTGGCGGTCAGCTCTTCCATGCTGGCAGCGGTTTCTTCCAGAGAAGCGGCCTGCTGTTCAGTACGGGAAGAGAGATCGTTGTTACCGGAAGAAATTTCGCTCGCGCCACTGTAAATCGCGTCTGCGCCACGACGAACATCACCCACGGTGCGCACCAGCTCCCCCTGCATATGACGCAGGCTGTCGGCCAGTTGCCCCATTTCATTGGTGCCGTGCACTTCGATATGCTGCTCCAGATCGCCACCCGCAATGTGGCGGATGCTTTCCACCAGGCGTTGCAGCGGTGCAATGAGCACGCTCTTAATGCCGAACCAGACGCTGATAATCACCGCCAGAACGACCGCCAGCACGCTGATGATGATCCACACAGCCATGCTGTAAGAGCCATCGTTATCTTCCACCGCAACGTCATACAGATGATCGTTCTGTTTCAGATACTCGTTGTACTGTTTCTCAAAACCGTCCTGATACCCCTGGGTTGGCTGATCGAAGAACTCATTGATCTTGCCCGCGCCCAGTAACTGAATCAGCTCAGCCAGCGCGCCGTGGTAGATATCATAGTTACGCTTGATCTCAGCGGCAGCGGCTTCGCTCTGACGCGGATCGCGCGGCAAGCCCTGATACTCGCTCCAGTGCGCTTCTGCCTGCTTCAGCGAGGTGCTGGCAATTTGCATCAAATCGTTCACGGTTGACCCGCTGCCGATACCGGTCTGATCCATCATGTAGCGGATCCCGGCACGGTTTAAGGTATTACGCGTCTGCAACAGTGCAACCCAACTGGCATTCAGCGTGGACTGCTGCGCGCGGATGGTCTGTAAAACCGTAAAGTTCTCTTTATCGTGTTTCAGGGCGTTAAAGAACAAACCGCCTGAGGTCAATTGTAAAAGGCCAAACAATCCAAGTACCAGAAGTAAGCTGGTAACAATTTTGATACGATTTAACATGTTTTCTCATTCCTGTGGACGGATAACAGTTTTTCGGCCTGGAAAGCAAAAACTTTACCGGAATTCGTGCTGCCAGCCGGATATTCCTGACGCGGCCGTCGCCGGGGCAGGCCGCATCAGCCCGCGTATCCCCGTGATCTGCTTCACAAAAACCTTCCCGCTTATTTTTGTCTTTAACCGCTTAACACCGCGAGTGACCGTTCGCCCCTCACTTCCAACCGCTTAATCAGATAGCGCCCATTTTCTGCACGCTATTTGTCATGATCTGCCTACTCAAAGTTCTCTATTCAACACATCAATCGTTAACTCACATCGACCCTTTCGGTCTTAAAGCCAGGTCTACTATGGATAATAAAAAGCTACTCAAGCACATACCCTGGGTGATTCTTGGAATCATCGGTGCTTTCTGTCTGGCGGTTGTCGCCTTACGGCGGGGTGAAAGCGTCAGCGCGCTGTGGATCGTTGTCGCCTCCGTTTCGGTTTATCTCGTGGCGTATCGCTACTACAGCCTCTACATCGCCCAGAAGGTGATGAAACTCGACCCGACGCGCGCGACGCCGGCGGTCATCAACAACGACGGCCTGAACTATGTGCCGACCAACCGTAACGTCTTGTTCGGTCACCACTTTGCCGCTATCGCCGGTGCAGGCCCACTGGTCGGCCCGGTACTTGCCGCGCAAATGGGCTACCTGCCGGGCACCCTGTGGCTGCTGGCGGGCGTGGTTCTTGCCGGTGCGGTACAGGACTTTATGGTGCTGTTTATCTCTTCACGCCGTAACGGTGCGTCTCTCGGTGAGATGATCAAAGAAGAGATGGGCCCGGTGCCTGGCACCATCGCGCTGTTCGGCTGTTTCCTTATCATGATCATCATCCTCGCCGTACTGGCGCTGATCGTGGTGAAAGCGCTGGCCGAATCGCCGTGGGGCGTGTTCACCGTCTGCTCAACCGTGCCCATCGCGCTGTTTATGGGCATTTACATGCGCTTCCTGCGTCCAGGCCGCGTGGGTGAAGTCTCGGTGATTGGTATTGTGCTGCTGGTGGCGTCGATTTACTTCGGCGGCGTGATTGCGCACGACCCGTACTGGGGCCCGGCGCTGACCTTCAAAGACACCACCATCACCTTCACGCTGATTGGCTACGCGTTTATCTCCGCGCTGCTGCCGGTGTGGCTGATTCTGGCTCCGCGTGACTACCTCGCCACGTTCCTGAAAATTGGTGTGATCGTCGGTCTGGCGATCGGCATCGTGATCCTGAATCCGGAACTGAAAATGCCTGCCATGACCCAGTACATCGACGGTACTGGCCCGCTGTGGAAAGGTGCGCTGTTCCCGTTCCTGTTTATCACCATCGCCTGTGGCGCGGTCTCTGGCTTCCACGCGCTGATCGCTTCCGGCACCACGCCGAAGCTGCTGGCCTGTGAAACCGACGCGCGTTTCATCGGTTATGGTGCAATGCTGATGGAATCGTTTGTTGCCATCATGGCGCTGGTTGCGGCTTCTATTATCGAACCGGGCCTGTACTTTGCGATGAACACCCCGCCTGCCGGTCTGGGCATCGTGATGCCGAACCTGCATGAACTGGGCGGCGATAATGCGCCGATGATCATGGCGCAACTGAAAGACGTCACCGCACATGCGGCCGCGACCGTCAGTTCCTGGGGCTTTGTGATCTCCCCTGAGCAGATCCTGCAAACCGCGAAAGACATCGGCGAACCGTCCGTCCTGAACCGCGCCGGGGGTGCTCCAACGCTGGCGGTAGGTATCGCACACGTGTTCCATAAAATCCTGCCGTGGGCAGACATGGGCTTCTGGTACCACTTCGGGATTCTGTTTGAAGCGCTGTTTATCCTCACCGCGCTGGATGCGGGTACCCGTTCTGGCCGCTTTATGCTCCAGGATCTGCTGGGTAACTTCGTGCCGTTCCTGAAGAAAACCGACTCTCTGGTGGCGGGCGTTATCGGTACTGCCGGTTGCGTGGGCCTGTGGGGTTACCTGCTGTATCAGGGCGTGGTCGATCCGTTAGGCGGCGTGAAGAGCCTGTGGCCGCTGTTCGGTATCTCCAACCAGATGCTGGCGGCTGTGGCACTGGTGCTGGGCACCGTGGTACTGGTTAAAATGCAGCGCACCAAATACATCTGGGTGACGGTGGTTCCGGCCTTCTGGCTGCTGATCTGCACCACCTGGGCGCTGGGTCTGAAACTGTTCAGCAACAACCCGCAGATGGAAGGCTTCTTCTACATGGCCAGCCAGTACAAAGCGCGTATTGCTGCCGGTGGCGAGCTGACCGCGCAGGAAGTGGCGAACATGAACCACATCGTGGTGAATAACTACACCAATGCCGGCCTGAGTATCCTGTTCCTGGTGGTGGTCTACAGCATTATTTTCTACGGTTTCAAAACCTGGATGAAAGCCCGCAACAGTACCGTGCGCACGGATAAAGAAACCCCGTACGTGCCGGTGCCGGAAGGCGGCGTGAAGACCTCTTCACACCATTAATCCATCTTTTCCCCTCACCCTAACCCTCTGAATCGATCCCCCTCTCCCTGCGGGAGAGGGCCGGGGTGAGGGGGAAAACAATGTCAGGAACTCCCCATGTTTGGTAACTTAGGCGAAGCAAAAAAATACCTCGGCCAGGCCGCGAAAATGCTGATTGGCATTCCTGATTACGACAACTATGTTGAACACATGAAAACCAATCATCCCGATAAGCCCTGGATGACCTACAACGAGTTCTTCCGCGAGCGCCAGGAAGCACGCTATGGCAGCGGCGGAAGCAGTTGTTGTTAAGAAGGAACCACCATGACCCCGATTGCAGTCACGCTCCTCACCGGCTTTCTTGGCGCGGGCAAAACCACCCTGCTGCGCCACATCCTCAACGAACAGCACGGCTATAAAATCGCTGTGATTGAAAACGAATTCGGCGAAGTTTCCGTTGACGATCAACTCATTGGCGACCGTGCCACCCAGATCAAAACCCTGACCAACGGCTGTATCTGCTGTAGCCGCTCGAACGAATTAGAAGATGCGCTGCTGGATCTGCTCGACAGCCTCGATCGCGGCGACATCGTCTTCGACCGTCTGGTGATTGAATGCACCGGCATGGCCGATCCTGGCCCGATTATTCAGACCTTTTTCAACCATGAAATCCTCTGCCAGCGCTACCTGCTGGACGGCGTGATTGCGCTGGTCGATGCCGTCCACGCCGACGATCAGATGAATCAGTTCACCCTCGCCCAGTCGCAGGTAGGCTACGCCGACCGCATTCTGCTGACCAAAACCGACGTGGCGGGCGAGGCAGAAAAATTGCGTGAGCGCCTGGCGCGTATCAATGCCCGCGCACCGATTTACACCGTGACCCATGGCGATATCGACCTGGCGCAACTGTTCAACACCAACGGCTTTATGCTCGAAGAGAACGTGGTCAGCGCCAAACCGCGCTTTCACTTTATGGCGGATAAACAAAACGATATTTCGTCGATTGTGGTGGAACTGGATTACCCGGTGGATATCAGCGACGTTTCCCGGGTGATGGAAAACCTGCTGCTGAGTTTTGCGGAAAAATTATTGCGCTACAAAGGGATGCTGTGGATCGACGGCGAGCCCAACCGCCTGCTGTTCCAGGGCGTCCAGCGCCTCTACAGCGCCGACTGGGACCGTCCCTGGGGCGACGACCAGCCGCACAGCACGCTGGTGTTTATCGGCGTGCAGTTGCCGGAAGAGGAGATCAGAGCGGCGTTTGCGGGACTGAAAAAAGCGTAACGACTGCCCCCTCACCCCGGCCCTCTCCCCAAAGGAGAGGGAGAAAGGCGGGCCCGTGCTCGGTCTGCCCTCTCCCGCCGGGAAAAGGGCACAATCTGTCCCCTCTCCCACGGGGAGAGGGTTAGGGTGAGGGGAAACCTTACTTACTCACCACCACCACCAGCTTCTGATTCACAAACTCTTTGATCCCCAGATCCGACAGTTCGCGACCAAAGCCGGAGCGCTTCACGCCGCCGAACGGCAGTTCCGGAGCGGTGTCAGTAAGTGAGTTGATGTACACCATCCCGGTTTCAATACGCGAGGCGAGCGCTTTCGCCCGCTCGATGTTCTGGCTGAAAATCGCACCACCCAGACCATAGTGGGAGTCATTTGCCAGCTTCACCGCTTCATCGTCGTTTTTCACCACATAAACCTGCGCAACCGGGCCGAAGAACTCTTCGAAGTACGCCGGGTTATCACGGCTAATGTTGGTCAGGATCGTCGGTGCATAAAAGTTGCCTTTATGCTCAACCGGTTTACCGCCAAAGTGCAGCGTCGCGCCGTTTTTTACCGCCTCATCGACCTGCCTGGTTAGAGTATCCAGCGCATCTTTCGACGATAACGGCCCCAGCGTGGTGCTCTCGTCGAGCGGATCGCCAATTTTTACCTGGCGGAACGCTTCGGTATATTTTTCGAGGAATTTATCCGCGACCGCCTCGTGAACGATAAAACGCTTCGCGGCGGTGCACACCTGTCCGGCGTTTTGCAGTCGGGCAAACACACCCACTTTCACCGCTTTTTCCAGATCGGCGTCATCGAGTACCACGAACACGTCGTTACCACCCAGTTCCAGCGTCGATTTTTTGAGTTTCTTCGCCGCCTGCGCAGCCACTACGCTCCCGGCTTTTTCAGAGCCGGTCAGGGCCACGCCCTGCACGCGGTCGTCGGCGATGATGTTCGACACCTGATCCGAGGAAATAAACAGATTGGTATAGGCCCCGTCCGGCGCGCCCGCTTCGCGTACCAAATGCTCAAACGCTTCGGCGCAGTGCGGCACGATGCTGGCGTGTTTTACAATCACCGGATTACCGGCAGCCAGATTCGGTGCCAGCACACGCATCAACTGGTAATAGGGGAAGTTCCACGGCTCCACGGCCATCAGCACGCCAATCGGATGGTGCTCAACCCACGCTTCGCCGAGTTCAGAGTCATATTTGACCGGGGCGAGGAATTGCTTTGCGTTATCCGCATAGTAGCGGGCGATTTTTGCGCACAGTTGCACTTCGCCACGGCTTTGCTCAATCAGCTTACCCATATCCTGGGTGGCGATTTTCGCCAGCTCTTCCTGCCGATCTTCCATCAGATCCGCCAGCCGGTTCAGTACCGGCAGCCGCTGGTCGATATCCCCTTTCGCCCACGACGAATGATACAGCGCATCGGCTTTCTTAAGCGTTGCTTCGATGTCTGCGTCGGTGTGTGCCGGGTACTCTTTGACGAGCTGATTCGTGAAGGGATTTATTGTCTGGTACGCCATATCAACTACCTCCTGATAAGCAGTAAAAAATGCTGATAAGGCTATTAATGGTAGTCGCTATAGCTGGTTACGTGCGTAAAGTTGGGTATAACCGGATGGTTCTGAATATTTCTACTGGCGGTTTTCACCGCTTAACTTCTACGACGTGCAGGCGGCACGATGTTCACCGAACCTAAGCCGCTGGACTTTCCCACCGAGCGCGGCGGGGGCAATGTTTCATGCTATAGGCGCACGCCGTGGGGCACCCATATTGAATTTATCACCCGGCCTTCACCGATGCCTTACGCGCAGCACACGGCGCTTCGCCGCTGGAAACCATAATTCGGATTTATGTTTAGCCATCAGCGATCTATGCTTAGGCCATGGAAAAACTCGCTGAACTCAAGCGCGCCAAGCGCCTCGCCCTGTTGCTGCTGCTGATTGCTGCGGCGACTTTTGTGACCACGCTTTTTCTGCCGCCGAACATTTGGGTGAGCGGTGTGAAGGCCGTTGCCGAGGCGGCGATGGTCGGTGCGCTGGCTGACTGGTTCGCAGTTGTTGCGCTGTTTCGCCGCGTGCCTTTGCCCTTTATCTCGCGTCATACGGCGATTATCCCGCGCAATAAAGACCGGATTGGCGACAATCTTGGGGTGTTCGTGCAGGAGAAGTTTCTTGATACCCAGTCGTTAGTCGATCTGATCCGCCGTCATGAACCGGCGCTGATGATCGGCACCTGGTTTAGCCAGCCCGAGAACGCCAGGCGCGTGGGGCAGCATATGTTGCAGGTAATGAGCGGCTTTCTTGATCTCACCGACGATGCGCGCATTCAGAAGCTGCTCAAGCGCGCAGTGCATAAAGCCATCGATAAAGTCGATCTCAGCGGTACCACCGCCTTAATCCTCGAAAGTCTCACCAAAAATAACCGCCATCAGGTGCTGCTGGACACGCTGATCGCCCAGCTTGTGACGCTGCTCGGACGGGAAAGCACCCGGCAGTTTATCGCCATGCAGGTAGTGCGCTGGCTGAAGGCTGAGCATCCGCGCAAAGCCATGCTGTTGCCGACCGAATGGCTGGGGGAGCACAGTGCGGAACTGGTGGCCAGCGCGGTGAATTCCCTGCTCGAAGACATCAGCCAGGATGAGGCGCATCAGATCCGTCAGGCTTTCGATCGGGCCACGCTGAAACTCATCGACAGGCTGAAAAACGATCCTGAGATGGCAGCAAAAGCGGAAAGCACGAAGGCGTATATCAAAGAAGATGAAGCCTTTAACCGCTATCTGGCCGAACTGTGGGGCGATCTGCGTAACTGGTTAAAAGTGGATATGCAAAGCGATGACTCCCGCGTGATGAAGCGGATCACCGAAGCGGGATTGTGGTTCGGCGAAACGCTGGTGGCCGATAATGCCCTGCGTACCTCGCTTAATCAGCATCTGGAGCAGGCCGCGCGTAACGTTGCGCCGGAGTTCGCCCAGTTCTTAACCCGCCACATCAGCGATACGGTAAAAAGCTGGGATGCGAAAGAGATGTCGCAGCAGATCGAGTTGAATATCGGGAAGGATTTGCAGTTTATCCGTATCAACGGCACCCTGGTGGGCGGTACCATCGGGCTGGTGCTGTTTCTGCTTTCGCAGATACCGGGATGGATAAATTATTGAGGCTGTGTTGCCCGGCAAGCCTGTGCCGCCGGGCAACATGATGCGATTTACTGGCTGTCTTTCTGGATCTTTTTGATGATGTTAGTGGTTGAACAGCCATCTTCAAAGTTCAGCACCATCACCTCGCCGCCGTTGGCCCAGACCTCTTTACTCCCGGCGATATCTTCCGCTTTGTAATCGCCGCCTTTCACCAGCAGATCCGGCAGGATCCCGGCAATCAGGCGCTGCGGAGTGTCCTCTTCAAAAGAAACCACCCAGTCCACGGCTTCCAGCGCGCCGAGCACAATCATGCGCTGTTCCAGCGGGTTCACCGGGCGCGTTTCGCCCTTGAGACGTTTAGTGGAAGCGTCGCTGTTGACCGCCACAATCAGGCGATCGCCGAGCTTACGAGCGTTTGCCAGATAAGAGACGTGGCCCGCGTGGAGAATGTCGAACACGCCGTTGGTCATCACCACTTTCTCGCCGCGCTTACGCGCTGCCGCTACCGCCTGCTTCAGTTCGTCTTCGCTCATCACGCCGAAGCCAGTTTCTGAGCGTCCGCGCACTGCGTTTTCCAGCTCGATAGGTGAGACGGTGGAAGTACCCAGTTTGCCCACCACCACGCCTGCGGCGGCGTTAGCAAAATAGCAGGCTTCTTCCAGCGAATTGCCCGCAGCCAGCGTCGCCGCCAGCACGCCAATCACCGTATCCCCGGCCCCGGTCACGTCATACACTTCCTGCGCCTGCGTCGGCATGTGCAGCGGCGCTTTGCCCGGCTGGAGCAGCGTCATGCCCTGCTCGGAACGGGTGACCAGCAGCGCGGAAAAGTCAAAATCGGCGATGATTTTCATGCCGCGTTCAACGATCTCTTCTTCGTTTTTGCACTTGCCCGCCACCGCTTCAAATTCTGACAGGTTTGGCGTTAACAGCGTTGCGCCGCGATAACGCTCAAAATCGGTGCCTTTCGGGTCGATCAGCACAGGAACGCCTGCTTTGCGGGCGATCTGAATCATGGTCTGTACGGTGGTCAGCGCGCCTTTAGCGTAGTCGGAGAGCACCAGCGCGCCCACGTTGCCGAGCGCCTGACTGATGCGCTCGTGCAGCGGCTCAGGATCGACGCCCTCAAACCCTTCTTCGAAATCGAGGCGGATCAACTGCTGGTTACGCGACAGCACGCGCAGTTTGGTGATGGTCGGGTGCGTCGGCACCGAAACGAAGTCGCACTTCACGTTGACGTCGGCCAGCGTTTTACTGAGCGCGCGTGCGGCATCGTCAATCCCGGTCAGTCCCACCAGGCGCGACGTGGCCCCCAGAGAAGCGATGTTCATCGCCACGTTTGCCGCGCCGCCAGGACGTTCTTCGATGGTATCGACTTTCACCACCGGCACCGGGGCTTCGGGGGAAATACGGCTGGTAGGGCCGTACCAGTAGCGATCCAACATCACGTCACCCACGACCATGACACCAGCACGTTCAAACTCTGGCAGCGTTACTTTCATTCCGGACTCCAGAAAATTTCAAAAATTTGCGCGCGATAATAGCACACTGGCCGTCAAGCGCACGGTTCCACCAGCCACTTCTGCCAGCTTGCGCTGACCTGGCGGCGTTCGTTTTCAAAACAGGTTTGCGCCACGTGACCGGGCTGCTCCTGCAACGCCAGGTGATGCAGTTCATCGCGCAGCGTCGTGTAGGCCTGCTTCAGCGCCTGCGCTTCCTGCTCATCCATGATGTCGTTTTGCGCCAGCAACTCCAGGATGCGCACGTTATCTGACCAGCGCGTCAGCTTCGGCTTGACGCGGGCATGGTGCAGCACCAGATACTGCGCGATAAATTCGATATCGGTAATCCCGCCCGCGTCGGCTTTGAGATCGAAACGATCGCGGTGCTTGTTACCGAGATGGGCGCGCATTTTCTCGCGCATTTCGCGCACTTCCGTTTGCAGCGTGGTGCCGTCGCGCGGGGTCATTAAGATGTCGCGGCGAATGGCGTCAAACGCCGTTTTTAACTGGGGATCGCCGTACACCACGCGGGCGCGCACCAGCGCCTGATGCTCCCACGTCCAGGCTTCGTTTTGCTGATAATCCGCAAAGGCCTCAGCGGTGGTCACCAGCATTCCCGCCGCGCCCGATGGACGCAGGCGCGCATCCACTTCATACAAAATGCCCGACGACGTGCGGGTGCTGAACAGGTGCATGATGCGCTGGGCGAGGCGCAGGTAGAACTGGCGGCCGTCAATTTCGCGCTCGCCGTCGGTCATCACGTCTGCCGGGCAGTCGTGCAAAAACACCAGATCGAGATCGGAACTGTAGCCCAGTTCCCAGCCGCCCAGTTTGCCGTAGCCGACGACCGCAAAGCCGCGCCCGTCGCGGTCGCTAAGGTGCGTCGGCTGCCCGTAACGCGCCACCATTTGCGTCCACGCCTGCTGGACCACAGCGTCGATAATCGCTTCCGCCAGCCAGGTTAAGTGATCGCTCACTTTCATCACCGGCAGCGTTCCGGCAATATCTGCCGCCGCCACGCGCAGCAGTTGCGCCTGCTTGAACTGGCGCAGCGCCTCCAGTTGTTGCTCTTCATCCTCTTCTGGCACGCGCAGTAAATACTGGCGCAGTTCGTCGCGGTAGGCGTCCATCGCCGTCGGCTGGTAGAGCGTATTAGGGTCGAGCAGTTCATCCAGCAGCAGCGGGTAACGCGCAAGCTGGCTGGCGACCATCGGTGATGCGGCGCAGAGGGAAATCAAATGCTTAAGCGCGCCGGGGAATTCGCTTAACAGTTCCAGGTAGGTGGTGCGGGTGACGATGCCGGTTAACAGCGGCGTCAGGCGCGACAGCGGTACCGGCGCGTCATCGCGCACGCAGACGATGCTGAGCAGGTGCGGCATCAGGTGATCAAGCACCTGGCGACCGCGCGGGCCGATGGTGCGCCGGTCCAGCTCTTTGCGGAAATCGGCAATCAGCGCAACGACCCGCTGCCGATCGGCATCTGAGAGATGCGCCAGCACCGGCGTGGTGTCATCTTCCGAGAGCGCATCCTGCCACAGCTCGCGCCAGTGTTCGGAAAGCTGCTCGTCAGGCGAGGCCGCCTCATCGTCGCCAATCAGTTCGTTAAAGACGCGGCGCACGCCGGACATGTGCGCGTCAAGCTGGTCGGTCAGCGCCTGCCAGTCCTCCACGCCCATGCCCCATGCCAGCCGCGCGCGGTTCAGATCGTCACCGGGCAGCGTCTGGGTCTGTTCGTCATTGATGCTTTGCAGCAGGTTTTCCAGGCGGCGCAGGTAAAGATAGGCGTCGTGCAGAAGCGGGGCATCGCCTTCCGGCAGCAGGTGGAGCTGGTCGATGGCCGTAAGCGTCGGCAGCAGCGAGCGCGATTGCAGCGACGGCTCGCGTCCGCCACGAATCAACTGGAAGACCTGCACGATAAATTCGATTTCGCGGATCCCGCCCGCGCCGAGTTTGATGTTGTCTTTCAGCCCCCGGCGGCGCACTTCGCGGGCGATCATGCCTTTCATGTTGCGCAGCGACTGGATCACGCTGAAGTCGATATAACGGCGGAAAACAAACGGCCGCAGCATGGCGCGCAGTTCGCGAGCGTAGGTGCCGTCGTTGTCGCCCATGATCCGCGCTTTTACCATCGCGTAACGTTCCCAGTCGCGCCCCTGCTCCTGGTAGTAATCTTCCAGCGCGGCAAAGCTCAGCACCAGCGGCCCGCTGTCGCCAAACGGCCGCAGACGCATATCGACGCGGTAAACAAAGCCGTCCTGCGTCGGCTGGTCGAGAACTTTGATCAGCCGCTGGCCGAGGCGGGTAAAGAACTGGGCGTTGTCGAGTTCGCGGCGACCGCCACGGGTGGCTCCGTGCTCCGGCCAGGCAAAAATCAGGTCGATATCGGAGGAGAAATTCAGCTCGCCGCCGCCCAGTTTGCCCATCCCCAGGATCAGCATCGGCTGCGGCGTCCCGTCCGGAGCTGCCGGGGTGCCCCATTCGCGGCAACAGGCGTCATACAGCCAGTCACGCGCCGCCACGATCAGCGTTTCCGCCAGTTGGCTGAGCTGCTGCAACGTCTCCTCTTCCGGCACCAGCGACAGGGTCTGCATCCAGGCGATGCGCACCATCATCCGGCGGCGGAACAGGCGCAGCGCGCGCATCAGCGCCGCTTCGTCGTGCACGTCGGCCAGTTCAGCCTGCAACCAGCCGGCGTAATGCTGCCACTCCCGGGCCTGCGGCTGCTCGCGCTCAAGCGTCTCCAGCCACTGCGGGTGCGCAATCACGCTGTCACGCACAAAATCACTAAAAGTGAGCACTGACTGCGCCTGGGGACTTAGCGCCTGAGCATTCAGTGCTTCCGGCAGACGTTCAACCACCGTCTGCCAGTGCTGCTGTAAGGACGAAGAGAGCGGCATCCGAAGTATCCTTAGCCTGAGTTATCGTTTTCCGCTGTGCAGCCAGAAGGGTTCCTGCATGTTGGCTTCGTTACGGAAATGTTCAATTTCAATGCGCTGGCCGGTTTTAATGGCGTGATGCAGCCCCTGCCAGTTCTCCAGCCAGGCCTGCGCCTGCACCGCGTTATAGTGGCCCGACAGCAGTAACACGCTGTCGATATTGCGCGCCAGGCGCGGCAACTGATCGGCATAACGTTCACCCAGCGGGTGCTCAAAGGTCGTGCGCAAATCGGCGGCGTGGCGCGAAAGATGGGTATCGGCAAAACGTTTGAACGAGTCGTTGATTTTGCCCTGCGCTTTTTCATCGAGGAACGGACGCCAGCCGCGCGTCACCAGCCATTCGGTCAGCGCCAGTTTCGCCATCGCGGTTTCCGTGCTGTAGACCGCGGTTTCTGCAGAAACGGCCGAGGTAATAGTGGCTTCAGAAAGCGTCAGTAAATCACGTAAGCGAGCACTCGCTTTGCGGGGAACGATGCCGCCGAACAGGGCGAGTGCGTGGCGCACCAGCGCAATAGCGCGCATCACGTCCTCTTTCGCCGCCTTGTTGCCGCGCACCCACAGCTCTTCGTGGTACTGCCACTGGGCGAGCGCCAGTTCCAGCGACGCCTCCAGCCCCTGTTCGACAGTGGCTTTTGGCGGAACGGGCAGAATAGTGGTGGGCTTGCTATGGCGCGGTGCGTTGCCCGCCGCCAGATGGTAGCCGCGCGCAGCCTTGCTCAGGCTGCCCTGGCGCAGGCCGTTTTGCGTCACAAGCTGGCGCGCCAGCTTTAAGATATCGTCGCGCTCGCCGTCAAGCAGCTCCAGTTCCAGTTCGCAGATCGGCTCTTCAAATTCTCCGGCCTTGACGTCACCGCGATCGAGGGCGATTTCAATTCGGCTTTTGCCGAGGTTCACCAGCCATTTTTCGCGCTGGAAATTGGTGCTGAACAGCGGGCTGACGCGGGCTGCGAGGTCTGCAGGCAATCCGCCTTCCGGCCAGACTTCTTCTGGCAAACGCGCCAGATCCAGCTCAGGTTTTTCCAGATCGATATTGTATTCCGGGCGCTGATGCAAACCGCCTACCGTGCGGCCCGCGATCTTCATCGTCATTTCATAGCGGTCGTTGGTGCCGCGAATGCGCAGTCCCATGTCGTGTCCGCGCAGCCATTTGTCCGGCGTTTCGTAGTAAATATTGGTCAGTTGCACCACATCGTGGTGCTCGTCGGTCAGTGTATGCAGATGAGCACGCAGCGCCTCGACGCTCTGCGGATTGACAATAAACTTCAATTCGATTTCTTGAGCCATGGTTTTGTACTTATGGTTATGTCGCAACAATGAAATTTTCCGCGAACTTACGCGATGTCTGTGTGTCAGTAGATAATATTTTGCGCCAAATTGCCATTCCGCGAGGAGGCTGGCGCGGTCAAAAATTCAGAGGTAGCCAGTCCGACCCGGATGATTCCGATTGATAGCGAATACTTTGCGTCGTCAGACTGATGCCATTACTATCGTCCCCTTTTACTATGACAATAACGACTGCCTGATGCCTAAATTACGCCTGATTGGACTGACTTTACTTGCACTAAGCGCAACCACCGTGGCCCATGCCGAAGAGAAACGCTACGTTTCTGACGAACTCAGCACCTGGGTGCGTAGCGGCCCGGGTGATAATTATCGCCTCGTGGGTACAGTGAATGCCGGTGAGGAAGTCGCGTTGCTGCAAACGGACAGCAACACAAATTACGCCCAGGTGCGCGACAGCAGCGGCCGCACCGCATGGATCCCGTTAAAAGAACTGAATACCGATCCCAGCCTGCGCACCCGCGTGCCGGATCTGGAAAACCAGGTCAAAACCCTGACCGATAAGCTCACCAATATCGACACCACCTGGAATCAGCGCACGTCAGATATGCAGCAGAAAGTCGCCCAGAGCGACAGCGTTATCAACGGCCTGAAACAGGAAAATCAGAAACTTAAAAACGAACTGATTGTGGCGCAAAAGAAAGTTGATGCCGCCAATCTGCAACTGGATGACAAACAGCGCTCCATTATCATGCAGTGGTTTATGTATGGCGGCGGCGTGCTGGGTGCCGGTCTGGTGCTCGGTCTGGTGTTACCGCATATGATCCCAAGCCGTAAGCGCAAAGACCGCTGGATGAGCTGATCCTGATTCGCCATCTTCCCCGGAGTTACGTATCATTAGATAAGTTAACTGATGGGGATGTGGCGTGAAGAATTATCTGGTCGGTGGTGCAGTTCGGGATGCGTTGTTAGGGCTACCGGTTAAAGATAAAGACTGGGTTGTGGTAGGCGCGACGCCTTCGCAGATGCTTGAGGCGGGCTACCAGCAGGTTGGCCGTGATTTTCCGGTGTTTCTTCACCCGAAGACGCGCGAAGAGTACGCGCTGGCGCGCACCGAACGAAAATCCGGCTTCGGCTATACCGGGTTTTCCTGCTATGCCGCGCCGGACGTTACGCTGGAGCAGGATTTACTGCGCCGCGATCTGACGATCAATGCGCTGGCGCAGAATGATGACGGCAACGTTATCGATCCGTACAACGGCCTTGCCGATCTTAAAAAACGCCTTTTACGCCATGTCTCCCCGGCCTTTAGCGAAGATCCCCTGCGCGTGCTGCGCGTCGCCCGTTTTGCTGCCCGCTATGCTCACCTGAGTTTTCGCATTGCCGATGAAACCATGGCGCTTATGCGCGAGATGACGGCGGCGGGCGAACTGGCGCATCTCACGCCGGAACGCGTATGGAAAGAAACCGAAAACGCGCTCGGCTGCCGCAATCCACAGGTCTATTTTATGGTGCTGCGTGAGTGCGGCGCGCTGAAAGTGCTGTTCCCGGAGATCGACGTCCTGTTTGGCGTCCCTGCCCCGGCAAAATGGCACCCGGAAATCGACACCGGTATTCATACGCTGATGACCGTCTCGATGGCGGCGATGTTAAGCCCGGATATCGACGTGCGCTTCGCCACCCTCTGTCACGATCTCGGCAAAGGCTTAACGCCGAAAGAGATGTGGCCGCGCCATCACGGACACGGGCCTGCGGGCGTGAAGCTGGTGAGTCGTCTCTGCGAGCGCCTGCGGGTGCCGAATGACATCCGCGATCTGGCAAAACTGGTGGCGGAATACCATGACCTGATCCACACCTTCCCGATCCTCAAACCACAGACCATCGTTAAGCTGTTTGACGCCATTGACGCGTGGCGCAAGCCGCAGCGCGTTGAGCAAATCGCCCTGACCAGCGAAGCTGATGTGCGCGGGCGCACGACGTTTGAAGCCTGTGATTATCCGCAGGGGCGTTTACTACGCGAAGCGTGGGACGTGGCGAAAACGGTCAGTAATAAAGAGGTGGTGGACGCGGGCTTCCGTGGGCCGGAGATCCGTGACGAACTGACGCGGCGGCGCATTGCAGCGGTGGCACTCTGGAAGGAACAGCGTTGCCCTCAGCCCAAAGACTGAGGGCCTTCGCTTAGAAGAACACGACGTAAACGGCTGCCGCGACGATAAAACGATAGATGGCGAACGGAATAAACGAGATCCGCTTAATCAGTTGCAGGAAGGTTTTGATCGCCACCAACGCCACCAGGAATGCGGTGACAAAGCCGACGGCAAACATCGGGAAATCTGCCGCCGTCAGGAAGTGGTAGCTTTTATAGAGATCGAGCGCGGTGGCCCCCATCATCATCGGCACCGCCAGCAGGAACGAGAACTCCGACGCCGCATAGCGACTTACGCCCATCAGCATCCCACCGGAAATGGTCGCCCCTGAGCGGGAAAAGCCCGGCCACAGCGCGAGACACTGGAAGCAGCCAATCATAAACGCCTGGCGGTAGGTCATATCATCCAGACCTGGCGCGCGCGGCTCTTTCGGCTTTAAGCACTCGGCGGCAATCAGCAGGAAACCGCCCACCACCAGCGCATACATCACGTTAATCGGGTTAAACAGCGACTTAATCGCATCGTGGAACAGCAGCCCCAGCACCACGGCGGGGATCATCCCCAGAATGATGTGCAGCAGTGTCAGACGGCCTTTCCCTTCGCCTTCATGCTGCGGGCGGCCAAAGTGAATGCCGATCAAACCGAACAGGCGACGCCAGAACATCACCACCACGGCGAGAATCGACCCTAACTGGATCACCACCTCAAACGTTTTCGCGGTTTCGCCTTCAAATCCAAGCAGATGCCCGACAATAATCATATGACCGGTACTGGAGACCGGCAGAAATTCAGTCAATCCTTCGACGACACCCAAAATCGCTGCAATCAGCAGGGAGTGCATATCGCTCATCAAATAAACCCCTAAAAAGACAAAAAAACGGTCTGCTATCAAACGAAGGCGCTAAAGCCCTGACATCAGACCGGTATACTGACATTTGGTTTAATAATTATGAATTTATATGTTTCTTTTCAGATTATTGCCACGCTCAATAATAACCCCCACGTTTACCGCCCTGGCAACGGCTCCGGGTTTGCTGAGTTTTATGCGCACCCACGGTGAGTTAAACCGGCTTAACAACAGCTCTGCGACCTCTTCTGCCACCCGCTCAACCAGCGCAAAACGCTGGCCTTCGACATGGCTAATAACGGTTTCGGCGATGTCGGCGTAGCTCAGGCAATCTTTCACATCATCGCTTTTCGCCGCGGCCTTGTTGTCCCATGCCATTTCGATATCGAACATTAATTTCTGTTCGATGGTTTGCTCCCAGTCGTACACCCCGATAGTGGTGATTACCGAAAGTTGCTCTATAAATACAATGTCCATCACGCCCCACCCGCTTTTTGGCTAACCTGGATATCACTTTCAAAAAATTATGCGTATTATCCACGGATGCTGAGAATAAAACGACATTTTCAAAACGGAACAGCGTTATGAGTGCAATCGCGCCTGGAATGATCCTCCTCGCGTACCTTTGCGGCTCAATCTCCAGCGCCATTCTGGTCTGCCGCCTCGCGGGTCTGCCCGATCCCCGCGAGAGTGGTTCCGGCAATCCCGGAGCGACCAACGTATTGCGAATTGGCGGCAAAGGAGCAGCCGTAACGGTACTGATCTTTGACGTATTAAAAGGCATGCTGCCCGTCTGGGGCGCGTATGCGTTAGGGATCACCCCTTTCTGGCTCGGGCTTATCGCGATTGCAGCCTGTCTCGGTCATATCTGGCCTGTTTTCTTTCACTTCCAGGGCGGTAAAGGCGTTGCCACGGCGTTTGGGGCGATTGCGCCGATCGGCTGGGATCTGACGGGCGTGATGGCGGGTACTTGGCTGTTAACCGTGCTGTTAAGCGGTTATTCATCGCTCGGGGCCATTGTCAGCGCACTGATCGCGCCGTTTTATGTCTGGTGGTTCAAACCGCAGTTTACCTTCCCCGTCGCCATGCTCTCCTGTCTGATTTTGCTGCGTCATCACGACAACATTCAGCGCTTATGGCGCAGGCAGGAAACTAAAATTTGGGCGAAGCTCAGAAAGAAACGGGAAAGGGATAACGACGGGGAGTAGTTTCAAAGCCGGATAACGCAAAACGGTCATCCGGCCCTTGCCATCACGCTGCCGGTAATTCTGCCAGCGGCCAGCGCGGACGTACCGACACGCTCAGATCTGCCGTCGTTCCGACCTTCAGACGCACCATGCCCGCATAGGCAATCATTGCGCCGTTATCGGTGCAGAATTCCGGGCGGGCGTAAAACACTTCGCCGCGGCGTTTTTGCATCATCTCTGCCAGTTTCGCGCGCAGCGTGCGGTTTGCGCTCACCCCACCCGCCATGACCAGACGCTTAAAGCCGGTCTGATCCAGCGCGCGCTTGCATTTGATCATCAGCGTATCGACCACCGCATCCTCAAAGGCGCGGGCGATATCGGCGCGGGTTTGATCGTCATCACCATTGTTGCGAATTGTATTCGCCGCAAAGGTTTTCAGACCAGAGAAGCTGAAATCCAGCCCCGGACGATCGGTCATCGGACGCGGGAAGACAAAGCGCCCTTCCGTGCCCTGAGAAGCCATTTTCGACAGCATCGGCCCGCCGGGGTAATCCAGGCCCAGCAGCTTGGCGGTTTTGTCGAAGGCTTCACCGGCAGCGTCATCAATAGATTCGCCCAGCAGTTCATAGTGGCCGATACCAGTCACGCTGATAAGCTGCGTGTGGCCGCCGGAGACCAGCAGCGCGACAAACGGAAATTCCGGCGGATTGTCTTCTAACATCGGGGCCAGCAGGTGCCCTTCCATATGATGCACGGCAATGGCCGGGACATCCCAGGCAAACGCCAGGGAACGACCAATCGTTGCCCCCACCAGCAGCGCGCCGACAAGCCCTGGGCCTGCGGTATAAGCTACCGCGTCGATCTCTTTCGCACTTAATCCGGCTTCTTTAAGCGCTGCCTGGATCAGCGGCACGGTTTTACGCACATGATCGCGCGACGCCAGTTCCGGCACCACGCCGCCGTAGTCAGCATGTAACTTCACCTGACTATACAATTGGTTGGCTAAAAGCCCTTTTTCATCATCGTAAATGGCGATGCCGGTTTCATCGCAGGATGTTTCAATACCCAGTACACGCATGGCGGTTTTACCCTCTTTTCAATCCGCGCAGTGTAGGGCGAATGGCCCTGGTTGTAAAACTTTGCTCACCCCGTGAAGTCACTTCGTGTATACTCGTCCCCCTTACAAAAGTCCCTTGCAAAAAGGGTAGCGGTGCTTTACAAAGCAGCATCAATTGCAGTAAAATTCCGCACCATTTTGAAATAAGCTGGCGTTGATGCCAGCGGCAAACCGATTTAATCAAAGGTGAGAGGCACATGCCGGTAATTAAAGTACGTGAAAACGAGCCGTTCGACGTAGCTCTGCGTCGCTTCAAGCGTTCCTGTGAGAAAGCAGGTGTTCTGGCGGAAGTTCGTCGTCGTGAGTTCTATGAAAAACCGACTACAGAACGTAAACGCGCCAAAGCTTCCGCTGTGAAACGTCACGCGAAGAAACTGGCTCGCGAAAACGCACGCCGTACTCGTCTGTACTAATTCTTTGAGGGCTTATGCTCTCAAGTTGCAGACCGGGTTGTAGTTGTAAGGCCGTGCTTCCGAAAGGAATGCGCGGCTTATTTTCGTTTATAAGTTATCAAAAATAAACGGGGCTTATGGCTGGACGAATCCCACGCGTTTTCATCAATGACTTGCTGGCGCGCACCGACATCGTCGATCTTGTCGATGCACGGGTAAAGCTCAAAAAGCAGGGCAAGAACTTTCACGCGTGTTGTCCATTCCATAACGAAAAAACCCCCTCTTTCACCGTGAACGGTGAGAAACAGTTTTACCATTGCTTCGGCTGTGGCGCGCACGGTAATGCCATCGACTTTTTAATGAATTACGACAAGCTCGAATTCGTTGAAACCGTGGAAGAACTGGCAGCCATGCATAACCTGGAAATCCCGTATGAATCGGGAACCGGTCTTAGCCAGATAGAGCGCCATCAACGGCAAAACCTCTATCAGTTGATGGAGGGGTTAAACGATTTTTATCAGAAATCGTTAAGCCAGCCTTCTGCAGAACCTGCCCGTCAATATCTGGAAAAACGCGGCCTGAGCGCTGAGGTTGTAGAGCGCTTCGCTATCGGATTTGCCCCGCCTGGCTGGGATAACGCCTTAAAACGTTTCGGCGGCAATAACGATAACAGAAAGCTGCTGCTGGATGCCGGCATGCTGGTCAACAACGACCAGGGCAGAACGTACGACCGTTTTCGTAATCGGGTGATGTTCCCGATCCGCGATAAACGCAGCCGGGTAATTGGCTTTGGTGGTCGCGTACTGGGTAACGATACGCCGAAATACCTTAACTCTCCGGAAACTGACATTTTCCATAAAGGCCGCCAGCTCTATGGCCTTTATGAAGCACAGTTGCACAACGCTGAACCGCAACGTTTGCTGGTTGTTGAAGGCTATATGGATGTGGTCGCCCTGGCGCAGTACGGCATTAATTACGCTGTCGCCTCACTGGGTACATCGACTACGGCTGACCACATGCATATGCTGTTCCGCGCGACAAACAATGTGATCTGCTGTTATGACGGCGATCGGGCCGGTCGCGACGCCGCCTGGCGTGCGCTTGAAACCGCCATGCCGTACATGACAGACGGTCGCCAGCTACGCTTTATGTTTCTTCCTGATGGCGAAGATCCCGATACGCTGGTGCGTAAAGAGGGCAAAGAGGCGTTTGAAGCACGTATGGAACATGCTCAGCCGCTTTCAACGTTTTTGTTTAACAGCCTCCTGCCGCAGGTTGATCTGAGTTCGCCCGATGGCAGCACGCAGTTAGCCGCATTAGCGTTACCGCTTATCAGTCAGGTGCCAGGCGATGCTCACCGCATTCAGCTTCGCCAGACGCTCGGGTTAAAACTGGGCATTTTTGATGACGGTCAGCTCGATCGTTTAATGCCGAAAAAGGCAGAAAGCGGCGCGGTGCGCCCGGCTCAACAGCTAAAACGCACAACCATGCGTATACTGATAGGATTGCTGGTCCAAAATCCGGAACTGGCTCCCTTAGTCCCACCGCTGGGTGGACTAAGCCCTGAGAAGCTGCCCGGACTTGGCTTATTTGCAGAACTGGTCAACACTTGTCTGTCACAGCCAGGTCTGACCACCGGTCAGCTTTTAGAGCAATATCGTGGCACAAATGAAGCCGCTACCCTTGAAAAGCTGTCCATGTGGGACGATATAGCTGATAAGGACATTGCAGAAAAAACGTTCACTGATGCACTCAGTCATATGTTTGATTCGATGCTTAAGCTGCGACAGGAAGAGTTAATCGCCCGGGATCGCACCCATGGCTTAAGCAGCGAAGAACGCCGGGAGCTCTGGACACTGAACCAGGCTCTGGCCAAAAAATGAATTTAACGGCTTAAGTGCCGAATATCGATCGGGACGATCCCGACAGCCGCACTGAGGGGCGCGGCAATAATATAAATACCCCCTCGTTAGCTTATGTTGGCGGCTTTGTTTCGCCGACCGACACCAACCTCATGAATTAAGTGTGGATACCGTCTTATGGAGCAAAACCCGCAGTCACAGCTGAAACTTCTTGTCCAACGCGGTAAGGAGCAAGGCTATCTGACCTATGCCGAGGTCAATGACCATCTGCCGGAAGATATCGTCGACTCCGACCAGATCGAAGACATCATCCAAATGATCAACGACATGGGCATCCAGGTGATGGAAGAAGCACCGGATGCTGATGATCTCCTGCTTGCTGAAAACTCGAACAACACCGACGAAGATGCGGAAGAAGCTGCCGCGCAGGTACTCTCAAGCGTTGAGTCTGAAATCGGTCGTACTACCGACCCGGTGCGCATGTACATGCGTGAAATGGGTACTGTCGAACTGCTGACCCGTGAAGGCGAAATCGACATCGCCAAGCGTATCGAAGACGGCATTAACCAGGTGCAGTGCTCAGTTGCTGAATATCCGGAAGCGATCACCTATCTGCTTGAGCAGTACGATCGCGTGGAAGCGGAAGAAGCACGTCTGTCTGATTTGATCACCGGCTTCGTTGATCCTAACGCCGAAGAAGATCTGGCCCCAACAGCCACGCATGTCGGTTCTGAATTGTCTGCTGAAGAGATGGCCGACGATGAAGAAGACGAAGATGAAGACGAAGACGACAGCAGCGATGACGACAACAGCATCGATCCTGAACTGGCTCGCGAGAAATTCGGTGAGCTGCGCGCGCAGTATGTTGTCACCCGTGACACCATCAAAGCGAAAGGCCGCAGCCACGCCAGCGCTCAGGAAGAGATCCTGAAACTGTCTGAAGTGTTCAAGCAGTTCCGTCTGGTGCCAAAACAGTTCGACTACCTGGTTAACAGCATGCGCGTAATGATGGACCGCGTGCGTACCCAGGAACGCCTGATCATGAAGCTGTGCGTTGAGCAGTGCAAAATGCCGAAGAAGAACTTCATCACCCTGTTCACCGGCAATGAAACCAGCGAAACCTGGTTTAACGCGGCTATCGCAATGAACAAACCCTGGTCTGAAAAGCTGCATGACGTCTCTGAAGATGTGCATCGCGGCCTGCAAAAACTGCATCAGATCGAAGAAGAAACCGGCCTGACCATCGAGCAGGTTAAAGACATCAACCGTCGTATGTCCATCGGTGAAGCGAAAGCCCGCCGTGCGAAGAAAGAGATGGTGGAAGCAAACTTACGTCTGGTTATTTCTATCGCCAAGAAATACACCAACCGTGGTCTGCAGTTCCTCGATCTGATTCAGGAAGGCAACATCGGCCTGATGAAAGCGGTTGATAAGTTTGAATACCGTCGCGGTTACAAGTTCTCCACCTACGCAACCTGGTGGATCCGTCAGGCGATCACCCGCTCTATCGCTGACCAGGCGCGCACCATCCGTATTCCGGTGCATATGATTGAGACGATCAACAAGCTCAACCGTATTTCCCGCCAGATGCTGCAGGAGATGGGCCGCGAGCCGACGCCGGAAGAACTGGCCGAACGCATGCTGATGCCGGAAGACAAGATCCGTAAAGTGCTGAAGATTGCCAAAGAGCCGATCTCCATGGAAACGCCGATTGGCGACGATGAAGATTCGCATCTGGGTGATTTCATCGAGGATACCACCCTCGAGCTGCCGCTGGACTCTGCGACCACCGAGAGCCTGCGTGCCGCCACGCACGACGTACTGGCTGGCCTCACCGCCCGTGAAGCAAAAGTGCTGCGTATGCGTTTCGGTATCGATATGAACACCGACCACACGCTGGAAGAAGTGGGTAAACAGTTCGACGTTACCCGCGAACGTATCCGTCAGATCGAAGCGAAGGCCCTGCGCAAACTGCGCCACCCGAGCCGCTCTGAAGTACTGCGTAGCTTCCTGGACGATTAATTTGTCCGTTTGCACACGATGATTAAAAAGCTCCCGAAAGGGAGCTTTTTGTTTTGTGAGCAGGTCATCCCCTCCCCCACGGGGAGAGGGCCAGGGTGAGGGGAAAACCCAGCCCCGCGCTAAAGCCCCCGCACCACCAGCGCTTCGTCCAGCTCCCGGTACGCCTCCACCAGCTTATCCAGTGTCGCCCGGTTCAGCCCGCTGGGATTCGGCAGCACCCACACCTGTGTCGCGCCAATGGTAATCTGCTGCTTCCCCCATTTCACCCCGCGCTGGCTGAACGCCTGCTCGTACGCCTGCTTCCCAAGGATCGCCAGCGCATCCGGCTGGTAATCCTCTATTTTCTTAATCAGCTCACGCCCGCCGCTGCGTAACTCATGCAGCCCGACTTCGCTGGCCTGCACCGTCGGGCGCTCCACCAGCATGGTGATGCCACAACGGGTATCCAGCAGCCGCATCTCCTCCTCCGGCCTGAGCAACTCATCCGTAAAACCCGCCTGATAGATGACCTTCCAGAAGCGGTTGCCCGGATGCGCAAAATGAAAGCCTGTATGCGCCGACGACTTACCCGGATTGATGCCACAAAACACCACCCGCAGGCCCGGCGCGAGAATATCGTTAATCATTTACAACCCCAGTGAATGAGTAATTATTAAAGTATAAAGGATTGATAATATGTTGTTTATAAAAACGGCAGGTATGCGCTTATGGCTGGATTGCAGGCAGAAGTTACATTATAATCCCCCGCCACGGCCCCTTAGCTCAGTGGTTAGAGCAGGCGACTCATAATCGCTTGGTCGCTGGTTCAAACCCAGCAGGGGCCACCAAATTTTAGCAGTAAAATCATTAAGTTAAGCCACCTTTGCCGGTGGCTTTTTTATTTCCTGTTTGTCCAGTGTCGCAAAAGTGTCGCACAGCAATCTGATTGTGATTCATTTTTTTGCAGCCTGGCTACCCTTTCAGCGTAGGAAAAGCATCCCTGGCGGATTTCAAAACTTCCAGCGCGGCACGTTGACGCGTTACCCCTTGCAGTCGGTCGATATCAATCCAGTGCTGATACGCTGCCCGCCATGCTTCGTCACTGCTTTTAAACAGTTGTTCAGCCAAAGGCAGAAAAGACACTTTTCCCGATTTATTGGATACCGAACACACATTCCACAACCCGTCTTCCTGCCATATGACATAGCGCACATCCGAATGCACACTTGATGCATAAGCGTGCTCTGGCAGGGGCTTTTCTCCTTCTTTCAGACACGCAAAAGTAATCCCGTTCATTGAAAACCATCCCATTTTCTGTCCCCCTCGCTCGCTCAAATACTGTATATAAAAACAGTATAATCATTTTTCTTTTTTTCAGTCCCGGAAAATTTACCGCATTGCCTCCAGCCCTTGTCCCGCCTGGCTTTGTGAGGCGTGAAAGAAAACGCTTTTTGTATCGAAACGATCCGCGAAAGTGACGTAAAATTTATTTTCCCCTTATTTTTCTGATGATTACCAATTTCCTCAGATCCTTCTCAGATCCTTTTTACTGAAAAAAAATGTAATTCCTTTCAATCTTTGCAGTTTGCTTTTTGTGTGAAGCCGCCAGCACTGGCGCGGGCTGGCGGTCTGGTTTGTAGAAAAATAAAACTGAAATTTTTTTCTGATCCAAAACGTGCAGGCGGGTGCGGTGTAGTGCCGTTTTCGTCTGCGACATGTTTATTTTGTCTGTGCGCTGCTGCGTCAGCGGGGCGAGGTAAAGCGGAAGCAATAAGGGGGGTGTGACGAGGTGAATCAGTATGATGTGCCTACAGGGGGCGTTCTGCTGCGTCTGGTAAGGGGCGTAAAAAAGCCCGCATTGCGCGGGCGTGATTGTCAGGTCAGGCAATAATCTTTTCGTACTTGCTTCGCGTCGCCGTTGCTTTCGCTCCGGTCTGCGTGAATGCGGCGGCATTGGTTGGCGTGCCGGTGCCTGAGTGCGCATGAATGGCGCATTGTGCGGCCAGTTCTGCCAGCAGGTCGATAGTGTCCAGCATCATTGAAAGCGTGTTCACTCCCTCGCTGCCAATATGCACCGTCGGCCCCATGATCTGCTGACCGCCTGCGGCCACGCTTTTACGCAGCGCGGCTATCTTTTCTGTCAGCGACCCGCCCGCCTGCGTGTCGATGTTTCCGGCCACGTTGACAGACTGTGCGCCGCTGATATCCGTTTCAGCATTCCCCGTCACACTCAGCAGGCGATTACCGCCAACGGCCATTGCATAGTCACCCGTGGTGACGTGCTGCACTGCCCCGGCCATCAGGGAAGCCGTGCCGATCACCGTGGTTTTATCCGTGGCTTTAATCGTCGTTTCACGCGTGACTATCTCGCGCTTTTCCTCATCGGCAGTGACCACCCGCGACATGGATGATTCACTGATGGTCTGATCCGTTTTGCGTACCCAGTCACCCGCCTGGGTGACGCGCTGTGATACCTCTTCGCGCTGCTGCTGCAACTGCTCACCCGGCTTTACATCCGGCAGGCTGGTACCACCCGGCACGGTCTGACGAATAAAGGGCTTATCCGGGCGGCCATCCGTAAACCCGACTTCTACCAGCGTGCCTTCGGGCGGAAACTGAAACAGGCCCGAATCATTACCGGCCATCGGCACCGGCAGCGGTACCGCAGAATAAACCGGCGTGTTACGGTCTGGATTACCGTCTGCGTCAAGCAGTTGTACGTCCACGGCGTAACGCGGGCGGAACTCATCGGCAAAATTACCGCTTCTCACCGGCTCACTGTGCGCCATGACCCGCGCGAATTTCGGCAGGTGCAGGCCGCTTGCCAGCTCCGGGTAATGGCTTTCAATCTGACGCTGTGCGGGTGTTTTTTGCAGCGGCTTTCCTGTTTTCTGGTTCCTGGGCGTCCATGTGATCGTCATGGTGTCATTACTCAGGCTTACCTTTGTCAGCCGCTGGCCGTTGACCTCGACGCCGGGGCGTAATGCCTGTACCACCGGGATCGTCATCGCGTTACCCGCTGCCGCCTGCTGATTAAATTCAGACGGGATTTCAACGGGCCGCCCGGCAAAAAGCGCCTTTTCTGCGCCGCCACAGTAGAGCGAACCATCCGGCAACTGATACCAGAGATAATCCACGATGCCGAACGCCCGGCCCAGATTATTTAGCAACTGGAAACCCGTCCCGGAATGCGTGAAGTGCGGGATCGGCTTGTCACTGTACGCCGCATCAGGCACGGCAACCGTCAGCCCGCTGTGCTCTGTCAGCCAGCCGGTGACGTCCCTCAGCGTTGGATGCTGAAAGGAACACTGCCAGCTCCGATCAAACACGCCCGACAGCTCCCGCACAAAGAGGCGCTGGAATCCCTTTTCGGCAGGCTGAGAGCGCTCAACAAAACCGGTAAACCAGCGCAAAACGCCGCTCGTATAACCAACATCGAGGCGTACCAGTTTCCCCGTATAGTCCTGATCCGTTTCGGCGGTAATAAAGCCGCGACCGCAGGCGCTCAGCTCAAGCACCATCTGGACGTCTACTAAATGCACCTCATCACCTGAGAGGTATAATCGTTTAACAGGTTTCATATTTATTCCAGCGCATCATTTACCGGTTTAAGCACCTTGCTCTCAAACCAGGTCATTTTTTCCGTGTCTTCGGCGGCGCTCTGCCCGGTCCCACCTGCCCCCGTTCCGCCTGCCGTCTGCATTTTGCTTGTGGTTTTTGCGCTGGCCCGCGCTTCTTTCTTTTCCTGCACGCTGAGATGTTCAGCCAGGGTAAACGTCACAAGCCATGACATTCGCCCGTCCTGCTGCGGTGCATCGATCGTGCCGGTGAACGTTGCTTCACGAAGACTCACCGCACGCGCCGCCACATGCGCGACGCGGTACACCTGCCGCTTTCCGCCCGCATCGGTGGCGTTTGCCAGCTTAAAAAGCTGCGTCAGCGTTTTAACATCCCTGAACGGCACCTCACCGGAGACGCGCATTTCTTTTCCCTTCGCGCCCTGCTCCGCTTTGCTGGTCGCGCTGGTCTGCCCGCTCTGGTCTTTGTCCTGAAACTGCTGCGAGATAGTCACGCGCATGTTTTTTAGCGCGATGGATTCGCCGTTAAGCGCCAGTGTGGGGATCGAACTCATGGATCATGTCCTTAATTCCGTCAAGATTCTCTCCGGCCAGCATCACCGCCGCGCTGTATACGGCAGACGGATCGGGGATATTTTTCACAAGCTCAATCAGCGTCGTGGGAATATCGCCCCTGCTGGTAAAGACCCAGGCGCGGGCACTTTTACCCTGGAGTGTTTTAAGCTCGCTGGCTGCACGGCTAATGAGTCCATTACGCAGGCTGTTAAAGCTGCTGATTTGCTGCTTAAGCCCGCCAATGCTGAACCCCTCTCCCGCTGCCGCCTGCGCCTTGCTGATCGCTGCCGCTGTTAACGCGGCCCGGCTTGTTGGCACGGAAAGCGGCATTGATGCCGGAAGCGCGGCCCCGGCTTTCGCCGGGATTTGCATCTTTTCCACAGCCAGCGCCGCCGCCGATTGCGCCAGGCGTTTAACCTGCGTCATTGCCGGTGCCGGGAATACGTCAACCAGCCCGCCCAGACTTTTTATAAAACTGTCCTGCGTTTGCCCGGTGACCATCATGATCACAACGTCAGCATGGCCGCCCGTACCGGCGAGCTTCTGCGCCAGATACGACACGGCATTAACCGGGCTGAGATACGCCCCGTTACTGGTCTGCTGACCGAGTCCGTAAACCCAGGGATGCGCCGGAACTATCGAGCAGTTAAGCGCGGCCAGTGAGTCAGTCAGTGCCAGCCGTGCTTCACGCCACATTTCCCGGTACCTCCGGCCACTCAATATCCGGCGCGGCACTCAGATCGAGCGCTTCCAGCCGTTCAATACAGTCCAGCACGGCATTCACTTTGACCGCTTCGTCGTCTGAGATTTTGCGGCCATTCATTTGCTTGAGCTGGATGACGCCGATTGACTGCATGGCATCATCAATGAATTTCTGCCGTTTTTGCTCAGCCGCCCGTAACAGATCATCATGCGTTGGCAATGCCGCATCAGCAAGCACCGGCTGACCGTATTCATTCGGTACGATAATCTGCCCTTCCGCCTGCGCGTTTAATAAATACTCATACCAGCGTTGCGTAATTTCCACGGCATCAGCAGGCCAGCCGCCACCAACATTGTTGTAATTGTCCTTTAAAAAATCCGGGTAGAACCCGCCGCTTGTCGCGCTGTAATAAATTCTCATTTCATCGCCCAATCGCAATATAGCCAACGATATTTCTCTCGGTGGCTTTAACAACAAAACCTGTAGCGGATAAACTCGTCGCGCCAACATCACCATAACTGCCGCTGTTAACAGTCAATGACAGAGACGGCACAATACTGAACGTCAGCGGAAAGGCCACACCCTGCCCGTCAGTGGATATCGCAACCTTTCCATACTGAATAAGCATTCCCGTGTTGGTATCCCGAAACCAGCCAACCTCGCCCAGATATGCGCTGTTCATGAGCTGAAATCGTCCGTCACTTTCTGCTTTGGTGTAAGCCTGACCCGCTGGCGTATAGCTCCCCAGTGGCTGAAAAAGGGCGTGGTTTTCCGCTTTTGTATAGGCTCCGACCGCAGCCGCCGAAAGCGTCACATCTCCCGTACCGTCAAAGGGCGCACCGTTGATATAACGTGTCGTGGCTAATTTAAGGGCAGCAACAGCCGTTCCACCGACCGGTAAGGCTCCGATATCTGCCGGGGTGGGTTTATTTAAGGTGTCATAAGCCCTGGCCCATCCAGTCCATACACTATTAAAAAAAGTGCGCATATAGCAGCGGGAAGAGTTGTAAATCCTGTACACCTGAGTGATACCGGCGTGACGGTAGACTTCCAGCGAACCGGCTAAATCTTCGGGATAATTTGTCCCGTTAATTGCCTGTGAATTATCAGGCTGAAAATAAAGCCCAGGCGTGGTGAAAGAATTCAGATCAGCCGCATTCCGAATTTCCACGGCCTGCCCGTGGAAAATGTCATGAGTGGTAATAACGATATCATTGGCAAGCGGACTACCGTTGATGGTGCGCTCCACTGGTACGCGCCCGTTTGCATTATCATTCGCCGCCTTCACCGCTTTTGACGTTGCCGCAAGTAATTCAGATGGGTTATCAACGTCGCTGCTGAGCTGAACAATCCCCTTTTGCACCGTGCTGGCATCCACAGCCGTAAATTTTTCGGCGGCGAGGTCATACGCTGCTTTAACCGCTTTTGGCGTGGCGGCCAGTGTTTCGGCGCTGCTGTCCGTCGCGCTGCTGAGCTGAACAATCCCCTTTTGCACCGTGCCGGCATCCACAGCCGTATATTTTGCGGCGGCGAGGTCATACGCTGCTTTAACCGCTTTTGGCGTGGCGGCCAGTGTTTCGGCGGCGCTGTTTGTCTCGCTGCTTAACTGGACGATACCTTTTTGCGTAGTCGTCGCATCCTGCGCCGTGTATTTCAGGTCAACGCGCGCATTAAGCGCCTGATCGCCCAGACTCCCCATCGGGCGTAAATCAGTGACATTCCCCGCTGCGTCAATGCTGGCAACCGCAAAGACATAATGCTTCACGCCGCTTTTCTCATAATCGGTAAGCGCACCCGCCACGGTCAGCGTGGCCTGAGTCTGCCATGCACTGACCAGCGACCCGGTAAAGCACACATCCAGAAAGACTTTTGCAGGCTTCGCATCCACTGTGATCGCTTTGTTTTCCGTCAGCTCTGCCCGCAGCCCGCCGACATAGCCCACGCCCTTTGTGACGGAATAACCTGTACCTGCTTTAGTGACCAGAAACCCGTCCCCGTAGAACGCGCCTGCGCCGTATACATCCAGATTTTCAAGGCGCTGACGCTCATCCACACCCGCCAGCCGCGCCGTAAAATCAATCTGCCATGTTTCGGCAGGGGTAGTGATACGGGTTTCACTCTGTGCGCCGTTGTATTCCATTAAAAACGAACGGGTAAGGACGTTGCCCTGCTGCCCGTCTGCTGTTTTCAGCTTCTGCTGATCCGGGGCGTGGACAATCATTGCCAGCGTCCCCGATGCTTTATTGATAAGCCCGATCCAGTTAAACGAAAAATCGCCCACGTCAGCGCCAAGCACTACCGAATGCACTACCGCATTTTCATTCACCACGCCTTTACGCGTGATGGCCTGGCGGTAAACAATCTGCGCGGCGGGCGGCAGGGTTTCGGCGCGGTTAATCGGCGTTGCCGGGTCAAGCCCAGGCACATTGGCAAACACGAACTCATCCAGCTCAATCGCGGTATTACTGACGGCCTGCTGCGCTTTCCATTGCTCAAATGCCTGCGTGATAACGGTCTGTGACATAGTTTCCTCCCTATAGACTCGCGCTAAACGTTGTAGCTGCCTGCGTCCCGGCAAGCCGCGCCGGGTAGCAGACGTATTCACCCTGATCCCAGCCCGCGCGAATCGCCAGACCCTGCACGGTAATCACTTCAAACTGATAGCGGCGACACGTCCGGCCATACTGCCGGATAATCTGGATCATGAGCTGCGTGTTACTGGCGACCTGGCTGTCAGTGACGCGAACGGTGATCACGTCCCAGTCAATGCCTGGCTGACGCTCCAGCAGTTCGACATAACCAATGCCAAGTCGCTGGAAAATGGCAATAAACCCCTCAACCGATCCGGCATCCCCGGCATTCACGAACGCATAGGCTACGCGCTTACGAAACAGTGCCAGCGGTTCACCATTAAACCGGGTGATATCCCGGTCATACGCGATGAGGTTTAACAGCGGCTCCGCACACGTCAGCGGATCAAACTGGCTAACGGGCCATGTCACCCACTGGTAAACCTGCGCCCACCATTTCCGCGCGGCGGCGAGTAATTTCTTTGGCTCGCCGTTATCCATCCAGAACGGCAGCGCCAGTGCTGCCAGCTTTTTGACAAAATCAGTCATTTTCAAGACTCACAATTAATGAACGCAGGCGCGGCACACTCAGATCGCTTGTAATATCCGTCAGCGAAAAGGCCACTGAATCAGCCAGCGTAAAATAACGGTGGATCTCTTCACCCAGGCGGGAGAAAGAGAACCGGCTATAGGGCCATGTTTTGCGCACTTCAAAATCCGTATTTTCCCGAAAGGCACAACGGATCAGGTTTTCAATGCCCTTACTCAGCGCCTGCCGCTCGTCATCGCTGACGTTATCCAGATTTTTCACGCTGATTTTTACGCTCAGATCGTGACGGGTTTCCGGCATCGCAAAACACTGCATGTCATCACCATGGCCGTGATGACCGTCGTTGATGATGTAGTCGTTTACCGACTCAACGAACGGCGCGGACGTCACGCCTGAATCAAGCAGCAAATAGGCATTGGCAGTGCCGGGGCCACGCGGGGCGTCATGTTCAAAATAAATGCGGTCAACGCTCAGCCCGGCCACACCCGCAATCATTGAGCGGTAAACGGCGTCAGTGTGGTAATTACCGACCAGGTTAAACTGATTGCGGCAGCGCTCGCGTAATTCGTCGTCCGACTCTTCATCTGCGCCCGGCTGCGTCAGCCAGTCCTCTTCGTTCACAACGTGGCTTATCCCCGCCACTTCCACAGGCAAAATGCGGTAATAGCCCGGCGCAAGGTTAAACCCCGCCCCGCTGCCGGTGGCTTTCACCGCGATTAACGCGCTGGCTGTTCCTGCCGGGATCGTCATATCGGCAACGGTGGCGAGCTGGTACACCGTGCCATTAATGCGCTCGGTCTGGATAAGCGTCCCCGCCGTCACCGTCACCACATCCCCGGCCTGATTTTTGGTGAAGCGGATCGCGCCTTCGGCAGCCACAGCAGGCTTAACCGTAACGTTTACCGCCCAGGCAAGAAGACGCAGCATTTTTCCGCCGGCCGTGGCTACAAACATATTTCCTAATACCACCGTCACCAGGGCATCTTTCAGCCACATCACCGGCGTGGTGACAATTGCTGTGATAAGCCTCCAGAATGGCGACATACGCGAGGTGTTGGTGATCAGCCCTTCGCCGGTGACAATGGCTTCGAAGCGTGATCGCACCTCTGTTTCCGTGACCGGCATCCCGGACGCTTTCAGCACGTCCTCAAAATCCACCTGCGGTTTTTCTGTCATATATCCACCCGCGTAGAAACAGGCCCAAAATCACTGGTATTAGCCGTCAGCCAAAGGCGCTTATTACTTTCCTCGGTAATTTCCACCGACCCCGGCACAATTCTTTCATCATCCTCAACCAGTAATTCAAGCCGGGTTAAAATATCGGCGCGTAATGTGGGGCTGCGCTCTGCAATTAACTCTGTGGCTATTCCGCTTTCAAGTATTGAATGGACGATATCCTGCCCGATACTTACGCGGTTATTGCATAATTCCGGCTCACGCCCTGAATTAAGAGTGAAGTCACCCCCCTGAATTAACAGGTCTATATAAAATAATTCGCTCACTGGTTTAATTCCTGCCATTCCATTAACTGACCCGGTGACACCGTTTCTTTAGGGTAAATATTTACTGTACCTATGCTGCGGCTGTTATCCGTTACCGAACGGGAATTATTATTAATTGATTTACTGATGCCGCCTTTCTCAATCCCTTTAACCTGCCCACCCGTCAAAAGTACATCAGGTGAAAGCGCGGGCGGCGCGGGGGGAGTTAATAAACTTTGTGGCACCTGCTGAATATTGCCCCCGGCATAGCTTCCCGCTTTCGGGATATAAGGCATTACCTTATTCACTTCTGGCGTCGGCTCAGCAGAAAGCGCAATATCAACACCGGGGATTTTATTCAGCTTTTCAATAATCCAGTTATATGTCCCGGTAAAAGAATGTTTAAGCGTGTCCCATAACTTCCCGAAAACACCCCCAATCACGCGGGCCATATTTTCAAAGGACTCAACCGGGGAATTAATATTGAAGGCATTAATCACATCACCCCAGCCCTCTGTAACGATCCCGAACATTTCAATTACGGTCTGAATGGAACGATAAACCAGCTCAAACGGCGTCAGAATCAGGTCAATAGCCGCCGCCACGACACGGCCAAAAGTCTCCCCGGCACTGGTCACGCTATCCAGTTTTTCGCCGGTCATTTGTACCGGGGAAAGCAGGCTGCCAAACCAGCCAAACAGCGTTTTAACACCGTTCCAGACCCACCCAACCGCCGAAGCGATCCCACTGAACAGCCCCTTAAAGGGAGTCAGTGCGCCGCTTGCCTGGCTGAAACCACTGATAAAACCGCTGACAAACGCCTTGATCGGTTGCCAGAACTTTATAACTGCCAGCACCACGCCAGCAATCGCCAGCGCAATGGCCGCAATGGGGGCGATCATAAGTAAAAACGAGGCCGACCCTATACGGGCTGCGATACTTGCCGCAAGTACAGAGGCACGCAAACCACGTAACCCGGCTGTATACACTTTTGCTGCCGTATTACTGGCAATCATTGCAAGGCGATTCAGCCCCAGCAGCCTGGCTACAGGTGCCAGCACTTTCGATAAGCCCATCATTACAAACGCTGAGACGCCCATAACAATATTTGCCACCGCGCCCGCCGCCGCCATTCCGAGCACGGCCATGGTGACGTAACCCACCACCCGTGCGATGTTCGGAAACATTTGCATCCATCGGGCGAACGTCGCCCCCATATCTGCCAGGCGATTGAGCAGCGGATAAAGCACCGGGATCAGCGTCAGGCCGATCACGGTCTGAATGGCGGTAAGAATGGCGATAAACCGATCCCAGGGCTTCACCATCTTTGCGGCCATTTCCTGCGTGCGCTTTAACCCGTCTGCGCCGCCCAGCTCGTTAATATTGCGCTGTAGCAGGGCCACGTTGCCGTAAAGCTGTTTCACCACCGCCGAGCTGTCACCGAAAGCGTCATCCAGTTCTTTTTGCGCTTTCAGGTTTCCTTCAAGGCTTTTGCCGTATTTGCCCTGTAACTTATTGAGCATTTCCGGCATGGACAGCATTTTCCCCGTTGCATCCGTGAACGACAGGCCAAGCTTTTTTGCGCCCTCTTCGGCACTGGTGAGAAAACCTTCATATGCGCCGCTGGCCTCCGTACCTAATGAACGCTGTAGCTGCCCCAGGACAGCAAGCTGCTCATCGATCCCGATGTTGAAGTTATTCCCCACGCCGCGCGCGCCTTCCATCAGGTCTTTGATGACGCCCATTTCCGCGCCGAACGCCTGGCGCATGTACGCCATTTTTCCGGCCAGTTGCTCAGCAAACTGCACTTTTCCCATGCGCTCTGCATCGCTGCTGAAATTGGCGAACATCTGCCCCATAAATTCGCTGGTTTCCTGCGTTGTAGCCTTCATCGCAAACGCCAGCGTGTTCGCCACGCGGGTGAGTTGCGGCAGATCGTTTGCAGAAAGCCCTGCGATTGCGCCGCTGATATCCGCCGTTGAATTAACGAAGTCCACCGCCGCCGTGCCATATTTCACGCTGAATAACATAGCGTCACGCTGCACGGTTTTAAGGGCGGTGCTGTCAACGCCACGCGCTGAGGCTTCGCTCAGGGCGTCATACATTTCAATAGCCGGTGTCAGTGCGCCCTTGATTGTCTGCCCCACGCCCCACGCCGCCAGCGCCCCGACGCCGATACGCTTAAAGGCGTCCCGTGATTTATCCGCAAAGCCTTCAACCGACGCCTGCGCCTGCTTTAGCGGGCGCGTTAATTTGTCGATAAGGCTTAATGTAAAATCAAGTTGTTTCATTCTGCGCCTTTAAATGCGATACCAACACCATTCGCCACCGCAACAGAAAAGTATTCCCAGTGACGGTTATCCAGCCAGACAGCAGCGGCAATATCATCAATATTGTCTTCACCGTGGGGCAAATAATGGCGGCGTAATATTAAATACTGGCTGAGTCCATTTGATTCAATCGCCTGAACCCGCTTTGTCAGTTTTTTACTTCGATTTCCAGCTCAGGCGCGTAAATGTCGTTAATCTTGCCCGCCAGTTGTAACGCCGCACCGGGGCGTTTAATAATGTCGGCCAGTGCTTCTTTACTGTCAGCGGCCACAATGCGATTAAGATAATTTACAGCCGGAGCGACTTTATTATCCGTTGACAATTCATTAATAAATTTATTGTAAGCGGTCTGGTTCGGTTCAAAATTCACTGCCACACCTGCAATCACTAATTTAATGGTTTCCATTTAATACACTCTCTCTTTTATTAATTTCATTAACCAGCGCGTTATGACGCGCCGCGCATTGCGGATAAATATCCTGATAAATAAGCAAGGCTCCGGCTATATCGGTGCCCGTTTTCCCGTTAATGCGCGGCAGCGTTTCCGGGCATTTTGTTTTCAGGTTTTCCTGATAAGGCACGTTCGGCATTGTCTGCGGCGGCGTTGAACATGCTGACAAATTCGTCAGAAACGCACACGTTAGTAAATACCGGCTTAACAATTTCGGTACGGATTTGCACAGGCTGTGCATGTTTCAGCGCCTCCAGATTTTCTTCAAGCGCGCGGGCTGACTCGCTGGCGATATCCTGTACCATGCCGCGCGTGGCATTTGCGGCGGCGTTTGCCGTCGCCGTTACGGTCAGCTCCAGACTGTCCCGCCGCCAGTCTGCGGTCATCCAGCCCCACAAAAAGGCCACGGCCACCACGATCAACCATTGCCCCGTTGTCATCAGCGCACCCCGTTATGCTCAAGGCTAAAGTGATTGCCGTCAGGGTTGGATTTAAACCGCCCGCCCCACGTCCCGCCGATGCTTTCCCAGTATTCGCCCAGCGGCAGGTAATTTTCTGTTTTCGTCTGGTACACGCCATTAATAAACAGGTTAAAGTCCACGGCCAGGCGCTGCGTGTGCAAGCTGTTACTGATGCCGCTGCCCTTCCTGGCATTCAGCGCGGCCTGTTCCGGCGTGCGGTACGCTTCACCGAATGTCAGACGATAGCCCCTGTCCTGCGCCCAGTTGATAAGCTGCGCAATCATCACAACAAAAAGCTGCTGTTTTTCACCCAGTGTCATTTCGGCTCACTCCCTCCGTTACCCGCCGCGCGGCGACGCAGCCACATTTCAACCGCCTGATGACCGGCAATCCCCAGCGCGGCCCCAAGCCCGTTAACCGCCAGCGGGCTGGCATCCGGGATCTGAATAAGCACCGCGCCTGCGGCAACTGACACCAGACTCCCCAAGATCACGCGCCCGGCAAACAGGCGCGGCGTCACAGGCTCACCGCTTGCCAGTACCCGGCCAACTGCGCACAGTGCGCCAATCAGCAGCAGCGTAATCAGGCTTTTTTCTTCTTCGTGCATGGTCGTCCCTTACCCGATCAGATTTTCGGTGGCTTCCGCTTCCAGATACGGAACGCCGTCGATGTTAATAAATCGCGGATCGGTGACCATAAACTTCACTTTCCGCGTTGCCAGCGCCCCGCCTTTGGGATCGACGTCAAGAACGCTGCTCATGTTGAGCTTGCAGCCGAACGCCTCGATTTTGGTTTCTTCCGTGCCCGCTTTGGCATAAAACATCAGGTCAATGGGCGGGATACCGCGCCATGAACCGTTTTGTTTGGCAAGACCAACCAGAAGCTGAAACGCTTTAATGCTCACTTCAAGCTCGCCCTCTGCCGACACATCACCATCGACGTAACCATCCGGCACCCCGTTTGTCTGCGTTGCCGTGGTGTTGTCCGTGATATCGAGCGTGACCTTCTCGACATGCACCAGGGAACCGTCAATAAAGGTATCGAAGGACATCCCTGAAATACGCTTGCTCATAATTACGCCTCCGTGGTCTGGTCAAGCAGCAGACTGATCGAGATTTGCAGCGGCATTTCATAAATGCGCAACACGATGTAAATCTCGACGTGTTTTTTTGTTTTCCAGACGATCTGCACATCGCCATCCTGCGGCGGTTTCACCTCGCCGGGAAACGTCACCCCGTTGATTTGCGCGGCTTTTGACATCTCACGCAGCGGCTTTGCAAAAATCGACTGGTGCGCGGCAATGCTGCCCGGCGTGCTGTTTAACGAGCGGTCACCAATTTTGCCAATCGCCAGCAGGCGAACACGTCGCGCGGCTTTATCCGCAATGCGTAGTGTCTCAATCGACTGGTAATCCCCGCCCTCTGCATCGAGCGTGCGGCCGTCTGACCAGTAAACGCCGTCATAATCCGGGAACCACATCGGCACGCTGAAACGCTGCGCCTCCAGCGCCTGAAGGGTGGCAATCTCAATCACCGCACCCGTACCATCAACCGGCAGATCGTCACGGCCAAGATTCAGCACCGGCCCGGTTTTCACGCGGGCGGGGCTGTCTGCCACCGTTACTGCGCGGTTACACAGCCGCCCGGCCAGCGCGCCCGGCTCATTGCCCCAAATCTCTGGCACCAGTTGCACCGCTTTTTCCGCGATGCCGTTTTGCAGGGCTGACAGACGGGCAAGATATTCCGCCTGGTCTTCGTCTGCCTGAAAGCCCTCAACGGCCAGGATGAACCACACCCAGCGTCCATATTTTGCAATGAGCGTTGATCGCAGCGTGGCGGCCTGATTAATGGCTGCTTTATCGCTCAGGGCATCGCACAACACGACACCTTCCACCGAGCAGGACACCTGCGCGGCCAGCACCGCTTTAACCCATGCATCGGGCGCGGCGTCCTCTGCCAGTTCGTGCACAAACCCCCACCAGTTCTGCCCGGCGTTGGCCTGCGCTGCTTTAAGATGGCGTTTCAGCGGGCTGTCAGCCGCGCCTAACAGCACATCAAAATCCGTCTGTGCATTTACCGCCAGCGTTTTGCCTGGGTTGATCGTGCCTGTGCCGATAAACAACACGGCCCGCTCAACCTCCGTCACTTCGCCCTGTAACTGATTGACCTGCGTTACATCAACTAAAGGCCATGTCATGTTTTACCCCTGATATCCTGTGCTTTGACGTCCCACCCGAAACCGATGGCTTGCAGTTGTCGCGCCAGTGCTTTGTTAAAATCTTCATCGCTCATGCCTAAAAAGGCGCGGGCGGGCAAATCAACCGTCCAGCTTGTTTTAACGGCTTTTCCGCTCAGCTTGCGGATCAGCAGCCCCGCCTGCGCATAGGGCATGGTTTCGGTGATCTCGCGGTAAGTTGGCTTTTTCGTCTTCTTCCCGCGCTTCACCTGATAGCCCAGGGCGCGTAATTTTTTGGCCTGCGCAATCGTCGCCAGTTTCCCCGCATCCTGTTTACTGGCTTTACTGCTACGGGACACGCGCACATTCATTCCGTTTTGCTGCGCATACCCGACCACGCCAGCCGGTACCGGCGCTTCCCCGTTGCGGTACCCGCCGCCCTGCAAATAAACCCGTACCGCGTCGATCTCCGGCATTTCCCTGATGTGCAGCAACTTCGGCAGGTTGCGTAACATCTTTCCCCTGCGCTTCGTTTTACGGCCCGGCCACGGTGCGCCATCCGGGGATTGCTGATTGCGTGCATTGCGTTTCGCCGCGGCAATCAGTCCGTACTTTGCCAGCCGCCACAGCAGCCGCTGGCGCTTTGCTTTGGGTAACTCCAGATCCGCCAGTGCGCCCCGCAGCTCTGCGAGCTGCTTTTTGCTCAGCTCGCCGTTAAACATCCAGCTCACCCACCGGCGCACCGGTTTCATCTGCCGTACTGAACACCGACGCGCTGAGCGCCGTCCAGATTTCCGGGGTTGCCAGTGTCCAGCGCTCGCCGTTCCATGGGATCGGCCCGTTGTCGTCCTGGCGGATCACCAGCGCCTCAGCCAGTGGTATGGAGAGCACCACCGTGGCGGTTTCCTCATCCTCGACCGTCACATCCCATTCAGGATCGGCGTCAGTAATGCCGATGCTGTCCATAACGTCGGTTTCGTTGTCATCCATCCATGCGGCAAGCAGTGAAACCAGCAACTGAGGCGAAACAAGACGATATGGGAAACGCTCCCAGCTCAGCAGCCCGCTATAACGGATCACGCCCTGCTGGTACTGCTTTTCGCCTAAATCCCGCGCGGCAGGCACCATACGCATGTCTTCCGCCACACTGTCAAAACGCACCTGCGCCCGCGCGGGTACATTTTCACGAAAGAAGGCGGTCAGTGATTCCAGTTGCGATCCGCTCATACCTTGCTCACCGTTGCCCGCTTAAGCCCTTTAATCTGCCTGATAGCAATGGATGCCTCTGCCAGCAGACCATTTCGCGTTTCTGGGCTTTCCTGGCCCGGATGAGATTCCCTTCGCCCCTGGGTGGCAAACTCGCCAATTAAATCCGCCTTTCCCCGCGCAAATACCGCTTTCATGTACTGTGCACAAAGTCCGTTGAGCTGGCCCATCATCACACCCGGCACGCTGGCCGCCGTCGCGTAACCCTTCGCGCGGTGCTTAGCCTCAACGCTGACCAGATCGGCATTTACTTCCATCACCGCCGCCAGCAGCGCCTGTGCGAGCGTGTCGGCGTCCATATCAGGCGGCAGCGCCCGCTGCGCCTGAAAATCTTTTAAATTAAGATCCGGCCAGAAACCGTTGTTCGTTAACGGTGCATCCTGATAATCAACCGGCTTTCCGCTGAACATGTCCCCTCACTTAACCGAAAAAGCGGGCTGACCGGCATCCACGGCGCATCGCACATCAGTGCATTGCCCTCCGCCGCGCCCGCTGGCTTACGGTAGTCTTTTTATTCTTTGCTCAGACTGCGCACGCGGGCTGCAATCTGGTTTCGCAGCGTGGACACGCCCACTTTTCTGTAGAGCTTCTCCGCCTGCGCCAGCAGCGCGTCTGCGGCTTGCAGCTCTGCCACATCCTCAAGCGCTGAGGCTCGCGGCTTACCCTGGTCATCACGCAGCAGCAACAGCCCGGCAAACTTGAACCATTTGGCGGTGATTTCCTCATGCAGCCGCCATTGCTGCGTTACCTTTTCAAACGTCGCGGAGAAATACGGCTCCAGACTTTCACCCGCTTCCGCTGCGCGTTCTGCCCAGGCCATTACCGTGTCAGCAACAAATGCCGGAAAACTGCTGCGGATTCCGTCCGGTGTCGGCTGCTGCTGTGCAATGGCGGTATCCGCCAGGTCAAGCGCTCTGTCCAGATCACCGGCATCAAACAACCACACCACGCACCAGGCAAAGATCGGGTTTGCATAAACGCTGCCGCCTGCCAGATACGCTTCAACAGTCGGCATCCAGCGCGGTAACAGCACATCGCGCTTATGCACCACGCGATCGGCAATGGTCGGCAACCCGCGCACATGCGCCACGTCAGCATTAAGCGCCTGGATTTGCATGTGCAGACTGTCTGCACTTTCGATAGCCTGGCGGCGTTTAAGCTGCTGCTCCATCGCCACACGCTGGCTGTGGCGCTGTGCGGGTGAAAGTGCCATTTATCAGCCCTCTGCCGGTTCGGTCACCTGGCCGATAGTCACCGCGTTTTCATCAATCGCCGCGTACAGCTCCGGCTCTTCGACGGCGTAACCTTCATTACGCAGATACTTGTTTTCAAACTGCTTGCGGTCGTCCTCAAACGCGGCCTTACGCTGGCGCGTACCGCGCTGGGTGTAGATGTGCAGGTTTTTAAGCGTGGTGACGGCCATGCGTTTACCCGGCATAAACGGCGGCACAATGGCGCGGCGGCCCGCAATGGTATTGCCGAGTAGCTGCGCGGCGATTTTTTCAGATGGCTTATCAGCGCCCTGATAAAGTCGGTATTGCTCAGCGGCAACCAGATCGGCACCTACCAGCACCACCAGACGCGGATCAGTACGGAATTGCTGCGGGATTTTGGTATTGATAAGGTCAGACGCCATAGCATCAAGGGAGTGATAATCACCCTTATCATCCAGCGTCACCGGATCGGTAATGATTTGCTTACCTTCATTCCATTTTTTCATCAGAGCATGCCAGCCGACGTTCACATCCTCCCCGTTCGGGTACTTTTCAGGCTCGGATGTTTCTGCAATAAACTGGCCGTTAAAACCAATACGCAGCATATCCAGCGCAAACGCTTCATTTGAAAAGGTCTGTACGAGGTTAAAAAATTCATTTTCTGTGCGGCCTGAGTTTGCCCAGACAGACAGCAGATCCCATTTCAGCTCAGCACAGGAATCAGTCTCTACGAGCTTATAGCCATTACCGGCCACACCCACGCCACGGCTAAAGCGCCCCCCGGCTTTACGCCCGGTATGAAGGCCAGACTGACCCACTTTTACAACCTGGCCGGAAAGCTGATCAACATCCTCGCAGGTAATCCAGCCAAGGAACTCCAGCGACTCCAGCAGCGCCTGACGCAGGGACGTTTCCTGTGGATCAGTAAGTGAAAAGAAGCGGTCCGGCGACGTAGTATTAAAAGCCTGCGCAAGACCTGCGGAATAAGCGTGCAAAAGTGTCTGTGCACGTTGGTTGAGATGCATATAGTTTCCCCGCGTTGACGCGATTAAAAATTAAACCCGATGTGGATCAGAGGAATTTAAATTCCGTTTTTTCTTTGCCCTGATCGCCAAACTTGCGCTGCGGCAAATTAGTAACGGTTTTATCAAGTTTGCTCATATTGGAAATAACATTCCCGATATTCGCACGCAGGTCTGCAAATTCCTGGGTATCAATAACCGTTTTAATTTTATCCACCGCCTCTGTCACTGCCTGAACCTGCTCAGCAATAAGTCCAACCTGCGTTTCGATATCATTAACCGCCTCTGCCAGCGCTGCTAATTTGTCGTCACCAGTTGGCGTATCCTCAGTAGTTTCTTCAAAAACTTTCGGCTTAAGACCAAAATAATTCTGCCACGGTGTTTTCATTACTTTTTCCTGTTTAAATTTCCTGTCAGACGTTATTGCGCAAGCGTAATAACCCTGCTTTGATAAATTCCGTTGTGAAAATTGCAGCCTTGTAGTGCCAATACTTGCGGGGCGGTCTGTTACGGCCAGCCCCTTGAGATACGTTTTCCCGCTTCCGCGCCAGTTTTCTTCCGGCTCAATGGAGAAATAAACCATCTGGCCTTCACGGTTCGCATAAATTAGGTTCATGTTCGGACTGATTTTTGCGTAAAGCCGGGCAAGACCATCCTCGCCGTCCTGCCACATCACGTCCCGCACTTCACCAAAACTTCCCCAGTCGCGGGTATGCTCCGGCCAGATCCGCGCACCGTAATGGTTAAAGTTATAGGTTTCACCCATATCAATAATCCACTGACGATAAATCTTACGTTCATCGACCGTATCCCCTTCCGTTGCAATACAAAGCCAGTCAGTTAATAAGTGAGACACTTTTTCCCCTCGCCTCCCTGATTTGGCAAAGAGATTATTACCAATAAATAACCCTGCCGCATTCTGATTAATTCCCCTCAGTTCGGATAACAGTCTTTAGGCGAACAACCACGAATACACACCGCCGTTTTTTTATAAATGCCACGGCATAATTAAATCTATGGCTAAATACTCAGAAGAATTAAGGGGCGTTGCCCGCTCGCTTTATTTGCGACATGCCACGCCTAAAGAGATTGCATCAGAATTAAATCTGCCGAATGCGCGGATCGTTTACTACTGGGCAGAAAAATACAACTGGGCGGATTTGCTCAGTTTTGAAAGCACAGAAGATGCGATTGAGCGCCGTTATCAGCTTCTGGTTGGCCGGGATAATAAGACCGATCAGGAATTAAAGGAGATGGACACGCTTATTTCTCACGCAACGAAACTACGTGCGCAAAGCAATAAGCATAAAGAAAAGCTGGCTGAGAGAAAAAACAGCGGGACGGGAGCTGTGCCACAGGATGAGGACGGGCAGCAGCCGCGCAAACGTAAGTATAAGAAAAATGATATCTCGTCACTGACTGAAGATGATTTTAACGCCTGGGCAGATGAGCACCTTTTTGAATATCAGAAACACCTGCGCCTGAACATCGCCCAGCAGGTGCGCAACATTTTAAAAAGCCGCCAGATCGGGGCGACCTGGTATTTTGCGTTTGAGGCTTTTGAAAATGCGGTGCTCACTGGCGATCCGCAAATCTTCCTTTCAGCCTCAAAAGCTCAGGCTGAGGTGTTCCGCTCATACATCGTTAACATCGCTGAGCAATATTTTGGTATCACGCTGACCGGCAACCCGATCCGCCTGAGTAACGGCGCTGAACTGCGCTTTTTGTCCACGAACAAAAACACCGCTCAGTCTTACAGCGGCCATTTGTACTGCGACGAATATTTTTGGGTGCCGAACTTCGCCAGACTTAACGAAGTCGCCAGCGCGATGGCAACTCACGACAAATGGCGCACTACCTACTTTTCCACGCCATCCGCGAAAACGCACCAGGCCTATCCTTTCTGGACGGGTGAGGAGTGGAAACAGGGCAGCAAAAAACGTGCAGCGGTTAAATTCCCTACGGTTAGCGATATGCGCGACGGGGGCCGCATCTGCCCAGATGGTCAGTGGCGCTACGTCATCACCATGGAAGACGCCATTAAGGGCGGCTTCAATCTGGCGAACATCGAGAAGCTGCGCAACCGCTACAACGACACGACATTTAACATGCTCTACATGTGCGTGTTTGTTGACAGCAAAGACTCTGTTTTCAGCTTTTCAGACCTGGCGGGATGCGCCGTTGAAACGGACACATGGCAGGATCACGACCCGAAAGCCGCCCGGCCATTTGGTGATCGCCCGGTATGGGGCGGTTTCGACCCGGCCCGCAGCGGGGACTTGTCCTGTTTTGTCATTATCGCCCCGCCCATGCTGGCCCCGGAAAAATACCGCGTGCTGGCCGTGTTTAACTGGAAAGGTATGAACTTCCGCTGGCAGGCAAAGCAGATCGAAGAGCTGTTTAAAAAATACAACTTTACCTACCTGGGCGTTGATGTTACCGGCATCGGGCGCGGCGTCTTTGACAATATTCAGCATTTTGCCATGCGCGTCGCCGTTGCCATTACCTACAGCCGCAACACCAAAGACCAACTGGTACTTAAAGCCGCTGATGTGGTGGAAAGCCAGCGTATTGAGTGGAGTAAAGACCTGAAAGAGATCCCGGCCAGCTTCATGGCTATTCGTCGCACGACAACCGCAAGCGGGGGCGCGATGACCTTTGTTGCCGACCGCAGCGCGGATACCGGACACGCGGAAGCATTCTGGGCAATCGCCCACGCATTACACAACGAACCGCTCAACTATGAGAACACCCCGAAATCCCGCTGGAGGCTACAGAAAGCAGCATGACGAAACGGAACAAGAGACACCAGGCTAAAACCAGCCAGCGTGACACGACGAAGACCGCACCCGGTAAGAAGATGAGCATTCTCCGGTTCGGCAAACCCGAACCGGTACTTACCACTGGCACCGATTACCGGGACGTATGGTATGACAATGACGCCGAGCATTACACGCTGCCGATTGACCGTCTGGCGCTGGCGCAACTGATTAACCTTAACGGTCAGCACGGCGGCATCATTCACGCCCGTAAAAATCTGGTGATGTCGGATTATGTCGGCGGCGGGCTGTCACGCGATGACCTCGAAGCGGCCACCTTTGATTTTTTGACGTTCGGAGACGTGGCGCTGCTTAAAATCCGTAACGGATGGGGTGAAGTGGTTGGGCTGACTCCCCTTCCCGGCCTGTACACACGCCGCCGCAAAACGGGTGAGTTTGTCGTGCTGCAAAACGGCCAGCCGCTGGTTTACCAGCCCGAGGATGTGATTTTCCTTAAAATGTACGATCCGCAACAGCATGTTTACGGTCTGCCCGACTACATCGGCGGCATTCATTCCGCATTGCTCAACAGCGAGGCGGTAATTTTCCGACGCCGTTATTATCACAACGGCGCACATACGGGCGGCATCCTTTACACGCGTGACCCCAGCATGACAGATGAGATCGAGGAAGAAATTGAACATCAGCTGCGTGACAGTAAAGGCATCGGCAACTTTTCCACCATTCTGGTCAACATTCCGGGCGGGGATAAAGAAGGCGTGCAGTTTATTCAGATGGGGGACATTTCTGCAAAAGATGAGTTTGCCAGCGTAAAGAATATCAGTGCTCAGGACATACTGAACGCCCACCGGTTCCCGGCAGGCCTGGCGGGTATCATCCCGCAGGGAACGGCGGCACCCGGCGATCCCGAAAAGGCAGAACGCGTCTACAAAAAGAGCGAAGTTTTACCTATTCAGAAGCGATTTAGTGAAGCCCTGAAAGATGATCGGGAAGTGCCGCCACACCTGCACTTAATATTTACCAATGACACAAATGAAAGCGGTGCGGCATGAGACAAAAAAGGTTAAAATCCAGGCACTTTGGAACGGCTGGAGCTGATGTTATGAGAGTGCTGAAAATTGAATGCCCGGAGTGCGGCTCTAAAGCTGTTATTCGCAAAACGAACCGAAAACACCGGCAGATCGCGGACATTTACTGCGCATGTGCCGATGTTGAGTGTGGTCATACTTTTGTTATGAATTTGACGTTTTCCCACACTCTGAGTCCCAGTGCCAAAACAGGCGATATGATGATGCAAAAATGGCTCAACTCATTATCCCCTGATCAAAAACAGATGGCCTTTGACCTACTGAAACCCGCCGCCGCTGTATAAAAGACCCCCGACATGGGGGTTTTTCATTTCCTGCAAAATGATTTCCCGCATTTCGTGTGCAATTTCGCCAATCCATTCCAAAGCAACCATCTTTTCCCTGTCGTTGACCTCATCGACGAAAACAATTTTTGCCAGCACTTCGATCCGTTCTAATTTCTCTGATGCCTCTAAAAGCTCCATTAACCCCTCCCTTAAAACAAATACTGTACATTCATACAGTATACATTTACTCACACTTTGTAAAACCGATTTTTTAGGATAAAAACCAATATGAATTGTATTTTCCGTTACTTACAGAACGTTACCACCCCGGCCACATTTCATTTTGTGGCTCGTCAGGCTTCTCTTTTAATTCACCATTTTTATAAATCAGCGCCGAACGGCCATAAGCCAGCCCGCCACCGCGCTTAAGAATGTCTATTTCTTCATCAGAACCGGCAAAGCCACGTCTGTGCAGTTGCAGTTTTAATCGTCGGCGGCTTCCACCCTCCGTACAGTTATTGACAGAACTCCAAGGGGCGGCGCTGCCGCCAGAAAACCCCGCCTCCGCTGGCGCTTCGGCCAACTTCGGCACCTTCGCCCACTTCACCAGACGCGTGCAAACAGATGAATCAGGAACGAACGGAGAGTAAACACCCTGAACACGCTGCACGGCTTCGGCGTATTCGTTTCCCTGTTCCGTGATTTCATAGGCGAGACGCACAACCAGATCCCGGCGTGCGACCAGTGCACCGCCCTGCGCCTGCGTGTAAGACGCCCAGCACCCCACATCAGCGGCGGCAAGCACGGCATCCATGCGGTTGTCTGTCAGTTGCAGATCACGCAGGCGGCGAAGCTCGCGCCATACCGTCACCGGTGCGCCTCCGATTTGCTGAAACTGACGAATGCGCCAGCGCGAGGCCCACGCCGAAACTGATTTAGCCATGTCACGCAGATTTTCCCCGGTTTCGTCGTCCGTCTCGCCATCCAGCGCGAAGCCGTCAATATTCTTTGAGATGTATTTTGCGATGTAGCCGGTAGCGCTGCCTTTATCTGGATCGATAGGCTCAACGTGAAAACGCGCTTTAAGCGCGTGCGGTGTCTGGAGTTCTTCGGAATCCGCTATGCGGGCATGAAAGCAGATGATATCGCGCACCGCTTCAACATCCTGCGGGCGCATGAACAGCAACATGTGCCAGTGAGGTGTCCCGTCGTGGTGCGGTTCAACCACACGGAAGCCGAAAACATGAATACCGGCGCGTGACAACGCCGCGCGGGTTTTAGCCCACACGTTGCACAGATAGCGCTGCGTGTCCTGCGGGCTGGCCCCGTTCCACTGCGACACAAAGCCGCCTTTGCTGTGCACCGCGTGGTAACGCGATGGGGCGGTGATGGTATAAAACTCTCCCGCCATGCCCTGCTCGTTGGCGATATCCTCAAAGCCACGCATACGCACCATTAGCTCACAACGGCGGATCGCCGGATTAGCCACACTGCCATACACCTGATCGGCAAGGGCGATGCGGTCCCCGTCTTCGTTTATCAGGTCAAACTTTTTAAAAAACTCAGCGTTACGCTTCTTCTGGTCAATCCACTCTCCCAGAGACTTGCGCGATACATAAGCGCTTGCCGCTTTTTGCACCTGCCCCACGGCGATGGCCATATGCTCACGTTGCAGATCGCGGGCGCGTTTTAACCGCAGATACCACCACGCCGGGGCCATCATGCGAAGAATCCCGCATTCAGCGTGACGCGCGGTGATGGTGTCATTTTCAATCATCGCCCAGTAAGGTGCGCTGAAATTGATATAGCCGACCATCTCCCCCAGTTGCGTAAAAGCGGCAATGGTGCGGCGATCAAGCTCATTTAAATCTGAGGCATCAGTTTTGATTGAGTCGGTGTAATCGTAAAAAGCCTGCGCAAGCCATGCGGCGATTTTGCCGCCCAGTTGTTTAAGTTCCGGGCGCTCAAGTGAAGGTAAACGGGAAAGCATTTTCCAGAAGGGGAGATCGTCAGCGCCACCCGGCAGGGCATAACGCGTCATAACTTTACGCAGGCGTGGCAATACATTCTGTCCGATGGTGCGGCGCAAAAATGTATTGGCACGACGACGCCCATTAACGCCGTTAAAAAGCGTTTCGTAGCGATTGCCAAAATACCCGGCTAACCAGTCGGGCATTTCATGAAGATATTGTGAACGGTAGGCGTAATCGTCTGGATTAACATGCCACAGGCGGCGCTCAGTGATAGTAGCGTCACGCGGCACACCAGGCGCAAACATGTCACGCCGCCATGAATCGACGGCGTGATGCTGACCCGCTAATGCTAAAGCTGAATCAGGCACGATTTACCCACCTGATCCACGCATCGCAAAGCATCCCAAGCCCAAAAAAAGAAAGCAGCGCGGGCCAGAAGAATGCACATACGAGGACAATAATTAAATCAGCGCTATCAGCTTTCCCTTCTTCTTCCGCAACTTCGGCAGTGAAATAGAAAAACGCCGCCACGCAGCCGGTGAGATAGATCACCATCGTAACTGCATCAAACATTCACTACCGCCTTACCTTCACCGGCAGGCGCTTTGATGATCAGCTCTGCGGCCGTTTTCTGGCTGGTAGCTGCTGCACCAACGCTACGCGGGGCATTGATACGGACTAAATCAAAACCAGCGTAAAGCAGATGCACGGTATCAATATCGCTGTTTGAGGCGATCACGCTCACGCCCTCGCCCGCCAGCTTCCTGAGCTTACGTGCCAGCTTGCCGTGATCGAGGTGTGTAAAGCCGCCGCCATGGTAAGCGGTGAAATTTGAGGATTCAGTCAGGTACGGCGGATCGCAATAAACCACATCCCCCGCCCGCACCATTGCCAGTGTTTGCATATAGCCAGCGGTGACAAATGTTGCCCGCTGTGCTTTTTGAGCAAACGCTCTAATTTCTGTTACCGGGAAATAGGGGTTTACATATTTGCCATAAGGCACGTTGAAAAGCCCGTTACGGTTGTAACGGCAAAGGCCATTAAAGCAATGACGATTTAAAAAGAGGAAAAACACGGCACGCTCAAGCGGATAAAGCTGCCCCGCATTGAAAATCTCGCGGGCATTGAGATAACCCGCCTTTGTGTTTTTCAACAAAAACATATTGCCGAGGTGATGAATCACCGCCTCTGGCTTTTCTTTAATCTGCTGATAAAGGTTAATCAGATCGGGATTAACGTCAGCAATCAGGTATTCTTCATACTCTGTATTCATCATGACGGCGCATGAACCGGCGAACGGCTCAACCAAGCGCTTACCTTCCGGCAGATGAGGACGCAGGCGCGGCATGAGACGGGCTTTACTTCCGACCCATTTAAGCGGCGTTTTTATTGCCATGCTGCACCGCCCTTGCTTTCAATGGCTGCGGCTTCCTCGCGGATCAGTTCCACAATTTCGGCAGCAGACAGGCCAGCATTAGCGGCATGGGTAGCCAGCTTATCAAGGCGGGCGGAGCACAGATCGGCGGCAGCGGCTTTTCCTTCCTGCGTGGCCTGATTCAGCATGAGCAGCAGGTCAGTACCCGCATTAGTTTTCGGTAAAAACATGCGTGTCGTTTGCATTTTGGTATCTCCAGGGCAAAAGAATCCCCGGCCACGTTATGCGTGGCCTGAAAATTCAGAGGTTAATTAGTTAAGGCGCAGGTTTTGCGGGCAGGCAGCCGAGTAATTAGGGGCTGGCACCTGGTGTAATTCGAACGTATTGCGCCACCAGTTTTGGATCAACGTTGTGATTTCGCCCTGGCCCAGTGCGCCAGCGGCGTAAAACATGGCGCGAATACTCGCCAGCGCTTCAATCTGGCTTTCGCGGGTTTCGGCTTCGCGGTAAGCGGCACACCACAACGCAGCATTGGCAGCAAGCCAGTGGCGCGGGCTGGTCATGTGATCAGTGTCGTTAAAGAAAAACGGATGAAGCAGGACACGCCCGCCTTTGTCCGTGTTTTTACGCAGAAAGATCACCGCATAATTCATCGGCACACGCCATGCTTCCAGCTCATTGGTGAGATTGTCTTTACTAACGGAAATAATTGTCATGACTGCTTTTCCTGCTGGTTTCTCAGTTGTTCACGCGCAGCCAGCGCCTGAACGATATGCGGGGCTATAACCATTTGCTGGCTGTTTCTGGCCGGGACAACTGCTTTAGCCGGGCGGTCTGCTGTCCTGCGGGTGAAGTCATCGCGGCTAAGAGATCCGAACCCGTCAAACACATTGCGGGCCTTCTGAATGCCGGTGCGTAACTGCGACATGCCCCTGCAATCAAGGCGCTGGTAAAGCTCGCGCCAGTCACATTTTGCGAGGTGTGGCTTAAAAGACTCAGTGCCAGCGATTGACGCGGCATGAAGCACAACGCCCCGCCACTCTTCATTAAGCGAGTCCCAGTAATTTGCAGCCTCACTGTGCTTTGAATTGATTTGGCGGCGTATACGTTTAAGCCACTCCTGGTTAGTTGCCATTACGACCCCCTATCATGCCGGTGAGGTTGCGGGCTTTTGTTGACAGAAAACGCAGAACATTTCCGCCCTTAAACTGGACAGGCTCATGCGCGTTAAATTTATGGATCATGCCGGGATTCCAGCGCTGCCCGTTTTGCAGTTCTAACCAGCCATTACCAAAGCTGGTTAATTGTTGCGGGGGCGACTGGCGCTTGAGATAGGTCACAAAAGGCTTCATGGATCACCTCACATCAGGCCAGCGGCATTTGTCGTCACGATATCGACGGCAGCAGCAAGCACAGGCACAGACTGAAAGCGGGCCTCAACGGAATGGACGATCAGCGAGAGGCTACGAATTGCATCACTTGCGCGGTCCAGGATTTGATTACGACGTGCTGCCGTCATCCGTTCCGTTGAAACCGCTTCACCGGCTAACACGCCAACGTTCGCCGCAGCGGTTAGCGCACAAAACTGCATATTTTCAGGCCGGGCATTGTTTACAGGTACGGAGGGCTGACAGTTAATCTGCCGAAGCAGGCCGTCAAGAATGCGGGCGTCTTCCGTATGATCCGTAATAGCGAGCAACTCCAACACAGTGAGCTGATGAGGCTGATCGGGATTTAACTTGCAGCGCAGGGTTGCTGGGCGCATCCCCACCGCCCGCGCCAGTGCTTCAACATTATGAGACTGAGCAAAAGCGCGGCAGGCATTGTCGAGGTGATTACGGTCGGAAACTTTGTAATCGTACATGATTAGCGTCTTCCTAATTGCTAGCCTGGATTACGCATTAAGCGAGACGTTACAATCGCTTAAAGCCATTACGGTTAAGGCTGCCATATTGACTTCAACAAGCCCTTTTGTTTGTGCTCCTTTAGGCTTGATTGGTAATTTTCCGTATGAAATCAGATTATTAGCGGTACTTTTTGACATGCCAGTGCGACGGCAATACTCGTCCAATGGCAAATATGGCTCAGGGATGATGATTGTAATGTTAGGACGCATAATGCAAACTCCTCGGGTTAGGGATACGCCAATATCCGCATTTATTAACCAATATCCATTTAACTAACTACAAGCGCACTTTATGTTTCAAAAAACTAATTGTCAACATCAATTAGCTTTATGCAACATTGTCGGTCGTTATCAGGGCTTTAAATGAGCAAATTTGAATTCAACATGGATACAGACAGCGCTCCTATACTCAATAGGGTTTTAGAGGCTTACGGTTTTAGCCAAAAACTCATGCTGGCTGAGCACTTAGGCATTGCATCTAGCAGTCTTGCTGGCAGGTACAGGCGGGGCGGTTTTCCAGCTGACATAGTGGTTAAATGCGTAGCTGAAACGGGCGTCAACTTAGAATGGCTTGCTACAGGTAAAGGACGAAAGTATGACGATCAGACGCTGGACGTCATGACAATACTTCGTAAAAAACTAATTGATGGACAGCTTTTTGACGCAGGCTACATCATGTTAGATAAAGCAATGATGCTGCCGCCAAAGCAAGAACCAGCTCGTCCCGTCATGATCATTGACGAACAGGCCCAATATTTAGTTGATATGAAATTTGCAGAAGTTTTTGACGGCCAGTGGCTTGTCGAAATTGAGGGGAAAACTAGCATTCGCACCCTCACAAGAATTCCAATCAAAAAGTTTCGCGTAAGTGGCGTAGGCATGGCCTTTGATTGTGGTATTGATGACATAAGCGTGATCGGGCGCGTAGTCCTGACAATTATTTAATATGACTGTTAGAAAAATCAGTAGTGGTCAGTGGGTTGCAGACTTTTATACGGTCAACCGTAGTGATGGGAAACAGGGCAAGCGTATACGCAAAAAGTTTGCAACCAGAGGCGAGGCTTTAGCATTTGAAAACTACACCCTCCAAAAAGTAGAGGACGCGCCCTGGCTTGGACAAGGCAAAGACAAACGCCACCTTTCAGACCTCATACACCTTTGGTTTGATCGCCACGGTATAACTTTGCGTGACGGCGAAAAACGTAAAAGCTCTATGCTCTGGGCTTATGAGTGCATGGGCTCGCCTTTGGCTACAGAATTCACAGCCCAGTTATTCACCGCTTACAGAGCTAAACGGCTTGATGGTCATTTTGCCCGTACTAAGCGTGTTGCTAAGGTTTCGCCACGCACTATGAATCTGGAGCACGCTTATTTCCTGGCTGTTTTTAATGAGTTGAAACGGCTTGGGGAATGGGACGCGCCAAACCCCTTAGAAAACGTCCGCCAGTTCAGAACCGACGAAAGCGAAATGGCCTATCTGACAGGAGATCAGATTGATAGGCTGTTAGAAGAATGCCGTCTCAGTTCTGCAAAAGATTTGGAAATGATAGTAAGGATTTGCCTGTCAACTGGCGCAAGATGGGGGGAGGCTGAAAGCCTGAGACGCAGCCAGATCACACCAGGTAAAATCACGTTTATAAAAACTAAAGGAAAGCGCAACCGTACCATCCCATTGGCCCCAGAAATCATAGCCGAACTTCCGAAGAAAAATGGTGCTCTATTTAGCCCATGTTATTACGCCTTTAGATCAGCTTTGGAAAGAGCTGGAATTGAATTACCAGCCGGACAGCTAACACACGTATTGAGGCACACCTTCGCATCTCACTTTATGATGAACGGAGGAAATATTCTTGTTTTACAGAGAATACTAGGGCACACAGATATTAAGATGACAATGCGTTATGCACATTTCGCACCTAATCATTTAGAAGAAGCAATTAAGTTTAATCCTTTAGCATTACACATTTAAGAGGCATATTATGAGTCAAGATAATTTGCAAGCTTACTTAGATTATTATATAAATTTAGATGCACCGGGATTTGCTGTATTGATCACCGGGGAGTGGGGATCGGGTAAAACGCATCAAATTTTGAATGCTATACCATTAGAGTTACAGTGCCATGTTAGTCTTTTTGGAATTAGTGACTCACAAGAGGTTTATGGTACTGTATTTGCTAAAATGTTCCCTGGTAAAAGTTTCGCTAAAAAAATGCTCGATTTAACGAAAGATATGACTAGCGAACTTAATGGAGTTACCTTTGGAGCTGGCGCATTGGCTGGAAGTATTATCAGTCCATTAATAAAACAAACTGTTGACCGTAGTAAAATAATAATCTTTGATGATTTAGAGCGTTGCCCTATGAACAACAAAGAGATACTGGGGGTAATAAATCAGTATATTGAGCATCACCAATGTAAGGTAATAATATTGGCGCATGATAAAAAAACTCACAATGACTTTATTACTACAAAAGAAAAGATAATTGGACATACAATTCAAATTGTTCCTCAAATCGATGAGGCAGCCAATACATTCTTTAAAAGCAACTTCAGGTTAAATAATTACAGAGAGATAAAACCACTGATAATTAATACCTTTAAAAAAACAAATTGCAAATCACTAAGGATATTAAAGTATGTAATAAATGATTGTGACAGACTGCTTCGCTGCCTCGAACCGGTCCACTTAAAGAACACATTAGCAATGAAATCCTTGTTTACTCTATTTTGCATTGTAAATATAGAGCACAGGTCTGGAAATATCTCCATTAGTGATATAGAAAGTATCCCGGAAGATTACTTACAATATGCAATTTTCGCTCAACCAGATAAAGTTGAAAACCCTGAATTTGAGGCCATCTTTAAAAAAAGGAGAGAATTTTATAAAAAATATGATGAAACTGAAATCAGGAATGGAATTTTAGATAGCGAACTGCTTGCAAATATAATAGGAACAGGATATTACCCGAAAATTAATATTTTGAACTCATTAAACTCATCCCATTATTTTGTGCAACAACATAGAAACCCACCTTGTTTAACAATAATCAACTTTGACTATCTAGACAGTAACATTATAAACTCAGCCATTTCTGAAATGTTTGAAGATTTCAAGAACTTTAAAATCGTACATATCGGCGAAATGATGCATAGTTTCTGTATGTCTTACTATCTTTCAGAGCAAAAAGAAATTAATCAAACTTTTGATGAACTATATGAATTTCAAATAACTTATATTGATAAGTTACTAGAAAAAGACTTACTCCCGCCAAACTCACTGTATTTTGATCCTTATGAAAATGATATCTACGAGCGCTCACATTCAATTTCATACTGGATAAGTGATTCTTACCAACTGTATATCGACAAGATAACTAATCACCTAAAGTATAGTAGAGATATTAGTAAAAGAAATAAATACCCAACTTACACTCAAGAAATATTGGACGCACTAGATAGTGATCTTGAAAATTTTAAAATGTTATTGTTGGGTAATGGTTCTGTACCAGGTAAATTTTCTAACATAGATATTTTAAAGAGCATACCTCCTAAAGACTTCCTTTTACATTGGCTTATGCTTCCAGTGGATTGCTGGAATAAAGTAGGGATGATTTTGAATTCTCGTTATAGAGGTGCAGCCCATAATATACTAAACCGTGAAAAATTATGGTTAAACGAGCTTTGCCTATATATATTGTTTGAAGCTAGATTACACAAAGGTTTAGAAAGAACTCGAATTGAGCGACTGATTCCTTACCACGCTCTCAAATCTTTTTAGTGTCGCAAAAGTGTCGCAGTAACTTAAGGATATTGCGTAATACTGGTTAATATTGATTTTTTATGTTGCTGATTTTACTATAAGTTATTGTTTTTACGTTGTCCGATATGGTTCTCATAATCGCTTGGTCGCTGGTTCAAACCCAGCAGGGGCCACCAAATTTTACGAGTGGAATCATGTATTTATAGCACCTTAACGGGTGCTTTTTTTATTTCATTTAAAGCGATTGGCAGCAAAATGGCAGCAGGTTTTTTTTCTATCCGACGATATTCAATAAAAAACCCCGCTTTGCGGGGTCTAAGTTAAAGCCACATTTGCTGTTGCCCGGCTGGGCTTGGGTGAGGTGGCGCAAAATTAACTTTGCCTGGCGTCACAATTAAACGTTGCACAGATTCCATCGTTACGAAGGTGCAACTGCAATTGATGTTGGTGCACTGATGGTAACGCTCTTTGGTGTTTTCCGTCACATAACGACTGGTTCTGGCGTGCGCCGCTTGCTTACATTTAGGACAGTGAAACATAGTGCCACCCTTTATCATCGCGTATGAGATTAATCTTACCGTTTCGCTTCACTTTTGAGAATAAATAAATCTCTTAATTGATGATTTATTCGGCTTCGCTTTCCGTTTCATATTCAACATCGGAAATCCTTACCTCCAGCTCCAGCGCCGTCGTATAGCCATTGTTACTCAGCGAGTGCGTCACCTTGGTGATAGTCCATGCCTGGTCATCAATAATCTTCTTAAAGCCCGTAACCCTCACCGGCATTTCCGGGTAAATATCAGCCCGGCCAGTGGCGAGGCTGATTGAGAACTCAGCAACGCCGCGCTGCAATTTATCCCACTTAACCTGCGCTGCACGCATCGCCTGGGCTTTTGTTGAATAGATGGTTGTCAGTGCAAAAACATTATCCGCTTCCCCGGCCATATACTCGCCCTCCCGCGCTTCCGGCACTTTCACCGGTTTGGCTTTCGGATGTTTATCGCCGTCAGTCTTATGCGTTTTAGGTTTGCGCTTGAGCTTAACCTTTTCCTTTTGCGGCTTCGGGTCTTTGGTATGCAGCCATTTCGCCGTTACGCCGGTGTAAGCGCCACGGTCAGCAATGGCGAAGCTGTGCCGATCCCCGTCGCTGCGGGCAATAGTGATTTGCGGTAGCGGCTTGCCGCTGGCGTTCACGCCTTTGCCCGCTTTCAGAAACAGCAATTTCCCCATCTTCACAGACACCTCGCCGCCGTTGCGCTCCGCAAGGCGCGTCAAAAATTTGATGTCCGATTCCTGCGATTGATCGATGTGCGGGATTTTAATCGCGCCCAGCTCCGGCGCGACGCCTGCGGCCAGTTTGTTCCTCGCTGCGATAGTCTCAACGATTTTACCGAGCGTGGTGTCGTGAAATGAACCTTCACGACGTGAGTTGAGCGTTCCACGAAAGTCAGCGCTGCGGGCGCGAATGGTGACGGTATCCGGCGCACCCCGGTGCTCGACTTCATCAACGGTATAACTGCCTTTACCGACCAACGCAAAACCTTTCCAGCCGAGGTAAAGCGTGAGCACAGCGCCGCGAATGGGTAGCGCGACCAGCCCGTCGGCATCATCCAGTTCAATATCGAGCTGGTCAGCCTCAAACCCCCGGTTATCCGTGAGCGTCAGACTCAACAACCGGGCGCTGATATTGCCGGTAATATCCCGGCTGTTAAGCTCCAGCAAAAAATCAGGCGTCATGACGCCGCCCGCCGCATTTGTCAGCGCATCCAGCATTATCAGCCCCCTAATAATCCGGTGTATTTCCCGGCCAGATCGCCTGCTTTGCCGATCAGCGATTCGGCCTGTTTCCCGATATCGCCATAAAGCGCGGCCAGTGATTCATCAACACGGGTCAGTTTCAGCGTGAAGTCAGTCCGGCGCGGCGTGCCGTCGGAAAATAAAAGGCTCCCGGTTTCACTGACGTTGTTGATGATAAACATGCCGTAGATCGTGCCGGTGCCGTCAATCAGCGGCCACGCCCGCCCCTCATCGGCCATCAGCCTTAACGTGGTCATCGTCAGCTTTCCGCCCGTCAGCTCCGGGTAGAGCACGCCGGAAAGCGTGACGGTTTCCTCGCCGGGGCCAAGAAACTGGAAAGTGTCACGCAGACCGACGCGGCTGTTTGACGGCCAGCGGTAATTCGTATCCCGCTGGATATTCTGGTAAGGCAGCGTCTGACGCATAAAAACAAACATTCCGAGTGCGAGCATCATCGGTTAATTACCTCATCAGTCATACAACATGCTGGCGCGCGCGCGGGCGCGTTTGTCGCTCTCGTGTTTTTCAAGCGCGTCCTGTAACTGGCGGTCAAGTGACGTCCCAGGCGCAGCGCCCCCCTGTAGAGTAATGTGATACTCATTTTTGCTTTGATCGACATAAGAGCGACCGGCGGCTGCGGTCACGGGCGCATAGGATGCATGGCCCTGGGTAATAGCTGACCCCGTACCCGCCCCCGCCACAGGTGCCGACTGATACGGCAGATAACCTGTATAAGCACCGGTGGGCTGAACGTAGCTTTTATTCTTCGCGGCTTCGGCTTTTGCGGCCTTCTGGTCAAGGTCGCCCGATTGCTTGTTAATGATCCCGAGCTTTTCCAGCACCCAGTCAATGCCTTCCCGCAGCTTGTTAAACGTCTTAAGCGGCAAATTAAGTGCATCAGCGAGCCCCTTACCAAAGGTCACACCTGCATTGCGGCAACTGTCGAGGGTGTCCTGAGTAGACTTAACGGGTGCAATCAGATCATTAAACCACTGCCAGACCTTTTGCAGATATCCGCCCAGGGTGTCGAACATCGGCTTAAGCGGCGTAAAGATTTCGGCCACCGGCCCGAACGCGGCCCGCAACCCCTCCACCACACCACTGAAGAAAGCGCTGATCGGTTCCCAGTATTTACGGATAAGTAAAGCGGCGGCGACAATGGCCGCACCGACGGCGATAACAGGCCAGATGATCGCCCCGACAGAGGATGCAATTATCGTCCCGGCAATGCTAAATCCGGCAGCTAAAAACCCCGCCCCCGCAATCAGGGCATTAACCCCCGCCATTACCGGCCACAACACCAGGCCAAGGCCGCCCAGGACGGCAATAAATCCCGTCACAGCACCGGCCACCAGTACAATTTTTGATACCAGTTCAGGATTTGCTTTCACCCACACGTTGAGCCTGTCGAGCCATTTGTTTGCCGTCTGGGTGAGTGCTCTCAGTTTGTCGGTCATGCTGGAAAATACTGTCAGGCGCAGCCCTGCAAAGGCACCATCCAGCTTCGCCACATCTCCGGCCAGATTATCGCGCAGCGTGTCACCCATTTTCTCCGCTGCACCACTGACGTCACCGAGCCGGTTCTTTGCTCCGGCCAGCGCGCCGAGAAATTTGGGGATCTGATCGATAGATAAATCTTCAATGGGCGTACCAAACAGCGCTATAGCAGCATTGGCGCGTTCAGCCGGGTCTTTAATCGACAACAGGCCGCGCGCGGTTTTCTGCATCGCCACACGCGCTTTTTCGCCGCCGGTGGCAATCGCCTGAGACATTTTCTCCGCGTCCAGGCCAATTTGCTTATAAGCCGCCACGCTGTTTTTAGACATGTCCGAACCACGGATCGAAAACTCCTTGATAGCATCGCCGGTTTTATCCAGGGCAAATTTACCCTGCTTCGACATATCGACAAGCAACGACATGGCTTCCGCCCCGGTAAAGCCGAGGTTACGAAAATGGGTCGAGTATTCATGAAGAATTTCCGGCATCTCCCCGCGCATCTGCGCGGACACGCGCTGCATCCCGGACACGATGAGATCGAGCGCTTCATCGCTGTTTTTTGCCAGCCCGTTCTTCATCATGATGCCCGCAATCTGGATACTCTCAGCGGCTTCGCTGCCGAAAGCCGTTTGCATATCCAGCGCTTTACGACTGATGCGATCTAACTCAGCCTCGCCCACATCACCCATTGCGCCCAGGGTGCTGCGTACCGCTGACACGGCTTCTGTGATTTGTTCAAGATCACTACTGACACCCGAGGCGTTAATGCTCTTGATCACGCCCGCGTATTCTTTGCCGCTGGCACTGTCTTCCCCCTGGCGCGCGGCAATCAGCGCGCCGCTTTTCTCAGCGTGCACTGCCGGTGCCATTAATGCGCTGCCCGCATATAATCCCGCCGTACCCAGCCCGAGCGCGGCGGCGCTGGTATTGCGCGCACCGGCAACCATCGCCCGGCCCCGCTCGTAACGCTCACTCACCGCGTTGAGCTTTTCCTGTTGCTGGCTTACGCGTGCCAGAGCTGCACGCTGGCGCTCCATGGCTGTGGTGGTCTGGGCGATATTGCTGCGTAACTGACGTTCAGCGGCAGATAAATTCCGCGTATCAATACCTGACTCTTGCAGGGATGTACGCTGGCGCTGCACGGCCATGCGCAGACTGTCAAATTTCGTTTGCAGTTCCGCTGTACTGCGCCGGGCATTCTCCAGCTCTTTGACCTGCGCCCGCGTCGGGTTCGCGGTATTACGCATCGCCTGTGCCAGCGCAGCCGTTTTCGCTTTGGCTTCGTCGAGTGAGTGGCCGGTAACGGCCATTTGCGCGCTGACCTTACGGAAGCCCTCTATCTGACGGGCCTGCGCATTAAGGTCTTTGAGCTGGTTTTGTGATTCGCGGATTTCACCTGACAGGGTGCGGCTTGCCTCCTGCACCGCCTTAAAGGGCCGTGATACCTGATCAACAGCTTTGAGTAATACCTGTAATTTAACGTTGTCACTCATTGGTGTTTCCGCTTCGCTGGAGCGCTTTTTCGCGCCATGTGATTAGCTCAGTCAGGCTCATGGGGTATAGCTCTGATGGCGGCCAGTGGAAAATCACTGCGATATCCGCCATCAGGTCATCGACCGACATGTTTTTCGGGAAGTCTACTGCGCCGAACTCGGTGACAAAAAACCCACCACCTGACCGGCAAGCGCCACAAGGTCGGGTAATTCCAGCGCGGCGACTTCCTGCTCGGTGAGCATTGGCGCGGTCATGCGCGGCAGCACTTTGATCAGCGCGTCCACTTCGGAGTTTGCCACCGCTGCCAGACTGACGCCGCGCAGTGTTCCGGCGGTGGGTTTCATGACGGTGATTTGTTCAAAAATCTGCTCGCCACGCTTAACAGGATTTTCCAGGGTAACAACGTTTTCTTTGCTCATGACATTCTCGCTTTATTAATTCCGGGTTAACCGGCCAGTTTCCTGACCGGCTGATAAATTACAGGCCGATATTGCGGCGGTGCTGCTCCAGCCGGTCAACGCCGTTCACCTTCTCGATCATGTTGATGGTGTCGATTTCAACCAGCTCTTTACCGTCGATGGTGAGCTTGTAATAGGTGCAGGAAACCGAGATTTTCGATTCGGTATCTTCACCCTGCTTGCCTTCGCCGGTGTCGATTTCCTTCTGACGGCCACGAACCACCACCTCTACGGCCACCGTGTCGCCGGTATCGTCGCGCTGGTAGGATCCCGCAAAGCGAATCGGCACCGCATCGGCACCCGTTGCGCCGTACAGCTCCCAGATCACGGAGTCAGGGAAGCCACCGAGTGACCACTCCATCGACAGGGCATCATCATCAAGGCCCAGATCAATCGTTGCGGCACCGTTCATCCCCGCGCCGCGATAATTCTCCAGCTTGCGGGTCAGCTTCGGCAGGGTGATCGATTTCGCAACCCCCTGATAGCTGTAGCCGTTCAGGAAGACGTTCATTAACTTAAGTTTGCGCGGCATTGCCATTTAGTCGGGCCTCTTAATTGCTGTTGACCGAGGAAACCAGCGTCACCAGATATTTATCGGTGATGCGCTGGCGCAGGGTCAGGTTTTCGAGCGGGGGAACCGGGGTGTAGTCGTAGTCAATAAACAGCTTCCCGGCTTTCAGGGTTTCCGCGTCGTTGGCTTCTTCGTCAAACCAGCACGTCGCATCAACGATATAACCCGCCGTTTTCAGCTCGCGGAATTTGGCGTTGATACCGTCCACGATATCGCGGATAAGCGTTGCCGTGACGGGCCTATCCACCGCCCACATATGCGCGGCGGCCATCGTGTCGGCCAGCACCTGAGCGGTGCGGGTGTAGTTCTCAAACAGGAACAGCGGATCATCAGAGCAGGAGCGGTTACCCCAGAAGCGAAAACCATCTTTACGAATGAGCGTGGTGACACCCGCTTCGTTGAGCAGGTCGGCATCGGTGCCGGTTTCCTGCAAATCCCAGAACACCGACGCGCTGATCCCGGTGACGCCGTTGACGCCCACGTTTGACAGCGTTTTATGCCAGCCCTGCTCCTGGTCGATTCGGGCACGCAGCCCCAGCGCGCGCGCTGTCGCATAAGCCGTGGCGCTGGCGTTCTTCGCCGTATCCCAGGCGAGAAAATCCGGCCAGATCACCATCAGTTCGCGGGCGCTGAAATTCTCACGGTAATTGATGGCGTCAGAGACGGTTTTACACTCCCACGCGCTGACATAGCCGAACGCGCGCAACTTCTGACAGACTGAAACCAGCGCCGTAGCCACGGCCTGATTATCCAGCCCCGGCACGCCGAGAATGCGCGGCTTAACGCCCGTCACCGCTTCGGCGGTCAGCAGTGCCTTAAGCCCGGTGTATTTGCCGTTTTCGTCGGTGGTGCCGATGATATTGGAAACCGTCTGCGCGAAAGCCTCCTCTTCATCATCGCCCGCGCCTTCTGCAACGCGTACAACGACGACAACGGGTTTTGACTGATCGGCGATAGCCTGGAGTGCGGCAGACAGCGTGCCTTTTTTACCGGCTTTGCCAATCGCGCTTTGCACACCGGTTATAAGCACCGGCTCATTGAGGGGGAAGGTTGCCGCGTCTGCATCGCTGGCCGTACAGACCATGCCGATAATCGCGGTTGATACTGTGGAAATGACGCGCGTGCCGTCGTTGATTTCGACGACCTGCACGCCGTGATGAAAATCACTCATCCGTTTAACTCCGTGGTTTGGGGTGAGTGTATTTTCAGGGTGCATTACGCCGGGGGCTATTTATCAGGGTTGGATGTGGTCTGAAACAACACGAAAGAAAGGCGGGCATATGCCCGCCTGTTTCTCCTGCTTATTCTCTGCCGGGCAGCTCCGGCCACACCACCTCTGCCGGGAATTTTTTTTGCAGGGTTATATCGCGCAATGCCTGCCGGTAATTCGCCCACACATTTTTATCTGTGGGGGTATCCGGCATCATCGACCAGTCGCTATCCCTGAGCAAAGCATCACGACGTGCCCGGATTTTTTCCGCATCAATTGCACTCAGACTCGTTTTATTTACCGATATCATCGCTTTCCCCTTCTGAGGCAATGTATGACCCGCCAGTTCCTGCCGGTGCACCCATTTTTTTGACGTTCAGCTCCCACGCCTCAAGCGCGACATCAGGTAAGTCATCCGCGCTGACAATCCAGAAACTCACTCCCTGCGGCACATCTTTGCGGCCAATATCAAGCACAGAAAGCCCGCATGCCGCCGGAAAAAGCACCCTTGCTGATCCCTGATTTTCGAAAATAATTGCCTGCATCATCAGCCCCCCATAACACACACATCGATCACCGCATCTGCATACATGTCGGTATTGTTATCCATCGCAACAACGTTGAACCCTGTCGTCAGCCTGTCAGTTGCACCGAACACCCGGACGATCTGATCATCCGGCGCGCCGGGCAGAACGGCACTACCAATAACGGCGTAATCTGATGTCACTGATGCGCGCGTGAAATTGAAAGCAAAGCGCCCGGTCGCGTCTTTGCGAACACTCGAAATATTATGCGAGCGATAAATCAGCCCTGATGCGCCGTTGAACTTACACCAGGCAAAGGGCATCTGCGCATCCACGCCGCGAGGCACCTCAAGATTTGCCCTGGCGGTTTCCGGGTTCGGCAGATCCGCCAGATTTTGCGACTGCCGAAGCGCGCCTGTGTATACGGCAATTTGAGCCGCCGTTTTTCCGGACAGATTTGTTAGAGTTTCGTCCTTATTTTGCTTATTACCGAGTATGGCTTTTATTGAATTTGCAAAAGCGGCGTCGTTATCAATGGCATTCGCCAGTTTTTCCAGCGTATTCAGCGACGCGGTAACATTACCGGTGATAAGCCCTGGCAGACCAAGGTAAATCAGAATTTCAGCGGGTGTTTTCCCGGCTAAATCACTTAACGTCTTATCAAGATTCTGTTTATTTTTAATGATTTCCGACAGCGAGTTAGAAAAATTAGCATCATTGCCAATCGCAGTTGCAAGTTTGGCGAGCGTATCAAGTGCCGCCGGTGCGTTGCTTACCAGTTCACTAATGGCGGTGCTGACAAATTGAGTTGTTGCCAGTTGCCTGTCATTCGAATTTTTTGCCGGTGTCGGGGCTGTCGGTTTGTCGGTAAATTCCGGGCTTTGAATCGGTGCATATTGCGGATGAGGATTATTATCCTGTTTATGCAGTCGCATAATTTCATTCGTATATGTCGAAACTTCGATAGCTTTGTCATCGGCATATTTTCGCGTTGCCAGCACCACTGACGGATCAATTTTCAGCGTAACGGCGGCGACAGCCGACACGGTCAGCACCATGCGAATAGTCTGCGTGCGTCCGCTTCCCTCCTGGAGCTGCGGTTTGTAGGTTTCCGGGCAGTTGGCCACCCCAATCAGGATTCCATCGCTATCATAAAGACCAATTTCACGGATCCAGAAACCACCCTCACTTTCAGGGATAATTTGCTCCGCAATAATCTGGCTTGTATTGGCCGGATCGATACTCAACTGGTTAAGCGGTGCGATGCGTTTCTGGTTGATAAGTTTTATCTGCGCCGGATCGGGCGTGGGTAATACACCATTACCATCACCAACCGCCATTTGTGTCAGGTTTAGCTTAGTGCCGAGGGCGGCCGCGTTCGCCAGCCTTGCCGCGCCCTGACTGGTCAGAATGGCATAATATTTTGCGGTCATGCGTTCACTCTCAGGTTATCAATCAAATGGATGGCCGAGGCCGGGAAATATTCACCACCGACGATAATTTCCTCGGGGGTGTAGGGATAAATCGTCAGTGCGTCACCGTCATAACAACCGGCACCGGCAAAGATATTGCCGGTCGAACTCAGACTGATAGCAAGGCCGGTCAGGTGACGACTTGCCGGTTTTGCGGCATCAATCAGGCGCTCAAGCTCCTGATACATTTCATCGGTGATACCACTGTCGAGCACGCCGACAACAAGACGAAATGTGCCTGGCTCCTCGTTGAGCTGCCACCACTCCCGCACCTCGATCAGATAGCCGAGCGGCTCAACGACACGGCGCAGCGCACTGATGGTGCCCTTGTGTTGATGGACGTAAAACGAGGAAGCGATGACGCTGCGTTTTGTGGCTTCCGGCCAGTTAAAATCCCAGCGGTCTACCGACAGCGCCCATGCAAGCCAGGGCAGAAGTGCCGCCGGGCATTGCCACGGATCCCAGAGCTGGCGCAGCGGCACCGGCACGCGGGTGATTTCTGCTGCCGCACGGGTGGCGGCCACTTCCAGCGCGGAGGAACCAACCGGCAAAAGGCGGTCATCACTCATCTGTACCCCCTGCGGCGATTTGATAGTGCGTGCAGTAAGATGCCTGGCGCTTGTCGAGCACAATATCAGCCACCGGCGCGGTCAGTTCCACGCGCTGCACGCCTTCGACGTGGAGCGCGGCGTAAATAGCCGACTGACGGATATCGCGCCCGATACGGCGCTGCGAGCCGATGTAATCCTGCAACTGCTGTTCGGCGGCCCGGCGGATCGGCTCTGCTTCCGGGCCAGGGTAGAAAAAGAGTTTTGCCTCAATCTGATAGTTGATGATCTGCGCGCTCTGCACCGTCACCCGGTCACCCACCGGGCGCACATCCTCAGCATTCAGGGCTTTTTCCACCACGGCCAGCAAATCAGCGCTGGCTGTGCCATCACCCTCACGTGACAGCACGGTGATGGTCACGCTGGCAGGCGTCGGGCTGATAACGGAAATATCCGCCACGCGCCCGTCAGCACTGCGCCCGTGGTATTCATACGCGCCGACCGGCCCGGCCACGCTCAGCCCTTCAAAAGCCTGTTGCGCACGCAGGCGTAAATCAGTATCAGATTCCATGACCGCCGCCACTGGCGGGATTGCGGCGTCGTCTGCCGGGGTGATGGTCAGCCGTTCGGTGTTATTGTTGGCGGCCATCACATCGAGATCGCTGCCCTTCGCATAAGCCAGCATCACCGCGCGGGCGGCTTCGTTGACGCGCTGACGCCAGATCACTTCGCGGTAGGCGTTTTCCTCAAGAAATTTGGTCAGCGGTTCAGACTCCAGCGCCAGCGTGCGTGCGATAGCGTCCTGCTGATCGCCGGGGTAAAGAGAAATCAGCGTCGCCTTACGCGCGGCGAGGATGCTCTCATAATCAAGCGCCTCAACCACATCCGGCACGGGTAGCTGACTCAGATCGATAATTGGCATGGTTTCAACTCACAGGAAGGTTTAGCGTAAGATTTTCGCCGGTGTCGGTTAGCTGGCCTGTCAGAGAGACAATCATTTGCCCGTCGAACCGGCGTTCTGTGGTGACAGAGGTGACACTGATGCGCGGCTCCCATTTCAGGATCGCCATGTAGCACGCCACCCTGACTTGCAGCTCCAGCGCGGGCGTTTGCGGCTGGTCAATCATTGCCGACAACAGCGAACCGTAATCACGCCGCATCACCCTTGTACCAACAGGCGTTCGCAGAATGTCGCCCAGGCTCTGGCTGATGTGCTCAGCATCGGTAAGCGTGCGGCCATCGGTTCGGCTCAGGCCGAGATAACGCACTGTCATTTAATCCCCTTCGTCCAGCTTCCGCCGCTCTGCACGTTGCCGTGATCGTGACTGTCAATTTGTACGCCATTTGAGGTAAACGCGCCGCCGGTGTGCGCAATATTTCCGCTCATCTTGCCGCCCTGCTGCACTTCCAGCGTGGCGGTGATCAGCTTACTGGTGCAGACCACCTCCGGGGTATCGAGGGTGATACGCGTGGAGGCTTTAATCAGCACTACCGGCACGGTGGCGGTAATGGACTCAGACGCGGTGACGCTGGCGGTTTTTATGCCGCTGGCGGTCAGTGCGCTGGTCTTTGGCTCGTACTCAATAACCGCACCATCGGGAAAGGTAACGTGCCACGCATCCGCTGATGCCGACGGTGCCGGGTGGTCATCAGAGAAAATCCCTGGCAGCACAAAAGCGGTATCCAGCTCCCCGCCCACGGCGAGAATTAACACCTGCTCACCGATTGAGGGTGCCCACCACGTGCGCGAGCGCCCCGCCCGGTGTGTCAGCCACTGGAGCCAGTCGGTATAGATGCCGCCGGTCTGCACACGACAGCGCCCGGTTTCAAGGTCAGTTTCGACGATGACACCGGTGCGGATCATGTTGCGCAGCGCGCGGGCGAGTTCCTGAATATTTGCGAGTGTGTTCATACCGAAAAGGATGCCGCCGGGGAAAGGCGGCATCAATCAGGACTGGTTTTGTGGGAAGTGGTACAACGATTACTCGGCCAGATGATGGATAATTGCGCTTTCGACTAACTGCCGGTCAGCCTCAGAGAAGCCAAGCAACTGGCGCACCGGGTACAATACCGCTCTGCCGTTTCGTGATGGGCGATCCCGCTGGCCGTACTGGTGAACGCGGGCGATGCGCTGCACCTTGCCTGTAAATTCCACTACCGCTTCATTGTCGTTGCCGCTGGCTTTCATGTAGCGACTGGTACGCAGCTTTGCGAACATCTCCCGCTTAACTCGGCCCTTCTTGCCCCGGATCGACTGCTGCGGCTGACGTTCTTCATAGGCGGTGCCATCGGGGGCGCGCTGCGCTTTAATACGCTTCTGCTGGCTCTGGCGCAGCGTTCTGGCAATTTCAACACTCAGACTGCGACGGCCAGCCGGTGACAGTGCCGCTATCAGCGCGGCGAGCCTTTCGTCAAAGGGCTTTAAATCACTCATGCCACGTGCTCACCAGTTCATCGCGGAGGTAAAGCTCCATCGGGCGCGTGACCGGCTCCGGTGGCGCAGGCTCAGGGATATTGCTGATATGCAACGCGGTATCGACCTGTTTCACCAGGGTGCGCTCAGTGATTAACAGGCTGATACTGATATCGACGCTGCTGTCGTTATTGATATCGCAATACCACGTAAAGCCCTTTTTCATGCCTTCGTCAGTCGTCATGATATCCGGCTGATGCTCGCGCAGCCATGCCAGCACCGGAACCAGCAACAGATCGAGATCGCCCTTAAAATCTGTCACCACCACATTGAGGGTGTAACGCTTTTCAAATGACAGCGAGGCCGCGAGCGTCGAGGCAATCTGCCCGTTATCGACATACAGGCGCAGCATGTCGGGGTTTTGTTTCAGCACCGGCACGGATTTTGTCAGCGCATCACGCAGGCTTTCAGGTTTTAACATTCAAATCGTCCTGACATTGCTTGATGGTTTCCACCTGGAGCGCGCAGTTTTCTAACGCCCGCTCAAGTTGACGGATATCAGCGCTCAGATCGCCGTTAGTTTGAGGATCGCTGCCCGGCATCGGGCACAGGCTCACTTTCGGACAACCGCTGTAAACAATCACCGGCGGAGACACAGGCGGGGCGTCGGTGCACCCTGCGCACAGCATCAGGCAAATCAGCGCCATACCAGCGGCGAAATTCTGCATTTTCATTGAGTAACCTCTCGATAGTTTGCTGGCGCTTTGCCGCCCGCTCTCCGGCGGCTTCCAGCTTCTGGCGCAGCGACACCTGCGCCTGCTCGTTTTTATTTGCCCGGTCAGTGACGATAGTGAGCTGATTTTGCAGCGTGCCGATCGTTTTTTTCTGCTCACTGGCTACCTTATTCGCTTTCTCAAATGACCGGCTCAGCTTGGCGTTCTCATGTCGCAGCCAGGCCATACCGAGCACGGCCAGAATGAGTAAAACCATAAGCGTTTTCATTTTGCTCCCTTCATGCAGTAAGCCCGCTCACGCTGGCGGCGATTTTCCAGCCCTTTATTTTTGACGCCGTTGACGAATACCCAGCGGGTGAGCTGATCGCAGGCCTGCGGCCATTGCTCGCGTTTAATGAAGCTGACCAGCGTTGAGCGGCAGGCCGCGCCGGTGCCAACATTAAAGGCAAAGCTCACCACCGCGTCATAGACCGGTTGCGGCATTGTGACCGGCGCACAGGCGGCAAGCCTGCGCTCAACGTTCAGCACGTCAGCGATTAAATTCTCTGCCGCCTGACGTTCGGTGATATCGCCTTTCGGCACCACCCCCGCAGTGTGGCCGATGCCTGACGTCCATACCCCCGCGCTGCACTGGTAGGGACGCAGGCGGCATCCCTCAAGATCGGCGATCAGCGCCAGACCATCCCGCGAGGTATGCAGTAAACGAAAGTCAGGCACCAGTGCTGCCAGCGCCAGCACAGCGGCCACACTGCAACGCTTAACGAATGAATTCACGCATCACCCCCTCATCAAGCCCCAGAGACTGGAGATATTTAAGCGTCCGGCGGCGATACCAGAAATTAACCAGCGCGGTGAAAATAGCGCAGCCAGCACCGACGATGAGCGCGAAACTCTCCGGCGTCTGCGTGCCAAACCATGCCAGCGCCACCGACAGCCAGTAGGTGATATACGTGGTAATTTTTTCCATTGTCAGTCCCACAAATTAACGGTTTCCGTGACCGGCGAGGATTGAACATCCGGCAGTTCGACAGCGGCACCGTGTGGCAGCACCGCCCCCAAATCGGCCAGGCCCGGGTTAGCCAGAAGAACAGCCTCAACCGCACCAGACGTGCGCCCGTAATACCGGGTGCAAATCTGATCGAGGGTGTCCCCCTGTTGCGCGTAAACCTTCATCAGATTTGGCTCACGATACAGCGCGGCCTGTCCTGCAAGCGGGCGACCGCCCAGCGCATATCACGCCAGAGGTTGTCGATAGTCGGATCGATACTGTCGGCTTTTTTGTCCCCTTTCGCGCTGGCGTCAGCGCCGCGGTATTTTTCGTAAAGCGTGGCAGTGGTCATTGCCATGACCGCCTCAAGGTACAGCGCCACCTTTTCGCGCTCACCGTCGATCACTTCGGAAGGCACTTCCGCCAGACTTTTAAAGCCCGCCGCCATCTGTTGCGCGCGGTAGTCGTACAGCTCCGCGTTGGTTTCTGAGATTGCCGTTTTAATCGCCTGACGCAGCCGGGCCGGGGGCACGGTCTGCTCAAGGCGCATCAGCTCGCGCACTTTGACCGGATCGATATCCGGGAAAAAAAAGGTATTTTTAATCACCGGCTCAGCGGGTGCAGTCGGCGGACTGATCACCGTTTCGCCGCGAGGTTCTTCTTTTGTAATAATCAGCGTCGTCATGACTACCTCTGAAAAGGGTGGGCGGTGGACGCCGGTTTCAGGTCAGGTAAAAACCGCCTTCACCGGCGTGCCGCCCGGCGCGGGGCGCATTCGGTTAAGTGGCGTTTTTTCTCGGTCTTCCACGCCTCGCAGGCGTCGCACTGACGGGCTTACGCTTGCGCGTGGTTGCGGTCTTTTTCTGTGGCGCTTCGGATACGGGGCGCAGTTCGCGCGTCAGCCGCTCAATGTCTTTTTTCACCCCGGCCATGCTGTCGAGCTGCATTGCCCGTTGCAGGTGTGAAAGCGCACCGGCAGGCTGGCCGGTATCACGCAGCACCACGCCAATAATTTTGTGCAGCTTCGCGCGCACGGCGTCGGGCATGTCTGCCGTCGCCGTCAGCGCAAGGCAGTCGAGCAGCAGGGAAATATTCACCGGCTCACCGGCAGCGTGTGAGCGCATCGCGGCCAGCGCCACTTCTTCGGCAAACAGATAAGGCGGCGTGCGTTTGTGTTTACCGGGCATGCTCAGGCCGTAGCGCAGGGCGTAGCGGGCAATTTCAAGCGCACCGGCAATATCACCGGCATCGAGACGCCACAGCATGACCGTCATCAGAATGTCATCCTGTGCGCCCTTCCCCTGCGTAAGCACACCACTCACCCACGGCAGGTAAAATGGCAACAGTTCGCGCTTTTTAACGGCCTTAAGCTCATTAGAAAAAATGCCTTTTAACGTGCGTTGGTCTGCGGCCAGCTTAACCAGCATCTGCTCGTAGGCAGTGGCATGACGCAGCGGGTTATCTTCCCGCTGCGCGGTGGTAATGGCCGAGACCCGCATCATGTGACGCTCTGCGGGACTCGTCATGGTTTACTCTCCCTGCGGCAGAACATCAGCCAGAGCAACAGCTTCTGCCGGTGCATCAGCCTGGGTAACAGCTTCTGCCGGTGGGAATTTACCGACCTTGATGTTTTCCACCAGGCAACCGGCGGCGTAATCTTCAATCACGTAATCAATATTCATTGACTCGTAATTTTCCACGCGGTCACGTTTCGCGTTTTCTTCGATTACACGGCGATGACTTTCATCCATGAAATAGATGGAAAGGTTATCCAGGCGAGTGACCAGCAGCGCATCAGCCGGGAAGAACGGCACGCGAACCGCTGGCAGATTACCGATGCGCTTCTGACTGATAATCACGTCAGCGGCGAGCATGTCGCTGTTATCCTGTTCTTTGTTCACGATCGGGAAATATTTATCGGCCAGTAATTTACGACCAACGACGACAACCAGATCCGGGTCTTCCTGATACCACGGCGCGATCAGATTGTTGGTGGCATCCATGACCAGCGCGTCAAGGTTGGCGTAGTCGCCATTTTCACCAACGCGGATCACAGCGGAAACCACGTCACCTTCTTCATCGGTGACTTTGCTCATGACGCGCGCAGGCGCTTCTTTCCGGTATTTCTCCAGCCAGCCTACTGCGACATCCTGCAACATTGGATTGGCGACGCGGTTCGACGTGTCTGCACGGCGCACGCCATTAAAGCCCGCCATAATGAAATCAAGCGCCTGACGCTTGATGATCGCGTTACGAATGCGTAACTGGAAATCCTGAAAACGCGCCCACAGATCAAGGGTTTTGTAACGAAGATGGAAATCAAAGTTGATTTGATCGCATTCGTACTTATTAGACTCCAGCTTCGCAAAGTCCTGCGTCTGGCGTTCGTCACCACCTGCGGTGTTCGTGGTGCTGGCAATTGAGCCACTCACACCCACGCCCACTTTTTCGCCCTTAAGCTCGCTCACCGGCACGATATTGATGCGGGTCAGAAAGTCGGATGACTCCTGCACCGTATCCATCAGGGTCTGCGTCACAGACGGGTCAACGGTGAATTTTTTTGACGTGTCGCCTACGTCAATACCGTTCAGCTCAGCGATGCGTGACAGAAAGGCATTAAATTTAAAACGGGTTGCTTGGCGCATATTTATTCCTGAAATCAGTTAATCGGGTTTTACTGCGTTTGCCGGATACCGTCCGGTCAGCAGTTCGTCAGACCGGCCTCACCGCCGCCGCCAGTGCTTAATTCACGGCGAGGCTGGCGGGGGTTTTCGGTGTTATCGAGAGAGGTTTTCAGCGTCTTGAACTGCTCGCTAATTTCCCCGGTCTGGGTGGTTACATCCGTTTTGAGCGTGCTGAATGCGGTTTCCATATCAGCAAGGCGTTTTTCGGTGGCGCTCAGGCTTACCTGTACGTGCTCGCTGACCACCGTTACCGCTTCATGTACATCAGCTAAACGGGCGTCATCGCTGGCCTGCTTGCGACCAAAAATGGCTTTCACGGTGTCGCTTAATTTGGCGAATACGTTTTCTGCCTGGTCTTCAAATTCCAGCTCGGCCAGGGTCGCAACGGAGATCAGGTTTTCCGGGTTCGTTTTAAAGCGGTTAAGCGGGTTGGTTTTCGCGGTGCGACAGAACTCCAGATATTCGGTGCCGAGGCTCGCCGGATCATCAGTGACCGCCAGACCAACCAGATAGCATTTGCCGGTATTGGCAAAGTTCGGCTGGATTTCCATTGAGGTATAAACTTTCTGGCCCTTACCCACCATTTCGACCAGATTGTCGAGCGGGGCGATTTTGCCGAACAGCGCCCATTTGCCGTTAAGCGCGGAATCGTCATCAATCTTTTCAGCTTTCAGCTCGACAACATCGCCGTAACGACCGAGAGCGCCGTCGGGATAAATGCCGCGCAGGTGTTCAAGGTTGATGCGGCAACCGTAGACGCGGGGATCAAATGTTGCGGCCATTTCCTGGAGATCGGTTGCGCTGATAACGCGACCGTCACAGGTGTCGCCCTCAACACCGATGCGGAAGAATTTCGATACTTTTTTTGCCATCGTCAGGTGTCCTGATTAAGTTTGCACATTTGGTCAGGCTTAGTTTCCCGACGTGCCCCCCTGACGGCTATCAATTCGTGATGGCTTATCTCCCCTACAACAGCGCGTTAGCGATTAGCGCCTCCCCTTTCCGTAGCCTTGCCCTGAACCACTTACAGCGAGGCATTCATGACCATCACCACCGACACCACGCTATTACATGATCCGCGCCGTCAGGCCGCGCTGTTGTACTGGCAAGGGTTTTCCGTGCCGCAAATCGCAGAGATGCTAAAGACCAAACGTCCGACCGTTCAGAGCTGGAAACAGCGCGATGAGTGGGACGCAACCGCACCGCTTAACAGGGTTGAGAGCACGCTTGAGGCGCGGCTTATCCAGCTCTATGCAAAGCCGGATTTAACCGCGCATGATTTTAAAGTGGCGGATTTTCTGTCGCGCCAGATGGAGCGTCTCGCCCGTGTAAACCGCTACGGCCAGACCGGAAACGAGGCCGATTTAAATCCGAACGTGGCGAACCGGAATAAAGGTGAGCGACGGAAGCCGAAAAAGAATTATTTCAGCGATGAGGCTGTCGAAAAGCTGGAGCAAATCTTCCTTGCCGAATCGTTCGAATATCAGCTCCAGTGGCACCGCGCAGGGCTGGCGCACCGCATCCGGGACATTCTCAAATCCCGACAAATCGGCGCTACGTTTTATTTCTCCCGCGAGGCGCTTTTACATGCGCTGAAAACCGGCCATAACCAGATTTTTTTATCAGCATCAAAAACTCAGGCTTATGTGTTCCGCGAATACATCATCCAGTTCGCGCGCCTTGTTGATGTTGAGCTTTCCGGCGACCCGATTGTGATCGGCAACAACGGGGCAAAGCTGATTTTTCTCGGCACCAATTCAAACACCGCGCAGAGTCATAACGGTGACCTGTATGTCGATGAGATTTTCTGGATCCCGAACTTTCAGCGCCTGCGTAAAGTTGCCTCGGGCATGGCATCGCAGAAGCACCTGCGCACAACATATTTTTCGACGCCCTCCTCACTCGGTCATGGCGCTTATCCGTTCTGGTCTGGCGAGCTATTCAACAAGGGCCGCGCCAGCGCCAGCGAGCGCGTAGAGATCGATATCAGTCATAACGCACTGGCCGCCGGGGTTGTCTGCGCAGACGGTCAGTGGCGGCAAATTGTCACCATTGAGGACGCGCTCGCCGGTGGCTGCACCCTGTTTGACCTGGACACGCTGAAACGCGAAAACAGCGCAGATGATTTCCGTAACCTTTTTATGTGCGAATTTGTCGATGATAAGGCGTCTGTATTCCCGTTTGAGGAGCTACAGCGCTGCATGGTTGACAGCATGGAGGAATGGGAAGATTTCGCGCCGTTCGCTGACCGGCCCTTCGGCTACCGGCCAGTGTGGATCGGTTATGACCCCTCTCACCGTGGCGACAGCGCCGGGTGCGTGGTTATCGCGCCGCCACTCGTCAGCGGCGGCAAATTCCGCATCCTTGAGCGCCATCAGTGGAAAGGGATGGATTTTGCAGAGCAGGCCAATTCCATTCGCGCGCTTACCGAAAAATATAACGTCGAATACATCGCGATCGACGCCACCGGCATTGGTCAGGGGGTTTATCAGCTGGTTCGCTCGTTTTACCCGGCAGCGCGGGAGATCCGTTATACCCCGGAAGTTAAAACCGCAATGGTGCTTAAGGCAAAAGACACCATCACGCGCGGCTGTCTGGAGTACGACGTCAGCGCCACGGATATCACACAGTCATTTATGTCTATCCGCAAAACCATGACCGGCAGCGGGCGCAGCTCCACGTATGAGGCCAGCCGAACCGAAGAAGCCAGCCACGCGGATCTAGCCTGGGCCACCATGCATGTACTGATTAACGAACCGCTCAGCGCCGGTAGCGGCCTGGCGTCGTCTTCCATTCTGGAGTTTATGAACTAATGTCAAAGCGAAAAAACCGCAGGCCGCAGCCAGTCAAAGCGGCAAACCACACGCCTAATGATGCGCCAAAAATGGAGGCATTCACCTTTGGCGAACCGTCGCCAGTGCTTGATCGCCGGGATATTCTGGATTATGTGGAATGCATCAGTAACGGCAAATGGTATGAGCCGCCGGTGAGCTTTACCGGGCTGGCGAAAAGCCTGCGTGCTGCCGTTCACCACAGCTCACCGATTTACGTTAAACGGAATATTCTGGCGTCCACGTTTATCCCGCACCCGCTTTTATCTCAGCAGGATTTCAGCCGGTTTGTGCTGGATTTTTTAGTGTTCGGGAATGCGTTTTTAGAAAAGCGCATGAGCGCCACTGGCCGTGTGATGCAACTGGAAACATCACCGGCAAAATACACCCGGCGCGGCGTGGAGCAGAGCGTTTACTGGTGGGTGCCGTCGTTTATTCAGCCGCATCAGTTCGACCCCGGATCGGTTTTTCACCTGCTTGAGCCGGACATTAACCAGGAGATTTACGGGATGCCGGAATATCTCAGTGCGCTCAATTCTGCCTGGCTGAATGAATCAGCAACGTTGTATCGCCGCAAGTATTACCAGAACGGCGCGCATGCGGGTTACATCATGTACGTGACCGACTCTGCGCAGAGCAGCACCGACGTGGAAGCGATGCGCGATGCAATGCGCAGCTCAAAGGGCATGGGTAATTTTAAAAACCTCTTTTTCTACGCGCCGAACGGCAAAGCCGACGGAATTAAAATTATTCCGCTCAGCGAAGTGGCGACGAAGGACGACTTCTTTAACATTAAAAAAGTCAGCGAAAGCGATTTGCTCAGCGCGCACCGCGTACCGCCTCAGTTGATGGGGATGCTCCCGAATAATAGCGGCGGTTTCGGGGATGTAGTGAAAGCGGCTCAGGTGTTTGTGCGTAACGAACTGACGCCATTACAGGAACGATTCAAAGAGATTAACCGATGGGCGGGCGAGGAAGTGATCCGCTTTCAGGATTACACACTTAACATCGAAGACTGACGCCGCCGCGCCGCCTCCGGGCGGCTTTTTTTCACCTTTCCCCGGCCCCTTTTCGCATCTTCAACATGCAAATCCCACCCGCAAATTTTTTCCCGAAAAAATCTCAAAAAATTTTCAAAAAAATAAATAAAAATCACGCTCAGCGCGCAGTGCTATCCCCGCCTCGCCTGCCCGCTTTATGTGTCGGTTTTAATGCAGGTGCATTTGCCACGCAAAAGCCCGCCAGTGCTGACGGGCCTCAGTGCAAACGATCCTCAAACGATCATTCAAATTCATGCAGCTAATGCACGCATGGCATCTGTGAGGATTAAAACAGGGATAAATTAGGGTCGCTTTCATCCTCAAAATCCATAAATGAGGACTCAACCTTTCTGGAAATTAGTATGTAATCCATCCCTTCGGCAAGCGACACCGGACGCTCGATGTCAAAAATAAAGGCATCATCGTAAACCCTTCCCAGCCAGTAGCCGCCGCCGTATTCCTTAAGCCTCTGAAAAAAAACGCGGGTGCCGGGTATAAAATACTCATGCATCTGTCCGCGATAAACCACTTCAAAGCCCGTGTCGCTTCCGCTCATATCCTACCGCCTCGCTCTGCTCGTTGCTCAACCCTGCCAGCGATAAAAACCAGTTTTATCGCTGGCAGCGTTTAACCTATTGCAGCCAGCTATCGTCTTCCCACACGTGCTGCAAAATTTCCATTACCTGTTTTTTCTGTTCGTCCAGCTTAAGGCCGCTCAGTTCTACGCCGTTCGCGCTACCTTTGCGGATGCGGATTGCCGTCTTCGGATAAAGGGGCTGCAAATTCCGGTAAAGCTCGGATTCAAGGGCATCCAGTGTCGCCTGGCTTATCTTCTGCTCTTTATCGATCATTATTTCAATTCGCATACAGCCTCACTAACAGGAAACGTCCATTGATCGGGTGTACTCATGGCTTCGTATTTTTGCCATTAACTCGTCGGTCAGCTCAGAAACCCACTGGATAGCCAGCCGCTTTTCTTCTTCGCTGCACTCGCTCGCCGCAACAAGTTTGATAAAAAAATCAATGCGCTGGAGCTTCATCGACTCCTGAAAATAGTCTTCCATTTTTCCTCCCTCTCAAAACAACTGTATGCATATACACTGTATGCATTTACAGTATAGAAGGAATTTAATGTTGTAAAACATTTTTTGAAAAGTAATCAGATATTTCCGCAAAAATAGGTAATTAGAACAATGATTAACCAGCCTGTTTTGCTGTTTCTTCGAGTTTACGCACCCTTTTCATGAGGCCTGTTGCCCTGGCGGAAGCAGGGAGTACAGCCGCATAAATGTCACCGCTTGCTGATGCTCTGCGCCAGTGTCCGCCAATAAATAGCCTTGCCCCTGATATAAGCGACAGCGCTTCGCCCTGGCTAAGCGTGTTACCAGTTAAAACACTTATTTCATCAATCACTCTGGCTATGGCCGCCGCGTTTTTCTCTGTAACGTGGTCGAATTTTTGCCCTGTCACCTGCTTTTTCTTTCGCAGACGCTCCGTTAGCTGTCTGCGCTCGCGTCTGTTTAATGGCCGGTTGAGATCGACGCCGGGATCCAGCACCGGATCCCCCGTACAGTTATTGACAGAACTCCGAGAGGGCGCAGAAGCGCCCTTAACGTCAACGGCCAGGTCAACAGCGCGCTTGGGTACAATCTTCCACTGCACCACGCGGGTCACGATCGGGGAACCGTCGCCAACTTCGGTGTCATATACGCCACGCACGCGCACGCACTCTTCGCCGTAATCATTAACCGTCTCGCTGGCTTCGTACCATGTGCGCACCTGTAGATCGTCACGACGAACGAACGGGCCGCCCTGGGCGTTAACGTATCCGGCCCAGTCCCCCGCATCAGCGGCATCGTGAACCAGCGCAAATTCTACGCTCAGCCCGCGCGCCGTCTCTGCATCAGCCATGCGTCGCAATTCACGGTAAACCGTCACCGGCGCACCGCCTACAAACTGAAACTGCCGGATGTGCCAGCGGGCCGCCCACGCAGAAACGGCGGGTGCTGTCTCTTTGAGGCTTTCGCCGCTTTCGTCGTCGGTTTCATCGTCCAGGGCGTAGCCGTCGATGTTCTTTGAAATGTATTTAGCCACGTACCCGGTAGCGCTGCCCTTATCGGGATCGATAGCCTCAGCGTGAAAACGCGCTTTGCGGGCCTTCTCGCTTCTCAGTTCCTGACCATCTTCCTTGCGGGCATATTTGCCAATGATGGCGCGGACGTGCTCAACATCTTCCGGCAGCATAAACATCAGCATGTGCCAGTGCGGGGTACCATCGTGATGAGGTTCGGCGACGCGGATCCCGAAAACTCGGATCTCGTCGCGGTGCAGCTTGGCGCGAATCTTCGCCCAAAGGCTGGTTAAATAGCGTTGTGTATCGGCAGGGCTGGAGCCATCCCACTTCGTGTTGCGGTAGCCACCACGCGTGGTGGCGTGGAATTTTGACGGCGCAGTCAGAGTGTAGAACTCCCCGACGTAGCCCAGTTCATTACAGATGTTTTCAAATCCCCGGATGCGGGTCATCAGTTCACAACGCCGGATTGCCGGATTTGCAACGCTGCCGTCATATTTGTCGATCAGGCTGATGCGGTTGCCTTCTTCGTCCTCAAGTTCCATCCCCTTGAGAAATTCACGGGTGCGCCGTTTCTGCTCGCGCCATTCAGCCACACAGCTTTTGCTGGCGTAGGCTTTTTTCTTTTTGCTGACGTTGCCGAGAGCAATTTGCAGATGCTCGCGCCACTCAGCCGCCACGCGACGAAGGCGACCAGTCCACCACTTTTCTGTAGTCATGCGCAGAACCGCCGGGCCTACGTCCTCAGCGGTGACAAACTTCGTGGTAATGCGCTCCCACAACGGGGGAGCGTTACGGAAATGATGGGTAATACGTGCGGCACACATGTAAGACGCATGCAGCGTTTTAAGATCGCTCCCTTCCTCAGCTTCAATCGTTCCCAGTTCCGAGATGATGAAGTTGGAAATGTCGCCAGCCAGCAGATCAATATCGGCTTTGGACATATCCGGCAGACGATTAAAACGGGCCGTCATGTTAACCAGGCGGGACGCCATGAAACGGATATCGGCAGCGTCAAAACGCCCGCCAAACGTAGCGGCGGAAGTGTCAGCGCCAATCCCCGTGATGGCATAACTCTTTTTAACCAGCTCAAGACGCGGCAATGCCCTCCGGGTAAAATTCACGAGGAAGGCATTGGCTCGCTGAACATCGTGATGCCGCTCCAGCTCATCAGCCCGGCGGCGCACGTCGTAACGCACACAGTCTGGCTGCTTTTCCAGCTCATTACGGGCATGCAGCAGCGCCGCAATCAGTTGATCGCGGCGGTGCTGTTGTTCGTGTGTGAGGTACGGGCTTGCGATAGCTTCGCGGGGCGCGTTCCATGCATAGGCTAAGCTGCTCACGGTTGCGCCATATGGAAAAATGAAAAATCAGCCGCAGCCGCATAATCCACGCCAAAAAAAACACGGTCTTTTGATACCGCAATAATTTCCTGCGCTGACTTCGATTCACCGGCGGCCACGCCCATGCTGCGCTTTGCCGTGATGCGATGTTGCTTAAAAGTGCGATAGAGCGAGCGGATCAGGGACGTATCGCTATTGGACACGACTACCGGGTGACCTTCTGATGACCGACGCTCAAGAATTGATGCCAGATGATACTGATCATCCTTAGTAAACCCGGCGGTGTGATAGTCGGCAAATGTCCCGTCATAAGGTGGATCACAATAAACCACATCGCCGGACACTAGCTGCGCCAGCGTTTCTTCATAACCTGCACAAATAAAAGTGGCGCGCTGCGCTTTTTCTGCAAACGCCCATATTTCAGCCTCAGGATAATAAGGTTTTTTATAATTCCCATACGGCACGTTAAAACCGCCGCTTTTGTTATATCGACACAACCCTCTGTAACAATGACGATTCAGATAGAGAAACGCTGCGGCTCGCCAAACCTTACCGCTCGATTTGCCGTAATTAAAATGTTGACGTATACGCTTAAAATCATCTTTGCTGTTTTGTTTAAATAGGCCAGCAATAATCATAATGAAAAATTCAGGATCATCTTTAATCTGCTGGTACATATTGATTAGGTCTGGATTAATATCCGCGACAAGATAATGAGGATAGTCTGTTGCCATCATGACAGCACAGGAACCCGCGAAAGGTTCAACCAGTCGCGGGCCTTTTGGTAAGTGCTTAATCAGTTCCGGCATGACGGCGGTTTTATTTCCCGCCCATTTCACAACAGTGCTCACACCGCACCCCCGTTGTAATGCCTGCCTTTCAGCTCTGCGACTTCCTGACAGGTGACGCAGCACTGCACGCCCTGAAGGGCACGGCGGCGGGCTGGCGGGATTGGTGCATCGCAGACAGCGCAAAGCACACGGGACACGCCCGGCTTTTTGGCTCGGGCGGCGTTGATGTGGCGCTCGCGCTCGTCGTGCTCGCGCTGTTGAGCCAGATCGATAGAGTCAGCCATTAGTGGATCTCCTGCGCTTCGTTAACGATGATGACCGCTTCCACGCGCAGCAGCTCTGCGGCCTCAGTACCGTTTAAACCGCCCTGAGTAATAAACACGGCCAGCTTTTCAAGACGCGCGGCCATCACATCAGCACGCCCCCGGCGTTCTTCCATACGCGCCGCAGTAAGCAAACTGTTTAACCCGGCATCATCAGCGCCGACTTGGGTCTTACGTTTTTCAATATTTCGCAACTTCATTTTTATTACTCCAGATTCAGGACAAAAGAATGCCCGGCGGGTTTACGCCATTAATTACGTTTGGGTTATTTACTCAGGTATTACGCTTTCATGAATCGAGAAACGACGGGGTAATATTTCCCCCCAGCGCGCTATCTCATTCATAGCTTTAATCAACATTACACGGCGAGGCTGATCAAAGTATTCAAATGGCTTTCCAACCTCATCACTTTTAAAAGCGCCTGGTTGCTCACGGTTTGCCAGCGTCATGACAACAAATTTAAAGTCATCACTTAGCTTATTGAAATTACGCAGCGCGCCGTTTTGCGTGGCTTTTAATTTCTGATGAAACCGTGCGAAACATTCCTCACCAGACATTTTCGCGGGCTGGTTGCAACCAGCATTATTAAATGGCACTGCACCGGCATTAATTGGCGCAGACATGTTATTAATCATATCGACCTCAAAAAAGTTTTTACCCGGCTAACAAAAGACGTGGCGCGCACAGCGTGCAGTTCATTTAATAATGCCGACTGATCGCGGCTTGGATGCCAGCGCTTGCCGTTTTCACCTGCAATCCACCCGTGGCCGTAATGCATGGACGGGCTTTGACGTACCAGCAATGAAGCAAATGACGGGCCGTTATTCATGCTCATCTCACATCACTCCGAATGACGCGCCAATGCCACTAACAGAATCGACCACGCTTGCCATTGCCGGATTACCCTGGACGCGAGCCTGCATTGCAATCGCTGTTAAAGTCAGCATGCGGATACCAGAATTAACGCACTCAATCATTCCGCGCTTGCGGGCTGGCGTCAGGCGTTCCGCTGATATTGCACCGGTAGCCAGTTCACCAAGCTCACCCATTGCACGCATGATATAGGTCTGCATTTTCTCGGGTGCCAGCTCGTTAACCGGTACGCACGGCAGGCAATGAATTTGTGCCAGAAAACCATCAACCAGGGTTGAGTCTTCCGTCAGATCGGTCAACACCCAAATTTCACGCGGCGTTAACTGGTGCGGCTGTTCCGGGTTGAGCTTGTTATAAAGCGTGTGGGGTTTAATCCCTGCTTTTTCTGCCAGTTCTCTAACGCTGTGAGTAGCTGCAAACTTACGGCAAGCCTCATCAAAGTGAGCATGTGAGGAAACGCGAAAATCTAACATGTTGTAAGTCCTTTTTTATCCCAAAATGGAACTATCAAGCCTGCATTGAGATTTCACAGCCCTGAGCAGCTTCCATTGTTAAGGCGAACATGTTCACCTCAACCAGGCTGTTTGAACCGTCTTTTTTACGAATAGGGAGACGCCCATCGCTGATCATTTTGCGTACATAACTGAGCTTGTAGCCAGTACGACGGCAGAACTCATCCAGAGTTATGAAGGGTTCAGGCACCACAACGTTAATACTTGGGCGCATTGAAAAATTGCTTTTCATGATGCACTATTCCTCAGTTTGTGTTTAAAACTTCACTATTCGGATGTATTCGCACTTATTCCGAACACCACAAAACCGATGATAGGATCGCAAAATAAATATGTCAAACGATAAAGAAAACCCCTTCGAGATTTCGGCATTTAATTTCTCATCACAGCACGGCGGCAAGGACGCCATTACACGTATGCTTCAGGCATATGGATTCAGCACCCGGCAGGCCTTATGTGATCATTTGGGCGTATCGCAAAGCACTATGGCAAACCGTTGGATGCGTGACACTTTCCCGCATGACTGGCTAATCGCATGCCACCTTGATACTGGCGCATCTATGCTATGGCTTACTACTGGACAGGGCGAGCCTGCAAAAGAAAGAAGTGATGATCATGGATTAACTTTGCGATTAAGAGAAATCACAAACGGGTTAATCACTGACTCTGTGCATGTGCGTTTCGATTCTTGCCTTATGCCAAAAAATACCACAGCACCGTTCTTCGTTAGATTCGAGTCCTCTTTATATCTAGCGGATGAGTTTAATGGTGAGATTAACGATGGAGTATGGCTTATCGAGATCGATGGCTTCGCCAGCGTCCGACAGATTTATCGCTTACCAGGCAGCAGATTAAAAATTGAAAATGGCCCGGCATCTTTTGAATGTGCAGCCTATGAAGTAAAAGCTCTGGGGAAAGTGGTAAGCAAAATTGAGCAGTATGTTTAATGCAGATAGAGGGACATTAATTGGCTGTAAATAAACTGGCTAATGGAAAGTGGCAAGCTCAGGTATTCCCAAACGGAAGAGATGGGCGGCGCATTCGTCGCCAGTTCGCCACTAAAGGGGAAGCCCTGGCATTCGAACGTCATGCAAAAGAACAGGCGCAGGATAAACCCTGGTTGGGAGAGAAAGTAGATAAACGTCGAGTCAGGGATTTAGTCACCGCCTGGTACAATGCGCACGGCGTTACTCTTGCCGATGGCGAAAAACGTAAGAGCGCGATGGAATTTGCTTGCCTTGCCATGGGTGATCCGCTGGCAACTGAATTTAACGCAAAATTATTCTCAACCTACCGTGAGCAGCGTTTGAGCGGAAAAATTACGCGCTCTGACCGCGTGAAGGCTGTAACTCCGCGCACTGTAAATCTTGAGTTGGCATATTTTCGGGCCATGTTCAATGAACTGAAAAGACTGGATGATTGGACAGCGCCAAACCCCCTTGAAAACGTCAGAGAGTTTAAAATTGCGGAGGTTGAGCTTGCTTGGCTCACAATTGAAGAAGCATCGTGTTTACTTGAAGAGTGCGGGAGAAGCAAAGCGGAGGATTTAACAACCATTGTTAAAATCTGCCTTGCGACCGGCGCGCGATGGGGAGAGGCCGAAAGTTTAACAGGGAAGCAGATAAGCCCCGGCAAAATCACATTCATCAAAACAAAAGGCAAAAAGAATCGCGCCGTTCCAATTAGTGAAGAACTTTACAACTTACTACCCAAAAACCGAACATCAGCGCCTCTTTTTACTGGTTGCTATTCCGCGTTTAGAGGCGCAATAAGACGCGCTGGAATTGAACTGCCTGATGGCCAACTCTCTCACGTGTTACGTCATACTTTTGCTAGCCACTTCATGATGCGTGGCGGCAATATTCTGGTACTACAACGCATATTGGGTCACACAGATATTAAGGTCACAATGCGCTACGCCCATTTCGCGCCGGACCACCTAACAGAAGCTGTTATGCTTAACCCACTCAATCTGATAAGTGGCAGCAAAATGGCAGCAGGGCTTATCACTATTTAACAATATTCGATAGCATACGAACCGCTATGTGTTTGAAACATATGTAACTTACTGTTTTTATTGATTTATAATTCGGACTCATAATCGCTTGGTCGCTGGTTCAAACCCAGCAGGGGCCACCAAATTTTAGCAGTAAAATCATAAAACTAAGCTACCTTTGACGGTGGCTTTTTTTGTTTCTCAATTCTCCAGTTTCAGGCCTCCTCCCCATACCTTGCCCACAAAACCAGGCAATTCTCTCTCCTTTTGCCAAACTTACAGAGATCTATCCACAGGAGAGAAACGATGGGCTTATTTGATTTCGTGAAAGACGCTGGTGAGAAATTATGGGACTCCCTGAAAGGTCATGACAGCGATCAGGGCAGCAAACTTGAAGAACACCTGAAAAAAACGGGCGTTCCGGGTGCTGAAAAAGTCAGTGTGAAAGTGGAAGACGGAAAAGCCGTGGTCAGCGGCGAGGGTCTGACGCAGGAGCAAAAAGAAAAAATCCAGGTCGCCGTCGGGAACGTGGCGGGGATCGGCAGCGTGGAAAATAACGTCTCGGTGACCGATACCGCAGAAGAAGCCACCTACTACACCGTTAAATCTGACGACACCTTGAGTACTATCTCAAAACACGTTTATGGCGATGCCAATAAATACAACCAGATATTTGAAGCGAACAAACCGATGCTGAGTCACCCGGATAAGATTTACCCTGGTCAGGTGCTCATTATTCCTAAGGCTTAAGGCTGGCAAACAAACCCACTGCGGTGGGTTTGTGACTTTAACTGCAATAAAACCTTCATTCCTGCACAGAGCGAGCAAAGCCTGCCTAATCCCCCTCGCACCATTCATAAGACGTGTGTATTATTTCAGGTAGCTCTGCTGACAACTACCCTTAACTCAAATACTTAAGCGCTAAAGCGAAAGGCATCATGAGCACACCGATCAAACGCCTGGAAATCATCAAAAATGCCATTGAACTTGAAGATGACGACATTATTCAAAGCCAGCTTTTACGCTTAAAAAGCGAAGCGTTTAATGATGAATTGCTGGCGATCGTCGCGGCGCTTGAGGAAAAAAACTATACCACTGCAATGGCGGCGATTGCGGCCTGGCTACAAAGCCAGCGGGCGGTAACCCAGTGGCGCGATCCGCAGGTGGCCGCCAGCAAACTTGAGCTAAAAGCGCTGGAAGAACGCCTGCGCGATCTGATCGACCGTCGCAACGCCCGCGTGCAGCAATTAGACGAATTCAACGATCTTTATCTCACCCGCCTTGGCCCGCTGATGACCCATATCCTTGAGCTACGCAAAAGCCTCGCGGAGCTGAATCTGCGCCGTCAGCTTGCGGAGTCACGTCGCCGGGAAGAGGATTATCGCCGCTGCCAGCAATATATGGCGCAGGCGGTGGAGGTGCTGACTACCCTCACCCAGCGCTGGCGCGATCTGCCCGCTGACGCTATCGAATCGGCGCAGGCGCGCAAACACGTTCAGCAGCAAAGCGATCTGATCGCCAATCTGCTCGCGGAAGCGCAGGAGCTTGAAAACGGCCTGACGCGGGAAGAAGAACCGGCACGCCAGGCGCGGGATGAAGCCAACGACGAGTACGAGAAATACCGCGAACAGCAGCATGATGCCGAGATACGTTTGCGCAAGGGCAAACAGCTATCGGAAGATGACCAGGCGGAACTGAAACGCCTGTGGCGTCAGGCCAGCAAGCTGTGCCACCCGGATTTGGTCGCCGACGAGATGAAAGAAGAAGCCAACGCCATGATGGTGCAGCTTAATCAGGCGAAGCACCGCGGCGACGTGAAAGCGATCCGCTCGTTGGTCGCCCGGCTGCATCAGGGCTTTGAACCGGTAATGGCCAGCGACAGACTGAACGATCTGGAACGCATCCGTAAAAAGATGGTTCAGGTACGCGAGCAAATCGACACGCTGGTCAGCGAGTTAGCCGAGCTTGAAAGAGAAGAGTCCTGGCTGCTGGTTTCTTCGCAGGTCAATATGGACGCCTGGTTCACGCAGCAGGAAAAAGCGCTGAACGAAGTGCGCACCGCCCTCGAACGTCAGGTGAGCGACGCGCAACTCGACGCGGTAGCCTGATTATTTGGCGTGCCAGTACGCGCTGGCACGCACAAGCTGCGGATCGATGGCGTCGGTTTCGAACTGCGCGCTGAGGTTTTTCACCACCTTCCCTTCCCCGGTCAGCCAGATAAAGTAATCTTCCGCGGGCACCTTGACCTGAGCCAGGCGCTGCGCCAGCACCTCTTCGCTGTGCCCGACAATCCATTCAATATTAAATTCGTCCAGATGCGCCAGATAATCCTTGTAAGCCTCGTCGCTGATGGTGACCAGCGCGGTTACTTCCGGGCGACGGGCAAGCTGACGCAGACCTTCCAGGCGGCGGCGCAGGGCGGGCATCCCGGACTCGTCGCAGACATAAAGCTGCCAGGCGTAATCTTCCGGTACCACTAAAGAGCCGCGTGGACCGCCGATGGTCAGCGTATCGCCAGCGCGGACCTGCATCGCCCAGTTGCTCGCCACGCCGCCGTCATGAATAAAGAAATCCAGCGCCAGCTCGTTACGCGCGTTGTCAAACAGCGGTGTGTAATCGCGTGAAGCCGGACGGACGCCGTCGCCCCAGACGATACCCTCGTCGGTGACCGTGGGCGGCACAAATGTCTCGCCTGCTTTGGGGAAAAAGATTTTGCTGTGATCGTCGAAGCCTTTTGAGCTAAAGCCCGCCAGCGCGTCACCGCCTAATACGATGCGCTGAAACCCGGCGCTGATGCGCTCAGTGCGCAAAACGGTCAGTTCGCGAAAACGCAGTTCATTGCGCACCCGCTGCGGGTAACGTGAGGTTGTGTGGGTCATGTTTAACCTTCGTGAAGTTGATTACGATATATCTAAATTATTTTTAAATGATAATGATTGCTAACAACCCGGAAATCAAGATCTTTTTTTGATATAGAAAAATGCAGTCGCGCCATAAAATATAATTATTTTAAAATCAAATAGATGATTTAATTTTCATGTAGCGCATTGCCATAAAGTTAATTTTAGATATAAATTAGATATATCAAATTAGCGAGGTACAGTATGCGACATTCACATCATGAACACGGTCATGACCATGACCACAGCCATCACGAACACGATCACCACGGGCGCGGCGGTCGTCGCCAGCGTTTCTTCGGCCACGGTGAATTGCGAATTGTGATCCTGGATATCCTGAGCCAGAACGCCAGCCACGGTTATGAGCTCATCAAAGCCATCGAAAACCTGACTCAGGGCAACTACACCCCCAGTCCGGGCGTGATTTACCCGACGCTCGATTTTTTACAGGAACAGGGATTCATCAGCATTGATGAAGAAGAGAACGGGCGCAAAAAAATCAGCATCACCGCCGTCGGCACCGCGTGGCTGGCGGAGCATCAGGAGAGCCTGGCGCACATTCATGAGAAGGTAAAAGCGCGCAGCGTGGGTTACCAGTTGCGGAAAAACCCGCAGATGAAACGGGCGCTGGCTAATTTCAAAGCGGTGCTGGATTTGAAGGTCAATCAGGAAGATATCAGCGCCGCGCAGCTTAAACAGATCATTGGCGTGATCGACCGCGCGGCACTGGAAATCTCACAGATGGATTAAGCCGTGGCCTCGCGGCGCACGCGGAAGACCTGCACCAGCTCTTTCAGATGCTGAGCCTGATCGCTCAGCGATGCCGCTGCCGCCACCGACTCCTCCACCAGACTGGCGTTCTGCTGGGTGGTGGAGTCAATCAGGCCAATCGCGCTGTTGATCTGCGAAATGCCTTCCGTCTGCTCGCGGCTGGCGTGACCAATCTGGCGCAGAATGGTGTCCATCTCCTCCACGTTGCTGACCATGCCGGTAATCAGGCCGCCCGCTTTCTCAACCAGCGCCATCCCTTCCCGCGCCTGCGAGGTGGAACTCTCAATCAGATGACGGATCTCCCCGGCTGACGAGGCGGTTTTCTGCGCCAGTTGACGCACTTCCCCTGCAACCACCGCAAAACCACGGCCATGTTCACCCGCCCGCGCCGCTTCCACGGCGGCATTGAGCGCCAGAATATTAGTCTGGAAAGCGATAGAGTCGATCAGATTGATGATGTCCGACATGCGGTCAGACGTTTCGTTGATGACGCGCATTTTCTCGGTCACCTGCTTCATCATCTGGCCGTTGTTTTTCACCACCGTCGCTGCATCTGCCGACAGTTGCGTGGCCTCGGTAGTGTGCTCGCTGGTATTTTTTACCGTCGCGGTGATCTGCTCCATCGAGGCGGCGGTTTGCTCAACCGAACTGGCCTGCTCTTCGGTGCGCGCGGCTAAATCCTGGTTACCCGCCACAATCTGCGCGGCGGCGCTGGAGATATTTTCCGAGCCGTTTTGCACTTCCTGCACGATCTCGAACAGGCGGGATTTCATCGACATCAGCGCGCTCAGCAGAACGCCCGTTTCATCGCGGTGCTTCACCTCAATGCTGTGCGTCAAATCACCTGCGGCAATGGTCTGTGCAAAATCCACCGCCTGCACCAGTGGTCGGGTGATCGCCCGCACAATCAGCCAGCCCATCGTACTCCCCACGCCAATGCTGATGAGCGCAAGCAGGATCAACAGCAGCCGGTTGGTATTAAAATCTTGCTCAACCTGGCTGCCCGCGCTGCGCATCAGTTCATCCTGAATCGCAATTAATTCCTGCACTTTGGTTTTATAGGCTTTCTGGATCGGCAGCGTAGTGGTCATCATCTCTTCAATCGCCGCGCGGGAATCGTTATTTTTGACGGCTTCGAGAATGCGAAAACGGGACTCAAGATACTGCTGGCGGACCTGGCGGATATCGGCGAGGATTTTTTGCGAGGTGCTGTCGTGAAGGGTGTTCGAGAGATCGTCGAGAATGACGGTAATTTGCCCGCTGATTTCCGTCATATGTTTTTGCGAATCATCACGCCATCTCCCTTCGCTGTCTAACAGCATCAGTTGCTGGGTGCTAATAAAATCCTGAAACTTATCAATCAACTGGTTAGCTTTAACGGTGGTCGGATAATCCCGGTTGACGATGCCCTGCATACCGTTATTCGCGCGATTCATACTCACCAGCGACAAACCGGAACTTACCACCATCAACACAATAAAAATTCCGAACGCCAGAAATAATTTTGTGCCGATTTTAACATCGCGTAAGAACATATTTTCTCCATGTCTATGTTTATTTACTGACGAAACAATTACGGCGAGCTAAAGCGAAGAGAATGAGGCAACGCCGAACTGGAAATGAAGCTTTACCAGAGACGTTATCGGTAACCGCTTCGCTAACTTTATGAGTTTGATCGTTTTTTTATTTACTCACTCTGGCATTCAATAGCCTTAAACTATTAATTTGAGTGAATTGATCGTTATATCAGCAGTGCAATAATTTTAGCGAGTGATTATTTTCGCCAAAAAATGATTAATGAATTGCGTAAATTTCCCGCGTGATAAAATTATATTTTGATCAAAATATGATCGTAATTAATATAAATTTAACAATTATTAAAAGTATAAATTACATTTATTGCCGTTACGCTGAACGCAGGCATAAAAAAACCGCCTTCCCGAAAACGGAAAAGCGGTTGATGTCAGGGGTACGTCGTTAACAACGCATCATCAATGCAGAATAGTCACCGCATCTTCCAGGCGGCTGGCGCGCTGTCTGACCATCGCTGACACCTGCGCACTCTCTTCCACCAGCCCGGCATTTTTTTGCGTAATGGTATCCAGTTCCGCCACTGCCCGCGTCAGATCCGCCAGCCCTACCGCCTGTTCAGACGTGGAGTTGCTGATTTGCGCGATAAGCTGCGTCACGTTCTGCACCTGCATCACAATGTCATCCATCGTCTGCCCGGCGGCGTGAACCTGCTCCGATCCCGACTGCACTTTACTGGCGCTGGCATCGATCAGTTTGCGGATATCATTGGCGGCGTTGGCGCTGCGGCTGGCGAGATGACGCACTTCACCGGCCACCACCGCAAAACCTTTGCCCTGCTCGCCCGCCCGCGCCGCTTCCACCGCCGCATTGAGCGCCAGAATATTGGTCTGGAACGCGATGTCATTAATCAGCGTGGTGATCGAACCGATGCGCTGCGTGCTGCTGGCGATCTCATCCATGGTTTTAACCACCGTTTCCATCGCCCTGCCGCCGTGCGCTGCCGCGCCGCTGGCTTCAATAGAGAGCTTATCCGCCGCGGCCGCCGTCGCAGAGTTATTCTGTACCGACGCGGCCATCTGGCTCATCGTCGCAACGGTCTGCTGCACATTCACCACCGTCTGACGGGTGCGTTCGTTGAGATCGTCATTGCCTTTCGCCAGGGTTTCGCTGCCCATGCGCACGCGCGTGGCCTGGCTTGCGACATCATTTATCAGCCAGCGGCACATCAGCCCAAGCTGCCCGACGGCACGCAAAGCCAGCCCCAGTTCATCGCTGCGATTGAGATGCTCAACCGTAGTTTGCTCGCCGGTGGCCACTTTCAGCGCCTGCCGCGCCAGATTTTCAGCCGGGCGCACAATCTGATTCTCCAGACACACCGCGCCGATAAACATCATCACGGCGCTGACGGCCTGCACTGCCCAGCCCGCATGCATCACCGCGAAGCTGGCAGCGAGAAGCGCCCACAGCAGCGCCATCACGCCGCGCATCCGCCAGCGCAGCGGCATCGCCGGTAAACGTCCAGGCCAGCCTTTGCGCACCACCAGACCGCTGGCAATACGTCGCTTCGCTCGTCCTTCATTGAGGGCGTTATAGAGTGGCGTGACGGCAGCAATCTCTTCTGCCGTCGCTCGGGTGCGGATCGACATATAGCCTTCCACTTTACCATCGCGCACCATCGGCACCGCGTTAGCGCGCACCCAGTAGTGATCGCCATTTTTACGGCGGTTTTTAACGATGCCGCTCCACGGTTCGCCCTTTTTCAGCGTCGCCCACATGTCCGCAAACGCCGCTTTTGGCATATCCGGGTGGCGCACCAGATTGTGCGGCTGGCCGATCAGTTCATCCAGCGTATAGCCGCTCACCTGCACAAAGGTGTCATTGGCATGGGTGATGTAACTGTTGAGATCGGTGGTGGACATCAGGGTGGTGTCATCATCGAGTGAATACTCGTTCTGGCTGACCCAGGAATGTGCAGGCATATCGCGTCCCTTGCAGAGTTATTTAGTTGTTAAAAATTGCGGTGATTGTTATTTCGGCGCTAATTAATTTATCTTTAGTTGTTAAATTTGATTCAGATCGCAATTTGGCATAAAACCGCACTTTTCGTATGTTCGTAATTCATTGATTTCTAATAGTTCCTCTGTGTAACCACTCACTTTGTTATCGAATGCGCCTCAAAATCGGGCAAAAACTGCACCATCATGGCGCGCCTGCCCGCTCTTCTCTCCTGCTGATCTGCAGCCCAGAGGCGGCGCAGCGAGAGCGGGACGATTAAATTTTGCACAAATGGGATTCCACCTGGTGTTTATCCTGATTTTCGCGATCGGCTTCGATGTGGCGTATTCCCTGCAATACTTATTTCGTGTATCGCGTGATACGCCACTCCCAGGAGCATATTTTGAACAGGTTACCTTCCAGCGCATCGGCTCTTGCCTGTAGCGCACACGCACTGAATCTCATTGAAAAGACCACGCTTGATCATGAGGAGATGAAACAGCTAAACCGAGAGGTGATTGAATACTTTAAAGAACATGTGAACCCTGGATTTTTAGAGTACCGAAAATCTGTTACCGCTGGCGGGGATTACGGAGCCGTAGAATGGCAGGCGGGAAGTTTGAATACGCTTGTCGACACTCAGGGACAGGAGTTTTTAGATTGCCTGGGTGGTTTTGGGATTTTCAATGTGGGGCACCGTAATCCAGTAGTGGTTTCCGCCGTACAACATCAGCTCGCCAAACAACCTCTTCACAGCCAGGAACTTCTCGACCCGTTACGGGCGATGCTGGCGAAAACGCTGGCTGCACTCGCACCTGGCAAACTGAAATACAGCTTCTTTAGCAACAGTGGAACGGAATCGGTCGAGGCGGCGTTAAAACTCGCCAAAGCGTACCAGTCACCGCGCGGCAAATTCACCTTTGTGGCGACCAGCGGGGCATTCCACGGCAAGTCGCTCGGCGCGCTCTCGGCCACGGCGAAATCCACCTTCCGCAAACCCTTTATGCCACTGCTGCCGGGCTTCCGTCATGTGCCGTTTGGCGATATCAACGCCATGCGCACGATGCTGTCCGAATGCCATAAAACCGGCGACGACGTGGCTGCGGTGATCCTTGAGCCGATTCAGGGCGAAGGGGGCGTGATTCTGCCGCCTGCGGGTTATCTGCCTGCGGTGCGTCAGTTGTGCGATGAGTTTGGCGCGCTGTTGATCTTCGATGAAGTCCAGACCGGGATGGGGCGCACGGGCAAGATGTTTGCCTGCGAGCATGAAAACGTCCAGCCGGACATTCTCTGCCTCGCCAAAGCACTCGGCGGCGGCGTGATGCCGATTGGCGCGACCATCGCCACTCCGGAGGTCTTCTCGGTGCTGTTCGACAACCCGTTCCTGCACACCACGACGTTCGGCGGCAACCCGCTGGCCTGCGCTGCGGCGCTGGCGACCATTAACGTGCTGCTGGAAGAGAATCTGCCCGCTCAGGCGGAACAGAAAGGCGACATGCTGCTCGATGGTTTCCGTCTGCTGGCGCGTCAGTACCCGGATCTGGTGCAGGACGTACGCGGCAAAGGGATGCTGATGGCGATTGAGTTTGTGGATAACGAGATCGGCTACAGCTTTGCCAGCGAGATGTTCCGCCAGCACGTGCTGGTCGCCGGAACGCTGAACAACTCGAAGACGATCCGCATTGAACCCCCGCTGACGCTGAGTATTGAGCAGTGTGAGCAGGTGCTGAAAGCGGCAGGCGTCGCGCTGGCAGCGCTACGGGTGGATGTGGAAGAGGTGTGAGGGCAAGGGAGAAAACGACACCCTCACCCCGGCCCTCTCCCTCAGGGAGAGGGTGAAAGGCAAGTCCGCGCTCGGACGGTCCCAAGGGAGAGGGAGAGAGGCAAGTCCGCGCCCGGGCTGTCCCAAGGAAGAGGGAGGAAGGCAAGTCCGCGCTCGGGCGGTCCCAAAGGAGAGGGAGGAAGGCAAGTCCGCGCTCGGACGGTCCCCTCTCCCTGAGGGAGAGGGTTAGGGTGAGGGTGAAAGGCGTTACGCGACTCCCAAATGCTCCCACACCTGCGCCAGCGGCATTGTTGCCAGCGCCACCTTCTCATCCGCTGCGCCGTACCACACGTGCAGCGTCTCCTCGCGGATCAGCGCCCCGCAGGTAAACACCACGTTGCCGAAAAACCCTTCGCGTTCATACGGTGCGACCGGCTCCAGCAGCGGCACCGGGGATTTCGCCAGAATCACCGTCGGGTCGTTCAGATCCAGCAGCAGCGCGCCCAGGCAGTAGCGCTGATCCGCATCCACACCGTGATAAATCTCCAGCCAGCCGCGATCGGTTTTCAGCACCGGTGCGCCGCCACCCGATTTGCGGCAGTCCCACGCGTCGCCAGAACGCCCTAACAAATGACGATGGTTGCCCCAGTGCAGCATGTCCGGCGACTCGCAGATCCAGATTTCCGGATGACCGAAGTGGCACGGAGCCGGACGCGTCAGCGCCTGGTATTTGCCGCCCACTTTCTCCGGGAAGAAACAGACGTCGCGGTTATCCGGGCAGAGGATCAGCCCCTTTTTCTCCACCGTCACAAAATCACGCGTCGTGGCGAGCGCCGTGGAAATACCGAGCGAGGAAACCGCCGAATAATTGATGTACCAGAGATCGTCGATCCGCGTAATGCGCGCGTCCTCGCAGCCAAACTCTTCATACTGCGTGTCAGCGACGATAAACGGCTGGCGATCGATGCGGTAATTCACCCCGTCAGCGCTTCGCGCCAGCCGCAGGTGCGACATCGAGGTCAGCCAGACCTGCGCCGGATCGCTTTTTAACACGATGACGCGCGGATCGCTGAAGTCATAACGCTCGTCGCTGCGATCGAACGTTCGCGTCGTCACCGTCCATCCCTGCGAGCCTTTCGCCAGCAGCGGCACCACGATCTGCTGCGGATCGGCGTTGATCACGCTCTCCGCCACGCGCAGCAGCAGCACGATCTCGCCGTTATGCTCCGTGACGCCGGTGTTGAACACGCACTCCACCTTAAAGTTCGGCTGTGAAGGAACCACATCAGCCGGAACAATCAGCGGGTTTTTACTGTGCCTTTCCATGACAACTCCTTTTAATGAAAAACTGATTTTTACCGATCCACAGCGCGTCTTCGCCGTACAGCATCTCACCTTCGATGTGCTGCCACGGGTTGCGAACGGGCGCGCCAAAGTTAATTGCCACCCACACCTGCTCATCCGGCGTGGCGCGGCTAAACCAGAGGCAGGCGTCGGTCAATTCAAGCGTGGTGTAGTGCCCGTGACGCAGCGCCGGGGTGTCATTACGCAGGGCAATCAGTTGCCGGTAATCATCCCGCAATGACGCATCGCCCTCCTCCCAGGCGAGCGGCGCGCGGGACGCATCGCGGGAGTGTTCCAGCGCCACCGCCAGCGCCTGTTCTGCGGTCATGCCCGCCTCAAGCGCGGTCTGGTAATGGGTGCGGCCCTGCACATCGACGATCTGCTCAAGGCTCTGCGCGACAAAATCGGTCATGCCGAACTCTTCGCCCTGGAAGATAAACGGCACGCCGTGCGCGGTGAGTTGCAGCGCCAGCACCGCCCGGGCGCGATCCACATCGCGCGCACTCTCACCGAAGCGACTGATCATCCGGGGCATATCGTGGCTTGAGAAAAACAGCGTCGGCGGGCCGGGCTGCCGCTCGCGCATTGCCGTCAGTTCAGCAAACAGGCGCGAGGCGTCGAAAGTTTTCTGGCTGCCGAGGTTGAAGTTGAACACCACGTCCATCAGATCCGCTCCCTGGTAGCGGCGGATCACCTCCAGATCGTCGCTGCCGATCTCCCCAATCAGGAAAAACTCCCCGCGCTGGCGCACATAGCGGCACAGCCGTTGTAACGCCCGGATGATCCCTGGCTGATTGACGTCGTGCGCGTGGCGCTGCTCGCCGTTTTCCATCGGGTTGTCCGCCAGCACGCCGTCGGTGGTGAGGAAGTTAATGACGTCAAAGCGAAAGCCGTCCACGCCCTGGGCGATCCAGAAGTCGATCACCCGGTGAATTTCCCGCTCCACCTGCGGATTCGCCCAGTTCAGATCCACCTGCTGCGGGGCGAATTTATGGTAGTAAAACTCGCCGGTATCCGGCTCCGGCGTCCAGGCTGGGCCTGAGAAAAACGACTGCCAGTTATTCGGCTGGCGGGAAAAGATAAAGTAGTCGCGGTACGGGCTGGCGGGGTTATTCCACGCGTCCTGAAACCACGGATGTTCCGACGAGACGTGATTGACCACCAGATCGATAATCACCCGGATGCCGCGCGCATGGCAGCCCGCCACCACGCGGCGGAAGTCGCCCATATCGCCAAAGCGCGGATCAACGGCGCAGTAGTTGCTGATGTCATAGCCGTTATCCACCAGCGGCGACGGGTAGAACGGTGTGATCCACACCGCGCCCACGCCCAGCGCCGCCAGGTGATCGAGTCTGGTCAACAGCCCAGGGAAATCCCCGCGCCCGTCGCCGTTGCCATCGCAAAACGATGGCAGATAAATTTGATAGCAGACGCTCTCCTGCCACCAGGGAATCGGTTTCACATCAATCTCCTTATTTCAGCGATAACGACATGCCCTGCAGGAAATATTTCCTGAACAGCATAAACAGCACCAGCACCGGCAGCATCTGCACCACTGCGCCCGCCAGCACCGGGCCAAGATAGATCCCGTAGGATTTACTGAAGGTGGCGAGCAGCACCGAGAACGGCATTTTTGCGGCGTCGCGCATCACAATCAGCGGCCAGAGGAAGTTGTCCCAGGCGCTGGAAAAGGTGAACAGCGCGACAATCGCCAGGATCGCTTTATTCAGCGGCATCATCACATGACGCAGAATTCCCCACAGGCTGGCGTGATCGAGACGGGCGGCGTAGAGGTAATCATTCGGCGTGCCTTTGAAGCTCTGCGAGACCATAAAAATCCCCCATGCGCTCATCGCATACGGCAGGATCATTGCGCTGTAGCTGTTAATCAGCCCCAGTTCGCGCATCAGCACAAACTGCGGAATGATGAACATAAAGGCCGGGAACACCATCTGCACAATCAGCAGGTTTTTAAAGCCGTTTTTGCCGCGAAAATCGGTTTTCGCCACCGCATACCCCACCAGCATCGAGGTCACGGTGACGCAGGCGGTGATGGTCAGGGAAACGAACAGCGAGTTAAACAGGGTGCGTAAAAACGGCTTATCGGCGCGGTTGCTGTTATCAAACAGAAACTGATAATTGGCCCACGAAAAATCGCCGGAAAAGAGATCGGTGGTGTAAATCTGCGCCGTGGGTTTCAGCGAGGCGATGACCATCCAGATAAACGGATACAGCCAGGTCAGCGCCAGTAAAAACATCGCCGCATGAATAAGCAGACTCAGGGGAGTGTGTTTTTTCATTCAGACAATCTCTATATTTTTTTCGAACAGTTTGCGGAAAAGCCAAATCACCATAAAACTGCACGCCGCCACAATAATCGACATGGCCGCCGCCTGCGTGGGCTTCATTTTCTGGAACGCCATCTCATACATCACCACCATCGGGCTGGTGGTACTGTCGAGCGGGCCGCCGCCGGTAATCAGATACGGCTCAGTGAAAATACTGAATGCAACGGTGATCGCCAGCACCATCACCATAACAATTTGCGCATTCATCATCGGCAGGGTAATGGCGTAGCTCTGTTTAAAGCGCCCGGTTTTATCCAGCAGCGCCGCGCTGTAAATATCATTGGGGATCGCCTGCATCCCGGAATAAAGAATCAATCCGTAATAGCCGACAAATTTCCACGTCACAATCAAGGCGATAGAGAGCATGGCGCAGTCGGGATCGGTAAACCACGGCACCGACACGCCAAACGTCTCTTTCAGGAACAGATTCACCGGGCCATATTCACTGAACAGCTTTGAAAAGACGATGGAATAGGCCACGCCGGAGGAAATATTGGCGAGTAAAAAACTCAGGGCAATAAACGTTTTGCCGTATTTAATTCGCTTAAGCCCGGCGGCAAATAACAGCGAGGCGATAAAGACAATTGGCAAATAATAGAGCAGGAATCGCGCGACGTTGAGCATCGATGTCCAGAACAGCTTATCGTTTATGACGTTAATCATATTTTGCAGGCCGCTAAACGACGGCGAGCCAATAAACTGCCACTGGGTGACGCTTAATACCACCAGCCAGCCCAGCGGATAAAACCAGAACAGCAGCGAATAGCCTATCCATGAGGAGGCCAGAAGGCCTCCGGTGCGTGAATCATATCCGGCCATAGATCCCTCTTACTTTTGCAGCAGGCCGTTGATCTCTTGTGCGGACTGGTCGAGCGCTTTCGCCGGATCGTCCTGTTTGAAGATCACCTGCTCCAGCATCTGCGTCATGCTGCGCTGGATCTCCGTGGTCTGCGTGGTGGCGACCGGCGGCAGGGCGACATCCACATACGAGGCGATCTCTTTTTCCAGCGGATTTTTACTGAAGTAATCCACAAACAGCGGGTTGGTCAGCAGATCGGAACGTGCAGGCGGCATTCCGGTTAAGGTCAGCCAGGTCAGGTCGTGCTCCGCTTTGCTGTAAACCCACTGAATGAAGGCCCAGGCTTCCGCCTTGTGTTTACTGGTGCGGAACATCACCACGCCTTTACTGTCGCCAAAGGTGTGCGGGTGCGCGGTGCCTTTTTCGGTGAGCATCGGGCCGATTTTGATTTTTTGCAGCAATTCCGGCGATTCGGTGCGATAGCGGGCGATATCCCACGGTCCGCGTGCGGAACCCAGCACCTGCCCGGTTGCCAGCGGATCGTCTGCCGCCGTGAAATCGTAGCTGCTCCACTTATTGCTGAACACTTTGCCCATAAAGCTCAGCACTGCGTTGCCCGCGTCGTTATTAAACTGGGCTTTGTTATCGGCGATATAAGCCTGGCCGCCGCTTTGCGCGTAAAACAGCGGGATCAGATCAAACCAGCGCTCCCACCAGTTTTTGCCCGCCGTAAGCTGCATCACGTAGCCGTTGTTATCGGCGGCGCGGCGCTGTGCAAGGGTATAAATGTCGTCATAGGTGGTCGGCACCTGGTCAAAACCATATTGTTGCAGCAGGTCGCCGCGCCACCACCAGACAATCGGGTTCACGTACAGCGGCAGGACGTGCTGCTTACCCTTTAACGTCCAGGCGGGCATGATGGCGTCCATATGGCGGTTTTTCACCACGTCAGCAAAACCGGGCATGGCGGAGAGATCTTCAATCTGGTCGATCTCCGCCAGCTGGCTGGCGAAACCGATAAAGATATTGCTGGAGATATCAGGTTCCGTTCCCGACGCCAGCGCGTTCATGATCGCTTCTTCTGAGCTGCCCGCGACCGGGATCGCGGTGAATTCAACGGGGGTATGGGAAGGGTCCTTGTTCCACTCCTTTACCATTTCATTCCAGAACGCTTCTTCATTGACCGTGGGGGTGACCCACATTTTGATCGGGGTTTTCGCCCCGCTGCTCGCCGTTGGTTTCTCTTCCCCGTCGCAGCCGACAATACAGATACTGAGAAGCGCCGACGCCGTCCATTTCGCTACTGTTGTAAGGTTCACGATAACTCTCCCTGACTCTTGTTAAGAGGTGTCCCTGGGACTGTCCTGCTCATGTGAGCGAGGCGTAAACTAGCACCTGATTTTTATGTTTAACGTTAAACACTTCACATTTTGCTTTTTGTTTAACGTTAAACTTAGCAACCGTGATCGCGCCCACTCTGTGTGTAAAAACTAAGTTAATGAGATGAAAAATAACAAGAAAATTACCACCAAATCCCTTGCGCAAACGCTCGGGATCTCGCATACCACGGTATCGAACGCCTGGAACAACCCTGAGAAGCTTTCTGCCCGGTTGCGCGAGCGCATTTTGCGTTATGCCGACGAAGTGGGCTTCAAAGGGCCGGACACCCTCGCGCGGGCATTGCGCACCGGCAAATCCGATACCATCGGCGTGATCTTTAACGACTCCATGAGCTACGTGTTTATCGATCCGCACGACATCAACCTGATGCGCGGCATCGCCACCCGGTGCGAAAAACAGCACATCAATCTGGTGCTGATCCCGCTGCAACAGCGCCAGCACGCGGGCATCGCGCCGCTCACCACCCTGGTGGACGGCTATATCCTGAACGCCACGCACAATAACGACGCCATTATTTTGCAGACGCTGGCGCGGCGGCTGCCGGTGGTCACGCTGGATTTTCGCCTTCCCCAGTACAGCAGCGTCTCAATTGATAACGCCCGGGCGATGCAGGACATGACCCGCTATCTGCTCGGCAAAGGCCATCAGCACGTCGGGATCATCGCCTTCCCCGCCAGCACCGGTTCCCTCGGTATGCGCGATCTCAGCGCGCCAGTGACCGGGGATAATGCCCTGATGGTCACGCGCGTCAACGCCTGTCGCGACACCCTCCTCGCCCATCAGATTGCGCCGGAACAGTGCTGGCTGTATGAAACCCGCCACGACGAAGAACACGGCGCGGAAGCAGCACACGCCTTGCTGGCAGCGCACCCGGAAATTACCGCGCTGATTTGCCTGTCGGATCGCTTTGCTATGGGGGCCATGCAGCACTGCCAGCGGCGCAACATCGCCGTGCCGCAGCAGGTGGCGATCACCGGCTTTGACGATCTTGCCGTGGAATCAGGCGGCCCGGCGCTGACCACCATCGCCCAGGACGCGGTGAAAAAGGGTGAGATTGCGGTTGAGCTTCTGTTAAACAATGGGCCGGTGACCCATTACGAGCTGGAACACCGGCTGATTATTCGCGAATCAGCCTGAGGAAATTAACCCACAAGGAGCAGTTTTATGGATGAACTGACGTGTTTTAAAGCCTATGACATTCGGGGCGAAGTGGGCGTGACGCTGACGCCGGAGATTGTGTTTCGCATTGGTCGCGCATATGCCGCCTGGCTGCAACCGCGCCGGGTGGTGATTGGCGCAGATGTTCGAATAAGTTCTGATACGCTCAAAATGGCGCTGGCTGAAGGGCTGCGCGCGAGCGGCGTGGACGTGATTGATATCGGCATGTGCGGCACGGAGGAGATCTACTTCGCCACCCGCGAACTGGCGGCGGATGGCGGAATTGAAATCACCGCCAGCCACAATCCCGCCCAGGACAACGGCATGAAGCTGGTGCGTGAAGAGGCGCGCCCCATCAGCAACGATAACGGCCTGCTGGAGATTAAAGCCCTGGCGCAGCGCAACGACTTCCCGCCCGCTGCCCGCGTGGGTGACTATGTCGCGTTTGATCACCGCCCGGTGTGGGCCGCGCATCTGCTGCGCTATCTGACTCCCCGCGCGCTGCGCCCGCTGCGGGTGGTGGTCAATCCCGGCCACGGCACCGCAGGCCCGGCACTGGATGTGCTGGAAGCCGCACTGCGCGCCCGTGGCGTTAACGTGGAATTTATCCGCCTCTATCACCAGCCTGACGGACGCTTTCCCGCAGGCGTCCCGAACCCGATGCTCAAAGAAAACCGCAGCGCCACCCGTAACACGGTGCGCCTGAGAAACGCAGATTTTGGCGTGGCCTGGGACGGCGATTTCGACCGCTGTTTTTTCTTTGATGAGCACGGCGATTTTATCGAAAGCTATTATCTGGTCGGCCTGTTTGCGGAACACTTTATCCGCCAGTCGCCCGGCTGCACGGTGCTGCTCGATCCGCGTTTAACGTGGAACACGCAGGAAGTGGTGGCGAAATGCGGCGGACGGCCGGTGATCGGCAAAACCGGTCACGCCTTTATCAAAGCGCGGATGCGCGAGGAAGATGCGATTTACGGCGGCGAGATGAGCGGCCACCACTATTTCCGCGACTTCGGCTACTGCGACAGCGGCATGATCCCGTTCATCCTGATGCTGAGCATTCTCGGTCAATCCACGACCCCGCTTTCGCACTATATGGCGCAGGCACAGCAGCGCTTTCCTGTTTCCGGCGAGATCAATCTGACGGTGGCGTCACCGGAGAAGGTGATTGAGCGCATCGCCACCCACTATTCGCCCGCGTGCGTTGAGCGCGATTCGCTCGACGGGCTGAGCATGGCCTTTAGCGACTGGCGTTTTAACCTGCGCGCCTCCAACACCGAACCGCTGTTGCGGCTGAACGTGGAAACGCGCGGCAACCCGGAACGGCTGGCGGAAAAAACCGCCGAGCTACAGCAACTGATCGCCCACTATCAGGCATAAGAAAGGACGCCTCATGACTGCCCTGACCCTACGCCATATCCATAAAAAATATGAAAAATCGACCATCATTGAAAACCTGTCGCTCGATATCGCTTCCGGCGAATTTATTGTGCTGGTTGGTCCGTCCGGCTGCGGTAAATCGACGCTGCTGAAGATTATCGCCGGGCTGGAATCCCCCGACGGCGGCACGCTGCACATGGGTGAACAAGACGTCACCCAGCTTGCGGCGGGCAAACGTAATTTGTCGATGGTGTTTCAGTCCTACGCGCTCTATCCGCACATGACGGTGCGGGAGAATCTGGCGTTTGGCCTGAAGAACATCAAAACGCCTGCCGATGAAATTGACCGGCGGATTCAGGAAGCGGCGCGGATGCTGAAGCTCGACGAGATGCTCGACCGTCTGCCGCAAAACCTCTCCGGCGGGCAGCGTCAGCGCGTGGCGATTGGTCGCTCCATCGTCCAGCAGCCGGAGCTGTTTCTGTTTGACGAACCGCTCTCCAACCTCGACGCCGCGCTGCGCGTGGAGATGCGTCAGGAGATCCAGCAACTGCACAACACGCTGAATAACACCATGGTGTACGTCACCCACGATCAGGTCGAAGCCATGACCCTCGCGGATCGCATCGTGGTGCTTTACAAAGGCAAGATCGAGCAGGTTGGCACGCCGCTGGAGCTGTACAACACCCCGGCGAATCTGTTTGTCGCGGAGTTTATCGGCACGCCGAAGATCAACGTGTTTCCGGCGGTCTGGCACGACGGCGCGCTGCGCATTACTGACCGGGTGGCAATTCCACTCAGTCAGCCCCCGCAGGGTGTGAAGGAAGGCGATAAGCTGTTCGCCGCCCTGCGCCCGGAGCATGTGCAGTATGAAGGCGACGGCGGATTTACCTTCACCGCCCGCACAAAACTGTGCGAGTTACAGGGCGATTCCACGCTGGTGTGGCTGGATCTCGACGGCCTGCCGCTGTGCCTGAAATCCTTCCGCCAGTTGAGCTTTGCGCAAGGGACGGCGCTGAGTGTGTCGATCGCTGAAAGGGATTTGCATTTGTTTGATAGTCTGGGGAAAAGGATGGGGTAGTTTGCAGATCTCTCACCCTCACCCTAGCCCTCTCCCTGAGGGAGAGGGGACAGATCGAGCACGGATTTGCCCTTCCCCCTCTCCCTCAGGGAGAGGGCCGGGGTGAAGGTGAAAGCGCCCCCTCCAGAATCACTCCGGCAACAACCCCACAAAACACCGTTTCTTACGCGGCTCCGACATCAACTCATCCAGCTTTTCCACGCACGCCAGGTAGTGCGGGGTTTCTTTGTGCGCCAGCACCGCCGCTTCGTCCTTGTACGCCTCGTAAATATAAAACCGCGTCTTCACCTTTGGGTCCTGCAACACGTCGAAGCGCAGATTTCCCGGCTCCTTTATCGCCCCTTCGTGGTTGGCGCGGAACACGTCGAGAAACTCGTCCACCCTCTCAGGCTTAATGTTGATCTCCACCAGCGTCACGTTCATTGCTGCTCTCCCTGTTTTTCTTCCTGCCAGAACTGGTACGCCTCGCGGGCGCTCATATTCTCGTGCACCACTTTTTTCACCGCTTTCAGCATGGCGAGCGGCGCGCTGGACTGGAAGATATTGCGCCCCATGTCCACGCCGGATGCGCCCTGGTCAATCGCGCGGAAACACATCTCCAGCGCCTCCTGCTCCGGCAGCTTTTTACCCCCGGCGATAACAATCGGCACCGGGCAACTGGCGGTGACTTTCTCAAACCCCTCTTCGACGAAATAGGTCTTCACGAACTGCGCGCCCATCTCGGCGGCGATGCGGCTGGCGAGGGAGAAATAGCGCGCGTCGCGGGCCATCTCTTTACCCACGCCGGTCACCGCCAGCGTCGGAATACCGTAGCGATTCCCGGCGTCCACCAGCTTGATGATGTTATTGATCGACTGGTGCTCGTACTCGCTGCCGATGTACACCTGAGCGGCCACCGCGCAGGCGTTCAGGCGCAGCGCGTCTTCCATCGCCACCGCCACGCACTCGTTCGACAACTCAGTGAGGATCGAATTGCCCCCGGAGGCGCGCAGCACCACCGGCTTGTTGGTCGCGGGCGGCACCACGCTTCGCAGTATGCCGCGCGTGCACATCAGCACGTCGGTTTCACCGAACAGCGGCGCAATAGAGAGATCGATGCGCTCAAGCCCGGTAGTCGGCCCCTGAAAATAGCCGTGGTCAAACGCCAGCATCACCGTGCGGTTGCTGGCCGGGTTGAAAATACGCGCAAGCCGCGACTGCATCCCCCAGTCCAGCGCGCCGCAGCCCTTCAGCGCGAACAGCGCATTTTTCTGCGGCGTCTCCAGGCCAAAATTTTTGCCCTCTTTGATGTCATCTAAATCTGCCATTTTCTCCCCCGTCAGAAATCGTATTTGCCGATGTTCTCTTTGGTGAACACCACGCGCTCCGGCAGTAGCACGATGCCGTTGCCCTTCGCTTCATACTGATAACCCTGCACGCTGTTCGGCTCGACTTTCAGCGTACCGATATCTTTCACTTCCACGCTGTCGCCCACGTTGAGATCGCCTTTTTTCAGCAGATGATCGGCGACGTTCACCGAGATTTTCCCCTGCTGCACCACGTCCCACAGGCCGAAGGCTTTCACCGTGCCGCGCTCGACATACGGACGCATCACGTTAGGCGTACTGAAGCCGACAATCGCCACCCCTTCCCGCTTGAGGTTCTCCGCCGCCTGTGCCGCCGCAGGCAGCGCGTTAGCATCCGGGGCGATGATCGCATCCAGATCCGGGTACGCTTTTAAGATCCCCTCGGCGGTCTGCAACGATTTGGTGGCGTCGTTATAGCCAAACTGGGTGGTGACGATCTGCCACTGCGGATGATCTTTGGCGATCTTCGCTTTTGCCTCTTTCACCCACTGGTTCTGGTCGGTGACGGTCGGGCTGGAATAGAAAAAGGCGACTTTGGCGTTGGGCCTGGTCACCTGCTTTTGCGCCATCTCTACCAGCAGGCCACCAAGCTGTTCCGGCGTGCCCTGGTTGATGTAAATGCTGCGGCACTCGGGTTTGGTATCAGAATCCCAGGTCAGCACTTTTACCCCGCGCTGCATCGCCCGCTTGAGCGCCGGGCAGAGGCCGTCCGGCGACACCGCCGAAACAATAATCGCCTTGAAGCCCTGGTTGACGAAGTTGTTGATGAGCTGCACCTGGCCGGAAACGCTCGGCTCGGTCGGGCCGTCATAGGTGACGTCCACGCCCAGATCTTTGCCCGCCTCTTTCGCGCCGTTGCCGCCGCTGGTAAAGAAGCCGACGCCCACCAGTTTGGGAATAAACGCGATGCGATCGGCGGCCTGGGCCGAGGCGACGCTTAACGCCATAGCCAGCACTAACAGTTTTGTTTTCATCTTAAGCTCCGAGTGTTTTCTGTGAGAAAAGACGCCGCCAGGCCATGCGCACCCCTTCGCGGTGCAGACTCAGTGAACGCCCCATCACCACCACAACCAACAGCGCACCTGACAACGCGCTCGACACCTGGTTGGGGATGCCGACCATCTGTAACCCCTGCTGCAAATACCCCACCAGCAACGCCGCCAGCGCAGTACCTAAAACCGAACCCGATCCCCCGTAGATATTGGCCCCGCCAAGCACGGCGGCGGTGAGCGCGGGCATCAGTAAATCGCGCCCCAGATCCGAACGCGCCGAACCGAAATAAGACACCAGTACCAGCGCGGCAATCGCCGACGCCACGCCCACCAGCCCGTACAGCGCGTAGGGCATCCCGTTGACCGACAGCGCCGCATAGCGCGCCGCGCGCGGATTCTGGCCGAGGAGAAAAAGATGGCGGCCAAAGCGCCCGCGATGGGTCATCAGCCAGAAGAAAAAGGTCAGCACGCCGAACAGCACCAGCGGCACCGGCAGGCCGAACAGCGTGAGGTTGGCAAAGGCGGTGAAGCTGTCCGGGAAGCCGCCGATGCCTTCGTAACCGGTCGCCCCCGCCATCCCGGAAAGCAGCAGCGCGCCGCCGCCGTACAGGTAGAGCGTGCCGAGGGTGATCACCAGCGGGCTGATGCCGGTGTAGTGGATCAACGCGGCGTTAAACAGGCCGCACAACAGGCCGAGCAGTAGCGTCAGCGGGATCGCCACCGCCATCGGCCAGCCCGCCTGCATCATCACGCCCAGCGCAATGGCGCACAGGCCAATGGTGGAACCGAGCGAAATGTCGATGCCGCCGCTGATGATCACAAGCGTCAGAGGCAGCGCCACAATGCCGATGCAGATGAAATCGCTGGTGCTGAACAGCAGCATGTTGACGTCGAGCATGCGCGGGTTGATCGCCCCGAACAGCGCAATCTCCAGCACCAGCAGGCCGAGCAGCGCCCATTCCCAGTTGAGCTTCATTTACGCCACCTCTTTGTTTTTGCGTTTCGGAAAGGGGGCGACGTTTTTGCCGCCTTTATTGCCGGGCTGAAAACGGCTGTATTTGAGGTTGCGCTGGTGGCGGGTCAGCGCCTGGCGCAGCCGTCCGTCCAGCACCAGCACGCCCAGCAGCACCAGTCCGGCGATAAAGTCGTTCCACCAGGCGGGGAGTTTGAACAGCACCAGCACGGTGTCGATTTGGGTGAGGAAGAACGCGCCGAGAAACGCACCGATGAGCGTCCCGGTGCCGCCAAGCAGCGAAATCCCGCCGAGCACGCAGGCGGCGATGGCTTTCATCTCCAGCCCGCTGCCGGTCTGGTTCGGCACAAAACCGATTTGCGAGGCAAACACGATCCCCGCGCAGGCCGCCAGCACGCCGTTTAAGGTAAAGGCCAGCATCCGGGTGCGGTTCACCGCCACGCCAAGCTGACGGGCGGCAGCGAGGTTATCGCCCACCGCATAAAAATCGCGGCCAAACGCAGTGCGGGCGAGCAGCCACGCGCCGATCCCCAGCACGCCAAACACCAGCAGACCGAGCGGCGACACGCCCGCAACCACCGGCACCGACAGCGCTTTCAGGCTGGCGGGCAGCCCTTCAATCCATTTCCCGCCCGTCCACAGCAGCATTGCGCCCCGGTATAAACCGAGCGTGCCGAGGGTGGCGACAATCGCCGGAATGCGCAGGCCGACCACCAGCAGGCCGTTAAACGCCCCCGCCAGCGCACCGATGGAGAGCGCAAACAGCATCGCCAGCGGCAGACTGTAGCCGCTGTTGAGCGCCACGCCGACGGCAATCGCGCACAGCCCGACCGTCGATCCCACCGAGACGTCAATATTGCGCGTCAGCATCACCAGCGCCGCGCCCATCGCAAGCAGCGCCAGAATCTGGCTACTGGCGAAAATCATGCCGAGGGTCTGCAAACTCAAATACGCCGGGTTGAGCGCCACCAGCACGGCAAACAGCACCGCAATCGCCAGAAACGCGCTCAGTTCACGGTTTTTTAATAACGTCTTCATGGGCGACCTCCGCCAAATGCCAGCGCCATCATCCGATCCACGCTCACCGCCTGGCGCGGTAATTCGCCGCTGAGCCTCCCCTGATGCATCACCAGCACCCGATCCGCGAGGCCGGGAAATTCATCCAGATCGCTTGAGATCATCAGCACCGCCACGTTTTGCGCCGCCACGCTTTTTAATAGCTGGTAGATATCCGCGCGGGCGGAGACGTCCACGCCGCGCGTCGGTTCATCGACGATCAGCAGCAGCGGATTGGCTTCCAGGCAGCGGGCGAGCAGCACTTTTTGCTGATTACCACCGGAGAGCGTGCGCACGATCTGATCCGCGTCGTTCAGTTTGATCCCCAGCGCCCGGTGGTAGCGCTCCACCACCGCCGATTCCCGCTGCCGTTGCTGCCAGAGCGACGGTTCGTTAAGCGCCACCGTGTTCCAGCGCACCGACGCGTCCGGGAACAGCCCGGAAACCTGGCGATCTTCCGGCAGATAGACCAGCCCGCGCGCCAGCCGGGACTGGGTGTTCAGCTCGCCAATCTGTTGATTCTCCAGCCATACACGCCCGCCGCGCACCGGGCGCAGGCCGTAGAGCGTTTCGGCAAATTCGGTACGCCCGGAGCCGACCAGCCCGGCGAGGCCGACGATCTCACCCGCGTAGATCTCAAGGTTCAGATCGATAAACCCTTCTCCGGTCAGATCTTCCACCCGCAGCACCGGGAAATCCTGCGGCTGGGTGCGGCGATTGCCCGGCAGCGCCAGCCACAGCTTTTGCGTGTCGCTGAGGCTGTGCTCGCGGCTGGCCGGGGTCATGGCGCTGATTAATGCCGCATCGTCAAACTGCGCGGTTTCACCGTTCAGCACCACCGCCCCGTCGCGCATCACCGAAATGTGGCTGGCGAGCTGGCGGATTTCCGGCAGTTTGTGGGAGATAAAGACGATCCCAACGCCAAGCGCTGAGAGGGCGCGGATCTGGGTAAACAGCCGTTCAGTTTCCCCCGGCGTCAGCGAGGCGGTGGGTTCGTCGAGGATCAGGATCTTCGCGTCACGCATCAGCCCGCGCAGGATCTCCACCATCTGTTGATCCGCCACTTCCAGGGTGCTGGCCGCCGCCTGCAAATTTAACTGGCAATTAAGCTGCTGGAGTTTATCGACGAGCAGCGCATCGTTTTGCCGGGAGCGCGGCAGGCGAAAGAGAATGTTTTCCCGCACGCTGAGGTTGGGAAACAGCATCGGCTCCTGCGGCACCAGATAAATTCCCAACTGGTGCGCCTGGCCTGGCGTTAAGCGCGTGAAGCGTTGCCCGTTAACGGTCAACTCGCCGCTGTCGGGCGTTTCCACCCCGGCGATGATTTTCATCAGCGTCGATTTTCCCGCACCGTTGCCGCCCATCAGCGCATGCACCTGGCCCGCGAGCAAGGTGAAATCGATGCCTTTCAGCACGTCGACGCCGGAGAACTGTTTGGTGATCGTTCGGGCTGCAATCAGTGGGGTCATTTTCGCTCCGCGACTGAACAAAAGATTTTTGAATTTATTAATGTTCAAAAGCGTAGTCGGTGAACTATATTTACAACCGTGCAGGGATCACAGTTTTAGCCATTCGGATCCGCGCAAAGAATTCGCGTCAGTAAAAGATCCGTTTTGCCAGTCGGCTCACACTTTGCAGGCGGGCAATAACGAACATATGATCTAAATTTTTATAAGAGTTCAGACATGAGCGATAAAAGAGCAGCAGAAGAGAGCCGTTTCGCAGGACTTGCGCTGGCAGAAGAAGAACTGGTGGCCCGCGTGGCCTGGTGTTACTACCACGACGGGTTAACCCAGAACGACATTGGCGAGCGCCTGGGGCTGCCGCGCCTGAAGATTTCGCGGCTGCTGGAAAAGGGCCGCCAGTCGGGTGTGATTCGGGTGCACATCAATTCGCGCTACGAAGGGTGCCTGGCGCTGGAAACGGCGCTGACAGAGCGGTTTGGTTTGAAAATCACCCGTGTGGTGCCGGCGCTGAATACCTCGTCAATGAGCGTGCGGTTGGGTATTGGCGCGGCGCAGTCGCTGATGGGCGTGCTGGAACCGGGGCAGTTGCTGGCGGTGGGTTTCGGTGAAACCACCATGAGCTGCCTGCAACACTTGAGCGGGTTTATCAGCTCGCAGCAGATCCGTATGGTGACGCTCTCCGGCGGCGTCGGGCCGTATATGACCGGCATCGGCCAGCTCGACGCGGCCTGTAGCGTCAGCATTATTCCCGCCCCGCTGCGCGTCTCATCGCCGGAAGTGGCGGAGATCTTAAAACGTGAATCGAGCGTGCGGGACGTGATCCTCGCCGCCGCCGCTGCCGACGTTGCCGTGGTGGGGATTGGATCGATAAATCAGAAACGCGACGCCACCATTTTACGCTCCGGCTACATCAGCGAGGGCGAGCAACTGTTGTACGCCCGCAAAGGCGCGGTAGGCGATATCCTCGGCTACTTTTTGCAGGCTGACGGCGAGCGGGTCGACAACCTTGATATCCACCGGGAACTGCTCGGTGTGACGCTCGATGAACTGGCGCAACTGCCGACGATTGTTGGCGTGGCGGGAGGCGTTGATAAAGCAGAAGCCATTTATGCCGCACTGAAGGGTCGCCGTATCAATGGCCTGGTGACGGAAGAGACGACAGCACGCGCGGTTCTGGCACTGGCGGAGTAAAAGCCGCTTGCCCCGCGCAGACAGCGAGGCAAGCTCATGAGTTACCTTTTAGCGTTAGATGCCGGGACCGGCAGCGTTCGCGCGGTGATCTTCGATTTACAGGGGCGGCAGATTGCCGCAGGTCAGGCGGAATGGAAGCATCTTTCCGTTGAAAACGTCCCCGGTTCGATGGAGTTCGATCTGTCGACTAACTGGCAGCTTGCCTGCCAGTGCATCCACCAGGCGCTGGCGAAGGCGAACCTGACGGCGGCGGATATTCAGTCCGTGGCCTGCTGTTCGATGCGCGAAGGGATAGTGCTATACGACCGCAACGGCGAGGCGATCTGGGCCTGCGCTAACGTCGACGCCCGCGCCAGCCGCGAGGTGGCGGAACTCAAAGAGATCCACGACTACCGCTTTGAATCTGAAGTTTACGAGGTTTCCGGGCAGACGCTGGCCCTCAGCGCCATGCCGCGCCTGCTGTGGCTGGCGCACCATCGCCCGGACATTTACCGCAACGCGGCCACCATCACCATGATCAGCGACTGGCTGGCGGCGAAGCTGTCCGGCGAGCTGGCGGTCGATCCGTCAAATGCAGGCACCACCGGTATGCTGGATCTGTTCAGCCGCGACTGGCGACCCGCCCTGCTGGATATGGCCGGGCTGCGCGCGGATATTCTCTCCCCGGTAAAAGAAACAGGCACGGTACTCGGCGCGGTAACGCGGGAAGCCGCAGCGCTATGCGGGCTGCGCGAAGGCACGCCGGTGGTGATGGGTGGCGGCGATGTGCAGCTCGGCTGCCTCGGCCTTGGCGTGGTACACGCCGGACAAACGGCGGTGCTGGGCGGGACTTTCTGGCAACAGGTGGTGAATCTGCCGCAGGTGCGTACCGATCCCGATATGAATATTCGTGTGAATCCGCATGTGATCCCCGGCATGGCGCAGGCGGAGTCGATCAGCTTCTTTACCGGACTGACGATGCGCTGGTTCCGCGACGCATTTTGCGCGGAAGAGAAGCTGATTGCCGAACGGATGGGCATGGACACTTATGCGCTGATGGAGGAGATGGCCAGCCGCGTGCCCGCCGGGTCGCACGGGGTGATGCCGATTTTCTCTGACGCGATGCATTTCAGGCAGTGGTATCACGCCGCGCCGTCGTTTATTAACCTCTCCATCGATCCGGAAAAATGCAACAAAGCGACGCTTTTCCGCGCCCTGGAGGAGAACGCGGCGATTGTGTCGGCGTGCAATCTGGCGCAGATCTCGCACTTTTCCGGCGTGCAGTTTGACAGCCTGGTGTTCGCTGGCGGCGGCGCAAAAGGCGCGCTATGGAGCCAGATTTTAAGCGACGTAACTGGCCTGCCAGTGCGTGTGCCGGAGGTGAAAGAAGCCACCGCCCTGGGTTGCGCGATCGCCGCCGGCGTGGGGGCCGGGCTGTTTGACGATATGGCCGCGACGGGCGAGCGGCTGGTGAGCTGGAGCCGTGAATTCACGCCGAACCCCGCCTACCGGGAGCTGTACGACGGCATGATGCAAAAATGGCAGGCGGTGTACGCGGACCAACTGGGGCTGGTGGACAGCGGGCTGACGACGTCAATGTGGCAGGCACCCGGGCTGGTGCGGGCGGCGTCTTCTTTGTAAATACCCCTCACCCTAACCCTCTCCCCAGGGGAGAGGGGACAGATCGAGCGCGGACTTACCTCCCCCCTCTCCCTCAGGGAAGAGGGACAGATCGAGCGCGGACTTACCTTCCCCCTCTCCCTCAGGGAGGAGGGACAGATCGAGCGCGGACTCGCCTTTCTCCCTCTCCCTCAGGGAGAGGGCCGGGGTGAGGGTGTCAGCCCCCTTTTTTTGAATCCCATCACATCCCCTTCACGCTGCTTTTCCCTTTTACGCACCGGACGCTAAATTAGAACTCATCCGACCACATAACAATTATTTTACATTGGAAGAGATTATGAGCTATCCGTCGCTGTTCGCCCCGCTCGATCTGGGCTTCACCACGCTGAAAAATCGCGTGTTAATGGGTTCGATGCATACCGGGCTGGAAGAGCGCCCGGACGGACCGGAGCGGCTGGCGGCGTTTTACGCCGAGCGCGCCCGGCACGGGGTGGCGCTGATAGTGACCGGTGGCGTGGCTCCGGCGTTTTCGGGTGTCACTATGGAAGGCGGCGCGGTGCTCTGCGATGCCAGCCAGTTGCCGCATCATCGCCTGGTCACGGATGCAGTTCATCGCGAAGGGGGCAAAATCGCGCTGCAAATCCTGCACACCGGGCGCTACAGCTATCAGTCGCATCCGGTCGCGCCTTCCGCGATTCAGGCTCCCATCAACCGCTTTAAGCCCCACGCCCTCACCCACGGTGAGATCCTCGCACTGATTGACGACTTCGCCCGCTGCGCGGGACTGGCGCGTGAGGCGGGATACGACGGCGTGGAAGTCATGGGCTCGGAAGGCTATCTGATTAACGAATTTCTCGCCGCCCGCACCAATCAGCGCGACGACGAATGGGGCGGCGATTACGCCCGGCGGATGCGATTTGCCGTTGAGGTGGTGCGCGCTGTCCGCGAACGGGTCGGGGCCGATTTCATCATTATTTATCGCCTGTCGATGCTCGATCTGGTTGAAGGCGGCGGCACGTTTGATGAAACCGTGCAACTGGCGCAGGCCATTGAAGCGGCGGGCGCGAGCATCATCAATACCGGGATCGGCTGGCACGAGGCGCGTATTCCGACCATCGCCACCCCGGTGCCGCGCGGGGCGTTTACCTGGGCGACGCGCAAACTCAGGGGCAAAGTTGCGCTGCCGCTCATCACCACTAACCGGATCAACGATCCGCAGGTCGCCGACGATATTCTGGCGCGTGGCGATGCCGATATGGTGTCGATGGCGCGGCCTTTTCTGGCAGATGCGGAGATCCTCTCCAAAGCGCAAAGCGGCCGGGCTGACGAGATCAACACCTGCATCGGCTGCAATCAGGCGTGCCTCGACCAGATTTTTGCTGGCAAAGTCACCTCCTGCCTCGTCAATCCCCGCGCCTGCCATGAAACCAAAATGCCGGTGGTGCCTGCCGTGAAAAGTAAAAAGCTGGCGGTGATCGGCGCAGGCCCGGCGGGACTGGCGTTCTCGGTTAACGCTGCTGCACGCGGTCATCAGGTGACGCTGTTCGATGCCCAGGCCGAACCCGGCGGGCAGTTTAATATTGCCAAACAGATCCCTGGCAAAGAGGAGTTCTACGAAACGCTGCGCTATTACCGCCGGATGATCGAAGTAACGGGCGTCGATCTTAAGCTGAATCAACACGTCACGGCTGCCATGCTGGACGGGTTTGATGAGGTGATCCTCGCCTGCGGTATAGAGCCGCGCATCCCGCTTATCGATGGCATCGATCATCCTAAGGTGCTGACTTATCTGCAGGTGCTGCGCGACAAAGTGCCGGTCGGTGACCGGGTGGCGATTATCGGCTGCGGTGGGATCGGCTTTGATACCGCGATGTATTTAAGCCAGCCGGGTGAGCCTACCAGTCAGAATATCGACGAGTTTTGCGAGGAATGGGGGATTGATACCAGCCTCGATCAGCCCGGCGGCTTACGCCCGGAAGGAGCGAAACTGCCGAGAAGCCCGCGCCAGATCGTGATGCTGCAACGCAAAGCCAGCAAGCCCGGCGAAGGGCTCGGCAAAACCACTGGCTGGATCCACCGCGCTACCCTGCTGGCGCGTGGGGTGAAGATGATCCCAGCAGTGAGCTACGAGAGAATCGACAACGACGGCCTGCATGTGCTGATCGGCGGAGAACCGCAGGTATTTCCGGTGGATCATGTGGTGATCTGCGCAGGGCAGGATCCGCGACGTGAACTGGCGGAACCGCTACGCGAAGCGGGAAAAACGGTGCATCTGATTGGCGGCTGTGACGTGGCGCTGGAACTGGACGCCCGCCGCGCGATTGCGCAGGGCACACGGCTGGCGCTGGAGATATAAGGCTTTATACGCCGGGCGGCGCTGCGCTTGCCCGGCCTACAGATAATTCAGCGGATTAATGGATTGCATTACATTGTCATAAACACGCTCAAAAAAATGTTCATCTCTGTTCATTTTAATTATGCCATCTTTGCCAATAGTGTAAGTAATATCAGAATAACCATGCACAGTGTAGATTTCATTTCCATCGATATAAACTTCTATCGTTAAAAGCCTATTTTTATCAATACAATTTTTCTCAGACTGCATTTTATCGAAACAATATAAATCTGAGTGGCGGGAGAGTATATGGTTAGTAAATCCATTTCCGACATCCCATACAAAAATTTTATAATAAAATATATTGCTTATGTTAAATCTTTTTTTTAATTCTTCCCTGTGATTCCGAAACCACTGAATGCGATCGCGGTCGGTCAATGGTAAATGATCGACCACGACATCATTAAACCTTTCTGTACCGGTATATAAAATAGTTACTGGCTTTAGTGTCCATAGATTATAAAGCGCCACTATTAAAAAAACTAAAGAAATTTTTTTGAAAATATGCCCCCTTCTATTGCTCATAAACCTCTCCCAATACGAATATTAGCGTTGAAATTGGTAAAGAATGGTTTAAAGGCAAAGTTATGGTGACGCTGAAGAAAAAACCAGATACGAAAAAATCTAAACTTACTATAAATATGATGAGTGATATCTGTTTTATCCAGACCGAAATGATCCTGAGCTTTAAACGATAACGTCGCCTCCCAATTTCGGAGTGTATGTTTTAAATGCATCAGAGAAATTTCTTGTGCATGGATATCATGGACAGCTATTGCCAACCCATTATAATTATCCTGTACCCGTGAAAATTTAGGTAACCTTGCATTATAGATATCTTTTTTTATTTGCATAATAAGAGGCAGTCCACTACTTAGATCAATAGCACTCCCCTTTTTTTTATTAATCGTGTTTTTTATTGTGGCAAGCATACTTTCGCCCGAGGGCTCCTGAATCAAACTTTCAAATGCTTTATTCAACATGCTTGAGTGAAAAGGTTGTCCATTTCCATAGCGAAAGTGATCAATCATTTCACGAATGAGGTGCGTATATTCTCCTCGTTGAGCGAACATCGATGATAGTTCTTTCATTTCATTAAAGAGAATATCAACACATTCATAATGAGAAATTGTTTTACCTGATAAATTCCTGCGATGAATATCTAAATTTGATACCTGACCAGATATAACAAACGCGGTATTGAATTTAAGTAAACGATAAGGATCTACTTTTGCTGATACATCGTTTAATCCGAGAGATTTAAGTTGTGGTTCATTTAAATCGCCATATTGCATATCGTCTGCGTTTGTATCATTAAAACGATTAATCGTTGTAAAAATAGTGCAAGGTAAATGCAGTGATAGCTCATTATAGATGCTCATATATTCACTCCATGAATTATTATTAAAACCCTACTCACGAAATAAAATATACTGTGTGCGAAAAAATCAAACGCACACGCTGTTCACAATTAGACGTATTTATTTATACCAGACGGCGCAGTGCTTGCCCGGTCAGCGCAGCGCTGCCGGGCATTATGCTTAGCGGCGGCGGCCCAGTTTTACCGCTTTCAGCACCACAAACTTCTGGTTGGTGGCGATGGTTTCGCAGTTGCCGAAGATCTTTTTCAGTTTGTGGAAGTAGTCCAGATGGCGGTTGGCCACGATGTACAGCTCGCCGTTGATCTTCAGGCAGCGGCGGGCGTGGTGGAACATCTCCCAGGCAATGTTATCGGTCAGCGCGTGTTTCTGGTGGAACGGCGGGTTGCACAGGACCGCATTGAAGCGGAACGGTTCGACGCCGGATAACGCGTTGTTGATCATAAATTCACAGCGATCCAGCGCGTCCGGCATATTGGTTTCGACGTTCAGGCGGCTTGACGCAACCGCCATTGGCGATTCATCCACAAATACCACGTTCGCCTGCGGGTTTTTATCCAGCAGGGTCAGACCAATCACGCCGTTACCACAGCCAAGATCGACGATTTCACCTTCCAGATCGGACGGCAGATGCTGCATAAAGAAACGTGCGCCAATGTCCAGCCCGGTGCGGGAGAAAACGTTGGCGTGGTTATGAATAGTCCAGTCGGTGCCGTCGAGTTTCCAGCTAAGCGTCTGCGGGGCGTCGGCCAGGGCTGGAGCGGTAAACGTACCGTTGATCAGGCGCGCCTTCTTCCAGGCCAGCGTGGTGGTGGTCGGACCGAGCACTTTCTCAAACAATTCCAGCGTCGAGTTATGAATATCACGCGCTTTGGTGCCCGCGATGATGCGCGTTTGCGGCGTGACGACGTTGCGCAATGCGCGTAACTGCTGCTCCAGCAGTGCCAGCGTTTTGGGGATCTTAATCAACACCACGCCTGGTGCGGCCGGGTAAGCCGCCGTGCTGTCGAGGAAGGTCACGTCGCCCTCATTCAGCTCGTTATGACGCAGGTTCTCGCGGGTTGCCAGCTCACTCAGGTAGGAATCACCGATGCTGTACGGCTTGTGCTCCACCAGCGCGCAGGCCAGCGCACCGAAGGTGTCATTGAAAATCAGGACCGGGCCGCTGATTTCGGTTTCGTCCAGTTGTTGCAGCAGGTATTCATCTGCTGCTTCCCACGCCTGAAGTGGGTTGACGTCATCCGTTTCCGGGAAACGTTTTAAATTAAGTGAACGGAAACCGTTGTCTGAATGGCTCATCGGCCCTCCTGGATGGTAAAATTCGGCGTTATCCCCGAAATGGGGGCGTGAGTATACCTTCTTTGGCTTTTTAGCGGGGCAATAATGAGCAAACTTCTTTATCTCCAGGGCTACCCGGAAAATCTGCTGGCCCAGGTGAATACGCTCATCGCGCAAAACCGTCTCGGCGAGGTGCTGCAAAAGCGCTATCCGGATCCGCACGCCATCACCACCGACAAAGCGCTCTATCAATATACCCAGGATTTAAAAAGTCAGTTTCTGCGCAATGCGCCGCCCATTAATAAAGTCGCTTACGACAATAAAATCCACGTGCTCAATAACGCGCTGGGCCTGCATACGGCGATCTCCCGCGTACAGGGCGGCAAGCTGAAGGCGAAAGCGGAAATCCGCGTGGCGACGGTATTTCGTAGCGCGCCGGAGGCATTTTTGCGCATGATTGTGGTGCATGAACTGGCACACCTGAAAGAGAAAGATCACAGCAAAGCGTTTTACCAGTTGTGCTGCCATATGGAGCCGCAGTACCACCAGCTTGAGTTCGATACCCGGCTGTGGCTGACGCACCAGTCGCTGGCGTGACGCGGCTTTTGCGCCTTAGCGCACTGGTTTTGTCACAGTGACATGCTACATTGGCGGCAGGTTCCCTTTCACGGAGTTCGAAGCCGTTTATGATTCGTTTTGCAGTCGTTGGCACCAACTGGATCACCCGTCAGTTTGTCGATGCCGCCCATGAAACCGGTAAATATAAACTTACCGCCGTTTACTCCCGCAGCCTGGAACAGGCCCAGCATTTCGCTAATGATTATCCGGTCGAGCATTTGTTTACCTCCCTCGACGCGCTGGCGCAAAGCTATGCGGTCGATGCGATATACGTTGCCAGCCCTAACTCCCTGCACTTCCCGCAAACTGAACTGTTTTTACGCCATAAAAAGCATGTGATCTGCGAAAAACCGCTGGCCTCTAATCTGCGCGAAGCCGAAGCCGCCATCACCTGCGCCCGCGAAAACGGCGTGGTGCTGTTTGAGGCGTTTAAAACCGCGTCGCTGCCTAATTTCCTGCAACTCCAGCAGGCGCTGCCAAAGATCGGCAGAATGCGTAAAGCCTTTATCAGCTATTGCCAGTATTCATCGCGCTATCAGCGCTATCTCGACGGCGAGAATCCGAATACCTTTAATCCGGCGTTTTCCAACGGTTCGATTATGGATATCGGGTTTTACTGCCTGGCTTCTGCGGTGGCGCTGTGGGGCGAGCCGGTAAGCGTGCAGGCGTCGGCCAGTTTGCTGGAGAGCGGCGTGGACGCGCACGGCGTGGTGGTGATGAATTACGGTGATTTCAGCGTCACCCTGCAACACTCAAAAGTGAGTGATTCGGTGCTGCCAAGTGAAATTCAGGGCGAAGCCGGAGCGCTGTTGATTGAGAAGATCTCCGAGTGCCAGAAAGTGTCCTTCGTGCCGCGCGGCGGTAAACCGCAGGATCTGTCGCAGCCGCAGCATATCAATACCATGCTGTATGAAGCGGAGCGTTTTGCGGATCTGGTTGAAAACAACGAGGTTAACCATCCGGGGCTGGAAGTCAGCCGGATCACCGCGAAGGTGCAGACGGAAATCCGCCGTCAGACCGGCGTTATTTTCCCGGCTGACAACGCGTAAAGGTATGTAAAAGAGATGTTACATGCCATTGACGGAATGCGATCTCTGTCATATTTTGTTACCAGCAAAGGGGAGTAACTTCATCGCCGGTCGGTCGTCACTACGATGCGCAAGCATCCGGTCGCCGGGCATCCTGAACAGGATGTAAGTGAGACCTTGCCGAAAGGCGAGGACCCGTGCATCTAAATTAAGCGGCTATCGTCTTTCGACGTTGGCCGTTTTTTTTATGTGTAAGGAAATTCTCTATGAATAGTGTCGGCACACCGCTGTTGTGGGGCGTATTCGCACTTGTCGTTGTCATCATGCTGGCTATCGACCTTCTGCTTCAGGGGCGTCGTGGCGTTCATACGATGACCATGAAGCAGGCGGCCGTGTGGTCGCTGGTCTGGGTTACGCTTTCTCTGTTGTTTAACGCGGCATTCTGGTGGTATCTGGCGAACACCCAGGGACGCGCCGTGGCCGATCCGCAGGCCCTTGCCTTCCTCACCGGTTATCTGATTGAGAAAGCACTGGCGGTGGACAACGTCTTCGTCTGGTTAATGCTGTTTAGCTATTTTGCCGTACCGCCTGCGTTGCAGCGCCGGGTACTGATTTATGGCGTACTGGGCGCGATTGTGCTGCGTACGATCATGATCTTCGCCGGAAGCTGGCTGATTTCGCAGTTTGAATGGATGCTGTATGTCTTCGGCGCGTTCCTGCTGTTTACCGGCATAAAAATGGCGCTGGCGAAGGAAGATGAAGCGGGCATTGGCGATAAACCGATGGTGCGCTGGCTGCGCGGGCATTTACGCATGACGGACAAGATCGAAAGCGAGCACTTTTTTGTACGCAAAAATGGTCTGCTGTACGCCACGCCGCTGCTGCTGGTGCTGATCCTCGTGGAGTTAAGCGATGTGATCTTCGCGGTCGACAGCATTCCGGCTATTTTCGCGGTCACCACCGATCCGTTTATTGTGCTGACCTCAAACCTGTTTGCGATCCTGGGTCTGCGTGCGATGTACTTCCTGCTGGCAGGCGTGGCGGAACGTTTTGCGCTGCTGAAGTACGGCCTGGCGGTGATTCTGGTGTTTATCGGTATCAAAATGCTGATTATCGATTTCTACCATATCCCGATCGCTATTTCCCTTGGCGTGGTGGGCGGTATCCTGGCGCTGACGCTGCTGATTAACGCCTGGGTTAATCACCAGAACGACAAAAAACGTCTGCAAGAGTGATCCACAGAACCCTCTCCTGCCAGGGAGGGGGTTTAATTGTTGCTCATGTCACAAATACGTTATCAAATAGTTAAAAAACGCGATGAACCCCTGCTATCCAGCGCCTTATTCTTTCCTGTCATCCTGTAATGCGTATACTCACTTCTGCAAACATTTGTTACATCCCGTCAGAACGTCCCTTTAGAGGATGTCCGGGATGGATTCACAACATCCTTTAAGGAATTCTTCATGAGTACGCAACGCTCCACAGGCCTGCTACAGCGGCTGGCACACGGCAGTCTGGTCAAACAAATTCTTATTGGTTTAGTGCTGGGCATACTGCTCGCATGGATCTCAAAACCCGCCGCGCTCGCTGCGGGCCTGCTGGGAACACTTTTCGTCGGCGCACTGAAAGCCGTCGCCCCGGTGCTGGTGCTGATGCTGGTGATGGCGTCGATTGCCAATCACAAGCACGGTCAGAAAACCAATATCCGCCCTATCCTCGTGCTGTATCTGGTAGGCACCTTCTCGGCGGCACTCACCGCCGTGGTCTTTAGCTTTTTGTTCCCGTCGACCCTGCAACTGGTGACAGGCGCAACGGACATCACGCCACCTGCGGGCATTGTGGAAGTGCTGCGCGGTCTGCTGCTGAGCATGGTGTCTAACCCTGTTAACGCCCTGCTGAACGCAAACTATATCGGCATTCTGGTGTGGGCCATTGGCCTCGGTTTTGCGCTGCGCCACGGCAGCGAATCCACCAAAAGCCTGATCAACGACGTCGCTGATGCCGTGACCTTTATGGTGAAAATCGTGATCCGCTGTGCGCCGATCGGGATTTTCGGCCTGGTCGCCTCTACGCTGGCGGAAACCGGTTTTGCCACGCTGTACGGCTATGCGCACCTGCTGATGGTGCTGATCGGCTGCATGTTCCTGGTGGCGCTGGTGATTAACCCGCTGCTGGTGTTCTGGAAGATCCGTCGCAACCCGTATCCGCTGGTGCTGCAGTGCCTGCGTGAAAGCGGCGTGACCGCCTTCTTTACCCGTAGCTCGGCGGCTAACATTCCGGTCAACATGGCGCTGGCTGAAAAGCTGAATCTGGATCGCGATACCTATTCTGTGTCGATTCCGCTGGGAGCCACGGTGAATATGGCGGGTGCGGCGATCACCATCACCGTGCTGACGCTGGCGGCGGTTCATACGCTGGGTATTCCGGTGGATTTACCGACGGCATTACTGCTGAGCGTGGTGGCGTCGCTGTGTGCCTGTGGCGCATCTGGCGTGGCGGGCGGTTCTCTACTGTTGATCCCGCTGGCCTGTAATATGTTCGGTATTCCGAACGATGTTGCCATGCAGGTTGTCGCCGTAGGCTTCATTATCGGCGTGTTGCAGGATGCCTGCGAAACCGCGCTGAACTCCTCCACCGACGTTCTGTTCACCGCCGCAGCCTGCCAGGCGGAAGATGAGCGTCTGGCGAAAAACGCCCTGCGCAGTTAAGTTTTACCCCCCGCTGCTATCGGGCGGCGGGGGGATTTTCTTCCAGCTCTTTTTCCACTTTAAACGGGTCGATTCCCCGCTGCTGCATCCGCCAGAAGCGGATAATGTTCAGCCCGTTCATCACCAGAAAGCTGCCTTCAATCAGCGTTCCACCAATCGATCCCAGCCAGAAATTATGCGCCACCCAGCAGGCGGTGGAGCACCACATCACGCAGCGCACGTTCAGCCCTTTGCAGCGAAACAGCGCCCAGGTGCTTGCGACGGTTCCGGCAATCGGCAGCAGTTCCATGGCGTGATGCAGCTTTGCCAGCCCCAGAATCAGCGTGAGGGAGATAAACACAAACATCACCCACAGCCTGCGCGTGTAGAGCGAAATAATGGTGCGCAGGGTGTTGAGCTCCGCGCTCATCCCCGCGGGCATCGCGCCCATCAGGAAAAAATGCACGCCGATGGTGGCGCTGTATACCGAAAGCTGGAGTTTGAAGCGCCGTTCATCGCGGTTGATGAAGGTGGTGATGCCAATCAGAAAAGCGAGGACACCAACGCCCTGAGCCAGCCAATATGCGGTCATGGAGAGTCCTTATGAAACATAAAAAAGGCGCTTCAGGGAAAGAAGCGCCGTTTGTTATGCACAGATTTTGTCGCCAGGCGGTGCAAGCGCCGCCTGGTAACAGGTTTACAGGGTCACGCCGCTTTTGAAAATCGCCAGTTCGCGGAATTCATTGCGCTCGTTACAGGTCTGCTTGCCGCTGGCGATCTCCGCGATCACATCCACGAATTCATTCAGCAGCTGCGGCATCATTTTGCCGTGGATCAGCTGGCCTGCATCAAAGTCGATCCAGTGCTTTTTCTTCGCCGCCAGTTCGCTGTTGGTGGAGATTTTCACCGTCGGCACAAAACCGCCGTATGGCGTACCGCGACCGGTCGAGAACAGCACCATGTGACAACCGGCACCGGCCAGCGCACTGGTCGCCACCGCATCGTTACCCGGCGCGGAGAGCAGGTTCAGGCCGTGTTTTTGCAGACGCTCGCCATAGCGCAGAACGTCAACCACCTGGCTTGCGCCCGCTTTCTGCGTACAGCCGAGGGATTTCTCTTCAAGCGTGGTAATACCACCCGCTTTGTTACCCGGTGATGGGTTCTCGTAGATCGGCTGATTGTGCGCGATGAAATACTGTTTGAAGTCGTTCACCATGGTGACGGTTTTTTCAAACGTGGTTTCGTCCACGCAGTGGCTCATCAGGATCTGCTCGGCACCAAACATTTCCGGCACTTCGGTCAGTACAGTGGTCCCGCCGTTGCCGATCACGTAGTCGGAGAAACGCCCCAGCATCGGGTTGGCGGTAATGCCGGACAGACCGTCCGAGCCGCCGCACTCGAGGCCAAACTTCAGCTCGCTTAGTTTACCCGGCTCGCGTTTGTCGTGGCGCATCGCTTCATACAGCTGGTGCATATGCTCCAGGCCCGCTTCCACTTCGTCTTCCTGGTGTTGGCAGACCATGAAGTGAACGCGCTCAGGATCGAACTCACCCAGCGTTTCGCGGAAGGCGTCAACCTGGTTGTTTTCACAGCCAAGGCCAATCACCAGCACCGCACCCGCATTCGGATGACGCACCATGTTTTGCAGCATGGTGCGGGTGTTGATGTGATCGTCACCCAACTGTGAACAGCCATAGGTGTGGCTGAACAGGAACACGCCGTCGGTGCCTTCGGCATCGTGGGTTTCTTTCAGAAAACGGCTCTGGATCTGACGGGCGATGCCGTTCACGCAGCCTACGGTCGGCAGGATCCACAGTTCATTACGGATCCCCACTTCGCCGTTAGCACGGCGATAGATCTCAACGTCACGATCGTTCGCCTGCGCTTCTTCTGCCTGAAAATCAGGTTGATAGCTATACTCATCCAGATCGCTCAGGTTAGTGCGGGCATTGTGGGAGTGAATGTACTCACCCTCAGCGATTTCCGCCGTGGCGTGACCAATAGGCAAACCGTATTTCACGACGTTTTCGCCCTGATGAATGGTGTGCAGGGCAAATTTGTGCCCGCGCCCCACAGCCTGGCGAAGTTTCACAGTGTGATTATCTACGGTCACTTCTGCGCCTTCCGCCAGGTCAGCCAGTGCTACTGCGACGTTGTCCAGCGAATGGATCTTGATGTATTGCATATCAACCTCAAACGGCCTTAGTTCAGTTCAATCGCGAAGTAGTCACGCGCATTGTTAAAGCAGATATTTCTCACCATCTCGCCCAGCAGTTGAATGTCTGCCGGTGCTTCGCCGTTTTCCACCCAGCGACCAATCATCTGGCACAGGATGCGGCGGAAGTATTCGTGACGGGTATAGGACAGGAAGCTGCGGCTGTCGGTCAGCATGCCCACGAAACGGCTTAACAGACCCAGCTGTGCCAGTTGTGTCATCTGACGTTCCATGCCGTCTTTCTGATCGTTAAACCACCAGCCGGAACCGAACTGCATTTTGCCCGGCATCCCTTCACCCTGGAAGTTACCGATCATGGTGCCCAGCACTTCGTTATCGCGCGGGTTCAGACAGTAAAGGATGGTTTTCGGCAGCAGGTTTTCTTCGTTCTGTTTGCTCAACAGTTTGGACAGCTCTTCCGCCATCGGACGGTCGTTGATGGAGTCAAAGCCCACATCCGGCCCAAGCAGTTTGAACTGACGCAGGTTGTTATTACGCAGTGCGCCGATGTGGTACTGCTGTACCCATTCACGACGTGCATATTCTGCGCCGAGGAACACCAGCACGGCAGTTTTGAACTGGGCAACTTCATGCTCGCTCAGCGTTTCACCGGAGAGGCGGCGCGCGAGGATGCTGTCGAGTTCAGCTTCGTTAGATTCAGCAAACATCACCACATCCAGCGCGTGGTCAGAGACTTTACAGCCGTGGGCAGCAAAGTGATCCAGGCGTTTGGTCAGCGCAGTTTGCAGGTCGGCAAAGCGGCGGATCTCAGTGTCAGAGACTTCACCCAGTTTCGCCATGTAGTCATTAAAGGTCGCCAGTTCGATATTGAACGCTTTATCCGGACGCCAGCTCGGCAGCACTTTGATGCTAAAGGTGGTGTCTTTTGCCACGGTAGCGTGGTGCTCGAGGGAGTCGATCGGATCGTCAGTGGTGCCGACCATTTTTACATTCATCTGCTGCATGATGCCGCGCGCGGAGAATTTGTCCTGCGCCAGCAGTTCGTTACCCATCGTCCAGATTTCATCGGCAGTCGCAGGTGACAGCACTTTACCTGTAATACCAAACGGGCGACGCAGCTCAAGATGTGTCCAGTGGTATAACGGGTTGCCAATTGTGTGCGGTACGGTGGCGGCAAACGCGTCAAATTTCTCGCGATCAGAGGCGTCGCCAGTACACAGACGCTCAGGCACACCGTTGGTACGCATGGCACGCCACTTATAGTGGTCGCCTTTCAACCAGATGTCATACAGATTTTTAAAACGGTAGTCTTCAGCGATCTGCTGCGGCGGCAAATGGCAGTGATAATCGAAAATCGGCTCATCTTTTGCGTAATCATGGTACAGACGGCGGGAAAATTCGGTATCTAATAGAAAATCTTCGGTCATAAACGGGGTCATTATCGTCTTCCTCTTAGCGAGTGCGTAGATGCATGCCTTAATGCTGACAAAGTTATCACACCAATTTCTATAGGCCGAAGATATTTTCGTGAGTTAGATCAATAAAAGCGGACAAAAAAATTACTCTGAAGGGAGTAAACAACCCGCCAGCCCGCGCCAGCTCTGGCTTCATCTGAGCAGAACGATAACCACACAAAGAAAAACACTTTTGTGATGTCACTCACCTTTTAAAGTTGTATGACAAGTTATCTTGCTGCCGTCGCAATTCATACGCCGACGGAATGCATTACAGGTGATTCATTCATCCAGGTTAACGGTACGGAAACCGAATTTCGCACGAACACTGATGGCAAGGTTTGGGCCGTACCGGGAACGCCTCCCGGTTCGCCCCCGTTACATAACATCCTCTGTTTACGAGCAGGTGATGAACCGCTGAAAGCGGAAAATTACATAACGATGAGGTTTACATGCGTAAAATTAAAGGGTTACGTTGGTACATGATAGCGCTGGTGACACTGGGCACCGTGTTAGGCTACTTGACGCGTAATACCATTGCTGCGGCTGCGCCAACGCTGATGGAAGAGTTACACATCTCCACGCAGCAATACTCCTATATTATTGCAGCCTACTCGGCGGCTTACACCATCATGCAGCCTGTTGCGGGCTATGTGCTGGATATCCTCGGTACGAAAGTTGGCTACGCCGTCTTCGCCGTGACCTGGGCAATCTTCTGCGGCGCGACTGCGCTGGCAGGAAGCTGGGGCGGTCTGGCGCTGGCGCGTGGTGCCGTGGGTGCTGCTGAAGCCGCGATGATCCCGGCGGGCCTGAAAGCTGCGTCCGAGTGGTTCCCGGCGAAAGAACGTTCTATCGCAGTGGGCTACTTCAACGTCGGTTCCTCTATTGGTGCGATGATTGCGCCGCCGCTGGTGGTGTGGGCAATCGTCATGCATAGCTGGCAGCTGGCGTTCATTATCTCCGGCGTACTGAGCTTCGCCTGGGCAATGGCATGGCTGATTTTCTACAAACACCCGCGCGATCAGAAGAAACTGTCTGAAGAAGAACGCCAGTACATCATTGGTGGTCAGGAAGCGCAGCACCAGACTAACAACGGCAAAAAAATGTCCGTATGGCAGATTCTGGGCACCCGTCAGTTCTGGGGTATCGCACTGCCGCGTTTCCTGGCAGAACCGGCCTGGGGTACTTTTAACGCCTGGATCCCGCTGTTCATGTTTAAAGTCTACGGCTTTAACCTGAAAGAGATCGCGATGTTTGCGTGGATGCCAATGCTGTTCGCTGACCTCGGTTGCATCGTGGGTGGTTACCTGCCGCCGCTGTTCCAGCGCTGGTTTGGTGTGAACCTGATCGTCTCCCGTAAAATGGTTGTGACCATGGGTGCGGTACTGATGATCGGCCCTGGCATGATCGGCCTGTTCACCAGCCCGTATGTTGCAATCGGTCTGCTGTGCATCGGTGGTTTTGCGCACCAGTCTCTGTCTGGCGCACTGATCACCCTCTCCTCTGACGTGTTTGGTCGTAACGAAGTGGCCACGGCTAACGGCCTGACCGGTATGGCGGCCTGGACTGCGAGCACCATGTTTGCTCTGGTGGTCGGTGCGCTGGCTGATACCATCGGCTTCAGCCCGCTGTTCGCTGTGCTGGCAGTATTCGACATCATGGGTGCGATTGTTATCTGGACCGTACTGAAGAGTAAGTCGGCGGCGGAACTCGAAGAAGAGAAGCGCGGCGTCGGCGGACCGGCAACGCAGCACTAACGTTTTGAATTAATGCACCATGCATTATCCCAAATGCCGCTCTGTTATCCAGGGCGGCATTTTTGCTATCTGCGGTGGTGAGAATGGCGCAAAAGTGGTATAACAAATCTAATTTATTTCATCTTGCCTGGAGCGCATATGGAAATCACCGAATCACGTCGTTTGTATCAGCAGCTCGCCGCTGAGCTAAAGAGCCGCATTGAAAACGGCGTGTATCTTGTCGGTGATAAATTGCCTGCAGAACGCTTTATTGCGGATGAAAAAAGCGTCAGCCGCACCGTGGTGCGTGAAGCGATCATCATGCTGGAGGTTGAGGGCTACGTCGAAGTGCGTAAAGGCTCCGGCATCCATGTGGTGTCCAGCCAGGCTAAACATCATCAAACCCCGGATGAATCACTGGAGTTTGCCAACTACGGTCCGTTCGAGTTGTTGCAGGCCCGCCAGCTTATTGAAAGTAATATCGCCGAGTTTGCTGCCACCCAGGTGACCAAACAGGACATCATGAAGCTGATGGAAATCCAGGATAACGCGCGCAAAGAAAAATGCTTCCGCGACTCCGAATGGGATTTGCAGTTCCATGTTCAGGTGGCGCTTGCCACACAAAATACGGCGCTGGCGGCAATCGTTGAAAAAATGTGGACTCAGCGCGTGCACAACCCGTACTGGAAGAAACTGCACGATCACATCGATTTACGCACCGTGGATAACTGGTGCGACGACCACGATCAAATCCTTAAGGCCCTGATTCGTAAAGATCCGCACGCCGCAAAACTGGCGATGTGGCAGCACCTGGAAAACACCAAACAGATGCTGTTTAACGAAACCAGCGATGACTTCGAATTCAACGCCGACCGCTATCTTTTTGCCGATAATCCGGTCGTTCACCTCGATACCGTGGCAAGCGCGGTAAAATAAGCGCTTTCTTTTTCCTGTGCGGGCGTGACTGCGCCTGCGCTTGTTTCGCAGTAAGCTAACGGTATAGAGTGTCAGCCTTTGTAAATAGGCTGGTCACCCCCCTCCCCCGCAAGCAAAATCATTCCTCAACAGCCTGCAAATTCTGTGACGCAGAATCTGGGGGTTTGTTACAATTAGATGCACTTTGCCATTGCGTATGTTTACAGAGACCCCCGGTTTAGCTGCACTCTGCTTTACCCACGTGCGACCATAATGAAATAACGACAATATCGCCGTGCTTTTGGCTCTCTGTGTCCCGCGTGACGTTAACCGATGTACCAGGAATACTGAATGGAACTATTTACCCAGTTACTTAACGCGTTGTGGAGCCAGGATTATGAGACGCTGGCAAATCCCTCCATGATTGGCATGCTTTATTTTGTTTTGTTTATGATTTTGTTCCTGGAAAATGGCCTGCTTCCCGCCGCGTTTCTGCCCGGCGACAGCCTGCTGGTGCTGGTTGGCGTATTGATTGCCAAAGGTGCGATGGGCTATCCGCAGACCATTCTGCTGTTAACCGCCGCGGCAAGCCTCGGCTGTTGGGTCAGCTATATTCAGGGCCGATGGCTGGGAAATACCCGTATTGTACAAAACTGGCTTTCACACCTGCCTGCACATTACCACCAGCGCGCACACCATATGTTTCATAAACATGGGCTCTCTGCGCTACTGATTGGTCGTTTTATTGCCTTTGTTCGCACATTGTTACCAACTATTGCCGGACTTTCGGGTCTGAATAACGCGCGCTTTCAGTTTTTCAACTGGGTAAGCGGTCTGCTGTGGGTCGTGATCCTGACGACGCTGGGTTATTTGCTGGGCAAAACGCCCGTATTTCTCAAATACGAAGATGCGCTGATGTCCTGCCTGATGCTGTTGCCGGTGGTACTGCTGGTGTTTGGACTCATCGGCTCGCTGGTGGTGCTGTGGAAAAAGAAACATGGGAACAGGGAATAAGATGTTTACTCAACGCGTTGCCGTAAGGCGTTTCGCCCTGATGCTGACGCTACTTGTCGCGTTCAGCGTCCTTTTTGTCGCGTGGGCAACGTTACAGCAGCGAGAATCGACGCTGGCCATCCGCCCGGCCAGCCAGAGCGTTAGCGTGCCGGATGGCTTCTCCATCTGGCATCATCTGGACGCCAATGGCATTCGCTTTAAAAGTATTACCCCGCAAAACGATACCTTACTCATCAAATTCGACTCCAGCGCCCAGAGCGCGGCGGCAAAAGTGGTGCTCGATCGTACCCTGCCGCACGGTTATATCATCGCGTTACAGGACGATGACGACCATACTGCCGCCTGGCTGTCGCGGTTGCGTGACACGCCACATCGCCTGGGTTAGTGACTTCAATTATTCCGAATCTTTTCACCTACTTTGGTGTTCTCTCCGTTAGTTACTATGCTTAACAGACGGGCACGTTGTAACTCTTCTCATCAACTGGATATCGGCATCGCGTTGCGCTGCCGGGCAACAATGGAAGGTTTTACGAATGAAATACCGCATTGCGCTGGCGTTAGCCCTTATTTCTTTGAGTACCGCTTCACAGGCTGTTTCCCTTTGTCAGGAAAAAGAGCAAGACATACAAAAGGAAATCACTTACGCCCAGAAGCACAATAATCAGAGCCGGATTGACGGTCTGAACAAAGCACTCAAAGAAGTCAGAGCAAACTGTACGGACAGCAAGTTACGTGCAGATCACCAGAAGAAAATTGCCGGGCAGAAAGAAGAGATCGCTGAACGTAAGCAAGATCTTCAGGAAGCGAAGCAAAAGGGCGATGCGGATAAAGTGACCAAACGTGAACATAAGCTGCAAGAAGCACAGAACGAACTGAAAGCGCTTGAGGCTCGTGATTATTAAAGGAAGTTAACACTCACTCACTGGAGAGAACTATGTCTAAAGATACCACTTCGGAACATCTGCGCACTGAGTTGAAATCCCTGACCGATACCCTGGAAGAAGTGCTGAACAGCTCCGGGGAAAAATCGAAAGAAGAGTTGAGTAAGCTGCGCAGTAAAGCGGAACGCGCACTGCATGAAAGCCGTTATCGTCTGGGTGAAACCAGCGACGTCATCGCGAAACAAACGCGTGAAGCGGCAACCAAAGCGGACGAATACGTTCGCGAAAACCCCTGGACAGGAGTAGGCATCGGTGCCGCGATTGGTGTGGTACTGGGTGTGCTGCTAACTTCACGGCGCTAATATGGCAGATTCACGTCAAACACACGGGCCTGCAAAAAGCGTATTGGGTATCGGGCAGCGCATTGTCACCATCATTGTAGAAATGGTGGAAACGCGTGTGCGGCTGGCCGTGGTCGAACTGGAAGAAGAAAAAGCAAATCTCTTCCAGTTACTCCTGATGCTGGGATTGACCATGCTGTTCGCCGCTTTTGGTCTGATGAGTCTGATGGTTCTCATTATTTGGGCAGTCGATCCACAATATCGTCTTAATGTGATGATCGGCACCACGGTGGTACTGCTTCTGGCGGCGCTTATCGGCGGGATCTGGACGATGCGCAAAGTGCGTCACTCCACCCTGCTGCGTCATACGCGTCAGGAGCTGGCCAACGATCGGTCGCTGCTGGAGGATGACAAATAGTGAGCAATCAGGCTGAACGTCAAAAACGCAAAGCAATGCTGTTGAGCCAGATCCAACAGCAGCGTCTTGATCTCACCGCCAGTCGCCGTGACTGGCTTGAGGTGACAGGCGCTTACGATCGCGGATGGAACACGTTACTCAGCCTGCGCTCATGGGCACTGGTCGGAAGTAGCGTGCTGGCTATCCGCACCGTTCGTCATCCTAACTTTCTGCTGCGCTGGGCAAAACGCGGCTTTGGTGCATGGAGTGCGTGGCGTCTGCTGCAAACGACCATTCGCCAACAGCAACTGCGTTAATCCCCTCCTAACGCCGGGTAGCACGTTTACCCGGCGTCATTCCCTCAGATATTTTGAAGAAGATTGACAGTATTCCTAGCTAACAATCATTCACGCCCACGTTTATTATCCTCTCCATCGACAGCAAACCCGCGGCCCACGCCGTAATTGATTGAATTAATTCATCTGCACACAGAGTGAATTCCTGGAGAGGAAAATGAAAAAATTAGAAGATGTTGGTGTACTGGTTGCACGTATTTTAATGCCTGTTCTGTTCATCTATGCAGGCTGGGGCAAAATCACAGGTTATGCCGGCACACAGCAGTATATGGAAGCGATGGGCGTTCCGGGCTTCATGCTGCCACTGGTTATCCTGCTTGAGTTTGGCGGCGGTCTGGCAATCCTGTTCGGCTTCCTGACCCGTACTACGGCGCTGTTCACCGTGATTTTTACCATCATCACCTCGTTTATCTTCCACAGCAATTTCGCGGAAGGTGTTAACCAGCTGATGTTTATGAAAAACATCACCATTTCAGGCGGCTTCCTGCTGCTGGCAGTGACCGGGCCAGGCGCATACAGCATCGACCGTGTGCTGAATAAAAAGTGGTAATCTGACTATACTGAAAGAATCAAAAAACGAGGGACCTTCCCTCGTTTTTGCTATCCGGAGGAGAGAGAAAATGGGACAACTGATCGACGGCGTCTGGCATGACACCTGGTATGACACCAAATCAACCGGAGGCAAATTTCAACGTTCTGTCTCGGCTTACCGTAACTGGCTCACCGCCGATGGCGCGCCGGGTCCAACGGGCGAAGGCGGTTTTGCAGCAGAAAAAGACCGCTATCATCTTTACGTCTCGCTGGCCTGCCCCTGGGCGCACCGCACGCTGATCCTGCGCAAACTGAAAGGCCTGGAGCCGTTCATTGACGTGTCGGTAGTCAATCCGCTGATGCTGGAAAACGGCTGGACCTTTGATGACAACTTCCCGGCGGCCACCGGTGACACCCTCTATCAGCACGATTTTCTCTATCAGCTTTACCTGCATGCCGATCCGCACTACACCGGTCGCGTCACGGTGCCGGTGCTGTGGGATAAAAAGAATCACACCATTGTCAGCAATGAATCCGCTGACATCATCCGCATGTTCAATACCGCGTTTGATGCCCAGGGCGCAAAAGCAGGCGATTACTACCCGCCGGAACTGCGCGATAAAATTGATGAACTGAACGGCTGGATCTACGACAACGTGAACAACGGCGTCTACAAAGCCGGTTTTGCCACCAGCCAGGAAGCCTACGACGACGCCGTGACCCATGTGTTCGAGGCGCTGTCCCGCCTGGAACAGATTCTGGGCCAGCACCGCTACCTGACCGGCGATCGCCTGACGGAAGCCGACATCCGCCTGTGGACCACGCTGGTTCGTTTTGATCCGGTCTACGTGACCCATTTTAAATGCGACAAGTACCGCATCAGTGATTACCTGAATCTGTACGGCTTTTTGCGCGATCTCTGGCAGACGCCGGGCATTGCGGAAACAGTGGATTTCGGCCATATCCGCACGCACTACTATCGCAGCCACAAAACCATTAACCCGACGGGGATTATTTCCATCGGCCCGTGGCAGGATCTGGACGAACCGCACGGTCGCGATACCCGTTTCGGCGCGGGTGAATCCGACGAGTAATCCTTCATGCGGCAGCGGATTTACCGTTGCCGCAGTTTTGCCAGCAGGCTCTCCGCTTCATCAATTACGGTTTGTACCGAAGGCCGGCACAGACACTCCAGCGACACCGCTCCCTGATACTCCGCCTGCCTGAGCGCAGCCACAATCTCCTCTACCGGCATGTGCCCGTAGCCCGGAAATCCGCGATTTGAATCCGCAAGGTGAACGTGGCGCAGCCGCGCGCCCAGCGTGGCAATCGCCTGCGTGAAGTCCGGATCTTCAATGCTGGCATGGAACATATCCCACAGCACGCCGACATTTTCCGGCGCATCGGAAAACGCCATGTAATCCATCATCTCCTGTGCGCTGTGCAATTGACTCACTTCATAGCGATTGAGCGCTTCCAGAATCAGCACCACTCCGTTGCGCCGGGCGTATTCCACGCACGGATGCAGCGCCGCCGCCAGTTCATTCATATACTGCGCCGTATCCAGCGGCAGCGCCGTTACCCGCAGCGACCCCACCGTCACATGGCTGCTCAGTTCAGCGGCGGCATCGATATGTTCAAACAGCCGCGTCTGGGTGCGACGCACCACGGCTTTATCCGCCGATAACAGCGTCAGCCCGTCGCGTTTGCGCGCCTGCCCGGTGGCGATCGTCGTGCAGCCCAACCCCCGACGACGAAGGGCATGACGAAGACTTTTTACATCCAGCTCTTCGTAATCGTTAATACACAGTTCAGCGGCGTCAAAGCCGCTTTCTGCCAGCCAGTCCAGCCCGCGACTGAACTGCGCCGCCGGAAAGGGAGAAAAGAGCGTGTCGTACTGACACGCCAGTGTTGCGCTGAAGGTGATCATCGTCCGAATCCCGGTGAGGTAATGCGCCGAAAGATTGCGCTTCCGGCGCGGGAAGATTATTTCCTGATGGCCCGCTGCAAAATACGCCCGGCATTTTTCTCGAAGATCGGTGCCGCTTCTGCCACCGTCACATTGCCGTGATCGATGTTCTGGATAGTGTCATGCCAGAGTGCCACAAGCTGCGGGTTGTCGAAGTACGGCGACGTCGGGATCTGGTGCGGTAACGCCAGCGACGATTTGATCCCGGTGACGGTAATGTTGTCATCCTGGATCGCGCCGCTCGACGACAGTTGCGCCCAGGCTTTTTTACTCAGCGGCGTGCCGCGCTCAAGCCCCATCGCCTCCACGCCTGCCGGATCGTTCATCAGGAAGTCGATAAGTTTCGCTGACTGCTGAGGATATTTAGTGCTTTTACTCACGCTGAACATCATGGTGGGTTTCAGGAACAGCCCCGCATCTTTCGCGCCCGGCAGCATAAAGAACGGCCCCAGTTCCAGCTTGTCATACGGCGCGGCGAGATTGTTCTCATACATCACTGCGTTGGTGTTCCACATGTAGATCCCGCCCCACATCCCCTGGATCCAGGGTTTCATTTCCCAGGTGTTGGATTTGCCATAGGACGCCAGAACGCGGGTGGAAGGAAAGACATGGCTGTCGACCAGATCTTTGTAAACCTGGAAGAACTCCACCCACTGCTGCGGGGTGTAATTAAATTTCCCGCTTTTTTCATCTATGGCCGCAATATTATATTTTTGCACCATCCATGATTGTACCAGGGTAATCGATTCCATATAATCGAGCACCAGTGGATATTTATTTTCATCCTTCGCTTTAAAGGCTTTACCCGCTGCTTTTAATTCATCCCAGCTTTGCGGATATTTCACCCCCATTTCCTGCCATAATTTCTGATTGTAATAAAAGCTGCGGGCGGTCATCGCTACCGGAATACCGTTGAGCTTATTATTAACCATCACGCTTTTCAGCGACTGCGGATCGTATTGACTGAGATCGAAGCTCTCTTTTAATTTCAGTAAATCGTAAAAGCCCGTCCCGTCTTTAGAAAAGAGCGGCAGCCAGTTCCAGTTGGTCTGAATCACATCCGGCTCGTTGCCGCCCGCAATTTGCACTGTCAGGCGGGAGAGATAGCCTTCCCAACCGGCGTATTCCGCTTTGACTTTAATCTCCGGGTTTTGCTTCTCAAATAACTCAATGGCTTTCAGCGTTGCCTGATGGCGGCTGTTACCGCCCCACCAGGAGATGCGGATCTCAGCGGGCTGAGCCAGCGCCGCGCTGGCGCAAACCAACAGCAGTGAAGCCGTCACGGGCATGAATTTCTTTAACATCGCGCGTCCTCTCAGGAGTGAATGCTGCGTAACACATCGTCGGGAATAGCCGCGAGATAGAGCGCGGGCTTGCCGTCTTTATCGGAGCTGAACAGCACCCCTTTCTCATCCGGCGTAAAAGAGGGATGCGGATGCGTGACCTGGCGATCGCCATCCAGCACGCGCCAGGAGGAGCTGTGGCGCGCCACTTTGTGCGTCTGTTGTTTATTAATATCAAACAGATAGAGATAGGGATCGGTGACGTCGCCGTACCCGGCATTGTCAGCGATATCAATGGGTTTGCCGGAACCGTCGCCCACCACCAGCGAGCCGTTGTCGTTGCTCATCACATGCGAGCACGGCGGCATGGCGAGCAGTTTTTCGTCGGCCCCGCTTTCCCCGTCCACCCGGCACAGATAGCGCACCGGACTGTCCTTGACGTAGGTGACGTACATCAGCGCCGAGCCGTCAGGCACCCAGAATTCATGGGTGTAGCTCTCGCCCGGCTGCGGCTCTTTGGCTTTACGAATGTGGCTGCCGTCTTCATTCATCAGCCACATCCGCGCATCCACCCGATCCAGCGGCCCTTCGTGGCAGAACGCGACCGTGTTGTCGTCAAACGGGCGGTAGATGGGATGTCCAAGCCACTGATTTTCTTCCAGCAGCGTCACGCGGTGTCCGTCTTCCAGCGAAATGCGGATCACCCGGCATCGCGGTTGTTCAGCGTAAAACTCCTGAAACACCGTCCAGTCGCTGATAGGACGCCAGCTATCACGGTGAATTTCCACGCCCACCAGTTTGCTGCAATCGGAATTTGCCACCCAGGTGCCGTACCCTACCCACTCGTCGGGTACGCGATAGACTACCGTTTCCTGAAGTGTCGTCAGATCGACGCGCATTAAATTCCGTTCGGCCTTCACGTAATAAAGCGCCGTTTCATCCGGGGAGAGAAAACCGCCAAAAGTATTATCGCCCGGCCCTTCGGTAAGCTGTTTGGCTTCGCCGCTGGCGATATCGAGTAAATAATAATTACGGTGCTCGCTAAATTCCCCGGCAAATATCAGCCTGCGCCCGCCATCAAGAAAACATTTTTGATAGAAGTAATTACGGTGACAAATAATATCCGGCGGCGTCAGGCGAATAACGCGCGCGCCGGTATCTTCATCGGTATATTCAACATAGTGAAGTTGAACGATGTCCCCTTTAGCCATTATCTCTCTCCGTTCGTTTTAAATAACGTGGTTAACCCATGCCGCAGGCGTGCCTGCGTACATCACATTTCAGAAATGTATCCGTCGATCGTCCGGGCGCTTGCCCGTATGGTGAGAGGACATGCTCACTGTGGAAAGGTCATGATGTCCGCTGCACCGCTGTTATTACTGGAAGTCAACACGGCAAAAATCTGGGACTGGCCCTGTTTCCTGCGTATTGCGGCCCTGCTTAAGGCGCATTCATTTAACGGGCTTATCATTCACCAGCAGACGCTGCTTGCCGATCTGGTTGCCCCTTCGCCCGGCTGTCGTCCTGGCGATATTCGTCCGTTGATCCATCGCCGTGATAACGCGCTGTTATATCTGCAAAAGATTGGCCGCTACTGTGACGAACAGCATCTGCAACTGTGGTTACAGGGCGAAGCCGTCCCCGAGTGCAGCGAACTGAAAGCCAAATTCCCGGAGTTCTTTTTAGCGGACACCCGCAGCGATGACGCCCGCTTTACCGACTGGCTGTTTGGTCAGGCGATCCCGGACCTGCTTCAGGCTCTGCCGTCTGTGCGCGGCCTGCGGCTTTCGCTCTCCTCCTCGGAGATGAGCGACAACGCGTGGACCGGCACGCTGCACCAGCTCTATCAGTCCGTGCGCCGCCAGGGTCGCCAGTTAGTCCTGCGCGATTACCGGGATAAAACCTGGCCGCGCCACATGTTAAAAACGGCCCTCGACGCGCTGCCCGCCGACGTTTGCGCCTCCATTAAAGCCACCGAACTGGATTACCGTCCGGGCTTTGCCAACAATCCCAATCTCACTACCCTTGCGGGTTACCGCAAATGGCTCGAATTCGACCTGTGGGGCATCGAATACGGCTGGACGCTGCTGCCCTGCTATTTGCTGGAGGAGTTCCACCAGCGCCTGCAATGGATCGGCGGGCTGGATGATGCGCCGCCTGAAGCCATCACCTTGCGTCTTAACTGGGAGTGGGTCCCGGATCTGGAACTCACCGACTCCCTCAATGAAATCAATCTCTTTGGCCTCGCCCGGCTGGTGCGCGATCCGCACAGTACGCCGGACTTACTGGCAAAGGCATGGCTGCAAAAGCAGTCCACTCAGCCGCTGCCGCTCCCGGTGGTGACGCAGTTCAGCAATCTGCTCGCCGCCAGCTACGAGTGGAGCTGTAAAACGCCGACGCTGCTGGGCCGTGTTTTACAAAGCCACAGCCAGCCGCCGTGGAATCTGCAACAGGCGTTGCACCTGCTTCATCTCGATACCCGCAGCGCCAACTGGGTTCAGGCGTTCCAGCCGCTGATGCCCGCCGACGATCCTGACCTGGGCGTGCAACAGTTTCAGCTTATTGAACTGGAGCGCCAGCAAACGCTGTTCCTGGCCGGCCACATGCAAACGCTGGCCCAGCAGTTACAGGCGCACAGCTTTCTTTGCCCGACGCTGACGCAGCGCATCATTGACGGCACCACCCGCGCCCTGTGGTATACCCGCGTGTTTAGCGCCGTCACCCGGTCAATTGTGCTGCGGATCTGGCTGCGTAAATACGGCGCACAGCCCGGCATTCAACAACAACTGACTGACGCACTTCAGGCGCTGCGCCACCTCAGCCGGGAACTCGACGCCTGGTTTGCCACCGACGGTCAGCATCACCCTTACATCTTCCAGACCCTGCTCAACCCTGTGCGGCTGCTTGAGCTTGCCCGCAGTCTTGAGGAGGATTTGCCTTCCGGGATCAGCATGGCGTTAACCCCCGGGGGTGTAAATCTGCCCCGGCGCTGATCGCCACGCCAAAAGGCGTGCTGGCGGCTAAAAAGCGAACACGCTCACAGAACGCGATCTTTTCAGGTGAGGTGGATCACGGTGATCAACTTGCGTTTTGTGATCCGGCTCGGTACTGCCCGCACTAATTCATTCGGGTGATATTTACCGCCCAACCATTCATAGCTATTCTTAATTTGATTGCTTATAAAACAGTGGATTGGCAATAAATTGAGGTGTTGACATGGACTGGTATTTTAAAGTTCTCAGGAACTACATTGGATTTGGTGGCCGGGCGCGCCGCAAAGAGTACTGGATGTTTATTCTGGTCAACATTGTGCTGACCGGGGTGCTTGGCGTGGTGGATAAACTGCTCGGCTTTCAGCGCGCGGGCGGGGAAGGCATTCTGACAACGATTTACGGCGTGCTGATCTTTCTGCCCTGGTGGGCGGTCCAGTTCCGCCGGCTGCACGACACCGACCGCTCGGCGTGGTGGCTGTTACTTCTGCTGATCCCGGTCATCGGCTGGCTGGTGATCATTATCTTTAACTGCCAGAACGGGACACCGGGCGAAAACCGCTTCGGGCCGGACCCGAAACCGCTTTCTTAACAACTTACTCCTCCGCACGGAGGAGTTATTTCTTGCCCATAAACAGCTTCGGAATTTCGCGCAGGCACCAGGCTTTTGCTTCGCCCATGCTGTCGCGCCGCCAGGCCATAATAATGTCGATTTCACTGGTGGATTCCGGGCTGACAACCCGCAATCTTCCTTCGGCGATATCCTGCTCTACCAGTGAATAGGGCATGGTCGCCACGCCTAGTCCCGCCAGCAGCGCCTGACGTTTATCTTCAATCGAACTGACCGTCAGACGCGGCTGTTTATCCAGCAACTGCACGGTTAACACCGGGCGCTCGCGGGCGGTATCCGCCACCGCCACGCCACGGTATTTCACGCGGGTGACTTCCGACAGCGGTTCAGGTTCATGGTGAATGGGGTGATCCGGCGCAGCCACGTAGACATTCATCAGGGTGTAGAGCTTGCGCGAGTTGATTTCCGAGGAGGAACGGAAGTGCATATCCGGCGCGATGACGATATCTGCCCGCCCCTGCTCCAGACGCTCCCACGCCCCCGCCAGTACCTCGGTGATCACCGATAGCTGGGTGTTAGCTTTGGTGGCGAGTTTTTCCACCAGCGGGAAAAACGAGGGGGTTGGCACCAGCGCTTCGGTAACCAGCGTCAGATGCGTCTCCCAGCCGCGTGCCAGCGCTTCGGCATCGGTGGTCAGTTTATCCGCCGCTTCTAACAGCACGCGCCCGCGTTCAAGCAGCATTCGTCCGACGTTGGTGAATTTTGTGCGATGCCCGGAACGATCGAAGAGCACCACATCCAGCTCTTCTTCCAGTTTTTGCATGGTGTAGCTGAGGGCAGAAGGCACGCGGCCCAGTTCGTCCGCCGCCGCCGCAAAGCTGCCACGCCGATCAATGGCATCCATCACGCGCAGCGCTTCCAGTGTTAAAGCCCTTTCTTTGGCCATCACATTCTCATTCAGTAAATTTGAACATACCGGGCAGAATATCTGGCTAACAATGCAGCGTCCATACCTTTACCATTGATTTCGTGTAAAGAGAGGTCAAGATTATGATTACTACCAGAACCGCCAAACAATGCGGACAGGCTGACTTCGGATGGCTTCAGGCCCGCTACACCTTTTCCTTTGGACATTACTTCGACCCAAAACTTCTGGGATATGCTTCTTTGCGCGTTCTGAATCAGGAGGTGCTGGCTCCCGGCGCGTCCTTCCAGCCGCGTACCTATCCGAAAGTGGATATTCTGAACCTGATTCTGGAAGGCGAAGCGGAATACCGTGACAGCGAAGGCAACCATGTCCAGGCGAAAGCGGGCGAAGCGCTGCTGATCGCCACGCAGCCGGGGATCAGCTACAGCGAGCATAACCTGAGCAAAGATAAGTCCCTGACACGGATGCAGTTGTGGCTCGACGCCTGCGCTGAACGTGAAAATCCGCCGGTGCAGAAAATCGTCCTTGCCGACACCGCAAAGCAACTGCTGGCCTCGCCCGACGGCAGCCAGGAGAGTTTGCACCTGCGTCAGCAAGTGTGGCTGCACCATATCGAACTGGCAAAAGGCGAACAGCTTAGTTTTCAACTGCATGGGCCGCGCGCCTATTTGCAGTCGATTCACGGCACCGTGCATGCGTTAACGCCGGGCGAAGATCGCGAAGCGCTCACCTGTGGCGACGGCGCTTTTATTCGTGATGAGGCTAACATTACGCTCGTCGCCGATACGCCGCTGCGCGCTTTACTGATAGATTTACCGGTGTGAACCAGGGTACGGGAGTGCGCAAATGAGTAAAAAACAGAAGAAGAATAAACCGGTGGCTGTGAAGGTGCCGGTAATGCAGCCAGAAGCCGCCCATGTGCGTCTGGCCTTCGGGTATGACGAGATGCTGAGCGAGCTGGAAGCGATTGTCGCGGATGCCGAGGTGCGGTTGTCTGAGGAAGAGGCGGCGTAGCCCGCTTTAATCCCCCTCACCCTAACCCTCTCCCAATGGGAGAGGGGACAGATCGAGCACAGACTTGCCTTTCCCCTCTCCCTTGAGGCGAGGGGCCAGATTGAGCACAGACTCGCTTTTCTCCCTCTCCCCTGGGGAGAGGGCCGGGGTGAGGGGAAAACCTCTCCCCATCCCCAAAAGCAAAAACCCCGCCGAGGCGGGGTTTTTTAATAGGTGAAACTGACCGATAAGCCGGGTTCTGTCGTGGACAGTCATTCATCTAGGCCAGCAATCGCTCACTGGCTCAAGCAGCCTACCCGGGTTCAGTACGGGCCGTACCTTGTGAACCCCTATTTGGCCTTGCTCCGGGTGGAGTTTACCGTGCCGCGAACTGTTACCAGTCGCGCGGTGCGCTCTTACCGCACCCTTTCACCCTTACCTGATCCCACTTGCGTGGGCCATCGGCGGTTTGCTCTCTGTTGCACTGGTCGTGGGTTTCCCCCCCAGGCGTTACCTGGCACCCTGCCCTATGGAGCCCGGACTTTCCTCCCCTCCGCCCGTCTCCCCCCGAAAGAGGACGACGACGAAGCGGCGACTGTCTGGTCAGCTTCGGCGCGCAGTATAGAGGGTTTGCACGCCGCTGTCACCCTTCCGTCAGCATCCCCACCTGCAATGTGGCGGCAATGTTGCGTGAAGCGCGATAAATATTGTCGAATGCTCCGCGAAAGGCTTCTTCCAGCGTGGTAACAGAGGTTAATACGCTAAATACCGCGTCGATGCCGCAGGTGTGCACGACGCCGACGTCGTGCGTCAGGCTGCCCGCGATACCGATCACCGGCTTGTGGTATTTCTTGGCCACTGTCGCGATGCCCATCGGCACTTTGCCGTTAATGGTCTGGCTGTCGATGCGGCCTTCGCCGGTCACCACCAGCGTACAGTCGTGAATATGTTCTTCGAGGTTTAACGCCTCGGTGACAATCTCAATCCCGCTACGTAATTCCGCGCCGAGAAACGCCATCAGTGCCGCGCCCATACCGCCCGCCGCACCCGAACCCGGTACGTCTTTCACATCCACCCGCAGCGATTTTTTAATCACGCTGGCGTAGTGGGCAAGATTGTTGTCCAGCTCGACGATCAGCGCTTCCGTGGCCCCTTTTTGCGGGCCAAATATCCGCGATGCGCCCTTTTCACCGATCAGGGGATTGGTCACGTCGCAGGCCACGCGGATCGCACACGCTTTCAGACGCGGATCGAGCCCGCTGATATCAATCGTATTAAGCGTGTTCAGGCTACCGCCGCCGTAGCCGATGCTGGTGCCGTTGGCATCGCACAGCTTCGCGCCGAGCGCCTGCACCATGCCCGCGCCGCCGTCGTTGGTGGCGCTGCCGCCAATGCCGATAATGATGTTGCGCGCCCCGTGATCCAGCGCATGAAGGATCAGCTCGCCGGTCCCGCGCGATGTGGTAATCAACGGATTGCGTAATTCAGGAGGAACCAGTGCCAGCCCGCTGGCCGCCGCCATTTCAATAAAGGCCGTTTTCCCGTCCCCGGACATCCCCCAGCGCGCGTCAACAGCAGTCCCTAAAGGCCCGGTCACACGGGCGACCTGTTCAGAACCCTGGGTGGCAGCAATCATCGCCTCAACCGTTCCTTCGCCACCGTCGGCGACAGGGACAGCAACGTAATGCGCTTGCGGAAAGATTTCCCGAAATCCTTTTTCTATCGCCTGGGCCACTTCTGAGGCGGACAGGCTTTCTTTATAAGAGTCTGGGGCAATGACGATTTTCATAGGGAATAGCCTGTTACGACTTAGCGCCGGAGGGTGTGACTCACCGGCTCACAGGTTAAGCCCGGCAGCGGGGGGCCGCCGGGTATTACGGTATTAGCGAGTGACTTCGATTTTCGCCAGTTTTTCGTAGTAGCACGCGATGGCGCTGTGGTCATCGTTGCCATGCCCGTCGGCACGCAGCGCCTGCATCATTTCCATCACCGCCGCGGTCAGCGGCAGTTGCGCGCCGACGCCGTGAGAGGTGTCCAGCGCGTTCGCCAGATCTTTAATATGCAGATCGATGCGGAAGCCCGGCTTGAAGTTACGATCCATCACCATCGGCGCTTTCGCTTCCAGCACGGTGCTGCCTGCCAGACCGCCACGGATCGCCTGGAACACCAGATCCGGGTTCACACCGGCTTTGGTCGCCAGGGTCAGCGCTTCAGACATGGCGGCAATATTCAGGGCCACAATTACCTGGTTTGCCAGTTTGGTCACGTTGCCCGCACCGATTTCACCGGTATGAACAACCGAGCCTGCCATCGCTTTCATCAGGTCGTAGTATTTGTCGAAGACCGCTTTGTCACCGCCCACCATCACAGAGAGGGTGCCGTCGATCGCTTTCGGTTCGCCGCCGCTGACCGGCGCGTCGAGCATCTCCACGCCTTTCGCTTTCAGCGCCTCGCTGATTTCACGGCTCGCCAGCGGTGCAATTGAACTCATGTCGATAAGCACTGTGCCAGGCTTCGCGCCTTCGATGATGCCGCCTTCGCCCAGCGCCACTTCTTTCACGTGCGGGGAGTTCGGCAGCATGGTGATGATGACATCACACTGTTCCGCCGCTTCTTTTGCGGTTGCAGCAGTTTCCGCACCCGCGGCAATCACTTCAGCCACAGCCTGCGCATTACGGTCAACCACCACCAATGAGTAACCTGCTTTAATGAGGTTCTTACTCATTGGTTTACCCATAATACCAAGGCCAATAAAACCAACTTTCATCGTCATAATTACGTCTCTCTTTTAATATCGGTGGTCGTTATTTTTTAAAGGAATCGGCTAATTTCTGCGTACCGGCGCGGAATACGCCCAGATCGCTGCCAACGGCAACCACGGTCGCGCCCCACTCCAGGTAACGCCGAGCGTCGGCTTCAACCGGGGCCAGGATCCCGCTCGGTTTACCGTGCGCTTTGGCACGGGCAAAAATGTGCTGGATGGTACGCTGCACTTCCGGGTGCGCGGCGTTGCCGAGATAACCGAGGCTTGCAGCCAGATCGCTTGGCCCGACAAAAACCGCATCGATGCCGTCGGTCGAGAGGATCGCATCAAGGTTATCCACGCCCGCCTGGCTTTCGATCTGCACAAGAATTGAGATGTTTTTGTTGGACTGAGCAAAGTAGTCAGGCACGGTGCCGAACATGTTAGCGCGATGGGAAACCGACACCCCGCGGATGCCTTCCGGCGGATAGCGGGTGGATGCCACGGCCAGCACCGCTTCTTCTTCGGTTTCAACAAACGGGATCAGGAAGTTATAGAAGCCGATATCCAGCAGGCGCTTAATCACCACCGGATCGTTGGTCGGCACACGCACAACCGGTGCGCTGGGGCTGCCCTTAAGCGCCATCAGCTGTGGCACAAACGTAGTGATGTCGTTAGGCGCGTGTTCACCGTCCAGCAGCAGCCAGTCAAAACCGGCGAGGCCCAGCACTTCAGTCGTGATCGGGTTTGCCAGCGCTGACCAGCAGCCAATCTGGATTTGCTGTGCCGCCAGCGCAGCTTTGAACGTGTTCGGAAAAATCGTGTTATTCATCACATATACCTTGAATTAACCGTTGCTTAAACCTTCAGTCCCATACGTTATCAGAGCTGAGCAGCCATTTATTTATCTTCTGACCTGACGCCAGCGCCGGGTTATATCACTTAAACATGACGCAGATAATTAATGGATATAATGAAGCGCGTTAAACGCATCCGATACAATTAAATTGGGGATCAGTATAATCACGCCGCAGGCATGATGCATTGTTGCTTTGCTCAAGATAATCGGGGAAGGCATCTGATAACTTGAGCATATGCACAAGAGACTGGGCGGTAATGCACAGATTTATAGATTGCCCGCCTTGCGGGGCCTGCAACCGCAAAAAGGAGTGATCTGCATCACGTTTCGCCAACCAAACTCCTGACATGCTTTATTCCATTGCAACGCTTTTTAATTGCCAATAATTAGAAATCCACTTTTTATTTAATACTTTTCGTCATCTAAATTGGTTGGAGAATACTGGACAATGGCCGATATCGAAATCAGACAATATTCGCCGGCAGCGTTTTATATTAAAGTGCATGACACTGATAACGTCGCGATTATTGTTAATGACAATGGCTTAAAAGCGGGGACGCGCTTCCCGGACGGCCTTGAACTCATTGAACACATTCCCCAGGGCCATAAGGTGGCGCTGGTGGATATCCCGATCCATGGCGAAGTCGTGCGTTACGGTGAAGTGATCGGCTACGCGGTTCGCGACATCGCGCGCGGGAGCTGGATTGACGAGTCTACCGTATCACTGCCGGAAGCCCCGCCGCTTAACACCCTGCCACTGGCGACCAAAGTGCCAGAGCCGCTGCCACCGCTCGAAGGGTACACCTTCGAAGGCTATCGCAATGCCGATGGCAGCGTCGGCACCAAGAACCTGCTCGGCCTCACCACCAGCGTGCACTGCGTGGCGGGCGTGGTCGATTACGTGGTGAAAATCATCGAGCGCGATCTGCTGCCTAAATACCCGAACGTGGACGGCGTGGTGGGGTTAAACCACCTCTACGGCTGCGGCGTGGCGATTAACGCCCCGGCGGCAGTGGTGCCGATCCGCACTATTCATAACATCGCGCTGAACCCCAATTTTGGCGGCGAAGTGATGGTCATCGGCCTCGGCTGTGAAAAACTCCAGCCGGAGAAACTGCTCCAGGGCACCGAGGACGTGCAGGCCATTGCGGTAGATGATGCGAGCATTGTGCGTTTGCAGGATGAACATCACGTCGGCTTCCGCTCGATGGTGGACGACATTCTTCAGGTGGCAGAACGTCATCTGATCAAACTGAACCAACGTAAACGTGAAACCTGCCCGGCCTCGGAACTGGTCGTCGGCATGCAGTGCGGCGGCAGCGATGCGTTTTCCGGCGTGACCGCTAACCCGGCGGTGGGTTACGCCTCCGACCTGCTGATCCGCTGCGGCGGCACGGTGATGTTCTCGGAAGTAACCGAAGTGCGCGACGCGATCCATCTGCTGACGCCGCGCGCCATCAACGAAGAAGTGGGCAAGCGCCTGCTCGAAGAGATGGCCTGGTACGATAACTATCTGGACATGGGCAAAACCGACCGCAGCGCCAACCCCTCGCCGGGCAACAAAAAAGGCGGCCTGGCAAACGTGGTGGAAAAAGCGCTCGGCTCGATTGCCAAATCCGGTAAAAGCGCCATTTCCGAAGTGTTGTCACCGGGTCAACGCCCGACCAAACGCGGCCTGATTTACGCCGCTACCCCGGCCAGCGACTTTGTGTGCGGCACCCAGCAGGTGGCTTCCGGCATTACGGTGCAGGTCTTCACCACCGGGCGCGGCACGCCGTACGGCCTGATGGCGGTACCGGTGATCAAGATGGCGACGCGTACCGAACTGGCAAACCGCTGGTACGATTTAATGGACATCAACGCCGGTACTATCGCCACCGGCGAGGAAAGCATCGAGGATGTGGGCTGGAAACTGTTCCACTTCATTCTGGATGTCGCCAGCGGCCGCAAGAAAACCTTCTCGGATCAGTGGGGGCTGCACAACCAACTGGCGGTGTTTAACCCGGCTCCGGTGACGTGATCATGGTTAAATATAAAAGGGGCTAAGGCCCCTTTTTTTGTCTGAGTGAAGCGTCGTTCTCTGACTGCTCATCGCCGGTTATTTTTTGCGGAACAGAAAAGTGGTAATCGCCGTTAGCACCCCGATCAGAGGCATGGCGATCGCCCCGGCCAGAAAATTATGGTGGTCTATCTGGTTATTTCTGCGGATATCAGCAAAACGGGCAAGTGCACTTTTCTCACTCATTGCACTGACTTCTTCAAATTGTTTTTTATACCCTTGCTGAGTTAATTGCGCGGCGCGGTCTACATCTGATCTTTCCAGCGCAATAGTTTGCTTACCCTTTTGAAAAAAGCAGTAATCCGGCATTGAGTGCTCCCTGTTGAGAACGGTATTTTTAAATCAATATATCCTATTTTGATACCGTTGCCATACATTTTCCTGCCCGAAAGCCTGTGTGATTTAAATCAATGTCGATGATTTTACTCAATAAAAAATAACAAAAAAGACTAAAGATTTTTCTTATCTGTCCGTTGTAGGTTATGGCATTTTTAATTAAGGGATTAGAACTCATGATGAATAAATTATTAATAACAGGTGCACTGTCTTTAACATTTCTGACAGGTTGTGCCGGGAACCTCGATTCTCATAAAGTGCGGGCCGATAACGGTAGCACGCTGGATGTTGCCACTATCTTTGCACCAGCAGATATGAACAATAATCGCTATGCGGATCCGAAATTGCGTGAAGTATCCCCGGCGCATTCCAGTGCCGGGATGGGGCTGGCGGTATTAGGTGCTGCCCTTGGCGGGGGGATCAGTAGCGGTGCATTTGATAAAGATAGCTATAAAGGCTCGTCCATTGAATCCATGCCAGAGCCTACCGCGCGTTATTTAGGGCCAAAAGCCGAAGTCAAAATCCGCGACTGGCTCAACAAAAATGGTAACGGGCATGCTTACACACAACCGCTGTTTATTGCAGCCGCTCAGTGGTCGCTCGTCTATACCGACATGTCAGCCAGCAACAGCAATTACGATTTAACCTACCGCGTGAAATTCTATAAACGTCAGGAAGGTGGAAACATGCTGAGTGCCTATGTGGTGTCAGAATGTGCCCCGACACATGCAACAGCACAACTGAGCGACTGGAAAGCTAACGGCTACGCGAAGGTCACCCAGGAAACGCAAAAAATGATGGATGCATGTCTGCTTGAACTGGAAAATCAGCTGCCTCGATTGCTGAAAAAATAGCTATCCACACTGCCTGATAGCACCGGCGGGCCTGTAGCAAGCTCGCCGGTTGTAACTCTTATGAAGACGAGAGGTCCAGAAGCTCTCCCCCCTCCTGCGCCAGACGCGCCAGGTAGTGTGACGCATCCAGAATCTGATAAGGGAAGTACAGACCAGGTGCGACCGGCGGCTTTCCATCCAGCCCGATTAACCGTTCCAGAAGCAATGCTATCCCCATTCCCGTAAGGGGTGCCGCGCCGCCCGGATGCACTACCGCATGTCGGGTCTGGAGTGCCTGCCCTGAGTGGTCCAGGCCTGCAATCTCAAGGATGATCTCCGTCGAGAAATTCCCCCCTTTGCGTCGGCTTGAGCTGATGCCCATGCCCAGATTGAACTGTACGCTGGTTGCCCCCGTTGCCGATGCCAGCCCAACCACATCGATCGATGAAAATCCCGTGGCTGTAATTTCGCTTCCATCAAGCGCTGAGAACACGGCTTTTGCCTCATCGCCCTCGCGCCAGATGTAATCTCCATCCCGGCGCGTAAGTGCCGCTGGCAACAGATGATTCAGGTGTTCGAAATCCGCAGCGACGGCAGGACCGCCGACATCTTTTTCATCCACCAGCGCGCCCATACGGATTTCATGCACCTGACTGAATGCGTGGGACAGATGGAGTGCAGGCACTGTCGTGGCACCGACCAGCCACTCATATCCGAGAACAATCGCTGATGCCTCCGGCGACTGCATAAAGCTGGCGATCTCCGGGGCGATTTCGAATATGCCTGAAGAGATGCTCAGATACGGCACACCGCGCGATTGCGCAAAGCGGAGTGCGGCGAGTGAGCGGTCATGGTAGAGGACAACCACTGCACTGATTTTCTGCTCACCGAGGCCCAGATCCGCAGAGGTTGTGTCGATCTGTATCCCCTGGGCGCCCTTAAATTCAGCCGCAGCATTCTGCGCTTTCGTCAGATCGCGACCGCCTATCAGCAGAGGCAGATCGGGGTACGTCGCCTTCAGTGCACGGGCTGCCTGATGCCCAATCGCACCGGAGCCGCCAAGCAGTAATACAGGATCAAAAGACATAAGTAAGGTTCCTTATTTGCGTGATAAGCTACCATTAGTAGGAAAGATAGCACCGAAGATAACAGAAAGCTACTTTTGGTAGGTTTAATAAAGAGAGATATGAAAAAAGAACTCCCCCCGGCATCCGGTCCTGCTACGCGCAGCAGGTTAACGAAGGCAGAGCGGCGTATGCAGTTACTCCACACCGCACTTCTGATTGTTCAGGAAGAAAACGCAGATCGTCTGACGCTCGGACACCTCGCCGTGCAGGCAGGTGTTTCCAAGCCCGTGGTATATGACCACTTCCCTACCCGCTCGGCGTTACTGATCGCCCTGTACAGGTGGATTGATATGGAGCGGGTCAGGGCATTCGCTGAGGCGATGGCCACCACCCTCAGAAGTGCGGAGGAAACGATACAGTTGCTCGCGAGCACCTATATCCGCTGCGCCGCAGACAATACAGACGTATTTCACGCCGTTGGTGCGGCACTGGCGGGCAGCGAAGAGAAGTCCGCGGTCTTTCAGGAACTTCTGGATAATTGCGTCGCGATGTTCATATCGGTCCTGACACCCTACGTAAAAATGTCACCCCTCTCCCTGCAACAATGCTGCATCGGCATCGTTGGCGCAGGAGAAGCGCTGTCCGCCGCGCTCGTCCGTGGACAACTGAATGAGAATGAAGCCATTACCTCTTTCGCCTTACTGATCCGGGGAGCGGTTCAGGTAAGCGAAAGCTGAGAGGCGTTAAGAGGGGACCTGGCTAGAATTGTATTCTGATTAACCAGCCTTTAGTGATGAAGGAGAACACCATGTCTGACCGTTCTGCGATTGCCCTGCTTGGCCCCGGCGCTATCGGTACGACCATCGCCGCAGCACTGCATGAAGCTGGCCGCACGCCCGTGCTTTGCGGGCGCACCGCGCATCCGCAGTTAATTCTGCGTCACGATGAGGGAGAAGTTACCGTGCCAGGCCCGGTACTGAACAAGGCGGCGTCTCTCAGTCAACCGTGCGATCTGGTGTTTGTGGCGGTGAAAACCACGCAGGACGCGGACAGCGCCGACTGGCTGGCCACCCTGTGCGATGAAAATACGGTGGTGTGCGCCCTGCAAAACGGCGTGGAGCAGAAAACCCAACTGGAGCCGTATGTGAATGGCGCGACGGTGGTGCCGTCGGTGGTGTGGTTCCCGGCCCAGCGCGAGCCGGATGCTTCTGTCTGGCTGCGCGGCCAGCCGCGTCTGACGCTGCCGGATACGCCGCAGGCACAACGCATCGTTGATGCACTGAGCGGCACCCGCTGCGCGGTTGAACTTGCTGATGATTTCCTCTCCACGGCCTGGCGCAAACTGCTACAGAACGCGGTGGCCGGGCTGATGGTGCTATCTAATCGCCGTGCCGGGATGTTTTCACGTACCGATATTACGGAACTGGCGCTGGCTTATCTGCGCGAGTGTCTGGCGGTAGCCCGTGCGGAAGGTGCGCGACTGAGTGATGCGGTGCCGCAGGAGATCGTGGACGGTTTTCACCGCGCCCCGGCGGATTTAGGCACCTCGATCCTCGCCGACCGCCAGGCTAATCGCCCGCTGGAGTGGGATATCCGCAACGGCGTGATACAGCGTTACGGTCGCGCGCACGCTATCCCGACGCCGATCAGTGACGTGCTGGTTCCGTTGCTGGCAGCCGGGAGCGATGGGCCAGGGTAATTCCTGATAACCGCCCGGCGGCACAAATATCACGCCGCCGGGCTATAACTGCGGTTTTATGCGGGCACCAGCACCACTTCGATACCGCTTTTGCGCAGGCTATTGAGGCTGTCGGCCGGAATGCCTTCATCGGTAATGATCATGTGAATACGCTGGGTATCGATGATTTTATGCAGACTTGAGCGGTCAAATTTGCTGGAGTCCGTCACCACGACAATGCGCTCCGCCACTTCACACATCCGGCGGTTGATCCGGGCCTCGTCCTCGTTATGCGTGCTCACCCCCCGCTCCACATCGAACGCATCGCTGCCGAGAAACAGCAGATCGAAATGGTAGTTCTGCAATGACTGCTCGGCCTGATCGCCATAGAACGACAGCGACTGGCGGCGCAGATGCCCGCCCGTCATCAGCAGTTCCACCCCCTCCGCCTCCAGCAGCGCATTCGCCACATTCATGCCGTTAGTCATGACGATCACATTCTGATGGTGCCGCATCAGGCGGGCGATTTCCCAGGTGGTGGTACCGGAATCCAGAATCACCCGCAGGCCGGGGGTAATCAGATCTGCCGCGACTTTCGCAATATTGCGTTTCACCGCCGTGTTGAGCGAGCTTTTGTCCTCAACGGAAGGTTCCGCGACAGAAACCCCGCCTTCGCAAATCAGCGCGCCACCGTAAGCTCTCACGGCAATACCCTGCTTCTCCAGGAAGGTTAAGTCATTGCGGATCGTCACCGTGGAAACGCCAAATAATGTAGATAAATCATTAACCTGCACGCTTCCGTGCTGACGCAGAAGCTGAATGATTTGCTCACGTCGCTCGCTGGTGCCCGCTACACGCTTATCCGTTGGGGTGTCCGAATCACTCATAACGCATCCTTTTTACTTTCGTTTCATTTCGATTCCGTTATTAACGCCTTTCTGTTAGCAGATTGCAAGGGGCCGGAGCGGGAAAAATGCGCGGTGAATTGTTGTCATAGACCTTTCACTATGTTTCTTTTGTGAAACGGATCGTAATTTTATTATCTTCCGTTTTATTTTTAATCGCCCCTGATACAGGATTAATAGAAATAAAACGAAAGACAACCTTCAGTTAAAACTGAAAAGGACAGGAAAGTGAAACATCTGACGGAAATAGTTGAACGCCATAAACGCAACGCGCAAAGCGGCATCTATGCGGTGTGTTCGGCACATCCGCTGGTGCTGGAAGCCGCGCTGCGCTTTGCGCGTCAGACCGGCGGCCCGCTCCTCGTCGAAGCAACGTCGAATCAGGTCGATCAGTTCGGCGGGTACACCGGCATGACACCGCAGGATTTCCACGATTTTATTTTCAGGCTGGCCCAGGAACAGAACTTCCCGGCCGGGCAGCTTATCACCGGCGGCGATCACCTCGGCCCTAACCGCTGGCAGGATCAGCCGGCTGAGGTCGCCATGGGCCATGCGGAGGAGCTGATCAGGCAGTATGTCGCTGCCGGGTTTAGCAAAATTCATCTCGATTGCAGTATGTCGTGCGCGGACGATCCGGTCCCGCTGACCGATGAGATTGTTGCCGGGCGTGCAGCACGGCTGGCAAAAATCGCGGAAGAGACCCATCAGGCCTGCGCGCACAAAACCGATCTTGTGTACGTCATTGGCACCGAAGTGCCGGTGCCGGGCGGCGCGCATGAAGCCCTCGGCGAGCTTGCCGTCACCACTCCGCAGGCGGCGCATAAGACGCTGGAAGCGCACCGGCTGGCGTTTGCCCGTGAAGGGCTGGAGGCGATCTGGCCGCGCATCATCGCCCTGGTGGTGCAGCCCGGTGTGGAGTTCGATAACACGCAGGTCATTGATTACGTGCCGGAAAAGGCCCAGGCCCTGAGCCAGGTGGTGGCCGATCTCGATACTCTGATTTTTGAAGCCCATTCCACGGATTACCAGACGCCGCAGGCGTTAGCCCGGCTGGTGAACGATCATTTTGCCATTCTGAAAGTCGGCCCGGCGCTCACCTTTGCCCTGCGTGAAGCGCTGTTTGCACTGGCGGCGATTGAAGAGGAATTGCTGCCTGCCCGCGCCTGTTCGGGCCTTCGTGCAGTACTGGAAGACGTAATGCTGGAAAAACCGGGCTACTGGCAAAGCCACTATGCCGGGGACGGTCATGCCCGCCGCCTGGCGCGTGGTTACAGCTATTCCGACCGGGTGCGTTATTACTGGCCGGATAAAGAAATCGATGCCGCTTTTGCCCGGCTGGTCAGCCATCTGACCCATGAAACTATTCCGCTGCCGTTACTCAGCCAGTACCTGCCTACACAATATGTGCGGGTGCGCGAAGGGCAGATTACGGCCACGCCGAAAGACTTAATTATCGACCACATCCAGGACGTGCTGCGCCAGTATCACGCGGCGTGTTGTGGCGATCCCATTAATCACAGCCAATCCGCGTAAAGTGAGTCATGCGATGGTGAAATGGCAGACCGGCGTGATAAATAAGCGGATGCCTGATGGCGCTCACCCTGGTGCCCGGCATGGTGGGTCGTTCTGCCATTTTCTGTAAATCAGAGAGGAATTAGGATGTTAGGTATTATTCTGACCGGCCATGGCGGGTTTGCCAGCGGCCTCGAACGTGCGATGAAACAGATCCTCGGCGAGCAGGCGAAGTTTATCGCTATCGATTTTGGTGAATCCTCCACTACTGCGTTGCTTACTGCGCAGATTCAGGAAGCCGTACAGACGCTTGATGACGGTGAAGGCATCGTGTTTCTCACCGATTTGCTGGGCGGAACGCCCTTTCGCGTTGCCTCGACGCTGGCATTAAGCCAGCCGGGGTATGAAGTGATCACCGGCACCAACCTCCAGTTGCTGCTGGAAATGGTCATGGAGCGCGATGAACTGAACGCCGTCGACTTTCGCCAACAGGCGCTGGCGTGCGGTCATCGCGGCCTGACCAGCCTTGCCGACGAATTGCTGCGCGACCATGCGCCCGCTTCTGAAGAAGAAGGGATCTGATCCCGCGCCATTCTGTGTAACCTCATTTTGTCGGCAGGATTTTCTTGCCGACTTTTTCATTTCATTTCGTTATGCCCCCGCCCCGCTTTCGATCCGCCGATAGTCTCCTGTTGATACATCGTTATCTCGCTCACAATTTTCGTTTTATTTCCTTTTGCACATTGACCCTTCGTTTTCTTTCTTATAGATTTTCTTTAACGCAGTACCCCTATTAGCGCAATGAAACGAAAGGAAAGACCTTTCTTTCAGCTTAATGCCCGACTAAGGACTTTGTAATGAGCGAACAGTACGCTACTGATGTATTCACCACATGGACTGAAAAAGAGATCCGCCAGCAGCCCGACTGCTGGATGCAGAGCCTGGCGACGATCGATGCACGCCGTCAGGAGATCGACGCGTTTCTCTCTCCGGTTCTCGCCCTGCCGGATGTGAAAATCGTGCTCACAGGCGCAGGCACTTCGGCGTTTATCGGCGATATGATCGCGCCCTGGCTTGCCAGCCAGAGCGGGCACAATATTGTGGCGATCCCGACCACCGATCTGGTGACCAACCCCATGGATTATTTACGCGCGGATCAGCCGACGCTGCTGGTGTCGTTTGCCCGCTCCGGTAACAGCCCGGAAAGCGTGGCCGCGGTGGATCTGGTGGATCAATGCGTGGAAAACAGTTTTCATCTGGCGATCACCTGCAACGAGGGCGGTAGCCTGTATCAGAACGCACAGTCCTGCGATAACGCCTTGGCGCTGCTGATGCCTGAAGAAACCCACGATCGCGGATTCGCGATGACCAGCAGCATCACCACCATGATGGCAAGTTGCCTTGCGGTGTTTGCCCCAGAGACGATCAACCGCACCACCTTTGCCGATGTCGCGCAGCGCTGCCAGCAGATCATCGCCTCACAGGGTGATTTCAGCGGTGCGGTGTTTGGTGATTTACCTTATCAGCGCGTGGTCTATCTGGGCTGCGGCGGATTGCAGGGCACAGCGCGGGAATCGGCGCTAAAAGTGCTGGAACTGACAGCGGGAAAACTGGCCGCTTTTTATGAAACCCCGACCGGCTTTCGCCACGGGCCAAAATCACTGATCGACAAACAGACGCTGATCGTGATGTTTATTTCCGCTCACCCTTACACCCGCCAGTACGATCTGGATCTGTTAAACGAGTTACAGCGCGACGGCGAAGCGATGCGGGTGATCGCCATTACCGCTGATCCGATCGCGGCGCAGGACACCATCACCCTGCCCCCGGCCCGCACCTTTACTGATGTTGAACAGGCTTTCTGCTTTTTGATGTACGCCCAGATTTTTGCCCTGACGCAATCCATCAAGGCGGGTATCACCCCGGACACCCCATCAGTCAACGGCACCGTCAATCGCGTGGTGCAGGGCGTCATCATCCATCCATGGCAAGATCAGGAGTAGAACATGGCGATCATCTCCACGAAATACATGTTGCAGGCAGCGCAGGCCGGACGTTACGCCGTGCCGGCGTTCAATATCCACAACGCCGAAACCATCCAGGCGATCCTTGAAGTGTGCCAGGAACTGCGATCGCCGGTGATCCTCGCGGGCACGCCGGGCACCTTTAAGCACATCGCCTTTGAAGAGATTTATGCCCTGTGCAATGCCTATTCAGAAAGCTACGACATGCCGCTGGCGATCCACCTCGATCATCACGAATCACTGGCGGATATCCGCCGTAAAGTCGGCGCGGGCGTGCGCAGCGCGATGATCGACGGCAGCCACTTCCCGTTTGAAGAAAACGTCGCCCTGGTGAAATCCGTGGTCGATTATTGCCACCGCCATGATTGCAGCGTCGAGGCCGAGCTTGGGCGTCTCGGTGGTGTGGAAGACGATATGAGCGTCGATGCCGAAAGCGCATTTCTGACCGACCCTGAAGAGGCACGCCGTTTTGTAGAACTTACCGGCGTCGATAGCCTTGCAGTCGCCATTGGCACCGCGCATGGTCTCTATACCCATCGGCCCAAAATTGACTTTGACCGGCTGGAGAAGATTAGCAAGGTGGTCGATATCCCTCTGGTCCTGCACGGCGCAAGCGATGTCCCGGACGAATATGTCAGGCGCGCGATTGAGCTGGGCGTGTGTAAAGTCAACGTCGCCACCGAACTGAAAATCGCCTTTGCCGCCGCGGTCAAAAAATGGTTTGGCGATAACCCGGAGGGCAACGATCCGCGTTATTACATGCGCGTCGGCATGGATGCAATGAAAGCGATTGTCAGCGATAAAATTAAGGTATGCGGTTCGGCGGGAAAATTAATGCCAGAATCAATCACCTGAAAGCGAATTTATCGATATCACCTGTTCACTTAACGCTGGAATTAAAAATATGAGTACTCCCAATATTCTGTTAACCCGCATCGATAACCGGCTGGTGCATGGTCAGGTCGGCGTGACATGGACCTCCACGCTGGGTGCAAATTTGCTGGTGGTGGTGGACGATGAGGTCGCTACCGATGAGGTGCAGCAAAAACTGATGGGTATTACTGCCGACACGTACGGATTTGGTATTCGTTTTTTTTCCGTCGACAAGACCATCAACGTTATTTCAAAAGCGGCTCCCCATCAGAAAATATTCCTTATTTGCCGTACGCCTGCGATTGTTCGTCAACTGGTGGAAGGCGGCGTGCCATTAAAAGAGGTCAACGTCGGCAATATGCATTTCTCCGAGGGGAAAAAACAGATCAGCAGCAAGGTTTATGTTAACGACCAGGATTTAGCCGATCTGCGGTTCATTAAACACAGCGGCGTTAACGTATTTATTCAGGATGTGCCGGGCGATCAGAAAGAATTTATTCCTGATTAATCCCCGTCTCGATAAAGGCAACAAACAAGACCATTAACAGAACGAGGCGTTAAAATGCATGAAATAACATTGATGCAGGGGATAGCCCTTGCAGCCCTGGTGTTTTTTCTGGGGATCGACTTTTGGCTTGAAGCACTGTTTATGTTCCGCCCGATTATCGTCTGTACTCTTACCGGTGCGATCCTCGGGGATATTCATATTGGCCTTATCACCGGCGGTTTAACCGAACTGGCGTTTGCGGGCCTGACGCCAGCGGGCGGCGTACAACCGCCCAACCCCATTATGGCGGGGCTGATGACCACGGTGATCGCCTTCTCGACGGGCGTGGATGCAAAAACCGCCATCGGCCTTGGCTTACCCTTCAGCCTGTTGATGCAGTACGTGATTCTGTTCTTCTACTCCGCGTTTTCGCTGTTTATGTCGAAGGCGGATAAATCTGCGAACGAAGCCAATACTGCCGCGCTTTCACGTCTCAACTGGACCACCACGCTGATCGTTGCCAGCTCGTATGCGGTGCTCGCGTTCCTCTGCACCTATCTGGCGCAGGGCGCGATGCAGTCGCTGGTAAAAGCCATGCCCGCATGGCTGACCCACGGCTTTGAAGTCGCAGGCGGCATCCTTCCGGCGGTCGGCTTTGGCCTGCTGCTGCGCGTGATGTTCAAAGCGCAATACATCCCTTACCTGATCGCTGGTTTCCTGTTCGTTTGCTACATCCAGGTCAGCAACCTGTTACCTGTGGCGGTACTGGGCGCGGCCTTTGCGGTGTACGAATACTTCAGCAGCAAAACCAGAACGGCCCAACAGGCAGCCGTGGCAACCAAAGAAAACTCTACTGAGGATTACAGCAATGGGATCTGAAATTACTAAAAAGGACATCACGCGGTTAGGGTTCCGCTCCTCTCTGCTACAGGCCAGTTTTAACTATGAAAGGATGCAGGCGGGCGGTTTCACCTGGGCGATGCTGCCTTTGCTGAAAAAGATTTATAAAGATGATAAAGCGGGCCTGAGCGCGGCCATGAAGGATCATCTGGAATTTATTAATACCCATCCTAATCTGGTCGGCTTCTTAATGGGGCTGTTGATCTCCATGGAGGAGAAAGGCGAAAACCGTAATACCATCAAGGGCCTGAAAGTTGCATTATTTGGCCCGATTGCCGGGATTGGTGATGCTATTTTCTGGTTCACCCTGCTGCCCATTATGGCCGGGATCTGCTCTTCCTTTGCCAGTCAGGGAAATATTCTCGGGCCGATTCTGTTTTTCGCGGTCTATATCGCCATCTTCTTTTTACGCGTGGGCTGGACGCATATTGGCTATACGCTGGGGATAAAAGCCATCGACCGGGTTAGGGAAAACTCGCAAATGATTGCCCGCTCGGCCACCATTCTGGGGATCACCGTTATTGGCGGACTGATCGCGTCATACGTGCATATTAACGTCATCACGACATTTGCCATCGATGACACACACAGCGTGGCGCTGCAAAAAGATTTCTTCGACAAGGTGTTCCCAAATATTTTACCGATGGGCTATACCCTGCTGATGTATTACCTGCTGCGCGTGAAAAAAGCGCACCCGGTATTATTGATTGGCGTGACGTTTATATTATCGATTGTCGCATCAGCGGCGGGGATTTTATAAGCAAAGCGATAAAGGCATCATGCCGGATGGAATGTTTACAACGCCATCCGGCAAAACGCACATCGGGTAATCAACTAAAAAAGAATTTCTGGAACGTTTAGTCTTATAAAACCTGCCAGTATCCGCCCTTAGTGGGGCCGCAACGCTGCACTTTTTTCTTCTGTTGTAACGCTTTCAGGTGACGCTCAATGGTGCGATCCGTCACGCCCAAAGCCTGCGCAAGCGTTTTTGCGGTATGGCCGGGGTGAAGCTGAATTAGCTCAATCAGTCTGGTTTCCATCGCGGTAAGCCTGTTGGCGATTTCTTCCGACATTTGTTCCGACATTTCTTCCGACACACCGGGAAGCGATACCAGTCCCTCTTGCAACGCGGCGGCGATATTTTCCAGCATGAACTCAATAAACAGTGTGCATTCACTGGCCCGATCATACTCGCGGAGTACCTGGTAATAGCGCTCCTGTTGATGATGGATCAGCGTTTCAACGGGCAACCAAGCCAGTTCAGGCCGCCATGAACTTAGAATCAGCGTTTGCCACAGGCGTCCCATGCGCCCGTTGCCATCGGCAAACGGATGGATAAATTCAAATTCGTAATGGAAAACAGAACTGGCTATCAGTGGATGAAGGTCGGTGGCGGCCAGCCAGTCAAGCAGTTCATGGACAAGCCGGGAAACCTGAGAAGCAGGGGGAGCCATATGCACCAACTGCCGATCGCGGTAAATACCCACGTCACCACGGCGTAATACACCGGGATTATCGACCAGCCCCGTCATTAAAAGATGGTGTGCGCTCAGCAGATCAGAGAAGCGACCGTAATGCCAGTCAGACAGCTTCTCATACGCCTTAAGGGCGTTTCTGACCTCCTGAATATCCTTCGCTGGCGCAAGGACGCGTTTACCCTCCATGACTGCCGTAACCTGTTCCGTTGTCAGACTATTATGCTCAATTGCCAGCGATGCCTGAATGGTGCGGATTCGATTCTCTTTGCGCAGTAATGGCGAAGCGCGCCCGGCCTGTGCCGCCCAGTGCCCCATAAGCTCGCCGATACTTACCACCTGATTAAGTATCGCCGTTGTGATCGTAAACGGGGGCTGGTAGCGGCTCATCGCTTATTCTCCCTGTTCCTCCAGCGCGTGTTTATACAGCGCGTTTTTCTTCACGCCATGGATCTCGGCGGCGAGCGCGGCGGCTTTTTTTAGCGGCAGTTCGGCCTGAAGTAGTGCGAGGGTGCGCAACGCGTCGGCGGGCAGATCTTCTTCCTGAGCTTTATGGCCTTCAATAATCAGCACCATTTCGCCTTTGCGGCGGTTTTCATCTTCTTTTACCCATGCGAGCAGTTCGCCAATCGGTGCACCGTGGATTGACTCCCAGGTTTTGGTCAGTTCGCGTGCCAGCACCACGTAACGGGATTCACCCAGCACGGCGCAGATATCTTCCAGACTGTCGATGAGGCGATGGGTGGACTCGTAAAAAATCAGCGTGCGTGGCTCGGCTTCGATGGCTTTCAGCGCATCGCGGCGGCCTTTGGATTTGGCGGGCAGGAAACCTTCGTAGCAGAAACGATCGGAGGGCAGTCCGGCGGCGCTCAGTGCCGCAATCGCGGCGCAGGGGCCGGGCAGCGGTACAACACGAATTCCGGCTTCACGGCAGGTGCGCACCAGATGGTAGCCCGGATCGTTAATCAGCGGCGTACCGGCATCGGACACCAGCGCGATGTTCTGCCCTTCTTTTAACTTAGCCACCAGCGTCTCGGCTTTTTGCTGCTCGTTATGATCGTGCAAGGCGAACAGGCGTGCGCTGATGGCGAAATGTTGCAGCAACAGCCCGGTGTGGCGGGTATCTTCCGCCGCAATCAAATCAACGCTTTGCAAAACGGTGAGGGCACGCTGGGTAATATCAGCCAAATTCCCGATAGGAGTGGGTACAATATAAAGCTGACCTTGAGAATTCTCTGCTGATTCGTGTTGTTTCATTGTTTCATCCGTAGTGCCGATTTAATATTGAGCATTGCATAAAAAATATCACTGGATACAGAATGGTACCCTCAACATTTCTTCGTTCAAAAGCCGTGCGTTGTTTGCCTGTGGTGCTGGCCGCCCTGCTGTTCGCGGGCTGCGGAACACAGGCCCCCGATCAGAGCAGCGCGCATATGCAGGGCACAGCGCAGGCTGACTCCGGTTTTTACCTGAACCAGATGCAGCAAAGCGCCGATGATAGCAAGACCAACTGGCAATTACTCGCCATTCGTGCACTGCTTAAAGAGGGTAAAACCCAGCATGCGAGCGAGCTGTTTACGCAGTTACCGCAGGATCTGAACGACGATCAGCGTAAAGAGCAGGCGTTGCTGGCGGTAGAACTCAAAATCGCGCAGAAGGATTTTACGGGTGCGCAGGCGCTGCTTGAGAAATTAAAACCCAACGATTTCGCTGAAAACCAGCGGGCACGCTACTGGCAGGCCCATATTGATGCCAGCCAGGGCCGTCCGTCATTAGCGTTACTGCGGGCGCTGATTGCCCAGGAACCGCTGCTGGCAGCCAAAGATAAACAGGCTAATATCGACGCCACCTGGCAGGCACTCTCTCAAATGACGCCGGATCAGGCGCGCGCGCTGGTCATCAACGCCGATGAAAACGTGCTGCAAGGCTGGCTGGATCTGCAACGCGTATGGTTCGATAACCGTAACGATCCCAACATGCTCAAAGCAGGCATCAGCGACTGGCAGGTACGTTATCCGCAAAACCCCGGCGCGAAAATGCTGCCTTCCCAACTGGTGAATGTGCAGAATTTTAAACCCGCCTCCACCAGTAAAATCGCCCTGCTGCTGCCGTTAAATGGTCAGGCGGCGGTGTTCGGTCGTACCATTCAGCAAGGTTTTGAAGCGGCGAAAAACGGCGTGGCAGCAGTGTCTGGCCCGGCGGAACCGTCGCAAATGGCTCAGGCGGCCACCACCGATGAAAACGGAGACGTTGTTAGTCCGTCTGATGCCGCGATCGGTGAGTTAACCAACGAACAGCAGGAACAGCCTGAAGCCGCACCGACAGAAACGGCAGAACCGGAAGCGACTCCGCAGGCTGGCACCGTCAACGATCCAGTCAGCGCGCCGCAAACGGATACTGCGCAGACGGTCGCCAGTACGCCTGCAAGCCCTGGTGCTGAGCTGAAAATTTACGATACCACCTCTCAACCGCTCGATCAGATCCTCAATCAGGTGCAGCAGGACGGGGCCAGCATTGTGGTCGGGCCGCTGCTGAAGAACAATGTGGAAGAACTGATGAAGAGCAACACAGCACTGAACGTGCTGGCGCTGAATCAGCCAGAAGCGGTCGAAAACCGGGCCAACATCTGCTACTTCGCGCTGTCGCCGGAAGATGAAGCCCGCGACGCGGCGCATCACATCTGGGATCAGGGCAAACGCGCCCCGCTTTTACTGGTTCCCCGCAGTGCGTTAGGCGATCGCGTCACCAGTGCCTTTGCCAGCGAATGGCAGAAACTCGGCGGCGGCACGGTGTTGCAGCAAAAACTGGGCTCTGCGGCTGAACTGAAAATGGGCATTAACGGCGGTTCCGGGATCGCCATGAACGGGACGCCGGTAAGCACCAGCGCGTCGGCACAACCGGGCGTCACTATCGGCGGCCTGACCATTCCGGCTCCGCCAACGGATGCGCAAATCACCGGCAGTGGCAATGTGGACGCCGCTTACATCCTGGCAACCCCGTCTGAAATTGCGCTGATTAAACCGATGATCGCTATGCGTTCTGGCAGTCAGAGCGGCGTAACGCTGTATGCCAGCTCCCGCAGTGCACAGGGTGGCGCAGGCCCCGATTTCCGTCTGGAAATGGAAGGCTTGCAGTACAGTGAGATCCCGATGCTTGCGGGCGCGAACCCGGCGCTGATGCAGCAGGCATTAAGCCGCGTTAACAATGATTATTCGCTGGCGCGTCTTTACGCGATGGGCGTGGATGCCTGGGCGTTAGCCAACCATTTCTCGCAGATGCGTCAGGTGCCCGGCTTTGAACTTAACGGCAATACCGGCGATCTATCGGCAAGCCAGGATTGCGTGATTAACAGGAAGTTATCATGGCTCAAATACCAGCAGGGGCAGATCGTTCCGGCCAGTTGACCCGTAAACAGATCGGCGACGCGTGGGAGTTAAAGGCGCGTCGCTGGCTGGAAGGCAAAGGACTGCGTTTGATTGCCGCCAACGTGCAAACGCGTGGCGGCGAAATTGATCTGATCATGAAACATGGCCCCACAACGGTCTTTATTGAAGTGCGCTATCGAAAAACGGCCTCTTTCGGCGGTGCGGCTGCCAGCGTCACGCGACCTAAACAGCGCAAACTCTTGCAGACTGCCCGTTTATGGCTCGCCCGCCACAATGGGAGTTTTGATACTGTGGATTGCCGGTTCGATGTGATAGCCTTCACCGAAAATGACGTTGAGTGGATACAAAACGCCTTTAACGACCACTCATAAATGCTTAAACCAAGGGATCATCGTGCTCGAAAGAATTAAAGTCTGCTTTACGGAAAGCATTCAAACTCAGATTGCAGCGGCGGAAGCTCTGCCGGATGCGATTTCCCGTGCGGCTATGACGCTGGTTCAGTCCTTGCTTAACGGCAACAAAATCCTCTGTTGTGGCAATGGCACTTCCGCCGCCAATGCACAGCATTTTGCTGCCAGTATGATCAACCGGTACGAAACAGAACGCCCCAGTTTACCGGCCATTGCACTTAATACCGATAACGTGGTCTTAACTGCGATTGCTAATGACCGGATGCAACACGAGATCTATGCCAAGCAGGTACGGGCACTGGGTCATGCGGGTGACGTGCTGCTGGCGATTTCCACACGCGGCAACAGCCGCGATATCGTTAAAGCCGTGGAAGCGGCGGTGACGCGCGACATGACTATCGTGGCGCTCACTGGCTATGACGGCGGCGAGTTGGCCGGGCTGCTCGGCCCGCAGGATGTGGAGATCCGCATTCCCTCTCACCGCAGTTCACGCATTCATGAAATGCATATGCTGACGGTCAACTGTTTATGCGATCTGATTGATAACACGCTATTTCCTCACCAGGATGATTAAGGAGTACACATGAAGGCATTTTCGCCCCTCGCAGTCCTTATTTCTGCGCTACTGCTTCAGGGATGTGTTGCCGCAGCGGTCGTGGGCACGGCGGCGGTTGGTACGAAAGCAGCAACCGATCCGCGCAGCGTTGGCACCCAGGTCGATGACGGAACGCTGGAAGTTCGCGTGAATAATGCGCTGTCGAAAGACGAGCAGATCAAGAAAAACGCGCGTATTAACGTCACCGCTTATCAGGGCAAAGTGCTGCTGGTGGGCCAGTCGCCAAACAGTGAACTCGCATCACGCGCCAAACAGATCGCGATGGGCGTGGATGGCGCGACGGAAGTGTATAACGAGATCCGCCAGGGCCAGCCGATTGGTCTGGGCACGGCGTCAAATGACACCTGGATCACCACGAAAGTGCGTTCGCAGTTGCTGGGCAGCGACCAGGTTAAGTCGTCGAACGTGAAAGTGACGACGGAAAATGGCGAAGTCTTCCTGCTGGGCCTGCTGACCGAGCGCGAAGCGAAAGCGGCAGCGGATATCGCCAGCCGGGTCAGCGGCGTGAAGCATGTGACCACGGCGTTTACGTTTATTCAGTAAGTCCCCTTTCCCCTCACCCCGGCCCTCTCCCAATGGGAGAGGGGGAAAAACGAGTCCGCGCCCGGACTAACCCCTCTCCCTCCGTGAGAGGGTGAAAAGCCCGGACTGTTCCCTCTCCCATTGGGAGAGGGTTAGGGTGAGGGTAAATCACACCAGCGCAACAGCACCGGTCAGCACACCACACACCGCCACCAGCCCACCCGTCAGCCACAAGGCTTTTGCCGGGAACGATTTACGCAGCATTATCAGCGACGGCAGACTCACCGCCGGAAGGGTGATCAGCAGTGCCAGCGCGGGCGCGATGCCCATGCCAGCCAGCATCATAGTCTGCACAATCGGGATTTCCGCAGCCGTTGGGATCACAAACAGGCACCCCACCACCGCCATCGCGATGACCCACAGCAGCGTGTTATCCACCGCGCCTTCCGCATGCGGGAACAGCCAGACGCGCGCGGCACCCAGGACCAGCACCGCCAGAATGTAAACAGGGATAGTGCTCCAGAATAATGACCACAGCGCTCTGCCCCAGCGCGTCAGGAAATCGCCCTGCGGCGGCTGTGGTGTCGCCATCTCAACGGGTGCCAGTGGTTGCGCATCGTCCTTCACCAGACGCTGCACCAGCATCGCCACACCGAGCACGGTCACCAGCCCCGCCGCCAGGCGGATCAGCGCGAAATGCCAGCCGAGTACAAAACCCATAAACACCAGCGTGGCGGGATTCAACAGCGGATTGCCCATCCAGAACGCCAGCGCCCCGCCCATGGAAATCTGCTGGCGGCGCATTCCGGCGGTGACCGGCGCGGCACAGCACGAGCACATCATGCCCGGCAGCGAAAACAACGTTCCCAGAAGCGTGCCGCGAAAGCGCGGTTGACCGAGCGTGCGCAGCAACCAGTCGCGCGGAATTAAGACCTGGATCAGCGAGCCGAGCAGTACGCCGAGCACGGCGGCTTTCCAGACGGCGAGGAAGTAAACCATGGCGTAGTCGAGCGCTGCCTGCCAGGGCGTTGCCGCCGCCTGGCCGAGAATCGATTTACCGATGCTGTGCGTGTCGGCAGCGAGAAAGGCTTTGCCGTAATAAGGCTGCCATTTCACATACCAGAGGCCGACGATAACGACGAGAAAAAAGAGTGCGGGTTTCCACCACTGAACCGGTGTTACCGCCTGAGATGAAGACTGACCAGTCATAGCATTCCCCGGGGATCATTATGGATATTATTGAGCGGGCAAATACTACGCCTGGCGTCAGGCTTTGGGAACTATTTTACTCTTTCTCGCGCTCAGCGATCTCCCGCAACTGCGCTGAGCTTAACACCGTCACCCCTTCCTGCGCGGGTGACAGCGCGGTGACCAGCATAGCGGTGGCCACATCTCGCGCATTTATGGATTTTAAGTTACCGGGCAGCAGACGGAATAACGGAGCCATCAGCGATTCGTTAAAGCGGTGCTTCGTGCGGTCGCCGAGCAGCATTGACGGGCGGGCGATGGTCAGGTGTTCCCAGCGCTGTGCTTTAAGCGCGTCCTCCATTTTGCCTTTCACCTGGTTATAGAAAAAGGGCGAGCGGGCATTCGCGCCCATTGAGCTGACCACCAGCATATGTTTTGCCCCCAGCCGTAGCCCCGTCAGCGCGGTATCCACCACCAGCGTATAATCGGCGTGAATAAATGCCTCTTTGCTGCCCGCCTCGCGCCGGGTGGTGCCGAGGCAACAAAAAACGATATCCACCGGATCGGTGACCTGAGCAAGCGCGTCAGTAAGCTGCGGATCGTAAGGATTAAATACCCTGGGTGTGGGATCAAGCGGGCGGCGAGTGGGTGCGGCGATCGAGGTAACTTCACGCGTCTGGATGAGCATCCGCAGTAAGTGCCCACCAACCAGTCCCGTTGCGCCTGTGATCAATACCTGACTCATAGCTTCTCCTGTTTACAGATTAGTCCGCCTTGCAATGTCATTGTGCTGAACCAAACTTAGAGTCTGGTCTTCGTCATTATTAACGATTTACGGCGAATTCACCTGTCTGAAGCCAAAACAACGGAGGAAGTATGGGCAAGAAGATTGCAGTCTTGATCACCGACGAGTTTGAAGATTCAGAATATACCTCTCCCGCAGAAGCGTACCGGAAAGCGGGCCATGAGGTGATCACCATTGAGAAAGAAGCCGGGAAAACCGTCAGCGGGAAAGAAGGCGAAGCGACCGTAACCATCGATAAAAGCATTGATGAGGTGTCGCCTGATGATTTTGATGCGCTGTTGCTGCCGGGCGGTCACTCTCCCGATTTACTGCGCGGCGATGAGCGTTTTGTGACGTTTACCCGTGACTTTGTGAATTCCGGCAAGCCGGTGTTTGCGATTTGCCACGGCCCGCAGTTGCTTATCAGCGCAGAGGTGGTACGCGGGCGTAAGTTGACGGCGGTGAAGCCTATCGTCATTGATTTGAAAAACGCAGGCGTGGAGTTCTACGACCAGGAAGTGGTGATCGATAACGATCAGATCGTCACCAGTCGTACCCCGGATGATTTGCCCGCGTTTAACCGCGAATCGCTGCGTCTACTCGGTACCTGAGTCGCGTAGCCAGTGAAGTTTTTTACCAAAGCCCAGTGTGTTGTCGGTGAATTTGATTTCATCAAGTTCGATCTCCCAGACGGGAGCCGCCAGCACTCTGGCAACCGGAAAGCGACGGTTGTACTGCTCACGCAGGGCCTCGCTTTCTTCTTCATTTAGCCGACGGATCACCCCTTTAAACTGCACGCCACGGATTAACGCCACGGTTTTCGGCTGTCCGTTGACGGTGCCTGCCACTTTAGCCTGCGGCCCGGTCATCTGTGCATGGCGGGTATGATCTTCACTGAGGATGTAGAACGCGACTTTTTTGCTATCAAAGAGATAAAAGGCGTTTGCGCACCACAACTCTCCCTGATTTGCCACACACCAGGTTAATACATGTTGCTTTGCCAGCCAGCGATTAATGGCTGCGAGTGATTCCATCTGTCGTATTCCTCATGCTATGTTGCGCCCACTGACTCTTATGTGAACGCTGTGATGACGCCCTGGTTTCTCTATCTTATTCGCACCGCTGATGACTCTCTCTACACGGGCATTACGACGGATGTTTCGCGTCGCGTGACTCAGCACCAGACGGGTAAAGGCGCGAAGGCATTACGGGGTAAAGGCGAGCTACGGCTGGCCTTTGCTGCTCAGGTTGGTGAACGCTCACTTGCGTTAAAGATTGAGTATCGGATCAAGCAGTTAACGAAGCGCCAGAAAGAACGCCTCGTTACCAATGACGGTTCGTTTGAGGCGCTGTTAAGCAGCCTGCAGATGCCCGCGCTTAAAAGCGATTGAAATGATCGTGATACTCCACGAGGCCCGTCACGCCTTTTAAGGCATCATCGGCCAGCGGATGGATCTGGAATGCGCTTTCCGTGCCCGGCCAGCGGCAGTGGAGATCGTAGTGTGCGGCCTGCTCAAAACCAAGACGGCTGTAAAACGCGGAGTCGCCCAGCGCCACCACAGCGGCATAACCAAATTCATTGAGTGAATCCAGTCCTTCATACACCAGCTGGCGCGCCAGCCCCTGACCGCGATAGTTTTCATCTACCGCCAGCGGTGCCAGTCCCACCCACTGCATGTCCTCACCCTGAATGGTCACCGGGCTGAAGGCCACATAGCCAATCACCTGCCCTTCATCATCCGTGGCGACAAGGCCCAGCGTGATTAAACCGTCTTCACGCAAATCGTGTACCAGACCGGCTTCGCCATCCCCGTTGAAGGCGCGACGGAGTAATGCGTCAATGCCTGGCGCATCAATGGGTATTTCGACTCTAATCAGCATGGCTCACCTACAGTGATTGGTTTGGTTGCTGCGGGAGGTTGCAGGCCCGCTTCAACAAAGTCCGCCAGTTGCATCAGCATGACGCGCAAGGGTTTTGGCATCTGCTCCAGTTCAATGGCGTCCATCAGGTTTTTAACGTACAGCCCAAGTTCGGTATCGCCTTCAATGACCAGGCGGCGCTGGAAGAACAGCGTGTCTGGATCCTGCTTGCGGGCGGCTATCATCAGCAAATCGCTGGCATCCGCGCTAAAGCTGACATCGGCGGTGGCAGTCTGACGCACAATAAGCTGCCCCTCTGCAACAGAGGTATACCACTTCAGGCCGATATCACGCACCTCAATACTTAACCAGCGTCCTTCGAGGAACTCAAGTTCTCCCTCCGCCAGCGCCTGCTGAAATTGCCAGCGCAGCATCTGTTCCAGCACCTGGCGTCTCAGCGCAAAAGGCGCAAGTTTGACGGGCACACTCAGTAATGAAGGGCCCGCGAGAACGAGACGTGAGCGCAGTTTATCCAACACAAGCTTTACTCCCTGAAATGAAACGTGTGCGTATTCTGCCATATCGCACAACTGACATAGCGGCGTAAATCAACAATTACGGAGAAGAAATACACCTTTATGGATGTCATGAATACGCGATTAACTGCCTCAAATCAAAAATTGTCGCCGAAGGGTTAACTAAAATCCCAGTTCGTTAACATTTTTAGCACCTCGCACGTGCACCCGGGCCTGCTGGCCCGTCAAATTGCAGGATATCTTATGGAGTTGCTCTGCCCGGCCGGAAATCTCCCGGCGCTGAAGGCGGCCATCGAAAACGGGGCTGACGCCGTTTATATCGGCCTGAAAGATGATACTAATGCCCGCCATTTTGCCGGACTCAACTTCACGGAGAAAAAGCTCCAGGAAGCGGTGAGCTATGTGCATCAGCATCGCAAAAAACTGCATATCGCCATTAATACCTTTGCCCACCCCGACGGCTACGCACGCTGGCAGCGGGCGGTGGATATGGCGGCACAACTCGGCGCGGATGCGCTGATTCTGGCGGATCTGGCGATGCTGGAATACGCCGCCGAACGTTACCCGCACATTGAGCGCCACGTTTCTGTGCAGGCGTCGGCAACCAACGACGAAGCGATCCGTTTTTATCATCGCCACTTTGATGTGGCCCGTGTGGTACTGCCGCGCGTCCTGTCGATTCACCAGGTGAAACAACTGGCGCGTACTACGCCGGTTCCGCTGGAGGTCTTCGCCTTCGGCAGCCTGTGCATTATGGCCGAGGGGCGCTGCTATCTGTCGTCTTACCTGACCGGCGAGTCGCCCAATACCGTGGGAGCCTGCTCGCCCGCCCGCTTTGTGCGCTGGCAGCAAACCCCGCAGGGGCTGGAGTCCCGTCTCAATGAAGTGCTGATCGACCGCTATCAGGATGGCGAAAACGCCGGGTATCCGACGCTGTGTAAAGGCCGCTATATGGTAGAGGGCGAGCGCTATCACGCGCTGGAAGAACCCACCAGCCTGAACACACTGGAACTGTTACCTGAACTTCTGGCGGCAAATATCGCCTCGGTGAAAATCGAAGGCCGCCAGCGCAGCCCGGCGTATGTCAGCCAGGTGGCGAAAGTCTGGCGTCAGGCCATCGACAAATGTATGGCCGCGCCGGAAAGCTATGCGCCGCAGGCCGCATGGATGGAGACGCTTGGGGCGATGTCGGAAGGCACGCAAACCACCCTTGGCGCATATCACCGTAAATGGCAGTGAGAACAACCATGAAATATTCATTAGGGCCGGTGCTTTATTACTGGTCGAAAGAGACGCTGACCGACTTTTATCAGCAGGCAGCCACCAGCAGCGCTGACGTTATCTATCTTGGCGAAGCCGTGTGCAGCAAGCGCCGCGCCACCAAAACCGGCGACTGGCTGGACATGGCAAAAGCCCTCGCCGGGAGCGGCAAACAGGTGGTGCTCTCTACCCTTGCGCTGGTGCAGGCATCATCCGAACTGGGCGAATTGAAGCGTTATGTCGAGAACGGGGAATTTTTGGTGGAAGCCAGCGATCTCGGCGTGGTGAATCTGTGTGCCGAGCGCAAGCTACCGTTTGTCGCCGGACATGCGCTCAATTGCTATAACGCGGTGACGCTTCGCCTGCTGCTGAAACAGGGCATGGTGCGCTGGTGTATGCCGGTGGAACTCTCCCGCGACTGGCTGGTGAATTTGCTGAATCAGTGTGACGAACTGGGCATTCGTAACCAGTTTGACGTAGAAGTGCTGAGCTACGGGCATCTGCCGCTGGCCTACTCCGCCCGCTGCTTCACCGCCCGTTCGGAAGATCGGCCAAAAGATGAATGTGAAACCTGCTGCATTAAATACCCGACCGGGCGTAACGTGCTGTCGCAGGAAAATCAGCAGGTGTTTGTGCTTAACGGCATCCAGACGATGAGCGGCTACGTCTATAACCTCGGCAATGAACTAACGTCAATGCACGGGCTGGTGGATATGGTGCGCCTGTCACCGATGGGCAATGAGACGTTCGCCATGCTCGACGCCTTCCGGGCCAATGAAAACGGCACCGCCCCGCTGCCGCTGGCTGCCAACAGTGATTGCAATGGTTACTGGAAGCGCCTGGCCGGGCTGGAGTTGCAGCTCTGAAAAAAAGCTCACTTTGTTAACAACAGTTATTAAATTTTAATGCACTATTAAAAGATACATCGTCGACAAAGTGAGCTGTTATGTCTGATAAATCCATTTCATTTTCGGTGCTGGACCTGGCACCGATCCCGCAGGGCGCGTCTGCCCGTGACGCGTTTGGACACTCGTTAGATCTCGCTCGTCTGGCTGAAAAGCGCGGTTATCACCGCTTCTGGCTGGCGGAACACCACAATATGACCGGCATCGCCAGCGCCGCAACCTCGGTGCTGATTGGCTATCTGGCGGCGAACACGACCACTCTGCACCTGGGTTCCGGCGGCGTGATGCTGCCGAACCACTCCCCGCTGGTGATTGCCGAGCAGTTCGGCACGCTCAATACGCTTTATCCGGGGCGTATCGATCTCGGTCTGGGCCGTGCGCCGGGCAGCGACCAGCGCACCATGATGGCGCTGTGCCGTCATATGAGTGGTGATATTGATAATTTCCCGCGCGACGTGGCGGAACTGGTGGACTGGTTTGATGCCCGCGATCCAAATCCACATGTGCGGCCGGTGCCGGGTTACGGCGAGAAAATCCCGGTATGGCTGTTGGGATCGAGCCTCTACAGCGCACAACTGGCCGCCCAGCTTGGTCTGCCGTTCGCATTCGCCTCGCACTTCGCTCCGGATATGCTGTTCCAGGCGCTGCATCTGTACCGCACCAACTTTAAGCCTTCGGCGCGTCTGGAAAAGCCGTATGCGATGGTCTGCATCAATATCGTTGCCGCCGACAGTAACCGCGATGCGGAATACCTGTTCACGTCCATGCAGCAGGCGTTTGTGAAGCTGCGCCGGGGCGAAACCGGACAACTGCCGCCGCCGATTGAAAATATGGATCAGTTCTGGTCACCAGCAGAGCAGTACGGCGTGCAGCAGGCACTGAGCATGTCGCTGGTGGGTGATACCGCGAAAGTGCGGCACGGGCTGGAGTCGATTCTGCGTGAAACCCAGGCCGATGAGATTATGGTCAACGGCCAGATTTTTGATCACCAGGCGCGACTGCATTCGTTTGATTTGGCGATGCAGGTGAAAGAGGGGTTGCTGGGGTAAGGTGATTGGGTAGCCCCTCACCCCGGCCCTCTCCCACAGGGAGAGGGAGAAAACCTGGTCCGCGCTCGAGCTGTCTTCTCTCACCTAAACCGGGATCGCGCTCGATCTGTCCCCTCTCCCCTGGGAGAGGGTTAGGGTGAGGGGTAAATATTACTGATAAATCGGCAACAGATTAAAGCTCGATAAAATATGCACCACTGCGTTCCCTACCCCGAACACCAGGATCAATGCAATCATTGGCTTTCCGCCCCAGACGCGGAAAGTTGGGCTGCCGAAGCGCTTGCGTGATTTACGTGCCAGCAGCGCAGGGACAATTGCCGCCCAGATGGTTGCCGCAAGCCCGGCATAACCAATCGCGTATAAAAAGCCGTTCGGCCACAACAGGCCGCCAACGACCGGCGGCAGGAACGTCAGCAACGCGGTTTTAAATCGTCCCATCGCAGAATCATCAAAACCAAACAGATCGGCCAGATAATCAAACAGGCCCAGCGTCACGCCCAGGAAAGAGCTGGCGACGGCAAAGTTTGAAAACACCACCAGCAGCAGATCCAGACTGCGACTGTTCAGCACACCACTTAGCGCTTCTACCAGCACATCAATGTTGCCACCCTTTGCTGCAATGCCGATAAACGCCGGGCGCGGAATGTTGCCCATGGTGCCGAGCAGCCAGATGGTGTACAGCGCCAGCGCCAGTAAGGATCCGAAGATAATGCAGCGTACAATGGTGCGCGGATCTTTGCCGTAAAACTTCATCAGGCTCGGTACGTTACCGTGGTATCCAAATGAGGCCAGACAGAACGGCAGCGTCATCAGTAAATAGGGAGTGTAGGACGCGTGGCTTTCGCCAACGTTCAGTAACGTGGCGGGTTCCACATGCCCCAGCAGGCTACCGAAAGTAAGAAAGAAAGTGATGACTTTGGCACCCAATACGATAGCCGTCATGCGGCTGACGGCTTTGGTGCTCAGCCAGACCACGAAAGCCACCAGCAAGGCAAAACTCAATCCCGCCAGCCGCGCCGGGACGTTAAGCGACATTTCAGAGAGGGTGTGATGCAGAATGGAGCCGCTCGCCGAAATGTAGGCGTAGGTCAGAATATAGAGCACAAAGGCAATGGAAATGCCGTTGACCACATTCCAGCCTTTGCCCAGCAAATCTTTGGTGATGGTGTCGAAGCTCGCACCGATACGGTAGTTCAGGTTGGCTTCGAGGATCATCAGCCCGGAGTGCAGCATGCAAAACCAGGTGAAAACCAGTGCTGCCAGCGACCAGAAGAACCACGCCCCCGACATCACCACCGGCAGAGAAAACATGCCAGCGCCAATAATCGTGCCGCCGATGATAACCACTCCCGCCAGTAGCGAGGGAGTCGTTTGTGTGGTCGTTAAGGTCGCCATCCCGGTATTTCTCCTGTTTTCAGTAAAAGCTCCAGTCAATGAAGCAACCGCCGCAATGTACCAGTACATGAGTACAAAAGAAAGAAAAAAAGCCCCGATGGTTGAGATCGGGGCTGGAAGCTTTACTTTACAGTAAATCTTTTATGCGATTATGCATCACCGAAGCGACGACGGCCAGTTGCGGCACCGTCTTCACGACGCGGACCACGGCTGCCTTCACGACGTTCGCCGCTGAAGCGACCTGCACCCGGTGCTGCGCCTTCACGACGCGGACCACGGTTGCCTTCGCGACGCTCGCCGCCACCGAAGCGACGTTCACCCGCCGGACGATCGCTACCACCGCGACGCTCATGCGGCTGTGCATCGCCCAGCAGTTGCATGTTCATCGGCTTGTTCAGAATACGCGTGCGGGTGAAGTGTTGCAGAACTTCGCCCGGCATACCTTTCGGCAGCTCGATAGTGGAGTGCGTACCAAACAGCTTGATGTTACCGATGTAACGGCTGCTGATGTCGCCTTCGTTAGCGATAGCGCCAACAATGTGACGAACTTCAACGCCATCATCACGGCCCACTTCGATGCGATACAGTTCCATTTCGCCAGCGTCACGACGCTCACGACGCGGACGATCTTCACCACCACGCTCAGGACGATCACCACGCGGACCACGATCGTTACGGTCGCCACGACGTTCAAAACGCTCGTCACGCTCACGGAATTCACGCTTCGGACGCATCGGTGCATCTGGCGGTACGATCAGAGAACGTTCGCCCTGCGCCATTTTCAGCAGTGCCGCAGCCAGGGTTTCGATATCCAGCGCTTCACCTTCCGCGGTCGGCTGGATGTTCGCCAGCAGAGCACGGTACTGATCCAGATCGCTGCTTTCCAGTTGCTGCTGAACTTTAGCGGCAAATTTTTCCAGACGGCGTTTGCCCAGCAGTTCTGCGTTCGGCAGTTCTGCTTCCGGAATGGTCAGCTTCATGGTGCGTTCGATGTTACGCAGCAGACGACGCTCGCGGTTCTCAACGAACAGCAGTGCACGACCTGCACGACCCGCACGACCGGTACGACCGATACGGTGAACGTAAGACTCGGAGTCCATCGGGATGTCGTAGTTAACAACCAGGCTGATACGCTCAACGTCCAGGCCACGGGCCGCAACGTCGGTTGCAATCAGGATGTCCAGACGACCATCTTTCAGGCGCTCCAGGGTTTGCTCACGCAGTGCCTGGTTCATGTCACCGTTCAGCGCGGCGCTGTTGTAACCGCTACGCTCCAGCGCTTCAGCCACTTCCAGGGTCGCATTTTTGGTACGAACGAAGATGATAGCCGCATCAAAATCTTCTGCTTCCAGGAAACGCACCAGCGCTTCGTTTTTACGCATGCCGTATACAGACCAGTAGCTCTGGCTGATGTCCGGGCGAGTGGTTACGCTGGACTGAATGCGCACTTCCTGCGGCTCTTTCATAAAGCGGCGGGTAATGCGACGAATCGCTTCTGGCATGGTTGCGGAGAACAGCGCGGTCTGATGTTCAGCCGGGATCTCAGCCATGATGGTTTCAACGTCTTCGATGAAGCCCATACGCAGCATTTCATCCGCTTCGTCCAGTACCAGACCTTTCAGGCCGGACAGGTTCAGCGTGCCACGTTTTAAGTGATCAAGCAGGCGGCCCGGGGTGCCCACAACAACTTGTGGACCCTGACGCAGGGCGCGCAGTTGCACGTCATAACGCTGACCGCCGTAAAGGGCTACAACGTTTACGCCATGCATATGTTTAGAGAAATCAGTCATCGCTTCTGCAACCTGAACAGCAAGTTCACGGGTCGGAGCGAGTACGAGGATCTGCGGAGCACGCAGGTCCGGGTCAATGTTGTGCAGCAACGGCAGCGAGAACGCTGCGGTTTTGCCGCTACCCGTCTGGGCCATACCCAGCACATCGCGGCCAGACAGCAGGTGCGGGATGCACTCAGCCTGGATCGGAGATGGTTTTTCGTAACCGAGATCGTTAAGGGCTTCAAGAATAGAGGTTTTCAGCCCCAGATCGGAGAAAGTGGTTTCGAATTCAGCCATGTAGTACAAGTGCCTCAATGTCAGTGGCGGCCAGTCTACATAACTCATCGTGAAATTGATCTGCAATTTTCATTGAAAAGTGTGAACCGGCTCAAATTAGGTGTATTGACGAACAACAACGCCCTCACCCGTTAAGATGATGGCAATCAAAAGAGATCGTGGGCTGATATGTTCGTCAGCTATTGCTGGTCCGATTCTGCCAGGTCGTCATGCTCCTGGCCCAAGAGCGCTAATTCCAACAATGCATAACGGTGCTCAACGAAGTTGTGTACGTTGTTAGCAACCGCCAGTTTGAACAGTGCCGTGGCGCTGTCCATTTCCCCCAGACTTAGGTAGTACTTACCTAAATAGAAGTTGGTTTCACTGAGATGCTCAGCGAGCGAGGTGTTATCCGTTGCGTCCGCCTTCAGGCGTTCCATTAACGTTGCTTCGTTAATGTTGCCTAGGTAGAACTCGACAATGTTCCATCCCCATTGTTCTTTGTCCGATTTCTCGAAGCGCTGTTTCAGGGCTTCTTTCGCCTGCTTCTCATCGAGCTTACGCTCAACAACGTAAAGCCACAGGCTGCGGAAAGGATCATTGGGATCGTCTTGATAAAACGCCAGCAGATCATCTTGCGCTAACTTATCACGTCCGCCGTAATAGAGGGCGATACCGCGATTCAAGTGCGCGTAGTTGTAAGTTGGATCAAGCTCAAGTACAGAATCAAACGCTTCATAAGCGGCATCAAAGTTGCCCGCTTGCGTTAAGTATATACCAAGGTAGTTAAACACCTCAGGCATATCGGGTCGGATTGCCAGCGCTTGTGAGAAATCATTTCGCGCTAATGCCCTCAGACCGAGACTATCATACAACACTCCGCGCTCATATAAAAGCTGTGCGCGTTCGTCGTCGGTTAAAGCCCGACTGGCAAGAATTTGTTCCATGCGTGCCAGAATCACTTCTTGCTGCAAAGTCGGTTGCAATGGCACCGCGAGGACTTCGCTCTTACGCCAGGCAGAGTTGCTGCATCCTGCCAGCGTTAAAGCTGTCGCAACGAAACACCAGCGCAAAAAAGGCTTCATTTCCCACTCCCGAAGACAACAATTTGATGAACGTCCTGTCCCCCGGCTGCAAACACGGCGTCCTGCCCGGCATTAAAAGCTCTCCGTCAATGACGGAGAGCTAAATAGCAACCTTACTCGCCTTGTTCTGCCGCAGGCGCTTGTGGCGCTTCTGCTGGCTGAGACTGTTCAGTCGCTTCTTTGATGCTTAAACGGATACGGCCCTGGCGATCAACTTCCAGAACTTTAACCGGAACTTCCTGACCCATTTGCAAGTAGTCAGTGACTTTCTCTACACGCTTATCAGCGATCTGAGAAATGTGCACCAGACCTTCTTTACCGCCACCGATGGCAACAAACGCACCAAAGTCGACGATACGGGTCACTTTACCATTATAGATACGGCCCACTTCGATTTCTGCGGTGATCTCTTCGATACGACGAATCGCGAATTTCGCTTTCTCGCCGTCGGTCGCTGCTATCTTCACAGTACCGTCATCTTCGATTTCGATGGTGGTGCCTGTTTCTTCGGTCAGCGCACGGATCACAGAACCGCCTTTACCGATCACATCTTTGATCTTGTCCGGGCTGATCTTGATGGTGTGGATACGCGGTGCGAACTGAGAAATATCGCCACGCGGTGCGTTGATCGCTTGCTCCATCACGCTCAGGATGTGCAGACGTGCACCTTTCGCCTGGTTCAGCGCAGCATGCATGATCTCTTTGGTGATACCTTCAATTTTGATATCCATCTGCAGTGCAGAGATACCGTCGCGGGAACCCGCCACTTTGAAGTCCATATCGCCCAGGTGATCTTCGTCGCCCAGAATGTCAGACAGCACAACGTAGTTGTCGCCTTCTTTCACCAGACCCATTGCGATACCCGCAACGGCGGCTTTAATCGGCACGCCTGCATCCATCAGTGCCAGAGAAGCACCACACACGGAAGCCATAGAGGAAGAACCGTTAGATTCGGTGATTTCAGAAACCACACGAACGGTGTACGGGAATTTCTCGATTTCCGGCATCACTGCCAGTACGCCGCGCTTCGCCAGACGACCGTGACCAATCTCACGACGCTTCGGCGAGCCGACCATACCGGTTTCGCCTACGGAGTACGGAGGGAAGTTATAGTGGAACAGGAAACTGTCAGTGCGCTCACCCATCAGTTCATCGATGTTCTGTGCGTCACGGGTGGTGCCCAGCGTGGCCGTAACCAGCGCCTGAGTTTCACCACGGGTGAACAGTGCAGAACCGTGAGTACGCGGCAGCACGCCAGTACGCACGTCCAGACCACGGATCATGTCTTTTTCACGGCCATCGATACGTGGTTCGCCTGCCAGTACGCGGCTACGAACAACGTTTTTCTCAATGGCGTGCAGAATGTCGCCCAGCTCGTTCGCGTCCAGAGACTCATCTTCTGCCAGCAGTGCAGCAATAGCGTCAGATTTGATTGCATCAACCTGAGTGTAACGCTCTTGCTTGTCGGTGATGCGGTAAGCATCGCTCAGACGGGATTCTGCCAGTGCTGCAACGCGCGCATTCAGCGCATCGTTAGCGGCTTCAGGCTGCCAGTCCCAACGCGGTTTACCCGCTTCTTTCACCAGATCATTGATGTTCTGAATAACGATCTGCTGCTGCTCGTGGCCAAATACCACCGCGCCCAGCATCTGGTCTTCACTCAGCAGTTCTGCTTCGGATTCAACCATCAGCACAGCGCCTTCGGTACCGGCAACAACCAGATCCAGTTTGCTCTCTTTCAGCTCTTCCTGGGTCGGGTTCAGCACGTACTGGTCATTAATGTAACCTACGCGAGCAGAACCGATCGGGCCGTTGAATGGAATACCAGACAGAGACAGGGCAGCGGATGCGCCAATCATTGCCACGATATCCGGGTTAACCTGCGGGTTAACGGAAACAACAGTTGCGATAACCTGAACTTCGTTAACGAAGCCTTCCGGGAACAGCGGACGAACCGGGCGGTCAATCAGACGCGCAATCAGGGTTTCGCCTTCGCTTGGACGGCCTTCACGACGGAAGAAGCCACCCGGGATTTTACCGGCAGCGTAAGTACGCTCCTGGTAGTTAACGGTCAACGGGAAGAAGTCCTGGCCTGGTTTCGCTTTTTTCTGACCAACTACGGTTACGAAAACCGCAGTGTCATCCATGCTTACCATAACAGCGGCAGTTGCCTGACGCGCCATCATGCCGGTTTCCAGGGTCACAGTATGCTGACCGTACTGGAATTTACGAATGATCGGATTAAGCAAAATTTTATCCTTTCTTAATGTATGACAGCACACCATGAGGTGTGCTGACGTGTAAACCCGATCTTCTCTGCATCCTCGCGACTAATGACAACCCTAACCCAAATTGGGTAAAGCCTCTCATTAGCCGCGCGAACCTCTGCAACGAAGATCATTCATAGCAACAATACAGTAGTTTAGAGTGAATTGCTGCCGTCTGGTTGAAAAAAGGGGCCGTTAAGGCCCCTTTCTCTGAAACTCGCCAGACTTAGCGACGCAGACCCAGACGCTCGATCAGCGCGGTGTAGCGTGCAACATCTTTACGCTTCAGGTAGTCGAGCAGTTTACGACGCTGAGAAACCATGCGCAGCAGACCACGACGGCTGTGGTGATCTTTTTTGTGCTCTGCAAAGTGACCTTGCAGGTGGTTGATCTGGGCAGTCAGCAGGGCAACCTGAACTTCGGTAGAACCGCTGTCGTTCTCGCCACGACCAAACTCGGAAACGATTTTTGCTTTAGCTTCAACGCTTAGAGACATTTTAAACTCCAAAATTAAAAGAATTACAGGACGCCGATCTCTAATTCAGCCGCCCCAGATTTAACGCCGCCTTATGTTAAACATCCGGCCAGACGTTAAGCGGCGATATTCTACTCGCAGTACCCTGTTATCGCAAGGTACTGCGTGCTTTACGCCGGATACTCAACAACGAGGCGACGCGGAGCGATACGCCCTTCGTCATCAATTTCAGCCATCCCGATAAACTGGGCTTCCGGGCCTTCCGTCACACGGACCAGCCCTTCTGCTGGCGCTTCCTGCGCGCGCACTGGCTGACCTTGCTTGAAATACGCCGCCGTAACCGCCGGGATATTAACCACCGGGAAGTCCGATGCAGGGCTGTCCATCGGCATCAGCAAAGGATCAAGCAACTGCGCGGCAGGACATTCCTGCTGCCCGGCCTGCTCAACCAGTTCATGCAACTGTTCCAGCGTCACCATGCGCTCAACCGGATATTTACTCACCGCCAGACGACGCAGGAAAATGACATGCGCGCCACAGCCGAGTTTTTCACCGAGATCGTCAATGATGGTGCGGATATAGGTGCCTTTTGAACAGTGCACCTCCAGCTCCAGTTCCATGCCTTCATGGCGGATGAACAGCAACTCGTAAACAGTAATCGGGCGCGCTTCACGCGGCACATCAATGCCCTGACGGGCGTATTCATACAGCTTTTTACCCTGGTATTTCAGGGCGGAATACATTGATGGCACTTGTTCGATGTCGCCACGGAAGGTGTCCAGCGCAGCCGCAAGTTGGGCTTCGGTGAAGTTCACCGGGCGTTCTTCAACGATTTGTCCATCCGCATCGGAGGTATCGGTGCGCTGGCCCAGCCGGGCAATGACGCGATAACGCTTGTCGGAATCCAGCAAATACTGGGAAAACTTGGTGGCTTCTCCCAGGCAAATCGGCAGCATGCCGGTTGCCAGAGGATCCAGCGCACCGGTATGCCCGGCCCGGTTCGCGTTATAAATACGTTTTACTTTTTGCAGCACGTCGTTACTGGACATGCCCTGCGGCTTATCCAGCAGCAACACGCCATGCACATCGCGACCGCGACGACGAGGACGACTCATTAGTCCTCCTTGCTGTCTTCGTCCGGGTTAACACGACGTTCATCGTCCTGTCGCACCACGTTAGTCACCAGGTTAGACATGCGCATGCCTTCAACCAGCGAGTTATCGTAGAAGAAGGTCAGTTCCGGCACGATACGCAGACGCATGGCTTTACCCAGCAGCGAGCGAATGAAACCAGAGGCATCCTGTAATGCTTTAAGGCCAGCTTTCACCGCCTCTTCGTCTTTGTCGTTCAGGAAGGTAACGAACACCTTGGCATATGCCAGGTCGCGAGACATTTCAACCCCGGATACCGTGGTCATCATGCCCAGACGGGGATCTTTAATTTCGCGTTGCAGGATGATTGCGATCTCTTTTTGCATCTCCTGGGCCACGCGCTGCGGGCGACCAAATTCTTTCGCCATAATAAATTCTCCAGACAAAAAAGGGGCTAAAAGCCCCTTTTAAAATTATTGCCGGGTGGCGCTTCGCTTCCCCGGTCTACGCAAAACAATCTTCTAAGTATTTAGGGTAGCCAACACGGTGGCGACCCTAAAGAAGACGAAGATTAAGCGATGGTACGTTGGATCTCGATGATCTCGAACACTTCGATCATGTCGCCAACGCGAACGTCGTTGTAGTTCTTCACGCCGATACCACATTCCATGCCGTTACGGACTTCGTTAACGTCATCTTTGAAGCGGCGCAGGGATTCCAGCTCGCCTTCATAGATAACCACGTTGTCACGCAGAACGCGGATTGGGTTGTGACGCTTGATGTTGCCTTCGGTAACCATACAGCCCGCGATCGCACCAAATTTCGGTGATTTGAACACGTCACGTACTTCAGCCAGACCGATGATCTGCTGTTTCAGTTCCGGAGACAGCATACCGCTCATTGCCGCTTTCACTTCGTCGATCAGATGATAGATGACGGAGTAGTAACGCAGATCCAGGCTTTCCGCTTCGATCACGCGACGCGCAGAAGCATCAGCACGGACGTTGAAGCCAACCAGAATCGCGTTGGACGCTGCAGCCAGGGTTGCGTCGGTTTCGGTGATACCACCTACGCCAGAACCGATGATCTTCACTTTCACTTCGTCGGTAGACAGTTTCAGTAAAGAATCGGAGATCGCTTCCACAGAACCCTGAACGTCGGCCTTCAGAACGACGTTCACTTCGTGAACTTCGCCTTCGGTCATGTTGGCAAACATGTTCTCGAGTTTAGATTTCTGCTGGCGAGCCAGTTTAACTTCACGGAATTTGCCCTGACGATACAGCGCAACTTCACGCGCTTTCTTCTCGTCACGAACAACGGTCACTTCATCACCGGCAGCCGGAACACCTGACAGACCGAGGATTTCCACCGGAATGGACGGACCTGCTTCCAGGACTTCCTGACCCAGTTCGTTACGCATTGCACGAACACGGCCATATTCGAAGCCACACAGAACGATATCGCCTTTATTCAACGTACCTTCACGTACCAGTACGGTTGCAACCGGACCACGACCTTTATCCAGGAAGGATTCGATCACTGCACCGCTTGCCATACCTTTACGCACGGCTTTCAGTTCCAGAACTTCAGCCTGCAGCAGGATGGCGTTCAGCAGGTCATCAATACCGGTACCCGCTTTCGCCGACACAGGGATGAACTGAGATTCGCCGCCCCACTCTTCCGGCATAACACCGTACTGAGACAGTTCGTTTTTAACGCGATCCATGTCCGCTTCTGGCTTATCGATTTTGTTCACTGCAACGACCAGAGGCACCTGCGCCGCTTTCGCGTGCTGGATTGCTTCGATAGTCTGCGGCATCACGCCATCGTCTGCTGCAACGACCAGAACAACGATATCCGTCGCCTGAGCACCACGAGCACGCATGGAGGTAAACGCGGCGTGGCCCGGGGTATCCAGGAAGGTGATCATCCCGTTGTCGGTTTCTACGTGGTAGGCACCGATGTGCTGGGTAATGCCGCCTGCTTCACCGGAGGCCACTTTCGTAGAACGAATGTAGTCCAGCAGAGAGGTTTTGCCGTGGTCAACGTGACCCATGATGGTTACAACTGGTGCACGCGGTTCAGCCGCTGCGCCAGTGTCACGGTCGCTCATTACCGCTTCTTCCAGCTCGTTTTCACGACGCAGGATAACTTTGTGGCCCATTTCTTCTGCAACCAGCTGAGCAGTTTCCTGATCAATAACTTGGTTGATGGTCGCCATTGCGCCCAGTTTCATCATAGCTTTGATGACCTGAGAGCCTTTTACTGCCATTTTGTTAGCCAGATCGCCCACGGTGATGGTTTCACCAATGATGACGTCACGGTTAACAGCCTGAACCGGTTTCTGGAAGCTCTGCTGTAAAGAGGAACCTTTACGCTTGCCGCCTTTACCACCGCGAACCGCAGCACGTGCTTCTTCGCGATCGGCCTTGGATTCAGAATGCTTGTTACCTTTCTTCGGACGCGGCGCTTTCGCGGTACGCGTACGGCTACGGCCGCCTTCAACTTCACGGTCGTTGTCATCTTCCGCCTGGCGAGCGTGCTGAGAAGTGGTGACGTGATAGTCACTGCTCTCTTCTACAGGCTCAGCCGCGACGTTGATGCCGTTTTTCTCGTTTTCTTCCGCCATACGACGCGCTTCTTCTGCAACGCGACGCGCTTCTTCTTCCAGTTTACGACGTGCCTCTTCTTCGGCTTTGCGCTTAAGTTCCTGCGCTTCGGCTTCACGACGGGCTTTTTCAGCCTGGGCAGTCCTGGTCATTTCGTCAGATTGTTGATTGCTCACTTTGCTCGTTTCCGCAGCTTCGCGTTTCGCCGTATCAGCGGGTTCGCGTTTCGCTTTTTCTTCGGCTTCACGTTTCGCTTTCTCTTGTGCGTCACGTTTGGCTTTATCCTCGGCTTCACGCTTAGCAGCTTCCTGCGCTTCACGACTGGCCTTCTCTTCCGCTTCGCGCTTCGCCTCTTCTTCCGCGGCGAGACGTTCAGCCTCTTGCGGATCGCGTTTTACAAAGGTGCGTTTTTTGCGGACTTCGATCTGCACCGATTTACTTTTCCCGCCGGTGCCAGGGATATTCAGTGTGCTGCGCGTTTTGCGCTGCAACGTCAGTTTGTCAGGCGCAGAACCGTGTTCACGGTTCAGGTGCGCTAACAACGTCTGTTTTTCTTGTGCCGTTACCGAGTCATCAGCTGACTTCGGGATCCCTGCATCAGCAAATTGCTGTACCAGGCGGTCCACGGAGGTCTGAATCTCAACGGCCAGCGTTTTTACGGTTACATCTGTCATGCTGTTCCTTCCTGCTACAGTTTATTACGCTTCGTCACCGAACCAGCAAATATTACGTGCGGCCATAATCAGCTCACCCGCTCTTTCGTCGGTCAGACCTTCGATATCACTCAGGTCATCAACGCCCTGGTCGGCGAGGTCTTCCAGCGTACAAACACCACGAGCAGCCAGTTTGAACGCCATTTCGCGATCCAGCCCTTCGAGATTCAACAGGTCATCAGCCGGCTTGTTATTACCAAGGCTTTCTTCCTGCGCCAGGGCCAGGGTGGTCAGTGCGTTCTTAGCGCGATCGCGCAAGGCTTCAACGGTCGCTTCATCAAGACCGTCAATTTCCAGCAGCTCTTTCATTGGCACATAGGCCAGTTCTTCCAGCGTCGAGAAACCTTCTTCTACCAGTACAGTTGCGAAATCTTCGTCAATATCGAGGTACTTGGTAAAAGTGTCGATCGCTGCATGGGCTTCCGCCTGATGCTTAGACTGAAGATCGTCAACGGTCATTACGTTGAGATCCCAGCCGCTCAGTTGCGAAGCCAGGCGCACGTTTTGACCATTACGGCCAATCGCCTGCGCCAGGTTGCCCGCTTCCACGGCGATATCCATGGTGTGCTTATCTTCATCAACAACGATGGAAGCCACATCGGCAGGTGCCATCGCGTTAATCACGAACTGCGCTGGGTTATCGTCCCACAGTACGATATCAATACGCTCGCCGCCCAGTTCGGTAGATACCGCCTGAACGCGCGCGCCACGCATACCTACGCAGGCACCGACAGGATCGATACGCTTATCGTTGGTCTTCACGGCGATTTTCGCACGTGAACCCGGATCGCGTGCAGCGGCTTTGATTTCGATAACTTCTTCACCGATTTCAGGCACTTCGATACGGAACAGTTCAATCAGCATTTCCGGTTTGGAACGCGTCACGAACAGTTGCGCACCGCGTGCTTCCGGACGCACAGCGTAAAGTACGCCGCGAATACGGTCACCCGGACGGAAGTTTTCACGTGGCAGCATATCTTCACGCAGGATCACAGCTTCAGCGTTACCGGCCATCCCTTCGGATTTAATTTCCAGAGAGATGTTGTCGCGGTTCACTTTCTTCACCACGCCAGTGACGATTTCGCCTTCCTGATCGCGGAACTGATCGACTACCATCGCGCGCTCTGCTTCACGCACTTTCTGGACGATAACTTGTTTTGCCGTCTGCGTAGTAATGCGGTCAAAGGTGACAGATTCAATCTGGTCTTCAACGAATTCGCCTACGTTAAAGCTTTCGTCTTCGTAGCGTGCAGCTTCCAGCGTGATTTCACGCGTTGGCTGTGTGACTTCTTCAACAATCACCCAGCGACGGAAGGTGTCAAAATCGCCGCTCTTACGATCGATTTCTACGCGAACGTCGATTTCCTGCTCATATTTTTTCTTGGTTGCTGTCGCCAGAGCACTTTCCAGCGCTTCAAAAATTTTTTCACGCGGCAACGATTTTTCGTTGGAAACAGCTTCAACAACAGCCAAAATTTCTTTGTTCATTGGGGGCCTTTCACCTCAATCCAGACTGTTAAAAGTGGGGGATCAGGTTCGCTTTCTGAATATTGCTCAGCGCGAACACTTCATCTTTACCTTCGACCGTAACGGTGATCATCTCGCCATCAACACTCTTAATCACACCCTGCCATTTGCGGCGGTTTTGTACTGCCATACGCAGCACCAGTGTGACTTCTTCACCCACATAACGAGTGTAGTGTTCAGCGGTAAACAAAGGACGATCAAGACCCGGTGAGGAGACTTCCAGGTTGTAAGCAACGGTAATAGGATCTTCAACGTCCAGAACCGCGCTTACCTGGTGGCTGACATCAGCACAATCGTCAACATTGATGCCATTATCACTATCAATATAGATGCGCAGCGTAGATGTGCGACTGCGTACGAATTCGATGCCGACCAGTTCATAACCCAGTGCTTCAACTGGTGCCGTGATCATCTCTGTTAATTTTTGCTCTAATGTGGACAAACCCACCCCCAAGACATAAAAAAAGGGCGTAAAGCCCAGTTATTCTGTAGTCAGATAACAAAAAACCCCGATAAATCGGGGCTTTAGATAACTGAACCCTATAGCCGCAAATGCGGCCTGGAGAACCTTCCGAAAGTATTTTTTTCAAATCTAACGATGAAGGCATAAAGTCTCCACAGTATATTTGAAAAAGAACACTAAGGGAAAGTGGTTGCGGGGGCCGGATTTGAACCGACGACCTTCGGGTTATGAGCCCGACGAGCTACCAGGCTGCTCCACCCCGCGTCCGTCTTTACTCTGCTATCGAGTAATCTTTCTTTAATGCACTTAATTGGTTGCGGGGGCCGGATTTGAACCGACGACCTTCGGGTTATGAGCCCGACGAGCTACCAGGCTGCTCCACCCCGCGCCTGAAACGTGGCAAATACTACGCCGATCGTGCAATAAATGCAAGTTAAGACAGGTGTAAACACCGGGAACGACTGGTAAGACGGGCATTATAATCATTTGATTTTATTCATTCAAGTAAAAACCACCGCTTACAGCAATCGGGACGGCATTAAAAGAAAAATACACTCACCGTCATATGCGCCACGCGTTTATTTGAATAGCGCAGCGGAGCAGCCTGTC
>NZ_FOYH01000004.1 GCF_900116015.1 Enterobacter sp. kpr-6
GCACCACCCAAGCGGGAATAGCTCAGTTGGTAGAGCACGACCTTGCCAAGGTCGGGGTCGCGAGTTCGAGTCTCGTTTCCCGCTCCAAATTTCTCCTGAATAAATTATCCACAGCGTAAAGCCTCGCTGCGGGCGTTTTATTTCACTCTTGTCATATTCTTGTAAACAGACTTATCCACAGCCGCCTTCTCTTTATCCAGAGCTTTAAATGCTTCAGGATGTGAATAGTATTTGCTTAACATCTTAAAAAATAACGATAAAATATTATTGCAAAGTGTTAATGCGATCGCTTGACCTCTTTTTGCACCTTGAAACGCAATGTGTTTTTATTTTTATGCACAAGCTGTGGAAAGCTCAGGCGTCCCTTGGCAGGCCTTTTTCTATCACTCTCACCAGTCGCTGTTTTTGCGGTAATTGCACCTCAACCACACAGGCATTTCGCTTCTCAATTTGCTGCGCAATCGCCCAGTCTATGTGTTCATCAAGAAGTGGGTGCTCACCTCTGCGTGCTTCGAGTGCCCGAATATTTTGCTCATCCCAGGCAGCATTTCCCAGCGCGACGGCGATATTACGCAGCCAGCGCAGATGACCAATACGGCGGATCGCCGATCCCTCCGTCATTTTCAGGAAATGCGCTTCGCTCCAGGCAAATAGCGCGGTTAATTCCGGCGCGTGCAGCGCTTTACGCGGGCTGAAGTCGTCTTCGTCGGTCAACTGAGAGAAGCGATTCCACGGACAAATCAACTGGCAGTCATCGCAGCCATAGATGCGGTTGCCCATCAGCGGGCGGAATTCTTCCGGGATAGCGCCTTCAAGCTCAATGGTGAGATAGGAAATACAGCGCCGCGCATCGACGGTGTAAGGTTCGACAATTGCCCCGGTCGGGCAAATCGTCATGCAGGCCACGCATTTTCCGCAGCCTTCTTCCACCGGCTGATCGACCGGCAGGGGCAGGTCGATCAACAGTTCCCCGAGAAAGAAAAAGGACCCGGCTTCGCGGTTAAGGATGAGTGAGTGCTTACCTGTCCAGCCCAGCCCCGCTTTTTCTGCCAGCGGGCGCTCAAGAATGGGCGCGGAATCAACAAAGGGTCTAAAATTCAGCGAGCCGCACTGCGCCTGAATCTGTTCGCCCAGTTTTTTTAAGCGATTTCGCAAAAGTTTATGGTAATCGCGCCCCAGCGCATAACGGCTGACGTAACCCAGCGCCGGGTTTTTTAGCGTGCTGGCAAAAGCAGCATTGGCGGGCAGATAATTCATGCGCACGCTGATCACGCGCAGCGTGCCGGGCAAAAGCTCATGGGGACGGGCGCGCATCATACCGTGACGCGCCATCCAGTCCATTTCGCCGTGATATTGCTTATCCAGCCATGCCTGAAGCTCAGGTTCGGCTCCGCTGAGATCGGTATCGGTGATACCGACCTGCTGAAAACCCAGTTCAGCACCCCACTGTTTAATGTTTTGCGCTAACTGATTGAGATCGAGGGGCTGTGACATGACGGACCATACCATGAAGAAAAACGCCGCAAGTATACCACACTCCATCTGGCCTGCGGATGAACTCAAATGCGCTGAAAAAGAGGCTGCCGACGCGCTCGGCATCACGCTATATGAATTAATGCTGCGGGCGGGCGAAGCGGCTTTTCACGTGGCGCGCACCCATTACCCTGACGCCGCGCACTGGCTGATCCTGTGCGGACATGGCAACAACGGCGGCGACGGCTACGTGGTGGCGCGTCTGGCTGCGGCTGCGGGTATAGACGTCACGCTCGTCGCGATGGAAAGCGAAAAACCGTTGCCGGAAGAATCGCAGGCCGCGTGCGACGCCTGGCTCAATGCCGGGGGTGAAATTCACGCTCCCGACGCACTCTGGCCGGAAACGGTGGATCTGATTATTGATGGGTTGCTCGGCACCGGGTTAACGCAGGCACCGCGCGAGACGGTCGCCGCGCTGATTGAGAAGGCGAATCAGCATCTGGCCCCGGTGCTGGCGCTGGACATTCCCTCCGGTCTGCTGGCGCAAACGGGCGCGACGCCGGGGGCGGTGATCAACGCGGCGCATACGGTCACGTTTATTGCCCTCAAGCCCGGCTTGCTCACCGGCAAAGCGCGCGATGTGGTCGGGCAACTTCATCATCATGCGCTCGGCCTGGAAAGCTGGCTGGCAGGCCAGACGACGACACTGACCCGTTTTGACGCTTCGCAATTAGCGGGATGGTTCCCTCCGCGGCGGCCCACCTCGCATAAAGGCGATAACGGACGGCTGGTGGTGGTGGGTGGCGATCACGGCACGGCGGGGGCGATCCGCATGACCGGTGAAGCCGCATTACGTTCTGGTGCGGGCCTGGTGCGCGTGCTGACGCGCAGTGAAAATATCGGTCCGCTGGTTACCGCCAGGCCAGAGTTAATGGTTCATGAACTGACCACCAGTTCGCTGGAGGAAAGCCTCGAATGGGCGGATGTAGTGGTCTTCGGGCCGGGCCTTGGGCAACAGGCGTGGGGCAAAAATGCCCTGCAGAAAATTGAGAATTTTCGCAAACCGATGTTGTGGGACGCCGATGCGCTGAACCTTCTGGCAATCAATCCCGATAAACGTCACAATCGCATCCTGACCCCACACCCCGGCGAAGCGGCGCGGCTTCTCAACTGTAGCGTTGCAGAAATTGAAAGTGATCGCTTACTTTCTGCTCAGCGTCTGGTAAAACGTTATGGCGGTGTGGTGGTGTTGAAAGGTGCTGGCACGGTCGTGGCGAGCGAAAACGGCGAGACGGGCATTATTGATGCCGGAAACGCCGGAATGGGCAGCGGCGGCATGGGCGATGTGCTCTCTGGTATTATCGGCGCAATGTTAGGGCAGAAATTTGCCCTCTTTGATGCAGCCTGTGCAGGCGGTGTGGCCCACGGTGCTGCCGCTGATTTACGCGCCGCCCGCTTCGGTACGCGCGGCATGCTGGCAACCGATCTTTTTTCTGCGCTGATGCGTGTTGTTAACCCGGATGTAATAGACCTAAACCATGATTAATCGAGTGATTCCTTTACCCGACGAGCAGGCAACTTTAGAACTCGGCAAGCGCCTGGCGCAGGCTTGTGATGGCGCAACCGTGATTTATCTGTACGGCGATCTGGGCGCGGGTAAAACGACGTTCAGCCGGGGTTTCCTGCAGGCGTTAGGCCACAACGGGAATGTGAAAAGCCCAACCTATACGCTGGTCGAGCCTTATACCCTCGATAACCTGATGGTGTATCACTTCGACCTGTACCGCCTCGCGGACCCTGAAGAGCTGGAATTTATGGGGATCCGCGATTATTTTGCCAACGATGCAATTTGCCTGGTTGAATGGCCGCAGCAGGGGGCGGGCGTGTTGCCTGAACCCGATGTCGAGATCCATTTAGACTACCAGGCGCAAGGGCGTGAGGCGCGCGTGAGTGCTGTATCCTCATCAGGTGATGCGTTACTGGCGCGTCTGGCCGGTTAACTGTAGGGATGGCGGGATGATCAATCGCGTTAAAAAATGGCTGTTAACGGCGCTGGTGCTGATGAGCACGCAGGCCGGAGCAGCAAGTTTGTCAGATATTCAGGTCTCCAACGGCAACGACCAGGCACGCATAACGCTGAGCTTTATGGGCGATCCCGACTATGCCTTCTCGCAGGACGGCAAGCGCAGCGTGGCGCTGGATATCAAACAGACCGGGGTGATTCAGGGGCTGCCGTTGCAGTTTAGCGGTAACAATCTGGTGAAATCGATCCGCTCAGGTACGCCGAAAGATAATCAGTCGCTGCGTCTGGTGGTCGATTTAACCCAAAACGGTAAAACCCGCGTGGCGAAGCAGCAAAACGGCGCGAATTATACGGTGGTATTTACCATCAATGCCGATGCGCCGCCGCCCCCTCCGCCACCGCCGGTGGTGGCGAAGCGCGTTGAGACGCCTGCCGTTGCGCCGATGGTGACGCCGCGTCCTGCACAGCCTGCGCGTAATCCCTTCAAAAATGAAAATGACCGCATGACCAGCGTGACCAGTAGCAATACGGTGACTCGTCCGGCGATGCGGGCGAGCAGCGCACCGGGTGAGAAAGTGATCATCGCGATCGACGCCGGGCACGGCGGGCAGGATCCGGGCGCAATTGGCCCCGGCGGGACACGTGAGAAAAACGTGACGATTTCTATCGCCCGCAAACTGCGTACGTTGCTCAATGACGATCCGATGTTTAAAGGCGTCCTGACCCGTGATGGCGATTACTTTATTTCGGTGATGGGCCGTTCTGACGTGGCGCGTAAGCAAAACGCCAACTTCCTGGTTTCCATTCACGCCGATGCCGCACCAAACCGCGATGCGACCGGGGCGTCGGTATGGGTGCTTTCAAACCGTCGCGCCAACAGCGAGATGGCAAGCTGGCTTGAGCAGCATGAAAAGCAATCCGAACTGCTGGGCGGGGCCGGAGATGTGCTGGCTAACAGCCAGTCCGATCCTTATCTCAGTCAGGCGGTACTGGATTTGCAGTTCGGTCATTCGCAGCGCGTCGGGTATGATGTCGCGGTCAATATGTTAGGCCAGTTGCAGCGCGTCGGTTCCCTGCATAAACGTCGCCCGGAACATGCAAGTCTGGGCGTGTTGCGCTCGCCGGATATCCCGTCGGTACTGGTTGAAACCGGATTTATCAGCAACAGCGGCGAAGAGCGTCTGCTGGGCAGCGATGATTTCCAGCAGCAGATTGCGGAGGCGATTTATAACGGCCTGCGTCAGTACTTCCAGGCGCATCCGATGCAGTCCGCACCGCAAGGCGCGGGCCAGACGGCAAGCGCCGCCTCACCGGGTGCGTTCGTCAACTAAGGAGATTTCATGCCGATTCAGGTTCTGCCGCCTCAGCTTGCGAACCAGATCGCCGCAGGCGAAGTGGTGGAGCGCCCTGCGTCGGTGGTGAAAGAGCTGGTGGAAAACAGCCTTGATGCGGGCGCGACCCGCATCGATATCGATATTGAACGCGGCGGCGCAAAGCTCATCCGCATTCGCGATAACGGCTGCGGCATTAAAAAAGAAGAACTGGCGCTGGCGCTGGCGCGTCATGCCACCAGTAAAATCGCCTCGCTTGACGATCTGGAAGCCATCATCAGCCTTGGGTTTCGCGGTGAGGCGCTCGCCAGTATCAGTTCGGTATCACGCCTGACGCTGACTTCACGCACCGCCGATCAGCCGGAAGCCTGGCAAGCCTATGCCGAAGGGCGCGAGATGGACGTCACCGTCAAACCCGCTGCGCATCCGGTGGGCACCACCCTTGAAGTGCTGGATCTGTTTTACAACACCCCCGCGCGCCGCAAATTCATGCGCACCGAAAAAACCGAATTCGGACATATCGATGAAGTGATCCGCCGCATCGCGCTGGCGCGTTTTGACGTCACCATCAACCTCAATCACAACGGGAAAATGGTGCGCCAGTACCGTGCGGTTCCGTCAGGCGGGCAGAAAGAGCGCCGCCTGGGGGCCATTTGCGGGCTGCCGTTCATCGAACAGGCGCTGGCGATTGAGTGGCAGCACGGCGATTTAGGTATGCGCGGCTGGGTGGCCGATCCGAAAACCACCACCACGGCGTTCGCGGAAATTCAGTATTGCTACGTCAACGGGCGCATGATGCGCGACCGTCTGATTAATCATGCGATTCGTCAGGCGTGCGAAGACAAACTGGGTGCCGATCAGCAGCCCGCGTTTGTCCTTTATCTGGAGATCGACCCGCATCAGGTCGACGTCAACGTGCATCCGGCAAAACACGAAGTGCGTTTCCATCAGTCGCGGCTGGTGCATGATTTTATCTATCAGGGCGTACTGAGCGTGCTGCAACAGCAGATGGAGACGCCGTTGCCGCTGGCGGATACGCCCGCACCCGTGGCGCGAAGCGTACCGGATAATCGCATTGCTGCAGGCCGTAATCAGTTTGCGGAACCTGCCGTGGCCCGTGAACCTGCGGCGGAGCGTAATTCCGCGCCGCGCAGTGGGCACAGCGGTGGCGGGAACGCAGGCTGGCCGAATGCCCAGCCTGGCTATCAGAAAAAGCAAGGGGCGCTCTACCGACAACTGCTGGATACGCCGGAGAAAGTTGAACCTGTCGCCCCTGCGCCCGCACCTTCAGTTCCTGCACTCGACGGACACAGCTACAGTTTTGGTCGCGTATTGACCATTATCGGCCAGGACTGCGCGTTGCTGGAGCGGGCAGGGCAGGTGGCGCTTTTGTCGCTGCCGGTCGCCGAGCGCTGGTTTAAGCAGGCGCAACTGACGCCGGGGAGTACGCCATCGTGTGCACAACCGCTGCTGATCCCGGTACGGCTGAAAGTGACCGCAGAAGAGAACGCGGCCCTGAAGCGCGCTCAGGCTATGCTGACCGAAATGGGCATTGAATTTCAGTCAGACGCCCATCATGTGACCATTCGCGCGGTACCTTTACCCTTGCGCCAACAAAATTTACAAATCTTGATTCCTGAACTGATAGGCTACCTGGCGCAGCAGACGACGTTCGACGCGGCAAATACCGCTCAATGGTTTGCCCGTCATCTGGCAAGCGATCATCCCCAGTGGAGTGTGGCCCAGGCCATTAGCTTGCTGGCAGATGTCGAGCGTTTATGTCCGCAACTGGTGAAATCACCGCCGGGTGGCCTGTTACAACCTGTTGATTTACATTCGGCGATGAACGCCCTGAAACATGACTGACAAAAGCAATTACAGCCTGCCAAAGGCGATTTTTTTGATGGGGCCGACGGCCTCCGGCAAAACGGCGTTAGCCATTGAGCTGCGTAAAGTTTTACCCGTAGAGTTGATAAGCGTGGATTCCGCCCTTATCTATCAGGGGATGGATATTGGCACTGCCAAGCCTTCTGCCGACGAATTACAGGCGGCACCGCACCGGTTACTGGACATCCTTGACCCGGCGCAGGCGTATTCAGCGGCTGACTTTCGCCGCGATGCATTAGCGGCCATGACCGAAATTACCGCCGCAGGCCGGATACCCTTACTGGTTGGCGGCACGATGCTCTACTTTAAGGCGTTGCTGGAAGGGCTGTCTCCCTTGCCCTCAGCCGATGCCGAAGTGAGAGCGAAAATTGAACAACAGGCGGCCGAGCTGGGATGGGAAGCGCTGCACCGACAACTTCAGGATATCGATCCGGTTGCGGCTGCACGAATTCATCCGAATGATCCGCAAAGGCTTTCCCGGGCACTGGAAGTTTTTTTCATTTCGGGTAAAACTTTAACGGAACTGACGCAAACGTCAGGAGAGGCTCTGCCGTATCAGGTGCATCAGTTCGCCATCGCCCCGGCGAGCCGTGAACTGCTCCACCAGCGAATTGAGCAGCGTTTTCATCAGATGTTGGCTTCAGGTTTTGAAGCAGAAGTGCGGGCGCTATTTGCCCGTGGAGATTTGCATACGGATATGCCTTCCATTCGTTGTGTGGGATATCGCCAGATGTGGTCATATCTTGACGGTGAGATTTCATACGATGAAATGGTTTATCGAGGTGTTTGCGCGACGAGACAGTTGGCGAAGCGCCAGATGACCTGGTTGCGTGGTTGGGATGGCGTGCACTGGTTAGACAGTGAAAAGCCGGAACGGTCACGAAATGAGGTATTACAGGTTGTTGGTGCTAACGTACACTGAATGTGTACAATTAAGTCGTATCGTGCGCAAAATTTTACGCAGTTTTCAGAACCTCCGGGTTCAAAGTACAAAACAAGCATATAAGGAAAAGATAGAATGGCTAAGGGGCAATCATTACAAGACCCGTTTTTGAACGCACTGCGTCGTGAACGTGTTCCGGTTTCTATTTATTTGGTGAATGGTATTAAGCTGCAAGGTCAAATTGAGTCTTTCGATCAGTTCGTGATCCTGTTGAAAAACACGGTCAGCCAGATGGTCTATAAGCACGCGATTTCTACTGTTGTCCCGTCTCGCCCGGTTTCCCATCACAGTAACAACGCGACCGGCGGCTCCAGTAACTATCATCATGGCAGTAATGCGCAGGGTTCTTCTGCAACGCAACAAGACAGCGAAGAAACCGAATAAGGTTGATGGCTGTTTTTCCATGTCGGGGAGCCAGATTAGTTAGGTTCCCCGCTGGTCTTTAATGAGGAGTTACGCTTGTTTGACCGTTATGATGCCGGTGAGCAGGCGGTACTGGTACACATCTATTTTTCGCAAGACAAAGATATGGAAGACCTCCAGGAGTTTGAATCTCTGGTCTCTTCCGCCGGTGTCGATGCAATGCAGGTGATTACCGGTAGCCGTAAAGCGCCGCACCCAAAGTATTTTGTTGGTGAAGGTAAGGCAGTTGAAATAGCGGAAGCCGTGAAGGCGACAGGTGCATCGGTCGTGCTCTTCGATCATGCGCTAAGCCCGGCCCAGGAACGCAACCTGGAGAGACTGTGCGAGTGCCGTGTTATCGATCGTACAGGACTGATTTTAGACATTTTTGCCCAACGTGCACGTACCCATGAAGGTAAGTTGCAGGTTGAACTGGCGCAGTTGCGTCATATGGCTACGCGCCTGGTGCGTGGCTGGACCCACCTTGAACGACAGAAAGGCGGGATTGGTTTGCGCGGTCCGGGGGAAACCCAGCTCGAAACCGACCGTCGTTTGCTGCGTAATCGCATCATGCAAATCCTTTCGCGGCTTGAGAAAGTTGAAAAGCAGCGTGAGCAAGGGCGTCGCTCCCGTCAAAAAGCCGATATTCCGACCGTGTCGCTGGTGGGTTACACCAACGCCGGCAAATCGACGCTGTTTAATCAGATTACCGAGGCCCAGGTTTATGCCGCAGACCAGTTGTTTGCGACCCTGGACCCGACCCTGCGCCGCATTGATGTTGCGGACGTGGGAGAGACCGTGCTTGCGGACACGGTAGGTTTTATCCGCCATTTGCCACACGATTTAGTTGCCGCGTTTAAGGCAACGTTGCAGGAAACCCGGCAGGCGACGCTACTGCTGCATGTGGTTGATGCGGCAGATGTGCGCTTGCAGGAAAACATAGACGCAGTGAATACGGTACTCGAGGAGATTGACGCTCACGAGATCCCCACGCTGCTGGTTATGAACAAAATCGATATGCTGGATGATTTTGAGCCACGTATCGACAGGGATGACGAAAATAAACCGATTCGGGTTTGGCTTTCTGCGCAAACCGGTGTGGGTGTACCGCTGTTATTCCAGGTGTTAACCGAACGTCTTTCCGGTGAAGTGGCGCAGCATACGTTGCGTTTACCGGCCAAAGAAGGGCGTTTGCGAAGCCGCTTTTATCAGCTTCAGGCGATTGAAAAAGAGTGGATGGAGGATGACGGTAGCGTCAGCATGCAGGTGCGCATGCCGATCGTCGACTGGCGTCGCCTCTGTAAACAAGAACCTGCATTGGTGGACTACGTTGTCTAACCGGCGTATCACCTGAAGATATTTCCCCCTGGTGGGGGCATCACCGCATAACAAATATGGAGCACAAACATGGCGTGGAATCAGCCCGGTAATAACGGACAAGACCGCGACCCGTGGGGCAGCAGCAATAAACCCGACGGTAACTCTGGGGGAAATAAAGGTGGTCGCGAACAGGGGCCGCCCGATCTGGATGATATTTTCCGCAAGTTGAGCAAAAAGCTCGGCGGTCTGGGCGGTGGTAAAGGCACCGGTTCAGGCGGCGGCAGCTCATCGCCAGGGCCGCGCGCGCATCTGGGTGGACGCGTTGTCAGCATCGTTGCTGCGGCGATCGTCATTATCTGGGCCGCCAGCGGTTTCTACACCATTAAAGAAGCCGAGCGCGGTGTTGTTACCCGTTTCGGTAAATTCAGCCATCTGGTAGAGCCAGGCCTGAACTGGAAACCGACGTTTGTGGATAACGTGACGGCGGTTAACGTTGAAGCAGTTCGCGAACTGGCGGCATCCGGCGTGATGCTGACGTCTGACGAAAACGTGGTGCGCGTAGAAATGAACGTGCAGTACCGCGTCATTGATCCGCAACACTATCTCTTTAGCGTGACCAGCGCAGACGACAGCCTGCGTCAGGCGACCGACAGCGCCCTGCGCGGCGTAATCGGCAAATACACTATGGATCGCATCCTCACTGAAGGCCGTACCGTTATTCGTAGCGATACCCAGCGTGAACTGGAAGAGACCATCAAGCCGTACAACATGGGTATTACCCTGCTGGACGTCAACTTCCAGGCTGCGCGTCCGCCGGAAGCGGTACAGGCTGCGTTTGATGATGCGATTGCCGCACGTGAGAACGAACAGCAGTCCATCCGTGAAGCAGAAGCTTACGCTAACGAAGTGCAGCCGCGTGCTAACGGTCAGGCACAACGTATTCTGGAAGAAGCGCGCGCCTACCGCACACAGACTATTCTGGAAGCGCAGGGTGAAGTGGCGCGTTTCGCCAAAATCCTGCCGGAATATAAAGCCGCACCGGAAATTACCCGCGAGCGTCTGTATATCGAAACCATGGAAAAAGTGCTCAGTCATACCCGCAAAGTGCTGGTTAATGACAAAGGCGGCAATCTGATGGTGCTGCCACTGGATCAAATGCTGAAGGGCGGTAACGCGTCTACCTCAAAAGGTAATACCAGCAGCGCCAATGATCTGTTGCGCCTGCCGCCTGCGTCTACCTCTGGCAGCGGGGCAAATTCAGCGCCTGCCGCTAATCAGGGCGACATCATGGACCAACGCCGTGCTAACGCGCAGCGTAACGACTACCAGCGTCAGGGGGAATAACGATGCGTAAGTCTTTAATTGCGATAATTATCATCGTGCTGGTGGTGCTTTATACGTCTATTTTCGTGGTAAAAGAAGGCGAGCGCGGCATTACCCTGCGCTTCGGTAAAGTTCTGCGTGACGATGAAAACAAGCCGCTGGTGTTTGAGCCGGGCCTGCATTTCAAACTGCCGTTTATTGAAACCGTTAAAACGCTGGATGCGCGTATCCAGACTATGGATAACCAGGCCGATCGCTTTGTTACCAAAGAGAAAAAAGACCTGATCGTTGACTCCTACATTAAGTGGCGTATCAGCGATTTCAGCCGCTACTACCTGGCAACCGGTGGTGGTGACGTTTCTCAGGCAGAAGTCCTGCTGAAACGTAAGTTCTCTGACCGTCTGCGTTCTGAGATTGGTCGTCTGGACGTGAAAGACATCGTTACCGATTCCCGTGGTCGTCTGACCCTCGAAGTGCGTGACGCGCTGAACTCAGGTTCTGCCGGAACAGAAGATGAAGTGGCTACGCCTGCGGCTGACGATGAAATCGCTAAAGCGGCTAAGCGCGTGACTGCGGAAACTAACGGTAAAGTCCCGGTAGTAAACCCGAACAGTATGGCGGCCCTGGGTATCGAAGTGGTCGATGTGCGTATCAAGCAGATCAACCTGCCGAACGAAGTTTCGGAAGCGATTTACAACCGTATGCGCGCCGAGCGTGAAGCGGTTGCCCGTCGTCACCGTTCACAAGGTCAGGAAGAAGCGGAGAAATTACGCGCGACTTCCGATTACGAAGTGACGAAAACGCTGGCGGAAGCCGAGCGTGAAGGTCGCATCCTGCGCGGTGAAGGTGATGCAGAAGCCGCTAAACTGTTTGCTGACGCTTTCAGCCAGGACCCTGATTTCTACGCGTTCATTCGTAGCCTGCGCGCTTACGAGAACAGCTTCCAGAGCAATCAGGACGTCATGGTTCTCAGCCCGGAAAGTGATTTCTTCCGCTACATGAAGACGCCAGGCAACGCCGTAAGATAAAATCAGCAAGGCGGTTTTATCCCATCAAAACCACCGGGATCCCCACAGGATCCGGTGGTTTTCTCATTTAAGGATCCTGCATGAACTCAACAATCTGGCTGGCACTGGCGCTCGTTCTGGTGTTTGAAGGGCTTGGTCCGATGCTTTATCCGCGCGCCTGGCGGCGTATGATCGCCTCGCTTGCGCTCTTACCGGATACGATTTTACGTCGTTTTGGCGGCGGTCTAGTGGTTGCTGGCGTGGTTGTCTACTATATGTTGAGGAAAACGATTGGCTGAAGAAATAGCACGCATAATGGACGAAATTAGCGGACAAAAAGTGCTGATTATCAGAAAAAGCGATGGTAGAATCCTTTTTTAAGCAAACGGTGATTTTGAAAAATGGGTAACAACGTCGTCGTACTGGGCACCCAATGGGGTGACGAAGGTAAAGGGAAGATTGTTGATCTTCTGACTGAACGGGCTAAATATGTTGTGCGCTACCAGGGCGGTCACAACGCAGGCCATACTCTCGTAATCAACGGTGAAAAAACCGTTCTCCATCTTATTCCATCAGGCATTCTCCGCGATAACGTGACCAGCATCATTGGTAACGGCGTTGTGCTGTCTCCTGCAGCCCTGATGAAAGAGATGAAAGAGCTGGAAGACCGTGGTATCCCGGTTCGTGAGCGTCTGCTGCTGTCTGAAGCGTGCCCGCTGATCCTCGATTATCATGTGGCGCTGGACGTTGCTCGCGAAAAAGCGCGCGGTGCAAAAGCTATCGGGACGACCGGTCGCGGTATCGGCCCTGCTTACGAAGACAAAGTTGCACGTCGCGGTCTGCGCGTTGGCGACCTGTTTGATAAAGCCACCTTTGCAACCAAACTGAAAGAAGTGCTGGAATATCACAACTTCCAACTGGTGAACTTCTATAAAGTCGACGCAGTTGACTACCAGAAAGTGCTGGACGATGTGATGGCGGTTGCCGACATCCTGACCTCCATGGTTGTTGATGTCTCCGATCTGCTCGACCAGGCGCGTAAACGTGGTGATTTCATCATGTTTGAAGGCGCGCAGGGTACGCTGCTGGATATCGACCACGGTACTTATCCGTATGTGACCTCCTCTAACACCACCGCTGGTGGCGTGGCTACCGGTTCCGGTATCGGCCCGCGTTATGTGGATTACGTGCTGGGTATCATCAAAGCTTACTCCACCCGTGTGGGTGCAGGTCCGTTCCCGACTGAACTGTTTGATGACATCGGCGAGTTCCTGTGCAAGCAGGGTAACGAATTTGGCGCGACCACCGGTCGTCGTCGTCGTACCGGCTGGCTGGATGCGGTGGCAGTGCGCCGCGCCGTGCAGATCAACTCCCTGTCGGGTTTCTGTCTGACCAAACTCGACGTGCTGGATGGCCTGAAAGAAGTGAAAATCTGCGTGGCTTACCGCCTGCCGGATGGCCGCGAAGTGACCACCACCCCGATGGCTGCTGACGACTGGGAAGGCATCGAGCCGATCTACGAAACCATGCCGGGCTGGTCTGAAACGACCTTCGGTGTGAAAGAGCGCAGCGGTCTGCCGCAGGCGGCGCTGAATTACATTACGCGCATTGAAGAAGTCACCGGCGTGCCGATTGATATTATTTCAACCGGTCCTGACCGTACTGAAACTATGATCCTGCGCGACCCGTTCGACGCATAATCACTCCAGGGGCGCAAACACTGCGCCCCTTGTTTTTCCGCGATTTTACCTCCATTTCTAAATAAATTAGCAGCCTGGCTGGTGGCTGGTTTATCATCAATAGAGTCAATACACCGCAGGTGTACCGCGTTTTCCCTTTTTCCCTGAGGTTGATGTGCAGTTAACGAGTTTCACCGATTACGGATTGCGGGCTTTAATCTATATGGCATCGCTTCCGGAAGGTCGCATGACCAATATTTCTGAGGTGACAGAGGTCTACGGCGTATCCCGTAATCATATGGTCAAGATTATCAACCAACTGAGTCGCTCAGGATACGTGGCGGCCGTCAGAGGAAAAAACGGCGGGATCCGCCTGGGTAGACCCGCACAAACTATTCGTATTGGTGATGTGGTGCGTGATCTGGAACCGCTGGCGCTGGTGAATTGCAGCAGCGCATTTTGTCATATCACCCCCGCTTGCCGCCTGAAGCAGGCGCTTTCTCAGGCCGTGCAAAGTTTCCTGAATGAACTGGATAACTACACGCTGGCCGATTTGGTTGAAGAGAATCAACCGCTTTACAAATTATTGCTGGTGGAGTGAACGATATCCCACCAGAGCTGACAACGGAGGAAACCGCAATGTCACAAGATCCTTTCCTGGAGCGCGAAGCTGAAAAGTACGCCAATCCAATTCCAAGCCGTGAGTTCATTCTCGATCACTTATCAAAACGCGAAAAACCGGCCAGCCGTGAAGAGCTGGCGATTGAACTGAACCTCGAAGGCGAAGAGCAGCTTGAAGGGCTGCGTCGCCGTCTGCGCGCCATGGAGCGCGACGGACAACTGGTCTTCACCCGCCGCCAGTGCTATGCCCTGCCAGAACGCCTCGACCTGCTGAAAGGCATCGTCATCGGTCACCGCGACGGCTTTGGCTTTTTACGCGTTGAAGGCCGCAAAGACGATCTCTACCTGTCGTCTGAACAGATGAAAACCTGCATTCATGGCGATCAGGTGCTGGCACAGCCGCTGGGTGCCGATCGTAAAGGCCGCCGTGAAGCGCGCATCGTCCGCGTGCTGGTGCCGAAAACCAGCCAGATTGTGGGCCGCTACTTTACCGAAGCGGGCGTGGGCTTCGTGGTACCTGACGATAGCCGTCTGAGCTTTGATATCCTGATCCCGCCAGAAGAGATCATGAACGCGCGGATGGGCTTTGTGGTGGTGGTCGAACTGACCCAGCGCCCGACCCGTCGCACGAAAGCGGTCGGTAAGATTGTTGAAGTGCTCGGCGACAACATGGGCACCGGCATGGCCGTGGACATGGCGCTGCGCACCCACGAGATCCCGTACGTCTGGCCGCAAGCGGTCGAAGATGAAATCGCCAGCCTGAAAGAGCAGGTGCCGGAAGAGGCAAAAGCGGGCCGCATTGACCTGCGCAATCTGCCGCTGATGACCATCGACGGCGAAGACGCCCGCGACTTTGATGATGCGGTCTACTGCGAGAAAAAACGCGGTGGCGGCTGGCGCTTATGGGTCGCCATTGCGGATGTGAGCTACTACGTGCGTCCCGGCACCTCGCTGGATGACGAAGCGCGCAACCGCGGCACCTCGGTCTACTTCCCGTCGCAGGTGGTGCCGATGCTGCCGGAAGTGCTCTCCAACGGCCTGTGCTCGCTCAACCCGCAGGTTGACCGCCTCTGCATGGTCTGCGAGATGACCATCTCCGCCAAAGGGCGCTTAACCGGCTACAAATTCTATGAAGCGGTGATGAGCTCGCACGCGCGTCTGACCTACACCAAAGTGTGGCATATGCTCGAAGGCGACAAAGAACTGCGCGAGCAGTACGCCCCGCTGGTGAAACACATTGAAGAGCTGCACACCCTCTACAAAACGCTGAACCAGGCACGCGAAGAGCGCGGCGGCATCTCGTTTGAGAGTGAAGAAGCGAAGTTTATCTTCAATGCTGAACGCCGTATCGATCGCATTGAACTGACCGAGCGTAACGACGCGCATAAACTGATCGAAGAGTGCATGATCCTGGCGAACATCTCCGCCGCGCGTTTTGTGGAGAAAGCCAAAGAGCCTGCGCTGTTCCGTATTCACGACCGTCCGACCAACGAAGCGATCACCTCTTTCCGTTCGGTGCTTGCGGAGCTGGGCCTGGAATTGCCGGGCGGCAGCAAGCCGGAGCCGGGCGATTACGCCGAACTGCTGGAATCCATCGCCGATCGTCCTGACCACGAGATGCTGCAAACTATGCTGCTGCGCTCGATGAAACAGGCGATTTACGACCCGGAAAACCGTGGACACTTCGGCCTTGCCCTGCAACAGTACGCGCACTTTACCTCGCCGATCCGCCGTTATCCTGACCTGTCGCTGCACCGCGCCATTAAATACCTGCTGGCGAAAGAGCAGGGACACGAAGGCGACAGCACCGACACCGGCGGCTGGCACTACTCCGTTGAAGCGATGCTGCAATTAGGTCAGCACTGTTCAATGGCAGAACGCCGCGCTGACGAAGCCACGCGCGAAGTCTCCGACTGGCTGAAGTGCGACTTTATGCAGGATCAGGTGGGCAACACCTTCTCCGGCGTTATTGCCAGCGTCACCGGTTTTGGTTTCTTCGTACGTTTAAGCGATCTGTTTATCGATGGCCTGGTGCACGTCTCTTCGCTCGACAACGACTACTATCGTTTCGATCAGGTAGGTCAGCGTCTGATTGGCGAATCCGGCGGCCAGACCTATCGCCTCGGCGACCGCGTGGTAGTGCGCGTGGAAGCGGTCAATATGGACGAGCGCAAAATCGACTTCACGCTGATCTCAAGCGAGCGCGGCCCACGTAACGTCGGCAAGACCGAACGTGAACGCGCGAAAAAAGGCACGCCGGGCCGCAACAGCAGCCGCCGTCGCCAGGTCGGTAAGAAAGTAAATTTTGAGCCGGACAGCGCTTTCCGTGGTGACAAAGGCAAGCCGAAGGCCAAAGGCAAAACCAAAGCGAAAGCCGACGACAGCGCAAAGCCAAAGGTGAAGAAAGAGAAAAAACCGAAGGCACCGTCGGCGCAAACGCAAAAAATCGCCGCGGCAACCAAAGCCAAACGTGCAGCGAAAAAGAAAATCGCTGAGTAATTTTCCCCCTCATTCCAGCGGATGGCGTGAGGGTAACTGCTAACAGCTTAATAACGAGTACATTAATGAGTGAAATGATTTACGGCATCCACGCGGTGCAGGCACTGCTGGAACGCGCTCCTGAGCGCTTTCAGGAAGTTTTTATTCTGAAAGGTCGTGAAGACAAACGTTTGATGCCGCTTATCCATGCGCTGGAAGCCCAGGGCGTGCCGGTACAGGTGGCGTCCCGTCAATATCTGGACGAAAAGAGCGAAGGCGCGGTGCACCAGGGGATCATCGCCCGCGTGAAGCCGGGTCGTCAGTATCAGGAAAACGATCTGCCGGATCTGATCGCAAGCCTCGATAAACCGTTCTTTTTGATCCTCGATGGTGTGACCGATCCGCACAACCTCGGTGCCTGCCTGCGCAGCGCCGATGCCGCGGGTGTGCATGCGGTGATCGTGCCGAAAGACAAATCGGCCCAGCTTAACGCCACGGCGAAAAAAGTCGCCTGCGGCGCGGCAGAAAACGTGCCGCTGATCCGCGTCACCAACCTGGCGCGCACCATGCGTCTGTTGCAGGAAGAGAACATCTGGATCGTCGGCACCGCAGGCGAAGCGGATCACACGCTGTTCCAGAGCAAAATGACCGGTTCAATGGCGCTGGTGATGGGGGCCGAAGGCGAAGGGATGCGTCGTCTGACCCGCGAGCACTGCGACGAACTGATCAGCATCCCGATGGCGGGCAGTGTGTCCTCGCTGAACGTGTCGGTGGCAACCGGGATTTGTTTGTTTGAGGCCGTGCGCCAGCGCGGTTAGTTTTTCTGGTTAAGTTCACCCTAACCCTCTCCCTGAGGGAGAGGGAATAGCCCGAGCATGAGTCTGACTCTCCCTCAGGGAGAGGGAATAGCCCGGGCGCGGACTTGCCCTCCCTCTCCCTCAGGGAGAGGGCCGGGGTGAGGGTGTTCTCTTCCCATTTTGTGATCCCCCCAACGCGCCAGTCACCCTTCGCTGTCCATACTTACTGGCAATGCCATTGAAGGAGGGACGCAACATGCACTGGCACACCCACACCGTGTTTAACCAACCCATTCCGCTTCACAACAGCAATCTCTTTCTCTCAGACCAGGCGCTGCACGACGCGGTGATCCGCGAAGGCGCAGGCTGGGACGTGGAACTGCTCGCCAGCATCGGGCAACAGCTTGGCACGGCAGAATCCCTTGAACTCGGCAGGCTGGCGAACAGTAATCCGCCCGAACTGTTGCGCTATGACGCCACCGGTGAGCGGCTGGACGATGTGCGCTTTCATCCGGCCTGGCATCTGCTGATGCAGGGGCTGTGCGCCAACCGGGTGCATAATCTGGCCTGGGAAGATGACGCGCGGTTAGGATCGTTCGTTGCCCGTGCCGCGCGCTTTGTACTTCATGCACAGGTGGAAGCGGGCACGCTTTGCCCGGTCACCATGACCTTTGCCGCCACGCCCCTGCTGCAACAATCCTTGCCGACACCCTTTCACGACTGGTTAAAACCGCTGATGAGTGACCGCTATGATCCGCATCTGGCACCCGGCGCACAAAAGCGCGGACTGCTGATCGGCATGGGGATGACCGAAAAGCAGGGCGGTTCCGACGTGCTCAGTAACACGACAAAGGCTGAAAAAAGCGGTGACGTTTACCGGCTGGTGGGGCACAAATGGTTTTTCTCGGTGCCGCAAAGCGATGCGCATCTGGTACTGGCTCAGGCCAAAGGCGGCCTGTCATGCTTTTTCGTGCCGCGATTTTTACCTGACGGGATGCGCAACGCGGTGCGTCTGGAGCGCCTGAAAGACAAACTGGGCAACCGTTCCAACGCCAGTAGCGAAGCGGAATTTTTCGATGCGACCGGCTGGCTGCTGGGGGAGGAGGGCGACGGCGTGCGGCAGATCCTCAAAATGGGTGGTCTGACGCGCGTGGACTGCGCCCTTGGCAGCCACGGCCTGATGCGCCGCGCCTTTTCCGTGGCGCTCTATCACGCCCATCAGCGGCAGGCGTTCGGCAAAAATCTGGTCGATCAGCCTCTGATGCGTGAAGTGCTCAGCCGGATGGCCCTTCAGCTTGAAGGACAAGCCGCCTTTCTGTTTCAACTGGCGGGCGCGTGGGATAAGCGCGCCAGCGAGCAGGCGGCGCTGTGGGCGCGGCTGTTCACACCTGTCGCAAAATTCAGCATCTGCAAGGCAGGCATCCCCTTTGTGGCGGAAGCGATGGAAGTGCTCGGCGGGATCGGCTATTGCGAAGAGAGCGAACTGCCGCGCCTGTACCGCGAAATGCCGGTCAACAGTATCTGGGAAGGCTCAGGCAATATCATGTGCCTCGACGTGCTGCGGGTGCTGGCAAAACAGCACGGTGCAATGGATTTATTGCTGGCGGCGTTTGGGGAAGTGAAGGGGCAGGATCGGCATTTTGATCGCGCCTGGCGGCAGTTGCAGCCGCGTCTGTATAAGCCTCAGGAGGCGCAGGCCCGCGAGTTGGTGCAGCAACTTTATCTGCTGGCCTCAGGCAGGCAGATGCTGCGCCACGCGTCTCCGCCGCTGGCCCAGGCCTGGTGTCAAATGATGCTGGATACCCGTGGCGGCTCGCTGATTGATAAGCAGGTGCAAAACGACCTGCTGCTGCGCGCCACGGGCGGGGTGGGTTAAAGGCGGAACAGGCTGACCAGTTCGTTCAGGTGGTTGCCTTTCTCACGCAGCGTGCGCGCCGTGGCTTCGCTGCGTGAAACCCGTCCGGCGTTAACGTGGGTAGCTTCGCCAATGTGCGTCATGGCGATATTCACCTGGCCAATTCCGGCGGATTGCTCATGTGACGCATGGTTAATTTCGGTCACTAACTGATTGATATCGCGCATATGATCGATGATTGAGCCCATCGCCTGTTGCGTTTGCTCCGACAGCGCGTGGCCTTCGGTGACTTTGCTCAGGGTGTCGTTGATCAGCCCCTCGATCTCTTTCACCGCATTGCCACTGCGGGCCGCCAGCGCACGCACTTCCTGGGCGACGACGGCAAAGCCTTTACCATGCTCGCCCGCGCGGGCCGCTTCCACGGCGGCGTTCAGCGCCAGGATATTGGTCTGAAAGGCAATTGACTCGATAACGTGTGTAATGTCGGCGATACGTTGCGATGCGTCGCGAATATCGTTCATGGTGGCAACCGCATAGCCGACAGTTTGCCCGCCTTTCTGCACCGCCTGGGAGGTTTCTTTCACCAGATGCTGCGTTTGCTCCATGTTGTCAGCGGTTTGCTGCACGGTGGCGGCGAGCTGCTCCATGCTGGCGGAGGTTTCCTCCACGCTGCTGGCCTGCTTATTGATTTGCTCGCTGATTTCGCCGCTGTCTGCCGCCAGTGCATTGGTGCCTTCATTGATTTCGCCCGCAGCTTCGCGCACCTGTCTGACCATGGTTTGCAAACCGTGGCCGATGCCGTTGATCGCAGTGATTAGCTGGCCCACTTCATCATGACGACGGGTATCCAGCGTGGCGCGTAAGTCCCCGGCAGCGTAGCGTTGCGCCAGCCCGGTTACATCGCGCAGCGGACGCGTCAGCCAGCGGCGAATAATCACCACGTACAGGGCGGCAAAGAGCAGGGAGATCACTGCGCCCGCCAGCAAAAACTGATTGCGCAGGGTGGTCACATCGCGCAGCAGTACCGCTTTATCCACCTCGCCAACGATTGTCCAGTTCCAGCCTGGCAGCGTGGTCCACGACATTTTCAGCGTGCGGCCTTCGGCATCGGTGCGCTCCAGCGTGCCGGATGGCGTCGTCTGCATCGCTTTCTGCGTGGCGTCATCCCACTGCGGGCGCTGGCCTTCTTCACGCGGGTGGAACAGATAATTGCCGTAATTCTTGCCAGGGTTGTTATCCAGCACATAGAAATGGCCGCTTTCACCCAGTTTGCGGGAGAGAATTTTCTCGCGCATCACGTTCCAGGAACGGGTGATATCCACGCCGACAAACAGAATGGCAATGGTGTTACCGCTGGCATCTTTTACCGGCTGATACTGGGTGATGTAGCGTTTACCGAACAGCAGGGCCAGGCCGCGATACGCCTCACCGCGCAGAACGGGGGCCATCGCCGGGCTGGCTTTATCCAGTTGGGTGCCGATGGCGCGCTCGCCGTTCTCTTTACGCAGCGAGGTTGCCACGCGAATGAAATCATCGCCGTTGCGCACAAACAGGGTCGCAATCGCGCCAGTACGATTCAGAAAATCATCCGGGGCGCTGTTATTTTCATGCAGTTCGGTATCGCCGCCCTTAAGCAGCGGAACGTTAAGGCCGTTAATAGTGCGGATTTGCGTGGGATCGACGCTCATGGGTTGCGGAATAAAACTTCCGAACAGCGTCGTGTAGCTTTGCACTTCTTCGCTCAGGCTGGTGTTAAACATTTCTACCATATCCACCATGCCCGTGGACTGGCTATGCAGATCTTCGACCGCCAGCGCTTCCAGTTGCTGGCTGGCTTTATGACTCATCAGAAACGTAAATAACAGGAACAGGACGGCAACGCTTACGCCTGTCAGTAGCGAAAGTTTAGTGCCAAGCCCAGTACGGCGAAAAAATGCGGTCATAAATTATCCGTGAATCGAGAGGTATGGCTCGTTCAACGGCAGTTACCCGCTAACATTTAGGCGATCTGTGTAACCAAATGTTACCAGAATATATTGTCTTAATAACAATGTGGTAATTAAAAATTAACATGAAAAAGCCACCAGATAGGGTGGCTTCAAAAAATCTTATGCGTAAATAATGGCTTGCACGCGCCAGTGATCGGCATGCTGGTTTTCCTGCATCTTAATAATGCGATACCAGGAGGCTCCCCGTTCATCTGCCTTCAGAGCGATAACGCGTTCAACATCCTGTGCACTGCCGCAAATATTACTGACTGAAATCAGGCCAATTTCATTGAGGCCTGTCACGCAGTCCGCGCTGGCGAACTCCGCAGATTGCGCTGTGGTACTCACTAAACCAACGGAAAGTAACAGTGAGGTTAAGGCAAGTGATCGTTTCATTTGTCAGCTCCATTTAACGTTACCCTGGATAAGGTCAGGGCAGTCCATCGCGCTTAAACTCATTCCCTTGCCGCTGGCATTGAGTTCATTCTGCACAGGAATACGTCTACGGACGCAAAGCAGTGTAAATTTACTTTAAAAATCAACGCTTATTTATTGACGATATAAGATGGCCTGCGAATACCACTGGCCGGTAAAGACGGTATCGTCATTAAGGATGATGACGTAATAATCTGCTTTTGCTGCGGTGGCTTTGGCTTTAATTTCCGCCTCCGCATCCATGGGTGAACCATGGACCATCGCGCTAATTGTTCCCATTTTTTGCAATCCTTGCGTCTGATCACGACTGATTTCTTGTGGCTCGCTGGTGACCGGCGGCGGTGGCTTAGGCGTACCCTGAAGTGCGCTACAACCGCTAAGCACAAGTGCCAGCATGACCGGAACAAATAAACGCATGGTATTTTCTCGTTTCCTGATAGCCATAGTGTAGCCCTCCAGAAATTTCCCTTTGGGGGAATGTTCCCGATTTGTTAGCTGTGACGTGATTTTCGAATGAAAATCACCTGAAAGCGTAATGGACATCTCAACATTATGGATTAAAACCGTAGATTCACGCTTGCGCCAGGTTTCACTGCATGGCATATCTTAAAAAAAGTCTGGAGATGACCATGATTGAACTTGGCATTCGCCACGTCGCCGGCATTGAAACTCTGCATGCAACACCCGCGGGCAGCCAGGATCGCGCGCTGCCCACGGTGCTGTTTTACCACGGGTTCACATCATCAAAGCTGGTTTACAGCTATTTCGCTGTGGCGCTGGCACAGGCGGGATTCCGCGTGGTGATGCCGGATGCCCGCGATCACGGTGCGCGTTTTGATGGCGATGAAGCTCACCGGCTCACGCAGTTCTGGCAAATTTTGCATACCAATTTTGTTGAATTCGACGCGATTAAGGCCGCGCTCTACGCAGACGGTTTGATTGCCGATGACCGGCTGGCGGTGGGTGGCGCGTCAATGGGGGGCATGACCGCGCTGGGACTGATGACGCAGCACACGGAAATCACCTGCGTGGCAAGCCTGATGGGATCGGGCTATTTCACGACCCTCGCCGATACGCTTTTCCCTCCCGCTGATCCGCAGGCGATAGCGCCGCTCAAAGACTGGGATGTCACGCATCAGTTAGACCGTCTGACCGACAGACCATTGCTACTATGGCATGGCATTGCCGACGACGTGGTGCCCGCCGCGCAAACACAACGTCTGGCGCAGGCGCTGCGTCAGGCGGGGCTGGACGCGCAATTAACCTGCCTTCTCGATGAAGGCGTGAAGCACCGCATCACGCCGACCGCGCTTGAGGCCACGGTACGCTTTTTTTGCGCGCATCTGTAAGCGCAATCTAAAGGCAAAAAAAGCCCCCGGAGGTGGGGGCGAATGACTATGGCAATATTTTCGTTGTGGTAAATCTGCTGCTAGCGGTAGATCGCCGCGCTGGCGTGAATATTACCGTTGCTTCCCGGCTCATGAATGAGTATTTCATGCCAGGACGTTGCGCCGTGTGCGTCTGCTTCGTCTTGAAGGGCCTGATGTGCTTCGCTTTCAGTGGCGAGATTATGATTGATATAAATTACGCCCAGACTGTGCACATCATCCATATTTCGGGTTACCTGGTCGTCGATATTAACTGCTGCCGTCACGTTCGCGCTCAGCAATAACGCGGCAAGGAATGAGAATGCGATGGTTTTCATGGTGTTACGCTCCGAAACTGCTAATGACGTTACCTTTTGAAAGCAATTCCTCCCGGTTAAAAGAGTGTTATCTAAGTGTAATCGCAGGCCCCAGGAGTTACCGCGACCATTTCTGATGCAGTTGTTCAAAAAAATGCTGTAATGCGTTTTGCTTAATTTTAAGCCACTGACTGAGCCTGGCTTTACGCTTCGTGCGAATTATTTATACAACGCGCTTGAGTTCGGCAGGCGTCGCAAGTATGATTACGCGTCAATTTTTCAGCCGCCTTTCAAACACGTTCCTTGCTTCCATGGGCCGCGGCTGACCCTGACAGGAGGCTGAATAATCCGTAAGGAGCAATTCGATGCGTCATTACGAAATCGTTTTTATGGTCCATCCTGACCAAAGCGAACAGGTTCCGGGCATGATCGAGCGTTACACTGGTGCAATCACTGCAGCAGAAGGTACGATCCACCGTCTGGAAGACTGGGGCCGCCGTCAGCTGGCTTACCCGATCAACAAACTGCACAAAGCACACTACGTTCTGCTGAACGTTGAAGCGCCGCAGGAAGTTATCGATGAGCTGGAAACAAACTTCCGCTTCAACGACGCCGTTATCCGTAGCATGGTAATGCGTACTAAAAACGCGGTTACCGAAGCATCTCCGATGGTTAAAGCGAAAGACGAGCGCCGTGAGCGTCGCGATGATTTCGCTAACGAAACCGCAGATGCTGAAGATGCTGGGGATTCTGAAGAGTAATTTCTGATGACCAACCGTCTGGCGTTATCCGGCACCGTGTGCAGGAATCCCCTTCGAAAGGTCAGTCCCTCAGGAATTCCTCATTGCCAGTTCGTGCTTGAGCATCGTTCTGTGCAGGAGGAGGCCGGTTTTCACCGGCAGGCGTGGTGTCAAATGCCTGTAATAATCAGCGGGCATGAGAATCAGGCCATTACTCACAGTATAACGGTCGGTAGCGCAGTCATTGTTCAGGGGTTCATCAGTTGCCATAAGGCAAAGAACGGACTGAGTAAAATGGTACTGCATGCCGAGCAGATTGAATTGATAGATTCTGGAGACTAGCCAAATGGCACGTTATTTCCGTCGTCGCAAGTTCTGCCGTTTCACCGCGGAAGGCGTTCAAGAGATCGACTATAAAGATATCGCAACGCTGAAAAACTACATCACCGAAAGCGGTAAGATTGTCCCAAGCCGTATCACCGGTACCCGTGCAAAATATCAGCGTCAGCTGGCCCGCGCTATCAAACGCGCTCGCTACCTGTCCCTGCTGCCGTACACTGATCGTCATCAGTAATCGGTCACGGTCCATTAATACGACTTTGAGAGGATAAGGTAATGCAAGTTATTCTGCTTGATAAAGTAGCAAACCTGGGTAGCCTGGGTGATCAGGTTAACGTTAAAGCGGGTTATGCTCGTAACTTCCTGGTACCGCAGGGTAAAGCTGTTCCTGCTACCAAGAAAAACGTTGAATTCTTCGAAGCTCGCCGTGCTGAACTGGAAGCCAAACTGGCTGACGTTCTGGCAGCAGCTAATGCTCGCGCTGAGAAAATCAACGCACTGGGCACTGTTAACCTCGCGTCTAAAGCTGGCGACGAAGGTAAACTGTTCGGTTCCATCGGTACTCGCGACATCGCTGACGCTGTAACTGCAGCTGGCGTTGACGTGGCTAAGAGCGAAGTTCGTCTGCCGAACGGCGTTCTGCGTACCACTGGTGAGCACGAAGTGAACTTCCAGGTTCACAGCGAAGTGTTCGCTAAAGTTATCATCAACGTGGTTGCTGAGTAATCTGCAACTGTCGTACTGATAACACACAAAACGCCGACCTCGTGTCGGCGTTTTGCTTTTTATGCCGCCCCCACGTCTCACTTCAGTCCTCACAGGATAGATATTCATTTCTGATTCACTGATAATAAAATAAAACGTTATTTCAACATCGGTGGAAGGAATGGAAACTGCTAATCCGGCAACGATTTTTGCCCGTAAAAAAGTTGCTTACGCCTGCGCGACCCTGTGCTGCCTGCTGTGGGGAAGCTCTTACCCCGCGATCAAAAATGGTTATGAAATTTTTGAAATCGCCACCGATGACATCCCTTCAAAAATTGTCTTTGCCGGGTACCGCTTCCTGTTTGCCGGTCTTTTGCTGCTGCTGTTTGCCATGGCGCAGCGTAAACCCATCGCGCGATTCAGCCCCCGGCAGTATGGACAACTGGCCTTTTTAGGACTGACGCAAACCTCTGTTCAGTATGCTTTTTTCTATATTGGCCTCGCGTTTACCACCGGTGTGAAAGGCTCGATCATGAACGCCACCGGAACCTTTTTCAGCGTCCTGCTGGCCCACTTCATCTATCAGAACGACAAGCTGAGCTACAACAAAACTATCGGCTGCGTACTGGGATTTGCCGGGGTGATGCTGGTCAACATTAACCACTCGCTGATGGACGTCAGTTTCGTCTGGATGGGCGACGGCTTTGTGGTGCTGGCGGCGTTTATCCTGTCGGCGGCCACGCTTTACGGCAAACGCATTTCGCAGACGGTGGACCCGACGGTCATGACCGGCTGGCAACTGGCCTTTGGCGGCGGCGTGCTGGTGGTAGGGGGCTATCTGACGGGCGGAACGCTGGTGGTACACAGCGCCACGGCAGTGGCGATTCTGGGATATCTGACGCTGCTCTCATCCATCGCTTTCGCCCTGTGGAGCGTGCTGCTGAAATACAACCGCGTGAGTATGATTGCGCCGTTTAACTTCGTGATCCCGGTCGCCGGGACGGTGCTTTCGGCGATTTTCCTTGGGGAAAATATTCTCGACATCAAATACGCCATTGCGCTGGTGCTGGTGTGTTCGGGGATCTGGTGGGTCAACAAGCGTACTGCCTGATAAAACGCCGGGCCAGCGATTAGCGACCCGGCGTAACATTTATTGCGCGCGAATAAAACTGCCGTCCGGCTGGCGGGTAAAGAGCACCTGCTGATTACCTTCACCTTCAATAGTCAGGCCCGTCACCACGCCGCTGGCGTTCTGGCGGATCTTCACGATTTGCCCGGTTTGCAGACTGCTCAACGGCTTACCGCTGCCCTCGACCTGCGCCATCGCATAGACGTCGGTAGGCGGCAGATTATGGTCGCGGAATAACTGCGCCAGCGTTTTGCCGGACTCAATGCGGTACGTGCGCCACTGCTGTTCAATACCCACCGGCTCCTGTAGCGGTGCGGCCTCCTGCGTTACCGGCTCCTCTTCCATCTGCGGTTCAGGATTTTGCGGCAAAGATTGCGCCGGTTCACTGACCAGCGGCGGCTGTTCCACCGGTTGAGGCTGAGGGGATGACTGGGTTGGCAGGTCGATTTGCGCATCGCGCTGAGCAGGCAGCGCGTCGTTCCCGTCGGGCGTGGGAAGCAGGATGCCAACGACGACCAGCGCGGCCGCAAGAATAATACCGCGACGATGCATCGGCGGAAGCGGGTCCATAAGGCGAAAATTGTCCGGTGCGTGCCAGATTTTCGCCAGGGTAGGTTTCAGTGCAAATCGCCCGGGCATGGCTTTCCTCCTGCTCCGCGTCGTTATTTTCCTGTGCCATTGAGTATAGATGGCTAACTGCCTGATGAGCGTAGCAAAGCCGACTTTCGTGACATCAGATCGGGAATAATCTTAACCTCTCTATTGTTTCGTTTTCCCTGCGATTTGTCATCAATCGCGGCGACAAAGTTTTACCCGTCGCAGCGTGACTGTTATGCTGCCCGCTACATTAAACAGGATGAAAGGAAAACCCATGACAACCCCGACTTTTGACACTATCGAAGCGCAGGCAAGTTACGGTATTGGCTTGCAGGTAGGCCAGCAGCTGAGCGAGTCTGGCCTCCAGGGACTGTTACCGGACGCGCTGGTAGCAGGCATTGCCGATGCGCTGGCGGGCAAACAGCCTGCGGTACCGGTTGATGTGGTTCACCGCGCGCTGCGTGAAATCCACGAACGCGCTGATGCAGTACGTCGCGAGCGCTTTGAATCAATGGCTGCGGAAGGCACCCAGTATCTCGAAGAAAACCGCGAGAAAGAGGGTGTGAACAGCACCGAAACGGGCTTACAGTTCCGCGTCCTGAAGCAGGGCGAGGGCGCAATCCCGGCGCGTACTGACCGTGTGCGCGTGCACTATACCGGTAAACTGATCGACGGCACCGTGTTTGACAGCTCCGTCGCGCGCGGCGAACCGGCTGAATTCCCGGTCAACGGCGTTATCGCAGGCTGGATCGAAGCGCTGACCCTGATGCCGGTGGGTTCCAAATGGGAACTGACCATTCCGCAAAATCTCGCTTACGGCGAGCGCGGTGCAGGTGCATCCATTCCGCCGTTCAGCACCCTGGTGTTTGAAGTGGAATTGCTGGAAATCCTGTAATTCCGTTGAACGATTCCTCTCCCTGCCTGGGGAGAGGAAGTCACAAAACAGCACATCCTCCATTCTTTTGCGCAATCCTGGTGTTTAATCTTGCAAATGCATTGATTGAGTGTATTTTTGTGAGCCTGTTCGCAGAAGCTGAGTGATATAACACTCACTTTAAACATAAATTTAACATTACCCCGAATTCGACGTATTCATCCCACCGATTCTTACCTACTATCGATGAGTCAAAAATCAAGGCATTGTCACGTAGTGACGTAATGAAAGGCCAGAAGAGCCTCAACAACACAGACAGGTACAGGAATAAATCACATGGTAGATCAGGTAAAAGTCGTTGCCGACGAACAGGCACCGGCTGAGCAATCTCTACGGCGTAATCTCACTAACCGTCATATTCAGCTTATCGCCATCGGCGGTGCTATCGGCACCGGGCTGTTTATGGGATCGGGTAAAACCATCAGCCTCGCCGGACCGTCGATCATTTTCGTTTATATGATCATCGGTTTTATGCTGTTTTTCGTTATGCGCGCCATGGGCGAGCTGCTGCTCTCAAATCTGGAATATAAATCGTTCAGCGACTTTGCCGCCGACCTGCTCGGGCCGTGGGCGGGCTATTTTACCGGCTGGACGTACTGGTTTTGCTGGGTGGTCACCGGCATGGCAGATGTGGTGGCGATCACCGCGTACGCACAATTCTGGTTCCCCGGTCTCTCAGACTGGGTCGCTTCGCTGGCGGTCATTTTGTTGCTGCTGAGCCTGAATCTGGCGACGGTAAAAATGTTCGGCGAGATGGAATTCTGGTTTGCGATGATCAAGATTGTCGCGATTGTGGCGCTGGTTATCGTCGGCCTGGTGATGGTCCTGACGCATTTTACCTCCCCGTCGGGCGTGGAAGCCTCTTTCGCTCATCTGTGGAATGACGGCGGCTGGTTCCCGAAAGGCATCAGCGGCTTCTTCGCAGGCTTCCAGATTGCGGTGTTTGCTTTTGTGGGCATCGAACTGGTGGGGACCACGGCGGCAGAAACCAAAGATCCGGAGAAATCCCTGCCGCGTGCGATCAATTCGATTCCCATCCGCATCATCATGTTCTACGTGTTCGCACTGATTGTGATTATGTCGGTGACGCCGTGGAGTTCCGTGGTTCCGGATAAGAGCCCGTTCGTTGAGCTGTTTGTGCTGGTCGGTTTACCGGCGGCGGCGAGCATTATCAACTTTGTGGTGCTGACCTCTGCCGCATCGTCGGCGAACAGCGGCGTGTTCTCAACCAGCCGTATGCTGTTTGGTCTGGCACAGGATGGCGTTGCGCCGAAAAGTTTCGGTAAGCTGTCAAAACGCGCGGTGCCGGCAACGGGCCTGACGTTCTCCTGCATTTGTCTGCTCGGCGGTGTGGTGATCCTGTTCGTGAACCCGAGCGTGATTGCCGCGTTCACCATGATCACCACCGTCTCGGCGATCCTGTTTATGTTCGTCTGGACGATTATTCTGTGCTCGTACCTGGTGTACCGCAAACAGCGCCCGGAACTGCATGAGAAGTCGATTTATAAAATGCCGCTCGGCAAGGTGATGTGCTGGGTATGTATGGCGTTCTTTGCGTTTGTGCTGGTGCTGCTGACGCTGGAGAGCGATACCCGTCAGGCGCTGATCGTCACGCCGCTGTGGTTTGTGGTGCTCGGTGTGTTCTGGCTGCTGGTAGGCAGGAAGCGCATCGCGGCAATGCGTAAATAACTACCCCTCACCCTAACCCTCTCCCCTGGGGAGAGGGGACAGAGCGGGCACGGAATCGAAACCTCCCTCTCCCTCAGGGAGAGGGCCGGGGTGAGGGTGAAAACTACTCCCCCGCCAGCGCCCGTGGGAACAGCACATTGTTCTCAAGGCTGATATGCTCCATCAGATCATCAATCAGCTCATTAATCCCGTTGTACATCGCTTTCCACGTCGTGCAGGCTTCCGGCGGCGGCGTCACATTATTGGTGGTGTGCTTAATCACCTCCAGCAGTTCGCCCGCATCGTCGTGCTCGCTTTCCATCACATTAATTGGCCCCGCCGCATGGCTGCCCATGCCCTGTTTGATCATCGGGAACAGGATCTGCTCCTCTTTCATCATATGACTGGAAAGTTCTTCATGCAGCATGGTCAGGTATTTGGCCAGGCCGCGCGGGACGTTGGGTTTATCCGCGTGAACGCGTTCCACTTTCGTGGCCTGCAGGATCAGTTCCGGTAACTGCTCGCGGTGACGGTCATGGTAGCGCACGATAATGTGATCGATGATGTCGCCCAGCGGTGCGGCGCGCCAGTCTTTTTCCACCGGCTGCGTAGCCAGTTCTGCCAGTTGAGCTTCAATCACCGCCACGTCAATTTCCTTGCGTGCCGCCGCTCGTTCCAGCGTTTGTTTACCACCGCAGCAGTAATCCATGTCGTACTGGCGGAACAGCGCGGACGCGCGTGGAATGGAAAGGGCAAGTTCACCTAAAGGTTGATCGCGAAAGGCCATGGCCGTTACCTCGTTAGTCAGAATATAAATTGCATTTTAAATGCATCTTTAAGGCGAAGATATAACCCTTTTGAGGCAAAGCCTGATTCCGTTGAATTTTGTGGTCTGCGTCACAAAAAAATCCTGTCCCTAACGCCTTGATCCTCTTGCAAAAGTCACAAAATCGTTTCTTTCTTGCGATTACTTCGTTAAACAAGCGTTAAAACCTGCCGATAAAGCTTCATTCAGACAATATCCTGCGGCTTACAAAAGGTTTTCAATGTTTAAACGTATAAAAGTTATAACCTTATTAATCATAGTGTTGTTAGTGTTCGGCGTAATGCAGCTGATCTCAGCGGGTATCTTTATCAGCGCCCTGAACAATGACAAATCCAACTTTACGGTTTCACAGTTATCCAGCCAGAACGTGGCGGAATTTACTGACGCCTGGATTAGCCTCAATCAGGCGCGCGTGACCCTTAACCGGGGCATGTTGCGTCTGCAAAGCAGCGCGGCGAGCCAGATTAACGGCGGGCAGCTCAGCGATCTGGTGAAGAACGCTAACAATCTGCTCAGTGACGCACAGAGCCATTTCGATAAGTACAACGCCCTGCCCGAAACGCCGGGACTGGATCCCCGTCTGGCTTCCGAGCTGGAAAAGCAGTACGGCATCTACTCCGCCACCCTGGCTGAAATGAACCGACTGTTAGCGGCGGGCGAGCTTGAAGCCATGTTTAAGCAAAACGCCGAACAAAAGCAGGTTGCGATGCAGGCCATCTATCATGACTGGCGTGAAGCGCAGGCGCTGCTTGCCAGCCGTGGTATTGCCGATAACGAAAGCGACTACCTGCGCATTCTGTGGATCCTGGGTGCGATGATGGTCATCGTGGTGGTCGTGATCGTGGCAAGCTGGAGCGCCATGCAGCGCGTGCTGCTCAAACCGCTGCACGAGGTGATGAACCACATCCGTCACATTGCCGCAGGCGATCTGACCCATGAGATCGACGCGGAAGGTAAAAACGAAATGGCCCTGCTGGCGCATAACGTGCGCGAAATGCAGCAGGCGCTGGTCAACACCGTTAGCGTCGTGCGCGATGGCGCGGACACCATCTTTACCGGCGCGGGTGAAATCTCCGTGGGCAGCAACGATCTCTCCTCGCGTACCGAGCAGCAGGCCGCCTCACTGGAAGAAACCGCCGCCAGCATGGAGCAATTAACCGCGACGGTGAAACAAAACGCCGACAACGCGCGTCAGGCGACGCAACTGGCGAAAAATGCCTCCGAAACCGCGCAGAAAGGCGGAGCGGTAGTGGATGGCGTGGTGCGCACCATGGACGAAATCGCCACCAGCTCCAGCAAAATCGCCCAGATCACCAACGTGATCGACGGTATTGCCTTCCAGACCAATATCCTGGCGCTGAACGCGGCGGTTGAAGCGGCGCGTGCGGGCGAGCAGGGGCGCGGATTTGCGGTGGTAGCGGGCGAAGTCCGCACCCTGGCGAGTCGCAGCGCGCAGGCAGCCAAAGAGATCAAAGCGCTGATTGATGATTCCGGGAGCCGCGTCGAAGCCGGTTCTGCACTGGTGAACGAAGCCGGGGAAACCATGGCAGAAATCGTCAATGCGGTGACCCGCGTGACTGACATCATGGGTGAGATTGCCTCGGCCTCCGATGAGCAAAGCCGCGGTATCGATCAGGTCGGCCAGGCGGTCGCGGAGATGGATCGCGTGACCCAGCAAAACGCCTCGCTGGTGGAAGAATCTGCGGCAGCGGCAGCCGCCCTGGAAGAACAGGCTGGCCGTCTGAATGACGCCGTGTCGGTATTCAAAATGAACCGCACGCCTGCGGGAAAAACGGCGAGCGTTAAGACTCCTCGCGCCACCGCAAAACCTGCCCAGACGCTGAACGACGCGAACTGGGAAACCTTCTAAACCCCGCGCCCGGCACAACCGTGCCGGGCTGTTACACCCGGCGCGGTTTCACCCGCACGGCAATCACCACGCCCGTCACCAGCAGCGCAATCCCGGTCGCCGTCAGCAGCGGAGGCAGACTCTGGCGCAGTAAAAAGGTATACAGCATCCCGGCCAGGGTTTCGAAAACGATCAGCGGCCCTAAAATCACCGTCGGTAGTTTCTGACTGGCGAGATTCCAGCACAGCGCGCCCACCCAGGAACAGAGCACGGCGATTGCCACCATCAGGGTGATAAACACCTCAGGCCGTGGGCCAAACGGCAGCGAAAACGCCGGGGCTTTTCCGTGCAGCCACAGACACGCGCCGATATACCCCGCCAGCGCGACCGGCAGCGTCACCAGACCCTGCGCCGTCGCCCACATCATCGGATGCTGCGTTGGATTTTCCCGCAGCCAGCGGGCATTACGCAGCGCGTACCACGCCCAGCAGCCGACCGACACGAACGCCAGCGCGATGCCCGAACCGTAACGCCAGCCGCTAAAATTGGGCAGACCGTGGCGGAGTTCAGCAACATTCACGCACACCAGCCCGATCAGAATACACACCAGCGCGGGAGCCAGTCGGTGCCACGGCAGCTTGCCGTCGCGCTGGCTGTAGAGCAGATTTGCCAGCACCGGCAACACCACCGGCAGCGTGCCGATGATCATGGTGGAAACCGGCGCGCCCGTGCGCTGAATAGCGCTGGCGAGACAGACGTAATAAATAAGGTTGCCCATCATGGTCAGCGCCAGCGCGGTCAGCCAGTCTTTAGGGCTGAGTTTGCGTAATCCCGCGCGCCCCAGCCACGCCAGCGGCACGGCGATAAGCCCCAGCGCCAGATAACGCCCGGTCGATTGCAGGATCGCCGGGTAATCGGGCACCATCAGCGGCCCGACAAAAATAAGTCCCCAGAACAGCCCTGCCAGCAGAGCGTACAGCACACCACTAATCATCTTCTTATCCGTATTGCGTCGTTGCGGGCAGTGTAGGGCAGGGCGGGCGGAGAATATTGTATGAGGTTGCGCATTAGCGGCGCGCGACCTGCTTCTGATAGCGCACCGGGGTAATGCCGTAGCGGCGGGTAAAGGCGCGCGTCAGATGCGACTGATCGGTTAGTCCGGTCAGCGCCGCGACGTCGGCGGCGGGCAGGCCTTGGGTCAGAAACTCTTTGGCACGCCACAAACGGATCGCCATCAGCATCTGATGCGGAGTGACGTGGAAGTGCGCTTTAAACTGGCGCTGAAAATGGTACGGACTGAGGGCGACCACGCCCGCCAGATCGTCAAGGGTAATGGTCTGCATATAGTTGTCGTGCAGGTAATCGCGCACGCGCTCAAAGCGATGCTTACCTTCGGCGGCGACAGGCGCATGACGCGCCAGCGGCTGAAAAGCCTCGATCAGATCGAGCAAATGACCGTTCTGCGCCAGCGGATCGTCGGTATGCCAGAGCGCATGGATCAGGCGGCAGATTTGCGTTGCCCGCAGGGGATCCTGGCGTGAGACATCGGCAAACCACCAGTCGCGAATGCCCGTCACCTGCTCCAGCCGCTCCGGTTGCAGATAAATCATCCGGTAGCGCCAGCCGTCGGCGGTGGCGGCCTCGCCGGTATGCAGTTCGTCGGGATTCATGGTGACAACGGCGTTGGCGGGGGCGACGTGGTGCGCGCCGCGATAGCGAAAACGTTCGGCCCCGGCTTCAATCGCGCCGATGCCGAAGGCTTCATGTGTGTGCGGTTCAAAGGCGTAACGCGAAATATGCGCATGATAAAGCTCCACGCCCGGCACCTGGGCCAGGTGGCGAAAGCATGCGCTGTCGGTCTTATCGCTGAACTGTTCGGGTACGCCTTGCACAATCACTCTCCGCGCGGGTCATCAGGTCATTATTAAGGATGACCCGCCGGGGTGCCACAAAAATTAACCAGTATGTAACACTTAAAGGATCGCTTTAACGCTCTCAGCAATCGGCGTGGTCGGGCGGCCAATGAGCGTGCTGAGGGTGCGGCTGTCGTCAAATAAACCGCCTTTCGATGCGCCAGTGTCGGAATCCGCCAGCATGTCAGCCAGTCCGTCCGGCAGACCAAAGCCTTTAAGCGCGGCGGCAAAATCGGCTTCGCTCAGGTTCTGATACACCACATTTTTACCGCTCTGTTTCGCCAGCTCAGCCGCCAGTTCACTCAGCGTATACGCGGAATCACCCGCGAGTTCATACACGTTGCCCGCGTGCCCCTCTTCGCTGATAACGCGCGCAGCGGCGGCGGCGTAATCAGCGCGGGGGGCGGAGGCGATTTTTCCCTCGCCCGCCGCGCCGATAAACACGCCGTGCGCCAGTGCCGCCGGTGCGCTGGCAAGATAGTTTTCGCTGTACCAGCCGTTACGCAGCAGCGCGTAAGGGATGCCGGAATCCGCGAGCATTTTTTCGGTTTCGACGTGCTCCGCGTGCAGGCCGAGCGGGGAGGTATCCGCATGCAGCAGACTGGTGTAGGCGATAAATTTGACGCCTGCGGCACGGGCGGCATTGATGACATTGCGGTGCTGGGCGGCACGCTGACCGACTTCGCTGGATGAAATCAGCAGCAGTTTTTCAACGCCTGCAAGCGCGGCGGTAAACGCGGCTTCATCGGTGTAATCCGCCTGGCGTACCACCACGCCCAGGCTTGCGAGCGCATCGGCTTTCGCCGGGTTACGCACGATAGCCACAATCTGGCTGACAGGAACGGTTTTGAGCAGGGATTCAATAACAAAATGGCCAAGCTGGCCGGTGGCTCCGGTAATCGCGATCATGGGAAACTCCTTCGGGTTTGCGTTGTGTTATGGCACACTAGCACCCTAACTAACTTTTAGTAAGTACGCACCCAAAGGTAAGTATGAAAACAGCCGATGAGAAATTAACCCTGACTGAGCAGATGCGTAACGGCAATTTATTTGCCGAACAGTGTCCGTCCCGCGACGTGCTTAAGCATGTCACCAGTCGCTGGGGCGTGCTGATTCTGGTGGCGCTGCGCGACGGCACGCACCGGTTCAGCGATCTGCGCCGCAAAATGGGCGGAGTGAGTGAGAAAATGCTCGCGCAAACTTTGCAGTGGCTGGAGCAGGACGGGTTTGTGAATCGGGTCTCTTACCCGGTTGTGCCGCCGCATGTGGAGTACAGCCTGACGCCGTTGGGTGAGCAGGTGAGTGAAAAAGTGGCGGCGCTGGCAGACTGGATCGAGCTGAATCTGCCGGACGTGCTGGCGATGCGTGACGGACGCGCGGCATAAGCCCGGCAGACAAACGCCGCCGGGCAGGATGCTTACTTCTTGCTTAAATCGATCTGGTAAATCGCAAAACCGATGTCGTCGCTGCCGACGTTTTTCATCGGGTACTGCGCTTTCTCTTTGATAAACGCCGCTGCTTTTTCTGACGGTGAGGTTTCAAAACGCACATCGACCGGTTTACCGATTGGGGCCAGACGCCAGTTGTTGTCGGCCGCCGGGTGGATCTCTCCACTGCGTGCCGACTCGTCGCTGATCCATTTCGCCAGCACCGAACGGTTTTCATCCGGTGACGCAAAGGCAATGTGGCTGTCGCCCGTTCCGGCAAACTTGCCGCCGTAAGCGCGATAGTTATTGGTCGCCACCAGGAAGGTTGCCTTCGGATCGATCGGCTTGCCGTTGAATGTCAGATTTTTAACGCGTTCGGCCTGCGGATTGACGCTCTGGCATTCGCCGTCGTAGCGCGCCGGTTGCGTCACGTCGATCTGGTATTCCACGCCGTCGATCACGTCAAAATTGTAAGTACGGAAACCGTCCCAGTTAATCAGCGACTGCGGTTTGCTGCTGTTCGGATCGATCTGGTTAAACTGCCCGGCGGAGCACTCCAGCCACTCCTTCACCTCTTTCCCGCTCACTTTCACCACCACCAGCGTGTTGGGGTAGAGATAGAGATCGGCGGCGTTGCGGAAGGTGAGCTGGCCTTTTTCTACTTCCACAAAACTGGCCGGATCGTTTTTACGTCCGCCCGCTTTAAACGGCGCGGCGGCAGAGAGCACCGGCAATTTCGCCAGATCCGGATCGCCCTGAATAAAGTGTTCAACGTAGGCTTTCTGGGCGTTGTTCACCACCTGCACGGTCGGATCGTCCTGCACCAGCGACAGATAGCTGTACATGTTGTCGGCAGATTTACCGATCGGCTTGCTGACAAACTCGCGCGTGGCGTCGTGATCGTGTTTGAGAATATCAACCAGCTTGCTGTCTTCTGCCACGAGCGATTTCTTCGCCGCGGCGTCGTAAATCGGGCGCGCTTCGGCTTTAGACTGCGCGACCTGCCATTTGCCGCCGTCGTTATTGAGCGTCAAATCCACCACGCCCAGATGATCGCCCCACATGCCAGGCATGACTGATGGCACGCCGTTCAGCTTGCCGTTGGCGATATCCGCGCCCTTGATGCTGGCGAAATCTTTGCCGGGGAACACGGCGTGCGCGTGGCCGAACAGGATGGCGTCCACGCCCGGCACTTCGCTTAAGTAGTACACCGAATTTTCTGCCATCGCCTGATACGGATCGGCAGAGAGCCCGGAGTGCGCGACCACCACCACCAGATCCGCACCTTCTTTGCGCATTTCCGGCACATATTTGCGCGCGGTTTCGGTGATGTCGTTCACGGTCACTTTGCCGCTCAGATTGGCTTTATCCCACGTCATGATCTGCGGCGGCACGAAGCCGATGTAGCCGATGCGCAGGGTATGCGTGTTGCCGTCTTTATCTTTCACCAGGGTGTCTTTGATGAGATACGGGGTAAACAGCGGCTTTTTGGTTTTCTCATCAATAATGTTGGCGTTAACGTAGGGGAATTTGGCCCCCGCCAGCGCACGGTGCAGGTAGTCCAGACCGTAGTTAAATTCGTGGTTGCCGAGGTTGCCGACCGCGTAGTCCAGGGTGTTCATCGCTTTGTAGACCGGATGCACATCGCCTTCTTTCAGCCCTCTGGCAGCCATATAATCCCCGAGCGGACTGCCCTGGATCAGATCGCCGTTATCCACCAGCACGCTGTTGGTGGCTTCCTGACGCGCGGCATTAATCAGGCTGGCCGTACGCACCAGACCGAATTTTTCCGTCGACGTATCTTTGTAGTAATCGAAGTCCATCATATTGCTATGCAAATCAGTGGTTTCCAGAATACGGAGATCCACCGTTGCGGCCTGCACGCTGGCGGCAATCAGCGTAGCAAGGAGCGTTGCGCTAAACTTAATCATCAGAGATGTCCTTTTTAGATCTGAGCCACAAAAGAGAATGTATGTACATTTTGTTGCTTACAGAATTGTGAATGTTGCCATAAAAAGAGGCGCGAGATCCGCAACCCTCATCACAGATGGCAGATTCACCCGCAATACGATATAAATAAAACAACGAGTTAGATCCCACTGTAATCAAAAAGAGGTGGATAATGTTAGAAGCTATTTGTCAGCTCGCGCGGGAAGCGGGCGATGCCATCATGCAGGTGTACGACGGACATCAGCCGATGGACGTCACAAGTAAAGTCGATGAATCCCCGGTCACCGCCGCCGATATCGCGGCACACACGCTGATTGTGCAGGGCCTGCAGGCGCTGACCCCGGATATCCCGGTGCTGTCTGAAGAAGATCCGCCGTCATGGGAAATTCGCCAGCACTGGCAGCGTTACTGGCTGGTCGATCCGCTCGATGGCACCAAAGAATTCATCAAACGTAACGGCGAATTCACCGTTAATATCGCCCTGATTGAGCAAGGAAAACCGGTGCTCGGCGTGGTGTACGCGCCGGTCTTAAAAGTGATGTATTGCGCGGCAGAAGGGAAAGCCTGGAAGGAAGAGAACGACACCCGCAAGCAGATCCAGGTGCGCGACGCCCGCCCGCCACGGGTGGTGATCAGCCGCTCACACGCGGCCAGCGACGCGGAACTGAAAGAGTATTTGCTGCAAATGGGCGAGCACCAGACCACGGCGATCGGGTCGTCGCTGAAATTCTGTCTGGTGGCGGAAGGTGAAGCGCAGCTTTACCCGCGCTTCGGGCCAACGAACATCTGGGATACCGCCGCAGGCCATGCGGTTGCTGCGGCTGCCGGGGCGCACGTCCATGACTGGAAAGGCAAAACGCTGGACTACACGCCGCGTGAATCCTTCCTCAACCCCGGCTTCAGGGTTTCTATTTACTGAGCAATTCGCGCAGCAGGGCGACCACCTGCTGCGCTTCTTCTTTCGTTAACGCCCCGTCTTTTGCCCACTGCACCCGCCCGTCTTTATCCAGCACGGCCACCGCAGAGCTTTCTTCATCGAGCTGCCACGCCTTACGCGTGACGCCGTCGCTGTCGATAATAAACTGTGACCAGGGGTAGAGTTTTTTATTGCTCTCAATGCTGCTGCGCACAAACATTGCCGAGCCTGGGATCGCGTCATCGGTGTTGATGATCGTGGTGGTCTGGTAACGATCGTGCGGCAGGTTGGCCGTCTTAATGGCTTCGATCAGCGCCGCGTTTTTCTCTTTTGCCGAGGTGCGTCCGGCAATATGCTGCACCAGTCGCACTTTTCCTGTTAATTGCGCGCTGTTCCATTTTTTATAGCTAAACTCATTGTTACTCAGGATCAGTTCTCCCCTGTCAGCAATGCCGACAGGCGGCACGCGCTGATTGTTCTCGAAGCGATGCGCCGAGGCGATCAGCGGCAGTAACAGGCAGGTTGCTACCAGTGTGTTGCGTAGGATCATGGTTATTCCTTTGTTGTGAGCAGGTGATCCGACCACTTGGTCATGACGATTTAATCATAAGTGCTATCAATGCTCTTTTCCCGCAAAGCAGATGCCAGTTTGCGGGCGAACGCACATATCTGTAAAAAAATGCGGACTTATACTGCCGTATTTTCAGCATGGAAAAGAATATTCTGAATAATTGTCATCAAACGGTAAATAAACTTATTCATACTGGGTATCAATGGCTTTCTGATCTATAGTCTTTGGGCAACAAAATTTGCGCTCAGTACCGTCGGACCGATTGTGGCACCGCGAGGGCGTAAGACTCAGCAGGAGATACAAGAATGAAAATTTTCCAACGATACAATCCGCTGCAAATAGCGAAGTACGTAAAAATCCTGTTCCGTGGACGGTTGTATATCAAGGACGTCGGCGCTTTCGAGTTTGATAAGGGTAAAATCCTGCTCCCGAAAGTAAAAGACAAGCAGCATTACTCTGTAATGTCTGAAGTTAACCGCCAGGTTCTGCGTTTGCAGTCCGACATGGCGTAATCGTTGTGCTATGCAGTAGTTCATTACGATAATAAAACGGCCCCTCAGGGGCCGTTGATGTTTTGGGCGTCATGCCGTGCAAGCGCGTTATTTTTTCTCGTCAGCAAAAATCTGGGCAAACATCGGCACCAGCCGTTTATTCCCGCTCTCGCTCAGATGATTATCATCCTGATAAAGCGGCTTGAGATCTTTACTCCCGGTACAGATATCGCCTGTACACAGCCAGGGCACCGGATCGAGCAGCTTCACATTACACTGGCGTGCCGCCTGCTCCTGTGCGTTGAGCACAAAATCGTTATGCTTTTTATAGGCCGCTACCGACGCGCTGATATCTATCGGCTTCTTGCCGGTCATAATGGCTCTGGCCAGCGTATTCGGCACGTTGACCGGCATTTCCGGCATCGGTTTCACCAGATACACAGGATGGCTGGCGCTTAATGAACACAGCTTTTCAACGAAAGCCTGGGTGAATTTGCGCTTTTCCGTTTCGCTGTCTTCCACCACGCTATTATCAAAACTGACCAGACGCTCATCAATATAATGGGCAGAGCGGTTAACAATAACCACGGGAACAGAAGGGGGATATTGAGTCAGCATCTTTTCCAGCGAATTATTAAAGTCATAACAATTCTTATGGCTTGGTTGCAGCGAACGGGCGCGGGATAAGGTCGGGCAGCCAGGATTAATTAATCCCACCACCGAGCTATTTTCACCGGCCGCCTCCGCTAAAGCCGTTGCGGTACTTTGCGCATGGCTGTCGCCAATAATAATGGCGCGTAATTTTCCTTCGCCATAATGACTGATAAACGATTTTTCATTGACCTGATGATTGGTGTTGCTGATTTCAGCCGTAATACTTTCAATCAGCGGTTTGTCTTTTGCATTAAGCCTGTCGCTGCGGGTCAGCATACTTAAGGTATAGATCAACGCCACGCTGCATAATAAAACCAGGCCAAACTGCGGGCGTGAGCAGGCGGTGAGAAATTTCTGCGACGGCTTTTCAAGGTATTTCCAGGATAACCATCCCAGTATCAGTGAGACGATAACGCCGCCCGTCAGCCATGCCGGACTATGGAGTTTTTCGGCATAATTAAGAAATACCACCACCGGCCAGTGCCATAAATAGATTGAGTAAGAGCTGAGGCCAATCCAGCGAATTTCCGGGCGATAGAAAAGCGGCAACGACTCAATGCGGGCGAGCAGCACCAGCATGGTGCCTACCACCGGGATCAGGGTCATCACGCCCGGCCAGCGCATCGTCGGGGACATAAAAGCAATGGCTGCGACAATTAACGCATAACCCAACAAGGCGCTCGCCCGGCGCACGCTATCCGGCAGCCGGGCATTTTGTGCCGCGTAGCAGACAATACCGCCGCACAGCATTTCCCACGCCCGAAATGGCATCAGGTAGAAGGGCGACGAGCTGTTTGCCAGTGGGTAAAGATAGCCTAAAGCAAAAGAGGCCACCGCCAGCACGGACAGCATGAAGACCGGCCGCATCACGCGACCAAAGCGGAACCAGGCCATTAACAGCAGCGGTAACAGCAAATAAAACTGCCACTCAACCGATAAAGACCAGGTGTGTAATATCCACGAGTCGTGGGAATCGGCGGCAAAGTAATTATTCGACTCTTTATTTAAGCGAATATTAGAAATAAACAAAATGACGTAGCCGAGATAATATCCCAGGCGTTTAAATTCGATATTCGGCAGCCAGTACCAGCCCAGCGCAAAAAGGAAAATGCACAGAAAAAACAGGGCGGGAATAATGCGCTTACATCGATTAATGTAAAAATCAATCAGGCGAAAGGACCCATTCTCAAGGCCGGTTGCCACTATTTTGGTCATCAAAAAACCGGAGATGACGAAAAAGACATCGACGCCCGCAAAGCCACCCGGCGCAAGCGAGGTCGGGAAATGGTAAAAAATCACCGCCAGGATCGCGATGCCACGCAGAAAATTTATGTCGTCTCTGAAACTCACTCGGGTGCGTTCAATGGGTTGAATCTTAAGTGACGAGTGATGTGCGTTAGTGGAGGTCAACATAAGTCCCATAAAAAATTTAACAACATTCATGGGCATTATATTTTAGTGGGGGACGGATAGATAGATTAAATGCTTGTGCGACAGGAGAGGGAAAACAGGGGAAGAGAAACGTTGCCGGGCAGAGGTGCGCCGCCCGGCAACGGAGAGGGTTAAGCCACGTCTTTCTCAGCGTCCGGCATGGTCGGGACCAGTACCGTTGGCTTGTTATCGATTCGCGTAACTAATAGCTGATCGATACGGAAGTTATCAATATCCACCACTTCGAACTTAAAGCCGTGGAATTTCACCGAGTCGGTACGTTTCGGGATCTTACGCAGCATGAACATCATGAAACCGCCGATGGTTTCATAATTGCCCGATTGCGGGAACTCGTCGATATCCAGCACGCGCATCACGTCATCAATCGGCGTGCCGCCGTCAATCAGCCAGGAGTTTTCATCACGCGCCACGATTTGTTCTTCCTGGCCCTGACCCACAAGGTCGCCCATCAGCGTGGTCATCACATCGTTGAGCGTGATAATCCCCACCACCAGCGCGTACTCGTTCATGATCACCGCGAAGTCTTCCCCGGCGGCTTTGAAACTTTCCAGCGCTTCAGAAAGCGTCAGGGTATCCGGCACGATCAGGGTGTTGCGGATCTGCACGCCGTTCACCAGCGTCAGGCTCTGATTACCGATCACTCGGTTAAGCAGATCCTTGGAATCGACATAACCGATGATGTGGTCGATATCTTCATTACAGACCAGAAACTTCGAATGCGGATGCTCGGCCACTTTATTCTTCAGACTCTGCTCATCTTCATGTAAATCGAACCAGATGATGTTTTCACGCGAAGTCATTGAAGAGGGTACGGTACGGGATTCAAGTTCAAACACGTTCTCAATCAGTTCGTGTTCCTGCTTACGCAGCACGCCTGCCAGCGCACCGGCCTCGACCACCGCATAAATATCATCAGAGGTGATGTCGTCTTTGCGCACCATCGGCAGTTTGAAAATGCGGAAAATCACATTCGCCAGACCGTTAAAGAACCAGACCAGCGGCGTGAAAATGAACAGGCAGAAGCGCATCGGGTTGATGATGCGCAAAGCCACAGCTTCGGGCGCAATCATACCGATGCGTTTCGGAGTGAGATCCGCAAACAGGATGAACAAACTGGTCACAAGGGTGAAGGAGATCATGAAGCTGAGCTGATCGGCCAGCTCCGGCGACACCACATTAACGAGCACACTATAAAAAGCAGGGGAGAAGGCCGCATCGCCTACGATACCGCCAAGAATAGCGACCGCGTTCAGGCCAATTTGTACCACGGTAAAGAACATGCCAGGCGTTTCCTGCATTTTCAGGATGCGCATCGCGTTGATATTGCCCTCATCAGCCAGCAGCTTCAGTTTGATTTTACGGGAGGCGGCAAGTGAAATCTCCGACAGGGAGAAAAATGCACTCACGGCAATCAGGCAAAGTATTAGCAAAATACTGTTTAACATATCTTATCCGGCGTGTAGCCAGATCCTCGGAAGGGAAGGGTTGAAAAACTAAGGGTTAAAACGGTGTGAAATCAAGCCCAAAAGGTGTGGGCCAGCAATTTCAGGGCTTAGTATAGCCTAAGCCCCACTGAGGCTGCCAGCAGTGTAAGCGGAACGTTACATGGCGGCATAGTGGCTTACTTCGATCCATTACATTTACTGATAGATGATGGCTTTCATTTTACAGATGGTTTAAATTCATTCTGATTGTAAGGTTTTCCTTAAGCGGCACCATTACCAGGTTAATTGCATTAAGAAGTCGGGGAGAAGCGCCGGGACACAACGTGTTTTTCTTGATGAATGTAAGTTTATTGTTATCAGTTTGATACGAGCGATTTTAACCTATTTGAACAGGATAGATAATGGCCCGAATTATACTTGCCGATGCGGAGCAGTGGCAGAACAGCGATACAGAAGTATTGCAGGTTATTCTTAAGGGTACCTGCACCTCTTTTGCCGAAATAATGGGTTACGAGCTTGAGAAAAACATTATTGTCAGTAATCGATTAGGGGACGATCCCCCGATGATTTTCTATCCGCAGGACTCTGTGGAAGACCGCGAAAATTACAAAATTGCCCTCAATATTCCTGATGTCAGCGACTGGGGCGAGATCATCTATCAGTTTTCTCATGAAGTGGGCCATGCGTACTGCCAGTATTTTAAAGCCCCGGTGCATAAACAGAAATGGTTCGAAGAAGCGCTCTGTGAAGCGATTGCCATGAGTAATTTGCATTACATGTTTCATCACTGGGACACGCTGGGTTTAGCGGACGATCCGCGCGTTAATGCCCTGCGCGAGGAGCCCCTGCGCTGGCTTAATGAAAACCTGCGCGATGTGCCGAAAGACATTTCCACCGCCAGAATTTTAGAATTTATTAATACCTGCCTGCCGGTATTTGAAATTAAAAGCATCACCAAAATCTGGGACCAGGATAATACAAATAAACTCAGAGCCATCTCTTATTATTTGTGTGCGAACCTGTTTTATAACGATGTGCATCGCTGGAAAGCGGTGAAATATTTCAATGAATGGGACACCAGCGCGGATAAAAACTTTGCCGATTTCATGAGGAACTGGGTAAAGCATGGCGACGATAACGTCAAACTGGTGGTCACAACGCTAGGTTTTGTTTTTTAAAAACGCGCGCAGACCCGGCGCATCGGGTCTGCGCGGCGGAACGTCACGGTAAAATATCCACCCACTGCCGCATCTGTGATGAGCGGTAAAGGGCGTCGACGACTGCCTGCGCGCGGGCGGCATCGTCAAGCGTGGCGTAATCGTCTTTTCCTTCCTCACGCACGGCGGCATAAAACTGGCTGATAGCCTGCTGGTGTCCATCCCCCCAGTAACACTTCGCATCGCCTTCCGGCGGCGCATCGCAGGCCAGCAGGGTGCGTTCATTTTCCGTGATGCGCCAGAGCCGGCTTTCCTCCAGACGTAACAGCCCCCGCTCGCCGTGGATCTCCAGTTGCAGCGGCGAATCCGTGCTGTAGCAGGTGGTGGCGTGAAACACGCCGTGCGCGCCGTTGGTAAACCTCAGCATCGCCATCGCGCTGTCTTCTGTTTCGATGATGTCACTGAGCAAGGTACTGTCCACGACGCCTTTCACCCGGCTGACGCCGCCCGCAAACCACTGCATCAAATCCAGAGTGTGAATGGCCTGGTTAATCAGCAGGCTGCCGCCTTCGGTGGCAAAGCGTCCGCGCCAGCCGCTGTCGGTGTAATATGCGCCACCGCGCGACCAGGTGAGGCTTGCTTTCATGCCGCGCATGTCGCCAATGCTGCCCTCACGTAATTGCTGCCGGATGGCCTGGCTGGTGGGGTTATGGCGGTTCTGAAAACAGACGCCGAGCCGCCCCTTTGCTTCAGCGGCGGCCTGGCGGATCAGCGACACCTCCAGCAGATTCAGACCGACCGGCTTTTCGCTGAACACATGTTTACCGGCGGTCAGCGAGGCGATGATCATCTCCCGGTGCAGATAATGCGGCGTGCAGATATGCACCGCATCAATATCTTTATCCCGCAGCATCTCGCGGTAATCCACGTAATAGCGGCAATCATAGCGGCGGGCGAGTGCCGCGCCTTTCTCCCGATCGCTCTCCACCAGCGCGGTGAGATGCACCCCCGGCGTATGCCGCAGTCCCTCCACATGGCAGGTATGGATCGCCCCCGCGCCGATAAGCGCGACGTTAAGCCTGTCCATCACAGCCTCCGCAGCCGGGCATTGGCCAGCATTTGCGCCTTCACACACAATTCGGCGGCTTTAAACGCATGGGCCTGGGTCATGGCGTTTTCAGTGCGGTGAATGCAATCCAGAATCAGCTCGCCAAAATAGGGGAAGCCCACTTTACCGGCGACCGGATAGCGGAATTCACCCTCGTGATTGACCAGATACACCACGTCCTGCTCGCCGCGCGTCAGATCGATGTATTTGCGGATCTCGATATAGCCTTCGGTGCCCAGGATCGTCAGCCGCCCGTCGCCCCAGGTCGGCAACCCTTCTGGCGTAAACCAGTCGCAGCGAAAATAGCCGCTCGCGCCGTTTTCGCCTTCCAGCAGCGCATCGCCAAAATCTTCAAAATTGGGATACTGGGGATGGTTCACATTGCGCGCCTGGCTGGCGACGATCCGCGCGTCGGTGTTGCCGGTGTAATAGAGGAACTGCTCGATCTGGTGGCTGCCGATGTCGCAGAGGATGCCGCCAAAATAGCGCCGCTCGTAGAACCAGTCGGGCCGCCCGGTGCCTTCCCGGTGCGGGCCGGTGCCGAGCGTCTGGATCACGCGCCCAATCGCGCCCTGCGCCACCAGTTGCCCGGCAAAAACGGCGCTCTCTACATGCAGGCGCTCGCTGTAATAGACCGCATACTTGCGCCCGGTGCTGGCGACCATCGCTTTGGCATCATCCAGTTGATCGAGCGTGGTGAGCGGCGCTTTGTCGGTAAAATAGTCTTTCCCGGCAGCCATCACCAGCAGCCCCAGCGGGCAGCGTTTGGATGGCACGGCAGCGGCGGCAACCAGCTTGACCGTTTCATCATTCAGGATCGTTTGCAGCGAGGTCGCGGCTTTGGCCTGCGGGTACTGTTGCAGGAATTTATCGACTTTTACCGGATCGGGATCGTAGACCCATTTCAGCGTCGCGCCCGCTTCAATCAGCCCGTTGCACATGCCATAAATATGCCCGTGATCGAGCGCGGTGGCGGCAATCACAAATTCTCCAGGCTGCACCACCGCGTTGGGTTTCCCCGCCGGGGCGTAATTCATTCCGTCCTGCTTATTCATCTTCAGTTCCTCAGGTGTGCTTACCAGGTGCCGGAGGCATCCAGCGTGCGGCTGGTGACGTTTTTATCCACCGACTGCGCGATGCGCGCTTGCAGGCATTCAAGATAGTGTTTTTCATCAATGGGCAGCGTGACCCAGGCATCGGTCCAGGTGGAGAGATGCATGGCGTTGGAGAGCGTTAACCCCCGGATGCCCTCGACGCCCGGCGCAATCAGCGGCTCACCGCGCAGCACGGCGGCACAGAAATTGGTGGTGATCACATGATGATCGCTGCACTCCGGTGGAGTCGGAATATGAACTTCCCAGCACTCCGGTTCACCAAAACCGTTCTGCCAGCGGGCATTAAATTCCGTTTCAGATTCGCGTAAGCGCCAGTAACGCAGTTTGCCATCTTCCACCACCACTTTGCCGCGATCGCCTGCAATCTCCAGGCGGTTAGTTCCGGGCGTTTCGGCCACCGTGGTGATAAACACGCCGGTTGCGCCGTTAGCGTATTCCGCATACGCGGTGACGGTGTCTTCCACTTCAATCTGGCGGCGCTGCCCGAACTGGCAGAACGCGCGCACCCTGACGGGCATCCCCACCAGCCACTGCCAGAGATCGAGCTGGTGCGGGTCCTGATTCAGCAGCACGCCGCCGCCTTCGCCTTTCCACGTCGCGCGCCAGCCGCCGGAGTTGTAATAACTTTGCGAGCGATACCAGTTAGTAATGATCCACGTCGAGCGGCGGATCTCCCCCAGCTCGCCGCTGTCGATCAGATCTTTTACTTTCTGATACAGCGGGTTAGGGCGCTGGTTGTACATAATGCCAAACACCACGTCGCACTCGGCGGCGCACTGGTTCATCTCGCGCACCTGAGCGGTGTAGACGCCCGCGGGTTTTTCGCACAGGGTATGAATGCCGTGGCGCATCGCCAGCATTGAGAGTTCGGGATGCGCGTAATGCGGCGTGGCGACAATCACCGCGTCGATAAGCCCGCTTTCCAGCATGTCGCGGGCATCGCTGAACAGCCCGACTTGCTCGCCCACCAGCGCGCGGATGGCGTCATGTCTGGTTAAATCGTTGTCGCACACGGCGCACAGACGCGCCTCTTTGACCTGGCCTGCAAGCAGATAGCGGGCGTGCACGCTGCCGATGTTACCCACGCCGATGATCCCAAAACGTACCCTGTCCATGTCATACCTTTTCAGTTCGAGGAGAGATAGCCCGAAGGTAAAAAAGGGCATCCCCGGCGGCAAATACAATTTGTGAGAATGCTCGCAGGCCGGGGAGGTAAAGCGGCAGGACTAATAAAAAAAGTTTTAGAATCATTGGCCTGGCGTTGCAAAAATTTGCAGTTTTTGATTGCGAGCGGGATCACACTATGGCGGGCAGGCTAAAAATGGACGAAATCGCGGTGCAAACGGGCTATTCCGTCAGCACCGTGTCGCGGGTGTTGAGCGGCAAGTCTTACACCAGCGATCGCGCGCGGGAGGCGATTGTGCAGTGCGCGCGCAGGCTTGGCGTACTGGAGGACCTGGCCTGCGGGCGCTTATTGATCAACGGGATCGCCGTCTTTGCGCCCGCCCGCACCTTCAGCGCGCGCGGCGATCTGTTTTACCACGAAGTGACGCGCGGCATTGCGCAGGCCACGGCCCCGCACGACGTCCACATCAGCTATTGCAGTCTGGAGGAACAACACGCCGACATCGCGCTGTTTCTGCAAAAAGCGGGCGATAAGAACAGCAACGCTATCATTATTATCGGCGTGGACGATCCCACCGTGCTCAAGCTGGCGGAAACCCTGGGCAAGCCGTGCGTACTGATTAATGCAGATAACCGCGAGCGGCGGCTGGACGCGGTCTCCCCGGATCATCGCGCCATCGGGTTTAACGCCGCCCGCCACCTGCTTGAGCGCGGCTACCGGCGAATTCTGACCATCACCACCCTGCGGCGCGAGACGCTGTATGTGCGTCTTGAAGGGGTGAAAGAGGCGTACCGGCACTTTCATGTGGCGTTCGATCCAAAGCAGGATTTGATGGTGACGGAGGGATTTAGCGCCAGCGAAGCTGCCAGCATGCTCACCGCCTGGCTGGAGAGCCGCCCGAAAGCCCAGTGGCCGCAGGCGCTGTTATGCGCAAGCGCGGAGATGGCCACCGGCATGAAACAGGCCCTGAAACCGCACGGGCTGCGGATCCCGGAAGATATCGCGCTGATAAGCACGGATTTTGACTGGCATCTTGAACACGGCGCAACGGGACCGGTCAGCGGCATCGCCGTACCCTGCCGCGAGCTGGGCGTGGAGGCGGTGCATCTGCTGCAAACGCGACTTAACCGCCCGCAGGCCCCTGTGTTTAATCTGCTGCTCCAGGGGCGGCTGGTGGAGGGCGGGACGGTGCTGGATGCGACGCGCTTTGCGGCGCTGCCACGGTTTTAGTTTTCCCCTCACCCTAACCCTCTCCCCATGGGAGAGGGGACATTCCGCGCTCTGTCACGGTTTTCCCCCTCTCCCTCAGGGAGAGGGTCGGGGAGAGGGTGAGGGCTCGCCTTTCTCCCTCTCCCTCAGGGAGAGGGCCGGGGTGAGGGTGAAAGTCACATAAGCCTTGGCAACAGACTAAACACATTACCAAACCAGCACACTATCACCACAACCCCGAAGGTAATCACAATGACTGGAATGACGCGCCCGCCCCACACGGTAAACATTTGATCCGGGAATTTTTGCCGGGACTTCAGCGCCAGTATCGCAGGAATAATCACCGCCCAGATGGTTGCGCATAACCCCGCGCCACCAATACCGTAAATAAACCCATTCGGGAAAAACAAATACAGGATCGTCGGTGGCAGAAAGGTCAGCAGGATAGTTTTAAAACGGCCGCTGTGGGAATTAGTAAATTTAAATAAATCTGCCAGGAAATCGAACAGGCCCAGCGTGACACCAAAAAAAGAACTCGCTACGGCCAGATTCGAGAACACCAGTAAACAAAACTCGATCATCTTACTCTGGTTGGTGCCAAGGAATGAGTTAACCAGCGCGTCAACATTCCCGCCTGAGGCGATAATACCTTTAAACGCTTCGCGCGAGATATTACCCATCGTGCAGTAGAGCCAGAATAAATAAATGAGCAGGGCAAGAGAGGAGCCAAATACAATGCTTTTTATTAACTTATCTTTTCTCTTGCCATAACAGATGATAAGGCTGGGAATATTTCCATGGAAACCGAACGAGGCCAGGCATACAGGGATCGCCATAAAAATATAAGGAAAGAAGGAGCGGCTTGCTTCGCTTGCGCCATCAGTCCCGCGTAAAATCGTGTAATCGACCTGAAAGAAAAACGAACCAAAGACGATCACAAACGCGAGGATCTTAATGCCGAGAAAAAGGGAGGTGATCCTGCTGGCCGCCAGTGAGCTAAACCATAAAACGGCGGCAACAAAAAGTGCCGTGCAAACGCCGATGATCTTTGGATTAACATGCTCTCCTGAGTGCATGGAGATCGTTTCACTGATAATTGCGCCGTTAGCGGAGATATAGGCATACGTCAGAATATACAACACGAAAGCGACGGTAAGGCCGCTGAAAATATTCCATTTATTGCCGAGTAAATCTTTGGTGATAGTATTAAAACTCGAACCAACAGGGTAATTTAAATTGGCTTCCAGTAACAATAAACCCGAGTGCAGCATTGAAAACCAGGCGATAATCAATATGAACGCACCCCAAAAAAACCAGGCACCTGCAAGATCAACGGGTAAAGCAAACATCCCCCCACCAATTACGGTTCCGGCAATAACCATAATTCCCCAAAACGATGAATGCCTGGTATTGGAACTTTCTTCCATGTGAGCCTCTTATCTGGTGTTATATATCATTATTAGTGCTTTATATTTTTATGGTGTATGAAGGATAAATGGCTATAGGTTATAGCCATTTATCGCGGGGGAGGGATGATCAGATCTCTTTCAGTTTGGCGGTAAAGTGACGTAACACTTTAGGCTCATAAGTGAAGGTCAATCCCTTTATATTTTTGGCATTTTCTTTCACATGGCTGAAGGCTTCGATAATAAAATCCATATGCGACTGGGTGTAGGTTGCGCGTGGGATCGTTAAGCGCAGCAGTTCAGCCGGGCAGGGTAATTGCTCCCCGGTTTTCGGATCTCTGCCCAGCAGGAATGAACCAATTTCCACCGCTCTGATGCCCGCCACTTTGTATAACTCACAGGCAAGCGCCTGCGCCGGGAACTGCGCGGCAGGGATATGAGGCAATAATTTACCGGCATCAACAAACGCAGCATGTCCCCCGGCCTGCTGGCAGGTCACACCAATGGCTTCAAGACCGTCAACCAGATACTGGATCTGGGTAATGCGATAGGCCAGCCAGTCCTGATTCATCCCGTCACGCAGCCCCACGGCCAGGCGTTCCATGGCCCCGCCTTCCAGACCGCCATAGGTGGGGAAGCCTTCCTGAACGACGCAAAGGGTCCGGCACTCGGTATACACATCAAAATAACGATCGTCTTTGATGCACAATAATCCGCCCATTGGCACCATCGCATCTTTCTTCGCCGACATCGCCAGCATATCGGCATATTTATAAGTCTCACGCGTAATCTCTTCGATGCTCCAGTCCTGATAACCGGGTTCGCGTTGCTGAATAAAATAAGCGTTTTCTGCAAAGCGTGCGGAATCCATGACCACCGGAATATCGTATTTTTGCGCAATCTCATACATCGCTTTCAGGTTGGCCAGAGAGACGGGCTGGCCACCCGCGGAATTACAGGTGATAGTAGAAACAATATAAGGGACATTATTTGCGCCAACTTCCTGGATACCTTCTTCCAGCTTATCCAGTTCAAAATCGCCTTTAAAGTCATAACGCGCGGCGGTATCAAAGGCTTCTTTGATATAAACATTTCGCACCGTACAGCCGTTTATCTGGCTGTGGCCCTGGGTGGTATCAAAGAAATAGTTTGAGAACGCCACCATTTTTGACCGGTCGAGGCCTTTTTCCTGTTCGCGCTTGCGAATTAATACCGGAATATAAATCTGTTCAGCGCCGCGTCCCTGGTGGGTGGGAATGGTGTACTGGTAACCGAAAATATTTTTTACCGCTTCGGCAAGGGCGTAATAACTCCGGCTGCCGCTGTAGGCTTCATCGCCGCGCATCATGGCGGCCTGCATATTCTGGGTCACGGCCCCGGTACCGCTGTCGGTCAGCAAATCAATAAACACATCTTCGCTGTCAAGCAGGAAGGGGTTCATACCGGAGTTAATAATCGCCTTTTCACGATATTCACGGGTGGTACGTTTTACCGGTTCAATAACACGAATACGAAAGGGCTCTGGCAAATGTTTAAAATTATTCATTGTATAATCCTTTACTAAATTAATATGTTGCTTGTAGCGATCCACCGATGATGAATCACCAGGGTTATCTGAAGAGGTCTGTTTTAATTAAGGCGTGCGCGTGCGCTCTGTATTTCCTGAGACTATCTTTTCGCATACCAAAAAAGAGGCGTGCGAACAGATTAACTGCGGATATACAGCCAGTGGCCTGAATTATACAGAATCAGCGAAACAAACAGCGTTATCTGTTTATTTGCCTGGAAGAAGGGGGGAGTTAAGGGCGATGATTGACGATGATGGAGTCAATGTTGAACCACTTTGCGGTCATATATGTGTTAAATAAGTTAATCATAATATATCAACCTTTATTAAACATGATGACATGATTAGCGCCTGCGCCTTTTTTGTCCATGGATGTTTAAATGTATTGTGATTAACCTCACGATATATTAAATAAATGACGCCATTCAGCCAGAGAAATAATAAAAATAAAAGACTTCTCCGCCGTAGCGGAGAAGATTAAATCACAGGATACGAGGATTACTGCGGTGGTAAACAGACGCCAATGCCGCCAATGCCACAATATCCATACGGATTTTTATGCAGATACTGCTGGTGATCGTCTTCGGCGTAATAGAAGGGGCCAGCGGTTTTGATCTCGGTGGTGATCTCGCGCGTGTCGCCTTCAGCACGCATTGCGGCCTGGAAACGTTCTAAACTGGCTTTTGCGGCGGCGTCCTGCTCCGGGGTCAGCGGGTAAATTGCGGAGCGGTACTGGGTGCCCTGGTCGTTGCCCTGGCGCATTCCCTGGGCCGGATCGTGGTTCTCCCAGAAGATCTGCAACAGGCGTTCGTAGCTGATGACCGCCGGATCGTACACCACGCGCACCGCTTCGGCGTGCCCGGTCTGACCGCTGCATACTTCGCGGTAGGTCGGGTTCGGCGTATAGCCACCTGCGTAGCCTGCGGCGGTGCTGTAAACGCCCGGCAGAGGCCAGAACAGGCGTTCAACGCCCCAGAAGCAGCCCATGGCGAAATAGGCGATTTCCATGCCGTCCGGCACGTTGGTCATCGAATGCTCATTGACGGCATGCAGACTGGCAACGGGCATTGGAGTGTTGCGACCCGGTAATGCATCCGACTGAGTTACAAGGTGTTTTTTATCAAAAAGACTCACGGTATAGCCTCCGGGGAACAGTAATTGTGGTTAAGGTTGTCATCCGGCCTGTCTTTTAACACAATAAGTGTTGTAAATAGGGCTAAATTTAAACATAAGAAATATTGGGGTAGTCGTCCGTTTTTCAATCCATATTGTTGGATTTTTGTTAAGCCGGTAGCGGCATTTCAGTTTTTTTCCAGGGCCAGGAACCAGGGATATTCAGGAGAGAACGTGCCAAAAATCCGTCTTTTATGTTTTGCCAGTGTGCTGCTGGCAAGCGGCTCTGTCCAGGCGGCAAACGTCCGTTTGCAGGTTGAAGGGCTATCCGGCGCGTTACAAAAAAACGTCCGCGCGCAGTTATCCACCATTGAAAGCGATGAGGTCACGCCCGATCGCCGTTTTCGTGCTCGTGTGGATGACGCCATTCGCGGCGGGCTGAAAGCGTTAGGCTATTACGAACCCACGATTGATTTCGATCTGCGACCCCCGCCGGCAAAAGGCCGTCAGGTACTGATCGCCCGCGTGACGCCGGGGCCGCCGGTGCGCATTGGCGGCACGGGCGTGATCCTGCGCGGCGGCGCACGTGACGACCGGGATTATCTCGACCTGCTCAAAAACCGTCCGAAGACCGGTACGGTACTCAACCATAAAGATTACGACAGCTTCAAAAAATCGCTCACCAACGTGGCGCTGCGCAAAGGCTACTTCGACAGCGCCTTCAATAAACACCAGTTGGGCATTGCTCTCGATCGCCATCAGGCGTTCTGGGATATCGATTACGACAGCGGCCAGCGCTACCGCTTTGGCGATGTCACCTTCGAAGGCTCGCAGATCCGCGAGGAGTACCTGCAAAACCTGGTGCCGTTTGAAAAAGGCGATTATTACCAGACCAGCGACCTGGCCGAGCTGAACCGCCGCCTCTCCGCGACCGGCTGGTTTAATTCGGTGGTGGTGGCCCCGGAATTTGAAAAATCACGCAAAACCAAAGTGCTGCCGCTGCACGGCGTCGTCTCCCCGCGCACGGAAAACACCATTGAAACCGGCGTCGGCTACTCCACCGACGTAGGGCCGCGCGTCAAAGCGACGTGGAGAAAACCATGGGTCAACTCTTACGGCCACAGCTTTAGCACCAGTACCAGCCTCTCCGCGCCGGAGCAGCAGCTTGATTTCAGCTACAAAATGCCGCTGTTAAAAAATCCTCTGGAGCAGTATTACCTGGTGCAGGGCGGGCTAAAGCGAACCGATCTCAACGATACCGAGTCAGACTCCACCACGCTTGCGCTGTCGCGCTACTGGGATCTCTCCAGCGGCTGGCAGCGGGCCATTAACCTGCGCTGGAGCCTCGATCACTTTACCCAGGGCAAAATCACCAACACCACCATGCTGCTCTATCCGGGCGTGATGATTAGCCGTACCCGCTCGCGCGGCGGGCTGATGCCGACCTGGGGCGACTCGCAGCGCTACTCGATTGATTACTCCAATACCGCGTGGGGTTCAGACGTCGATTTCTCGGTGATTCAGGCGCAAAACGTCTGGATCCGCACCCTCTACGATCGCCACCGCTTTGTCGCGCGCGGCAACCTCGGCTGGATCGAGACCGGCGACTTCGACAAAGTACCGCCGGATCTGCGCTTCTTCGCCGGGGGCGACCGCAGTATTCGCGGCTACAAGTACAAATCGATCTCGCCAAAAGATGACGAGGGCAAGCTGAAAGGGGCGTCAAAACTGGCGACCGGATCGCTGGAGTACCAGTACAACGTGACCGGGAAATGGTGGGGCGCGACCTTTATCGACAGCGGCGAAGCGGTGAGTGATATCCGCCGCAGCGATTTCAAAACTGGCGCGGGCGTGGGCGTGCGCTGGCAGTCTCCGGTCGGGCCGATCAAGCTCGACTTCGCCGTTCCCATCGGCGACAAAGACGAACACGGATTACAGTTTTACATCGGTCTGGGGCCTGAATTATGAGTTTATGGAAGAAGATAAGCCTCGGTATTCTGGTGTTTATCCTGCTGTTGCTGGGCACGGTGGCGTTTTTAATCGGCACCACCACCGGGTTACACACCCTGTTTAAGGCCGCGAACCGCTGGGTGCCGGGCCTTGAAATCGGCCAGGTCACCGGCGGCTGGCGCGATCTGACCCTGAAAAACGTTCGCTACGATAAGCCCGGTGTGGCGGTGAATGCCGGGCAGATCCATCTGGCGGTCAAACTGGGCTGCCTGCGGGACAGCAGCCTGTGCGTGAACGATCTGTCGCTAAAAGATATCAATGTGGTGATAGATAACGACAAACTGCCGAAGTCTGAGCAGGTGGAGGAAGAGGACAGCGGGCCGCTGGATCTCTCCACGCCGTATCCCATCACCCTGAGCCGGGTGGCGCTCAATAATGTGAACATCAAAATCGACGACACCACCGTGTCGGTGATGGATTTCACCACCGGGTTGAACTGGCAGGATAAAAACCTGACCCTGAAACCGACCTCACTTCAGGGGCTGTTAATCGCGCTGCCGAAAGTGGCGGATGTGGCGCAGGAAGAAGTGGTCGAGCCGAAGATCCAGAATCCGCAGCCGGATGAAAAACCGCTCGGCGAGACGCTCAAAGATCTGTTCTCAAAACCGGTGCTGCCGGAAATGACCGATGTGCATTTGCCGCTCAATCTCAATATTGAGGAGTTTCGCGGTGAAACCCTGCGGCTGACCGGCGATACCGACATTCTGGTGCGCAGCCTGCTGCTGAAGGTCAGCACCCTCGACGGCAACATGAAGCTCGACGCGCTGGATATCGACTCTAACCAGGGCACGGTGAACGCCACGGGCACCGCGCAGTTAAGCAACAACTGGCCGGTGGATATCACGCTGAACAGCACGCTCAACGTCGATCCGATCAAAGGCGAGAAAGTGAAGCTGAAAGTCGGCGGCGCGTTGCGCGAGACGCTGGACATCGGGGTGAATCTTTCCGGACCGGTCGATATGGTGCTGCGCGCCAAAACGCAACTGGCCGAAGCGGGGCTGCCGCTTAATCTGGAACTGATCAGCGAACAGCTTTACTGGCCGTTTACCGGCGAGCGCCAGTATCAGGCCGACGACCTGAAGCTGAAACTCAGCGGCAAAATGACCGATTACACCCTCTCATTCAGCACCGCCGTGAAGGGAGAGCAGATCCCGCCTGCGACCATTTTGCTGGACGCTAAAGGCAACGAGCAGCAGATCACTCTCGATAAGCTCACCGTGAATGCGCTGGAAGGTAAAACCGAACTGAAAGGGCTGGTGGACTGGCAGCAGGCGATTAGCTGGCGCGGCGAACTGGCGCTGACCGGCATTAACACCGCGAAAGAAGTACCGGACTGGCCATCGAAACTTAACGGCCTGATTAAGACGCGCGGCAGTCTGTACGGCGGAAGCTGGCAGATGGATATCCCTGAGCTGAAAATCAGCGGCAACGTGAAAGAAAACAAGGTCAACGTTGAGGGATCGCTGAAGGGCAACAGCTACCTGCAATGGGTGATCCCAGGCCTGCATGTGGCGCTGGGCCGTAACAGCGCCGATGTGAAGGGCGAGCTGGGCGTAAAAGATCTCAATCTCGACGCCACCATTGATGCGCCGGGGCTGGATAACGCCCTGCCGGGCCTGGGCGGCACGGCGAAGGGGCTGGTGAAAGTGCGCGGTACGGTCGATGCGCCGCAGGTGCTGGCAGACATTACCGCCCGTGCGCTGCGCTGGCAGGAACTTTCTATTGGCCTGGTACGCGTGGAAGGGGATATCAAATCCACCGATCAGATCGCCGGTACCCTGAATGCCCGCATTGAGCGCATCAGCCAGCCGGGGGTGAACTTAAGCCTGGCGACGCTGACGGCGAAGGGCAGCGAGAAGCAGCACGAGCTACAGCTACGCGTACAGGGCGAGCCGGTATCCGGGCAACTACAACTGGCCGGGAGCTTCGACCGCACCACGCAGCGCTGGAAAGGCAACCTGAGCAATACGCGCTTTGACACGCCGGTCGGCCCATGGGCGCTGAACCGGGAGATTGCGCTGGATTACCGCAATCAGGAGCAGAAAATCAGCATCGGGCCGCACTGCTGGAATAACCCGAATGCCGAACTGTGCATTCCGCAAACGGTGGACGCCGGAGCGGAAGGGCACGCGGTGGTTAACCTCAACCGCTTCGATCTGGCGATGGTGAAATCCTTTATGCCGGAAACCACGCAGGCCAGCGGGACGTTCAGCGGTAAAGCCGACGTCACATGGGACACCACCAAAGAAGGGCTGCCGCAGGGCCAGGTGACGCTCTCCGGGCGTAACGTCCGGGTGACGCAAACCGTCAACGACGCGCCGCTGCTGGTGGCGTTTGATACCCTCGATCTGAACGCGCAACTGCGTAATAACCGCGCCGATCTGGGCTGGATGATGCGCCTGAACAACAACGGCCAGTTTGACGGCCAGGTGCAGATCACCGATCCGCAGGGGCGGCGTAATCTCGGCGGTAACATCAACATCCGTAACTTCTCGATTGCGATGGTTAACGCTATTTTCTCGCGCGGCGAGAAAGCGGCAGGGCTGTTAAACGCCAATCTGCGGCTGGCAGGCAACGTACAAAGCCCGCAACTGTTCGGGCAGATGCAACTGAACGGCGTGGATGTCGACGGCAACTTTATGCCGTTTGATATGCTGCCAAGCCAGGTGGCGATGAACTTCAACGGGCAGCAATCGACGCTACAGGGCGTGGTGCGCACGAAGCAGGGGCAAATCACCCTCGCGGGCGATGCCGACTGGAGCCAGATCGATAACTGGCGCGCGCGGGTGGCGGCGAAGGGCAGCAAAGTGCGGATCACCATTCCGCCGATGGTGCGCCTCGACGCCTCACCGGACGTGGTGTTTGAAGCGACGCCGGAACTCTTTACCCTCGATGGCAACATTGATATCCCGTGGGCGCGCATTGTGGTGCACGAACTGCCGGAGAGCGCGGTGGGCGTGTCAGGCGATGAAGTCATGCTCAATCCTCAACTGGAACCGGAGAAACCGGCCAGCGCGGGCATCCCGATTAACAGCAATCTCACTGTCCATGTCGGTAATAACGTGCGTATGGATGCATTCGGACTAAAAGCCAGACTGACAGGCGATCTGAAAGTTGCACAAGATAATCAAGGGCTTGGCCTGAACGGACAAATAAATATCCCGGAAGGACGCTTCCATGCCTACGGACAGGATTTGATTGTGCGCAAAGGTGAGTTATTGTTCTCGGGCCCACCGGATCAACCTTTGCTTAACATTGAGGCGATCCGTAACCCGGAAGCCACCGAAAACGATGTGATTGCCGGGGTACGCGTGACGGGCACTGCCGATGAACCGAAGGCGGAGATCTTCTCCGACCCGGCGATGTCGCAGCAGGAAGCGTTATCGTATCTGTTACGCGGTCAGGGACTCGACAGTAACCAAAGCGACAGTGCGGCGATGACTTCAGCGCTTGTCGGGCTGGGGGTTGCACAAAGTGGTCAGGTTGTGGGTAGAATCGGCGAGACGTTTGGCGTCAGTAATCTGGCACTGGATACCGCCGGGGTAGGTGATTCCTCTCAGGTGGTGGTCAGCGGCTATGTACTGCCCGGTCTGCAGGTGAAATATGGCGTGGGGATCTTTGACTCTCTGGCGACGCTCACGCTACGTTATCGCCTGATGCCTAAGCTATATCTGGAAGCGGTGTCCGGCGTAGACCAGGCACTTGATTTGCTCTATCAGTTTGAGTTTTAGCAATGCGAATATTTGTCTACGGCAGTTTACGACGCAAACAAGGCAACAGCCACTGGATGACCAATGCTCAGTGGCTGGGCGATCACAGCGTTGAGGATTATCAACTTTACAGCCTGGGCCACTATCCAGGCGCGGTACCCGGCGCGGGCCATGTAGAGGGTGAAGTCTATCGTATCGACTCGGCAACACTATCCGAGCTGGATGCATTACGCACCGCAGGCGGGGAATATAAACGCCAGCTGATCCAGACGCCTTACGGAAGTGCATGGATGTACGTGTATCAACGTCCGGTTGAGGGACGTACATGGATCGAGTCCGGGAACTGGCTCGACCGGGATCGGTATTAACATAACGCCACCTTCGGGTGGCGTTGTTTTTCAGACATAAAAAAACCTGGCACCAGCGGTAACCAGGTTTTAAAACAGCAGGCTAACTTATTTCTTCGCCGCGCGCTCGAAAGAAGCAACGATTTCAGCTTTCGCCGCTTCTGCGTTGTCCCAGCCGTCCACTTTCACCCATTTGCCTTTTTCGAGGTCTTTGTAGTGCTCGAAGAAGTGGGAGATTTGCGCTTTCAGCAGTTCCGGCAGATCGTTCACATCTTTGATGTGATCGTATTCTTTGCTCAGTTTGGTGTGCGGAACCGCAACCAGCTTGGCATCTTCGCCCGCTTCGTCGGTCATCTTCAGCACGCCAACCGGACGGCAGCGGATCACAGAACCCGGTTGCAGCGGGTACGGCGTCGGCACCAGTACGTCAACCGGGTCACCGTCCAGAGACAGGGTGTGGTTGATGTAGCCGTAGTTGCACGGATAGAACATCGCGGTGGACATGAAACGGTCAACGAACAGCGCGCCGGTGTCTTTGTCGATTTCATATTTGATCGGATCGGCGTTCGCCGGGATCTCAATCACAACGTAGATATCTTCTGGCAGTTCTTTGCCCGCCGGAACGTTCAGTAAGCTCATGTTTGTTTCCTTTAAAATGTGTGCAAACAAGTGCCGGGTATTATAGCCAACTCACCGGGAATGTCTCTGGCTGTTTTACGCCGCTGCGTTCAACTGGCCGCTTTTTAAGAGCTGTCTGGCAGTCGGATAATCCATAAACATAGCTACATCCTGAATAAATTTGTGGAAGCGGTTACAAAGCAGAATTGGGCGATCGCCCGTGATGTGAAATTGAGCAATTTCAAGTGCCCTCAACATGTTCATAACACTTTGCTTTTCGCGGGCTGGATCTCATCTAGTCATTAACCTTTCATTCACTTTTCCGAAGTGTGATGTAACGCATTCTGTTACATCCTCCATTGTCTATAGTTTCCCGGCAGGTGAAGTTATAGCCAACAATTACCCTACGAGGATGTCCTTATGTGGAAGCGCTTACTTCTTGTCACAGCAGTTTCGGCAGCCATGTCGTCTATGGCGATGGCCGCTCCGTTAACCGTCGGTTTTTCGCAGGTCGGATCTGAATCCGGCTGGCGAGCCGCTGAAACCAACGTCGCGAAAAGCGAAGCTGAGAAACGCGGCATTACCTTAAAAATCGCTGATGGTCAGCAAAAGCAGGAAAACCAGATTAAAGCCGTGCGCTCGTTCATCGCGCAGGGGGTGGACGCCATCTTTATCGCCCCGGTCGTGGCGACAGGGTGGGAGCCGGTGCTGAAAGAAGCGAAAGATGCTGAAATCCCGGTGTTTTTGCTCGACCGCTCCATCGACGTGAAAGATAAATCGCTTTATATGACCACCGTAACCGCCGACAACGTGCTGGAAGGCAAGCTGATTGGCGAGTGGCTGATTAAAACCGTCGGCGATAAGCCATGTAACGTGGTTGAGTTGCAGGGCACGGTCGGCGCGAGCGTGGCGATTGACCGTAAGAAAGGGTTTGCGGAAGCGATCAGCAAAGCGTCCAACATCAAAATTATCCGTTCCCAGTCCGGCGACTTTACCCGCAGTAAAGGCAAAGAAGTCATGGAGAGCTTCATCAAGGCGGAAAACAACGGCAAGAATATCTGCATGGTTTACGCCCACAACGATGACATGGCGATCGGCGCTATCCAGGCAATTAAAGAAGCAGGCCTGAAGCCGGGCAAAGATATTCTGACCGGTTCTATTGACGGCGTGCCGGACATCTTCAAAGCAATGATGGACGGCGAAGCCAATGCCAGCGTTGAGCTGACGCCAAACATGGCGGGTCCGGCGTTCGATGCGCTGGAGAAATATAAGAAAGATGGCACCAGGCCTGAGCAGTTGACCATTACTAAATCGACGCTTTACCTGCCGGATACGGCGAAAGAAGAGCTCGAGAAGAAACAAAACATGGGTTATTGAGTTAAACCACCCTCACCCCGGCCCTCTCCCTGAGGGAGAGGGGGAAGGGCGGTAACGTGGCAACGCGGGCACAATCGATCCCCTCTCCCTCAGGGGGAAGGGCATCAACGCGGGCACAATCGATCCCCTCTCCCTCAGGGAGAGGGTTAGGGTGAGGGTGATCAATGAATCAACAAGAAATTCTGAGCACGGACGGCTTAAGCAAATTTTTCCCCGGCGTCAAAGCGCTTGATAACGTCAATTTCAGCCTGCGGCGCGGGGAAATCATGGCCCTGCTCGGTGAAAACGGAGCCGGAAAATCCACGCTGATCAAAGCGCTGACCGGGGTTTATCACGCCGATCGCGGGACGATCCGCCTTGAAGGTGAGCTGATCTCGCCAAAAAATACCGCCCATGCCCAGCAACTGGGGATCGGCACCGTGTACCAGGAAGTCAACCTGCTGCCCAATATGTCGGTGGCGGACAACCTGTTTATTGGGCGCGAGCCCCGGCGTTTTGGTTTTCTGCGTCGCAAAGAGATGGAGAAGCGCGCCACCGCGCTGATGGAGTCCTACGGCTTTTCCCTCGACGTGCGTGAGCCGCTGAACCGTTTTTCGGTGGCGATGCAGCAGATCGTCGCCATCTGCCGCGCCATCGATCTCTCCGCCAAAGTGCTGATCCTCGACGAACCCACCGCCAGCCTCGACACCCAGGAAGTGGAGATGCTCTTCACCCTGATGCGCCACCTGCGCGATCGGGGCGTCAGCCTGATCTTCGTCACCCATTTTCTCGATCAGGTCTACGAGGTGAGCGATCGCATTACCGTGCTGCGCAACGGCGGGTTTGTCGGCTGCAAAGAGACGCGCGAACTGCCGCAGATTGAACTGGTGAAAATGATGCTGGGCCGCGAGCTGGACAATAATGCCCTGCAACGCGCGGGCCGCACGCTGCTCAGCGAGCGCCCGGTGGCGGCGTTTAAAGACTTTGGCAAAAAAGGCACCATCTCGCCGTTCGATCTTGAGGTGCGCCCCGGTGAAATCGTCGGCCTCGCCGGGCTGTTAGGATCGGGCCGCACCGAAACCGCCGAAGTGATTTTTGGCATTAAACCCGCCGACAGCGGGACAGCGCTGATCAAAGGCAAACCGCAGACGCTGCGCTCGCCGCATCAGGCGTCAAATCTTGGCATCGGTTTTTGCCCGGAAGACCGCAAAACCGATGGCATTATTGCCGCCGCGTCGGTGCGCGAAAACATCATTCTGGCGTTGCAGGCCCAGCGCGGCTGGCTGCGCCCGATCCCGCGTAAAGAACAAAACGAGATCGCCGCGCGCTTTATTCGCCAGTTGGGGATCCGCACGCCAAGCGCCGAACAGCCGATTGAATTTCTTTCCGGCGGCAATCAGCAAAAAGTGCTGCTCTCGCGCTGGCTGCTGACCAAACCGCAGTTTCTGATCCTCGACGAACCGACGCGCGGCATCGATGTGGGCGCGCACGCCGAGATCATCCGTCTGATTGAAACGCTGTGTGCCGATGGCCTGGCGCTACTGGTCATTTCTTCTGAACTGGAAGAGCTGGTGGGCTATGCGGATCGGGTGATCATCATGCGCGATCGCAAGCAGGTGGCGGAGATCCCGCTCGCGGAACTCTCCGTTCCGGCGATCATGAATGCCATTGCGGCATAAGGAGAAAATTGTGATGTCCCGTTCTCTTCCTCATACTGGCGAGCCGAAGCGTCGCTTCAACTGGCCGACGGGTATGCCGCAGATTATCGCCCTGCTGCTGGTGCTGGTGGTCGACAGCCTGGTTGCGCCGCATTTTTATCAGGTGATTTTGCAGGATGGCCGTCTGTTCGGCAGCCCGATCGATATTCTTAACCGCGCCGCGCCCGTCGCGCTGCTGGCGATCGGCATGACGCTGGTGATCGCCACCGGCGGCATCGATCTTTCCGTAGGGGCGGTGATGGCGATCGCGGGCGCGACGGCGGCGTCGATGACCGTCGCCGGGCACAGCCTGCCGGTGGTGCTGCTGGCCGCACTCGGTTCCGGCGTACTGGCCGGGCTGTGGAACGGTGTGCTGGTGGCCATTCTTAAAATTCAGCCTTTTGTCGCCACCCTGATCTTAATGGTCGCCGGGCGCGGCGTGGCGCAGCTTATTACCTCCGGGCAGATCGTCACCTTCACGGCACCCAATCTCTCCTGGCTTGGCAGCGGTTCGCTGCTGCTGTTCCCGACGCCGGTGATTATCGCGCTGGTCACGCTGGTGGTTTTCTGGCTCTTTACCCGCAAAACGGCGCTCGGCATGTTTATCGAAGCGGTGGGGATTAACATCCGCGCGGCGAAAAATGCCGGGGTGAATACCCGCCTGATGGTCATGCTGACCTATGTACTGAGCGGCGTATGCGCGGCGATCGCGGGCATCATCGTCACCGCTGACATTCGCGGCGCGGACGCCAACAACGCCGGGTTATGGCTGGAACTGGACGCCATTTTAGCGGTGGTGATCGGCGGCGGATCGCTGATGGGCGGGCGCTTTAACCTGCTGCTGTCGGTGGTCGGGGCGCTGATTATTCAGGGTATGAATACCGGGATTTTACTTTCCGGCTTCCCGCCGGAACTCAACCAGGTGGTGAAAGCCGTCGTGGTGCTGTGCGTACTGATTGTGCAGTCGCCGCGCTTTATTGCTTTACTGAAACGGAGCCGTGGTCATGATCAAACGTAACCTGCCGCTGATGATCACGCTCGGCGTGTTCGTGCTCGGCTACCTCTATTGCCTGACGCAGTTTCCCGGTTTTGCTTCCACGCGGGTGATCTGCAACATCCTGACCGATAACGCCTTTTTAGGGATTATCGCCGTCGGCATGACCTTTGTGATCCTCTCCGGCGGGATTGACCTGTCGGTGGGCTCGGTGATCGCCTTTACCGGGGTGTTCCTCGCCAAAGCGATTGGTTTCTGGGGCATTTCGCCGCTGCTGGCGTTCCCGCTGGTGCTGGCGATGGGCTGCGCATTTGGCGCGTTTATGGGGCTTTTAATCGACGCGCTGAAAATTCCGGCGTTCATTATTACCCTTGCCGGGATGTTCTTTTTACGCGGCGTCAGTTATCTGGTGTCGGAAGAGTCGATCCCCATCAACCACCCGGTCTACGACACGCTCTCAAGCCTGGCATGGAAGATCCCCGGCGGCGGGCGCTTGAGCGCCATGGGCCTGCTGATGCTGGGCGTGGTGATCATCGGGATTTTCCTCGCTCACCGCACGCGCTTTGGCAATGAGGTCTACGCCATCGGTGGAAATGCAACTTCAGCCAATCTGATGGGTATCTCCACGCGCAGCACCACGATCCGCATTTATATGCTTTCAACCGGGCTTGCCACGCTCGCCGGGATTGTGTTCTCCGTTTATACCCAGGCGGGCTACGCGCTGGCTGGCGTCGGGGTGGAACTGGATGCGATTGCCTCGGTGGTAATCGGCGGCACGCTGCTCAGCGGCGGGGTCGGCACGGTACTCGGCACGTTATTTGGTGTGGCGATCCAGGGGCTGATCCAGACCTACATCAATTTTGACGGTACGCTCAGTTCCTGGTGGACAAAAATCGCCATCGGCATTTTGTTGTTTATTTTTATTGCCTTACAACGTGGTCTGACGGTGCTGTGGGAAAATCGCCAGAGCTCGCCAGTGACGCGCGTTAGCACGGCGGCAACAAAGCAGTAACACATTGAATTGTCTAAAAAAGCACTAAAGATATTCCGGTAGCGGCCGATAACCTTTCGTTACGCATATTTTCGCCACGAAGTATCCTGCTACCGGAATCATCAACATGCTAAAAACGCTATCGATTCGCACCGGCTTGCTTTCCTTACTGGCCGTTATGACCTTACTCCTGCTGCTGGTGAGCGGCATGGGGATTTACGCCCTTACGCAAAGTTCCTCTTCACTGCAACGTATTAACCACCTTCAGGGGGAGCAAATGGCTCGCCTTAACGAAGGCTACAACCTGATCCTGCGGGCGCGAAATGAAGCGGGCCAGGCCGTTCGCATGATGGAAGTCGGCCTGCTCGACGATGCCGCCAAATCGGTCAAAAACATCAACGGCGAAATCGCGCAGGCGCAAAAAAGTATGCAGGCGGTAATTAACGCTGGCGTGGACGATGAGAAGGGCAAACCGCTGCTTGAGAAGGTCGCCCGCAGCTATAACGCATTTAATACGCAGGGCATCGTGCCGATGCTGGGCGCACTTAACGAGCAGAGCGCTGACAGCTATTACGATCTGCTGGAAAACAAACTGATCCCGGTCTCCCGCCAGTTTGATACCGATATGCAGGCTTTCCTGAAGTGGGGAGAGGCGCGCGGTAAAACGGAAGTGGACGACGTACAGCGCAGTAAAAACCGCGTGATGCTGTTTATCGTGATTGCCGCGCTGCTGACGGCGGGCATTATCGTACTGGCGTGGATGGTGCTGCGCCATATGCTGCTCAAGCCGCTGGATGCCTCCATTAAACAGCTTGAGCAGGTGGCCGCAGGCGATCTGCTTCCGGCTAACGCGCATCCGGCAAGCCAGGAATTTACCCGCCTGAATGCGGCAATTGAAGAGATGCGTCAGTCGCTGGTGGAATCCGTCACCCGCGTGCGTGATGCCAGCGCGCAAATTGATACCGGTAGCCGCGAGCTGACCGCCGGGAATATGGATCTGGCCCAGCGCACTGAATCCAACGCCACCTCCCTTGAGCAGACGGCGGCGAGCATGGAAGAGATCACCGCGACGGTGAAACAGAACGCCGATAACGCCGAGCAGGCGCACCAACTGGCGAAAACGGTATCCGACACCGCCGATCGCGGCAGCGAAATGGTCTGCTACGTGATTGAAAAGATGAGCGATATCTCCGGCAGTGCCAACCGCATCGCCGACATCCTGAGCGTTATCGACGGCATTGCTTTCCAGACCAATATCCTCGCGCTGAACGCCTCGGTGGAAGCCGCCCGCGCGGGTGAGCAGGGTCGCGGATTTGCGGTGGTTGCCGGTGAAGTGCGTAACCTCGCCAGCCGCAGCGCCGATGCCGCCAAAGAGATCCGCACGCTGATTAAAGATTCCCAGACCCACGTGAGCGAAGGCAGCGATCTGGCGATGCAGGCCGGGGAAACCATGGACGAAATCGCCGGGGAAGTTATGCGCATGACGAAGCTGATGCGTGAAATCGCCAGCGCCTCCCACGAGCAGAGCCGGGGGATTGAGCAGGTGAATATTGCGGTCAATCAGATGGACGAAACCGCGCAGCAGAACTCGGCGCTGGTGCAGCAGTCCTCTGCCGCGACGCGCTCGCTGGAAGAGCAGTCAAGGGAGTTGATGGAAGCGATGGCGTCGTTCAGGTTGCAGACGGCGGGGTAGAACGTTTCCCCTCACCCCGGCCCTCTCCCTCAGGGAGAGGGGGATCGGTTCCCTCTCCCTGAGGGAGAGGGTTAGGGTGAGGGTGAAAATTACGGGTGAGGGTGAAAATTACGCGTCCGGGAACTCGCGCATAAACCGCTCTACATCATCCACCATATGCTCATTCCCCACGAAGAACGGGCGGCGCTGGTGCAGGCTTTCCGGCATGATATCCAGAATACGCTCTTTACCGTCGCTCGCTTTACCGCCTGCCTGTTCCGCCAGGAACGCCATCGGGTTGCATTCATACAGCAAACGCAGCTTCCCTTCCGGGTGGCTGGCGGTGCTTGGGTAGAGATAAATCCCGCCTTTCAGCAGGTTACGGTGGAAGTCCGCCACCAGCGAACCAATGTAGCGCGTGGTGTACGGGCGCTGCGTTGACTTATCTTCTTCCTGGCAGAACTTCAGATACTTCTTCACGCCCTGCGGGAATTTAATGTAGTTGCCTTCATTAATGGAGTAAGTGTTGCCCTTTGCCGGGTAGCGCATACGCTCCTGGCACAGGCAGAAGACGCCGAGCGACGGATCGTAGGTGAAAGCGTGAACGCCGCAGCCGGTGGTGTACACCAGCATGGTGGAGGAGCCGTAAACCACATAGCCCGCCGCAACCTGCTTGCTGCCCGGTTGCAGGAAGTCTTCTTCCGTGACCGCAGTGCCGACCGGCGTAACGCGGCGGTAAATAGAGAAGATGGTACCGACAGAAACGTTAACGTCGATGTTGGAAGAACCGTCCAGCGGGTCCATCAGCACCACGTATTTCGCGTGCTCACAGCCTTCAAAAACAACGATTTCATCTTCTTCTTCAGAGGCGATACCCGCAACGATGTCCCGTGCGCGCAGTGCAGCTTTTAGTTTTTCATTGGCGAACAGATCGAGTTTCTGCTGAACCTCGCCCTGTACGTTTTCAGCACCGCTGGCACCGAGAATATCAACCAGTCCGGCTTTGTTGATATCGCGGTGGATGATCTTAGCACCCAGCTTTATCGCTGATAACAAAGCAGTCAGTTCACCGGTAGCGTGAGAAAACTCATGCTGCTTTTCAACGATAAATTCACCTAACGTTTTCATAACACTTCCCTACAATTTATGTGGAGTAAAGCGACTGCAACAATCTTAACAAAGTTTCAAAAGATTGCGCAGAGGTGAATCGCGCCAGCAGACCTGGGATTATCCTGAAATGCATTTCTCTTACGGCAGAACATCGGGGTAAAATGGCCGCCAGATTAGAGAAAGGTAACGACGTATGCGCATTCATATATTGGGGATTTGTGGCACGTTCATGGGCGGACTGGCAATGCTGGCGCGCTCCCTGGGCCACGAGGTAACGGGTTCGGACGCCAATGTGTATCCGCCGATGAGCACGCTGCTTGAAGAGCAGGGCATTGAATTAATTCAGGGTTATGACCCCAGCCAGCTGGATGACGAGCCGGATCTGGTGATTATCGGTAACGCCATGACGCGCGGGAATCCGTGTGTTGAAGCGGTGCTGGAAAAGAACATTCCGTATATGTCCGGCCCGCAGTGGCTGCACGATTTTGTCCTGTGTGACCGCTGGGTGCTGGCCGTCGCCGGGACGCACGGCAAAACCACCACCGCCGGCATGGTGACCTGGATCCTCGAAGCCTGCGGCTACAAACCGGGCTTTGTGATCGGCGGCGTGCCGGGCAACTTTGACGTGTCAGCCCGCCTGGGTGAAAGCCCGTTCTTCGTGATTGAAGCGGACGAATATGACTGCGCCTTCTTTGATAAACGCTCCAAGTTCGTGCATTACTGTCCGCGCACGCTGATCCTCAACAACCTTGAGTTCGATCACGCGGACATCTTCGACGATCTGAAAGCGATTCAGAAGCAATTCCACCACCTGGTGCGCATCGTACCGGGGCAGGGGAAAATCATCTGGCCGGAAAGCGACATCAACCTGAAACAGACCATGGCGATGGGCTGCTGGAGCGAGCAGGAGCTGGTGGGCGAACAGGGCCACTGGCAGGCGAAAAAGCTGACCACCGACGCATCCGTCTGGGAAGTATGGCTGGATGGCGAATGCACGGGCCGTGTCGAATGGGATCTGGTTGGCGAGCACAACATGCATAACGGTCTGATGGCGATTGCCGCCGCCCGTCATGTGGGTGTGACGCCTGCGGATGCAGCGAACGCGCTCGGCTCATTCGTGAATGCCCGTCGTCGCCTGGAGCTGCGCGGTGAAGCCAACGGCGTGACGGTGTACGACGATTTCGCGCACCACCCGACGGCGATCCTCGCCACCCTTGCCGCGCTGCGCGGGAAAGTGGGCGGTACGGCGCGTATTCTGGCGGTGCTGGAGCCGCGCTCGAACACCATGAAAATGGGCGTCTGCAAAGACGATCTCGCTCCATCACTGGGCCGCGCGGATGAAGTCTTCCTGCTGCAACCGCAGCACATTCCATGGCAGGTAGCGGAAGTGGCTGAAGCCTGCATTCAGCCCGCCCACTGGCATGCTGACGTGGACACGCTGGCAGAGATGATCGTGAAAACCGCCCAGCCGGGGGATCATATTCTGGTGATGAGCAACGGTGGTTTTGGTGGGATACATCAGAAACTGCTGGATGGGCTGGCGAAGAAAGCCGCTGCGGCGGCAGAGCCGGTTTAGGTTTTTACCCTCACCCTAACCCTCTCCCTAAGGGAGAGGGAACGGATCGAGTACAGGCCTGCCTTTCCCCCTCTCCCATGGGGAGAGGGCCGGGGTGAGGGGGAAGAACCCGCTTACTCTTCCCCTTCAGACAGCTCACGCAAATACTGGAAAATCAAACGCGCGGACTTCGGCGCTTTATTCCCTTCTTTCTCTTTTTGCGCATTGCGGATCAGCGAGCGTAACTGCTGGCGGTCGGCGTGTGGCCACAGGTTCAGCACTTCCGGCACCGCGTCATCACCCTGTTCGATCAACCGATCGCGGATCTGTTCCAGCTTGTGGAAAAACGCGACCTGCTGGTTGTGGCGGTTTTTCAGCTTATCCAGCGCCTGCCGGATCGGATCGACCTCGCGCTGACGCAGCAATTTGCCGATCAACTGCAACTGGCGGCGGCGGCCTTCTTTCTTAATGCGCTGCGCCAGTTCAATGGCCGCGCGTAAATCATCATCCAGTGGGATCTTGTCGAGGGCGTTTTTACCCAGATCCACCAGTTCAGCGCCGAGGCGTTTTAATTCTTCCGCATCGCGCTTAATTTCACTTTTACTGACCCAGATGATCTCATCATCTTCATCGTCAATATCATCACCGGGCACGTCGTCGAGCCAGTCATCGGGCTGCTTGGTCATCTCAGGCTCCTTAAAAAAGAGGCTAATACTAACACCCTGGGAGCACACTGAGAATGGGTTCTCTGTTAGACTTCTTTGAAACTCCCTCTACATTATGGCATTAGCGATGAAAGTAATCACACAAGTTGCGCAGCAACGCAAAGCACTGGAAGAGGCCGTATCGACTGCACTGGAACTCGCCGCTGGCAAGTCTGACGGTGCAGAAGTGGCGGTATCGAAGACGACCGGTATTAGCGTCAGCACGCGCTACGGTGAGGCGGAGAACGTTGAATTCAACAGCGATGGTGCGCTTGGCATCACCGTTTATCATCAAAATCGCAAAGGCAGCGCCTCGTCTACCGACTTAAGCCCGGAGGCCATTGCGCGCACCGTGCAGGCGGCGCTGGACATCGCCCGCTACACCTCGCCGGATCCGTTTGCTGGCGTCGCCGATAAAGATCTGCTGGCTTTTGAAGCCCCGGATCTGGATCTGTTCCACCCGGCGGAAGTGACCCCCGACGAAGCGATTGAACTGGCTGCCCGTGCCGAGCAGGCGTCGCTGAACGTCGATAAGCGCATTACCAATACCGAAGGCGGCAGCTTTAACAGCCACTACGGGATTAAAGTTTTTGGCAACAGCCACGGCATGCTGCAAAGCTACTGCTCAACGCGCCACTCCCTCTCCAGTTGCGTTATCGCGGAAGAGAACGGCGATATGGAACGTGATTACGCCTACACCATCAGCCGTCGTTTAAGCGACCTGCAATCCCCGGAATGGGTGGGCGCTGAGTGCGCACGACGCACGCTGTCGCGTCTCTCTCCGCGCAAACTCTCCACCATGAAAGCACCGGTGATTTTTGCAAATGAAGTGGCGACCGGGCTGTTCGGACACCTGGTCGGCGCGATTGCGGGTGGTGCGGTGTATCGCAAATCCACCTTCCTGCTGGATCATCTCGGCAAGCAGATCCTGCCGGAATGGTTAACGATCGAAGAGCATCCGCATTTATTAGGCGGACTGGCGTCCACGCCGTTTGACAGCGAAGGCGTGCGCACGGAGCGCCGCGATATCATCAAAGATGGCATCCTGACTCAGTGGCTGCTGACCAACTATTCCGCGCGTAAGCTGGGGCTGAAAAGCACCGGTCACGCGGGCGGCATTCACAACTGGCGCATCAACGGACGCGGCCTCGGCTTTGAGCAGATGCTTAAAGAGATGGGCACAGGTCTGGTGGTAACAGAGTTGATGGGGCAGGGCGTGAGCGGCATCACCGGTGATTACTCGCGCGGTGCGGCCGGATTCTGGGTCGAAAACGGTGAAATTCAGTACCCGGTGAGTGAAATTACCATCGCCGGTAACCTGAAAGATATGTGGCGTAATATGGTCACCATTGGTGACGATATCGAAACGCGCAGCAATATTCAGTGTGGTTCAGTGCTGCTGCCGGAGATGAAAATCGCTGGCCAGTAATTATCAATAACAACAAAAAGGAAATGAGCAATGCGTAAAAAACTGCTGGCGATACTGGCTGTATCATCCCTCTTTGTAGGCCAGGCGGCATTTGCCGATCTGGAAGATGATATGGACACGCTTAATGAAAACCTGAAAGTAGTGCAAAAAACCGATAACGCGGCGGAAATGAAAGACGCGTTAGCGAAAATGCGCACTGCTGCGCTGGATGCGCAAAAAGAAACGCCGCCGAAGCTGGAAGACAAACCGGCAGACAGCCCGGAAATGAAAGATTTTCGCCACGGTTTTGACATTCTGGTTGGGCAGATTGATGGCGCAATGAAGCTGGCTAACGAAGGCAAAGTGAAAGAAGCGCAGGCCGCGGCGGAAGAGTTTAAAACCACGCGTAATACCTACCACAAGAAGTACCGCTAATTTTTCCCCCTCACCCCGGCCCTCTCCCTCAGGGAGAGGGTGAAAGGCGGGCCGGTGCTCGCCCTTCGCCGGGGGAGAGGGTGAAAGGTAAGTCGGTGCTCGATCCGTCCCCTCTCCCTGAGGGAGAGGGTTAGCGCAGGTGATGCACCACCTGATTACTACTCCCGCGCCAGATCAGCATCGGATCTTTCAGGTCCTGCACAAATTTACCGTCGATCAGCACGTTGATCAGATCCACCACCGCCTTCTGCGCGTCATTCAATTCCTCCAGCTTGTACCCCGTCCACACCCAGATATCTTTGCCGGGGCATTCCGCGCGGATGCGCTGTACCAGCGCTAATATCTCAGGCACGTTTTGTGGGTGCAGCGGATCACCGCCAGAGAGGGAGATCCCCTGGCGCTTGACGCGGGTATCGTTCAAATCAGCAATGATGTTATCGGCCATTTCAGCGGTAAAAGGCTGCCCGGAATTCAGCCGCCAGGTGCTTTTGTTATAGCAGCCAGGGCACTCGTGAACGCACCCTGAGACGAACAGGGTACAGCGGGTGCCAGGGCCGTTAACGATATCGACGGGGTAATATGCGTGAAAGTTCATAGTGAATAACCTGATGCCCTCACCCCGGCCCTCTCCCCCAGGAGAGGGAGAAAACCAGCGTCGGGCTTAACAATGTGCTCGATCTGTTCCCTCTCCCTGAGGGAGAGGGTTAGGGTGAGGGGAGATCTTAACCGAGCTGCCCATTTCCCAAGTGTTTCACGCGGCGCTTCACTTCTTCCTGCTTACCGGCGTTAAACGGACGGGCATCCGGGCTGCCTAAATAACCGCATACGCGGCGGGTGACCGACACGCGCGCGGCGTCGTGATTGCCGCATTTCGGGCAGGTGAAGCCTTTGCTGGTGCATTCAAACTCACCGGTAAAGCCGCACTCGTAGCACTCGTCGATCGGCGTGTTGGTGCCGTAATAAGGCACGTGCTGATAGCTGTAATCCCACACGTCTTCCAGCGCCTTCAGGTTGTGCTGAATGTTCGGGTACTCGCCGTAGCAAATGAAGCCCCCGTTCGCCAGCGGCGGGTACGGCGCTTCGAAATCGATCTTGTCGTAAGGATTAACCTTTTTCTCGACGTCGAGGTGGAAGCTGTTGGTGTAATACCCTTTTTCCGTCACCCCCGGCACCACGCCGAATTCGGCGGTATCCAGACGGCAGAAGCGGTCGCACAGGTTTTCGCTTGGCGTGCTGTAAAGACTAAAGCCGTAGCCGGTTTCCTCTTTCCACTGATCCACCGCTTTACGCAGACGCTCAACAATGGCGAGGCCTTTTGCCCGCAGCGCAGCGCTGTCGTACATGTGGCTGTCGCCCGCCAGCGCATTGATGGTTTCGTGAATGCCGATGTAACCCAGTGAAATCGACGCGCGGCCGTTTTTAAAGATTTCAGAAACGTCGTCGTCGGCTTTCAGACGCACGCCGCACGCACCTTCCATATAAAGAATCGGCGCAACGCGCGCTTTCACCCCTTCCAGACGGGCGATACGCGTCATCAGCGCTTTACGCGCCAGCACCAGACGCTCATCCAGCAGTTGCCAGAACGCCTCTTCATTCCCTTTGGCTTCCAGCGCAATGCGCGGCAGGTTGAGGCTGATCACGCCCAGGTTGTTGCGACCATCGTGCACCTGCTCGCCGTTTTCGTTTTCCCAGACGCCAAGGAAACTGCGGCAGCCCATCGGAGTTTTGAACGAACCGGTTACCTTCACGACCTGATCGTAATTGAGGATATCCGGGTACATGCGCTTGCTCGCGCACTCCAGCGCCAGTTGTTTGATGTCGTAGTTGGCGTCGCCGGGCTTGTGGTTCAGGCCATCGCGGATCGCAAACACCAGCTTCGGGAACACCGCGGTTTTACGGTTTTTACCGAGACCAGCGATGCGGTTACGCAAAATGGACTGCTGGATCAGGCGCGATTCCCAGCTGGTGCCGAGGCCAAAACCGAAGGTTACAAACGGCGTCTGGCCGTTAGCGGTGTGCAGCGTGTTCACTTCGTATTCCAGCGACTGAAACGCGTCGTAGCACTCTTTTTCGGTGCGCGACCGGGCGTAGCCTTCCACATCCGGGATCTGCCAGCTTTCAGCGATCTCACGGTGTTTGGCGAAACTCGCCGTCACGAACGGGGCCAGCACTTCATCGATGCGGTTAATGGTGGTGCCACCGTAAATATGGCTGGCGACCTGGGCGATGATTTGCGCGGTGACGGCGGTGGCGGTGGAGATCGATTTTGGCGGTTCAATCTCCGCGTTACCCATTTTAAAGCCGTGGGTCAGCATACCTTTCAGGTCGATCAGCATGCAGTTGAACATCGGGAAGAACGGTGAATAGTCGAGATCGTGATAGTGAATATCGCCGCGCTCGTGCGCCTGCACCACATCACGCGGCAGCAGGTGCTGGCGGGCATAATGTTTGGCGACGATACCGGCCAGCAGGTCGCGCTGGGTAGGGATCACTTTGCTGTCTTTATTGGCGTTTTCATTGAGCAGGGCGGAGTTAGTTTGCTCGACCAGGCCGCGGATTTCCTGGTTCAGACGCCCGCGTTTTTCACGCTCAATGTCGCGGTCGTGGCGGTACTCAATGTACGCGCGCGCCAGTTGTTTGTACGGGCCGGACATCAACTGGTTTTCCACTGCCGTCTGGATTTCGCTGATATCGACCTTTGAATTGGGCTGCATTTGCTGACTGACTATTTCTGCGACGGTGGCGCAATAGTCTGCGTCATCGACTCCCGCTGCTTTAGCGGCACGAAGAATGGCTTCTTTGATGCGCTCTGATTTGAAAGGGACTTTACAGCCATCTCGTTTCAACACATGCGGTGTCATGATCTCTCCATTGTTAAAAAACAGGTTATCCACAGAGGCGGGGATTTATGCACGGGCCGTATTTGTTTGAGTCATCAGCCTTTCCCCTTCGCCTGGCCCTTTTTATCCACAAGGTTGCGTGAAAAATCATCTAAACGATTGTTGTAATAGTAGACGATTGATACAACATGTAGGGCCGGGCCGCGATTTTAATATCTATATATAGTGATTTGCATCAAACATGTTTGCGGTTTTATTGATGCAGGACAAAGTAAAAAGAAGACCGTAGAGAGGACGGGCGCTGCAGAGGGGATAAAATATTGTGCTTAACAAGTGCTTAAAAATGCAGCGAAAATGAGGGTTTGTGAGGTGAGGGACCCCTCACCCCGGCCCTCTCCCTAAGGGAGAGGGAGAAGGGCAAGTCCGCGCTCGGGCTGTTCCCTCTCCCTAAGGGAGAGGGTTAGGGTGAGGGTGAAAAAACTCACCCCGTCACCCACCACACCGCCTCATACGGGCGCAGCGTCATCGGAGCAGGGGCATTGGCGGCCTCGTCATAATTACTCATCAGCACGTTCCACTCGCCCTCGCAATTATCCGGCTGCCAGGCGTGGCATTCTCCGCTGAGATTCGCCAGAACCAGCAGCGTCTGGCCCTGCCAGGTGCGGCGGTAACACCACAGCGCCGGGTGATCCGGGAGCAGATCCTGATAATCACCGAAGGTCAGTACCGGCTCGCGTTTACGCAGCGCAATCAGCGTCTGATAGGTGTAAAACACCGATTTCGGATCGGCGAGTGCCGCCTGCACGTTCACCCGATCGGCGTTATCGCACAGCCCGATCCACGGCTCACTGTCGGTAAAACCGGCGTGCGGCCCTGCGTTCCATTGCATCGGCGTGCGGCCATTGTCGCGGGATTTACTGGCGAGGATCGCCAGCAAGGTGTCCGCATCCACCCCGGTGTTGCGCCCGGCGGCAAACATGTTATGGCTCTCCACGTCGCGGTAATCGGTGATGCGCGCAAAGTGCGGATTGGTCATGCCGATCTCTTCACCCTGGTAGATGTACGGCGTCCCCTGCATGCCGTGCAGCACCATTGCCAGCATTTTCGCTGAAATTTCGCGGTATTCCCCCTCATCGCCAAAACGCGACACAATGCGCGGCTGATCGTGGTTACACCAGAACAGCGCATTCCACGCGACCTTGTGCATCCCCTGCTGCCAGTGGCTGAACAGCGCTTTAAGCTGCACATAATCGGGGGCAGCGAGCGTCCATTTTCTCCCGCCGGGGTAATCCACTTTCAGGTGATGAAAGTTAAAGGTCATCGACAGTTCGCTGCCATCAAGCGCCGCGTAGCGCTGGCAGTGTTCAAGCGTGGTGGATGACATCTCGCCCACCGTCATCAGCCCGCGCGGAGTAAAGACATCGCGGCTCATTTCACGCAAAAACTCATGCGCGCGCGGCCCGTCGGTGTAAAAACGCCGCCCGTCGCCCAGTTCGTCCGTCGGGAAATCCTGATCTTTAGAAATTAAATTCACTACGTCGAGGCGCAACCCGTCCACGCCGCGGTCGGCCCAGAATTCGCAGACCTTTTTCAGTTCCGCACGTACCGCCGGGTTTTCCCAGTTCAGATCCGCCTGTTCAGGGGCGAAAAGATGCAGATAGTACTGACCGCTTTCGGCATGCCAGCGCCAGGCGCTGCCGCCAAATTTGGAAATCCAGTTGTTCGGCGGCGTCTCCGGGATGCCGTCGCGCCAGAAATAAAAGGCGCGGAAGGGACTGTTGGGATCGAGCGCTTCGCGGAACCACGGGTGCTGCGTGGAGGTGTGGTTTAACACCATATCCAGCACGAGACGCATACCGCGCGCATGGGTCTGCGCCACCAGTTCGTCAAAGTCATCCAGCGTGCCGTAGGTTGGATCGATGGCGGTGTAGTTCGCCACGTCGTAGCCGTTATCAACCTGCGGAGAGATATAAAACGGGGTGAGCCAGAGGGCATCCACGCCGAGAGTTTTCAGATAATCCAGCCGCTGCGTGACGCCGCGTAAATCGCCGGTGCCGGAGCCGGTGGTGTCCTGAAAACTCTTTGGATAGATCTGGTAGATCGTGCCGTTCTGCCACCAGTGAGGAAGGGTATTCATGGTCTGGTCCTGGTCAAAAAAAGGGGCGCAAATGCGCCCCGAAACACTCATATAATCTGTAGCGCGCCCTGGCGGAACTTACGCTGGTAAATCACCGTGGTCAGCGCCATCGGGACAATAATTGCTATCGCCATCGCCAGCGAGAAGACCTGCCAGTAGGGTGTCTGGATAGACAAAATACCCGGCAGACCGCCGACGCCAATCCCGTTTGCCATTACCCCGTACAGGCCGCATAGCAGCGCGGCCAGGCCGGAACCAATCATCGCGCACAGCATCGGGAAGCGGTATTTCAGGTTGATGCCGTACATCGCCGGTTCCGTCACGCCGAGGAAGGCGGAAATCGCGGCCGGCACGGAAATTTCGCGCTCATTATGTTTACGGCTGACGATGATAATGCCCACTACCGCCGAGGCCTGCGCGATATTAGAGAGCGCAATCAGCGGCCACACCGGGGTGCCGCCAAGGCTCTGGATCATCTGCATGTCGATGGCGAGCGTGGTCTGGTGAACGCCGGTGATCACCAGCGGCGCATACAGGAAGCCAAACAGCGCCGCGCCAATCGGGGCGAAACTGCCGGTCATCAGGTGGCGCACCGCGAAGGCCACGCCGTCGCCAATCATGCGGCCAAAAGGTCCGATAAACGCATGGGCGAGGAACACCGCGAGGATCAGCGAGCACACTGGCACCACCACTAAATAGAGGTAATCCGGCACCAGGCGTTTTAAACGGATTTCAATAAAGCCGAGCGCCAGGCCCGCCAGCAGTGCCGGGATCACCTGCGCCTGATAGCCCACTTTCGCCACGCTGAACAGGCCAAAGTCCCAGACTTCCGGTGCCTGCGAACCCAGTAAGTAAGCGTTCATTAACTGCGGCGACACCAGCGTCACGCCGAGCACGATGCCGAGGATCGGCGTGCCGCCCATTTTGCGCACCGCCGACCAGCAAATGCCCACCGGCAGGTAGAAGAAGATCGCCTCGCCAATCAGCCACAGGAAGTCGTAGACCGTTTTCAGCGCCGGGAACATCTGCGCCAGCGTCTGGCCGTTGCTCATCGGCACATCGCCGACCACGTTGCGGAAGCCTAAGATCAAACCGCCGCTGATAAGCGCGGGCAGCAGCGGGAAGAAGATCTCCGCGAAGTGGGAGATCAACTGCTCGTGCCATTTCATATTTTTTCGGGCGGCGCGTTTCGCCTGCTCTTTATCCGCGCTCGCCTGCCCGATGGTGGTGATAAGCACCTGGTAGTAATCGCCCACGTTGGTACCGATCACCACCTGGAACTGCCCGGCATTGGTAAAGCAGCCTTTGACCATCGGCAGTTCTTCAATGGCTTTCGGATCGGCAACCGCCGGATCGTTTAGCACAAACCGCAGTCGGGTAATGCAGTGACTGACGGTGGCAATATTTTCCCGTCCGCCGACCAGAACGATCAGCCGATCAATATCAGTTTGTTGCACTTTGCTCATGGTAGAACCTCATTAAGAGGGGGAATGGGTAGGGAAGCAATGACCTGGCCGCAAGCGTATCCGCGAATCGAAACAGAAGGAACGGGAACGTTCCCGAAATCAGGTGAGGATCACACTATATCGGCGAAACGGGTGAGGTCAGGCGAGGTGAGAGGGGACGATGATCGTACGCGGATCGGCGCGACCGGTGATCTGATCGATAAGCTGCATTGCGGCCATTTGCCCCGCCTGGGCATAACCGGGATCGACGGTAATCGTCTCCGGGTGCAGGAATTTCATCAGCGGCGTATTGCCGACGCTGGCCAGTTGCAGGGAGGTGATGCGTTGCTCCTGGAGATACTTACTTGCGCCGAGCGCCAGCGTATCGGTGGCGCATACCAGCGCGGTGGTCTCATCGGTCAGCACCTGCGACACAAACTCGTAGCCCTGCTTCATTGCAAGGCCGGGGAGGGCGACGAGGGGCGTAAGCTGATGCTCTTTGCAGAAGGCGAGATAGGCCGCATGACGGCGCTGGCCGGTGGTCGCGTCGCTTACGGGGACGCCGAGAAAACTGATGTGGCGATGGCCCTGATCGAACAGTTTTTGCATCAGCAGATGGATTGCCCCTTCGTCGTCGTAACACACCGAGGCAAAGCCTTTTGCATCACGCGCCAGCAGCACCAGCGACGATTGCCAGGGCGCGAGCAGCGCTTCGGTGAGGCCGGTAAACCCGAACAGCACCACGCCGTCAATATTGCGCCGGCTGAGCATCCCTAAATGCTCCTCCACCAACGCCGGGGAAAACTGGCTTTCCATCATGATGGGATCGTAGCCCTGGGCATAAAACGCAGGGAGCATGGTTTGTACCGCAAGGTTTTCCGACAGCGAATCAAGACGGGTGACAATAATGGCGACCACTTTATCACTCTGCCCGCGCATGGCGCGTGCGGAGCGCGAAGGAGAAAAACCGTGCTGCTGCATCACTGCTTCCACCCGCTCACGGGTTTGCTCGCTCACGCCGCTTTCATTATTCAGCACGCGGGAAACGGTGGATTTCCCCACCCCGCTCAGTCGCGCGATGTCTTTGATTGTCAATCGGTTTTGCATGCGTCCTTTCCCCTTCTGGCCTATTCGCCGCTCAATGCTACTGAATCCCGTCACAATGAGCAAAGCCTGCTTTCCTTTACATGCGTAATTGCAGCCTGTGGATTATTAACGAAAGCCGTAATTAATAATAAATAGGCTGATAATGATATTCACACTATAGAAAAATATATTTTCCAGAGCAGATTTTGTTTTATTTTTATTGAAACCTGAAATAGCGAAACCGATCACGTTTTAACGTGCAGCTTAATGAATTTTTTTTCAGGAAACAGAGGTTCATTGCAAAAATGAAACGATGTGCTGAAATTTTTAACGGCGCATGATTTTTTGTGAACGGCATCCGCGAAATATTTTCATTGTCAGACTATTCTTTGAACGTTCGTCGTATATCTCATCGATTTCTGTCTTTACCTCTGTCGTGGGGCGTCCCCACCCTGCGTGTTTTTTATATATGGAAATGATAAATCACTGGAGAATGTAAAATGAAACTGACGAAAAGCCTGCTGTCGCTCTGTATCGGTATTTCCGTATTAATCACCAGTCAATCTACGCTTGCCCAAACCTTCCGTGCCGCTGATGTTCACCCGGCGGATTACCCCAACGTTGTTGCGGTTAAACATATGGGTGAGAAACTGAGTGCCGCGACGGATGGGCGTCTGGATATTAAAACATTCCCCGGTGGTGTATTGGGCGATGAAAAACAGATGATTGAGCAAGCCCAGCTCGGTGCGATTGATATTATCCGCGTCTCGATGACCCCTGTGGCCGCCATATTGCCGGAAATTAACGTCTTCACTCTGCCGTATATTTTCCGCGATGAAGATCACCTGCATAAAGTGCTGGACGGCATGATTGGCAAAGAGATAGGCGATCGTCTTACGGCGAATCCTAAGTCCCGTCTGGTGTTTCTCGGCTGGATGGATGCGGGAACCCGTAACCTGATCACCAAACAACCGGTCAATAAAATAGACGATTTAAAGGGGATGAAAATCCGCGTTCAGGGTAGCCCTGTTGCCCTCGACACCTTAAAAGCGATGGGCGCGAACTCCATCGTTATGGGCGTGAGTGAAGTGTTCAGCGGTATGCAAACCGGCGTCATTGACGGCACGGAAAATAACCCGCCAACCTTTGTGGCGCATAACTATTTGCCGGTCGTTAAAAACTATACCTGGAGTAAACACTTTATTATCCCGGAGCTGTTTTTATTCTCTAAAGCCAAATGGGATAAATTAGAAAAAGCCGATCAGGATTTGATTCTGAAGCTGGCAAAAGAGGCGCAGGCCGAACAGCGTACATTGTGGGAAGCCTATAACACCAAATCGCTGGAAGCCATGAAAACAGGCGGCGTTCAATTCCACGATGTTGATACCAAACCTTTCTTTGAAGCCACGCAGTCCGTCCGCGATAAATATGGCAAAGGCCATGAAGATTTAATTAAACGTATTCAGGACGTGAAATAAGCCTTTACGCAGGCAGAATTATTCTGCCTGCGTTAACCCTGTTAGCTTTGTGAGGTATTGCGATGGGTGAACTTTATTCATCATGTATGGATATGCTTTACCGTATTTCTATGTGGGTGGCCGGAATAGCGCTGCTGGTCATGGTCGCCGTTATTCCCGTTGGGATCTTCGCCCGTTATGTCATGAACAGCGCCCTCTCCTGGCCTGAACCGGTCGCCATTATCTGCATGGTGACCTTTACCTTTGTTGGCGCAGCGGTGAGCTACCGCGCAGGCTCGCATATTGCGGTCAACATGGTCATAGACCGCTTAGGCGAATCTGCCCGCCGCTTCTGTTTTATCGTCGCTGATTTAATGCTGATGGCGATCAGCCTGTTTATTCTCTGGTACGGCACCTCGCTGTGCATGGATTTATGGGATCAGCCTGTCGCAGAATTCCCGCTGGTTACCGCCGGAGAAAACTATCTGCCGCTGCCCATCGGTTCGGCAATCACCATTCTGTTTATTATTGAGAAGATATTCCGTGGTTCCCAATATCAGCGTCCGGTTGTGATGCTGGGATCGACCAGTTAATCCCCGGCCCGTTTCAGAAAGGAAAGCAGATGGACGCATTTATTCTTGTCTTTACGCTCGGCATTATGTTGGCGATTGGGGTGCCGGTTGCGTATGCCGTTGGCATTAGCGCGATTATTGGGGCGTGGTATATCGAGATCCCGCTGGAAGCGGTCATGATCCAGTTAACCAACGGGGTGAACAAATTTTCGCTGCTGGCGATCCCGTTCTTTATTCTCGCCGGGGCGATCATGGCGGAAGGCGGAATTGCACGCAGGCTGGTAAATTTTGCCTATATTTTTGTCGGCTTTATTCGCGGCGGTTTATCGCTGGTGAATATCGTGGCCTCAACCTTTTTCGGTGCCATTTCCGGATCGTCAGTGGCGGATACGGCGTCTATCGGCTCGGTGATGATCCCGGAGATGGATAAGAAAGGCTATCCGCGCGACTTCGCCGCCGCAGTCACGGCGAGCGGATCGGTGCAGGCAATTCTTACGCCGCCCAGTCATAACTCGGTGATCTACTCGCTGGCGACCGGCGGCACGGTGTCCATTGCGGCGCTGTTTATCGCCGGGATCCTGCCGGGCCTGCTGCTGAGCTTAACCCTGATGGTGATGTGTATCTGTTTCGCCCACAAGCGCGGCTACCCGAAAGGCGAGCGCATCCCGTTTCGCCAGGCGCTGAAGATTTTTGTCGATACGCTCTGGGGCCTGATGACCGTAGTGATCATTATGGGCGGCATTCTTTCGGGGATTTTCACCGCCACGGAATCGGCGGCGATCGCCTGCCTGTGGGCATTCTTCGTCACCATGTTTATCTACCGTGATTACAAATGGTCGGAACTGCCGAAGCTGATGTACCGCACGGTGAAAACCGTCACCATCGTGATGATCCTGATCGGCTTTGCGGCGGCGTTTGGCGCGGTGATGACCTACATGCAGTTGCCGATGCGCATCACCGAGGCCTTCACCCACATTTCGGATAACAAATACGTCATCCTGATGTGCATTAACATCATGCTGCTGTTGCTCGGTACGCTGATGGACATGGCCCCGCTGATCCTGATCCTGACGCCAGTGCTGCTGCCAGTGACCAATGCGCTGGGCATCGATCCGGTGCACTTCGGCATGATCATGCTGGTCAACCTGGGGATCGGCCTGATTACGCCGCCGGTGGGATCGGTGCTGTTTGTGGCCAGTGCGGTGAGTAAGCAGAAAATAGAGCAGGTGGTGAAAGCGATGCTGCCGTTCTATGCGGTGCTGTTCCTGGTGCTGCTGCTGATAACCTACATCCCGGCGATCTCGCTGTTCCTGCCAAAACTGTTTGGAGTGATGTAACGGGCGTTTATACCGGATGGCTGGCTGACGGGCGATGTGCTTTTGTCGGCCAGCCATCCGGCAAGATTATTCCTCAAAGATTTCACTCATCTCTTCGGCAAGCATGAGCATTTCACCCTCGTAATATTTGAATTTTATCTGACCAAAACCTGCGGCATGCCAGGTCTCTATCGTTTTGCCTTCTTCCTTTACCCTCAAATGGCAGACGTTTTTAAACACTCTTTCTTTGCCATCAATGTCTAACGGCAAATCTTCAAAGCCGACAAAGGTGTAGTGGCTGTATCCGTCGAAATCAATCTCTGTGCGCTCACCGGTGCTGGCGGTGATTTGCGTACCTTTCCCGCTAAGTTTAAAAGATTGTCCAGGCGCGACCTGTTCCGGGTGAGTCGGGGCGGTAGTCCAGTCAACGGTAACGTCAGGCGTATTGCGATCGCTCATGCTCCAGTTGACTGAACGCAGCAGTTTTCTGCCGCTTATGTCATAGATAAGCGTATTGCGTATGTTTCCATTAACCGTATCCATTTGAATGGCGGGCTTTCCATTAACGTCGATTTTGGCCGTAGAGACGACAGAGTCGCCCATCTGATAAGAAATATCGGCTTTGAGGGGGAAGCAATCGGAAAAGGAGGGGGCAGCGAAAACCGGGGCGGTCAGCGCGAGCGGCAAAAAAGAGGCCAGAATAGCCAGGCGGCGAGGTGTCATAGATTTCCCTTACTGTAGATACGTCCTGTATTGGTGTAAGAGGGGATTATAAAGGGCTACCGACCATCATCCCCTTGATGAAATCTGATTTTCCACGCAGGAGCGTGTCGGGAAAGTGGCGTTATGATCCCGGTAAATCTTGATTTAGCAGGGTCATTCGGGTCCTTTTTGCTTATAAAAATTCCCGATGTCAATGGCTAAGGTTTTACTACTCGCATGTAAATGAATTCTTAAAAATCTCCTTTTTTGCATTGACGAATTTCTTTAAGAAAAAACGTTAATACAATGGCTTATTTTCAAAAAGCGAAAGGAGATATCATGTCTAAATATATAGAAGGTGTAGAAGATCCTGCTTATACCATGGACGAAGGAAGTGGTGCATGGTGTAGCGCAGAACATTTTTCAGATGAGCTTTATCATTATAAATATTATCTGGAGAAAATCCTCAGTGGAAATATTTTTCTGCGATACCGCTATCCTTACGCTCTTGAACACTTACAACATTATTTTTCAGATACAGGAGCTGATATTAATTTAAATTTATTAGATGTAATGAAAAAGTCACGTCAATTAAAACAAAACTGTGATAGGGAAATAGATGAGGCTATTGTATTTTGTAAAAGCTTATCTCATGGCAGGCACAATATTACCTCGTCAGTTGTCAGTTTCGGGTATTTTATCTCAGATGATAGTGATTTGTTTTATGCTATTGGTGGGTATCAGTACTGGGGAAAAGGAGAGGTCATTATAAATGATGATGGGAAATCCCATAGTGCTTATAGTTACACCACAAATCATAAAAGCCTTCTGCGTTATTATAAATTGAGATTTAAATTTGTATTCTTTGATAGATATAATTGGAATGTTAATCAACCTGATGCAGGCGTTCGTTTTGGCGGCCTTCCCATTTCAGACAGGTTTATGGGGAGTTTTCATCAGCAATGTCTTGCAAGAGAATATAATATTCATGGTGTATTAGAGATAGAAAAAGAATGGCATGATTATGGTTTCTAATTTTTTCACGAAAAGAATAGTGAATATAATGATTACGTTAATGCTTTTTTTTACCTGTTACTTAATATTAGCTGGTCGTTCTCTTATAGATGAAAGTAATCATCTTTTGGCAGTGACATGGTGTAAAAAAGACAAAAACGGCGTCTTATATGATGAGTCTATTTCTCGTTTTGGAATATACGTTATTATGGAAAAAACGGCTGATGAGTATTCAGTCAGGATTAGAGCAATGGATTATCCCATAGGCAATATTTTCCAGCCATACAGATATGCCTATTCTTCGGTGATAGCCAGAGTGCCAGATGTAGCGGCTGCTCGTAAGAAATGGAGTAATATCACCTGCTTGCCAGATAATAGTGCCAGAGTAGGTGAAAGTGGATATGTTTATAAATGGAGTGATAGTTGAATGAGCAATTTCATAAGGGAAAATAAAGTTAAAACGTTGCTGTTAATTGTGTCTTTAGCTACCTCCATTTTTATATATGATTCGGCGAGCAGATATTATGGTTTGACGGCATATCAGATCAATAATGATTTATATGTTACCCTTGAAATTGAAAGTTCGGAAAATTTTTTCAAAGAAAAAGATCGAAAAAATCTGTCGCTTTATATCTATCGGGATAAATGGCGCTGGATATCAGGAATAGCCTGTTTTTATAAAAACATAGATATAGCCCCACCGGGGAGCATGGCGTTATATGACTGGAAAATATTATCCATGGAAGCAGGTATTGTCACGCTGACGAATAATGAGAAAGAAATTGCAGTTTCCATTGAGCAATGTTTTTAATCCGCCTTCAGCGAAGGCGGATTACGAAAAATCAGCGACGTACCGCGATCGCTTCGATTTCGATCTTCACGTCTTTCGGCAGACGGGCCACTTCCACGCAGGAGCGCGCCGGGAAGGTGGCGTTGTGCTCGGTGAAAAACGCTTCGTAGGTGGCGTTAATGGTCGCAAAATCGTTCAGATCTTTCACGAACACAGTGGTTTTTACGATATCACCCACTTTCAGGCCAGCCGCTTCGACGATCGCTTTAACGTTTTCCAGCGACTGACGCGCCTGCGCGGAGACGTCATCCGGCACGGTGCCGTTTTTCGGATCCACCGGGATCTGACCGGAAGTGATGATCATGCTGCCTAAATCAACGCCCTGAACATACGGCCCAATGGCTGCTGGTGCATTTTCCGTCGCGATGGTTTTAGTCATAATTTCTCCTGTATTTCAGCGGGAAGAGGGGTTGGGTTCCGCGCCATTATAGGGAGGGAGGAACCCATAACCAACCTCAATTAATTTGCCAGTACCACAGAATGGGAAAACTCTTTCTCACAGTATTTGCATTTCAGCGCGATATCCGCTGCGCGTTTTTTCACCGCAAAGCTGGATGAAACCGGCTCGGCGTGGCTGATGCAGTTGCTGTTCGGGCAGATCAGCACCGCTTCGATGCGTTCCGGCAAACTGGGGCGCGATTTCCCCACCACTTCATATTCATCAATGCGGTTAACGGTGGCGTCCGGCGCATACAGGGCTAACTGGTTAACCTGCTCGTCGGTCAAAAAGGTGTTCTCGATTTTGATCAGATCCTTGCGGCCCATTTCACCTGACGGCAGATTCAGGCCGATGGTGATGCGCTGGTCGGTTTCGGTCAGCTTAAACAGGGTCAGCAGCTTAAAGCCCACCTGCGCCGGAATATGGTCAATCACGGTGCCGCGCTTAATGGCTTCAACCTGGAGTTTGTTATCATGTGTCATGTCGTTTCCCCTCTTAAAGTGCCAAATCGCGATTGAGTACCAGCGCCAGCAGTGCCTGACGCGCAAAGATGCCGTTTCCGGCCTGCTGGAAGTACCAGGCGTGTGGCGTTTTGTCGACGTCGGTGTGGATCTCATCCACGCGCGGCAGCGGGTGCAGCACCTTCATATTGCTGCGCGCGCCGGTCAAATCACTGGCACGCAGGACAAACTGCGCCTTCACGTTGGCGTATTCCGACGGGTCCAGGCGCTCTTTCTGCACGCGGGTCATATAGAGAATATCCACTTCCGGCATCACGTCCTCGATGCTGTCGTGCACGCTCCACGCGATGCCGTTTTCATCGAGCATATCCAGAATGTACTGCGGCATGGCCAGCGCCACAGGTGCGATAAACAGGAAGCGGTTGCCGCTGAATTTCGCCATCGCCTGCGCCAGCGAGTGCACCGTGCGGCCATATTTCAGATCGCCGACCATCGCGATATTCAGATTTTCCAGGCGGCCCTGGGTTTCCTGGATGGTGAACAGATCCAGCAGGGTTTGCGTCGGATGCTGGTTCGAGCCGTCGCCTGCGTTGAGTACCGGAATGCCACCGGAAAATTCCGTCGCCAGCCGCGCCGCGCCTTCCTGCGGGTGGCGCATCACAATGGCGTCCACGTAGGTGCTGATGACCGAAATGGTGTCGGCCAGGGTTTCGCCTTTTTTACCGAGCGACGTATTCGCGCTGTCCGAGAACCCCACCACGCTCGCGCCCAGGCGATGCATGGACGTTTCAAACGACAGGCGGGTACGGGTGGACGCTTCAAAGAAACAACTGGCGATCACTTTATGCTTTAGCAGCTCCGGCTGGGGATTCGCCTTGAGGCTTGCTGCGGTCGCCAGCACCAGTTCAAGTTCTTCGCGACTGAGATCGTTTATGGAAATGATATGTTTCTGATATAGCGGATTAGCCATGGTTATCTCCGGACGTCTGCGCAAAAAAAAGCCCCTCAATAGAGGGGCTGTGGAATAGAGTCGGCAACGGGAAGAAAAACGGCAGGCCTGCGCCCTTTTTCAGACGCGGTAAGACAGTATGTCGAACGCTTTGGACCATGCTTCCTCCCGGCAAATTGTCGGGCATTATACTGAGCTGCTTTTTCGGATCAAGTAATTAATGCACAATTCACGCTATGCAAACGGTTATTATGCATATTAATGCATTCTTAATAGATAATTAACGCGCTTGTGTACGATGGCGGTGCGCTTCACATCGCGCGGAGCCACCCAGACAATACTGCTACCTGCCACCACGCCTAAGATCTCCGGGATGGCATGGTAATCCAGTATCCTGGCGACGGCGCGCCCGTATCCGGCGGCGGTATGAATAAGGATAAACTCGCTATTGTGCTCCACGCTGACCACCATCTCAGAGATGGAACGCGCCGCATCCGGGGCCGGGCGTAATTGCGGATTCACGGAATAAATTTTTTGTCCCTTCGCATTGCGGATTTTTATGACGCCCAGCAGCTTAAGCAGACGCGAAACGGTGGACTGGCTGATGGTTTCGAAGCCATGATCCTGCAAATCCCGACGGATCTGCTCCTGTGATAAATAGCTTTTTTCCATGATAAGACGCTGACAGACGGTGAGCTGAAGCTGCTCTCTGGCGGAGTTAGCGGGTTCGTTCATAGCGTTATCTCAATTGGTTGCCAAAATGCCCGGAAGCGTGGCTTACCGGGCCTGAAAACGTGCAGATGCCCTACGGCGAAAACTCAAAGCAGCGCGCCCACGCTGAGCACCAGGGTGATCACGATGGTCAGTATTAAAAGCAAAGGGGCGACCCACTTCAGGTAACGCACATAAGGTACGCGGGCAATGGCCAGGCCGCCCATCACAACAGCAGACGTTGGCGTGATCAGATTCACAATGCCGGAAGCTGACTGGTAGGCGGTGACCACCAGGTCGCGGTTAACGTTCGCAAAATCAGCAAGTGGAGCCATGATCGGCATGGTCAACACCGCAAGCCCGGAAGATGAAGGCACCAGAAACGAGAGCACCACTTCCAGCCAGTACATCACGTTGATAAACGCCACCGAGGACAAACCGCTCACCATCCCTTCGGCGCTGTGCAAAATGGTGTGGGTGATCATCCCCTTATCCATAATCACCACGATGCCGCGCGCAATGCCGATGATCAGCGCCACGCCGAGCAAATCGCGCGCGCCGTTGATGAACGTGGAGGTCAGTTCTTCTTCGCTCATGCGGGCAATCAGCCCCACGATGATGGCGGCGGCGAGAAACACGGCGGAGATTTCAGCCATCCACCAGCCGAGCACCGCTACGCCGTAGATCATCACTGCGAAGGCGAGGGCGAAAATCACTAGAATCAGCTTGCGAATCGGGGTGAATTCGAGCGCTTCCGGGGATTTATTGCCCAGAAAATGCGCCTGATTTTCTTCGAGTTTATCGGCCACGATGGAGCTTGTCGGATCGAGACGAACCTTACGCGCATAACGCATCACCCACGCCACGCAGATCACCCAGCCCACGCCGAGCAGCAGCACGCGCAGCAAAATGCCGTTGGTGAAGGGAATGCCTGCGGCGTTGGCGGCGATCACCGTGGCGAAGGGGTTGATCGTCGAACCCAGTGTGCCGATCCCCGCTCCCAGCAAAATGGTCGAGGCGGCGACGACAGGATCGAAGCGGGCGGCGAGCATCACCGGCACCAGCAGGGTGTAAAACGGCAGCGACTCTTCGGCCATGCCGTAGATCGTCCCGCCGGCGGCGAACAGCCCCATCAGGATCGGGATCATCCACTCTTCGCGCCCGCGAAGGCGGGTGGTGACACGCTCGATCCCGGCGTCAATGGCCCCGGTTTTGGTGACGATCCCCAGAAAGCCGCCGATGATCAAAATAAACAGTGCCACGTCGATTGCGCCTGCCTGACCGGTCGTCGGATCGTAGAGGCCGCTGATCGGGGCCATCAGAACGGCCACCAGCCCCTGCGGATGCGCCGCAACGTGAGCGTAGGTGCCTGCAACCGGGACTTCTTTACCCAGCGTTTCGTTCATCGCCATCTGATACTGCCCGGCCGGGATCACCCAGCTAAGCGCGGCGACCAGCGCGATGAGAACAAATAAAATGGTGTAAGCGGAAGGAAATTTGAACTTGCCCATGGGGTGCTCTCCCTTTTCGGGCGCGCCAGCGTGCCGACGCGCCCGGTTGATTACTCGCCGAGTGTCGCCACCATGACCGCTTTGATGGTGTGCATTCTGTTTTCTGCTTCGTCAAACACGATGGAGTTGGCGGACTCGAACACCTCTTCCGTCACTTCCAGCCCCTTCAGCCCGTAGGCGATTTCGATTTCACGGCCCATGGTGGTGTGCTCGTTGTGGAAGGCGGGCAGGCAGTGCATAAATTTGACGTTCGGGTTGCCAGTGGCTTTCACCACGTCGCCGTTAACCTGGTAAGGTTTCATCAGGCTTACGCGCTCGCCCCAGGCTTCTTTCGGCTCGCCCATCGACACCCACACGTCGGTGTAGAGGAAATCGACGCCGTTGACGCCTTCTTCCACGTCTTCCGTCAGCACGATCCGCGCCCCGGTTTCGGCGGCGATGGCACGGCACTGCGCCACCAGCGCCTCTTCCGGCCAGAACGCGCGAGGAGCGACCAGGCGGATATCCATGCCCATTTTCGCTGCGCCAACCATCAGGTCATTGCCCATGTTGTTGCGCGCATCGCCGAGGTACGCAAAGCTCAGCTCCGGCAGGGTTTTGCCCGGCGCGTGTTCGAGCATGGTCATCAGATCCGCGAGGATTTGCGTCGGGTGGAACTCGTTGGTCAGCCCGTTCCAGACCGGCACGCCCGCGAATTCACCGAGTTCTTCCACAATCGCCTGGCCGTAACCGCGATATTCAATGCCGTCATACATGCGTCCGAGCACCCTGGCGGTGTCTTTCATCGACTCTTTGTGGCCGATCTGCGATCCGCTTGGGCCGAGGTAAGTGACCTGCGCGCCCTGATCGAACGCCGCCACTTCAAACGCACAGCGGGTACGGGTGGAGGTTTTCTCAAAAATCAGCGCGATATTTTTACCGACTAAGGTTTTCTTCTCACACCCGGATTTTTTGGCCGCTTTCAGCTCAATGGCGAGATCGATGAGGTGCTGAATTTCGGCGGGGGTGTAGTCTAAAAGTTTCAGGAAATTGCGGTTTTTCATTGAGATAGTCATATAAATGTCCTTTTAGAATGTGCGATTTTGTGACCCTCACCCCGGCCCTCTCCCTCAGGGAGAGGGGGCGAAAATTCCCTCCCCCTGAGTGAGAGGGGGCGAAAATTCCCTCTCCCTGAGGGAGAGGGTTAGGGTGAGGGGAAAAAATTACTGCCGAATCAGCGTTCCTTTATCCCCGGCTAAAATCGCCGGGCCGTCTGCCAGCGCGCCGATCCCGGCGATGCCGTTGCACTCGCGCACAAAGCGGCTACAGGCGGCGACCTTCGGTCCCATCGATCCGGCGTCAAACGTCATCTCATCCAGCAGCGCGGGCGTGACCTGGGCGAGGGGGCGCTGACCGGGCTTACCCCAGTCGACATACACCGCGTCGGCGTCGGTGAGGATCAGCAGGGCGTCGGCCTCAATCTGGCGGGCGAGCAGGGCGGCGGAGAGGTCTTTGTCGATCACCGCCTCAATGCCGTGGTAGCCGTCGGCTTTCTCCACCACTGGTACACCGCCACCGCCGTTGCAAATCACCAGGTGATCGCGGCTGATCAGGGCGTTAATGGCGTCGCTCTCGACGATCCGCTTCGGCTGCGGCGAAGGCACCACGCGGCGGAAGTACGTCCCGTCAGCCTTAAAGCGCCAGCCTTTTTCTGCGCTCAGGGCGTCGGCCTGCGCCTGGTCATACACCGGGCCAATGTATTTGGTCGGATTGGCGAAGGCGGGATCGGCCGCATCCACTTCCACCTGCGTCAGCAGCACGCTCACTTCCCGCTGCGGCAACTGGTTTTTCAGCGATTGCTGGAGCATGTAGCCGATCATCCCCTGGCTTTCCGCGCCGAGAATATCGAGCGGGTAGGGGGTGACGTTTTCATAGGCGCTGTTTTGCAGTGCCAGCAGACCCACCTGCGGGCCGTTGCCGTGCACCAGCACCACGCGCCAGTTGTGGGTCAGGCCGGCGATGGTTTTTGCCGCCAGATCGATATTCTTGCGCTGAATGTCTGCTTCCAGCGGCTCACCGCGTTTAAGCAGCGCATTACCACCGAGCGCGACCACGAGGGTAGGTTTCAATTCCATTTTGCGTCTCCTTAAATGCCGTCACGTTCAAGCGGGCAACTCATGCAGCGCGCGCCACCACGACCCCGCCCCAGTTCGTCACCGGGGATCGGCAGGACGGTAATGCCCGCTTTGTCATATTTTTCGTTGGTCCAGATGTTGCGCTCGTAGCCGACAACCACGCCGGGGCGCAGGGTCAGCACGTTGTTAGCGTCATTCCACTGCTCGCGTTCGGCTTCGAAGGCGTCGCCGCCGGTGGTGATCAGGCGGATCTGCGACACGCCCAGCGCTTTTTCCAGCGCATGCAGCAGGCTCGGCTCTTGCAGACGGCTCAGACCGCCGCGTCCGTCCGGGGTCAGCGTCCAGCACTGCACATCTTTGCGCACCACTTCCGGGTAAACCGAGAAGGTATCGACGTCGATATGGGTCATTACGGTGTCGAGGTGCATACAGGAGCGGTGCTTGGGTAATTCAACGGCGATCACCCGCTCGGCCTGACGATGTTTAAACAGGCTGTTGGCGAGGAATTCGATCCCCTGCGGAGTGGTGCGTTCGGACATACCGATTAATACTGCGCCGCGTCCGATGACTAATACATCGCCGCCTTCCAGTGTCGCATGATCGTAATTAATATCTTCATCGCCGAAATATTTAATAAACTCGCCGTCGGTAAATTTCTGGTGCCAGCGATAAATGGCGCGCAGATTATTGGTTTCACGCTGGCGGGCTGGTTTTGCCATTGGGTTGATGGAGACGCCGTTATATATCCAGCATGAGGTGTCGCGTGTAAATAAATGGTTAGGGAGCGGCTTCATAATAAAATCATTTGCCGTATGTGTATCGACGACCATATTTTTAATAAAGGCCGGGATTTCTCCGTAGGTCAGTCCCCCGCTCAGACGACGCGCCAGTTCGCGGTGCGGCATATCGGCCAGCCAGCCGCGCACGTCGGAGGCAAATGTCGGCCCAAGGCGGTAATCCGATACCTGAGTTTGCAGCAGCCAGGCCTTGGCATCCGGCGTATCCAGCGTTTCGGTTAACAGATCGGTAAGCAGTAATACTTCCACTCCTTGCTGGCGCAGGGTATTGGCAAAAATATCGTGTTCTTCACCGGCCCGTTCCACTGACAGCACGTCGTCAAATAACAGCTCCTGACAATTCGAGGGCGTCAGTCTTTTCAGGCTCAGGTTAGGGCGATGCAACATAACGCTGCGCAATTGGCCAATTTCAGAACCGACGTAATGCTTTTCCATAATTATTCCTTGAACTTTTTTAAGAATAAAAGGGACGGCGTTATGAAAATATTATTTTTCATAACCCTTCGTGTTCAGTTGAATTCGGGGGCCATACTAAACGCTGGCGTTATTTATAATGTGATATTGCTCACGCTGAAATGGGGGAGAGCGGGTTTGTTTCTTAATGCATGACTGACATCAGAAAATACCCAAATCATTAAAATAGCCGGATGAATCCCTACGCATTATTCAGTTTCATTATTTGAACTTGTTAATATAATGTAGAAATTAAAAAATAATCACTGTGATTTATCTTATTGATTTTTAACGTTAAATAAATCAGTGCTGCATGAGTATTCAAAATAAACGATCGATTATTTGCGCATTAAGCTAAATTAAAAAATAACTATGGCGTTACCTGCCTGAATATGTTGTGAGGCAAAGTGTGAGTACGCCAAGGTTTTTTTGATAAGTATAAACTAATCAATGGGTTATAGATTGCATTATTATGGATAATCAATCACTTATGCAGAATGGCTGCATAAAGCCAGAATGCTATTTAACAATTTAATAACGGGTCTGCCGATAAACATGCGTTACAACAAATCTTTGCCAATTAGTAGTGGTAGGGAAGTGGTTTTTTTCGTATAACACATAAAAAATGAAACGCTGTTTTACGAAAGGAGATCATTATGATCGTTGGCAATATCCACAATCTGCAATCCTGGCTGCCTCAGGAACTGGCGCAGGCGATTGAATACGTTAAGCAGAACGTCACCGACGCAACCCCGACTGGCAAGCACGACATCGACGGCAGCCGTCTGTTTTTCCTGCTTTCCGAAGATATGACGCAGCCGTTTGCCGAGCGCCGCGCCGAGTACCACGCCCGCTACCTGGATATTCAGATTGTTTTAAAAGGCCAGGAAGGGATGACCTTCAGCACCCTGCCGCACGGCACGCCGGATACCGACTGGCTGGCGGATAAAGACATCGCGTTTTTACCGGCAGGCGAGCAGGAAAAAACCGTGGTGTTAAGCGAAGGTGATTTTGTGGTGTTTTATCCGGGGGAAGTGCATAAGCCGCTGTGCGCCGTGGGTGAGGCTGCACAGGTGCGTAAGGTGGTGGTGAAAATGCTGGTGGGGTGAGGTTTTATCCTCACCTTACTCATACCCTCACCCCGGCCCTCTCCCTAAGGGAGAGGGGGAAAAGCCAGCCCGCGCTCGATTTGTCCGCGGTGCACAGGGGAGAGGGGAAGGGCAATCCGCGCTCGATCTATTCCCTCTCCCCTGTGGGAGAGGGTTAGGGTGAGGGGATATTACTGACTCAGCGTCGCCACCATCACCGCTTTAATCGTATGCATCCGGTTCTCAGCCTGGTCAAACACCACGCTGTTCGCTGACTCAAACACTTCGTCGGTGACTTCCATGCCACCGTGGAGGCCAAATTCTTCCGCCATCTTTTTGCCAAGCGTCGTCTGGTCATCGTGGAAGGCGGGCAGGCAGTGGAGGAATTTCACCTGCGGATTCCCGGTTAACGCCATCATCTGACGATTAACCTGATAATCACGCAGCAGGGCAATACGTTCGGCCCATTTCTCTTTTGCTTCACCCATCGACACCCACACATCGGTATAGATAAAGTCTGCGCCTTTCACGCCCGCAGCGATATCTTCCGTCAGCGTGATATTGCCGCCGTTCTGCACCGCCAGCGCCGTGCACTCGGCCACCAGGCTCTCCTGCGGCCAGCAGGCTTTCGGCGCGACGAGGCGCAGATCCAGTCCCACCAGCGCCGCCGCTTCCAGCATCGAGTTGCCCATGTTGTTGCGTGCATCGCCCGCGTACACCAGTGTCATCTCGTTAAAGGCTTTGCCCGGCAACTGCTCCTGCATGGTGAGCAGATCCGCCAGCAACTGGGTCGGGTGGAACTCATTGGTCAGTCCGTTCCATACCGGCACCCCGGCGAATTCCGCCAGCGTTTCGACGATTTCCTGACCGTATCCCCGGTACTGAATGCCATCGTACATCCGGCCCAGCACCCGTGCGGTATCTTTAATTGATTCTTTATGCCCAATCTGGCTACCGCTTGGGCCGAGCCAGGTTACGCGAGCGCCCTGGTCAAATGCGGCAACTTCGAAAGAGCATCGTGTGCGGGTAGAGTCTTTTTCGAAGATGAGCGCGATATTTTTGCCAGTAAGCTTCTGTACTTCCGTACCTTTTTTCTTGTCGGCTTTGAGTTGTGCGGCGAGCGTCAGCAGGGTATTGATTTCATTGCTGCTAAAATCGAGCAGTTTAAGAAAGTGTTTCTGGTAAAACGCAGACATGTTTCCCTCTCATGGCTTAAGCCACTTATTGAATTAAAATTCACTTTATATGTGTAAATATTCATTTGCAACCCTGTTTAACAAATCTTTTCTGTCAGGAGTGGAGGCATTGGCAACGGTATGTGAAAATAAGAGTATCTGCCGCACATATGAGGAACGAGCCATGGCAAACCCGGAGCAACTGGAAGAGCAACGTGAAGAAACGCGTTTAATTATTGAAGAACTGCTGGACGATGGCAGCGATCCCGATGCGCTGTACACAATCGAGCATCATTTCTCTGCCGACGATTTTGAAACGTTAGAAAAAATGGCCGTTGAAGCCTTCAAGCTGGGTTATGAAGTGACCGAGCCGGAAGAGCTGGAAGTGGAAGAGGGCGACGTGGTGATCTGCTGCGACATCCTGAGCGAATCCGCACTGAAAGCAGAGCTGATCGACGCGCAGGTTGAGCAACTGATGGCGCTGGCAGAAAAATTCGATGTTGAATATGACGGCTGGGGCACCTACTACGAAGATCCGAACGGCGAAGAAGGCGACGACGAGGACGATGAAGATTTCGTCGATGAGGACGACGACGGGATCCGTCACTAAGTTTTACGCTCTGGTCATCAGTGCGGTAGCGCCCGCTGCCGCACTGCAAGGAATTCCATGGATTACCCGCACATACTCTCCCCGATACACCAGTTTCTGCACTGTCCGACGCCGCAGGCGTGGATCGATCGCGCGCGCGATCCGGCTAATCTGCCGCTGCTGTTAACCGATCATCTTGTTTGTGAATTAAAGGCGGCGCAAACGGCGATGCTACTGGTGCGCAAATACGTGGCGGATAAAACCGGCGGCGATACGCTGCTCGACTGGTTAAAACCCTATGAGGCCTTTACCTTTCGCGAGGGGCCGGAACCCGATTTTATCGCGCTGCATAAACAGATTGGCAAAAGCGTGATGCCTCAGACCGACGATCCCTGGGGACGACAGCTTATCGACAGCATGGTGCTGCTGATTAAAGAGGAATTGCACCATTTCTGGCAGGTGCGCGAGGCGATGATGTTGCGTAACATTCCCTACGTCAAAATCACCGCCAGCCGTTATGCCAAAGGGATGCTGAAAGCCGTGCGCACGCATGAGCCCTTAACGCTCATCGATAAACTGATTTGCGGTGCTTATATTGAAGCGCGCTCCTGCGAACGTTTCGCCGCACTGGCTCCTTTTCTGGATGACGATTTGCAGAAGTTCTACCTGTCATTATTGCGATCGGAAGCGCGCCACTACGAAGATTATTTGACGCTGGCGCAGCAGGTTTCGGATGAGGATATTTCCCCGCGCATTCGGCATTTTGGTGAGGTGGAAGCGACATTAATTTCCACGCCGGATAACGAATTTCGTTTTCACAGCGGCGTACCCGTTTAATTAGCAGGACATCAGGATGAAACTGTCACGGATAGCTATACCGCTTGTTGTCGCCCTTATTGCAGGGGTGCTGGGCTACATGAAGAGCGCAGATAACAACAAAACCACTACTCTCTCCCCGGAAGAACAATTCGACGCAGCGCTGGCGACCATGCCCTCGTTCCAGGTGCTTAAAGAGCAGGAGCCGCAGTTCTGGGTGCAGATGCGGACTCGCGCCATGGCGTTGCAAAAAGAAGGGAAGACCGAGCAGCAGATTATCGACATTATCCAGCCCCAAATTTTGCAAAAGCAGGTGGCGCGCCTGCAACAGGCCCCGGACGATCAGGTGGTGCTGTATATGAAAGTGAATATGGAGCAGACCGCGGCGGTGCAAAAGGTCAGCGACGATAGCTGCTACCGTTTTCTGTTCCCGGCGGTGAAGGGCGGGGTAAACCCGATGCGTATTCTGCCGCAGGAGATGCTGCGTTACCGGATGAACGTTGACGCCAATATGATGCGCTCGGCGTATGGCCCGAATAAACACACCGTTACTCATCAGGAACGCGATCAGGCCCTTGAAGATTTACGCCCTGTGGTGGCGCAACTGGCGCAGAAGTATGGTCAGGACATGGAGATTATGTCGCAGCCGGAAAAAGGTGTCGGTAAAGAGAAGGTGACCTGTGACATCGTGCGGGACCTGTGGGCTGGCGTGCTGGCGCTGCCAGAGGCGAAAGCGGCGGGGATTGTGCGCTATACGTCGAGTGAGATGTAGCGGGTTGACCCCTCACCCCGGCCCTCTCCCCATGGGAGAGGTGGATCTGTTCCCTCTCCCTTAGGGAGAGGGTTAGGGTGAGGGGAAAATCCCATCACAGCACCTTAAGCATCCGCACTTCGCAATCCACATGCCCGGTGCAGCCGAGCGGTGCGTCGATATGCTCAAACCCTAAATGCTCATACAGCGCAATCGCCTCTTTCAGAAAGGCGGTGGTTTCCAGATAGCAGCGTTTGAAACCCTGCTCGCGGGCGTGATCCATCGCCAGCAGCGCAAGTTTCTTCGCCAGGCCCTGGCCGCGCATTTCGGGAAGGAAATACATTTTTTGCAGTTCGCAAATGTCCGAATCGCTACAGGAAAGCGGCGCGACGCCACCGCCGCCAACCACCTGACCCGCCCGCTCAATCACCCAGTAAGCATGACGGGGCTGGCTGTAAAGTTGATACAACGCGTCCAGATTGGGATCGGCAACGGTGTAGCCTTTATCGGCCGTTAATCCGAATTCAGCGGAAACCTCGCGGATCACACGGGCGATGGCCGGATTATCATTTTCCTGGAGTAGGCGAAGCAGTAATTCGCCTGTCATAATGTGTGCATTACTCTGCATGGGATAACCTGGAGTATTAGGGGATGTAAAAAGTCTTTGGACAAGCCCCCACTATAAAACAGACCTGGCAAAGATGAAAAATAAAAGCCTGCTTTTGCCAGCATTGCATCTTATTGTCGTGTCGCGGCAATGAAATACAGCGCGGCATATTGTGCTGCGCTGAGTCAGTTCCCCCTTAGAATAAGGGTTTTTAATCATTTATTTCAGGATGAAAAGTATGAGTTCTTTTACTAAAACACAGCGCCATGCCCTTAAGTTTCATGGGGAAGGCGGAAAATATTTTGTTATATGGCTGGTGAATATTTTTCTATCAATCATCACTCTGGGTATATATTCCGCATGGGCGAAAGTCAGAACATATCGTTATTTTTATGGCAATACAGAGCTTTCAGGCGATCGTTTTGATTATCACGCCCGCCCGCTACAAATTCTGATTGGTCGTATTATCGCCTTTGTTGGCATTGTTATTTTCTATATTTGTTCCATGGCAAGTGAAACGCTGACCATGCTTATCGTGGCGGTTTTTGTCTTACTGCTGCCGTGGATTATTGTCCGTAGCTGGCGCTTCAACGCCATCATGTCCAGCTATCGTGGCGTGCGGTTTAACTATATTTGCCGCCTCGGTCGCGCCTACTGGATATTTCTCGGCTTCCCGCTGGTGTGCTTCATAGGACTGATTCTTGCTTTTGGCGTGGCGCGGTTTCTGGCCAGCGGGCTCACGGAATTCATACTTGCCCTCGTGTTTTTTATACCGGCCTTTATCACGTTTAACGGGGTAAGCACTGCCCTGAGTTACGATCTCTATGTGAATAACCTTTTCTTTGGCGATGCCGCGTTTAAGGGCGAAATGAAGAAAGGGGCCTTTGTCAAAATGGCCTTTAAATCTGCGCTGATTGTTGTGCCGGTGCTGCTCATCGCCGGGGCAATACTGGGCAAAATGATCTATTCCATTGCACTAATGAGTGCGTTTGGAGGCGCTGAAGAAGCAGCATCCATGATGATTCTCAGCCATTATGGTTCGATTATTCTGGTCTATGTGCTGATGCTGTTTGGGAGCATGGTTGCGGCGGCATGGCTGATTGTGGCGCATCGTAACTATGTGGCGAACCAGACCACGCTGAACAATGGCGCTATCCGTTTGTACTCCAGCATGAAATTCACCTCCTATCTGGGCCTGCTGTTTACCAACGCGCTGATTGTCATTTTCTCTTTAGGCATCGCCTCGCCGTTTGCCCATGTGCGTCATGCACGCTACGTGCTGGAGACGCTGGAAGTGGAAGGGGATCTGGATTCACTGACCGTCCATGCGCACAGTGAACATGCGCCGGGTGCGGTGACGGAAGAGCTGGTGCAGGCGCTGGATATTAATGTCGGGTTCTAATCTCACGGGTTTTTATCAGTATCCCGGTCGGGCTGCCCGTGAGGTGGCCCAACTGACGCTGCATGACGCGGCGGTGACGCTGCATGTTGACGCGGGCAGTCAGACCTGGCCGCTGGCTGAACTGACGGTGTCAGACGCGCTGGGGGATATTCCATTATCCCTGACGTTTGCCGACGGCGGCCGGTTTGTGCCCGCCGACGATAGGCTATTTCGTCAGTGGTATTTTCGCCATCGCCGTCCGGGACTGATTCATCGGTTAGAGCAGCACAAACGCGGCGTGGTAGCGATGCTGTTCGGCACGGTGCTGGCGGGCGTGTTCTACGTCTGGTGCCTGCTGCCGTTACTGAGCAACCTCATTGCCCAACAGCTACCGGCGAGCATCGAGCAGCAGCTTGGCCGTTACAGCGCGACCTATCTCGAAAGCCAGGGACTGACCCAAAGCAAACTGAGTGCAACGCGTCAGCAGCAGCTACAGATGCTGTTCCGGGAGGTGATCCCAAAAGATATGCGCGATCGGCCGGGCCTGCGCCTGCGCATCATGCATTTCCCGATGGGGGCGAATGCATTCATGCTGCCGGACGGTACCCTGATACTCAGCGATCAACTGGCGCAGCTTGCAAAAAGTGACGATGCGCTGGCAGCGGTCATGCTGCACGAGACAGGGCATTATCGGTATCGTCATTCGATGCAGATGGTGGTGCGCTCTTCACTGATTTCAATCACCATGATGTGGGTGATGGGAGATGTCAGCGGGGTGGGCGACACCTTGTTGCAGTCGGCGGTATTGCTTAACGAGATGCGCTTTTCCCGTAGCATGGAAAGCGAAGCGGATGAATTTGCGCTGGAAGAAATGCAACGCCAGGGGCGGTCGTTGACCGCGATGCTACAAATCTTCACCGCACTGGGCGAGGATGGAAAAGAGGAAAGCAAATGGGCACTCCCGGACTGGCTTAGCACGCATCCGGCCATGGAGGAGCGGCTGGAGGCAATCCGCAACGCCGCGCAATAATTTGCATAAAAAAACCGGGCACGTTAATGCCCGGTTTTTTATTGGCGGATAGCGGCTTTGTAAGTGAATGAATAGCTATTTAGATAGAAGAATATAAATTATACCAGCAGTGTCATATTTTCTGCTGGCGTCCTGTTTTAGGATAGATGCTCATGTAAAAATTTTATCAATGTACCAGCATGTGTTACTTCACGGATGAATAAATGATGAGTATAGATTCTGCATTATCAATACAACTGCCCTATGAGATTTTTTCTACCTATCACCGTTTCGATAATTATTATATTGATGATATGCGGTGCGGTGATTTATATGATTGGGATTTTCAATCTAGGGGATTGAAAGATATCTTTGCGCGGGTCGATCCATTCAGGTGTTTGCAATTTAATATGGCGACTACCTTTAACACCCATTATCCTGATTTCGGTCATCAGCAAGTGCAAGGTAAGCCAATTAGCCGTCGGCAATGCGCAGATATTATGTTTGATGAGATGAAAGAGTTGTCTATGCAATTTGCCAATGGACAGTATGCGTCTCTTATTGGTGAGCTGATTGATCATTTTCATTACGGCAAAGGGCAACCATGGTCTGGTGAACTTCTGAATCGTGCGTCCCATTTATGACCAATTTTCAGGCGTATATGCGTATGAAGGGGGGCGTATGAAGCTGAAACATAAAGTCGTTATCGGTAGTATAGTGCTACTGATATTCAGCTATCTGCTCTGGACTCAACGACCAGTAAATATTATTTGGGCCGGAAGTAAGATTAAGTATGATCCTGCATCTGCACCAGAATTTAATGTCTGCAACGATAGAAATTTCGGAGCATATGATATCGTAGTGAACCATCTTGCATTAACTGAATGGGGGCGGATTCACTGGTATTTGGAGCACAAAGATGAACTGAAGAAAAAATACGGTATACCCTCATGCGATTCCTGGATTATTACTTTTTGGGATATTGGTGGCGGGTTTACCGATATTAAAAAATCCGGCGATAGCGATCTCTATTGTTTCCCCCCGACAAAAGAATCAGAAAAACATTGTATTGAAAAAAATATACTCATGGATGTAGATTTCGATGCGGGGTTCTATGAAAGATTCTCTTTCAGTGATAGTGATTATTACTGGATTACCATGCCGGACGGGAAGCTTTTGCGAATTAAAACACCTTAAAATAAAACGCCGAAGAATACCTTCGGCGTTTTCGTTAACTTACAGCGCGGCTATTACCGCCTGCTGTTCAATCAGCTTCGCTTTGGCCTGGGCGAAACCGTCCAGACGCTCGCGCTCTTTGGCAACAACCGCTTCAGGCGCGCGCGCCACGAAACCTTCGTTACCCAGTTTGCTTTCGATTTTACCGATCTCCAGCTCGATTTTAGCCACTTCTTTCGCCAGACGTTCAAGCTCGGCGGCTTTATCCACCAGGCCTGCCATCGGGATCAGCAGTTCTGCGCCGTCGATGATTTTGGTCACCGACACCGGGCCTTTATCATCGGCTGGCAGCACGGTGATGCTTTCCAGACGGGCCATGGTTTGCAGGAATGTGCTGTTTTCGTTCACGCGACGCACGGCAGCCTCGCTGCAACCGCGCAGCAGCAGAGCCAGCGGTTTACCCGGAGAGAGGTTCATCTCGGCGCGAATATTACGCACGGCGACAATCGCCTGCTTCAGCCATTCAGTGTCAGCGGCTGCGGCTTCGTCCACTTTCGCGGCATCGTACTGCGGGAATGGCTGCAGCATGATGGTGTCAGCGGTGATGCCACACAGCACTTTCACGCGCTGCCAGATGGTTTCGGTAATAAACGGAATCATCGGGTGCGCCAGGCGCAGCAGACCTTCCAGCACCGTCACCAGCGTATTACGGGTGCCGCGCAGTTCCACTTCAGAGCCGCCGTTCATTACCGGCTTGGTCAGTTCCAGATACCAGTCGCAGAACTGGTTCCAGGTGAACTCATACAGAATGCCTGCGGCGATATCGAAGCGGTAGCTGTCCAGCGCTTCACGGTAGGCTTTCACCGTGCGGTTGAACTCGGCGAGGATCCAGCGATCCGCCAGCGACAGGGTCATTTCGCCGCCGTTGAAGCCGCAATCCTGATCTTCGGTGTTCATCAGCACGAAGCGGCTGGCGTTCCACAGCTTGTTACAGAAGTTACGGTAACCTTCCAGGCGCTTCATGTCCCAGTTGATGTCGCGACCGGTTGAGGCCAGCGCCGCCAGCGTGAAGCGCAGGGCGTCGGTGCCGTGCGGCTCAATGCCGTTCGGGAACTGCTTCTCGGTGCGTTTAGCGATTTTTTCTGCCAGCTGCGGCTGCATCATGTTGCCGGTACGTTTCTCCAGCAGATCCGGCAGGGAAATGCCGTCCACCATATCCAGCGGGTCAATCACGTTGCCCTTGGATTTGGACATCTTCTGGCCTTCGTCGTCGCGGATAAGCCCCGTCATGTAGATGGTCTTGAACGGGATCTGCGGCTTGCCGTCTTCGTCTTTGATGAAGTGCATGGTCATCATGATCATGCGCGCAATCCAGAAGAAGATAATGTCGAAGCCGGACACCATCACTGAGGTCGGGTGGAACTGACGCAGCGCGTCGGTGTTTTCCGGCCAGCCGAGGGTGGAGAAGGTCCACAGCGCAGAGGAGAACCAGGTGTCGAGCACGTCGTCGTCCTGACGCAGCGCAACGTCGGCGCTCAGGTTATTTTCCTGACGCACTTCGTCCTCGCTGCGGCCTACATAGACGTTGCCGTCGTTGTCATACCAGGCCGGAATACGGTGGCCCCACCAGAGCTGGCGGGAGATACACCAGTCCTGAATGTCGCGCATCCAGGAGAAATACATGTTTTCGTACTGCTTCGGCACGAACTGAATATCGCCGTTCTCAACCGCTTCGACCGCCGGTTTAGCCAGCACGTCAGCACGCACGTACCACTGGTCAGTCAGCATCGGTTCAATCACCACGCCGCCACGGTCGCCGTAAGGCACGGTCAGGTCGTGGGGTTTGATCTCTTCCAGCAGGCCGAGCGCATCAACGGCGGCAACCACGGCTTTACGCGCGGCAAAGCGCTCAAGTTTCTGGAATGCAGCCGGGATTTCAGCGGAGTAAACGTCAGATTCGTTGCCTTTGGTGTCGTACACTTCGGCGCTTTCACGGATATCACCGTCAAAGGTCAGAATGTTGATCATTGGCAGGGCGTGGCGACGGCCAACTTCATAGTCATTGAAGTCGTGTGCCGGGGTGATTTTCACGCAGCCGGTGCCTTTGGTCATGTCGGCGTGTTCGTCGCCCACAATCGGAATGCGGCGATCGACCAGCGGCAGCATCACGAATTTGCCAATCAGGTCTTTATAACGTGGATCTTCCGGGTTAACTGCCACGCCGGTATCGCCCAGCAGGGTTTCCGGGCGGGTGGTGGCAACCACCAGGTAATCTTTACCGTCAGCGGTTTTCGCGCCGTCGGCCAGCGGATAGCGGATGTGCCACATCGAGCCTTTGGACTCGCGGTTTTCCACTTCCAGATCGGAGATTGCAGTGCGCAGTTTCGGATCCCAGTTCACCAGGCGCTTGCCACGGTAAATCAGATCTTCTTTATACAGGCGCACAAACACTTCTTTGACGGCGTTAGACAGGCCTTCGTCCATGGTGAAGCGCTCGCGCTCCCAGTCCACGGAGTTGCCAAGGCGACGCATCTGACGGGTAATGGTGCCGCCGGATTCTGCCTTCCACTGCCAGATTTTGTCGATGAACGCATCGCGGCCATAGTCGTGGCGGGTTTTACCTTCTTCGGCGGCAATTTTGCGCTCAACCACCATCTGGGTTGCGATACCCGCGTGGTCGGTACCGGCCTGCCACAGGGTATTTTTACCCTGCATACGCTGGTAGCGGATCATGGTATCCATGATGGTTTGCTGGAAGGCGTGACCCATATGCAAACTGCCGGTGACGTTCGGCGGCGGGATCATGATGCAGAAACTTTCCTGGCTTTCATCGCCATTCGGTTTGAAATAGCCCTGCTGCTCCCAGTGCTCGTAAAGCGGCTGTTCGATATCTTGTGGGTTATATGTCTTTTCCATTATTTCCAGGTTGCCGTATTCAGGTTAAAACCGGCCAGGCGATAGGCTTTATAGCGCTCGCGAGCCAGTTGTTTCAAAGTTTCTTCGTAGGGGACGAAGTCTATCACTTCTGTGAAAGCGGTGGCAAAATCTGCAAAGTTTACGCGTAAAGCGATTAACAGATCGCGCGGGCTGCTGTTGCGCTTCTGCGGCCAGGCGATTTCGACCGGCGCACCGCCACGCGGCCCTTCACCCGCCAGATTGTGCGGGACAAAACTCTCTGCCGGACGCGCCCAGAGCGCCTCATCCAGCCGGATAGCCTGCTGTTCATCTTCACAGGCGATCAGCACACGCTTGCCGTTGCGCCAACGTTCTGCGGCAATGTCACACACCAGTTGCTCAACGGCGCTTAAGCCATCCACGGCGTTGTCATTGTCCAGAAGATAGAACGTTGCGTTTTTCATATATGGGGCTTCTTGTTGTGGGTTTAAACCTTACACCCTCACCCCGGCCCTCTCCCTGAGGGAGAGGGGGAAAGGCGGGATCGCGCACAGTCTGTGCCCTCTCTCTGAGGGAGAGGGGGAAAGGCGGGATCGCGCACAATCTGTCCCCTCTCCCTGTGGGAGAGGGCCAGGGTGAGGGGTAAACACGTCTTACTCTTCGCCGCTAAATCCGGCGCGGTTTAACAGGAACTGCGACAGCAGCGCCACCGGACGGCCCGTTGCGCCTTTGGCTTTACCGGAACGCCATGCGGTGCCCGCGATGTCCAGGTGCGCCCAGTTGTACTTACGCGCAAAGCGCGACAGGAAGCAGCCTGCGGTGATGGCTCCACCAGGACGCCCGCCGATGTTAGCCATATCCGCGAAGTTGGATTCCAGCTGTTCGTGGAACTCATCGCCCAGCGGCAGACGCCATGCGCGGTCACCCGCCTGTTCGGACGCGCCGATAAGCTCGTGGGCCAGCGGATTGTGGTTCGACATCAGGCCGGTAATGTGATGACCCAGCGCAATCACGCACGCGCCGGTGAGCGTCGCCACGTCGATCACCGCTTCCGGATCAAAACGCTCAACGTAGGTCAGCACATCGCAGAGCACCAGACGGCCTTCGGCGTCAGTATTCAGCACTTCTACCGTCTGCCCGGACATGGTGGTCAGCACGTCGCCCGGACGATATGCCCGTCCGCCCGGCATGTTTTCACAGCCCGCCAGTACGCCCGTGATGTTCAGCGGCAGTTGCAGTTCAGCGACCATGCGCATCACGCCGTATACCGCCGCCGCGCCGCACATGTCGTACTTCATCTCATCCATGCCTTCAGCAGGCTTGATGGAGATACCGCCGGAGTCAAAGGTCAGGCCCTTGCCCACCAGCACAATCGGACGCGCATCTTCTTCCGGCGCACCTTTGTACTCAATGACGGACATCAGGGATTCGTTTTGCGATCCCTGGCCCACCGCCAGATAAGAGTGCATCCCCAGCTCGCGCATTTGCTGTTCGCCAATAACGCGGGTGACAACGTTCTTGCTGTAGGAGTCTGCAAGCTGGCGCGCCTGGGAAGCCAGATAGCCTGCGTTACAGATATTCGGCGGCATGTTGCCCAGATCTTTTGCTGCTTTAATCCCGGCAGAAATCGCCAGACCGTGCTGGATCGCGCGCTCACCACTGGTCAGTTCACGGCGCGTCGGCACGTTGAACACCATTTTACGCAGCGGGCGGCGCGGTTCGCTTTTGTTGGTTTTAAGCTGATCGAAGCTGTACAGCGTCTCTTTTGCCGTCTCTACCGCCTGGCGTACTTTCCAGTAGGTGTTGCGGCCTTTAACGTGCAGTTCGGTCAAAAAGCAGACCGCTTCCATTGAGCCGGTATCATTCAGGGTATTAATGGTTTTCTGAATTACCTGCTTGTACTGGCGCTCATCCAGTTCGCGCTCTTTACCGCAGCCAATCAGCAAAATACGTTCGGAAAGCACATTCGGAACGTGGTGAAGCAACAGCGTTTGCCCCGGCTTGCCTTCCAGCTCACCGCGGCGCAGCAGCGCACTGATATAGCCGTCGCTGATTTTATCAAGTTGTTCGGCGATGGGAGAAAGTCGGCGCGGTTCAAACACGCCAACGACGATGCAGGCACTCCGCTGTTTCTCCGGGCTACCGCTTTTTACACTGAACTCCATGCACTACGCTCCTGAATCTTAAAGACAACGGCCATGGCTACGGATAGAATTGCAAGCTTTCGTAACTCATATCCGCTGTTGCGATGACTTCGTGTTAATCTTAACGTCATTACAGTTCGATACGTCAGAACGTATTCTACCCTGTGTCGGCGCTAAGAATTTTAATCTTAGCGATGCTTTCAAAGACTCAAGAGAATAAATGACGTTTAAGCCATGAAACAAGCGAAAATCCTGCAAAAGACGAGTTTTTACGGGCGTATTTAAAGTGATAATCATAAGATATCTGGTTCGGGAGACGCTCAAAAGCCAACTGGCGATCCTCTTTATCCTGCTGCTGATTTTTTTCTGTCAGAAGCTGGTCAGGATCCTCGGCGCGGCGGTTGACGGTGAAATCCCAACAAATCTGGTGCTCTCATTATTGGGATTAGGTGTGCCTGAGATGGCGCAATTGATCCTGCCGCTCAGTCTGTTCCTCGGACTGCTGATGACGTTGGGTAAACTCTATACCGACAGCGAAATCACGGTGATGCACGCCTGTGGCCTCAGTAAAGCCGTACTGGTCAAAGCCGCGATGGTGCTGGCGTTACTGACCGGGATTGTTGCCGCGGTGAACGTCATGTGGGTCGGACCGTGGTCGGCGCGCCATCAGGACGAAGTGCTGGCGGAAGCGAAAGCCAACCCCGGCATGGCTGCGCTGGCGCAGGGTCAGTTCCAGCAGGCCACCGACGGCAATTCTGTGCTGTTCATTGAAAGCGTGGACGGCAGCCGCTTCAACGATGTTTTCCTCGCGCAAATCCGTCCTAAAGGCAATGCCCGCCCGTCCGTGGTGGTCGCGGATTCGGGCGAACTGGCGCAGCGCAAAGATGGTTCGCAGGTCGTGACGCTGACCAAAGGCACACGCTTCGAAGGCACCGCGCTGTTACGCGATTTCCGTATCACCGACTTCCAGGATTATCAGGCGATTATCGGCCACCAGACGGTGGCGCTGGACCCGGATGACACCGAGCAGATGGACATGCGCACGCTGATTAACGCCGATCCTGCGCGTCACAAGCGGGCGACGGCCGAACTGCACTGGCGTTTAACGCTGGTATTCACCGTATTTATGATGGCGCTGATGGTGGTGCCGCTCTCCGTGGTTAACCCGCGTCAGGGCCGTGTGCTGTCGATGCTGCCCGCCATGCTGTTGTATCTGGTCTTTTTCCTGCTGCAAACCTCGCTTAAATCGAATGCGGCGAAAGGGAAAATTGATCCTCTTATCTGGATGTGGTCGGTCAACCTGCTCTATCTGGCGCTGGCGATTGGCCTGAACCTTTGGGACACGGTGCCGATGCGCCGTCTGCGCGCCCGTTTCACGCGTACAGGAGCGGTATAATGCAGGCATTTGGCGTACTCGACCGCTATATCGGTAAAACCATTTTCAACACCATCATGATGACGCTGTTCATGCTGGTGTCGCTTTCCGCCATCATCAAATTTGTCGATCAGTTAAAGCGTGCCGGGCAGGGCAGCTACGACGCGCTCGGGGCAGGCATGTATACCGTGCTCAGCATCCCGAAAGACATCCAGATCTTCTTCCCGATGGCGGCCCTGCTGGGCGCGTTGCTGGGACTGGGGATGCTGGCGCAGCGCAGTGAGCTGGTGGTGATGCAGGCTTCCGGCTTCACCCGTATGCAGGTGGCGCTGTCGGTGATGAAAACCGCGATCCCGCTGGTGCTGTTGACCATGGCGATGGGGGAGTGGGTGGCTCCGCAGGGTGAGCAGATGGCGCGTAACTATCGCGCACAACAGCTTTACGGCGGTTCGCTGCTCTCAACTCAGCAGGGGCTGTGGGCAAAAGACGGTAACAACTTTGTTTACATCGAACGCGTTACCGGCGACGCCTCTCTCGGCGGCGTGAGTATCTATGCGTTTAACGACCAGCGCCGCTTGCAGTCGGTGCGTTATGCGGCATCGGCGACCTTCGACAACGCGGCGAAAGTCTGGCGTTTGTCGCAGGTGGATGAGTCGAATCTGCGCGATCCGAAACAGATCACCGGTTCGCAGACCGTAAGCAGCACCTGGAAGACCAACCTCACGCCGGACAAACTGGGCGTGGTGGCGCTGGACCCGGATGCGCTCTCCATTTCTGGTCTGCATGATTACGTGAAGTACCTGAAGTCCAGCGGCCAGGACGCCGGGCGTTATCAGCTGAATATGTGGAGCAAAATCTTCCAGCCGCTGTCTGTCGCGGTGATGATGCTGATGGCGCTGTCGTTTATCTTCGGCCCGCTGCGTAGCGTCCCGATGGGCGTGCGCGTGGTGACAGGTATCAGCTTCGGCTTTGTGTTCTACGTGCTGGATCAGATCTTCGGCCCGCTGACCCTGGTGTACGGCATCCCGCCGATTATCGGCGCACTGCTGCCGAGCGCCTCGTTCTTTGCCATCAGCCTGTGGCTGATGATGCGCCGCTCGTAACGCTTTTCCCCTCACCCCGGCCCTCTCCCAATGGGAGAGGGAGAAATCATCCCCCCTTACACAATGAAAGAGGGGAAGGCCAGTCCGCACTCGATCTGTTCCCGCACCCAATGGGAGAGGGGGAAAGGCCAGCCCGCACTCGATCTGTTCCCTCTCCCCTGGGGAGAGGGTTAGGGTGAGGGGACAGGCACTTCCGCTATATCCTGTACTTTGTGATTTTCTCTGCTACGCCTATGCTTTGCTTACGGTTAATCACATTATCAGGTAGTTATGTCCAGATTTTTCTTTAATGACCGCAAGCAACTGGTCAACGACGCGATTGAGGGCCTTGTCATTTCTGCCCCGCACGCGAACCTTGTCCGCCTTGATATCGATCCCGCCATCCGCGTGGTAGCACGCAGCGACTGGAGCAAAAGCCGCGTGGCGGTGATCTCCGGCGGCGGCTCCGGTCATGAACCCGCTCATGCGGGATTCGTCGGCAAAGGTATGCTCACCGCTGCCGTGTGCGGCGATGTCTTTGCCTCCCCGAGCGTCGATGCGGTGCTCAACGCTATCGTCGCGGTCACCGGCGATCGCGGCTGCCTCTTAATCGTTAAAAACTACACCGGCGACCGCCTGAACTTCGGCCTCGCCGCCGAGAAAGCCAAGCGCTACGGCCTGAAGGTCGAAATGGTCATCGTCGCCGACGACATCGCTCTGCCGGATAACAAACAGCCGCGCGGCATCGCGGGCACGGCACTGGTGCACAAAATCGCAGGCTTTGCCGCCGAGCAGGGAAAATCCCTCAGCGAAGTCCGCGACATTGCACAAAAAGCCTGTGATAACGTCTTCAGCCTTGGCCTGGCCATGGAAACCTGCAACCTGCCGGGCGAAAGCGAAGATGACGAGAACCGCATCTCGCGCGGCAAAGTCGAACTGGGCCTTGGCATTCACGGTGAACCGGGAGCCAGCATCGTTGATACGCACAACAGCAAAACCCTGATCGACACGCTGATTAAGCCGCTTAAAGCGCAGGCGGGTGACGGTCGCGTGGCGGTGCTGATCAACAACCTCGGCGGCGTGTCGGCGCTGGAGATGGCGCTGCTCACCAAAGAACTGGCGCACTCGGCCTTAAAAGATCAGATCGCGTATCTGATTGGCCCGGCCCCGCTGGTTAGCTCGCTGGATATGAAAGGTTTCTCCCTCTCGTTGCTGCGGCTGGATGATGAGTTCGAACGCGCCCTGTGCGCCGATGTGGAAACCGTTGGCTGGCAAAAACCGGTGGCCTTCGCGCCGATGCGCACCCTCAGCCACAGCGTGCTGCGCGACGGCGTGGAAACTCAGCCTTCCGCTAACCCGCAGATTGGCGCTCGGGTGAAAGCCGCCACCGCAACGCTTATCGGCCTTGAGAACCGTCTCAACGCGCTGGATGCCAAAGTGGGCGACGGCGATACCGGTTCGACCTTCGCAGAAGGCGCGCGCGACATCGCCCAGCTGCTTGACGCCAACAAACTGCCGCTCGACAACACCGCGCAACTGCTGCAACTGGTCGGTGAACGACTGGCGACAGTGATGGGCGGATCGAGCGGGGTGCTGATGTCGATTTTCTTCACTGCCGCCGGACAAGCGATTCATGACGGTCAGTCGCTGCCCGAGGCGCTGCTGAAAGGCTTAAAACAGATGAAACACTACGGTGGCGCGGATCTGGGCGACCGCACGCTGATTGACGCGCTGCAACCGGCGCTGGAAGCGCTGCGCGAGGGCGATCTCAACGCAGCGGTAGCCGCCGCCAAAAAAGGGGCAGAGAGCACGGCGTCAATGCAAAAAGCTGGCGCGGGGCGCTCGTCTTATGTGAACCGTGAGAACCTGGAAGGCGTGACCGATCCGGGCGCGGTGGCCGTTGCGGAAGTCTTTGCGGCGTTAGCAGAGAAGTGACGGATAACCCGGCAGGCCTGACCTGCCGGGCTTTAAATCAAAAATCGGCTTTTAACACCACGCGGTAACGGGCTTTGCCCTCGCGCACGTGTTGCAGAGCATCGTTGATTTTCGACATCGGGAACAGCTCAGTCGTCGGCGCGACCTGCGCCCGTCCGGCAAACTTCATCAGTTTACGCAGCTCAAACGGCGTGCCCGTCGCAGAACCGGAGATGCTGCGATCGCCGCCAATCAGCGTAAAAGCCGGTACCGGCAACGGTTTCAGCACCGCGCCAACGGTGTGGAAATTCCCGCCGTAGGCCAGCGCTTCGAAATACGGCTGCCAGTCGAGATCGACATTCACGGTATTAATAATCAAATCGAACTGTCCGGCCAGCGCTTTTAAGGCTTCCGGATCGCGGCTGTTCACCACTTTATCGGCACCAAAGCCACGTACTTCGGCCTCTTTCGACGGATTCGAACTGAACGCCGTCACTTCACAACCCATGGCGTGCAGCAGCTTGATCGCGATGTGCCCCAGCCCGCCAATCCCGATCACCCCGACGCGGCTGGTGGCGGTGACATGATGCATCAGCAGGGGTTTGAACACCGTGATACCGCCGCACAGCAGCGGCCCGGCGGATTCGATATCAATACTGTCCGGCAGCGGAATAACCCATTGCCAGTCGGCACGCAGCTTATCGGCAAAGCCACCGCGGTTTAAAATGGTTGGCACCGCGCCTTCCAGACAGTTGATCTGGTTGCCGCTGATACAGGCATCGCAATGCCCACAGCTACGCGCTGTCCAGCCGATACCCACGCGCTGACCGACTTTCAGGCCCTTGTCCTGTGCCGCGCTGCCGAGCGCGACCACGCGACCAATCACCTCATGCCCGGCGACCAGCGGATATTGCGACATGCCCCATTCGTTATCGATCATCGACAGATCCGAATGGCAGATCCCGCAGTAATCGACCTGCACCTCTACATCCCCCGCCAGCAGCTCCCCGGCGTCGTACTCGTACACTTCCAGATCGGCCCCGGCCTGCGGCGCGGCGTAGCTTTTTATGATTGTCATGGCGTTTTCCTGGTTTGATGGAGTTACGGAAGAAGTGTAGAGCATTCCACGGCGACGGACTTGGCAATAGGGGGGATGGTTTTTTTCAGTCTTACCACGAGAGAGGCGCGGTTTTCTCCCTCTCCCTGGGGAGAGGGCTGGGGTGAGGGAGGAGGGGGTTACATGTTCAACAGAACCGCATTCAGCCAGCGCTCATCCCGCTCCGGCCTGACATCCAGTGTTGTCCACAGCGACGCCACGCTTATGCCTGGCAGCGCGGCGATCAAGGCCTGCAACCCCGCTTCATTCATATCGGTAAACTGCCGTCCGTCTTTTTCACGCTCGCTGTCACCGTATTTGAACGAGACATACCAGACGCCGCCAGGTTTTAGTGCCACGGCGAGCCGCTGCATCACGCCGGGCAATTCCCCGAGAGTGACGTGCAGCAGCGAGGCACAGCACCAGATCCCATCGTAAATCTGCACGGCATTGACGTCATTGAAGGTCATCTGTTGCACGTCGATCCCCGCATGTGCTGAAGCCAGCTTAACCAGTTCCGCCGACGCATCGAACGCCTCAACCTGATAGCCCATTGCAACAAAAGCCTTGCTGTCGCGACCCGAGCCGCAGCCTGCATCCAGCACCCGCGCGCCCGGCTTGAGACGGGCAGTAAAAGGAGCGTACAGCGCGGCCATATCCACTCCCACCGTGCCATCGAAAAACGCCTGTGCGTGCTGGCGATAGTAATTCAGCGACATTATAAAATGACCTCTTCCCGGGCGACGGGCTGCCATTGATGAAAACGGCAGCGCAGCGCGGCATTCCACTGATCGTTTAAAAAGCTGCGGCGCTTCTGCTCATGACGCCCGGTCTGATTAAGGATCGCCTCATGTAGCGGCAGTTTGCTGTTAATAAAATATTCGTTGCGGGCGTGCAGGCGTTTGAGTAAATCCAGCGCCGGAACGCGTGCGGATTTGCCATTTTCTCCCCGATTACACGACTTGCAAGCCAGTACCAGATTCCACACGCCGTTGAGATTCACGCCCGGCAGACCTGTTTGCGCAGCCAGCGGGATAAAGTGATCGACGTCGGCGAGTAAATCATGTCCCGGCTCCAGACTCACGGGCGCGTGACAGTAAAAACAGTGACCTTTCTGGTAACCATTCAGACTATTGCGACAACTGGTGAGCGTAATGCGGGCGTTCTGACGCAGCGTAAACAGCGTTTCGCCGCTGATATCGTAATGTATATCCAGCAACGGCGGCGGGAGGTCCAGCGCCCAGGCTTTTTCAACAAGGCACCAGCGCGCATCCGTTTCATGGATCAGATTACGAAACTGCGGGCCCAGCGTGAGACGATAAAAATCATCCGTCAGGCGAATGCCTTTGCGCTCACGACGTTCATTGATAAAAAACTGCGTCTCCAGCGGGCCGCCATTCACGTTATGGAACGCATCCAGCACCACCGAGAAGCCGTGGCGCACCGTGGTATCAATGAGCTGTTCGTGGGGGATTTCACCCTGGTTAAATTGCAGGCAGGCGGTAAGAAACTTACCGGGTTTTTTATCATTAAGGATCTGACGAGGCGCGTTTTTCAGATGCTCACAAATATGTCGGGCGAAAGGCACGGCCAGATCGTTGAGCGTAACCAGCGAATCCTCACGCGGTACGTCATACAGCGCATGCGCCAGCGCGAATTTGTAGGTCGCAAAGTTGTTGCCAAAGAGGATCACGCCGCGCCAGTAATTTTCCAGCGACGGATCGATTTGATAAAAGCGCATGATTGCATCCCGATATCAGTAGCGGTGTAGGGTAACCCCATCCATTACTGAGATCAGATAACAAACGCTGGAAAATGTAAACCGCAGGGCTCGCATTACAGGATTCTGGAAGGTGGCTTCCAGAAGTGGAGGGAAGAAGCTGATTTTTTCAACACTTAGCAGGCGGGGAACACCTGGACGCTTGCATGGTGGCGCACGACAGGTATAATCCACAACGTTTTCCGCATACCTTTCCGTGCCGGAGTGGCGAAATCGGTAGACGCAGTTGATTCAAAATCAACCGTAGAAATACGTGCCGGTTCGAGTCCGGCCTTCGGCACCATCGGAACATCAATAGACGTCAACGGACGTCTTTTTTTGTGCCTGAAATCCAGTATCCGCAAGGCTTTGCCCCGCTTTTTAGTCAACCGACGTCAATCTAAGTTACCCCACATCAACATGCTTGTGAGTATAGAACCGAGTATATATGTTGGTTCGATAATGCTTATATACTCACGGCAGCATATGGAAGGAATACCATCATGGCCCTGACTGATACCAAGGTGCGTTCGGCAAAATCTGAAGCAAAGGAATACTCGCTAGTCGATGGCGATGGCATGTTTTTGTTGATACATCCTAACGGCTCCAAATATTGGCGCTTCCGTTTCCGCTTTGGCGGCAAGCAGCACCTCATGGCTTTTGGGGTTTACCCTGAAACGTCACTGGCTGATGCACGTCAAAAGAGGGAAGAGGCCAGGAGGCTTGTTGCTGCCGGTGTCGATCCTCGTGAGCATAAGCGTGCAGTGAAAGAAGAACAGGCTAAAGAGGCCATCACTTTTGAATCTGTTGCCAGAGATTGGCACGCCAGCAATCAAAAGTGGTCTGAGTCACATAGCGGCCGTGTTCTTAAAAGCCTGGAAGATAATCTATTCGATGCGATTGGTAAGCGGAATATCGCTGAGTTAAAAACCAGAGATTTACTTATCCCCATAAAGACCGTAGAGATGTCTGGACGTCTTGAGGTGGCGGCGCGTCTACAGCAACGAACAACTGCAATTATGCGATTTGCCGTGCAAAGCGGTTTAATTGATTACAACCCCGCACAAGAGATCGCTGGAGCAGTTGCCACAGCTAAACGACAGCATCGTGCTGCGCTAGAACTTAATCGCATTCCGGAGTTACTTCATCGCATTGATACCTACACTGGCAGGCCATTAACACGCTTAGCAGTGGAGCTGACGTTGTTGGTCTTTATTCGATCTAGTGAACTACGTTTTGCTCGCTGGTCAGAAGTCGATTTTGAAACTGCAATGTGGACGATTCCGGGAGAGCGCGAGCCATTGGAAGGTGTGAAGCATTCACATCGAGGATCGAAAATGCGGACCCCTCATCTTGTTCCTTTATCCCGTCAGGCTCTGACCATTCTGGAAAAGATCAAAAGCATGAGTGGAAACCGAGAGCTGATTTTCGTTGGTGATCACGATCCTCGTAAGCCAATGAGTGAGAATACAGTGAATAAAGCTCTGCGGGTGATGGGCTATGATACGAAGGTTGAGGTTTGCGGGCATGGTTTCAGGACTATGGCATGTAGTTCATTAATTGAGTCGGGATTGTGGTCGAAGGATGCGGTAGAGCGGCAGATGAGTCACCAGGAACGTAACTCTGTGCGTGCGGCTTATATTCATAAGGCCGAGCACTTAGGGGAGCGTAGGCTGATGGTGCAGTGGTGGGCGGATTATCTGGATGCGAACCGGGAGAAGGGGATTAGTCCGTTTGATTTTGCTAAGTTGAGTACGGGTTGATCGAAAGGGATTCTGGAAGGCATGCATTGGGCATGCCTTATTTTTTTGCTAATTTTGATATTTGCAGGCGCATAACTCAGCCCAGACAATTCTATTAATTGCTCGAGTAATCCGCGAAGGCTAAGATACTTTCATCTTTGTTTTATAACCGATTGACGTAACTGCTAAGGTCCCCCCCCCCCCCAGTGACTGAGTAGGACATGGAACGCACATGAAAAAATCCAACTTCGATTTCCTGAAAGGCGTTAATGACTTTATTTACGCTATTGCCTGCGCGGCAGAAAATAACTACCCAGATGATCCCAACACTACACTTGTAAAAATGCGTATGTTTGGCGAAGCCACAGCCAAACATCTGGGTATGTTATTGGATATTCCTCCATGCGAGAACCAGCACGATCTTCTGCGAGAGCTGGGTAAGATTCCTTTCGTTGATGACAGCATACTTTCAATTTTTCATAAGCTACGCCGCATCGGTAACCAGGCAGTCCATGAATACCATAATGATCTGGATGATGCGCAGATGTGCCTGCGGCTTGGTTTTCGTTTGAGCGTTTGGTACTACCGCCTGGTAACTAAAGATTATGACTTCGCGCTTCCAGTCTTTGTTCTGCCTGAAAGGGGGGAGAGTCTCTATCACCAGGAGGTTTTGGCACTCAAGCAGCAACTGGAACAACAGGCAAAAGAAAAAGTACAAAGCCAGGCCGAGCTAGATGCTCAGCAGCAAAAGATGATCGCGCTGAACGGTTATATTGCCATTCTCGAAGGCAAACAGCATGAAACAGAAGAGCAGTCCAAAGCGCGTGTTTTTGCTCTGGAAGCACAGCTGGCAGCAAAAGATGCTGAGCTGGCGAAGCAGACTGAGCAGGAACGAAAGGCCTATCATAAAGAGATCACCAACCAGGCAACAAAGCGCACACTGGATCTGAGTGAAGAAGAAAGCCGTTTCCTGATCGACGCTCAACTGCGCAAGGCTAAATGGCAGGCTGACAGTAAAACATTACGCTTTTCTAAAGGTGCTCGCCCCGAGCCAGGTGTGAACAAAGCGATTGCTGAATGGCCAACCGGTAAAGATGAAAATGGTAATCCAGGCTTTGCTGATTATGTCTTGTTTGTAGGTCTCAAACCCATTGCCGTCATTGAAGCCAAACGTAAAAATACGGATGTTTCTGGCAAACTTCCTGAGTCATATCGCTACAGTAAATACTTTGATAATGCCTACCTGCGTGAAACGTTGCTTGAGCACAATTCACCTGATGAGGTTAATGAAGCCATTCCAGAATATGAGGTTAGTTGGAAGGACACCAGCGGTAGTCAGCGATTCAAAATTCCCTTCTGCTATTCGACCAATGGGCGCGAATACCGAGCGGCGATAAAAACAAAAAGTGGTATTTGGTATCGTGATGTTCGTCATACTGCGAATATGCCAAAAGCTCTGCCAGAGTGGCATCAGCCAGAAGAACTCGTGGCTATGTTGGGCTGCGATCCACAGAAGCAAAATCAATGGTTTGCTGATAATCCGAGTATGAGCGAATTGGGGCTTCGCTATTATCAGGAAGATGCCGTTCGCGCGGTAGAAAACGCGATTATTGCAGGGCAGCAAGAAATTCTTCTGGCCATGGCAACCGGTACCGGGAAAACCCGTACTGCTATCGCATTAATGTTCCGCCTGATCCAGTCCCAGCGCTTTAAGCGTGTGTTGTTCCTTGTTGACCGCCGCTCACTCGGTGAACAGGCTCTGGGCGCATTTGAAGATACACGCATCAACGGGGATACTTTTAACAGTATTTTCGACATCAAAGGTTTGACGGATAAATTCCCGGAAGACAGCACCAAAATTCATGTTGCTACAGTCCAGTCACTGGTTAAACGAACCCTACAGTCAGATGAACCGATGCCGGTCGGCCGTTATGATTGCATCGTGGTGGATGAAGCGCATCGTGGCTATATTCTCGATAAAGAACAGACTGAAGGCGAACTACAGTTCCGTAGTCAGCTGGATTATGTTTCGGCTTACCGTCGTATTCTCGATCATTTCGATGCCGTAAAAATTGCCCTGACCGCCACCCCTGCCATACACACAGTCGATATCTTCGGCGAACCGATTTATCGCTATACCTACCGTACTGCCGTGATCGACGGTTATCTCATCGATCAGGATCCACCGATTAAAATCACTACCCGCAATGCCCAGGATGGTGTGTATTTGGCGAAAGGTGAACAAGTGGAACGTCTGAATCCGCAAGGTGAAGTGATCAACGACACTCTGGCAGACGATCAGGATTTTGAGGTAGCAGATTTTAACAGGGGTCTGGTTATCCCTGCTTTTAACCGTGCAGTTTGCGGTGAGCTGACTAAATACCTGGACCCGACGGGTCAACAAAAAACACTGGTCTTCTGTGTCACCAACAGCCACGCAGATATGGTAGTAGAAGAGCTACGTGCAGCATTTAAAAAACAGCATCCGCAGTTGGAACATGACGCAATCATCAAGATTACTGGTGACGCCGACAAAGATGCTAAGAAAGTGCAGACGATGATCACACGCTTCAATAAAGAGCGGTTACCTAACATTGTAGTCACGGTTGATTTGCTGAGCACTGGCGTAGATATTCCGTCGATCTGCAATATCGTGTTTCTGCGTAAGGTAAAAAGTCGGATCCTTTACGAGCAAATGAAAGGCCGCGCGACTCGCCTTTGTCCGGCGGTAGGCAAAACCAGCTTCAAGATTTTCGACTGTGTAGACATCTATAGTACTCTGGAAAGCGTAGACACTATGCGCCCCGTGGTGATTCGCCCGAAGGTCGAACTGAAAACGCTGGTCAACGAAATTACAGACTCCGAAACGTACAAAACCATTGAAGCGGACGGTCGTAGTTACGCCGAGCACAGCCATGAGCAGTTGGTCGCCAAACTGCAGCGTATTATCAGTCTGGCAATGTATAACCGTGACCGTAGTGAATCGGTGGATAAGCAGATACGCCGCCTGGATGAACTCTGCCAGGATGCTGCTGGTGTAAGCTTCGGCAGCCTGGCAATGCGCTTGCGTGAAAAGGGGCCGAATTGGAGCGCGGAAGTGTTTAACAAGCTGCCGGGGTTTATCGCCCGACTGGAAAAATTGAAGGTTGATATTAATGCCCTGCGCGATGCTCCCATCTTCCTTGATATTGATGACGAGGTGATCTGCGTGAAATCCTCGTACGGTGATTACGACACACCGCAGGATTTCCTGGAGGCCTTTGATGAACTGGTAAAACGAGCCCCTAATGCCCAGCCTGCGCTCCAGGCCGTAATCAATCACCCACGGGACCTCACCCGTAAAGGGCTTGTTGAACTACAAGAATGGTTTGACCGCCAGCACTTCGAAGAGTCATCTTTGCGCAGCGCGTGGAAAGAGACACGTAACGAAGACATCGCCGCAAGACTTATCGGCCACATCCGCCGTGCAGCTGTCGGTGATGCGTTAAAGCCGTTTGATGAACGCGTGGATCATGCTCTGGAGCGGATTAAAGGCGAAAACGACTGGAACAGCGAGCAGAAGGCTTGGCTCGATCGTTTAGCTACAGCACTGAAAGAGAAAGTCGTGCTAGATGACGATGTGTTCAAAACCGGTAATTTCCATCGTCGCGGCGGTAAGGTGATGCTGCAACGCACCTTTGATGATGGTCTTGACGGCGTGCTGGATAAATTCAGTGATTACATTTGGGACCAGCTGGCCTGACGCGTTATCATTCGCGGCAATTATATCTTCTGCGGCCCTAAATGAGGGCCGCTGCTTTTCAGGGAATCAGACATGAACAATAACGATCTGGTCGCTAAGTTATGGAAACTTTGTGACAACCTGCGCGATGGCGGCGTCTCCTATCAAAACTACGTCAATGAACTCGCCTCGCTGCTGTTTTTGAAAATGTGCAAAGAAACTGGGCAGGAAGCGGAATATCTGCCGGAGGGCTACCGCTGGGACGACCTGAAATCCCGTATCGGTCAGGAGCAATTACAGTTCTACCGTAACCTGCTGGTCCACTTGGGTGCGGACGAACAGAAACTCGTGCAAGCGGTGTTCCAGAACGTTAACACCACCATCACCCAACCCAAACAGTTGACCGAACTGGTCAGCAATATGGACTCGCTTGACTGGTACAATGGAAGTAATGGTAAATCTCGCGATGACTTCGGCGATATGTACGAAGGGCTATTGCAGAAAAACGCCAACGAAACCAAATCCGGCGCAGGTCAGTACTTCACCCCACGCCCGTTGATTAAAACTATCGTTCATCTGCTGAAGCCACAGCCGCGTGAAATCGTTCAGGATCCGGCGGCGGGTACGGCAGGTTTTTTGATTGAGGCTGACCGCTACGTAAAATCGCAAACCAACGATCTGGACGATCTCGATGGCGATACTCAGGATTTCCAGATCCACCGTGCCTTTATCGGCCTTGAGCTGGTACCAGGCACTCGTCGTCTGGCGTTGATGAACTGCCTGTTACACGATATTGAAGGCAACCTCGATCATGGCGGTGCCATTCGCCTGGGTAACACGCTGGGTAGCGACGGTGAAAACCTGCCGCAGGCTCATGTGGTGATGACCAACCCACCGTTCGGCAGTGCCGCAGGTACTAACATTACCCGTACCTTTGTTCACCCAACCAGCAACAAACAGCTGTGCTTTATGCAGCACATTATCGAGACGCTGCGGCCTGGTGGTCGTGCCGCAGTAGTTGTACCTGATAATGTGTTGTTCGAAGGTGGGAAGGGAACTGATATCCGTCGCGATCTGATGGACAGGTGTCATCTACACACCATTCTGCGTCTGCCGACCGGCATCTTTTATGCCCAGGGTGTAAAAACCAATGTGCTGTTCTTTACTAAAGGCACGATGGCAAATCCTAACCAGGATAAGAACTGCACTGACGATGTCTGGGTATATGACCTGCGTACCAATATGCCAAGCTTTGGCAAGCGCACACCATTCACCGAGCAGCATTTGCAGCCCTTTGAAACTGTCTACGGCGTGGATCCACACGGCCTTAGCCCGCGCCCTGAAGGCGAGTGGAGCTTTAACGCCGAAGAGGCTGAAGTTGCTGATAATGAAGAGAACAAAAATATCGACCAGCACCAGGCCACCAGCCGCTGGCGTAAATTCAGCCGCGAGTGGATCCGTACTGCCAAGTCTGATTCGCTGGATATCTCATGGCTGAAGGACAAAGACAGCATCGACGCCGACAATCTGCCGGAGCCGGATGTATTAGCGGCAGAAGCTATGAGCGAGCTGGTACAGGCGTTGGGTGAGCTGGATGCGTTGATGCGTGAACTGGGGGCGGACGATGTGGCGGATGCTCAGCGCCAGTTGCTGAACGAAGCATTTGGAGAGGTGAAGGAATGAGTGCAGGGAAATTGCCGGAGGGGTGGGTTGAAAGCCAGCTTTCTGAAATATGTAGTAAGCCGCAATATGGGTATACAACTAAGTCCAGTGCTTCAGGGGAAATAAAATATTTAAGAACTACCGATATTACAAAGGGGGCTGTCAATTGGTCTAATGTACCGTATTGTTTAGATATCCCTGATGATGTATCAAAATATCAATTACATGATAGGGATATTGTTATATCTCGGGCTGGGTCAATAGGTTTTAGTTCCTTATTGAAGAATCCACCAAGTAATGCAGTGTTCGCTTCCTATCTTATTCGTTTTAAACCATCTGATTTTTTTTCAGAGCTTTATCTTAAGCGTTTTTTAGAGTCTGGAAACTATTGGAATCAGCTTTCCTCAATGTCGGCAGGAAATGCCGTCCAAAATGTGAATGCCCAAAAATTATCTACTCTTATAGTACCAATACCTCCACTTGTTGAACAAATAATAATCGCCGAAAAACTCGATACGCTGCTGGCGCAGGTAGACAGCACCAAAGCACGTCTTGAGCAAATCCCACAAATCCTTAAACGTTTTCGTCAGGCCCTGATGGCTGCAGCTGTGAGTGGTCATTTAACAGAAGCGTGGCGGAATAAACATTGCAATATAGATATAAATAATATTTCAGTAAGTAAGTATAAGCCTAATAATGGACTCTTTGAACAAGCAAAATCATCAGTTCCTGAAATACCTAGTTCATGGCAGATAATCCCCTCAGCTCATTTGATCGAATATATCACTAGTGGTTCAAGAGGTTGGGCGGATTATTACTCTACTGAGGGGGCTCTTTTTCTTCGGATGAGTAATGTACGCTATAATACAACTAAATTGGATCTGGATGATTTGCAATTTGTTAACCTGCCAGGCAGTGTAGAAGGTAAGCGTTCACATGTAAAAGTTGATGATCTAATCATATCTCTTACTGCTGATGTTGGGCGAGTTGCGAGAATAGATAAAGACCTAGGTGAAGCTTACATAAATCAACATCTTGCCTTGGTAAGGCCAACCAAAAATATTGACTCAGAATATTTTGCTTTATGTATTGCATCGCAAAATATAGGTGTTAAGCAAATTCAATTCTTTAAAAAAGGAGCAACTAAGGCTGGTCTTGGACTCGATGATATACGTAGCTTAGCTATTCCCTTTCCTCCACTCTCTGAACAACAAGAAATCGTTCGTCGTGTCGAACAGCTCTTTGTCTATGCTGATACCATTGAAAAACAGGTCAATAATGCTTTGACGCGCGTCAACAATCTTACTCAGTCAATATTGGCAAAAGCATTTCGTGGTGAATTGTCTTCGCAATGGCGAGCAGAAAACCCTGAGCTTATTACCGGTGAAAATAGCGCGGCTGCTTTGCTGAAAAAAATTAAGGACGAGCGGGAAGCTATAAAAAGGCTTCCTAAACCAAAGCGCTCCGCCATAAAAAAAAAGACAGGTAAACGCATGAGCAAACAAATCATCAAAGTGGTCGAAGCCTTGACACAAGCAGGTGAACCTCTGAGTGGCCAACAATTGTTAGATGCTGCAGGCTATCCTGGCGATAGCAATACAGACGATCTAGAAAAGTTCTTTCTCGATATTCGTCAGGCGCTTATAGTCGAAAAGTCTATTGTGAAACTGGAGCGTAGTGAAGATGGTCAAGATTGGTTTTCCTTGGCAGAGGTGGGCTCTAATGAATAACGTCAAATTCTAAGGTAGGCTTATGAAAGTCGATAAACTGCACATTCGCTCGCGCTTTAAAAATCTCGAGAACGTGACGGTGGACTTTGATCAAGACCATCTAATGACGGTAATTGTTGGCCGTAATGGCTCGGGAAAATCCAATGTTTTAGAAGCCTTGGTTTCCATATTTCGCAATCTAGATTTAGGGGAAGCACCACCGTTTTCTTATGAGTTGGTTTATAGACTGGGTGAGCCGCACAGTATAGACCAACCCAGTGACCGGTGGTTGGAGGTAATCATCGATGCTGACCCAACTCGTGGCACTCTGGCGAAGCAATATGAAGTTTGTGTTCGAGACTTATTAAGTGGTGAAACACCTGCGGATATGTTCGCTGAAAAACCACAAGGGATAACGATACCTTTTTCTAAGGTTAAACGTGACAAAGAGGGGAGTGCACCTTATCTTCCAAAATATGTGTTCGCTTATTATTCTGGGCCTAGCGATAGGCTAGAAAGGTATTTTAGAAAACATAGAACAGATTTTTATCGAAGCTTATTAAAAAATGAATTAGATCTAAAGGGGGATATTCGCCCACTTTTCTACGCCAAACCTCATCATAGTCAATTTGTATTGCTGGCTTTTTTCTTATCAGAACAAGACAGCAAAGAAAAAGCATTTTTACGTGAGCATTTAGGTATCGACGGTTTGGACAGCATTCACTTTGTGATGCGTCAGCCCGGTTGGGCCAAGGAAAAGGGGGAGTTATTTTGGGGGGCTCGTGGCGTGGTACGCCGTTTTTTAGATGAGCTGATTAAATACACATTATCACCGGTGAAAATTACCCGACAGGAAGATACTTCATTAACTGGAAGCAATATTCGTAACGAATTTTTCCATCTTTTCTTACCTGACCAATATGCTTTACGTGATTTCGCCAGGGACCTCAGCGCTGACGAACTGTTCAAAATGCTTGAGAGCACACTGTTGTCTGAAATTATTTCTGAAGTCAGCATTCGGGTTAAGGTATCCAGCAGTGAAGAGCCACTCACCTTTCGTGAACTAAGTGAAGGCGAACAACAGTTGCTTACCGTATTGGGTTTACTCAAATTTACTGGTGGTAAGGATTCATTATTCCTACTGGACGAACCCGATACCCACCTCAATCCGTCTTGGGCTGTGAAATACCTCAAATTTTTACGAGAGTTCGTACCTAATCATGAAACTAGCCATTTGCTAATGGTAACGCATCATCCACTTGCAATCGCAGAGCTAAAAAAACAACAAGTACAGGTTATGTGGCGTGATGATGATTATAAAGTCCACTCACAAGAGCCCTATATTGATCCTCGTGGTGCCGGATTTATGGCAACTCTTACTGAGATTTTCGGTCTCAACACTACATTAGATCTAGAAACACAAAGCTTACTGGATCAGAGAAACGAACTTGCCCACATAGAAAATCGTTCAGAGGATGAGAACAATCAACTTGATCTAATTAATGACCATTTGAATAGATTAGGCTTTTCGTTTGAAAACAGAGACCCTCTATACAGTGATTTTCTTTTGGCTTGGCAGGATTTACGGTATTCGGACAAACCTCTGTTAACACCAGATAAGGCTGCTCAACGTCGCTTAGCGATGAAAAAAGTAATTGAGGCGATCCTAACTAAGAAGGATGAATCATGATTTTCATTAGACGTGATGCAGCTCTTATTCCCCAGAAGGTTTTGGATGTTGCCCTGCGAGCACAAAGCGCTCTTGAGAAATTATCACCTGAAAAAAGAAAAGAATTCATTAAGAAAAAGTCACATATTTGGAGAGGGTTTTCAAAATATCTGGCAAAAATGTCTTATGGAAAGTGCTGGTATTCAGAGGCGAAGGATGCAGGTGCAAATTTTGATGTCGATCATTTCAGACCTAAAGCCGAAGCAAAAAGAACCGAAGAGATAGTTGATTTAGAAGGCTATGCATGGCTGGCATTTGATTGGGATAATTTTCGACTTTCTGCACAAAATTGTAATCGACTGAATACTGACGACGCTGGGGAAACTCACGGAAAAGGTAGTTGGTTTCCATTAATTGAAGGTAGTCCAAAAGCGTCATGGGATAATCGATGTGTTGAGAATGAAATGGTCGTTTTGTTGGATCCAGTTATTAAAGCTGATCTAACTTATATAGATTATGATGATAATGGTAGATTTAAACCAAGCCAACTTTGTGTCGGAATACCTGCGGTGAGAGTTAGAAAATCTGGTATTTTTTATGGACTTAATCTGGAAAAGATGCGAGAAGCTCGATTTGAGGTCATGAAGGATGCAAAGGAGTTATTCGAAATTATTCAGCAGTCTGCTTTAGAATTAGAGCAGTTTGGCGATAATGCACCAATGAAAACTATAGAACGTCAAATTGAAAAATTACGAATGAAGACTCGAGCTGATGCACCATTTAGTCGTGCAGTCCGAGCTCAGCTTACAAAAATTGGCGCGGATGACTATCTAATTGACCGAAGTTTGGATGCAGCGTGACGCTATATTTTGACCATGTAAAGAGCCTGTCCTTAATTCTGTGTAATTGCCATCGTATTAAAGGTGATCGCTCAGGCGGTCACCGAACTCGATAATAAAACGGCATAGCGACCCTGTTGTAATCATCCCCTACCACCATATGCTTATGAATCACATACATTAAAATACTTAAAAAAACAAACGCTCCCGACAACGCGCCGGGAGCGATAATCTCTTAAGGCTCCATCACTTCAACAACCACGTCTGTTGACCAGTTTTCCTCTCCGTTAATCACCTTTCCTTCCTTACAAGCTTTCGCCATTTTGTGGAGCTGAGAAGTGACATCATCATTGAAGTCAAAGCTGCGCCAGACATATGGGAAGTCGATACGCCAGTAGCCCATCCCCTGATCAAAGCGGATCTTCAGCACCTGGCCATTGTCAAAGTTCACCATCAATTTACGATGATGTGGAATATCTCGCGGGTAGTCGAACACCGTTATGTCAGCCGCTTTACCCATTGAGGCGGCAAACCACTGGTCAGCAAAATCCTGAAAATCAGCTTCACTCATCCAGTCGTGGGACGGTCGATTGCCTGGGCGATCTTTGTTTTTGAATAAGGTATCAATCACTACTTCCGCATCTTTGGTCATTAAGGTTTTCAGAGGCTTAAGTAAAGTGCTCAGTAATGCCAGCGCAACCGGGTTTTGCAGATAGCGATCGGTATAGTGAATATGGGTAATTCGGTTTGTTTTCATCAGGTTTTGTACTTTTTCATGGCCGTCAAAAAGTACATCCCAGAAGCGTTGGCCAAATTGCGAAAACGGGCCATTCAACTCTTTATGAATTTGAATGTCTTTAACCGGCTCAGTATAGTTCGCTGTGATTGCTGGCAGTGCGAACTCACGCAGAGCAGCAGGGCGATAGCATTGGCTGCGAACCACCAGCTCGTCATTCTGATGCCAGTGCGGCCCCGGCACCGTGGCTTGCTGGCTGCGTGATGCTAGCGTTATGACACGATCGGCGAAAGCGATTTGCGCCACAATAGGGAATGATACTTCCTGTTCGGCATGGCACAACCTTACGCCAATAGCTGCAAACTGCGCCAGTTCGTGCAACACCTCCGGATCGTCAACACCTGCGGGAATGACAATCTCAACCGCGACATTGTCTTTAAGCCGGTAGTTCTGGATTGCCGCGCGGAACTGCCGGGCATACAAATCCCACTCGTTGAGCGGCCCGTTCATCCACAGCGTAAGTTTATCTGCCCCTTCGTTAATTGCGCGACGTACAGCATCTTCGATGGTTCCAGGACAATACTGCGCATCGGGCAGCGAGAACTTCTCCTCGTCTGGCAAACCAATATAGTGGCTGAAATCATCCCCCAGCCAGGCCAGTGCGGCTTTGCGATCCAGATGGTCATGATCGTGACGCGTCTGCGAATCGAGTAAACAATCGCTACAGGCGGTATCGCAGTGGGTGCACCCTAGCTGTTTGACCATTCCCTGAAGTATCGCTTCAATATGCAATGGTGCACTGGAAGCAAACCCCGCACCGCCGCTAATGATGTCGTATAGGCTATGAAGAAGGTATTGGTAGCTCTGTAGAATTATTCTGTACCAACGGCGATTGCGGTGAGCGAATTACTCGTGACAACACTCGTCAAGTGCTGCAGCCCGCTGGGTTTGTCACAGATGCTTATGATTCGGTAACGAACAACATTGAAACGATGAAGTTTATCCCGGTAGTTCCAGCATGGGTATTTGTTAAGGCGGAGCGTTTGCCGCTACCAAACCCGGAGATGGGCTTTATGGCTTCAGGCGCTAATGGGCATGTATTCCAGCAGAGTATGGGCGAAGGTGGACATGGTTGACGAATTGCCCGGGGCTCAGGGCTGGCGCGGGATTCGACTTTTTACGCATCAGGGCTGTAGCTTTCATGCCGGTCGTCGTCAGCCCGATAATGAAGAAATGCTGATTGTCATGTTTCCTCATCCTCTTTCGCTGGGTTCAACGGCGCTACCTTCCTGTAAAGGATTCCGCGTTGAAATGACGGGAACAGAAGAAGGGCTACAGAAAGGTTTGATGATCCGTCGTCAGCAAACGGGGAATGCAGAGGTCTTTACGACGATGATTCTGGATATTCTCCATTCTCTCCTGAACGTTTCGGAACCACGTCTGTTTGAAACCCTGCTCCGTCGCATTCGTTTATGGCAGGCGTTTATGGAGCGGGATACTCGTCCACTTAGTCACGAAGAAGAAGTGGGGTTAATCGGTGAATTGACATGTCTGGAACGGTTGATCGAGAGCGGGCTTGCGTTGTCAACGGCAGTTGAAGCATGGGTAGGACCACAGCATGGCCTACAGGATTTTGAACTCGATGAACGAGTTATTGAGGTAAAAAGCACCACAGCAGAGCAGGGTTTTTGCGTAACCATCCACTCTCTTGAACAACTGGACTGGCAGCGGTCTGGCTCGCTCGTGTTGTGCGGTTTGCGTTTCAGCGAGCATCCCACCGGAGCGACTCTGAATGACATTATTAACCGTCTTCGGCAGCGGTTTGAGGGGAACTCTCAGGCAACTTGTCTTTTTGAGGGATCGCTTTGTCACGTCGGATATTTCAGTGAGCATGCTGAATTCTATACGCGTCATTTCTTGCTGACAGAGGCGTTCGCAATTCCCATTGAAGAGGATTTCCCTTCTCTGACGCATGCCAATGTCCCGTTGCCGGTGGTGAGTGCGTGCTATCAACTCGAACTCCAGACACTTATTCCGCAGGCTCAAAATTTTAACCATTGCTTGTCAGACTTTGCAGGATTACCGCATGGAACTTATTGATTTTTTACGTCAAACGCAGAATGAGATTCGCAAGGAATATCAGGATCAGATGGCTCAGCCTGGCGTTGAGTCACCTTTTCAGGAGCTGATTTTTACTGATATTGTCATGCGTCATATGGCCGATATCGGGATGACATTCGACGATGCCGAGACCTGTCACTTTATGGCGAAAGTCAGTGGGCATAATGTGCGTCTCAGCGGTTATGCCTTCTCAGAAGATGGCGATCAGCTGGACCTTTTTGTCAGTATTTATCACGGTAGCGATGAGCTTTGTCACGTCCCGGATGCCGAGACAAAAACGATTGCCAGCCACTGCATTCAATTTTTGCAGAAGTGTGTTGACGGTAAATTATCATCCACCCTGGATCAGTCTAATGATGCCTGGCAACTGGTAACAACCATCGAACAGTCCTATACAGAACTGGAGCAAATCAGAATTTATGTACTGACCGATGGTCAGGTAAAAACCCGATGGTATCAGTCCCGTGACGTGGCCGGTAAAACGATTAAATTAGAGGTCATGGACATTGTCCGCCTGTTTAACCACTGGCAGGAAGGTAAGCCACGCGATGAACTGCAGGTTAATTTTGATGAGATTGCGGGGGGCGCACTCCCTTGTGTCTGGATCCCGGATGAAATGGGTGAGTATGATTATGCGCTGACAGTGGTTCCGGGAGAGACGCTACGATTTATCTATGAAAAATATGGCAACCGGATTCTGGAAGCGAACGTTCGCTCATTTCTGAGCCAGACGGGGAAAGTCAACAAAGGGATTCGCGACACCTTACGTGAGCAACCTGAGCGTTTTATGGCTTATAACAACGGCATTGTAATTGTTGCCGATCAGGTCAGGCTTGGCGAAGCGCCGGGAGGTGGCCCAGGTATTGCGTGGATGCAGGGGATGCAGATCGTCAACGGTGGGCAGACGACGGCTTCCATGTTTTTCACCAAAAAGAAATTCCCGGCAACAAATCTGCGTAACGTGCGTGTGCCTGCAAAAGTCATCGTGCTGAAACAGACGAATAATGCGCAGGAAGAGATGTTGATTGCGGATATTTCGCGTTTTTCGAATAGCCAGAATAAAGTCAATATTTCCGATCTGTCAGCTAATCGACCTGTGCATGTACAGCTAGAAAAAATGGCAAACACGGTTTATTGCCCGGATGGATACAGTCGTTGGTTTTACGAGCGAGCGAACGGCAGTTATAAGGTTATGCTTGAACGAGAAGGTAAAACACCAGCGGGAATCAAACGGTTAAAAGACGCAATTCCGTCCTCTCGTCGGATAACAAAAACGGATTTCGCAAAATATCATTGTGCCTGGCTCCAGCGTCCGGATTTAGTCAGCCTTGGTGGACAGAAAAACTTTGCTGCATTAATGACGATGATCGACAAGGATACTGAGCATTATGGGGATGAACTGAGTATTGAGAGTTTTAAAAATTACATCGCGCAGGCCATTATTTATAAGAAAGCCTATAAGCTAATTAATTCACTTTTTCCCGCATTTAAAGCGAATATCGCCGCCTATACTGTGGCCGCCTATTCACACCTTTACGGCGACCAGACGAATCTGTCAGAAATCTGGAATCGGCAGGGCATTGAGGAAACGATGGGTAATCGCCTTGTCAGCTTAGCCCACCGGGTGAATAGTCTTCTGACTGAATCCGCGAACGGCAGGATGATTTCGGAATGGGCGAAGAAGCCTGAATGCTGGAACTATGTGCGCAGCAAAATCTATTTTTCCACACATGGAAAAACGGATGGCCTCTCACGTGATTAAATCGAACGTTGAGTTCAGTATCAAAGCCCTGTGAGCGTGTTGTGTTGCTCGCAGCGGTTGTTCTGTCTGGATGGGCTACTGGCATCAAAGTGTACTTTTGCCTTTTTCTCTATACAAAAGGCGTTTTTACGTGTTTCTGCTGGTATTTCTGGTTCTGGAATCACAGGTGGCACAAATTCCGGCTCTATCGCTTTGGCACGTCGATATTGATTAAATTCACCGTCCTGCGCCCTGCCTTTGCGCAGTGATCGTCTGGCCCGGCTACGTGATAAGTCAAGTAGTGAGGATCCCGCAGTCGTCACTACCGAGATCGCCACTGCGTAGCCGGGTTTGCGAGAAGCGGCCAATCAGAAAAACTAGCCGCAGCAGTAGCTGCTCTACCAACATTTTCATACTGTATCTATTTCTTTGTTCTGTATCGTTTGCGATAGCTTTTGTTGCAGGTATGATTTTGCGAACAGCATTCCAGTACTGAATTTTCTGCATGGGCATGTTTGCACCATTGCTACGATTTCTTCCAGGGATATTCATGACGAACATTAACTTCTCTCAAACGGCTGCGTTTATTTGGTCGGTGGCCGATCTGTTGCGCGGCGATTTTAAACAGTCTCAGTACGGACGCGTGATCCTGCCCTTTACGCTGCTGCGCCGCCTTGAGTGCGTGTTGGCGGAGACCAAAGACGCGGTTGTGGCGAAATACGATGAATTAAAAACCAGCCCGCCAGCCGCTGTACGGTGCGTTTGAATACAAAGGCAAGGTTGTTGAGTTTGAGCAGGACGGCGAACTGCGCGATAACGAAAATGTGCCGCTGAACCCTGCATTGTCTACCAGCGACCTGATTGAAAATTATTTCAAAGCTGAAGTGCTGCCGCATGTGAGCGATGCGTGGATAAACGCCGATAAGCGCGATGCGAAAGATGGTGAGGTGGGGATTGTCGGTTATGAAATTCCGTTTAACCGCCATTTCTATGTCTACCAGCCACCGCGCCCGTTAGAAGAGATTGATGCCGATCTGGATGCGGTCAGCGCCGAGATTATGAAGCTGCTGCAGGAGGTACATTCCTGATGGCTAAGTATAAGGCGTATCCGGAGTATAAGGAGTCTGGGGTTGAGTGGATAGACTCTATACCTTCTTACTGGGAGGTGAAGCCGACGTTTGCTTTATGTGACGCATCCACTCAGAAAAATATCGATGGTGCTGAGAGCAATGTTCTTTCATTAAGTTACGGAAATATTATCCCACGGGATGTTGAAACGAACTTTGGCCTTCTTCCTGAGTCGTTTAATACATATCAGGTCATTAGTTGTGGAGATGTGATTTTAAGGCTAACAGACTTGCAAAACGATAAAAATAGTTTGCGGGTTGGTTTGGCAAAACAGAAAGGGATCATTACTTCTGCATACTTAAAACTGAAAGCCAATAGTGATATAAATCCTAATTTTTTGTATCGACTACTACATTCATACGATACTACAAAGGTGTTTTACGGTATGGGGGGTGGTTTGCGGCAATCAATGAAGTTTGAGGACTTCAGAAGATTACCACTACTATTACCCCCATATGAGGAGCAGATTAAAATATCTGCTTTCCTCGATCACGAAACCGCAAAAATCGATAACCTGATCGAGAAGCAAAAGCAACTGATTGAACTGCTGAAAGAAAAACGTCAGGCAGTGATTAGCCATGCCGTCACCAAAGGGCTAAACCCTAATGTGCCGATGAAAGATTCTGGTGTTGAATGGTTGGGATATATTCCTAAGCATTGGGAGCGGTCTCGTATAGGATGGATGTGTAATGTAGGTAATGGTTGTACTCCTGGTAGAGAAAATACGCTGTATTGGCAAGATGGTTCTTATCCATGGCTAAATAGCTCGAAAGTTAATGATGAAAGAATATTAACTGCAGAACAATTCGTTACTACCAAAGCTCTGTATGAATGTAGTTTACCTATAGTAAAAAAAGGAAGTGTTATTATGGCTATTACAGGCGAAGGAAAAACTAGAGGTACATCTGCATTAATGATGATAGATGCAACCATTAACCAGCATGTTGCATATATAACGCCTAGGGCAAAAAATAAAATTTCGCCTGAATTTATCCATTTGTGGCTACAAAGCAAATATCAGCAAATACGTACTAGTTCTGAGGGATGGGGAAGCACAAAAGCGGCGATTACATGCTCTGATGTGAAATGCTATCCAATACCTGTGCCTCCACTAAAAGAACAGGCAGAAATAGTAAGGGCCATTGAAGAAAAGAAAACTATATTCACAAACCTTCTATTGAGTTGTGAAAAGGAAATTGAAATTCTCCAGGAACGCCGCACAGCCCTTATCTCCGCCGCCGTCACCGGAAAAATCGACATCCGCAATTGGGTTGCCCCTGATACGCAGAACGTTGAGGAGCCACAGGAGGCTACTGCATGAGCATGGACAGCACCAAAGAGCTGATTTTCCAGGATGAAATAATCGCGCAGATGATCGAGCGAGGCTGGGTTCGTGGCAAAAACAACGGCTACGATCGCGAACGTGCGCTGCACTCGCAGGATGCGCTGACCTTTGTGCAGACCACGCAGCCGCAGGAGTGGGAGAAGTTTGCCAAAATTTATCCTACCGATACCGAGCGTCATTTCCTCGATGCGCTGGTGGCGCAGCTAAAAAAGGCGGATATCAACGCTACCGATATGCTTTCGCGCACTTACGGCACGCTCGGCGTGTTGCGCCACGGTATCAAAAGTCATAACGCGCGTTTTTCCCTGTGCCAGTTTAAGCCGGAGCATAACCTCAATCCGGAAACCCTGACGCGCTACAAGCAGAATATCTGCCGTATCGTACCGGAGCTGGTTTTTAGCCCGCATGCGTCGAACGCCGCATTTGAAGACACGGGCGCTAAGGCGAAGAAATGGCGTATCGACCTGGTGTTGTTTGTTAATGGCCTGCCGGTAGCGACTCTGGAACTGAAGTCTGAATTTAAGCAGACGGTGCAAAACGCCATAACGCAATATAAGAAAACGCGTCTGCCGAAGGACCCTGGTACCAATAAACCCGAGCCGTTGCTGACCTTTAAACGCGGCGCGCTGGTGCACTTTGCCGTCAGCCAGTACGAAGTGTTTATGGCGACCAAACTCGAGGGCGATAAAACCTTCTTCCTGCCGTTTAACAAAGGTACGCATGATGGCGGTGCGGGGAACGACACTCCGGAAGATGCCAACGACTACGCCACCAGCTACCTGTGGAATGAGGTGCTGCTCCCGGACAATCTGCTGAAAATTCTCGCCAGCTTCGTGCATCTGCAAATCGAAGAGAAAGAAAACGCCATTGGCCTGAAGTACAAAAGCGAGAGCCTGATTTTCCCGCGCTATCACCAGTGGGATGTGGTGAACAAACTGATCACCGCTGCAACTCGAGAAGGCACCGGCAATAAATACCTGATTCAGCACAGTGCGGGGTCGGGAAAATCGAACTCTATCGCCTGGACAGCCCATCAGCTTTCCCGACTGTACGATGAAAATGGCGAGAAGCAGTTCCACTCGGTAATTGTGGTGACGGACCGCACCGTGCTGGACGATCAACTGCAGGACACCATCTATCAGTTTGAACATCAGGATGGCGTGGTCGGGCGTATCAACAACAAAGAAGGCGACGGCTCTAAATCAGACAAGCTTGCCTTCGCGCTGGAAAATTCTCAGCCGATTATTATCGTCACCATCCAGACCTTCCCGTTTGTCCTGAAAGCGATAGAAAACAGCGTCAGCCTCAAGCAGCGAAAATACGCGGTGATTGCCGATGAAGCGCACTCCTCGCAGAGCGGTTCTACAGCGCGTCAGTTGAAAGAAGTGCTGATGACTGAAGAAGCAGATGACGATGTAGAGATGTCTTCAGAAGATATTCTGGATGCCACCGTCGCCGCGCGTAAAGGAAGTAACAACCTCAACTACTACGCCTTTACCGCCACGCCGAAAGCCAAAACGCTGGAGCTGTTTGGCCGTCGTCCTAACCCACATGAACCGGCATCTAAAACTAATAAGCCGGAAGCGTTCCACATTTACTCCATGCGTCAGGCCATCGAAGAAGGTTTTATTCTTGATGTGCTTAAGAACTACACCAACTACAAGGTGGCATATAAGCTGCTGCAAAAGCTGGACGATCCTGATCGGGAAGTGGACAGCAAGAAAGCGAAGATCAAGCTGAATCAGTGGGTCTCGCTGCACGATCATAACGTGTCGCAGAAAGTGAAGGTGATTGTTGAGCACTTCCGCAAGCATGTGATGCATTTACTGGCCGGTCAGGCGAAAGCGATGGTGGTAACCAGTTCGCGTAAAGCGGCGGTGCGCTACAAGCTGGCGTTCGATAAATACATCGCCGAGCAAAAGTACGACAAGATCAGCGCGATGGTGGCGTTCTCCGGGGAAGTGGAATTCCACGAAGATGACCACAATAGCCTTGCGCTGCTTAACCAGAAGTTCACCGAGATCAATATGAACCCAGGCCTCAAAGGCCGGGATATGCGTAAAGCGTTTGATACCGACGACTACCAGGTGATGCTGGTGGCCAACAAGTTCCAGACCGGTTTTGACCAGCCCAAGCTGTGCGCCATGTATGTGGATAAAAAGCTGGGCGGCGTGGAGTGCGTACAGACGCTGTCTCGCCTGAACCGTACCTATCCTGGAAAGGCACAGTCCGGCACCTTCGTGCTCGATTTCTGGAACGAACCCGACGAGATTTTGGGCGCTTTCCAGCCGTACTACCAGACAGCGGAACTGACGGATGTCAGCGACCCGCAACTTGTTTTTGAACTCTATGAAAAGCTGCGCACCAGCGGCATTTTCCTGTGGAATGAAGTGGAGCAGTTTTGCGAGGCGTTCTTCAGCAAAAACAAATCCAACGCGGTCATCAGCAATATCTGCAAGCCTGCGGTGGAGCGCTGGAAGCAGCGCTATACATCGGCGATTGATGCGTATGTGCTGGCCAAAGAGATGTTTGAACGCACCAAGAAGACCGGCGATATTGTGCTGATCACCAATGCGGAAAACACTTTCAAAGAATGCGAGAAAGAAAAAAGTAAGCTGGATATCTTCAAGAAAGATCTCGGCAGTTTTGTCCGCTTTTACGAGTTTATGTCGCAAATCGTCGATTACGACGACAAGAACTTAGAAAAGCTGAGCCTGTTTGCCCGCCACTTGCGTCCGTTGCTGCATGAACAGCGTATCGAAGAAGATGAGATTGATTTAAGCAACGTCGAGATGAGTCATTACCGCTTATCAAAACTCCACGAGCAGCATCTGAAGCTGCAAGAGGATGCAGAAGATTACAAAATAAAACCAGGTAATGATGTCGGTACCGCGAAGCCGAAGGACAAGAAAGAAGAGTTTCTGTCGAATATCCTGGCTCGCCTTAATGAGCTGTTCGTCACCGATAATCTCACCGATAAAGACATGATTAATTATGCCTTCGCGGTGCGTGACAAGCTGTCAGAAAACCAGGCAGTGATGACTCAGATTGCCAACAATACGCGCGAACAGGCGATGCTGGGCGATTTTCCCAAAGCCATTGATGATGCCGTGATGGACAGCAACGACGCCCAGCAGGAGATGATGGTGCAATACCTCTCTAACCCTGAACTGGCGAAAGGCTTTGCCCGGGTGGTATTTGATATGTTGAAAGGGGCGTGACTTTAGCGGTCTGGATTGGACGTTTTGATGAGTGTAGAGAGCTGACAATACAGCTTTAAAAAAGGGGCGGCTATTATTGCGCCCCAGATTCAATGCGTAAAATAAGAAACTATTCACTTACAGCACCTTCAGCAACTTTAACTATTTAACAATGGATAGTCGTAGAGCGTGTCGTCTTTCAAATGCTGTGTTATCAGCATTCTGAGAAACGATTCGCTGACATTTAGCGCTGACTGGTCAATAATTCATAATGATGCCATAAGCCGTGGTAAATTCCCCATTAATGGTCGAGCACGAAAAGCCTTTCTAAAAATAACCTCTTGGCGCATATAGTTACAATAATCAGCAGGGTAGCAAAGCCACCAGTGCTTTGTAACATCTCTCTCCCGCTTCATCAGTCACGCCGGATAAAGCCCTCGTCATATCGTCTGGCTTTAAAGTCCACCCTAATCACATTTTCGCCTGCACTTTCTGTGGATTTCAAACAACTCTCTACCTGCATAATCATATTGGCGGCGGTTCCCCAGCCATGCTCATTTTGCGGGTTTACCTGCGCTCTTATTATTACTTCACCCGCTAAAGGTAATTCAGAATAATCAATCATGCTGGCCTCTTATTATTTTTTATAGATGAGAAGAGAGATGGATTTATTGCTCTGTCAGCGAAGGCGTTATTTAACATCCTGCTTTAACTCTATATGGCACAGTCATTCAGACGCTCAGGATAAAGTATGAAAATTCCACCGCTTTTCACCTGAAAGTCAGCGCTACCCCGGCATTAGCTTTTCGCTGACCGCCTTGACCCATGACAAGGCGGTCAAAGGCGCCCTCTCTTTATAATCGCGCCCGTTAACTTTCTCACGGGTGTGACCTATGGCTTACCAACTGAACCTGAACTGGCCGGAATTTTTAGAAAAATACTGGCAAAAACAACCTGTTGTTTTAAAGAACGCTTTCCCCGGCTTTGTCGATCGCATCACGCCTGATGAGTTAGCGGGCCTGGCGATGGAGCCAGAGGTGGACAGCCGCCTCGTGAGTCATTTTGAGGGTCAATGGCAGGCCAGCAACGGGCCGTTCGAGCATTTTGATGGTCTGGGGGAAACCGGCTGGTCGCTACTGGCGCAGGCCGTCAACCACTGGCACGCGCCGTCTGCCGAGCTGGTGCGTCCGTTCCGTGTGCTACCGGACTGGCGGCTGGACGATCTGATGATCTCCTTCTCCGTGCCAGGCGGCGGCGTGGGGCCACACATCGATCAGTACGATGTGTTTATTATTCAGGGGATGGGCAGCCGCCGCTGGCGGGTGGGGGATAAACTGCCGATGCGTCAGTTCTGCCCGCATCCGGCGCTGCTGCATGTCGATCCGTTCGAACCGATCATCGATGAAGATCTGGAGCCGGGCGATATCCTCTATATTCCGCCTGGATTCCCACACGACGGCTTTACCCATGAAACCGCGCTCAACTACTCGGTGGGCTTCCGTGGTCCGAACGGCCGCGATCTGATCAGCAGCTTTGCCGATTACGCGCTGGAAAACGATTTGGGCGGCGAGCACTACAGCGATCCGGATCTTACCTGCCGCGAGCATCCGGGTCGGGTGGAAGAGTACGAGCTGGATCGTCTGCGTGACATGATGATCGAGGTGATCAGCCAGCCGGAAGATTTTAAGCAGTGGTTTGGCCGTTTTGCCACCACGCCGCGTCATGAGCTGGACATCGCGCCTGCCGAGCCACCGTATGAAGAAGAGGAAATCCTCGATGCATTGCAGGGCGGCGAAGTGCTGTCACGTCTGAGCGGGCTGCGGGTGCTGCACATCGGCGACAGTTTCTTCATCAACAGCGAGCGCCTGGAGACGGTCGATCCGGTGGCCGCCGATGCGCTGTGCCGCTACTCGTTTATCAGCCAAAAAGAGCTGGGCGAGGCGGTCAACAATCCGGCCTTTATTACCGAGCTGACCGCGCTGGTGAATCAGGGCTACTGGTTCTTCGACGAGTAATGCCCGCTGACCCGGCCTGCAAACGGGTAAGATGTTGCAGGCCGGGTCGCCAGACCGTCAGCCACGCCGCTTCAGCCAGCGTTGTGCAGTGTTCACGAAAGCGCGTCTCATCCACATGGCTCGCTCGGTATTCACACTTCTGGCGGTGTTAGGGAAATCAGCCAGTCGTCAATATCATCCGATATATGCTCTTTTTGCTGATGAATACTGAACAATAAGTCTTCCTGGCGCGGTTGACCAAAAACAATGCGGTAGAGTGCCAGGCCCTGCTTAAGCTGCTTAAATTTAATGCTTTCTTTACTGTAGGGCAGCATCGGAATGCGGCGTTCTACATGTGATGGCCCTTCAAAAATCCAGTAGGGGATTAAATCGGATTGCGTTGCTGTGCGATCGTTTGCTGCCTGTGTGAATAACGTTTTCCACGGATCGTATTGCTGTTCATCTGACGTAAGCGTATCCAGACCATAGCGTGCAGCTACGTTTTTTCTCACCGCATGGCCTTTATAACGATGAACACGCCCCTCGCGCTGCTCAAGATCGACCGGATTGGAAGGTAAATTCCAGTGCATCACCGCATGGCACCAGGTATGAAAATCAAGTCCTTCCTGGCCAAGGGATGTGGATGCCAGTACAAACGGACGAAAAGGCGAGTTGAACGCATCTTTAACGGTTTCGGCTCGTGCATTGCCTTGTTTATCATCGTTATTGACGTTTCCATAGCGTAAGGCGAAACGGCAACGGGTGACGATGTTGTTTTTCGTATAACCCCCGTTTTTGGCTTTAAATTCATCGATATGCAATTGCGCCGGGCGCAACGATAAAACTGAATGGATATGTGTAGCGATGTAATTTATTTGTTCTGCCGTGGTTCGGTCCTTAAGGCTCGGTTTTTCATACAGAACATGTACATATTCATCGAGCACTGCCTGTAGATTGCCATCAATGCCATATTGCAAAGTCAGCCGCCAGTAAGTGTCATCACCTGTACCCCGCAGTAATAAAATGGTCTCTGCCAGGTTAAAAAGTGTGCGGAATCCTGCGGCAATTTGAACGGCTGCAGACAACACCTCGTTTGCGGAAATATCCAGGTCTTTATTAATACGGTTAAGCGCGCGTAAGGCACAGGTTCCCGGTGCGGCAAGTGCAAATTCACACAGCACATCGGCGAGATCCGCTGGACGGGGGCCAAGCGTATTTGGGGACAGCGCTATTTGCAAAAAGTAATCGATATGATCCTGAAAAGGTTCACTGACTTCATTTTCGGTAGCCCCGACCGGCCAGTCAGTTTTTGTCTCGCACCAATTCAGATATTGAGCATTCGCATCCAGCAGAGCAGGTGCGGCCCAGTACCAGCGTTCATCTGCGCGCGCACCGGGTTCTCCTGCGGGAAGATTACGCAGCAGTGCTTCACACTTCGCTTTGGCAATAGCACGCATTTTTTCTATGGTGAGAGGTTTTCCACCCTGGGCCCGTGCGATCGCCAGCGGATCGATTTGTGCGGCAAGCGTGGGAGAAGGCAATATCCATGCAATGACTGGCATTCCCGTCAGGCGCTTGTCTTTCGATGATGTGCTGATGCGTAAAAGCTTCGCCACTTTTGTGGTGAGTTTGCTGTGGGTGATGTCGGCATCACTGACCATTCTTCTTTCTGCTTCGTAAGAGCATATTGTCGCAATGGCATCCGGTACGGCGTTCCAGCGTGAAAATACCAGCGTTTTGGTGAGATTATCTTTATTCTGATAAACCCCTCCAGGCAGCGTATAAGGCAGTGAAGGTGGCATCCACAGTAATTGCCACATTCCTTTATCAAGAGTGTCTTCAAACAGCATTCGCATTCGAGGGTTAGCCGCATCAATCGGTTTATATTTCTCAAATTTACCTTTTGTCAGCCACTGTTTTTTAGCCGTTTTTAAGAGTGTATTGAGACTGTCAGAAGGGTTAGTGATAGTTTCATCCAGACGATTACGCAGTTCGTAAGACTTGAGAAAATTCAGAAGATAGGGCGCAGACTTCCAGTACTCCAGCGGGTCGGCGACATTCAAATTGAGCGCAAGGGAATCAACATTGGCTGCATGCTGAAGATCTTTGACTGTAAGGGGCGTATGCCGCTTCACTTCAATCGTCATCGCGTTCTGATCCCGTGTGGTCGCAATCCTTTCAGTACGACACATGACCTGAAGTAACGCCTGCTCCAGATCGTATTTCGCATTGATGTTCAGCGTTGACCCTCGTAAAGCATTGCGGATCGCCAACAGACGTTGCTCTATCTCAGCGATTTTCTCCACATCGTTGAATAAGAATTCCAGCGTGCTGATAAAGTCCTTGTAGTGGTTATCTTCACTGCTTTCCTGATCGGTGGTGTACATCTTGTAAGGTGTTGCTGAGAGCAGCAATACCCGTACATCGCGATGGTCAAAAAGGGCTTTTGCCAACGCAGCAGCGTCATCATCTCCGTTAAGTAGCGATTTAAACCGCTGAAATTCATCAAGAATAACCAGGTCCGGTTCCAGTGCTGATAAACATACTGAGGCCAGTTTATTGCGTAGCTTGCCAATCAGATCGTAACGCCACTGAGAATCCTCTTCCGACCAGTCACCATCAGCGAAGCGATTGCATACCTCTTTTAACTGCGCGTAGAGCGCCGGGTCATCCATAACGGCACGACGAAAATCTTTGGACAGATCGACATCAAGCGGGTCGGCGGAAATCTGGCGTACCGTATGATCCCAGCTTTGTGGCGAGGCCGTAGCCTGAAGCGATGTATACATACCCCGACGTAAGCGTTCACGTCGCTCGCCTTTTGCCAGTGGCAGGTCGAAAAGTATCTGATAAAGAATCCCGCGCTCTTCCATTTGACCGCCGCGGCTTCGGGTGTGATCGAAAGTTGTGCCTGGCGTCAGACTAATAAAATTGAGTTTATTTTGCCGCAGCGAGCGGACTTGTCTTGGAAGCAGCGTCAGGCGCGTTGTTAGCGGTGTTGCGCCATTATGGTTCATCTTCAGGCTGTTAATATTTTGCGTGGCGATAGCTGCATTTGAACAGATATAAATAATATCTATCCGATCCATTTCATCCTGCAAATGTGCAATGGTTTTAGCGATGATCCCACGTGCCACCATGGTTTTTCCCAGTCCCACTTCATCCGCAACCAGAAAACGGGTTTGCTTTTTTTTGCCGTAAAATTGCTCAAAAACGTAATTAACCGTTCTTTTTTGAAAGTCTTTCAGACCCGCCAATGGTGATGGTTTGGGCAGATTTTTATTGTTCACGATGAACTCCTGTCGCCGATTCGAATACCGCCCACAGATCCAGAAAATCTTCAGGGATAGGTTTGTCAGGACTGTGGCGCAGGTTTTTTACCAGCGCCGCAACATCGGCCAGGCGTTCGGGATTACGGCTGTACATCCGGGTCAGTTCTTCCAGCAGTGGCACTTCTTCCCCCAGAGATAGCCCATAGAATCCGTTAACCGGGTCTGCATTTATCTCAGTGGAAAAGGCGAAGGGTGAATCGGCATTAAGTAACATCATCAGATAGCGCATGAAATCTTCCTGCCTGTTGATGATAGTTTGCAAAATCATCGCTTCACGTTCATCGGGGACGGCTATTAGGGGCAGGTTAAGCACGAAGCGTACAGTGACCTCCGGGTGCGCGGTGTGGAGTTCAAAGGCTATCAGGCCCGTAAGCGAGGCAGCAGAAAACTCGCCTAATACTAGCTCCTTGTCGAGGGCATTGAGCGGCAACGCGCATCCTGATTCAGCCGGGACCGTCACCGGCCAAATCCATCCCGATACAATGCCAGGCAACGGCGGAATTGCGCCTGACAGGATTAGCGCCCAGGCTTGTTCATTCTGGCCAGGGCGGCATGTCACATTAAGGCAGGCTTGCGCCAGTAGCGAGCGGGCATTCTCAGCAATACGCTCCGCTTCTGCACGCTGTGTATCCGGCTCAGCTTGCTGGCTTTCATCGAAATCGACGAGATATTTTCCCATCCCTTCAGCGCTAAGCATGTCTCCAATCGAACCGATTTTACTTTTTTTGCCTTTAAGTGAAACCAGAATTTCACAATTTTTACCGCATAATAATGCTGCATTGGTGGCATTGGCTGAACCGAGAACGATCTCGCTGTCCCAGCCCGTTTCAAACAGCAATACTTTGGCATGCAGGCCCGTGGCAGTAATAGCATCCGTCCCGGGCGCTTCCGGGACATCGGGGTTCTCAGCCGCATCATCAAGATGAAGCGTGCGCGAAAAAAGCGCGCGTGTTTCACTTTTCAGCGCAAGTAAAGTTTCTGGCCGCGAAATGAGCGCATCTATATGTTTATATCCATCAACAATATATTGCAGAGCCTTGTCAGAGCAGAAAGGCGATATCACCGCGACCCGACTGGCCTGCGGCGGTTTCCAGCTAAACCTTTTTATACCGGGCAGGTAAAATGCTATCTCGTCAAAACCTGGCGGGTATTGCCAGTCAACGCGCTGCAATTCGCTGGCAAATCGTAACGCCTGGTCGCGCCGTGTTTCATCACAATTTCCTGTACATAGCTCCGGCAGGAGTTGGATTAAATGCGCTAAAGGATTGTTGATTTTATGTCTGCGTCCAGTGAGCCACCCCTCCAGCTGGAGAGAGAGATCCCATGATGCATCAGTGGTGAGGTTACGACTTAAAATGACCAGCCGATACATCACCTCATCTTCATATTCATCAGCAAAGCGGATAGCCCAGATTTTAGGATGGAAAACGCCGCCATTAGGGGCAGATACTTCAATAATCATTTTCTCCAGCATGCCGAATAGCGGGCTTGGCTTCCCTTTGGCAGGTACCTGAATCCGTCCTTGTTGAACATAAACGGTAATGTTATCTGCATAACGGCGAATCGCTTCGAAGCGGGAAAAAAGGTCATCTCCTTGCTGAGCATCTGTGGCCATTAAGGCCAGGTGTACAGGGGCCTGAAGTAAAAAAGCAGGATCGAGGGAGAAGGTTGTGGCAATGGCTTCTTTAAATCGCATACCTGGTGGTGGCGTCAATGCCGATGTATACAGCGTGCGGTTTTCGGGGCTTAACATACTTCTTTTCCCTTAAATCCCAGTGCCAGATCGTTTAAAAATGTTCTCACTGTATTCCAGCGATACGCCAGTTTTCCGGTACCGGCATAGCCTTGCCACATATCCAGTGCGAGCTGATTTTTAAAACGTGAGCGTGCACCCTTTAATTCGATTTCCCTTTGCCGAATGAGAGCCAAAGCATTTTCATCACTGAGCAACGTTTCTGGAGAGTGTTGAATATGGCCGAGCCATTGCTCAATAAAGAGTCGTGTTTTATAGGACACGCTATGCCCTGGCTGGCAGACAGCTTCCCACAGCGCTTGAGGTTGCCAGTTACGGATGTCGTTATAGGGTAATGTTGTAAGCCACGCCGCAAAGCGTTCTTCATGATCGCGGGCGAGCGCTGTTAAATTTGATTTTCGCGCCAGTTGCACATTATAAGAAAGTGCTGCTGCGTACATGATTTCTGAGAACAGCCGCGCATGAGTGAGTAAGGCCTTCAGGTTGTCGGGGAAAGATGCATAACCGGGATGCTCCCAGGGGAAATTTACGCTGACTTCCTCGCTGTTAAGCGCCAGATGTGCCAGCAAACTACCGGGGCAGGAGGCCTGAATACGATCGCTGAGAAAACTGGCTTCTTCACGTGTCAGATCGAACGAAGCGCCAGCCGGGAAATCATCAGGTGCTGGAGGCAGGCTGGAATGCCAGCTAAGCGCTATTTTGCGCTGCTCAGGATCCACATCATCGCCGCGAATTTTTTCCTTATTTTCCCGCGCGGCGATAGCATCACGGCAACGGTAAAGCTCATCAACGCGGCGGTGATATTCGTCCTGCGAACAGTCGATCAGCCGAATTTTCCACCGTCCAAGACCTGACCAGTATATGGAACCAGGCAAGCGCTTAAGGTTCTGACCAGAATGTTTACCAAATGCACCTGCCGGATCACGAGAGGCAAGCAATGGCTTAAAGAGACTGCGTTCCTGCTGGTCAGCAATACGGGCAAAACTTTCAGCGGGCGTTCGTTTCCCTTCAAGCTTTTGATACATCCATGGGATAAACAACATATAACGTAAACGTGTCTGGATGGTGCTGGTGCCAGGGAAAAGCTGGTCGGCGAAACTGTCGCGGATGGCGCTAATACCCAGCTCATCGCGGCTCTCTTTTTCCTGGAATTGTGAAAAAAGGCGTAACGTCTCTTCCTGGGCACGTAAATCATGATCAAGCCAGGCCAGAACAGATGCCATTTAATGACTCCCTATAAAACGATCTCCGTTAAAATAACGGTCAATCTGCAACGATAATTTTTAGCGTGCAGCATACGCTCATGAGAATGAGCCTAACGAGGCGGGGAGCACGTTATTTTCTAATTATTTCAACGCAGACGAGCTTTGATGATGAAAAGTTAAAGTGCGTAATTTTACTCCTCCATCGCAATATAAATCGCTTCGCCCAGTTTTTTCAGCGCTTCGCGATTGTGCTCGGTAGTGGGCAGCGCGCAGTTAATGCGCAGGCAGTTGCGGTATTTTCCGGAGGCGGAAAACAGCGAGCCGGGGGCGACCTGGATTTTCAGGCGGCAAAGCTGTTGGGCAACGCAGACCATATCCACCCTTTCCGGCAGTTCAACCCACAGCATAAAGCCGCCTTTGGGCCGCGTGACGCAGATTTCATCGGGGAAATACTGACGCACCCAGCAGGTAAAAGTGTCCATATTATACTGGTAAAGCTGACGCATCCGGCGCATATGGCGGTGGTAGTGGCCGTCGCGAATAAACGCCGTCACCGCCAGTTGGGTGGAGGGCACGGTGGTGCCGCTTGCGGCATATTTCATATGCATCACCCGGTCGTGATAGCGCCCTGGCGCGATCCAGCCGACGCGCAGACCCGGCGCGATAGTTTTAGTGAATGAACTGCACAACAGCACGCGCCCATCAATATCAAACGATTTAATGCTGCGCGGGCGCGGGTAGTCATAGGCCAGCTCACCGTAAACGTCGTCTTCAAAAATCACAATATCGTGGCGTTGCGCCAGAGCCAGCACCGCTCGTTTGCGCGCTTCCGGCATGATAAAGCCCAGCGGATTGTTGCAGTTTGGTACCAGGATCACGCCTTTAACAGGCCACTGCTCAAGCGCCAGTTCCAGCGCTTCGACGCTGATCCCGCTTTCGGTATCGGTGGGGATTTCAATGGCTTTGATGTCCAGGCCGCGCAGCATCTGCATGGTGCCGTGAAACGAGGGTGACTCGACCGCCACAATGTCGCCGGGTTTGCACACAGAGAGCAGGGCGATGGCTAATGCGCTGTGGCAGCCGCTGGTCACAATGATTTCATCGGAATTCACCGCCGATCCGTGGTCGAGCATCAGGCGGGCAATCTGTTCGCGTAGATCGTGGCGGCCTGCCAGTTCGTCATAGCTGAGTACGTCGTGAATATTGTGCTGCACCACGCGGCTCATCTCGCGCCACAGCGGTTTGAGGCTCGGCTGGGTGATATCCGGTGAACCGCCGCCAAAAGAGGTGATGGTGCTGTCGGCGCGGGCGTCCAGCAGCATCAGCACTTCATCCCATTGTGTGACTTCTACCGGGCGCTGCACCGGACGCGACATCGCAGGGACCGGCGGCTGTGCTTTGTGCTTTGCGACGAAATAACCGGAGCGCGGCTGCGGGATGATAAGTTGCAGGTTCTCCAGTACCCGGTACGCCTCCTGCACGGTGCTGATGCTCACCCCATGTTCCTGACTGAGGCTGCGCACCGACGGCAGCTTTTCGCCGCTGCGATACAGCCCCTGCTCAATGCGCTCGGCCAGAAGATTCGCCAGATGTTGATAACGCGTCATGCTGTATCCTTTGTTTGCACCATACAGATTAGTAAACCAGTACAGATTAGCGGTCATAAAGCGGTTCACCTGCTGTTTTACGCAATCTGTATGCTAAAGAAAAGCATTTTGTGGCTCTGTATTGTCGAGGTGAATTCCCGTCATCATAAACACCTGAACTGATGAGGAGAGACACCATGGAATTCTTTGAAAACCGACCAAAACGGCCATTTATTGGATTTGTGCTGATCTGGCGTGCGTTTAAAAAATGGCGTCATCAGGTGCAAACCCGGCGCATCTTAAGCCGTATGAGTGAAGCCCAGTTGCGCGATGTGGGGTTGAACCGGGATGATGTGTGCTGATCCACGGGCCCGGCGGTGTACGCTGACCGGGCAAATTTCAGACGTGATCCAGGCCATTAATGTGAGGTAGATCACTTTTTCGCATTCCATGCTCTCTTACTGCCGGTTTCTTGATCCTTCCCCTGATAACCATTAGCTTAGCCCGCTGCTTTGTGCGCCTCGTGGCGCGGGACAGAGCGCGTAATTCACATCGCAAATAACCTGCATAAGACAGTAAGACATAATAATTATGATGACGCCTGAACAAAAATTTGCCCGCTGGGTAAGGATGAGTATTGCCTCTTTCCTGTTGATGTTTGTCTATTTTATCGTGGCAGATATCTGGATCCCGCTGACGCCAGATTCCACGGTGATGCGCGTGGTAACGCCCGTTTCCGCCCGCGTCTCCGGCTATGTCGCCAGGGTGCATGTGCATAACAACAGCCAGGTGAAGAAGGGCGATCTGCTGTTTGAGCTGGACCCGACGCCGTTTAATAACAATGTTGATGCCGCGCAAATCGCCTGGCAGCAGGCGTGTCTGACCAATCAACAGCTTGATGCCAAAATCGCTGCCGCGCAGGCGAGCCTGAAAACCGCCGAACTTACCGCCCGCAACGATAAAGTGACCTTCGATCGCTATCAGCGCCTGAGTGCGATGCAGAACGTGTCGCAGCAGGATCTTGATAAAGTGCGCACCGCCTGGCAGAGCAGCGAACAGTCGGTAAATTCCCTGCGCGCGAACATTCATGAACTGACCATTGAGCGCGGCGAGAAAGACGATGCCCGCAACGTGACGCTGAAGAAATACCGTAACGCACTCGAACAGGCGCAACTGAATCTGGCCTGGACGCAGATCCGCGCGGAAGCCGATGGCACCATCAGTAACCTGCAACTTAGCCCCGGCTGGTATGCCCCGGCAGGCACGGCGGCGCTGGCGCTGGTAAGCAATAACACCGATATCGTTGCCGATTTCCGCGAAAAAAGCCTGCGTCATACGCGAAACGGTACTGATGCGGCGGTGGTGTTTGATGCGCTGCCGGGTCAGGTATTCCACGCGCACGTTACCAGTCTGGACGCGGGTGTGCTGGCAGGTCAGGAGGCGGTGAACGGCGAGCTGTCGCAGCCGGAAGCCTCCAACCGCTGGGTGCGTGACGCACAGCGGATGCGCATTCACGTTGCCCTCGACGAACCCCTCGATCGCCGTTTACCGACGGGCGCACGCGCCACCGTGCAGCTTTATAACAGCGAGGGGCCGTTCGCCCGCTTCTTTTCAGGGCTGCAAATCCGCCTCGTCAGCCTGCTGCACTATGTGTATTAACCATGTCTATTAATACGCTGGCGCGGGTTTTTACGCCGCACGACAATATTGTTTTTACGCCGAACGATTTCCGCCAGACGTTGCGCATCGCCGTGGCAGGCATGATTGCGCTCAGCGTCTCAAGTTTTTACAGCACGCAATATGGCGTCTTTTTTGTGGTTTACCCGCTGATGCTGCTGTCGCTGGTGCCGGTCTTTAACCGCCACGTCGCGAAACAGTTTGTATGCAGCGCGGCGATAAACTGCCTCGAAATGGTGCTGATTATCGGCTATCTGTCGCAATGGCCGGTCATTATGACGCTGGTGGTATTTGGCCTGTACGTGGTGCGTTTTCGCTTTATGAGCCAGGGGCCGCTGTTTCTGTTTGGTTCGATGGGCGTAGTGTGCCAGAGCGTCATGCTCAATTTTATGAGCTATCCGACCAATGACTGGCACGTATTGTTGTTCTCAAACGTTGAAGCCAGCGTGATGGCGGTGTGTCTGAGCGCCGTGCTCAACTATCTGATCCCCGATGTGGAACCGCGTCAGCGCCCACCAGTGATTGAAAAAAATGCCGCCCGCGTGCGCCATGAATCACTGTTATCCGGTACCGTGGCGACGCTGATTTTTGTCGTTTTCCAGGTGTGTAATCTGAGCGATTCCCTGTCGGCGCTGATGGCGGGCATTTTAGCGCTGTTTCCAATGCATTATCGCGGCGCGGTATTAAGCTCGCTGTGGCGTGTGGTCGGCGTGGTGATTGGCTGTCTTTATGTGCTGCTGGTGCAACTGGTGCTCTACGATCACAGTAGTCACATGCTGCTGATGATGCCGCTGATTGGCCTTGGGCTGGCGTTTGGCGCGAGGCTGCACACGATGGAAAAGGTGGGAGCAGGGGTGGGGTTTGCCAGTATTACGACGCTGGGGATTATGTTCGGGCAAAATATGCATCCGAATCAGGATCTGGTGTTCAGTGACATGTACCGTATCGCGTCCGTCACGGTGTCGTTGCTGATTACACTAACGCTGGTGTTCCTGATGCATTTGTTCCTCAATCGCTTTGAGGCGACGCGCTACGTGGCAGAACCACCGCGCTAAACTGCCGGGCCATGAGCGGCCCGGCGAGCAGGCTTAGTCGATATTTTCAACCGGCGGAATGGCAGGAGCCGGTTTGACTTCTTCAGTCACCACATCTGTAGTAGACGGGGTGGACGGGCGATTTTCCAGCTCGTTTAAACGTTGCTCCAGCAGCGCGAGCTTTTCACGGGTGCGCAGCAAAACCTGAGTTTGCACGTCGAATTCTTCGCGGCTGACCAGATCGAGGCGGGTTAGCTGCGATTGCAGCGTCTGACGGATCTTTTTCTCAACGTCTTCACCAAATTCGCGGATCCCTTTCGGCATGGATTCGTGCACCTGGCGAGCAATCTGTTCAATTTTCTTCGGGTCGATCATAGTTGTTTCCCTCAACGAGTGGGTAATAGCATTCATTGTAGCGTGTTAAACGCATCGTTAAACCAGATTTGTTTGAAGCTAAGCCATTGCCCGGAATAATCAATGGCGTTATAGTTAATCCGCTTATTCTCAGGGCGGGGCGAAATTCCCCACCGGCGGTAAATCAACTTGTGTTGAAAGCCCGCGAGCGCTTCTGGTGTGAATCAGAAGGTCAGCAGATCCGGTGTAATTCCGGGGCCGACGGTTAGAGTCCGGATGGGAGAGAGTAACGATCCAGTCGGGCAATGACGGCTGCTCACGTTATTTTTTTGCCGCTATGCGGTACTCCTAAGACTGCCCTGATTCTGGTAACCATAATTTTAATGAGGTTTTTTTACCATGAATCAGACGCTGCTTTCTTCTTTTGGCACCCCTTTTGAGCGCGTTGAAAACGCGTTAACCGCCCTGCGTGAAAAACGCGGCGTGATGGTGCTTGACGATGAAGACCGTGAAAATGAAGGCGACATGATTTTTGCCGCCGAAACCATGACCGTTGAACAAATGGCGCTGACCATTCGTCACGGCAGCGGCATCGTATGCCTGTGCCTGACTGATGAACAACGTCAGCAGCTCGACCTGCCGATGATGGTCGAAAACAACACCAGCGCTTACGGTACAGGCTTTACCGTCACTATCGAAGCCGCGCAGGGCGTGACTACCGGTGTTTCTGCGGCTGACCGCATTACCACCATCCGCACAGCCATTGCTGACAATGCAAAACCGTCCGACCTTAACCGTCCGGGCCACGTTTTCCCGCTGCGCGCGCAGCCGGGTGGCGTGTTGACTCGCGGTGGCCATACTGAAGCGACGATCGATTTAGTGACGCTGGCGGGCTTTAAACCGTCTGGCGTGCTGTGCGAACTGACCAATGATGATGGTTCTATGGCGCGCGCACCGGAATGTATCGCGTTTGCCCGTGAGCACAATATGGCAGTTGTTACTATTGAAGACCTGGTGGCTTATCGCCAGGAACACGAACGTAAAGCCAGCTAATAGTACCCCCTCTTTTATGCCCGGTGGCACAGGCTTACCGGGCATATCAATCTCATCAATATAATCCTAAAGGATTAACCCCATTACATGATCGGGGTCATCCCGCCACGCGCCAACTCTGTCAGGATGAAGGAAATACTGCTGTATCTTTGAGGAAGGTGCATGTTTATTGCCTGGTACTGGCTTGTTGCTATTGGTGTGATCGTGATTGGCTATTTCTGTCATATGAAGCGCTACTGCGCGGCTTATCGGCAGGACAGAGATGCGTTGCTGGAGGGGTATCGTAAGCTGCGGCAAAAACGTAAACAGAGTGAAGATGAGGCCGCCAGGTCAGACAGCCTCTGATAAACCGTTTTAACCGACGCCCAGGAACTGCAGCAGCACCAGACTCAGGCCCATCACCGACATCCCGCACAGCACGCCGTAGCTCGGATTGTTATTCGGATCGATCTCTTTTGCCAGCGGCATCAGTTCATCCACCGACAGCGCCACCATAATCCCGGCAACCGCCGCCATGATTGCCGCCATCAGCAACGGCGATAACAGGCTGCCTAAAATCAGCCACGCCAGCACGCCGCCAAGAATTTCTGCCAGACCTGATATGCCCGCCCAGAAAATCGCTTTACGCTTTGACCCCGTAGCCGCATACACCGGCCCGGCGACCGCAAGACCTTCAGGAATATTGTGCAAGGCGACCGCCAGTGCGATGCCAAAACCGAGCTCGAGGTTATTACTGGCTGTCACATAGGTGGCAATGCCTTCGGGAAAATTGTGCAAACTAATGCCGAGCGTTAACAGGATCGCCGTGCGTTTGATATTGCGCGGCAACGGCTCGCTGCCCGCAGGCAGTAGATCCTGCGGATGAGCGTGGGGCAGGAGGCGATCGAGAGCGAAGTATCCCAGCAGGCCAATAATAAACATCCCATAGCCCAGTACGGGTGGCATATCGGGCGTGCCGAGCGCGGCAGGCAACATTTCCATCAGAGAAATCAATAGCATAATGCCAGCGGCAAAGCCGAGGGAAAATGCCAGCACGCGATTGGAAGGCTTTTGACCCAGAACGCCCAAAATAGCGCCAATAAAGGTTGCCGCTCCGGCAAGCAGGGTCAGGATCAGGGGAACTGACATTAACAACTCCTTATGATAATAATTCTCATTTATGTTAATGGCGATTAACCGCAAAGGCGAGAGGGCCGGGCGATTTTTACGCATAACTTACATTCAAAATTCCTGATGATCTTCATCATGGTTATCTGAGTTCATCCCGGTCTAAAACAGCGTAATGTGGCCCCATACATTATTACACCCTCTGTAAGGATATCACCATGTCAGCTATCCGAATGCCAGCACTGTTTTTGGGCCACGGCAGCCCGATGAATGTTCTGGATGACAATATTTATACCCGCGCCTGGCAACATCTGGGCGAAACGCTGCCGCGTCCGAAAGCGATTGTGGTGGTGTCTGCGCACTGGTTTACGCGGGGAACGGGCGTCACTGCGATGGAAACGCCGAAGACAATCCATGATTTTGGCGGGTTTCCGCAGGCGTTGTATGACACGCATTATCCCGCGCCGGGATCGCCTGCGCTGGCTCAGCGGCTGGTCGATCTGCTTTCGCCCATTCCGGTGACGCTTGATAAAGAAGCCTGGGGTTTTGACCACGGTTCGTGGGGCGTGCTGATCAAGATGTATCCGCAGGCGGATATTCCGATGGTGCAGCTTAGCATCGACAGCACAAAACCGGCGGTCTGGCATTATGAAATGGGCCGCAAGCTGGCGACGCTGCGTGATGAGGGCATTATGCTGGTCGCCAGTGGCAACGTGGTGCATAACCTGCGCACCGCGCGCTGGCATGGCGAAAGCACGCCATACCCGTGGGCGTTATCGTTTAACGAATACGTGAAAGACAATCTGACCTGGCAGGGGCCAGCAGAGCAGCATCCGCTGGTGAACTATATGGATCATGAAGGTGGATCGCTGTCGAACCCCACGCCGGATCACTTCCTGCCGCTGCTCTATGTACTGGGTGCGTGGGACGGCAAAGAGCCGGTGACCATCCCGGTTGACGGTCTGGAGATGGGATCGCTCAGCATGTTGTCGGTACAGGTGGGGTAAATCACATTTTCCTCCTCTCCCCAGGGAAAGGGCCGCCACGTCCTTGCTCCCTCTCCCTTTGGGAGAGGGCCGGGGTGAGGGGAAAAACTACTCCACAAAAATATGCGGGTAGAAGCGTGACAGATCCTGAGTGATCAGCGCACGATCTTCACGAATGCCAATTCCGGCAGGTTGATCGTTGATAAGCCAGCTACCAATCAGCACGTAGCTATCGCCAAATTTCGGTAGCGGGTAGAAGCCCTGCACAATCATGCCTTCTTCACCGTAAGGGCCTTCAACCTGCTCAACGGTTTTGCCGTTCTCAATGATCGACACGTTTGCGCCTTCGCGGGAGAAAATCGGCTTCACCACATATTTTTCAAGCGTCGGGTGATCGTCTTCGGCAAAGTAAGCGGGCAGAAGGTTAGGGTGATCCGGGAACATCTCCCACAGCATGGGCAGCAGCGCTTTATTGGAAATAATGCTTTTCCACGCCGGTTCGAGCCAGCGCACGCCTGCATCTTCCAGCTTGGTGGAGAACACCTCGCGCAGCATGTATTCCCAGGGATAGAGCTTGAACAGGTTACTGATCACCTGATCCTGCATATCGCTGAACTGGCCTCTTTCGCCAAGCCCGATATCTTCCATATAGAGAAATTCAGTCGCGATCCCGGCTTCGGCGGCGCAATCCTGCAAGTACTGCACCGTGCCACGGTCTTCGACCGTATCGCGGCAACAGGCCATGTGCAGCAGGTTAAAACCGTGCTGCTCGCGCAGTTCGCCAAAACGCTCAATGAGCTTTTCCTGCAGGCTGTTGAACTGGTCGCTGCCTTGCGGCAGGTTCCCTGCATTAAGCTGGTCTTCAAGCCAGATCCACTGGAAAAACGCTGCTTCATAAAGGGAGGTAGGCGTATCCGCGTTGTTTTCCAGAAGCTTGGGATCGCCTTTGCCATCCCAGGCGAGATCGAGACGGGAATAGAGCGACGGCTGTTGCGTCTGCCATGACTGGCGTACAAAGCCCCAGGTGTGCTTAGGAATGCGGAATTTGGTCAGCAGCGCATCGCTGGCGATCACTTTCTCGACCACCTTCAGGCACATCTGATGCAGTTCTGCCGTCACCTCTTCAAGTTTCTCAACCTGTTCGAGGGTGAATTTGTAATAGGCTTCTTCACACCAGTACGGCTCGCCATACATGGTGTGAAAATTAAAGCCGTATTCGGTTGCTTTTTCGCGCCAGTCCGGGCGCTCGGTCACACTGATTCTTTCCATGCCTGTCAGCCACCCATTGAGCGCGTGGACGTGCCCGCTGCGCTACGCTGCATGGAGGTCTGTTTGGCAACGGATTCACCAAAACCACCGCGCGTAACGGTTGTCGTGGTGGCCGGTTTTGGTGCTAATGCGGTTTTCGGGACGGTAGCGGTACGGCCTGGCTGCGCGGCACCGTAGCCTTTACCAGACGCATCGGTGTACTGACCGTAGGCCGGGCTTGCCGGATTACGCGAACTGAACAGCGGTTGCTGCGCAAAACCCGCGCCGCCGCCCATCAGACGGCCCATCATATAACCGGCCATCAGTGGCATCCAGAAGCTGCCGCTCTGCTGCGTCTGAGCCTGGTTTTCCGGCGCAAGACCCGCCTGAGCAGGCGCTTGCTGGCACTGGCCTTCACCGAATTCAGCGACGCAGTCTTCACGGCTGGCGTATTTCGGCGCGGTGCGTTCCGCTTCTTTCAGGGCATTGTTGTAGGCGGTAGTACATTCCGCACTTTTGCCCGGATTGGCGCTGGCACAGTCGTCAGCATTTTGATACATCGATACCGTTTCGTCGTTCTGTTCGCAACCTGCCAGCATAAAGACGGCAGTGACCGCAAAGGCGACAGGAGTAAGGTGGCGGGCGCTCCAGCTTTTGCGGAACGTCGCATGATTAATCTTTTTTGTCCGTTTCATTGATGTCTTCCCGAACCCAGAGTTACAGCATGGTGAATACTGCTCAGGATAGAGGATGAGTGGTCGAAAATGAAGCGCAAACCGGCCTGGAGAGGGGATGAAAGGGGATCTTTACGTTGTCTTACGTTGAAATGGGGGCCAAGCCCCCATTCATTTGCATCAACGGCTAAATGGATTGGCCGCGTTGCTGGTATTGCGTGCTGCTGCGGGTTCCATTGACGCCTGGGACTCTGAGCCAGTCATATCGGCAGTCATGCTCTGCACATGCGCATCCTGCTGTGGATTTTCCGGCGCTACCGCTTCAGGCGTGGTAGAGGTCGCTTTACCCAGCGTGCTGTTCAGTGCCACCAGATCCTGCTCATTCAGCGTACCGAGGGCAGATTTGATGTTCAGTTGGTTAATCAGGTAGTTATAACGCGCGCTGGAGAGCTGCTGTTTAGCGTTATACAGCGTGGTTGTCGCATCCAGCACGTCCACGATAGTACGCGTACCTACGGAGTAACCTGCTTCACTCGCGTCTAAAGAACTTTGCGCAGAAACAACGGCCTGTTTGTAAGCGTTGATGCTGCTGATGGACGCGTTCACGTTGTTAAAGGAAGAACGCACGGTCTGCACAACGCTGCGGTGTGCGGTTTCCAGTTGCTCGCTGGCGCTAACAAAGTTGTACTGCGCCTGTTTCACCTGCGAGTTAACCATCCCGCCCTGGAAGATCGGCAGTGAGAAACTTAAGCCCACTTTGTTCTGGCCGATGTTGCTGTCATCGAACTGACCCTGACTCCCTGCCGCACCGCTGGTTCTGGAGCCGCTGTAGGAGGTATCAGAAACGGATGAGGAGGCGGTCAAATCCAGCGTCGGCAGATGGCCGTCCTGCGCGAGGCGGATTTGCTCACGCGCCAGATCCTGCGACAGGCGCGCCTGCAACAGCGTCAGGTTGCGGTTTTCCGCTTCTTTCAGCAGCGCATTCACCGCCTGCGGTTTGTCGGTTTTAAAGCTATCGACGTTTAATGCAGCCAGTTCCGGGTAGTAATTACCGGTCACCTGACGCAGTTGTTCAACGGCGTTATCGAGGTTATTACGCGCGGTCACTTCATCCGCCAGCACGGTGTCGTACTGCGAGCGGGCGTTCTGCACGTCGGTGATCGCCACAAGTCCTACGTTAAAGCGCTGGGTGGTTTGATCCAACTGGCGATAAATGGCCTGTTTTTGCGCTTCGGTAAAGGAGAGCGAATCAATTGCGCTTAAGACGTTAAAGTAGGCAGTCGCGGTGTTCAGGATCAGCGTTTGCTGGTCAGTCTGGAAGGTCACATCCTGAATACCCGCTGATTTTTCCTGCAAAGTAAGCGCACGCCACTTTGACATATCAAACAAGGTTTGTGTAAGTTGCAAAGAAGCGCTGGTCGCGTTGGAGTTGATACCATTGCTGTCGCGATAGCCATTGCTGTAGGTGTAATCCGCACCCAAACCCAGCTGTGGCAGTAACGGGCTGCGTGCTTCGTTAATTTTCTCGAATGCGGCATCGCGGTCTGCGGCAGAACGACGCAGTTCCGGGTTGCTCAAACGCGCCTGCTTATAAACCTGAATCAGGTTCTCTGCCTGGCTCACTGCACTGAAACCGGCAAGGCTCAGTCCGATTAGGATGGGGAGCAATTTCTTCATTTGCATTCCTTGTTGTGAAGCATGATGTAGCGCTGATCTCAATTAAAATTAATGGCAATACTACCAGAGAGTACCACTGGAAAAGGTTGGCGTTACGTGCCATCCGGCGGTAATTTGCACCAATCTATCATAAGGTGGATAAAACGGCAGTCACTGAGCCTTGAAATCCACAATTTCGCCATTATTTGCTACCAGGATTACCGATGAGCAAACACAATCCTTCAGCCACGACTTTCACCAAAAATGATGTAGAAATTATTGCACGGGAAACGCTGTACAGCGGTTTTTTTTCGCTCGATTTGTACCGTTTTCGACATCGCCTTTTCAATGGTGAAATGAGCGGTGAGGTGCGGCGTGAAATTTTTGAACGCGGTCACGCGGCAGTCTTGCTACCCTATGACCCAGTACGTGATGAAATTGTGCTGATCGAGCAGATCCGCATTGCCGCGTATGACACCAGCGAAACCCCATGGCTGCTGGAGTTAGTCGCGGGGATGATCGAAGAAGGCGAAAGCGAAGAAGAAGTGGCGCGCCGTGAAGCCGTCGAAGAGTCGGGGCTGGTTGTCGAACGCGTCAAAAAAATGTTGAGCTATCTGGCAAGCCCTGGCGGCACCAGCGAGCGCTTAACTGTTATGGTAGGCGAAGTGGATGCCACGCAGGCCGAAGGTATACATGGCCTGGTGGATGAAAACGAAGATATTCGTGTTCAGGTGGTGAGCCGGGAGCAGGCTTACCAGTGGGTAGAAGAGGGGAAAATTGACAACGCAGCGTCTGTCATCGCCTTGCAATGGCTGCAACTGCATTATAAAGAATTGAGAAACGAGTGGATAAAATGAAGCGTTACACACCTGACTTCCCTGAAATGATGCGCCTGTGCGAAACCAATTTCGCCCAGTTGCGCCGCCTGTTGCCTCGCAATGACGCACCCGGCGAAGCAGTGAGCTATCAGGTGGCAAATGCGCAGTACCGATTAACGATTATCGAATCAACCCGCTACACTACGCTTGTGGAAATTGTGCAAACCGTTCCGGCCATCAGTTACTGGAGTCTGCCGTCCATGACGGTGCGTCTGTATCACGATGCGATGGTGGCCGAAGTGTGTTCAAGTCAGCAGATCTTTCGCTTCAAAGCGCGGTATGATTACCCAAACAAAAAGTTGCATCAACGCGACGAAAAGCATCAAATTAATCAGTTTCTGGCCGACTGGCTGCGTTACTGTTTAGCACATGGAGCAATGGCGATTCCGGTTTGTTAGCGTCGTGAAACCTAAGGACACCATTTGGAAAGCCTGTTAAACCTGGTACTGGCTGGTGAGGCCAATGTCAGGATCTTACAAATAACCGATACTCACCTGTTTGCCGAAAAGCACGAGACGCTGTTAGGGATCAATACCTGGGAAAGCTATCAGGCGGTGCTGGATGCCATCCACGCCGAACAGCGTAACTGCGACCTTATTGTCGCAACGGGCGATCTGGCACAGGATCACACGGCTGCGGCCTATCAGCATTTCGCTGAAGGCATCGCAAGTTTTCACGCGCCCTGCGTATGGCTGCCAGGCAATCACGATTTCCAGCCCGCGATGTACGGTGCGCTTCAGGAAGCCGGTATTTCGCCATCAAAGCGTGTTTTTGCCGGTGAGCACTGGCAAATTCTGCTGCTCGACAGCCAGGTGTTTGGCGTGCCGCACGGTGAGCTGAGTGAATTCCAGCTTGAGTGGCTTGAGCAAAAGCTGTCTGATGCGCCGGATCGTCACACGCTGTTGCTGCTGCATCACCATCCGCTTCCGGCAGGCTGCGGCTGGCTGGATCAGCACAGTCTGCGCAACGCGCAGGAGCTGGATAACGTGCTGGTGCGCTTCCCCCGCGTCAAACATTTGCTGTGTGGTCACATCCATCAGGAACAGGATTTAAACTGGAACGGTCGCCGGATGCTGGCCACGCCGTCCACCTGCGTGCAGTTCAAACCGCACTGTTCTAATTTTACGCTGGATACCATTGCACCCGGCTGGCGCTGGCTGGAGCTGTGCGCCGACGGCACGGTGCATACCGAAGTGTGCCGCCTGCAAAGCACGCAGTTCAACCCGGATACCGCTTCAGAAGGATACTGATGTCAACGCTCCTCTATCTGCACGGCTTTAATAGCTCGCCACGGTCGGCGAAAGCCACTCAGCTACAACAATGGCTGGCGCAGACGCACCCACACATTTATATGGAAGTCCCGCAGTTGCCACCTTATCCGGGTGAAGCCGCCGAACTGCTGGAATCGCTGGTGCTCAAACATGGCGGCGAGCCCATTGGCATTGTCGGATCGTCGCTCGGCGGCTACTACGCCACCTGGCTTTCACAATGTTTTATGCTGCCGGCGGTGGTCGTGAACCCGGCGGTGAGGCCGTTTGACCTGCTGCAAGATTTTCTGGGGCAGAACGAGAACCCCTACACCGGGCAGCAATATGTGCTAGAGTCACGCCATATTTACGATCTCAAAGTCATGCAAATCGACCCGCTGGAAGCGCCAGATTTACTCTGGCTGTTGCAGCAAACGGGCGATGAAGTGCTGGATTACCGCCAGGCCGTCGCCTATTACGCGTCATGCCGCCAGACTGTTATTGAAGGCGGGAACCATGCTTTTACGGGCTTTGACGATTATTTCACCCAGATTATCGATTTCCTCGGGCTTAACTAACCTCCCGGAAACGATGCGGTCACTATCTACGAACTAACCATGACGCAATCCTATAACGCTGATGCCATTGAGGTCCTGACCGGGCTTGAGCCGGTTCGCCGCCGTCCGGGGATGTACACGGACACCACCCGTCCAAACCATTTGGGCCAGGAAGTGATTGATAACAGCGTGGATGAGGCGCTGGCAGGTCACGCGAAGCGCGTGGATGTCATCCTCCATGCCGATCAGTCGCTTGAAGTTATCGATGATGGACGTGGTATGCCGGTGGATATCCACCCGGAAGAGGGGGTTCCAGCGGTTGAGCTGATCCTCTGTCGTCTGCACGCGGGCGGTAAATTCTCCAACAAAAACTACCAGTTTTCCGGCGGCCTTCACGGCGTGGGGATCTCCGTGGTTAACGCCCTGTCAAAACGGGTGGAAGTGAACGTCAAACGCGACGGGAAAATCTACAACATTGCCTTTGAAAACGGCGAGAAAGTGAAAGAGCTGGACGTGGTCGGCACCTGCGCGAAGCGCAATACCGGCACCAGCGTTCACTTCTGGCCGGATGAAAGTTTCTTCGACAGCCCGCGTTTTTCCGTCTCGCGCCTGATGCACGTGCTGAAAGCCAAAGCGGTGCTCTGTCCTGGCGTTGAAATCACCTTTAAAGATGAAGTCAACGGCAGCGAACAGCGCTGGTGCTACGCTGACGGCCTGAACGATTATCTGGGTGAAGCGGTCAACGGCTTACCGACGCTGCCTGAAAAACCCTTCGTTGGCAGTTTTGCTGGCGACGTTGAAGCGGTGGACTGGGCGCTGTTGTGGCTGCCGGAAGGCGGTGAATTACTGACGGAAAGCTACGTCAACCTGATCCCGACCATGCAGGGCGGTACGCACGTTAACGGTCTGCGTCAGGGCCTGCTCGACGCGATGCGTGAATTCTGCGAATACCGCAACATCCTGCCGCGCGGTGTAAAACTGTCGGCGGAAGATATCTGGGATCGCTGCGCCTACGTGCTGTCGGTCAAAATGCAGGACCCGCAGTTCGCCGGACAGACCAAAGAACGTCTCTCCTCGCGCCAGTGCGCGGCGTTCGTTTCCGGCGTGGTCAAAGATGCGTTCAGCCTGTGGCTGAACCAGAACGTCCAGTCGGCAGAAATGCTGGCAGAGATGGCGATTTCCAGCGCCCAGCGCCGGATGCGTGCCGCCAAAAAAGTGGTGCGTAAAAAGCTCACCAGCGGCCCGGCGTTGCCCGGTAAACTGGCAGACTGTACCGCGCAGGATCTCAGCCGTACCGAGCTATTCCTCGTGGAAGGGGATTCCGCAGGCGGTTCGGCGAAGCAGGCGCGCGATCGTGAGTTTCAGGCGATTATGCCGCTGAAAGGCAAGATCCTTAACACCTGGGAAGTCTCGTCTGACGAAGTGCTGGCCTCGCAGGAAGTGCATGATATTTCGGTGGCGATTGGCATCGATCCCGACAGCGAAGATCTGAGCCAGCTCCGCTACGGCAAAATTTGTATCCTCGCGGATGCGGATTCCGATGGGCTGCACATCGCCACGCTGCTGTGCGCCCTGTTCGTGAAGCACTTCCGCACGCTGGTTAAGCACGGTCACGTTCACGTGGCGTTGCCGCCGCTCTACCGCATCGATCTGGGTAAAGAAGTCTATTACGCCCTGACGGAAGAGGAAAAAGCGGGCGTGCTGGAGCAGCTTAAGCGCAAGAAAGGCAAGCCGAACGTGCAGCGCTTTAAAGGTCTGGGTGAAATGAACCCGATGCAATTGCGCGAAACCACGCTTGATCCGAACACCCGCCGTCTGGTGCAACTGGTGATCAGCGACGAGGATGACCAGCGTACGAATGCCGTTATGGATATGCTGCTGGCGAAGAAACGTTCTGAAGATCGGCGTAACTGGTTGCAGGAAAAAGGCGACATGGCTGATATTGAAGGCTAATTAAATAAACATCGGGGCTAAATAAATAGCCCCGATTTTTTTATCCCATCACTTTTTTTAATTTCACTAAGACATTTCTTGTCTCATTAATAATATTTTTCTTGAGTCTGAGCCACGGAAAAACCAGGTATAGCCAGAGTAAATATTTTTTCTGATCGCTGCCTTCCAGCGTCACGACAGGTGTTTTTAACTGCGCATACTGACTTTTCTTAATCTTTTTCAGTGCGGCTTTATCTACCCCGGTATACAGCAAGCCGAGATCCCGGTAATTCTCGATATGATAAAACCCTTCACTGTCGGGGACTTTAGCAATACCGATAGAAAAGGGGATCGGGCCGGTTGTGCGCAACACACCCATGCGGCCAATGCCGTAGATCCAGGGTTTGTAGTGGTTAATGCGCCCGGCGACTTCATCAATCACGGCCTTAATATACGGCGAGGCGGGGCTGGCGGTAATATTCCACTGCTGGTATTCGCCATTCTGCAGGAAACAAAGTTCATCGTGGCGGCCTTTGGTATTATCAAATCCGCAGGCGTTATTATCCCAGCTACAGAGCAGCAGTTCACAATCATCGGGAATAATGTCATCGAGCGGTTTAGCGCTGGAGCTTTTCACATCCAGATAGACGCCACCCTCAATATAAATCAGCAGATAACGAAAAAAGTCTGCCCGCGCGGCACCGTATTCAGGATTAATTTTAAGCCAGGTATTAAGCATGGCCTGACCGTAATGAAGCTGGATAAAATCGATAATGCGCTGTTCGTCATAGAAATGATATTCCCAGCCAGGATTGTTTTTTTGCAAATCCTCAATTGAAGCGACAATCCCATCAGGTAAGGCATTCCAGCCTTTGGTATAAATCTGATGGATCTTTCTTGGTACTTTTTTCATAGACATCCTATAACAGCGAGATCCGCGCCCAGAGAAATAAAAATGAATGCAAGCAAGATAAAAAAAACAAAAAAATAACAAATCACACAATCAGACAAGACTTTCTGAGATTTAGTTCCGGTACATTGTCTGAATCGCTGTGCATGTGATAACCCTCTCAAAATTAACCCTTTTAAGCCGGTTTAGTTAAGCCTGAGTGATTTTTCCGGTACTGCAATGGCGTCTCGCCGATGCCTTTTTTAAACGCGCTAATGAAATAAGTCGTGTCAGAAAACCCCACCACGGCGGCCACCTCACTGACGCTCATCGGGCTGTGCAGCAGGTTTTCGCAGGCTTTGCGCAGGCGGATGGTGTTCAGATACTGATGAATAGGTTCCCCGGTTTCAAAGTGAAAACGGCGTGACAGATAGCTGCGCGATTTCCCCAGTTCCTCTGCCAGTTTGTCGAGGCTAAATTTTTCCCGGTAGTTTTCCTCCAGCCAGAACATCACCTGAGTGGCGATGGCATGGCGATCGTCCGACGGCGCGGCGTTGTGTTCGGGCAGCAGACAAAACAGATGCAGCAGCAGAGAGGCCACCTGCTCAGCGTGCAGATTCCCTTTACCCGCCAGCCGGGCGTAAAGGCTAAAGAGTTGATCAATATGCGTGTGCTGGTCAGAGACATCCGCTACAAACGCCGGACCACCGCGCGCGGAGAGGTCTTTCAGTCGCCGCTGATTTTGCGGGAAATCACGCAAAATTTTCAGCACCGCATGGTGATCGACATGAATAATTGTGCGCCGGTAACGGTCCTCAGCTTTCTCATCGACCATGACTTTGTGGAGAGTAAACGGCGGGAAGATAAACAGGCGACCAGGCCGCATGGTGTACTGGCGGTTATCGACAATCACCACGCCAAATCCTTCCTCGACGTACAGCACTTCCAGACATTGATGCCAGTGATGGTAGCGCACCGTATTGGCAAAAAGTCGGCTGAACGACGCAATGGTGTCGTTGAGGGTAATCAGCTCCAGTTTATCGGGCTGCCAGATTTCAGTCATGGTGCAATATTTCTCAATTTTTCCGCGCTAAATTCAATTTATAAACCGTTTTTTTAAATTTTCTAACCGGGGTGTTCCGGAGAGTTCTCCGGGTGTGACAGAGCTAACATTTCTGCCAGTTACCGATTCACTATGCTTTAGCCACGTGAATGTGAGAGGCAGAATCATGCTGGCGGCAAATACTAAAACATCAAATAAATTGTCTTCCCGTGCGGAGGTGGTTGAGGCATTAATGACCATGCTCGGCGCGCTCGACAGGCAGTTTCCGGCGGGCAGTTCGCACTTTTCGTTAGGCAATACCTGTGCGCATTACAGTGCAGACATTGCCGAAATGGAGGGATTATCCCGCGCGCTGTGGGGAATGTTTCCGCTGATGGCCGCCGGTGAGTCAGTTCCGTTTAGCGACAAATACCTTACGGCAATCAAGATCGGCACCGATCCACAAAGCGACGGCTACTGGGGCGAAACTCAGCCCTACGATCAGCGCCTGGTGGAGATGGCGGCCTACGGTCTGGGGCTTTCGCTGATGCAGGATAAGCTGCTGGAAAGTTTCACGCCGCGCGAGCGTGAAAATCTGCATCGCTGGTTAAACCAAATCACCGATGCGCAGATGCCGGACAGCAACTGGAACTATTTCGCCATCATGGTTCAGTTAGGTTTTAAACGCGCCGGATTACCCTGGGACGCGGCGGCCATCGAACGTCGCTTCACCCTGATGGAAGCCTACTACCTTGGCGACGGCTGGTATTCCGACGGCCCCGGCCGCCCGAAAGATTACTACATCTCAATGGCATTCCATTTTTACGGTCTGATTTACGCCACGCTTAATGCCGACGACGATCCCACGCGTGCCGCCACGCTGCGTGACCGGGCCCACTTGTTTGCACAGGATTTTATTTACCTGTCGGCGGCAGGCGGCGAATCCGTCCCCTTCGGGCGCAGCCTGACCTACCGGTTTGCGATGGTCGCTTTCTGGAGCGCGGTCGCCTTTGCGGAGCTGGACGTGTTCAGCCCCGGCGTGGTGAAAGGGCTGGTACTGCGTCATTTACGCTGGTGGCTGGAGCAACCGATTTTTGATCGCGACGGCATTCTGACGCTCGGCTTTGCCTATCCGAACCTGGCGTTTTGTGAAGACTACAACTCCCCCGGCTCGCCCTACTGGGCGCTGAAAGTGTTTTTAATGCTGGCGCTGCCTGACGACCATGCTTTCTGGCAGGCAGAAGAGTTGCCGCTGCCTGCACTTTCCGAAAAGCACGCGATCCCCCATGCGCAGCAAATTTTGCAGCACAGCGAACATTCGCAGCACGTGGTGATGCTCACTTCCGGGCAACTGGAGCTGAATAACTACGTCAACACCGAGGCGAAATACACCAAATTTGCCTATTCAAGCCGCTTTGGTTTCACCATTGAGCGGGGGCGTTTTGGCATTAAACACGCCGCCTGCGACTCCATGCTGTTGCTCTCTGAAGGCGATGATTACTACCGTGGCCGCCGCGCGTGCGAAGAGGTGGTGGTTAACGATGACTTTATTGCGTCACGCTGGTCGCCCTGGCACGACGTGCACGTCAGGACCTGGCTGATCCCCTGCGGCGAGTGGCATGTCCGTGTGCATCACATTGACAGCGCCCGCCATCTGGACAGCGTGGAGGGTGGATTTGCGGTGATGAAAGCGCCGCATCAGCACATTCATACTGACGGCAAAACGGGCTGTCTGGTGCAGGCAAAAAATGGCACCAGCGCGATTGTTTCTTTATCAGCCGCGCTGACACGCGATGGCGACTGCATTATCACGCCGCCGAACAGCAGCATTATGTTTGCGGAATGCGCCGCCATTCCGGTATTAACCGGAAAAATTCCACCGGGTGAACACTGGCTTTATTGCGCCGTGCGCGCCGGAGCGGATGAGGGTGGATTTACGGATGCCATCCCGTTTGTACAGCATGAAAATAACGCGCTTACCGTGCGGCATCCTGCACTGGCAAACGACATGATTATTACGCTTTAAAGACCCACATAAAACTTAACCTCTGTATAAGACATGCTTTCATCGAGGATAGTATGGACAAAATATTGAAGAATAACAGAACCGAGTATTACAAAATCAGTAGCTTTATATTTCTCTATTTTTTCACTTGGTCGGCGAGTATTGGCTTGCTGGCAATATGGCTCGGGCAAAAGGCGAATTTAAGCGGGACGGTGATCGGCACGGTCTTTGCGGTAAACGGAATATTCTCGGTCATTTTAAAACCGATTTACGGCTATATTCTCGATAAAATAGGTATGAGCAAATATCTGCTCTATTTTGTCGTCGCCGTTTCTGCACTAATGGCTCCGTTCTTTATTTATGTTTACCAGCCGCTGTTAATGTCTAACACCATGCTGGGAATTGTGGTCGGGGCGATCTATTTAAGTTTTGCCTGGTATGCGGGCGTCGCCGCCTGTGAATCCTATACCGACCGCTACAGCCGCTTAAACGGCATGGAGTTCGGCCAGATCCGTATGTGGGGCTCGCTCGGCTGGGCAGTGGCATCCTCTTTCTCCGGGCTGCTGTTTAACCTCTCCCCGGCGTACAACTTTATTATGGGCAGCGTGGCGTCGCTGGTCATGCTGGTGGTGCTTTTCAGCCTGAAAGTGGACACCCGCTCGGCGCACGCCAGCGAAGTACTGACCAAAGAAAAAATCGTCCCGGCGGATGTCTACGCGCTGCTAAAAAGCCGCAAATTCTGGGCCTTCTGCCTGTACGTGGCAGGCGTCGCCTGGATGATGTTTATTGCCGAACAGCAGTTCTCCCGTTATTTCGTCACCTTCTTCGATGACGTTCACCAGGGCAACGCCGTCTTTGGCTACCTGGGCACCGTGCAGTCGGGCATGGAATTTATCATGTATATGGTCATCCCGATGTTCGTGAATTATATCGGGGCGAAACGCGGCCTGTTAATTGTTGGCATGGTGGTGGGCGCACGTTTAATTATCTCCGGGCTGTGCGATTCACACCTGTTAATTTCCGTACTGAAACCGCTGTACGGTCTGGAAATCTGTCTGCTGCTGGTGTCAGTCTTTAAATACATCGCTGAGCATTTTGATAAACGCGTTAACGCCACCATGTATTTACTCGGCTATCAGGCGATGCTGTACGTCGGCAACGTCGTTATTTCCTCACCAGCGGGCTTGTTGTACGACCGCATCGGCTTTGAAAATACCTATATTATTATGGGATGTATTGCGCTGACCTTTACCCTGATTTCAGCCTTCACCCTTTCTGCCTGCCGGAATAAACGACAGAACGCGGCGGAAATGAATATTGCTGAAAGTAATGCTTCTCGCTAATTTTGCTGTTAAGAAAGAAGGAACCGAAATATGTTAAGTCATATCGTTGAGGAACGTTTACGTGAATGTCCGGGCGCGCCGTTTGACCGCCAGGTTTTTAAAGATGAAATGGATTCTGCACGTGAACACACCCTCGAACTGATTAGCCGTCATTTAACGGAGTTCGGTGAAAAATTCCCGGCGGAAACCTGCGTAAAAGGGTTCTACCCGCTGACAGAAAACGTGGAATGGACGACCAGTTTCTGGACCGGGCAGTTGTGGCTGGCATGGGAGATGAGCGGGGAGGAGAAATTCCGCGCGATGGCGGAAAAACACGTGCGTTCATTCGGGCTGCGCATTGCGGGTCGCCAGGATACCAACACGCACGATCTCGGCTTCCTTTATACGCTCTCCTGCGTATCGGCGTGGCGGCTGACCAGAAATCGTGACGCGCGCGGTTTTGCTTTGCAGGCCGCCGAAGCGCTGCTGGAGCGTTTCCATGATAAAGCGCACATCATTCAGGCGTGGGGCGATCTGAACGATCCCAAACAGGCCGGGCGGATGATCATCGACTGCAATATGAACCTGCCGCTGCTTTACTGGGCCAGCGAACAGACGGGCGATCTGCGTTTCGCGGAAGCGGCAAAAGCACACGTGTTGCAGGCGGCGAAGTACCTGATCCGGGAAGATGCGTCGACCTTCCACACCTATTATATGGACGTGCAAACCGGCGCGCCGCGTTACGGTAATACGCAGCAAGGTTACGCGGATGATTCCTGCTGGTCGCGCGGCCAGGCATGGGGGATTTACGGCTTCCTGCTGAGCTATCTCTATACCGGCGATACGCAGATGGTGGCGCTGTCTAAACGGCTGGCGAATTACTTCCTCAACCGCCTGCCGGAAGATGCGGTATGCCACTGGGATCTGGCGCTGGTGGGAACGGATGCGCTGCGCGATTCTTCCTCGGCGGCGATTGCGGTCTGCGGGCTGCTGGAACTGGTGAAGCAGCTTCCTGCAACCGATCCCGATCGTGAGCGCTATCAGGAGTGGGCGATGCGGATCATGTCATCGCTGAGCAAGCACTATCTGACGGGCAGGAACGAGCCAGGCAACGGACTGCTTAAGCACTCGGTGTACCATCTTTCGAGTAATAAAGGGGTGGATGAGTGTGCAAGCTGGGGGGATTATTTTTACGTGGAAGCGCTGGTAAGGATGACGCAGAGCTGGAAGTTGTACTGGTGATAACCCCTTACCCTAACCCTCTCCCAATGGGAGAGGGGACAGCCCGCGTGCGGACTTAGGGGTTTTGCTTTGCTCCCTCTCCCTTCGGCAGAGAGCCAGAGTTCGGGGGTTTTGCTTTTCTCCCTCTCCCTGAGGGAGAGGGCCGGGGTGAGGGTCTGGTTTTCTCCCTCTCCCTGAGGGAGAGGGCTGGGGTGAGGGTTAAACCCCTTGCTCCAGAATACGAATATGCGTCTCCAGCACATCCCCTTTCACCGCCTCGCCCCACGCTTTCATATGCGCGGTTTGCAGGTGTGCTTCGAGGTCGGCAACGCTTTCCCATTGCTCTACCATCATAATAGAGTCCGGGTTAGTCGTCTGGAAACTCACGCCCGCGGCGTGATCCACCATCGGCGCGTAGCCGTGGCAGCCTTTCTCTTCTAAAACGGTCGGAATAATCTTCGCAAATTGATCGAGCACCGCCTGGCGGTGGTGTTGGCCCGGACGGGTACGGATTTCTGCAATCACTGTCAGCATGGTTTAACTCCTTCTAATTTCTGCCTTCAGTTAAGCAAAAATTTCACCAAGATGCTTGCGATATTCTGCGATATAGCGCGGCACGTCCGGCATTTTAATCACGTCGTTGGTGATAAAGGTCGGCAGTGCATCCATACCCAGGAACTGGTTGGCTTTGTGGAAAGGCAGGTAAACGCCGTCAACGCCGACGCCGTGGAAGAACTGCTCTTCATCAGTAAAGGCTTCCAGCGGGGCGTTCCAGGTCAGCGACAGCATGTAGGTTTTCCCTTGCAGCAGACCGCCGGAACCGTATTTTTTCGCCGCGTCAGAACGGGTGCGACCGTCGCTGGCGTACAGTGAGCCATGACCTTCGGTAAACACATCGTCCATGTATTTTTTAACGGTCCAGGGTGCGCCCATCCACCAGCCCGGCATCTGCCAGATAATGGTGTCGGCCCACAGGAAGTTTTGAACTTCCGCCTGGATATCGTAATCGCCGTCAGTGCGCACGACGACAACATCATGTCCGGCGTCACGCAAAAAGCCCTGCGCAACCTCGGTCAGGGTGTCGTTAAGTTGACCGTTAGAGTGGGCGAATTTTTTTGCGCCGTTGATAATCAGAATGTTGCTCATTATTTAACCTCGAAGAATAGCGTTTGACGGCAATCTTACGCCCTTCAACGATGCGGTAAAATAAGCAAAATGTGCAAAGACTTTTGCGTTTAACGCAATAATCACGACCAGTTGATTTTTACCTCAAAACCCTGTGGCTGCACAGGCTGAAACGTGACCGCCATTCCATGCAGCGCCGCGATGCGCTTAACAATCGATAATCCCAGTCCGCTGCCGGTTTCATTCTGTCCCGGTGGACGGTAAAAACGCTCGCCGAGACGCGCCAGCACCGCCTCGCTGACGCCGGGGCCGTTGTCCCGCACGCTAAAATCCCGTTCGTTGAGCGTCACATCAATCACGCTGCCCGCCGGACTGTAGCGCACGGCGTTATCGAGTAAATTGCGCACCAGCAGGCTCATCAGCAACGGTTGCCCTGCGCGGATAACCGCGTTGGCCTGGAGGTGCAGACGTACCTCTTTACCCGCCTGCCGTGCCGGGTGGTAAATATCCATCACCGCCGATTGCAGCAGATCCCCCAGCGGGATCGGTTCTACTTCGTTCAGGTTATCGAGCGAGTCGAGGCGCGAAAGTGTCAGTAATTGATCCACCAGCCGCGCGGCGCGGTCGATCCCGGTGTGTAACTGCCCCAGCGCGTTGTTGCGCATCACCGCATCCTCCCCGGCGAGCAGCGCCACATCCGTCTGCACTTTCAGCGCCGTCAGCGGGCTGCGCAGTTCATGGGCGGCATCGGAAGTAAAACGCCGCTCGCGGGCCATCGTTTCATGCGTGCGGGCGAAAAGCTGATTGAGGGCGTCCACCAGCGGACGTACTTCGCCGGGTACGCCGTCCACGCTTAACGGATCGGCGGCATCCGGCGCACGGGTCGCCAGCGCGCGGGTGAGGTGTCTGAGGGGGCGCAGCTCATAGCTCAACAACACGATGAGCAAAATCAGCATCAGCGGCAGGGCGATAAGCCAGGGTTTCAGTTGTGAGGTGACAATATCCAGCGCCAGATCCCGACGGTAATCCCACTCCTGGCCCACCACGATGCGGTACTTGCCGTCCGGCGTGGTCAGCCACAAAAAGCGCCACGCGTCGTTATCGTCCTGAAGCGGCCCGTCCGTAAAGCCGTCGCGCCGATCGTGCCAGGGAATATCCGGTCCGTTGTCGCCATCGTCCATCAGCCGCTTACCGTCGCGGGTAAAGATGGCGAACGCCAGTACGTCATCATCCAGATGACCGTGATTGAGTTTCTTCGGCGTGCGCATCAGCGTGCGCGGCGCGTCGCTATCCTCCTGAGCGAAGGTGCTTAAGCGTTTGGCGAACAGCATCTGTTGGGTGTCGAACAACTCGTTCAGCGTATGAGTCGTTTGATGCCAGGCGACAACACTCGCCGCAATCCAGGCGGTAGCCGCCAGCAGGGTAAACAGCAGCGTCAGACGCAGGCGCAGACTAAGATTTTGCAGACGTTTCATGCATCACCCAGGGTGTAACCGATGCCGTGCACGGTGCGGATGAACTCACTGCCGAGCTTGCGGCGCAGGTGGTGGATATGCACTTCAACCGCGTTGCTCGACACATCGTCGTCCCAGTTATAGAGCTTTTCTTCGATCAGTTTGCGCGGCAGGACGCGCCCGGCGTTACGCATTAACAGCTCCAGGATCGCGAACTCTTTGGGCTTCAGCGCCAGGGTTTCGCCCTGATGCGTCACCACCAGGCGCTGCGGATCGAGCGTCACCGGGCCGTGGCGCAGTTCGCTGCTGGCCTGGCCGTGGGTGCGGCGGATCAGCGCTTCCAGCCGGGCGGCAACCTCCACCAGCGCAAAGGGTTTACACAGGTAATCGTCGGCCCCAAGCCGTAACCCTTCGACGCGTTGTGCCAGCGCATCGCGGGCGGTCAGGATCAGCACCGGGCAGGTTTGCCCCTTCTCCCGCCACTCGCGCAATACCGCAAGCCCGTCCATCCCCGGCAGGGTGAGGTCGAGGATCACCGCGTCGTAGGGCGCGCTGTAGAGGGCCGCTTTTCCCTGAATGCCGTCGGTGAACCAGTCGAGAGTAAAGCCCATTTTGCTTAAGCCCACCCGCAGACCGTCGCCAATGGCGCTGTCGTCTTCCACCAGTAAAATGCGCATCGCGTTCTCCTTTTCCGCCGTCCGGGTACAGGCAGTAAACCTTCTCTCTCACCACGCTGTACAGCAAAAACATTTCTTTTTTTGCCTTAAGAAGTTGTTAAGTTTTGGCGCGCAGGATGACTCTTACACGACCAAAAGGAGAGCGAATATGAAAAAGTTAGCGATTATTGCCGCCATTGCAGCACTGTCTTCAGCCCCGGTTTTTGCCGCCCATCCTGGCGGGTTTAACGGCCCGAATGCGGCACATGCGCCAGCCCATCAGGGGCAGGGCGGATTTGCCGATAAAAATGCCGTGGTAACCACGGTGGCAAAAGCCAAAGAGATGAAGGATGACAGTTGGGTGAAACTGCGCGGGAATATTACCGAGCGCGTATCTGACGATCGCTACGTCTTTCGCGATGCCAGCGGCACGGTAAATGTGGAGATCGACGATAAGCACTGGAACGGTCAAACCTACACCCCGCAGGATCAGGTTGAAATCCAGGGTAAGGTCGACAAAGAGTGGAACGATTTTGAAATCGAAGTGAAACAGATCGCTAAAGTGACGCCGTAATTCCCCCCTGTTACCGCGCCGTCTGGCGCGGTGTGCTTCCCCGCTTTACGCCCTGTGACTCAGCGCGGTAGATAGGGTATTATCGGCCCTGGTTTACCGTCTGGTCATCACCGGCGCAAAGATTGAGGAATCACTATTAATGAGCGATATGGCAGAGCGCCTTGCGCTGCATGAGTTTACGGAAAACGCCTACTTAAACTATTCCATGTACGTCATCATGGACAGGGCATTGCCGTTCATCGGTGATGGCCTCAAGCCGGTTCAGCGTCGCATTGTTTACGCGATGTCGGAGCTTGGTCTTAACGCCAGCGCCAAATTTAAAAAATCAGCCCGTACTGTCGGTGACGTGCTGGGTAAATATCATCCCCACGGCGACAGCGCCTGCTACGAAGCGATGGTGCTGATGGCACAGCCGTTCTCCTACCGCTATCCGCTGGTGGACGGCCAGGGTAACTGGGGTGCGCCGGACGATCCCAAGTCATTTGCGGCGATGCGTTATACCGAATCCCGCCTCTCAAAATATGCCGATCTGCTGCTGGGTGAACTGGGGCAGGGCACGGTGGACTGGCAGCCTAACTTCGACGGCACCCTGCAGGAGCCGAAAATGCTGCCGGCGCGTCTGCCGAACATTCTGCTGAACGGCACTACCGGCATTGCGGTGGGTATGGCGACGGACATTCCGCCGCACAACCTGCGTGAAGTGGCGAACGCGGCGATTGCGCTTATCGACCAGCCGAAAACCACGCTGGACGATCTGCTGGATATTGTGCAGGGGCCGGATTACCCGACCGAAGCCGAAATCATCACCTCACGCGCTGAAATCCGCAAAATCTACCAGAGCGGTCGCGGTTCCGTGCGTATGCGCGCAGTGTGGAAAAAAGAAGACGGTGCCGTGGTGATCACAGCCCTTCCGCATCAGGTTTCCGGCGCGCGCGTGCTGGAGCAGATTGCCGCGCAGATGCGCAATAAAAAGCTGCCGATGGTTGACGATTTGCGTGATGAATCCGATCACGAAAACCCGACGCGTCTGGTGGTGGTCCCGCGTTCCAACCGCGTGGATATGGATCAGGTGATGAACCATCTGTTCGCTACCACCGATCTGGAAAAGAGCTACCGCGTTAACCTGAACATGATTGGCCTCGACGGGCGACCGGCGGTGAAAAACCTGCTGGAAATCCTCACCGAGTGGCTGGCGTTCCGCCGCGATACCGTGCGCCGCCGCCTCAATTATCGTCTGGAAAAAGTGCTCAAGCGCCTGCATATCCTCGAAGGTTTGCTGGTGGCGTTCCTCAACATTGATGAAGTGATTGAGATCATCCGCCGTGAGGATGAGCCGAAGCCGGTGCTGATGTCGCGTTTTGGCATCAGCGAAACCCAGGCCGAAGCGATCCTTGAGCTGAAGTTACGCCACCTCGCCAAACTCGAAGAGATGAAAATCCGCGGCGAGCAGGCTGACCTGGAAAAAGAGCGCGATCAGCTGCAGGGCATCCTCGCTTCCGAGCGCAAGATGAGCAACCTGCTTAAGAAAGAGCTACAGGCTGATGCGCAGGCGTTTGGCGACGATCGCCGCTCACCGCTGCACGAGCGTGAAGAAGCGAAAGCGATGAGCGAGCACGACATGCTGCCGTCTGAGCCGGTGACCATTGTGCTGTCGCAAAGTGGCTGGGTGCGCAGCGCCAAAGGCCACGACATCGACGCGCAGGGTCTGAGCTATAAAGCGGGCGATAGCTGGAAGGCGTCGGTTAAAGGCAAGAGCAACCAGCCGGTGGTGTTCATTGATACCACGGGCCGCAGCTACGCCATCGATCCTATCACGCTGCCGTCGGCGCGCGGGCAGGGCGAGCCGCTGACCGGCAAGCTGACGCTGCCGCCGGGCGCGAGCGTGGATCACATGATGATGAGCGCGGACGATCAAAAACTGCTGATGGCGTCCGACGCGGGCTACGGTTTTGTCTGCACCTTTAACGATCTGGTGGCGCGTAACCGTGCGGGCAAGGCACTGATCAGCCTGCCGGAAAACGCCAAGGTCATGCCGCCGCTGGAAATTGTCGATGACAGCGACATGCTGCTCGCCATCACCAGCGCCGGACGGATGCTCATGTTCCCGGTGAGCGATCTGCCGCAGTTGTCGAAAGGCAAAGGCAATAAGATCATCAACATTCCGTCGGCGGAAGCGGCAAAAGGCGAGGACAGCCTGGCGCATCTTTACCTGTTACCGCCGCAAAGCACGCTGACCATCCACGTCGGTAAACGCAAAATCAAACTGCGTCCGGAAGAGCTGCAAAAAGTGCACGGTGAACGCGGTCGTCGCGGCACGCTGATGCGCGGCTTACAGCGAATCGACAGGATTGAAATTGACTCACCGCGTCGGGCAAGCGTTGGCGACAGCGAAGAGTAACCCTTGCCCGGACATTGCCTGCTCGCAGGAGAATGTCCGGGTAAAATTTCCTGTAAAGCCGTTGTTAATTCACAAATTGCGATTAACAATACGCTTTTACCAGGGCCTGCGCGTAACAAAGTCCAACCACCCTTCATCGCTTTAGTATAATGGTCGGATGTCCGTACCTTAGAGGTAGCTATGCTTTTTCTTTTTCGCCTGATTATTGTGGTTATTTACAGCATTCTGGTCTGTATTTTTGGCTGTATTTACTGCCTGTTTAGTCCGCGTAATCCGAAACACGTCTCAACGTTTGGCCGCATGTTTGGTCGCATGGCACCGCTCATGGGGCTGAAAGTGGAAACCCGCGTGCCGGCCAATGCCGCGCAGTTTGGCAATGCCATCTACATTGCTAACCATCAGAACAATTACGACATGGTAACGGCCGCCAATATTGTGCTGCCTCCAACGGTGACCGTCGGCAAAAAGAGCCTGATGTGGATCCCCTTCTTTGGCCAGCTTTACTGGCTGACCGGCAACCTGCTGATTGACCGTGACAACCGTGCGAAAGCGCATGGCACCATTGCGCAGATCGTTAAGCACATTCAGAAGCGCAACATTTCTGTCTGGATGTTCCCGGAAGGCACACGCAGCCGTGGACGCGGCCTGTTGCCGTTTAAAACCGGCGCGTTCCATGCGGCGATTGCAGCGGGCGTGCCGATCATCCCGGTATGCGTGTCGAATACATCCAATAAAATCAATCTCAACCGCTGGGATAACGGTCATGTGATCGTCGAAATGCTGCAACCGGTTGATGTGAGCCAGTTTGGTAAAGATCAGGTTCGTGAGCTGGCGACGCACTGCCGGGCGATTATGGAAAATAAAATCGCTGAACTCGATCGGGAAGTTGCTGCACGTGAAGCGGCAGGGAAGCAGAAATAAGTCTTAGTGCCGGGGAGCATTTCCCACGCTATTAGCCAGTTTTAAAGGGAGCATATATGTCACTCAGTCGGCGTCAGTTTATTCAGGCATCCGGGGTTGCGCTTTGTGCGGGTGCGGTGCCGCTGAGGGCAAACGCTGCCGGGCAGCAACTCCCGCTGCCGATTCCACCGCTGCTTGAATCCCGTCGTGGTCAGCCGCTGTTTATGACGCTGCAACGCACCCACTGGTCGTTTGCCGCCGGGACGCGCGCCCAGACCTGGGGCATCAATGGCCGTTATATGGGGCCGACGATCCGCGTCTGGAACGGCGACGATGTGAAGATGATTTACAGCAATCGCCTGACCGAAAAGGTGGCGATGACCATCAGCGGTTTGCAGGTGCCAGGCCCGCTGATTGGTGGCCCGGCGCGCATGATGTCCCCCAATGCCGACTGGGCACCGGTGCTGCCGATCCGCCAGAGTGCGGCGACGCTGTGGTACCACGCCAACACGCCGAACCGCACCGCGCAGCAGGTTTATAACGGCCTGGCCGGGATGTGGCTGGTGGAAGATGAAGTCAGTAAATCGCTGCCGATCCCCAATCATTACGGGGTGGATGACATTCCGGTGATTATTCAGGACAAGCGGCTGGATAACTTTGGCACTCCGGAGTACAGCGAGCCAGGTAGCGGCGGTTTTGTTGGTGACACGCTGCTGGCAAACGGCGTGCAGGGGCCGTATGTGGAAGTTTCCCGTGGCTGGGTGCGTTTGCGTTTGCTCAATGCCTCTAACGCCCGCCGCTATCTGTTGCAGATGAGCGATGGACGCCCGCTGCACGTCATCGCAGGCGATCAGGGTTTTTTACCCGCCCCGGTATCGGTGAAGCAACTGGCGCTGGCCCCAGGCGAGCGTCGGGAGATTCTGGTTGATATGACCAACGGTGACGAGGTGTCGATCACCTGTGGCGAAGCGGCGGGCATCGTTGACCGCATTCGCGGCTTCTTTGAGCCTTCGAGCATTCTGGTCTCCACGCTGGTGCTCACCCTGCGCCCGACCGGTCTGTTGCCGCTGGTAACTGACAGCCTGCCGATGCGCCTGCTGCCCACTGACCTCATGACCGGTACGCCAATCCGCAGCCGTGACATCACGCTGGGCGACGATCCGGGCATCAACGGACAGCTCTGGGATATTTCACGTATTGATATCACCGCCCAGCAGGGAACGTGGGAGCGCTGGACTGTGCGCGCCGACCAGCCGCAGGCGTTTCATATCGAAGGGGTCAGCTTCCAGATCCGCAATGTGAATGGCGCGGTGCCGTTCCCGGAAGACCGGGGCATGAAAGATACGGTGTGGGTGGATGGGCAGGTCGAACTGCTGGTCTACTTTGGCCAGCCTTCGTGGCCGCACTTCCCGTTCCAGTTCGCCAGCCAGACGCTCGAGATGTCTGATCGGGGATCGATTGGGCAGCTGCTGGTGAATCCGGCACCGTGATTTTTCACCCTCACCCTAGCCCTCTCCCTGAGGGAGAGGGGACTGATCGAGCGCGGGCTTGCCCCTCTCCCTCAGGGAGAGGGGACAGATTGTGCACGGTCTCGCCTTTCTCCCTCTCCCTTAGGGAGAGGGCCGGGGTGAGGGTAAAAACCAGGGCTACTTTTTAAACAATCCCCCTTCATTTAATCCACCTTTACAGCGTATAATCCCCGCCCTTCAATTTCGTTAACCACCCGGAAACACAATGAGTTCAATTTCTCTGATCCAGCCGGATCGCGACCTCTTCTCATGGCCGCAATACTGGGCAGCCTGTTTCGGCCCCGCGCCGTTTTTGCCCATGTCACGCGAAGAGATGGATCAACTTGGCTGGGACAGCTGCGACATCATTCTGGTTACCGGGGATGCGTATGTCGATCACCCGAGCTTCGGTATGGCGATCTGTGGCCGGATGCTGGAGGCACAGGGCTTCCGCGTTGGGATCATCGCCCAGCCGGACTGGAACAGCAAAGATGACTTCATGCGTCTGGGCAAACCGAACCTGTTTTTCGGCGTCACCGCGGGCAACATGGACTCGATGATCAACCGCTACACCGCCGATCGTAAACTGCGTCACGACGACGCCTACACGCCAGATAACGTCGCGGGCAAACGCCCGGATCGCGCTTCGCTGGCGTACACCCAGCGCTGTAAAGAAGCGTGGAAAGATGTGCCGGTGATCCTCGGCGGCATCGAAGCCAGCCTGCGTCGCACCGCGCATTATGATTACTGGTCCGACACCGTGCGCCGTTCTGTGCTGATTGATGCCAAAGCCGACATGCTGATGTTCGGCAACGGCGAGCGTCCGCTGGTGGAAGTGGCGCATCGTCTGGCGGCGGGTGAGCCGATTAGCCAGATCCGCGATGTGCGTAATACCGCGATCATCGTTAAAGAAGCGCTGCCGGGCTGGAGCGGGGTGGATTCCACCCGCCTCGACACGCCGGGAAAAATCGATCCTATTCCCCATCCGTACGGTGACGATCTGCCGTGCGCGGATAACAAACCGGTACAGCCGCAGGAGCCTAAACGCGTGACGGTTCAGCCGCCGCGTCCGAAGCCTTGGGAAAAAACCTATATCCTGCTGCCGTCGTTTGAAAAAGTGAAAGGCGACAAAGTGCTGTACGCCCATGCGTCGCGCATTTTGCATCACGAAACGAACCCTGGCTGCGCGCGTGCGCTGCTGCAAAAGCACGGCGATCGCTACGTCTGGATCAACCCGCCTGCGATCCCGCTTTCCACCGAAGAGATGGACAGCGTGTTTGCGCTGCCGTATCAGCGTGTGCCGCACCCGGCGTACGGCAATGCGCGTATCCCGGCGTATGAAATGATCCGTTTCTCGATCAACATCATGCGCGGCTGCTTTGGTGGCTGTTCATTCTGTTCGATCACCGAGCACGAAGGGCGCATCATCCAGAGCCGTTCTGAAGATTCGATCATCAACGAAATTGAAGCCATTCGCGACACGGTGCCTGGCTTTACCGGGGTAATTTCCGATCTGGGCGGGCCGACCGCTAACATGTATATGCTGCGCTGCAAATCGCCGCGCGCCGAGCAGACCTGCCGCCGCCTGTCGTGCGTCTACCCGGATATCTGCCCGCACATGGACACCAACCATGAGCCGACCATTAACCTGTATCGCCGCGCCCGTGATCTGAAAGGCATCAAGAAAATCCTGATCGCGTCCGGCGTGCGTTACGACATCGCCGTGGAAGATCCGCGTTATATCAAAGAGCTGGCAACGCACCACGTGGGTGGCTATCTGAAGATTGCTCCGGAGCACACCGAAGAAGGCCCGCTGTCGAAGATGATGAAGCCGGGCATGGGCAGCTACGATCGCTTTAAAGAGCTGTTCGACACCTATTCGAAACAGGCCGGTAAAGAGCAGTATCTGATCCCGTACTTCATCTCTGCGCATCCTGGGACGCGGGATGAGGACATGGTGAACCTGGCGCTGTGGCTGAAACAGCGCCGTTTCCGCCTCGATCAGGTGCAGAACTTCTACCCGTCGCCGCTCGCCAACTCGACGACCATGTATTACACCGGCAAAAACCCGCTCGGCAAGATTGGCTACAAGAGTGAGGACGTGGTGGTGCCGCGCGGCGACAAACAGCGCCGTCTGCATAAAGCGCTGCTGCGCTACCACGATCCGAAGAACTGGCCGCTGATCCGTCAGGCGCTGGAAGAGATGGGGAAAAAGCATCTGATCGGCGGCCGCCGCGACTGCCTGGTGCCGTCCCCGACCATTGAAGAGATGCGCGAAGCGAAGCGCCAGAACCGTCATACCCGACCGGCGCTGACCAAACATACGCCAGTGGCGCACCAGCGCCAGACGCCTGCGGACAATAAAAAACGCGGGAAGGGTGCGGGGCGGTAAGGATTTGCCTGGTACACCCTCACCCCGGCCCTCTCCCTTAGGGAGAGGGGGAAGTCAGTGCTCGCTGTCCCTGAGGGAGAGGGGCAAGTCCGTGCTCGATCTGTCCCCTCTCCCTGTGGGAGAGGGTTAGGGTGAGGGGAAAGGGGGTAAAAACTCAGCCGCCGAACTGATCCGGGTCCGGCCCCAGGCGTTTGCCCTGGTCGAGTTTCGCAATTTCACTCAGTTCGTCTTTATCGAGACGGAAATCCCAGACGTTAAAGTTCTCTGCGATACGGGAGTCGGTCACTGATTTCGGGATCACCACCAGACCCTGATCCAGGTGCCAGCGGATCACAATCTGCGCCGGGGTCTTGCTGTATTTATCTGCCAGTTCGCGGATAATTTTCTGATCGAATACCCCATCGCCGCCCTGTGCCAGCGGGCTCCAGGACTCGGTCTGGATCTTGTGAGTGGCATTCCAGGCGTGAAGCTGACGCTGCTGCAATAGCGGGTGCAGTTCGATCTGGTTGATCACCGGCGCAACACCCGTTTCATCAATCAGGCGCTGCAAATGGTGGATCTGGAAATTACAGACGCCGATGCTTTTCACCAGCCCCTGCTTTTGCAAATCGATCATACCCTTCCAGGCTTCAACATAATGATCGATCGCCGGAACCGGCCAGTGCATCAGGTAGAGATCAACATGATCGAGTTGCAGCTTATCAAGGCTCTCCTGCAACGCTTCCTGCGGGCGCTTCTGATCGTCATTCCACAGTTTAGTGGTGATAAAGAGATCGTCACGCGCCACACCTGCGCTCTTCAGCGCTTTGCCGACACCTTCTTCGTTCTTGTACGCCGCGGCGGTATCAATGGAACGATAACCCACCTCCAGCGCCTTATGAATGGCGGAAATCACTTCCTCATTGCCCGCTTTCCACACACCGAGCCCCAGTTGCGGCATCAGGTTGCCGTCCTGAAGTTTGATTACGGTTGGATTTGCCATGCATTCCTCCTTTATAGAAGTTCACCAGGTACATGACCTGGTGAAGTTAAGTGACTTAAGTCTGGACGAAAAGCGCAAAAACGAAAGCCGCAGAAGAAAAAACCTTTAGCGTGCGGCTTCGTAGATACGACGGCTGACATCCAGAGTAATATCCTGATGTTCGCCTAAAGCAGTCATACCGTGTTCTTCCAGTTTTGCAATCAGGCCCGGGATTGAACTGCCATCCAGACCGTAACCGGAGAGGCGGGTCGGCACGCCCATCTGCTCGAAGAAATCACGGGTGGCGGCGATGGCAGCGTCAATACGCGCATCGTCAGATCCTTCGGTGATGTTCCACACGCGCTCGGCGTATTGCAGCAGTTTGCCGCGTTTGGCGTCGCGTTTTTCATTCCACAGCGCGGGCAGCACCACCGCCAGCGTCTGGGCGTGATCCAGACCGTGCATCGCGGTCAGTTCATGACCGAGCATATGCGTTGCCCAGTCCTGCGGGACGCCCGCACCAATCAGACCGTTCAGCGCCTGGGTTGCGGCCCACATTACGTTAGCGCGCACGTTGTAGTTCTCCGGCTCCTGCAACGCTTTCGGACCCTCTTCCACCAGCGTCAGCAGAATGCCTTCAGCGAAGCGATCCTGAATTTTTGCATCCACCGGATAAGTCACATACTGCTCAACGGTGTGAACAAACGCGTCCACCACGCCATTCGCCACCTGACGCGGCGGCAGGGTGTAGGTGTAAACCGGATCGAGGATAGCGAAGACCGGCTGCACGTGCGGGGAGTGGAACGCCTGCTTGTCACCGGTGGTTTTGCGGGAGATCACCGCGCCTTTGTTGGATTCTGAACCGGTGGCGGGCAGGGTCAGCACGGAGCCCATCGGGATCGCGCTTTTGATTTCACTGCCGGAGTTTTGCAGGATCTGCCACGGGTCGATGCCATCAGGATAATGCGCGGCGGCAGCGATAAATTTAGTGCCGTCCAGCACGGAACCGCCACCGACGGCCAGCAGGAAGGTGATGTTTTCGCTGCGGGCGATTGCCACGGCTTTCATCAGCGTTTCGTAAGACGGGTTCGGTTCGATGCCGCCGAACTCCAGCACGTCCATGCCGTTCAACGCGCTATAGACCTGATCCAGCACCCCGGTTTTTTTCACGCTGCCACCGCCGTAAGTGATCAACACGCGTGCGTCTGCCGGGATCTGATCGCGCAGATCGGCAATGGCGTTTTGACCAAACAGAATGCGGGTGGGGGTATGCAGATTAAAGTTATTCATTGCTCGTGCCCTTAATGTGGGAAAAAACTGCCTGATGGAAAGTATTGTGGGCGTCGGGGGTGTCGCTCTCAATGCACATTCCTGCCGATGTCTTGCCCATTTCTCCGTTGGGCTGGAGAAAAAGCACAGAAATGCGCACACTGTAGCGGTCAAAAACCGTAGCCGGAGTGGTGTTAAATGAACCGCGAAGAGATTTGCCTGCAACTGACGGAACAAATTAAGCGACTGAAAAGTAATGAGAACGCCCTGGCCTCGCTGCTGCCGGATATCCGTCTGCTGCATGGCACGCAGCCCGGTACGCGTACCCCGGTGATGTACCAGCCCGGCATCGTGATCCTCTTTTCCGGGCATAAAATCGGTTATATCAATGAGCGCGTGTTTCGCTACGATGCCAATGAATATCTGCTGCTGACCGTACCGCTGCCGTTTGAGTGTGAAACCTTCGCCACGCCGGAGATCCCGCTGGCGGGGATCCGCGTCAATGTGGATATCCTCCAGCTTCAGGAGTTGCTGATGGACATCGGTGAGGACGAGCATTTTCAGCCTGCGATGGCGGCCAGCGGTATTAACTCCGCGACGCTGTCCGATGAGATCCTCTGTGCGGTGGAGCGGTTGCTGGACGTGATGGAGCGCCCGCTCGACGCCAGGATTTTAGGCAAGCAGATCGTGCGCGAAATCCTCTATCACGTGCTGACCGGCCCGCGCGGCGGTGCGCTGCTGGCGCTGGTGAGCCGCCAGACCCATTTCAGCTTGATTAGCCGGGTGCTGAAGCGCATTGAAAGTCAGTACACCGAAAACCTGAGCGTCGATCAGCTTGCCGCTGAAGCGAACATGAGCGTGTCGGCGTTTCACCATAATTTCAAATCGGTGACCAGCACGTCGCCGCTGCAATACCTGAAGACCTACCGTTTGCACCGGGCGCGAATGCTGATGATCCACGACGGCATGAAGGCCAGCGCCGCAGCGATGCGGGTGGGGTACGAAAGTGCGTCGCAGTTTAGCCGCGAGTTTAAGCGCTATTTTGGCGTGACGCCGGGGGAGGATGCGGCGCGGATCAGGATGATGCAGGGGGTGTAGTGGGGGAGTCGCCCCTCACCCCGGCCCTCTCCCCAGGGAGAGGGAGAAAGGCAAGCCAGTGCTCGATCTGTCCCCTCAGCTCAGGGAGAGGGGGAAAGGCAAGCCAGTGCTCGATCTGTCCCCTCAGCTCAGGGAGAGGGGGAAAGGCAAGTCAGTGCTCGATCTGTCCCCTCTCCCTAAGGGAGAAGGTTAGGGTGAGGGTTACATCACCCGTTGCAATACTTCTTCTTAATCACCACCACGACCGTCCCCAGAAGCCCGGCGACCAGCAGGACAATCGGCAGGATCATCAGGCATGTCATCACCTGATCTTCATGACGCTTCACAAAGGGGATCATACTCAGCGCATAACCCAGGCTTGTCACCGCGCCGACCCACAGCAGGGCGCTTAACCAGTTGAAGAACTGGAAACGACGGTTAGATAACCCGGAAATGCCCGCCATGGTTGGCAGTAAGGTGCGCACAAACGCCAGGAAACGCCCGGCGAGCAGCGCCAGCAGACCATGTCTGTCGAACATGCAGGTCGCGCGCTGGTGATACTTCTCAGGCAACTGATCGAGCCAGCTTTTCACCACGCGCGTATTCCCGAGCCAGCGGCCCTGAATATAGCTCAGCCAGCAGCCGAGGCTTGCCGCCGTCGTGAGGATCGCCAGCGCCGGGATAAAATCCATCACCCCGCGGGCAATCAGTGCGCCGGTTAACAACAGTAGACTGTCACCGGGTAAAAACGAGGCCGGTAATAGCCCATTTTCTAAAAACAGCGTCGCAAACATCACCAGATAAACAACGCCGACGACCCGGGGATCGGCCAGCGCCGCAAAATCATGTTGCCAGAGCGCCGCGATAATATCTTGAATAACAGCCATGGACTTTCCTGTGGTACAGCTCTACAGCGTATAAGGGGCCATTATACGCCTGATTTGTTAATGGCACCTTGATCGTTCACGCAAGAAATGCAGACAATTCCGCTGGTACTGAGTAATTATTTACCAAAAAGCCCGGTTTACGCGATGCGCTCGAAGCCCGCGGCTAAATCGGCGATCAAATCGTCCGCGTTTTCCAGACCGATATGCACGCGGATTAACGTACCGGTGAAGTCGATTTCCGCCCCTGGACGCAGCGCCGCAATCTGTTCCGGCTGGTTCGCCAGAATCAGTGACTCAAAGCCGCCCCACGAATAGGCCATGCTGAACAGCGTGAAGTTATCCAGATATGCCGCCAGTTCGTCATTATCGAGCCGTTTGTTCAGCACAAAGGAAAACAGGCCGCTGCTGCCGGTAAAGTCACGCTTCCAGAATTCATGCCCTTTGCTGCCTGGCAGCGCCGGGTGATTGACCGTCGCGACCTGCGGATGTTGGGAGAGCCATTGTGCGATTTGCAGACTGCTTTCGTGATGCTGACGCAGACGTACGCCCAGCGTGCGCAGACCCCGGCTGGTCATGTAGGCGGTGTCGGCATCCAGCATTTGCCCCATCAGATAGGCATTTTCACGCAGTTGATCCCAGCAGCGGGCGTTGGAGACCGCAGTGCCGACCATCGCGTCCGAGTGACCAATCAGGTATTTCGTGCCCGCCTGGATGGAGATATCCACGCCAAAATCGAGCGCTTTAAACAGAATGCCCGCCGCCCAGGTATTGTCGATCATAATGATGGCGTCAGGAGCCACGCGGCGCACGGCGGCGACAATCGCCGGGACGTCATGCACTTCCATAGTGATGGAACCGGGGGACTCTAAAAACACCACTTTGGTATTGGGCTGAATATGATTGACGATATCCGCGCCGATGAGTGGATCGAACCAGCCCGTCGTGACGCCCAGTTTGGCGAGGATTTTCGTGCAGAAATCCTGACTGGGTTCGTAAGCGGTATTGGTCATTAAGACGTGATCGCCCTGTTCGACAAACGCCAGAATGGTATTGGCAACGGCAGCCGCACCGCAGGGGAAAAGCGCACAGCCCGCGCCGCCTTCCAGCTCGCACATTGCTTCCTGCAAAGAGAAATGCGTCAGAGTACCGCGACGACCATAAAACAGTTCGCCTTTCGCCCGTCCGCGTGTGGCCTGCTTTTTGGCTTCAACGGTGTCAAAAACCAACGACGACGCGCGCTGGATAACGCTGTTCACTGCGCCCTGAGTGTACTTTTTGCTGCGCCCGGCATTCACCAGCGCGGTTTCAATGTGCTTCGCTGTCATGTTCGCATACCTGCTTTTATACGTCTGGATGTCCAGACTACCATGAATGTTTTACTCTGCATCGCAAGCGGCCCTATTCAGCATAATATTTTCTCAAAAATGAACGAGGGAACTTTTTTACTGAGTAAGCGCAAAGAAACTACGCGTTAATTAGCGCACTATGTAAATAGTAATGAGAACTACTATCAATTCGACGTCTTTTTGATATTATTATGCGCAGATTTTGTGATTTGCGTCCGGAGATACAGAGTGGGTAATAATTTGATGCAAACGGATCTGTCCGTTTGGGGCATGTATCATCATGCTGACATCGTAGTAAAAATTGTGATGATCGGCCTGCTTCTCGCGTCCGTCGTCACCTGGGCTATTTTCTTTAGCAAAAGTGCTGATCTGCTTTCACAGAAGCGCCGTCTTAAGCGCGAGCAAAAACTGCTTGCCGAGGCCCGCTCGCTCAATCAGGCGACGGAAATCGCTGCCGCTTTTGGTAATAAAAGCCTCAGCACGCATCTGATTAACGAAGCGCGCAACGAGCTGGAACTCTCTGCGGGTTCCGAAGATAACGAAGGTATCAAAGAGCGTACCGGTTTCCGCCTTGAGCGCCGTGTTGCCGCTTTTGGTCGCCAGATGGGCCGTGGTAATGGTTATCTGGCCACGATCGGGGCCATTTCTCCGTTTATCGGTCTGTTCGGCACCGTGTGGGGCATCATGAACAGCTTCATCGGTATCGCCCAAACCCAGACCACTAACCTGGCTGTGGTTGCGCCGGGGATCGCGGAAGCGCTGCTGGCAACGGCTATCGGCCTGGTCGCCGCTATTCCGGCGGTGGTTATCTACAACATTTTCGCCCGCATGATCGGTGGTCATAAAGCGATGCTTGGCGATGTGGCCGCTCAGGTACTGCTGCTGCAAAGCCGCGACCTCGATCTCGCTGCCAGTTCATCGGCGCAACCGGTGCACGCGGCACAGAAATTACGTTTAGGGTAATGTCCGATGGCGATGCATCTTAACGAAAACCTGGATGACAACGGTGAAATGCATGAAATCAACGTAACGCCGTTTATCGACGTTATGCTGGTTCTGCTGATCATCTTCATGGTTGCTGCGCCGCTGGCGACCGTGGATGTGAAGGTGAATCTGCCTGCTTCATCCAGTCAGCCGCAGCCGCGCCCGGAAAAACCGGTCTATTTGTCGGTGAAAGCAGATAACACCATGTTTATCGGCAACGATCAGGTCACAGACGAGACCATGATCAGCGCACTGACGGCGGTAACTGCCGGTAAAAAAGACACCACCGTCTTCTTCCGCGCGGATAAAACCGTGGATTACGAGACGATGATGAAGGTCATGGATACGCTGCACAAAGCGGGTTATCTGAAGATTGGCCTTGTCGGTGAAGAAGTGGCGAGCGCGAAATAATCGCGTTCACATAAGAAGAAGCTGGCCCTGTGCCGGCTTTTTTTTTGCCGTGCAAAAGCCTGACAGCGGGATGTCATGAGTCTCGTTCTGGAGCGTTCAGGTCTTATCAGGGGAGGGCGGGGGCGTGGCGTCGTCGGGCGGCGTTTTCTCTTTCAACGCGACGGTGGTGACGTTTGAGGTGCGGTAGCCGCCCTCAGCCAGTTTACGCGTGATACGCAGCGTGGCGGTCTCACGGGCCAGCAAATACTGATAGTTCGTCTCAATGCGGGCCATGATTTTTTCATAAAGCTCAGGATGCAGCCGCATGACTTCATTGATGGTCGCGCCATAAATCTCTTCTTTCACCTGAAGCGCGTAGATTTCACGGCGATTCTGCCATTTCAGGCGCACCAGCGCGGCCGGGATAGAAATCAGATCTTTTGCCAGACGGGTGATTTGATCGTTTTTACTTTGTATTAGCGCATCCAGATTTTGCTTTAAGATAAACTCATCGCTATTTCTGTCATCTAAAGTCAAATAAACGTTGTTGTTTTCAACATCTTTCACGTTATTCATCCTCCAGACTATAAAATAAAGGCGCATCTTTTTCGCGGGTAATGAGATTAAGCCAAATTTCATTCCCGGCTTCATTTATTTGTTCTGTTTTTTCAGTCAATATTTGACTTAAAGCCTGGGCGTCAATCTCACCTTCCGCCTGCAAATCGTTAAGCAGTCGGGTAAAGGTTTCTATTTTTATAGTACGGAATAATCGGTCTTTTATATGGCGATCGCGTTCTTCCAGCAACATATTACGTGATTGCCGGGTATGACTCACATTGGTTAATATATCGCTTTCGAAATCAGAGAGTGTTCTTTTTCCCTGAGTTAAATTAACATCTTTTTCTGCTTCCCCCAGTTCAGTTTCCTTCGCGGAAATGCGAAAGCGAGCCGGGACAAGGTTCTCGGGCAGCATTCTAATATCCTTTGATATCAAACAGGTGGGGGTAGTCCTGGCGTGAGGTTCGTTGACAATATCATGGCAGACTTTTAAAATCAAAAAAAACGGAGCCTGCTCATGAACAGTGTTTTTTATTCTGTTATTGCCCTGTTGTTACTTACGGCCGGTGTGCTTTTTATGATGCTTGAGCTGAATAAAACAACGCCAGTTAATGAATCAGGCCCGCCGCCTGAGGCTCCGCCATTGTCCAAAGAGGAAGGCGAAGACCATTTCTCGATGTTAATGAATAGCATTACGCCGGTATGGTACTGGCGCGTTAATCATGAATATATTGATTTTTTACACGCGACAATTAAAAGAATGAACATATCGCAAATAAATAGCGTGCCGGGATTATTTGAAGCCCAGCGGCGTTGCAGCGATCTGAATTCAGCGGTGTATAAGTATTACGATAATATAAAGAAGCGTTGTCTTAACGGGGAAAGAGTCCCACATTCCGATCTTGATTTAATCAACCTGCGGCAGTGTTTTGTTGAATTCAGCCTGGATGCTTACCCGGCGCTGGTGGTGCTGGTCTGGCCGGAGTATGAACGCCCGGACGTAGACCCGAAAGAGGTGACCACCGCCACGCTATAAAGGCCGGAGAGACCCGGCCTTATCCTTATTACCTGTCTGACGACGCCTGCCAGAGATTCAACTCCCCATCGGCCACATGTTTATCAATCTGCGCCAGTTCCTGCTCGCTAAAGGTCAGATTATTGAGCGCCTGCACGTTCTCTTCGATCTGCTCCGGGCGGCTCGCCCCAATCAGCACCGACGTCACGCGATTATCTTTCAGCAGCCAGCTCAGGGCCATTTGCGCCATCGACTGACCGCGCTGCTGCGCCATGTCGTTAAGCAGACGAAGGCTGTTGAGGTTCGCTTCCGTCAGCATATTTTCGGTCAGCCCACGCGCTTTTTTGCCTTCCCGCTGCATACGCGACCCGTCCGGGATGCCATTCAGGTATTTCCCGCTGAGCAAACCTTGCGCCAGCGGCGTAAAGGCAATGCAGCCGATGCCGTTCGCTTCCAGGGTATCCAGCAAGCCGCTTTTATCGACCCAACGGTTGAGCAGGTTGTAAGAAGGCTGATGGATCAGCAGCGGGATTTTCCATTCGCGCAGCAATTGCGCCATCTCCTGCGTGCGGCGCGGCGAGTAAGAGGAAATCCCGACGTACAGCGCCTTGCCGCTTTGCACCGCCTGGGCCAGCGCAGAGGCAGTCTCTTCCATCGGCGTATTTTCATCAACGCGGTGGGAGTAGAAGATATCCACGTAATCCAGCCCCATCCGGCTGAGGCTCTGATCGAGACTTGCGAGTAAATACTTACGCGAGCCGCCAGAACCATACGGCCCCGGCCACATGTCATACCCGGCCTTGGTGGAAATAATCAGCTCATCGCGGTGGGCGGCAAAATCGTCGCGCAGCAGGCGGCCAAAGTTTTCCTCCGCGCTGCCCGGCGGCGGGCCGTAGTTATTGGCTAAATCGAAATGGGTAATGCCGGAATCAAAGGCTTTACGCAGCAATGCGCGCTGCGTGTCCAGCGCCTGAACATGACCGAAGCTGTGCCATAAGCCCAGCGACAGGGCGGGCAGGCAAAGGCCGCTTTTACCGCAGTAACGATACTGCATCTGCTCATAGCGGGCGGGATTGACGGGCCAGGGCATGATGTCTCCTTATTCGTTTATTGGATTTCGAAACAGCGTTTCTATATTAGCGTCTCTGGCTGCTCCCGTAAGCCCGGACGGTCACATTGTCGTGGATTGGTCAGACAAAAGGAGGCAGCGTTAGCGGATTATTACCACTCGCTGCAAAGCGACTAATCATCCCGCGTGACTATGTAGCAGCGCTAAAATAGAGTTTGCCGAAGGTTAATAGCTGTCAGGTAAGTGCGTTGCACACATACATTTTATATTGATCGCCATCACACTTTTTCCTCCAGCCTAATTTACGCAAACCGCAAGAATTGATCTTTTCTGTGCCGATCGGCCTGCACGCCAGGCACGACGCGGCCTTGCTCTTTTCTCTGCTCAAAAAGCGTCTGAAATTATTACGGGTAACATTTTCTAATACAATAATAAGGGTTATTTATTATTGTCGGAGGCATCAACAAAAGAATGTATTTACGAAATTAGATAAACATCCTGCGCTTAATATAATAGTCATTAATTAAAAGAGAATATATCGTGAAAGACAGGGCCGGATAAATAATTGAATCGCCTTTTGTAAACTTCACAATAATCTATTTAACGCAGGAAATAAATATAACCCTTAGCGAACTAAATAGCACGGTAACGGATTTTTTGTTAACAATTAGCGGGTTACGGTCGGTGCTCGCGCGTGGGGCACCACAATCTTCTTGAAAAAATGTGAATGAAAGTCGCGTATTTCTGTCAGGAAAAATAGCGGAGATTGTTTTTTTAACAGCTATTTCCTCAGGCAGATTTTTAGTAAAAAAAAGTGGCTGAACTATACATCTCGTCTATCTTTTGCCGATAACGGAAATAAGTCTCCCCTGCGGGGGAGAATGCACCTCAGGTAAGGAAATAAAAAATGCGTATGCTTCAGAACTTAACTATCCGCTTTGTCATGCTCTCTATTCTGGGCATCTTCTGTCTGCTGTGGTCAGGCGTGGGCCTGTACAGCGTGTCATCCCTCTCGAAAATGGCCGAGGGCAACGTGGTTGACCGCCAGCTGGTGAACCAGATGACGTTGCTGAGCCAGGGTAATGACCAGTATTTTCGCGTGGTGACGCGCCTTTCCCGTCTGATGGACGTGAAAGCGGCAGGCGGCACGGTGGATTTTGCCCCCGTGCAGCAGGCGCTCGACAACATGCGGGCAAAACTGGATGCCTTAAAAGCCGTCTCGCCGGGCCCGGTTGATGAACAGATTTCAGCCCAGGTGATTTCAAGCTGGCAGGCCCTGCTCGATCAGGGCGTGACTCCGCAGGTGCAACTCGCCCAGCAGGGGAATGTGGAGGGTTACCGCAACCAGGCCAACAACGTGACCCCGCCGCTCAGCCGCGCGTTTGGTGCCAGCGCCGAGGCGTTTAATAAAGCCGCCGGGCAGACGCTCGATAACACCCGCGTGATGGTGGACGGGCAAACCAGCCTCACCCGCATGCTGATCCTCACGGCGGTGGTACTCGGTTTGCTGTTACTGCTTTTCTCCGATCGCTATCTGGTCACCATGCTGGTGAAACCGCTGGCGACGATTCGTGAACATTTCCGCCTGATTTCAAAGGGCGACCTCAGCCAGCCGGTGCCGGATTTTGGCCGTAACTGTGTAGGGCAAATGGTGCCGCTGTTGCAGGGGATGCAGGACAGTCTGCGTGAGGCCGTCAGTTCGATTCGTGCCGGCAGCGACAACATCTGGCGCGGTGCGACCGAAATCTCCGGCGGCAATAATGACCTTTCCTCACGTACTGAGGAGCAGGCCGCCGCGCTGGAACAAACGGCAGCCAGCATGGAAGAGCTTACCGCGACGGTAAAACTGAATGCCGATAGCGCACTGCAGGCCAGCGAACTGGCGGAAGTGGCATCAACCACCGCCAGCAAAGGCGGCGCGCTGGTCAGCGAAGTGGTCAGCACTATGGCGGGGATTTCAGACAGCTCGAAGAAAATCGCCGAGATCACTAACGTCATTAACAGCATTGCCTTCCAGACCAATATCCTGGCGCTGAACGCAGCGGTAGAAGCGGCGCGAGCAGGCGAGCAGGGGCGTGGATTTGCGGTGGTAGCCGGAGAAGTGCGTAACCTCGCCAGCCGCAGCGCTGACGCGGCAAAAGAGATTGAAACGCTGATCGCCGATTCCGTTACCCGTGTCGATAAGGGAGCCAGACTGGTGAACGATACCGGATCGACCATGGAAGGCATTTTGCGTGCCGTCACCGAAGTGACCACCATCATGAAGCAGATCGCGGGCGCATCGGCGGAGCAGAGCAAAGGGATTTCTCAGGTCGGCACGGCGATCACGCAGATGGACAGCGTGACGCAGCAAAACGCCGCGCTGGTGGAGCAGGTTTCTGCCGCCGCTACCGCGCTTGAACGCCAGACTGAAGAGTTGCAACGCGCGGTGGCGCAGTTCCGCCTGTCGAATGACGAGCCGACGGTGGTGACAGCCCCGCTGAAAACCCCGGCTTCCCGCCCGGCAACGGCAAAATCTGCCGCAGGGGATGAGTGGGTGGCGTTCTAGTTGGCAATGGGGTAGCGAGGCGCGTCGCTGATCATCTGTGTGACCGCACTAAGATGGCCGATTTTGACCTCGCTGGCCCGCCGGAATTTGCTTTTATCAATCAGAAGTAACGACTGCTGCGCACGTTTTAAAAGCTGGGTTTTGAACCCGGCATTGTGCGCAGTGGGGTCCCACATATCACCGTTAGCATCGACCCCTTCGCAGGAAAAAATAAACAGATCGATATCCACCGATTTCAGCAATGACGCGAGCGCTGGCGTTTTGTAGCAGCGGTATTTGCGATCCAGTTCGCCGCCTGCGCACAGCAGCGTGATGTGCTGACGCCGCGCCATCTCCTGGCAAATCGGCTGGCTGTTCGTGAAGACGGTCAGCGGCAGATCCGGCAGTTGCCGCGCCAGGTGAAAGCAGGTGGAACTGGCATCGAGCGCCAGCGTCATCCCTTCTTCAATCCATGCCAGCGCATGACGGGCGATATCCGCTTTGTCGGCGTAGTGGCTTTTCAGCCGCGCGCGAAACGGTTCCCCGGCATCGACGTTATCGGCGTGGATCGCCCGGGCGCGCCCGTGATGACGCACAATTTTTCCCTGCGCCTGCAGCGCAGTTAAATCGCGGCGCAGCGTCTCCTGGCTGACCGCCAGTAACTGCGCAAGGTGGGTCGTGGTCAGGGCGTCATGCCGGGCGAGGATCTGGAGGATGGCCGTCTGCCGGGCGGATTTGCTCACGCGCTCAGCCTCGGGGAAATAGAAATCAGCGTCGGGCCTATCGCCACGCCGTTTTTACCGGTGTGTTTAATGTGGTACATCGCCTGATCCGCGCGTTTCAGCGCGAGAACAAAATCGTCCTGCTCGCGCACTTCCTCAATGCCAATGGATGCGCCAACCGAACCGACGCCGTTATCCAGTTCAAACGGCGTCAACGCCGCCCGCAAACAGTTATGCGCCGCGCTGTTCACCTGTAAATTATTCAGCGCATAAGGCAGCAGCAGGACAAATTCATCGCCGCCCAGACGCCCGATCACCGTCCCTTCCGGGCTGACGTCACGCAGCCGCTGGCTTAACTGGATCAGCAGTTCATCGCCGCTGCGGTGGCCGAAGGTGTCGTTGATGTGTTTGAAATCATCGAGATCGATAAACGCGACGCAGAGCGCGCCATTCTGTTTGAGCGTTTTAAAATGCGCGATCAGGGCGTGGCGGTTGGCCAGTCCGGTGAGCGGATCGTGATTCGCCAGTTGCGCGAGCTGCGCTTCGTACTGCTTCTCTTTAGTCATATCGATATGGGTGCCGGTCACTTTCAGCGGCTTGCCGCTGGCGTCCCATTCGCTGACCCGCCCGCGATCCAGCACCCAGGTGATGGTGCCGTTTTTATGCTGCATCCGGTGCAGCGCTTCGTACCAGGGGGCTTTACCGCTGAGATGATCGTAAAACGCCGCCAGCACCCAATCGCGATCGTCCGGGTGCAGGTGCTCTTTCCATACTTCAAACTGCGCGTTGAGTTCTTTGGGCTGATAGCCGAGCATCGATCCCCAGCGGCGGTTGTAAATAATCAGTTTTCCGCTTGGGATATCGAGCTGCCAGAGACAGAGGCCGGTGCCGTCCAGCGCCGCGCTCAGTTTACTGCGGGCGTCACGGGCCAGCCTCACCAGACGGGCATTATGCTTTTTCAGATTCTGGATCTGCTGCTCAAGCGCACGTTCAGACATTGATGCCCGTTATGAATAAATAAAAAGCATTCTTACTAGTTATTATTTTGTTGTAAATATGCGGGGCGAAAAAGAGCGATACCGGGCGCGAAACGCCCGGTAAAAAGATTAACTACTGCGTTTGTCTTCGGTTTGCGTGTCGAAGTCGCTGGCGTCGTGACGCTCGTGCAACTGTTCGTTGAGCGGCCCGTTAGTGCGGTTAACCATGCGTCCGCGCCGTACGCCCGGACGTGCTGCCACCTCATTCGCCCAGCGCAGCACGTTTTTGTAGCTGCCCGCGTCGAGGAACTCTGCGGCGTCATACACATTGCCGAGTACCACGTTGCCGTACCACGGCCAGATCGCCATATCAGCGATAGTGTAGTCGTCACCCGCCACAAATTTATGCTTCGCCAGTTGCTTATCCAGCACGTCGAGCTGGCGTTTGGCTTCCATGGTGAAGCGGTTGATCGCGTATTCAATCTTCACTGGCGCATAGTGATAGAAGTGACCAAAACCGCCGCCGAGGAACGGAGCCGAGCCTTGCAGCCAGAACAGCCAGTTCAGCGTTTCAGTGCGCCCGGCCAGATCTTTTGGCAGGAAGTGACCGAATTTTTCCGCCAGGTAAACCAGAATCGAGCCGGACTCAAATACCCGCAGCGGCGGGGTCACGGAGTGGTCGCTCAGCGCCGGGATTTTGGAGTTCGGGTTAACGTCAACAAAGCCGCTGGAGAACTGATCGCCTTCGCCGATGCGGATCAGCCACGCGTCGTATTCTGCCTCGCTCACGCCGAGTTCAAGTAGCTCTTCCAGCAGAATCGTCACTTTCTGGCCGTTAGGCGTGCCGAGGGAGTAAAGCTGAAGTGGGTGCTTACCTGACGGCAGCGCTTTTTCATGGGTAGGACCGGAAACCGGGCGATTGATATTAGCGAACGCGCCGCCGCCGGATTGATCCCACGTCCAGGTTTTGGGTGGCTGGTAATGATTGTCTGACATGTTGACCTGCCTTTTCATTAATGTGTTGAACGAGTTTAGCAGCCGAGGATCCGCTCCGCCCATACGCTGATGTCATCGCCACTGCCGAGATCGGCCTGCACCAGCCCGTTGACCATAAAGGTTGGCGAGACATGGATACCGTTCTGGCGTGCATATTTGCAGTGCCATTTGATCACCGCCTGCAGATCGGCACGGTCAAACGGCACGGAGGCATCGACGCCGCTGTACGCTTTCAGGCGCGCGATAATATCGTTTGGCGTGGCGTCCATATTCGGTCCACGGCAGTGATCGGCAAATTCAAACTCTTCACGATGATCGGCAACCGCCTGCATCACTTTATGCGCCGCATCGCGGCCATTGGGCAGCGTGGAGGCGGCAAGAATGTAGCGCACGATCAGGCCAGAATAGATATGCCACGGCTGCGATTGCAGGCGGATTTTTACCGTCACCTTATCTTCCCCGATGTGCTTTAGCAGCGCATCGAGCTTATTAAAGGCTTTCACGGAATAAGGGCAGGTGGGTTCAAGAAATACGTCAAAAGTACGCGGGCCGTGACCCCATTCAAGCGGTTCGGCATTAAGGGCAGTTTGCTGACTCATGTGAACTCCGGTGTTGTGGTGTTTTTCGCCAGTGTATCAAAACGGTGATGAATGTGTTTTGGCGAAAATCTGCTTTAAAAGGAGGCGTTACGGAGGCAATAAGAAGGGGCGGGGAGAGCCGGCGTGCGCAAGGCACGCCGGAGAAGTCAGAGATAAATTAATGCGCGACAGGCTGTGTACCGGTAGCGGTCGGAACGTGTTTGTATTTAAACAGCGCCACGAATGCGAAGGCCAGGAACAGCGAGTAACCGGCAAAAATCAGCCATACGGTTTGCCAGTCGGTGATGCCGTTCACGGTGTAGCTTTCCACCACTTTACCGCTTACCACACCACCCAGGATGCAGCCGAAACCGTTGGTCATCATCAGGAACATACCCTGCGCACTGGCGCGGATTTCAGGCTTCACTTCTTTTTCCACGAACACCGAACCGGAGATGTTGAAGAAGTCGAAGGCGCAGCCGTAAACGATCATCGACAGTACCAGCAGCACGGTGCCGAACGGCGTTGGGTCGCCGTAAGCGAACAGACCGAAGCGTAACATCCAGGCCACGATGCTGATCAGCATGACGTTTTTAATCCCGTAGCGGCTTAAGAAGAACGGGATGGTCAGGATGAACAGGGTTTCGGAGATCTGAGAAATCGACATCATCACCGACGCGTGCTGGACGATAAAGCTGCTGGCGAACAGCGGATCTTTATCGAAGCTGTGCAGGAAGGTGTTACCAAACATATTGGTGATTTGCAGTTCAGCGCCCAGCAGCATGGAGAAGATAAAGAAAATCGCCATGCGTTTGTTTTTCAGTAATGCAAACGCGTCCAGCCCGAGCATGGAGCTCCAGCTCTGGTTTTTCTGCTGATTCGCCACCGGGATATGCGGCAGCGTAAGGGTGAAGAGAACGAGGATCAGCGACAGCGCGCCGCCGATGTAAAGCTGCATGTGGCTCAGTTCAAAGCCAGAGAAGCTGACTGCCCACATCGCGATAATAAAGCCGATGGTGCCCCAGATACGGATAGGCGGGAAATCATTCACGATATCCATACCGGCATTTTGCAGGCGGTAATAGGAAATGGTGTTGATGAGGCCGAGGGTCGGCATGTAGGCCAGCGAGTTCAGCAGGATAACCATGAACATTGCCCCCGGCGTGGTAACCTGTCCTGCCATAAACAGCGTAATGGCACCGACCAGGTGGCAAAGGGCATACACCCATTTCGCACTGACCCATTTATCGGCCACGATCCCGAGCAGGGTCGGCATAAAGACGGCGGCAATACCCAGTGAGCTGTACACCGCACCGATAGACGCACCGTCAAACTTCAGTGTGACGAACATATAGGAGCCCAGCGTGGTGAGCCAGCTCCCCCACAGACAGAACTGCAAGAACGAGAGTATCTTTAACTGTAGCTTCAAATTCATGTTAGTTTCCTCACACCTTGATGCGAATGGATGTTTATAAAATCACATTTCCCTCGGGGATTTGATGTGATTCTATCAATGTGCAAGGACGAGATTTGTTACCTGCCGCAAATATTTGAAAACAACCTAATAGGTCGTTGCAGAAAATTTGACGGCTTCGTCAAAAAACGAAGCCATTAATAGATGTGGATGCAGCAGTGGGGAGGATTAGTACTTGATATCACGCGCTTCCTGACGGCCATCCTGTTTAGCCTGGCGTTTGTCCTGCCGACATTCATGATTACTTTTATCGTTTCTGACTACGCACTGGCGTTTATCCTGACGTGCATCGCGCCGCGCATCCTGACGTGTATCGCGCGCTTCACGACGCTGATGCGCCTGCTCTGTGGCCTGTGCCGTGGTCATGTAACCGCCCGCCAGCAGAATAAGAGTCGTAAAAACAGTGAGATGTAACTTCATGGGGTCCTCTGATACTGATAAAAATGCGTTTGTGAAAGCGGCGCGTATTGTATTAAACGGCGGGCGACCATTAGGAAGCAAAAATGCTGTTTGCCACTGCCCGGTAAGGGACAATGAGCTTTATCATCACTTTATATAAGGTTAATGCTTATAGTCAGTCCCGGCGAAGGGAATAACGCACACGGGTAGCTATCTAAAAAAGGAATAATCATGACGTCCTCACATCGTGGATTTAACGCCATGGCAGGTGCACTGCTGGGTTTCTTCGGCGCACTTTTTATTACGGCATTATGGGTTCAGTACGCGCTAAACCGGGTGGACAGTGACGGCTACCAGGCGCTGGGTGTGGGTATGATTGGCGCGATCGGTATTCCTTTTATTACGCTGGTGGGACTGGCAGTGGGATTGCTGGAGCAGCGAAACTTTGGTCCTTTACTGCGAGGATTTGCAGCGCTGCTGGCCGCCATTTGTGTGTTGCTGGGAATAGCGATAATCGCTGAGGATCGTGAATACGCGCGGTTATATGGCGGGCCGAAAGCGAAAATGCTGGCTGTGAATGCGAAGTGGAGCGGTGATTACGTTGCTAATGCGGCGATTGCGCCTGTTGAGGGTTCAACCCAGTGGCTATGTGACGTGGAAAACATCACACCGGGCAAACTCCCTGAAAATACCCGGCATGCCTGCTCGCTTCCCGATAAATTACCGACGTGGGAGCCAGAATTAAAATTGCAGCTCATGGTTCGCTGGTACAGAGAAAAAGAGGGGATGCTGGACACGAAATTTCTGGTTCCTGTTCCTTATTATGAAAATAAAAAAGGGCTCCTTTTTGTCATTGAATTCAGGTCAGATAATAAAGCCTGCATTAACACGGCTTATGAAGAAGCATCGTCCTCAAGGCTAATGCCTGGCATGGACGTGATATGCAGCGATATTTCCGCCAGCGATAATCAATGAAAATCCCGGCAGGTGGCCGGGATTTTTACAGGCGGGTTAACGCAGACGCGCCAGTTGACGCTGATGGTAGCGTCCTAAAATCAGCACCGTGGTGAGCGCGCCGAGCAGGGCGCAGAACATGTCTGATTGCGTATCCCACGGATCGCCCTGAGTGCCAAGGAAATCATCCGCGCCTTGCCCCATCGCCAGCGCCGCCCACCATTCAATCAGCTCATAGGTCGCACTGATCGCCAGTGCCACGCAGCACACCAGAAAACCGGTCATTTTGTGCCCTTTAACGTAGCCGCCACGGATCAGGATCTCACGTGCAGCCAGCGCCGGGACCAGCCCCTGGAAAAAGTGCCCGAGTTTGTCATACGGGTTGCGGCTAAGGTTGAACATCTCCTGCACCTCAAATCCAACCGGTACTTTGGCGTAGGTATACATACCGCCGACCATCAGGATAATCGCATGAAAGAAAATCAGCGTGTAAAGCAGGGGCGTAAGCGGATAGCGCTTTTGGGTAGCAAGTAGCAGCGGAACGATGATAACCACCGGCGTGACTTCCATCAGCCAGGTGATGCGGTCGCCGGTGTAAATGCCGGTATAAATCAGAATCGCCAACAGAAGCAGCGCGCCGCTTTTTAATGCAAAGGAAAGAGTGGGCTGGTTCATATCACTTTACTTATCAGGAAAATGAACACTATCGACTGACAGGGTAAAAAACTCAATGATTTGCGTGAGAAGAGAGAAAGGAGGGATGAGTTGTATCGTTTCCCCAAAAGCAAAAACCCGCCTTTTGGGCGGGTTCTTTAAATAGTGGTGCCCGGACTCGGAATCGAACCAAGGACACGGGGATTTTCAATCCCCTGCTCTACCGACTGAGCTATCCGGGCAACGGGGCGCATTAAAACCGATTCGCCTCGCGTCGTCAACGAAATTTATTGAAATCGTTGCAGACTGCACAATCTATCACCAATCAGCGCTGCACGCACCTGCTATCACGCAAAGAATGCGGTCCAGGCGGCGGAGAGCGGCATCGCGAGGATCAACGCGGGCAGCATATTGGCGACCGCAAACATCTTAATGCCGCAGATCCGCAGGCCCGTTGCCAGCAGTAAAATCCCGCCGACGGCGGTGAAATCGCCCATCATCGCGGGCGTGGTGAGAGGCAGGATCAGCGTCGCGCAGGTGGCGAGAGTAAGCTGGATTATCAGCATCGGCACGGAAATCGCCGCCACGGCAATGCCCAGCGAAGTGGCAAAAATCACTGCGGTGAAGAAATCGAGAAACGCTTTTGCGATAAGAATGCTCGGATCGCCGGTCATGCCTTCGCGCATTGCCCCGAAGATCCCGGTGCCGCTGGCGCAGAACAGAATAATGATGGCGACCAGGCTTTGGATAAAAGCATCGTGCCCGTCCGCGATGCCGCTCGCTTTTTTGCCGCGCTGTGACAGCTTACGCAGGCTGTTGACCGCGCCGCTGATGCCGCGCTCGACATAACAGATCTCACCGATCAACGTGCCGAGCAGCGTTGCCAGCACCATCACCGGCAGATTGACGCATTTCACCACCAGCAGGATACCAATCCCCAGTGAACACAGGCCAAAAATAGCAGGCATCGACGTGCGCACTCGCTCCGGCAGGCGATGGCTCAGAACTGCACCAAGTGTTCCGCCCAACAACACGGCGGCGGCATTAATAAAAGGGCCTGTTAACACGCTGTAACTCCTAAAAATTTTGTTTTTAGCACTGCATAGTATGCCGCAAAAATTCACATTCCAGGCATTTTTTGCGTGTTGCACCTGCTAATGAAAAGTGACATGATTGCGCGAATTTTCCGCTCTGAATAACGGGAGTGCCTGGATGAAACCGATTATTGCTCACCAGTCATATCGCATAATTATGCGATCATCCGCCCGTTCTGCTGTGATCCATACTTCTCTCACCATGCGGTGAGGCTAACGCACGCTCACTGAAAGGCAACCGTAAAACCAGACGCGCTCTGATTTTACTGATGTCTGGCGGTCGGAGCGGGTTCCCCCTCAGACACCTTCGTTGGTCAGGGCAAATGCCTTGCCATGGGCTTTTATTCCCCTTTAACGGGTATTCGTGCTTATGAAAACAATGAAAATTGCCGCCAGCCGCGAGCTGGTTTCCCTGCTTTCCACCCATCGTGAGGTGGTGAGCCTGGACAACACTGATTTTACAGACGTGGCGGCAGTCGTCATTACGGTGGCAGACAGTTACAGCGGCATTCTGGCGCTGCTTAAACGCACGGGCTTTCAGTTGCCGGTGTTTATGTTCAGCGATACCCCGGCGGATGCGCCTGCAGGTGTCGAAGCGGTGATCGGCGGTAAAGAGCAGGAGATGCTGGAGCTGGAATCCGCAGCCTGCCGCTATGAAGAAAACGTGTTGCCGCCGTTTTTCGATAACCTGACGCAGTACGTGGCGATGGGCAACAGCACCTTCGCCTGTCCCGGTCACCAGCACGGCGCGTTTTTCAAAAAGCACCCGGCGGGAAGGCAGTTCTTTGAATTCTTTGGCGAGAACGTGTTTCGTGCCGATATGTGTAACGCGGACGTGAAGCTCGGCGATCTGCTGATCCACGAAGGATCTGCCAAGCACGCGCAGAAATTTGCCGCCAAAGTGTTCCACGCGGATAAAACCTATTTTGTGTTAAACGGCACCTCGGCGGCGAACAAAGTGGTCACCAACGCGCTGCTGGCGCGCGGCGACCTGGTGCTCTTTGACCGCAACAACCATAAATCCAACCACCACGGAGCGCTGATCCAGGCGGGCGCAACGCCGGTTTATCTCGAAGCGGCGCGTAACCCGTTTGGTTTTATCGGCGGCATTGACGACCGTTGCTTCGATGAAAAATACCTGCGCGAGCAGATCCGCGCCGTCGCGCCGGAGAAAGCCAGTGAAGCGCGCCCGTTCCGCCTGGCGGTCATCCAGCTCGGCACTTACGACGGCACGGTGTACAACGCCCGTCAGGTCATCGACAAAATCGGTGCGCTGTGCGACTACATCCTGTTTGACTCCGCGTGGGTGGGCTACGAGCAGTTTATTCCGATGATGGCCGACTGCTCGCCGCTGCTGCTCGATCTGAATGAAAACGATCCAGGGATTTTTGTCACCCAGTCGGTGCACAAACAGCAGGCGGGCTTCTCGCAGACTTCGCAGATCCACAAAAAAGATAATCACCTGCGCGGCCAGGCGCGTTTTTGCCCGCACAAGCGGCTGAACAACGCTTTCATGCTGCACGCGTCTACCAGCCCGTTCTATCCGCTGTTTGCCGCGCTGGACGTTAACGCCAAAATCCACGAAGGGGAGAGCGGGCGCAGGCTGTGGGCGGAGTGCGTCGAGCTGGGCATTGAGGCGCGCAAAGCGATCATCGCCAACTGCAAAATGATCAAGCCGTTCATTCCGCCGGAAGTGGCGGGGCGTCCGTGGCAGGATCACCCGACTCACGCTATCGCCCGCGAGCGCCGCTTTTTTAGCTTCGAGCCGGGTGCAACATGGCACGGTTTTGAAGGCTACGCCCGCGAACAATATTTTGTCGATCCCTGCAAGCTGCTGCTGACCACGCCGGGCATTAATGCGCAAACCGGCGCGTATACCGATTTTGGTATCCCGGCGACCATTCTCGCCCACTACCTGCGCGAGAACGGGATCGTACCGGAGAAGTGCGATCTCAACTCGATCCTGTTTTTGCTTACTCCGGCCGAAAGCGCGGAAAAAATGGCGCAACTGGTGGCGATGCTGGCACAGTTTGAGCAGCACATTGAAGACGACACCCCGCTCGCTGACGTGCTGCCGACCATCTTCAACAAATACCCGGTGCGCTACCGCGACTACACGCTGCGCGAGCTGTGCCAGGAGATGCATGATTTGTACGTCAGCTTTGACGTGAAGGATCTGCAAAAAGCGATGTTCCGCGAGGAGAGCTTCCCGACGGTGGCGATGAACCCGCAGGATGCCAACAGCGAATTTATTCGCGGCAACGTGGAGCTGGTGCGCATCAGCGAGGCCGAAGGGCGAATTGCTGCCGAGGGCGCGCTGCCGTATCCGCCGGGTGTGCTGTGCGTGGTGCCCGGCGAGTTATGGGGCGGCGCGGTGCAGCGCTATTTCCTGGCGCTGGAAGAGGGCGTCAACCTGCTGCCGGGCTTCTCGCCGGAGTTGCAGGGGGTGTACAGCGAAACGGATGCCGACGGGATTAAACGGCTGTATGGGTATGTGTTGAAGCGGTAGTGTTTTGACCCTCACCCTCACCCTCACCCTAGCCCTCTCCCTCAGGGAGAGGGAACCGACCGGGCGCGGACCCGACCTTCTCCCTCTCCCTCAGAAACGAGCACGGACCAGCCCTTCTCCCTCTCCCTAAGGGAGAGGGCCGGGGTGAGGGTGCTGTTTTTCTCCCTCTCCCTGAGGGAGAGGGTCGGGGTGAGGGTGCTGTTTTTCTCCCTCTCCCTGAGGGAGAGGGTCGGGGTGAGGGTGTTGTTTCCTCCCTCTCCCTGAGGGTGCGCTGTTAATTCCGGCGATAACTCTTCTGCGCCGTATTCACCTTATACAAATACCGGCGAGATTCCGCCGACGGATGGCGCGTTGTCAGCGTTTCGTACACATCCCCCGGTGTCATCTGGTTAATCATATTCGCCGCCTGAATTTTATCGGCAGAGAACACGCGCAGCACGCTGCCTGCGCCGCCGTTGTAGGCGGTGATCACCGCGTAACGGCGTGACGTCGGGTTGCTAATACCGGAAAGATAGACGTTACTGAGCATCGCCAGATACGCCGTACCGGTATCAATATTACTCGCCGGATCAAAAAGATAATCGCGGCCTGGCATCCCGGATCTCCCCTGCGCGCGGAACACGTCTTTACCGGCGCTGTGCTGCACCACCTGCATCAAACCCAGCGCGTCGGAACGACTGACCGCATACGGGTTAAACGAGGATTCGGTCTGCATAATCGCCAGGATCAGCGACTCGTCCACGCCATATTTACGCGCCGACTGCCGCACCATGCCCACATATTTATGCGCACGCTTGTCGAGGTGGTTCGCCACCAGGTTGATCGTCACGCTGTAGATGATCTTCAGCCCGTTCTTCCGGCTTTTCATCCGCGTTTGCAGCAGATAGTCGGCATAGCGCTCGGCGCGCCACTGCCAGCGGATCGCCTCGCCGTTGTTATCGACCACCTGGCCGTACAGGAACGGTTCTTTCGAAATAGGAATGTCATCAACGTCGGAATAGAGATCGATAGATCCGGGATCGTCACCCATCAGCAGCGTTTTAATGATCGCTTTACGCAGGTGGGCGGCAGGTTCCGTTCCTGCAATGGTTTCAATGGTGATCGAACCCTCATCAAAGTTGATATGGCTGCGGGTCTGATACTGATCGGTGTACTTAACGTAGTCTTTCGGGCCTGCGATCAGGACTTCATTAAATCCCCAGATATTTTCGATGTTGTGGGCGAACTGCCCCATCAGAATGTCAAAACCGTTGGTGTCCTTTACCCAGGCTTCGTTATAGCTATCGCCCTTTTTGGTGGAACTGGAACACGAGATGAGCAACGGCGCGATCAGGGCTAGCGCTAAATATTTTTTCATCATTCCGGGAGTGCGTGTTGTGTTTGTTGTAACGGCGGGCAGACGCCCGCACGCTGTTATTTTTCCGGCGGTGTATAACCTTCGATGTGCACCTCTTTCCCTTCAAACAGGAAGTTGATCATCTCCTGTTCAAGCAGCTTGCGGTGTTCCACGTTCATCATGTTGAGTTTCTTTTCATTGATGAGCATGGTCTGCTTTTTCTGCCACTGCGCCCAGGCGTCTTTGGAGATTTCGTTGTAGATGCGCTTACCCAGATCGCCGGGGTAAAGCTGGAAATCCTGCCCCTCGGCTTCATGGCCCAGGAAGGTACAAAAGATAGTTCTGCTCATAAAAATTCCTCTTTACCGTCAGGCACTAAACAAACGCACCGACGCGTAATTGTTGTAACAGGCGCTCAACGGGAGCCGCCAGTCCGACCGATTGCGGTTGCGCTAAGTTATACCAGAGAGCCGCGCCTTCATCCATGCATGTGGTGAATGAGGACACGGGAAGCCATATCGGCACAATATCCAAATGGAAATGGCTGAAAGTATGGCGAAACGCGGTCAATTGGGTGAGAGTATCGGCGCTAATCTGGCGTTCTGCCAGCCAGTCACGCAGGCTGGTTTCATCGTCAAACTGCGGGAAGCAGTACAGCCCGCCCCACAATCCCACCGGCGGGCGCTGGGTCAGTAAAATCTCATCACCGTGCTGAATCATCAGAAAATAGCCGCTGCGCTCAGGCAGCGTCTGCTTCGGTTTTTTCCCCGGATACTGCGCCCAGGTACCGCTGGCATACGCCACGCAGCTGTTGTTAAGCGGGCAGAGGGTGCATTTCGGTTTTGAGCGGGTGCAGACCATCGCACCCAGATCCATCATCGCCTGGTTAAAGCGCGCCACGCCGTTTGCTGGCGTCACGTCTTCACTGATTTGCCACAGGCGCTTTTCCACCTCTTTCTTGCCCGGCCAGCCGTCCACGGCGTAGCAGCGCGCCAGCACGCGTTTGACGTTGCCATCGAGAATAGGGAAGTGCTGATTCAGCGACAGCGACAAAATCGCCCCCGCCGTCGAACGCCCGACGCCCGGCAGATCGGCTACCGCTTCAAACGTTTCCGGGAATTTACCGCCGTGGCGCGTTGCCACCTGCTGCGCCGCTTTATGCAGATTGCGCGCGCGGGCGTAATAGCCGAGCCCCGTCCACAAATGCAGGACTTCGTCGAGCGGCGCATTGGCCAGATCGGTCACCGTGGGGAAACGCGCCATAAAGCGCTCAAAGTAAGGAATGACGGTCACGACCTGCGTTTGTTGCAACATCACCTCGGAGAGCCATACTTTGTAAGGCGTTTTTTCATGTTGCCAGGGCAGGGTTTTACGCCCGTATTTGTCGTACCAGTCCAGCACCTGGGCTGAAAATTGTGAGGCTTGCATGGTCACCGATTCGCTATAACAGGGACGCAGATTGCAGCACAGCCATACCTGGCTGTAAACCGGATCTTTCCGACGCTTGCATCCGTCAACTATCTTTGGATAATGCCCGTTTCCTAAACACTCTCACAAGCAGACTTACTCTATGAAGAACGACGTCATTTCACCGGAATTTGATGAAAACGGTCGCCCGTTGCGCCGCATCCGCAGCTTTGTCCGCCGTCAGGGTCGCCTGACCAAAGGCCAGGAGCACGCGCTGGAAAACTACTGGCCGGTGATGGGCGTTGAGTTCACCGAAACCCCGCTCGATTTCACCGCGCTGTTTGGCCGCGATGCGCCGATCACGCTGGAGATCGGTTTTGGCATGGGGGCGTCGCTGGTGGCCATGGCAAAAGCGAAGCCGGAGCAGAATTTCCTTGGCATTGAAGTGCACTCGCCGGGTGTGGGCGCATGTCTGGCGTCGGCCCATGAAGAGGGCGTGGAAAACCTGCGCGTGATGTGTCACGACGCGGTGGAAGTGCTGCACAAAATGATTCCTGACAATTCTTTAAACATGGTTCAGCTCTTTTTCCCTGACCCATGGCACAAAGCGCGTCATAATAAACGCCGCATCGTTCAGGTACCGTTCGCTGAACTGGTGAAAAGCAAACTGAAGCTGGGTGGCGTTTTCCATATGGCGACCGACTGGGAAGCCTACGCGCAACATATGCTTGAGGTGATGACCTCCATCGACGGCTATAAAAATCTGTCGGAAACGAATGACTATGTACCGCGCCCGGAATCACGTCCGGTAACCAAATTTGAACAGCGTGGCCATCGTCTTGGTCACGGCGTATGGGACTTAATGTTCGAGAGGGTGAAATAATGGCAACGAACCGTAGCCGTCGTCTGCGTAAAAAAATGCACATCGACGATTTTCAGGAATTTGGCTTTTCCGTCGCGTGGCGCTTCCCGGAAGGAACCAGTGAAGAGCAGATCGACCAGACCGTTGACGATTTTATCAATGAAGTGATCGAGCCGAACAAGCTGGCGTTTGACGGCAGCGGCTACCTCGTCTGGGAAGGGCTGATTTGCAAACAGGAAATCGGCAAATGCACCGAAGAGGATCAGGCTCTGGTGCGCAAATGGCTGGAAGGCCGCAAATTTGACGATGTACGCATCAGCGAACTTTTTGACGTCTGGTGGGACTAAAGAGATACCGAAAGGGCCAGCAAATGCTGGCCCGTTTTGTCTGCGAAGGAGTTTTTATGATGCGCAAAACGCTGCTGGTGGCGGCACTGACGGTAACAACCTTTACCGCTCAGGCAGAATACAAATGTAGCGTCACGCCGCGCGACGACGTGATTATCAGCCCACAAACCGTGCAGGTGAAGGGCGAGAACGGCAATCTGGTGATGACTCCGGACGGCAACGTGATGTTCAACGGCAAACAGCCGACTCTCACTGCCGCACAGCGCGAGCAGGCGAAGGATTATCAGGCCGATCTGCGCACCGCGCTGCCGTGGATCGACGAAGGCGCACGCACCCGCGTGGAAAAGGGCCGGGTGGCGCTCGATAAAATCATCGCCAAAGAGGTCGGTGAGAGCAGCAATATGCGCGGTCGCCTGACCAAACTCGACGCTCAGCTCAAAGAGCAGATGAACCGCATCCTTGAGCACCGCCCGGACGGTTTAACCTTCCATTACAAAGCCATTGATGAAGTGCGCGCCAACGGGCAGCAACTGGTGAATCAGGCGATGGGCGGCATTTTGCAGGACAGCATCAACGAGATGGGCGCGAAAGCGGTGCTCAAAGGCGGCGGTAATCCGTTGCAGGGCGTACTGGGCAGCCTCGGCGGATTGCAGACGTCGATCCAGAACGAATGGAAAAACCAGGAAGCGGATTTTGAGCAGTTCGGTAAAGCCGTGTGCAGCCGCGTGGTCTCTTTAGAAGAGAGCCGCAAGGCGCTGGTAAGCGGCCTGAAATAAGCATTACCCCGGCTACCTGCGCGGCAGGTAGCTCGTCAAAATGAGATTCCATTTATCCGCCGTGTGCCGCTAATTCCGTATGATCCGCCGTTTACTCATAAAAGGAATTTGCAAATGGCACACGGCTGGAAATATGGCGCACTCCTTCTCTGTTGTACCTCTTTTCAAGTGCTGGCGGATGTCAGTGCGCCCCCGGATGAAACCCTCAAACAGCAGTTTTCCGAACAGTTCGGCGGCACGATGCGCCTTGAAAGCATCACGCTTCGCCAGCTCGATGAAATGGGAAACCGGGTGACCTGGATGGCAGAAGGCGATATCGCCGCTACCGAAAATCTCTACGCGATGGTCGGGATGGCGGCGGATTACCGCTTTTACGAACAAACCTGGGTCAAAGACCGCCCGGTCAAGTTTTCAGCGATGGTGACGTCGACAGGCACCCCGGCGTCCGGCTGGACAACCGAGTTTTTTTCTATGCAGATGGCGGCGAAAAACGCGGGCCACACGCTCAAGGACAAGAAAGAGATCGATCTGATTGTCACCGACAACGATTTTACCGCCCGGCTGACAAAGATAGAGGACGGGTATGAGGCTAAAAAAGTCCAGTTGGATAAGTGGCAGAAAGAGAAAGGGCAACTAAGTGCAAAAGCGGATGCGCTGAAAAAGAAAATCGACACATCCTGGACGGATAAAAACGGCAAACCCACCGATCGCGCTACGGTTGAGCGAGAAAATGATGAAGCGTTGCAAAAGGTGTTCAACCAGCAAGGCAGTTCGGTGGAGTTTAAGGAGCATTACCTTAAAACGGTGTACGAGCCAGCGGTTGCCGCCTGTCAGAAAAAACCGGACTGCGATATCTACCCGCTGATGGCTGCCAGAGATAAAGCGCTGGCGGAGCAGCAACAGCAACACTCCGCTGCGCCTAAAACGTTGAGTATGAAAATTGACGCGAAAATGGCGGCAGGCGATAAAAAAGTGGAGCCGCTGCAAAAAGAATGGCAAGAGGTGCAGGGGCAAATAGGTCGGCTGAATATGGAGATGGATGAGGTTCAGCGGGAGTACGACCGCTGGCAGAAGGATATCAAAGGCCTGCGTGAGCGCAGGGTAATTAGGTAGGGGTTTACCCTCACCCTAACCCTCTCCCTGAGGGAGAGGGGACAGATCGAGCGTGGACTTGCCTTTCCCCCTCTCCCTCATACCGAGCACGGTCCCGCTTTTCCCCCTCTCCCTTAGGGAGAGGGCAGGGGTGAGGGTGTACGAACCTAAAAATCCGCCGGAGCCTTAAACGTCATGCTATTCCCAAAGTCCGGATGCGTAATCGTCAGCATCTCCGCATGCAACTGCAATCGTGGAGCCAGCGCCAGCGCTTCCGGTGGAGCATAGAACCGGTCGCCTAAAATCGGATGCCCTAACGCCAGCATATGCACACGCAACTGGTGAGAGCGCCCGGTAATCGGCTTTAACAGCACGCGGGCGGTGTTATCCGCCGCGTAGTCCAGCACCACATACTCCGTCTGCGCCGCTTTCCCGGTTTCATAACAGACCTTCTGCTTCGGACGATTCGGCCAGTCGCAGATCAGCGGCAAATCCACCAGACCTTCTGCTTTTTCTGGATGACCGAAAACGCGCGCCACGTACTGCTTCTTCGGCTCGCGCTCGCGGAACTGGCGCTTAAGCTCGCGCTCGGCGGCTTTGGTCAGCGCCACCACAATCACCCCGCTGGTCGCCATATCCAGGCGATGCACCGACTCGGCCTGCGGATAATCGCGCTGAATGCGCGTCATCACGCTGTCTTTGTGCTCGTCAAGACGACCAGGCACGGACAACAAGCCGCTCGGCTTGTTGACCACCATAATGTGCTCGTCCTGGTAGAGAATGACCAGCCACGGGTCCTGCGGCGGATTGTAGGGTTCCATCAACATCATCTGCTCCGGTTACTGATGCGTCACAACGATCAAACGCAGGGCATCAAGACGCCAGCCCGCCTGCGCCAGGCTTTCCATCACCTGCTGGCGATTGCTCTCAATGGCTGACAGTTCGTCATCACGGATGTTCGGGTTCACCGCTCTGAGCGCTTCCAGACGCGACAGTTCCGCCGACAATTTCTCATCGGCTTCATTGCGCGCGGTCTCAATAAGCGCTTTCGCCGCTTTTTCGATCTGTCCTTCGCCCTGCTGCAAAATGGCATGCACGTCAGGCTGCACGGCGTTGACCAGCTTGCTACCGGTATGACGGTTCACCGCGCTGAGCTGGCGGTTGAAGGTTTCAAACTCCACCTGGGCGGCGAGGTTGTTGCCGTTTTTATCCAGCAGCATGCGCACCGGCGTGGCGGGCAGGAAGCGGTTCAACTGCAACTGCTTCGGTGCCTGCGCTTCAACCACATAAATCAGTTCAAGTAACAGGGTGCCGACCGGCAAGGCTTTGTTTTTCAACAGGGAAATCGTGCTGCTGCCGGTGTCGCCGGAGAGGATCAGATCCAGACCGTTGCGGATCAGCGGATGTTCCCAGGTAACAAACTGCGCATCTTCACGCGAAAGGGCCACGTCACGCTCAAAGGTGATGGTGCAGCCATCTTCCGGCAGGCCAGGGAAATCCGGCACCAGCATGTGATCGGACGGGGTCAGCACGATCATGTTCTCGCCACGATCGTCCTGGTTAATGCCGACGATATCGAACAGGTTCATGGCAAAGCTAATCAGCGCCGTGTCGTCATCCTGCTCTTCAATGCTTTCTGCAAGCGCCTGCGCTTTTTCGCCGCCGTTGGAGTGGATCTCCAGCAGACGGTCGCGGCCCTGCTCAAGCTGGGCTTTCAGCGCGTCGTGCTGTTCGCGGCAGCGTTTGATCAGATCGTCAAAGCCGTCAGTATTTTCCGGGGCCGCGAGGAAGCCGATCAGATCGTTATACACGCTGTCGTAGATCGCGCGCCCGGTCGGGCAGGTGTGCTCGAACGCGTCCAGCCCTTCGTGGAACCAGCGCACCAGCACGGACTGGGCGGTTTTCTCCAGGAACGGGACGTGGATCTGGATGTCGTGCGCCTGACCGATACGATCCAGACGACCGATACGCTGCTCCAGCAGATCAGGGTTGAACGGCAGGTCAAACATCACCAGGTTGCTGGCGAACTGGAAGTTACGCCCTTCAGAACCGATTTCCGAGCACAGCAGCACCTGCGCGCCGCTGTCTTCTTCGCCGAACCAGGCCGCCGCGCGGTCGCGTTCGATAATCGACATGCCTTCGTGGAACACCGCCGCACGGATGCCTTCGCGCTCGCGCAGCACCTGCTCCAGTTGCAGGGCGGTGGCGGCTTTGGCGCAGATCACCAGCACTTTCTGCGAGCGGTGGCTGGTGAGATAGCCCATCAGCCACTCAACGCGCGGGTCGAAGTTCCACCAGGTGCCGGTATCGCCTTCAAATTCCTGATAAATCTGCTCCGGGTAGAGCATGTCGCGGGCGCGTTCTTCCGCGCTTTTGCGCGCGCCCATGATGCCGGAGACTTTAATTGCCGTCTGATACTGCATCGGCAGCGGCAGTTTGATAGTGTGCAGCTCGCGTTTCGGGAAGCCTTTCACGCCGGTACGGGTGTTACGGAACAGCACGCGGCTGGTGCCGTGGCGGTCCATCAGCATGGAAATCAGCTCCTGACGGGCAGATTCCGCGCCGTCGCGGTCGCTGTTCGCGGTTTGCAGCAGCGGTTCGATATCCTGCTCGCCAATCAGATCGCCCAGCGTATTGAGTTCGCTGTCGGAGAGATGTTTGCCTGCCAGCAGCATGGCGACCGCGTCCGCCACCGGGCGGTAATTGTGCTGTTCTTCAACGAACTGCGCAAAATCGTGGAAGCGGTTCGGATCAAGCAGGCGCAGACGCGCGAAGTGGCTCTCCAGCCCCAGTTGTTCCGGGGTCGCGGTCAGCAGCAGAATGCCCGGCACGCGCTCGGCCAGTTGTTCAATGGCCTGATATTCGCGGCTCGGCGCGTCTTCGCTCCACACCAGATGGTGCGCTTCGTCGACCACCATGATGTCCCACTCGGCGTCGCACAGGTGCTCCAGACGTTGCTTGCTGCGGCGCACGAAGTCCAGCGAGCAAATCACCAGTTGTTCGGTTTCAAACGGGTTGTCGGCGTCGTGCTGAGCTTCGGCGTAGCGCTCATCGTCAAACAGCGCGAAGCGCAGGTTAAAGCGGCGCAGCATTTCGACCAGCCACTGATGTTGCAGAGTTTCCGGCACCACGATCAGCACGCGTTCAGCCGCGCCGGAAAGCAGTTGTTGATGCAGGATCATGCCCGCTTCGATGGTTTTACCGAGGCCCACTTCATCGGCCAGCAGCACGCGCGGCGCGTGGCGGCGACCCACATCGTGGGCGATGTGCAACTGATGCGGGATCAGGCTGGTGCGCTGACCGCGCAGGCCGCTCCACGGCATCCGGTACTGTTCGCTCTGATATTTACGCGCACGGTAGCGCAGGGAGAAGCGATCCATACGGTCGATCTGCCCGGCGAACAGGCGGTCCTGCGGTTTGCTGAACACCAGCTTGCTGTCGAGCAGCACTTCACGCAGCACCACGCCCGTTTCCCCGGTGTCAGGGCGGGAACCGATATAGGTGAGCAGACCATTTTGTTCTTTTACTTCATCAACATGCAGTTCCCAACCTTCGTGGCTGGTGACCGTATCGCCTGGATTGAACATCACGCGGGTGACTGGCGAATCGCTGCGGGCATACAGACGGTTTTCCCCGGTAGAGGAGAAAAGCAGAGTGACGGTACGCGCATCCATCGCGACAACAGTTCCAAGTCCCAGTTCGCTTTCTGTATCGCTGATCCAGCGTTGACCAAGTGTAAAAGGCATAAGTATTCGGCTCTATATCTCTAATTGCAGGCAATAGTTCGACCACCGTCTGAGTACGACGGCGCTTCAAAAATGGGGCCAGGATTGGGAAGGGCGCTATGGTACTGGATGGCAAAGCGTTCGTCACGTATTCGTCATAATTCAAATCGCGGGTACGTTGGCTTTCCTCGTTCACTCTTAAAAGAGTCCCATCTGTCCTGTGACAAGTGTAGCAAAATCATCCTGCATGAACGGCAGGATCCCCTCCGCAACCGGCTGGAGTTGCTTCGTGAGGTAGTGATCGTAATCGAGCGGCGAGCGCTGATAGGCGACGGGTTCCGGGCCGTTGGTGGTCCAGACGTACTTAATGGTGCCGCGATTCTGGTACTGCAACGCCCGGCCCAGCTTTTGGTTTTCCTCATCGGCAAGGCGCGCGGCGCGGACGTGCGGCGGCACATTGCGCTGGTACTCCGCCAGCGGACGACGCAGCCGCTTGCGGTAAATCAACTGGTCATCTAACTCCCCGGCCATCAGTCTGGCGATGGTGTCGCGGATGTAATCCTGATAGGGCTCGTTGCGGAAAATCCGCAAATAGAGCGACTGCTGAAACTGCTGCGCCAGCGGCGTCCAGTCGGTGCGTACCGTTTCCAGTCCCTTAAACACCATCCGCTGGCTGTCGCCCTCCTGAATCAGTCCGGCGTAGCGCTTCTTGCTGCCGGTATCCGCCCCGCGAATGGTCGGCATCAGAAAGCGTTTGAAATGGGTTTCAAACTCCAGTTCCAGCGTGCTGGTTAAGCCCGCCTGTTGCAGATGCGACTGCCACCAGGCGTTCACCTGCGCCACCAGTTTATTGCCCGTTCGCGCGGCGTCCTCTTCGCTGTGCGCGCCTTTCAGCCAGACGAAGGTGGAGTCGGTATCGCCATAGATCACATCAAAACCTTCGGCTTCAATCAGCGTTTTGGTCTGACGCATGATCTCATGCCCGCGCATGGTGATCGACGAGGCGAGACGCGGATCGAAGAAGCGGCAGGCGCTGGTGCCGAGCACGCCATAAAACGAGTTCATGATGATCTTCAGCGCCTGCGAGAGTGGCTTATTGTGGTGGCGTTTGGCTTCATCGCGCCCGTGCCAGATCTGCCCGATGATCCCCGGCAGGCAGTGCGTTTCGCGGGAGAAGCGCGCGCCTAAAAAGCCTTCGGTGCTGTGGGTCTCATCCGGCTGCGCCAGGCCTTCTATCAGCCCGACCGGATCGATAAGAAAGGTGCGGATAATCGACGGATACAGACTTTTGTAATCGAGCACCAGCACCGAATCATAAAGACCAGGCCGGGAGTCCATTACATACCCGCCGGGGCTGGCCTGCGGCGGCACGTCACCGAGATTGGGGGCGACATAGCCTGCGCGATGCATCCGGGGTATATAAAGGTGGCTGAATGCGGCCACCGATCCGCCGTGGCGATCCGCCGGTAACCCGTTGACCGTTGCCCGTTCGAGTAAAAACGGCATGATCTCGGTTTTATGGAAAATGCGCGTCACCAGCTCGCAGTCTTTCAGGTTATAGGTAGCGAGCGCGGGCTTATCCTGGGCAAAGCGGCGGTCGATTTCGTCCATGCGATCCCACGGATTATCGATCGCTTTGCCCTCGCCGAGCAGTTCCTGGGAGACCGATTCCAGTGAAAAAGAGGAGAAGTTCCAGAACGCGGATTTCAGCGCTTCGATGCCGTCGATGATGAGTCGCCCGTTCGCCTGGGCGAAGAAAACGCCGTTTTTGAAACCGTGCTCGCGCCACTCCAGCGGGCTGTTGCCGCGCCCCAGGGTTAACGGGATGCCGTAACGCTCGGCGAGTTTTTGCAGCATCCGCAGATCGAACTGCACCACGTTCCAGCCAATCAGCACATCGGGATCGTGGGTGGCAAACCAGGCGTTGAGTTTTTCGATAAGCTGCGGGCGGCTGTTGACGTACACCAGTTCGAAATCAAGCGTTGAGGCATCGCCATTTTCCGGGCCGAGCATATACACCGTGCGCTGGCCGCAGCCCTCAAGCCCGATGCAGTACAGCTCGCCGTGGCGGGTGGTTTCGATATCCAGCGACACCCATTTCAGCGGCGGGCGGTAATCCGGGTGCGGTTTTAAGCGTGCGTTAATCAGCGAGCCGTTGTGCGCCTCGCCATCCACCCAGACGGGCGCGGTAATAAAACGCTCCATCAAAAAGCGCTCCGGCGGGCGGATATCGGCCTCATACACCGTGACGCCACCTTCACGCAGCAGTTTGTGGTAACGCATGAGCTGGCGATGCGCCCGGCAATAAAGGCCGTGCACCGGTTCGCGGTGGAAATCTTTGAGTTGAAGCGGCGTGAGGCGGTACTGGCTTCCACCCGTCAGCAGGCGCTGCGCGTCGGCAACCTGTGCCGAGGGAATAAACGCCACAGACTCCTGCGGCGGCAATACCACATGCAGCGGACCGGTATCCGTCGCCAGCCAGAATTCCACCTCAGTACCCTGGGGTGTATCCCGCCAGTTTCGGGTCAGTAAAAAACCTTCTCGCGCCTGCGCCACAGCCTGATCTCACAAATAAAAACCAGGCGTGATTATAGCCTGGTTTCAGATGAGGTGCTGGGGTTTTGTACAGTGCTGGCCCCTCACCCCGGCCCTCTCCCCAGGGGAGAGGGGGAAGGGCAGGCCGCACTCGATCTATTCCCTCTCCCTCAGGGAGAGGGCCAGGGTGAGGGTCAGGGGGTTTACTGCCCGTAATACGCTTTCGCCCCGTGCTTACGCAGATAATGTTTATCCAGTAGCGTTTGTTGCATGTCCGGTAATTCCGGGCTGAGCTGGCGGGTGAAAATCCCCATATAAGCGATTTCTTCCAGCACGATGGCGTTGTGCACCGCATCGGAGGCGTCTTTACCCCAGGCAAAGGGGCCGTGGGAGTGCACCAGAACGCCGGGCATTTGTGCCGCGTCTATTCCACGGGTGTTAAAGGTTTCGACAATCACATTGCCGGTTTCCCATTCGTATTCGCCGTTGATCTCTGCGTCGCTCATTTTGCGGGTGCAGGGAACCGGGCCGTAGAAATAATCCGCATGGGTGGTGCCGGTGGCCGGGATCGATTTCCCCGCCTGCGCCCAGATGGTGGCGTGGCGTGAGTGGGTATGCACGATGCCGCCGACCGACGGAAACGCCTGGTAAAGCAGGCGGTGCGTTGGTGTATCGGAAGAGGGCTTTTTGGTGCCTTCTACCACTTCACCGGTTTCAATGCTGACCACCACCATGTCGTCGGCGGTCATGACGCTGTAATCCACGCCCGAAGGTTTGATGATGAACACGCCCTGCTCGCGATCGACAGCGCTGACGTTACCCCAGGTAAGCGTCACCAGGTTGTGTTTTGGCAGGGCCAGGTTGGCTTCAAGTACCTGGCGTTTGAGATCTTCTAGCATGTTGTACTCCACCGTTTTGAGGACCCCTCACCCCGACCCTCTCCCCTGGGGAGAGGGGGAAAGGCCAGCCCGCGCTCGATCTGTCCCCTCTCCCTGTGGGAGAGGGTTAGGGTGAGGGGAAAACCCCCTGTTAACGTTTTGACCCGTAATACACTTCATTCCAGCGCAGCGCGTCTTTGAACGCAGGCAGGCGGGTGTCGTTGTCGATCACCGCGATCTCAATATCGTGCAACTCTGCGAACTGGCGCATATCGCCGAGATCCAGCGCATGGCTGAACACGGTGTGGTGCGCGCCACCGGCGATGATCCAGGCTTCGGAAGCCGTCGCCAGATCCGGCTGGGCTTTCCACAGGGCGTTGGCGACCGGCAGCTTCGGCAACTGATGCGGCGCTTCGACGGCGTTCACGCAGTTCACCAGCAGGCGGAAGCGATCCCCCAGATCGATCAGGCTGGCGTTGATCGCCGGACCGGTTTTGGTGGAGAAAATCAGACGGGCGGGATCGGCTTTGCCGCCAATGCCGAGGTACTGCACGTCGAGGATCGGTTTCTCATCCAGCGCAATGGTCGGGCACACTTCCAGCATGTGCGAGCCGAGCACCAGATCGTTGCCTTCCTCAAAGTGATAGGTGTAATCCTCCATAAACGAGGTGCCGCCGGAGAGACCTGTAGACATCACTTTCATGATGCGAAGCAGAGCGGCGGTTTTCCAGTCGCCTTCGCCCGCAAAGCCGTAGCCCTGCTGCATCAGACGCTGTACCGCGAGGCCAGGAAGCTGTTTCAGGCCGTGCAGATCTTCAAAGGTGGTGGTAAACGCATGGAAGCCACCCTGTTCGAGGAAGCGCTTCATGCCCAGCTCGATACGTGCCGCGTCGATCACGTTCTGGCGTTTATCGCCGTTGACCTGTGCCGCTGCCGTCAGGCGGTAGCTGCTTTCGTACTCATCCACCAGCGCGCTCACGTCGCCGTCGCTGATGCTGTTCACCACCTGCACCAGATCGCCCACCGCCCAGGTGTTAACCGAGAAGCCGAATTTGATTTGTGCCGCGACTTTATCGCCGTCGGTCACCGCCACTTCGCGCATGTTGTCGCCAAAGCGGCACACTTTCAGATGGCGGGTATCCTGTTTGGACACCGCGTGGCGCATCCACGCGCCGATGCGCTGGTGTGCTTTCTGATCCTGCCAGTGTCCGGTTACCACGCTGTGCTGCTGACGCATCCGCGCGCCGATAAAGCCGAACTCACGGCCGCCGTGCGCGGTCTGGTTCAGGTTCATAAAGTCCATATCAATGCTGTCCCACGGCAGCGAAGCATTGAACTGGGTATGGAATTGCAGCAGCGGTTTATTGAGGATGGTCAGGCCGTTGATCCACATTTTGGCCGGGGAGAAGGTGTGCAGCCACACCACCAGACCGGCGCATTTGTCGTCGTAATTGGCGTCACGGCAAATGGCGGTGATTTCATCCGGCGAGGTGCCGAGCGGTTTGAGCACCATTTTGCACGGCAGTTTGGCTTCGCTGTTCAGCGAGTTCACCACCTGTTCGGCGTGCTGCGTCACCTGGCGCAGGGCTTCCGGGCCATACAGATGCTGACTGCCAATCACAAACCAGACTTCGTAATTATCGAAAATTGTCATTTATCGTGTCCTTAATGGGTCAGAGCCGCCTGCGAGGTAAGGGGCTTTGAAGGGAGATAATGTTGCTCAGCGCTTAATGCCCAGCGCTGGTAGCGGCGATAGAGGTGTTCAAAACGCTGTGCCTGAGACGGGTTCGGTTGCAGCGTGCTTTCGATGCGGCTGGCCATGGCGTTTTGCGCGGCCGGAATATCCGGGTGATCGCCTGCGGCAACGGCGGCAAAAATCGCCGCGCCGAGCGCACAGCACTGATCGGAAGCGACAATTTGCAGCGGACGGTTCAGCACATCGCAGCAGGCCTGCATAATCACCGGGTTTTTACGCGCAATGCCGCCGAGCGCCATCACGTTATCCACGTCGATACCCTGTTCGGTGAAGCATTCCATAATGGCGCGTGCGCCAAAGGCGGTGGCGGCAATCAGCCCGCCGAACAGCACCGGCGCATCGGTGGCGAGATTCAGATCGGTGATCACGCCTTTCAGACGCTGGTTGGCGTTCGGCGTGCGGCGACCGTTGAACCAGTCGAGAATGACAGGCAGGTGATCGAGCGACGGGTTATCCGCCCACGCCTGGGTCAGAGCAGGCAGCAGTTGTTTCTGGCTGGCGGCGATCTGCGTTTTCAGTTCCGGGTGTTGCAGGGCGAGTTGCTCCAGCGGCCAGCCGAGAATGCGGCCAAACCAGGCGTAGATATCACCAAACGCGGATTGTCCGGCTTCAAGGCCGATGAAATCCGGCACCACGCTGCCGTCGACCTGGCCGCAAATGCCCTTGACCGCGCGATCGCCCACGCTTGGCTTGTCGGCAATCAGAATGTCGCAGGTGGAGGTGCCGATCACTTTCACCAGCGTGTTCGGCTGTGCGCCCGCGCCGACGGCACCCATATGGCAGTCAAACGCGCCGCCGGAAATCACCACGTTTTGCGACAGGCCGAGGCGTTGCGCCCACTCCGCGCTGAGATTGCCAACCGGCAGATCGGCGGTATAGGTGTCGGTAAACATCGGGTAAGCGAGATGTTTATTGAGAAGCGGGTCCAGCTCATCGAAGAAGCTGGCAGGCGGCAGACCGCCCCAGCTTTCATGCCACAGCGATTTATGCCCGGCGCTACAGCGGCCACGGCGAATCGCCTGCGGACGGGTGGTGTCGGATAACAGCGCCGGAACCCAGTCGCACAATTCAATCCACGATGCCGCCGCTTGCGCGACCGCTTCATCCTGGCGGGTGACATGCAGAATTTTTGCCCAGAACCACTCGCTGGAATAAATCCCGCCGATGTAACGCGAATAATCGACCTTCCCGGCGGCATGGCACAGGCGGGTGATCTCTTCGGCTTCTTCCACTGCGGTGTGATCTTTCCACAGCACGAACATGGCGTTCGGGTTGTCGGCGAACTCCGGGCGCAGGGCCAGCACGCGCCCTTCGGCATCTACCGGGGCAGGCGTTGAGCCGGTGCTGTCCACGCCGATGCCACTCACCTGCTGGCGCTGCGCGTCACTCAGTTGCGCCAGCACGCTTTTCACCGCGGCTTCCATCGACTCAATATAATCACGCGGATGATGGCGGAACTGGTTATTCGGCGCGTCGCAATAGCGCCCTTCCTGCCAGCGCGGGTACCATTCAACGCTTGTGGCGATCTCTTCGCCGCTTGCACAATCCACCGCCAGGGCACGCACCGAATCGCTGCCAAAATCGAGGCCAATTGCAATTGCCATCCTGTTACTCCATCAGAATTGATCGTATGGAGAAACATTAGTGACAGGTGCATAAAACGGTCAGGCAGGATCCGCTAATCTTATGGACGAAAATGCTATGGCAATGGAAAGTGTGACTAACAGCAAATATTCAATGTGGACATTTCTGCCAGCTTTATAGACACTTCTGTTAGCCCATTTCAACCTGCATGGCGAAACGAAAACCGGGTAAAGTGCTTTTATCAGGCGGGGTTGAAAGTCCGTGCGCGCTCAGGCACGTGCGGGAAAAGGGCAGGGTAATGACGTGAATCACAATATGGACAATTTGTTTCCTTAACCCCTCTCAGGAGTACGGCGTTTATGGCTGAATCGCAAAGTGATCCCTTGCTGCCAGGTTACTCTTTTAATGCACATTTAGTGGCGGGACTGACACCGATTGAGGCCGACGGTTATCTCGATTTTTTTGTCGATCGACCACTCGGCATGAAGGGCTACATCCTCAATCTGACGGTGCGCGGGGAGGGGATTGTTAATAACAACGGCAAACAGTTCACCTGTCGCCCCGGCGATATTCTGCTCTTCCCGCCGGGGGAAATTCACCACTATGGCCGCCACCCGGATGCCCGCGAATGGTATCACCAGTGGGTTTATTTCCGCCCGCGCGCCTACTGGCATGAGTGGCTGGCCTGGCCGACGATTTTTGCGCAGACCGGTTTTTTCCGCCCGGACGAAGGGCATCAGGCGGTGTTCGGCGAGTTATTCGACCAGATTATCAGCGCCGGGCAGAGTGCCGGACGCTACACGGAACTGCTGGCGATCAATCTTCTTGAGCAGGTTTTGCTGCGCCGTATGGATGCCATCAATGAATCGCTGCATCCGCCGCTGGATAACCGCGTGCGTGACGCCTGCCAGTACATCAGCGATCACCTCGCCGATAACCATTTCGACATCGCGGGCGTGGCGCAGCACGTCTGCCTTTCGCCGTCGCGTCTGTCGCATCTGTTTCGCCAGCAGCTTGGCGTCAGCGTGTTGAGCTGGCGTGAAGATCAGCGCATCAGCCAGGCAAAACTGCTGCTGAGCACCACGCGGATGCCGATTGCCAGCGTCGGGCGCAACGTCGGCTTTGAAGATCAGCTCTATTTCTCCCGCGTATTTAAGAAATGCACCGGTGCCAGCCCGAGTGAATTTCGTGCAGGTTGTGAATAAAAGGTAAATGAAACGAAAAGAGCCGCCCGGTGGTCTGACTTAAACAGTAAACTATTCACTGGATCATACTATCGGGCAGGCTATGCAGGCATTTCTGGAACATTTTATTACGCAGTCGGCAACATACACGCTGGTCGCCATCGCGCTGGTGGCTTTTCTTGAGTCGCTGGCACTCGTCGGTTTGATCCTGCCCGGCACGGTAATGATGGCGGGGTTAGGGGCGCTGATCGGCAGCGGCGAGGTCAATTTCTGGTACGCGTGGCTGGCGGGCATTATTGGTTGTCTGCTGGGGGACTGGATTTCGTTCTGGCTGGGATGGCGCTTTAAAAAGCCGCTGCATCGCTGGTCATTCATGAAGAAAAACAAAGCCCTGCTGGATAAAACCGAGCATGCACTGCATCAGCACAGCATGTTCACGATTCTGGTCGGGCGTTTTGTCGGCCCCACGCGCCCGCTGGTGCCGATGGTGGCCGGGATGCTGGATCTGCCGGTATCGAAGTTTATTCTGCCAAACATTATCGGCTGCCTGTTCTGGCCGCCGTTCTACTTTTTACCCGGCATTCTGGCGGGCGCGGCGATTGATATTCCGGCGGATGAGCAAAGCGGCGGCTTTAAATGGCTGTTGCTGGCGGCGGCGTTATTGCTGTGGGTAGCGGTCTGGTTGTGCTGGCGGCTGTGGCGCAGCAATAAAGCGGGCAGCGACCGGCTGGCGCAGTATCTGCCGCGCACACGGCTGATTTGGCTCGCGCCGCTGGTGCTCGGCGTGGCAGCAGTGGCCTGTACGGTGGTGATTCGGCATCCGCTGATGCCGGTGTATCTGGAGATCCTTGGGAAGGTAGTGAGTGGTCACTGACGTTAGATCACCCTCACCCCGGCCCTCTCCCTGAGGGAGAGGGGGAAAAGCAAGTCCGTGCTCGATCTGTCCCCTCTCCCTAAGGGAGAGGGTTAGGGTGAGGGTTAGGGGCTACTCCGCCGAAATCCCCAGCAACCCCGACACCGGTGAGCGACCGCTCGCCAGCTCCTGGGTACTGCCATCCCACGCGATGCGCCCGTCGGCGATCACCAGTGCGCGCGGCGCGATCCGCAGGGCGTCTTCCACGCTGTGCGACACCATCAACAGTGTCAGTTGCTGGCGCTGACACACCTCTTTCACCAGCAGCAGCATCTCCTGGCGCAGCGCCGGATCGAGGGCGGAGAAGGGTTCGTCCAGCAGCAGGACCGGCTGTTCGCGCACCAGACAGCGCGCCAGGGCGACACGCTGACGCTGGCCGCCGGAAAGCTGGTCGGGCCGCCGGTCCAGCAGCGCTTCAAGGCCCATCTGGGCGGCGATGGTGGCCAGCTTATCGCGCTGGGCAGCGCTCAGCTTCAGGCCTGGGTCCATTCCCAGCCCAATGTTCTGGCGCACCGTCAGATGGGTAAAAAGATTGTTTTCCTGAAACAGCATCGACACCGGGCGGCGCGACGGCGGGGTGTAAGTGTGCTCGTGGCTTTCAATCATCAGCGTGCCGCTTGCCGGGCGTAAAAATCCGGCAATCAGATTCAGCAGCGTGCTTTTGCCCGCGCCGCTTGGCCCGAGCACCGCGACCTGTTCGCCCTGCTGAATGGAGAGCGAAAAGCGCATCGGCAGATGCTGATAAAGCCAGGTGATATCAATCAGTCTTAACATGGCGGCCCGGAAGTTTTTCGATAACGGTAAACAGTACAAAACAGAGCATAAGCAGGATCAGCGCGGTGACCGCCCCGTCCTGGCTGCGATACGCGCCGATTTGCTGGTAAAGGTAAAACGGCAGGGTGCGGAAGTCGTCGTTGCCAAACAGCGCCACCACACCAAAATCACCAATCGACAGCACGCAGGCAAAGGCCAGCGCCTGCGCCAGCGGGATTTTTAGCGCCCGCAGCTCCACCACCCGTAAACGTGTCAGCCCTTCCATGCCGAGCGACTGGCACAGCAGGGTATAGCGCGCGGCCACGTCGCGCATCGGGTTTTCCAGCACTTTCAGGGCGTAGGGAATAGCCATCAGCGCGTTGGTGAAAATCACGATGCCGTCGGCGGATTCCGGCAGGCCGGTGGCTTCATTGAGCAGTAAAAAGAAGCCAGTCGCCAGCACGATGCCGGGCATCGCCAGGATCAACATGCCGGACAGCTCCAGCGTTTGCCCGGCGAGCGGTTTTTGCCGGGCGCGCAGTTCGCGGCTGCTCCACAGCAGCATCATCGTGAGGATCACGCTCAGCAGCCCGGCGCAGATGGCGATGCGCAGCGAGGTCCACACCGCCTGCCACAGCACCGGCTGGGCCAGCACGTCGAACAGGCTGCGGTTGATACCACCTGCGATCACCGCGACCAGCGGTGGCAACAGCAACAGCAGGGCCAGCACGATCAGCGCGGTATCGGTCACGCGACTGAACAGGCTGTCCTGCGGATCGCGCCAGCCGTGGATCTGGTTGTTGCCGATGGCAATGGCTTTGCTCAGACGCTGGCTTAACAGCACCAGCGCCAGACAGCAGATCATCTGCACCAGCGCCAGCAGCGCGGCGCGGCCCGGTTCGAAGTCATAACTCAGGGCCTGGTAAATCGCCAGCTCAATAGTGGTCGCCTGTGGCCCGCCGCCGAGCGAGAGCACGGTAGCGAAGCTGGCGAAACAGAGCATGAAAATCAGCGCCGCGACGGGCGGAATTTGCCGCCGTAACCACGGCCATTCGACAAAGCGGAAGAACGCCCAGCCGCGCATCCCAAGCTGGGCGGCAAGCTGGCGTTGTTCGCCGGGGATCTGCTCCAGCGCCTGGAGCAGCAGGCGGGTTGCCATCGGCAGATTAAAAAAGACGTGCGCCAGCAGGATGCCCTGCAAGCCGTAGGGCGAGAATGTCCATGACGCACCGAAAATTTGCGCCAGCCAGCCCTGGCGTCCATAGACGCTGAGAATGCCAAACACCGCCACCAGCACCGGCAGGATCAGCGTCATCGCGCACAGGCGCAGCAGCGCCAGCCGTCCGGGAAAGTGGCGGCGATAGAGGGCGCGGGCGAGAAAAATCGCCGGGACGACGGAGAGAAAAGCCGAAAGAAACGCCTGCCAGAAAGAGAAGCGCACGACGTGCCAGAGATAGCTGTCCTGCCAGAGCGCGGCGACATCCGTTACCGGGGCGCTGCGCCACAGGGCAAAAAAGGCCGCCAGCGCGACCGCCACCAGCAGCGTGGCGGCGGCAAGTCCTGGCACCAGCCAGCCGGGGATTAACGGCTGACGGCGCGTTGCCATTCGGTGATCCAGTTAGCGCGCGACGTGGCCACATCCTGCGGGGTGAATTGCAGCGTGGTTTGTGGTTTCACCAGCCCGTCAAAACCGGCAGGCAGCGTCACATTAGTGACCGGATACATCCAGTTGCCGGTAGCAATGGTGTTCTGGAACGCCGGGGTGACCATGAATTTAAGGAATTTTTCAGCCAGTTCCGGCTGTTTGCTGGCAGCGGTGCGGGCAGCGACTTCCACCTGCAAATAGTGGCCTTCGGCAAATCCGGCGGCGGCGTAGTTCTCTTTTTTCTCTTCAACGATGTGATACGCCGGAGAGGTGGTGTAGCTCAGTACCAGGTCGCTTTCCCCTTTCAGGAACAGACCGTAGGCTTCGCTCCAGCCTTTGGTGACGGTGACGGTTTTCGCCGCCAGTTTTTGCCAGGCTTCCGGTGCTTTGTCGCCGTAGACTTTCTGCATCCACAGCAGCAGGCCGAGGCCCGGCGTGCTGGTGCGTGGGTCCTGATAGATCACGCGCCATTTCTCATCGCTTTCAACCAGCTCTTTCAGGCTCTTCGGCGGATTTTTCAGTTTGTTTTTGTCGTAGACGAAGGCGAAATAGCCGTAATCAAACGGTACGAAGGTGTCGTTGTTCCAGCCACCCGGCACGGTCACGGCGTCGTTTGCCACGCCGCTTTTGGCGAACAGTTTGGTTTGCGTGGCGGCTTCCAGCAGGTTGTTATCCAGGCCCAGCACCACGTCGGCTTTGCTGTTTTTGCCTTCCATCCGCAGACGGTTGAGCAGGGATACGCCATCTTCCAGCGCCACCAGTTTCAGCTCGCAGTTGCAGTCGGCTTCAAAGGCTTTTTTGACCGCAGGACCAGGGCCCCAGTCGGCGGCGAAAGAGTCGTAGGTGTAGACGGTGAGAACAGGTTTGGCAAAAGCGGGCGCGGCGAGAAGCAGCAGGAACGGCAGACATTTTTTTAACACTTTGCACCTCAATGAAAAGAGAGTGGCAAAGGATTTTGAGCGGTAGCCTCAAATCCCTTCGCCGGCGTTATCCGGATCAGGTTCGACGGGTATTTTCTCAGCCCATACACGTCATCTTTCGCGCTGCTTCTGCGTTGGCTGCGCTCGCTCACCCCAGTCACATAGTTATCTATGCTCCTGGGATTCACTCGCTTGCCGCCTTGACGCAACCCGAATGATTTTGTGTATGTTTATTAGCACCCCGTTGAGTTCTGCGTCAGTGTAATGATTTTGTTGCCGGGCGGCAATTCAGGATGCGGTGGGGCCGGGCGCGCGGATTAGCGGCTGTCTTAACCGCAAATTCATTAGGGTAATAACAATTCCTGCCTTATTTCATCAACGGCCTCTACGGTGTAAAAACGCTTTTTATCATTTTCAAACGCATGCTCTACACCGAAATGATATTCCCCCTCAGTCTGGCGCTGCTTTAAAAAAGACGCCAGTAAGGTTTTATCCAATATTTTCACCCCTTTTTTGGTATTGCAAATTTTACAGACGGGAATGATGTTATCAATCTGGTTGAAGCTGCTTATTTTATTTGATGTGGATGCGTTAGGGGTTGATTTTTTAATGGCGGAATTAATGTGGTCAAGCTCAAAGCAAAAAGGCTCGTAAATGCCAAGGCAATAAAAGCATAATTTACCTTTAAAGGTGATTTTATTGCTGTTCAGGGCCTGATAATTCATTAAGGCGTATTTAATGTGAGAATCTTCCAGGATCTTACTCTTGTCAGCAAACATGTCGACCAGCACAGTATCGGTTTTATTATCCTGAGTAACGGGAATCGCCGCGTTACTCACCGCGCTGGTTTTATCACGCTTTGTTCCGGCGTTTGCTTTCTGATCGCCTTTATAATCAAGCGAGGCGCGTTTGTAATCCTCAAACATTTTATTAGCCTGCTCAAGGTAAATGTCTATGAATTTTCTTTTATTTTCAGCATCTTCAACGCTGTCGTCATCATATTTTATGCGTCTCTTGGCATTTATCTCAGCGGCCTGTTGGAAGACCGGCATGTCTAAAAGCTTGTGTTTATGGAGGCGTAACTGTTCGTCGGGGGGGGTGATCCCTTTTACGCGTTTCACCATCCTTCTGAGCGTAACCCCGATCGCTTCTTTATTTTCACCCTCTGATTCAAAATAATCGATGTCCGGGGCTTTGCTTATGCTTACGCCAGCTGCGAAAACACCATCGATAATAAATTTCATATATTTTACATCAGTCTTAAGCATGGCTTCGAGAACGTTCTGGATGTTTTTTATTTTTTCAGCCGCCGCAGCGTTTTTAGGCGCTGAGACTTTTCTTTCTGCCGCTCTTAGTCTGCTTAAAGGGATGATTTTATTTGATTTTGCTGCGTTACACTTATTGCAACACAGCAGCATATTATTGCGGTCGTTAAAGTAACGCTTAATGAGATCGCCAAGGCCTTTAACTTTTATAATATGTTCAGGAAGCACATCGTCGAGTTTATATCGTTGCCCTTTTCCGGTCATCTGGTTACTGATGGTATCACCCACATCATCAAACTCTGCCAGGTACTCATCGGCCTTTTTAATGGCTTTTAAATAAATCTGATAGCGCACATAAATCTTCCAGGGAATAACGTGATCTATGCGGCACGATCTTAGCGTGACGTCTTTCAGGCAATAGGGGCAATTGATCATGGTGATCTTGCCGGTAGCGGTCAGTTCCGGCAGATAGGACATATGCCAGCGCCGGACGAGCTTATCAAAACCACTGATAGTAAATAGCCTGTCAATGTTGTGTACGAGCGTGGTCCTTAGACGGTAATTGCCAATCGAACTTGCCTTGATTTTATTGATTTCTTTTTTTAATTCTGCAATTTCATCTTCAGTTAATTTCTTGTCGTTCTGATTAGGCATAAACATTATCTTCGTTATTTTCAGGGCGATTTTGTGCCGTTATGCAGTGACCGTGCATAACGGCAATGCTTCCTTACTTTCTGTTATGACACAACTTTTTCAATAAGTATTTTCGGCGCAATCGCCTGATTAGCCGATGCGAAATCAATGCCGATGGCTTTCAACGTAAAGCCAGCGTCGACGCGTGTTGGCACCATAGACACAATTAAATCCTCTGGCGTCAGCGCGTTTTGTCCGTAAGGCGCGTCATTTTCTGCAAATCCATACCATTGCCCGTCTTTTTCAAGCTGGTATTTCAACGTCAGGACGCGAGCGGAATTCGAGACGTCGCTGGCATCAAGCTTGAGACTAAAAATCGGTTTAGAAGGTAAATAAAGAAAGCGAGGATCGATATACGTCTTTCTTTTGTCCACGCGCAGCGGTGAAAGATTTTCAGAGGGGTAGCCGCCATGATGGACGATATCTTCTTTATTCCCTTCACCCGCGCAGAATACCCTCAGGCGCAGCGCATACTCTTTGGACGAATTTTGTGTGTGATTGAGGAACAACTCAATGCCGGTGATCGCTCCGGTAACCCGCAACGGCGTTTCTTCCACATAATGAATAGGGCACTTTTCCTCTGTCTCTCTGTGGCTACTGACCATAAATGTCTTTGGCTTTTCATACGGGTCTGAAACAGCGCGTATGATGAGCTGCTGGTCTGCTTTGCTTTCACTATTGCTCAGGATGAGAACGCCGCCGCTGGCGCTATATTCTTGTGGCCTGAACAGCGTGACGGTTTTATCAGCATAAGCGCCCGTTTTAGGCGTCAGTTTTCCGGCCGCCGTCACGCTCCACTTATGTGCCAGATAGGGTTTGAATGGCGAGGCAATTAAGCGATCCGAATCGTTAAGTGAGGAGAGCAACAGCGGCTGAGCTGAACTGTTGATTTTAATTTGCAGGGCTGAGACAAATCGTCCCGACTCTTCTTTACGCCAGATCTGATGCAATCCGCCTATATTCGGCTGGGCGACAACCTGATAAGGCGCATTACCGTTAATTTCATCCCACTGCTCTGCATTGACCACGGACAGGACGGCATCTTCTTTCTGCGTGAAGATTTGCACCCACTGATCTTCCTGCCTGACTTTCAGTTTTTTCTCCACGCTTGACGGGACTTCAGCCAGATACCACAGGCGGCTTTGACGGCCCGCTGCGGTACGTTTTCTTAACACCAGCTCTTCAGCCGTTATAGCATCCAGAACATAGTCAGGCCCCAGCGCCCTGCATATCAGCTCACCGGACCCCGGATAGTCCCAGGTTTGCGTCACATCTTTGTTAAGTTGACGTAGCGTGACGGCGTACTGATCCTCGGTCGGACTGCCGCTACCGGCGGGCACTTCTGCGGTTAAAGCGAATAAGATGTCACTGGTTTTACCGTGCGTCGTTTTCCGGTTTGTTGCACGTAATACGATCTCGCCGTTCTCCGTCATTCTCCACAATTGTGAAGACACCGTTTCAGGTTTAATCAGCACCGCGTGCTCGCCCTCGCTGGGAGAAATGGTGTTAGCCGTTATGGCGGCGTCATGCGCATAATTCTGGATGCTGAAAAAGACGTCGCGCGCTTTTTTACCGGCCTTCTCGCCATACTCGCCGCAAAACAGAAACCAGGCGTTTTCCTCATGCAGCAGAGCGGGCTTGGTTCGGTTTTGACAAAAACGCGCCAGCAATTGCCAGCATTGCCCGGCAAGAGGTTCAGGCAACAGCCTGATGCTGGGGATCAGATTTTCACGCTGTACCGTCGCCCAGCGCCGATAATCGTAGAGAGATTCCGCCCAGGCTGCCGCATCCTGCACAACCGTGCCTTCGCCGCCTACAGCATTGAACGTCATGGTCTGCATTTCGCTGGCGTTTTTGTTTTTTTCTGCCTCCTGCGTGCTTTTTTCGTAACGCACGCCCGCCTCTGCATCCACCATGACGCTACTGAGACTCGCCTTTACGCCAGCCCCAAAGCGATCCGTGAAATCAGCGCTATGTTCTGCTCCCTCAAACTGTTTTTTTTCGGTGGCAAATAACCGCCCGCCCACCAGCGTCTGAAGCGCCACAAAGTGACCAAAATCATCGAGTACGCGTTTAAGCTGCCTGAACTTTGTCTCAAGGGAGCGTTTTTTATCCGGATCGTTAACCGCCTTTTCACACGCGTTCCTGAACGCCGTGCTGGCGCAAACCTCAGTATGATCAAAGGAAAGCTCGATTTTAGGGAGATAGAAGTTGGCGGTGGTGAACACCGTTTTGCCGACAAAGCCCTTACTTTCTTCCTGGCGGCCATAGGATGTGAGGGAGGCCCCCAGCGCAAAGCTGTTGCTCAGACCTCCACCCGCTGCCGATAGCGACACATTGAGATTGGTCACGCCGTTCTTCTGCGTCTGGAAAATGGCCTCTGAGGTGGTGTAGTAATTTTCAAAATACCCTGAAAAATTTGGCTTTCGAGAGAAAACGTTCGCGGCTTTCAGGATTTGCGCATCGCTGTCGTCATGCTCTGCTGCACCCGCTTCAGGACGCATCAGCACATCCCGAAATCCCACCTCAACAGGATTACTCAGCGTATGGTCCACAACAATGCCTCGATAAAAGCCGATGCGATCGAGCAGGTCTTCTCGCTGAGCAATGCCCAGATCGAAGAAGTCCGGTTCATCCTTGAAGCGCGCCTTGTGCGCCTTTAAAAGGTCGACAACCTCCCTGGAAGCAAACTCATGGTTTTCATAAGAAAGCGCGTTCAGCTTTTCAAAGAGGGGAGCAGCGAGATCGGGCGCTTCTGTTTTTACGGCTTTAAGAATTTTTGTCCGGTAATCGGCAAGTTCTGCACGCTGGCGCTTTTGTTGTTGCTGAGTTTCATCCTCGGCTTTTTCAACAGCCATAAGCTCCTGTTGCTGCATTACTTTTTCAACGCGGCGTTCTACATCGCTGAGTTCGTCCATGTCGTCATGGTTGTTAATATCGTCAGCGTTTTCATTTGCGATGTCGGTATCTTTCACAAAGCTCTCCGGTAAAACTGATTAAGCGTTATGCGGCGAACAGGGGACGGACCTGCGTCCCCGTGAGAGCCGTTGTCATGTTTTAAAAGCCGATATTGACGCGGATCATCACCATCTGATCCCGCGTGCGGCTGTCGTCCAGCCCCAGCGTGCCCTGATAAGCGAGGCCTGGCGTGACGTTGTCAGACAGCAGGAAATCGACCCCTGTACCCAACGTCATGGTTTGCTGGGCTTGCTCATAGAGCGGCAATCGCCAGGTGTCATCACCCACATCGGCGTAGCCCACCCTTGCGCTGTTGTCCTCATTCAGCTTCTGCGAGTACTCCAGACGGCCCTGGAAATTGGCGACGCCCCAGTCAAAGGAAACGCGATGTTCACCGCGCAAACCCACGCTGGTTTCAAACTGGGAAAAAGAGTGCGCGGCGAAAGCCAAACTGTTATATCCCGCGCCGGTTTCAGCGTAGCCATCAAGCCAGGTGCGGTAGTATTGCAGGCGAGCATAAGGTGAGAGGAGGCTGTCCTGCGTCAGGAACTCGTAGCCGGAAATCAGCGCGCCAAACGCCTGATGACCTGAGCGATTGCCTCGCGCCCAGGCGCTGTCGCCGCTGACGGCACGGGTAGAATCAAAACTCAGCCGACTCATTCCCATCAGCCCATCAACAAACCAGGCGTCAGGGTGATAACTGCCGTACAGCGCCGTGCTGAATGCCCGGCCATTGCTGCGTGAACCTTCATCCCCGATGTCGCTGACATCACGTCCAAAGCCAATACCTAAGCCGCCGGTGAAGGATTCGGTAAAGCGGTAATCGACGCCTGTCGTGATGCCAACGGTGGTATGGCTAAACCGTATGCCGTCGGCATTGTCGTTACCAAAATCGACGTACCCGCCCGTCCAGTAGGAGAGCCGGGTCGCTTCCTGACGCGTGGACAGCGGGAGCACAGGTGCCAGCGGCGTCGCCGCCGTCTCATCGGGCCTGTTTTTCTGCCGGGGTTCGGTGATGTGCATCCGGCTTTCTGCGCTACGTTCAGGCCGTGAGTAAGGCATCATAAAACGAATACCCGACAGGTCGGATGGCAGGCTTGCATCGCTATGCAGCTTTTCCAGACGGTCGCTGAAATTGCGAATTTGCGCGCGGGCAAAATTTTGCGCAGCCTGATTTTGCGCGCTAATCAGACCTGTCACCTCTGCATCTTTCGACGGATCGGGGCGACCGGCGATGGTCAGGGTGATATTCGCCGGTTGACTGGTGCCATAAGCGCTTTTCAGCACATAGCGAAGAACAACCGTACCGCTTGCTTGCGGATCGGCGGTGAAGGTCATCTGGTAATTGCTGCCGGAAGTATGCAGCGAGGCGGTGCCCTGCTCTTTTTCTGGCTGACTCAGCAGGCTTGCGCCGGTAAACGGGCCTCCCGTCGCCTTTTCCGTGAGGTTGATGGTCACCGATTTACCCGCGCTGACGGAGGCGCTGTAGTCAGCCCCGGTGGGCGCGCCAGGGTTAATAACTAGCGTATAGCGGGCAGACTTCGTGTTCCCAGCCGCATCCGTCGCCGTCAGCGTAAAGCTTGTGCGACCGGCAGCGTCTGGCACGCCATGAATCTGCCCGTCGGTAAAGGACAGCCCTTTGGGAAGCGTACCGGATAACTGCCAGCGATACGGCACAGTGCCGCCTGACGCGGTGAACGCCTGAAGGTAAGTCTGACCTGCCACGCCCGGCGGCAGCTGAGCGCTTGCCGGAAGTAAAGCGAGATCGTTCGAGGTGACGTTCAGGGAAACGGTCGCCGGCAATGAGGCGCCGGATACGCCCGTGACGCGGTAAGTGAAGCTGTCCTGACCCGAATAATCGCTGAAGGGGGTATAGAGGATCCTCAGCCCGGAAACCACAGCGGTGCCATGGGCAGGGGGAGTCACAATGGCGATGGAGGTCACTGCCCCTTTAATGGCCAGCGGGATCGCATACGCTTTCGCCCCGGCGGTTACCGTCGTGGTCACCTCGCCAGCTACGGGAACCTCGGCGTTAATCAGCAATGAATAGTTCACCGTACCGGTCACCCCCTGGCTATCGGTGGCTGTCACCTGGAAGGCATAATGGCCGGAGGTGAGCGGTATGCCGGAAATCAGGCCCGTGCTGGCTTCCAGCGACAGTCCTGCGGGTAATGCGCTCGTCTTCCAGCTGTAGGGCGACGCCCCGCCTGAAACAGCCACGCGTTGCGACCATGCCGTACCGGTCGTGGCGGCAGGCAGCGCGCCTGTTGCCGGGGTGACGATCATCGCCGGTGAACTCACGGTGATGGTTACCGTGGCGGGGGCGGATGTTCCGCTGCTGTTGCTGGCCGTATAGGTAAAGCTATCGATTCCTGAGTAGCCGGGTGCGGGCGTATAGATAATGGCGTTGCCCTGCGCTACCGCGCTGCCGTGAGAGGGGGCACTGACAACGTTCACTGTTGATGGGGTTCCGCCGGAGAAAACCAGCGGCACCGGCGTGCTGCTGCCGGGGTTTACCGTTACCGAAACATGACCCGCATTCGGGATCGCATCGCCTGCTTCAAACGAGTAGCTGACGGTTCCGGTTGCGCCATGGGCATCAGTCACGGTGACCTGGAACACCACGTAACCTGCGGCGGCAGGCGTACCGGAAAGCACGCCGGTAGCGCTATTCAGCGATAGCCCCGCAGGTAATCCGCTGGCGTGCCAGACGTAAGGCGCAGCGCCTCCGTTGACCGTCAAATTCTGTGACCAGTGGGCGCCTGACGTGGCTTTAGGGAGCGCGCCCGCAGCAGGCGTAATAATCAGCTGCGGCGTGCTGACCGTCAGCGTCACCGTCGCCGGTGCGGAGGTCCCGCTACTGTTGCTGGCGGTATAGGTAAAGCTGTCGGCGCCTGAATACCCCGGAGCCGGGGTGTAGGTGATGACGGTGCCGTTGGCGATGGCGCTGCCGTGCGACGGGGGGCTGGCGACGTTTACCGCCGTGGCGGGGCCGCCGGAGAGCGCCAGCACGATGGGACTGCTGGTATCAGGATTAACGGTCGCCGACACATTACCCGCAACAGGCGCTGCGTCGCCTACCGTTAATGAATAATTAACCGTCTTCGTTGCGCCGTATCTGTCCGTCGCGGTTATCTGGAACAGCGCATTCCCGGCCGCTGCGGGCGTTCCGTTCAGCACCCCTGTCGTGGCATTCAGGGTGAGGCCAGCCGGCAGGCCACTCGCGCTCCAGGTGTAAGGCGCGGTCCCGCCGGAGACGGAAAAGCCCTGCGTCCAGGCGTTCCCGGCAATCGCCGCAGGCAAAGCGCCCTGCGCGGGCGCTATCGTCAGGGCAGGCGCGGTAACCGTGACGGTCACCGTGCCGGACGCCGAGGTTCCGGCGCTATTAGTGGCGGTATAGGTAAAGCTGTCGGGACCGGAATACCCCGATGTCGGGGTGTAGGTAATAAGCGTGCCGCTGACGACCGCCGCACCGTGTGACGGCGGGCTGGCGATAGCGATGCCGGTCGCCGTTCCGCCTGAGAGGTTGAGCGGAACGGGGACGCTGCTGTCGGCACTGACGATTAATGACACATTGCCCGCAATGGGCGCGGCCTCATTGACCACTAAGCTATAAATCACACTCCCCGTTACGCCATAGGCATCGGTTGCATTGACCTGAAACACATAACTTCCCGCCGCAGCAGGCATTCCATTCAGTACGCCGGTGGTCGCGTTGAGCGACAGTCCCTGAGGCAGCGAGCTGGAATGCCATGTATAAGGCGCGGTGCCTCCGCTCACCGTCAGGTTTTGCGACCAGAGGTTGCCTGCGGTCGCCGCGCTAAGCGCGCCAGAAGAGGGGGTGAACTGGAGCGTGGGCGGAATGACGTTGATTGTCACCGTGGCGAGTGCCGAGCTCCCGCCGCTATTGCTCGCGGTATAAGTAAAGAAATCGCTGCCGGAAAAACCGGCTGTCGGGCTGTAACTGAGGGTCGTGCCTGAAAGGGTTATCGTTCCGTGCTGAGGCAATGTCACCACCGAGATGGATGTTGCCGCGCCGCCACTCAGCGCAAGCGGTACGGTCGTGCTGGCGCTATTGGCTAAAACGTTAATGCTGGAGCTGGCCGCCACTGGCGACGCCCCCGCGCGCGTCACCGTTATCGTGTAGGTTTTTAGGGTGCCATCCTGGGCCGTGACCACAATCGGGATGATTGTGTCACCACCCGCCAGCAAACTGATATCTGACGAAGTCGAACCCGAAGCGACCGCAGAACCCTTGACCGTAACGGTGGCGTGACTCTCATTCACGACGGGCGTCACGTAAACCGAGGTCACGCTGTTTGCGACAGAGGCCGTATAGCCGGTGTTGCCTGCGCTAAATGAGGGCGACAGCGTGCCAGCAGACAGGGTTAAACCTGACAGGGTGGCATCATCTGAATCAGCAGACACGCCCGTGCAACTGAACGTCAGCCCACTGATTTGACTCTTTGTCGTCGAGGCTCTGATCCGCAGGCCGTTGGTGGCAAGATCACCGGTCGTCAGGCTCAGCGTAACGCTATGAGGGGTTGAGCTTGTCGCGTTAGCCGCGTTATAGGTTTGAAACCGATTCTGTGTATAGGTGGTAAAACCGATACTGTCCGCCGACGATGTCGGCGTGCCGACCGCCGCGCCGCTGTCGGTAAAACTGATGGTCAGGGTATCTCCCGTCTGGAAATCCGAAGCGGGGTAGCTATTGGTGTTAAAAGCAAGAGACGTTGAACCCGAGAGCGCATTAATCGCCAGACATCCATTCGACAGGGCAAGCGCGGAAAAAGCCGGGAAAATCGTAAGAATAAATAAAATAAAGCCCGAATATATCCGCCAGGCCCAAGAGGTCTTCCCCATGGCTTAATGACTCCAGAATGAATTAGGATTATTCCCATTCCGTCACTTTACCATAACGCACTGTTTACATTTAAGTGCCATTAATCATAGGAATACTCCCTCTTTTCGGGCCATTAACGGCGAATAGCCGTAAAAATCTCTGTCGTTGCCCTCAGGGATCCGGCGGCGCGAACCACGCCGATTTAAAATCAAACCACCCCAGCGTATTCATGTGCAGGCCGCGCATACTGCGCTGGCCGTTGAGCGTCAGCCAGTGGTAGATCAACGGCACGATGGCTTTTCCTGCCAGCATCTGCTGGCACCACGCGGCCAGATTCATCTCGCCGCGTGGTGCCATTGCGTGGCGTTTAAACGCACGCCGTCGACCATCACCATCATTGAACGACCACGCATATTCATACCGTAATTGGTACGCCTCTGGCTGCTGACATCCATACCGGGGATCAACTCCGTCAGCACTTCTTTCAGCTCTTTACCGCCCTGAACCTGCTGTTCAATTTCAGCCGGATCAATCAGTCAGAAAAGGGGAACGTTGCTGCGCCTGAGTGAGAAATTGCTGCGCATCTTCACCTGCGGCGGTGTACAGCGGGGTATTTTGATCGTTAGCCGCGGCAAAAATGGCTTCCGCCACATCTCCCTCGTGCGTCACGGGTGAATGGGCATTGCCAGCCGCCTGGATAAATTCATTCACCAGGTTTTCATAGTCTGGATCGTCCCGCCCGCCAAAATACGCCTGCGCATTTTCGCCAAACTTCGTTTCGGGCGAACGGCCCGGTAACACGACGTGAACGCGAATACCAAATGGCCTGACTTCGATGGCTAATGATTCGCTCCACGCATTCAGCGCCGCTTTACTGGCACGATAAAGCCCAATCAGCGGCATCGCTTTGGTGGTCACGGACGAAGAAACATTGATGATCACCCCTGATTTTCTCTCTCTCATCAACGGGAGAAACGCCTGAGTTAGTGACAGTGTGCCCAGGACATTGGTGTTCATTAATTGCTGCGCGGTTGTCAGGGGAGTCAGTTCAACGGGGACCGCTGCGCCAAGACCGGCGTTATTGACCAGCAGGTCAATCGTGCCAGCCTTTTTCACCACATCCGCAATGCTGTCCGTAGAAGTGATATCCAGCGGCAATATCGTCAGCCTGTCGCTTTCAGGGAAAAGCGTCGCATCCGGCGTTCTCATTGTGGCAATGACATCCCAGCCTTTAGCTAAAAAAAGTTTTGCTGTTGCCAGCCCAAAACCTGAAGAACATCCGGTAATCAGTGCAGTCGCCATGGTCAATCCTCTCTGTGGGTTAGTGCAGCCATCATAGCCACCCACGACTGGACAATATATAATCAGAAATCCACTTTTATTGAGAGAGAGTCCAGTGTCAGATCCGTTAACCGATATTGTTGCTTTGCTCAACCCCAGGCCAACGCGTGCAAAACTTGTTGAGGGGGCAGGGAAGTGGCGGGTTCTCCGCGAGTCTTCCGGAGAGGCGTTTTACTGTGCCGTGCTGCAAGGCGAATGCCTGATGAGCATTAACGGTAAAGCTCCCACTTTGCTTGTTGCCGGTGATTTTGTTCTGATCCCCGCCACGTACACATTTGAAAACACCAGTGCGGGAACTGCTCCGCCTGTTGGCATTACGGTGCCCACGCTCCTTGGCGACGGGCACGTAAGAATTGGCTCAACCACGGGGCCGGCTGAATTTCTCATGAATGTGGGTCACTGTGAGTTCGACACGCCGGACAAACAGCTTATCGTTGCTTTGCTCCCCAATGAGATCCTGATTAAAGGGCAGCGTCGTTTCGTCACTTTGTTTGAACTGCTGCTCGATGAAAGCCGGACCCGGCGACCGGGGCGTGATGCGGTATTGATGCATCTTTTGCAACTGTTGCTGGTGGAGGCGCTGCGCAGTGATCCCGAACTGTCGAATACGGCAGGTATCCTGAAAGGGTTACAACATGAAAAGATCGCCACTGCGCTGCATCTCATTCATGAAAACCCCGGCGCTGACTGGCAAATAGCGCAGCTCGCCCGGGATTGCGCGATGTCCCGATCCTCTTTTTTTGCCGTATTCAGCGAGACGGTCGGCATGTCTCCCATGCAATATCTGCTCTTCTGGCGAATGTCGTTAGCCAGGAAAGCCCTGATGAGCGGCAAGGATAAAATCGAACAGATTGCCTTCCGCACAGGTTACCAGTCTGCGAGTGCGTTCAATGTCGCATTCACAAAATACGCAGGCATGCCGCCGGGCGAATTTCGACGCCGGACTGCGGCTGACCGAACAGCGGAAGCTCTCTGAAAGTGAAGGATTCGAATGAGAGAAACACTCAGGTTTCCAGGGCAGCAAGGATAGCCGCTTCCATTTTCTCCGGGGAAGTGATTGGTGCAAAACGCCTGAGCGGTCTGCCGTCGCGCCCGACCAGGAACTTTGTGAAGTTCCATTTGATCCGCCCACCCAGCACGCCGGGCAATTCGTCTTTCAGGTAACGAAACAGCGGGTGCGTTGCGCTGCCGTTGACCTCCACTTTCTCAAACATCGGGAAGCTCACGCCGTAGTTAATGTGGCAGGTCTGCGCAATGTCGTCGGCTCCACCGGGTTCTTGCTTACCGAACTGGTTGCAGGGGAAACCCAGCACCACCAGCCCCTGAGCGGCGTACTTTTTGTAGAGCGTTTCAAGGCCGGCGTATTGCGGTGTGAAACCACAATGGCTGGCAGTATTCACCACCAGAACCAGCTTCCCCGCATAGTCGGCCATAGAGACGGGCTGCCCACGCAGGCTGGTGGCAGTCAGTTGATGAAAGGTAGTCATGTCGCAAACCTCAAAGCAGAACCCTTTTCAGCGTTCTGGATTATAGAATCTGATCTTTAATACGTCTGTTTATGGCACAAAGCAAACACGCTACCTGAACTGAAAGTCGGCTATGAGCGAAAGCGGCATTCAGAGATGAAGGCTGATACGGGGATTTACCGCAAAGAATAAGATGACTGCGTGATGGGGTTTTCTGATACGAAACAGCGCGACCTCTGGCCGCGCTGTTTGAGCATTTACGAATATTATTCCAGATGCTTATGTAATGCTGCACCCGCCTGCTCCAGCGCAGTTTTTACAGTGGGCTCCTGACTTAACGGGTTCAGCAGCCCATAGTCATGGATCATACCGTTGTAGCGTGTCACGGTCACAGGCACACCGGCGGCATCCAGCTTGCGGCCAAACGCTTCACCTTCGTCGCGCAGAACATCCAGTTCCGCCGTCTGGATTAAGGTTTGCGGGAATCCTTTCAGCTGTTCCGTGGTGGCCCGCAGCGGGGAGGCAAGAATATTATTACGGTCTGACGCGCTGGTGGTGTAGTTATCCCAGAACCATTTCATCATGTTTTTCGTCAGGAAATAGCCGTTTTCGTAACGGTTATAGGATGCGTTATCAAAATTCGCATCAGTTACCGGCCACAGCATCACGTTATAACGGATCTTCGGCCCGTTAAACTGTTTAGCCTGCAGCGCCACGGAAGCTACCATATTCCCCCCGACGCTGTTACCGACCAGGCCCAGACGGCTGCCATCTACACCAATTTCCTGACCGTGTTCAGCCACCCATTTGGTTGCTTCATATGCCTGGTTAATTGCGACAGGGAAGTGAGCTTCCGGTGACGGTGTGTAGTCCACATATACCGCAGCCGCGCCGGATGAACGAACCAGATCACGGATAAGACGTTCATGAGTCGGGAAATCTCCCAGTACCCAGCCGCCGCCATGGAAGAACATGAATACAGGAAGGGTGCCGGTAGCGTTGTCCGGTTTCACGATTTTCAGCTTTATGGATTGCCCGTTTACCGTGATGATTTTTTCTGAAACCTGCGCAGATGGCAGCGTAACGCCCTTCTGTGCCCCAACCAGTACCTGACGGGCCTCCTGCGGAGTCATTTGTTCCATGGGCTTGCCGTTACCTGAGTTCAGCACGTTGAGAAATGCCTGCACTCCGGCCGTAGGAGCGGGAAGGTTGACCGGTGTTTCGGAAGCCACAGCGGTGGCGGATGCGAAAAGAGCAGAAGTCAGGACAGCGGATACGGTTTTCATGATTAAGCCTCGTTAGATGTGTGTTGATTGTATTATTCAGTTGAGCGCCGGTTGTTTTCGGTATCTATCTTGTGTGCATAATGCTTGCACGCAATATTCTTTCAGTCAAACATTATTCTTCCATCTTTTTTGGATATCTTTGTTTCCATTAATTAAATCTTATAAATCAGTTGATTAGCAGGGACTCCATTCTCGCTATTCATCCGCCCGATGAAATTTGGGCGCGCCAAAAATTTCTCTTCAAAGCAATCGACACAGATTAGGGGCGGGTAATCCCCCTTTGTCTGCCTGGTTAACGCGGAAGCTAAAGTTCACTGGTCTCCGTCACGTTGAATATAAAAGTAAGTGATCACTTATATAAATACAACGACTATTTTATGAAAAGTTTTCAGGGGTTATGTGAAGGGGCGGCGGCAGTGGAGGATAAGCGGTCCGCTAACATTGATGAATTAAACTTGCGCGCAATATTCTTTCTATCAAATATTATTTATACTATTCAGATATCTTCCTGCCGGGACTAATTCAATGAAACAAAACAGCATCCTGGAAGAAAAGCTGTGCTTTTCTTTGTACTCGGTGACAAACGCGCTGATCCGCCAGTATCGACCTTTACTGAAAGAATTTGACCTGACCTACCCACAGTTTGTCGTGCTCATGGCCCTGTATGAGGAGGACGATATCCCGTTACGGGCGCTTGGTCAGAAGACATTGTTTGATTCAGGAACGCTGACGCCGCTTGTACAAAAACTTGAGGCAAAGGGATTTCTGAAAAGAATGGCTGTCGTCGGTGATGAAAGGATGAAAAATGTTGTCCTGACTGAAAAGGCGAATGAGATGAAAGAGGCTCTGCTGGCACTGCCCGGGAAAATGAGATGTACCATGCAGATGGAAGATGAGGAGTTAGATCTCCTTCGCAAGCTCTCATCTAACCTGCTGAAAGATTTATAAAGCCTTGTGCCGGGTTATTGCGGCCTGAGTTTGCGCATAATCTTTCCGTTTGAACGCAATAAACATGTCGTTCACTGAAGACCCGCGTTCGGGACAGTGACAATCCACCTGTAGCGGGCAGCAAAACACAAACTGCCTGCTCCATAACCACCATATCCTTACTAAAACGAGTCTCGTCCACGCCAGCGGGTTTCCCCCAACATTTCTGCGCGCAGTAAAATAGCGTTGCATTTATATAAATGATCACTTACTTTTATATTAACACGAAGCGAACGGGCAGCCTTTAGCTTCGGCGTCAACCGCTCAGACCTGGGATTACCCGCACCGCGTCTGCGTCGATCAATGCGCGGGATACTCTGAAAGGAAATACCATGGAATGCACGAATTTGACTGAAGCTGCAAAGAACTGGATCAACGGTAGCTGGAACAACGGAGGCACAATCAGGCAGGCAGTCAGCCCTTCAACCGGCCAGCCGCTGGGAAATTACCTGGACATCGGCGCTGACGAAGCACGCGAGGCGATCGAGGCCGCCCGTACGGCTTTCGACACCACAAGCTGGTCCCAGGAACGCTCCCTGCGCTCGCGTGCCCTGTTTGAGCTGGCCGACGAGGTCGCAAAGCGGGTAGATGAGATCGGACTCCAGCTCGCCCGCGAAGGGGGTAAGCTGCTGGCGCAGACGCAGTGGGAACTGGCATTAACGGTGGAGTGGCTGCGTTATGGTGCCGCCACGGCGCTGTTGCAGACCGGTGGGCGCGCCCTTGAAGCCGCGCCGGGGATGCACTTTCATTCCGATCCCGAACCTCTTGGCGTTGTGGGCGTTATCTCGCCGTGGAACTCGCCGATTATCCTGTCAGTACGCGCTGTCGCTCCCGCACTGGCTGCCGGCTGTACGGTGGTGCTGAAGCTGCCACATCAAACCGCGCTTACCAACGCCCTGTTTTCCGGTGCAATCGCCGCAGTCAAATCGCTGCCGCCGGGTGTACTGAATGTGATCACCGAAACCGGAAGTATCGGTGCCTCCATGCTGGTGGATTCACCTCTGGTGAACATGATCAGCTATACCGGCAGCACTAAGGTAGGCCGCCTCATTGCCGCCAACGGTGCCAAAACGCTTAAACGTCTGAATCTGGAACTGGGTGGCAAAGCGCCGCTGATCGTATTCGATGATGCAAACCTTGATGAAGTTGTACCGCAGATCGTCATGGCGCTGGTCGCAATGAACGGGCAGTTCTGCTGCACCGGTTCACGTGTACTGGCCCAGCGTGGCATTGCCGACCGGTTACGCGCCGCGCTGATCGAGGCTTATCAGAACGTCCGGCTCGGCGAAAGCGACGATCCACAGGCGCAGCTCGGCCCACTCATCGACAAAGCCAGTGTTCAGCGCGTTGATGCTGTAGTCGAGGAAGCAGAATCTTATGCAAACATTCTGGTGCGCGGTGGCCCGGTGGTTGAAGGCCCTCTGGCTGCGGGCGCGTTCTACCGACCCACCCTGATAGAAGTTCAGGACCTGGACGCCTGGGTCATCCAGTCCGAGGTCTTCGGGCCAGTCCAGACTTTCGAGATTTTTGAAGACGAAGCCGACGCCATCATGCGTGCAAACGCGACGGAATTTGGTCTCGCCGCTTCGGTGTTTTCGGGCGACACGGCGCGCTGCCGGCGAGTCGGCAAAGCTATTCAAGCCGGGCATATCTGGCTAAACTGCTGGGGCGTCATGTCCGAGCACTTTGAACAGAGCGGCTTCAAGCAAAGTGGTATCGGCGTCCTCTGTGGGCCACGTGCGATTGAGCAGTTTCAGGAAATCAAGGTCTATGCGAGCGTTGAGGCAACGTCGGCGTCATTCTGACGTTTATCTTTCGCTTCGATAGTTCGTACACTGTATGGCTGGCCTTACCTGCAAACTGAGGACGACGCCATCCCGGTGCCGTCCTTGTGTTACCTGAATGGAATATATTGTGAAAATGAAAACTGATGCAGACAAGCCCATGCGCGGGCGTCCCGTAAATGAGCATGCGCGTGAAGAACGCATGACTCAGATCCTCGACGGGGCCCGACGCTGCTTTATACAGCGTGGGTTTCACGCCTCATCCATTTCCGAAATCAGTGCGGCCGCAGGGGTCAGCGTTGCGAACATTTACCAGTACTTTTCGAGCAAGGACGCCCTCATCCTGGCGCTTATCGAACTCGATCTGCAGCGGCATCACAATCTGATCAGTCGTTTCTGGAGTACGGATTTCAGTCGCAAGGCGATTGAAGAACTGCTGGCAGAGATCTTCCTCACACCCGAAGGACACGCGGTGGCGGTTTTACGTGCTGAGATCGCCAGTGAAGGTGCGCGTAACCCCCATGTCGCCGAACTCCTTCGTGATTCAGAATCTGGCCTGATTAACAGTGTTCACAGCAGGATACGTGCGGCCCAGAGCAGCGGTCAGATATCTGCTGAGATCAATCCCGATGCCGTTACAGAGCGTCTTTCCCTTGTTTTTGAAGGGCTCATGCGACTGTACCTGTTCTCCCCGGACAACGGACAGAAACTCATTGAGCAATATTACCTTCAGTTCGCCGATACGCTGCAACTCAGGTCCTGACAGCAGGGTGGCGCTGTGGGTAACAATGTCATCACTGATGAGGTTATCTGGTTTTTAGCGCGGTAAGCGTACCGCGTACATTCTTACTGCACATCCACGCCAGCGCGGCCAGCACGGCACCGATAATCATCATCGCACTCAGCGCCAGTTTCTCGCTTACCGGCAGAGCCATCGCCAGTAAACCGGCAGAAGAGCCGCCCGCCATCTGAATAAATCCTGCCAGGGCCGAAGCCACGCCAGCCTGCTGCTTATAAGGTTCCAGCGCATAGCTGGTTGCCGGGCCGACCGTAAAGGCCAGACCGGTAACCGAAATAGCCACCGGGAGCATATACAACGCCCAGTTGGTTTGCATTTCTGCCGGGAAGAGGGCCATGCCTGCCAGCATCGTCAAAGCACCACAGGCCATTGCCAGACTACCCAAAGCCAGACAGATGGGCCGGCCCAGCTTGCGGATTATTTTATTTACCAGCAGGCTGCACAGCATGATCCAGAAACCGTTAGCGCCAAAGACGATAGAGAACTGCAGGGCAGAGAGTTTACCCTGGGTCATCAGCACCTGCGGGGCCAGTGACACGTAGGTGAGCACCATGCCCATTGCACCGGCATTAGCAAACGTAAAAGCAAGAAAACGGGGTTCACGCAGGATCCGGGCGTACTGGACAAGCGGAAGTCCCTTAACTGCCTGCGTTCCGGCCGGACGTGTTTCAGGCAGGAAACGGAGGATCATCAGGCCAATGACCAGCACATAGCTGACCAGAAACCAGAAGGGGGCACGCCAGCCAAACGCATCAGCCAGGAAACCACCCAACATCGGTGCCAGCGCTGGCACAATGTTCAGGGCACCGTTAAGGAAACCGTAGGCTCGTGCCGCTTCCTCGCCTTCAAGACGATCCCGGACGCCGCTGAACGCCACCACGGCGGTACAGCAAACCGCGCAACCCTGAACAATACGCGCGCTGAGGAACTGCGGCCAGCCGGTTGCAGTGGCAGCCAGAACGCTTCCCAGCAGATAAAGCAGGAGCCCGGCTATGGCGACAGGTTTGCGCCCAAAATTATCAACCAACGGACCCGCAACAATCTGACCTAAACCCATTACCAGCAAAAACAGGGGAATGGTTGTCTGGATCAGCGTGACCGGCGTGTTCAGCCCCCGCGCAATGTCTGGCAGGGTAGGAAGGTAGAGATCAATGCCCAGCGGGCCCAGTAGCACCAGACTGAGTAAAAGAAGCGTGAATTTTTGCATCGTGCTTGACGACATCCCTATAAAAGCAAGCCGCACAGGTTAGCGACAACCGTAGAGAAAGAAAAGGGGGGTAAGCACATCGCTCAGCGGCCTCGCGAACCCTCCCTTTTTTAGCGTTAATTTTCCAGAGCGACTACCAGCGCTGATGAACCCATGGGGATATTTTTTGCTGGTAAATCTTTTTCAGGGCTGTCATCACGTCATCTGAAAGCGCATTGATGTCACCTGCCTGCGCATTAGCCTCTGATTGCGCACGGTTTTTGGCACCAGGGATCACTACAGAGACGTCCTCATTCATGAGGATCCAGCGCAGGGCGAATTTGGTCATTGTGGTATCACCCGGTACAAGGCGTCGGATATCCTCCACCGCATCGAGCGCAACGTCGAAAGGCACACCTGCAAAGGTTTCCCCCTTATCAAATTGCTCCCCATTACGATTAAAAGCGCGGTGGTCATCGGCTGAGAATGCCGTGTCCGTTTTCATTTTGCCGGTCAGCAGGCCGGAAGCCAGCGGTACGCGAGCGATAATGCCCACATCCCGACGCTTTGCCTCACGCAGCAGAAGTTCGGCAGGGCGCTGCCTGAAAATGTTGTAAATCAGCTGAATAGAGGAAACGTTTGGGTACTCAAGTGCCTTAAACCCCTCTTCAACTTTTTCCACAGAAACCCCATAGCTGCGAATTTTTCCGGCGCTGATCATTTCATCCATCACCGCGAAGACTTCAGGCGTGTAATAAATTTCGGTGGGCGGACAGTGCAACTGAACCAGGTCCAGCGTTTCAGTTTGCAAATTATCGCGGGAGCGATCGACAAACTCGTTGAGATTTTTTTCGGTGTAACCTGAGGCGACATGGGGAGAAAGACGGCGGCCAGCTTTAGTCGCAATAAAGGGACGTTCGCCGCCCCGTTCCTTTAGCACCTGGGCAATGATTTTTTCAGAGCGTCCGTCGCCGTAAACGTCAGCGGTATCAATAAAGGTCATACCCGCGTCCAGTGCCGCGTGCAAAGCGCCTTTCGCATCCTCCAGGCTGACTTCCCCCCACGTTCCACCGATAGCCCAGGCTCCGAAGCCAATTTCAGATACGCTTTTACCGGTTTTACCAAGAATTCTGTTCTTCATACGTTATCCCTTACTGGCTGAACTGCAATGAACGCGTCGGCTTTAACCACCTGCGTTTACGACTGTGATAACAGAGCTTAGCGTTTACCCGGGCTGAATTCTTATGCTAAAAGATGTGCCAGATTCATTGAATCGATTAATGAGGTTCATCATATAAATGGAACGTATTGATTTCGCCGATCTTCAGGCGTTCGTGACCGTTTTACGCTGCCGAAGTTTTAAACTTGCGGCCATCGAGCTGGGCCTCTCATCTTCAGCCGTAAGCCATGCCATCAGACGGCTTGAAACCCGGCTGGGAGCCCGACTGCTTAACAGAACCAGCCGATCGGTATCGTCAACGGCGCTCGGCCAGGAGATCGCCGAAAAGCTTTCCAGCGGGTTTGATACGATTTCTTCTGCGCTGGATACTGTCAACGCGCCTGGCCGTGGTCGCTTTGGTGTACTGCGTATTAACGTCTTTGCCGATGCCGCGGCACAATTGATTGCGCCTTCCCTAACTGTAAAAGACAGCCGGCAATAATGCCTTCAGGAGAGGCAGATTACAAACCCCGGCCCGCAGTAATAACCTGCAACTATCACAGCAATACATAACGCGGCTGGCAGGATTGCCGATAAACAGATGAGCTCCTACATTACCCGGTAAATCTGATGCGTATGCTGTCACTTAAACATATTTTCTCCCTGAGTCGCCTGCGGTCAGCCGATTCTTATGAAGCCATTTGTCACAATAAGCCTGTCATTGAATTCAGTCCGCAAGGGACAATACAAAAGGCCAGCCCGCTTTTTCTCTCCACGATGGGATACCGGGCTGAGGAAATAACCGGTCAGCACCACCGTATTTTCTGCCCGCCGTCGCTTGTCAGTTCAGCGGAATACAGCCAGTTCTGGGAGCGTCTGGCCAGGGGCGAGAGCTTTAGTGGCAAGTACCTGCGGCTGGCAAAGGGAAATCGTCCCGTATGGCTTGAGGCCAGTTATATTCCCATTACTGACCGCCGTGGCCGGGTGATCAGAGTGATTAAAATTGCTGCCGATATTTCTCAGCGCATACATGCTGCGCTTGAGCAGGAAGCGATCGTCAATGCGATCAACCGCTCTATGGCGATTATTTCCTTCAGCCCTGAAGGTCACGTGCTGGAAGCAAACGAAAACTTTCTCAGCACCACGGGCTATGAACGACGTGATGTGATCGGTAAGCACCATCGTCTGTTTTGTTCATCGGAGCTGTATAAAAGTGACGAATACCGACAGTTCTGGGAGAGGCTGAATCAGGGCGAATTTTTTTCCGGTCAGTTTCCGCGCCTGAACCGTCGCGGAGAACCTCTGTGGCTCCGGGCAACGTATAACCCGGTCTTTAACAGCGACGGGCAGCTTTATAAAATTGTGAAATTCGCTACAGATGTCACGGCTGACGTTCAGCGGAACCAGAGAGAGCAGGAGGCGGCTGTGCATGCATGGGATATGGCCGTGCAGACACGAGGAAGTGCACAGAACGGTGCCAGCGTGATTGAAAACAGCATCCGTATGATTGACAGAATTGCGCAGGGGATGGGGGCGGTCTCCGCCGATGTCTCCCGGCTCAACGATCAGTCTGACAGTATCGACGATATGGTGGAAACCATCCGCAGCTTTGCCATGCAGACACGGCTTATTGCCCTGAATGCCGCGATTGAAGCCGCGAGGGCGGGCGCATCAGGAAGAAGTTTTGCAGTTGTTGCCGCAGAAGTACGCTCTCTCGCTGCAAGCGTCAGTAGTGCTACCGAAGAAATTGAGCGGGTCGTGGCGGGCAACAATCAGCTGGCTAAAGAGGTACTCAGCGGCATTGAAAACAGCCTGATGAACACCAGGGAAGGCGTTGCACTGATGCGTGAAGCGGGTGAGGTGATCGCCAGCATTCAGATGAATGCAGCAGGGGTTGAGGCTGCGGTGAAAGACGTTGCCCTGTCAGTCAAAGCCGAATAATGACAAAACGCGGCCAGGTCATGAAATAAATATTAATGACGTTGATATCAAAGCGAAATTATTGGTGATTCTCTCTGCGCGTGAGAAAAATTACAGTTTCGCTCTGATAATTCTGGCGGCAACATCTTTCGCCGCCTGAAGTTTTACTTTCCCTGCGTCAGTGTGTGCACCGGATTCAAAGGCTTTGAAATTGAGTTGAATATTTTCTATGGTTTTTTCTTTAAAAAATTCGGGCAGTTCAGAAAAAATAGACTGAAAAATTATTTCATACGCTAAAGCACGGCATTGCAGATCATCAATCGCCTCTTCAACTGTCTTCATGCTTTCTCCTTTAAAAACAATAGGGTAAAAAGTGGCTAATAAAATTTATTCTGTCGCGTGCACGCTGCGAGATGAATATTTAATATGGTTCAGTTCGGCAAATAAATCTATGGCTAAATAAAATCAGGAGGGCATCAGTTCAGCATTCCTGGCTGCGTTGATGCCACATTGTGAACCCGTACTCAGTTATTACGCATCGCGCGCTGCGCCCCCTTACGGATCCGGCGGTGCAAACCACGCCGATTTAAAGTCAAACCACCCCAGCGTATTCATGCGCAGGCCGCGCATACTGCGCTGGCCGTTGAGCGTCAGCCAGTGGTGGATCAGCGGCACGATGGCTTTTCCTGCCAGCAACTGCTGGCACCACGCCGCCAGATTCATCTCGCCGGCGCGCCATTGCGTGGCGTCCTGCTGCCAGTCGCGGGGAATGCAGTGCTGGACTAACGGCACTTCATACAGATGGGTAAACAGGGAGAAATCGAGCGGCAGAGTGAAATTAGCGCTGTTAAGCCAGATATCGCTGACGATTTCGCCGCTGTGCCATTCGTCGTAATCCACTTCCTGAATATTCAGCGTGACCTGATGCGCGGCGAGCAGGTCGATCATGGAGCGGGCGATGACTTTATGTTCGACATGTTCACGGTAGTAGGTGAGGGTGAGGGATTCCAGCCCGGCCGGTTTTTCAACGTCGTTGCCCGCCGGGCGCGCATGATGCCAGCGCGGAAGCAGACCGTAGGCCGGGAACCAGTAGCGCTGATGGTGATCGTCGGCGTGATAAAGCAGGCTGGCCGGGGAAAGAATGCGGCTTACCCACTCGCGCACCGCCTGGCTGTTGCCGCGATGGGTGCGGCTGTCAAACAGCAGGTAGTAGCACCCTTCTTCAAGACGACTTTCTGTCGCCTTTTCATCGTCGATGGGGCCTTCCAGCGTCAGGCCGTGGCCGGGATCGTCGCTGCCTTCGGGCAGGACCCAGACATTCACTTCGTCTATCAGTGCCCGGAAACCAAAATAATCCTCAAAGGCCTGGATCTTAAGCTGGCTGTGATTATTGCGCGTGACCGCGTAAGGACCTGTGCCAACGGGCTGGCTGGAAAACCGCTCCAGCGACGGCCACTCGCGCGGCAGGATCATCGACGGGACATGGCCTAACAGCCAGGGCAGCCAGCTATCCGGCTCGGAGAGATGAATATCCAGCGTCCAGGCGGTGGGCGAAGCGATATGGGTGATGTGCGAGTACAGCGGCAGCGTATTAATGCGTTGCAGGGAGGCGATCACATCGCTCATCTCCAGCTCGCGGCCATGATGAAAATGAATGCCGGGGCGCAGATAAAAGCGCCAGTGCAGCGGCGTGATCTGCTTCCAGTGGTGAGCGATATCCGCTTCCAGTTCCCCGTTTTCCTCATTTACGCGGGTAAGCGCGTTGAAAATCTGCCGGGCGATATGGGTTTCTGAACGGCGCAGCGCCGTGCCAGGGAGCAGGTTGCGCAGCGGGCGGTAATAAAGCACCCGCAAAATATGCCGCCCCTGGCGGAAACTGCGCCCCAGATGCGAAACCAGCATTTGCCGCACGGCGGTTTTGTCACCGACCAGTTGCACAAGCTGGTCGATTCTGTCCTGTTCAAGCAGATCTTCGGCCCGCTGCTGTTGCAGCGCCAGGCCGGTATACAAAAATGTCAGGCGTGAGCGCTTACCCCGCCCGGCTTCCGCTTCCCATGTCAGCCAGCCGCGCGCCTGCATGGTGTTGAGCAGCGTGCGCATATGGCGACGCGAGCAGTTGAGCAATTCCGCCAGTTCGCTCAGCGTGGTTTCCTGTGACATCCCCTCGCAGCATTGCCACAGGCGGATGAACTGTTGTTGCAGACGACCAGACGGCATAAAAGGGGAACTCCTGACAAAAACTCATCAATTTATTAATCCCTATATTAAGCCAATACTTCTCTCCGATGAAAGCGAGGAGGGGACATCTGCAATCTGAATCGCGGCCATCATGTGTGACTGAGTATTGGTGCTTTTCGCCACGCCAGCAGCTACTATCTGCTGGCTTTTTTCATTTCTAACTCGCGCAAGGGATTCATTATGCTCTGGCTTTTGACGATGGGACGACGTCTTAACGCGGTCTACGCCGCCTTTATGATTGTGGCTTTCATGATGGGCGTAGCCGGGGCATTGCAGGCACCGACACTGAGTTTATTTCTCAGCCGCGAAGTCGGCGCGCAGCCGTTCTGGGTGGGCCTGTTTTATACCGTTAATGCCATCGCCGGGATCCTGGTGAGCTTATGGCTGGCGAAACGATCCGACAGCCAGGGCGATCGGCGCAAATTGATCATGTTTTGCTGCCTGATGGCGGCGGGTAACGCGCTGCTGTTCGCCTTTAACCGCCATTATCTGACGCTGATTACCTGCGGCGTGCTGCTGGCTTCCATCGCCAATACCGCGATGCCGCAGCTTTTCGCGCTGGCGCGTGAATATGCCGACAACTCCGCGCGGGAAGTGGTGATGTTCAGCTCAATTATGCGCGCGCAGCTTTCTCTGGCATGGGTGATTGGCCCGCCGCTGGCGTTTATGCTGGCGCTCAATTACGGCTTTACCACCATGTTTTCCATCGCCGCCGGGATCTTTATCGTCAGCCTCGCGATGATTGCGCTGATGCTGCCGTCGGTGGCGCGCGTTGAACAACCCACCGACGTGCCGGTCACCCAGGTCAGCGGCTGGAGCGATAAAAACGTGCGGATGCTGTTTATCGCTTCGACCCTGATGTGGACCTGCAACACCATGTACATCATCGATATGCCGCTGTGGATCAGCCGGGATCTGGGGCTGCCGGATAAGCTGGCGGGTATTCTGATGGGCACGGCGGCGGGGCTGGAGATCCCGGCGATGATCCTCGCGGGATATTATGTGAAGCGTTTCGGCAAACGCTGCATGATGACGCTGGCGATGGCGGCAGGCGTGCTTTTTTACCTTGGGCTGATTTTCTTTCACAGCCAGCCGGCGCTGCTCGCCCTGCAACTGTTTAACGCTATTTTCATCGGTATCGTCGCCGGGATCGGCATGCTGTGGTTCCAGGATTTGATGCCGGGGCGGGCGGGTTCAGCTACCACGCTGTTCACCAATAGCATTTCAACGGGCGTGATCCTCGCCGGGGTGATTCAGGGGGCGCTGGCGCAAAGCTACGGTCACGGCGTGGTGTACTGGGTGATTGCGGCGATTTCTGTGGTGACGCTGGCGATAACCGCGCGGGTGAAGGACGTGTAGGCAGAAACCCGGCCTGCGTTGATAATCCAGGCCGGGTAAGGTGACTTAACCCATAAACGCGGGTTGTTTGCTTTCATACGCGGAAATGGCGTCTTCATGCTGTAACGTCAGGCCGATGCTGTCGAGGCCGTTCATCATGCAGTGGCGGCGGAAGGCGTCAATTTCAAAGCGGTAAGATTTGCCGCCTGCTTTCACTTCCTGTGCTTCCAGATCCACTTCAAACGTTGTCCCCGGATTAGCCTGTACCAGCGTAAACAGTTCGTCGACCTGCGCGTCGCTCAGCGTCACCGGCAGCAGCTGATTGTTGAAGCTGTTGCCGTAGAAGATGTCGGCAAAACTTGGGGCAATCACCACTTTAAAGCCGTAATCGGTCAGCGCCCACGGCGCGTGTTCACGCGAGGAGCCGCAGCCGAAGTTTTCCCGCGCCAGCAGGATCGACGCGCCTTTGTATTGCGGGAAGTTCAGCACGAACTCCGGGTTCGGCTGCTCGCCTTTGTCATCGAGAAAACGCCAGTCGTTAAACAGGTGTGCGCCAAAACCGGTGCGCGTCACTTTCTGCAAAAACTGCTTGGGAATAATGGCGTCGGTATCGACGTTGGCGGCATCCAGCGGAACCACCAGGCCTGTATGTTGAATTAATTTCTCTGCCATGATGGTGTCCTTATTTCAGGCTGCGAATATCAGCGAAGTGACCGGTGACCGCCGCAGCGGCAGCCATCGCCGGGCTGACCAGGTGCGTGCGACCGCCGCGCCCCTGACGACCTTCAAAGTTACGGTTGCTGGTGGATGCGCAACGCTCGCCAGGATTCAGACGGTCGTTGTTCATCGCCAGACACATAGAGCAGCCCGGTAAGCGCCACTCAAAGCCTGCTTCGATAAAGATCTTATCCAGACCTTCCGCTTCCGCCTGGGCTTTCACCGGGCCGGAACCGGGTACCACCAGCGCCTGCACGCCCGGTGCCACTTTGCGACCGCGGGCAATGTCTGCCGCCGCGCGCAGATCTTCGATACGCGAGTTGGTGCAGGAGCCGATAAACACTTTGTCGATTGCCACGTCGGTTAACGGCACGCCCGGTTTCAGACCCATGTAGGCCAGCGCTTTTTCAGCGGAGGCGCGTTCTACCGGATCGGCAAACGAGGTCGGATCGGGGATGAAATCGGTCACGGAAATCACCTGGCCTGGGTTCGTCCCCCAGGTGACCTGCGGGGCGATCTCTTCCGCCTGTAAGGTGACAACGGTGTCGAAAACCGCGTCGTCATCGGTGGTCAGGGTTCTCCAGTAGGCTACGGCGGCATCAAAATCTTCGCCTTTCGGCGCGTGCAGACGGCCTTTCACGTAGTTGAACGTGGTGTCGTCCGGTGCGACCAGGCCCGCTTTTGCGCCCATTTCAATCGCCATGTTGCACAGCGTCATACGGCCTTCCATGCTCAGGGCACGGATCGCGTCACCGCAAAACTCAACCACATGTCCGGTACCGCCTGCGCTGCCGGTTTTGCCGATGATCGCCAGCACGATATCTTTCGCGGTAATGCCCGGCGCGGCGGTGCCTTTCACTTCGATCTTCATGGTTTTGGCGCGGCCCTGTTTCAGGGTTTGCGTCGCCAGAACGTGTTCCACTTCTGAGGTGCCGATACCGAAGGCCAGCGCACCGAACGCGCCGTGCGTCGCAGTGTGGGAGTCGCCGCACACGATGGTCATTCCCGGCAGGGTGATGCCCTGCTCCGGGCCCATAACGTGCACGATGCCCTGATACGGGTGATTCAGGTCATACAGCTCCACGCCGAATTCGTTGCAGTTTTTGATCAGCTCCTGCATCTGGATGCGCGCCATTTCGCCGGAGGCGTTAATGTCTTTGGTCTGCGTGGAGACGTTATGATCCATGGTCGCAAACGTCTTACCCGGCTGACGCACCGGGCGGTTATGCGCGCGCAGGCCGTCGAATGCCTGCGGTGACGTCACTTCGTGCACCAGATGGCGGTCGATATACAGCAGCGGGGTTTCGTTCGGCGCTTCGTGCACGATGTGCGCGTCAAACAACTTTTCATACAAGCTCTTAGCCATGATTACACCCCTTCGGAAACATAACGGGCAACGATATCACCCATTTCATCGGTGCTGACGGCAGCGCCGCCGTGAGCCAGATCGCCGGTGCGAACGCCTTCTTCCAGCGCGCGGTTGATGGCCGCTTCGATAGCATCGGCGGCATCGTTGGCATCCAGGCTGTAACGCAACAGCAGCGCCAGCGACAGGATTTGGGCAATCGGGTTAGCAATATTTTTACCGGCGATATCCGGTGCAGAACCGCCCGCTGGCTCATACAGACCAAAACCCTGCTCGTTGAGGCTGGCAGATGGCAGCATTCCCATGGAGCCGGTGATCATCGCGCACTCGTCGGAGAGAATGTCGCCGAACAGGTTGGAGCACAGCAGCACGTCAAACTGGGACGGATCTTTAATCAGCTGCATGGTGGCGTTGTCGATATACATATGCGCCAGCTCGACATCCGGGTATTCCTGCGCCACTTCATTGACGATCTCACGCCACAACAGCGAAGTTTGCAGCACGTTGGCTTTATCAATGGAGTGCACTTTTTTACGGCGCTTGCGCGCCGATTCGAACGCGATGCGGGCGATGCGCTCGATCTCAAAACGGTGATACACCTCGGTATCAAAGGCTTTTTCATGCTGGCCGCTGCCTTCGCGACCCTTCGGCTGACCAAAGTAAATGCCGCCGGTTAATTCACGCACGCACAGGATATCGAAGCCGTTGGCGGCGATATCAGCGCGCAGCGGGCAAAAAGATTCCAGGCCCTGGTACAGCTTCGCCGGACGCAGGTTGCTGAACAGCTTGAAATGCTTACGCAGCGGCAGCAGCGCGCCGCGCTCTGGTTGTTGCGCAGGCGGTAAGTTTTCCCATTTCGGGCCGCCCACGGAGCCGAACAGCACGGCGTCGGCCTGCTCACAGCCTTCAACGGTGGCCTGCGGCAGCGGGTTGCCGTGACGGTCAATCGCAATGCCACCCACATCGTAGTGGCTGGTGGTAATGCGCATATCAAAACGACTACGAATTGCATCCAGTACTTTCAGGGCTTGCGCCATCACTTCCGGGCCAATACCGTCGCCCGGCAAAACTGCAATATGATAATTTTTAGACATCACACGGTTTCCTGATTGTTTTCTTTAATGGCTTTGCGTTGCAGCTCTTTTTCTACTTCACTGGCACGCCAGATATTGTTCAGCACGTGCACCATCGCTTTGGCGGACGATTCGACGATATCGGTCGCTAGCCCTACGCCATGGAAACGACGGCCATTGTAGTTCGCCACAATGTCTACCTGGCCCAGCGCATCTTTACCGTGACCTTTGGCGGTTAACTGATATTTGACCAGCTCGATGTTGTAATCGGTGATGCGGTTGATGGCCTGGTACACCGCGTCTACCGGACCGTTGCCGTTGGCGGCTTCGGCTTTCACGTCCTCGCCACACACCAGTTTGACCGAGGCGGTTGCCATCGCACTGGAACCGGACTGCACGCTGAAATAATCCAGACGGAAATGCTCGGGTTCTTCCTGCTGTTTGTTGATGAAGGCCAGCGCTTCCAGATCGTAATCAAAGACCTGGCCTTTTTTGTCCGCCAGTTTCAGGAAGGCGTCATACAGATTGTCCAGGTTGTAATCGCTCTCTTTATAACCCATTTCATCCATACGGTGCTTCACGGCGGCACGCCCGGAGCGGGAGGTCAGGTTCAGTTGCACCTGATTCAAACCGATGGATTCCGGGGTCATGATTTCGTAGTTTTCGCGGTTTTTCAGCACGCCATCCTGGTGGATGCCGGAGGAGTGCGCGAACGCGCCGGTGCCGACGATAGCTTTGTTGGCCGGGATCGGCATGTTGCAGATCTGGCTGACCATCTGGCTGGTGCGCCAGATTTCGTTATGGTTGATGTTGGTGTGCACGTTCATGATGTCTTTGCGCACTTTGATCGCCATGATCACTTCTTCCAGCGAGCAGTTACCGGCGCGTTCACCGATACCGTTCATAGCGCCTTCCACCTGGCGCGCCCCGGCATTGACCGCGGCAATGGCGTTACCGACCGCCAGGCCTAAATCGTCATGGGTGTGGACGGAGATGATCGCTTTATCAATATTCGGTACGCGCTCATACAGGCCGCTGATGATGCTGGCGAATTCAAACGGCATGGTGTAGCCAACGGTGTCCGGGATATTGATGGTTTTAGCTCCGGCATTAATGGCCGCTTCCACTACCCGCGCCAGGTCAGCAATTGGCGTGCGGCCTGCGTCTTCACAGGAGAATTCCACATCGTCGGTGTAATTGCGTGCGCGCTTCACCATGTAGATCGCGCGCTCAATCACCTCATCCAGCGTGCTGCGCAGCTTGGTGGCGATGTGCATCGGGGAGGTGGCAATAAACGTATGAATACGGAAGGCTTCGGCAACTTTCAGTGATTCCGCGGCAACGTCAATGTCCTTCTCAACGCAGCGCGCCAGGGCGCACACGCGGCTGTTTTTGACCTGGCGGGCGATGGTCTGAACAGATTCAAAATCGCCAGGCGAAGAAACCGGAAAGCCGACTTCCATGACGTCAACACCCATACGTTCGAGGGCCAGTGCGATTTGCAGCTTCTCTTTCACACTCAGGCTCGCCTGCAATGCCTGTTCACCGTCGCGTAACGTGGTATCGAAAATAATGACTTGTTGCTGGCTCATGGTTTAGGTCCTTGTCTGTCTGGGTTGCCTTGCTACGAGCATAAAAAAACCCGCGCAATGGCGCGGGTTTTTTGTCTACCGGAAGATGACTTAATTCTGCGTGTCGCCCACCAGTCTACCGCGCAATGAAGATGCGTTTAGTAGTAGTAGACCGGCGAAACGAATGTGGCGAATCATTTAAGTCATGCTCCAGATGAATACGTTATGCCTTTAGTGGTACTGGATACGTCCTGCGATGTCAACCCCTTGCCTGGAAAATGGCGCGGGCAATGCAAAGAAACACGTCGGGTAATTTAGGCAATTGTGCTATCTGTGATGCTATTAGCGATACTTCTACATTAACAAAAAGTGTGGGCGTTGCTTTTTGTGACATCTTTATACATTCATATATCAATATAAATAATATGAAGGAACAAAGCTGGCGCGCTTATCCCGATGATTTTACATGCTTAAATGATAACTTTTGGTATTCATGCCGTGACTAACGTTAAAAATGTAAAAAATAAAGTGAAATTAGTGGATGGAGTATGTTGTTAATTAAGTAAATCTACATGATGCGTTAATTATAAATGGTTATGTATATTCATGGCATTTATGGTTTGATCCTTCGCATATTGTATGGGTTATGAATTGCTCATTTATATCGCAGGCATAATGCACAGTTTGATCTCCTGTGTGTGCCAAAACGAGTCTTTATATATTCCTAATTTGTAATGTTCTCCTTTTGCTTGTTTTATATGCATGGTAAATAATATTTTCTGAAGTTATTACTGCACAAACAGGAAAGGGAGTTTAACGTGACGGTGGAGACAAGCATGTCAGAAGGAAAAATTATCAGTTCTAATTTAACGGATGCGATGAAGCCCAAACTTCGCATGGTTGATCTTAATCTGCTTACGGTGTTTGACGTGGTTATGCAGGAGCAAAATATCACGCGTGCCGCCGCTTATTTGCAGATGTCGCAACCGGCGGTCAGTAACGCCGTCGCGCGTCTGAAGACCATGTTTGAAGATGAGCTTTTCGTTCGCTACGGGCGCGGCATTCAGCCTACCGCACGCGCATTCCAGCTCTATGGTTCCGTGCGTCAGGCATTGCAACTGATTCAGAATGAGTTGCCGGGTGCCGGATTTGAGCCGATCAATAGCGCGCGTATTTTTAATATGTGTGTTTGCAGTCCGCTGGATAATTATTTAACGTCGGTTATATATAATCGCGTTGAAGAAATGGCTCCAAATATCCACTTGGTTTTCAAATCCTCGTTAAATCACAATACCGAACACCAGTTGCGCTATCAGGAAATTGAATTCGTCATTGGCTATGAAGAATTCCGTCGCCCTGAATTTTCTTGCGTTCCGCTGTTTAAAGATGAAATGGTACTGGTCGCCAGCAAAAAGCATCCCCGTATTAACAGCCCGCTAAGAGAGAGCGATATTTATAATGAAGAACACGCGGTCGTGGCGCTCGATCGTTATGCTTCATTTAGTCAGCCATGGTATGACACGCCGGATAAACAACGCTGTATTGCTTATCAGGGTATGGCATTAATTAGTGTATTAAATGTGGTGTCGCAAACGCATCTTGTCGCTATTGCACCGCGCTGGCTGGCCAATGAATTTGCCGAAAAGCTACAGCTACAAATTCTGCCACTGCCGTTAAAACTTAACAGCCGCACCTGTTTCCTTTCATGGCACGAAGCTGCTGGCCGCGATAAAGGGCATCAATGGATGGAGGAGCTGCTGGTTTCTGTTTGCCGCCGCTAAGCTGAAAGAAAGTTAATGGATTCAGGTTGTATTTATTCTTCTTAACTTTCAATTTGCGATATTTTCTTCTAATGCATTTTTAACGCCGTCCTGGTGACGGGGTTAAAAATGCATGAATAGCTGAGTGTCTCAGTTTTTCTGCCATGATTGGTCATCGCCTTTCCTTATCATAGTGTATTCTTCTTTTAACCTTCCCCCGACCTCTTATTTATTCTTTTAACCCCGCGTCAGGCTAATCGTTTGCCAATTGCCTGGCTCATAGCGAGCGGTTAAGGTAATCGTTAAACAACGAGAGGCAGGGATTTTCCCTGGCAGTGAGAGTGCGTGGAAATGACTTCTGCCATTCGTCGATAAATAAAGCCTGGAGGCAAAGCATGGAGATGTTGTCTGGAGCCGAGATGGTCGTCCGATCGCTTATCGATCAAGGCGTCAAGCAAGTGTTCGGTTATCCCGGAGGCGCAGTCCTGGATATCTATGATGCGCTGCACACCGTCGGGGGTATCGATCATGTGCTGGTGCGTCATGAGCAGGCCGCCGTGCATATGGCGGATGGGCTGGCGCGCGCAACGGGAGAAGTGGGGGTCGTACTCGTCACTTCAGGACCTGGGGCCACCAACGCCATCACCGGTATCGCTACAGCCTATATGGACTCCATTCCGCTTGTGGTGCTCTCAGGCCAGGTGGCGACGTCGCTCATCGGCTATGACGCCTTCCAGGAGTGCGACATGGTGGGGATCTCCCGCCCGGTGGTGAAGCACAGTTTCCTGGTTAAACAGACCGAAGATATCCCCGGCGTGTTGAAGAAAGCCTTCTGGCTGGCGGCGAGTGGTCGTCCGGGCCCGGTGGTGGTCGATTTGCCGAAAGATATCATGAACCCGGCGAACAAATTCCCGTACGTCTGGCCGGAATCGGTCAGCATGCGTTCTTATAATCCGACGACGCAGGGCCATAAAGGCCAGATCAAACGCGCGCTGCAAACGCTGATTGCCGCCAAAAATCCGGTGGTGTACGTGGGCGGCGGGGCGATAAATGCCGGATGTGAAGCGCCGCTGCGCCAGTTGATTGAAACGCTTAACCTGCCGGTCGCCTCTTCCTTAATGGGACTGGGTGCGTTTCCGGCGACCCATCGTCAGGCGCTTGGGATGCTCGGCATGCACGGCACCTATGAAGCCAACATGACGATGCACCACTCTGATGTGATTTTCGCGGTAGGGGTGCGCTTTGACGATCGCACCACCAATAATCTGGCGAAGTACTGCCCGAATGCGACGGTGCTGCATATCGACATCGATCCCACCTCGATCTCCAAAACCGTGTCAGCCGATGTGCCGATCGTAGGCGATGCCCGGATGGTGCTGGAGCAGATGCTTGAACTGTTAGGCCAGGAAGAGTACGTGCAGGCGCACGATGAGATCCGCGACTGGTGGATCAGGATTGAACAGTGGCGCGCGCGTCAGTGCCTGAAGTACGACACCCAAAGCGAAAGCATCAAACCGCAGGCAGTGATCGAAACCATCTGGCGTTTAACCCAGGGTGAGGCCTACGTCACCTCTGACGTCGGACAGCATCAAATGTTTGCCGCGCTTTATTATCCTTTTGATAAGCCGCGCCGTTGGATCAACTCCGGCGGCCTCGGCACCATGGGCTTCGGTTTACCTGCCGCCCTCGGCGTGAAAATGGCATTGCCGGAAGAAACGGTGATTTGCGTGACCGGCGACGGCAGCATCCAGATGAACATTCAGGAACTCTCTACGGCGTTGCAGTACGAACTGCCGGTGCTGGTGCTGAACCTGAATAATGGCTATCTCGGCATGGTGAAGCAGTGGCAGGACATGATTTACTCAGGCCGACACTCGCAATCGTATATGACTTCGTTGCCGGACTTTGTGCGTCTGGCGGAGGCGTACGGGCATGTGGGTATGCGCATCACGCAACCTGAAGAACTGGAAAGCAAGCTGGCAGAAGCGCTCTCAATGGTGCGCAATAACCGACTGGTGTTTGTGGACGTCAGCGTGGACGGTGGTGAACACGTTTATCCGATGCATATTCGCGGCGGCGGCATGGATGAGATGTGGCTTAGCAAAACGGAGAGGACTTGATTATGCGCCGGATATTGTCTGTTTTACTGGAAAACGAATCGGGTGCGTTATCCCGCGTGATCGGCCTCTTTTCACAGCGTGGATATAACATTGAAAGTCTGACCGTGGCCCCCACCGACGATCCGACCCTCTCACGTATGACCATCCAGACGGTAGGTGATGCAAAAGTGCTGGAGCAGATTGAAAAGCAACTGCATAAACTGGTGGATGTATTACGGGTTAATGAACTGGGGCAGGGTGCACACGTCGAGCGCGAGATCATGCTGGTGAAGATCCAGGCCAGCGGCTACGGGCGTGAAGAAGTGAAACGCAATGCGGAGATCTTCCGTGGTCAGATCATTGATGTGACGCCGTCGATTTACACGGTTCAGCTTGCGGGCACCAGCGATAAGCTGGACGCGTTTCTGGCGACGATCCGCGATGTGGCGAAAATTGTCGAAGTCGCGCGCTCAGGCGTCGTCGGATTATCGCGCGGTGATAAGATCATGCGTTAAGCCTTACGCAGTATAAAATTTAACAGCCCGACATACAGTGTCGGGTTTTTTTTGCGAAATTCCCCGGAACCCTACGCGAAAGCGGTTGCCGCAGTGACTATTCTGCGCTTAGATGTTATGGAATTTAACCTATATCCCTAAAAAGGTTATGGAGTATCTTTTATTGATTAAGGGGCAATTGTGAAACTGGATGAAATCGCCCGGCTAGCCGGCGTCTCACGAACCACAGCAAGCTATGTCATCAACGGAAAAGCCAAGCAGTATCGTGTCAGCGATAAAACCGTTGAGAAAGTCATGGCTGTTGTACGTGAGCATAACTACCATCCTAATGCGGTAGCGGCTGGGCTGCGTGCAGGACGTACGCGATCGATAGGCCTGGTGATCCCCGATCTGGAGAACACCAGTTATACGCGGATTGCCAATTATCTTGAGCGCCAGGCGCGTCAGCGTGGCTATCAGTTACTGATTGCCTGTTCAGAAGATCAGCCTGATAACGAAATGCGCTGTATTGATCATCTGCTTCAGCGGCAGGTTGATGCGATCATTGTTTCAACCTCTCTGCCGCCTGAACATCCGTTTTATCAGCGCTGGGCGAATGATTCTTTCCCGATCGTTGCCCTCGATCGGGCATTAGATCGCGAGCATTTCACAAGCGTGGTCGGGGCGGATCAGGATGATGCAGAAATGCTGGCAGCGGAGTTACGCACTTTCCCCGCTGAAAACGTGCTCTATTTAGGTGCGCTGCCAGAACTTTCGGTGAGTTTCTTGCGTGAGCAGGGTTTTCGCACCGCCTGGAAAGACGATCCGCGCGAAGTGCATTTCCTCTATGCAAACAGCTATGAGCGCGAGGCCGCGGCTGCGCTGTTTGAGAAATGGCTGGAAACGCATCCAATGCCGCAGGCGCTCTTCACCACCTCATTTGCGCTGTTACAGGGCGTCATGGACGTCACGCTGCGTCGTGAGGGTAAACTGCCGTCTGATTTAGCGATTGCGACCTTTGGCGATAATGAACTGCTCGACTTTCTGCAATGTCCTGTACTGGCTGTTGCCCAGCGCCACCGTGACGTGGCAGAACGCGTGCTGGAAATCGTCCTCGCAAGCCTTGATGAACCGCGTAAACCGAAGCCGGGTTTAAGCCGGATTCGGCGTAACCTTTATCGTCGTGGCATACTCAGCCGCTTATAATTTCGAATGAAAGGCAGCGCAAGCTGCCTGAATTTTTAAATAATGCCAAACTTAAGCAATATAATTGTTCTTAAGATTAATCCTTAAAACCCATAGGGTGCTATTTTATTAATTTGCTTTAATTCATCGAATTTTGTTTTACACAATTATTCAGGCGTAAAAAGACGTAAGTTTTGAATTGTTTTGTAACATCCTTCCTGATTTGTAGAAATAACAACCACTTTTTCTCAAGGTCTGTCATCCCCGTTAACCCCGCGACTGCTCAGGCTTACAACCTTGTACCTGGCGCTGTCATCCTGACGCAATATGTCTTAAAATGCCGCCCGCGTCGCAAAGTGACACTTTGTATTAATTAAATGTCTATTCGAAATGACGTAACGGCCATTCGCATATTTGGTTTTTTTCTTACAAATATTCATGACGTTAATTTGATAAACAGAGTGAGCGAAATTTGCACAGCGCCATTTACTGCCATTAATAAGGGTGCTTTTAATCCGCTTAGCCTCAGTGCTGGCTTGACAAGGTTTTCCTCCGCTCCGTAAACTCCTTGCGTGGGAATTTGTGGGATAAAGTGGTGAAAAGGGTCGCGGTGAGGTGAAGCTGGCATGTTCCGTGGGGCAACATTAGTCAATCTCGACAGTAAGGGACGGTTAGCCGTACCTACCCGACATCGGGAATATCTGCTCGGGCATGCTTCTGGTCAACTGGTGTGTACCATTGATATCCACCACGCTTGCCTGCTGCTTTACCCCCTCCCGGAATGGGAAATTATTGAGCAAAAATTGTCGCGTCTGTCGAGCATGAACCCGTTAGAGCGACGCGTACAGCGTTTACTTTTGGGTCATGCCAGTGAATGTCAGATGGATAACGCGGGCCGCTTACTGATACCGCCCGTTTTGCGGCAACACGCCGGGCTGAACAAAGAAGTGATGCTGGTCGGGCAGTTCAACAAATTTGAACTGTGGGATGAAACGACCTGGTATCAACAGGTCAGGGAAGATATCGACGCTGAACAATCGGGTGCTGAACAACTTTCAGAACGATTGCAGGATTTGTCTCTATAAAGATGATGGAAAATTTTAAACACACCACGGTGCTCCTGGACGAGGCCGTTAATGGCCTGAACATTCGACCAGATGGCATCTATATTGATGGCACCTTTGGCCGTGGCGGACACTCGCGCTTAATTCTTTCGCAGCTCGGCCCTGAAGGCCGCTTGCTGGCAATCGATCGCGATCCAGAAGCGATCGCCATTGCGAATACTATTGATGACCCACGCTTCTCTATTGTGCATGGTCCTTTCTCTGCGCTTGCTGATTATGTCAGTGAGCGTGATCTTACCGGCAAGATCGACGGCATTCTCCTCGATCTCGGCGTTTCTTCCCCTCAGCTTGACGATCCTGAACGCGGTTTCTCATTTATGCGCGACGGTCCACTGGATATGCGCATGGATCCGACCCGGGGTCAGTCGGCAGCGGAATGGCTGCAAACGGCTGACGAAGCGGACATCGCCTGGGTGATTAAGACCTTTGGTGAAGAACGCTTTGGCAAGCGCATCGCCCGCGCCATTGTCGAACGTAACCGTATCGAACCGATGACGCGCACCAAAGAGCTGGCAGAAGTCATCACGGCGGCGACGCCGGTAAAAGACAAATTTAAACACCCGGCGACCCGTACCTTCCAGGCGGTGCGTATCTGGGTAAACAGCGAACTCGATGAGATCGAGCAGGCGCTTAAAAATTCACTCGGCGTTCTGGCTCCGGGCGGGCGGCTGTCGATCATCAGCTTCCACTCGCTGGAAGACCGCATTGTGAAGCGCTTTATGCGTGAAAATAGCCGTGGCCCGCAGGTACCCGCCGGGCTGCCGATGACCGAAGCGCAACTCAGCAAGCTGGGTGGCCGTTATTTGCGAGCATTAGGCAAACTGATGCCGGGCGAAGAAGAAGTGGCAGAGAACCCGCGCGCCCGTAGTTCCGTGCTGCGAATTGCAGAGAGGACGAGCGCATGATCACCAGGGTGACAGAAACCTTAAGCAAAGTTAAAGGATCGTTAGGCAGCAACGAGCGTCATGCGCTGCCTTCTGTCATCGGCGATGACCTTTTGCGCTTTGGGAAACTGCCACTCTGTCTGTTCATTTGCATCATTGTCACTGCCGTCACCGTGGTCACCACGGCGCACCATACGCGTTTGTTAACCGCGCAGCGCGAGCAACTGGTTGTTGAACGCGATGCGCTGGATATCGAATGGCGTAACCTGATCCTTGAAGAAAACGCGCTCGGCGATCACAGCCGTGTTGAGCGGATCGCCAATGAGAAACTGCAATTGCAGCATGTCGATCCTTCGCAAGAAAATATCGTAGTGCAAAAATAAGGAATAACGCGGCGCATGAAAGCAGCGGCGAAGATGCAAAAACCGAAACGCCAGGAAGAACAGGCCAACTTTGTGAGTTGGCGTTTTGCGTTGCTTTGCGGTTGCATTTTGCTGGCCTTGAGCTTCCTGCTTGGGCGCGTGGCATGGCTTCAGGTCATCAACCCGGACATGCTGGTGCGGCAGGGCGACTTACGTTCCCTGCGCGTGCAGGAAGTTTCAACATCACGTGGAATGATCACTGACCGTTCCGGGCGACCGCTGGCGGTGAGTGTGCCGGTGAAAGCGATTTGGGCCGATCCCAAAGAGCTTCACGACGCAGGCGGTATCTCGCTGGATAGCCGCTGGAAAGCGCTGTCGGACGCATTAAATATGCCGCTCGATCAGCTTGCCCAGCGCGTAAACGCCAACCCCAAAGGCCGCTTTATTTATCTGGCGCGCCAGGTCAACCCGGATCTCGGTGATTACATTAAAAAGCTGAAGCTGCCGGGCATTCACCTGCGTGAAGAGTCGCGCCGCTACTATCCGTCCGGCGAAGTCACCGCGCATCTGATTGGCTTCACCAACGTTGATAGCCAGGGTATCGAAGGCGTTGAGAAAAGCTTCGATAAATGGCTCACCGGGCAGCCGGGCGAGCGTATCGTGCGTAAAGACCGCTACGGTCGCGTAATCGAAGATATCTCTTCTACTGACAGCCAGGCCGCGCATAACCTTGCGCTCAGCATCGACGAACGCCTGCAGGCGCTGGTCTACCGCGAACTGAATAACGCCGTGGCCTTCAACAAAGCCGAATCGGGCAGTGCGGTGCTGGTGGATGTGAACACCGGTGAAGTGCTGGCGATGGCGAACAGCCCGTCATACAACCCCAACAATTTCTCCGGCACCGCGAAAGACGCGATGCGTAACCGCGCCATTACCGACGTGTTCGAACCGGGTTCGACCGTCAAACCGATGGTGGTGATGACCGCCTTGCAGCGTGGCGTGGTACGCGAAAATACCGTACTCAACACAGTGCCTTATCGAATTAATGGCCACGAAATCAAAGACGTGGCGCGCTACAGCGAGTTAACCCTGACCGGGGTTTTACAGAAGTCGAGTAACGTTGGCGTTTCTAAGCTGGCGTTAGCGATGCCGTCCTCAGCGTTAGTAGATACTTACTCACGTTTTGGGCTGGGAAAAGCGACCAATTTGGGGTTGGTCGGAGAACGCAGTGGCTTATATCCTCAAAAACAACGGTGGTCTGACATAGAGAGGGCCACCTTCTCTTTCGGCTACGGGCTAATGGTAACGCCGTTACAGTTAGCGCGAGTCTACGCAACGATTGGCAGCTATGGCATTTATCGCCCGTTGTCCATTACCAAAGTTGATCCCCCGGTACCCGGTGAGCGCATCTTCCCGGAATCCATTGTCCGCACCGTGGTGCATATGATGGAAAGCGTGGCGCTGCCCGGCGGCGGCGGCGTGAAAGCAGCGATCAAAGGCTATCGCATCGCGATTAAAACCGGTACAGCGAAAAAAGTGGGGCCGGATGGCCGCTACATTAACAAATATATTGCTTACACCGCGGGCGTTGCCCCCGCCAGCCAGCCGCGTTTTGCGCTGGTGGTGGTGATCAACGATCCGCAGGCAGGTAAATACTACGGTGGTGCCGTTTCCGCACCGGTCTTTGGTGCCATCATGGGCGGCGTACTGCGCACCATGAACATCGAGCCGGATGCTCTGGCGACGGGCGAGAAAAGTGAATTCGTAATTAATCAAGGCGAGGGAACAGGTGGCAGATCGTAATTTGCGCGACCTACTCGCTCCGTGGGTACCAGCATTGCCTGCGAGAGCACTTCGGGAAATGACACTCGACAGCCGCGTGGCGGCGTCGGGCGATCTTTTTGTGGCCGTTGTTGGCCATCAGACGGACGGGCGTCGCTATATCCCGCAGGCGATTGCGCAGGGCGTTGCCGCCATTATTGCTGAGGCGAAAGGCGAAGCCTCCGACGGTGAAATCCGTGAAATGCACGGCGTGCCGGTTATCTACCTGAGTCAGTTAAATGAGCGTCTCTCGGCACTCGCCGGGCGCTTTTATGATGAGCCGTCTGAACGCTTACGTCTGATTGGCGTCACCGGGACCAACGGTAAAACCACCACCACGCAGTTAATTGCGCAGTGGAGCCAGCTGCTGGGCGAAACCAGCGCGGTAATGGGTACCGTGGGCAACGGTCTGTTGGGTAAAGTCATCCCCACCGAAAACACCACCGGTTCCGCCGTGGACGTCCAGCATGTGATTGCCGGACTGGCAGAGCAGGGCGCAACCTTTGCCGCGATGGAAGTTTCCTCGCACGGGCTGGTTCAGCATCGCGTTGCCGCCCTCAAATTTAAAGCATCGGTCTTTACCAATTTAAGCCGCGATCACCTTGATTATCATGGTGATATGGAGCAATACGAAGCGGCAAAATGGCTGCTGTTCTCCGCGCATCACTATGGTCAGGCGATTGTGAATGCCGACGATGAGATCGGACGCCGCTGGCTGGCAAAACTGCCGGACGCGATTGCCGTCTCCATGGAAGACAACATCAACCCGACCTGCCATGGTCGCTGGTTGAAAGCGGTTGACGTGAAGTATCACGACAGCGGCGCGACCATCCGTTTTGCCTCCACCTGGGGCGAAGGGGAAATCGAAAGCCGTCTGATGGGCGCATTTAACGTCAGTAACCTGCTGCTGGCGCTGGCCACGCTGCTGGCGCTGGATTTCCCGTTAAGCGATCTGCTCCGCACCGCGTCACGCCTGCAACCGGTTTGCGGTCGTATGGAAGTGTTCAGCGCGCCGGGTAAACCTACCGTAGTAGTGGATTACGCTCATACGCCGGATGCGCTGGAAAAGGCCTTGCAGGCTGCGCGTCTGCACTGCACCGGCAAACTGTGGTGCGTCTTCGGCTGCGGTGGCGACCGCGATAAAGGCAAGCGTCCGCTGATGGGAGCGATTGCCGAACAATTTTCCGATGTGCCGGTCGTGACCGATGACAACCCGCGTACTGAAGAGCCGCGCGCCATTATCAATGACATTCTGGCCGGGATGCTGGATGCCGCTCATGCCCGCGTGGTGGAAGGCCGCGCCGAAGCGGTGACCAACGCCATCATGCAGGCCAAAGAAAACGACGTCGTGCTGCTGGCAGGCAAAGGCCACGAGGATTACCAGATTGTCGGTACCCGTCGCCTTGATTATTCCGATCGCGTGACCGCGGCACGTCTGCTGGGGGCAATCGCATGATTAGCGTTAGCTTAAGCCAGCTCGCAGAAATCCTGCACGGCAAATTGCACGGTCAGGATCTGACCCTCGACGCGGTGACCACCGACACGCGCAAACTCACGCCGGGCTGCCTGTTTGTAGCCCTGAAAGGCGAGCGTTTCGACGCCCATGATTTTGTCGAAAAAGCCAAAGAGGGCGGGGCAGGTGCGCTGCTGGTGAGCCGCGAACTGGATTGCGATCTGCCGCAGGTTATCGTCGACGATACCCGCCAGGCATTCGGTGAACTGGCTGCCTGGGTGCGCCAGCAGGTGCCTGCACGCGTGGTCGCGCTGACCGGTTCTTCCGGCAAAACCTCAGTAAAAGAGATGACCGCTGCGATCCTCAGCGAATGCGGCAACACACTTTATACTGCGGGCAACCTAAATAATGACATCGGCGTGCCGATGACATTGCTGCGCCTGACGCCGGAGCACCAGTTCGCAGTCATTGAACTGGGCGCGAATCACCAGGGTGAAATCGCCTGGACCGTCGGATTGACGAAGCCGGAAGCGGCGCTGGTCAACAACCTGGCGGCGGCGCATCTGGAAGGATTTGGCTCGCTGGCAGGCGTGGCGAAAGCCAAGGGCGAGATCTATACCGGTCTGCCGCTCTCCGGCATTGCCATCATGAACGCGGACAATAACGACTGGCTTAACTGGCAGAGCGTGATTGGCGAGCGCAAAATCTGGCGTTTCTCGCCCAATGCCGCCAACAGCGATTTTACTGCCACCAATGTGCATGTGACCTCGCACGGGACAGAATTCACCCTGCAAACGCCAACGGGCGATGTCGAGGTGCTGTTACCGCTGCCGGGGCGGCATAACATTGCCAATGCGCTGGCGGCCACTGCGCTGGCGATGGCCGTGGGAGCAAGCCTTGACGCGGTAAAAGTCGGGCTGGCAAACCTGAAAGCTGTGCCAGGGCGCTTGTTCCCTATTCAGTTGGGTGAAAACAAGCTGCTGCTGGATGACTCCTACAACGCTAACGTCGGTTCCATGACGGCGGCAGCCCAGGTGCTCTCTGAGATGCCGGGCTATCGCGTGATGGTCGTGGGCGATATGGCAGAGCTTGGCGACGAGAGCGAAGCGTGTCACGCCCAGGTGGGTGAGGCGGCAAAAGCGGCGGGCCTCGACCTGGTGTTGAGCGTGGGAACATTAAGTAAAACAATCAGCGACGCCAGCGGTTCAGGCGAGCATTTTAACGATAAGTCTGCCGTGATTGCGCGTCTGAAGACGCTGGTGGCAGACCACCAGATTATCACCGTGTTGGTGAAAGGATCGCGCAGTGCTGCCATGGAAGAGGTGGTACGTGCATTACAGGAGAACGGGACATGTTAGTTTGGCTGGCCGAGCATTTGGTCAAATATTATTCTGGCTTTAACGTCTTTTCATATCTGACGTTTCGCGCCATTGTCAGCCTGCTGACCGCGCTGTTCATCTCTTTGTGGATGGGCCCGCGCATGATCGCCCGCCTGCAAAAACTCGCTTTCGGCCAGGTTGTGCGTAACGACGGCCCGGAATCTCACTTCAGTAAACGCGGTACGCCGACAATGGGTGGGATCATGATCCTGACCGCGATTGTCATTTCGGTGCTGCTTTGGGCTTATCCGTCCAACCCTTACGTCTGGTGCGTGCTGGTGGTGCTGATTGGCTACGGCATCATCGGTTTTGTCGATGACTACCGCAAAGTGGTGCGCAAAGATACCAAAGGGCTTATCGCCCGCTGGAAGTATTTCTGGATGTCGGTGATCGCGCTGGGCGTGGCATTCGCGCTCTATCTGGCCGGTAACGATACGCCTGCCACCCAACTGGTGGTGCCGTTCTTTAAAGACGTGATGCCTCAACTGGGGCTTTTCTATGTGCTGCTGGCTTACTTCGTGATTGTCGGCACCGGTAATGCGGTCAACCTGACCGACGGTCTCGACGGCCTCGCCATTATGCCAACCGTATTTGTGGCGGGCGGCTTCGCGCTGGTGGCCTGGGCAAGCGGCAACATGAATTTTGCCAACTACCTGCATATTCCTTATCTGCGTCACGCGGGTGAACTGGTGATCGTCTGTACGGCGATTGTCGGCGCGGGACTCGGTTTCTTATGGTTTAACACCTATCCGGCTCAGGTCTTTATGGGCGACGTGGGCTCGCTGGCCCTGGGCGGCGCGCTGGGCATCATTGCCGTGCTGCTGCGTCAGGAATTTTTGCTGGTGATCATGGGTGGCGTGTTCGTGGTGGAAACCCTGTCGGTGATTTTGCAGGTGGGTTCCTTCAAGCTGCGCGGTCAGCGTATTTTCCGCATGGCCCCGATTCATCACCATTACGAACTGAAAGGCTGGCCGGAACCGCGCGTGATCGTGCGCTTCTGGATTATTTCGCTGATGCTGGTCCTGATCGGACTGGCAACGCTTAAGGTGCGTTAATCATGGCAGATTACCAGGGCAAAAAAGTCGTTATCATCGGGTTAGGTTTAACCGGCCTTTCCTGCGTGGACTTTTTCCTCGCGCGCAGCGTCACACCGCGCGTTATGGATACGCGCCTCTCACCGCCGGGGCTGGATAAGCTGCCGGAAACGGTCGAGCGCCATCTTGGTAGTCTGAACGATGACTGGCTGCTGGCCGCCGATCTGATCGTCGCCAGCCCCGGCATGGCGCTGGCGCATCCGTCGTTGAGCGCCGCTGCCGACGAAGGCATTGAAATTGTTGGCGATATCGAACTGTTCTGCCGCGAGGTGCAGGCCCCGGTTATCGCTATTACCGGCTCGAACGGTAAAAGCACGGTCACCACGCTGGTGGGTGACATGGCGAAAGCCGCAGGCGTGAACGTGGGCGTGGGCGGAAATATCGGCCTGCCGGCACTGATGCTGCTGGACAACGCGCGTGAGTTGTACGTTCTGGAACTGTCCAGCTTCCAGCTGGAAACGACCTCAAGCCTGCGGGCTGTTGCCGCGACGATCCTCAACGTCACCGAAGATCATATGGACCGCTATCCGTTTGGCCTGCAGCAGTACCGCGCTGCCAAACTGAAAGTGTATGAAAACGCAAAAGTCTGCGTGGTGAATGCCGATGATGCGCTGACCATGCCGGTACGCGGAGCCGATGAGCGCTGCGTCAGCTTTGGCGTGGACGTGGGCGACTATCATCTCAACCGTCAGCAGGGCGAAACCTGGCTGCGGGTGAAGGGCGAAAAAGTGCTTAACGCCAAAGAGATGCAGATCACTGGCCAGCATAACTACACCAATGCGCTGGCGGCGCTGGCGCTGGCGGATGCCGCCGGTTTACCGCGCGCCAGCAGTCTGAAAGCGCTGACCACTTTCTCCGGGCTGGCGCACCGCTTCCAGGTTGCGCACATGCATAACGGCGTGCGCTGGATCAATGACTCCAAAGCCACCAACGTGGGCAGCACCGAAGCGGCGCTGAACGGCCTCCAGGTCGAAGGTACGTTACATCTGCTGCTCGGCGGCGATGGTAAATCAGCCGATTTCTCGCCGCTGCGTCGTTATCTCGACGGTGAACACATCCGCCTGTACTGCTTTGGCCGCGACGGTGCGGAACTTGCCGCATTGCGCCCGGATGTCGCCGTGCAGACCGACACCATGGAGCAGGCGATGCGTCTGCTGGCACCGCAGGTGAAACCGGGTGATATGGTGCTGCTCTCCCCGGCGTGCGCCAGTCTCGATCAGTTCAAGAATTTCGAACAACGTGGGGATGTCTTTACCCGCCTGGCGAAGGAGTTAGGTTGATGCGCTTAACGTTCCCTCGCCTTCGACTGCCGCGTTTGCCGGGACTGGGTGTCCTGGGATGGCTGGCATCGGCGTTACGGGGCTGGGTAATGGGCTCGCGTGACAAAGACACTGACAGTCTTGTCATGTACGACCGGATGCTGCTGTGGCTGACGCTGGGCCTTGGCGCGATCGGTTTTATTATGGTGACGTCAGCTTCTATGCCGGTCGGCCAGCGACTCACTAACGATCCATTCTTCTTCGCCAAGCGTGATGCGCTCTATCTGTTCCTCGCCTTATGTCTGGCGATGATCACCCTGCGCCTGCCGATGGAATTCTGGCAGCGCTACAGCTCGGCGATGCTGATTGTTTCAATCATCATGCTGCTGCTGGTTCTGGTGGTGGGCAGCTCGATCAACGGGGCATCGCGCTGGATTGATTTAGGCCTGATGCGCTTCCAGCCGGCGGAATTTACCAAGCTGTCGCTGTTCTGCTATCTGGCGAACTACCTGGTGCGTAAGGTTGATGAAGTGCGTAATAACCTGCGCGGCTTCTTAAAACCGATGGGCGTCATTCTGGTGCTGGCGGTGCTGCTGCTGGCCCAGCCTGACCTTGGTACGGTGGTCGTACTGTTTGTCACCACGCTGGCGATGCTGTTCCTCGCAGGCGCGAAGCTCTGGCAGTTCATCGCGATTATCGGCATGGGGATTTCAGCGGTGGTGCTGCTGATCCTCGCCGAGCCTTACCGTATCCGCCGTGTAACCTCCTTCTGGCGTCCATGGGATGACCCGTTCGGCAGCGGCTACCAGTTGACTCAGTCGCTGATGGCGTTTGGTCGCGGCGAGATGTGGGGCCAGGGCTTAGGCAACTCAGTACAAAAACTGGAATATTTACCCGAGGCGCATACCGACTTTATCTTCGCCATTATTGGCGAAGAACTGGGTTATATCGGTGTGGTACTGGCGCTTTTGATGGTATTCTTCGTCGCTTTCCGTGCCATGTCTATTGGGCGAAAAGCGCTGGAAATCGATCACCGTTTCTCCGGTTTTCTGGCCTGTTCGATCGGGATCTGGTTTAGTTTCCAGGCGCTGGTAAACGTGGGTGCGGCAGCGGGTATGCTGCCGACCAAAGGTCTGACGTTGCCGATGATAAGCTACGGTGGTTCCAGCTTATTGATTATGTCGACGGCGATCATGCTGCTGTTACGTATTGATTATGAAACGCGTCTGGAAAAAGCCCAGGCGTTTACACGAGGTTTATGATGAGTGGTCAACCGAAGCGGTTAATGGTGATGGCAGGCGGAACGGGCGGACACGTATTCCCCGGTCTGGCTGTTGCGCACCATTTAATGGCCCAGGGCTGGCAGGTTCGCTGGCTGGGTACCGCCGACCGTATGGAAGCAGACCTGGTGCCGAAGCACGGCATCGAAATCGATTTTATTCGTATCTCAGGCCTGCGGGGTAAAGGGATTAAAGCGTTACTGCTTGCACCGATGCGCATTTTTAACGCCTGGCGTCAGGCGCGCGCGATCATGAAGCGCTTTAAGCCGGACGCGGTATTAGGGATGGGTGGGTATGTCTCCGGTCCTGGCGGGCTGGCGGCATGGTCACTGGGCATTCCGGTGGTGTTGCATGAGCAGAACGGCATTGCAGGGTTGACCAATAAATGGCTCGCTAAAATTGCCAAAACGGTAATGCAGGCGTTCCCCGGCGCGTTTCCGAATGCCGAAGTGGTGGGGAATCCGGTGCGCACTGATGTGTTGGCGTTGCCGCTGCCGCAGGATCGTCTGACTGGACGTGAAGGGCCGATCCGCGTGCTTATCGTTGGTGGATCGCAGGGCGCACGTGTGCTGAATCTCACGATGCCGCAGGTCGCTGCGAAACTGGGCGATCGCATCACCATCTGGCATCAGAGTGGCAAAGGTGCGCAACAGACGGTTGAGCAGGCTTATATCGATAACGGTCAGCCGCAGCATAAAGTTACCGAATTTATCGACGATATGGCTGAGGCTTATGCCTGGGCGGACGTGGTGGTGTGCCGGTCCGGGGCGTTAACCGTCAGTGAAATTGCCGCCGCCGGACTGCCTGCGCTGTTTGTGCCTTTCCAGCACAAAGATCGCCAGCAGTACTGGAATGCCCTGCCGCTTGAAAAGGCGAGCGCGGCGAAGATCCTGGAGCAGCCGCAGTTTACAGTCGATGCAGTCGTCGAGACGCTGAAAAACTGGGATCGTGAAACATTATTAGCGATGGCTGAGCGCGCACGTGCCGCCGCCATCCCGGATGCAACTCTCAGGGTTGCCCGCGCAGTAAGCCTTGCAGCACAGGCTTAAACATCGCGACGCCTTTTGCGTCGCACGAATTTTAGAAGTCGATGGCGTTTAGAGAATGAATACACAACAACTGGCGAAACTGCGTTTAATCGTGCCCGAGATGCGTCGCGTCCGGCACATTCACTTTGTTGGCATCGGTGGTGCCGGTATGGGTGGTATTGCTGAAGTGCTGGCCAACGAAGGCTATCAGATCAGCGGTTCTGACCTCGCGCCGAATCCGGTGACGCAGCAGTTGTCTTCACTGGGCGCGACCATCTATTTCAATCACCGCCCTGAAAACGTGCGTGATGCCAGCGTCGTGGTCGTTTCAAGCGCCATTGCGGCGGACAATCCTGAGATTGTTGCGGCACACGAAGCGCGTATCCCGGTGATCCGCCGGGCAGAAATGCTGGCTGAATTAATGCGTTTTCGTCACGGTATTGCGATTGCCGGGACCCACGGTAAAACCACGACCACCGCGATGGTCTCCAGCATTTACGCCGAAGCAGGGCTGGACCCAACGTTTGTGAATGGTGGACTGGTGAAAGCCGCAGGTGTCCATGCGCGTTTAGGCCATAGCCGCTATCTCATTGCGGAAGCCGACGAGAGCGACGCGTCGTTCCTGCATTTGCAGCCGATGGTGGCAATCGTGACCAATATCGAAGCCGACCATATGGATACCTATCAGGGCGACTTTGAAAATTTAAAGCAGACGTTCATTAACTTTTTGCACAACTTGCCGTTTTACGGCCGTGCAGTGATGTGTGTGGACGATCCGGTGATCCGCGAACTGCTGCCACGCGTAGGTCGTCAAACCACGACCTACGGGTTTAGTGACGATGCAGACGTGCGGGTTGAGAACTACCGTCAGACCGGGCCGCAAGGACACTTTACGCTGGTACGCCAGGATAAGCCTGAGCTGAAGGTAACCCTGAACGCCCCTGGTCGCCACAATGCCCTGAACGCGGCGGCAGCCGTCGCGGTGGCAACCGAAGAAGGCATTGAAGACGAAGACATTTTACGCGCGCTGGAAAGTTTCCAGGGGACCGGTCGTCGTTTCGATTTCCTCGGTGAGTTCCCGCTGCAAACGGTGAACGGTAGAGAAGGCACGGCGATGCTGGTGGATGATTACGGTCACCATCCGACGGAAGTTGATGCCACCATTAAAGCTGCGCGGGCAGGCTGGCCGGATAAAAATCTGGTGATGATTTTTCAGCCGCACCGTTTTACCCGTACGCGCGATCTGTATGATGATTTTGCTAACGTGCTGACCCAGGTTGACGCATTGCTGATGCTGGATGTGTACGCCGCAGGCGAAGCGGCGATTCCTGGTGCCGACAGCCGTTCACTGTGCCGCACTATTCGTGGGCGCGGTAAAATCGACCCGATTCTGGTCTCAGACGCTGCCCAGGCTGCGGCGATGCTGGCCCCGGTGTTAACCGGAAACGATCTTATCCTGGTGCAGGGGGCCGGAAACATCGGCAAAATCGCCCGTCATCTGGCTGAAATCAAACTGAAACCGCAAAACCCGGAGGAAGAACATCATGGCTGATAAAATTGCCGTCCTCTTAGGGGGAACGTCAGCGGAGCGTGAAGTGTCGCTGAACTCGGGTGCTGCGGTCCTGGCGGGATTACGTGAAGGCGGCGTGGATGCTTATCCTGTCGATCCGCGCGAAACCGACGTAACACAGCTAAAAAACCTGGGTTTTAAGAAAGCGTTTATTGCCCTTCACGGACGCGGTGGGGAAGATGGCACGCTGCAAGGCCTGCTGGAGCTGATTGGCCTGCCTTACACCGGCAGCGGCGTCATGGCATCCGCTATCTCAATGGATAAATGGCGCAGCAAACTGCTGTGGCAGGGAGCGGGATTACCGGTTGCTCCATGGGTTGCGTTAACTCGCCAGGCGTTTGAACGTGGTCTCGATGAGTCGGTCACGTCGCGCATCACGGCGCTGGGCTTACCGCTGATCGTCAAGCCCAGCCGCGAAGGATCAAGCGTTGGAATGTCCAAAGTAGACGAAGCCAGTCAGCTTGGCGCTGCGCTTGAACTTGCATTTCAACATGATGAAGAAGTTCTTATTGAAAAATGGCTCAGTGGGCCAGAATTCACGCTCGCTGTGCTCGGTGAAGAAATTTTACCATCAATTCGCATTCAGCCCGCTGGAACCTTCTATGATTATGAGGCGAAGTATCTCTCTGATGAGACACAATATTTCTGCCCAAGCGGTTTATCCGCTGAACTTGAAGCGCAATTACGCGATCTTGTGCAGAAAGCATGGACTGTTTTAGGCTGCCAGGGTTGGGGAAGAATTGATGCAATGCAGGACAGTGATGGCACATTTTATCTGCTCGAAGCGAACACCTCACCGGGTATGACGAGCCACAGTCTGGTTCCGATGGCGGCGCGTCAGGCGGGGTTGAGCTTTTCGCAGTTAGTCGTAAAAATTCTGGCGTTGGCAGACTGATATGTCGCAGGCTGCACTGAACACGCGCAACCAGAATGAGGAAGAAATCCTGTCCTCACGGCGAAGTAATGGTACGCGTCTTGCAGGAATACTCTTTCTGCTGACGGTACTTTGCACCGTGTTTGTTAGCGGCTGGATGGTACTGGGTTGGATGGATGACGCGCAGCGTTTGCCGTTATCGAAGCTGGTGGTGACGGGGGAACGTCATTACACGCGTAACGATGATATTCGTCAGGCTATTCTGGCACTCGGCTCGCCGGGGACGTTTATGACCCAAGACGTCAATATTATTCAAAGCCAGATTGAGCGTCTGCCATGGATTAAGCAGGCGAGCGTCAGGAAACAATGGCCTGATGAATTGAAGATTCATCTGGTTGAATATGTGCCGATAGCGCGGTGGAATGATCAACATATGGTTGATGTGGACGGGAACTCGTTTAGCGTGCCCACCGATCGCATCAACAAACAGGGATTACCTCTGCTGTATGGCCCGGAAGGTAGCGAAAATGAAGTTTTGCAGGGCTACCGGGAAATGGGACAGGTGCTGATAAAGGACAGGTTCACGTTGAAAGAGGCGGCAATGACCGCACGACGTTCCTGGCAGTTGACGCTAAATAATGACATTAAGCTCAACCTTGGCCGGGGCGATACGATGAAACGGTTGTCACGCTTTGTAGAACTGTACCCGGTTCTCCAGCAGCAAGCGCAGACGGATGGCAAAGAGATTAGCTACGTTGACTTGCGCTATGACTCAGGCGCGGCAGTCGGATGGAAACCGGCTCCCATTGAGGATCCTAATCAGCAACAGAATCAGGCACAGGCAGAGCAACAATGATCAAGGCGACGGACAGAAAACTGGTAGTTGGACTGGAGATTGGCACTGCGAAGGTTGCCGCTTTAGTAGGGGAAGTTCTGCCCGACGGTATGATCAATATCATTGGCGTGGGCAGTTGCCCGTCCCGTGGTATGGATAAAGGCGGGGTTAATGACCTGGAGTCCGTGGTGAAATGCGTTCAGCGTGCCATTGACCAGGCTGAATTAATGGCAGATTGCCAGATTTCGTCAGTGTATCTGGCGCTTTCTGGTAAGCACATTAGCTGCCAGAATGAAATTGGTATGGTGCCGATTTCAGAAGAAGAAGTGACGCAGGAAGACGTGGAAAACGTGGTCCATACGGCAAAGTCTGTGCGTGTACGCGATGAACACCGCGTTCTGCACGTGATTCCGCAGGAATACGCCATTGATTACCAGGAAGGGATCAAGAACCCGGTGGGTTTGTCGGGCGTCCGTATGCAGGCAAAAGTCCATTTGATCACCTGCCACAATGATATGGCAAAAAACATTGTCAAAGCAGTTGAACGTTGTGGGCTTAAAGTTGACCAATTAATTTTTGCCGGGTTAGCGTCAAGTTATTCCGTGTTGACTGAAGATGAACGTGAGCTGGGTGTCTGCGTCGTGGACGTCGGTGGTGGTACAATGGATATCGCCGTCTATACCGGCGGTGCGCTGCGTCATACCAAAGTGATCCCGTATGCAGGGAATGTGGTGACCAGCGATATCGCCTATGCCTTCGGTACACCGCCCAGCGATGCCGAAGCCATTAAAGTTCGCCACGGTTGCGCGCTTGGCTCCATCGTCGGTAAAGACGAAAGCGTTGAGGTGCCAAGCGTCGGTGGTCGTCCGCCACGCAGTTTGCAACGACAGACGCTGGCAGAAGTGATTGAGCCTCGTTATACCGAGCTGCTTAATCTGGTAAACGAAGAGATTTTACAGTTGCAGGAGCAGCTTCGTCAGCAGGGTGTGAAGCACCACCTCGCGGCGGGGATTGTATTAACGGGTGGTGCGGCGCAAATTGAAGGTCTTGCGGCCTGCGCGCAACGTGTGTTTCACACCCAGGTGCGCATCGGCGCGCCACTCAATATTACAGGCCTGACAGATTATGCCCAGGAGCCGTACTATTCGACGGCGGTGGGCTTACTTCACTACGGGAAAGAATCCCACATGAGTGGTGAAGCGGAAGTGGAAAAACGTGTGTCAGTCGGCTCGTGGATCAAACGACTCAACAGCTGGCTGCGAAAAGAGTTTTAATTTTTTTAAAAGAGATCGACGTGTATTAGCGGTCTCAGGCGACAGGCACATACACAAATTGTTCAGGTTGCATTGAGTCAGCCTGAAGGATGAAGTGTAACAAACGGAGAGAAATTATGTTTGAACCTATGGAACTGACCAACGATGCGGTGATTAAAGTCATCGGCGTCGGTGGTGGCGGCGGTAATGCCGTCGAACACATGGTGCGCGAGCGCATCGAAGGTGTGGAATTCTTCGCGGTGAATACCGATGCTCAGGCGTTGCGTAAAACGGCGGTGGGTCAAACCATTCAGATCGGTGGCGGTATCACCAAAGGTCTGGGCGCTGGCGCAAACCCGGAAGTGGGTCGTAACGCTGCGGAAGAAGATCGTGAAGCTCTGCGCGCGGCGCTGGATGGCGCTGACATGGTCTTTATCGCTGCGGGTATGGGCGGCGGCACCGGTACGGGTGCGGCACCTGTTGTGGCTGAAGTCGCAAAAGATTTGGGTATTCTGACCGTTGCTGTCGTTACCAAGCCTTTCAATTTCGAAGGCAAAAAGCGTATGGCGTTTGCGGAGCAGGGTATCACTGAACTGTCCAAGCATGTGGACTCCCTAATTACTATTCCGAACGACAAGCTGCTGAAAGTGCTGGGTCGCGGTATCTCTCTGCTTGATGCATTTGGTGCGGCAAACGATGTACTGAAAGGTGCCGTTCAGGGTATCGCCGAACTGATTACGCGTCCGGGCCTGATGAACGTCGACTTTGCTGACGTGCGTACCGTGATGTCCGAAATGGGCTATGCGATGATGGGCTCTGGCGTGGCCAGCGGTGAAGACCGTGCAGAAGAAGCGGCAGAAATGGCAATCTCCAGCCCGCTGCTGGAAGATATCGACCTGTCTGGTGCACGTGGCGTGCTGGTCAACATCACGGCGGGCTTCGATCTGCGTCTGGATGAGTTTGAAACCGTGGGCAACACGATCCGTGCGTTTGCGTCCGATAACGCAACCGTAGTAATCGGTACGTCCCTTGACCCGGATATGAACGACGAACTGCGCGTAACCGTGGTTGCGACCGGTATTGGTATGGACAAGCGTCCTGAAATCACTCTGGTAACCAATAAACAGGCCCAGCAACCGGTGATGGATCGTTACCAGCAGCATGGTATGGCACCGTTGACGCAGGAACAGAAACCCGCAGCGAAAGTGGTTAACGACACGACGCCGCAGGCTGCCAAAGAGCCAGATTATCTGGATATCCCGGCATTTTTGCGCAAACAGGCTGATTAAGAATTAGCTGGAATTTGGGAAACGTCGCTCTTTGTGCTAAACTGGCCCGCCGAATGTATAGTACACTTCGGTTGGATAGTTAATTTGGCGAGATTATACGATGATCAAACAAAGGACACTTAAACGTATCGTTCAGGCGACTGGTGTCGGTTTACATACCGGCAAAAAGGTCACACTGACGTTGCGCCCTGCGCCGGCCAATACCGGGGTCATCTATCGTCGCACTGACTTGAATCCACCGGTGGATTTCCCGGCTGATGCCAAATCTGTGCGTGATACAATGCTCTGTACTTGCCTGGTCAACGAGCATGACGTGCGGATTTCCACCGTAGAGCACCTTAACGCTGCTCTCGCAGGGCTGGGTATCGACAACATCATGATTGAAGTCGATGCGCCTGAAATCCCGATTATGGATGGCAGTGCCGCACCGTTCGTTTACCTGTTGCTGGACGCAGGTATTGAAGAACTGAACTGCGCGAAGAAATTCGTGCGCATTAAAGAGACCGTTCGCGTCGAAGATGGCGACAAATGGGCTGAATTCAAACCGTTTAATGGTTTTTCGCTGGACTTTACCATCGATTTTAACCATCCAGCGATTGATGCCAGCAGCCAGCGCTATGCGATGAACTTCTCTGCTGATGCGTTTATGCGCCAGATTAGCCGCGCACGTACGTTTGGTTTTATGCGTGATATCGAATATTTGCAGTCCCGTGGCCTGTGCCTGGGCGGCAGCTTCGATTGTGCCATCGTTGTTGACGATTATCGCGTACTGAACGAAGACGGTCTGCGTTTTGAAGACGAGTTTGTGCGTCACAAAATGCTGGATGCGATTGGCGACCTGTTCATGTGTGGTCACAATATCATTGGTGCTTTTACCGCGTTCAAATCCGGTCATGCACTGAACAACAAACTGTTGCAGGCAGTCCTGGCAAAACAGGAAGCCTGGGAATATGTGACTTTCCAGGACGAGGCAGAAATGCCGTTGGCCTTCAAAGCACCGACAATGGTTCTGGCGTAACAGCTTAGACCATTCTATAAATTCGACTGGTTAACCTGGCACTCTCTCCGGTCAGGAGCGCCAGTCGTTTTTGTTTTTAGCCTTTTGTCTCCTGTTTTGCGCCAGCCGCGTTAATCCTGCTTTTTCTACCTTTTATGTTTATGCGTGCGATCGCTGTTTTCTTAAGCACTTTTACGGCCTCTCTTTCGTCATTACTGCTGCCGTGCCCTGGCATTAGTGGTAATATTTGGGCGCACAATTACATACATCGAATTCATCTGTGCAGGTTTGACCAATTTATGGTGGGGTAAGTGAGCGGATTACTGACGCGCTGGCGACAATTTGGCAGACGCTATTTCTGGCCGCATCTCTTGTTGGGGATGGTCGCGGCGAGTCTCGGCCTGCCCGCGCTCAATAATACCGACTCTGCTGAACCTGCTAAAACTGCTGCCAGTAATCATAACCGCATAAGGCCGGTTAATTTCACCAGCCTTGCCCTGCTGGAAGCCAATCGCCGTCCTAATTTCACTGTCGATTACTGGCATCAGCACGCGATACGCACGGTTATTCGCCATCTTTCCTTTGCGATGGCACCGCAAACGCGTTCCGTTGCTGAAGAGCCTTTACCCGTCCAGGCGCATCACCTTGCGTTGCTGGATACGCTCAACGCGCTTTTAACGCAAGAGAGCAAGCCGCCTGTCATTATTCGTCAGTCGGCGATCACCTTTTCCCTGCCGCAACCGGCGTTTACCATTGCCACCTGGTTAAGCCAGGTGCAGGGCATCCGCGCCGGACCTCAACGCCTCAGCTAAACCGTTTCACTATCCTTTATTTTATAACTCCGCACGGCGGGGCGTTTGAGATTTTATTATGCTAATCAATTTATTAACTAAAGTTTTCGGAAGTCGTAACGATCGTACGCTGCGTCGTATGCGCAAGGCAGTAAACATTATTAACGGCATGGAGCCGACCATGGAGAAGCTTTCAGACGACGAGCTGAAAGCTAAAACCAGTGAGTTTCGTGCGCGCCTGGAAAAGGGCGAAACTGTTGAAAGCCTGATCCCTGAAGCCTTCGCCGTTGTGCGTGAAGCCAGTAAACGCGTCTTTGGCATGCGTCACTTTGACGTACAGCTGCTGGGCGGTATGGTGCTTAATGAACGCTGCATCGCAGAAATGCGTACTGGTGAAGGTAAAACCCTGACCGCGACCCTGCCTGCTTATCTGAATGCGTTGAGCGGCAAAGGTGTGCACGTGGTTACCGTCAACGACTACCTGGCGCAACGTGATGCCGAAAATAACCGTCCGCTGTTTGAATTCCTCGGTCTGACCGTGGGCATCAACCTGCCAAACATGCCTGCCCCGGCAAAGCGCGAAGCCTATGCGGCCGACATCACCTACGGCACCAACAACGAATATGGCTTCGACTACCTGCGTGACAACATGGCGTTCAGCCCGGAAGAGCGCGTGCAGCGCAAACTTCACTATGCGCTGGTCGATGAGGTGGACTCCATTCTTATCGATGAAGCCCGTACGCCGCTGATCATCTCCGGTCCGGCTGAAGACAGCTCTGAGATGTACAAACGCGTTAATAAAATCATCCCTAACCTGATCCGTCAGGAAAAAGAAGATTCCGACACCTTCCAGGGTGAAGGGCACTTCTCCGTCGATGAAAAATCGCGTCAGGTTAACCTGACCGAGCGCGGCCTGGTGCTGATCGAAGAGCTGCTGGTGCAGGAAGGCATCATGGACGAAGGTGAGTCGCTGTATTCTCCGACGAACATCATGCTGATGCACCACGTTACCGCCGCCCTGCGCGCGCACGTGCTGTTCACCCGCGACGTTGACTACATCGTAAAAGATGGCGAAGTCATTATCGTCGATGAACACACAGGCCGTACCATGCAGGGCCGCCGCTGGTCCGATGGTCTGCATCAGGCTGTGGAAGCGAAAGAAGGCGTGCAGATCCAGAACGAGAACCAGACGCTGGCGTCCATCACCTTCCAGAACTACTTCCGTCTGTATGAAAAACTGGCCGGTATGACCGGTACTGCCGATACCGAAGCGTTCGAATTTAGCTCTATTTATAAACTCGATACCGTGGTGGTCCCGACCAACCGTCCGATGATCCGTAAAGATCTGCCCGATCTGGTCTACATGACCGAAGCGGAAAAAATTCAGGCGATTATTGAAGACATCAAAGAGCGTACGGCTAACGGCCAGCCGGTGCTGGTGGGGACCATCTCCATCGAAAAATCCGAAGTGGTTTCCCATGAGCTGACGAAAGCGGGCATTGCGCACAACGTACTGAACGCCAAATTCCACGCCAACGAAGCGGCAATCGTTGCTCAGGCGGGTTATCCGGCAGCGGTCACCATCGCCACCAACATGGCGGGTCGTGGTACGGATATCGTGCTCGGCGGTAGCTGGCAGGCAGAAATCGCTGACATAGACGAGCCGACGCCGGAGCAAATCGCTCAGGTGAAAGCCGACTGGCAGGTGCGTCACGAAGCGGTACTGGCTTCCGGCGGTCTGCACATCATTGGTACTGAGCGCCATGAATCGCGTCGTATCGATAACCAGTTGCGTGGCCGTTCCGGTCGTCAGGGTGATGCGGGTTCTTCGCGCTTCTACCTGTCGATGGAAGATGCCCTGATGCGCATTTTCGCCTCCGATCGCGTTTCCGGCATGATGCGTAAACTGGGGATGAAACCGGGTGAAGCAATTGAACATCCGTGGGTCACTAAAGCCATTGCCAACGCGCAGCGTAAAGTCGAAAGCCGCAACTTTGATATTCGTAAGCAACTGCTGGAATACGATGATGTGGCGAACGATCAGCGTCGTGCGATCTACAGCCAGCGTAATGAGCTGCTGGATGTGTCCGATGTGAGCGAAACCATTACCAGCATCCGTGAAGACGTGTTCAAAGCGACCATCGATGCGCATATCCCGCCGCAGTCTCTGGAAGAGATGTGGGATATCCCGGGCCTGCAAGAGCGCCTGAAAAATGATTTCGATCTCGATCTGCCGATCAAAGAGTGGCTGGATAAAGAGCCGGAACTGCACGAAGAAACGCTGCGTGAGCGTATTCTGAGCCAGGCGGTTGAAGTTTATCAGCGCAAAGAAGAAGTGGTTGGCGTCGAAATGATGCGTCACTTCGAAAAAGGCGTGATGCTGCAAACGCTGGATTCCCTGTGGAAAGAGCACCTGGCGGCGATGGATTATCTGCGTCAGGGTATCCACCTGCGCGGCTACGCGCAGAAGGATCCGAAGCAGGAATATAAGCGCGAATCCTTCTCCATGTTTGCGGCGATGCTGGAATCACTGAAATATGAAGTGATCAGCACGCTCAGCAAAGTGCAGGTGCGTATGCCGGAAGAAGTGGAAGAGATGGAGCAGCAGCGTCGTGAGGAAGCTGAGCGTCTGGCACAGATGCAGCAGCTTAGCCATCAGACCGATGATTCTGAAGCTGCGGCAGCCCTGGCGGCGCAAACCGGCGAGCGTAAAGTGGGTCGTAACGATCCGTGCCCGTGCGGTTCCGGTAAGAAATACAAACAGTGCCATGGCCGCCTGAGCTAAGCATCGTAAAGTCAAACAAAGGCGCAGAGATCTGCGCCTTTTTTATGGATTAAATATTATGAAAACACTGCAAATTTCGGTCGGTATCATTCGCAATGGGCAGGGTGAAGTTTTTATCACCCAGCGTGCAGCCGATGCGCACATGGCGAATAAAAAAGAGTTCCCGGGCGGTAAGATCGAAGCGGGTGAAACGCCCGAACAGGCGCTGGTGCGTGAACTGGAAGAAGAAGTGGGCATTAAAGTAAACACGGCGCAGCCGTTCGACAAGCTGGAGTATGCCTATACGGATCGCCACATCACGTTGTGGGTCTATCTGGTGGAAAGCTGGGAAGGGGAGCCATGGGGCCGTGAAGGTCAGCCGGGAAGCTGGATCCCGCAAGCGGCGCTGAACGCGGACGATTTCCCGCCCGCGAACGCCGCCATTATTGCCAGGTTAAACCAGCCGAATTAAGGCTGTTCCTCGCTCCAGTCGTCGCTGTCCGTGAGATCGCCGCGGCTGGGGATGCGCTTCTCCTCCGCCGCCCATTCTCCCAGGTCAATAAGCTGGCAGCGCTTAGAGCAAAAAGGGCGAAAGGGGCTGGCTTCTCCCCAGATGACTTCTTTGCCGCAGGTCGGGCAGTTTACACGCGTTTCGTCAGACATTTTCTTTCCTTCACCATTCTTTCTTAACAACACGCCAGTTCAAAATCCAGACGCTCAGGGATAAGGCCATTCTCACTGTCGAGCGGCAGAAAACGGATGGCGAAGCGGCTTTTGTGCCCGGAAATTTGCGGGTAAAGCTCATCGGCAAGCGCAAGTTGCAGACGCAGTAAATCCGCGTCATCGCCATTGTCCTGATAAAAACCATTCAGGCTGGTCTGCTTGCGAAAAGGAGCCGAGTTACGGACCAGATCCAGGATCAGGGTTAATGTCTGCGTCAGGGGCGAAAGGCTATTAATCCATGTAGTGACCTGCTCATCGCGCTGCGACTGCGGCAAATAGAGCCAGAGATGCAGCGTCGGAATATCAAAACTACAGCACCCGCCGGGAATACTCAGACGCTGGCGCACCAGGCCAACCAGTTTGTCTTCACGCAGAAGCTGACCAATGCGCGGGGCTGATATTAACGTCGTGCTGTGTTGCCTGAGCTGCTCGCGCAGGGCATCAATACGGTTCTGGTCGACGCCCGGGACTTCTGCCCAGGCTTTCAGTTTACGCTGCTGGCGCTCAAGCTCTTTTAATAATTCGGTACGAACTTCACCGCGTTCGAACACATCCAGCAACTCGCCCACATTACGGAAAAAATGTAACGCATCGGTGTGGTCACTGACCGGCAGACGGGCGGAAAGCTGTTGAGTTAAAAACTCGATGCGCAGCCAGGTGCGCATCTTCTCATTGAGCGGGTGTTCAAATAGGACGTGGGTGTGCATTACGGTTTTTCCTGTGATACGGCCTGGGACGCGTAGTGAAGATAGGCGTCATGCAGGCGGGCAACATCCGATGCCACAGCATCTGGTGCGCCATTATTGTCAATAACATCATTCGCCACGGCCAGGCGTGCTTCTCGGGTCGCTTGTGCGGCGAGAATATGTTCGGCATGTTCACGGGTGACGCCATCGCGTCCCATCGTGCGGGAAATCTGGGTTTCAGGTGAGACATCCACCACCAGCACCCGGTCGGCCTGATTCTGTAGCTGGTTTTCCACCAGCAGCGGAACGACCCAAAGTGCATAGGGTGAGGTAGTCTGTGCCAGCTGGCGCTGGGTTTCCTGATGAATCAAAGGGTGGAGCAGGGCGTTAAGCCAGGATTTTTCAGTCGGAGAGGAGAAGATACGCTCGCGCAGTACCCGGCGATTTAACGAGCCGTCAGCATTGAGAATGTCTGAACCGAAATGCGCCGAGATGGCAGTTAATGCGGGTGTGCCCGGTGCTACCACCTGACGGGCAATAATATCTGCATCAACCACGTTCACGCCGAGGCGGGAGAACGCATTTGCAACGGTCGTTTTACCGCTGCCGATTCCCCCGGTTAAGGCGACCGTATACCCCATAAAGCAAAAATCCCAAAATGGTTGGTCAAAAAATCACGCCGCTTAATTTATTTAGCACGTAAATCAATCGGTTGTCTTTTGAACAAAAAACAGGGCGACAGGTTAATCGAAATTTGCCCTTGCGCCAGGTAAATTTATAGGATTGTAGCGTAAAAAAAGAGATTTTCGCAGTCTTGCGCCGTCCTATTTAGTGCGTATGATAGCGTCACTGGAGTTGTGTGTTAGACAGTTTGCGTTTCCGCCATTAACCCCAGGAATCCGTCCATGCGTATCGAAGAAGATCTGAAGTTAGGTTTCAAAGACGTTCTTATCCGCCCTAAACGCTCTACCCTCAAAAGCCGTTCCGATGTTGAACTGGGACGCGAATTCACTTTTAAGCACTCTGGCATGGCCTGGTCTGGCGTTCCTGTTATCGCCGCTAACATGGATACCGTGGGAACGTTTGCAATGGCAAAAGTGCTGGCGTCGTTCGACATCCTGACGGCCGTGCACAAGCATTACAGCGTGGAAGACTGGAAGGCATTTGCGGAGCGTGAATCGACCGACGTGCTGAAGCATGTGATGGTTTCTACCGGTACCTCTGACGCCGACTTCGAAAAAACCAAACAGATCCTCGCTCTTAACCCGGCGCTGACTTTTGTTTGTATTGATGTGGCGAATGGTTACTCCGAGCATTTTGTGCAGTTTGTCGCGAAAGCCCGCGAAGCCTGGCCAACAAAAACCATCTGTGCAGGCAATGTGGTAACAGGCGAAATGTGTGAGGAACTGATCCTCTCCGGTGCTGACATCGTGAAAGTCGGCATTGGTCCGGGCTCCGTTTGTACCACCCGCGTTAAAACGGGCGTAGGTTATCCGCAGCTCTCTGCCGTTATCGAATGCGCGGATGCCGCACACGGTCTGGGCGGCCAAATCGTGAGTGACGGCGGCTGTACCGTACCGGGCGATGTGGCAAAAGCGTTCGGCGGCGGGGCAGATTTTGTCATGCTCGGCGGTATGCTGGCGGGCCACGATGAAAGCGGCGGCACAGTGATTGAAGAAAACGGTGAGAAATTCATGCAGTTCTACGGCATGAGCTCTGAATCCGCCATGAATCGCCATGTTGGTGGTGTCGCGGGCTACCGCGCGGCAGAAGGCAAGACCGTTAAACTGGCCCTGCGCGGTCCGGTGGAAAACACCGCCCGTGACATCCTCGGTGGCCTGCGTTCTGCCTGCACCTACGTGGGTGCATCCCGTCTGAAAGAGTTGACCAAACGCACGACCTTTATCCGCGTTGCGGAGCAGGAAAACCGCGTTTTCAACAGCCTTTAATCAGGCAACTGGCGCGGCTTCTTGCTGCGCCAGTCTTCTCCTTACCCGCTCATCGCATCACCCAGATGGAATATCGGCAGATACATTGCCACCACCAGCGTCCCGATAATCACCCCCGTAACGATCAGCATCAATGGCTCCAGTAGCGACGCCAGGTTATCAGCCTGATGCTGCGTTTTTTCACTGTGATACCCGGCAAGGTTATCGAGCATGGTATCCAGCGCCCCCGACGCCTCGCCTGTTCTGACAAGCTGGATGCACAACGGGGTAAACTGACCGCTATTTTTCAGTGCCAGCCAGATAGGGGAACCTAGGCTGACTTCCTGATGCACATCGTGCAGAACGCCACGCCAGAAGGGACAGGAGAACGTCTCCTCCACACTCTCCAGACCTTGCAGGAACGCGATACCCGCTTTTTGCGTTAAAGCCAGCACGGTAAAAATCTGGCTCAGCATTTGCCCGCGGATCAGAAGGCCAAAAACAGGGCTTCGTAAAAGTACACGCTGCCTGTAGCGCAGCCACCCCTGATGGCGGCGCAGTAGTTTTAATGCCACCGCAATCAGTCCGGTGAACGCCATGACCACTCCTCCCCACTGATGAATCACGTCTGACAGGCCCATAACGCCGCGCGTTAATGTCGGTAGCGGAACGTTGAATGTGCTGTAGATGGCGGCAAATTCCGGCAGTACCAGGTAAACCATCGCCAGAACAATCACTAACGCCAGCGACAGCACGATCAGCGGGTAACGCAACGCCTTTTTGACCTTCGCCTTTAACTGCTGCTGTGCTTTCTGCTGGCTGGCAAGCCCCAGGCAACATTCATCAAGTTTCCCCGTCAGCTCCCCGGTGCGGATCATGGCGATGTACAGCGGTGAAAACACTTCCGGCCATTGCGCCATCGCGACCGATAACGCGACACCGCTTTCAAGCTGATCCGCCAGTTCCTGGAGTAACGCCCGCCACTGATGTGCGGGATGCTGGTCGGCCAGCAGGCGTAATCCCTCCGGTAACACCAGCCCGGCCTGGAGCAGGCTTGCTAACTGGCGGATCAGTTCCAAGCCCTGCGTCCCTTGCCAAAGACGGGTATGCACCGGGCAGCGTTTCAGTTGCAGAGGATGCTGTTGCCGCGCTTCAAGGGTCAGCGTGGCGGCGATTTTATCCTCAGCCCATAACAGGCCCTCGCGATTTTCTCCGGCGTGATTCAGACCACGCCACTGCCACAGTTGTTTAGTCCGCATGGGGGATACCGAGCACGCGTAATAACTCCTCCTGGCTGGTTAAGCCCTGTTCCACCGCAAGGCACCCATTTTCGAAAAGGGTGGTCATGCCCGCCTGCTGCGCCCTGTGCTGGATGGCGCTCACCGGTTCACCATCGGCAATTGCCTGTCGTAGCGCGTTGGTGATCGTCAGCACTTCAAACAGCGCCACCCGGCCATAAAAACCGTGGTAGCAGTGTTCGCAGCCGTTGGCCTGCCAGTGCGGTAGCTCCCTCGGCCATAACGTCTGCGGGATAAGTTTCTCGCCGGGAACACGAGTGCGGCAGTGCGGGCAGAGCTTGCGCACCAGCCGCTGCGCCACCACTAAAGAGAGCGCGGAGGCGATCATCCAGCGCGAGACGCCCATTTGCTGAATGCGGGTGAGCGCCTCGCTGGTGGAGTTGGTATGTAAAGTGGAAAGCACCAGATGGCCGGTCTGCGAGGCTTTAATGGCAATTTCTGCTGTTTCGCCATCGCGGATTTCACCGACCATCACAATGTCAGGATCCTGACGGAGCAGCGCCCGCAGTACGCTCTGAAAAGTGAGTCCGGCGCGCGGGTTGATCTGCGTCTGGTTAAGTCCGGCGAGCGGGATCTCAATCGGATCTTCAACGCTGCACAGGTTAACGTCGGGGGTATTACGCATTTGCAGGGCACTGTAGAGCGTGACGGTTTTCCCGCTGCCGGTCGGCCCGGTCACCAGCAATAACCCCTGGGGTTTGGCGAGCGCTGCCTGAAATTGTGCCTGCTGTGGCGGCGTCATGCCCAACTGGAGAAGATCGAGCGCCTGGTTCACCTGATGCAGTAATCGCAGCACCACTTTTTCCCCGTAGCGACACGGCAGGGTGGCAATACGAAACGAGACGGTTCTGCCGGAAAGCTCAACGGTAAACTGCCCGTCCTGCGGCAGTCGGCGCTCGGCAATATCCAGATTGCCGAGAACTTTAAGACGCGCGATAAGCGTGGCAGCCATGGCAGGGGCCACGGGCGGCAGTGAGTGCAGCACGCCATCCACGCGCAGGCGAATGCGCAACTGCGAATCACCCGGCTCGAAGTGAATATCTGACGCCCGTTGCACGAGCGCCTGCTGCAGAGTCTGGTTCAGCACCTCTGCCGCGGAACCCGCCTCGTCAGCGACGGCCGGTAAATGCGTCTGCGCTGCCAGTTGTTGGTGCTTATCCATCTGCTCCTGCGTCCAGCAGGCTATTTCCACGCGTTTATGGCTGGCAAAACGCAGCGCCTCCATCAGTTCGGCAGAAGGGGTATCAATCACCGCAATATGAATGCTCTGCTCATCGTCGCTGAGCAGCAGGGCGTGATGGCGTTTGCATAAGGTCAGCAGTTGTTCTGGTTTCATCGGGCTTCCTTATTCGCCGTTAAAGCGAAAGACCTCTTCGCAGGCCTGCTGCAATGCACTGTTATCCTGAATGTTGCAGACGCGCTGCCAGCCGGTCACTCCCCCGGCATTATCCCAGAGCGGGCTGAGCGTGACGCCAAGCCCGTTCAGGCTCTCCTGCCCGGTCAGCGTGACCACGCCTTTGGTCACACTCATTCCTGAAACGTAGCGGGTAGTCGTCGGTGAGGGGATGCCGTTGGTGCTGGCGTCGCAGGCGTTCAGCCCGCCATGGTCGAGCGCGCACAATTCAATGGCGGTGCGGTAAGGAACGAAGGTTTGCAGCATGTCGGTCAGTGCCGCTTTGCGCAGGTAATTCTGATAGGCGGGAACGCTGATAGCGCTCAGTATTGAAATAATGCCGATGACCACCATCAGCTCGATCAGGGTAAATCCTTTTTGCTTGTCCATCATCTGACTCCTTAGTTAACCCGGAGCGACTTTGGCAGCAGCGTGTGATGCTGGCGAGGATGAAAAAATGATTTCTGAAAACGCCTTCAGGATTTTTTAGGGCGTTTGCAGGTAAAGACCAACTGTTTGCGAGCATGGCCGAAAAACAGGCGTACCCGGCCTGCAAAATGAGCGGAAATGTAAAGAGTGGAACAGGTCGGGTAAGCGCAAGCGCCACCCGACACAGTTATGTTCGAAGGGGGGTTAGCGGAAACGCATCGACAGATCGAGTGCCTGGACATGTTTTGTCAGCGCACCGACCGAGATGTAATCGACGCCGGTTTCGGCGTATTCGCGGATCGTCTCAGCCGTGACGTTGCCGGAGACTTCAAGACGCGCCTGACCGTTGGCCCGACTGACGGCTTCACGCATTTGGGTGGTGTCAAAGTTATCCAGCATGATGATGTCTGCCCCCGCTTTTAAGGCGGCATCCAGCTCATCAAGGGACTCGACTTCCACTTCCACCGGGACGTCCGGGTGCAGCCAGAAGGCTTTCTCCACCGCCTGACGCACGGAGCCTGCGGCGATAATGTGGTTCTCTTTGATCAAAAACGCATCCGACAAACCGAGGCGGTGGTTAGCGCCGCCGCCGCACAGTACCGCATATTTCAGGGCAGTGCGCAGGCCGGGCAGCGTTTTACGCGTATCCAGTAACTGCGTTTTGGTGCCCGCCAACAGAGCAACATAACGGCTGACCTCACTGGCCACGCCGGAGAGCGTCTGCACAAAGTTCAGCGCGGTGCGTTCACCGGTTAGCAGCACGCGCGCCGGGCCGTCGAGTTCAAACAGCGGCTGGTTGGCGGCGATCGCGTCGCCATCCTGCACATGCCAGGTCACGCTGACGTCATCGCCTGCCAGTTGAATAAACACTTCTTCAACCCAGCGTTTACCGCAGAAAATCCCCGCTTCGCGGGTGATCACCACCGCGTGAGCGCGATCTTCAGCGGGCAGTAATTGTGCGGTGATATCGTTACTGGCATCCACCTCGCCACCGAGGTCTTCGCGTAAGGCCTGCGCGACGGCGGCGGGGATATCCAGATTTATACGTTCAAGCAGCGCGTCACGTCGGTGGTCGGGGTTGTAGCGGCGAGGCGGCATGATAAAACTCCACAAAGGGTAACGAATCAAAAGAGTGAAACATGCTACTCTGAAGCCTGTTTTTGTACCACTGAAAGGAGATGCTGCATGCAGTTAAACAAGGGCTGGCTGGTGGAGGCGCGGCATGTGCCGTCACCGCACTACGACTGCCGCCCGATTGATGAGCAACCCTCGCTACTGGTTGTGCACAATATCAGTCTGCCGCCCGGCCAGTTTGGTGGCCCGTGGATCGATGCTCTCTTTACCGGTACGCTCGATCCTGATGCCGATCCTTTCTTTGCTGAAATTGTTCATCTGCGCGTCTCCGCCCACTGTCTTATCCGCCGCGATGGTGAAATCGTCCAGTACGTTCCGTTTGATAAACGCGCCTGGCATGCGGGCGTGTCTTGCTATGAAGGTCGTGAGCGCTGCAACGATTTTTCGATTGGTATTGAGCTGGAAGGGACGGACACGCTGCCCTATACGGACGCGCAATACCAGCAGCTTGCGGCGGTAACACAAACCCTGATCGCCCATTATCCGGCCATGGCTGACCATATGACCGGGCACAGCGATATCGCTCCCGGACGCAAAACCGATCCCGGCCCGGCGTTTGACTGGGCCACCTTCCGTGCGCTGCTCGCCCCCTCGTCAGATAAGGAGATGACATGACGTTGTTTACCCTGCTGTTGGTTTTGATTGCTGAACGCCTGTTTAAACTCGGTGAGCACTGGCAACTCGATCACCGTCTCGAAGTCCTGTTCCGCCGGGTGAAGCACTTCTCTTTGCTGCGGACGATTTTTATGACCGCGCTGGCGATGCTGGCGACATTCCTTGTGCTGCGCGCACTGTACGGCCTGTTTTTCAACGTGCCGCTGCTGGTGGTATGGATCATGTTGGGGCTGCTGTGCATCGGCGCGGGGAAAGTGCGCCTGCATTATCACGCCTACCTGAAAGCCGCCTCGCAAAACGACAGCCATGCGCGTAACGCGATGGCGAGTGAGCTGACGCTGATCCATGGCGTGCCGCCAGATTGCGACGAGCGCGAATATCTGCGGGAGCTGCAAAATGCGCTGCTGTGGATTAATTTCCGCTATTACCTGGCACCGCTGTTCTGGTTTATCGTCGGGGGCGTGTGGGGACCAGTAACGCTGGTCGGCTATGCGTTTTTACGCGCATGGCAGTCGTGGCTGGCGCGTTACCAGCTTCCGCACCAGCGTCAGCAATCCGCCATTGATGCCATTTTGCATGTGCTGGACTGGGTGCCGGTGCGTCTGGTTGGCGTGTTTTATGCCCTGATCGGCCACGGTGAAAAAGCGCTGCCCGCGTGGTTTGCGTCCCTGACCGATCGCCACTCCTCGCAATACCAGGTGCTGACGCGTCTGGCGCAGTTCTCGCTGGCCCGTGAGCCGCACATGGATAAAGTCGAAACGCCGAAAGCCGCCGTTTCGATGGCCAAGAAAACTTCTTTTGTGGTGGTGGTCGTGGTGGCGTTGCTGACGATTTACGGCACGCTGGTGTAAATAAAAATGCCGGGTGGCGTTGCGCGACCCGGCATGGAACTTACTGACTGTCGGCTGGCGGGACGCCAAAGTCCGGCATCCCGTCATCCTGCCAGTGAATCAGTTTAAGCCGCGTGTGGCGGTTAGGGTCATACAGCGGGTCGCCTTCAATTTCCGTGTAGTTCCGCGCGTGGTAAACCAGCACGTCTTCCCCTTCCGGCGTTTGCGTAAAGCTGTTGTGTCCGGGTCCATATTGCTTATTTTCATAGCTGGTGGTGAACACCGGCTGCGGCGATTTATGCCAGTTGCCCGGGTTTTGCGGGTCGGCATGGATATCGATCCACAGCAGGCCCAGGCAGTAATTTTCATCGGTCGCACTGGCGGAGTAGGTTACAAACAGCCTGTCGCCGTGAACGATCACCGCCGGCCCTTCGTTGACCAGAAAACCCCGGCACTCCCAGTCAAACTCCGGTTTACTCAGCATCACCGGCGGGCTTTTGAGCGTCCATGGGTTTTCCAGCTCCGCCAGGTACAGGTTCGAATTCCCGGCGATCGCCGGATCTTTTTGCGCCCATAAATACCACTGCCGTCCCTGATGACGGAAGGTGGTGGCGTCCAGGCAGAACGAATCAAACGGCGTGATGACCTGGCCTTTTTCCGTCCAGCGCCCGGTGAGCGGATCGCTGTCTGCACATTCGAGCGCAAACATGCGGTGCTGGAACATATTCAGCGCATCAAGATCGTGCGTGTGGGTAGCGGCGTAATAGAGATACCATTTGCCGTCGATGTGGTGCAGTTCCGGGGCCCAGATAAGCTGGCTCATCGGCCCGGTAGCGGGTTTACGCCACACCACGACCGGGTTTGCTTCACGCAGCCCTTCAAGGGTGGCGGCGCGACGGATCTCCAGCCGGTCATATTCCGGCACCGAGGCAACGAAATAGTACGCGCCGTCATGACGTAAAATAAACGGGTCGGCGCGCTGTTCAATAAAGGGATTCGGCCAGTTTTTCATTACGCGTTCCTTACAGTTTCAGCCGCTTGCTGTGAATGGGCGTCGCCCAGTTCGCGGTAATTCGTGCGACGTTTATCCAGATCGGCCTGGATGCGCTTCATCAGTTCGCGGTCAACTTTCAGCAGACGGACCACGCCTGCGGTGATCAGATAGCCCACGCCTGGGATCACGGTAAACAGCAGCATGATGCCGTTAATGGCAGTCGCACTTTGCGACTTCGCACCGGCGTCGTAACCATACCAGGAGAGCAGGAAGCCGACCATCGCGCCGGCTACCGCCAGCCCGACTTTCAGGAAGAACAGGTTGCCGGAAAAGCTGATCCCGGTAATACGCTTGCCGGTTTTCCACTCGCCGTAATCGTCCACGTCAGCCATCAGCGACCAGTGTAGCGGGGAAGGGATCTGGTGCAGGATGTTAAGCAGGAAGTAGAGCACCACCACCAGCAGCGTGGCTTGCGGATTGACGAAATAGAAGCCAATGGAGAAAAGCGCCAGCGCGATATTCGTCCAGAAGAAGACTTTGAGTTTGCACCAGCGGTCGGTGAGCACTTTCGCCAGCATACTGCCGATCATCATGCCGACTACGCCAAGGCTGATAAACAGGGTGGCGAAATGGGTGCTTTGGCCCATTACCCAGGTGACGTAGTACATGGTCGCCGCCATGCGGATAAAGCCGGGGCATACGTTGCTGAGCGTCAGCAGCAAAATGCGCACCCACTGATCGTTCTTCCACACGTCTCTGAAGTCTTTTTTCAGATCGTCGTTGGTCGGAACGGCGGGCTTCACGCGCTCGCGCACGGTGGCGAAGCAGTACAAAAACATACACATGCCGATGAAGGCCAGTACCGTCATCGCCATCTGGTAGCCTTTGGCTTTGTCTTCACCGCCGAACCACTCCGCCATCGGCAGCAGGGTCAGCGACAGCAGCAGGGTGGCAATCCCTACCAGCACAAAGCGATAGGACTGGCAGGCAACGCGCTCTTTTGGATCGTTGGTGATAACACCGCCGAGCGAGCAATAGGGAATGTTAATGGCGGTATAGGTCAGCGACAGCAGGAAGTAGGTGATAAACGCATAGACAACTTTGCTATTGTAGGTCCAGTCCGGCGTGGTAAACATCAGCACGCTGAACACCGCATAAGGCACGGCAATCCACAGCAGCCATGGACGAAATCGCCCATATTTACTCTTTGTACGGTCAGCCAGCGCGCCCATAAGCGGGTCGGTAACGGCGTCGATTACCCGGATGGAGAGCAGTAAAATGCCCACCAGCGCCGGGGCCAGACCAAATATGTCCGTATAGAAATAATTCACAAACAACATGATAGCGCCAAAGATGATGTTACATCCGGCGTCCCCCATTCCGTAGCCGATCTTTTCTTTTACAGATAGTTTAGCGTTATCCATCGACGAGACTCCCAGTGAGATATGGAGAGAATTATTCGCGCGCGGAACGCTTTCTGCGTTGCAGGATAGAGGCGCAGGTATGGACAAAGCTGCTGTAGGGTGGAAAGTGTGAGGCAGGTAACATGTCCACCCTCACCCCGGCCCTCTCCCTGAGGGAGAGGGAGAAAGGCAGTCCGGCGCTCTTTCTGAGGGAGAGGGGGAGGGCGGAGTTATGCACATTCGGTCCCCTCTCCCGTGGGGAGAGGGTTAGGGTGAGGGGAAAAGCGATCAGTGCGCTTTAACCGCCTTGCCCGCTTTTTGCTGCTTAATAAAGTAGCCAATCCCCAGAATGATCACCCACACCGGGATCAGCCAGACGGAGATCGCCATGCCCGGCGTCATCGCCATAATCACCAGCACCGCCGCCATAAACAGCAGGCAGATCCAGTTACCCAGCGGGTAGAACAGGGCAGGGAAACGGGTTTTGACGCCCTGCATATCTTTCGCTTTGCGGAACTTCATGTGCGCCAGGCTTATCATCGCCCAGTTGATGACCAGGGCAGAGACCACCAGCGCCATCAGCAGGCCGAAGGCTTCGCCCGGTGCCAGGTAGTTAATCAGCACGCACAATGCGGTGAAGAGAGCAGAAATCAGGATGGTCGCGACCGGTACGCCACGTTTGTCTACCTTCGCCAGCGCTTTCGGGGCATTACCCTGTTGCGCGAGGCCAAACAGCATACGGCTGTTGCAGTAGACGCAACTGTTGTAGACCGACAGTGCGGCGGTCAGCACCACGATGTTTAATGCGTTCGCTACCAGCGTGTCGCCCAGTTCGTGGAAAATCAGTACAAACGGGCTGGTGTCGGCGGTCACGCGCGTCCACGGCAGCAGGGAGAGCAGCACGGCCAGTGAACCCACATAGAAGATCAGAATACGGTAGATGACCTGGTTGGTGGCTTTCGGAATGCTCACTTCCGGGTTGTCAGCTTCTGCGGCAGTAATGCCGACCAGCTCCAGCCCGCCGAAGGAGAACATGATGATCGCCATCATCATCACCAGTCCGGTAAAGCCGTTAGGCAGGAATCCGCCCTGTTCCCAGAGGTTGCGCACGGTGGCCTGCGGGCCTGCGTTATCGCTGAACAGCAGCCAGCCGCCGAACAGGATCATCGCCACGACAGCAACCACTTTAATAATGGCGAACCAGAACTCCATCTCCCCGAACACTTTTACGTTGGTGAGGTTAATGGCGTTGATGATCACAAAGAAGGCCGCCGCAGACACCCACGTCGGGATTTCAGGCCACCAGAACTGGATGTATTTCCCAACAGCGGTCAGTTCCGCCATGGCGACCAGCACGTACAGTACCCAGTAGTTCCAGCCTGAAGCAAATCCGGCAAAACCACCCCAGTATTTATAGGCAAAATGGCTGAATGACCCGGCAACCGGCTCTTCCACGACCATCTCGCCCAACTGACGCATAATTAAAAAGGCGATAAAACCGGCGATCGCATAGCCCAGAATAATCCCCGGCCCTGCAGACTGAATGACTGATGCGCTGCCCAGAAACAGGCCAGTCCCGATAGCTCCACCCAGCGCAATAAGCTGAATATGGCGGTTTTTAAGGCCGCGCTTCAGCGTTTCACCGTGCTGTTGACCTTCCATCATGAAACCTCGTGTGTGGTTATTATATGTACGCTGTTGTGTGCGTGTACGGATGTAATTCCATTTATTGTATTTTTTTGTTTACGAAGGGACTTTCCGAAATATAGGGGTAAGCCTTTCGTAAGGCTCAGAATAGTGATAAGCGCAGGCGTTTGCACCTGCTTTGTGCGGGGGTAGTGACGAGTTGCATAAAAAGAAACCAGTTGTAACAGACAGTGATTTTACCCTCCTGAGGTAATTACGAATAATTAAGCTCAGTGAATGCCTGGTTATTCATTAATTTCCATACTGAATCGGTTCAATTTGCAATGCGTGCGTTTCAAATTGGTTAAATCCACCTCTAAGGTGGTAGCGGGTTCATTTGTGCAAAGTTACATTTCTGAAACGTTATTTCTGTAAGGTTGTTAAAATGTGCAGGGTTCCCTGATTTCAATCAAAACCTGTATGGACAGAAGGTGAATACTTTGTTACTTTAGCGTCAAGAACATGAAATTGGTAAGACCAATTTACTCCGGGCAAAATGGCTTAAGACAGGGAACAATGGCCTACAGCAAAATTCGCCAGCCGAAATTATCCGATGTGATTGAGCAGCAACTGGAGTTCTTGATCCTGGAGGGGACACTGCGCCCCGGTGAAAAACTTCCGCCGGAACGTGAACTGGCCAAACAGTTCGACGTTTCCCGTCCTTCGCTGCGCGAGGCGATCCAACGTCTCGAAGCCAAGGGCCTGCTGCTTCGTCGCCAGGGCGGCGGCACCTTTGTTCAAAACAGCCTGTGGCAGAGCTTCAGCGATCCGCTGGTTGAGCTTCTGTCCGATCACCCTGAATCCCAATTTGACCTCCTCGAAACGCGTCACGCGCTGGAAGGGATCGCTGCCTATTACGCCGCATTGCGCGGCACTGACGAAGATCGCGTGCGTATCCGCGAGCTGCATCAGGCGATCGAGCGCGCGCAGGAGTCCGGGGATCTTGATGCCGAATCCGATGCCGTCGTCCAGTATCAAATTGCCGTCACCGAAGCGGCACATAATGTGGTACTGCTCCATCTGCTACGCTGCATGGAGCCGATGATGGCCCAGAATGTTCGCCAGAATTTTGAATTGCTATACGCCCGTCGGGAGATGCTCCCACTGGTGAGCAACCATCGCCGCAGTATTTTTGAGGCGATAATTGCCCGGGAACCGGAGCAGGCGCGTGAAGCGTCGCACCGTCACCTGGCATTCATAGAGGAAATATTGCTGGATCGCAGCCGTGAGCAGAGCCGTCGTGAACGCTCAATGCGCCGCTTACAGCAACGAAAGGATTAAGCGCCATACTTTAGAGCGCGGCAACTAAACGCAGAACCTGTCTTATTGTGTTTTCTGCCGAAAATACAATGGGACAGGTTCCAGATTAATCAACGAACTAGATAGATAAGGAAAACCCCATGTCAGAACGTTTCCCAAATGACGTGGATCCGATCGAAACTCGCGACTGGCAACAGGCGATCGAATCGGTCATCCGTGAAGAAGGTGTTGAGCGCGCTCAGTATCTGATTGACCAGCTGCTGTCCCAGGCCCGCAAAGGCGGTGTTAATGTGGCGGCTGGCACAGAAGCTCGCAACTACGTGAACACTATTGCCGTTGAAGATGAGCCGGAATACCCTGGCAATCTGGAGCTGGAACGTCGTATTCGTTCTGCTATCCGCTGGAACGCCATCATGACCGTGCTGCGTGCGTCTAAAAAAGACCTCGAGCTGGGCGGCCACATGGCATCCTTCCAGTCTTCTGCGACTGTTTATGATGTCTGCTTTAACCACTTCTTCCGCGCGCGCAGCGAGAAAGATGGCGGCGATCTGGTGTACTTCCAGGGCCACATCTCTCCGGGCGTGTACGCACGTGCATTCCTGGAAGGTCGTCTGACTGAAGAGCAGATGAACAACTTCCGTCAGGAAGTCCATGGCAACGGCCTGTCTTCCTACCCGCACCCGAAACTGATGCCGGAATTCTGGCAGTTCCCGACCGTATCCATGGGTCTGGGCCCGATCGGTGCGATCTACCAGGCGAAGTTCCTGAAATATCTGGAACACCGTGGCCTGAAAGATACCTCCGCACAAACCGTTTACGCTTTCCTGGGCGACGGTGAGATGGATGAGCCGGAATCCAAAGGTGCGATCACCATCGCTACCCGTGAAAAACTGGATAACCTGGTCTTCATCATCAACTGTAACCTGCAGCGTCTGGATGGCCCGGTCACCGGTAACGGCAAAATCATCAACGAACTGGAAGGCATTTTCGAAGGTGCTGGCTGGAACGTGATCAAGGTGATGTGGGGCGGTCGTTGGGATGAGCTGCTGCGTAAAGATACCAGCGGTAAACTGATTCAGCTGATGAACGAAACCGTTGACGGCGACTATCAGACCTTCAAATCCAAAAACGGCGCATACGTTCGCGAACACTTCTTCGGTAAATACCCGGAAACCGCAGCCCTGGTTGCTGACTGGTCTGACGATGAGATCTGGTCTCTGAACCGTGGTGGTCACGATCCGAAGAAAGTTTATGCTGCACTGAAAAAAGCGCAGGAAACCAAAGGCAAAGCAACTGTCATCCTGGCCCACACCGTTAAAGGTTATGGCATGGGCGACTCCGCCGAAGGTAAAAACATCGCTCACCAGGTGAAGAAAATGAACATGGACGGCGTTCGCTACGTCCGCGATCGCTTCAGTGTGCCGGTGACCGATGAACAACTTGAAAAACTGCCGTACATCACCTTCCCGGAAGGGTCTGAAGAGCACACCTATCTGCACGCACAGCGTCAGAAGCTGAACGGCTACCTGCCGTCTCGTCAGCCGAAATTCTCTGAGAAGCTGGAACTGCCGGTGCTGGAAGACTTCAGCCAGCTGCTGGATGAGCAGAACAAAGAGATCTCCACCACTATCGCTTTCGTTCGTGCCCTGAACGTGATGCTGAAAAACCAGTCGATCAAAGACCGCCTGGTGCCGATCATCGCCGACGAAGCGCGTACTTTTGGTATGGAAGGTCTGTTCCGTCAGATCGGTATTTACAGCCCGAACGGTCAGCAGTACACCCCGCAGGACCGCGAGCAGGTTGCATACTACAAAGAAGACGAGAAAGGTCAGATTCTGCAGGAAGGTATCAACGAGCTGGGCGCAGGTTCTTCCTGGCTGGCGGCGGCGACCTCCTACAGCACCAACGATCTGCCGATGATCCCGTTCTACATCTACTACTCCATGTTCGGTTTCCAGCGTATCGGCGACCTGTGCTGGGCAGCAGGTGACCAACAGGCGCGTGGCTTCCTGATCGGTGGTACTTCTGGTCGTACAACGCTGAACGGCGAAGGTCTGCAGCACGAAGATGGTCACAGCCACATTCAGTCGCTGACTATCCCGAACTGTATCTCTTACGATCCGGCTTACGCTTATGAAGTGGCAGTGATCATGCACGACGGCCTGCACCGTATGTACGGTGAAGCGCAGGAAAACGTGTACTACTACATCACTACGCTGAACGAAAACTACCACATGCCGGCAATGCCGAAAGGTGCTGAGGAAGGTATCCGTAAAGGTATCTACAAACTCGAAACCGTTGAAGGCGCGAAAGGTAAAGTGCAGCTGCTGGGCTCCGGTTCTATCCTGCGTCACGTACGTGAAGCAGCACAGATCCTGGCGAAAGACTACGGAATCGGCTCTGACGTGTTCAGCGTGACTTCCTTCACTGAACTGGCGCGTGATGGCCAGGATTGTGAGCGCTGGAACATGCTGCACCCGACCGACGAACCGCGTGTACCGTACGTGGCTCAGATCCTGAGCGATGCACCGGCAGTGGCATCTACTGACTATATGAAACTGTTCGCTGAGCAGATCCGTAACTTCATCCCGGCAAGCGATTACCGCGTACTGGGTACTGATGGCTTCGGTCGCTCTGACAGCCGTGAAAACCTGCGTCACCACTTCGAAGTTGACTCTTCTTATGTGGTTGTTGCAGCACTGGGCGAACTGGCTAAACGTGGCGAAATCGACAAGAAAGTAGTGGCTGATGCCATTACCAAATTCAACATCGATGCAGATAAAGTCAACCCGCGTCTGGCATAAGAGGTAAAAGAAGAATGGCTATCGAAATCAATGTACCGGACATCGGGTCTGATGAAGTTGAAATCACCGAGATCCTGGTCAAAGTAGGCGACAAAGTTGAAGCAGAACAGTCGCTGATCACCGTAGAAGGCGACAAAGCCTCTATGGAAGTTCCGTCTCCACAGGCTGGCGTTGTTAAAGAGATCAAAGTCTCTGTTGGCGACAAAACCGAGACGGGCAAATTGATCATGATTTTCGATTCCGCCGACGGTGCAGCTGACGCTGCACCTGCCAAGGCAGAAGAGAAAAAAGAAGCCGCGCCGGCCGCAGCACCTGCGGCGGCGGCAGCCAAAGAAGTTAACGTGCCTGACATCGGTGGTGACGAAGTTGAAGTCACTGAGATCCTGGTCAAAGTGGGCGACACCGTTGCCGCTGAGCAGTCTCTGATCACCGTTGAAGGCGACAAAGCCTCCATGGAAGTGCCGGCACCGTTCGCGGGCACTGTGAAAGAAATCAAGATCAACACCGGCGACAAAGTCTCTACCGGTTCTCTGATCATGATCTTCGAAGTTGCCGGTGCAGCACCAGCAGCAGGCGAGGCGAAACCGCAGGTTAAAGAAGAAGCGGCTTCCGCTCCGGCTGCGGCTGCGGGCGCGAAAGACGTTAACGTTCCGGATATCGGCGGCGACGAAGTTGAAGTCACCGAAGTGATGGTGAAAGTGGGCGATAAAGTTGCCGCTGAACAGTCACTGATCACCGTTGAAGGCGACAAAGCGTCCATGGAAGTTCCGGCACCGTTTGCGGGCACCGTGAAAGAAATCAAGATCAGCACCGGTGACAAAGTCTCTACCGGCTCTCTGATCATGGTCTTCGAAGTGGAAGGCGCGGCTCCGGCAGCGGCTCCTGCGGCGAAACAGGAAGCAGCACCGGCACCAGCAGCGAAAGCTGAGAAACCGGCTGCGGCACCGGCGGCGAAAGCCGAAGGCAAATCTGAATTCGCTGAAAACGACGCTTACGTTCACGCGACTCCGCTGATCCGCCGTCTGGCGCGCGAATTCGGCGTAAACCTGGCGAAAGTGAAAGGCACCGGTCGTAAAGGCCGTATCCTGCGCGAAGACGTTCAGGCTTACGTGAAAGACGCGGTGAAACGCGCTGAAGCGGCACCTGCGGCTGCTACCGGCGGCGGCATCCCGGGCATGCTGCCATGGCCGAAAGTGGACTTCAGCAAGTTTGGTGAAGTGGAAGAAGTGGAACTGGGCCGTATCCAGAAAATCTCTGGTGCGAACCTGAGCCGTAACTGGGTGATGATCCCGCACGTTACGCACTTCGACAAAACCGATATCACCGATCTGGAAGCGTTCCGTAAACAGCAGAACGCCGAAGCTGAGAAGCGCAAACTGGACGTGAAATTCACCCCGGTTGTCTTCATCATGAAAGCCGTTGCCGCTGCGCTTGAGCAGATGCCACGCTTCAACAGCTCGCTGTCTGAAGATGCACAGCGTCTGACGCTGAAGAAATACATCAACATCGGTGTTGCGGTTGATACGCCGAATGGTCTGGTTGTTCCGGTCTTCAAAGACGTGAACAAGAAGAGCATTACTGAGCTGTCCCGTGAACTGACCGTGATCTCCAAGAAAGCGCGTGACGGTAAGCTGACCGCTGGCGAAATGCAGGGCGGTTGCTTCACCATCTCCAGTATCGGCGGCCTGGGTACCACCCACTTCGCGCCGATTGTTAACGCGCCAGAAGTGGCGATCCTCGGGGTCTCCAAGTCTGCGATGGAGCCGGTGTGGAATGGTAAAGAGTTCGTTCCGCGTCTGATGATGCCGATCTCTCTCTCCTTCGACCACCGTGTGATCGACGGTGCTGATGGTGCGCGTTTCATTACCATCATCAATAACATGCTGTCTGACATTCGCCGTCTGGTGATGTAAATCAGAAAGCCGGCCTGACGGTCGGCTTTTTTCTGGTAATCTCATTCTGTTGTTGAGGTTATTGGGGCTAAGGACAACTCGTTTGCCGTTTGTTGTTTCAAAATTGTTAACAATTTTGTACTATGCGGGCGGATAGAACGTCCCGGCGAAGAAGGGCGATAAGTCCCTGGACTGCCGGAAATCAATAAGAGGTCATGATGAGTACTGAAATCAAAACTCAGGTCGTGGTACTTGGGGCAGGCCCGGCAGGTTACTCTGCGGCCTTCCGTTGCGCTGATTTAGGTCTGGAAACCGTCATTGTTGAACGTTACAACACCCTGGGCGGTGTTTGTCTGAACGTCGGCTGTATCCCTTCTAAAGCGCTGCTGCACGTAGCAAAAGTTATCGAAGAAGCCAAAGCGCTGGCCGAACACGGTATTGTTTTTGGCGAGCCGAAAACCGATATCGACAAGATTCGTACCTGGAAAGAGAAAGTTATCACCCAACTGACCGGCGGTCTGGCTGGTATGGCCAAAGGCCGTAAAGTGAAAGTGGTAAACGGTCTGGGTAAATTCACCGGGGCGAACACCCTGGAAGTGGAAGGTGAGAACGGCAAAACCGTAATCAACTTCGACAACGCGATCATCGCGGCGGGTTCCCGTCCGATCGAACTGCCGTTCATTCCGCATGAAGATCCGCGCGTGTGGGATTCCACCGATGCGCTGGAACTGAAAGAAGTACCGAAACGCCTGCTGGTTATGGGTGGCGGTATCATCGGTCTGGAAATGGCGACCGTGTATCACGCGCTGGGTTCAGAGATCGACGTGGTTGAAATGTTCGACCAGGTGATCCCGGCTGCTGACAAAGACATCGTTAAAGTCTTCACCAAACGCATCAGCAAGAAATTCAACCTGATGCTGGAAACCAAAGTAACTGCCGTTGAAGCAAAAGAAGACGGTATTTACGTTTCCATGGAAGGCAAAAAAGCCCCTGGCGAAGCGCAGCGTTATGATGCCGTGCTGGTCGCTATCGGTCGTGTACCGAACGGTAAAAACCTCGACGCGGGCCAGGCTGGCGTGGAAGTGGACGACCGTGGCTTTATCCGCGTTGACAAACAACTGCGCACCAACGTGCCGCACATCTTTGCTATCGGCGATATCGTCGGTCAGCCGATGCTGGCGCACAAAGGTGTTCACGAAGGTCACGTTGCCGCTGAAGTTATCGCGGGCATGAAGCACTACTTCGATCCGAAAGTGATCCCGTCCATCGCTTACACCGAGCCAGAAGTTGCCTGGGTAGGCCTGACCGAGAAAGAAGCGAAAGAGAAAGGCATCAGCTACGAAACCGCCACCTTCCCGTGGGCTGCTTCTGGCCGTGCTATCGCTTCCGATTGCGCAGACGGTATGACCAAACTGATTTTCGACAAAGAATCTCACCGTGTTATCGGTGGTGCGATTGTCGGTACCAACGGCGGCGAGCTGCTGGGTGAAATCGGTCTGGCGATCGAAATGGGTTGTGACGCAGAAGATCTGGCGCTTACTATCCACGCGCACCCGACCCTGCACGAATCCGTGGGTCTGGCCGCTGAAGTGTTCGAAGGTAGCATCACCGACCTGCCGAACCCGAAAGCGAAGAAAAAGTAATTTTTCTGCGATAAGAAAAAGCGGCTGAGAAGCCGCTTTTTTTATGCCCGCTATTCCGCCACCGCCTGCCACGGTGCGCTCTGGCTAAACTGGCTGATCTTTGCCGCTTCGCGTTCTGTCTCCTGACCTAAATCCGTCTGATACACCCGGTCATCCTGACTGACCATAAAGCTCATCACGCCGGTTTCACCGTATTCCACAGGCCAGGCCAACAGAGCAAAGCCGTTTTCCGCATCGCTTTTTATGATACGGAAATGGTAGCCATGATACCCGGCATTAGGCTCGCGGGGGCTGAAGGCGGGGCCGAGCGGGCTTGGCGTTTCGCCGGGCTGAATGGGCCAGTAGAGTCCGTCCTGCTGGCCTTCGCTACTTATCAGCTTGCTGGCAAAAAAACCTTTAAGGTGCCGGTAGTCTGCCTGAGCATCCACATAGGCATGCATCGCTTCGATTGCCGACAGTTCGTTGCGCCCGATATTACGCGTCAGGATCTCCTCGCGCGCGGCAGGCATATAAAAGCGCCAGCCATCCGCTTCTTTGACGATTGGAACAGGGAGTTGCCACTCCGCCTGACCGACATTCAGATGGGCGATGTTTTGCTCCTGAATAATCCGGTGGCTCACCTGCCAGTCGCGGTTAAAACGGGCGATGGCTTCGGTATCTGCACCCTCAGCGGGCAGATACTGCCGCCAGTTTTCACCGAGCAGGGCGGTCATTTGCGTTTCGTTGTGATGAGCGAGCGCGGCTGCAAATGCCGTTGCCGCCTCATCCGGTGTGTTGAATTTTTCCTGCGCGAGGCCGGTAAAAGGCAAAGCCAGCAACAGGATGCCTGACACTATTTTCTTCATCATCTGCTCCCGTTAATGGCGGCGAAGTTCACGGCCTTCAGCACGTGAATGGCGTTCAGCATGTCTTTCTCTGATCTGCGACGCGCTATGTCTGCTCTGCTGGCCGCGCTGTTGCTGGGCCTGCCAGGATGGAGAGCGGCTGTCATTGCCGCTAAGCACATTGCCACGCCGCGACGAAATGCCGGACTCGCGGCGTTGCTGAATAGCCTCACGCCGCTGCTGTTGCTTTTCGGGCGTGACATTAGCGCGGCGCTGCTGGATTGCCTCACGCCGCTGTTGTTGCTTTTCGGGAGTGACATCAGCGCGACGCTGCTGAATTGCCTCGCGCGCTGCCGTGCGCCGTGCGGTTGAACGCGTGTCGTCATAGCCCCGGTAATTATTGCGCTGCGCGATGCGGTTAAGCTGTTGTGAGGCGGCGGTACGCTGTGCATCACGCGAAGCGGTAACTCCGTGCTCCTGCAAGCGGGCTAACGCGGCCTGGCGCTGACTGTCGCGATTAACCGTGGCGCTTAATCCACCGGGCACATCGGTCGGGTGGAGGCGCTGACCAACAGCATTCCCCCGGTAAGGCAACCCATTGCGATAAGTCGGATCATGCCGCCAGGTGATGTTTTTCTCTCTCAGGTGCTGCCCGGAAATGCGATTGAAATTATTCACATCAATATTGATGTTGTCGCCATTGTGCGAGTAGCCGCCCCGGTTCCAGTCGTCATCATGGTGATGGTAATCGTCGTCGTCCCAGTCGATATGGCTGAACAGCGCGTAGGTGGTGGCAACGCCAAGACTATAGCCAAAGCCCTTCACAAAGCTGCTGGTAAATTGCTGCCCTGGCGGTGGCGGCAGGTAGACGGGCGGATAGGCCGTGTTCGGCCAGGTGCCGTATACTGTCGCCGGATTGTAGCTTGGCACATACACCACCTGCGGATCGGCAGGCTCGATTTTGATGACCGTGCTGGACGGCGCGGGTGCACCGCTGCTCTGCACCACGGTGGTGGTTGATGAGGCGTTGGCTTTCTTCGCTACGCTGGTGACTTTTTGCTGCGGCGTGGATTTTAACGCCCCCGTTTGTTCAGCCAGGGTACGCAGGCGCTGCACGGCGTCCATCACATCCTGCGGCTGCGCCAGAAACGCATCCCCCAGATTCTGCACCCACGGCGGATTCTCACCCATTAAAGCCAGCAGTTGCGGGAAGGCCACCAGCGATTTGACGCTCGCATCCCACGGCTGGCTGGTGACGGCCTGGATTGCCGCATCGCCTTGCAGGGTAGGGTTATCACGCGACCATTGAACGGCCTGGACCACATTCGCCGGGTAGGTGGAGGCCATCAGCACCTGTGAAAGTAACGCATCCGGGTAGAGGGCGATGGGGGCAACCCACTGATCGATCTGCGCGGCACTAAAGGCGGGTTTCACTTCAGGCGTTACGGGAGCGGGCGGGGGAGTCTGCGCGGCAGGTTCCACAGCCACCGGCGTTTGCGGGGTGCGGCTTTTAACGTACAGCACGCCTGAGGCCGCGAATAATCCGGCGCTGCACAGCAGGACCAGTAACGCGGGTTTGAAAGGCAGAGTCATTTTCGTAATCCCGATTGATTAACTCATCGTCATGGCTGACGCGTTCGCTGCCAGCGGACAGCAATGCCGCGTGAGTATAAGGAGACGATAGTTTAATTTTTGACTAATCTTGGGATCGGTTACGCAGAGTGATAATTAGATGGGCCAATAATGTCACTAAATATTGCAGCGATAAATCGCCCTGAACGCAGGCTGAATGTCGTATTACACCATCCTTAACGATTCAGCTAATATTTTATGTTGCTTTTTTGTAAACAGATTAACACCCCCCAGAAATCCTGCTATGCTGCCCGTCGCGGTACCGGGCTTTTACCCTACAAACTGCTGTCTCACAGGAGCGTGAAGAAACTGCCTGCCGCACTATGATAATGAGAGCGAGGAGAACCGTCGTGCTAGAAGAATACCGTAAGCATCAGGCTTCGCGTGCCGCTGAAGGGATTGCACCAAAACCCTTAGATGCTACCCAAATGGCCGGGCTGGTTGAGCTGCTGAAGTCCCCGCCACTGGGCGAAGAAGAATTCCTGTTAGATCTGTTAATTAATCGTGTTCCGCCTGGTGTTGACGAAGCCGCGTATGTTAAAGCCGGTTTCCTGGCAGCCGTTGCCAAAGGCGAAACAACCTCCCCCCTGGTCACGCCAGAAAAAGCCATCGAACTCCTGGGTACTATGCAGGGTGGTTACAACATCCATCCGCTGATTGACGCGCTGGATAACGAAAAGCTGGCTCCGATTGCCGCCAAAGCGCTCTCTCATACCCTGCTGATGTTCGACAACTTCTACGACGTGGAAGAGAAAGCGAAAGCGGGCAATACCTACGCTAAACAGGTCATGCAATCCTGGGCGGACGCCGAATGGTTCCTTAGCCGTCCTTCGCTTGCTGAAAAAATTACCGTGACCGTGTTCAAGGTGACCGGTGAAACCAACACCGATGACCTGTCTCCGGCCCCGGATGCCTGGTCGCGCCCGGATATCCCGCTGCACGCGCTGGCCATGCTGAAAAACGCCCGTGAAGGCATTGAGCCGGATCAGCCGGGTGCCGTTGGCCCGATCAAGCAGATCGAAGAGCTGAACAAAAAAGGCTTCCCGCTGGCCTACGTCGGTGACGTTGTCGGCACCGGTTCGTCGCGTAAATCCGCAACCAACTCAGTGCTGTGGTTTATGGGCGACGACATTCCGCATGTGCCGAACAAACGCGGCGGCGGTCTGGTGCTCGGCGGCAAAATCGCGCCAATCTTCTTTAACACCATGGAAGATGCCGGTGCGCTGCCGATCGAAGTGGACGTAAACAGCCTGAACATGGGCGACGTGATTGACGTTTATCCGTTTAAAGGCGAAGTGCGTAACCACGAAACGGGCGAACTGCTGGCGAACTTTGAACTGAAAACCGACGTGCTGATCGACGAAGTGCGCGCCGGTGGCCGTATTCCGCTGATCATCGGTCGTGGCCTGACCACGAAAGCGCGTGAAGCGCTGGGTCTGCCGCACTCTGACGTGTTCCGTCAGGCGAAAGACGTGGCGGAAAGCAGCCGTGGCTACTCACTGGCGCAGAAAATGGTCGGTCGCGCCTGCGGCGTGGCGGGGATTCGTCCGGGCGCGTACTGCGAGCCGAAGATGACCTCCGTGGGTTCTCAGGACACCACCGGGCCGATGACCCGTGATGAGCTGAAAGACCTGGCGTGCCTGGGTTTCTCTGCCGATCTGGTGATGCAGTCCTTCTGCCACACGGCCGCTTATCCGAAGCCGGTCGACGTGACCACTCACCACACGCTGCCGGACTTCATCATGAACCGTGGCGGCGTGTCACTGCGTCCGGGCGATGGCGTGATCCACTCCTGGCTGAACCGTATGCTTCTGCCGGATACCGTGGGCACCGGTGGTGACTCCCACACCCGCTTCCCGATTGGGATCTCCTTCCCGGCAGGGTCTGGTCTGGTGGCCTTTGCTGCCGCGACCGGCGTAATGCCGCTGGATATGCCGGAATCGGTGCTGGTGCGCTTTAAAGGCAAAATGCAGCCGGGCATCACCCTGCGCGATCTGGTGCATGCGATCCCGCTGTACGCGATCCGTCAGGGCCTGTTAACCGTAGAGAAGAAAGGCAAGAAAAACGTCTTCTCTGGCCGCATTCTGGAGATCGAAGGTCTGCCGGATCTGAAAGTCGAGCAGGCGTTTGAACTGACTGACGCCTCGGCAGAACGTTCTGCGGCGGGCTGTACCATCAAGCTCGATCGCGCGCCGATTGAAGAATATCTGACCTCTAACATCGTGCTGCTGAAGTGGATGATTGCAGAAGGTTACGGCGATCGTCGTACCCTGGAGCGTCGTGTGCAGGGCATGGAAAAATGGCTGGCGGATCCGCAGTTGCTGGAAGCCGATGCTGACGCAGAATATGCGGCGGTGATCGACATCGATCTGGCGGATATCAAAGAGCCGATTCTGTGCGCGCCGAACGATCCTGACGATGCGCGTCTGCTTTCCGACGTGGCGGGCGAGAAGATCGACGAAGTGTTTATCGGCTCGTGCATGACCAACATCGGTCACTTCCGTGCTGCCGGTAAGCTGCTGGACAGCCACAAAGGTCAACTGCCAACCCGTCTGTGGGTCGCGCCGCCAACCCGTATGGATGCCGCGCAGCTCACCGAAGAGGGCTACTACAGCGTATTCGGTAAGAGCGGTGCGCGCGTAGAAATCCCGGGCTGCTCGCTGTGCATGGGTAACCAGGCCCGCGTGGCAGATGGCGCAACAGTGGTATCGACCTCAACGCGTAACTTCCCGAACCGTCTGGGTACGGGAGCGAACGTGTTCCTGGCTTCTGCGGAACTGGCAGCGGTCGCCTCCCTGCTCGGCAAACTGCCGACGCCGGATGAGTATCAGACCTTTATGGCGCAGGTAGATAAGACGGCGGTGGATACCTATCGCTATCTGAACTTCGACAAACTGGGTCAGTACACTGAGAAAGCCGACGGCGTGATTTTCCAGACGGCGGTGTAAGTTCCCCCTCACCCTAACCCTCTCCCCATGGGAGAGGGGACGGATCGAGCGCGAACTTGCTTTTCCCCTCTCCCTCAGGGACAGATCGAGCGCGGACTTGCCTTTCTCCCTCTCCCTCAGGGAGAGGGTCGGGGTGAGGGTGAAAACCTCCTTCAGCAAGCCAAACCATTAATTAATGGTTTCATTAATATCGCCTGGCAACGTGTTTTCCCTTGCAGCAAAAAGCTGATTGAATTTATTATTTTTCTTTTCAAAAATCGATGGCGCTGAATTATATGAGGTAGCGTTGTTATGCCCACACCATTGGTTTTCACAAGGAATACCGTCTTGATCGCCATCCATTTTCGGATTGGGACAGTTTTCCAAAACCCATGTTGCTTCTTCACAGGAGTTCATTTGAGTGCAGTACTGCCGTCCATCACATTGATAAGCATAGGAATAAGAACTAAAAGCTGTTAGCAAAAGTACCGTTAATTTAATCGTTGATTTCATTTTTACGCATCCTTGAGAAAAAGAAAATTTAATTGCTCACCCTCATTGAGCACGCCAAGAATAAGGGATTTTATTATTTTTGTTAAATGTATAATATGTATGGTTTAGTGGTATAAATAATTCCCATGAATTATTTTAAGCGGTAATTTTATATTAACCCTGCGATAAATGATTTTATTAATATAAAATCATGACCCCTCTTTAGTTGAATTAACAGGCTTAATTTTTAAGCGCTCACCACCTAACGCACACGACCCTTCCAGGCTTTTTTTACTCTCTGATACTCGCTACGCTGTTATTCTTCCCCACTGCTGCGATAATTACAGCAATGCTGGATCAGAGGAAAACATCATGGATTACGAATTTTTGCGCGACATTACCGGAGGGGTAAAGGTGCGTATGTCGATGGGCCACGAAGTGGTCGGTCACTGGTTTAATGAAGAGGTTAAAGATAACCTGGCGCTGCTGGATGAAGTCGAGCAGGCCGCGCGGACGGTGAAAGGCAGTGAGCGCCAGTGGCAGCGTATCGGGCATGAATACACGCTGTGGATGGATGGCGAAGAGGTGATTGTGCGCGCCAACCAGCTGGAGTTTTCCGGCGATGAAATGGAAGAGGGTATGAACTATTACGATGAAGAAAGCCTGTCGCTGTGCGGCGTAGAGGATTTTCTTCAGGTGGTGGCAGCCTACCGCGATTTTATCAAACAGAAATAATGATTACGGAGCATCCCTGCTCCGTTTTTGCCTTACACGGCTGGAATATTGCGGCCGTAATAAATCTCGCGCATCTCTTTCCACAGCGCTTCGGTGATCACTTTACGCTCGGCGGCGCTCAGATCTTCCGGTTTGGTGTGGAACATGTAGTGCTTCAAATCGAACTCTTTCAGTAACATCTTGGTATGGAAGATGTTTTCCTGATAAACGTTCACATCCAGCATGTCATACAGCGCCTTCATGTCATCGGACAAAAAGTTCTGAATAGAGTTAATTTCATGGTCGATAAAGTGTTTTTTACCGGAAACGTCGCGGGTAAAGCCGCGCACGCGGTAATCGACGGTCACGATGTCGGACTCAAGCTGGTGGATTAAATAATTCAGCGCTTTCAGCGGTGAAATCACGCCGCACGTGGAGACTTCGATGTCGGCGCGGAAGGTGCATAACCCGCCTTCCGGGTGGCTTTCCGGGTAGGTGTGTACGCAGATGTGGCTTTTATCAAGGTGCGCGACCACGGTTTCCGGCAGCGGGCCTGGGTGTTCGGTATTGTCGATCAGGTGCGGCTCGACGGGTTCTTCACTCACCAGAATGGTGACGCTGGCACCCTGCGGTTCATAATCCTGGCGGGCAATGTTCAGGATATTGGCCCCGATAATGGAGCAGGTTTCTGACAGAATTTCAGTCAGGCGATTGGCGTTATAGAGTTCGTCGATATAGGCGATATAACCATCGCGCTCTTCTGCTGTGTTGGCATAACAGATATCGTAAATACAAAAACTCAGGCTTTTGGTCAGGTTGTTAAAGCCATGTAGTTTAAGCTTTTTCAATTTTTATCACCCCCTTAGAATCACTGCGCTGACAGTGCGTCTTGCAAATATTGTGGTAACGCGAACGCCGCCGTGTGCACCGCCGGATTGTAATAACGGCAGGTTAAATTAGCGTGATGGAAACGCGCCTGGATGATCCCGGTTGAGAGATGACGCAATGCGTCGTTATCGGTCGCCCAGGCGAAAGTCATAATGCCGCCGTAATAGGTCGGCACAGCGGCCTGGTAAAAACTCACATCGCCAAAATACTGGCTGAGTTTGCGGTGGCTGCCTACGGCTTCATCCTGCTGCAAAAAGCTGACGCCGTTTTGCGCGACGAAAATCCCGCCTTCGTTCAGACAACGTTTGCACCCTTCATAGAAGGCCGATGTGAACAGACTCTCGCCCGGTCCCACCGGATCGGTGCAGTCAGAGATGATCACATCGAAGGTTTGCGTGGTCTGGTTAACAAAGTTCACGCCATCGTCAATTACCAGATTGAAGCGCGGATCGTCATAGGCACCGGCATTGTGGTTCGGCAGATACTGACGGCAGAACGAAACGACACCGGCATCGATTTCCACCATGGTGATGGTTTCAATATTTTTGTGGCGGCTCACTTCGCGCAGCATTGCGCCATCGCCACCGCCGATAATCAGCACGTGCTTCGCGTGGCCGTGCGCCAGCAACGGCACGTGGGTCATCATTTCGTGATAAATAAACTCATCGCGCTCGGTGGTTTGCACCACGCCATCCAGCGCCATTACGCGACCAAAGGCGGCGTTTTCAAAAATGATGAGATCTTGATGATCGGTTTTTTCATGGTACAGCACATTATCAACGGCAAAGTACTGACCAAACTGGTCATGCAGCGTTTCGTGCCACATTTTGTTATCGGTCATTGCTTCCTCCTGCGTTAACACCCCTCTAAAACGGGCGTAACATCATAGCTAACTATAGCGGGGGTTGCACGGAGAGATAGCCCCTCACCCCGGCCCTCTCCCAAAGGGAGAGGGGGAAGGGCAAGGGCAGGTGTCAGGAGTAGGGGAGGGGTTACTTAACGTAAGCCAGCAGACTCAACGAATCACGCGCCAGCGCTTTGCACTTCTTATCCGTTGAAATGCCAATGCCGCTTAAATCGCGGTAGCTGTCTTCACCGAGCGATTTCATATCGAAGCTGTCGTAATTGCTGAGATCCCACTGATTTTGCTGGGCGAAAAACACCAGCGCGCGACGAATCTGGCCGTTAGGCAGGTTCTGGTAGCCGCAGTCGTTTTTCAAAAATACAAACACCGCCGTCAGATCGGCCATGTCTTCTGCCTCAGATTCACTGAGCGCATAACTATTAACGGAAACAGCCATCAGGCTGGCGAACATAACTGTTCTGAAAAACGTCTTCATTCTTTCTACCAAAACATCGCGGAAATTTAACGTTAGCATACTTGTGGGCGGGCCGACGACCTTTATTATACGCTGTTAACTTGACCTTACCGCAAGGGCAGGGTTTATGCTCAAAAGCCTGCCCGAAGAGAAAAAGGAAAGGCCCATGCAACGACGTGATTTTTTGAAATATTCTGCGGCGCTGGGTGTGATCAGCGCGTTCCCAGGCTGGCCGGGAAGCGCATTCGCCGCCTCGTTTCAGGCACTACCGATCCCGGACCTGGTGACCGCAGATGCACAAAATCGCCTTCTCCTGACGATTCAGGCCGGAAAGTCCTCTTTTGCTAATAAAACCGCTACCACCTGGGGCTACAACGGTAATCTGTTAGGGCCTGCTCTCCGGTTACGCCAGGGCACACCCGTCACCGTCGATATTCATAATCAACTCCCTGAAGAAACCACTATTCACTGGCACGGGCTTGAAGTGCCGGGCGAGGTGGATGGCGGCCCGCAGGGGATTATCAAACCAGGCGCGCGGCGAAGCGTGACCTTTACCCCGACGCAGCGCGCGGCGACCTGCTGGTTCCACCCGCATCAGCATGGCAAAACCGGGCATCAGGTCGCGATGGGTCTGGCCGGGCTGGTGCTGATTGACGATAACGACAGCCGGATGCTGCGCCTGCCCGCGCAATGGGGCATCGACGATATCCCCGTTATCGTGCAGGACAAGAAATTTACCCCGGCGGGGGAAATTGATTATCAGCTTGATGTCATGAGCGCCGCAGTGGGCTGGTTTGGCGATACGCTGCTGACCAACGGCGCGATTTACCCTCAACACGCAGCTCCGAACGGCTGGCTACGTCTGCGCCTGCTGAACGGCTGTAACGCCCGCTCACTGAATTTTGCGACCAGCGACAAGCGCCCGCTGTACGTGGTTGCCAGCGACGGCGGCCTGCTGGCGGAGCCGGTCAAACTCAGCGAATTACCCATGCTGCCGGGCGAGCGTTTTGAGGTGCTGGTGGAGACGCGCGACGGTAAACCTTTTGATCTGCTGACGCTGCCCGTCACGCAGATGGGCATGGCGGTTGCGCCGTTCGACAAGCCGCACCCGGTACTGCGCATTCAGCCGCTGCGGGTGGTTGCTTCCGGCGAACTGCCGGACTCGCTGGTGGACGTTCCGCGCCTGCCCGCGCTTGAAGACTTAACGCAGCGCACGCTGCAACTGTCGATGGACCCGATGCTGGATATGATGGGCATGCAGGCGCTCGCTGAGAAATATGGCGATCAGGCGATGGCGGGGATGCATCACGGATCGATGAACCACGGCGGTATGAACCACGGCGGTATGAATCACAGCATGGATTTCCACAGCGGCAACCGGATCAACGGCAAGGCTTTTGATATGAACACGCCGGGCTTTGCGGCGGCTAAAGGGCAGTATGAGCGCTGGGTGATTTCCGGGGAAGGCGACATGATGCTGCACCCGTTCCATATCCACGGCACGCAGTTCCGCATTCTGTCAGAGAACGGCAAGCCCCCGGCGGCGCACCGCGCAGGCTGGAAAGATACGGTGAACGTGTTTAACGCGCGCAGTGAAGTGCTGGTGAAGTTTGACCATAACGCGCCGAAAGAACACGCGTATATGGCGCACTGTCATCTGCTGGAGCATGAGGATACGGGGATGATGGTTGGGTTTACGGTGTAGGTTTCACCCTCACCCCGGCCCTCTCCCTGAGGGAGAGGGGGAAGGGCGAGCCCGTGCCCGAAGGTGAGGGGGAAAAGTCCCCTCTCCCATGGGGAGAGGGTTAGGGTGAGGGGAAAATCAGCTAACGCTTACTTCGCCTCATCCGGCAGTGCATAGGCCACAATATAGTCGCCCATCTTCGTACCAAACGAACCGTGACCCCCGGCGGAAATGATAACATACTGCTTGCCATTCACTTCATAGGTCATCGGCGTTGCCTGACCGCCCGCTGGCAGACGGCCCTGCCACAGTTTTTCACCGTTGCTCATATTGTACGCGCGCAGGTAGTTGTCTGCGGTCGCGCCAATAAACAGCACGTTACCGGCGGTAGAGATCGGCCCGCCAAGCATCGGCATACCCATGTTGAACGGCACCGGGATCGGCATCGGGAACGGCATGCTGTCCTGCGGCGTACCGATACGTTTTTTCCACACCACGTCGTTGGTTTTCAGATCGAGGGCAGAAATATAACCCCAGGCTGGCTGTTTACACGGCAGACCAAACGGTGACAGGAACGGGTTCAGCGTCACGCCATACGGCACGCCGTACTGCGGCTGAATACCGGCTTCGGTACCGCTGCCTTGTGCATCTTTCGGCTGTTCCATCGGATTGCCCGGACCACGCGGCATCAGTTTTGAAACAAACGGCAGCGCCATTGGGTTAGCGATAGCAACCTGACGGTTCGGATCGACGGAAATCCCGCCCCACTCGAACATCCCCAGGTTACCCGGGAACACCAGCGTACCCTGCTCAGACGGCGGAGTGAAAATCCCTTCGTAACGCAACTGATGGAACATGACGCGGCAGACCAGCTGGTCGAACATCGTCGCGCCCCACATATCCGCGCCACTGAGATCTTTCTTCGGACGGAAGCTCAAATCAGAGAACGGCTGGGTTTTGGTAACGTAATCGCCTTTGGCTGCACCCTGCGGCACCGGTTTTTCCGGAGCAGGCACCACCAGCTCGCCGTTACGACGATCGAGCACGAAAATGTTACCGGTTTTCGCCGGCGCGTAAATCACCGGCACGGTTTTACCGTTAACGGTAATGTCCGCCAGCGTCGGCTGGGATGGCATATCCATGTCCCACAGATCGTGGTGCACGGTCTGGTAGCTCCAGGCGAGCTTACCGGTCGTCGCGTTCAGCGCCAGTACGGAACTGGCATAACGCTCCTGCTCCGGCGTGCGGTTGCCGCCCCAGATATCCGGCGTGGTCACGCCCATCGGCAGATACACCAGATCCAGCTTCGCGTCGTAGGCCGCAGGAGCCCAGGAGTTCGGCGAGTTAAAGGTGAATTTGTGCTCGTCAGACGGGATGGCGTTTGGATCTTTCGCGCCCGGATCGAAGGCCCACAGCAGTTTGCCGGTGTTAACGTCAAAGCCACGGATCACACCGGAGGTTTCGCGGGTGGAGAAGTTGTCGGTCACAGAACCGGCAATCACGATCACTTTATCGGTGATGATTGGCGGCGACGTCGGTTCATACAGACCCGGCGTGGTATCCGGCATGTTGGTTTGCAGGTTCAGAATGCCTTTGTTGGCAAAGGATTCGCACAGCTTGCCGTTGTCGGCGTTAATGGCAAACAGACGACCATCGTTGACCGGCAGAATAATACGACGCGGGCAATCCGCGACCACATCCGGACTGGCGTTATCCGCGCGCGCTTCGTGGTAAGAGACGCCACGGCAGGTCACGTGCTGGAAAGAGGTGTTGGTGTTGAGCTGCGGATCAACGTGCCATTTCTCTTTACCGGTTGCGGCATCCAGTGCGAACAGACGCTGGTGCGCGGTACAGAGATACAGCGTGTCGCCCACTTTAATCGGCGTCACTTCGTTGGTCAGTTCACCCGGATCGTTCGGCTGTTTCAGATCGCCGGTGCGGAACACCCAGGCTTCTTTCAGATTATGCACGTTATCGGCGTTAATCTGCTTCAGCGGGGAGTAGCGCTGGCCTTCCTGGTTACGACCGTAAGCGGGCCAGTCGGCGTCAGCCACCTCAGAGATCGGTGCGGCAGGCGTAGCGTCAGCGCTCAGGGTGCCATTCACTTCCTGCGGATCGTTAAAGCCAGCCCAGGTCAGGATGCCGCCGCTGATCAGTAGCGCGACAACCAGAGCCGCCACCGCGCCACTGGACGGCACAATCAGGCGACGCCAGACGAACGGCAGGATCAGCCAGACGCCGAAGAAGACCAGGATGTCGCTGCGCGGGGTTAGCGCCCAGAAGTCGAAGCCGACTTCCCACACGCCCCAGATCATGGTGCACAGCAGCAGGGCGGCGTACAGCCATAGCGCGGCGCGTTTGCGACGCCACAGCAACCCGGTCACGCCCAGCATGACCAGCCCGGCGACGGGGTAGTACCAGGAGCCGCCAACAGCGACCAGCCAGACACCGCCGATGAGCAGGTACAGCCCGCATAGTGCAGCGAACAGGGCTGTTAGCGTCACGAGCCAGCGTGACGGTTGCGATTTATTTTCTGCCATAAAAGACACTCATCTCAATTTGTTAATATTTTAGTAGCAATTAATTATAGGATTTAACAAGTGTGACCGTCATCACATTTCTGGCTTTTATTAACTCCGTCCCCGAATAGTGGCTTTTGCTGTTATACTGGCGCGCTTATGAATTGATGCCGGGCGATGAATCATCCGCATTGAGTGATTGCTTTTTAAATCATACGGTTAGCGAAATGAAACATACTGTTGAAGTGATGATCCCGGAAGCGGAGATCAAGGCACGTATTGCCGAACTGGGCCGTCAAATTACTGAGCGTTACCAGGACAGCGGCAGCGAAATGGTGCTGGTAGGGTTACTGCGTGGGTCATTCATGTTCATGGCCGACCTGTGCCGCGAAGTGCAGGTTTCCCACGAAGTCGATTTTATGACCGCCTCCAGCTACGGCAGCGGCATGTCCACCACCCGCGATGTGAAAATCCTCAAAGATCTCGACGAAGATATTCGTGGCAAAGATGTGTTGATCGTTGAAGACATTATCGACTCCGGCAATACCCTGTCGAAAGTGCGTGAAATTCTGCGTCTGCGCGAACCTAAATCCCTGGCGATTTGCACCCTGCTGGATAAACCGTCCCGCCGTGAAGTGGACGTGCCGGTGGAGTTTGTTGGGTTTTCGATCCCGGATGAATTTGTCGTTGGCTACGGAATTGATTATGCCCAGCGCTATCGTCATCTGCCGTATGTCGGCAAAGTGGTGATGCTGGAAGAGTAGTGTGTGGGGGATACCCTCACACACAGGGAGAGGGAGAAAAGCGCCCCCTCACCCCGACCCTCTCCCTCAGGGAGAGGGAGAAGGCATAATGATTTATTTGTGGTTGATATGCTTCTGGCGCATATTGCAAATGCCCTGACGGTAACGCTGCTCCAGCGTTTCGCGGTTGGTGGCCGTCACGTCCAGATCGCGCAGCAGGCCATCGTGAATGCCATAGGCCCAGCCGTGAATCGTCACTTTCTGCCCGCGCTTCCACGCAGATTGCATAATCGTTGAGTGACCCAGGTTATAAACCTGCTCCATGACGTTCAGCTCGCACAGGGTGTCGAGACGGCGTTCCTGCGGCATTTCGCCCAGCAGTGAGCTATGTTTAAACCAGATATCACGAATGTGCAGCAGCCAGTTGTTGATAAGCCCCAGTTCCGGGTTCTCAACCGCCGCCTGCACACCGCCGCAGCCATAGTGACCGCAAATGATGATATGCTCCACTTCCAGCACGTCCACCGCGTATTGCACGACGGAAAGACAGTTCAGGTCAGTGTGGATCACCAGGTTAGCAACGTTACGGTGGACGAAAAGCTCGCCTGGCTCAAGACCGGTCAGACGTTCAGCCGGGACGCGGCTGTCGGAACATCCAATCCACAGAAAGCGCGGCTTTTGGGCCTGTGCCAGTGTTTCAAAAAATCCCGGATCTTCTTCTACCAGCATTTTTGACCATAGTGCATTGTTGCTGATGAGTGTATCTATGTCTTTCATGGAGGTTAACGACCTGTTACCAATTAAATGCGTTGGGCTAATATAGGGCAACTCCGTTTTTTTTTAAACCACACAACGATTGTAAGAAATAAGGTAAGAAAGAATTCATGACCATTGCACTGGAGCTTTCGCAGCTTACAAAAACGTATCCGGGCGGCGTGCAGGCGCTGCGCGGCATTGATTTACAAGTAGAAGCGGGTGACTTCTACGCACTCCTTGGCCCCAACGGGGCGGGCAAGTCCACCACCATCGGGATTGTCAGTTCGCTGGTAAATAAATCTTCCGGGCGGGTGAGCGTGTTCGGCTACGACCTCGAAAAAGATGTGGTTAACGCCAAACGTCAGCTTGGCCTGGTGCCGCAGGAGTTCAACTTTAACCCCTTTGAAACCGTGCAGCAGATCGTGGTTAACCAGGCAGGTTACTACGGCGTTGAGCGGGCAGAAGCCGTGGCGCGCAGTGAAAAGTATTTAAAACAGCTCGATCTGTGGGAAAAACGCAACGAACGTGCGCGGATGCTCTCCGGCGGCATGAAGCGCCGTCTGATGATCGCCCGCGCCCTGATGCACGAGCCAAAACTGTTAATTCTTGATGAGCCTACGGCGGGGGTGGATATCGAACTGCGCCGCTCCATGTGGGGCTTTTTGAAGGATCTCAACGCGCGCGGCACCACCATCATTCTGACTACCCACTATCTGGAAGAAGCGGAAATGCTGTGCCGTAACATCGGCATTATTCAGCACGGTACGCTTGTCGAAAACACCTCAATGAAAAGCCTGCTTTCCAAGCTGAAATCAGAAACCTTTATCCTCGATCTTGCGCCAAAAAGCCCGCTGCCGAAACTTGAAGGTTACCAGTACCGGCTGGTGGATACCTCGACGCTGGAAGTGGAAGTGCTGCGCGAGCAGGGGATTAACAGCGTCTTTAGTCAACTGAGCGCCCAGGGCATTCAGGTATTAAGTATGCGTAACAAAGCGAACCGCCTGGAAGAGCTGTTTGTCACGCTGGTTCACGAGAAAAAAGGAGAGCATGCATGATGCAGCTTTACTGGGTTGCGCTGAAAAGCATCTGGCATAAAGAAATTCAACGATTTATGCGTATCTGGATCCAGACGCTGGTGCCGCCGGTCATCACCATGACGCTCTATTTCATCATTTTCGGTAACCTGATCGGTTCCCGCATCGGTGAAATGCACGGCTTTACCTATATGCAGTTTATCGTCCCTGGCCTCATCATGATGGCGGTGATCACCAATGCTTACGCTAACGTGGCGTCGTCGTTTTTCAGCGCCAAGTTTCAGCGCAATATTGAAGAGTTGCTGGTGGCCCCGGTGCCGACGCATGTGATCATTATCGGTTACGTCGGCGGCGGCGTGGCGCGTGGACTGTGCGTGGGCGTGCTGGTGACGGCGATTTCGCTGTTCTTCGTGCCGTTCCAGGTGCACTCATGGCTTTTCGTCGGCCTGACGCTGCTGTTAACGGCAATACTGTTTTCGCTCGCCGGACTGCTTAACGCCGTGTTCGCCAAAACGTTTGACGATATCAGCCTGATCCCGACCTTTGTGCTGACGCCGCTGACCTATCTCGGCGGGGTGTTTTATTCGCTCACTCTGCTGCCACCGTTCTGGCAGGCGCTGTCACACTTAAACCCGATCGTGTATATGATCAGCGGCTTCCGTTTTGGCTTCCTCGGCATCAGCGATGTCCCGCTGTTTACGACCGTTGGCGTGCTGGCGGTGTTCATCGTGGTGTTTTATGCGCTGTGCTGGTATTTGATCCAGCGTGGACGCGGGCTGCGTAGCTGATCTTACACCCTCACCCTAACCCTCTCCCTGAGGGAGAGGGGACAGACCGTGCTGGTTTTGACCTTCCCCCCTCTCCCTAAGGGAGAGGGCCGGGGTGAGGGTAGTGGTGAGGGGACATCAAATCACCATTGGTATACAATGCCGTCTGGTTTCCTCACCTCTGTCAGCCCATGCTCATTCGTGTTCTCTTCATTTTTTGCCTGCTGCAAAGCGGCAGCGTATTCGCCAGTCTGCTCGGTCCGCAGAACGCGCCTGACCGCTATATGCAAACCACCGAAGATGCCGCTATCTGGGCGCAGGTGGGCGATAACGTCATTACCGTCGGGCATTTGCAGGCCGGGCAGATCATCGCCGTGGCACCGACTGCGGCGGCATACAGCGAGTTCCGGTTTGGCTTTGGCACCGGTTTTATCGACAAAGGCCATCTGGGACCGGTGCAGGGTAAGCAGCGGGTGGAAGATGGGCTCGGCGATCTCAATAAGCCCCTCAGCAATCAAAACCTGGTGACGTGGAAGGATACGCCGATCTACAACGCGCCTTCGGCGGGCAGCGCGCCCTTTGGTGTCCTGGCCGACAACCTGCGTTACCCGATCATCGCGAAACTCAAAGACAAACTGAACCAGACCTGGTTTCAGATCCGCATCGGCAACCGGCTGGCGTACATCAGCAGCCTGGATGCGCAGGAAGATAACGGCATTCCGGTGCTTACTTACCACCATATTTTGCATGACGAAGAGAACACCCGTTTTCGCCATACCTCGACCACGACATCCGTGCGCGCCTTCAGCAACCAGATGACCTGGCTGCGCGATCAGGGGTATACGACGCTTTCGATGTACCAGCTTGAAGGCTATGTCCGCAACCGCATGAACCTGCCCGCCCGCGCGGTGGTCATCACGTTTGATGACGGCCTGAAATCAGTGAGCCGCTATGCGTACCCCATTCTGAAGCAGTACGGCTTTAAGGCGACCTCGTTCACCATCTCGTCACGCATTAAGATCCACCCGCAAAAATGGGACCCGAAATCGCTGCAGTTTATGAGCATTTCCGAGATGAACCAGATCCGCGACGTTTTTGATTTTCAGTCACATACGCACTTTTTGCACCGGGTGGATGCGCACCGGCACCCGCTGTTGCTGAGTCGCAGCTATCACGTGGTGCTGTTCGACTTTATGCACTCCCGGCGCGCGCTGGCGCAGTTTAATCCGCATGTACTTTATCTCTCGTACCCGTTTGGCGGCTATGACGACAAGGCGGTGAAAGCCGCTGAAGACGCCGGATTTCATCTGGCGGTGACGACGGTAAAAGGGAAGGTGAAGCCGGGGGATAATCCGTTCTTATTAAAACGACTCTATATCTTAAGAACGGATTCGCTGGAAACAATGTCGCGGCTGATTGTGAACCAGCCGCAGGGGTAAATCAGGCGACCTGAACCGGCACGGCTTTCGCGGTGCGTTTCATGTCGTTGTCGCCGTCAAAATAGGCGACTTTCGGCTGCCAGCTACGGGCCTGCTCATCGGGCATGGTGACGTAAGAGGCGATGATCAGAATATCACCCACGTCAGCGCAGTGCGCGGCGGCACCGTTGACGGAGATGATTTTCGAACCGCGTTCACCAACGATGGCATAGGTCGAGAAGCGCTTGCCGTTGGTGACGTTATAAATATCAATGGCTTCGTATTCCAGAATACCAGCCGCCTCAAGGAAATCCTGGTCAATGGCGCAGGAGCCTTCATAGTGCAGGTCTGCCTGAGTCACTTTGACGCGGTGGAGTTTGCCTTGCAGCATAGTGCGGATCATAAGGTTAACCTTTGTGCTGTGTTGATATGTTTACCCTCACCCTAACCCTCTCCCTGAGGGAGAGGGGATTCTGGCTCCCTCTCCCTCAGGGAGAGGGCCGGGGTGAGGGTGATATTAGTGGGTCAATTCCACAATTCTGTTGTCGATCAACCGTGCCTGGCCCAGCCACGCCGCCATTAAAATCACCAGCCGGGTGCTGGTGGCGGACGCTTCCTGCAAGGTGTCGGCATCACGGATCTGAATATCATCGGCGCGAAAGCCGCTGTTATTCAGCTCAGTCTCTGCGACGGCGACCAGCTCATCAAAATCTTTCTCGCCCGCCAGCAGTTTTTCCGCCACCGTGTTCATCACTTTGCTTAAGCCCGGCGCGATTTTACGCTGCTCGGCGGTGAGATAGCCGTTGCGGGAACTCAGCGCCAGGCCATCTTTGGCGCGCACCGTTGGGACGCCGATGATCTCAATGTCGTAGCCCATGTCGGCGACCATTTTGCGGATCACCGCCAGTTGCTGAAAATCTTTCTCGCCGAAGCAGGCGACATCCGGCTGCACCAGGTTAAACAGCTTGCTGACCACGGTGGCGACACCACGGAAATGCCCCGGACGGCTTGCGCCTTCCAGCATGTCGGAGAGCCCCGGCACTTCCACCCAGGTTTGTGACGCCGTGCCCTGCGGGTAAATCTGATCCGGCGCGGGAGCAAACACAATGTCCACTTTGCGCTTGTTCAGCTTCTCGCAATCTTCCTGCAACGTGCGCGGATAGCGCGCCAGATCGTCGGCGCGGTCGAACTGCATCGGGTTGACGAAAATGGTAGCCACCACGATGTCGGCGGCGTTTTTCGCTTCATCCACCAGCTTCATATGACCATCGTGAAGGTTGCCCATCGTTGGCACCATCGCGATACGTTTACCTTCCTGATGCGCTCTGCGGATATGCTGGCGCAGCAGCGCCACGGTTTCGATAATCAACACAACGACACTCCTTAATGGAAACTGTGTTCTTCGCCGGGGTAAACGCCCGACTCAACATCACTCACATACTGACGCACCGCCGCGCGCATATCGCCCGTGCCGGTGAGGAAGTTTTTAGCAAATTTGGGAATGTGCCCGCCAGTAATGCCAAAGGCATCGTGCATCACCAGGATCTGCCCGTCGGTGACGTTACCGGCACCAATGCCAATCACCGGGATCGTCAGCGCGTCGGTAATGCGTTTTGCCAGCTCGACCGGCACGCACTCCAGCACCAGTAACTGCGCGCCCGCCGCTTCAACGGCCAGCGCATCGTCAAACAGCGTTTGCGCCGCATCGCCGCGCCCCTGCACTTTATAGCCGCCGAAAATATTCACCGACTGCGGGGTTAAACCCAGATGCCCGCACACCGGAACGGCGCGTTCGGTCAGCACCCGGATGGTGTCACACAGCCAGCGCCCGCCTTCCAGTTTGACCATGTTGGCACCCGCGCGCATCACCTCTGCGGAACTGGCAAACGCCTGCTCCGGGGTGGCATAGGCCATAAAAGGCAAATCAGCGAGCAGCAGGCAGTTCGGCGCGCCCCGGCGAACGGCGCGGGTGTGGTAAGCAATATCGGCGACCGTGACCGGCAGCGTGGAGTCATGCCCCTGCACCGTCATCCCTAACGAATCGCCCACCAGCATGACGTTAATTCCCTCTTCGGCAAAGAGTTTGGCGAAGCTGAAATCATAGGCGGTGATGGTGGCGAAGCGCTTTTTTTCCTGTTTACATTTCAGTAGCGAGGAGAGGGTGGTTGGTTTCATAACGTTTCCTGATGAAGCCTTTAAACTTCCGGCATTCTATCAGCAACATTGATACGAACAATGATTTTAGCCAGAGTTTGGTCGGGGATCACAGCGACCAGTAAGCCGGTTTTGGCGCGCCGCACTGCGCCAGCACAGAGGCGATGGGCGTACCGTCAGGGAAGCGTAATTCGGGCGCGATTTCAAACAGCGGCCATAACATAAAGCCACGGTTATGCATGTCGTAATGGGGAACGGTAAGGCGCGGGGTGGCGATGACCTCGTTACCAAACAGCATGATGTCGAGATCCAGCGTGCGCGGCCCCCAGCGTTCGTCTTTGCGCACCCGCCCCTGGGCCAGTTCAATGCGCTGGGTGTGATCCAGCAGCGCTTCCGGGGCGAGGGTGGTTTCAAGCGCTACGGCGGCGTTAAGGTAATCCGGCTGATCCTGCGGGCCAAGCGGCGGCGTGCGGTAAAAGTGCGATACGGCTACCACCCGGCTTTGGGGGATGGTGCCCAGCGCGCCGACGGCAGCATTCACCTGTTCAAGAGGGGAGGCCAGATTGCTGCCGAGGGCGATATAGCAAAGGGTCGGGGTCATTTTTACTCCAGCTTACGGGTGAACAGACTGGCCGCATTGTAAGCCCCTCCCGCCTCCTAAGGATAGTTGAACAGAATAGTACTTTTTGCCGTGAATGTTCCCGGTCCCACCGCTTTGCTGGCATCAGCCGTCACCAGTTGGGAATTAAAATCGATGTTAAAACTGCCCGGCATCCCCGTGCCAATAATCACGTTGTGGTTATAGCGGTTGATGAGTGAAGGCCCCAGCGCGCCGGGTGCACCTTGCAGGGTAAATCTCCGGCCCGGAAAAAAAGGCACTTCGTTGCCAGGAGACGATGAGAGTTCGTTGAGTCTGACCGCCACGTTTTGCGCTGCACCCGTTCCGGTACTCTTGTTGGCGAAGTAATTTGTCCCGGGGCTGGTGGTGCCATCGACCGCGACCTCCAGTTGATTGACCGCCGTGCAGCCGGATAGCTGGATCGTAAAGGGAACCTTTTTCGTCTTTTCATTGCGGACATCGGAAGGGGAGTAGTCCCCTAACGCAATGCTGTACGCGGTGCCGGTGGCATCCATTGGCGTCAGTGCGCCAGACTCCGATGAGGTCACCACTGACGAAAGGCAGGTCGGCGCAGAAACTGTAAAACCCTGAAAACTAAATGTGAGCTTTGCTGAACCATATTGAGTCCCCGATGTAATCTGCAAGGTGGCCTCAAAAAGACCTGTAAGCTGCTGGCTATTGCCGAGATAGGGGTTGAACTCATTATTAACATAAAAACGTAATCTCGATTTAAAGGTAAAATCACCGAGACGTGCATCGCTAAGCCTGCCACAACCAGAATTATCTGCTCTTACGTTCCATACCGGCGCGCCCTTTGAAAAAGGAAAATAGTAAATTTGCCGGGGATTGGTAAATACCGAGGTCGAAGGGTCTGACATGCTCAGGCTGAAAAAAAGCCCAGGGATGGTTGTTTTCAGCAGGGGTTCACCGGATGTACCCGTATAGGGGGTTTTCTGGCTATCAGACAGGTCATCTGAAACATTGGTGACCGAGGCGTTAGCCACTGTAGTACTGCCATTTTTGCAGTAAATATAGGCACCTGAGTTGAGCATCACGGGCTGGAGATCAAACGCTTCCACAAGTTGCGGCTGGTTACTTGTGCCATGCGGCAGAATAATAGCGTAACTGCTGGCCTGTTCACCGCCGGGTATTTGCAGGAATTTTATATAAACAGCATTCGTGTCGCCTGCTTCAGTTGCATCACCAAATTGAATATATTCGGCTTGCGCGCTCTGCCCGCATAACGCTAGGACGAGTGCTGCCGTGATATGACGGCTGAGGGGGGATAATTTTCGTTTCAGGGGATTAGTCATAGGACACCTCGATCAGCGCCTGGCTGTAAACCAGACCGCCGGACATAGCTTCTGCCGCCTTAATTTTCTGGTAGCGGACGTAAAAGGGATAAGTGCTGTTCAGCAAACTGGTGTTATTCACCGGGTAGGCGACGCTGGAACCGCCGCCGTTCGCCCGCTCAACGTTGCGCATGGCGGCCGGATCGCTGGCGGTGAAAACCGCAAACCCGACATTTTTTGCGCCGCCCTGCGCCGGGGAAGTTTCATTCGGCAACACCTGCTGCGTATCGCCCACGAATGCGCCGACGGCGGGCGTAAAGCGAATCGCCAGCGTGCCATTGCCCGGTTGTTGCAGATCGACATCGCAATTCACAATGGTGAGAGAAAAGTCGTGGCCGCCTGGCGCGTACTCATCTGGCCGGATGTTTTCCAGCGCGTGGGTCGGGGCGGTATCAAGCTGGATCAGCCCGCCATTGCTGACACTCACCTGGCAGGTGCCGCCGGTAATGGTGCTGTTAATATCCAGGGTGGCACTGGTATTCGCCGCGCTGTTGCAGGCGTAGCCCTGCAACGCCAGGCCGAAAAGTAGCGAAACGAAGGGCCATCCTTTGACGCTGTTCATCTTTCCCTCCGGTTATCGATAATCAAAATTGAACACTACCTGCGCGGCAAATTTGCCTTTCCCACCCTGATTCGCCGCGGTTTCAGCCAGTTGCGCCGTCAGCCAGACGCCGTTACTGATTTCCGTCAGGCTGTAGCGGAAGGCGTCGGGTTGGGTGTTAAATTTCAGCCAGGTTTTACTGGCATCATCACGCAGGTAAAACCCCACGGCGATATTGGCCGCGCCGCTGCTGTCGGTGATGCGGTTGAGCACCAGTTCGCCCGCGCTGTTTAGCGTATTGCGGGTGGTGAGGGTAATTCCCACGTCGTTGAGATTGCTGCTGCACTGCTGGCGGGCGTCGTCACGCAGGATCAGTTTGAAATCGCTTTTTGCCAGCCCGCTTTTTATCGCGTTGAGCGTGGTTTCACCCTGGGCGTTGCCCAGCGTCAGCGTGTACTTATCGCCACCGTTATCGATGATCTGCGCGCCTTCGATGACCACCGTGCAGGTGGGCATAATGACGTTGGCGGTGTAATAGATATCGATGCTGTCGACGCCTATGGTTTTTTCCTCTTTCCCGGCCAGCGCCGGGGTTGCCGTCAGCAGGCTGAGGGCCGCCAGCACGCAGGTAAGTCCTCTCATTTACGCGCCTCCCGCCATCTGGCACACGACGTGGCTCAGAATGATCGACTTGTTCACTTTGAGCGGGTCTGCGGGAACCTGATAATTCGCCACACAGCGCTCGTTTGCCGCATCACCCCAGCGAATGGTTAGCGTGCCCGCCTCTTTTATGCCGCGCACAAAAGCCTGACCGCCCTGGCCGACATTGCCGATGTGCGTCTGTTTTTCGTCATACACTTCGGCGCTGAAAGGCAGCGGCTGGTTATCACTGCGCGCGATGTTGATGACGGCGGAGCGGCCTTCATCGGTTTCGAAATTGAGCAGCATGACGGAGCCCTGGCGGGGGATGACCATGCCGCTGGTGTTTTTCAGCTCGATGTCGTTTTCCATTGAAAAGGTGTTAATCGACACGCTGTTTTCGCGGTAGGGCGAGAGCGAGGACGCGACGCCGTAGCCCCAGCGGTCAATCTGATTGCTGCCGGAACTGATACGCGCGCCTTTCGCCCCCGGCGCTTTAATCACAGCCAGCGTATCCGCATCGTTAAAACTGTTGTTACTGAAGGTCAGGCCGCCGCTGTGCAGCACAAAGCCACCGTCGGTGCTGAGAGAGTACTGGCGCGAATGGTTACTGGAGGCGGTTGCCGATCCCGCCAGGGTGCCAACCGGTGATTCCCATGAGAGGAACCCGCCGGTGGTGGAGAGATCTTCGCCTTCTTTCGCCACGTTGTAGCTGGTGTTCAGGCCGTAGCTCCACTCACCGTTTTCGGTGTTTCCACTGCTGCTGAGCATCATCTGGTGGGTGCCATTGAGATCGCTGCCTGCGGTCACTTCCACCGAGCGGAAGCCGGATCGCACGGTTTCCTGGTTATGACTGAATATGCTGAAGGGGATGCTGACGCTCAGGCTGATGCTGTCGTTGCTTTCGCCCCACATGTCATAGCTGCGCATCATGTTGACGCTGTAGCTGACCTCGTTCCAGGTGTTGTTATAGCCGAGCGAGTAATCATGCGAGGTGCCGTCCTCTCCCCAGTAATCGGACCAGGAGGCATTGGCGTAAAGCGATCCCCAGGCGTTATCGTCACTGCCTAACGGCTGGCTGATATTGATGTTAAAGCGGTTGCGCAGGCGCTGGTAATTACTGATGTTTTGTTCATCGTCCGTGTCCGGGTGGTTTGCTTTATCGATCAGCCGCACCGCGTCATTCAGTCCCAGATAATTGCGCGTTGAGTAGCGGTAGGCCGCAAGTGAAATCGACGTGCTGGTTTCCGGGATCATCGTTGACCAGGAGAGGCGATAGCTCTGCCCGCTGTAGGTCGAATCATTGGGGATGTCGGTGCGCGAGTGGGTAACGTCCACAGAAAATGCGCCCACTGGCGTGTTGATCCCAAGGCCAAGCATACCCGCCAGATAATGATTGTCGGTCGCCTGTATCCCCGTATAGCCGGTGAAATAGTTGTTCAGGCCGTAGTAAACCGTGCCCTGCACGACGTTGGGTTCCTCGTGCAGATCGTCATTACTGACCCGCCCGGCTGCCAGATCCCAGCGTGCGACGCCCGGACGCATCATTTGCGCCACGCTGTTATAGGGAATGCTGAATGATTTTTTCGAGCCGTCCGCTTCTTCGATGGTCACGTAAATATCGTTGCCGTAGCCGGAGGGGGCAAAATCGTCGAGGGCAAACGGGCCGGGCGGTACGGTCGTTTCATAAATGGTATAGCCGCCCTGACTGATAGTGACTTTCGCATTGCTGTACGCGACGCCGCGCACAACCGGCGCGTAATTGCTCAGGGTAGGGGGCAGCATCCGCGAGTCGCTGTAAAAACGTGCGCCTTTAATATTGATGGAGTCGAAGGTTTCACCCGTAGTCCAGGTTTCACCCAGCACCAGTTGCGAGCGAAGAGAGGGAAAATCCCGCTGCAAATAGCGGTTCTGAAATTCAAACTTGCCGGCATCGCTGTCGGTGGCGGACCAGGAACCGTTGCTGCGCAAACGCCACGCGCCCAGATTTGCGCCCATAACAAGACTGGCATAATAGCTGGTGCTATTTTGCTGGTCGTATTCGCTGCGCCAGGCGTTAGCATTATAAGAAAGCATGGCCGCATTAATGCCGTTTTCCCACAGCGTGGGATCGACATAATTGCGGTATTTTTTTAATTGCCAGGCCTGCGGAACGGTGATTTTCAACTGACGATCGCCACTGTCAAAATGTATGCGGGCCTCCGGGATCATGGCCGCCAGATCCAGACAGTTCTCTTCTGCGTCAGATTGTTTTTTCAAAATAAAATCTTCATCAAGGGCGTTACCCGGCAGGCGAATATAAAACTGCGCCATATTTTTCGTCGTCAGGCAGGGCTGGGCGCTTTTGCCATCAATATCAATAAAGGTAATGTCCATCTGGCCCATGGGTTCGTCATTAACCCAGACTTTTACCTGAAAGGTGCCTGCCTGGGCCGGGTTGCCCTCGGCATAGCGGCTAAGATCCAGGCCCGCGGACTGGCTGCCCATTAAAAATCCATTATCGAAAACGATTTTTTCAGCATCATCACTGGCAGCATAAACGGAGGAATGAATAATCGATGAAAGCGTGACGGCCAGTAATGTTTTGTTTAACCCTGCGGTGAGTGAAATCCTTTTTACTCGCATGGTATGAAATTATCCTTTTATAATACGACGTTACCTTTTATTAATCCGCCATAGTCATTTATCGCGTTATAGTCGAGGCGCGAGCCGGACGGGATCGTATTTAAACCTTCAACGGAGAACGTGCTCTGGCTAAATGGACGCACCATATCCACCTTCACATCATATTTTTTTCCCTGCACGGTGAGCGTTGCGGAAGAATATGAAACATGGAACGGGCTATTATTTGCGGCCTGCAAGCCTGCTTTTCCGCTTTCTCTGACAGCCGACCATTTTATTTTTTCAATGGCGCTGGCAGACGCCAGGTCACCGCCAATGCCTTCCGGTCGCCAGAAGAATTTAATGCGCGTTCTGAAGGCCATTTGCAGGATGCTGGCGTCCTGGCGCTGCGCGTCGGAGGGCTTAGGCGGAACCTCCAGCGCGTTAAACCAGAAGACGCTTTCGCGATCTTTAGGCAGCGCCTGGCTTCCCGTGTAGACAAAGGTGACGGTCTGCCCGCGCTTAGGATCGAGACGCGAAATAGGCGGCGTGATGGTGAAGGGCACCACAATTTTGCTGGGGTCCTCATTCTTATCGCCGGTATCCATCCAGGTCTGAAGTAACAGCGGACTTCTTCCCCGGTTTTCGATTCGGACATCAACGTTTTTACTGTTTTCTTTATAAATAATGCGCGTGGTGGCAATAACGATTTCTGCCTGAGCCTGCTGGCAAATAAACATGCCCGCCAGGGCAAATCCTAAAAGCTTTAAGTGTGATTTTAAATACATAATAATGTCGTGATTAAAGAGACTGGAATGGATAACAAACTTTTTCAGTTTGTTATCCACGGGTTAATTTAAAAAATAATAATTACTGATATTCAACGGTGTACTGCGTCATGGTATCAACGACCCCTGCTTTGGCATCTTTCGGATCTGTGGTTCCTTGAGCCAGAATATAAGAGGCCTGCATATCAAAGAGTGCCATTTCGTCTTTGAATTTAGAGGCCAGCAGTGTTGAGCCGACAGCAACCTGCGTTGTTTCAGTATCCGCACGGTGAATAGCGATGCTAACGTTTTCGGCGGCAACGGCATTACCCTGATAGGTGTTTTTCAGCGTTCCCTGAGTATCCTGAACGGGGGAGGAAAGTGCCAGGGTGACATCCGTTTCATCATCGACACTATTACCTGTACAGTCCACTTTAATCTGGAATTTTTCCGGGCCAGCGCCGGGTTGAGATGTATTTAAAGTGGTAAGCGTTGACTTAAGCGTGGTCGGCAAAATAATGGTGCCGTCTTTGTCGTAAGTTTTTTCGCCGCTGCTGTTATTATTACCCTTATCAATGACTGATACTTTACAGGTTGCTTCCGTAACCTGACCGTTAAACGTAATTTTACCGCTTTCTTTGGCCGCAAAAGCAGAGTTTGCGGACACTGTGAGTATGGCAATGAGTACAGCATGAGAGACATGTTTCACAGGAATATCCTTATAATAGAAAATATGAATAAAACTTTATAATCCATTCATCCGAATGAAGCGTAATCATCATAGGTGACGAGGAAAAAAATGTGAAATAGGAGGGCTGAATGTCAAATCATTATATATAGATGTGGATTATAGTATGCGTTTTGAAACAGTTTTGATGCGGATTTTCTTATGTTTTATTTTCGATGGAAAAAGTGATTTTGGTTGTAAGTGATTGATTGATTGTTTTTTATTTTTATTTTGTGAATTTCTTAGCTTGTTGAATTATTTATTAAATATAATATATTTATAATGATTCTTGTGCTCTTTTAAAAATTTTTCATGCAAAAATAAATAATTCTAACAAGGTGTGTGACAGGCGATTATTTCAAAAGATTACATCTCAATATAGAATGTAAGGTTTTATTTTGTTTTGCAGGGGATTTAAATGCGCCAGGTAACGTTAATATTACCTGGCGAAATAACAAAGGAAAAATACAGGACGATTAGGCTGTTACGCGTTGCTCTCACGGCGCGGGGCGCGTTTACGCGGGCGACGATGACGGCGGCGTTCCGGTTCTTCATCCAGCACGTCCAGCATCCCTTTCTGAGCCGGTGGCGCGGAAACCTGGAATTCACCCCACCACTGCGCAAGGCGTTGCAGTTCGTGGTTGTTTTCGGCTTCGGCACGCAGCGCCAGCAGATCGTACGCAGCGCGGAATTTAGGATGCTCCATCAGCTTCCATGCGCGTTTACCCTGACGGCGCGACATACGCAACTGCAACTGCCAGATGTCACGTACCAGCGACGTAATGCGTTTAGGGATCGCCAGCGTGCGGCACGCTTCGTCCAGCACATCATTCATGGCCAGCGCAAACGCATCGTGATAGGTCAGCCCGCTTTCCTGAGCAATTCGCTGCGCGGTTTCCAGTTGCGGATACCACAGCATAGTGGCAAACAGGAATGCCGGGTTAACGCGCATGTCGTTGTGAATGCGGTTATCGGTATTTTTTAGCACCTGGTCGATGATGCGCTCCATCGGCGTATCGCCACCTTCGGTGAAGTAACGGGTGATGGTCGGGAACAGCGGCTGGAACAGGCTGCATTCGCGCAGCAGCTTATAGGTTTCATACCCGTAGCCTGCCTGTAACAGTTTGAGCGACTCTTCAAACAGGCGTGCGGGCGGCACGTCGTTAATCAGGGTTGCCAGACGCGGGATCGGCTCGGCGGTTTCCGGGCTGATGGTCATACGCAGCTTGGCAGCAAAACGCACCGCGCGCAGCATACGCACCGGATCTTCGCGGTAGCGCGTTTCCGGAGTACCGATCAGGCGGATCACACCGTCTTCCAGATCGCGCATCCCACCCACATAATCACGCACCGTAAAATCAGCCACGCTGTAATAAAGGCTGTTGATGGTGAAATCGCGGCGCTGAGCGTCTTCTTCTATGGAACCGAAAATGTTATCACGCAGCAGCATACCGTTCTGGCCGCGCTGGGAGGTGGTGCGATCGGACGGTTGCTGATCGTCGTGATGACCACGGAAAGTGGCAACCTCGATGATTTCAGGACCGAACATCACATGTGCAAGGCGGAAACGACGGCCTACCAGACGGCAGTTGCGGAACAGCTTACGAACCTGATCCGGCGTGGCGTTGGTCGTGACGTCAAAATCTTTTGGCTTATTGCCCAGCAGAAGATCGCGCACCCCGCCGCCAACAAGGTATGCTTCATAGCCCGCTTTATTCAGGCGGTAGAGAACCTTGAGGGCATTTTCACTGATATCTTTGCGGGAAATCGTGTGCTGCTCACGCGGGATAACCGTCATACGTGGTTGGGCGATGACTTCTTCGGCCATGCTCTCCTCGCGGCTTAGCACCTTGCGGCAAAAATTAGCGACTCGGGTAAAAATAGTGCACCTCGGTTGTGTCAGTCTTCAGGACAAAAAAATAGCGGCTAATCATAGCTCAGCGCAGGGCATTTGAGAATGCCGGATTGCTGCTGGCTGTTTTCGGCACGCTCTGAAGGTGCCAGTTTTTTACCGCATGCTGGAGCAGGGCGTCTACAGAGAGATCCTGCCATTCACTTGTTACATCCTGATTTAAAAATTGTAAAGCACTGATAAGTATGGGACGCACATCGCCTTCCGGCAACGGCGGCGCGTGATTCTGCTTGGAGAGCTTTTCACCCCCGGCATTGCGCGCCAGCGGCAGGTGGATGTAACGCGGAGCCTGCCAGCCCAACTGCTGATACAGCGAAATTTGCCGCACGGTCGGTTCAATTAAATCGGCACCGCGCACGATTTCATTAACCCCCTGGAAATGATCGTCCACGACGACCGCCAGATTATAGGCAAATAACCCATCACGACGATGAATAATAAAATCTTCCTGCGCGGTCGCGGCATCGGCAACGACAGTGCCGTTAAGCAGGTCATCAAACCGGGTGACTGGATGGTGCTGACGCAGACGCAGCGCGGCGTTTTCCGGGCCAAGATGCAGCGTGCGGCAATGTCCATCGTAGATACCGCCGATGCTCTGAATGCGTGCACGGGTGCAGGTGCAGTAGTAGCAAAGATCCTGCTGCTGCAAGGTATGCAATACCTCACGATACGCGTCGTGACGCTGCGACTGCCATAGCACCTCGCCGTCCCATTGCAGGCCGTAATGTTCAAGTTGACGCAGAATGGTGCTGGCGGCACCGGGGACTTCACGCGGGGGATCGATATCTTCAATACGTACAAGCCAGGTTCCGGCATGGGCGCGAGCCTGAAGATAGCTGCCGAGCGCGGCAATCAGCGATCCAAAATGGAGTTCACCGGAAGGTGATGGCGCAAAGCGCCCAATATAATGTGATTCAGACATGGCGGCTGGCAAAAAAACAAGGCGGGAGAGACTCCCGCCAGAGGGAACAGAACGAAAGCGCTGGAGGGTTAACCCGCCATCTGTTTTTCGCGGATTTCTGCCAGTGTTTTGCAGTCAATGCACAGATCGGCAGTCGGACGCGCTTCAAGGCGACGAATCCCAATCTCCACACCGCATGACTCACAGAAACCGAAATCTTCGTCTTCCACTTTTTTCAGTGTTTTTTCGATCTTTTTAATCAGTTTACGCTCGCGGTCACGGTTACGCAGTTCGAGGCTGAATTCTTCTTCCTGAGCGGCACGATCGACCGGATCCGGGAAGTTTGCAGCTTCGTCCTGCATATGGGTGACGGTGCGATCGACTTCATCCCTAAGTTGATTACGCCACGCTTCAAGAATCTGCTTGAAGTGCGCCAGCTGGGCTTCGTTCATATACTCTTCGCCCGGCTTCTCCTGATAAGGCTCCACGCCAGCAATGGCGAGAATACTCAGGGACGATGTTTTACGGTTTTGCCCTTCTTGCATGTTGCTTCTCCTTAACACGCACTATCGATCCCCGTGTTCGGGGGAAAAATCAGGCCGCTATAAATAGCAGATGCTTTTCCGGATAGCAATTATCTAAACGTAACACTTGACAACCCTGTGAGGAAAAGCGTATTTGCGCACGTAGACCAGAACACTTTTTAGTCAGCCGCGGCCCGTTAAATTACAATAGGTAACGGCATCCTCAGAGTCATATTTTCGGCAGAAAGTTCCGCTTTGTAAGCCAGAATTTCTACCCCCTTTCGCTGAGCTTCCTTTAAAAGCTGTGCGTATTTAGCATCAATATGGCGTGCCGGAGAAAAACGTTCAATGGCTGAATGCAAAATAGCAAACAGCAGCACGGCCCGATCGCCTGAAGCCGCCACGCTCATTAACTCCCGCAGATGTTTTTGCCCGCGAAGCGTGACCGCATCAGGAAAATAGCCCTGCTCGTTTTCAGCGAGCGTGACTGATTTCACTTCAATATAGCAGTTGCGGCATCCTTCTGCCTGGAGCAGAAAATCAATGCGACTTTGCTCATCGCCATATTTCACTTCACTTTTCAAAGAGCTATAACCGGTAAGTCCCGGCAGGCGTTGTTCAATTATTGCTTCTTTCGCTAATATATTTGCACGTAAGGTATTTACACAAATTATTGCTCCCTGCTGCGTTTGCGTTAATTCCCAGGTGTGCGCATATTTGCGTTTAGGATTTTCTGATGTGGAATACCAGACGGTGTCTCCTGGCGTGGCACAACCGGTCATTGCTCCGGTATTTGGACAATGCAAAGTGAGCGTTTCACCGGTGGGAGTTACCACATCAGCGAGAAAGCGTTTATAGCGTTGAATTAAAAGGGCGGATTGGAGCGGTGGAGAAAACTGCATCTGTTCTTCCTTATTCGCCGAGCGTCCAGCGCTTCAGTGGCGTGTAGCGCGTGCGTCCCTGAATAAACTGCGATTCGTACAGCACAAATTCGTTAACGGTAAACGACCAGCGAAAGCCCGGCGGCGGGATCTTCACCGCCTGCCCGGCGTCGCGCAGCAGCGTAATATGCGGGTGAAAAGGCTGCGGGCTTTGATAACAGCCGCTGCGGGCGGCCTGCGAGCGCAGCAGGTTTGCCAGTTGCAGCAGTCCGCGCGGCGGCTGACGCGTACCGAGCCAGACCACCCGCGAGCGTAGCCACTGCCCGGCATCGTCAAGCGTCAGCGTAAACCCCGGCTGACGGATGCGTCCGGCCAGCTCGCACAGCGCACGCTGTTTTTCCTCGCTGACGTCCCCTAAAAATGCCAGCGTCAGGTGCAGATTTGCTGCGGCAATCGGGCGTCCGGCGTCCGGGGCAAACTGCGCGGCGCGCCAGTGGATCACTTCCTGCTGAATGGCGGCGGGAATGTCGACTGCGAAAAACAGCCTTTTTGCGTCTGACATAAGCGATACTCGGTAATGATTTCCGGCGATGCTACAATGCACGTCGATGAAATGAAAGTTAGCCCACTGGAGTCTTTGTGTCCTCTTTGCCGGTTGCCGCCGTACTGCCCGACCTTCTCGCCGCGCTAAAACGCGCCCCCCAGGTGTTACTCACCGCCCCCACGGGCGCGGGGAAATCCACCTGGCTGCCGCTGGAAATTCTCAGGCAGGGCGGGATCAGCGGGCGTATTTTACTGCTGGAGCCGCGCCGTCTTGCCGCCCGCAACGTCGCTCAACGGCTGGCTGAATTAATAAATGAAAAGCCCGGCGAAACGGTGGGCTACCGGATGCGCGCCGAAACCTGCGTCGGGCCGCACACCCGGCTGGAAGTAGTCACCGAAGGGATACTGACGCGGATGATCCAGCGCGATCCCGAACTCACCGGCGTCAGCCTTGTGATTCTCGATGAATTCCATGAGCGCAGCCTGCAGGCGGATCTGGCCCTGGCGCTGCTGCTTGATGTGCAATCCGGGCTGCGGGACGATCTTATCCTGCTGATTATGTCCGCGACGCTGGACAATGACCGCCTCTCGCGCCTGTTGCCTGACGCCCCGGTCATTACCTCTGAAGGACGCGCCTTCCCGGTTGAGCGGCGCTATCAGCCGCTACCGGCACATCAGCGTTTTGAGGAAGCGGTCGCCATGGCGACGGCGGAACTGCTGCGCGCCGAGCGCGGATCGCTGCTGCTGTTTCTGCCGGGCGTGGGCGAAATCCTGCGGGTGCAGGAGCATCTGGCGGCGCGCGTCGGCACAGATGTGCTGCTCTGCCCGCTGTATGGCGCATTGCCGCTTAACGAGCAGCGAAAGGGGATCCTGCCTGCACCAGAAGGCAAGCGCAAAGTGGTGCTGGCGACCAATATTGCGGAAACCAGTCTCACCATTGAAGGCATCCGGCTGGTGGTGGACTGCGCCCAGGAGCGCACCGCGCGGTTTGATCCGCGCACCGGGCTGACGCGGCTTATTACCCAGCGCATCAGCCAGGCCTCCATGACCCAGCGCGCGGGCCGCGCCGGGCGACTGGAACCGGGGATCTGCGTGCATCTGCTGGCAAAAGATCAGGCGGAGCGGGCGGCAGCGCAAAGCGAGCCGGAGATCCTGCAAAGCGATCTGTCCGGGCTGCTGCTGGAGCTTTTACAGTGGGGCTGCCAGGATCCCGCACAGCTGGCGTTTCTCGATGCGCCACCGGCGGTGAATCTGGCGGCGGCTAAAAGTTTATTAACTCAGTTGGGCGCGCTTGACGGGGATCGTCTGAGCGCGCGCGGGCAGAAAATGGCGCAACTGGGGGCCGATCCGCGTCTGAGTGCGATGCTCGTCGCGGCGCAAAATGCCGATGAAATCGCCACCGCGACCCGGCTGGCGGCGATCCTGGAGGAGCCGCCGCGCGGGGCCAACACCGATTTAAGCGTGGCGTTTTCCCGCACGCAGCCGCACTGGCAGCGCCGCAGCCAGCAACTGGCAAAACGCCTGAATGCACGGGCAGGCGAGGCGGACAGCGCCCTGATCCCCGGCTTACTCGCTAGTGCTTTTGCCGATCGCATTGCCCGCAGGCGCGGGCTGGAAGGGCGCTACCAACTGGCGAACGGCATGGGCGTGATGCTCGACCGTGACGACGCGCTGGGCCGCCACGAGTGGCTGATCGCGCCGCTCTTGCTTCAGGGCAGTAATACCCCGGATGCGCGGATTTTGCAGGCGCTGGCGCTGGATATTGACACGCTCATCGCCCATAAACCGGCATTGCTGCGCCAGAGTGATTCTGTGGAATGGGATGACGTGCAGGGCACGCTGAAAGCGTTTCGCCGCACGCAGATTGGCCAGTTGACGGTCAGCGTTAAACCGCTGGCAAAGCCGTCAGAAGAAGAACTGCATCAGGCGATGCTTAACGGCATTCGTGATAAAGGCTTACAGGTGCTGAACTGGACGCCGGAAGCAGAGCAGCTACGGCTGCGTCTGCACTGTGCGGCAAAATGGCTGCCGGAAGTGGAGTGGCCTGCGGTTGATGATGCCTCGCTTTTGGCTGCGCTTGAGCTATGGTTACTTCCCGAAATGCACGGCGTCCACTCGCTGCGGGCGCTAAAAGCGCTCAACGTCAGCCGGGCGCTGCAAAATTTACTGACGTGGTCATTACGGCAACGGCTGGATAGTGCGTTGCCGGAGCATTACACTGTGCCGACGGAAAGCCGGATTGCTATCCGTTACCACGAAGACAACGCCCCGGTTCTGGCGGTGAGAATGCAGGAGATGTTCGGTGAAGCGACGACCCCTGTTATTGCCGACGGACGTGTACCGCTGGTGCTGGAGCTGTTATCGCCTGCGCGACGACCGCTGCAAATCACCCGCGATCTCAGCGCCTTCTGGCAGGGCGCGTACCGTGAAGTACAAAAAGAGATGAAAGGGCGTTACCCCAAACACGTCTGGCCGGACGATCCGGCTAATACCGCGCCGACCCGGCGCACCAGGAAGTATTCGTAACGCGTGGGCTGAACCCCTCACCCTAACCCTCTCCCTAAGGGAGAGGGAATGGATCGAGCAGCGACTCGCCTTTCTCACTCTCCCTCGGGAGAGGGAATGGAGCGAGTAGGAACCCGCCTTTCTCCCTCTCCCTTTGGGAGAGAGAATGGAGCGAGCATGAACCTGCCTTTCTCCCTCTCCCTTTGGGAGAGGGCCGGGGTGAGGGGAAACCCCCACGATTTTGAGAGATTTCTTCTATCGGCCTGATGCCGAAGAACTGAGAATCGGGCCTTTGCGCCTGAATGTAGCGGAGAGAAAGCATGGCGGGGAATGACCGCGAACCTATTGGACGCAAAGGCCGACCAGCGCGTCCGGTAAAAGAGAAAGTAAGCCGTCGTCGTCCTCAGGAAGACGACTATGACGATTATGAGGATGACGAACCGATGCCGAAAAGCAAAAAAGGCAAAGGGCGTAAGCCTCGTGGCAAGCGTGGCTGGTTCTGGCTGCTGGTAAAAATCGCGATTGTCGGCATCCTGCTGATGGCGATGTACGGTCTTTATCTCGACCAGAAAATCCGCAGCCGTATTGATGGCAAAGTCTGGCAGTTGCCCGCCGCCGTGTATGGCCGGATGGTCAACCTTGAGCCGGACATGGCCATCAGCAAAAACGAGATGGTGAAGCTGCTCGAAGCAACGCAGTATCGCAAAGTGACGGCGATGACGCGGCCTGGCGAATTTACCGTGCAGGCGAACAGCATTGAGATGATCCGCCGTCCGTTCGACTTCCCCGACAGTAAAGAAGGGCAGGTGCGCGCGCGTCTGACGTTCAATGGCGATCGGCTGGACACTATCGAGAACATGGAGAGCAACCGCCAGTTCGGTTTCTTCCGTCTCGATCCGCGCCTGATCACCATGCTGTCGTCGCCAAACGGCGAACAGCGCCTGTTTGTGCCGCGTAATGGCTTCCCGGATCTGCTGGTGGATACGCTGCTGGCAACCGAAGACCGCCATTTCTACGAGCATGACGGGATCAGCTTCTACTCGATTGGTCGTGCGATGCTGGCGAACCTGACGGCAGGGCGCACGGTGCAGGGAGCGAGTACCCTCACTCAGCAGCTGGTGAAAAACCTGTTCCTGTCGAGCGAGCGCTCTTACTGGCGTAAGGCGAATGAAGCGTACATGGCGCTGATCATGGATGCGCGCTACAGCAAAGATCGCATCCTTGAACTCTATATGAACGAGGTCTATCTCGGTCAGAGCGGTGACAATGAAATTCGCGGCTTCCCGCTGGCGAGCCTGTACTATTTTGGCCGTCCGGTGGAAGAACTGAGCCTCGACCAGCAGGCGTTGCTGGTGGGCATGGTGAAAGGCGCGTCCATTTACAACCCGTGGCGTAACCCGAAACTGGCGCTGGAACGTCGTAACCTGGTCCTGCGTTTGCTGCAACAGCAGCAGGTAATCGATCAGGAGTTGTACGACATGCTGAGTGCCCGTCCGCTGGGCGTGCAGCCGCGTGGTGGGGTTATCTCTCCGCAGCCAGCGTTTATGCAGATGGTGCGCCAGGAGTTGCAGGCGAAGCTCGGCGATCAGGTGAAAGATCTCTCCGGCGTGAAGATCTTCACCACCTTTGATTCCGTGGCGCAGGACGCCGCCGAAAAAGCCGCTGTGGAAGGTATTCCGGCGCTGATCAAACAGCGCAAGCTCTCCGATCTGGAAACCGCGATGGTGGTGGTTGACCGCTTCAGCGGTGAAGTCCGTGCGATGGTCGGCGGTGCGACGCCGCAGTTCGCCGGGTACAACCGCGCGATGCAGGCGCGACGTTCGATTGGTTCCCTGGCGAAGCCGGCGACCTATCTGACCGCGCTGAGCCAGCCGAATCAGTACCGTCTGAACACCTGGATTGCCGATGCGCCGATTTCGCTGCGTCAGCCGAACGGCCAGGTCTGGTCGCCGCAGAACGACGATAAACGTTTTAGCGGTCAAGTGATGTTAGTGGATGCGCTGACGCGTTCAATGAACGTGCCGACGGTCAACCTGGGGATGGCGCTCGGCCTGCCCGCCGTGACCGACACCTGGCTGAAACTGGGTGTGCCGAAAGATCAACTTCATCCGGTGCCTTCCATGCTGTTAGGGGCGCTGAACCTGACGCCGGTAGAAGTGGCGCAGGCGTTCCAGACCATCGCCAGCGGCGGTAACCGTGCGACGCTTTCTTCACTACGTTCGGTGATCGCTGAAGACGGTAAAGTGCTGTATCAGAGCTTCCCGCAGGCGGAACGTGCTGTTCCGGCGCAGGCGGCCTATATGACGCTGTGGACGATGCAGCAGGTTATCCAGCGCGGTACCGGTCGCCAGCTTGGCGCGAAGTATCCGGGCCTGCATCTGGCGGGTAAAACCGGCACCACCAACAATAACGTGGATACCTGGTTTGCCGGTATCGACGGGCGTGAAGTGACGATCACCTGGGTGGGTCGCGACAATAACCAGCCGACGAAACTGTACGGTGCCAGCGGCGCGATGGCGATTTATCAGCGCTATCTGGCGAACCAGTCGCCTATTCCGCTGGATCTGACGCCGCCGGAAGATATCGTCGATATGAGCGTGGATGAGTCGGGCTACTTTATCTGTGGCGGCGGCGGAATGCGTACCGTGCCTGTCTGGACGACTAACCCGGATTCGCTGTGCCAGCAGGCACCGCCGCCTGCGGAAACGGGTAACCCGTTTGACCAGACACCGCAGCAGCAACCGCAACAACAGCAGCAACAGCCGCCGAAGCAGGAAGAGAAGAGCGACGGCGTCGCGGGCTGGATCAAGGATATGTTCGGCAGTAATTAATCTGCGTTCCCCCTCACCCTAACCCTCTCCCGCCGGGAGAGGGAACAGCCCGAGTGCGGACTCGCCTTTCCCCCTCTCCCCTGGGGAGAGGGCCGGGGTGAGGGGGAAATCCCCCAATCCCTAACAACTTTTTAACCCCTTTCTAACCACACATTCTCTGTCAGGTTATTTCCTGTACCCTCAAACCTTGTAGGGGCGCATATCCCTTGCTATGGGTTCGGCGTTTCGCATATTATGCTGCGGTCATAATAATAATTCTCGTTTACGTTATCATTCATCACTTATTCCATAGAGAAAAACAATGGCGCGTCTACATTCTCTCCAGCCAGTTAATACCTCTCTGCGTAAAATCGCAGTCGTTGTCGCTACGGCGATCGGCGGGCTTTCTTTTAATGCGCATGCAGCACCAGAAGACACCATTACCGTTACCTCAGCGGCCGCACCAGCGGAAAGCGCGTGGGGACCAGCTCCTACCATTGCGGCAAAACGTACCGCGACGGCGACCAAAACTGACACCCCGATTGAAAAGACTCCGCAATCTGTTTCTGTGGTGACCAGTGAAGAGATGCAAATGCATCAGCCAAAATCGGTTAAAGAAGCACTTGGTTATACGCCGGGTGTCGTCGTTAGCAATCGTGGTGCATCCAGCACTTACGATTTCGTCAGTATTCGTGGTTTTACCTCTGTAGGGCTGAGCCAGAATAACTACCTGGATGGTATGAAGCTCCAGGGTAACTTTTATAATGATGCCGCGATCGACCCCTATATGCTTGAACGCGTTGAACTTATGCGCGGGCCTACTTCTGTTCTTTACGGTAAAAGCAACCCTGGCGGTATTATTTCCATGGTCAGTAAGCGTCCGACAACTGAACCTTTACGGGAAGTTCAGTTCAAGATGGGTACAGACAGTTTCTACCAGACGGGTTTTGATTTCAGCGATGCGCTGGATGATAACGGGGAATTCTCGTACCGCTTAACTGGCCTTGCTCGCTCTAATAATGAGCAGCAAACCAATGCAGAACAGCAGCGCTACACCATTGCGCCGTCATTCTCCTGGCGGCCGGATGACAAAACCAACTTTACCTTCCTGTCCTATTTCCAGAACGAGCCGGAAACCGGTTATTACGGATGGCTGCCGAAAGAAGGCACCGTTCAACGTTTGCCAAACGGTTCCCGTGTATCCACCAGCTTCAATGAAGGCGCGAATAACAACACCTATTCTCGCAATCAGAAGATGGTTGGCTACAGTTTTGAGCATGGTTTCAACGATACCTTTACCGTGCGCCAGAATCTTCGTTTTGTTGAAATGAAAACCGCTCAACAGAGTGTCTACGGTACGGGCATTTGTTCGGCGAATGCGTTTAATGCGCCTTGCCAGGCTATTGCACCAGTCGATCGCGATCATTATTTGGGGCGTGGCACTGTCGTAGATAACGAACGTTTGCAAAACTTCAGCGTTGATACGCAACTGCAAAGTCAATTTGCCACTGGCGCGATGGATCATACCTTGCTGACGGGTGTGGACTTTATGCGTATGCGTAACGACATCAATGCCACTTTTGGCACCGCACCTGTGGTTGATCTGTACAACCCGCAAACCCTGGAAGATTTTGATTTCGGTGACGCTGCGCCTTATCAGCTTAACGAAACTAAACAGACCGGCATTTATGTTCAGGATCAGGCCGAATGGGAAAAATGGGTCTTCACCCTCGGCGGCCGTTATGACTGGGCTCAGCAGGGGACGACGGTTCGCGCCGATGGTGGTTCCATTGAACGTAACGATCATCAGTTTACGTGGCGTGGTGGGGTGAATTACCTCTTTGACAACGGTGTCTCACCGTACATCAGCTACAGCCAGTCGTTTGAACCTAACGCATTCGATCTTTACAGCACGCCGCGCATGGCCTTTGCGCCATCGAAAGGTGAGCAATATGAAGCGGGCGTGAAATTCGTGCCGAAAGACATGCCTGTCGTAATGACTGCGGCGGTCTATCACCTGACGAAAACCAACACGTTAACCACCGATCCGAATAATTCGAATCTGCAAGTTCCATCAGGTGAAGTGCGTTCTCAGGGCGTTGAGCTTGAAGCTAAAGCTGCCGTAAATGCCAACGTCAACGTAACGGCGTCTTATACCTATATCGACGCTGAATACACTAAAGATACCAATCTGAAGGGTAACAGTGTTGAGCAAGTGCCGGAGCACATGGCTTCTCTGTGGGGCGATTACACCTTTAACGACGGCCCTCTGTCTGGTCTGACATTAGGTACTGGCGGGCGCTTTATTGGTTCAAGCTATGGCGATCCGGCGAACACCTTCAAAGTGGGCAGCGCGGCTGTTATGGACGCGGTCGTGAAGTATGATTTGGCGCGTTTCGGTCTGGCAGGTTCAAATCTGGCTGTTAACGTGAATAATCTGCTGGATCGTGAATACGTCTCCAGTTGCTTCCAGACTTACGGCTGCTTCTGGGGTGCTGAACGCCAGGTTGTCGCAACCGCTACCTTCCGCTTCTAATTTCCTTTTGGGCACGGTTCGCCGTGCCCTTTTGACAAGTTGGCTTTATGCAGGATAACAAACCGCATCCCGATACCACTTTTCAACTCTCCGATGTCTCTTTTCGTGTGCCTGGCCGCACGCTGCTGCATCCTCTCTCGCTGACCTTTCCGGTGGGCAAAGTGACGGGCCTTATTGGTCACAACGGCTCCGGGAAATCCACGCTGCTTAAAATGCTGGGCCGTCATCAGCCGCCTTCAGAGGGCGATATTTTGCTCGACGGACAACCGCTGGAAAGCTGGAGCAGCAAAGCCTTTGCGCGCAAAGTCGCTTATCTGCCGCAGCAGTTGCCGCAGGCGGAAGGGATGACCGTGCGTGAACTGGTGGCGATTGGGCGCTATCCGTGGCACGGCGCGCTCGGGCGGTTTGGCGCAGCCGACCGCGATAAAGTCGAAGAAGCGATTACGCTGGTGGGATTAAAACCGCTGGCGCACCGGCTGGTGGACAGTCTCTCCGGCGGCGAACGTCAGCGTGCCTGGATCGCCATGCTGGTGGCGCAGGACAGCCGCTGCCTGCTGCTTGATGAACCGACCTCCGCGCTGGATATCGCTCATCAGGTGGACGTGCTGGCGCTGGTGCATCGCCTGAGCCAGCAACGCGGTCTGACGGTGATCGCCGTACTGCACGATATCAACATGGCGGCGCGTTATTGCGATTTTCTGGTGGCCCTGCGCGGCGGTGAAAAGATCGCCGAAGGCACGCCGGAAGCGCTGATGCGCGCCGAGACGCTGGAACACATTTACGGTATCCCGATGGGCATTCTGCCGCATCCGGCAGGTGCCGCACCGGTGAGCTTTGTGTACTGATGGATTGCTTACCTTCAATTAGCCGCCGTCGCCTGCTGACGGCCATGGCGCTCTCGCCGCTGCTGCTCAACATGGGCACCGCGCGTGCCGCCCGCGTCGATCCGCACCGCATCGTCGCCCTCGAATGGCTGCCGGTCGAACTCCTGCTGGCGCTGGGCATCATGCCTTACGGCGTGGCCGACGTACCCAATTACAATCTGTGGGTGAATGAGCCGTCACTGCCCGATTCGGTGATTGATATCGGACTGCGCACGGAGCCGAATCTTGAACTGCTCGCCCAGATGAAGCCGTCTTACATGGTCTGGTCTGCCGGCTACGGCCCGTCGGCGGACGTGCTGGCCCGCATCGCGCCGGGTCGCGGCTTTACCTTTAGCGACGGCAAAAAGCCGCTCACCACCGCGCGTCATTCGCTCAATGAAATGGCGGAACTTCTGGATATGCGGGCGGCGGCAAAAGCGCATCTCGATACGCTCGACAGCTTTATGGAATCAATGAAGCCGCGCTTTGCCACGCGCGGCAGCCGACCGCTGCTGATGCTGACCCTGCTGGATGCCCGTCATATGCTGGTGTTTTGCCCGAACTGCCTGTTCCAGGAACCGCTGAACGCGTTTGGTATTCCCAACGCCTGGCAGGGAGAAACCACCTTCTGGGGCAGCACGACGATCGGAATCGATCGGCTGGGCGAGTTTAAAGACGCCGATGTGATCTGCTTCGATCACGGCAACGAGCGCGAGATGCAGAGCCTGCTGGCAACCCCGCTCTGGCAGTCGATGCCGTTTGTGCGCGCCGGGCGGTTTTATCGCGCGCCTGCGGTGTGGTTCTACGGGGCGACGCTTTCCGCGATGCATTTTGTGCGCGTGCTGGATAAAGTGCTGGGAGGCAAAGCATGAGCAAACGCATCGCAGCGCTTCCCGCCGTTTTACTGAGCGTGTTGTTTATTGCCGCCGCCTGGCTTGGCTGGATCAACCTCAACGCCGCGCTGCCGCGTGCGCAGTGGGGCGAGGCGCTCTGGCAGCCCGATATTAATTCCGTTGAGCAAATGCTGTTTCATTACAGCCTGCTGCCGCGCCTGGCGATCGCGTTGCTGGTCGGGGCCGGACTGGGGCTGGCGGGCGTGCTGTTCCAGCAGGTGCTGCGAAACCCGCTGGCGGAACCGACGACGCTTGGCGTCGCTACCGGTGCGCAACTGGGGATCACCGTCACCACGCTGTGGGCGCTGCCGGGCATGCTGGGTACCCAGTTTGCGGCGCTGACGGGAGCCTGTGCGATCGGGGCGCTGGTGTTTGGCGTCGCCTGGGGCAAACGCCTCTCGCCCGTCACGCTGATCCTCGCAGGGCTGGTGGTCAGTCTCTACTGTGGCGCTATCAATCAGCTACTGGCACTGTTTCACCACGACCAGCTACAAAGCATGTTCCTGTGGAGCACCGGCACGCTGACGCAAACCGACTGGAGCGGAGTGCAACAGCTCTGGCCGAAACTCATTGGCGTGGCGTTGCTGACGCTGCTGTTGCTGCGTCCGTTGACCCTGATGGGACTGGATGATGGCGTGGCGCGTAACCTGGGCCTGGCGCTGTCGCTGGCGCGTCTGGGCGCGCTGCTGCTGGCGATTGTGCTCAGTGCGCTGCTGGTTAACACAGTCGGGATCATCGGCTTTATCGGCCTGTTTGCGCCGCTGCTGGCGAAAATGCTCGGCGCGCGTCGTCTGCTCTCGCGCCTGCTGCTCGCGCCGCTGATTGGCGCGCTGATTTTATGCCTCTCCGATCAGATTGTGCTCTGGCTGACGCGCGTATGGATGGAAATTTCCACCGGGTCGGTCACCGCGCTGGTCGGCGCACCGTTGCTGCTGTGGTTGCTGCCACGCTTGCGGAGCATGAGCGCGCCGTCGATGGACGCGGGCGACCATGTGGCCGCCGAGCGTCAGCATGTGCAGTGGTTTGCACTGGCGGGCGCGATCGTCCTGCTGCTGGGTATGACGGCGGCGCTGTCGCTCGGGCGTGACGCGCAGGGCTGGCACTGGGCAACGGGTTCGCTGCTGGATGAATTAATGCAGTGGCGCGCACCGCGCATTCTTGCCGCCCTGACCGCAGGCGTGATGCTGGCGGTCGCCGGGTGCATTATCCAGCGGCTGACCGGCAACCCGATGGCCAGCCCCGAAGTGTTAGGCATCAGTTCCGGCGCGGCGTTTGGCGTGGTGGTGATGCTGTTCTTCGTGCCTGGCAACGCCTTCGGCTGGCTGCTGCCTGCCGGGAGTCTGGGGGCGGCGTTAACGCTGATGATTATTATGCTGGCGGCCGGACGTGGCGGGTTCTCGCCGCACCGGATGCTGCTGGCGGGGATGGCGCTCAGTACCGCCTTCACCATGCTGCTGATGATGCTACAGGCGAGCGGCGACCCGCGTATGGCGCAGATCCTGACCTGGATTTCTGGTTCAACCTATAACGCGACGATGCAACAGGTGACGTGGGCGATGATCGCCACGGTAGTCCTGCTGGCGATAACCCCGCTGTGCCGCCGCTGGCTGATGATTTTACCGCTCGGTGGAGAAACCGCCCGCGCGGTGGGCGTGGCGTTAACCCCGTCACGCGTGGGGCTGCTCCTGCTGGCGTCGTGCCTGACCGCTGCGGCGACGATGACCATCGGCCCGCTGAGTTTTGTTGGCCTGATGGCTCCGCACATCGCGCGGATGATGGGCTTTCGCCGCACGATGCCGCACATGGTGATGTCGGCATTAACCGGGGGATTGTTGCTGGTGTTCGCCGACTGGTGCGGGCGGATGATTATGTTCCCGTATCAGATCCCGGCGGGGCTGCTGTCGACGTTTATCGGCGCGCCGTATTTTATTTATTTGCTGAGAAAGCAGAGTCGGTAGGGGGCACCCTCACCCTAACCCTCCCCCTGAGGGAGAGGGGAAAGATCGTGCACAGACTCGTCTTTCTCCCCTCTCCTGGGGTAAGGGGACTGGTTTGCTCCCTCTCCCCGGGGGAGAGGGCCGGGGTGAGGGGACATTACAATTACAGCTGCGCAAACACCTTCCGCGCGGCATCAATCGTTTTATTAATATCTTCCTCGCTGTGCGCCACGGACATAAAGCCCGCTTCAAACGCAGACGGCGCGAAGTACACGCCTTCCTCCAGCATCAGATGGAAGAAGCGCTTGAAGCGCTCAACGTCGCATTTCACCACGTCCTGATAGCAGGTCACTTCTTTGGCGTCGGTAAAGAAAATCCCGAACATGCCGCCGACGTGATTCACCACCAGCGGGATACCGGCGTCGGCTGCAGCTTCCAGCAGGCCATTTGCCAGACGGGTGGTCAGATCGGTCAGCGTTTCGTGAATGCCCGGCTGCGCGACTTCGGCTAAACAGGCGTAACCGGCGGCCATCGCAATCGGGTTACCGGAGAGCGTGCCCGCCTGGTAAACCGGCCCGGTCGGGGCGAGGGCATCCATCACTTCACGACGTCCGCCAAATGCGCCTACCGGCATACCGCCACCGATGATTTTGCCGAGGCAGGTCAGATCCGGTACCACATCGTAGTAAGCCTGTGCGCCCGCCAGTGCCACGCGGAAGCCGGTCATCACTTCGTCGATGATCAGCAGCGCGCCGAACTCATCGCACAGCGCGCGCAGACCCTGCAGGAAGCCCGGCTGCGGCGGAATACAGTTCATATTGCCCGCGACCGGCTCAACGATAATGCAGGCGATCTCCTGCGGGAACTCTTCAAACGCTTCGCGCACGGACGCCAGATCGTTATAGGTGCAGGTCAGGGTGTGCTTCGCGAAATCAGCCGGTACGCCCGGTGAGTTTGGCTGGCCCAGGGTCAGCGCGCCGGAACCCGCTTTCACCAGCAGACAGTCAGCGTGACCGTGGTAGCAGCCTTCGAATTTGATGATTTTGTCGCGCCCGGTAAAGCCACGCGCCAGGCGGATTGCGCTCATGGTCGCTTCGGTCCCGGAGTTCACCATGCGGACCATATCCATCGTGGGCACCAGTTCGGTCACCAGTTCGGCCATTTTGACTTCCATTTCCGTTGGCGCACCAAAACTCAACCCGCGATGCGCCGCTTCGATCACCGCATTACGGATCGTCGGATGGTTATGGCCCAGCACCATCGGCCCCCAGGAACCGACGTAATCGACGTAGGCCTTTCCGTCGGCGTCGTACAGGTAAGCCCCGTCCGCCCGCTCAATAAACAGCGGCGTCCCGCCTACGCCGGTAAACGCGCGCACCGGCGAGTTTACGCCGCCGGGGATGAGCTTACGTGCCGCGCTGTAGAGGTTTTCAGACTTACTCATGGATGTATTCCTGGTTGTAAAGAGGATAGGCGGACCATTGTAAGGTATTCGCGGAATGTTATGAAAGTTTTGCCCAATTGAAACGACACATTTTCAGGCATTTTTATTGCGACGGGGGCAGCGGCAATGCGTAGAATAACGCTCCCCTTTGTGTGACTTATCTTTGTTAAGGCCATGAAAGCAGAAACTCCTTCCTTTGAAGTTCAGCAACTGGTGCGGCTGCGCCGGGGCGATCTGATCCGCCGACTGCTGCAACGCGATAAAACGCCGCTGGCGATCCTTCTGATGGCCGCCGTGGTCGGTACGTTAGCGGGGCTTATCGGCGTGGCCTTTGAAAAAGCGGTCAACGCCGTCTCTGGCCTGCGTCTGGGTACGCTGGCGCAGGTGGCGGATAGCAGCCTGGTCTGGCCGCTGGCGTTTGTGTTCTCGGCGGGACTGGCGATGCTGGGCTATTTTCTGGTGCGCCGCTTTGCCCCGGAAGCGGGCGGGTCGGGAATACCTGAAATTGAAGGTGCACTGGAGGAACTGCGCCCGGTGCGCTGGTGGCGCGTGCTGCCCGTGAAGTTTATCGGCGGGATGGGCACGCTCGGCGCGGGGATGGTGCTGGGGCGTGAAGGTCCCACGGTGCAGCTCGGCGGTAACGTCGGGCGCATGGTGGTGGATATTTTTCGCCAGCGCAGCGCGGAAGCCCGGCATACGCTGCTGGCGACCGGGGCGGCGGCGGGGTTGTCCGCCGCGTTTAACGCGCCGCTGGCGGGGATCCTGTTTATCCTCGAAGAGATGCGCCCGCAGTTTCGCTATAACCTGATCTCCATAAAAGCCGTGTTCACTGGCGTGATCATGTCGAGCATTGTGTTTCGCCTGTTTAACGGCGAAGGGGCGGTGATCGAAGTCGGCAAACTGACTAACGCGCCGGTGAATACCTTATGGCTGTATCTGGTGCTGGGAATGGTGTTTGGCTGCGTTGGCCCGCTGTTTAACACGCTGGTGCTGCGCACTCAGGATATGTTCCAGCGTCTGCACGGCGGTAATCTCACCAAATGGGTGCTTATCGGCGGCCTCATCGGGGGCGGTTGCGGCGTGCTGGGGCTGATCGTGCCGGCCATCTCCGGCGGTGGCTTTAGCCTGATCCCGATTGCGGCGGCGGGTAATTACACCATCGGGATGCTGCTGTTCATTTTTATTGCCAGGGTGATCACCACGCTGTTGTGCTTTTCCTCCGGCGCGCCGGGGGGCATTTTTGCGCCGATGCTGGCGCTCGGCACGCTGCTCGGTACCGCGTTTGGCATGGCCTGCGCCGGGCTGTTTCCGGCGTATCATCTGGAGGCTGGGACGTTTGCGATTGCCGGAATGGGCGCGCTGCTGGCGGCCTCCGTGCGTGCGCCGCTTACCGGCATCGTGCTGGTGCTGGAGATGACCGATAATTATCAGCTCATTTTGCCAATGATTATTACCTGTCTTGGCGCAACACTGCTGGCACAGTTTTTAGGCGGTAAGCCGCTCTACTCCACGATCCTCGCCCGCACGCTGGCACGTCAGGAAGCGGAACTTCAGGCGAAAACCCATGCGCAGGCATTTCGGGAGAATACTTGAACGATTTACTCGGGTAATAGATAATAATTTAAAGATCGGGTTAATTTTTGCCCGAATCGCAGTATCAATGGGAGCAAATAATGAGTGACGACGTAGCGCTGCCGCTGCAATTTACCGAAGCCGCAGCCATTAAAGTAAAAGACCTGATTGCCGATGAAGAAAACCCAAATCTGAAACTGCGTGTGTATATCACCGGCGGTGGTTGCAGTGGTTTCCAGTACGGTTTTACCTTTGACGATCAGATCAACGATGGCGATATGACCATTGAGAAACAGGGTGTGGCGCTGGTGGTTGACCCGATGAGCCTGCAATATCTGGTGGGTGGCGCGGTGGATTACACCGAAGGGCTGGAAGGTTCCCGCTTTGTGGTCACTAACCCGAACGCGACCAGTACCTGCGGGTGTGGTTCATCATTCAGCATCTAAGTATTCACAATGCCGGGCGGCGACCGCGTCTCGCCCGGCATTAAACCTCTTTTAACGCCCACTCTCATCCAGCGCAAACGTCGGCAGCTTCAGATGCCAGCGGATCGCCGCCAGACGAATGGCGAGCGTCACCACCATCCCCGTCATACTTGCCGCTTCCAGCGGAACGCCAAACGTATAAAATGCTGTCGCGTGAACAATGCCGCCAATGATACAGGCGGTGGCGTAGATCTCGGTTCGCAGGATCATTGGGATTTCACGGGCCAGCACATCGCGGATAATCCCGCCGCCCACGCCGGTCAGCACGCCCATGCAAATGGCGATCATCGGCCCGGTTCCGGCCATAAACGCCTTATTCACACCAATGCCGACAAACACTGCCAGCCCCACGGCATCAAGCACCGGTAAAATCCACTTCGGCAGACGACGCGGCTGACGCACCAGCACGATCGTTAACAGGCAGGTGACCATCGCCACCACCAGATCGGTCGGATCGGTGACCCAGAATACCGGCCCATGTGCGAGCGCCATATCGCGGATCGTGCCGCCGCCGACGGCAGTGACGACGCCTAACACCAGCACGCCGAATGGATCCATACGCAATTTGCCAGCGAGCAACACGCCAGAGATGGCGAATACTGCCGTGCCGATAATATCCAGCCAGTAGACAAGCATCTTATTTTACCTGTTCGAGAGCGGTACAGAGTTGTTTTGCGGCGAGGATAATACGCGGGCTTGCGCGTTCAAACCAGTCGCTATTAAGCGGGATAACCTGAATTTTGAGCTGTTTATTCCAGAAGGCCTGTACTTTCGGAATTTCGTCCGCTTCGCCTGCAATAACGACGGCCTGCGGATTGCGTGCCAGCACCTGTTCCCGGCTGACCTGCGGCCACGGCACGCGCGAGGAAGCAAAGATATTTTCACCGCCGCAGAGGGCTAATACCTGATCCTGAATGGTGCCGCTGGCGCTGGTAAACAGCGGGTGCGATCCGAACTGCAAAAAGACGCGTTTTTTCGGCACGTCGGAATAGCGGGATTTTAAAGCGACATACTCGTTGAGAAGCGACTGCGCTGCGTTCTGCGCCTGCTCCGGGTGCGGGCTGTACGCCGCGAGCTGGCGCAGCGTTTCAGCGACCTGCTCAATCGTGGCGGCATCAATCCACAGTACTTTAATGCCGAAGCGGGTAAGCTGATTAACCTGACGTTCAGCATTGCCGCCGCGCCAGGCCAGCACCACGTCTGGCTTGAGCGCCACGATACGCTCCAGATTCATGCCCTGCCAGGTGGCGACCTGTTCAATGCTTTTCGCTTGCGGCGGGTAGTCGGAATAGCTGCTGACGCCCACGGGGGTGATGCCAGCGGCAAACGCCAGTTCTGTATTGGCGGGTGAAAGCGTGATCACGCGCGGGGCTGCAAAAAGCCACGCCGGGATGAGCAGAAGCAGGGCGGCGAGCGCCCTGAATGAGCGCTTAGCCACGTGCCAGGTTCTGCACCAGCGTTTCCACCATCAGGGTGGACTGTTTTGCCGCCACGACGAGGAATTCGTCAAAGCTCAGGTGCGACTGCTGGTCAGCCACATCAGAAATGGCGCGAACCACCACAAACGGCACGTTAAAGTTATGGCAAACGTGGGCAATGGCGGTGGCTTCCATTTCTACTGCAATCGCCTGCGGGAAGTTCTGGCGAATGCGGGCCAGACCTTCAGAACCGTTGATGAACGCGTCGCCGCTGACAATCAGGCCGCGCACGGCGTTAAGTTTAAGTTCGGCAATACAGGATTCGGCGGCGGCAACCAGCTTTTCATCCGCTTTAAAGCCTGCCGGGCAGCCCGGTAACTGGCCTAATTCGTAACCGAACGCGGTGACATCGGCATCGTGGTAGCGCGCTTCGTCAGACACCACGATATCGCCCACTGTCAGCGTTGAGGCCAGGCCGCCCGCTGAACCCGTATTGATAATCACATCCGGCTTGCAGCGCTCCAGCAGAAGGGTTGCGCCCATTGCCGCCGCCACTTTGCCAATGCCTGACTTCAGCAGGGCGACGTCTGTGCCATTGAGCGTACCGGTGTAAATTTCGCAGCCCGCGATGTTATGCGTCTGACGATTTTCGATTTTGTCACGCAGCAGCGTCACTTCTTCTTCCATTGCACCAATAATGCCGACTTTCATAGAGATACTCGCTAATGTGATAAGACTGAGTTACGTTTTCAGGGCATAGTCTATCATGGCAGGCAGGATTGCATTACTTCACATGACGTTCTGGCGGGAGAGCAAATGGCTGAAATCGATTTTCGCAAAAAAATAAACTGGCACCGTCGCTACCGCTCACCCCAGGGGGTGAAAACGGAACGTGAAATCCTGCGCATCTTCGAAAGCGATCGCGGACGCATTGTGAATTCCCCGGCTATCCGCCGCCTGCAACAAAAAACCCAGGTCTTTCCGCTGGAGCGAAATGCCGCCGTACGCACCCGGCTGACCCATTCTCTGGAAGTACAGCAGGTCGGGCGCTATATCGCCAAAGAGATTTTAAGCCGCCTGAAAGAGCTGCGGTTACTGGAAACCTACGGTCTGGATGAACTTACCGGGCCGTTTGAAAGCATCGTTGAAATGGCCTGCCTGATGCACGACATCGGCAATCCGCCGTTCGGTCACTTTGGCGAGGCGGCTATTAATGACTGGTTTCGTCAGCGCCTCTCCCCGGACGATGCCGCCAGCCAGCCCCTCAGCGGTGACCGCTGTGAAGTGGTGTCATTGCGTCTGCGGGAGGGGGAAGATGAGTTAAACGGTCTGCGGCGTAAAGTGCGTCAGGATCTGTGTCATTTTGAAGGCAATGCCCAAGGCATCCGGCTTGTGCATACCTTAATGCGCATGAATCTGACCTGGGCGCAGGTGGGCTGTATTTTAAAATATACCCGCCCGGCATGGTGGGTGGGGGATCCACCCGCCAGCCACAATTATTTAATGAAGAAACCCGGTTATTATTTCGCCGAAGAAGCCTATGTTGAACGGCTGCGTAAAGAACTGGAACTGGATACTTACAGCCGCTTTCCATTGACGTGGGTAATGGAGGCTGCCGATGATATCTCCTATTGCGTGGCCGATCTTGAAGACGCCGTCGAGAAAAAGATATTTACGGTTGAACAGCTTTATCAGCATCTTTATAACGCCTGGGGCGAGCATGAAAAAGGTTCGCTCTTTTCTCAGGTGGTGGAAAATGCCTGGGATAAATCACGCGCCAATTCGCTCAGTCGCAGTACGGAAGATCAGTTCTTTATGTATTTGCGCGTCAACACGTTAAATAAGCTGGTGCCTTATGCGGCGCAACGCTTTATTGATAACCTGCCGCAGATCTATTCTGGTGAATTTAATCATGCGCTGCTGGAGGATGACAGCGGATATAGTCAACTGCTTGAACTTTATAAGAGTGTGGCTATTGAAAATGTGTTCAGCCACCCCGATGTTGAGCAACTGGAATTACAGGGCTATCGCGTTATCAGTGGGTTGCTGGATATTTACCGGCCATTGTTACAATTACCGCTGGCAGATTTTACTGAACTGGCGGAAAAAGAGCGGGTACGTCGCCTGCCGATTGAAACGCGGTTATTTCATAAACTTTCAACCCGTCACCGGTTAGCCTACGTGGAGGCCGTGAGTAAATTAGCCCGTGATACGGCAGAGTATCCGGTGCTGGAATATTACTACCGCTGCCGCCTGATTCAGGACTATATCAGCGGGATGACAGATCTCTATGCGTGGGATGAGTACCGCCGTTTGATGGCCGTTGAATAACGTCCAGGAAATGTAAAGATCGACAATAAATTTTTACTTTTTACAGAAACTTGGTTCAGGAACTTCACGCTATAAAATGACTCTCATTGTCACATACATAGCATCTATGCGTGACCAGTAAATAGAGATTAAGAGACATGAAAAAAACCACATTTGCAATGAGTGCACTGGCTCTGAGTTTAGGTTTAGCGTTATCCCCTGTGACGGCGACGGCTGCCGAAACCGTCTCATCTGCGCCCACTTCGCAGCAGATGCCAAGCCTCGCCCCGATGCTTGAAAAAGTCATGCCGTCGGTGGTGAGTATTAATGTCGAAGGCAGCACAACGGTGAATACCCCGCGTATGGGGCGTAACTTCCAGCAATTCTTTGGTGAAGACTCACCGTTCTGCCAGGAAGGTTCGCCATTCCAGAGCTCACCGTTCTGTCAGGGCGGCGCACCTGGCGGGCAGGGTGATGGCGGCCAGCAGCAGAAGTTTATGGCGCTGGGGTCCGGGGTCATTATTGACGCGGCGAAAGGCTACGTCGTTACCAACAACCACGTGGTGGATAACGCCACCGTCATCAAAGTACAACTGGGCGACGGGCGTAAGTTTGACGCCAAAGTCGTGGGTAAAGATCCGCGCTCCGATCTGGCGTTGATCCAGATTCAGGATCCGAAAAACCTGACGGCGATTAAGCTGGCGGATTCTGACGCGCTACGCGTGGGCGACTACACCGTGGCGATCGGTAACCCGTTCGGTCTGGGTGAAACCGTCACCTCCGGGATCGTGTCGGCGCTGGGCCGTAGCGGTTTGAATTCTGAAAACTACGAAAACTTTATCCAGACGGATGCAGCGATCAACCGGGGTAACTCCGGCGGGGCGCTGGTCAATCTGAACGGTGAACTGATTGGTATCAACACCGCCATTCTGGCACCGGACGGCGGCAACATCGGTATCGGCTTTGCTATCCCAAGTAATATGGTGAAAAACCTCACCGCGCAGATGGTCGAGTTCGGTCAGGTGCGTCGTGGCGAGCTGGGGATCCTCGGTACCGAGCTGAACTCTGAGCTGGCGAAGGCGATGAAAGTCGATGCGCAGCGTGGCGCGTTTGTCAGCCAGGTAATGCCAAACTCGTCAGCAGCGAAAGCAGGCATTAAAGCGGGCGATGTGATCACCTCCCTGAACAATAAACCGATCAGCAGCTTTGCCGCGCTGCGTGCGGAAGTGGGTTCCATGCCGATTGGCAGCAAAGTTTCGCTGGGCCTGTTGCGCGAGGGCAAACCGGTGACGGTTAATCTGGAACTGCAGCAGAGCAGCCAGAACCAGGTCGATTCAAGCACCATTTTCAGCGGCATTGAAGGCGCGGAAATGAGCAATAAAGGCCAGGATCAGGGCGTGACCGTCAGCAACGTGAAAGCCAATTCCCCGGCAGCCAAAATCGGTCTGAAAAAAGGCGATGTGATTATTGGTGCTAACCAGCAGCGGGTAAAAAACATTGCTGAGCTGCGTAAGATCCTCGACAGCAAGCCGTCGGTGCTGGCGCTCAATATTCAGCGTGGCGATACCTCCCTTTACCTGTTGATGCAGTAACCCTCTTACTCCCTTCTCCCTGACCGGGGAAGGGAGTCTCCCCACAGATTCTGTGAGGCCTTCCACAACTCCATACTTAAGATCGCTGCTTTAGGCATTTGCACAATGCACGGCGTGTTTAACTCTCTTATTCTTGAGCACTGCTCACGGGAGGGTTACATGGCTGGCTGGCATCTTGATACCAAAATGGCGCAGGATATCGTGTCACGCACGATGCGTATTATTGATACCAACATTAACGTGATGGATGCGCGTGGCCGAATTATCGGCAGCGGCGATCGTGAACGTATTGGGGAATTGCACGAAGGCGCACTGCTTGTCCTCTCTCAGGGCCGCGTCGTGGATATTGATGATGCGGTCGCCCGCCACCTTCATGGTGTGCGCCAGGGGATTAACCTGCCGCTGCGTCTGGAGGGTGAAATCGTCGGGGTAATCGGCCTCACCGGGGAACCGGAAACGCTGCGTAAATATGGCGAACTGGTCTGCATGACCGCCGAAATGATGCTGGAACAGTCCCGTCTGATGCATCTTCTGGCCCAGGATAGTCGTCTGCGTGAAGAACTGGTGATGAACCTGATCCAGGCCGAAGAGCATACTCCTGCCCTGACCGAATGGGCGCAACGTCTGGGGATCGATCTTAACCAGCCGCGCGTGGTGGCCGTTGTTGAAGTGGACAGCGGACAGCTTGGCGTGGACAGCGCCATGGCTGAGCTTCAGCAACTGCAAAATGCGCTGACTACTCCGGAACGTAATAACCTGATCGCCATTGTCTCTCTGACGGAAATGGTGGTGCTTAAACCCGCCCTGAACCCGTTTGGCCGCTGGGATGCCGAGGATCACCGTAAACGCGTGGAGCAATTGATCGCGCGGATGAAAGAGAACGGTCAGTTGCGTTTTCGCGTTGCCCTCGGCAACTATTTCACCGGGCCGGGCAGTATCGCCCGCTCGTACCGTACTGCGCGCACTACTATGATGGTGGGAAAACAGCGCATGCCGGAAAACCGCAGTTATTTTTATCAGGATTTGATGCTGCCGGTGCTGCTGGACAGTCTGCGCGGCGGCTGGCAGGCCAATGAGCTTTCGCGTCCGCTGGCGCGGTTACGGGCGATGGACAATAACGGCTTGCTGCGGCGCACGCTGGCAGCGTGGTTTCGTCATAATGTTCAGCCGCTGGCCACCTCAAAGGCGCTGTTTATCCACCGCAATACGCTGGAGTATCGCCTCAATCGCATTTCGGAGTTAACGGGATTAGATCTGGGGAATTTTGACGACCGGCTGTTGCTGTACGTGGCGTTGCAGCTGGACGAGCAAAGGTAAGTAAAAGAATTCCCCTCATCCCGGCCTTCTCCCGGCGGGAGAAGGGGAAAACCCTAAATTCAACTCCGGGGGTGAAGGGGAAAACGGTTTGCTCCCTCTCCCTGGGGGAGAGGGCTGGGGTGAGGGGTCACTTATTTATTACGCGTAAGTTTTTCCAGATCCGCTTCGATTTCACTGATCTTATTGGTCACCACGCTTTCCAGATGACGCAGATCATCAAGAATTTTGCGTTTTAAATCCACTTCACTACGGTCGCGCTGGCAGATTTGATCAAGCTCATCAATCACGTAACGCAGATTTGGGCTGATCTCCTGAACTTCTTTATAACCCTGACCGACCCCGTCTGCGACAATGGTTTTACGCTGACGCGGATATTTAAACTTCACGCTCTTCGCAAAAAACTCGCCTTTGTCTTTATGAAAGTAGATTTTCAGAATGTCATTATTGGCTTCCTGACGGAGGCTATAACGATCGATTTCATCAGGATTGGTAATGCCTAAACTTTTCAGATTATCGTACATAACTGCACCTCAAAAGAGTCAGTGAATTTTGATTATCTTATCATCCAGCCCTTTTACCCGGCTCGACTGAGTTCACATGAAAACCTTTTCTACCAGATTATTATCATGGCGTAGTTTCTAAAAAATTACCTGTTTTATCTTAACGATACCCCAGGGAACCGGCTCGCAAACGGTCTTATCATTATTCATATAATCGACAACGGGTTGCCAGTCATCAAGGGCATCATAAAGGCCGTGCGAATTAAGCGTCAGCGCAAAGCGCTGGCAGAGTTCATCGTGCAGAGAAGAGTGGCAGTGAGAGGTGTGAAACCCGCCGTCTATATCAAGGCCGCCGATATCGTAGCCGAGTAGCTTTTCGTCAGATAATGCTTGTTCAGGTTGAAAGGCACTCAATTTCCGATAAATACCGGGCATACCCTCCATGTCGTTTTGGGGACGCCAGGAGTCGATAAAGCGCTGTGCATCATTTCCGTCAATATAAAGAGCGAGAAGATAGCAGTCGTTTAGCTGTGGGAAAAAGGTCTGTTTGTATTCTATAGCGGTGGCAGCGTCCATAAAGAGAGCGGGCCAGCCTACATTTCCGGTCTCATATTTTTCATTAACCCAGCCACTAAGACGTTCCCAGGTAATGTCATCCAAAGAATAGGCGGACGCAAGGTGTTCGCGAATGGTAACCCAGGCGTCATAAGGGTCGTTTTTATCAAAACCTGACCAGCAATAGGACCAGTCATCCAGCAGGCTATCGTTAAAGCAGGTGCTGCATGTCAGAAGGGGTTTGCCATCCAATGGGCTATCGGGATAGTTACCGGGAAGGCAGTGCAACAACAGATAGCCGCCGAGATAATAATTCCCCATTTTCTCTTCCTTTACGGGATGCTGACTCCTGCAACGTTAAGCGCGCTGTTGTTCGACTATCCCTGATGAAAAAAAGGGCGACATCATGTCGCCCGTTGTGGTGTGCAATCAGTCGATCGTACGCAGCAGTTCGTTGATGCCAACTTTGCCGCGCGTTTTCGCATCCACTTTCTTCACGATAACTGCGCAATACAGGCTGTATTTACCGTCTTTTGATGGCAGGTTGCCGGAGACGACAACGGAGCCTGCCGGTACGCGACCATAGTGGACCTCACCGGTTTCGCGATCGTAAATACGGGTGCTCTGACCGATATAAACGCCCATGGAGATCACGGAACCTTCTTCAACGATAACGCCTTCAACGACTTCAGAACGTGCGCCAATGAAGCAGTTATCTTCAATAATCGTCGGGTTCGCCTGCAGTGGCTCCAGAACGCCGCCGATGCCTACGCCGCCGGAGAGGTGAACGTTTTTACCGATCTGCGCACAGGAACCGACCGTCGCCCAGGTATCAACCATGGTGCCTTCATCAACGTAAGCGCCAATGTTGACGTAAGAGGGCATCAGTACGGTGTTACGGGCGATAAACGCACCCTGACGCACGGCCGCAGGCGGCACCACGCGGAAGCCTTCTTTCTGGAAGCGCGCTTCGTCGTAGTTGGCGAATTTCATCGGCACTTTATCAAAGTAGCGACTTTCCGCGCCGTCGATAACCTGATTGTCGTTAATACGGAAAGAGAGCAGTACCGCTTTCTTCAGCCACTGATGGGTCACCCATTGCCCGTCAATTTTTTCTGCGACGCGCAGCGCGCCGGAATCCAGTAAAGCGATAACCTGGTTTACCGCTTCACGGGTCACGGTGTCTGCATTGGCCGGTGTGATCTCGGCGCGACGCTCGAAAGCGGATTCAATAACGTTCTGTAACTGCTGCATTGTTTACTCTTTCCATCCTGGTGAAAAAAAATCGTTACCCTTTATCGTTTGGATTGAGGGCCTCTGTCAACCGTTGTTGCACTTCCTTCTGGAGCACATTATTAAGGCCACGCCGATCGGCTGTGGCGATTATAAATAAATCTTCTACTCGCTCACCAATTGTCGAAATTCTCGCCCCGTGGAGCGAAATCCCGAGGTCGGCGAAGACCTGTCCGACGCGGGCCAGGAGGCCGGGTTGATCGAGCGCAATGAGTTCTAAAAACGATTTCCGCTCGGTATGCGTGGGCAAAAAGTTTACTTCCGTATCGACGGTAAAATGACGCAGTTTGGCGGCCTGGCGGCGCGGCTGCGGTGGCTGCCAGCTACGCTGAGTGATGGCCTGCACCAGGCCCGCGTTAATCGCATCGTGACGATCCGGCGACAGCGGTTTGCCGTCCGGCTCCAGCACTATAAAGGTGTCCATCGCCATACCGTCGCGGGTGGTAAAAATCTGCGCGTCGTGCACGCTGAGATTGCGCCTGTCCAGTTCGGCACAGACGGCAGCAAACAGATAAGGTCGGTCCGGGCTCCAGATAAAAATCTCCGTCCCCCCGCGCGTGGCCTGCGGACTTAACAGGATCAACGGCTGGCTGAGATCGTGCTTCAGCAAATGGCGCGCATGCCAGGCGAGTTGATTTGGGCTGTGGCGCACAAAATAGTTTGCCCGGCAGCGCGCCCAGATATGATGCAGCGCCTCTTCATCAATGTTATCCATTCGCAGCAGCGCCAGCGCCTGGATCTGGTGATGGCGCACGCGCTCACGCATATCCGGCGTGTTTTGCATCCCCCGGCGAAGCTGTTTTTCAGTGGCAAAGTACAGTTCGCGCAACAGACTCTGCTTCCAGCTATTCCACAAGGTTTCGTTAGTGGCACAGATATCGGCGACCGTCAGGCAGACCAGAAAACGCAGGCGGTTTTCTGTTTGCACCTCTTCGGCGAACTGTTTGATCACTTCGGGATCCTGAATATCACGCCGCTGTGCGGTGACCGACATCAGCAGATGGTGGCGCACCAGCCAGGCAACCAGTTGGGTTTCCCGCGAGTTCAGACCGTGCAGTTCGGCAAATTTCAGCACGTCCTGCGCGCCGAGCACCGAATGATCGCCGCCGCGACCTTTAGCGATATCGTGGAACAGGGCAGCAATCAGGATCAGCTCCGGATGGGTAAGGCGCGGCCACAGTTCTACGCACAGCGGATGCTTCTGACGGGTGGCTTCGTTGGCAAAACTTTCCAGTTTGAGCAGCACGCGGATCGTGTGTTCATCCACGGTATACGCGTGAAACAGATCGAACTGCATCTGGCCCACGATGTGTGACCACTGCGGCATGTAGGCCCATAAAACGCTGTGCCGGTGCATCGGCAGCAAGCCGCGGCTGACCGCGCCCGGATGGCGCAACATGCTGAGAAACAGCGAGCGCGCTTCGGGGATATAGCACAGCGGCTGCGTCAGATGGCGACGGGCATGACGCAGGTGACGCAGCGTGGTGGAGTAAATGCCGGTAATGCTGCTGTTACGCACCATGATGTAAAACATGCGCAGGATCGCCTGCGGCTCGCGGATAAACAGCGTTTCGTCGCGCAGATCGATAAGCGTGCCGCGAAGCTGGAATTCATCATCAATGGCGCGCGGTTTTTCATCGGCGGTCAGCGCCAGAATCGCTTCGTCAAAAAGCTGGATCAGCATCTGGTTGAGTTCCGTCACCCGACGGGTCACGCGATAGAAATCTTTCATCATGTGCTCAACCGGCTGGTTGCCTTCGCCGCTGTAGTTCAGGCGCTGGGCGACGCTAAGCTGGCGGTCGAACAACAGGCGGTTGTCGTAGCGGGTGATTTCCAGATGCAGCGCAAAACGGATGCGCCACAGCAAATGCAGGCATTCGTTCAGTTCGTTACGTTCGGCGGGGGTTAAAAAGCCGAAACCGACCATTTCACTGAGCGAAGTGGCACCGAAGTGACGGCGGGCGATCCACTGTAGCGTATGGATGTCGCGCAGGCCGCCGGGACTGTTTTTAATATCCGGTTCAAGGTTGTAGCTGGTGCCGTGATAGCGCTGGTGGCGTTCGTTTTGCTCGTCGAGCTTGGCGGCAAAGAACTTTTCCGACGGCCAGAAGCCATCGCTGAAAATATGCTTTTGCAACTCCAGAAAGAGCGCCACATCACCAATCAGCAGGCGGGACTCAATCAGGTTGGTGGCGACGGTGAGATCCGATAACCCTTCCAGCAAACACTCTTCCAGGGTTCGCACGCTGTGCCCGACCTCCAGCCGCACGTCCCAGAGCAGCGTGAGCAGTTCGCCAATCTTTTGCGATTGTTCATCGGAGAGCTTTTTGCGGCTTAAGATCAGCAGGTCAATATCGGAGAGCGGATGCAGTTCGCCGCGACCGTAGCCGCCGACCGCCACCAGCGCCGCATCGCTGACTTCACCGAAGCCATATTCCATCCACAGGCGCTGCAATAACTGATCAATAAATTCGGTGCGCGCCTCAATAAGCTGCTCAGCCGACAGGCCTTCATCAAAGACGTGTCCCACCCATTGCTGGAACGTATCGATGCGCGCTTTGATCCCCGCGCAATTCAGATCGTCCGCAGGCCAGGAAGAGGGATTGATGGGCTGGCCGGGAAGCGTGGGTGCCGTAAGGCTTAACTGCTCAGAGAGACTGTGGATCATCGTGCGCCACCCCAATATAAGAAAAAACTATCACCATAAAAAAAGCCGGCATTCGCCGGCTCTTTATCATTCGTTGTGCGAGAGTATCGCCGGGATGGTGTCATCCTTGCGTAACGTCATTATTTCGCAGCCGTTCTCTGTCACCACAATAGTATGCTCGTATTGCGCCGACAAGCTCCGGTCTTTGGTTTTCACCGTCCAGCCATCTTTCATGGTGCGGATGCGGTAATCACCGGCATTGACCATCGGCTCGATAGTAAAGGTCATGCCCGCCTGAAGCACGACGCCGCCATCATCCGCATCGTAGTGCAGAACCTGCGGCTCTTCGTGGAAGACGCGGCCAATGCCGTGACCGCAATATTCACGCACCACGGAGAAGCCTTCGGCTTCCACAAACTTCTGGATTGCCGCGCCGATTGTGCGCAGACGAATACCCGGTTTGACCATTTTCAGCGCCAGGTAGAGGCTGTCCTGGGTGACGCGGCACAGACGCTCACCCAGAATAGTCGGCTTACCGACGATGAACATTTTAGAGGTGTCACCGTGGTACTCGTCTTTAATAACGGTCACGTCAATGTTGACGATATCGCCGTCTTTCAGCAGCTTCTCGTCGTCCGGGATACCGTGGCACACCACTTCATTAATAGAGATGCAGACCGATTTCGGGAAACCGTGGTAGCCGAGGCAGGCGGAAACGGCGTGCTGCTCGTTGACGATGTAATCATTACAGATGCGGTCGAGCTCGCCCGTGCTGATGCCCGGCTTGATGTAAGGCTCGATCATTTCCAGCACTTCTGCGGCCAGTTTGCCCGCAACGCGCATTTTTTCAATTTCTTCAGAAGTCTTCAGTGAGATAGCCATGGATGCTGTCCATCGGTGTCGAGGTGATCGACAAGTATTGTCTAAGTGCGGTCAATGTTAACAGTCAGGGAAGGCCTGTGCCAAATTGAGAATCAAACGGCGCACATCATGCCAACATTTATTGGAGTCAGAGCGGGATTTATGGTATAAAGCGCGCCGGACTTCCGTTCCATTTCGTATACACAGAATGGACGTGAGCCACTAATCTCACTTTGTGTAATAACACACACGTATCGGCACATATTCCGGGGTGCCCTTCGGGGTCGGTAATATGGGATACGTGGAGGCATAACCCCAACTTTTATATAGAGGTTTTAATCATGGCAACTGTTTCCATGCGCGACATGCTCAAGGCTGGTGTTCACTTTGGTCACCAGACCCGTTACTGGAACCCGAAAATGAAGCCTTTCATCTTCGGCGCGCGTAACAAAGTTCACATCATCAACCTTGAGAAAACTGTACCGATGTTCAACGAAGCCCTGGCTGAGCTGAACAAGATCTCTTCCCGTAAAGGTAAGATTCTGTTCGTTGGTACTAAACGCGCTGCAAGCGAAGCGGTGAAAGAAGCTGCTAACAACTGCGACCAGTTCTTCGTGAACCATCGCTGGTTGGGCGGCATGCTGACTAACTGGAAAACCGTTCGTCAGTCCATCAAACGTCTGAAAGACCTGGAAACTCAGTCTCAGGACGGTACTTTCGACAAGCTGACCAAGAAAGAAGCGCTGATGCGTACTCGCGAGCTGGAGAAACTGGAAAACAGCCTGGGCGGTATCAAAGACATGGGCGGTCTGCCGGACGCTCTGTTCGTAATCGATGCTGACCACGAGCACATCGCGATCAAAGAAGCAAACAACCTGGGTATCCCGGTATTTGCTATCGTTGATACCAACTCCGATCCGGACGGTGTTGACTTCGTTATCCCGGGTAACGACGACGCAATCCGTGCTGTTAGCCTGTACCTGAACGCTGTTGCTGCTACCGTTCGTGAAGGCCGTTCTCAGGATCTGGCTTCTCAGGCGGAAGAAAGCTTCGTAGAAGCTGAATAATAAGGCAAGCTCCCTGGAGCCCTTATTAACCAGGTAGTATCGAGTTTGGTTAGGGGGGCCTTTTTATGGCCCCTTTTTCACTTTTAAATCTGTCTGGTCGTCGAGGCCGGGCAGGTCAAATCTCCCGAGGATTTTAGAATGGCTGAAATTACCGCATCCCTGGTAAAAGAGCTGCGCGAACGTACTGGCGCAGGCATGATGGATTGCAAAAAAGCACTGACTGAAGCTAATGGCGACATCGAGCTGGCAATCGAAAACATGCGTAAATCTGGCGCGATCAAAGCGGCGAAAAAAGCAGGCAACGTGGCTGCTGACGGCGTGATCATCACCAAGATCGATGGCACTTTCGGTGTGATTCTGGAAGTTAACTGCCAGACTGACTTCGTTGCTAAAGACAGCGGCTTCCAGGCATTTGCTAATAAAGTTCTGGATGCAGCAGTTGCTGGCAAAATCACTGACGTTGAAGTACTGAAAACGCAGTTCGAAGAAGAGCGTGTTGCCCTGGTTGCTAAAATCGGTGAAAACATCAACATCCGTCGCGTGTCTTCCCTGGAAGGCGAAGTGCTGGGTTCTTACCTGCACGGCGCACGCATCGGTGTTCTGATCGCTGCTAAAGGTGCTGACGAAGAACTGGTTAAGCAGCTGGCAATGCACGTTGCTGCAAGCAAGCCTGAGTTCGTGAAGCCTGAAGATGTGTCTGCTGAAGTGGTTGAGAAAGAGTACCAGGTTCAGCTGGACATCGCCATGCAGTCCGGTAAGCCGAAAGAAATCGCAGAGAAAATGGTTGAAGGCCGCATGAAGAAATTCACCGGCGAAGTGTCTCTGACCGGTCAGCCTTTCGTAATGGACCCGAGCAAAACCGTTGGCCAGCTGCTGAAAGAGCACAACGCTGACGTGACTAACTTCATCCGCTTCGAAGTGGGCGAAGGCATCGAGAAAGTTGAGACTGACTTCGCAGCAGAAGTTGCTGCCATGTCCAAGCAGTCTTAATCAATAAAAGGAGCCGCCTGAGGGCGGCTTCTTTTTGCAATCTGCATTCTAAAATCAGCAAAAGACCTATGTTGTTCGCGCTGGTTTGCGACGTATCATGTCGCCTGTATTACATCCCTCTCATTCGTTGACAGTCTCAGGAAAGAATCATGGCTACCAATGCAAAACCCGTCTATAAACGCATCCTGCTCAAGCTTAGCGGCGAAGCGTTGCAGGGCACCGAAGGCTTCGGTATTGACGCAAGCATCCTCGATCGCATGGCACAAGAAATTAAAGAGCTGGTGGAATTAGGCATCCAGGTCGGCGTGGTCATTGGTGGTGGTAACCTTTTCCGTGGTGCCGGACTGGCAAAAGCGGGCATGAACCGCGTAGTGGGCGACCACATGGGTATGCTGGCTACCGTGATGAACGGCCTGGCGATGCGCGACGCACTTCACCGCGCCTATGTGAACGCCCGTCTGATGTCGGCGATCCCGCTGAACGGCGTGTGTGACAATTACAGCTGGGCTGAAGCCATCAGCCTGCTGCGTAATAACCGTGTGGTGATCCTCTCCGCCGGTACAGGTAATCCGTTCTTTACTACCGATTCCGCTGCCTGCCTGCGCGGGATTGAGATCGAAGCAGACGTGGTGCTGAAAGCCACCAAAGTGGATGGCGTCTTTACGGCCGATCCGGCAAAAGATCCTGCTGCAACAATGTACGATCAACTGTCTTACAGCGAAGTGCTGGATAAAGAGCTGAAAGTGATGGATCTGGCGGCCTTTACGCTTGCCCGCGATCACAAATTGCCGATCCGTGTTTTCAACATGAATAAGCCAGGCGCACTGCGTCGCGTGGTCATGGGTGAAAAAGAAGGCACTTTAATCACGGAATAATTTCCGTGAGCGATAAATAAAGGTAAGATCCCGCTTTATTTTGACGTGGTTTTACCCGGCACCTTTTGCGGTGTCATGAATTAAACGGGACTATACTTAGCACACCTTTTATGGCGTGACGGCGTGTGGTCTGCCTGAGACAAGTTTTCAAGGATTCGTAACGTGATTAGCGATATCAGAAAAGATGCTGAAGTACGCATGGAAAAATGCGTAGAAGCATTCAAAACCCAAATCAGCAAAGTGCGCACCGGTCGCGCTTCCCCAAGCCTTCTGGACGGTATTGTTGTGGAGTACTACGGTACGCCTACGCCGCTGCGCCAGCTGGCAAGCGTGACGGTTGAAGATTCCCGCACCCTGAAAATTAACGTTTTCGATCGTTCCATGGGCCCGGCCGTTGAAAAAGCGATCATGGCGTCCGATCTCGGTCTGAACCCGAACTCCGCGGGCAGCGATATTCGCGTTCCACTGCCTGCGCTGACCGAAGAGCGTCGTAAAGATCTGATCAAAGTTGTTCGTGGTGAAGCAGAAGGCGCGCGCGTAGCTGTGCGTAACGTGCGTCGCGATGCGAACGATAAAGTGAAGGCACTGTTGAAAGATAAAGAGATCAGCGAAGATGACGATCGCCGTTCTCAGGACGACGTGCAGAAAATGACTGACGCAGCCATTAAGAAAGTTGATGCCGCACTGGCGGATAAAGAAGCTGAACTGATGCAGTTCTGATTTCGCATGAACGATTAAAACGCCGCGCAGGAAACCGAAAGGTTTGCTGGCGGCGTTTTGCTTTTTATCCTCCAATAATCGGACGTCTCACCGCCATGAAACAACTCACTCTCCTTGGCTCAACCGGCTCGATTGGTTGCAGCACCCTCAATGTGGTTCGCCAGAATCCCGACCGCTTCTCTGTAACCGCGCTGGTAGCGGGCAAGAACGTCACCCGCATGATTGAACAGTGTCTGGAGTTCGCCCCGCGTTTTGCGGTAATGGACGATGAGGCCAGCGCCCGCGAGCTTAAAGAGGCGCTAAGGCAGCATGGCAGCCGCACAGAGGTCATGAGTGGTCAGCGGGCAGCCTGTGAAATGGCGGCGCTGGAAGAGGTGGATCAGGTCATGGCGGCGATTGTCGGCGCGGCGGGACTGGTGCCGACTCTGGCGGCAATCCATGCAGGTAAAACGGTACTCCTGGCAAATAAAGAGGCGCTGGTCACCTGCGGGCGTCTGTTTATGGAGGCGGTGAAGAACAGCGGGGCGCAACTTTTACCCGTAGACAGCGAACATAACGCCATTTTTCAGAGTTTACCGCAACCTTTCCAGCATAACCTGGGGTACGCTGATCTGGAGCAAAACGGTGTTCTCTCCATTTTGCTTACCGGGTCTGGTGGCCCATTTCGGGAAACGCCGCTGTCTGAACTGGCTACTATGACGCCTGATCAGGCGTGCCGTCATCCCAACTGGTCGATGGGACGTAAAATCTCCGTCGATTCTGCCACCATGATGAATAAAGGTCTGGAATACATTGAAGCGCGCTGGCTGTTTAATGCTTCCGCACACCAGATGGAAGTGCTGATTCACCCGCAATCGGTGATCCACTCCATGGTGCGTTATCAGGATGGTAGCGTGTTAGCTCAGTTAGGTGAGCCGGATATGCGCACGCCAATTGCCCATACGATGGCATGGCCTGAACGCGTCACTTCCGGGGTGAAACCTCTCGATTTTTGTAAGCTGAGTGCGTTAACGTTTGTCGCGCCTGATTATGAGCGCTATCCCTGCCTGAAGCTGGCGATGGATGCGTTTGAACAAGGGCAGGCGGCGACCACGGCACTGAATGCTGCAAATGAGGTGACGGTTGCCGCATTTCTGGCGTCCGCTATTCGCTTTACCGATATCGCTGCCCTTAATCTGTCTGTTCTCGAACAAATGGATTTGCGCGAACCGCAAAGTATTGATGACGTACTGGCTGTAGATAGCGCCGCTCGTGAAGTCGCCGAAAAAGAGGTGATGCGTCTCGCAAGCTGGTGATATTACGGCAACACGTGGTTGTGCTATTTGTTAGCGTTGGGCTTCAGTGATATAGTCTGCGCCACCTGTTTGTGGAGCATTAGCCCCATCAGGTCTGGTAAGCCGTGGTTTTACACGGCTTTTTTATGTAAAGGCTTCAGTATTCCTGGCTACCGCTAAATCCTTTTCAGGGACTAATAACGCGTTATGTTGTCTGCTAATCAACCATTAAGCGAAAATTTGCCAGCGCATGGCTGCCGTCATGTAGCGATAATTATGGATGGCAATGGTCGCTGGGCGAAAAGACAAGGGAAGATTCGGGCCTTTGGTCATAAAGCCGGGGCTAAATCTGTTCGCCGTGCGGTTTCTTTTGCTGCTAACAGCGGCATAGATGCATTGACGCTTTATGCCTTTAGCAGTGAAAACTGGAATCGTCCGGCGCAGGAAGTCAGCGCGCTGATGGAACTGTTTGTATGGGCGCTAGACAGCGAAGTAAAAAGCCTGCACAAGCATAATGTACGTCTGCGCGTCATTGGCGATACCCGTCGTTTTAACGCACGCTTACAAGAACGCATTCGTAAGGCCGAAGCCCTGACGGCACAAAACACCGGGCTGACGTTGAATGTTGCCGCGAACTATGGCGGACGTTGGGATATTATTCAGGGAGTACAGCAACTCGCTGTTCAGGTTCAGGAAGGACTGTTACGTCCGGATGAAATTGATGAAGAGGCGCTGAGTAAGCAAATCTGCATGCATGAACTGGCTCCCGTAGATTTAGTGATTAGGACAGGGGGAGAGCATCGCATTAGTAACTTTCTGCTTTGGCAAATTGCCTATGCCGAACTTTACTTTACAGATGTTCTTTGGCCCGATTTCGATGAACAAGACTTTGAAGGTGCGCTGCATGCCTTTGCCAATCGAGAGCGTCGTTTCGGCGGCACCGAGCCTGGTGGCGACAAAGCCTGATGGGGGTAGCTTTTGCTGAAGTATCGCCTGATTTCTGCTTTTGTATTAATACCCATCGTTATTGCGGCCCTGTTTTTACTGCCGCCGGTGGGATTTGCCATAGTCACGATCGCCGTGTGCATGCTTGCTGCATGGGAATGGGGGCAGCTTAGCGGCTTTACTTCCCGGACTCAGCGCGTCTGGCTTGCGGTGTTATGTGGACTGGTACTGGCCGCGATGCTACTGGCTATGCCTGAGTATCATCACGATGTGCATCAGCCGTTGGTTGAAGTCTCGTTATGGGCATCGCTGGGATGGTGGATAGCTGCACTCTTGTTAGTGCTCTTCTATCCGGCTTCTGCGGGGATCTGGCGGCACTCAAAAGCGCTGCGCCTGGTGTTTGGTATTCTCACTATCGTGCCCTTTTTTTGGGGAATGCTGGCGCTGCGCGCCTGGCACTATGATGACAACCATTACAGCGGAGCGGTGTGGTTGCTTTACATCATGATCCTCGTATGGGGTGCGGATTCCGGTGCGTATATGTTTGGTAAATTATTTGGCAAACATAAGCTGGCCCCTAAAGTTTCTCCCGGAAAAACCTGGCAGGGATTTATTGGCGGGTTATTCACCGCCGCTGTGATATCGTGGGGCTATGGCGTGTGGGCAAACCTTGATGTTGCGCCTTCGGCCTTATTGATTTGCTCGATTGTGGCAGCACTTGCCTCCGTACTCGGTGATTTAACCGAAAGTATGTTTAAGCGTGAAGCCGGTATCAAAGATAGTGGTCACCTTATTCCAGGACATGGCGGTATACTCGATCGTATCGACAGTCTGACAGCCGCCGTACCGGTGTTTGCCTGCCTGTTACTGCTGGTATTCAGGACGATTTAACGGAAGGTTTTATGTTGAGCATTCTCTGGAATCTGGCCGCGTTTATTATTGCGCTGGGCGTGCTAATCACAGTGCACGAGTTTGGTCATTTCTGGGTTGCTCGCCGTTGTGGTGTGCGGGTAGAGCGTTTTTCCATCGGTTTTGGTAAAGCGCTCTGGCGTCGCACCGATAAGCAGGGCACGGAATTTGTCATCGCGCTGATCCCGCTTGGCGGCTATGTTAAAATGCTGGATGAGCGCGTAGAGCCGGTGATACCTGAACTCCGCCATACCGCATTCAATAATAAATCCGTTGGGCAGCGTGCTGCCGTCATTGCTGCAGGCCCGATAGCCAATTTCCTTTTTGCGATCTTTGCTTACTGGCTGGTGTTTATCATCGGCGTCCCTGGCGTTCGTCCGGTTATCGGTGAAATAACGCCCAACTCTATTGCGGCATCTGCTCAAATTACGCCAGGTACGGAACTTAAAGCAATTGACGGTATCGAAACGCCTGATTGGGATGCTGTGCGTCTGCAACTGGTCTCCAAAATTGGTGACGAGAAGACGACAATCAGCGTAGCGCCATTTGGTGGCGATAGCCGACAGAACAAAACGCTGGATTTACGCCAATGGGCTTTCGAGCCTGACCGCGAAGATCCGGTTGCGTCACTCGGCATTCGTCCTCGTGGTCCTCAAATTGAACCGGTGCTTGCACAGGTGCAGCCAGATTCCGCTGCCAGCAAAGCAGGTTTGCAAGCGGGCGACAGGATCGTTAAAGTCGATGGTCAGCCGTTAGCGCAGTGGATGACGTTTGTTAACCTTGTGCGGGACAATCCCGGTACCTCGTTAGCGCTGGATATCGAAAGACAGGGAAGCCCCTTGTCTTTAACGTTGATACCAGATACAAAACCGGTTGGCGGCAAGGAAGAAGGGTTCGCAGGCGTGGTGCCTAAAATTATCCCGCTACCCGATGAGTACAAGACAATACGCCAGTACGGGCCGTTTAGCGCAATTGTTGAAGCCACGGATAAAACCTGGCAATTGATGAAGCTGACGGTCAGTATGTTGGGGAAATTGATAACCGGTGACGTAAAACTGAACAACCTCAGCGGGCCGATTTCGATCGCTCAAGGGGCTGGGATGTCAGCGGAGTTTGGATTGATTTATTACCTGATGTTCCTTGCGCTTATCAGCGTGAACTTAGGGATTATCAATCTGTTCCCGCTACCCGTTCTTGATGGGGGTCATCTGCTATTTTTGGCGATTGAGAAGCTGAAGGGCGGGCCGGTATCCGAGCGAGTTCAAGACTTTAGTTATCGCATTGGCTCGGTTTTGCTGATGCTGCTAATGGGGCTTGCACTTTTCAATGATTTCTCTCGGTTATGAGAGTTAGTTAGGAAGAACGCATAATAACGATGGCGATGAAAAAGTTGCTCATAGCGTCGCTGCTGTTTAGCAGCGCTACCGTATACGGTGCTGAAGGATTCGTAGTGAAGGACATTCATTTCGAAGGCCTACAGCGTGTCGCCGTTGGTGCGGCCCTCCTCAGTATGCCAGTCCGTCAGGGCGATACGGTTAATGATGAAGATATCAGTAATACCATTCGTGCATTGTTTGCCACTGGCAACTTTGAGGACGTCCGCGTCCTGCGCGATGGCGATACCCTTCTCGTACAGGTAAAAGAACGTCCGACAATCGCCAGTATCACTTTCTCTGGTAACAAATCAGTGAAAGATGACATGCTGAAACAGAACCTTGAGGCTTCTGGCGTGCGTGTGGGCGAATCCCTGGATCGCACCACCCTTTCTGATATTGAAAAAGGGCTGGAAGATTTCTACTACAGCGTGGGTAAATACAGCGCGAGCGTAAAAGCCGTCGTGACCCCACTGCCGCGCAACCGCGTTGACCTGAAGCTGGTCTTCCAGGAAGGCGTATCGGCACAGATCCAGCAGATTAACATCGTCGGTAACCATGCGTTCAGCACGGAACAGTTGATCTCAACGTTCCAGCTGCGTGATGAAGTGCCGTGGTGGAATGTCGTCGGCGATCGCAAATACCAGAAGCAAAAACTGGCAGGCGATTTGGAAACGCTGCGTAGTTATTATCTGGATCGCGGTTATGCGCGATTCAATATTGATTCTACGCAGGTCAGCCTGACGCCGGATAAGAAAGGCATTTACATTACCGTTAACGTTACTGAAGGCGAGCAGTACAAGCTTTCCAGTGTTCAGGTTAGCGGTAATCTGGCAGGGCATTCTGCTGAAATTGAAAGCCTGACCAAAATCGAGCCGGGCGAGCTGTATAACGGCACCAAAGTGACCAAAATGGAAGACGACATTAAAAAGCTTCTGGGTCGCTATGGTTACGCTTATCCACGCGTTCAGTCTCAGCCCGAAATCAACGATGCGGATAAAACCGTTAATCTGCGCGTGAACGTAGATGCAGGTAACCGCTTCTATGTGCGCAAAATCCGTTTTGAAGGTAACGACACCTCGAAAGATGCCGTTCTGCGCCGCGAAATGCGTCAGATGGAAGGGGCATGGCTTGGCAGCGATCTGGTTGACCAGGGTAAAGAGCGTCTGAACCGTCTGGGTTACTTCGAAACCGTTGATACTGAAACCCAACGTATTCCGGGTAGTCCGGATCAGGTTGATGTCGTTTATAAAGTGAAAGAGCGTAATACCGGTAGCTTCAACTTCGGTGTCGGTTACGGCACGGAAAGTGGCGTGAGCTTCCAGGTTGGCGTTCAGCAGGATAACTGGTTAGGTACCGGTTACTCTGTGGGTATCAACGGCACCAAGAACGATTACCAGACCTACTCTGAATTCTCTATCACTAACCCGTACTTCACCGTTGACGGTGTGAGTCTGGGTGGTCGTATCTTCTATAACGACTTTGAAGCTGACGACGCAGATCTCTCCTCGTATACCAACAAGAGCTACGGCCTTGACGGTACGCTGGGCTTCCCGATTAACGAATACAACACCTTACGTCTGGGCTTAGGCTACGTGCATAACGACCTGTCCAACATGGAACCGCAGGTGGCGATGTGGCGTTATCTGGATTCTCTGGGACAGAGCGCGAGCACGCAGAATGATGATAACGGTTTTGCAGCCGATGACTTCACGTTCAACTACGGCTGGACCTATAACCGCCTTGACCGTGGTTACTTCCCAACGGAAGGTTCTCGCGTCAACCTGAACGGTAAAGTGACCGTGCCGGGTTCTGATAACGAGTTCTACAAAGTCACCTTAGATACCGCGTCATACTTCCCGATTGACGAGGACCATCACTGGGTCGTCCTGGGTCGTACCAAGTGGGGCTACGGCGACGGCTTAGGCGGCAAAGAGATGCCGTTCTATGAGAACTTCTATGCGGGTGGTTCCAGCACCGTGCGCGGCTTCCAGTCCAATAACATTGGTCCGAAAGCGGTGTATTTCGGCGGCAACAATCAGGATAACTGCGATAACAGAACAGCAGGTTCAGTATGTGAATCTGATGATGCGGTAGGCGGTAATGCCATGGGCGTCGCCAGCCTGGAGTTCATCACTCCGACGCCGTTTATCAGCGAAAAATACGCGAACTCTGTACGTACCTCCTTCTTCTGGGATGCGGGTACCGTCTGGGATACTAACTGGGAAAGCGGCGCATATCCTGACGTCCCTGATTACAGCGATCCAAGCAATATTCGTATGTCTGCAGGTATCGCACTACAATGGATGTCTCCATTAGGGCCGTTGGTCTTCTCGTATGCCCAACCGTTTAAGAAGTATGAGGGTGACAAAGCTGAACAGTTCCAGTTTAACATTGGTAAAACCTGGTAATTGTTCTGAGCAAAGGACTGCATATGCAGTGTAGCGATGGCAGCGGTTCGCCCTGCCACGCAAAGAATGGTACCTGCGGGTACATTTGGGATGGTAAGGAGTTTATAGTGAAAAAGTGGTTATTAGCTGCCGGTCTGGGTCTTGCGATGGTAACGTCTGCACAAGCTGCTGACAAAATTGCAATCGTAAACATGGGTAACCTGTTCCAACAGGTCGCGCAGACTACAGGCGTTTCTAAAACGCTGGAAAACGAGTTCAAAGGCCGTGCCGGTGAACTTCAGAAAATGGAAAACGACCTGCAATCTAAAATGCAGCGTTTACAGTCCATGAAAGCAGGCGCAGATCGCTCTAAGCTGGAAAAAGACGTTATGTCTTCACGCCAGTCTTTCTCTCAGAAAGCACAGGCTTTCGAGCAGGATCGTCAGCGTCGTTCCAACGAAGAGCGCGGCAAACTGGTTAACCGTATCCAGACTGCTGTGAAAAAAGTGGCAGCTGACCAGAGCATCGACCTGGTTGTTGACGCAAACACCGTTGCTTACAACAGCAGTGATGTAAAAGATATCACCGCTGATGTGCTGAAACAGGTTAAATAAGTAATGCCTTCAATTCGACTGTCTGATCTGGCAGAGCAGTTGGATGCAGAATTACACGGTGATGGCGATATCGTCATCACCGGCGTTGCGTCCATGCAGTCTTCTCAAGCAGGTCATATTACTTTCATGGTAAATCCTAAATACCGTGAACATCTGGCCGCTTGTCAGGCGTCTGCTGTTGTGATGACACAGGACGACCTCCCGTTTGCCAAAAGCGCCGCGCTGGTAGTGAAGAACCCCTACCTGACGTATGCCCGGATGGCGCAAATTCTTGATACCACGCCGCAACCTGCACAGAATATCGCACCCAGTGCGGTAATTGATGCATCAGCGAAGCTGGGTAACAACGTCTCCGTAGGCGCAAACGCAGTTATCGAATCTGACGTCGAGTTAGGCGATAACGTGGTAATTGGCGCAGGCTGTTTCGTTGGCAAAAAGACAAAAATTGGCGCGGGTTCCCGTTTATGGGCCAACGTCACCATTTACCACGAGATCGAGATCGGTGAGAATTGCCTGATCCAGTCTGGTACCGTTATTGGTGCAGACGGTTTTGGCTACGCCAACGACCGGGGTAACTGGGTGAAGATCCCGCAGCTTGGCCGCGTCATCATTGGTTCCCGCGTTGAGATTGGCGCGTGTACGACCATTGACCGTGGTGCACTGGATGACACCGTTATCGGTAATGGTGTTATCATTGATAATCAGTGCCAGATTGCACATAACGTTGTGATTGGCGACAATACCGCCGTTGCCGGTGGCGTCATCATGGCGGGTAGTTTGAAAATTGGTCGTTATTGCATGATCGGCGGAGCCAGCGTCATCAACGGCCATATGGAAATCTGCGACAAGGTCACCGTAACGGGTATGGGTATGGTTATGCGTCCGATCACTGAACCGGGCGTGTATTCATCAGGCATCCCGCTGCAACCCAACAAAGTGTGGCGCAAAACAGCAGCACTGGTGATGAACATTGATGATATGAGTAAGCGTCTCAAATCTATTGAACGCAAGGTCAATCAACAAGACTAATAATTCATCCCTTTTACGCCCAAACTTCCCGGCCTGACGGCATTTGCTTGCCGCGGGCCGTGTTATTATTGCCATTCAGTATATTTAGACAGGAAGAGTATTTTGACTACAGACACTCATACTCTGCACATTGAAGAGATTTTAGAGCTTCTGCCGCATCGTTACCCGTTTTTGCTGGTTGACCGCGTGCTGGATTTTGAAGAAGGTCGTTTTCTGCGCGCAGTAAAAAATGTTTCGGTCAACGAGCCATTTTTCCAGGGCCATTTCCCTGGCAAACCTATTTTCCCGGGTGTTCTGATTCTGGAAGCCATGGCGCAGGCGACAGGTATCCTGGCGTTTAAAAGCGTTGGCAAACTGGAGCCGGGTGAGCTGTACTATTTTGCGGGTATCGACGAAGCGCGCTTTAAGCGTCCTGTGGTGCCAGGTGATCAAATGATCATGGAAGTAACGTTCGAAAAAACGCGTCGCGGCCTGACACGCTTTAAAGGCGTGGCACTGGTTGACGGCAAAGTTGTTTGTGAAGCTACTATGATGTGTGCACGTAGCCGGGAGGCCTGATACGTGATTGATAATACCGCCTTTATTCATCCTACTGCCATTGTGGAAGACGGTGCCGTTATCGGCGCTAACGTTCATATTGGCCCGTTCTGCCTTGTTGGACCCCATGTTGAAATTGGTGAGGGTACCGTACTGAAGTCTCACGTTGTCATCAACGGCCACACAAAAATTGGCCGTGATAATGAGATATATCAGTTCGCCACCATCGGTGAAGCAAACCAGGATTTGAAATACGCTGGTGAGCCGACCCGTGTGGAAGTTGGCGATCGTAACCGCATTCGCGAAAGCGTCACCATTCACCGTGGCACAGAGCAGGGCGGTGGATTGACAAAGGTGGGCAGCGACAACTTACTGATGGTCAACGCGCACGTCGCGCATGATTGCACCGTCGGCAATCGCTGTATCCTGGCCAATAATGCAACGCTTGCGGGCCACGTCTCTGTGGATGATTTTGCGATCATCGGCGGCATGACGGCGGTACACCAGTTCTGCATTATTGGTGCGCACGTGATGGTTGGCGGTTGCTCCGGTGTGGCGCAGGACGTCCCACCGTATGTGATTGCCCAGGGTAACCACGCCACGCCGTTTGGTGTGAATATCGAAGGATTGAAGCGTCGTGGTTTCAGCCGCGAAGCGCTGGTCGCTATTCGTAATGCCTATAAACTGCTGTATCGCAGCGGCAAAACGTTTGAAGAAGCCAAACCAGAAATTGCCGCACTGGCGGAACAGCATCCGGAAGTGAAGGCGTTTACGGAATTCTTTGAGCGCTCAACCCGTGGTCTGATCCGTTAATGTCTGGACGTCCGCTTACGATTGCCCTGGTCGCCGGAGAAACCTCCGGCGATATTCTTGGTGCCGGTCTGATTAAAGCGCTCAAAGCACGCCACCCGGACGCCCGCTTTGTCGGCGTGGCGGGGCCGCGTATGCAGGCTGAAGGTTGTGAAGCCTGGTACGAAATGGAAGAGCTGGCGGTGATGGGCATTGTTGAAGTGCTCGGCCGTTTGCGTCGGCTGCTGCACATCCGTGCCGATCTGACCCGTCGTTTTACCGCGCTGAAACCTGATGTTTTCGTCGGCATTGATGCCCCGGATTTCAACATCACCCTCGAAGGCAATCTGAAAAAACAGGGGATCAAAACGATCCACTACGTCAGCCCGTCCGTCTGGGCCTGGCGACAAAAACGTGTTTTCAAAATCGGCAGATCCACCAACCTGGTGCTGGCATTCCTGCCTTTCGAAAAAGCGTTTTATGACCGCTTCAACGTGCCGTGTCGTTTTATCGGGCACACCATGGCTGATGCCATGCCGCTTGATCCTGATAAAAATGCGGCGCGTGATGCGCTGGGGATTGCGCACCATGTGCATTGCCTGGCGCTGCTGCCTGGCAGCCGTGGCGCAGAAGTTGAGATGCTCAGCGCCGACTTTCTGAAAACTGCACAGATCCTGCGTCATCACTACCCGGATTTAGAGGTGGTGGTACCGCTGGTCAATGCCAAACGCCGCGAGCAGTTTGAACGCATCAAAGCGGAAGTCGCTCCCGATCTGCCTGTACATCTGCTTGATGGCATGGGACGCGAAGCGATGATCGCCAGCGACGCGGCACTTCTGGCCTCGGGTACCGCTGCGCTGGAGTGTATGCTGGCAAAATGCCCGATGGTGGTGGGTTATCGTATGAAACCATTCACCTTCTGGCTGGCGAAACGTCTGGTGAAGACCGATTACGTTTCGCTGCCGAACCTGCTTGCCGGGCGTGAACTGGTGAAAGAGTTGTTGCAGGAAGAATGCCAGCCGCAGGCGCTTGCCGATGCCTTACTGCCCCTGCTTGCCGAGGGCAAAACCAGCCATGCTATGCATGAGACTTTCCGTGAGCTGCATCAGCAGATCCGTTGCAACGCCGATGAACAAGCGGCCGACGCTGTGCTGGAGTTAGCAAAATGATCGAATTTATTTATCCGCATACCCGGCTTGTGGCGGGTGTGGATGAAGTAGGACGCGGCCCGCTGGTAGGCGCGGTCGTCACGGCAGCGGTCATTCTTGACCCTGCGCGCCCGATTGTGGGCCTGAACGATTCTAAAAAACTTTCTGAAAAGCGCCGCCTTGCGCTGTTTGATGAGATCACCGAAAAGGCGCTAAGCTGGAGTCTGGGCCGCGCTGAGCCGCATGAAATCGACGAGCTGAATATCCTGCATGCGACCATGCTGGCGATGCAGCGCGCCGTTGCCGGTCTGCACATTGTTCCTGAATATGTGCTGATCGACGGCAACCGCTGCCCGGCGTTGCCGATGCCGTCAATGGCGGTAGTAAAAGGTGATAGCCGGGTCGCAGAAATCAGCGCGGCGTCTATTATTGCCAAAGTGACGCGTGATGCAGAAATGGCGGCGCTGGATCTGACTTTTCCTCAATATGGCTTTGCACAGCACAAAGGTTATCCGACAGCTTTTCATCTGGAACGGCTGGCGGAACACGGTGCAACCGATCATCACCGGCGTAGCTTTGCGCCCGTAAAACGCGCACTGGGGCTGGTCTCCTGATCCTTGCAGCAAATTAAGTAAACCGGAAGCTAAGATGGCTGAACCACGTTTCGTACACCTGCGGGTGCACAGCGACTATTCCATGATTGATGGGCTGGCGAAGACCGGGCCGCTGGTGAAAAAGGCGGCCTCGTTGGGCATGCCTGCGCTGGCGATCACCGATTTCACCAACCTGTGCGGTCTGGTTAAGTTCTACGGAACCGGTCATGGCGCAGGCATCAAGCCCATCGTAGGGGCAGATTTTCACGTTCAAAGCGACATCCTCGGTGATGAACTGACGCAAATCACCGTGCTGGCCGCCAATAACACCGGTTACCAGAATCTGACGCTGTTGATCTCCAAAGCCTATCAGCGCGGTTATGGCCCGGCGGGCCCGTGGATCGATCGCGACTGGCTGGCGGAGCTGAACGAGGGCTTAATTCTGCTCTCCGGCGGTCGCATGGGTGATGTGGGCCGCAGTATGCTGCGCGGTAACAGCGCGCTGGTTGATCAGTGCGTGAGCTTTTACGAAACTCACTTCCCGGACAGATTTTATCTGGAGCTTATCCGCACCGGTCGCCCGGATGAAGAGAGCTACCTGCATGCGGCGATTGAGCTGGCGGAATCCCGTGGCCTGCCGGTGGTTGCCACTAACGACGTGCGCTTTATTGATACCGGCGATTTTGACGCCCATGAAATCCGCGTCGCTATTCACGACGGCTTTACGCTTGACGATCCCAAACGTCCGCGCAACTACTCGCCGCAGCAATATATGCGCACGGAAGAGGAGATGTGCGAGCTGTTTGCGGACATTCCGGAAGCGCTCGAAAACAGCGTTGAAATTGCCAAACGCTGTAACGTCACCGTGCGCCTTGGCGAATATTTCCTGCCCCAGTTCCCGACCGGTGAAATGACCACCGAAGATTTCCTCGTACTGAAATCAAAAGAGGGGCTGGAAGAGCGTCTGGAATTCCTCTTCCCGGATCCGGCAGAGCGTGCGGAAAAGCGCCCGCCTTACGATGAGCGTCTCGACATTGAACTCCAGGTTATCAACCAGATGGGGTTCCCGGGCTACTTCCTCATCGTGATGGAGTTTATCCAGTGGTCGAAAGATAACGGCGTGCCGGTAGGTCCGGGTCGTGGTTCCGGTGCCGGATCGCTGGTGGCTTATGCGCTGAAAATTACCGATCTCGATCCGCTGGAATTCGACCTGCTGTTTGAACGTTTCCTTAACCCGGAACGTGTATCCATGCCTGACTTCGACGTTGACTTCTGTATGGAGAAACGCGACCAGGTGATCGAACACGTCGCCGAGATGTACGGGCGCGATGCGGTTTCCCAGATCATTACCTTCGGTACGATGGCGGCGAAAGCGGTGATCCGTGACGTGGGCCGCGTACTGGGGCATCCGTATGGTTTCGTGGATCGCATCTCAAAACTGGTGCCGCCCGATCCGGGCATGACGCTGGCAAAAGCCTTTGAAGCTGAGCCGCAACTGCCGGAAATCTACGAGGCTGACGAAGAAGTTAAGGCGCTGATCGACATGGCGCGTAAACTTGAAGGTGTAACGCGTAACGCCGGTAAACACGCCGGTGGCGTGGTTATTGCGCCGACCAAAATTACCGACTTTGCGCCGCTCTATTGCGATGAGTCCGGCCAGCATCCGGTGACCCAGTTTGATAAAAACGACGTGGAATACGCGGGCCTGGTCAAGTTTGACTTCCTGGGTCTGCGTACGCTTACGATCATCGACTGGGCGCTAAAGATGATCAACGCGCGCCGCGCCAAAGAGGGGCTGGAGCCGATTGATATCGCCGCCATTCCGCTTGATGACAAGAAAAGTTTCGACATGCTGCAACGCTCGGAAACCACTGCGGTGTTCCAGCTTGAATCGCGCGGCATGAAAGATCTGATTAAGCGTCTGCAACCCGACTGTTTCGAAGATATGATCGCCCTGGTGGCCCTGTTCCGTCCGGGCCCGCTGCAATCAGGGATGGTAGATAACTTCATCGACCGTAAGCATGGGCGGGAAGCGATCTCTTACCCGGACGTGCAGTGGCAGCACGAAAGCCTGAAACCGGTACTGGAGCCGACCTACGGCATCATTCTGTATCAGGAACAGGTCATGCAGATCGCCCAGGTGCTTTCCGGCTATACGCTCGGCGGCGCGGATATGCTGCGTCGTGCAATGGGTAAGAAAAAGCCTGAAGAGATGGCCAAGCAGCGCGGCACCTTCGAAGACGGAGCCAAGCAAAACGGCATTGATGGTGAGCTGGCGATTAAAATCTTCGACCTGGTAGAGAAATTTGCCGGTTACGGATTTAACAAATCGCACTCCGCGGCTTATGCGCTCGTCTCCTATCAGACGCTGTGGCTGAAGGCGCATTACCCGGCTGAATTTATGGCAGCGGTGATGACCGCCGATATGGACAACACGGAAAAAGTGGTTGGTCTGGTGGATGAATGCTGGCGCATGGGGCTTAAGATCCTGCCGCCGGATATCAACTCCGGGCTGTATCATTTCCACGTTAATAATGACGGCGAGATCGTTTACGGCATCGGCGCAATCAAAGGCGTGGGTGAAGGCCCGATTGAAGCCATTCTGGAAGCGCGTAATAAAGACGGTTATTTCCGCGAGCTTTTCGATCTGTGCGCGCGTACCGACATTAAAAAACTCAACCGTCGGGTGCTGGAAAAACTGATTATGTCCGGGGCGTTTGACCGCCTCGGCCCGCACCGTGCCGCGCTGATGAACGCGTTGGGCGATGCGCTAAAAGCGGCCGATCAGCACGCCAAAGCGGAAGCAATTGGTCAGGCCGATATGTTCGGTGTGCTGGCTGAAGAACCGGCGCAGGTGGAGCAGTCGTATGCCAGCTGCCAGCCCTGGCCGGAACAGGTGGTGCTTGACGGCGAGCGTGAAACGCTTGGGCTGTACCTCACCGGGCACCCGATCACTCAGTATTTAAAAGAAATTGAGCGGTATGTCGGAGGCAATCGCCTCAAAGACATGCACCCGACAGAACGTGGTAAGGTCACCACGGCGGCGGGGCTCGTGATTGCAGCGCGGGTAATGGTCACCAAGCGCGGCAATCGCATCGGTATCTGTACGCTGGATGACCGATCCGGGCGGCTGGAAGTGATGTTATTCACTGAAGCGCTGGAAAAATACCAGCATTTGCTGGAAAACGACCGCATACTTATCGTCAGCGGACAGGTCAGCTTTGATGACTTCAGCGGTGGGCTTAAAATGATGGCCCGTGAAGTGATGGACATTGACGAAGCCCGTGAAAAATATGCTCGTGGGCTTGCTATCTCGCTGACGGACAGGCAAATTGATGACCAGCTTTTAAACCGACTCCGTCAATCTCTGGAACCCCACCGTTCGGGGACAATTCCAGTACATCTCTACTATCAGAGGGCGGATGCACGTGCGCGGCTGCGTTTTGGCGCAACGTGGCGTGTCTCTCCGAGCGATCGTTTACTTAACGATCTCCGTGGCCTTATTGGTTCGGAGCAGGTGGAACTGGAGTTTGACTAATACAGGAATACTATGAGTCTGAATTTCCTTGATTTCGAACAGCCGATTGCAGAGCTGGAAGCGAAAATCGATTCCCTGACGGCAGTAAGCCGCCAGGATGAGAAACTGGATATTAACATCGACGAAGAAGTGCATCGTCTGCGTGAAAAAAGCGTAGAACTGACGCGCAAAATCTTTGCCGATCTCGGCGCATGGCAGGTAGCCCAACTGGCGCGTCACCCGCAGCGTCCGTACACCCTGGATTATGTCCGCCTGGCATTTGATGAATTTGACGAACTGGCAGGCGATCGTGCCTACGCAGACGACAAAGCTATCGTTGGCGGTATTGCGCGTCTGGATGGACGTCCGGTGATGATCATCGGCCACCAGAAAGGCCGTGAAACCAAAGAGAAAATCCGTCGTAACTTTGGTATGCCGGCTCCGGAAGGCTATCGCAAAGCGCTGCGCCTGATGGAAATGGCTGAACGCTTCAACATGCCGATCGTGACCTTCATCGACACCCCAGGCGCATACCCTGGCGTGGGCGCGGAAGAACGCGGTCAGTCTGAAGCGATCGCCCGCAACCTGCGTGAAATGTCGCGTCTGAACGTTCCGGTGATCTGCACCGTGATCGGTGAAGGCGGTTCCGGCGGCGCGCTGGCGATTGGCGTGGGTGACAAAGTCAACATGCTGCAATACAGCACCTATTCAGTGATTTCACCGGAAGGCTGTGCGTCTATTCTGTGGAAAAGCGCCGATAAAGCGCCGCTGGCCGCTGATGCGATGGGTATCATCGCGCCGCGCCTGAAAGAGCTGAAGCTGATTGATTCGGTGATCCCTGAGCCGCTCGGCGGCGCACACCGCAATCCGGAAGCCATGGCTGCCTCGCTGAAAGCGCAGCTCCTGGCCGATCTGGAAGATCTGGATGTGCTGAGTAAAGAAGATCTGCGTAACCGCCGTTACCAGCGTCTGATGAGCTACGGCTACGCCTGATAATTTCTCACTATTCCCTGAGGGCCGGTTATTCCGGCCCTTTTTTTATCACTCCATTGCGCTGATACCTTGTGATTCTGCCGATGAGATGATGTGACATTTTCCCCTTTCCGTTCCCCCTACACTCAGGCCGTTGCGACATGGAATTCGCCAGCGCAATACGGATAAAACGAGTGAGGGGAAATCCTGATGAAAAAACACAAAACACTACTCCTGAGCGCGATTGCCGCCGGAGTGATCCTGAGCTTGCCCGCAAGCCAGGCTGCGCTGAAGGCAGACAACAGCACGCCATACACCATGAAAGCCAGTGACCTGGTGAAAAAAGAGCAGGAGCTGACCGGCTCGCCGCTGATGCAGTCGGTGAAAGCGTCAATTAAAACGCTTGATAATGCCGAAGTGGAAAAAGTCGCGCCGGGCCGCGCGGCAAACCCGGCAAACGTTAAGCGTGTGGAAAGTATTATCAGCGGCAGCGACTGGGATTACCTTTTCCCGTTGCGCGCGCCGGAATACACCTACACCAATTTCCTGAAAGCCGTCAGTAAATTCCCGGCAGTATGTGGAAGCTACAGCGATGGACGCGATGCAGATGCCATCTGCCGTAAATCGCTGGCGACCATGTTCGCGCATTTTGCCCAGGAAACAGGAGGACACGAAAGCTGGCGTCCGGAAGCCGAATGGCGTCAGGCGCTGGTTTATTTGCGTGAAGTGGGCTGGACCGAAGGTCAGAAGGGCGGCTACAACGGGGAATGTAACCCGAACGTCTGGCAGGGTCAGACCTGGCCATGCGGTAAAGATAAAGACGGCGATTTCCTGAGCTACTTTGGCCGTGGCGCGAAACAGCTTTCTTATAACTACAACTACGGGCCGTTCTCTGAGGCGATGTACGGGGATGTAAAAACCCTGCTGGAGAAACCGGAGCTGGTGGCCGACACCTGGCTGAACCTCGCCAGTGCGATCTTCTTCTTCGTTTATCCGCAGCCGCCAAAACCGAGCATGTTGCACGTTATTGATGGCACCTGGAAACCCAACGATCGCGATAAGGCTAACGGCCTGGTCAGCGGCTTTGGCGTGACCATCCAGATCATCAACGGCGGCGTGGAGTGCGGTGGTGCGGCAGAAAACGCCCAGTCTCTTAACCGTATCAATTACTACAAAGAGTTTGCGAAGTATCTGAAGGTCAATGTGCCGGCTGATGAAGTGCTCGGCTGCAAAAACATGAAGCAGTTCGACGAAGGCGGCGCGGGCGCTCTGCCGATTTACTGGGAAGAGAACTGGGGCTGGTCAGCAGAAACGCCGTCGGGCAAAACCTACGCCTGCCAGTTGGTTGGCTACCAGACGCCGTTCAGCGCATTCAAAGAGGGCGATTACGGCAAATGTGTTCAGCACTTCTTTAACGTGAATCTCGTGGATGATAAAGGCACCGTCACGCCTGAGCCTGAAACGCCAGTGACGCCTGAGCCTGTCGTGGAAACGAACGTCGCACCGGTTGCGCACATTGCCGGGCCGGTCGGCGCAGTGGAAAGCGGCAGCCGTGTCTCTCTGAGCGGCGCGGGTTCCACCGATCGGAATGGTGATGCCCTGACCTATACCTGGATGCTTCAGGATGGTCAGACGATCAGCGGCAAAGATAAATCCGTGATTGATTTCACCGTACCGGAAACGGACAAAGACACGCAGCACGTCTTCAGCCTGACAGTGAGCGACGGAAAACTGACGCACACCACCACGTACACGCTGAATGTGAAAGCAAAAGCGAAAACGCCCGCCGACGGTGGCGCAACGACTTACCCGGCATGGAACGGTAAAAACCGCTGGAAAGCGGGGGATATCGTGAACAACGACGGTAAACTCTTCCAGTGTAAGCCGTTCCCGTTCAGCGCATGGTGCAACTCCGCCCCGGCTTACTATGAGCCAGGCGCAGGCATTGCATGGCAGGATGCGTGGACCGCACTGTAATCTCCTCACACGCCAGCGCTTGCCGCTGGCGTTATTCACGTCGTCTATGCTTAACGGAGGTTTGTACACAGGAGTAACGCGTGAATATTATTGCCATTATGGGATCGCATGGCGTCTTTTATAAAGATGAGCCGATTAAGGAACTGGAGTCTGCGCTGGAAATACAGGGATTTAAAATTATATTCCCGCAAAACAGGGCCGATCTGCTGAAACTTATTGAACACAACCCGCGCATCTGCGGGGTGATTTTTGACTGGGACGAGTACGGTATCGACCTGTGCAGCGATATCAGCCAGTTAAATGAATATTTACCGCTGTATGCCTTTATCAATACCCATTCGGCGATGGATGTCAGCGCCCACGACATGCGCATGGCGATATGGTTTTTTGAATACGCCTTAGACGCGGCGGACGACATTGCCACCCGCATCCGTCAGTACACCAACGAATACCTCGACACCATTACCCCGCCGTTGACCCGCGCGCTGTTCACCTATGTGAAAGAGGGGAAATATACCTTTTGTACGCCGGGACATATGGCGGGCACGGCATATCAGAAAAGTCCGGTGGGCTGTCTGTTTTATGACTTTTTCGGGGGCAATACCTTAAAAGCCGATGTGTCGATCTCGGTGACGGAACTGGGATCGTTACTCGATCACACAGGCCCCCACCTGGAAGCCGAAGAGTACATCGCCCGCACTTTTGGCGCTGAACAAAGCTATATGGTGACCAACGGCACCTCCACGTCGAATAAAATCGTGGGGATGTACGCCGCACCCACCGGCAGTACGCTGCTGATTGACCGCAACTGCCACAAATCGCTGGCGCACTTATTGATGATGAGCGACGTGGTACCGCTGTGGCTGAAGCCGGGCCGTAATGCGCTGGGGATTCTGGGCGGTATTCCGCGCCGTGAATTTAGCCACGCCAGCATTGAGCAGAAAGTCGCAACCACCCCCGGCGCGGCCTGGCCCGTCCATGCGGTGATCACCAACTCCACCTACGACGGGCTGCTGTATAACACCAACTGGATCAAACAGACGCTGGACGTGCCGTCGATCCATTTTGATTCGGCCTGGGTGCCGTACACCAATTTCCATCCTATCTACGCCGGTAAAAGCGGCATGAGCGGCGAGCGTGTCGCGGGTAAAGTGTTCTTCGAAACCCAGTCCACGCATAAAATGCTGGCGGCTTTTTCGCAGGCGTCGCTTATTCATATTAAAGGTGAATACGACGAAGAGACTTTTAACGAAGCCTATATGATGCACACCACCACTTCACCGAGCTACCCACTGGTGGCGTCGATTGAAACGGCGGCGGCGATGCTGCGCGGTAATCCCGGCAAACGGCTGATCAACCGCTCCGTTGAGCGCGCGCTGCATTTCCGCAAAGAGGTGCAGCGATTAAAAGATGAGGCCGACGGCTGGTTCTTTGATATCTGGCAGCCGGACGGGATTGACGAAGCCGACTGCTGGCCAGTCGCGCCGGGCGAAGAGTGGCACGGCTTCCGCGAGGCAGACGCCGATCATATGTTTCTCGATCCGGTGAAAGTCACCATCCTGACGCCGGGGATGGATGAACGGGGAAATATGAGCGATGAGGGCATCCCGGCGGCGCTGGTGGCGAAGTTTCTTGATGAGCGCGGTGTGGTGGTCGAAAAAACCGGGCCGTACAATCTGCTGTTTTTATTCAGTATCGGCATCGATAAAACCCGGGCGATGGGCCTGCTGCGCGGGCTGATGGAGTTTAAACGCGCGTACGATCTCAATCTGCGGGTGAGAAACATGCTGCCGGATCTCTTTGCTGAAGATCCTGATTTCTACCGCAACATGCGCATTCAGGATCTGGCGCAGGGGATCCACCAGCTTATCCGCCAGCACGATCTGCCGCGTCTGATGTTGCAGGCATTCGACGTGCTGCCGACGCAATGTATGACGCCTTACAAAGCCTGGCAGCAACAGGTGAAAGGTGAGGTTGAGACGGTGGCGCTTGAGGAACTGGTCGGGCGTATCTCAGCGAATATGATCCTGCCGTATCCGCCGGGCGTACCGCTGCTCATGCCGGGGGAGATGATCACCGAACAAAGCCGGGCGGTGCTCGATTTCCTGCTGATGCTGTGCGCGATTGGCCGCCATTATCCGGGCTTTGAAACCGATATCCACGGCGCAAAACGCGATGACGAGGGCATCTACCGGGTACGAGTCCTAAAACAGCGCTGAGTGCTTGCAGAGTTTTTCGGGCGCGGGTAACGTGCTGGGATCATAAAAAGGGAGGCTTTATGCTCGGTATTAAACAGATCCACCATATTGCGATTATCGCCACCGATTACGTCAGGAGTAAGGCGTTCTACTGCGATATTTTAGGTTTTACCTTGCAGGGTGAGGTGTACCGCGAAGAGCGGGATTCCTGGAAGGGCGACCTGGCGTTAAACGGCCAGTACGTGATTGAGCTGTTCTCGTTCCCTTTCCCGCCCGCGCGCCCCGGCTGGCCTGAAGCCTGCGGGTTACGCCACCTGGCGTTTAGCGTCGACAATGTGGATAACGCCATCGCCCATCTTGAATCCCACGGCGTGAGGTGCGAAGCGGTACGCATCGATCCGATCACCGGCAAGCGCTTTACCTTTTTCAAGGATCCGGATGGTCTGCCGCTGGAACTTTACGAGCAGTAATCCTTGCCTGCACCCTGGATGCCCGGTAACGTTCCGGGCATCTTCACTTTAAAATTATCATCATGATGACTTCCGCTCTCGCACAGACGCTTACGCCGCATCGCCAGTTTTTGCTGGCCTTTAGCGGTGGTCTGGATTCCACGGTATTGCTGCATCAACTGGTCAGCCTGCGCGACGCCGGTGAACCTGTTTCGCTGCGCGCCATCCATGTGCATCATGGCTTAAGCGCTAATGCGGATGGCTGGGTTGAGCATTGTCAGCAAGTCTGCGCGAGCTGGCAGGTGCCGCTGACTGTGGTGCGCGTGACGCTTGCCGCTGACGGGCAGGGGATTGAAGCCGAGGCGCGAAAAGCGCGCTATCAGGCGTTTAGCGAAGCGCTTCTGCCCGGCGAAGTGCTACTCACGGCGCAGCATCTTGATGATCAATGCGAAACCCTGCTGCTGGCGTTAAAGCGCGGCAGCGGCCCGGCGGGACTGGCCGCCATGCCAGTGTCGTTACCGTTTGCTGGTACGTTACTGCTGCGCCCGCTGTTAAACACGTCGCGCGAATCCCTTGAGCGCCTGGCGCGGGCGCATCAGTTGCGCTGGATAGAAGATGACAGTAATCAGGATGACAAATTCGACCGCAATTTTTTACGCCTGCGGATTTTGCCCCTGCTGAAAGCACGCTGGCCGCATTTTGCCGACGCTTCCGCCCGCAGCGCCGCGCTGTGTGGTGAGCAGGAGCAACTGCTGGATGAACTGCTGGCTGAAGAACTGGCTGGCCTGATGAGCGCTGAAGGCGCGCTGATGGTTGCACCGCTCACCGAAAAAAGCGCGAATCGCCGCGCTGCGCTGCTGCGTCGCTGGCTGGCGTTTCATCGTGCCACCATGCCTTCGCGCGACATGTTGACGCGCATCTGGCAGGAAGTGGCGCTGGCGCGTGAAGATGCCGCTCCCTGCCTGACGCTGGGGGATTTTGAAATCCGTCGCTTTCAGGGACAACTCTGGTGGGTGAGGGCGGTAAGCAGCCAGCGTGATACCGTTATCGACTGGTCCGATCCTCACCACGCGCTTTCGCTGCCGCCCGGACTGGGTGAACTGCGCTTATCACCAGGCGGCCCAATTCGCCCTCCCGCAGAGGGTGAGCGGGTCACGGTGCGTTTTAGTGCGTCGGGAACGTTGCATATTGTCGGGCGGGCAGGCGGGCGGAAGCTCAAAAAAATCTTGCAGGAGCGGGGGGTTCCTCCCTGGCGACGTGATACCACGCCGTTGCTTTTTTACGGTGAAACATTGATCGCCGCAGCGGGAGAATTTGTTACCCAGGAGGGGTGGGTGCAGGACGATAACGGGGTAACACTGGACCGGGAAGGTGCTTAACAAAGTAACGGGCAGCCAGGCCGCCCGTTATTGATTCAGGATTCGCTCACCACCACGGTGCCGATATCCGGGTGACTGAAGCTGGCTATTTTGTCGAGACGGAGTTCACGCGATGCGCCTGTGGCGTCAACGACCAGGTACTCAACGTTCTTGCGCATGACCAAATCACTGGCTTTAGCCTTTAACACTTCGCCGTCTTTGAGTTCCAGCGTCAGTAAAAGATGATGCTGGCAGGCGAGTTCGAGATTGTCATAGTCATCACAATTGATGGGTTGATAAGTATCATTCATTGACATAATCGCTCACCAGTAAGTTCGCGGCAGCATAGGCTGCCTTTTCCCTGACGGACTCAGAAAGGGTGTCATCAGACGCCGTTTCATCGAGTACTTTTAATACGCAGCCCAGCGCATCCGGGATATACCCTAAGTCTCCGCTGGCGATCTCCGCATACCGCTTGCGTATTAACTCACAATATTTTTCCACATGCCCTCCTGTCAGTGTGCTGACTTAACCATGGGATGTAAGTTTAAGCCTACGAAGATTAACTCTGTTTAGCAAGGTGACTATACCATACTCATTTGCGCAATATCAGCGTAGTGAAACGGCGCGACATCAAGAGTTAACAGCGCTTTAGTGCTGAATTCGCTACAATGAACGCCATTTTGTGAAGGAGTTGGGTCATGGCGTTAAAAGCGACAATTTATAAAGCAGCGGTCAACGTAGCCGATCTGGATCGTAACCGATTTCTTGATGCCACGCTGACAATGGCGCGTCATCCTTCCGAAACGCAGGAGCGTATGATGCTGCGTTTGCTGGCGTGGATTAAGTATGCCGATGAACGTCTGCAATTTTCCCGTGGACTGAGTGCGGAAGACGAGCCGGAAGCCTGGCTGCATAACGATCATATGGGGATCGATCTGTGGATCGAGCTCGGCCTGCCGGACGAGCGCCGGGTGAAGAAAGCCTGCACGCAGGCGAAAGAAGTGGCGCTGTTCACCTACAACAGCCGCGCGGCGCAAATCTGGTGGCAGCAAAATCAGAATAAACTGGCGAGCTACAGCAACCTGAGCATCTGGTATCTGGATGATGAGCAACTGGAAAAGCTCAGCGCCTTTGCCGCGCGCACGATGTCGTTGCAGGCGACCATTCAGGAAGGAGCCATCTGGCTTTCCGCCGCAGACGATAATCTGGAAATCCATCTCACGCCCTGGCAGCAGGCATGATTATTCTGTCGTCGAATGTCACCATTCCGGACAGCGAACTGGAGATCACGGCGATCCGTGCTCAGGGGGCGGGTGGCCAGCATGTGAATAAAACCTCCACGGCCATTCACCTGCGTTTTGACATTCGGGCATCCAGCCTGCCGGAGTTTTACAAAGAGCGCCTGCTCGCCGCCAGCCATCATCTAATTACTGAAGACGGCGTGGTGATCATCAAGTCTCAGGAGTATCGCAGCCAGGAGATGAACCGAGAAGCGGCGCTGGCGCGGCTGGAATCGCTGATTAAAGAGTTAACCACCGTGCAGAAAAGCCGGCGGGCAACGCGGCCAACGCGCGCGTCAAAAGAACGTCGGCTGGCAGGAAAAGCGCAAAAATCGTCCGTTAAATCCCTGCGCGGCAAAGTTCGCCGCACCGACTGACCCATAAAAAAAGCCCGGTGAGCGTGATGCTTACCGGGCCTGCATGAGCGTTAACCGCGTTTAGCCTTTAATGGCTTTCACCAGATACGGCAGAATATCGCCGGTTTTGATCATCTGCTTCTCGCCATTGCGACGGTATTTGTATTCGATCTCGTCGCTGTCGAGGTTACGGTCGCCAATCACGATGGTATGCGGAATACCGATCAGTTCCATATCGGCAAACATCACGCCCGGACGCTCTTTACGATCGTCCATCAGCACATCAATGCCCTGCGCACGCAGTTCGTTATACAGTTTTTCTGCCAGTTCCTGTACGCGGAAGGATTTGTGCATGTTCATCGGCAGGATCGCCACATGGAACGGTGCAATCGCTTCCGGCCAGACAATGCCGCGCTCGTCGTTATTCTGCTCGATGGCAGCAGCCACCACGCGGGTGACCCCGATACCGTAACAGCCCATGGTCAGCGTCTGGTTACGGCCATCTTCACCCTGAACGGATGCTTTCAGCGCGGCGGAGTACTTGGTGCCAAGCTGGAAGATGTGACCGACTTCGATACCGCGTTTGATAAGCAGGGTGCCCTTACCGTCCGGGCTTGGATCGCCTGCCACTACGTTACGGATATCAGCAACTTCTGGCGTCGCCACATCGCGATCCCAGTTAATGCCAAAATAGTGTTTACCATCGATGTTCGCGCCAGCAGAGAAATCGCTCATGACGGCAACGGTGCGGTCGATAACCACCGGGATCGGCATGTTCACCGGACCAAGGGAACCCGGGCCTGCTTTCACCAGCGCACGAATTTCTTCTTCGGTGGCGAAAGTCAGCGGGCTTGCCACCTGCGGCAGTTTTTCCGCTTTGACTTCGTTCAGTTCGTGATCGCCACGTACCAGCAGGGCAACGAGTGGAGAGCTGCTTCCTTCCACCGCTTTCACCAGCAGGGTTTTAACGGTTTTTTCAATCGGCAGACTGAACTGCTCGACCAGCTCGGCGATGGTTTTGGCGTTCGGCGTGTCAACCAGCGTCATTTCCTGGGTGGCGGCCGCGCGCGGCGTTGCCGGAGCCAGGGCTTCAGCGAACTCAATGTTTGCGGCGAAGTCGGAGCTGTCGGAGAAGATCACATCGTCTTCGCCGCTTTGCGCCAGCACCTGGAATTCATGGGAAGCGCTACCGCCGATAGAACCGGTGTCAGCCTGCACCGCGCGGAAATCCAGTCCCATACGGGAGAAGATTTTGCTGTAAGCGGCATACATGGTGTCGTAGGTTTCCTGGAGGGATTCCTGCGTGGTGTGGAAAGAGTACGCATCTTTCATCAGGAATTCACGCGAGCGCATGACGCCAAAACGCGGGCGAACTTCGTCACGGAATTTAGTCTGGATCTGGAAGAAGTTCAGCGGCAGTTGCTTATAAGAGCTGAGTTCGTTACGGATCAGATCGGTGATGACTTCTTCATGCGTCGGACCGAGTACGAAAGGACGATCGCCGCGATCGACAAAACGCAGCAGTTCCGGGCCGTACTGCTCCCAGCGACCGCTTTCCTGCCACAGATCCGCAGGCTGAACGACCGGCATAGACACCTCGATAGCACCGGCGTTGTTCATCTCTTCGCGCACGATGTTTTCGACTTTTTTCAGAACGCGCAGGCCGGTCGGCAGCCAGGTATATAACCCGGAGGCCAGCTTACGGATCATCCCGGCGCGCAGCATCAGCTGGTGGCTGATGACTTCCGCATCGGCAGGCGTCTCCTTGAGAGTGGAGAGCAGATATTGGCTAGTACGCATGTTGTTACGGTTCCATTTGGACGATGAGCACAGGCTCAACGTGAGCCTGACACAAAAAAAGTGGTTTAGTTTATCAGCCTGACCCTGATGCCAAAAGAGAGCGCACTAAAATTAGCGCGATTCCAGCGCAAAGACTTCAAATCCTGACGGCGTGACGCGCCAGCGCACGTTGAAATCGTGCAGCCAGACGGCGTAGGTTTTACCCGTCTCTTCATCTTTGCGATAGGCCGGGCGTGGATCCTGGGCCAGAACATCGGTAATGAACTGCGTTAAATCCGGGTAGCGCTGCTCCAGTTGCGGCAAGCGTTGTGCGATTTCCGGGGTGAAAAACACCGGCATATCTGCCTGCGGTGCCTGCTGTGCATAACTGGCTCTGGCATCCGGCAGCGACTCGGCAAAGGGCAGGTAAGGCTTGATATCAATGACCGGCGTACCATCCACCAGATCGAGGCCGCCCAGATCCAGAATCACCTGATCTTTCTGGCAGCGAATGCCTTTTAATTCAACCAGCGACATGCCAATGGGATTGGGGCGAAAGGTAGAGCGGGTAGCAAAAACACCCATTCGGGCGTTACCGCCCAGGCGTGGAGGCCGCACGGTAGGCCGCCAGCCGCCGTCCATGGTCTGATGAAACACAAAGACCACCCACAGGTGGCTGAAGGCTTCCAGACCGCGTACTGCATCGGCCTGGTTATAGGGGGCAATGAAATGAAGTTCGCCATGGCTTTTCACAAGCCCAGGCTGGCGCGGAACGGCAAACTTCTCTTTATAAGGAGAGCGAATAACGCCTATTTGCCCGAACTCAAAAACACTCATTTCGCCGTGATGTTAAGAGCAGAACCAATGCAAACGGCCTGACGGTAGCAGCCCGGCGTACCGCTGGTGACTTCACAGCTGTGTTGCAGAACGGCGTTGGCTTTCAATTTTGAGGCGTTGATTTGCATGCGCTTACGTGCGGTCGGGATATTCGGTGGGGAATCCTGGTTCGTCGCCTGACAGGAATCGCCGCTCACTTCACCCAAATCGCGGAAAGGTTTACCCACTAATTCTTCGGCGTTGGTGATGACTCTTACCGGAGTAGGGCGCTGGGCTTTCGGTTTTTCCTGCTCTGCTTTAGGTGCCGCAGCGGTGCTTTTTGCAGGTTCGACAGGAGATCTGCTTAGCATGGAACAGCCGCTCAGCATGAGTGCCAGTAAACAGATCGGTAAAGCACGCATAATATGTCCTCAGTAGATAATCGAATGACCAGATATTGAATCAGGTGCATGCAGAAATGACAAGACGGGCATGCGCCCGCCTTGAATCATATTACAGAAAAACGAGATTACCAGCCTTTAACTGCGCCGCCGTTAAAGACTTTGTTCGCTTCCTGGTCAACTTCATCAGATTGATAAGCCTGAACAAACTTCTTCACGTTTTCCGCGTCTTTGTTGTCTTCGCGAGTCACGATCATGTTCACGTACGGAGAGTCTTTATCTTCAACGAAGATGCCGTCTTTCGCCGGAGTCAGGTTGATCTGGCTGGCGTAAGTGGTGTTGATGACGGCCAGGGCGATCTGCGCATCATCAAGGGAGCGCGGTAACTGCGGCGCTTCGAGTTCAACAATCTTCAGGTTTTTCGGGTTTTCTACCACGTCCAGTACGGTTGGCAGTAAGCCTACGCCGTCTTTCAGTTTGATCAGACCCTGTTTTTGCAGCAGCAGTAAGGAGCGACCCAGGTTAGTCGGATCGTTTGGCACAGCAACCTGTGCGCCTTCCTGAAGTTGCTCAATGCTTTTGATTTTTTTCGAGTAACCGGCGATCGGGTAAACGAAGGTGTTACCCACGGAGGTCAGCTTGTAACCACGGTCTTTGATCTGCTGATCCAGATACGGTTTGTGCTGGAAGGCGTTAGCGTCGATGTCGCCTTTGCTCAGCGCTTCGTTCGGCAGAACGTAATCGTTGAAAGTCACCAGCTCAACGTCCAGACCATATTTCTCTTTTGCGACTTTCGCTGCCGTTTCTGCAACCTGCTGTTCAGCACCCACAATTACGCCCACTTTGATGTGGTTCGGATCTTTTTCGTCCTGACCGCAACCCACCAGGGCCAGAGAACCCACCAGGGCACAGGCTGCCGCTAAGGTCTTAAGTTTAAACGCCATGCTATTTTCCTTAACTCGTCGAGTCGATTGTGTTGTTTATAACGTTATTTGTGAGTCACTGCCCGGACGATGCGATCGCCCGAGAATTGAATTAAATAAACCAGAACCACCAGTAATACCAGCACCGTATTCATCACGGTAGCGTTATAGCCAATGTAGCCGTACTGATAACCGATTTGCCCCAGACCACCGGCACCGACAGCACCGCCCATCGCAGAGTAACCCACGAGAGTGATGAGCGTAATAGTGGCGGCGTTGACCAGGCCTGGCAGCGCTTCCGGCAGCAGCACTTTACGGATGATCTGCATCGGCGTTGCACCCATTGCGCGGGACGCTTCAATAAGCCCGGTCGGAATTTCCAGCAGGGCGTTTTCAACCATACGTGCAATAAATGGAGCTGCCCCGACGGTTAACGGCACAATCGCCGCCTGCAAACCGATGGAAGTGCCGACGATGACGCGCGTGAACGGGATCATCCATACCAGCAAAATAATAAACGGGATGGAGCGGAAAATATTGACCAGCGCTGAAAGGCTGCGATAGAGCCGGGCGTTTTCACTGATTTGCCCCGGGCGAGTGATATAAAGAAGCACACCCACCGGCAGGCCGAGAACAAAACCGAAGAAGCCGGATACAAATGTCATCGCCAGCGTCTCCCAGACACCGCGTGCCAGTAACCACATCATTGGCTCAGACATAACCCAGTACCTCTACTTTTACATGGTGTTCTTGCAGCCAGGCAATGGCGGCTTGTGTATCCTGGTGAGTGCCGTGCATTTCGGTCAGCATAATGCCGAATTTCACGCCACCGGCGTAATCCATCTGCGCGCTAATAATGTTGTTGTTCACATTGAAGCGGCGTGCGGTTTCAGAGAGCAGCGGCGCATCTACTGACTGACCGGTAAACTCCATACGCAGCATCGGTACGCTGTTGCTCTCCGGCTCCTTTTTCATGCGCTGAAGGTAATCTTCAGGGATATCCAGATGCAGGGTGGACTGAATAAACTGCTGGGCCAGCGGGGTTTTCGGATGGGAGAACACTTCGCTGACCGTGTCCTGCTCAATCAGTTCGCCGTTACTGATTACCGCCACACAGTCGCAAATGCGCTTAACCACGTCCATTTCATGCGTAATAAGAAGGATGGTTAAACCCAGACGACGGTTAATGTCTTTGAGCAATTCAAGGATTGAGCGGGTGGTGGCTGGATCCAGCGCGCTGGTGGCTTCATCGCACAGCAGTACTTTGGGCTGACTTGCCAGCGCACGGGCAATCGCCACGCGCTGCTTTTGACCACCGGACAGATTTGCCGGGTAGCTGTCATGCTTATCGCTCAGGCCGACTAAATCCAGAAGCTCGGTCACGCGACGTTTAATTTCTGCCTGCGGCGTGTTATCCAGCTCCAGAGGCAAGGCCACATTGCCAAATACGGTGCGTGACGCCAGCAGATTAAAGTGCTGGAAAATCATGCCAATCTGACGACGTGCTTTAGTCAATTGTGATTCTGAGAGGGCGGTGAGCTCTTGCCCATCGACCTGAACGCTGCCGTCAGTCGGGCGCTCAAGCAGGTTGACGCAACGAATCAGCGTGCTTTTACCGGCACCTGACGCACCAATCACGCCATAAATTTGACCCGCAGGCACATGCAGGGTGACGTTGTTCAGCGCCTGTATGGTGCGATTCCCCTGCTGGAACACTTTGGTAATATTCGAAAGTTTAATCATTAGATTATTTTTATCGTGTAAAAGTTAGCCGTGGCATTTTGTTCTGCCAGATACGGGTGATGGCCGTAAACAAAACGGATGTTAAGGCATCCAGACGTCTAATTCAATGCAACTCTCTATTATGAGCACTTTCTTGCGTGCTGAAACATGAGATAATGCCGTACACGCTTTTTTCAGGAGTTAAGCCGGTGGCACAGTTAGTACCCGCAATTTTTCTCGATCGTGATGGCACGATTAATGTTGACCATGGATATGTCCATGAAATTGACAATTTCGAGTTTATCGAAGGCGCAATAGAGGCAATGGCTGAATTGAAGGCAATGGGCTTTGCACTGGTGCTGGTGACTAACCAGTCCGGTATTGCCCGCGGCAAATTCACCGAAGCGCAATTCGAAACGCTAACCGAGTGGATGGACTGGTCGCTGGCCGACCGTGGGGTGGATTTGGACGGCATCTATTATTGCCCTCATCACCCGCAGGGGAGTGTGGAAGAATTCCGCCAGGTCTGCGAATGCCGTAAACCACATCCAGGCATGCTTATCTCTGCGCGGGATTTTTTGCACATTGATATGGCGGCTTCTTATATGGTGGGTGACAAATTAGAAGATATGCAGGCAGCCGCCGCAGCGAATGTCGGGCATAAAGTATTAGTGCGTACCGGGAAACCAGTAACAGCCGAAGCAGAAAATGCAGCGGATTGGGTAATTAATAGCCTTGCAGAGCTGCCTGCAACCATCAAAAAGCAGCAAAAATAGGCGTTGTGTTGAAAAGATGAGCGGTTGAGATAAAAAATCATTTTTCCGCTTGTCATTCCTTCCGGGCCCCCTATAATGCGCCTCCATCGAAACGGCAAACGTGAATCACTTCACACTGAGTAGCCGGTCCGGTTGAAGAAAAAAAATCCTGAGATTCAGGGTTGACTCTGAAAGAGGAAAGCGTAATATACGCCACCTCGCAACGGTGAGCGAAAGCCGCGTTGCACTGCTCTTTAACAATTTATCAGACAATCTGTGTGGGCACTCAAGGACATGGATTCTTAACGTCGCAAGACGCTAAATGAATACCAAGTCTCTGGAGTGAACATACGTAATTCATTACGAAGTTTAATTCACGAGCATCAAACTTAAATTGAAGAGTTTGAT